>NZ_JAPNLE010000009.1:0-2668261 GCF_026627925.1 Cupriavidus sp. D39
GCCCACCACTTCG
Source organism: Cupriavidus sp. D39 (assembly GCF_026627925.1). Lineage (NCBI taxonomy): Bacteria > Pseudomonadati > Pseudomonadota > Betaproteobacteria > Burkholderiales > Burkholderiaceae > Cupriavidus > Cupriavidus sp. D39. Next base: position 14 of record NZ_JAPNLE010000009.1, read on the forward strand.
CCGGCTTGCCGGATGGGCCATACTGGAAGGGCGTGAAGACCTCGCCCATATTGCCTTTCTCGCGCAGGAATCCCCAGGGTTTGACATCCACTGCAGGTACGATGAACAGGGTCCAGACTTCCGCAGGGGTGCAGACAGCCGGCGCCCCTTCCGTGACAAGGATCACGCGATGGAAGGTGTCACCGGTCAGGAAATTGCACCAGCGCACCTTGCGCATTTGAGCGTATTGGCGGGTCGCCTCCCAGTACCAGCCGAGTAGCACCAGCGACAGCGCCCAGCGCCACGGGTGGTCGTGCAGGCCGCGATCGGGATCCGATCCGACGAAGCGATGCAGGTAGACGCGGATCCCGAACAGCGCGCAAACGAAGTAGCGCTCGAGGTAGGGTCTGCCTTCCTCGCAGATGATCTTGACTGGCCGGCGAGCGGAATAGGCGAGCAGCAGGCGGCGGATCATGCGAAGTGTCTCCCGTGGAGTTGGTCCAGCTTGTCGACCTGGGCGCCAGTGAGCTGAGTCACCTTGCCGGTCTGCTGCGCCTCTACCAGCGAGCGAACGAATGACTGCTCCCAGTCGGTAAGATCTCGCGTATCGAGCATTCCCTCGAGCCGCTTGATCATGGTGGTGGTGCTAACGAGCATGCGGCTCTCCTTTGTGGTTGCTTGGGCCTCGAACCAGCGCACGTGCGCACGGGCTGCAAGTACCATGGCGCCAACGAAGACGGCAGCCATGGCAAGCGGGGTGACCATCAGCCAGTTCATGCCAGCTCCATCCGTGGCTGGTCCGCGGCGCGGCGATAGGCCTTGGTGAGGTCGAAGTTCACGGCATGGCCGCGGCTGCGCACGATGTTTGCCAGCCGGGCGCGGTCTGTGTGGCTTCCCGTAGCCTGGCGCAGCAAGCCGAAATAGCTGTTGGCGGAGGCATGGACATCGTCGGCATCCATTTGCTGCAGCCGCCTGGCACCTTCATTGACGGTGCGAGCCCGCGTAGTGCGCACCCACGGTCGGATGACCTGGCCGACGAAGTCGACGCCGCGGGAGATGGGCTGCAGGATCGTCTTGGCCGGATTGAGCCTGGCGCCCAGCTCGCGTGGCAAGAACGCCTCGATGTCATCATGGGCGGTGTTCAGCCATTGCGGCGATTCGTGCAGAAGCAGGAAGTCGTCCACGTATCGGATGTAATGCCTGCAGCGAACCTGATGCTTCGCATACTGGTCCAGTGCATCGAGATAGACGTTGGCGAAGAACTGGGACGAAAGGTTGCCGATCGGCAGCCCGCGATGCTTGGGCTGATTCATGAGGCTCTTATGCGGCGGCACCAGCGCCATCAGCTCGGGCGGCGACTGCATCTGCACGCCAGGGCGTGGGTCATGCATCAGCACCAGGTCGGTCAACCGCATCCACCACGGCTCGGTGACACGGGCAGCAAGCTGGGCGCGCAGGACGCGTTTGTCGATGCTGACGAAGAAGTTCGCAAGGTCGCATTTTAAGTACCATGCCGGCCGTACCCAATTCTGCGTAATGCTGCGCACTTTGGCTTCGAGCCGGCGAGCAGCATACAGCGTGCCCCGGCCGGGGATGCAGGCGCAACTGTCGGCGATGAATGATGCATAGAACCGCGGGGAGATGCGGTTGTAGAGCAGGTGGTGCACGACGCGGTCGCGGAAGTCCGCAGCCCACACCTCCCGCGCCTTCGGGCGGGTGACCACGAAGCAGATCGAACGCCCGGGCTTGTAGCTGCCGTCCGCGAGCTCGTCGGCAAGCTGGCACAGGTTCCGCTCGAGGTGTTGCTCGAAGGCGAGGGCATTGTGAGTGTTGCGTTTGTTCTTGCGGCAGTCGAAGTACGCGACTACCAGGTCTTCGAAGGAGAAGCCAGCAGGCTCCGCATCGGTTTGATCTGCGGACGGCGCGGGCGCGAAACTCGTTGTTCTTGTGGTTGTTGTTCTGGTTGCCATCGTTGAAGTTCTGATTCCACGCGTTGTTAGAGTTGCCCGCGTACTGCGTCTATTCGTGCTATCTACGTCGCCTCGCCGAAGGCCTGAGCCGATCAGCGGGGAAACTGCGCCAGACCAGACCTGGTGACTCCCAGCGGTATCTGTGGTGCGCATGGCGGTGGCCTTGTGAGCCAGCGGCACGACCAGATTAAAAATCGCACGGGCATGACCGCCTTGACGGTTATGCAACAGGCGACGATGCGGACCTTCGCCATCCATTGGCTTGCTTCCCGATGCTGTTGGTGAGCAATACAGTCTTTGCGTACTGAGGCTTCGAGATGAGGCGCTTATCCACGGACAGGCGCAACAGAAGCTCGGCCACCTGCAGGCGCTCGATCAGGTCCATGAGATGCGGAGCCTTCTCGCGTGCCGTGTTCGCCCGAAATATCAGGACAGTGATCTTCACGCACTCATCACGGATGGTTCCGCCAATCGATGCCTTGTAGTCGCGGGGCATGTTTTTGGTGAGGTCCGTGACGGCGTCGAGCAGGTCGTACGCCACCTTGTAGATCGGGAGACTGGTATGGATGGCCATGCTGAATTACTGAATAATCAAAGGACTAATCTGCGGACGGCGCGGGCGCGAAACTCGTAGCTCTTGCGGCCGTAGTACTGGGCGCCAACGCTGAAGTTCTGAAGCCACGCGTAGTTAGAGGGGCCCGCGTACTGCTCGCCGGACCAGTACCAGGCAGACTCGAACTCCTCCTTGAGGTTGGCGAAGAGCAGCGACTGTTCGCGACGCGTGGGCAGCTCGCCGCCGGCGGCAGCTGCCCATTCCTTGGCCTGTTCCCAGGTGACGTCCTCGGCTGAGTCCGGCAGCAAGATCAGGTGGTGATCCGGCGCTCCATCCTTGCCAAGGATCAGGCCAGCATAGAGCTCGCCGGCAGCAAGGGCGGGGCGGTTTGCCGGCGGCGCCACGACGGGCGCTGCGATGCTGTCCAGGAACGCTCTCGCGATCGCCTTGACCGGCATCGTCACCTGGGCATCGCCAAGAGGGAACGTCACGTTTTCTGCGACTTGTATCATTGCTGTGCACTCCACTGAATGGGGAATGGGAGGCCGCTTGCGCGGCCATTAAATGGATGAATTACTGAATGACCAACAATCTGCGGACGGCGCGGGCGCGAAACTCGTTGAGCTTGTGGTAGTTGCCCTGGCTGCCACCGAGGAAGTGCTGACCCCACGCGTTGGTAGAGGTGCCCGCGTACTGCTCGCCGGACCAGTACCAGGCAGACTCGAACTCCTCCTTGAGGTTGGCGAAGAGCAGCGACTGTTCGCGACGCGTGGGCAGCTCGCCGCCGGCGGCAGCTGCCCATTCCTTGGCCTGTTCCCAGGTGACGTCCTCGGCTGAGTCCGGCAGCAAGATCAGGTGGTGATCCGGCGCTCCATCCTTGCCAAGGATCAGGCCAGCATAGAGCTCGCCGGCAGCAAGGGCGGGGCGGTTTGCCGGCGGCGCCACGACGGGCGCTGCGATGCTGTCCAGGAACGCTCTCGCGATCGCCTTGACCGGCATCGTCACCTGGGCATCGCCAAGAGGGAACGTCACGTTTTCTGCGACTTGTATCATTGCTGTGCACTCCACTGAATGGGGAATGGGAGGCCGCTTGCGCGGCCATTAAATGGATGAATTACTGAATGACCAACAATCTGCGGACGGCGCGGGCGCGAAACTCGTTGCTCTTGTGGAGGTGGTTCTGGCCGCCATCGTCGAAGCCCTGACCCCACGCGTGGCTAGAGCTGCCCGCGTACTGCGTTGACGTCCAATACCAGGCCTCTTCGAATGCTTCCGCACCGCCAGCCTGAAACGCGGCCGCGCTGGTCTGTGCGGGCGATTTCTCGGTGTAGGGGTAGCCCACGGGCACGCTGCTAGGGTTCTCGCCATCGCGGAAGCCGGCGTAGTTGCCTGCGGTCGGCTTGAGGTTGCGATAGATGATCTCCGCCTCATCTCGCGCCGGCAGCCGCCAGTCGTGGTAGCCGTTGATCTGCAGGCCGAGCGCCCACTTGGCCAGATCGCTGCCGGCTTCGGCCATGGCAACGGTGTTAGCCGCGCCGTCGAAGTAGCTGAGCGCGCCCTCAACGCGGCTGCGGTCGCTGTTCCAGACGATGTCGTCATGCTCGCCACCGTCCTTCGGTGCGACGACCAGGGCATAGATTTCTTCGCCCTGGCGGATCTGGCCTGCGTAGAAACCACCGCCGAGCGGATCGCCGGCAACAAGGGCAGCGACGGCTGCTTGGGTGATCGTGTTGCGCACTGCGCTTGCTTCAACTGCTGTGACTGCGTTCATGGTCTGTCCTCGTTGTTGAGTGGGTGCTGCGTTACGCGGCTTCTGCCAGCGGGAAGAGGGTGGGTTGTTCCGGATCGCCATCGATGAGATGGCCATTGATGTCCGACATGACGTGCACGCCGTCATAGCGAACCCACTGAATCCGGGTTTCGCCATTCGGACCCGCGCCGCGGAAGAGGCGGACCGGCTGCGCTGAAATCCGCTCGCGGTCATACTCATCGACGCCGGCCTTTGTCAGTGGTACCGCCTCCTTCATGAAGGCGATCTCTAATTGGTCCATCTTCGCTACGTCGCCTCTTCGTGCTGCCTTGGCAGCCTGGCGCTTGATGTCGTCGATATTCACGGTGATTCCTCGGTTACATGCGGAGAGGTGCCAGCAGCCCGCGCCAGCTGCCGTCTTGAAGGAGATAGGCGCTGGGCGTATCGCCATCTGCCCACGAGATCAGAACATTCTCGGTCTTCACCTGACCGAGCAGGCGCAGCAGGCTCGGGCCGTCGAAGGAGCCTTCCAGGTGGGACTCCTCGCCACGCTCCTTGATCTCGAGCTCGGCATCGACGGCCTGATTTCCATCAGTGATGTTGATCGAGCAGACGTCATAGTCCTGCTCAAAGCGGATGACGCCCTTGATGTCGAAAAGTCGATGCAGTGGGCAGATCTGCAGTAGGGCCTCTCGGTTGAAAGAGACGTGCTGTTTGGGGACGGGAAGTGCGCGGCGCCATTCCATATACTTGGCGGGTGGGCGATTGCACACGACCTTCACGCCCGCGCGTCGCCCCACGATGTAGCGCTCAAAGATCTGGAAGTCCTCGACGCCGACGGATGCGAATAGCTCCGCTGCCTCGGCAGAGATGGGGACGCCGAACTCACCAGTGGCAATTGGAAGGCAGTTCGAGGCGAGCATGGCGCCATTCGAGGCAGTCACATGGATGGCGGCACCATCAGACTCAACCCACAGATTCCGCAAATATGGTCGCGCGTGCTCTTTGGGGCCAGCAACCGCGAAGGCGACCGTCGGGATAAGTGCAGTCAGGCCGGGGGCCGAGAACGTTGCAGCGGGGGTGCCCTCGATTTTCACTTCGGGATAACCAGCGCCAGGGATGGTGGGAAGGGTGAGGCGGCAAGAGCCGGCGCGGGCAATGACCTTGGAGTCCTTCTTGCTGAAGATCACCGAAGGGGCGCCGATGCTGGCGACGGCCTGAAGTTTGTCCGCAGGCAGGCACACATCCACGTCATCTGGGCCGATGCTGGCCGGCACTGTCGCAATGACAGTCAAGGAGAGGTCGGAGCCGGTCACGGCAAGGGTGGTGCCGCCGGCTTCTCCCTGAAGGCGGAGATGCGTAAGGATGTCAATGGGCGAGCGGGCGGCGGCAGCTTGCCCTGCGATCTTGAGCGCTTCGCTCAGTCTGTTTCCAGCAATGGAGAGCATCTCACTTTCCGTTCGGTGTATCCGCTGCAGCGGCGAGCTGGTCGCGAAGGATGGTCAGGCCGGCGAGCGCGTCTTGCGCCGCCTGGGTGAAGTACTTGCCGTGCTCGATGGCTGCGTCGATGGCACGAGCCATGTCCTGCGGCGTGGCATAGGCCGGGGGCTTTGCCGGCGCCAGACGCGAGCGCTCCATAAGCGCTAGGTTCGCGGCCATCGTGCGGGCACGGAAGTCGGGGAGGCTCATGGTCTGTTATCTATTCCACAGTGCACGCAGGGGCCTGCATAGCGCACCTGCTCGTTCATGAATCGCCCGCAACCGGCGCAGTTGGTGATTTCGTGGCTGGGCTTCCGGGGCTTTTGCAAGACGATCTCGGTACCGGCCAGCGCCTCGGTGCGGTTGATGTATTGCATGTCGACGGCAGGGCGGACCTTGGCATCGATGTACGCCTTGGGCCAGGGGATGTCCGTGGCGCGGAAGTCATGCTTGGCCTGGGCTTCCTCCTTCGAGTAGACCGCGGCTTTGCGCAGGTCTGTGGTGTAGCCCGCGCCATCGGGGCACCACCACAGCACGTCATTGCCGACATAGCTGCGGCTGTCCTGTAGGTAGTAGTCGGTCATGCTGCGCTCCACTCACGCTTTACCTGCTGGTGGGTCTTCTCCACGGCCTTCAGAGCGGCTTTGTAGCTGGCCTTCGCCTCCTTCTTGGTCGGGAACCATCCGCCTTCTACGTCGCGGTTATAGTCGCTCCCGCTCACGCGCCGGAACATGCGGTATTCCGTGCCGTACTCGCCAGTCGGGCTATTCCAGCCGGTCTGTTCGAACTCAGGCAGGCGCGCGCCGCACAGGAACTCGCCGAACGACTCCATGCAGTCCGCGTGCAGGTACTGCTCATACCGGCTGCGCTTCCGCGGCGTCGGCAGCGATGCGATGGCCAGCGCTTTGCCCGCTTCGGTCACGCGGAACACGGTGTCGTCCTCGTGCAGGAAGCCGGGCCGGCGGGCGCGCTCCATCAGGTGCATGTCGCAGAGTTGCAGCAGGTACGGCATGTCCGAGTGCCCAGGGCTCGCGACGAAGTGGTTTCGATACGGCTCGCGCTGGAACTGGCTCACGCCAATCGTGTGTTGCAGCAGACTGATCTGGTAAGAGCTTGGCGCGATCATGCTTGCTTCACCTGAACGTTACGGGCACCACAGAGGGCGGCACGATTAAGAGCGCTGGCGTATGCATCCCACCAGGTCGGGAAGGGGCCGGTGTGGACAGGCTCGTGATTGATCAGGATCTGGAAGATCACGATTGCCTCCACAGGACAGTGGCGGGCGACTCGGGATTCAGCGCCGCGTGCAGGCCCGCGAGGGCGATGGCGCCAACGGCGACCGCGAACCAGAACGCGACGGCACGCACGGCGGATCGGAAGCGGACCACCCGACGGATCTGCTCGGTACGCCAGCTCATGCCGCGCTCCCGGTAGTGGCTTTGGCGATGGTGGCGCTGGCTTCTTGTCGGCAGAGCTCCAAATAGCCGGCATGTTCAGGCTTGGTGGTGCGAACAGCATCTTCCAGCTTGATCAGCGCCCCAAGCAACTCATGCTGCAGGTTGTCGTGTGCCGCCCGGCGCATTGCAGCTTGTTCGGCGGTCATGCTGCAACCTCTTCAGTGTTTGCGGAGAGTGCCGCGGCGGCTTCGCTTTCAGCTTGTGCCAGCTTCTCGGCATCGATCACCACGCTGATGGTCAGCCGACCCTTCTTGAAGCGGACACTGCCGAGCCGGTGCTCACTACGTTGAACGAGATTGAAGCCCGCGGTCAGCAAGGCGCGGCAAAGGCGGCGATCGCCTTCGAACACCGAACCCATGACGGACAGGGTCATCCGCTCCCGGTAGACGGGCCTGACGGCATCGCCATGGATGGTGTAGCCGGCCGCCTTGATCGCTCCGTGCTCGAGTTCGAGCAGCGCCAGGGCGGCAGCCATGTCCTTGAGTTCCTGGGTGCGTGCACGATTGCCGCGCTCATGCAGGGCCAGCGCCTGCTGACGCAGGGGCATCGCCAGGATCTGATCGTAGGTCGGGTGCCTCACCATCTCGCTCTCCATCTATCCGGCACCGGGTGGTGCGTCGTTGGGATCGATTAAAGCATGCTTGATTGATAAATGCAAGAATGCTTTAGAACACGGACGCGAAAATGTCGCTCCCCTCCTGGGTGCGTGCTAGTCGTCCAGCACTTCGCTAAGCACCCGGGTCATGGATTGGGCGGTGAAACGACGCGATGCCTTGAAGACGCCGTTGAGGTACCAAGCGAGGTCTCCGTTCCCGAGCATCAGAATGACGATGCTGTTTTCTTCCATCTTCCGTGGGCTAGTCCTTCGCTCCCGGCCTCGTTTTTTTCTATAGGCAACAAAATCCAGAATCTTCGCCATGCTGACCCATCCGGTTGCCGCCGGATGTGCCCCGGCGATCGATCCATCGAGCCAATGGGATAACTTTTAAGCGACCGCCACAAAACCCTGCTTAAGCGGGATGCAGCGTTCTCTGCACAAAAGTGGCAGAGAAAACTGCCGGGGGTGGCAAAGGCGCATGGCAAAAAAAGCCCGCCGATGGCGGGTTTTGTCGGGGATTACGGTGACATGCAGATCGCGTTCACGCTATCCGCTATGGGTCTTCCGCTTCCCGCTGCTGATCAGTCCCTCCTGACGCGGGGTGCCCCACTCATCCTTCCGTTCAAGGCTCGCGCGCGTGTATTCCGAGACGATCCGGTCGAGCCCGGACTTCTGTGCCGAGCTCAACTGCTCGTATTCCTCCCGGCTCACGGAGAACGGCCAGGTTTGATCTGCCTCCTCCTTCGTCGACGCGAGAGACCCAGCCCCGGTGGCCAGCCAGAAGCTATCGACCCCCAGGAATTTGGCGGCTCGCGCTGAGTTTTCTGCTGTGAGTGCCTTCGTTTTCCCAAGGAGGACTTGCGACACCGCCTGAACGCTAATGCCGATGTCGTCGGCCAGCTGCTGCCTGTCTTTGCCGGATGTTGTGAGGGCCTGCTCAAGGCGTTGGCCGTAGGTGCTTTTCATGACGAAAGCATACTTACAAGCTCGTAAAGCATGGTTGCCTTCTGGTCTAAAGAATGCTTTAATTGAGCGCATGGAAAAGTCCAAAGCCACAACCCTCCTTGGAGGGACGCCATCTTCAGCCGCCGAAGCGATCGGTATTTCGCCTCAAGCGTATTCGCAGTGGCCGCAGATCCTGCCGAGGCGGCTTGCTGATCGTGTCGTGGCGGCTATCGCACGGAAGCATCTTCCGGCCGCGCTCATTGGGAGTGAACTGTGCGTCGATCAGGCAGAGACGAAGTGATTAGTTTCCGTTCTGACTCTCGTCAAGCGCCTGCACGATTCGTTCGAGCTGGGCGAGTAGTACGCGGGTGGCGCGGATGCACTCACGCAGAGCTGGCCTCTGATCAACAGCTGGTCGCCTTGTCCGACTCGGCTTCCCTTTCCCTGTTGCGAGCCACTGAGATGACACCCCAAGTGCACGTGCGATTTCGTCCGTGTACCGGCTTCCCTTTGCGTTCCGATTCGGATCGGCCAGGTACTGGATCGATTGGTATTCGACGCCGACACGCTGTGCAAGGGCGCGCCGAGAGGTCGGCGGCTCGGTTTGTTGCATTGCCCAGCGGAGGCGTTCTGCGTACGTGTACATGCGATGAAGTTTGGCATTGGGCCTGTGCAGATGTGTTTGTCATTTGCCGGCAGAACCTTCTGCCAGTCCGGGCGGATCTCGCCGCTCGGTAAAAAAATTTTCGGCTTTCCCCAACGGTGGATTCAACCGTGGAACCGATGATATTTCTCTATAAGGACAAAGAAATGAGGACCGCCGACCAGCTTGAAAGCCGCGCCGGTATTGGCTTTGCGGCGATTCCCAACGATGCAGGAGCTGCACAGGCAGTTTTTTTGCCGACCAGCCTGATCGCGCAGTGCGTGACGTTCCGAGACGCATGCGCGCTGGCTTGGGAATACCGCGCCAACGAGGCACTGACAAAGCAGGTGCTGGCGGTCGTCGCGGATTTGTACCCGTCTCACTCCAGCGATTACTTCCATCGAGAGAAGCACAACGCCAATGGCAAGCCGCGTCGCGACTTGCCGGCAGAAAAGATCGCGGACGTGGAGCGGGCCCTGGGTAACCGGGCGATCAGCCAATACCTGGCACGCCGCGGGATGCTCACGTTAATGGAGGAAGTGATTTCTGCGAGGGCCCATGGATGAAAGCGAGGCGCTCGGCATAGCCCGGGGGCAGTGCAGAGCGCAGTGATGAACCACGGAGACGACAAGGAAGGCGTGATCCAGGTGCTGCAGGAGATGGCCAAAAAGGATCCGCGAATGTTTGAGGAACTGCGTGCAAGGGGTTTGAAGGAACTCTCGGCGGCGCAGGCGGCAATAAAGCACTGACAGGAAGGGGTTTGATGCCAGTTAAGAAGCCACATCCGATCTACCTCACGGACGATTTCCCGCGCGATGGCTGCACGATCGCCATCGACATTCAGGGAACGTCCTACGGTATCGCCCTGTTTGCGCCAGGCAGGAAGAGTCATCCGATCGAGGTGTATTCGTGTCGCACGAGCGAGGCGCTGCAAGTGCTCGTTGAGTGCCTCGCAACAGGGAGGAAGGTACCGAAGGGGTATCGCGAGATTGGCTTGGAGGCACAGCAGTGATTCACGAACTCATGCCCCGAGCGGAAGTACGGGCGGCCGGCGCCGAGGCATTCCGTCGTGGGCAGAAGCCCGAGGACAACCCGCACTGGCCGCCCGGCACTGACGCCCACGTTGAGTGGAACTCGGGGTTCAAAGGCGAGCAGTACCGGGACGCCAAGCCCGTAAATGCATAGGAGGACGCATGCAGACCGCAGTAGCAGACACGAGCATCCGCGCATACCACCAGGCCAAGAAGGAGGGCGCGCTGTCGCGCCAGAAGCAGCTGATCATGGCCGTCATCGGCCCGAACCCTTGCGACTATTCGTTGCAGGAGATCCGCGAGAAGACGGGGCTGCCGATCAATGTGGTCAGCGCCCGCGTCAACGAGCTGCGCGAGGATGACTGCGAGCTTGAGCGCGGCCCGTCCCGCCCGTGCTCGATCACCCGCAAGACGATCCGCCCCGTGCGCCGGCCGCACCCACAGAAGGCGCTGTTCTGACGATGCTGACCAGACGCAGCCCCATGAAGCGCGGCGCGCAGCTACAGCGCCGCACTTCGCTCCAATCAAGAACCTGGCTGAAACAGGTGGCCGGCCTCGTGCCGAGCCCCTTCAAGAAGAAGCGGGCAAAGCGCCGGCCGATCGCGCAACGCCGCTTTGCCGACGCTTGCCGCGGCGAGCCGTGCTACCTGCTGATTGCTGGCGCGCCGGCCCACCCCATCGAGTCCGTGGTGCCTTGCCACTCGAATCAGCAGATCCACGGCAAGGGCATGGGCCTCAAGGCGGACGACGAGAAGACCGTGCCGGGCTGCGGCTGGTGCCACCACCAGATCGACCAGGGCACCCGCCTGAGCAAGGACGAGCGCCGCGCCTACTGGGACGCCGCTTACGCCCGCTGGGTGCCTGTACGTACGGTGAAGCTTGCCGCTCAAGGGGGCGCTACATGAGCGGGAAGATGTGCGGCCTGGTGTTCGAACACTATCCCGTTGGCGGCGGAGAGATGCTTACCGCGCTGTGCCTGGCTGACCACGCTGACCACGATGGCACGTCGATCTGGCCGGCAATTCCGACGATTGCCAAGCTCACGCGGCAGTCGGAACGGACGGTGCAGTACCACATGCGCGACATGCAGGAATCGGGCTGGCTGCTGCTGGTCGGCAATGCCAAGGGCGGCCGCAAGAAGTCCCGCGAATACCGCATCAACCCGGTGTGGATCGAGACCGGCAAGCTCGAAAAAAGGGTGCAGAAATTGCACCCTTTAATGGGGAGGGCGCGGAGAAGACTGAGCCTGTGGATAACTTTGAAAAGGGTGCAATAGCTGCTGCACCCTTTGATGACGGAAAGGGTGCAACGGGCGACACGAAAGGGTGCAATCTGGAACAGGAAAGGGTGCAATCTGAAGCAATAAAGGGTGCAACAGCTATTGCACCCAACCCGTCCTTACCCGTCCTAGACCCGTCAGTGACCCGTAGCGCGAGCGCTCCGCCAGACCACATCCGGAATTCGACAACCGGCGAAATCAACCCCCGCCCGGTGCAGATTTCGATCCTGCTGCGGAAGACCTACTCGCTCCCCGTGACGAGCAATTCGGCGGAGGTGCTGGAGCTGAGCCGGCTGGCCGTGACGGATCTGGAAATCGCCGAGCACATCGATGCGTTCCGGATCAAGAAGCCCGGCGAGCAGCCGAATGCCCGCTACGTCCTTCGGATGATCGAGTCGACGCGGAAAGCACTGGCCGATGCTGCAGCTGATGCCGACCCTGCCGTGTCCGGGCCGGCGGCCGCCGAAGCGGGGATCTGGTGGCGGTCCGCCTCGGGCATCAACGCCAAGGGCTTGGATTTGGGCATCAAGCAGAAGCCCAACGAGCCGGAATGGGTTTTCAAGACTCGCGTCTTCCGTGATGCCGGCCCCGGCAAATGGCGTGACGAATGGGAGACCAAGCTGCAGAAGGAAAAAGCTCAGTCTATGCCCAGGTCTTCGAGCAGTTCCACGGCCACCCGCCGATCGGAGACGCGGCATGAACTGCAAACCGGGAATTCTCGCCTACATCGCAGTGCCGGCCGATTGGTCGAGAAAGACGCTGGACGGCAAGGTTGTCGAGGTCATGTGGCTGCGCGCGCCATTCCTGGATCCTGAGAAGGATCAGCGGCCAACTTGGTGGTGCAAATTCCCGACGCCGTGGATCCACGCAAAGGGGCCGGTCAGTGAGTGCTTCTTGCTCGATGCGTGGCTGCGCCCGATCAGCGGCGTCCCGGTCACGGACGAGGTCCACAGCGAGGTTGAGGCGTGAGGGGCGGGATTCGGAGACCGGCGGCGCCGAAACGGCCGCGCGCGGTGGGAAGCCTGGGCGAAGAAATCTTTGCCCTCCACCTAAAGGCATCGGGTTTGAGTGCACCGGAGCGGGAACACCGGTTCGATGCAGTGCGTAAGTGGCGGTTTGACTTTGCATGGCCGGCGAAGCGGCTGGCGGTGGAAGTGGAGGGCGGTACCTGGACTGGCGGGCGACATACCCGGGGTTCGGGCTACCAGGCGGACCTGGAGAAATACAACGCGGCGGCGGCACAGGGATGGACGGTGCTGCGGTTCACGACGGGCCAGGTGAAGACGGGAGAGGCGCTGGCGGTGGTGCTGGCGGCCATGAAGGAGAGGGCATGAACGGCGAACTGAGCTGTGAAGTGGTGGGCAACGAGCTGGTGATCAGAGTGCCGGTGAGCGCATTGGCGAAGGCGACGGAGATCATGCTGCCCGATCTGCTGATGATAGATCCGGACGAGCATCCGGACCCGGTCAAGGTGACGGATCCCCTGGAATGGGCTGAAGCGGTGGTAGAGGCCCTGACGGAAGAGAAAGAGGACGGCACCACGCGCATCAATCGGATGTTCGATGACGCCTTCAAGCACGCCAGCGAGCAGGGCGCCGAAGGCATCGAAGTTGAGGGAGCGTAGCCATGAAGCTGATCCGCAATCTCCTTGCGCGTATTTTCGGCAAGAACCGCCCCGAGGCCGAAGTTGCCTCCAGTCGAGAAATCGCAATCTCCGCACCCGTCATCAATCTGGCTTCCCGCCTGAATCCGCAAGTGCCGCCGCGCCGCAACCCGACGGCGCCGTCGCGCGCTGTGGCAGCTGCGTCCGTCCCGCGCCGCGCGCCGGTATCGGCAGCCGCCCCGTCTGCCTCCCGCTCGAGCACGACCGATGACGGCATGTCCATGCTGCCGGCGGCGATGCTGCTCTCCAGCCACTCGGACGATGGGAGTGCCGCGGACTCTGGTTCGTTCGGCAACAGCTGGTCGGCGCCGGTGAGCCGGGGCGGGTCCTTCGACGGCGGCGGCGCGTCGGGAAACTGGGATAGCGGGTCGAGCTCGTCCTCGGATAGCTGTTCGTCGTCGGACAGCGGCAGTTCGTCCTGCAGCTCCGACTGAGGGGGATGACATGGACGTTCCCGCTTTCATTTGGTTTGCGCTGGTGGTGGTGATCGTCGGCGCTCTGGTGGTCTGGGAGAAACGGCGATGACCTGTACGAATTGCGGTGGCAACACCCATACCGCGCCGCACTGCCCCATGAACCGCGGCGTTCGAATTGCAAGACCTATAACGGAGACAAAATGAGTAAGATCTTCAAGTACCTGGACGAGCATATCCCTGCTTTCGTCATTGGTGGCCTGGCGGGCGTGGTGATCGCCTTTGCTGTGATCTTGCCTGCGCGGGGTTTGCTATGACCGCTATCTGCTTCAAATGCGGCCATCCGCCGCACGATGGGTCCTGCGTGAATGTCGCGCCGCAGCAGCCCACCGCACAACCGTTCACCGTTGTAGCGGGAAAGATCGAAGGCGACGGCGAGCACAATTACAAGTACGTCGAATCGTTTGCGGATGTCATGGACGCCGTCCGCGCGCTGGATACCTGTAAGGGCTACCACTTCGCGGAGATCGAGTACCGCGCCGCTCCCCCGGCACCTGTCAGCCGGGCGGAATTGGGTATCAGCGAGGAGGATCAGCGCGCGGCGGGCGAGGCAGTGCGAACCCATCCTGATTTGAAGCGCGCACTGGACGAGGACTTGGCGATGACTGCCGCAGTCATCGCAATCGACACCGTTGTCCGTCGCCACGCAGATCAGTCCGCTCCCAATGAGGGTGGCAGCGAGCCGGTGGCGAATGGTTTGAGGGGTTGGAAGATTCAGCCGGATGAGGAGGGCTGGCGTGTCGTGTCTCCGAGCGGAGATGGATGCTACCTGTGGGATGCCGATGCGCGCCACGGTCAGATAACCGGGACGGATATACGTAAAGTATTCCGTCAACTTTGTTCATCGCTCATATACGCCGCCCCCAGCCTGCCGCGATCGCATCGCAGGACGAAAAGAAGGGAGAGAGCCAATGAGCCGTATCCATGAGTTGAAATGCAACCCCGTACCGTTCAACGATCTGCTGTCCGGGCAGAAGCGGGCCGAGGTGCGGAAGGATGACCGGGGATTCTGTGAGGGCGATATTCTCCGGCTCCGCGAGCACATTGCAGTGACGCCCCATACTTACACGGGGCGCGAGTTCACTGCAGAGATCACGCACATCCAGCGGGGCTACGGTCTGCCGGATGGGCTTGTCGTGCTTTCGATCAAGAAGGGAGAGAGCCATGAGTGACACGAAACTGGATCTGGACGCGCTTGAACGCGAAGCAGAAGCCATGCGCTCATTTTCCGCGTGGCGAATCATCGCCCGCTTTGATCGCCCGCATTGGGGCGCTTACTTCAAGGAGGCCAGCCATGACTGAGAGCGCAGAGCGGCTGGAGCGCGATGACGGCGCGGACGACGAGAGCGGCGCGTTGACCATTGAATCCATCGAGCGGACAGCGGCTATCTGCTCAGAGTTCTTCGGGTCACGCTTGCGGTTCCTGATCGCCCGCATCCGCGAACTCGAAAGCCTCCCCGACACCCGCGCAATGGGGGCGAGCGCGCTGTCGGATGAAGTGCGCGATGCACTGCAATGGGCTGAAAAGACCATCGACATCCTTTGGGTCTCGCATCACGCGAATCGCGCTGACCAAGCCCTAGAGAGAATCCGCGCCATCCTCGCCGCATCGCAGGCCGACAAGTCATGAGCGCGACATTTGAGGTAGGCCAGACGGTTGTATTGCGGCACGACATCATCGACCCGGCTGACGACTGCCATCCATCCTCGCTGTGCGGGAAGGGCGGCGATGAGGTTGTCATTCGCTATGCGTCCTCGTTCGGTGCTTTCGACTGGTACGTGTCGCACGCTCACCGAACTGACGCCGCTTTTGCGGTCACGAGCAATGAGATTGAGGCCGCATCGCAGGCCGAAAAGAAGGGAGAGGGCCATGAGTGACACGAAACTGGATTTGGACGCGCTGGAACGCGAGGCAGAAGCCATGCGCTCATTTTCCGCGTGGCGCATCATCGCCCGCTTGATCGCCCGCATTCGCGAATTGGAAAGCCGCCCCGACACCCGCGCAATGGGGGCGAGCGCGGTGACTGATGAGGTAATCCGTCAGGTGTTCATCGCCGCAGGAGAGCCGCGTCCGAAGCAGTGCCATATTGACGCTGCCCGCGCCCTCCTGGCCGCGCAGCCCAGCGAGGACAAGCGCTCCGAAGCCGTTTGCATCAAGGAACTTTTCGAGCGGCAAGCGGCCGGCTTTGCTCGCGCGTTCGAGGCGCTTGGTATCGACGCCGACGACGACAGAGAGCGCTCATGGTCGTCGCTAGTTCTCGCCATCCGCGCCGCAATCGCCAAAGGAGAGGGGAAGTGAAAACCGTATTCGCCTATCTCGGCGTGTTCATCGTAGCTCTTGCCGTGGCAGGACAACTCGGCATCGGGCATTTCCGCCTCTACTACGGACCGCAGCCAATGGAGTGCAAACAAGGAGCCAATCATGCTGACTGACAACGCAGAGCGGCTGGAGCGCGAGGAGTTTGAGGCGTGGTGGCGCGTTGACTGTCCATCTCCTGGGTCGGGCAGCAGACACGAAACCGGGATGTACAGAAGCTCCCACATGGAGTGGGCTTGGCGTGCGTGGCAAGCCGCACGCCGAGCGCCCGCAGCAGGGGCGCCGGAGTATAGCTACCCGACCGTGATTGACCGCAGCCACCCGAATCAAGGCTACGTGACTTACGGCTTCGCCACTGAGGAAGAATGCTCCCAGTTCATCAAGGCGACTCGACGTGGATCGCACCGCGCCGCTCCCGCAGCGCCCAAGGAGACGGTATGACCGCCATATCCGACCGTGAAGCCGATGTGCTCGCCCTTGTACGCCAGGGGAAAGCCAACAAGGTGATCGCCCGCGAACTCGGCGTTTCCATCCACACCATCAAGACGCACGTATCCAACATCATGCGCAAGCTCGGCGCTAGCAACCGTACGGAACTTGCAGTCATGGCCACTGCCGCGCGATCAATAGCGTCAGTTCTGGGCGTTTCCGGCGAGCAGGTCACACAAGACTGGGCGCGCACGAGCTACTCGAGCGCAAAGGGGGTGTATGAGCAAGAGCCTCACTGGAAAGCGTGCCTTCGAGGCAATGGGCCGGCGCGCACAGTCCTTGGGCCTGCCCTCGATCCACGGCCGTGCGCAACGCCAGCAGTGGCCGCTGTGGGCCCGCACCGCATTCGCTGCCGGCTGGCACATGAACGCACCGTGGAGACGCAAATGACTGGGCCTCGCATTCTCTCTGCCGAAGACCTGAACCTGACGGAGCGCGCAGCTCGTGCCGCTGGGTATGAGGTGCAGCGATTTCGGGCGCGGGACCTCGAGGTGATCCAGATCCGCGAGCCGGGCGGTCAATGGCGCCAGTTCGACCCGCTGAACGACGACGCCGAGACATTCCGGCTGATGGTGGATTGCGATGTGCCCCCATTGCCTGGTACCGCCTGCATCATCGCGGCCGGCGGGGTGGTCGAGCAGATGGCGAACCATTCGAACCGCCGCGCAGCCTGCCGCCGAGCCATCGTGCGCGCCGTTGCCAAGGACTTCAGGGAGGGCTACCGATGAGCGCAGAAGCCATTTGCAGCGCATTCGTGGCCGGGGCGATGGCGGTGATCATCGGGTCTATCGTCTGGGTCATGGTGCGTAGGGCATGAGCATCGACGCGTTCTGCAACGCCTTTGATAAGCGGGAGGGAGATGAATGACGCCAGGGAAGGTCGAGGCGAAATTGCGTGGGCAGACAACCATAGCGAAGAAGGTCTTCGAGATGGTACCGATTCAGGAGGCGTGGTCGTGCAACCAGATCCTGGCAGCGCTCCACCGCGTGACGCGCAGCAGCATGGATTATCAAATCATGCAGGGCTGTCTCGTCGCGCTTAAAGGGGCTGGTCTAGTGCGTGAGCCGAAGGGCGGGCTGTTCCAGCGCGCTGAAATCAAGGAAAAGGCGGAAGACAAGATGGCAAATGCGGCAGACAAGGCGGTCGAAGTAGCAGTGCAGGCAGCGGCCAGTGGCGCCAAGAAGTCGCCGATAGAGATCCTGGCAGGCATCGCCAGCCACCTCCGGATGATTGCCTCGGACATCGAGACCGCGGCGATTGTGATCGAGGAGGGGATTGCCGAGAAGGATGAAAACCTCGGCAAGCTCAAGCAGCTCCAATCCATCCTCAAGAGCTTGTCCTGATGGCCGGCAACAAGAAGCCCCGCAAGCCATACCGGCAAGCCTGGAATGCCGGCGGCGTGAAGTTGCGCACCGAGCCGTGGAAGGTGGATGCTGTATTCCGTCCGCTGGAGAACATCCTGGCCGCCATCGAGCGCGACGGTACCGTGACCGCCACTGTCGCCGGCGTGCCGGTCTTTCAGGACTGCAACGACGGTTGTTGGTACGAGACGGCGCCGGCTATCGAGGGCGTTGTGGCTGCGTACGAGATCCACGCCAGCCGGCAGCGCCGGGCTCTCCCGCTGGAATCGCTCCGCCTCCTGGTGCGGAAGATCCGCTACAGCATGCCTCTGCAGCAATCCGACGTCGATAGCTCGCGCGCTGCGCTGGGGGCTTTGCGCGCCGAAAGCATGGAGATGCGATCGGACTATGCCCGTGACCTGGTGAAGATCACTCAGATCCGCATTGAGCTGGACAAAAAGGAGGCAGCTTGATCCACCCGAGCTATATGTATCGCCTTACCCCGGAAGAGATCGCCATCCGCCGGGAGGAGGAGCGGAGCAGGGCGGACAAGGCCTGCGGCGGGTGCATGCACCGATCACCATTCGTAGACCAGGCGGGTGAGCAGCTGCGGGAGTGCAAGTTCAAGAAGCGGGAATACGGGCGCAGATGTGATTTGTTTGACCGGGGACACGGATGACGATAGAAGCGAGATTGGAAAATTGGGGAAGAGTGGTTCGTGATCCGCGCTGGCAGCCGCAGCACTGCGCGTCATGGGCAAAGCTGGCAACGGCGCTGGGGCGCCAGGACGACACCGAAGCGCCGCAGCAGATAGTCTTGAAGGATGTGGCGGATGGGTGGCTGCTCGAGCAGGCCTGGCAGACCATCAATGACCCGCTGTCGAAGCGGCTGCTGCAGTATCACTTCGTGCACCGCATGTCGGCTGAGATGGTCTGCCGGATGCTGGTCCGCCGCTACGGGGCATCCCCGAACACGCTCAAACACTGGAGGGTCAGGTTGGCGAAAGCGCTTTCGGTGATGTCCCGGGTGGTAGAGACGGAAGAGGCGCGGGCCCGCGCCAAAGAAGAGGTTGACCGGGTGCTGGCGTACACCCGTGACGTCATGTCGGTAGCCTGATTGGCTGCGAGCGGCGGTGGACTGCGGGCGGGTATTGCGTTTGGTGCCTGTCAGCCCCCCCGTGGCAATGAGGCTATTGGCCGAATTGGTCCGCCGAGTACATATTGATCAGTGAGGCGAATCTGCCGCTCCCGCAGATATGAAGATGGATGTAGTACGATTTCCCGACACGGATGAAATTGTTGGCTTGACCGCGAGCAGATCCAGGGAGATTGCCGATGTTCGTCGGGACCGCCCACTGATTTCCCTTCTTGTCAGTGAACCTGAAGCTTTCCAGTGTTGCGCCGCTAGAACTAAACTGCACGCCCTCCACCTTAACCGTGCCTACGCGCTGTTCGCAGCCGCTTCCGGGCTCATCCATGATGTCCTCCATATTTACCAATCCGCTTACGACAGCCGCCGGGAGCTTGTTGGGGACCGGCTTGTACGCGTAGATCACCTTGCCATTGAAATCGTCTGCATGAACGACAAGTGGCGCGCAGAGGGCAGCGGCCAGAAGGTACCGGATCATTTGATTCTCCCTGAATTGTTTGCCTGAGGCTGAAATTGGCTGGGAGGAAAGTGTGCGGAATAGGGTTAGGTTTGGCAAGAATCCGTGACCACCATCGTTCTTGATCTGTCGCGTATCCACACAAAGGAGGATGGTACAGGCTCTTGCAAAATCCCGTGACGTGGCATATTCTCCCTACCAGATTACTGATTGCCCATTGCGGCGTTACCGGTTAAGACCGAGACATAGCATCCCTTAGGAGGGATGCGTGTCTCTAGACGGAACGCGATGGATTGAAGCCCGCCAGGTTCGCGCCTCGCGGGCTTTTTGCGTTTCAGCCGGCTTTGGTGTGCCGCCCAGCGGTCCGCCCCCAGATAGCTCCTATCCCCATGCCGCTTGCGGCGGCACACCAAAGCTGAGTCGACCATGTACGCCTGGATGCTGATGAGTACCGTCGCTGAGATCATGGTGCGGGAGTGGTTTGGCCTTGGGATTTCCCCGTTATGGCGAGGGCTTCAGCCGGTAGCCACGGCAACAATGGAAGGATGACATGAAACGTTCGTTCCTCGCTGTATGGGCGTGCTCCCTCGCGCTCAGCCTCACCGCGTGCTGGCACACCGTGATCGATCTCGGCTTCCGCGCGTATCGCCGCGCCCGAGACTGGGTTGTCGACGCGGCCCGAGCTGTCTCGCCGAAGCTGCCCTCGGAGCGCCTGCCCGCCACCCGCTTCGACGCCGCTGCCGAATTCGTGCTTCGCATGGTCAAGCGCGACCGCCCCGTGATCCAGGCTCGATGGCGCATGTGCCCATCCGCTTGATCTGACGCTGTATTTCCGTTGTCTCCTCTCAGGTCTCCCACTTGGGATTGCCCGCCGATCCCCATCGTGCGGGCCTTTTCTTTTCCGCTATCTCATTGCTGGCGGGTTTGCGGCGCTTAGCTGATGCCTGGCGCGATCCTATTGAGGCGATCAAGCCATGGCAAGACCCGCGAAGACCGCAAAGAGCAATGCAGCTAGCGCGGCCGCCGAACTCATTGGCGAAACTGTGCTGATGCGCTCGGCCTTGTGGCTGAATGGGCGCCGCATGGTAGCGGCAATCGTCACCGGCATTGAAGAGGCGGAATTTGCCTTGGCCGGGGCGCTCGCCATTGTGTCGGTGACGGCCTTCCCGCCCGGTGCGCCATCTCGCATGATGCATGACGTGCCTTTGTTCGAGAAGGAGCCGCCGGCGGAGGTGATCCCCGCTGCTTGGCGCAAGGCCTGAGCATGATCAACATCTCTGTCCGCTTCGATGTCAAGGCATTGCAGCGCAGCCTCGACAACTTCGCACGTAAGCAGGTGCCGTTCGCTACGGCGCAGGCGCTGAACGTGGTGGCGAAGCAGGTTCAGGCTGCCGAGCGGGCGAACATGGCGAAGGTGCTGGATAAGCCCACGCCTTTCACGCTGAACTCTGTCGGCGTTAAGTTGGCGACCAAGAGCAGCCTCACCGCGACCGTCTACGTCAAGGACATCGCTGCAGCCTACCTTGAGCCATACGAGAAGGGGGTAGCAACAAGCTCAACGCACGCGCGTTGATCAAGCCTGTGGGGCAGAAGGTGAACCAATACGGGAACCTGCCGCGCACCACGGTCAAGCGACTGGCAGCAAAGAAGAATGTCTTTGTCGGCAAGATCAAGACCAAGGCCGGTGAGGTCGATGGTGTATGGCAGCGGACGAGGGCAGTGCGGGGCAAGGGCGCCGGCCTGAAGCTGTTGGTCAAGTTCCAGGATGCGCACCAGGTCCGTCAGCGTCTCGGCTATACGGACCTTGCCCGCAAGGTGGTGGCCAGCTCATTCCGTCGCGAGCTCGGCGTGGCGCTGGCGCGCGCCCTCGCGAATGCGAAAAAGTGACGAAAGCGCACGGGTCCCTCCTGGCACTCCGGCAGCGGGGGCAATTGCGCACCGCGGTTTAACCCCAGCTATGAATTTCGAAAGGGGTTCGCACCTTGCCCGCTGGCATTTCCCTCCGCGAGTTCGCGCGGCGTGATGGTTGCTCTGACACGCTGGTTCGCAAAGCGCTGAAAGCCAACAGGCTCAAGGCTTTCGAGGATGGGTCACTTGATCCGGCGCTGGTCGGAACGGCCTGGCGCGAAGCGAATGCGAAGGGTGCGAACCCTGCGAACCCTAGTGCGAACAGTTCGCACCCGGTTCGCAGTTCGCAGCCCGTTCGCACCGAGCCGGCGATTTCTGATGGCGAGAGCCTGCAGGACGCGGCGAAGCGGCTAGCCGATTCCGGCGAGGTCAAGATGACCTACGCCGAGGCGCTAGAGAAAAGGAAACGTACCTCGCGCTGCTCCGCCAGCTCGAGTACGAACAAAAGACCGGGTCGCTTGTCGAGTTCGATACCGCGCAAGCCATCCTTTTCGAGGAGTTCCGTGCGCAGCGTGATGCATGGCTGAATTGGCCGACGCGGGTAGGCCCGCTGTTGGCCGCTGATCTCGGTCTCGAAGCAGACAAGGTTACCGAGGCCCTCACCGCGCATGTCCACAAGCAAATCACCGACCTCGGTGAGCCGGAGGCCAATTTCACCGAGCGAGAAGGCTGAGCGGCTGCGGCTCGCCTGTCGGCGGGCATGGACACCTCCGCCACGCATCAGCGTGCCGGCATGGGCTGACAAGTATCGCAAGCTGGCGAAGGAGGCCGGCAGCACGTCGGGTAACTGGTCGACGTCGACCGTTGAGGTGGCGCGCGGCCCCATGCTGGCTGTCACCGAGCCCGGCGTCCACGTCATCACGACGATGGTCAGCACGCAGCTGCTCAAGACCGCACTGCTGGAGAATATTTTCGGGTACTTCGCCCACCTGGATCCGTGCCCGATCCTACTGCTGCAGCCTAAGGAGGCCGCGGCAGAGCAGTTCAGCAAGGAGCGGATCAGCCCACTGATCCGTGTGACACCGGTTCTGCGGGATCTCGTCGGTACCAGCAAGACCCGCAACGCGGATGAGACGCTGCTGTTCAAGGCGTTCCCAGGTGGATTCCTGGCCCTAGCCGGCGCCGGCAGTCCGGACAACCTGGCGCGGCGCCCGGTGCGAGTGATCCTCGCGGACGAGGTCGATAAGTACCCTGTCACGCGGGAAGGTGAGCCGATCGCGCTGGCCGAAGAGCGTACGGCGACGTTCGGTGTGAACTGGCTCTCCGTCCGCGCCTGCTCGCCCACGGTTGAGGACGAGAGCCGGATCGAGAGCAGCTACAAGGACTCAGATCAGCGACGCGCATCGGTGGCCTGCCCGCATTGCGGGCACCGCATGTTCCTCGACTTCTTCAAACATGTCGATTGGGAAAAACGACGCGATGAAAATGGGAATGTGCTCGAGCACTTCCCAAAGACGGCGCGCATTGCTTGCGAGTCGTGTGGCGAGATCTGGTCCGAAGGCGATCGCCTTCGTTCGTTGCGCTCAGTTCGATGGCATCAGACGCGCCCATTCGAGTGCTGTGGCAATCGGCATGTCCCGCTCGATGACTACGAGCGCGCCTGGCGCGGCCCGGAGGATGAGCGCGCTACCACAATAGAGGCGGCCTTGTCGGCTGTATGGGATTGGTGGGAAAGCGATAGGTACGCAGTCTATAGGGCTAAGTGCCCTGATTGCGGGACTTGGCGGGTCGATAACGAGCATGCCGGCTTCCAGGCCGGGAAGCTGTATAGCCCGTGGCAGAAGGATAAGCCGTCCGACATTGCCGCGAAGTGGCTTGCTGCTCAGGGTGATGAGGACAAGAAACAGACCTGGTGGAATACCCAGGCCGGCTTGCCATACCGACCGAACTCGGGCAAGACGCTGCGCCTCGATGCGCTGCTTTCTCGTGGCGAGCGCTGGCCGGCCGCGGTGCCTGACGGCGTTGCCGTCATCACCATCGGTGTGGATACGCAGGACTACCGATTCGAAGTGGAAGTGGTCGGGTGGGGCCGCAATGAAGAGAGTTGGTCGATCGCCTATGAGGTGATTGAGGGTGATATGGAAACGCCAGATCCCTGGGGGCGCCTTGATGCGCTGCTGAATCGGATCTGGCATCGCGCGGATGGTCGCGGCTTTGAGGCGATGGCCGTTTGTATCGACTCCGGCGGTCACCATACGCAGAAGGTCTATGACTTCTCTAAGGCCAGGCTTGGTCGGCGGGTGTGGGCGATCAAGGGAGAATCGGCAGTTGCAGGTAAGCGGAACCCGGTTTGGCCCGTGAAGAAGCCGTCCCGGCGCACCAAAGCATCCTTCCGCCCCGTCATCTTGGGGGTCAATGCGGCCAAGGACACGATCCGAAACCGGTTGCACGTCGAGAACCCGGGCGCCGGCTACATGCATTTCCCGAGTGATCGGGACATCGGCTACTTCGAGCAGCTGACGTCGGAGCGCTCTGTTGTCAAAGTCGTCAGCGGCCAGAAATTCCGGGTGTGGGAGCTGCCGCCGGGACGTGCCAATGAGGCCCTTGACTGCCGGGTCTATGCCTACGGCGCGCTCTGTGGCCTGACTCACCTTGGACTCAAGTTGAATAAGCGCGCGGACGACATAGCCATCCCGTTGCAGATGGGCGGGGATGGCGTTTGGGCGCCCCCAGCTGCAGACGCGTCGCCGCCGGTGGCGACGCCGGAAGCAATGGCGTCCACGGAAGCAAACGCAAAACCTGCGAAAAAGTCTCTCGCCAGTCGCTTGGCATAGGAAAAAAATGGCCATCACGGATGGAATGAACACTGCCGACATGCAGTCGCGGTTGGCCGCTTTGCAGGCGGCCTACTTCGACCTGTCCATGGGCGGAAAGATCGTGACGGCTACCTACAACCAGGGCGACGGCACGAAGTCGGTCACGTATCAGCAGAGCGACATCGCGCAGATTCAACGCAGCATCCTCATGTTGCAGAAGGCGCTAGGCATCATCTGCCACTATCCGCGGGCCCGAAGGATCTTGTTTTAATGCCATCCCTTATCGTCGACTCTAGCGGCAAGCCTTTCGGGGATCTGCCTGCCGGCGGTCGTGCGCGCGCTGATACTGGGCTGGGTGGTACGGTGCTCTCCGTGCCGCCATACTCGAATGCGTTTCCCTATGAAGCGTCGAGCTATCAGACGCCCGAGATGGGTAACTGGCAGCCTTGGATTCGCTCGCCGGACTCGGAAATCAACCTGCACCGCGACCAGATGGTCGCGCGTCACAGGGATCTGGCGCGTAACGACGGCTGGGCATCGGGCGGCGTCACCAGGATTCTCGACAATACGGTCGGTGCGCACCTACGGTTGTCGGCGAATCCCGACTATCTTGCCCTTTCGATGCTCTCGAAAGGGTTTGATGCGACCTGGGCGGATGAATTCCGTCGCGCCGTCGAGGCGCTGTGGCGCGGCTACTCCGAGGACCTTGGTCACTACAACGATGTATCCCGGGAACTCACTATCTCGCAACAGCTTCGCCTCGGTTTGAGGCACAAGCTGGTCGATGGCGAAAGCCTGTTCGTCACGTACTGGATGCCAGAGCGCGTCGGTCGCGGCGCGGCTAAGTATGCAACGGCGTTCCTGCTGGTAGATCCGGACCGTCTGTCGAATCCATATCAGATGATGGATACGCGGCAACTCCGCGGCGGCGTGGAGATCGACGAGAACGGCGTGCCGATCGCATATCACATCCGGAAGGCCGAGCAGAACGACTGGTACAACGCCTACGAGTCGATGGTATGGGAGCGTATCGAACGCGAGGATCCAGACGGCTGGCGCCGAGTGATTCATGACTTTGAGCGTGATCGCGCCGGCCAACACCGCGGCATAGGCATATTCACCCCGGTGCTCAAGCACGCGAAGATGCTTGCGCGGTACTACGGCGTCGAACTGCAGGCCGCTACGGTGGCGACCATCTTCGGCACGTACGTGACGAGCCCGTTCGATCCCAAGATGATCGAATCTGCGATGGACAGCGAAGGCGAAGATTTGGGCTTCTATCAGGATCTGCGTGCGGATTGGTCGAAAGAGCGGCCGGCGATGCTGAATAATGTTCGCGTGCCGACCCTGGCGCCTGGCGAAGAAATCAAGCAGGTAGCTGCTGCGCACCCGCATGACGGATTTTCTGACTTTGCGCACGAAATGCTCCGATCGATCGCGGCCGCATTGGGTGTATCTGCAGAACAGATCACGCAGGACTGGTCGAAGACCAACTACTCAAGCGCTCGCGCTGCATTGCTCGAGAGCTGGAAGACGCTATCCAGGCGGAACACTGAGTTCAAGGTCGGAACCGCGACGCCCATGTATGCAACCTGGCTTCAGGAAGGAATGGAGCGCGGCGATCTAGACGACGTTCTCCCGCGCAATGCGCCGGATTTTATCGAGGCCGCGACGGCATACGCACGCTGTGACTGGCTTGGTGTGGCGCGCGGCTGGGTTGATCCTGTCAAGGAAAAGCAAGGTGCCATCCTTGGTCTTGATGGTGGTCTATCGACACTGAAGCGCGAGTGCGCAGAGCAAGGCCTCGATTGGGAAGAGGTGCTGAACCAGCGCGCGATCGAAGTTGCCGAATTCAAGCGCCTTGGTCTGCCTCCGCCGAAATGGTTTGGAGAGGCAGCAACGGAAGCTGCCGGGGAGCCGCAAGCAGAATGAAAAGCTATCCATTTGCAGCAGCGCGGATATTCGATGTCCCGTTGGCGATTCACCCATCGAAAGGGCAGGTTATCGCGAAGGCGCTCGCAAGCCGATTCGGTATCGGCGATGTCTCGTTTGCAGGCGACGCACCGGTTATCGTCAAGCCGATGGCATATGACGAATGGGACGATGGTCCGTCTGAGGCCTATGAGGAAACGCCCTACGATCTGAGCCAAGGTGTCGCAATCATCGACGTCTCTGGGACGCTAGTCCAGAAGAGTAGCAACCTGCGGCCATACTCGGGGATGCTCGGATACAACGCAATCCGCTATAACTTCCTTGAGGCGCTGAATGATGACCAGGTCAAGGCCATCGTCCTGTCAGTGGATTCACCGGGCGGCGAGGTGGCGGGCTGCTTTGACCTTGCCGATCTGATCTACAGCTCGCGGAGCGTCAAGCCGACTCTGGCGATACTGAGTGAATGCGCTTATAGCGCGGCGTATGCGCTAGCCAGCGCGTGCGAGCAGATCACGGTGCCGCGCACTGGCGGGACGGGGTCAGTAGGCGTGATTTGCATGCATATCGACCAAAGTAAGGCGATCGACAAGGCCGGCATTGCGGTGACGATTATCAAATACGGCGATCGTAAGGCCGACGGCAATCAGTTTAGCCCGCTATCCAAGGAGGCGCTGGAGCGATTTCAGGCTGACGTGGACGAAATGGGTGAGCTCTTCGTCGCTACCGTAGCCCGCAACAGAAATCTGCCTATCGACGTCGTTCGAAAGACGCAGGCCACAACGTTTCTCGGTGCCGCTGGCGTCGAGATCGGCTTTGCCGACGCCGTGATGGCGCCGGACGAAGCATTCGAATCCCTGCTCGCCGAGCTGGGCTGACACTCCCCACCCAAGAGGTTCCAAATATGAGTATTCGCACCCTCGCGGCGCGCGGGCTCTCGTTCGCCCATCTCGTCGGCATATCTACCCGCGCTGCTCGCGCAGAAAGTGAAGACGACGAGCGAAAGCAACGT
Source organism: Cupriavidus sp. D39 (assembly GCF_026627925.1). NCBI lineage: Bacteria > Pseudomonadati > Pseudomonadota > Betaproteobacteria > Burkholderiales > Burkholderiaceae > Cupriavidus > Cupriavidus sp. D39. The sequence goes on from NZ_JAPNLE010000009.1 coordinate 27,191, forward strand.
GAAGGCGAGGCGGACGATGACTACGCCAAGCGCATGGAAGAGAAGGACAAGGAAGAAGAAGAGGCCCGCAAAGCCGAACAAGAGCGCAAAGACGAAGAGGCGAAGGCCGAGGAAGAGCGCAAGAGGGAAGAAGAGGCACGGGCACGTGGCGAGAACGATGACGACACCGATCCGGACGCCGAAGACGACGATGAAGAAATGCGCGGGAAGAGCGCAGTAGCTCGCGCCCGGCTGCGTGAGCAAGTGCGTTGCGCTGCGATCTTCGCTTCCAAAGCTGCCGCTCGCAATCCCATGCTCGCGGCGAACCTGGCGTTCAAGACGCGGATGACACGCGCCGAAGCGATCGCGACGCTCGAGGGCGCGCCGGCGCCGGCACCGGCAGCGCACGTCAATCGATCGACGCGGAACCCGATTCTCGGCGCCGATGGCGGCGCCAAGCCGTCTCCTCAGCAGGCGTTGGCGGCCCGCTGGGACGCGAACCTGAAGGCTGCCAACCCGTCGAGCCGCCGCTAACCACTTCTGTCCCAAAGGAACTGAATCATGGGTAACCCCACTTACACGCCGTTTCAGGAGACATTCCACAACGGCGGCTTTCTCGTCTCGCAGGCGAACGGCCATCAGTCGATCGATCAGGGAGCGCTGACCGGCGGCGTCAAGGTCCTGGCGGGCACCGTGCTCGGTACCGTCACGTCCGCAGTCACCGCAGCGGCTGCCGCACTCGGTGCAAACACCGGTAACGGCACGTTCGGCGCGATCACGGCGCAGGCTGCGCCGGCGACGATGATTGGCGTCTACAGCCTCCTGTTCACCGCTGCGACGGCCTTTACGGTCACCGCACCGGATGGCCAGACTGCAACCGGTTCGACCGGCGTCGCATTCAGCGCTCTCGGTATCGGTTTCACCATCACGGCCGGCGGCACCGCCTTCGTGGCTGGCGACACCTTCACTGTGACGACCACTGCCGCACCCGGTAACCCGGGCATTACTTCGGCCGCCGGCGGCTCCAATACCGGTAACGGGACGATGGGTTCGCTGACCGCCGCTGGCTACGCCGCCAAGGTCGGTGCCTACGCTGTCGAGTTCGATGACGCCACGCACTTCATCGTGTCCGATCCGGCGGGCGCCGAAGTTGGCCACGGCACGACCGGCGTCGCCTTCAAGGCGGGCGGCCTGTCGTTCACGATCACGGCCGGCGGTACGGCGTTTGTTCCGGGCGACAGCTTCGCGGTCACGGTCGCAACTGGATCGGGCAAGTACAAGCCCTTCGACCCGGCCAACGTCGACGGATCGCAGGTTCCGAGTGGCATTCTGTTTGCCACCAAGGACGTCACGACCGTCGACAAGCCCTGCGCCGTGGTCGTCCGACAGTGTGAAGTGAACGCCTCCGAATTGGTATGGCCGACTGGCATGAGCGCCGCCGCGATCGCCACTGCCACCGCGCAATTGAAGGCCCTCGGCATCCAGCCGCGGTAGCGCGCAATTGATCTGACCAGCAAGCCGCCCACGGGCGGCTCTTTCGTTTCCGCAATTCAATAGGCCGCCAGCGTGGCGGCTTTTCTTTTCCAAAAGGAACAAGCCATGGCTGGCGAAATCATTGACATCTTCAACAGCGACGCCTTCAGCGCACTGACCCTGACGCAGGGAGTGCAGCGCAACCCGTACCAACCGGGTGCGCTGGGTCGCCTGAACATCTTCGATCCCAACCCGATCCGTACCACCGCCGTGTCGGTCGAAGAGCGTACCGGTACGTTGAAGCTCATCGGCTTCAGTGAGCGCGGCACCGAAGGCACGCAACGTACGACCGAGAAGCGCAAGATGCGCTACTTCGACGTGCCGCGTCTGATGCACGACGACACGGTCCACACATACGAAATCCAGAATATTCGCGAGTTCCCGGAAGGCCCGACGGGCCAGATCGTGACCGTGCCGATGCAACTCGAGCGCGAAGTTGCGCGTCGGCTGGCTGGCCCGACCGGCCTGCTGGCCAGCGTCGAGTACACGAAGGAGTATCTGCGACTCGCTGCGGTGCAGGGCCTGGTGCTCGACCCGAAGGACGGCTCCGTTCTGTACAACTGGTTCGATGAGTTCCAGATCGCGCAGGCCGCAGAAACCGGCTTCAACCTGGCCGCTGGCACCGCAAACAGCCTGCGTCCGATCATCAACGGCATCAAACGCTCGATGGCCCGCAAGGCGCAGGGCGCTTTCACGCAGTCGACCCGCATCATGGCGCTGTGCGGTGACTCCTTTTACGATTCTTTCTCGAACCATCCGGACGTGATCCGTACCTTCCTGAACTGGGAAGGCGCGCGCGACATTCGCGACGATGCATTCGGCGATGCGTTTGCCTCGTTCGAATTCGACGGCATCACCTGGGTGAACTACCGCGGTTCGGACGACAATTCGACCGTCAAGATCGCCGACGACAAGGTCAAGTTCTTCCCGGTGAACGCACCTGGCATCTTCCAGGAAGTCCTGGCCCCGGGCGAGTCGGCTGAATTCATCAACCAGCCAGGCGCCCCGGTATATGTGCTGCCGATCGTGGATCGTGATCGGCGCATGTGGTGGAAGATGGAGGCGTACTCGTACCCTCTGTACCTGTGCACCCGCCCCGAGGTTCTGCTGAGCGGCCGCGCGGGGTCGTAATGCCCGTCAACTGGGATGTGGCGGTCCTGGGCCCGCTGATGGGCGTATTCGGTGAGCCGGCGACGTACTTGCCGGCCGCCGGCGGGTCCTTCTCGATCACGGCCGTGTTCGACGATGCCTACCTCAAGGAAGTGATGTTCGAGGATGCATCGACAGGCGTGACCGAGGTCAGCGCGGTCCTCGGCATCCAGCTTTCCCAGTTCCCGACGAAGCCTCTTCAGAACGACAAGCTTTCGGTATTGAGCGTCAACACGACCTACATCGTGCGAGACGCGCGCCCGGATAGCCGCGGCGGCATGAAGTTGCTGCTCAGCAAGGTTAGCTCGCCATGACGACATCTGCGGACCTGCGCGGCCTGTTTGTGGATGCGCTGAAGGGAGCGACCGATGCGGGGCAGGCAGTGTATTCGCCGTTCGATTGGGCGACCGCGCCCGATAACTACCCGCTCATCCTTGTGCATGCTCGCAAGGAGCGGAAGGTGTCGCTAGGTCCTAATGCGCCCGAGTTCGACGTTTATGCGACGCTTGAGATCGTTGCGAGAACAAAGTCTGCAGCGTTGGTAGGTGACGCCGGCTCCGCTGCTGCACTCGCCGCCGCAGAGCGCCTGAAGGCGCAGATAGAGGTGACGCTGATCAATAACCCTGTCATCTGGTCTGATCCGACTGGTGGCCAGCGCATTGAGCAGTTCACATCGGTGGACTCGGATCTGAATACGAGTTCCGAGGGCGAGATGCCCATGGCGGAGCTCGTAATGCAGATCGAGGTCAAGTTTTATCAGGGGCCAGAGGATTTCTATCCGATCCCAGTGGTCCCGTTGGAGACGGTCAACGTTCACGTTGACACCGTTTATCCGTTTGATTCGCGCGGGCAATACCCGAACCCGCCTTTCCCTGGCTCGGTACAGCCGGAGGCGCCGGTAACCCTAGGGGACGGCACGCAGGTTGTGCTGTCGGATGGCACGCAAGTCCTGCAGGACCAGCGCATTTCCGGCCCAGATGGCCGCGACGAAGGCGCCCTGACGATCACTCTCCCTCAATAAAGGAACGACCATGTTCGTGAAGCCAGCGCCTGGGATCAGGTTGCGCGATCCGGTGACGAAGCAATTCATTGCCGACGAAGGCCAGGAGGTCGACGATTTCGATCTGTTCTGGATTCGTCGGATCAACGACGGCGATGCGATCAAGGTTGACGCGCCCGTTGCAGCCAAGCCCGCCAAGGGCGCAGCGGCCTAATTCCTAACCGCACACAACAAACACCCCGCCTAGGCGGGGTGTTTGTTTTGGAGAACGCCAAGTGACGATTCCTTTCAAGAACATCCCGAGCAACCTTCGGGTTCCGCTCTTTACGCTGAGCTCGACAACAGCAACGCGAACACCGGCGCGACTACCCAGCGCGCGCTGATCATCGGCCAGATGACCGCCTCTGGCACTGGTGTCGCTGGCGTTCCGCAGATTTCGCAGGGCGCGACGGAAGCCAAGACGGTGGGCGGCCAAGGCTCGATGCTCGCGCTGATGACTGCTGCATACCGTGCCGCCGATCCATTCGGCGAAGTCTGGTATCTTCCGCTCGCTGACGATGGCTCGGCCGTTGCCGCTACCGGTACGCTCGCGTTCACCGCGGCGGCAACGGCGACCGGCGTGCTGTATCTGTATATCGCAGGCCAGCGCGTCACGATGACCGTGACCTCGACGCAGACGACTGCGCAACTCGCGACGGCCCTTGCCGCGGCAATCAATGCGATCGGCGACCTCCCGGTTACCGCAGCTGCCACGACCTCGACTGTGACCCTCACGGCCAAGAACAAGGGACTCGCCGGCAACGACATCGACATTCGCCTGAATTACCGCGGCGCGGCGGGCGGCGAATCGCTCCCGGTTGGCTTGGCCGTGACTATCACTGCCATGGCGAGCGGCGCGGTAAATCCGACGCTGACGACCGGGCTGGCGAACCTGCTGGACAAAGAGTTCGATTTCATCGCACTTCCGTACACGGATTCGACCTCGCTCGACGTCATCAAGTCGTTCTTGAGTAGTGCGACTGGCCGCTGGAGTTGGAGCAAGCAGATCTACGGCCACGCCTTCGCGGGCTATCGCGGCACGCTCGGCTCGCTGACTACGTTCGGCACGACTCGCAATGATGAGCACGTGTCCGTAATGGGGTTCAACGATTCGCCTTCGCCCGCATGGATTTTGGCGGCTGACTTGGCCGCGACCGCGGCGGCGTCCGTTCGCGCCGATCCTGCTCGTCCGCTGCAGACTCTGGCGCTTTCGACGTTCCTTGCCCCTCCGCTGCAATCGCGCTTCGCGCTCACCGACCGCAACACGCTGCTGTGGGATGGCATCTCCACTTTCGATGTGGCCGCCGACGGAACGGTGTCGATCGAGAACCTGATCACCACCTATCAACTTAACGCGTTCGGCCAGGCTGACAACAGCTATCTCGAAGCCGAGACGCTGTTCACGCTGGCATATGTGCTGCGCCAACTCCGTTCGGTCGTGACCAGCAAGTATTCGCGCATGAAGCTTGCCGCAGACGGCACGCGCTTTGCGCCTGGCTCTGCCATCGTTACGCCAGCCATCATCAAGGCCGACTTGATCGCGCAGTATCAGACGCTGGAATACAACGGCTTCGTACAGCAGAGCGATGAGTTCGCGAAGGGCCTGCTGGTTCAGCAAAACAGCAGCAACCCAAACCGCGTGGACGTGCTATATCCGGCCGTGTTGATTGCTCAGTTGCGCATCTTTGCGCTGCTGATGCAATTCAGCCTGTCGTAAGCGAACCTCAACACTGACAACCGCCTTCGGGCGGTTTCTTCATTTCTGGAGAGCCTACGATGGCAAATCCCAACCGCCTTGCCGGTACCGCAAGCCTGACGGTGGATGGTGTCAACTATCTACTGGTCGGCGATTTCGAATACAACCCATCGACGGTCACGCGAGAGTCGCTCGTCGGCATGGATGACGTCCATGGCTTCAGTGAAAAGAAGCGCGTCGGCTCGATCTCGGGCACGTTGCGCGATACGGGCGGCCTGACCGTCTCCGACCTAAATGGCATGGACAACGTTACCGTTGTTGCCCAGCTCGCCAACGGAAAAACGATCATCGGCCGCAACATGTGGACGGTGGAAGACCAGACCGTCAAATCAACGGACGCCACCATTGATGTGAAATGGGAAGGCCCGAAAGTATCGGAAACCACGAGCTAAGCCATGAGCCAACCCGAAGAAAAGACGATCAAGCTGCGCAAGCCGGTCAAGCTCGGCTCCGGTGAAACCGAAGTGGTCTACGACTCCCTGAGTCTGCGCGAACCGACTGCTGGCGAGTTGGACAAGGCGATGTCGGCCTCAACCAATATCGGCATTGGCATCACGCTGATTCACCTCATTTCCGGCGTGCCCCGGTCTGCTATCGAGAAGCTTTCGCAGCGTGACTTTACGGAGGCGAACGAGTATCTCGGGGGTTTTACCGACGATGGCCCGACGGCTGCGGAAGCGTAGTCGCCGAGGTCACGCATTTCTACCGCTGGGGGCCTGAAGATGCCTGGCGGTTGAGCCTATCTCGGTTGCAGTGGTGGCTGGAGCAGGCAATGCGCATTAAGACGAATATGGAGCAGTAATGGCGGCGGCATCGACGTTCCAGGTAACGATTTCTGCGGTTGATAAGGCGACAGCCTCTATCCGCAAGATCAAGGCGTCGATCGCTAACGTCACGAAGCCGGCAACCGACCTGAAGGCATCTTTCGCGGCCCTCGGGAAGGAGGTTGGGCTTGACCGGGTTGCCAAGGGCGTGAAGTCCATCGGTAGCGCGGCGCAGAATGCTGCACGTCATGTCACGTCCATGGTTCCGGCGTTGACGGCGATTGCCGGTATCGGTACGGTTGCGGGCATCACGGCGCTGGCTACGGAGTGGGGCAAGGCTGGATCAGAGATTCAGCGCACGTCTGGAGTCATCGGCGTTTCAGCGAACGACCTGCAGGTGTTTCGCAATGCGGCCAAACTGGCCGGGCTGTCTGCCGAGGATATGACTGGCGGACTGCAGGGCGTTGGCAATGTCCTCAACGACGCCACTTGGGGAAGAAACCAGCCGGCACTCGTCATGATGCGCATGCTCGGCATCGAGATGAAGAGGACCAAAGACGGATCAGTTGATGCCACGCGCGCACTGAAGGACGTGGCAAACGCCATAGCCGCACGCAAGGGAAACGTTCAGGCGCAACAGTTAATCGCCGGCACCTTCGGGCTATCGGCCCTCTTGCCGATGTTGCAGAAGGGCGAGAAGGGCATTGATGAGCTGACTGTGAGGTCCAAGAAGTTTTCACCGATCATCGACGCTAAGCAGTTGGCACAAGCCGATAGGTTCAATGAGAACCTGTTGAAACTTGAGGGGCAGGCGACAAAGCTCAAGTACGCGTTCGGCAACGCGATGGCCCCCGCCGTCGAGAGGGTGATGACCGCGGTCGGAAAACTGATCGACAAGTACGGCGAGGTGGCGGCGACCAAGGTTGCCGAGTACGTCGAGAAATTTGCTACATGGCTGGACCATGTTGATTGGGAGAAGACCGCCGAATCAGTTGGCAAGTTTGTGGATGCGATTGGCGGCGTGAAAGGTATTGCCATCGGCCTCGCTGCGATCACGTTCGCAGGGCCGATTGCTGGTGTGCTGAGCCTGATTTCGAACCTAGCGCTGCTGGCTACAGTCTCTGCGCCTACTGCTGCTGCAGCCCTATCGAAAGTCGCACTTCCTGCAGCCGCCGCTGCGGCGGGCGGGTATGGGCTCGGAACTCTTGCCCGCCCGTATTACGACAAGTATGTTCAATGGGCGACTGGCGGAGAGCGCTGGTCGCTGAATGACTACTTTACCGGGACGAACCGGCATGACCATGCTGCGACGGGCGGGTACACGCAAGAAGAACTGGACAGCGTGAAGGATGGTGGAGGCGCAAAGCTTTCTGCCTCCTCCAAGCAGCGCCTTGGCGCGGCTGATTTGTTCTCAGGGCTAGAGTCGCAATATGGGCTTCCCTCCGGCCTGCTGGACGGCGTATGGAGCGCCGAGTCCTCGCGCGGCAAAGACATGCTTTCCAAGCGCGGTGCAAAGGGTCATTTTGGGTTCATGGATGCCACCGCTAAGCAATATGGGCTAGACGACCCCAATGACCTGGGCAAGTCTGCGGACGCCGCGGCGCGCTATTACCGCGACCTGCTGAAGGCGAATGGGGGTGACTTGTCGAAAGCCGCCGCGGCGTACAACTGGGGGCCGGGTAACGTTAAAAAATACGGGATGGGTGCATTGCCTGCGGAAACGCGCGACTACATCACCAAGGTGAAATCGCAGATGCCTGGCGCATCTCTGTACGCAGGCCAGTCGTCGCCCATCGTCGCGGCGAACCAGTCCGGCATGAGTGAATCCGCGACTGCTGGCAAGGTTGTGGTAGAGGTCAACTTTACGAATGCACCTGCCGGCATGAAGTCGTCGGTTCGGTCGTCCGGCAATGTCTCGGCATCGGTCAATATCGGAAACGCTAACGTAACAGGGCCATCTGTATGAGCATCGCAAGCAGGGTCGGCAGCGCTGTCGGCAGCATCGGCGGTGTTGCGGCAGCAGCTGGGAAGCTGGCTAGTCTGTTTAACGGCGGGGGTGACTATTGGAGTCAACTTAGGCAGGCAAGTTACAACGGCGTCAAGTTTGGGGTTCTGTCTGATAGCGGGACGTTCGGGCGCCGCTCCGTTGTCCACGAATACCCGAGCAAGGAAACCCGGCCTTGGGTCGAGGATCTTGGTCTACAAACGACGGTTCTGCGGATCAACGGATTCCTTATCGAAAACAGCCTGGCCTACGATTCTTCTGGCTACGGTAGATCTGTTGTTGCTCAGCGGAATAAGCTGATTGAGGTGGTGCAGGGCGGGCTAAGCGGTATGACCGCGAAGCAGGGTCTCGGCACGCTCGTGCATCCGACGCTCGGGACGCTGAAGGCGAACTGCATGGAGCTGGAGTTTGGCGCCTCCTGGGATCGCGGCAGGGTTATCGAGGTCCGGCTAGTCTTTGTGCTGGGCGGAGATCGGCTCTACCCGCAAACAAAGAAACCGACCTCTGACGCAGTTAAGACAGCCGCTGCCGGCCTATACACGCCAACGTTCCTCGGATTCTTGAAGGCGCTGGCGTCAGCAGTGGTTGCTGGCGCCGCGGCAATCCAGGCGGCGGTATCTACAGCGGTTGGCTGGTATCAGGCCATCAACACGCTGATCCACGACGTAAAACGGTTCTGGAACTCGATTTCCACGCTTGCCGGGAACTTTGGCCGGCTGTTTGGAGGTGGCAATAGTGGCTATGCGGCCTCCGCTAGTAAGAAGGCCACTTCTGCGACGGTATCGAGCCTGATCGTCGCTGACACGGTGAACCGGGCCGCGGTCGCAACGGCAGGTGCCACCCTTGAGTCCGCTGCATCCAATGTGCTCGCCGATCCAGCGACGTTCGCGACGGCAGCCCAAGGTGTTGTATCTGCCCTTGCTGGGTCTGCCGCATCCCCGGCTGATGCGATCCGGCTGCTCTCCAGCCTGATGACATACAGTCCCACGCCAATAACGGGGCTTCTCAAATCGCTGTGGCACAGGCCGCGGTGCAGACTGCATGCGGCGATTTACTGCGCCGCTCCGTGATTGCACAAATCGCGATCTCGGCGACCAGTTACCAGCCATTTTCGGCAGATGACTCTGTCATGGTGCGAGACGCTATCGCCGAACTCATCGACAACGAGATCACGACTGCTGCGGATCAAGGCGAGGACGAGGTTTATCTCGCCCTGCGCGCGTTGCGGCAAGCGCTTGTCGAGGACTTCAACAGCCGGGGCGGCGGCCTGGCGGCGACCAAGACGTATTCGTTCGGGGCGCCTCTTCCTGCGCTGGTGCTGGCGAATCGGCTGTACCGCGATACGACCCGAAGCGACGAGCTGGTGACGCAGGCTGACCCGGTGCACCCCGCGTTTATGCCAACTCAGTTCCGCGCCTTGTCTTCTTGATGTTTGCATGAAAGATATTCGCTCGCCACGAACCCGGCCCCAGTATCGTTAATGATGATCTGCCTCACTCGAACCCATCCGCTCGGGGTGGCAAGCTTTCCTTCCACATATCCGCGAACATCGTCAGTCTTGTACGTATTTGCATATGTTCGCCCGCAGCCGGAGTCCTGGAGCATTTTCCGGTTGTAGTCAATGTTCGTGCGTCGGATGTCGAACCCAAAGGCCTGATACGAATACGCGGCTGCTTCTGCGGTAGTGCAAACAATCGCGTTAGGCGTTTTGAACTTGCATTCGTCCGCAATGGCGGAAGTCGAGAAGAAAAGTAGAGCTACCGCAATATTTTTCATTTCCAGTGCCGAGGTGTAATTTACATATGGTAGATGACAGCATTCTGCTATCCGTCCATGACTGCATGCTGTCTGGCTGGACCAGACTCAGAGTCACCAGCGGGATCGAGCGATTCCCCAGTGATTTCGAGCTTGGAATGACGGAACTATACCCCGGCCAGGCCAGCGATGTCGTTGTCCAGCCTGGAGACACGTGCAAGCTGATGGTTGGTGATACGCCTATTGTTACGGGGTACGTGGACCGCGTGGGCTCCAGCATCAGTCCGAACACGCACGAAATCCGTGTCACAGGCCGGGGAAGTGCCAGGATCTTCTTGATTGCGCCGCGGAGTGGCCGGCCGGGCAAATCTCAAATTGCACGGTGTACGACATAGCGAAGAAGCTGGCATCTGCGTACACCGTTGATGTGCAGTGCGATATTTCTGATCTCACAGTCATCCCGCAGCAGAACATCATGCTGGGGGAGACTGCATACGAGATCATCGAGCGGGCCGCTCGGTTTAGTGCGGTCCTGGTCTATGAGGGGCGGGATGGGGTTCTGATCCTGTCTCGCGCGAGCTATCTGGCGATGTCGAGCGGCGTCCAGGAGGGCGTCAACATGGAGAGCGCGGGCGTGGAGCGATCCATGGACCAGCGCTATTCTGAGGTGACTGCCGTCATGATCGGGACGAACAACCTGATGGATCTGAATGCAGTCGGTCAACCCGCATACACATCCATAGATGTGAACGTCCCGCGGCATCGACGCCGAATCATCATTTCGGAGTCTGGTGAACTGGGCTGGAGTGTCGGCAAGCAGCGCGCAGATTGGGAGGTCGCGCGACGGGCTGGACGCTCTGAGGTGTTGCATGTCGTGGTCGACAACTGGCGCGACGTGGGCGGCAACATATGGGAGCCTAACAAGCTAATAGACGTTCTGATTCCGTCGCTCAAAGTGTCTAAGGGTCCGGGTGGCTTGGAGCCGGTTCGCTACCTGATTAGCGAGGTGACGCTGAGTCTCAGTGAGGCGGGAACCCATGCCGAGTTGACCTTGATGACACCGGATGCGTTTAAGCCGCAGCCGATCCTGATTCAGAACCTCTACCCTGAACTTGCTATCCCGGCGCCAAGACAATGAGTGACCAACGCGGAATCATAGAGCGCCTGGCTAGGCGCGTTCTGCTGTCGCTGGCTCGATCACTTGTGACCACTGTCAACGATGCGGGCGGCGTCCAGATGATGCAGGTCAAGCTGAATGCGGAGGAGACGCGAGATAACACGCCGCGCGTCCCTGAGTTCGGTTTGGCCTCAAATCCGCCGGTCGGATCGGACGCGATCGTGGTTTTCCTCGGCGGTGATCGCTCTCAAGGGGTAGTGCTCGGCACCGTGCACCAGGTGTCGCGGCCGAGGGGTTGAGTCCAGGTGAAACCATGATTTACAGCCAGGACGGAAAGCAGGTTTATCTGACGGCCTCGGGCGGAATCTTCGTGAAGGCGAACGGGCAGCCTGTCGAAGTCGACGGCGCGACGACGGTTACGATCAATGCGGCAACCAAGGTGCGCATGGTCACGCCTCTGTTGGAGTGCACTGGCGACATCATCGACAACGCCGACACGAATACGCACACGATCGCGCAGATGCGAGTGCTGTACGACGAGCACACCCATGGCGGCGTGCAGTTTGGCTCTAGCAACACTGCGGTCCCAAGCAATTCGATGTAGTACGTCACCACCCAACTCAAGCCCGCTTCGGCGGGCCTTTTTACGCCCATGGCCGACACAAAGACAGTATGGGATGCCGCGAATTCGCGCGGCGATTGGCAGATTGCGGGCCCGCTTCTCGCCTCTGGTGATGACTTGCAAACGGCCATGCTCATCAGCCTGTTCACTGACAGGATGGCGGATGACAGCGACGTGATCCCCGGCGGCACAAATGACCCGCGTGGATGGTGGGGCGACGACGGGCAGACGGTCAAGATCGGCTCCCGCTTGTGGCTGCTGTCGCGCGAGAAGCAGACGCAGGAAACACTACAGCGCGCCTATGACTACATCGTTGAGGCGTTGCAATGGCTTATTGACGATGGGGTGGTTGCCAAGTTCGACGTGCTGGTCGAGTGGACGAAAACAGGCGAACTCGGCGCGCACGTCGTCGCCTACAAACAGGATGGCTCCGCGGCGGCAAGTGCTTACGCGTGGGCATGGCAAGGGATTAACTAATGCCGTTCTCTAGGCCCACACTCTCCGATCTGCGCAGGCAAGTCGCGTCGGATATTGCGTCCAGCGTGCCGGGCTCTGACCCGCTGCTTAGGATTGCGAATCTGAAGGTAACGGGCGATGTGCAGGCCGGTCTCGCTCACCTCCACTACGGCTACCTTGACTGGATCGCCAAGCAAGCCGTCCCCTATACCGCGTCAGGGGAGTTCCTGGAAGCATGGGGCGCATTCAAGAATGTTTATCGCAAGGCGGCGACCGCGGCGTCTGGCTCTGTCACGTTCAGCGGCGCGGTGGGAGCGACGATCCCATCGGGCTCCACAGTAGTCCGCGGCGATGGCGAGACATACGCGACGCAATCTGTTGCTGTGGTCGGGTCTGGCGGCACGGCGGTGGCCACCGTACTCGACAGCACTGCCGGCGCAAACGGTAACTGCGCGTCTGGCACGGCGATGACACTTGGATCGGCGATCACTGGCGTCCAATCCATTGGTGCGGCGTCTACTGCGATTGCCGGCGGAGCGGACGCAGAGGGGACGACGATTTCTATGCTCGCGTTCTCGGCGCATTCCAGCTAGTCCCGCAAGGCGGCGCGGGAAACGACTACGTGACTTGGGCGCTGCAGGTGCCTGGTGTGACCCGTGCTTGGTCCAATGGCAACGGTTTCGGCGCAGGAACGGTGGTTGTCTATGCGATGCTTGATGATGCCGAATCAGCCCACAACGGTTTCCCGCAGGGTGTGAATGGCGTTGCAACAAGCGAGACGCGCGGAACGCCAACTGCCACCGGAGATCAACTGATCATCGCCAACTACCTCTACGCACTACAGCCGGTTACGGCGTTGGTGTATGTCTGTGCGCCCACCGCAGCGCCGCAGAATTTCACCATCAGCGGCCTGTCGTCGGCGACGACTGCGACCAGGGCGGCCATCTCCGCGGCGATCGCTAATGTATTCGTGCAGTACGGGACCCCGAAGGGCGGAACGGTTGCCTTGTCTTACATCGAGTCGGCCATTGCTGCGATCCCAGGTACCGCTGGGTTCGTCATCACGGTCCCGGCGGGGAATATCACTACGACGATCGGTCAACTCCCGACCGTCGGCACGATTTCATACGTCTGATGAGCGCGCCAAACTATTCCGCGGCCGACTACCTGGCCGCGATGCAGGCGCTCATGCCTCGTGGTCGAGTATGGCCGAGAGATGCTGACTCAACCCAATCCAAAGTTTTGGCCGGTCTAGTCCAGATTTATGCCAGAAACAACGCGAGAGCAAGTGGACTCCTGATCGACGCGTTCCCGGTCACGACTGTCGAATTGCTGCCCGAGTGGGAATTAACGCTGGGCCTCCCGGATCCATGCGCAGGCGTCTCGCCAACGATCCAAGTGCGTCGAAACCAAGTCGTCGCGAAACTGGCGAGCAGCGGCGGCCAGTCGGTCGCTTACTTCATTGGTCTGGCAGCGAATCTCGGGTACGACGCCCAGGTCGAGAACCACGCGCCGTTCCGCTGCGGGCAGAGCCGTGCGGGGCAACCGGTTGGGTCGCCGGATTGGTTCTTTGCTTGGTCGCTTCACGCTCCATCCGCATCGGTAATTCGCTTTCGAGCCGGCCAGTCGGCCGCAGGCGAAGCGCTCGGGAGTTGGGGTAACGCCGTTCTTGAGTGCGAGATCAGGGCGGTCGCTCCGGCCCATTCCATTGTTCTGTTTGCCTACGACCTACCGATTCCGGTGGTCACCTATCTAGGGGCGCCAGTCGTTGACGGGAGCGGTGCTCCGGTTGTTGCTCTATAAGGACTCATCTCGATATGTATCAGATCGACAATTCGACTGCGGCAGCGACGCAGCCGTCGTCTACGGCCCCGGGCTCCGCCGGCTTCTTCACGGATGGGAACCCTGCTACGGGCCTCGCGGCGACGATTTTGCCCGCCGAATGGCTGAATGCCGTGATGCTGGAGCTGGCAAACGTCGTGACCAGCGCGGGGCTCACACTCAACAAGGCGGCGTTCAATCAACTCTTGTTGGCGATCAAGGCAATTGGCAGGCAGTCAGTCATTCTCGCGGACACCGGCGCAGTCAACGCTTATGCCGCAGCCAATTCGACGCCGCTTGTCTCCGGTGTCTCCGGTACGCTGGTGCATGGCGTGCGCCAGTCGGTCCAGATCGCGAACGCCAATACGGGCGCCTCGACCTATGCTCCCGATGGTCTCGCAGCAAAGCCGATCTACGGCCTGAACCTCTCGCCACTGCAGGGAGGAGCTTCCTGCAGGCGGCATCGCAAACATGATCTACGTGGTCAATGCTGCGATTAACTCCGGCAACGGTGCATGGATCCTGCTGGAGTGCACCGGCGGTGCGCTTCAGGTTGCGCCGGCGACACAGCCGCAGCATGCTGTACAACTCGGCCAAGTTGGCCACGGGCAATGCCGGTTGTCCGTTACTGATGCAACGCACCTTAAGCTTTCGCCTTTCAATGGCAACAATCTGATCATCAACGGCGTGCCGCAGCAGATTCCGGGCGCTGGCGTGACGATCACCAATGCCAGTTTGGCGGCATCGACCCTGTATTACGTCTACGCGTACATGAACGCGGGCTCGATCGCGCTGGAGCTATCGGCGACGGGGCACACCACCGGCACGACCGGCATCGAGCAGAAGACCGGCGATGCAACGCGCACGCTGGTGGGCATGATCCGGACGACGAGCGCATCGCAGTTTGCGAACTCAGCGCTGCAGGTCTTCTGCCTGAACTGGTTCAATCGCCAGTTGCTGCGCGGCATCGCGACGCTGCTCACGGACGTGAACTTCACCAACAACAGCTCCGGTGAACTCACGTCGGCGTTGCGTGTTGAGTTCATCGTCTGGGCCGATAACGATGGCGGCCTGACGCAGACGAATGGGCGGATGTCCTGCAATACATCAGGCGGCGCTGTCCAGGCCCTTCAGTGCATGGATGGCGCGGCTTACGGCAACCTGCAAGAAATGAGTGTCTCCGGCACGACCTTCAGCCGCCTGCCATTCACTAGCGGCACGCTCGTCAATGGCCTGACCGAGGGCTATCACCTATCCACACTTTTCGGGGCAACCTCGAGCGGCTCCAGCGCGACGCTGCTCGGCGGCGCTAACAACCTCGTCCAAGTCAGGGGATAACCATGAAGGCAATCGGACCCACGTTCTTCGTTGAGCTCGTCACGCATGGCGGTCTAGTTGGCGAGCATTTCAGCTGGTCGCCGAATGGCCACATCGAGTTCTTCGACGATACACCTCAGGACGTACAGGCCGGCGTGCTCGCTGTCTACGACGCACACGACCCGACCAAGACGCTGCCTCCGCAGTAAGAAAACCACACCAACGCATCAAGCCGCCTTCGGGTGGCTTTTTTAATGGGTACCAGACATGGCTGGGAAACAACTGAAGGATTTTCAAGACGCGGGGCCGCTCTCGGACGCCGACATCCTCTATGCCGCGCAATCCGGCGCCGAGAAGAAGGTCCCCCGGGGCGCCGTTGCGGCACACCCGTACTTCCCCACCTTCGCCGCGCTCTCGGCCGCGCTGGCAGCCGGCCAACTCACCCTGCCGCGCCTGGTCATGGTCACCGCTGACGAGACCAAGAACGGCGCGCCGGCCATGTATTTCATCGATGCCAGTGGCCTCGGCTACTGGGGCGCCTTTGTGCGGAGCTTCTAAGACATGACGACCACAGTATTCTTCCCGGCCGGCGCGCCGAATCAGTCCGCCTCGGGGACGCTCCAGAGTGTCAACGACGCCGTCCAGCTCGCCACCGACAGCCTCGGCAGCGTCGATTTCGCGCTGGCCGGCACGCCCGTAGGCGCCACGGTCGCCTTCGAGGGCACCTCGGACGGAACCACCTGGTACGCCATGAAGGCCTACCCGAAGGTACCTGGGTCCGCTGGCTCGACCACGGCCAACGCCGCCGGCAGCTACAACGTCACGGTCGGCGGTGCGGCGAAAGTCCGTGCGCGGCTGACGGCGATCACGTCTGGGTCGTTCACCTGCGTGGCGAATGGGACGGCGGGTGCTGGGCACGTTGGGGTGAAGAACGGCGCCGCTGCAGACCTTCAGACGACCCCGGTTCCGGCCAGCATCACGCCGACGGATCGTAGTGGGTCGATCACGACTGGCGGCACTGCGCAGGCGCTCATGGCTGCGAATGCCAACCGGCGCGGGTGGTCGATCCAGAACAACTCGTCAGGCGATCTTTGGTTGAATGAGATCGGCGGCACAGCAGTCATCGGCCAACCCTCCCTGCAACTCCCCGCAGGCGCGCTCTACGAATCGCCCGCGTCCTACTGCTCGCCGTCCGCCATCAGCATCATTGGCGCGACGACGGGGCAAACTTTCACCGCTCGGGAGGCTTGATTATGCCGATGTCTGGGGTACCCCTTTCCGTGCTTAACGCCAAAGTAAAAGCATATTCGTTTGGCGCACGCTCGCTCTCGGGAGCAAGTAAATACTTTGGGTCTTGCATTAACAATGCTACGTATAACCAAACGACTGGGCTGTCTGCGCTGGTCGGTTCGTACGGCTTGAAGTTGGAGGCTGAGGCCCCGTTTGACGTAGTTCGGATCGTTTGGGTGAATCGCGCTGGCAATGCGATAAATAACTGTACCGCATTGGTCGGCGTGACGGAAACCGCTGCTACCGATACGACGAACAATACGGCACAGGTCGTCATTGGCGGCATTCCCTACCCGCAACTTGCCCCTGCTGGCAGCATCGCCGGGTGGCGGCCCGTTACATGGGGAGGGGCGTCGTCTGTCAACATTCCGTCGGCAGCGAGTGCTAGCCAATACGCCGTGT
Organism: Cupriavidus sp. D39; assembly: GCF_026627925.1. Taxonomy (NCBI): domain Bacteria; kingdom Pseudomonadati; phylum Pseudomonadota; class Betaproteobacteria; order Burkholderiales; family Burkholderiaceae; genus Cupriavidus; species Cupriavidus sp. D39. The sequence goes on from NZ_JAPNLE010000009.1 coordinate 44,196, forward strand.
CGGACTGGATCCCCCTGTCCTCTATCCCACGTGCGGACGGCGGCACTCGCCCATTGATTATGGTCCGCACGCAGCACGATGGGTCGGTCGACGGCAACTTTGCGTTCCTTGGCGGCCCCGGCCTCACAAACAACCGCACCCCAAGTTCTGCGAATCGCGGCCGCTTCACGCAGTTTACCGGCTCCACTACAGGCGTTTCTAATCCAGCAGCAGTGGGGTCATTGACTGGAAATAGCTTCGAAGTCTTCCCCGTTTTCCGCTACAGAGCCGCTGCGCTCTCCGTTATGGTTAGCGGTGATTCGACGGAGCAAAATGACGCCCTGGTCGCCGCCGGCTTTACATCGTGGGGGTATCGCGGCTGCGCAGACGTGTCCACTCAGTCGCGCCCTATCAATTACCTAAACTGCGGTTGTTCAGGAAAGAATTCCAATGAATATTGGGCGAGAACGCAAGAGCTTATTAGTGCCGGGGTTGTTCCAAACGTTCTAGTTATCGGTCCGGCAAGCGTTAACGATGTGTACTCGAATTTGGATAGATCATTTGAGAGTCACAGGGCAAGGGCGCTTGAAATAATTGAATTCTGTAATAGCAAAGGCATTAACTATCTTTGCTTTATCCCGCTGCTCCCATTTAATTCCAATAATGCGCAGCAAGACGGGTACAGGGTTGCATTTAATAGCTACCTGCAGACATTGGCCGCTGCTAATCCGGGATGCTCTGCATTGACGTTTCCCGGGCTGGGTGATGGCGCGATGCCCGAAAGGTGGGTACCCGCAAACAATTATGGTGGGGACGGTACCCACCCCACTGAAGGCGCGATTGACACAATCATGGCACCCTCATTAGCCGGTTATCTGCGCTCCATTCCGTAGCCAACCACAATCCCGCCCCAAGCGGGCACTACATCCGGGGTCACAAATGTCCGAACCAATCAGCGGCGCGTAATCAGATCATCAATCTGTTGAGCCGGCTCCCGCTACCCAGGCGTGGAGCCGGTTTTTCTTTGTGCGCGCGGTTCTAGGGCGCTCATAGGGCGCACTCCGATACCCACCGTGACGGCCCGAGCGATGCTACTCGTTTTTGTTTCACCAGCAATCAGCGGACTCTCGCCGGTTCGACATTCGAGAAGAATCCGTGGATCTAGGGGTGGGTCAGGTTTCCTTGTATCGTTTTGCATTCGGACATGTAGTCCGAGGCTCTGGCGGAGACGCGACGGCGAAGATTTTCGTCACCGGCAATCGATGCCATCTCAAGCATCGCGAGGAGCCCAAAAACCCTGCTTTTCGTAATACGAAGATCACCTCTTCTGCAACATAGCCGCGGGACTCCCCTCGAATCCCAGCCGCCTCTTGGCTTGCATCGGCCCGGTGTGTGCGAAGTCACAGAGGATGCGCCAGTAGTCAACCCTGAATTTGGAGGGGACGGCGTTTCCCTCGAGGGCGGCGCCAATATCTGCGACAAACTTGCTGCTGTCTTTCAGATGCGGCAGTGTCTTTTGATCCTGCGCCTCAAATGCGGCAACCTGAACGACACTGGCGCATCGATAGAGCCACATGCCACGAACGAAGGATTCGTAGATACCGCGACCGAGGGCATGGGCCGCCCCATGCAGACACGCTCTCGTGAGAAGCAGTACGGCTTTTTGGTGCTCGAGAGTCTGGTCGAGGCAGGCTGCAGCTAAGACTGATTGAGGGTCCGATGGAACGTGAGACCCGCCCTGGTCATCCAGCCATGCGGCCAGCGCGAAAAGACGCTCACACTCCCCATCTACCGCCTCGTGCTCTCCGGCTTTCCACATAGTGCGCTCCAAGTGGCCTCAAAGCGGCAATTAGATCATCCTTCCGTCCTGTTCAATCCTGAAATTGCAGCTACGCCGCCTACGGGCGGCTTTTTCTTGTGCCCGCCCACTGCGGCCTTTTTATTTCCGGGGAACCACATGTCCGAGCCGATCACCGGCACCACAGTAAGCGTAGCAGGCTGGAAACTCATCGGCGGCTTGGCCGGCGCGGGCGCCATCGGCGCTGGGCTGGCCGCGCTCGTCGTCATGTGCATGACGTGGCCGCGCAGCCCAAAAGAGTGGGCAGTCGGTGCAACTAGCACTATCGTCGGCTCGATCTGCGGTGGGGCAGCCGTAATCATGAAGTTTGGCCTGCTGTCTTGGGCGAACGAGTACATCGGGCTGGTTGCGCTGCTTGGGTTGGCATTCGCTTGCGGGTTGCCGGCCTGGGCCATCGTCCGATGGACCTTCAACTTCATCGAGAAGCGCCGCGACAAGGACCTGGCCGAGGTGGCGGGGGAAGTGCGCGACGCGGTGACGGGGGCAATCATGGCTGATGCGCTGGTCACTGCCGCGCAGCTGCGCGCCATCATGCCGCTGGCCGGCGCGCGCGCCGATGCGTTCGCCGCGCCGCTGGCGGCCGCGATGCTGCAGTTCGAGGTCAACACGCCTACGCGCGCGGCTGCCTTCCTGGCGCAGGTTGCGCACGAGTCCGGGCAGTTGCGGCTGCTTCGAGAAATCTGGGGCCCAACGCCGGCCCAGCGCCGGTACGAGGGCATGGCGGATCTGGGCAACACCGAGCCGGGCGACGGCAAGCGGTTCATGGGGCGCGGCCTGATCCAGGTCACCGGGCGGAAGAACTATCTGCTGTGCGGCTTCGGCCTGCACCTGGACCTGCTGACGCATCCCGAGCTGCTCGAGCAGGCCGTGCACGCGGCGGCGTCTGCCGGCTGGTACTGGCACACCCACAACCTGAACCGCTTTGCTGATGCTGGCGACTTCGTCGGCCTGACGCGGGCCATCAACGGCGGGATCAATGGCATTGCCGAGCGGCGGGCGTTCTGGGCGAAGGCCAAGGCCGTCTTGCTCGCCTGACCACCATTCACATCACCATCAGCCCCGCCGCGCGCGGGGCTTTGCTTTTCTGGAGCACTGCAATGGAACAGGAAAAGAGCGTCGCGCACCTGCACGACATGAATCACTTCGGCATTCAGAGCTACCCGGATCGCCTGGTTCCCTGGCGTGATGCCGCGGCTCCCAACATCGAGGTCGGCAAGACGACCGGGCGCCTTCGCGCCTGCGGCTACTGCGGATCGATGCACCCGGCCGACGTGGCCACCGCCATCCGCGCCGGCGCGACCGGGCACTTTGCAGACCGGAAATATGGTTGGCCGCACAAGGCGTACTTCGAGAGCATCCCCAATCCCCATGCGGGGATGCTCGAATCGCGTTGCAGCTGCAGCCATCCCCGCAGGCGGAAATCGACGCGGGCAAATGGGTGCGTGTGCCGACCGGCCAGTTCAGCCAGAGCACTGGGGAGCCGACGTTCTCCTGGCACGAGGCCGGCAAGCCCGCAGCGCCGACGACCTACGGGAAGTTCTACATGGTGCATCTGCAGGATGCCACCCCGGAGGACCGGGCGACCATTGAGAAGCATCTGGGTATCGCTTTCGAATTTACGCCGGAAGGCTCCGTCAGCTGGAGGCCGGCGCAATGACTGTGACCCAGACCCACGAAGAGAAAGAGACGCTGTCCGTCGACGTGCTGCTGCCCGGGCACGAGGCGCGCACCACCACGCCCCTGTTCCTGCACTCCAAGAAGGCGCTGATCGAGCGCGAGGGCGGGCGCTGCTTCATCTGCGGCGAGACGGCGGAAGAGAGCGGCCACCCGCTCGAGGCACACCACCATCCCATCGAGCGCTCGCTGGCCAACATGATCGACTGGGCCAGCGTGGCCGCCTTCGCGCGTGACGGCGCTCTGGGCCCGCACGCCGCCGCGTTTGACTGGGACCACTTCGACGCGGCCGACCCGTACACCTTCGTGGACGACATGACGGTCAACGGCCTGCTGCTCTGCAAGGCCCACCATACCGGCAAGGACGAGGGCATTCACGACATGCCGTTCCCGCTCTGGATCGCCCAGAAGTACGCCCGGGAAGGCTACCAATTCACGCCCACGGAGGTGATCCACCATGCTGATTCTTGACGCTATCGGGGCGGCCATCAAAGCCGTCTTCGCCACGCCCGAACGGATCTTCTTCGCCGCGGTGCTGGTGGTGCTGGCGCTGGCCGGCGGTTCGGTCTGGGTCTATCGCGGCGAGCGGGATACGGCGCGCGCGGATCTGGCGCAAGTGCGGAGCGACCTGGTCAAGGCCAAGGGCGACAACCAGGCGCTGGCCGGATCACTGAAGACCCAGAACGATGCGGTGGCCGACCTGCAGGCGCAGGCCAAGATCCGGGCCTATGCCGCGGCAAAGGCCGACGCCGAAGCGCAGGCCGCCCAGTCCAAGTACACGCTGCTGGCCGGCAAGATCCAGGCGCAGGTGCCGGGCTCGGACCAGTGCGCATCGCTGCACGGGCTGCGGAAGACCTTCACGACTGAGCGGGGGAAGCTATGAGACGGCTGCCGGGAATAATCCGTGGAATATTTTTGGAATAATTTGCGCCGCGCTTTGTAGTCTCGCAGGCTGCGCCGCCGCGCCGCAGGTGATCGAGAAGCCGGTGGAGGTGAGGGTGCCGGTGGCCGTGCCATGCAAGACGGCGGAGATCCCCGAGCCGGACTGGCCGCTGGCGAAGGTGCCGGATACGGCCAGCGACTTCGAGTTCTTCCGCGCCGCGCTGGTTGAGCTGGCGCTGCGGGCCGGGTATGAGGTCAGGCTGAAGGCGGCGGTGGCGGCGTGCCAATGAGCGCACGGCGGTGCGGGGGCTGATGGATCTGGAGAACAAGGCTTGCGGCAAACGACGGTAGTAAAAGGCACCCGCTGCCGGGTGGACGCGGGTGCTGAAGGGAAATTGGGTCGATCCGCGTTGACCCGCACGTAATTTAGTAAATTTAGGCCCGGGAAAACATAACTCTTTCGGCGGGTTTACGCGGTCCCCAGTTTTTGGCACTCGGATGGCCATGCGAAGGCTGGCCGGCGCCTTGTGATTACTGGCGTCGGCTCAGGCGACGCCCCTCTCTCCGAGGATCAGCGGCGCCGGCTCTGCAGCCATGAGTTCGGGCGGATAGTCCAGGGGCGGCGGCTCGACGCCAAAGACGTCGCGCAGCAGCTGGCGCTGCACCGGGGCATAGTTAGTGCACATCCTCATCTCCTGGCAACGGTGTGAGCGGCAACACCCGCCGCGCCTTCTCCGCGACGCGCCGTTTCTCGCCCACGGTACACTTGGGTGGCGGCTATTCGAGTCTTGGAAGGGCATTCGAGGATCGAGTGGTGTTTGCCCCCATGTAGCCCCCATAAGCTACATAAGCGATTGATTTGTAATGACTATGCGTGCCCCTCCCTCGCACCAAAGTCTCTTTCCGCACTATCCAAATCCACACCAAAGTAGGCCGCAAACCTAAGCCCCACAAGGGTTTCTAGGCTTCTGCACGCCCCCGGCTTCCGTGTCGGGAAAGCCGCACAAAAACCCACGAAACTACGCCTCATTAGTCGAAGTTCATATTTCCATTGAAAGAAAGCGCTCAATCGAACTGGCGAGCGCCACTGGCGTTTCGTCCATCGGATAGTGCCCTGCGTTCGGCATGACCTCGATGGATGCGTTCTTGAACCAGCGAAGCGTGGTGGCTTCCATCCGCTCGAGCGTCAAGGCGGGGTCGTGCTCCCCGACGACGATATGCAAGGGAGTGGACGACTCAGACACGCGCTCGACGAAGTTGGTTTTTGCCCAGGCAACCAGGTAAGCAGCAAATGCCCTCTTGTCGGACAGCTTCATGGAGCGCATGGCCATCCCCGCCACCCAATGCTTTGGCAAGCGTCCTCCCGTGGAGCTGTCGATGATCGCGCGTCGCGCAGCTTCATCCTCTGCCGCCGCGGAAAACAGCGACCAGGTCGCTTCGTCAAGCGGCATGCCGCTTGCGGGAACAGGCGTGATGGCGAATAGCCGGCCGACCCGGTGCGGTGCCTCAACCATCACACGCTGGATCGCCATGCCGCCCATTGAGTGGCCCATCAGGTGAAAGCGGTCCCATCCGAGCTCGTTGGCCAGCTGCAGCGCATCCTGGGCGATTTCATACATCGTCCATTCGCCCGGAACGTCGATGCGAGCGCCATAACCCCGATAGTCGAGGTAAGCTATCGTGTAGCGGCTGCTATCGAGCAAGTCGGCCAGAGGCTTCCACGCCTGGGCGTTGCCGAACCAGCCGTGCAAACCAATGACACGGATCGGGCCGTGGCCGAGCACGAGGGCATTCAAGGTAGTCTTCAGCATGGGTTTGTCCGCGCAAGAGGATGAGGAGCAGGGTAGGGGCAACCCACTGGCACCGCTATCCCTGCCGTCCGCTGGCTTACCGGATTGTCCGGACTTCAAGTCCGCGCGAAGGAGGGGCAGAGATGAAAGACACAGCGCGTTCTGTGGCTGTGCAAGGCGCGTTTGGTCGCATTGGCACTCACACGACGCCGAGGGCGCTGGTTGAGCATGCACACAACGAATTCAACTTCGTGTTCAAGCTCGGCGGCTCGGACACCGGATTTCGCGTAGGGCGCAAGACGTGTCAGTTGACTGATGCGTCTGCCATCGTCATCAATCCCTGGATGCCCCATGCAAAGCTGGCGAGCGAGGCAGGGCCCACCACGGTGTTCACGGTCCTGCTCCATCCCGCATGGCTGGGCGAACTGCTGAAACTGGGTCCTCTGCCGTTGGTTCGGCTATTCGGCGAACCTTGCGTGGCGCTCACCGCTGATATTCAGAGTATCGTTTTCCGACTGTCGGCATCAATGAATTCCGGTGCGCTGTTTGGCGAAGCCATGCACGAGGGACTCGTGGGTGAACTGGCGATCGCCGTCACTGATACCTATGCCGCATCCGACATGCGCACCAACTTCCATCGACGCGACCGACCGATGGACGCTCGAATCTCGCGGGCAGCGGTGCTGATCAAGGACCAGGCAAAGCAGAACCCCAACCTGGACGATATCGCCGCTCAGGTGGGTCTTTCTCGCTCGCGCTTCTTTGAGCAATTCAAAGCATGCGTCGGTGCGTCGCCGCAGCAATTCATGGATTGGGCTCGCATGGCGGTGGCCACCCGATTGCTCGCCGAAACGAAGGAGAGCGTTGCCGAGGTTTCAGACGAATTGGGTTTCGCTGCGCCCAGCCACTTCGCACGTTTCTTCGCTCAGCACATGGGCGTTCCACCCGGCGAGTTCAAGCGCGGGGTGATCAGCGAGTAGATTCATTCGATGCACGATTGCGCGCATAACCGGTCTTCGCGCCAAACAGCTTTTCGCGCTGGGACCAGTCGTGCGTCTGCTCCCACAAGGCGAGCACGTTAGGTGCCTCGGCCTCGAACTCTTTAAGGCGCTCGGGAGCGCAAGTGTTTGTCGTGAGTTCCAGACGATGGCCGGAAGGGTCAAAGAAGTAGATCGACGTGATGAAGCCATCGTGATCCGTGGGCCCTATCACCTCGAGTCCGAGCGTCTCGAAGCGAGTTTTTGCCGCCATCAGCACGTCGGTGCTCTCAACCTGGAACGCGAAGTGCTGGATCCAGTCTGGCGATGTGCGATCTTTGACGTCCCCCGGGTCGTTGGGGCATTCGAAGAAGGCGATGCAGCTACCGTCCTCCATCTCGAAAAAGATGTGGATATGAGGGCTGTAAGCGCCAGTGGATGGCACATGGTCCTCGCCCATTGCATGTGAGAACTTCAAGCCCAGGACTTGGGTGTAGAAATCAACCGTCGCTCGTGCGTCCACGCAGCGGTAGGCAGCATGATGAAGTTTTTTGCAGAGCATCGTTGGTCTCCGGGGGGATGGTTAGTGAAGGATCCATTGGCATTGTTGCCGGTGCTGGCGGCAACCTGCCCCCAGCGCGCAATTTGTCTCTGGATGCGTTCCAGCATCGCCTCGCCACTGGCACTCGAGTAGCCGATGTCCAAGCCCCTTTGGACTCGGGATATGTGCACTGCAGTCTAGAAATGTTCGGCGCGCGGGCGATAACGGCTTTGTCCGGCGAGTTACCCAATCGTCCGGAATTGCGCGCCCCGCAATCGGTCGGACGATTTGATCTGTTTCCGGAGCCCACGGTTAGCGCCAATTGGTCGTCGATCTCTATAGTTGCTTCGCCCACACAACGACATCGACGCACCCATGAAACTTGCTAGTCTCAACAATGGCACTCCCGACGGCCAGCTAGTCGTGGTCAGCCGGGACATGCGCACAGCCAGCGCGGTGCCAACGATCGCGGCCACAATGCAAGCTGCTCTGGACCGCTGGACTCAGGTCTTGCCCGGTCTGCAGCGCGTATATGAGCGGCTCAATGCGTCGGACTGTCCGGATGCATGGCACTTCGATCCGACCGCCGTCGCTGCGCCGCTGCCGCGCGCATACCAGTTCCTCGATGGCAGCGTCTATCCGTCACATATGGCGACAGTCCGGAAGGCCAGAGGCGCCATCATGCCGGCGGGGTTCGAGACCACGCCGCTTCTCTATCAGGGAAACTCTGACCGCTTCCTGGCCCCAACTGAGCCCATCCTGCATGCGCAGGATGAAGGCTACGGCATTGACTTCGAAGCTGAGGTTGTCGCGGTGACCGGAAACGTTCCCCAAGGAACCCGTTCAGCATCGGCTCGCAGCGCGATCCTGCTGCTGGGGTTGCTCAACGACACGTCCTTGCGCGGGGTGATTCCTGACGAAATCGGCCGAGGCTTCGGCTTCATGCAGGGCAAGCCGGCGCGCACGATGGGGCCTGTGTTCATCACCCCCGATGAGGCAGGCCCGTTGTGGGACGGACGTCTGTTATCCGGGCGCTATGTCTGCGAAGTCCGCGGTGAACGCATCGGCGAGCTGGACCCAGGCATCGACGCGATGTTCGGTTACGACGACCTGATTGCGCACGCGGCGCGCACGCGGGATCTGGGGGCCGGCACGGTACTCGGGCTGGGCGCCATCGCCAACCTCGACCGCCGTCGCGGATGCGGCTGCATCGCCGAGCTCCGAGCCTATGAACAGATCGAGCAAGGACAGGCGCGCACACCATGCCTGCGTTTCGGCGATGACGTCTATCTCGAGCTTTTTGCTCCCGAGGGGACAAGCCTGTTCGGTGCCATCCGCCAGCGCGTGGGGCGCTTTGTGTCCGTCTCAGGCTGACCAACATTTGGAGGACGTCATCATGTTTCAGTACTTTCCCGGCAATTACATGTGGTCCTTGGCCGTCAACCGCGCCCTGGTCAGCGGTGGGCACTTGGGAGAACTCCATTGGGCTTGCGAGCCGCTGCGTGAGGCCTCCGGCCCGGACGGACACGGCGATAACGAGGCTTGGCACCATGCCTGGCTCAAGCTCGCTCGGCAGCTCGAAGGCATCGCCAGCGAAGCTGCCAGCGCAGGGCACAAGGTCACTGCACGCGATCACTACATGCGCGCGGCGCTCTATTATCAATGGGCAGAAGCGTTCTTGAAGCCGAATGACCCGCGAGCCAAGTCGACCTTCGCGAAGCACCTGGAAGCGTTTGCACTAGGGGCTGTACGCTTCGCCCCCCAGATCGAGATCATCGAGATTCCGTTCGAAGGCAAAGTGCTGCACGGCTACTTCGTTCCGGCGGCAACCGGTGACGGCCCACGGCCGGCGGTCTTGCTCTCCGACGGTCTGGACGGCACGAAGGAAGAGATGGTGTATGTGGCATTGGCCTTGTCGCAACGCGGCATCTCGACACTGGCCATCGATCATCCTGGGCAGGGTGCAACTCTCCGGCTGTCCGGCCTGAAAGCGCGGCATGACTCGGAGGTGGCGGCAGGAGCGGCAGTGGACTACCTTGTGAGCCGCTCTGATGTCGACTCGGAGCGCATCGGTATCGTGGCAGCCAGCATGGGCGGCTACTACGCGCCGCGCGCCGCTGCTTACGAGAAACGCTTCAAGGCCTGCGTCGCCTGGGGCGCCGTGTACGACTATCACAGCGTTTGGCTGCGCCGCTTCCAGGTGCAACCTGGGAAGCCCGTTTCGCTTGACGTCAAGGCCGCGCTAGGCACGACGGGCGATCACATTCTGCACATCCTCGGGGTGAACAGTTTCGACGAGGCATTACGCGCACTGGAGTCGTTTCACCTGCGCGAGGCTGCGCAAGACATCCGTTGCGACATCTTGATTGTGCATGGGGAAGACGACAAGCAGACTCCCCTGAGCGACGCTCAGAAGCTGTTCGATGCGATCGGCAGTACGAAGAAGACGATGCGTGTATTCACGCGTACCGAAGGCGGAGCGGCTCACGTGCAGCTAGATCGGCCGGAGCCGGCGCTGAGCCTGCTGTGTGACTGGCTGCTTGACCACCTGTGATCTCAAGCTCTCGGGGCTGGAGCCTCGCGCTTCTATTCTACATGTCATCACGGAGACACAAGTATGCAGTTTTCCCGCAGACACCTTGCCGCGGCTGTGGCCGGAGCAGTGTGGCTCCTGAGGGCTAGCATAGCCTCGGCAGAGCCCTATCCGAGCAGGCCAATACGGATTCTCGTTCCCTATACAGCCGGAGGGGAGTCGACCTGATCGCGAGAGCAGTGGCCGAGCCGCTTGGCAAGCGCCTGAAGCAACCCGTTATCATCGAGAACAAACCGGGAGCCAACGGGGTCTTGGCAACTCAAGAGGTTGCAAGATCTGCGGCCGATGGTCATACCCTGGTGATTGGCGTCCCGGCCACCATTGCCATCAACCCAAGCCTTTACAAACTGAGCTTCGATCCGATCAAGGATCTGCGCCCCGTGGCCCAATTGGCAATCGCCCGCTTTGTCATCGTCACTGCGCCCAGTAGCGGTATCCAGTCGCTGCAACAGTTGATCGCGCAGGCGAAAGCCAATCCAGGCAAGTACAGCTATGCGTCTTATGGCAACGGATCCGCGCCCCATCTGGCAGGGCAGATGTTGACGACGACTGCCGGGGTCGATATCAACCACATCCCGTACAAAGGCTCGACAGCAGCGTTGTTCGACGTGATCAGTGGGCGGGTCAGCTTCATGTTCGATGTGGTGGCGAATGTCCAGCAGCATGTGCAGGCGGGAACGCTGAAGGTCATCGCAGCAGCAGGCGAGCAGGCACCACCGCAGTTCCCGAACGTGCCCACGGCCCAGAGCGTGGTGCCCGGCCTGGCGCTGGACGGCTGGGTTGGCGTGTTCGCGCCAGTCGGCACGCCGGCGGCTGTTGTTAATCGGCTGAGCACCGAACTGAATGAGGTGCTTAAAGAGCAGGGCCTAAAGCGCAGACTCACTGACCTGGGCTTCGACGTTGTAGGAAGTACCCCGGAGCAACTGCTCGAAACCATCCGCAAGGACCACGCCACATACACCAAGGCGGTGCAGAGCGCAGGCCTTCGCAATGAATAATGACAAAGGAGATACCATGATTGTTGTCGATGTCCCCCGCCACGGTGGCCCCGAAGTCCTCAGTGTCCAGGAGCGCCCGGAGCCCAAGCCCGCAGCGGGTGAGGTGCTGATTCGCGTGCAGGCGGCCGGCGTTAACAGGCCGGACGTCATGCAGCGCGCCGGGATCTATCCGATGCCTCCCGACGCACCGAGCGTGCCAGGTCTTGAGGTGGCTGGCACCGTGTCGGCTCTGGGTGACGGCGTGACGCACTGGAAGGTCGGCGATCGAGTCTGCGCCCTGCTCATCGGCGGCGGCTATGCGGAGTACGTTGCTGTTCCGGGAGGTCAGTGCATGCCGATTCCGGGCGGGATTGACATGGTACTGGCGGCAGCATTGCCGGAGGCCGCATTCACCGCTTGGAGCGCACTGATCGAACATGGCCGCCTGAAAGCTGGTGAAAACCTGCTCGTTCATGGGGGAACCAGCGGCGTGGGATCATTGGCCTTGCAGTGGGCCAAGCACCTGGGCGCTAAGATATTCGCAACCGCCGGCAGTGCCGAGAAGTGCAATGTGTGCCGGTCCTTGGGCGCCGACGTCGCGATCAATTACCGCGAGCAAGACTATGAGCGACTGGTCTACGAGCATACCGACGGTCGGGGTGTCGACGTCATTCTGGATATGGTGGGCGCGCCTTACTTCGCGAGGAACCTGGCGGCCATTGCGCGCGACGGTCGTATGGTCTACATTGCCCACCCAATGGGCCGAGAGCTCACGGTGGACATTGGAACCGTAATGATGAAGCGTGCCTACATCACCGGTACCACGCTTCGTCACCGGACCCTTGAGCAGAAGGCCGAGATCGCTCGCGAGATCGAGGCGACACTGTGGCCATTGGTTGCGGATGGGCGCGTGCGACCGCTGGTCAACCGCGTGTTTCCACTGCGTGACGCAGCCGAGGCGCATTCCCATCTGGAAAGTGGCGACAACATTGGCAAGATCGTTCTACAAGTCGACGGCGCGTAGGGTGTTGGCTACCCATATCGGCTAGTGTTTCGCCAATCGGCCAGCCGTGTTGACTTGAGGATGCTCACGGGTCTACACGGCTCTGCAAGCTCGACTTCCGACTTGTGGCGCACCATCTCGTCGCGCTTGAGTTCCCCGATACCGTGTGAGCGTAAGCACGAGATTTGATGGAGAGGCGATCAAGGTAAATGATGGGGATGGTGCGAGCCGCGTGAAGCGGCTCGGTGATGGCCATCACGGCTGTTGATCGCGATGGGGTGGATTGGCGATGGACGTGTTCACGCCGGCGTTTTCGGCGCGGAGTTCCTCGTCGAGTTGGAGTTGCGACTGGGCATGGCGCCGGATTTGCACGAGGTAATGGGATTCGACGAGCATCACGAGTTCGTGGAGATAGTCGAGGATCGCTGCGGCGTCCGCATCGGTCAGCTCGGGTAGGATTGGCCCGAGCAAGGGCAGGAAGGCTTGGTCTGTCATTGGAATCTCAACGTTTGCCGCGTCGGGTCTGGGTTGCGGTATAGGTTTCGAGATAGAGCTTCTCGTCGATCTGCGGCAGTTCGCGCTGCGCGGCCTGGGCCAGCAGTTCGCCGGCCAGGTTCATCAGGATGCGATGGTTGCCGGCGGCGTGTTCGCACAAGGTCTGGCGCAGCGGTTCGGTCATGAGGCTGGCATTGCCGGCACTGGCGAGCAGGTGGCTGAGGCAGGCCTGCAGTTCGTCCACGGTGGCGGTCTCCATCGCCAGACGCGCGCGGATCCGGCTGCCCAAGGGGATCAGATCGTCGCGGGTGAACTTGTCGGGCAGGCGGGCATCGCCGGCGAGCACCACACACAGCAGCGCCTGTGAGTCGAAGCGAGCAGACGCCAGCAGGCGTAACTCCGACAGGACCGGCGCGCTCATCTCCTGGGCTTCGTCGATCAGCAGCACGCAGCGACGGCGGCTGGCCTCCAGATGGGCCAGCCAGCGTTCGCGCAGGGCCTTGAAGCCGCCCCAGCGGTTCTGCGGCTTGATCGGCACCGCAAAGATGTCGCTAAGCTCTCGGTAGAAGTCGGACAGGCTGCTCTGCGGATGGGTAATCGAGCCAACCATCAGATCGGGCAGCCGGGTCAGACGCTGATGGAGCAGGCGCAAGGCGATGCTCTTGCCGGAACCTGGGTCGCCATGCACCATGGCAAAGCCGCCTTCGCGTGCCAAGCCGTGCTCGATACGCCAGCAGAAGTGATCGAGTCTGGGGTTCACGAAGACCGCTTCGACGGGGATGTCCTGGGCAAAGGGGTTGAACTTCAGGCCGTAAAGGGCCAGCAGATTGGGTTGCATCATGGCTTCGCAGGCAGCGTCGGGGGAGATAGGCGGGAGGCAAGCCGGTGGCGGCGTGTTCGGCGAGCAACTGCCGCATCAGCGGCGCGATGCCGGTCGGGGGAACTTCGGCGGCCGCAGTGACCTGCACCCGTCCACGCAGCCCATCGGCATTGGCAGACTTATCCAGCGGGAAGACGGCAACTAGCGGATTGCCGGTGCGCGCATCGACCAGTTCTACTTGAGATAGATCCCAGCGCGCATAGCGCAGGCAGACCTGCTCCAGATGCCGATAGGCGGATGGCACCTCGAAGCGCACGGCGTTGAGGGTGAAGGTGCCGTCGGAGCGGCGCTGACGGCGGTGCTCCTGGATCCGGAAGGCCCGGCGCAACGCCAGCGACTCAGGGCAAGTCCGCGACACGTCGGCGCAAGACAGGTAGCGCTCGAGAGGCGCCGCGCCGAGTTCGGAATGCGGTTTGCGGTGGTATTCCTGCTCGACCCAGGCCTGGGCGGCCAGATTCAACATCTCCAGCGTCAGATGGGCTTCGCCCTCGAGCATGGCCATTAGTCTGGACTCGACCTGAGCCCAGAAGCTCTCCTGCTTCGCATTCTGATATGGCGAATATGGCAAAGTAGTCTGGTGCAGAATGCCCAGACAAGCGAGTCCCTCAGCAAACTCGTCAGCCAGCATGGCGGCACCGTTGTCGGTCATGATGGCTCTGGGCAGGCCACGCTTCATGAAGGCCTGCGAGACGCCGTGCACGAGGGACGCGGTCGTTTCGTCGAGGAACCACTGCAGGTGGCAGACGAGCCGGGAATGATCGTCCATGACACACAGCAGCAACGGCTTGTGCCATTGGCCGTCGGGCGTGAGGACCTTGCGCGAACCATGATGGAAGTCCAGGTGCCAGAGCGCGGCCACGTGATCGACCTCATAGCTGCGCACCTCCCGCTGTTCGCGCCGGCCGGCCGCAGCGATGGCGCCGGGGGTGGCGGAGCGCGGAGTCTTCTGGCGGATGAGGCCGTGAGCCTTGAGGTACCGGCAGATCGTGGTGTAGGACGGCAACGCGACTGGCGTTCCCTTGAGCGCGGCCACCAGGTTGTCGTGGTGCAACTGCATAGTCCAGCCGGGATGGGCGCGGTACTGCGCTACCAGCACATCGGTGATGGCCGCGATCATGCTGGGGAAGTGGCCGTGGTCATCGCGTAGGCGATTCTTGAGCTGGGCGACGGGATCGTGGGCGTGGCGAGCCCGGTAAAACCATTTAGGGGCTGCTGCCCCTAAATGGTTTTCAGCGGAGCAAATTATTCGGCGGAGTGGGACGGCGTCGAGTTGGGAAATTACCAATCAAAAGCCGTTCTCCACTCCGCATAAGAATATCCCTCACCCTCGGCCGTTCAGAAGGGCAATGAGTTGATCTGGTGGGCGAAAATGCCCCTTGCGAAGTGATGGCTGAGGCGTGGCATTCATGACCTCGAGCAGAGTCGTGGTATCCGCCCGCAGATACATCTCTGTTGTTTGTGTACTGGCATGGCCCAACCACAATGCCACTTTACGGATGTCACCCGTCGATTGCAGGATCAAAAGGGCGCACGAGTGTCGAAGACAATGCGGAGATATGCGCTTCGTCAAAAGACTTGGACAATGCAGGGCCGCAGTCTGAACATGTTTCTCCAGGATGTACTCGAACCCGGATCGAGTCATCGCTGCCCCGCGTGCATTGAGAAAGACCTCCGGCGATCTCCCCGAGGGACGCAAGGCCAACCAGGCACGCAAAGCGGTCGCTGTCTCTCGCCATAAAGGCAATGCGCGTTCGCGGCGTCCTTTGCCGACCACGTGAATATTGAGTTGGGGACTAAAGCACAAGTTCTCCAGACGCAAACCGACTAACTCAGAGACACGTAAGCCCGCTGAATAGGCCACATACAACATCGCGCGATCGCGAACGCCATCGCGCGTACTTGGTGCTGGCGCATCAAGTACGGCTTGCATCTCGTCGCGGGTGAGGTAATTGACCAGCCGTGTGTCGGTCCGCTTCATCGGGATTGCTCGAATCCGCTGGACTTGCTCAAATGCGGACGGCTCGCGGTACTCAATAAAACGCATAAAGGTGTGGATTGCCGCGAGGCGTACGTTGCGGGTCGCGGGACCGTTGTGCCGTTGCGTTTCCAGGTGTTCCAGAAACGCCTGCACTCGTGGCGCATTGATCTCTTCGAGCCGAAGCGCCGAGGGTCGCACATGCAGGTCCTGGGCGATGTATTCAAAGAGCAATCGCAATCCAAGCGCATAGGTTTCGCAGGTGCGTTCGCTGGCTCGAGATTCCAATGGCAAACGTTCGCGCAAAAAGACGCTGACATGCGTGGCGAGAGTGGTCATGGCGCGACTCCTTCGGTAAGGTGCTCGCATCGAGCTGCAATATCAGCAAGTAGTTGCGGAGTGGTGTGCAGGTAGATATAGGTACTGGCGAGTTTTGCATGGCCCAGGTAGGTCGACACCGCTAGCACGTGTTGGCTGACGCGGTCGAGCCCATACGGGCAGGCTTCCAATGCCGCGACGGCCCAACTGTGACGAAGGTCGTGGAGTCGCGGACCGCGTTGACCTGGACCGGGATGCAATCCCATCGCGCGTACCGCTTCCAAGAAGGTTGCCACAACGATGGGGTAGCTCAGTTGCCTATAGCGCAGCGAAATGAAAAGGTGATCGTCTGCGCCGCCGAAGTGTTGGCGTCGTAGCAGGTAACGCTCGAGCCCCGCCTGCGCGCTCGGATGAAGAGGAATGACGCGACTCTTATGGAACTTGGTCGCGCGGATCAGTAGACCCTCCGCAGTGACGTCTTCGAAGTGCAACGCCAACGCCTCGGAAATCCGCATCCCGGTGATGGCCAGCAGGGAAAACAACGTGCAATAGGTCCACGGCCTCAATGAACCGGCCGGTGGCAGTTGGGCGGCGTACTCCAGCAATTGACGAATCTGATCGGCCGTAAAGATGAAGGGCCGATACGGGGGCGCTGACTGGAAAATACCCCTGTAGGAGGAACTTCGTGTTGTGCATCCTCCACGCTGGCGTAGCGCGCGAAAATACGAACCACGTCAAGACGGTGACCGCGTTGGCTAGCGGACGGCGCCAAGGCAGCCCAGTCGAGCGCACTTTGAGCGCGCACGTGAGTCTCCCCACGTTCAGCGGCAAAGCGAGCGAAGTTGCGCAGATGAACTTCCTGAACCCGCAGTTGGAACCCTGCTGCGCGCCGAAGGGCCAGATAGTCGTCGATGACTAGCGTTAGCATGGCGAGACCTCCGGCCATGGCCGAGCTAGCTGGCGCAGGACTTTGAAGTCAACCTTCGCATACAAAGTAGTGGTATCCAACGACCGATGGCGCAGCAGTACGCCAATGCTCTGCAGCGAGGCACCGTCCGCCAGTAGCGATGTAGCCGCGGAGTTCCTCAATACGTGTGCCCCACGGGCAGGCGCATGCACGCCCGCGCGTTCAATCGCGCGTTTGACGATACAGGAAATGCCGGAGGACTTCAGAGCGCAATTCACCGGTGGCGGCATCCGCAGAAACACGTAATCCGATCGACCGGGGTAATGTGCCGTGGCCAGATAATGAAGCAGGGCATCGCCTACTTCCTGCGGTAGTGGTAATTGAACCGTGCGACGCGATTTGCCCATGACCTGAACGGTAGCCTGCGCCCAATCGATATCCTGCAGGCGCAAATTGCACACATCCCCTGCTCGCAGACCCAACCGTGACAGAAGTAGAAGAACTGCGCGGTCCCGGGCCCCGATCTCCGTGGCCGGATTGCATGCAGCTAACACCCGCTCGACATCGGCGGCGGGTAAGTACCGGGGAAGCGCGCCGAGACGCCACCCCGCAATGACAGGAATAGCTGCGTCCAAACCGACCGGACAAAGCCCTTGCGCAATGAGATAGCGGACAAAGGTCCGCAGCGTCGTCACCACCAGCTTGGCTTTGCTTCTGCCCTGTCGAGGGGCTCGGTCTAGAACGAAAGCACGCAGCTTGGCCGCGTCGAATTGCTGCGGATCGTCCCCGAGCGTGCGCAAAGCATCCAGAATGATCCGTCCATACGCACGGAGCGTCGCGTCCTTTGCTCCGCGATGCTGCTGCATCCAGTGACAAAACCCCACGAACAAGGGAGGCAAGCACATTGCCTGCGGCTCGGGTGTAGCAATGATCCCTGCCTTCTGAAGATGCTGCAAGAACAGCCTTGCCCCCGCGGCATGATGTCCGTTGGTGCGGGAGCGCCTAAATCCAGCGCATTGACAGGCCGGTAGATGTTGCTCGAACTGTTCGATCGCACTCGCATCGAGATCAGTCAGCGGTCGTCCACCATGCTGTAGCCAGTGGCTCACATGAGCCGCTATCCGCAGATGGCATTGGATCGTGGGCGCTTGATAGCCCGCTTGGGCCATGTCTGCGATGAAGCCGTCCAAATAGGGAGCGGCCGGAGTTCGCTGGATCAGCGCCAACCGGGCCGGCTGGGGGAAGTAGGTCGCTAGCATGGTGGTTCTCCTTCGTGGTGTCGGGGATCGACACCATGAGAAGAACATCAAATATTATGCGCAGTCGAGACCTCCGCTTGGCGATGCTATATCGTTGATTACCGGCAACCTGCGGCTGAGGCGTTGCATCCACTCCGCCGAATAATTTGCTCCGCTGAAAACCATCGCTCAATAGTGGACGTGCCGAAGCGAACGTCGGCGCCGGTGATCGGGTGGCGCCAGACCTTGGCGGCAAGTGCCTGCAGAGCTTGTTGGAGGTCGCCCTTGTCCGGCGGTGACGCCAACAATGGCCCGATGACCGAGAAGCGCAGGCGCGCCCATCGGTTGCGATGATCGATGGATAGTGACATGACCCTCCCAACGGGGTGTGGATGATGGGAAGGAGGCTACGGGCTGGCCAAGTGACTCGCCATCGACAAGTTCTGCGGATTGCCCACCGACCTGGGGTGCCCCTCAGCCAGCGCGATTAGACCGGCGGCAGCAAGAGGCGCAGCGCCGCGGTGAAGCGATCTGTGTCGGTGTCAGCCTGGACCGATTGCAGCAGCCGCTCGGGATAGGCAACGGATTGCGACGCGGGCGGCAAGCGGCCGCCCAGCCAGCGACCGGCGGGCGTGGCCGGGAAGGTATCGGCCCACCAGACGCGCCAGCGCTTGAGCGTGACCCAACTGACATCCGCCAAGCCCTCCATGCTGGAACCGTGGACGCGGCTCGAGCGCAGCATAGTGATGATTGCCAGGTAGACACGCCGGCCCAGGAACCGCACCGAGTCCGGTGTCGTGCGTCTGCGGCAACCGGCGCAGCATAGGCTCAGGCGCGTGTTGCAGTCCTGGCGCGCCGCCTGCGGACACCCCCGCGGCTTACGGGGATAGTCGGCGCGGTGAAGCGGCTGCCCACAATGGCAGCAGCCATTGCCCTGGGCGGATTGCATGAGGTCTTCGTCGATCCGACGCAACAGGCTAAAGAACGCTGGCGTTTGTAGCAGGGCATGGCACACTGACGAGGTCTCCTTCATTGCTGGACACAATAAAGGCGACATCTTCTCTCAGGGGCGTGCATGCACGATCCCTGAGGGAAGCTCTCCCACTTCCCTCATCGTTCTTGATCAAATCTCACAGATTCAACATCAAGAATGCCGCTCATGCTCACCGTGTTCGGCGCTTTTGAGGCAGCGCCAACCGGTGGCATGCGCTCGACCTGACGCAGCGGATTCTGCGCGTGGCTGCCGACACAGATCATCGCCGCATACGGATGGCTGTTCACACGCTCAAGTGCTGCGTAATAGCAGCGATCGAAGCAGTCCTTCATCAGCCCGGTGTTCCCGGCATCCAACACAACTACCTCACTGCCATTTGCACCCACAGCGCGTAGCGCCGACCGCCGTGGCGAGTTGCATCGCTGGCCATCGTCGGCAAACTTGGCAAGAGCCGACGTCCAAACGACCGAGTGATCGTGTGGACCGACGACGCTCTGTGGCCGGTAAGCGACGGCCAGCCATCCGACAGAGGCATGGACGCATTTCCTGAAAAATGCCTAGAAAACGGATGGTGCGATGGACGATGTCATGGCCCCGCGGCAGCAGCGCAAGTTTTGGATGTCCATAGGATGGAATCTCACCAATAGCCGGTACCAGGCAGAGTTGGCGCTTCTGCTAGGCCGTACAAGGCTTGAAAGGCGAATTGCAGCAATCACCTCGCTGCACTCTGCACCATCCCATTTCACTTGTAATCGGCGCTCCGGCCCCATAGTGGCCTCACGTTCGGCCCCACGAAATGGCACCCTTTACGAAGTCCGCATCAGGCTGGCGCTCGCAGGTGAAGGTGAAGGGCATACGCGATTCCCACATGTTCGACACGAAAGCAGAGACGCAGGCCTGGGCGGAGAAGCGCGAGACCGAAATGCGCTCGAGAAGCTCAACGCCGAATGAGCTGACGCCATCGTCTGGCTGACCGAGCGCGCCATGCAGCAGATGTCCGGCACGTTCTCGCACTACCGCGTGCGGCCACTCCATCCTCGAAAAGATCTTCGGGGTGAAGGTCAATCTGGCCGATATCGCCGAGCGGTGCGGCGCGCACTGCAACACGGTCAGCGACCAGAACGCGAAGCTGAAGCTGCGGATCGAAGGGGAGAGGGCGAAGAAGGGCGGCCAGCGGGCTTTTGCTTTTTCGAAGCCCGCCAGGTTCGCGCCTCGCGGGCTTTTTGCTTTGGGCTAGGCGTACCTGCTACGCGAAATCGCCAAAGCGATCTGGGTCGTCTGGCATCGTCCACTTGATGGATTCTTCTTTGAGGTCTACCGCCTGTTTCGGTGGTGGCAATGTCGTATGTGGTGCAAACGTCGTGATTAGTTGAGACTGCGGAACGTCGATCACTTCCTCGCCGTCTTCGGACCAGCACCTGAGCCTGACAGCCATGTGTGCCTCCGGTAAGTGGTTCAAGAAATCCCTGCTGCATTGGAAATGCAGAGGGGGCGAACTCTTACCTTAGGCCCGCTTTATGACAGTTTGCTGACGTCAACGACGACAGGTAACCGGACGTAGTTCCACGCCCGAACCGTTTGCACAGCATGACTCAGCTGCGATCCCAGTCCCGGAGATGGCATAGCTACCGCCAGTCCGCCCCGCGCGCACCCACCAGAGCAAAAAGCCCCGCCAGGCACGGAATGCCGGGCGGGGACAGGAAGCCGCATCGTGCCCAGCGGAGGGCCGCGATGCGATGATCAAGGCTAACAGGGTGCGGGGCGTGGGACTGTCAACAACTGTCACGGCGGCTGGGATGGTGATCACGCCGGGGCCGGGCACGCCCTATTGGGTGGAGGCATAAAAAAGACCGGCTGAGACGGGAAATCCTGCCGGTCTTGCGCAGAAGCAGAAGCGCAAATGGGGCACAGCAGATGCTGCGCGGCGCGAATTAAATCAAATTAATATCTGATATGCAATAGATTTAATTTGTAAGAGTCTGATGACCGGATGTTCCTAAACTAAGCCAAAGCCCGCCGTGTGCGGATTTCTTCATTTCCGGGGTCAAAAATGTCCGAACCCATCGGCGGCGGTGCCGCAGCCGGCGCGGCGGGAGCCGCTGCCTTCAAAGCCTTCGGCGGCCCAGCGGCGATTGCCGCCGACGCATCCGGCCTGGCCGCCTTCGCAGTGATGATGACTCCACAAAGCCTACGAGAGTGGGCGGTGGGGCTGATCTCTACCGTCGTTTTCCGGAGTCGCCAGCGGGCGCGGCCGTCGTGGGGCAATGTTGGTCACCACGCCGGCACTTCGAACGCTTAGTCTGTGGCGCCCCAGCGCCGACCGGCGCCAGCCGTTCGGCTGTGGTTGCAGCACAGCCAGTAGCGGTTCAAGAGGTAAACAGCGAGTAGCCGGAGCAGTGCAGTCCACAAGCCGCCCCCGGGCGGCTCTTGCTGTCCGCCCTCGCGTGGGTGACTTTGCTGACGTCAGGGAAGGCGAATCAATCTGTCCTTCAGAGGCCATGGCCGCATCGCTAGTAGCCAGATGCATGCAAGTGGCCCAGCTATGGGGATCAGAGCGATGATGGCGTAAGCCGGATGGAAATGCGCGGCTCTGAACACGCGCTTGAATGGGAAGAACCAGAGCGCCTCGAACAAGAGAAAGCCAAGCAGGTTGATCAGCATGATGACGTCAAAACTTGTTTGTCCGATGAAGGTTGTGCCGGGGGGAGATCGTCTGGGCGAACGCGAATGTGCAGTCGCAGCAAAGTATATGTTTGACGCTTCCAATTTGATTCCCCCATTGGAGGGGACCGCTACCCCAGTGATGATGACTCCACGAAGCCCAAGACAGTGGGTGGAAGGGTGATCTCTACCGTCGTTTCCAGTGTGGCCGGCGGTGCGGCCGTCGTGCAGAAGTTCGGGCTGCAGGCTTGGACGCACGACTACATCGGGCGGGTGGCGCTGCTCGGTGCGCGCGCCCGCCTTCCTGGCACAGGTCGCGCACGGACAACTTTGCCTGCTGCGAGAGATCGGACGGGCCGCTGGCAAAGGTGCCCAAGCCCGCTAGCGGCTTCGCGTTCTTCCGCGCCCGCTGGTTGCGTTGGCTTTGCGTGCTGGTTATGAGATCAGGCTACCGGGCGGCACTGGCAGCATGCCGATAGAAAAAGCCGCCCCTGGCAGGGGCGGCGGCACAAGGTGCGAACGGGAAATGCAGAGGGACTGCATTCAGGGATGGGATGGTGACGGGTAGGGCGTAAAAACGGTGTAAAAATCGCGAGGCGCGTGTCGGTACCGCTACCGTCTGAACCGCCTCGCCGGCACCGTGGAGTTTGCGCGATGCCGGCCTCCTTTTACTTGCAATCCAAAAGAAAAAGCCCCGGCTGGGGAGAGCAGGGGCTTTAAGTGATAGCGGGCGACTTCGCAGTGCACCTTGGGCATGACTGTGACAGTGACTGGCCAGGTGCGCATCCCCCGATTGGGTAGAACGCGACGCGCCGGTGTCGACTCGGAGTGAACTTCGGTATCTTGTGCGCTGCGCCTTTGCAGTCTCCGGCTGGCGCGGCATTAGGTCAGGCTGAGAGCTGCGCGTTTTGCCTGGGATCCAGCTCAGTCATCTTCATCGTCAGACCAACGCGGTCCGTTCCGATGATGCATGCGCCACTCGTGCTCGCGCCAGCGCCTTTCTCGCCACTGTTGCTGCTGCCAGGCGCGTGCTCTCCAATCATCGTAGTAGCCAGGCGCAACAATAACCGGCCGCGGCTGCACGTACACCGGCGCAGGCTCGTAGTAGACCGGCGGCGATTCGTAGTAGACAGGAGGCTGGGGCGCCACGTACACGGGGCCGGGTATGCCGATGCCGATGCCCACATCAACCCGCGCGTGCGCGGCTCCAGAGGTGAGAAGGGTGGTCGCGCTCAGGAGCATGATCGCAGTGAGATTGCACATGCTGGACTCCTATGTTTCTATTGTTATTAATAGTCTAAGTTGGCGATTGACTTAGAAATAGCTAGGAATCAATACCGGGGTAACGAACTGTAACGCTGCCTTTCTTCCGGCTGGGAATGGGGTGTGCGGCGCAAGGCGGGGGGCGGGGGGCGGCACTGCGGCATCAGCGGGCCGGCACGCAATGCGGGGGCACCTCCTGGTGTGCGTGGGGCAGAGGCGCCCGGTGGGTGGACGGAAATCTGCCGCTATTTGGGTGACGACAGGCGCTGGCTTTGCCAGGGTACGTACCGAAGCGCGGTGTGAGGCTTGAGGGTGCCGCCTGCGTCGAATCGGTCCCAATCACGACGACCAAGTACGTTAAGAAGGCTTGCAGGCGGCAAAAGCAGTGTAGCTCGCAGAAAAAGGCCGCGAGGCGGACGGCACAATTGTTTGCATTTGTTCGATGGCAGGGCGGGCAACGCGACTAGTGCCGCATTAGCGAGGACGTCGGGAGTTCAATGTGCTGTATGTCGGGGATAGTACTTCGGCGATGCAACGCGTGTCCCACGGCGGTGATTCGGTATCAGCCTGCCGATAAGGCGCGCTGTAGTCGCGAGGTTGATGCTCATCGCGACTGCGTCGCTCCAGGTCATTTGCCCGGCTGAGAATAGGGTGTCGACGGATTCAAAGACGTTTTACTTTTTCCACCCCCGTAGTCCTGCGAAGTCCCCAAGGCCTGCGCAGCGGCCATATCGTCTCGCTGATGCCCTGAAGACGCATTGCTATAGCGCTGCGTAATGACGCCGTTCACTCCGGCGAGCGAATTGCCCTGACCTTGTGCCGAGCCATAGGCAGCGCCGTGCTGCCCAGAGGCGGCGGCATAGCCACCATAGCCCGCAGATCCGGAGGATTTGTATGCCGAGAGTTGGGCATGAACCGCGCCCGGCACCAACATCAGAGCAAGAATAGGGGTGATTCTCATGCTGTATCCCGTGGGGAGAAAAAGGGGTGTAGGCGGCAGGGTGAGTCACCTACACCCGTGAGTAACTACAACGGCGGTCATCTGCCGCCGCTATTGATTGTGGTGCGTCGCATCAATTTCAGTACCCTTCTGATGAAGGGATGCGCAATGCCAAAGACCCCGGGCAGCCCCAACGCCTGCCAGGCGTCATGGCCGGCCACCGCTGGCGCGTCGGGCACGCGCAAGGGGCGGCCTGCTGATTGGCTTGCTCGTCATCCTGTTCGCGGACAGGGAGATCGGTGTTGGCTCGAAGCCGATGATCATTCCAGGGAACCTGGGGAGAGACCGACCTGGCTCCGGTACTTGCGTCCGATGGCCAGGTCTTCAGGTTGAATGCGGATTATTTTCCTGGCTGCTCAACCAGTACGTCGATCGGCACGCAAGCGCTGCCGCGAGGCTCTGGAATACCTCGATGCTGCCATCACGTTTGCGGTTCTCGATCTGGCTGAGATAGGGCTTGCTGAGGCCCGCCGCGGTCGCCAGCGCATCCTGGGTCATGCGGCGGTATTCGCGCCAGGCCTTCACCGGGTTATCGCCGGAGAGTTCGGCATCCAGTATGGCGGCGGGGATCCGAAAACCGTCATCTCGAGTCTTGGCCTGCCCGTGCAGCGCTGCGTCGTCGAGCTCCCCGACCCGACGTTTGATGCGCTCCCACACTTCAATGGGCACCACCGCGAACTCGGGGCGGCCATCGCGTTCGATGAATTGAATGTTGATCATGGGTCGGCACCTCCACGGGGTTTGGCAGGCAGCGCGAGAACCCGGGCCGCTTGCCTGGTGACGCTACAGTGTGCATTTTCATGTTAGCTATGCGCTAACCGGAGCGCAAACAAAGCGCGTCGAATCCTTCGGCCACAAGGCAGCGCTCGGACCGCATGATTGAGCAAGTGTGTGGGCATCGAATCCGAAAGGATGAGGTTTTGTACCGCATGCTGCACACTGCGTAATTCAGTGGGTGTCAGTGCTGAGACGGCGCCGCGAGCCAGTGGCGGGCCGTCACTGGCCATGATCAGCCTCTCACACTGCGAGGGTCATGCCCGTAGCTATTGCGCGAGCGGATCTGACCATCCTGCCCATGCACCAGCAACTCCACCTTCTCGCGCTGTGCAATCGCCGTGGCGGCTTCCACCGCCTCCTCCTGAGTCAGGAAGTGTGCTCTTTCACCCTTGGCCCCCTCATGGATGATGTCCCACCCGTCGCCGTGGGGGACGACGTGTACGTTGCGTTGCGGTTTTGTATCCATGGCTGTCTCCCTGAGTGATGTTCTACTGTTGTTGTAGGCGATGCTTTGCCCTCTCGATAGTGGGCGGTGTCCGCCTTGGTGTCAAAGTAATCATTCTCAGGCTGTGCCGGCAGACTAACCGGTCAGCCTGCCGTCGGAACCGACAATAAACGTCGAGAATGAGGAGGTTCGATGAGCGATGCCGAGCCAGTGCTCTCGCCAGGAACACTCGAGGCGGACAAGTAACTGATCACGGTCCTGCTTGCCCAGTTCAATGCCTGCCGCGTCGAGATCCAGGTGCGGTCCGCAAGCCAGGCCGCGGTCGTGAACCTGAGCACCGGCTGTTCGTTGGTGGGGCGCGTGGGCATTCGATCTGGTGGGAATCAGAATGCTTCTGCCTGCCTGTATTCTCGGCAGTGGCAACCAGGGGCGCCAGAGGGTGGTGTCCTGCCAGAGGGTGGTGTCCTACATCTCCGAACTAGTGGAGGGGCTCTGCACCCAAGGCGCGCGGCACCGGCGCAGCGGCAAACAGTTCGTGCGGGTAGGGCCGCCATTGCGGTCGCGCCACGATGACGTGCGTGTAAGAGCAGGCCTACGTGCATCTCCGCCATCCCCCGATGCCTGTCGGCGGGCGCGCCGCCTAGATTGTTCTTATGCCGCAGCCACAGCGGCGTTCTGCAAGGAGCTGTCTCATGTCATTTGCGCTCTTCCTCGTTGGACTGCTGCTGCTCGTCGGCGGTATTGCATGGGGTCTCGTTACGGCAGGTGTGGCCCAAGTCTACGTGGGCATCATATGCGTCATCGTCCTCGGCCTGGGCATCATGGGGGCTGTTTCGCGTACGCGTACCAAAGATCCATCTTAGAAAGGATGATGTTTTCGTCGTGCATATTGCACATTGCGGAATTCCCAGGGTAGCTACCCTGCCGCTTTGACCCGTGGCTCGCGCGGCGCCCGTGCGGCTCGCTCAAGGCCTTTGGTTCGTTCGAGGGCTATCCCCGATGGCCAATGTGCGCTCGACCAACTCCAGAATGGTAGGCAGTTCAATGGGCTTCACGACGTGGCAATCGAATCCCGCGTCGCGGCTTCGCTGATGATCGTCCGGCTGACCAAAACCTGTCATTGCTACAAACCGCGTATCCGGCAGCTGGGGTAGATTCTTGAGTGCACGGACCACGGCATAGCCGCTCATGCCGGGCATCGCCAGGTCGATGAAGGCGATCTGTGGCCTGCATTTCTCGGCGATAACCAGAGCATGGGGACCGTCGTAGGCGATTGTGGGAAGGTGCCCCTGAAGTTCCAAGAGCATGGCGAGGCTGTCCGCTGAGTCTCGGTTGTCGTCGACGATCAGGATCCGCAGGCTTGGCTTTGTTGCCTTCGCTGTTCCTGCGCCCGCGTCCTTGAGGTGGAGGGCCGCGGGGCGGTACGGAAGCCGTATGGTGAAAGTACTTCCTTTGCCGAGTCCCTTGCTTGCCGCGGAAATCGTCCCGCCGTGAAGCTCGACCAGCGAGCGGCAAACCGATAGGCCAATTCCAAGGCCGCCCTCGTGACTACCGTGCCAACGGCGATCCTGCATGAAGAGATTGAAGATCGAATCAAGGGAATCCGGCGGCAGGCCGCAACCTTGATCGGTGATCGAGATCGTCAGTTGGCGACTAGCGGTGACCACGTTGACCTCTATCGAGGTAGACGGGGGAAAACTTGGATGCATTCAGAACCAGATTCTGGACGATCTGAGTGAGCCGCGTGCGGTCCGCCTCCATCAAGGTTGGTGTAGTCGGCAGATTGAGCGATATCTGTTGCGAACGGGCATCAAGTGTGGGGCGCGCGGCCTCGACGCCGAGTTCGATGATCTCGCGGATGTCGACCGTCTCAATCCGGAGCTGGACCTTCCCGGCAGTGATGCGGCCCACGTCGAGCAGGTCATCCACCAGTCGGGTCAGGTGCGTGACCTGGCGATCAATCAAGGCGTGACAGCGGTCGACGACGCTCCGGTTCTCGGGTTGGAGCGCAATGGCATTGACCGCGTTCCGAATGGGCGCGAGCGGGTTGCGCAGCTCATGGGAGAGCGTCGCCAGGAACTCGTTCATTCTCTGGCTGGAGGCCTCGAGCTCAGCAAGCCGCTTGCGCTCACTCATGTCACGCGTGACCTTGGCGAATCCCCGCAGCCTTTTCTCAGCGTCATAGACCGCTGTGATGATGACGTTTGCCCAAAACAGGGTGCCGTCCTTGCGCACGCGCCAACCCTCGTCTTCGAGGCTACCCTCTCGCTCGGCCTGCAAAAGCTCCCTGGCCGGCTTTTCGGCAGCGATGTCTTCAGCCGGATAGAAAGTCGAGAAATGCCGCCCGATGATCTCATCGCGTCGATACCCCTTGATGCTTTCGGCGCCAGGATTCCAGGTCATGACGTTGCCTTGGGGATCAAGCAGGAAGATCGCATAGTCTTTCACGCCTTCCACCAGCAGGCGGAGAGTCTCCTCGCTTTGACGCAGCGCTTCTTCCGTGCGTCGGCGCTCCGTTAGGTCGCGTGTGATTTTGGCGTAACCCCAGATTTCGCCATTGGGATGGCGCAACGCGGCGATGACAACGTTCGCCCAAAAGCGGGTGCCATCTTTACGCACGCGCCATCCTTCATCCTCGAGCCGCCCGCACCTGGCCGCTTCGCGCAACTCGCGCTCCGGCGCACCCAGGGCGCGCCCTTCCTCCGTGTAGAACGCGGAAAAGTGCCTGCCAATGATCTCCTTGGAAGTGTAGCCCTTGATTTTTTCGGCGCCGGGATTCCAGCTCGTCACGCGGCCGGTCGGGTCGAGAAGGTAGATGGCATAGTTCTCGATGCCTTCAACGAGTAAGCGGAAGTGTTCGTCGAGAAGGGCGAAAGGAGGCGCGGAAGACACCGATTGGGTGGGATCAGTAGCGCCAGAACCGGGAACGGACATAGCTGGGGGCATCGAGTTTGTGGGGCTGCAACGACAATACGGGCTTATCCTTTGTGGAATATAGGCCGCTTCCCGGCCCGGCACAATCCATGGCCTTCCCCTGCTTTTTGCGAGCGCAGATGGCGGTCGGATTGCCTTGGGAAAACCGGCAGCCACCCCGAAGGGCCAGGTGCTCGATCAGGTTCACCCCAGATTCAATTGCGTGGCGAGCGACAAAACAGAAGATCAGGTAAATGGCGCGGAACAAGCCGATACAAGCCGCGTTTTTCCTGGTCAACCTCAGCCCACCAGAACCTCCTCGCCCACGATCGCATCAATCTCCCCATACAGCCAGTCCGACTCCACGCCCACCTCCAGTTCCAGATCAATCCACGCCCGCTTGATCAACGGGTCAGCCCCTAGCACACCTGGCGAAACGACCCGGATCAACCGTCCACCGCGCGCCTGTATGAACTCAGCCTCTGCTTGCGTCGACACATCGGGCACCACGACATCGCGGCCGTCGAGCCGGGCTAGCGTCTCCGCGAAGTACTTGATCAACACATCCGGATCCATCGGCGCACGGTTCCAGGATTCACGAAGCCTTTGCAGCAGTTGGGCGGGCGACTTGCCGAGCGCCGGGATGAGGTCGTGGAGTTTGGCCGGGACGAAGTACGTCTCATTGATGCCCGCGCAGGCCTGGATCATGTGGCGCAGCGGTGCGTCGAAGGTGGCGACGAGGAAGGTGTGGTTCCCGGAGGTCAGGTAGTTCGTGATGAGGTCCTGGCCGGAGCCTGGGCGGCCGCAGAGTCCTATAAGCATGAAGTTTCCTTGGTCGTGTTCGTTCGCCTGTGGCTTGGCGTGCCCGCGTGGGTACCTCCGCACTTTCAGGGAACTGATGTCAAAGATTACCTATAGGTAATCATAAAAGCAAGTTCAATGGGTAATTGAAGTCGCCCAAGGGGATCATGCGGAGCGTGGAGGGCGAGGCGGTATATCCGGCAAGCCGGAAACCGCGCTCATCTCAGGACTTCTTCTTGCGTGGCTTGCCAGGTGCCGGTGTGCCGCTTTCGTGAACGGCGTTGCTGGCTGGCTTGAATGTTGTGCTTCTCCCGTCGGTCTTCAGCACGCGGGCAGCTTTGGTGTTTTTTCCGTATTGACGCACCGATCGTACGGTTTCGACCTGCGTGATCAATTCGATGGCCGCGAGCAACCGGTCGATGTCTTCGTTGCGCAAGCCATTGATCAGTCGGGCGAAGCGGGCGGCTATCTCGGGCGGCAGGGTTTCTTCTTTTGGGGGTGCGGCTGCGTCTTGCGCGTCGCCGTCCAGCCATAGGCGCGGCAGGCCGAGCTTGGCTTCGATGTCGCGTGCGAGAT
Organism: Cupriavidus sp. D39; assembly: GCF_026627925.1. Classification (NCBI taxonomy): domain Bacteria; kingdom Pseudomonadati; phylum Pseudomonadota; class Betaproteobacteria; order Burkholderiales; family Burkholderiaceae; genus Cupriavidus; species Cupriavidus sp. D39. Next base: position 73,713 of record NZ_JAPNLE010000009.1, read on the forward strand.
GTTCGCCGATGCGTTTCTTTCCGGCTTTGCCTGTGTTCGAGAATATGCGGGAGAAGTATGAGGGGTCGCGGTCGAGCCGGTCTGACAGGCGTGCGATGGAGCCGCCGAACTGTTCGGCCATGATCTGGGCTAGGCGCTGTTCACGTATATCTTGAATATCCATGGCCCATTAAACCCGTGCATTACCTGAAGGTAAATTTTCTGCTGGTACTGTAAATTCAATGACTAATAGGTAATATATAAGGCAGGGATAGCTTTCGGGCCTTGTTTAATGGGATGAGGGCTTGGCCGGGTTGCGGGGGATTTTGCCGGCGTGTCGTTGTCGTGGGTATGGCTACATGGCTACGCCAGTCACCGGCCTGGCGTGGATCAGTAACACTCGATACGGTTACGGCCGCGTTCCTTGGCGCGGTAGAGCGCCCCGTCGCTGCGCAAGAGGGATAGGTCCGCGCTGGCATCGGTGGCATGCATGAGAGCAATGCCGACGCTGACGGTCAGCGCGATGGTCTGGTTGCCGTCAAGCAGTGCGGTTTCCGTGATCTGATGCTGTATGCGCCTGGCAAATCGTGTTGCCGTATCAAGGCTGGCATCGGGGAGCACCACCGCAAACTCTTCGCCGCCGATGCGCCCGGCGAAATCGTGCTTTTGCAGCGCATTGCGCAGCAGCGCCGCGAAACACCGCAGGGCGTGGTCGCCCATGGCGTGGCCCCAGGTGTCGTTGATGGTTTTGAAGTGGTCGAGGTCAAAGGTCAGGACGGCGGCAGGGCGGCTGTCGGCCCGCCGGATCCGGGCGAGCTCCTGTTCGATCCGTTCGACGAAGTGGCGGCGATTGGGTAGTTGCGTCAGGAAATCGATGGTCGCAAATTCCTGCAGTTCTCCCTCGATGCGCTTGCGCTCGGTCACGTCGGTGATAAACCCGTGCCACAGCGTGCTGCCGTCGTCGAGCCGCCGGGGGCGTGCGTCGCCCTGCCGCCAGCGCAGCCCTTGCCTGGGTAGTTCGACGCGGTACTCGAGGTGCCATGGCGTCAGGCTGGCGGCGCACGCGTGCAGCGACGCGCAGTAGGCTTCGAGATCGTCGGGATGGATGACGGCGTGGATGGGGGCCGTGCTGGCGGCTACCTGTTGCGGCGTGAGCTCGTAGATATCGGTGATGCCGGCGCTGGCGTAGGGGAGGAAGGATTCCCCGTTGGCAGCAGGCGATGCTGGAACACCAGGCCGGGGACTTCGTTGGTCAGGCTGGTGATCAGGTCGACGGTTTGCCGCAGCTCTTCGGAGAGTGCCTGGATGGCCGTGATATCGGTGGTGGTGCCGATCATGCGCAGCGGCTCGCCGTTGCTGGCGCGGCTGACCACCTTGCCGCGGCTGGATATCCATTTATAGCTGCCGTCCTTGCAGCGGATCCGGTGGTCCACCGCGTAGCTTTCCGTCTCCTGGTTGAAGTGGGCTTGTATGGTGGCCTGGACGTAGGCGAGGTCGTCGGGATGGACGCGGGTATAGCTGTCTTCGATCCGGTTGGTGATCTCGGACTCTTCATAGCCGATGATGGCCTTCCAGCCGGCCGAGTAGTGGATCTTGCCCGCCTGGATATCCCGGTCCCAGACGCCCGTGCCGCTTCCCGCGATGGCCAGCTCCAGCCGTTGCTCGCTTTCCTGCAGCCTGCTGGTGTCGTCGTTCAGTTTGGCCTGGGCCAGGTCGCGCTCGATGATGGCGATCGCCATGTCGGCAAAGTCTTGCAGCAGGCCGCGCTGCGCCTGGTCCAGTTCGCGCGGTCCGGCATCGAACAGGCAGAAGGCGCCAAGCTGGCTGCCGCTCGATGTGGTCAAGGGGCACGCCGCGTGAAAGCCCATGCGCAGGCCGTCGATGAAGATGGGTGCATTGCCAGGATGCGCGTCATGCAGTGCGTCATGCAGCGTAACCAGCGCAACCGGGACCTTGAAGAGGTGCCGCGCGAGGCGTGTCAGCGCGTCAAACCGCTCTTGTTGTAATGGGACTGTAAGGTTCAGCGGCCTCGCGGTGTCGATGCGATCAAGTCTGGTTTCAGCTTCGGTAGAGGCCGGCATATCCAGGTCAAATGACAATTGACGTTAGCCCGAAGGTGTTGATTGCGCGCCGGTGCTGCGAGTTGCGCGTGGCTTGGCAATACTAGCAGACGGATCGGTTCGCGGCGGGGTCTGCTAAGCGTTGTCGGCGAAAGGCAACTCTGTCTGTACCGGCAGCGCAGCCGGCGTCAGTTCTCCCGCGGGCGTCAGCGCGCTGACCCTCACGCCCAGCAAGCGAATCTTTCGATCCAGGGCAACGCGTTTGACGCATTCGGTGGCGGCGCGCCGCAGCTGTGCGGCGTCTGCCGTCGGCTCGGGCATGCTGAGGTCGCGGGTGACGGTGTGAAAGTCGTCGTAGCGCAGCTTGACGCCGATGGTGCGGCCCACGTAGCCCTTGCGGCGAAGGTCTTCCGCCAGGCGCTGGCACAGGCCGGTGAAGACTTCGGAGAGCATCTGGCGGTCGTGCTTGGGATGCAGGTCCCGCTCGAACGTGGTTTCGCGGCTCATCGACTTGGGCTCGGAGCTGGTGACAACCGGGCGCTCGTCGTGGCCTTGCGCGATCTCGGCTAGCCATGCGGCGTAGCTGCGGCCGAAATGGCTCTGCAGCATGCCGAGGTCCGCGCTGGCGAGGTCGCCGACCGTGGCGATGCCCAGCGCTGCGAGCTTTTCGGTGGCTTTGGGGCCGATCCCGTTGACCTTGCGCACGGGCAGCGGCCAGATGCGCAGCGGCACATCGCTGGCTGCCAGCAGGGTGAGCCCGTCGGGTTTGTCGAGCTCGGAGCCAATCTTGGCGAGGAGCTTGTTGGGGGCGATGCAGATGGAGCAGCTCAGTCCCGTGGCTTCGCGCACCGCTTGCTTGATGCGGGTGCCGATATCGGCGCTCTCGCCTGGGACGTCGCTCAGGTCGATGTAGATCTCGTCGATGCCGCGGTCTTCGATCTCGCTCGTGAATGTGGCGACGGCGGCCTTGAACAGGCGGGAGTAGTGCCGGTACGAGTCGAAATCCGTCGGCAGCAGGATGGCGTCGGGGGCGAGTTGCGCGGCCTTCATCATGCCCATGGCGGAGAATACGCCCAGCGCGCGGGCTTCGTAGGTGGACGTGGTGACCACGCCGCGCCCGGCATAGTCGCGCAGCCGGGCAAAGCGCCGGCTGCCGTCGGGAAGTATCTCCGGTACCGCATTTCGTCCACCACCGATCACCACGGGCATGCCGCGCAGTTCCGGGTATCGCAATAGCTCAACGGACGCGTAGAACGCGTCCATATCCAGGTGGGCGATGCGGCGGGGGGCAGATGACATGGTGTCCGCGAATGACTGTATGCATATACAGTATATCGAATTCTGCCGACAATACCTTGGTGCCCCCGCTCTTTCTACCAGCGATGCACGTAGGTGGCCGTCATGACGATGCCTGCCGCGGGCAGGTGCGAGGTGTTGTTGCTGTTGCGCAGGAGCTGGCTGTAGAGCGGGTAGTAGTAGCGGTTCAGTAGGTTCTGGATGCCTACCGTGACGGTGTCTTTCTTGCTGACCTGGTAGCGGCTGATGAGGTCCAGCGTGGTGTAGCTGGCCACATCGCGCCGGCCGAAGCTGTCGACGCCGTTGAGCCGGTAGTCGTGCCCGGCGAAGAAGGTGGCTTGCAGGCGGTTGCTCCAGGCAGGCGTGGGCCGGTACTGCACATAGCCGGTCAGCTTGAGGGGCGGGATGCGGTAGCCGCTCATCTGCTGGCTCGGGCTGCCTTGCGGGGTTTCGCGGCCGCGCATCCAGGTGAAGGTGCCGCCGGTGCCCCATTGCTCGTTGTCGGACAGGTAGTCGGCCGAGGCTTCCACGCCATGGATGCGCTCGGCGGTGCGGGTCAGGATCAGGCCGTTGTTGAAGCTTTGCACGTCGCCCAGGTCGGAGGTGGTGTAGAAGACCGCCAGCGAGGTCAGGGTGTTGCCGAAGGCGCCGCGCCAGCCGAGCTCGTAGTTGTTGGTCTTGACCGGCTGCAGGTCGGACGAACCGATGTCGAAGCCGGCGCGCGCGTTGCGCACCTGCAGGCCGATGTCGGGCAGGTTGAAGCCCTGGCTGAACGAGGCATAGACCTCGTGCCCCTTGACCGGCTTGTACACCACGCCGACATTGCCCAGCAGCGCGGTGTAGTTGACCACGCCGCCCTTTACGGTCGCCGGCTGCGCCACGCGCGATTGCGACAGTGGCACGAAGTCGTTGAAGCGGGCGTTGGCGTACTGGTAGCGCAGGCCGCCCTCGGCCGACCACTGCTCGTTGAACTTATGCTGGAGCTGGCCAAAGCCGCCCAGGCTGCGCGTGGTGATCTGCGGCATGTAGGTCAGCGTGCCGGTCCTGTTGAAGACGCGCCCGCCGCTGGCGTCATAGGCCTTGCGATCGAAGATGTCGATCGGCATGTCGCTGCGCTCCTGCTCGAAGTCCAGGCCCCACACCAGGCGGGTGCGCTTGGCGCTGTCCAGGGGCGTCTTGATGGTGAGCCGGCTGCCGAACACGTCGGAGTTCTGCATGGACTGGTCGACATTGCCGCCGCGGGTGGCCACCGCGCGCGCGTCGAAGGGCGTGAAGCGCGTGAAGTAGTCGCGGTAGTAAAGCTGCGCGGAGACCGCGCTGCCTGCCAGGTCCTTGTGCTCGTATTCGAGATTGACCAGCGTGTTGCGGATCTGGTTCTGGTTGGCGAGCTGCAGGCCGCTGATGGCGCGCGCGGGCACGCTGCCCGGCGCCAGGCGCGCCACCGATGGGTCGGAGGCGTAGTCGGTGTCCTGCCTGGCGTTGAAATGGCTCACCGCAAGCTGCACGCGCTGCTCGGGCGTCAGGCGCAGGCCGAGCTTGCCGCCGAGGTTGTAGTTGTCGGACTGGAACAGGTCACCCTGGCTGGGTTCCGGGGCGATGCGCTGGCTGCGCGCATCGTAGGCGCTGCCGATGCGGCGGGCGCCTACGTCGAAGGCATAGTCGACCATCCCTTCGCTGCCGGAGACATGCTGCTGCAGCTGGCCGGACAAGCCGTCCGCGCGCAGCCGGGAGAGCGCAGAGGTGAGCGAGAACGTGGTCTCCGACAGCGGCGGGCCGCCGGCCGGGCGCGTGTTGATGGAAACGATGCCCCCGGTGGCCCCGCCGCCGTAGATGGCACTGCTGCCGCGCAGGACCTCGATGCGCTCGATCAGCGCCGGGTCCACGTTGGCGAGGTTACGCGCCGAGTCCCGGTTGGTGTTCAAGGGGATGCCGTCGACAAGGACCAGCATGCCGCGTCCCCGCAAGGTCTGGCCGAAATCGGTCACGGTATGGCTGGAGTCGGCCATGCCGGGAATGACCTTGGAGAGCAGGGTGGCGATGCTGTCGGAGCCGGTTTTCAGCTCGTCGAGCTCCGCGCGGTCGATGACCGTGACTTGCCGCGCGGGGCTCATCAGGTCGCTGGAGGTTCGCGAGGCAGTGACCTCCACGGCTTCGAGCATCCTGGCCGGCTCCGGGGCGGGCGCGGCCGTCGTTGCCGTTGCCGTTGCGGCCAACGCCGTGGTGGCGGCGATCGGCGCGGCGGCACCGGCCTGGCCCACTGGCTGCAGCACGATGCCGCTGCCATTGCGCTGGTAGCGGATGCCGCTGCCCTTGAGCAGCGTATCGAGCGCGGCTTCGGCGGGCATGCTGCCGTGCACGGCCGGGGCCTGCTTGCCAGCCACCAACGCGGGCGTGAAGAACAACTGCAGCGAGGTTTGCCGGCCGAGCTGCGTGAGCGCATCGGCCAGGGGCTGCGCACGGATGTCGATCGCCACTGGTGTTTGCTGGGCCGGCTGCGCGGCGGCCGGCGCGGCAATGGTGCCGATCAGCGTGGCGGCCATGGTGGCCATCAGGAGGGGCTTGGCGCGTGCGTGGCGGGCCGGGATCTGTTGCTGCTTCTCAGGATGTTGCTGGGTCACGTCGGGTCTTCTCGGATAGGCCGGGTTGGCATAAAGGGACGCAGGCCCGCAGCACGCGGGCACGTTCCGGGAGAAGACGAAACGCGGAGCAAAAACCTGAATCTAGCGTGAATATATTTCCGTGCTGCCATCGGCAAGGGTGCGCACGCCCACCGGCAGGAACTGAGGCAAGGCGGCGAGCAGGGCGTCGGTATCGTCGGCACGGAACACGCTGCTCAGGCGCAGCGCGCCGGTGCCGGCGTCGCTGATCCTGACCGGGCTGCGCCGGTAGCGGGAGACCTCGGCGGCCACCAGTGACAGCGGCTGGTCCTTGAACAGCAGCTTGCCTTCACGCCACGCCATGGTGGCGCCGAGATCGACCGCCGCCGCGGGCGCGACCCGGCCGTCTGCGGCAATGCGCGTGCCAAGGCCGGCCGACAGGCGCGCGGCAGACGGCGCCGCGCTGCGGCCTTGCACGCCCACCGACCCGGATTCGACCGCGACCGCGACCTCCGCGCCATCCCGGCGCACGTCGAAGCGGGTGCCGGTGACCGTGACGGTGCCGCTGCCGGCATCGACCACGAAGGGCCGCTCGCTGGCGTGCGCCACCTCGAACATGGCCTCGCCGTCGGCCAGCGTCACGGTGCGCTGGCCCGGCTCGAATCGCACCGATAGCCGCGTGCGCGTATTGAGCTCCACGACGGAGCCGTCGGGCAGCGTGACGCGTCGCCGCTCGCCGGGCGCGGTGCTGAAGCTGGCTGTGTAGTGGCTTGCATCGCTGGCCGCATAGGTAGCCGGTCCGGGCGCGGCCTGCTGGCGGACGAGCCACGCGGCGCCGACGGCTACCGCGCAGAGGCTGGCCAGCATGGCGGCGTGCAAGGCGGGTCGCGATCTCCGGGCGGCGGCCGCCGGTGCAGGGCCTGGCGCAAGGGCGCGCAGGCGCTCCGGGTCGAGGGCGCCGGCCGCTTGCCAGATGCGCTCCAGCGCCGTGTATTCGGCCCGGTGCACGGGGCTGGCGTCGAGCCAGGCCGCCATCTCAACGCGTTCCTGCTCGCTGAGCGAGCCATCGCGGGTGCGCGCAAACCAGCGTGCCGCGGCTTCGCGGGGAGCGTCCGGGGTTGTCATCTGTGTGCCGCCCCAAGGGTTGGGGGCAAGGAGGAGGGGGCAGGAGCCTGGATCAAGGCGCGGTACTCAATGGGGTGCTTGCGGGCCGAGCCGGTCGCGCAGATGGCGCATCGTACGGATCATGTGCTTCTCGACCATGTTCCTGGAGACCTGAAGGCGCTCGGCGATCTCTTGCTGGGAGAGCCCCTCAAGGCGTTGCCAGACAAAGACCTGGCGGCATGTGAGCGGCAGTTCCGCCAGCGCCTGCTCGAGCGCGTTGGCGAGCTGAACCGCGTGGAGCGCGGCTTCGGGATCGCCGGAGCTTGCGTGATGCGCGTCGATGCTGTCAAGCGGGAGCGCTTGCCGGCCGCCCTCGCGCCGGTAGGCGTCAATGGCAAGGTGGCGGGCGGTCTGGTGCAGGTAGGCGCGGGGATGTTCGGGCGGGCTGCCTTTGCGCTCCAGTACCTTGAGCAGCGCGTCCTGGGTCAGGTCCTCGGCATCAAAGCGGTTGGCGAGCTTGCGAGTCCAGGTGCCGACCAGTTCTTCGTAGTAGGCGAACAAGCCGAACGCGCGCGAGGGATGTGACGACATGGCGTGCGCGCGGCTGCGAGTGGTTGCAAATGCGACGTATTATCATTTGTGCGATCAATGTTCGTCAATAGCTACATTGAGCCCGCCCGCCGGGGAAAAAGCCCGCGAACTGCGCGGGCCTTTGAAAGCGCAGCCGGTGTAAGCAACTCCGGCTGGCCCGCGATGGTCGCAATGGACGACGGAATCTCTTTCGCCCCGGCGACGGGATCAGCGCAGCAGGAACGCGATATCGTCGACGCTGATCTGCGCCGGGGCGACTCCGCGGCGTTGCTGGAACAGGATGTGCTGGAGGACCTGGCGGCGCTGCCTGGCGAAGACGGCCAGATCGATGGGAATGCCGGCCCGCGCGTAATGCTCGACGAGCAGCTTGTAGGCTCGGTTGCGCATCTGCAGGGCTTCGGCTTCGGCGCGCAGCCGGCCGGTGTCTTCGGGCGGTGTCGCCTCGGCCTGCCGCAACGCTTGCATGGCGGCGGCGTGCATGTCGCGGTACCGGTCGAGCTCGGTTTGCGTTGCGTGCAACCGCTCGCGCAGCGCGCGGACCTTGCGCTGCAGCTTTAATGTCATGCCAACGCCGTGCTCGATGAGCGCGACGGTTTCCAGCGCGTGGCTGGCTGCGGCGATGGTGTTTTTCCAGATGCCCCTGTCCGTCACCTCGACGTCAGGCGCCCACCCGTTTCTGGCTCCGTGCAAGCTTTCCATATGACCCCTTGACCCTTGTGTTGATTTCCGGCGGCCGGCTTTATGGTTGCCGTCCTGTCCCGGACCACGGTGGACGTGCCGCCGTGCATGTTTCGGGAATCGTACGGTCTAGCCGTTCGCGGGCGAAGTAGAAGATGCTTAGATCTGGTCTTCCCAGTGCATATGTCGCGTCATGTCCGGCCAGCAAAAAGCGACGCCGCAGGTGGGTGAAATGACAAGGGAAAGCGGTCCTCTCCAGACTTGCCGGGGAGCTGGCTGCTGAATCCGGCACAAATACGGCTGCCACGCCTTCTATACCGTACGGAGGGGCGCGAATCGGACTACGATGCAGACATGGCACTCAATTTCCCCAATCCCAGCCGGAGTTACGACCCATCCAGGCATTGCGTATGTTTCTGGGGCTACGACAGTTCGCGTGAAATCTCCTTCGAGGTCGACCGCGCGGTACTCTCCAACCTCAGCCCCGAACTACGCCCGGACGAGCCCGCCGTGCTGGAGGCATTCGACCGCCATCGCGACCACATCCTGGAACTCGCGCGCGGGCTCTATTCCCGCAGCCGGCAGAACAGGTACACCATCTCCTGACGGCGGTTCGATCGCCTAGCAGTTCCGATCGTGATAGGCGCTCGCCTGTCACGATGCCTTTGCCGTGCGCGGCGGCAGCGGTGCGGGTTCCGCTGCCATCCTGTCCGCCAACCGGCGCGAGGATCAGCTTTCCTGCGCTTCCAGCGTGAAGCCGGCGCCGTCGTCCTGGCGCAGCATCGTCACCAGGGCGGGCATGGCTGCCTCCAGGGTTTCCTTCAGGCGCCACGGCGGATTGACGATGAACATGCCGCTGCCGTGCAGGCCCAGCCCGCCGGCGACCGGATGCTTGACGCGCAGGGTGACGTGCAGCCAGCTCTTGAGCGGCAGCTTTTTCAGCTGCACCGGCAACTGCACGGATTCGCGGCGCTGCACCTCGGGATACCAGATTGCGTACATGCCGGTGGCAAAGCGCTGCAGGCAATCCTGCAGGCTGCGCACCACGCGGCCGTAGTCCTGCTTGTCTTCGTAAGAGGGATCGATCAGCACCAGCGCGCGGCGCGGCGGCGGGGGCAGGATGGCGTTGATGCCGGTAAAGCCGTCGCCGTCGTACAGCATGACGCGGCGGCCGGCGCCACGGAAGTTATCGCGCAGCACCTGGATTTCCGTGCTGTGCATCTCGAACAGGCGCAGGCGGTCCGCGTCCCGCAGCATCTGCCAGGCAAGCCAGGGCGAGCCAGGGTAGTGCTTAAGGTTGCCGTCCGGGTTCAGCGTGCGTACCTGTTCCAGGTAATCCTCGACCAGCGTCGGCATGGGCCGCTTGGCGGCGGCGGCCTGCCACAGCCGGGCGATGCCGGTCTCGAACTCGCCTTTTTCTGCGCGTAGGCGTGATCGAGCGCGTACAGCCCGGCACCGGCGTGCGTGTCGATGTACCAGAAGGGCTTGTCTTTCTGGCTCAACTGCTCCAGCAACTGGACCACGATGGCGTGTTTGAGAACATCGGCGTGGTTGCCGGCGTGGAAGGCATGACGGTAGCTGAGCATGGCGAGGCGGGAAAAGGGCGTGCGGGGCGTGCGGGTGCCGGCCTGGAGGGGCCGGCGGCACAGGGCGCTATGCTACCATCGCCGGGCTTTGGGGCGGGCCGGCGGCATGCCGCAGGGCGCGCCTGGCGGGCGATTGCGGGCGATTGCGAGCGCCTTCGCCATCTTCCAGTCCCAATGCATTTCGCGTCTGACGCGCCCCCGCATTTCCCAATCTGCGGACCTTTGTCCCCTTGTCCCCCTTGTCCCCTTGTCCCCTTGTCCCCTTGTCCATATTCCGCGCCTTAGAACCCGCCGAGCCCGCTTTTTCCGCTTCAGGCTCGCCCTACTCGCCGCGCTACGACGAGGTCTACCACGGTAACGCGGATGGCCTGGAGAGGGCCCGTCACGTCTTCCTGGCCGGCAGCGGCTTGCCGCAGGCCTGGGGCGGGCGCGAGCAGTTCGTGATCCTGGAGGCCGGTTTTGGGCTGGGGTTGAACTTCCTGGCAACCTGGCAGGCATGGCGAGACGATCCCAGGCGTTGCCGGCGGCTCCATTTCGTGTCGGTGGAGAAGCATCCGTTTACCAGCGCGGGGCTTGCCGCGATGCATGCCAGCCTTGGCGCTCAGGCGGCGCTCGCGCCGCTGGCCGCCGAGCTGAGGGCCGCGTGGCCGCTGGCGTTGCCCGGCCTGCACCGGCTGGAGTTCGAGGGCGGGGCGGTCGTGCTGACGCTGGCGTTTGGCGATATCGATGCCGTGCTGCCGCGGTTGGTGCTGGGTGCGGATGCCTTCTACCTGGACGGCTTTTCGCCGGCGCGCAATCCCGATATGTGGCAGCCGCAACTGATGAAGCGCCTGGCCCGGCTGGCGCGCCCGGAGGCCACGCTGGCCACACATGTGGCGGACAGCGTCTTCCAGCGGGGTTTGCAAGCAGCCGGCTTCGCGGTCGGTTCGGCCCCAGGATCTGGCGGCGCGCCGCCGATGACCGTGGCGCGCTTTCCTGTCATGCGCGGCACGCGGCGGCAGCCGCCGCCGTGTGCCGCGGCCTGGCCCGAGCGGCACGCGATCGTCATCGGCGCTGGCCTGGCCGGCTGCGCGGTCACCGAGCGGCTGGCCGGGCGTGGCTGGCGCGTGACGTTGTTCGATGCCCACGAGGGCCCGGCGCAGTTGACCTCGGCCCACCGCGCCGCCGCCATGCATCCGCATTTGTCCTCGGATGACAGTGTCCTGTCGCGCTTGTCGCGGGCCGGCAACCTGCAGTCCCTGCGGACCTGGGCGGCGCTGGCGGCGGCGGGACATGCGCCCGGCTGGCAGGGCTGCGGCGTGCTGCAGACCGGCGCGGGCGTGGAGGACGGGGGCATCCAGCAGGCGGCGCTCGCTGCCCTGGGCTTTCCGGAGGCGTTCGCGCGCTGGATGAGCGCCGAGGAAGCCGCCAGCCGGCATGGCGCGCCGGTACCCCACGGCGGGCTGTGGTTTGGGCAGGGCGGCTGGGCGCCGCCGCCCGAGATCTGCCGCGCGCAGCTGGCGCGGGCCGCGGCGGCGGTAACGGCGCGCTATGGCAGCCGGGTGGCAGGGCTGGCGCGTGTCGCGGATGGCTGGCAGGCGCTGGACGAGGCGGGCGCGGTGCTGGCCGCAGCGCCGGTGGTGGTGGTGGCCAACGCGCACGAAGCGCTGCGCTTGCTTGGGCTGCGCCATATGACGATCGACCGGGTGCGCGGCCAGCTCACCACGCTGGAGCCGGCGGCGCTGGCGCGCCTTGGCGAATGGCCCGATTGCGTGGTCACCGGCACTGGCTACCTGTTGCCGCGCGCGGCGGACGGCACCGCGCGCATCGGCTCCAGCTACGAGCCGGATGGGCAGGATGCCGGCGCGCTGGACGAGCGCCCCGAAGTGCACGCCGAGAACCTCGCCCGGCTGGGCGCTTTGCTGCCCGCGCTTGCCGGCGCGGCCGCCAGCCTGGATCCGGCAACGCTCACAGGCTACGTTGGCGTGCGCAGCGTCTCGCACAACCGCCTGCCGCTGATCGGCCGCGTGGCCGACGAGGCCCAGGCGGCGCGGGACGCCGCCGCGCTCAGCGGGGCGCGCCTAGGGGATATCCCTCGCCTGCCGGGGCTGTACGCGGCACTTGCATATGGCTCGCGCGGCCTCACATGGGCCGCATTGGGGGCGGAATTGCTGGCCAGCCAGATCGAAGGAGAGCCGTTGCCGCTCGAACTCGAGCTGGCCGAGGCCATCGATCCGGCGCGGCTGCTGGTGCGTGCCTTGCGCCAGGGGCAGGTGGCGAGCGGTGCAGGCGACGCCGGCGGTGAAAGCGGCGATGTGCCCGCCGAGCCGGTTCCCGGGTAAAAACTGCCGGAACCGGATGAAAACCGTGCGATAATCCCCGTTTTCCGTTTGCGTGGACCTGCGCCCGCGGATGCTCTGGAAACGCCATTTTCTTGCGCGTGTCCTTGCGTCCGATTCGGTTTGCGTGGGTTTGCGTGCCGGGTATCGGCATTTGCCGTCGCTTTGCCTGTGTCTTCTCGGGCACGCGAGCGGGGTGCGCTCACGAACACAACAACACTCTGGATTGGATCAACGACCATGTCGAATGTCATTGAAAACCTTGGCAAACTGGACCGCAAGGTGACCCTGGCCATTCCCAAGGCCGAAGTCGAAAAGGAAAAGCTGGAACGTCTGGTTCGCCTGTCGAAGACGGTGAAGATGTCCGGTTTCCGTCCCGGCAAGGTACCGATGAAGATGGTCGAGAAGCAGTACGGCCAGCAAGTCGAGTTCGAAGTGCGCTTCGACAAGGCTGCCCGCAAGTTCTTCGACATCACCAAAGAACAAGACGTGAAGGTCGCCGGCCAGCCGAAGTTCGAAGTCAAGACCGACGGCGTGAGCGAAGACGAAGTGGCCTTCGACGCAACCTTCGAGGTCTATCCGGAAGTCAAGCTGGGTGACCTGGCTGGCGCCGAAGTGACCCGTACCAAGACCGAAATCACCAATGCCGAAGTCGACAAGACCATCGACATCCTGCGCAAGCAGCGCGTGCACTACCACACCCGTGGCGAAGCCGGCGAGCACGGCGACGGCGGTGCGGAAGTGGCCGCCCAGAATGGCGACCGCGTGACCCTGGACTTCGTTGGCAAGATCGACGGCGTGGAATTCCCCGGTGGCAAGGCTGACGACTTCGGCTTCGTGCTGGGCGAAGGCCGCATGCTGCCCGAGTTCGAGCAAGCTGCACTGGGCCTGAAGGTTGGCGAGAGCAAGACCTTCCCGCTGGCGTTCCCCGAGGACTATCACGGCAAGGACGTGGCCGGCAAGACTGCCGAATTCACCGTCACGCTGAAGAAGATCGAGTGGGCGCACCTGCCGGAAGTCAACGACGAGTTCGCCAAGTCGCTGGGCGTCGCCGACGGCAACGTCGACAAGATGCGCGCCGACATCCGCGAAAACCTGGAGCGCGAAGTCAAGCGCCGTACGCACGCCATGCTGAAGGACCAGGTCATGGACGCGCTACTCAAGGCGAGCGAGCTGGAAGTGCCGAAGGCCCTGATCGAGCAAGACCAGGAGCGCCTGGTGGAAATGGCCCGTCGCGACCTGGAACAACGCGGCATGCCGAACGCCAAGGACATGCCCATCCCGGCCGAAATGTTCACGCAGCAAGCTGAGCGCCGCGTCAAGCTGGGCCTGATCCTGGCCGAGATCGTCAAGGCCCACGGCCTGGACGCCAAGGCAGACCAGATCAAGGCCGAGATCGAAGACTTCGCCAAGAGCTACGAAGACCCGAAGGAAGTCATGCGCTGGTACTACGGTGACCAGCAGCGCCTGGCCGAGATGGAGGCCTACGTGCTTGAAAACAACGTGGTAAATTTCGTGTGCGACAAGGCCAAGGTCACCGACAAGACGGTGTCCTTCGAGGAACTGACTGCCGAAGGCAACAACCAGCCTCAGCAGGCCTGAGCCTGGCCCGTGGCCGGAGCGCATGGCGCGCCGGCCGCAGCCTTGTCTCTTACCGAACTCCAGGAGAACTTGCATGACCCGCAATGATTTGCTTGACCGTCTGGCCACCACGCAGGCCTCCGCCCTGGAAACGCAGGGACTGGGGCTGGTGCCGATGGTGGTTGAGCAGTCCGGTCGGGGCGAGCGCGCCTATGACATCTATTCGCGCCTGTTGAAGGAGCGTTTGATTTTCATGGTCGGCGAAGTCAACGACCAGACCGCTAACCTGGTGGTCGCCCAGTTGCTGTTCCTGGAAAGCGAGAATCCCGACAAGGACATCTCGCTCTACATCAACTCGCCGGGTGGCTCGGTGTCGGCTGGCCTCGCCATCTACGACACCATGCAGTTCGTCAAGCCGGACGTGGCCACGCTGTGCATGGGCATGGCTGCCAGCATGGGTGCATTCCTGCTGTCTGCCGGCGCCAAGGGCAAGCGTTCGGCGCTGCCCAACTCGCGCATCATGATCCACCAGCCGCTGGGCGGCGCGCGCGGCCAGGCCTCGGACATCGAGATCCAGGCCCGCGAGATCCTGTACCTGCGCGAGCGGCTCAACACGATCCTGTCGGAAGTCACCGGCCAGCCGGTCGAGAAGATTGCCCGCGATACCGATCGCGACAACTTCATGAGCGGCGAACAGGCAGTGGACTACGGCCTGATCGACAAGGTGCTCGCTCGCCGTAGCTGACAGGCCGGCCTGGCTGCCAGCACGGCGGGCCGGGCAGGTGCCGCTCGACGATGCCTCCGGGTGTCGTGGGCCGGCCCCGGAATGAAGAAGGCTATACAGAAACGAGGCCTTGTGCCTCGTTTTTGCTTTTGCCCCACAGCGTGGGGGTCCTACCCGCCGCGCCAATTTTTTTGGCGTATGATGCGTTTGAAGCGTATCCCCGCAGCGCCTTGGCACTGCGGCACGCACACTGCTAATGTGACTGATTCCTATGGCGGATAAAAAAGGTTCATCCAGCGAGAAGCTCCTTTACTGCTCGTTCTGCGGCAAGAGCCAGCACGAGGTAAAGAAGCTCATCGCGGGCCCGTCGGTGTTCATTTGCGACGAATGCATCGACCTGTGCAACGAGATCATCCGCGACGAGGCAGCCGCATCCGACAAGGACGCGGGAGCCACGGCCAAGTCCGATCTCCCCACCCCGCACGAGATCCGCGAAAGCCTGGATCAGTACGTGATCGGGCAGGAGCAGGCCAAGAAGATCCTGGCCGTAGCGGTGTACAACCACTACAAGCGCCTGAAGCACCTCGGCAAGAAGGACGACGTCGAGTTGTCCAAGAGCAACATCCTGCTGATCGGCCCCACCGGTTCGGGCAAGACGCTGCTGGCGCAAACGCTGGCGCGGCTGCTCAACGTGCCGTTCGTGATCGCCGATGCCACCACGCTGACCGAAGCCGGCTATGTCGGCGAGGACGTGGAAAACATCATTCAGAAGTTGCTGCAGAACTGCAACTACGAGGTGGAAAAGGCACAGCGCGGCATCGTCTACATCGATGAGATCGACAAGATCTCGCGCAAATCCGACAACCCGTCCATCACCCGCGATGTCTCCGGTGAAGGCGTGCAGCAGGCACTGCTCAAGCTGGTCGAAGGCACCATGGCTTCGGTGCCCCCGCAAGGCGGCCGCAAGCACCCGAACCAGGACTTCCTGCAGGTGGATACCACCAACATCCTGTTTATCTGCGGCGGTGCGTTTGATGGCCTCGAGAAGGTCATCATGCAGCGTTCGGACAAGACCGGCATCGGTTTTGCCGCGCAGGTGCAGAGCAAGGAAGAGCGCGAGGCCAGCGAAGTGCTGCCGCAGGTCGAGCCGGAAGACCTGATCAAGTTCGGGTTGATCCCGGAACTGATCGGCCGCCTCCCGGTAGTGGCTACGCTGGCCAAGCTGGACGAAGCCGCGCTGATGCAGATCCTGGTCGAGCCGAAGAACGCGCTCATCAAGCAGTACCAGAAGCTGCTGGCGATGGAAGGCGTCGAGCTGGAAATCCGCCCGGCCGCGCTGTCCGCGATTGCCCGCAAGGCAATCCGCCGCAAGACCGGTGCACGTGGCCTGCGTTCGATCCTCGAACAATCGCTGATGGATGTGATGTACGACCTGCCTAACTACAAGGGCGTGCAAAAGGTGGTGATCGATGAGAACACCATCACCGGGGACGCTCCGCCGTTGCTGATGTACGAGGAACAGCCTAAGGTGGCTGGTTCGAACTGACGCGAACGCCGGCGCTTATGACGATGCCAGGCCGGCAGCGAGTCCTGAGAGGCCGTTCGCGAAAAGCGAGCGGCTTTTTTCTTCATTTTCGTAAAACGAAGGAGAGGAAACGGGGGTATGCTGTTTGGACGGGTCTTGCAAGTGCGGGGAGCAGCATTTTGCGACTAGCATCGAATCGCGTGCGAAGCTTGTCTTGCAATCGATTCATAAGACCCAATTTACGCCTAAATGACTGACTGGGGAAAATGATGTCCGGAACACAACTCCTCCCGGCTGAGCCGATTCACTTGCCACTGTTGCCGCTGCGCGACGTGGTGGTGTTTCCGCACATGGTGATCCCACTATTCGTGGGACGTCCGAAGTCCATCAAGGCGCTAGAAACTGCGATGGAGGCGGGCAAAAGCATCATGCTTGTGGCCCAGAAAACGGCGGCCAAGGATGAGCCGACCGCCGACGACCTCTATGAGGTAGGCTGCATCGCCAACATCCTGCAAATGCTCAAGCTGCCCGACGGCACCGTCAAGGTGCTGGTGGAAGGCACGCAGCGCGCGAATATCCGCGAAGTGAGCGAAGACGAATCGCACTTCATGTGCGAAGCCGTGCCCGTGCCGCCGGGTCCGGTCGAGACCGCCGAGACGGAGGCGCTGCGCCGCGCCATCGTGTCGCAGTTCGACCAGTACGTGAAGCTGAACAAGAAGATCCCGCCCGAGATCCTGACCTCGCTGTCGGGCATCGACGAGCCGGGTCGCCTGGCCGACACCATCGCCGCGCATCTGCCGATCAAGCTCGAGCAGAAGCAGAAGATCCTGGAGATGGTCAACGTCACGGAACGCCTGGAGAGCCTGCTGTCGCAGCTCGAGGGCGAGATCGACATCCTGCAGGTGGAAAAGCGCATCCGTGGCCGCGTCAAGCGCCAGATGGAGAAGAGCCAGCGCGAGTACTACCTCAACGAGCAGGTCAAGGCGATCCAGAAGGAACTGGGCGAAGGCGAAGAGGGTGCCGACCTGGAAGAACTCGACAAGCGCATCAAGGCTGCGCGCATGCCGAAGGAAGCCAAGAAGAAGGCCGACGCCGAATTCAAGAAGCTCAAGCTCATGTCGCCGATGTCGGCCGAAGCCACCGTCGTGCGCAACTACATCGACACGCTGGTCAACCTGCCGTGGCGCAAGAAGAGCAAGGTCAACAACGACCTCGCCAATGCCGAGCGCGTGCTGGACGAAGACCACTACGGCCTCGAGAAGGTGAAGGAACGCATTCTCGAGTATCTCGCAGTGCAACAGCGCGTGGATAAGCTGAAGGCACCGATCCTGTGCCTGGTAGGCCCTCCCGGCGTGGGCAAGACCTCGCTCGGCCAGTCGGTGGCGCGCGCCACGAACCGCAAGTTCGTGCGCATGGCGCTGGGTGGCGTGCGCGACGAAGCCGAGATCCGCGGCCACCGTCGCACGTACATCGGCTCGATGCCCGGCAAGATCCTGCAAAGCCTGGCCAAGGTCGGCGTGCGCAATCCGCTCTTCCTGCTCGACGAGATCGACAAGATGGGCATGGATTTCCGCGGCGATCCGTCGTCGGCCTTGCTCGAAGTGCTGGATCCGGAACAGAACCACACGTTCCAGGACCATTACATCGAGGTCGATTTCGACCTGTCCGATGTGATGTTCGTGGCGACCTCCAACTCGCTCAATATTCCGCCGCCGCTGCTGGACCGGATGGAAGTGATCCGCTTGTCGGGTTACACCGAGGAAGAGAAGGTCAACATCGCCCAGCGCTACCTGCTGCCCAAGCAGATCAAGAACAATGGTCTGAAGGTCGGCGAGATCGAAGTCAGCGAAGAAGCCCTGCGCGACATCATTCGCTACTACACGCGGGAAGCGGGCGTGCGCTCGCTCGAGCGTGAAGTCTCGAAGATCGCCCGCAAGGTGGTCAAGCTGCTGTTGCTCAAGAAGGAATCGGGCACGGTCAAGGTGGCGTCGGAAAACCTGGACAAATTCCTTGGCGTGCGCAAGTACGACTTCGGCCTGGCCGGCAAGGAAAACCAGGTTGGCCAGGTGACCGGTCTGGCGTGGACGGAAGTGGGCGGCGACCTGCTGACCATCGAAGCCGCGATCATGCCGGGCAAGGGCAACATCACCCGCACCGGTTCGCTGGGCGACGTGATGAAGGAATCGGTCGAGGCAGCGCGCTCGGTGGTGCGCTCGCGGGCACGTCGTCTGGGTATTGCGGACGAGATGTTCGAGAAGCGCGACATCCACATCCACGTGCCCGAAGGCGCCACCCCCAAGGATGGTCCTTCGGCCGGCGGGGCGATGACCACGGCGCTGGTGTCGGTGCTCACGGGTATCCCGGTGCGCGCGGACGTGGCGATGACCGGTGAGATCACGCTGCGCGGTGAAGTCCTGCCGATCGGCGGCCTCAAGGAGAAGCTGCTCGCGGCGCATCGCGGCGGTATCAAGCTGGTGCTGATCCCCGAAGAGAACGTGAAGGATCTCGCGGAGATCCCGGACAACGTCAAGAACGCCATCGAGATCATCCCGGTGCGCTGGATCGACAAGGTCCTGGAACTCGCGCTCGAGCGCAAGCCCGAGCCGCTGGCGGAAGAAGTGGCCAAGCCTGCCGATGTGGCGGACAAGGGTGCTGCCCCGGTCGAGATGATTCATCACTGATCTGATGTCATCGCCGATGCTGCCGTAGTCTCTCCTGGCAGCCGATGAAAAACGCCGCGGGTGTCCCCCGCGGCGTTTTTCCATGCCGGGCGCAGGTGCTCGCAGGTGCTTTTGCAGGCGGTTAAAAATGGCTGCGAAGAATACTTGGCAAAACGCCAAGGGCTGTATTACACTTGCGCCCTCGCAACGCAAACAGCAGTAATTACTCTGATATGTGCGCGGCGATGCTTGCAGCATGCAGTGCGGCTGCGGTACGAGCGGGTGCTTAGCTCAGTTGGTAGAGCGGCGCCCTTACAAGGCGTAGGTCGGGGGTTCGAGCCCCTCAGCACCCACCATCGCTCCTGCCGCAAGACAAGCCAGGCACGCAATGCATCCTGTAGCACCCATTCAGGAGTGGTAGTTCAGTTGGTTAGAATACCGGCCTGTCACGCCGGGGGTCGCGGGTTCGAGTCCCGTCCACTCCGCCAGTATTGATAAAGAAACCCCGGAAGGCCAAGGTCTTCCGGGGTTTTTTGTTTAGAAGCGCCGATTTGCGACGATCAACCGGCTATGGAGACGGTCCAATAGCCCAGCGCCTCGCAGACGCCTTGATGCGCCGATGATCCTGTCAGCTCGCGCTACACGGCCAATGGCGCCCTTGCGCCAAGGACGAAAACCTGGCACGGCGCCACGCGTCGGCGCACACGGCCCTACGCCAGCCGGTCCTCCTCGCTCACCGTCGTCATCCGCGCCAACCGCGGCCCGAGCCAGCCGCGCAACTGGTCCAGATAGGAGAACACCACCGGCACGCAGATCAGGCTGAGCACGGTGGAAACGATCAGGCCGCCTATCACGGTGACCGCCATCGGGATGCGGAAGCCCGCGTCCGCGCCGAAGCCGATGGCCGCCGGGATCATGCCGCCGACCATCGCGACCGTGGTCATCACGATCGGGCGCGCGCGCGTGGCGCCCGCCGCCATCAGGGCGGCATTGCAGCCCAGCCCGCCGTGCATGCTGTTCAAGGTGAAGTCGACCAGCAGGATGGCGTTCTTGGTGACGATGCCCATCAGCATGAGGATGCCGATGATGGCAGGCAGGTCGAGGGCGGCGCCGATGAGCCAGAGGGCCGGGATCGCACCGATCAGCGACAGCGGCAGGGTAACGAGGATGGTCAGCGGCTGCAGGAAATCGCGGAACAGCAGCACCAGGATGGCAAACATGGCGAGGATGCCGGCCGCCATGGCAACCGAGAAGCTGGCAAACATCTCCCCCATGTATTCCGACTCCCCGTAGTTGACGTGGCGCACGCCGCCGGGCAGCGCCTGCATGGCCGGCAGGGCCTGGATGGCGTCGAGTGCCTGCCCAAGCGAGCCGGTGACCAGGTTGGCATCGACGGTGATGCGCCGCTGGCGATCATGGCGCTCAATTCGGGTGTCGCCCTCGCCATAGCCGATGTCGGCCACCGCGGCGAGCGGCACCGTGGTGTCCTGGCCGATGGTGGTGATGGGCAGTGCTCCCAGCACATCGAGGTCGGCGCGCTCGATGTCGGCCAGGCGCACCCGCATCGGCACCTGCCGGTCGGCCAGGTGGTAGCGTGCCGATTGGGCATCGATCTCGCCGGTCGTGGCGACGCGCAGGGTGTTGCCGATAGCTTCCGTGCTCACCCCCAGGCGCGCCGCGTCGGCGGCACGCGGTTTCACCAGCAGTTCGGTGCGAGGTGGGGCCAGGCTCGGATGGACATTGGTCAGTTGCGGCAGTTCGCGCATCTGCGCCGCCAGTTGATGAGCGGCCTCGGCGAGCGCACGCGGGTCCCGGCCTGCCAGCATGATCGACACCTCCCGGCCACCACCATCACCGAGGAACTGGAAGCGCATATCGGGCATGGCGGCCAGCGCAGCCTGCACGTCCAGCTCGAATGCCTTGCGCGACAGCCTGCGCTCGCTGCCCGGCTTGAGCGTGATGCTCGCCAACATCTCATCCGGGCTATCGGCCGTCACCAGCACATGCGCCACAGCGTCGTGCCGGCGCAGCCTGTCGGCGACCGCGCGCGCCGTCTGCCTGGCGGCCTCGGGCGTGGTGGTCGGCGCAAGCTCGATGCGCAGTTGCGAGAGACTGGCATCGCTGACGGGCAGGAAGCCGGTGGGGAGCAGCGGCAACAGCATGACGGCCAGGACGAGGGCGCCGCCCATCGCCAGCAGGGTGGTCTTGCGATGAGACAACGCGCGCTCCAGCAGCGCCAGGTAGCCTCGCATCAGCCGTCCCTGCGGCGCAGCGGCGCCGTGCGGTGACGGCGCGCCGCCTGCTGCCGGGCGCAGGAGGTACGCGGCCATCAGCGGCGTGAGCAGGCGCGCCACCAGCAGCGACGCCAGCACGGCGATGGAGGCCGTCAGTCCGAACTGGTGGAAGTACTGGCCGACCACCCCCTGGATAAAGCCCACCGGCGCGAATACCGCGACGATGGTTAGCGTGGTCGCCAGCACCGCAAGCGCAATGGCATCGGCAGCATGCAGCGCTGCCTGGTAGGGCCGCTCACCCATGTGGATGTGCCGGTCGATGTTCTCGATCTCGACGATGGCATCGTCGACCAGGATGCCGATCACCAGGGTCAGCGCCAGCAGGGTGATGCTGTTCAGGGTGAAGTCCAGCCACAGCATGGCCAGGAACACCGGCAGGATCGACAGTGGCAGCGCCACGGCCGCGATGAGCGTGGCACGCCAGTCGCGCAGGAACAGGAAGACCACCAGCACCGTGAGCAGCGCGCCCTCGATCAGCGTCTGCATGGCGGTGCGGTAGCTGGCGCGCGTGTAGTCGACGGTCGATGCCACCTCCTCGATGCGGATGTCGGGGTGTTCGGCGCGCAGCGTGTCCAGCCGTGCACTGACGCGATCGGCCACCCGGGTGTCGCTATGGCCCTTGCCGCGCCAGACGGAGAAGCCGACGGCAGCCTCGCCGTTGTACTGTGCAAGACCGGCGGTCTCCCGCTCTGCGTCGCTGATGCGGGCCAACTCGCCCAATGGCAGCCATTTGCCGCCGGGCAAGGCGATGGGCAGGACACGCAGCGCGTCGAGCGAGGCCTGGCGGCCGGGCACGCGCACGGCCTGGCGCTGGTTGCCGCTGTCCAGATGCCCGCCCGGGGGCTCGGTGTGCAGGTTGCGCAGGTGGCTGTTCAGCTCCTCGATGCTCAGGCCGTAACGTGCCAGCATCGCCGGCGCGGCCTCAATGCGTAGCTCGCGCTCCGCGCCGCCGAAGCGTGCGACCTGCTGCACGCCGGGTACGGCCAGCAACTCGCGGCTCACACTGTCGTCGATGAACCAGGACAGGTCGAGCGGGGTGCGCGTGGACGATGCCACCACGTAGCGCAGCATCGCGCCGCCTTCCACGTCGACACGCCGGATCACCGGTTCGAGAATGCTCTGCGGCAGGTTGCCGCGGATCTGCCCGACGGCGGCACGCACATCGTTGGTGGCGCGGTCGACATCGGTGCCGAGCTGGAACTCGACGATCGTGTCGCTGACCGCCGCCTTGACGGTGGACTGCACATGACGCACGCCAGGCAGGCCGGCCATGGCGTTTTCCACGCGGTGGGTGATCTCCGCCTCGATTTCGGCCGGCGCGGCGCCAGGCTGGATGACGACGACGTTGACCAGCGGGAAGCTGACCGGCGGATTGGCATTGACCGGCAGCCGCAGGAAGGCGGCGATACCGGCCAGGGTCAACACGCAGAACAGAACCAGGGGAGGGATGGGCCGGCGGATGGCCCAGGACGAGAGGCCCTGCTTCATGCCTCGGGCTCCCCGCTGGCGCGGACGGCGCTCGCCCCATCCTCCGGTGCTACCACGTCGCCTTCGCGCAAGAACGGCGCGCCGCTGCGGACCACGCGCGCACGCGGCGGCAGGCCTGCCCGAATCTCGACCCACCCGCCATCGCGCAGCCCGGTCTGCACCGGCATGCGCCGGACGCGGTTGGTGGCGTCGGCGACGAATACATAGGCATCGGCGCGCTGCGAATCGGCCGGTGCGTTGTCGTTGCCGTAGCGCAGCGCCCGCGTATCGAGCGCCCATACGATGGGCTGTCCCAATTGAATGCGTGCGCTGCCGACAGTCCCCGCGCGCAGCGGACCGCTGGCGCCGTTCTCCTCGCCACGCAGCGCTATGCGTGCCCGGCCGTAGCCGCTGGTGGGATCGATGGCGGTGCCGACCAGCCTGACCTGGCCCGGCAGCGCGTCGTCCTGGCCGACCGTGCGGATTTCCGCCGGCATGCCATGCGCGACCAGCGCCAGCGCCTGCTGCGGCACCTGCACCTCGAACTCGAGCTGTCCCTCGGCCGCAAGTCGATACAGCACGCTTTGCGTGCCGACCAGATCGCCGGCACGCACCAGGCGCTGGGTGACGAGGCCGGCCGCAGGCGCCCGGATCTCACGGTGAGACAGCCGCACCCGGGCTTCGTCTGCCTGGGCCTGGGCCTGCCGCAGCGCGGCCTGTGCGCTCTTGCGCGTTGCCTGGGCCGACTGCAGGGCGGCGCGGTTCGCTTCGTACTCCTGCCTGCTAACGGCTCCCTTGGCCTGCAGGCGTTCACTGCGCTCGTACTGCGCCTTGGCTTCGGCGTGCCTGGCTTGCGCGTCCGCCAGTTCGGCTCGGGCGCGCTGCACGCCTTGCTCCGCCTGGCGTGCCTGGTTGCCCAGCACATCGCCTTCCAGCTGGGCCAGCAATTGCCCGCGCTCGACCCGATCGCCGGCCTCCACCGCCAGCCTCGTCACCCGCAAGCTGTCCAGCGGAGAACTGATGGCGATGTCCTCGCGCGCGATCCAAACGCCGGCAACGGTGAGCCGGTGCGACATCGCGCGGTGCTCGGCCGTGGTCAGCGTGACGCGAAGCGCCGTCGGCGCGGCAGCCGCGGCTGGCGCGGGGGCGGAGAACGGACGCATCGCCAGCCAGCCCAGGATGAGCAAGGCTGTCGCCAGGACAAGGAGGGCAAAACGCCGGTGTCGAGCGCTAGGGGTCGAGGGCAGTCGTGCTTGCATTGAGCGGGTCGCCTGTGTAGCAGTGGATGCAGCAGTACAACAGGCAACCGACAAGACTCTCTCAAGGAATGATCAAGAATTGATGAAGGGCGTGCGGGAATCGCGGTGGTTCCCGTTCGCGGGGAGAGAAGGGGAAGGGGAAGGCGGACACACAGGCTGGCTCCTTGCTCACGGCGATTGCGCACGGACAAGCGGCCGCCGTGGGCCGCGCAGATCGCCGCCGCGATCGATAGCCCGAGGCCGCTGCCGCCCGCGTGGCGCGAGCGCGAATGCTCGGCACGCCAGAAGCGCTCGCAGGCGCGCTCGATGTGCTCGGGCCGGAAACCCGGCCCGTCATCCTCGACATGCAGGACAACCTGGCCGGCCTGTTGCCGGGCAGTGAGCGCGAGGTGTTTGCCAGCCGCCGCGTAGCGCAGCGCGTTGTCGATCAGGATCGACAACAGTTGCCCGATACGATCACGGTCGGCCTGCATCGCCAGGTCGCAGGGCACATCGAGGCTCACCTGCATTTCCTGCTCCTGCAAGGCCGGCGCGGCCCAGTTCAGCCGTTCCTCACAGAGGGTGCGCAGGATGAATTCGCTAGGAAACAGCTCGAGCCGGCCTGCGCTTGCCATCGACAGCAGGTAGAGGTCGTCGAGCAGGCGGTTGAGCTGGGCGAGCTGGCGCATGATGATGCGGTGCTGGCCGGGCTCGGCGGGGAATACGCCGTCGATGATGCCCTGCAGGCGGCCGATGGCGGCGGTAAGCGGGGTGCGCAACTCGTGCGCGATCGCGGCACTCGACTCCTGCAGTTCGCGGTCATAGCGCTCCAAGCGCTCGGCCATGTGGTTGAAGTCCGCCGTGAGCTGGTGCAATGCCGGCGGAGTATGGAGAATGATGGTAGCCCGCGAGCCGAAGTCGCCCTGTGCGATCTCGTTGGCGGAGACGGCAACCGCACCGAGTTGACGCGACAGGCGTTGCGATACCCACAGCCCGCCAAGGACGACCAAGGGCAGGGCGATCACCACCAGGCCGGTAAAGAACAGCAAGTCGGCGCGTACTACCTCCGGGGCGAAGTAGTCGCCGTAGAGGTACTCGCCGTAGATTTGCCTGAGGCGTTCGCGGTGCTCGCCCGGCATGGCCTCCAGGGCTTCCAGTTCCTGTCGGACCGCTTCGGGCAGCGCGTCGCGCAACTGCGCATCCCACCAGATGAAGCGCAGCCACATGCCGCCGCCGACCAGCAACAAGGCGACGATGGCTAGCCCGATCATGCGTACGCTGATCCAGCGCCACAGCGTGTCCCGCTCCAGTGCCCAAGCCGACTTCATCATGTCGGATTCCGGAAGCGGTAGCCCTGGCCCCTCACCGTGACCACGACACCCGTGACACCGGCCAGCTCAAGCTTGCGCCGCAGGTTGTGGATATGCGCATCGATCGAGCGCTCCATGGCGTCGCTTTCAGGCATGCAGGTACCCAGCAAGGCAGCACGGGAGAACATCTTGCTGGGTGCCGCCATCAGCATGCACAGCAGGCTGAACTCGGTCCGGGTCAGGTCCAGCGCGGCCTGCGCGCCGTTGCCCGCATCGATCCAGGCCATCGCCGCATCCAGGTCGACAACCAGCGGCCCATGGCGAAGGCCCGGTTTCTGCGCCAGGGTATTGCCGCGCCAGCGCCGCAATACGGCATGCACGCGTGCCACGACCTCGCCCGGGTTGTAGGGCTTCACCACGTAGTCGTCCGCGCCGTACAACAAGGCGCTGATGCGATTGGACTCCTGTCCAACAGCCGTCAGCATGATCACGGGCGTCGGCGCATGACGCCGGATTGCACCCAGCACCGCGTTGCCATCCAGCCCCGGCAACATGATGTCGAGCAGCACCAGGTCCGGCCGCCACCGAGCATGCCGTTCCAGCGCGCTGTGGCCGTCGACGGCGTGCTCGGTGACAAAGCCTTCGCGTCTCAGATAGGCCTCGATCACCTCGGCACTGTCGCGATCGTCCTCGACGATCAGGATGCGTCCCTGACTCATTGGCCTCTCCCTTCATCAAATCTTGACATTTCCTGGAGCATTGCTTGACGTT
Organism: Cupriavidus sp. D39; assembly: GCF_026627925.1. NCBI lineage: Bacteria > Pseudomonadati > Pseudomonadota > Betaproteobacteria > Burkholderiales > Burkholderiaceae > Cupriavidus > Cupriavidus sp. D39. Next base: position 99,492 of record NZ_JAPNLE010000009.1, read on the forward strand.
GCGATGCAACGCTCTCTTCCTGTTGATCGCCGCTGGGACACACGTCCTTTACGACAGACACGAACCGGTACCACGAAATTCCGGTTTGCGTCAAAAAAGCTGGTCATGGATCAGGTCGGCGATCTGTCTTTTGAGGAGGATAGAGTGTGACCTTCATTCGAAGAACCGCGGTGGTGTTGTCGGCCGGCTGCTTGCTGACGGGGTGGCGGGGTGCATCAGCGCAGCCGTTACCGGATCCGGCTCGGGAGCAGAGTCCCGAATGGTCCGTTACCGTCGGCGCGGGTGTCGGCGTGGCGCCGGCGTACCTGGGTGCCAAGGACATGCGTGTCCTGCCGATACCCGTTGTCACGGTCCAGCACGGGCCCTTCTATGTCGATGCGATCCGTGGTCTGGGCTATCGCTATGAAACCGGGTTCGGCCTGTTCTTCGGTCAGGCACTGACCTTCGACCTGGGGCGATCGGACAGGCGTTCGGACTACCAGCCCGGCTCCAAGCGCCTGGTGGGCATGGGGAGTATCGGTGCGGCTGCCGTCACCACGGCCGAGATCGGGTACGGCTTCGCGCCCTGGCTCGCGGTCCGGGCGGAAGGCGCGTTCGCCCTGAGCGGGCGAGAGCGCGGCAACCGCTACCGCGTGGGCCTGGAAGGCGCCCTGTGGAACAGCGCGAAGGACGACGTCTGGTACGAACTCGACGCGCACTTTTCAGATCGGCGCTACGCATCAACCTACTTCGGTGTCACGTCCGCGCAGAGCACGGCTTCGGGATTTTCCCGCTACGCACCGGCTCGCGGCTTCTACGCCACGTCTCTTTCACTGAACTGGGAGCACCGGTTCACACGCCACTGGTCGACGCTTCTCTCCATCAACGCCGTCAATCTCGCCGGCGACGCGGGGCGCAGCCCGATCGTACAGGAGCGGCTCAACTGGTACGGCTTGGCCGCCATTAACTATCGCTTCTAAGGAGCACCCCTTTCAAGGTGATTAGACGACACGTCCAGCCTTGATGACACGGGCGGTAGAAACATGCCGCCGTGCTACGCATCCGGCCACATAGCCTTTCTTCTTCGGCGCTTTCGGTCCCCGCGTATGTTTGCGCATCGCGCGGGGATCAACGTGCGTCGCCATCTTGATCAACTCGCGACCGAGCTGAGCTGGGGTGAGGAGGTCATAGGCCTGCCACACCTCGGGCGGCACCGCGATCATCATGCCGGCATAAGTTGCCCGGATTTCGCTGGCGAGGTAATACGGTGAGAGCTCGATGTCGCTGGTATCCAGCTCATGCCGGATTCTCACCGCAGTCGCAATCACGCTCAGTACGTTATACGCGAGCGCCGCCACGCCGAAGGCCAGCAGCGCCGCGCGCGGTTGGCTCAACGAACGAATCTCACTGTTGAGCACCGATTCCAGCCGCTGAAACATATTCTCTATGCTCCAGCGTCGCCGGTATAGCCGGGCGACGGCCTCGGCCGTCAGATGGGCGGCCGGGACATTGGTCAGCAGGCGGATGACGGTGTCACCGTCCTCGGTGGCGCCATCCAGATGTAGCTCGATGCGCCGCAGCACCAGCGGCGCGTTCGATTCATCTGGGATGCTGACCGCTTGCTCGTACACGATGCCGGTTTCGACCCGGCCCATTTCGCGTAACGGCTCCAGCTCGCTGGGGCTCGGATTGCGGCCGTGCTCCCGCACGATGAAGGCGCTGCCGCGACGCTGCCAGCCGGCAAGAATCGCCCGGGTGCTGAAGTTGCGATCGGCGATCCACAGCTCGGCCGGCTGAGCCGATGCGAGCAGGGTTTCCATGATGGCCCGCTCCTGGGCATGCGCATCTTCACAGGGCACCAGATCAACGATCATCGCTGTGTCCGGGTCATAGACGACCAATGACTGCCCCGGCAAGGCCGCGCCCCGAAACCCACGTAATGGTTTCAGGCGCTTTTCGCTCGCCGGCAAATGGCTGCCATCCACGATGCGCAGGCGATAGCCGTCCACCGAGGGCGGCTGCTTGCGCAACATCGGTTGCACGACCGGCCCCAGCCGCCGCGCGCTGCCTTGCACCAGGGCACGAACCAGTCCGGGCTCGGTCCGGCTGATCTTGTCGTACAGCGCGGTGATGGAAACCGGCAACGCCGGACTGGCCTTGGCCGCCGCATGCACCGACGGGCGCAGCCCCACGGCGACCAGTGACATGATTTCCACCGTCGTCGAGAACAATAGCTCCCGCGTGTACTGCGTTTCACGCTCTTGCTCGAACAACTGGTCGATCCAGGCCGGATCAAGGGCGCGTTGCAACCCCAGGCGCGCCATCACGCTGATCGGGCTGTGTTCGAGAAAGCGTTCCACCACTGCGTCCACTATCACGCCATTGACTCCGGTTTCTGTTCGAGAGCACGGAGGGTGCCCTAATTTTCGTCACCTTGAAAGGGGTGCTTCTAAGGAGTCCATGGCATGGGTGCATTCGATCAGGACAGGTGGGGTTTCAAGCGATTCGTCGCGACTTCGATGGAAGAGGGTTTTCTCCGTCCTCCCGTCGTCAGCACTGGGAACACCCTTGACATCTCGTCTCTTCCATTGCCGCTTCCCGATTGTGCTGGCGACGGTGTTGTTTGCCGGCTGCTCACTGATCCCGCGGTACAAGCGGCCGGCGGCGCCGCTGGCCACCACGTACCCAACTGGCCAGATGGTGACTGCGGACAGCCTCGCCATCCCTTCCGTGGGCTGGGAAAAGGCCTTCGTCGAACCGGAACTGCGCCAGCTCATCGGCATCGCGCTGGAGAATAACCGCGATCTGCGCGCCGCCACCCTCAACGTTCGCCGTGCCCAGGCCCGGTTCCGCATCCAGCGGGCGGAGCAGTGGCCGACCGTGAACGTGGCTGTGACCCAGAGCAAGCAGAGCCCGGCGTTCACACAGAACATTGCCGCCTACGGCGTGGGCCTGACCAGCTACGAGGTTGACCTGTTCGGCCGCATCGACAGCCTGAAGCAGGCCGCGCTGGCGAACTACCTGGGGGCGGCCAGCTCGCGCCAGGCAGCGCAGATCAGCCTCGTCGCGACGGTGGCGCAAGGTTATCTGGCGCTTCTGGCCGACAACCAGGCCTTGGCCGTGGTACGGGAGATCCTGAAGGCACGGGAAGCGTCGCATGCGCTTGCCGAACTGAAGTTCACCGAAGGGGCGGCGACGGCGGTTGACGTACGGCAGTCCGAATGGCTCGTCGCGGACGCGCGCGGCGGCCTCGCGCAAGCGGAGCGCCGGCGGTCGCAGAACCTGAGCGCGCTGGTGCTCGTGCTGGGCGTACCGTCCTGGCCCGAGGACGTGCGGATCGACGGCATGCCCCTGCCGGAAGAAGACACGCTGCTGGGGCAGATTCCGTTTGGCTTGCCGTCAGACCTGTTGACGCGGCGCCCTGACATCGACGCCGCGGAGAAGCAGCTCATCGCCGCCAATGCCAACATCGGCGCGGCCCGCGCGGCGTTCTTCCCCCGCATCAGCCTGACCGGTTCGTTCGGGCGGGCCAGTCCCGATCTGTCGGACCTCTTCGACCACGCCACGCGCGCCTGGTCCTTTGCTCCGCAGCTCACGCTGCCGATCTTCGACTTCGGTGCCAACCGCGCGAACCTCGATGTGGCGAAGATCGACCGGGAACTGGCGGTCGCGCAGTACGAGAAGACGATCCAATCGGCGTTCAAGGAAGTCTCCGACGCGCTCGGGGACAAAGAGACCTGGGCACGCGAGCTGGATGCGGCGCGCGCCCGGCTCAAGGCGTCCGCTGAGGCGCACGCGCTGGTTGCGCTGCGCTATCGGGAGGGCGGTGCGAACTACCTTGAGGTGCTGGATGCCCAGCGCACGCTGCTCGACGCCCAGCAAGCGGTCGTCCATGCACACCTTGCTTCGCTGCAGAGCACGGTCTCTCTCTACAAGTCCCTCGGTGGTGGCTGGAGCGCTGAACGGTAGTGGCCTGCGAGCGTGCCGGCCATGGGCGCAAGCCGGATTGCGGGCATGCTGGGGAAGAGGAATCGCCGTCATTCCGCCCTTGGCGCATGGGGCGAGGCCGCGCCTGGGGTAGAAACCCGACTCCACGCGCCGCGACAATGTGCGATATTCGCCACTTGCACGGGGTGAGGATTGGCGCGGTCCGCAGACCTCTCGCAAACTAGCCAGACCTCGGACAAGTACGGCACCGGTCAGGTCCGTGCTGATAGCCGCATGGGCAAGATAGGCGATTCTCCTGCCGTCCCGGACCACCCGCCCCGCAAGGGCAGAAATGGCTCGCCAATTGCGCCGCAGGGTAGCAAATCGCGTGAGGCCTGCCGCTCCTGATAGAATCCCGTAGTTTGGCGTTCGTACAACCCTTTTCCTGAGTCAGCATGCTTGATTTCGTACGCAACAACCGGCGCTTGATGCTTTTGCTGCTGCTGGTGCTTGTCTTCCCGTCGTTCGTGTTCTTCGGCGTGGAGAGCTACTCGCGTTTCATGGACAGCTCGCACGACCTTGCCAAGGTCGACGGCCGCGCTATCACGGCGCAAGAAGTGGATAACGTGGTGCGTGACCAGAGCGAGCGCATGCGCCAGATGCTTGGCACGAACTACGACCCGCGCCAGTTCGAAGGCGCGCAGGCACGCCAGCAGGTGCTCGACCAGCTGATCATGCAGCGCGTGGTGGCGGATGAGGTGGCCAAGAAGCACCTGACCGTTTCCAACGAACGCCTGCTCGAGACGATCAGCAGCATTCCCGCCATCGCCCAGTTGCCGAAGAAGAAAGACGGCACGATCGACGACAAGGCCTACATCGACCTGCTGGCCCAGCAAGGCATGACGCCCGAGCAGTTCGACGCGCGCATGCGCTTCGACCTGGCTACCCAGCAGCTCGGTACCTCGGTTGGCGCTACCGCCTTCGTGCCCAAGGCCCTGCTGGACCGGCTGATCGCCATTCGCGACCAGCTGCGCGACGTGCAGGCGCTGCAGGTCAAGCCGGCCGATTTCGCCGCCAAGGTCACTCCGGATGACGCTGCGCTGAAGGCGTACTACGAAGGCCACAAGACACAGTTCTCGGTGCCCGAGCAAGCCAAGGTCGAGTACTTGGTGCTCTCCGCCGACGCGCTGGCCGCCTCGACGCCGGTCACGCCCGAAGAGCTCAAGTCCTACTACGATAGCAACATCGCGCGCTTTCGCACCGACGAGCAGCGCCGCGCCAGCCACATCCTGATCGGCTCGCCCAAGGAAGCCCCGGCAGCCGAGCGCCAGGCCGCCAAGGAAAAGGCCACCAAGCTGCTCGAGGACCTGCGCAAGCATCCCGAGACGTTTGCCGACGTGGCCCGCAAGCAGTCGCAGGACCCGGGCTCGGCGGAGAAGGGCGGCGACCTCGGCTTCATGGGCCGTGGCGCGCTGGTCAAGCCGTTCGAAGACGCGATGTACGCGCTCAAGGATGGTCAGATCAGCGACGTGGTCGAGACCGACTACGGTTATCACATCATCAAGCTCACCGGCATCAAGCCGGCCGAGACCAAGCCGCTTGAGCAGGTCCGTACCGAGCTGGAAGTGGAGCTGCGCAAGCAACTCGCCGCCAAGAAGTACACCGAACTGGCGGATGCTTTCGGCAATTCGGTCTACGAACAGTCCGACAGCCTCAAGCCGGCCGCCGACAAGTTCAAGCTGACGATCCAGGGCGCCGACAACGTGACCCGCCAGCCGAACCCGGCCCTGGGCGCGCAAAACCCGCTCAACAACGAGAAGCTGCTCAAGGCCCTGTTCAGCGACGAGTCCGTCAAGAACAAGCGCAACACCGAGGCCGTGCAGGTTGGCCCCACCACGCTGGTGGCGGCGCGCATCGTCGACTACCGCCCGGCCACCGTGCGCAAGTTCGAGGACGTGCAGGCCAAGGTGCGTGAAGGCTATATCGCGCAGCAGGCAGCCGAGCTCGCCGCCAAGGCAGGTGCGGAGCGTCTCGAAGCGCTGAAGAAGAGCGGCGGCGCCGAAGGCTTCGGCGCCGTGGTGACGGTCTCGCGCGCCAAGGCCGATGGCCTGCCGCCGAAGGCAGTCGAAGCCGTGATGCGTGCCGACACCGCCAAGCTGCCCGCCTATGTTGGCGTGGATCTGGGCGCCGACGGCTACGCGATCTATCGCATCGGCAAGGTCAGCCAGCCTGCGCAGGCAGACGCCGCGCAACGCCAGGGCGAGGCACAGCAACTCGGCCAGATGGTTGGCCAGAGCCAGCTGGAAGCCTTCTACGAAAGCCTGAAGGACCGTGCCAAGGTGAAGCTGCTCAAGCCCGCCACCACCACGGAAGCCGGCGCTGCCAGCGGCGCTGGCGCGCAGTAAAGCCGCTGCTCGCAGCCACAAAGAAAAAGGCGCCTTCGGCTAGCCGTTAACAAAATCTGTTGAAACGCAAAACGGGTCCGGTCTTTCAGATGGGGCCCGTTTTTTTGCCTGTAAGCAAGCGGTTCCGCGCTGGAGAAAGCCACCCCTTCCTCTCATGAGGTGCCAGGCCGCAACGTGGCGTTCGCTGCGCACGCGTTTTGCGGCTTGCGCAGTTGTCTTCGTATGAGGTCTGAGCGTCGCTGAACGACCCAAAGGAGCCGGTCAAACAGCATTCTCGATCGGCGGCTGTAGAGCAAATATGAGCCGTTCGATCCCTAGGCGCGCGAATGAGCCCATGCATAAGGCAATCGAGAGCAGGACCTCGACATGATGATTGTCGCCAGCAAAACTGCAATGGCCGCCCCTTTAGCCTCGCTCCGACTCATACCAGTCCGGCCGCTTTCAACGCATTTAAAGGCCGCTCTAGGTAAGGCTAGGTCAATTCTGGCTACAGTCGGATGCGCTCATGGCTCCAGCCATTCCCCCCGACGCGACAGCGTTAGGGGAGACGCTGATTCAGCGACTGCAGCCGGAGTCATGCGCAGCCACTTGCCCTGGCGCCCATCACAGAGCGTCGTCCTTCAGATCTGGTTGAACCCGACGCGGGATAGCAGTTCAGAGAATCTGGGGTCGAAGCGAGCGCTGTCGAAGGTAGGTTCTGTCCTGAGCTCAATGAAGTCAGGACTGTGCTCATCGTAGGCTTTTTCCAGCCAGCCGAGGGTCTGCTCTTTGTCCCCGAGCGAACCAAACACTTTCGCCATGTTGTAGGGGTGGACGTAGTGCTTTTCGGATTCCGTCTCCAGCGCATCCACGATCTGCTGCATGGCCGCTCTCATGTCGGCGGCAGCGTAGGTCTGGGCCAGCCCCGTCAGCGCCTCTGTGCTCCTCCCGGAAAGCGTTACAGCCTTCTGCATCTCCTCGATTGCGTCATGGAACAACTTCTGTTGCTGGTAAACCAATCCCAGCCTGAGGTGAAGCAGAAAGTGGTTTGGATCGATTTCCAGGGCTTTACGGAGTTCTTCCCGTGCCTGGTCGTATCGCCGAGCAAGGTACAAGATGATGGCAACAGATGAATTCAGCACTGAATTCAACGGATCCATCTGTTGGGACTGCCTGACCCTGGCAATGGCTTCTTCGGCTCTGCCTGCCATCATGAGATATTCCGCGTACCAATAATAGGCGATCGCGTGTCCCGGATTCAGTTCAATGGCGCGCAGAAAATCCTGTTCCAGATCGACCCAATCCCAATCGTGCAAACGCACATGGGCCAGTGACGCATAAGCCTCACCCAAATCAGGTTCAATCTGCAGCGCTTTCCTGGCTGCCATTTTTGCTTTATGAAACGTTTCGCGCGCAGGGCTCACGCCGCGACATGCAAGCATCGTGTAAGCATCGGCCACTCCATCATAGGCGGCCGCAAAGTTCGGCTGGTGTCCAATAGCGAGCTGAAAATACTCAATGCTCTTTCGCATTCCTTCTTCGGTGCGCTTGGACCAGAAGTGACGCCCCTTGAGATACGCTTCGTGCGCCTGCGCATCAATGGCAGGAGTACGGTCTAAACGCCCTTGCTCGTGCGGCGTGAGCTTGATCTCAATTTCGCGGGCAATTGCCTTGGCCACCTCGATCTGGAGTGCCAGGATGTCATGTCGGTTCCCCTCATAGGTCTCGGCCCAAAGGTGCGTTTCGTCGCTGACTCGGATGAGCTGCGCCGCAACCCGTACCTGATCTCCGGCACGCCGGACGCTTCCCTCCAGCACGTGGGAAACCCCGAGGTCTTGGCCGATCTGATGAATGGTCTTGGTCGTGGATTTGTAGCGCATCGCAGAAGTCCGGGCGATTACACCCAGGCGCTCCGGGCTGAGCCGGGCAAGTTGGGTGATCATATCCTCAGTTAAGCCCTCACTGAAGTAATCATATTTGCCGCCGCCACCGAGACTTTCGAACGGAAGCACGACCAGTATCACTCGCCCCTCCGATAGCCATGAATTATTTGGGAGCGGTAATGCTTCCGGTTCACTCGGTTCGCTTTCCACCAGCGCCCTGCCGTTAGGTTGCAAACGCCCCGCTCCATCCTCAGTGAGCGGCGGCCTTCCCGGGACAGCGGTGACCGGTCGGTGCCGGTTCCGATACAGCGCATCAGCCACAATGATTGCGATGCCAACAAAGACAATCACCGGCCGGGCATCGAACGCCAAGCGCGACAAATGCTCCACCCTCTCTGGCGCCGCAATATAGCGGATTAGTCGAGCGATGAATTCCTGCGGCGCGAAGCCGGTGATTGCCAAGAGGACGCCCCCAATGAACCATTCGCTAACCCGCGCTCGCAACATCGCCCACAGGTGCCTCGGTATTCGCTGTGGGGTTCGTCCGTCTTTTTCATCTTCCATGGCGTCCCCGCATAGAGTCGTGTCGACCAGGCGTTACGGTCCCTGACGCGGCACAGGAAGTTGGGAGGTGGGCTAAGGCGTACACGTCGTCGCCATCTTCGCGCGGCATTCTCTATGCCTACACAAACAGCGCTCATTGTTTCTGTGGCGAGAGGTAGCGCAGCGCTGCGGTCCGCTAGTAGCCTTCAAGTGACTCGAACGATTCGTGCGCGCGGGAGGATCAAGAGGATTGCAATTCGTACCACACCAACATAGCTACATTAATAACTATCTGCTTTCCTCAGACGAAAATCTACGCACCACCGCGCAGACCACCCAGCCGCTCCAGTGGATTCGCCCCCTCGGAGGGGGCGTCGCGGAGAAAGGAATCTCTTTCGTATGTAAGCGAGACAAGAAAGTTGGTCGCCTCCCCGCAGGGGAGGTGAAACTGCCTTTGACTTTGACGTTAAGCAGTTGAATTTACAGTGAAACAGCACGGATGGTGAACAAGTAGGCATCGCAGATCCGGCTTTGTCAGCAGTCTGAGGCGCCTTCGGGCGGCTTCTTCTTTGTCCGCGTCACACTCGGCGCGGCACGTCGCGCGCGCTCAGCGCGCGGCTGTGCTGGCCGCCGCTGGCACCTTCAGCAAGGGCTTGAGCTGCGGCCAGACGGTATCGAGCAGCGTGCCCTGCGCCTGCGCCGTGGGATGGATGCGGTCCGCCTGGAACCACTCGGGCTTGGCGACCACCTGCTCCAGCAGGAAGGGCACCAGCGGGACCTTGTACTCGCCAGCCAGCTTGGGGTAGAGCGAGAAGAATCGCTCGGTGTAGTCAGGCCCGTAATTGGGCGGGATCCGCATGCCCACCAGCAGCACGCCGGCCTTGGCTTGCTGCGCGCTGGTGACGATGCTGCGCAGGTTGGCCTCGGTGGTCTGCAGGGGCAGGCCGCGCAAGGCATCGTTGGCGCCAAGTTCCACGATGACCAGCGCCGGATGGTGCCGCGTCAGCAGGTCGGGCAGGCGCGTCTTGCCGCCCACCGTGGTCTCGCCGCTGATGCTGGCATTCACGACGTTATAATCGAAACGCTCCGCCCGCAGCCGGGCCTCCATCAGCTTGACCCAGCCAGCATCGCGGGCCAGGCCATACTCCGCGGACAGGCTGTCGCCCAGCACCAGGATCACGGGCGTTGCCGCACGCGCCATCGAGGCCGCAGCCGGCAACAGCGTAGTCACGCACACCGCCAGCGCCAGTTTTCGCCAACCGCACCAGAACTTCTTGCTCATGTCTTCATCCATTCTTGCAGTCGAGTCATTAGGAAAGACCGTAGCCGACACGACAGGTTCGCTGACGATTTTGCACGATGTGTCGTTTTCCGTCTCGCCGGGCGAAACGCTGGCCATTGTCGGCGCATCCGGCTCGGGCAAGTCAACCCTGCTGGGCTTGCTGGCAGGCCTGGACCTGCCCACCACGGGCACCGTCAAGCTCAACGGGCAGGACCTGTTCCAGCTCGACGAAGACCAGCGGGCAGCCCAGCGCGGGCGCCATGTGGGCTTTGTGTTCCAGTCGTTCCAGCTGGTCGGGCACCTGAGCGCCCTGGAAAACGTCATGCTGCCGCTGGAGCTGCGCGGAGAAACCGCCGGCGTGCGCGAGCGCGCCGCCGACATGCTGGCCCGCGTGGGGCTGAGCGGGCGCCTTTCCCACTATCCGCGCACGCTCTCCGGTGGCGAGCAGCAGCGCGTGGCGCTGGCGCGGGCGTTTGTGGCCCGCCCCGATATCCTCTTTGCCGACGAGCCCACCGGCAGCCTGGATACGGCCACCGGCGAGGCCGTGATTGCGCTGATGTTCGAGCTGAACCGCGATGCCGGTTCCACCCTGGTGCTGGTCACGCACGATCGCTCCGTGGCGGCGCGCTGCGGGCGCATCCTGACCATCGACGCCGGCCGCGTTGCCAGCGACGAGTGGATGACCGCGCCGGTTTAGGACAGTTTCCGTCAGGCGCTGCCGAGCACCGCGCGCGCGCGCGCAATCAGGCTGCTGGTCGAGGCATCGTGCTGCCCGGCCGCCGCGTTGGCCGCATCGGTCAGCTCGCCCTCGATCGGCTTGGCCAGGATCTTGCCGAGTTCCACGCCCCATTGGTCGAACGAGTTGATGTTCCAGACCACGCCCTGCACGAAAGTGCGGTGCTCGTAAAGCGCGATCAGTGCGCCGAGCGTGTGCGGCGTGATGTCTTGCATCAACAGCGTGTTGCTCGGCCGGTTGCCCTCGAACACCATGTGGGCGATACGGGTCTCGTCGGTCAGGCCGGTGGCGCGCAGCTCCTCGGCCGTGCGCCCGAGCATCAGTGCCTCGGCCTGGGCAAAGCAATTGGCGAGCAGCTTGGCGTGATGGCCGGGCAGCAGGCGCGGCGGGCGCAGCGGCGCCACGAAATCCACCGGCACGATCTGCGAGCCCTGGTGGATCAGCTGGAAATAGGCGTGCTGGCCGTTGGTGCCGGCGGAGCCCCAGACCACCGGCGCGGTATGGGCGCGCACGTGGCGGCCGTCCAGCTGCACCGATTTGCCGTTGCTCTCCATTTCCAGTTGCTGCAGGAAGGCGGGGAACAATTCGAGCGAGGTGGAGTACGGCGCCATGCAACTGGTCGGCATGCCGAAGAAGTTGCGGTACCAGATGCCGAGCATGCCCAGCACCACCGGCATGTTCTGCGCCAGCGGCGCGCTGCTGAAATGCTCGTCCATGGCGCGGCCACCGATCAGCAGGTCCTCAAACGCATCGAAGCCTACCGCCAGCGCGATCGACAGCCCGACCGAGGACCACAGCGAGAAACGCCCGCCGATCCAGTCCCAGAATTCGAACATGTGCGCCGGGTCGATGCCGAAGGCGCGCACCGCCTCCACATTGGTCGACACCGCGGCAAAATGGCTGGCCAGCTGGTCCTGGGCCACGCCTTTGTCGAGGAACCACTGGCGCGCGCTGCAGGCGTTGGCCATGGTCTCGAGCGTGGTGAAGGTCTTGGAGCAGACGATCACCAGGGTCTGCTCGGGGTCGAGCCGGTCCAGGCATTCGGCCAGTTCGGTGCCGTCCACGTTGGAGACGAAATGCATGCGCGGGCCGTTGCCGGCCAGGTGCGAGAGCGCGCGGCACACCATGCGCGGGCCCAGGTCCGAGCCGCCGATGCCGATGTTGATGACGTCGGTGATGCGCTTGCCGGTGGCGCCGGTCCAGTCACCGCTGCGCACGCGCTCCGAGAACACGCGCATGCGGTCCAGCACGGCGTGGATGGCGGGCATGACGGGCTTGCCGTCCACCTTGAACGTCGCGCCGGCGCCGGCGCGCAGCGCGATGTGCAGGACCGCGCGGTCCTCGGTGGCGTTGATGTGGTCACCGGCAAACATGGCATCGCGGCGCTTCGGCACACCGGCTTCATCCGCCAGTTGCATCAGTAACGCCATGGTCTGCGGCGTGATGCGGTTCTTGGAGTAATCGAGGTACAGGCCTGCGGCTTCCAGCGAGAACTGCTCGACGCGTTGTTCTGCGGAGCCGGCGGCAAACCACTCGCGCATTGGCGTTTCGCGAATGGCGTCATGGTGTTGCAAAAGAGAGTGCCAGGCGTGGAGGTCTGTGGGCATGCGTGCGGGATTCTCTAAGGAAAGCAAGGTCAGCGAGGGCAGTCGGGACTGACCGTTTCAAGCTGAAATCGGGCATTTCCGGACCGGCGGTCGCGGGCAATTCGAGTATAACGCGCCCGCACGCCCAGCTTCAGGATTTGGCGGCAATACATGGCATTCATGCCAATAAAGGCAACAATAACAGGGTGCCTTCGCGCCAGGTATCGGCGGTGTTCTGACACCTGGAACATGGCACCACGATCAGCCCGCCCGCCCAAGCCGGCGCGCGACCGCCCGCAGCGCCGACTCGCCCCCCGCCACGCACAGGCCACCCACGCAGATCACCGCCACGCCGAGCGCGGTGATCCAGTCCGGCAGCTGGCCGAACGCCAGGTAGCCGATGGTCGTCGCCGAGAGGATCTGCAGGTAGAGGAAGGGGCTGAGAAATGACGCGTCGGCGTATTGGAACGCGCGGATCACAAAATAGTGGCCAATCGAGCCGGTGATGCCGGTGCTCAGCAGGAGCACGGCTTGCAGGGGCGTGGGTGCCGCTTCGAACCAGAAGAAGGGCACCAGCAGGGTGGTCAGGGCCGCGCCGGTCACACCGCTCTGGATCAAGGTGGTCATGGGTGCGTCATGCGCGGCAATGCGCCGCGTCAGCATCTGCATCAGCGCGAACACCAGTGCCGACAACAAGCCCAGCGCAATGCCGGCCCCGCTCAGCTCCCCGCCAGGGCGCACCACGATCAGCATGCCGACGAAGCCGATGGCCACGCCGCTCCAGCGGCTGACGCGCGCATGTGCGCTCGGGCGCTCGCCCAGCAGCCAGGGCGACAACGCCACCACGAACAGCGGCGCGCAGAAATTCAGCGCCGTGGCCTCGGCCAGCGGCATCAGCTTGAGCACGCTGAAGAACACCAGCGTCGAGACCAGCATCATCCCCCGCGCATCCACTGCAGGCCCGGTTTCACGGGGCGCCATTGCTGGCGGAAGCGCGCCGGCCCCAGCAGCAGGAAAATGGCGACCACATGGCCCACATAACGTACCCAGGCCACGCCCACCACCGGCAGGCCCTGCTGGGTCAGCGTCTTGCTGCTGGCGTCCAGCAGGCTGAGGATCCATTGGCCGAGCACCAGCAGGGCAACGCCGGTGAGCAGCTGGCGCCGTGCCGGCGAGGCGCTGGCCGCCTGCAGGCGGGTGCTGCCATCGGTGGCCTTGTTCATGCTCGCTGCGCCCGCAGCAGGGCATTGAACAGGTCGCGCACCGGCAGGTAGAGCTCGCTTGCGGTCAGGCCCGCGGGGCCGGTGCCCTGCGCCACCAGGTGGTCGGCGGCGCGCCCGTGCAGCCAGACCGCGGCCTGCGCGGCCTGCAGCGCCGGCATGCCCTGGGCCAATAGCGCGCCGATCATGCCGGCCAGCACGTCGCCGGTGCCGGCGGTGGCTAGCCCGGCGTTGCCGGTGGGATTGATCGACAGTGACACGCTGGCGCCAGCATCCGGCGGCGACGCGATCACCGTGCCCGAGCCCTTGAGCACGACCACGGCCTGCCATTGGGCCGCGAGCGAGCGCGCCGCCGCCAGGCGGTCGCGCTGGATCTCGGCCACGCTGATGCCGGACAGGCGCGCGGCTTCGAGTGGATGCGGCGTCATCACGCGCACCGGCGGCCCGCCGGCGAGCATGGCGGCAAGCGCGGGATCCGCGGCTAGCAGGTTCAGCGCATCGGCATCGAGCACCAGCGCGGGCGGCTCGGTGGCGCCCGCGCTGGCATGCAGCAACTGCGCCAGCTGCTTGCGCGCCGCGGTGCCCGTGCCCATGCCCGGGCCGATCACCAGCGCGGACATGGCGGTCAGCTCGATATCCGCGATCGGGTGCAGCATCAGCTCCGGATGCACGAGGTCGAGCAGCGGCGCGGGCTGCGCCAGGAAGGCGATGTGCACGCGCCCGGCGCCCAGGTGCTGCGCGGCACGCGCGCCAAGCAGCGGCGCGCCGGTCATGCCGATGCCGCCGCCGACCACGGCCAGCGAGCCGAACGTGCCCTTGTTGGTGGCATGGCGCCGCGCGGGCAGCGCCGCGGCAAATGACGCTGGCACGTTCACCGTGGTGCAGGCTGGCTGGGCCGGCGGGTAGAACAGCCCGAGCGGGGCGATATCGACCTCGCCCGCGCAATCGCGCCCGTCGAGCGTCAGCAGGCCCGGCTTGGCGCCGATGAAGGTGAGGGTGCGCAAGGCGCGCACCGCCGGCGCGCCGGCGCCGGTGTCGGCGAACAGCCCGCTCGGGATGTCGAGCGCGAACACCGGCAGCCGGGATTCGGCCAGGTGCGCGATCCACTGCGCGGTGAAGCCATCGGCGGCGCGGTTCAGGCCAATGCCGAACAAGCCGTCGACCAGCGCGCAAGTCTGCGGCGGAAACGGCGGCAGGCCGCCATGGCAGGCGGACTCCGGCACGGCCTGCAGCGCCACGCCGGCCGAGCGCGCCTCCTGCCACGCACGCCCGGCGTCGGCGGGCAGGCGATCGGGCTCGGCCGTCAGCCACACCTGGACCTGGCGCCCGGCCTGGTGCAGGTGGGTGGCGGCCACCAGCGCGTCGCCGCCGTTGTTGCCCGGGCCGGCCAGTAGCAGCAGCGGGCCCGCCGGCGCGTGGTGCGCCAGCCAGGCCGCGGCGGCGGTGCCGGCTCGGGACATCAGCTCGAAGGCGGGCAGGCTGGCCATGGCGGCCGCCTCGATACGGCGGATGGCCGCCACGTCGTACAGCGGGATCGCGCTGGCGCTTGCCGCGTCGAGGGGCAGCCAGGCATCGGCGGGCAGCGGGGCGGCCAGCGCGGGAGAGTTCGGGGCAGAGCTTTGCATGGTCAGCGTGGGCCTAGGCCGTAGCGGTCGGGGGTCAGGCCGTCCAGTTCGATGCCGGGGCGATTGCCTGCGATCAGGTCCGCGGCAATGCGCCCGGAGCCGCATGCCATCGCCCAGCCTGTGGAGCCGTGGCCCAGGTTGAGGTACAGCCCGGGCACGGCGGTGGCGCCGATCAGCGGCGGGCCATCGGGCAGCATCGGGCGGGCGCCGGCCCACAGCGTGGCCGCGCCATAGTGGCCCGCAACCGGAAACCAGTCGCGCGCCACCTTGAGCAAGGTGTTGACGGCCGCGGGGCGCAGGTCGAGCTTGCGCGAGCCGACCTCGGCGGTGCCGGCGATCCGCAGGCGGTTGCCCATGCGCGTGATGGCGACCTTGTACGACTCGTCCATCAGCGCGGCCAGCGGCGCCTGCAGCTCATCGCTGACCTGCACCGTGGCGGAATAGCCTTTGACCGGATAGAGCGGGATGCGCAGGCCCAGCGGGCGCAGCAACGCGGCGCTGGCCACGCCTGCGCTGACCAGCACGCGATCGGCGGTGAGCGCCTCGCGCGCGCTGCCTGCATCGCCGGCAGCGGTGCCACGCAGGTCAAGCGAGAGCTTGCCGCCCGGCAACGGCCGCAGCGCGCCGGCGTCGCTGTCCATGACAAAGCGCACGCCCGCGGCCTCGGCCAGCACGCGCAGCCGGCGCACGAACATCGGGCAGTTGCCCGATTCGTCCTCGGGCAGGTGCAGGCCGCCGGCCAGCGGCGTATCGGTGGCGAGGCCAGGCTCGATGCGCCGGCAGTCGTCGGCGTCGACCAGCCGGTGCGGCACCTTGTGTTCGCGCAGCAGGGCCAGCGCTGGTTCGGCAAGGTCCCGGTCGCGCCGGGTGCGAAACAGCTGCAGATAGCCTTGCGATTGCTCGTAGTCGATCTCAAGCTGGCTGCGAAGCGCATGCAGGCATTCGCGGCTGTAGAAGGCCAGGCGCTGCATGCGCAGCTTGTTGATGCGGTACCGCTCCAGCGTGCATTCGCCCAGCCAGCGCACGATCCAGCGCCACATGGCCGGATCGGCGCTGGGCCGGAACAGGACGGGCGAGGTGCTGGCGAAGAGGTTGCGCAGCACCTTGCCTGGCATGCCGGGCGCGGCCCACGGGGTGACATAGCCGGGCGCGATCACGCCGGCATTGCCGAAACTGGATTCCTGCGCCGGCGCGGCGCGCCGCTCGACCACGGTCACCTCGAAGCCGGCCTCGCGCAGGTACCAGGCGGAACAGACGCCGATCACGCCGGCGCCGATGACGATCACATGCATGGCACTCCGTAGAGGGCCGGGCCGGCCCTCGCTGTCTCGCTATGCCACCGGCGATGCCGATGGCTACTTCAACTCTTTCTGCATGACCACGTCGGGCAGCCAGGTGACGATTTCCGGCCACACGGTGACGATGCCGATGGCCACTACCATCATCATGAAGAACGGCAGCGATACCCGCGCTATGTAATTACTGTCCTTGCCTGTCATGCTCTGCAGCACAAACAGGTTGAACCCCACCGGCGGCGTCACCTCGGCGATCTCCACCAGCAGCACGATGAATATCCCGAACCATACCAGATCGAAGCCCGCGGCCTGCACCATCGGCAGCACCGTGGCGGTGGTCAGCGCGATCATGGAAATGCCATCGAGCGCGGTGCCCAGCAGGATATAGATCACGGTCAGCACGGCAATGAGCGCCCAGGGCGACAGGTGCATCGAGGCGACCCATTCGGCCAGCGCGCGCGGAATGCCCGTAAAGCTCATGGTGACCGACAGGAACGAGGTCGCGCCCAGCACGAACATGATCATCGCGGTCAGCCGGGTGGCCGACATCAGACTTTCCCAGAACGCCTTGCGCGTGAGCGAGCCGCCCACCCAGGCCAGCGCCAGCGATGCCACCACGCCGTAGGCGGCCGCTTCCGTGGCCGTGGAGTAGCCCGTGATCATGATCCACGTGATAAAGGCGATCAGCACGATGCACGGCATCAGCTGGCGGATCGAGGCGAGCCGCGAGCGCCAGTTGAAGACTTCCGCCTTCGGTGTCTTGTCCGGGTTCGACAGCGCCCACACCACGATGTAGCCGGAGAACAGCAGCATCAGCAGCAGGCCGGGCAGGAAGCCGGCCAGGAACACGCGGATGATCGACACATCGGCCGAGACCGCGTAGACCACCATGGTGATCGATGGGGGATCAGGATGCCGAGCGTGCCGGCGCACGACAGCGAGCCCAGCGTCACGCGCTCATCGTAGCCGCGCCGGGTCAGCTCGGGCAGCGCGGACTTGGCGATGGTGGCGCAGGTGGCCGCGGACGAGCCCGACACCGAGCCGAAGATGCCGCAGCCCAGGATGTTGACGTGCATCAGGCGCCCGGGGAGCCAGTTCAGCCACGGCGACAGCCCGTTGAACATCTGCTCGGACAGCTTGGTGCGAAAGAGTATCTCGCCCATCCACACAAAGAGCGGCAGCGAGGCCAGCGTGTACGAGGCGCTGGACGACCACCACGCATTGGCCAGGTTGACCAGCGCATCGCGCTCGGCAAACACCACCAGCCCCACCCACGAGGTGACGGCAATGGCCACAGGAATCCACGCGCCGATGACCAGGAAGCCGATCATCACCACCAGCAGGATCAGGGAAATCAGGACGGTGCTCATCAGACGGTCTCCCCGAAGTCGCCGGCGGCCAGCTTGGCTTCCTGCGCCAGCTGGTAGCGCGGCTTTTGCTTGCGCGCCACGCGCACCAGCTCATCGAGCACCGCCAGCATGAAGCCGGCGCAGCCCAGCACCGCGAAGCTCTGCGGAATCCACAGCGGCACCACGATCTGGCCCTGCGACACATCGCCGATCTCCCAGCTCTGCCAGGCGAAGCTGAACAAGGCCCAGGTCGCATAGGCGGCGAATACCGTGCAGATGGCCAGCGAGACCAGCTCCAGCCACCAGCGCGGGCGCGGGCCCACGGCTTCCAGCAGCATCTCCACGCGGACGATGCCGCCGTGCTGGAAGGTCTGGCCGAGTACGAGGAAGGCGGAGGCGGCGCACAGCCACGCAACGATGTCGTCGCCGCCCTTGAAGATAAACGTGGTCTCGCGCGAGAACGACATCAGGATCATGATGAGGCAGACCCCGAGGATACAGAGCGCGCCGAGCACGGCGAACAGGTCAAGCAGCCGGTCCAGCCAGCGCTTGTTGACGCAAGGAGCTTCCATGGCGAATGGGGAGGGTTGATGCGGTGAAAAAGAGGGCGCGGGAGGCTGCGGCGGCAAGGCCACGGCGGGCAACGCCGCCGTGGCCGGCTACGGATCGCTTGTTTCTCGCTAAGGCACTAACTACGGTACTAACGATGGCATTGACTATGGCAATGACGACAACGCTTACTTCTTGTACGCGTCCAGGATGGCCTTGCCGTCGTCGCCGGCGCCCTTGGCCCATTCGTCCACCATCACCTGGCCGAGCTTCTGCATGTCCTGCTTCAGCTGGGGCGAAGGCGGCTGCACGGCCATGCCGTTCTTGCCGAGCACGGCCAGGTATTCACGCGTCTTTTGCTCCGATGCCTGCCAGCCGCGCTTCTCGGCGTCGGCTACGGTCTTGAGCAGGGCGTCCTGGGTCGGCTTGTCCAGCGCGGCGAATGCCTTCTTGCTGACCACCAGCATGTTCTTGGGCAGCCACGCATCGACGGTGTAGAAGTACTTCACGCTCTCCCACACCTTGGTGTCCACGCCCGTGGCGCCCGAGGACATGAACGAATTCACGGTGCCGGTAGCCAGCGCCTGCGCCAGGTCGGCGGCCTGGATGGTCACCGGTTGCGCGCCCACCAGTTCGGCGATCTTGGAGGTGGCGGGGTTGTACGCACGCCACTTCAGGCCCTTCATGTCGGCCGCGGCGTTGATCGGCTTGTTGGCGTAGATGCCTTGCGGGGGCCAGGCCACTGCGTACAGCAGCTTCATGCCTTGCTTGTCCAGCACCTTGTCGGTGACCGCGCGCGAGGCCTGCCACAGCTTGTAGGAGTCCTGGTAGCTGGTGGCCAGGAAGGGCACCGCGTCCACGCCGAACACCGGGTTCTCGTTGGCCAGCAGCGACATCAGGATCTCGCCCATCTGCACCTGGCCGGTCTGCACGCCGCGCTTGATCTCGTTGGCCTTGAGCAGCGAGCCGTTGGGGTGGATCACGATCTTGAGCTTGCCGCCGGTGGCCTTCTCCACGTCGGTGGCCATCTGCTGCAGGTTTTCGGTATGGAGGTTGCTGACCGGGTAGCCGGTCGGCAGGTCCCATTTGGTATCCGCCCGCGCGGCGGACGTCATCACGGCCGAGGTGGCAAGCACCCCGCCCAGCAGCATGCACTTCAGTGTGGCCTTCCCTTGCATCGATCTCTCCTGGTTGGTCGTTGCGGCTACCTATGTCTTGGTTTTTGTTCTGAAGTCGTCTTGCCCGCGCCACCTGGCTCAGGGGTGGCGCGGGTTACCTCGGTCTTGCTCCGGCGCCTCAGGCGGCCGGCTGGATGATGGACTCCAATGCAATTGCCGTGCCCAGCAGTTGCGCGTCGCGCAGCGCACCGTGCGAGAGCATCAGGCCCACGGGCAATTCGTCCGGCTGGTGGCAGGGCAGCGAGATCGAGCAGCCATCGAGGAAGTTGAATGCCGAGGTATTGCGCAGCAGCAGGGCGTTGGTGCGGAAGAAGAGGGCGTCGTCCGCCACCAGCGGGGCGATCGGCGGCGCCACCATCGGCACCGTGGGGCAGGCCACGGCGTCGAAGCCTTCGATGCGGGCCGCAACCCGCGCGATCCAGTCGAGGCGGGCGCGCATCAGGTCCACGTAGTCGGCCGCGCTCATGGCGGCGCCGCGGTCGATGCGCGAGGCCACGCGCGGGTCGTATTGCTCGCGCCGCGTGGCCAGCACGTGGCGGTGGATGGCATGCGCCTCGGCGGCGGTGAAGCCGCCGCCAGCGTTGATGGTGGCCAGCTCGGTCAGCTCCGGCAGGTCGATGTGCTCGATCTGCACGCCGGCCGCGGACATCCGGCCGAGGGCGCGGTCGAAGGCGCGCGCCACCGTGTCATCGAGGTCGTCGAGCAGGACCTGGCGGGGGATGGCCAGGCGGATGCCGGCTGCGGCCTTGATGGCGGGGAGCACCGCCTGGTCGGCGATCACGCTGTCCACCAGCACGCAGTCCTGCACCGTGCGCGCCATGGCGCAGGCGGTATCCAGGGTGTAGGAGAGCGGGAAGGCGCCGTCCAGCGGCACGCGCCGGGCGGTCGGCTTGAAGCCGGTCAGCCCGCACAGCGCCGCAGGGATGCGGATGGAGCCGCCGGTATCGCTGCCCAGCCCGGCCACCGCCAGGCCCAGCGCCACGGACACCGCGGCGCCCGACGACGAGCCGCCGGGAATGCGCGCCACCTGCTTGTCCGCCGGGTTCACCGGCGTGCCGAAATGCGGGTTGATGCCCACGCCGGAGAAAGCGAACTCCGTCATGTTGGTGCGGCCGACCAGCGCCGCGCCGCTCTCGCGCAGCCGGCGCACCACCGTGGCATCGGCTGTGGCCGCCAGCGCATCGCTGCGCACCGGCGAGCCGGCGCGCGAGGCTTCGCCGGCGATGTTGAACAGGTCCTTGACCGAGACCGGCAGGCCCGCCAGCGGATGCAGCGGCTTGCCCGCCAGGCCGGCCGCGTCCGCGGCCTTGGCCACCTGGGTTGCCGCGTCGAAGGTGGTGTGCAGGAACACGGCGTTGGCGGCCGGCTGCTGCGCGTGCTGCGCAGCCTGGGCGATGACGTCGGCACGAGAGATCGCGCCATCGCGAAGTTTTGTCTGTAATGTCTGGATATCCGTGGGCATTGGGTTCGCGATCAATCGCGCTCAGGAGGGGTCGGATCGAGTCTATCCAGTGCGCCGGCGCTACGCAACCAGCCCAAGGCGGGGCGCGCCAGCGTCCCCGCGATAGTGCGCAACCCGCATTTCCCGCCCTTTTTTCGTGCAGAATCCACGGTGACATCCCCGATGTTTTGCTTGGATTTATTTTGTGTTTATCCTCATAATTTGTTAATAAACTGTCAAGCCAAATATGGTGGGCGGGACATCGGGGATACACCTAGTCATCCTTGTCATGTCGTGCGCACACCAACCCATGAAAGGAGTGAAGACATGGCACGTAAGCCAGCAACCGAGCCAGTAACCGAGCCATTAACCGCCGCTGGCGCCGAGGGCCGCGACGCATCCGCCAGATCCGCGGCCAGCGCGCTGGTACGCCCATCCGGCCCCAATATCGTTTCATCTTCGCACCTGGTGTCCGAGCGCAGCCCGGAGTTGTCGGAGTTCGAGTTCGGCCTGAACACGGCCTACAACGCCTACAGCCGCTGGGTAGTGCGCTGCATGGGCGCCTCCGGCGTGCGCGACCTGACCTTCCTGGACGTGCTGGTGCTGCATCACGTCAACCACCGGGCGCGCCCCAAGCGGCTCGCCGATATCTGCTTCGTGCTTAATGTCGAAGACACCCACCTGGTCACCTACGCGCTCAAGAAGCTGCAGGGCCTGGCGCTGGTGGAGGGCGAACGCGTCGGCAAGGAAGCCACCTACATCACCACGCCCGCCGGCACGCAGGCTTGCGCCCGCTACCGCGAGATCCGCGAGCAATGCCTGACCAGCAATTTCTCCGCCGGCAGTGCCGAGAACGTGGAGATCGGCGAGCTGGCACGGCTGCTGCGGGTGCTGACCGGCCTGTACGAGCAGGCCGCGCGCTCGGCGACCTCCCTGTAGCTGCAGCAAGGACGCTGCGTTCGGCCGGCCTGCACCTCGGCCGCTCTGCCGCATGAGCGCCCGCTTTATCCCCGACATTTTCACCACGCCAAACAAGGAAGTCCCGCATGTCGCTGTCGCTGCCATCCTCCGCTGCCGTTGTTTCGGACCGTCGCCGCTGGCAATTCTGGATCGATCGCGGCGGCACCTTCACCGATGTGGTGGGGCTCCAGCCGGACGGCACGGTAGTCACGCACAAGCTGCTGTCCGAGAACCCGGAGCAGTACACCGATGCCGCCGTGGCCGGCATCCGCCACCTGCTCGGGCTGGCGCCCGGCGAGCCGGTCACGCCGGCGCAGGTGGAAGTGGTGAAGATGGGCACCACTGTTGCGACCAATGCCTTGCTGGAGCGCAAGGGCGAGCCGGTGGCGCTGTTCATCACGCGCGGCTTTCGCGATGCGCTGCGCATCGCTTACCAGAACCGGCCGCGCCTGTTCGACCTGAACATCGTGCTGCCGGAGCTGCTCTACCGCGAAGTGGTGGAAGTGGGCGAGCGCCTGGATGCGCAGGGCGAATTGGTGACGCCGCTCGACGAGGCCGCGCTGCGCGCCGATATGCGGCGCGTGTTCGACAGCGGCATCCGCGCCATTGCCATCGTCTTCCTGCACGGCTACCGGCAGGCGGCGCACGAGCAGGCGGCCGCGCGCATCGCCCGCGAAACCGGCTTTACGCAGATTTCCGTCTCGCACCAGGTGTCGCCGCTGATGAAGCTGGTGTCGCGTGGCGATACCACGGTGGTGGACGCCTACCTGTCGCCGATCCTGCGCCGCTATGTCGAGCAAGTCGAGCAGCAGATGCCGGGCGTGCGCCTGCAGTTCATGCAGAGCAGCGGCGGCCTGACCGACGCGCACCGCTTCCAGGGCAAGGACGCCATCCTGTCCGGCCCGGCCGGCGGCATCGTCGGCATGGTGCGCTCGTCGCAGAGCGCGGGCTTCGGGCGCATCATCGGCTTTGACATGGGCGGCACGTCGACCGACGTCTCGCACTTCAACGGCAACCATCCCAACGATTTCGAGCGCGTGTTCGAGACCAGCGTGGCGGGTGTGCGCATGCGCGCGCCGATGATGAGCATCCACACGGTCGCCGCGGGCGGCGGCTCCATCCTGCACTTCGACGGCAGCCGCTTCCGCGTTGGTCCCGATTCGGCCGGCGCCAACCCGGGGCCGGCCAGCTACCGGCGCGGCGGCCCGCTGGCGGTGACCGACTGCAACGTCATGCTCGGCAAGATCCAGCCACGGCATTTCCCCGCGGTGTTCGGGCCGCGTGCCGATGCCGCGCTGGACCGCGGCACGGTGGTGGCCAAGTTCGAGGCGCTGGCGCAAGCGGTAACGGAAGCGACCGGCGATCAACGCAGCGCCGAGCAGGTGGCCGAAGGCTTTATCGAGATCGCGGTCGGCAATATGGCCAACGCCATCAAGCAGATCTCCGTGCAGCGCGGCCACGACGTGACGGGCTACACGCTGACCACCTTCGGCGGCGCCGGCGGGCAGCATGCCTGCCTGGTGGCGGACGCCCTCGGCATGCAGACCGTGTTCGTGCATCCGCTGGCCGGCGTGCTGTCGGCCTACGGCATGGGCCTGGCCGACCGCACCGCCATGCGCGAGCGTGCCGTGGAGACGCGCCTGGACGACAGCGCGCTGCCCGGCCTGCAAGCCACGCTCGATGCGCTGGCAAGCGAAGCGCGGCAGGAACTGCTGGAGCAGGAGGTCGCCGAGGCGCAGATCGATGTGGTGCGCCGCGCGCATCTGCGCTATGAGGGTACCGACTCGGCGCTGGTTGTGCCGTTCGGCACCCTGGCCGCCATGCAGGCGGCGTTCGATGCCGCCTATCGCCAGCGCTATGCCTTCCTGATGCAGGGCAAGCCGCTGGTCGTGGAGGCACTGTCGGTGGAAGCCATCGGCAGCAGCGAGCCGCCCGAGGAAAGACTGCCCGACCCGCAGCCGCGCACCGGCGGCCCTGTGCCGGCGGAACAGGTCCGCATGTTCAGCGGCGGCTCCTGGCACGACACGGGCCTGTTCCCGCGCGACACGCTGCGCCCCGGCGACGTGCTGCCGGGCCCGGCCATCATTGCCGAGCGCAACGCCACCACGGTGGTCGAGCCCGGCTGGCAGGCCGAGCTGACCGCGCGGGACCACCTGGTGCTGACCCGCGCGGTGCCGCGGCCCCAGCGGCGCGCCATGGGCACCGACGCCGATCCGGTGATGCTGGAAGTGTTCAACAACCTGTTCATGTCGATCGCCGAGCAGATGGGCCAGCGGCTGCAGAACACCGCCTACTCGGTCAACATCAAGGAGCGGCTCGACTTCTCCTGCGCCATCTTCGATGCCGGCGGCAACTTGATCGCCAATGCCCCGCACATGCCGGTGCACCTGGGCTCGATGGGCGAGAGCATCAAGACCGTGATCGCGCGCAACGCCGGGCACATGGCCGACGGCGATGTCTACGTGCTGAACGACCCCTACAACGGCGGCACGCACCTGCCGGACGTCACGGTGATCACGCCGGTCTTCGACGAAGCCGGCGAGGAAATCCTCTTCTACGTCGGCTCGCGCGGCCACCACGCCGATATCGGCGGCATCACGCCGGGTTCGATGCCGCCGGACTCCACGGTGGTGGAGGAAGAAGGCGTGATGATCGACAACTTCCCGCTGGTGAAGGCCGGCGTGCTCGACGATGCCGGCATGCGCGCACTGCTGGCAGGCGCGCGCTACCCGGCCCGCAATATCGACCAGAACATGGCCGACCTGCGCGCCCAGGTGGCGGCCAACGCCAAGGGCGTGGAAGAGCTGCGCAAGATGGTGGTGCAGTTTGGCCTGCCGGTGGTGCGCGCTTACATGGGCCACGTGCAGGACAACGCCGAGGAAGCGGTGCGCCGCGTCATCACCGCGCTGAAGGACGGCGCCTATCGCTACCCGCTGGACAATGGCGCGGAAATCCAGGTACGCGTGACCGTGGACCAGGCCAGGCGCGAAGCCGTGGTGGACTTCACCGGCACTTCGGCGCAGCTGCCCAACAACTTCAACGCGCCGCGCGCGGTGTGCATGGCGGCCGTGCTCTACGTGTTCCGCACGCTGGTGAACGAGGACATCCCGCTCAATGCCGGCTGCCTCAAGCCGATCAACGTGATCATCCCCGAAGGCTCGATGCTCAATCCGCGCTATCCGGCCTCGGTGGTGTCCGGCAATGTGGAAACGTCATCGTGCATCACCAATGCACTGTATGGCGCGCTGGGCGTGGCGGCGGCCAGCCAGGGCACCATGAACAATTTCACCTTCGGCAACGCGCGCTACCAGTACTACGAGACCATCTCCGGCGGCAGCGGCGCGGGGCAGGGCTTCAACGGCTGCGACGTGGTGCAGACCAATATGACCAACTCGCGCCTGACCGATCCGGAGGTGCTGGAATGGCGCTTCCCGGTGCGGCTGGAAAGCTATGAGATCCGGCCCGGCTCGGGCGGCGCGGGACAGTGGCATGGCGGCAACGGCGGCATCCGCAAGGTGCGCTTCCTGGAGCCGATGACGGCGTCGATCCTGTCCAACAATCGCTTGCATGCGCCGTTCGGCATGGCCGGCGGCGAGCCTGGCGCCATGGGCCGCAACTACGTGGTGCGGGGTGATGGCACCGAGCAAGCGCTGGGCCATGTCGGGCGTTGCGAGATGGCGGCGGGCGACATCTTCGTGGTGGAAACGCCGGGCGGCGGGGGCTACGGCAAGGTGTAAGGGCCGGGCAGGGCGAGCCGAGGCGCAATGCTTCGGCTCGTTGCAGGTGCGTCGCGGGCGCGACGAATTTTCATTTCCAACAGATCAGTCTTTCGTCACTTCCTGATTTTCCAATCCATCATTTTCGACAGATCCGGCACGCGCGGCGTTGCTGCCGGATACATCGCGTTGCAGCAATTTCCTTGACTTATCCTCAGGTGATTCCTAGGTTTATGAAGACCCTGGGATACGAGGCCATCGCAGCATGTGGTCCTTCCCGGGGGCAAGGGAGGGACCGCAGTGACGCCACGCAGCAGATCAATCGTTCTTGGTATCGTATTGATTGGCGCATTGATCGGCGCGATCGCCGCGGGCGGGTGTTCCAGGCCGGAGCCTGGCTACGTTCTTGACGAAGCGCGGCAGGCCGGCCGTGGCCCGGAAACGTTCCGGCACGCCTCTGAAGACTATTTCCACGACATGGATCGTGGCGTCGCGCTGACCCAGGAAGAAATCGCCGGCCGCAATATGTGGCTGGTGTGGAGTGGCGGCAACGACAGGTTCTGGGACGACATGACGAACTTCACGTTCGGCGCGTTCGACCTGCTCAAGTCCATCAGCTCGCATCCGAGCCAGGGCTATTCCCGCGACACCCGCTGGCGCTATCTGGGCCTTCTCAACGAGCCCTGCTTCGAGATGCCCACCGGTCCCGATCCGAAACGCTTCAACCTGTGGCTGGATCAGCGGGTCAAGGATTGCCCGGCCGATCCCTTCGAGAACGAGCAGGCCTATCCCGGGGTCAAGACCGGCGCGCGGGGCACCACGTTCTCCAACGGCGAGAAGCTGCCCGTCGGCTCCTACTACGGATACCCCACCGGCATCATCGGCTTGCGGCTGTTCCCCAACCCCGCCTTTGACGAAAAGGCCGCGAAAGCGTGGGATGCGCAACGCTATTACACCGATCCGAAATACTACAACCGTGCCGATCTCGTGCGGCCCTACCGCGTTGGCATGGCCTGCGGTTTTTGCCACGCGGGCCCGAGCCCGATCCATCCGCCCGGGGATCCCGCGCATCCGCAATGGCCCGAGCTGAGTTCCACGGTAGGCGCGCAGTACATGTGGGTGGACCGGCTGTTCATCCATAACGCATCGACCCCCGAAGGCCGGCAGAACTTCATGTTCCAGCTCGTGCATACCTTCCGCCCGGGCACCATGGATACCTCGCTGGTGTCGACCGACAACATCAACAACCCCCGCACCATGAACGCGCTCTACGACCTGATGTCGCGCATGGGCGTGGCCAGGCGCATCGGCGAAGAAAAGCTGGCCGGGGGCGAGCGGAACAACCGGCAGCTCAACGACTTCGTCAAGTCCGGCGCGCTGACGCAGTTCTACGCGCCGCCCGACACGGTATGGACGCCGCATGTCCTCAAGGACGGCGCCGACTCGGTCGGCGTGCTCGGCGCCTTGAACCGGGTGTATTTGAACATCGGCCTGTTCAGCGAGGAATGGCTGTTGCACTTCAACCCCATCCTCGGCGGCAAGCCGATCTCGCCCATCGCGCTCGCCGTGGCGCAGAAGAACTCAAGCTACTGGGGGCGACGGAAGCCGGCACGATCAACATGGCGCTGTTCCTGCTGAAGTCGACCCCGCCGGACCACCTGGCCGATGCCCCGGGCGGCGCCGGCTTGCTGGCCGACCCCGCCACGCCGGCCGGTGCGCAGATGCTCGACCGGGGCAAGGCCGTGTTCGCCGACACTTGCGCGCGCTGCCATTCCAGCAAGGCGCCGCCACCGCCGGCCAGCCTGAACCTGCAGCACTGCGCGGGCCCTAACTATCTCGCCTGCTTCATGCGGTACTGGAAATGGACGCAGACTGACGAGTTCAAGACGCAGATGCGCGAGGTGGTCAAGGCGCCGGACTTCCTGGAGGGCAACTACCTGTCATCCGATGCGCGTATTCCCGCCACGCTGCTGCGTACCAACGTGTGCAGCCCGCTCGCGACCAATGCGCTGCGCGGGAATATCTGGGACAACTTCTCGTCCGAGTCGTACAAGACGCTGCCCTCGGTTGGCACCGTTACGCTGAACGACCCCTTCACCGGGGAGCGCTGGCAATACCGGATGCCGGCCGGCGGCCGTGGCTATACCCGCGTGCCGTCGCTGATCAGCGTGTGGTCGACGGCGCCGTTCCTGCTCAACAACGCGCTCGGGCCCTTCAGCGAGGATCCGTCGGTCGCCAGCCGCGTCAAGGTCTTCGATGCGTCCATCGAGCAACTGCTGTGGCCGGACAAGCGCGTGCATGACGACATCCTGGGTGCCAAGGTACCTGGCACCATCGACCGCACCACCGAGCGTAGCCAGATCACCGTGCCGGAGGGCTTCGTGCCGGACGCGCTCAAGCCGTTGCAAGGCTTCATGCACCGCTATGCGCCGTGGCTGGTGGGGGCGGGCGGCGACGTGACCATCGGCCCCGCACCCAAGCAGATGCCGGTCAACCTGCTGGCCAATATCCAGCCGCTGCCGGAGACCAGCGATGTCGGTGCCAAGGCCGAGCACGCGGCCAAGGTGGTGGGCCTGGCAGTCAAGCTGAGATCGGACCTGGCCTCGGTGCCGGAGGGCGCGAGCGACGCGGATCTGGGCAAGACCTACGCCAACCTGGTCAAGCCGATGCTGGAACTCAGCAAGTGTCCGGATTTCATCGTGAACCGCGGCCATTACTTCGGCACGGCGGAGTTCAACAACCAGGCCGGCCTGAGCGCCGATGAGCAGTCGTTCGGACAGGAGCCGGTATTGAGCGATGACGACAAACGGGCCTTGATAGCCTTTCTCAAGACGTTTTGAAGAAGACGGCGCGGCGGGGATATGTCTGCTCCAGGCGAACCAGGGTGGGATTACGTGATCGTCGGTTCCGGCGCGGGGGCGGCACGCTCGCCGCGCGACTGGCGGAGGCAGGCATGCGCGTGTGCCTGCTCGAGGCAGGCAACGATGCGCGCGAGCCTGACACGGCTTGCATGCCGGAAGACTACGAGGTGCCCGCGTTTCACGCGTGCGCCTCCGAGAACCCGGCGATGAGCTGGAATTTTTCGTGCGCCACTACGCGGATGACGCGCAGCAGCGGCGGGACCCGAAGTACGGCAGCGAAGGCGTGCTCTATCCCCGGGCGGCGACGCTGGGCGGATGCACGGCGCACAACGCCATGATCTTTCTCTATCCGCATGATTCGGACTGGGACGGCGTTGCCGAGCTGACCGGCGACCCTTCGTGGAAGGCCGCCCACATGCGCCGGTACGCCAAGACGCTGGAGCAATGCCGGCACCGTCCGCTGTGGGCGCTCGCGCGCCGCCTTGGCATCGATCCCACGGCGCACGGCTGGGACGGATGGCTCAGCACCGAGCGCGCGTTTCCGCTGGAAGCGTTGACCGACAATGCGCTCACGCGCCTGATCCTCGGCTCGATGGAACTGGCGGCGCGCAGTGTGCCGCGGCGCCTGCACGCGTTCCTGAGCTTCTTGCGCTGGCAAGGCGATCCGAACTCCAGGATCTGGGGAAGGCGCTGCTTCAAAGGCGTTTGCTACACGCCGCTTTCCACGCGCGGGCATGCCCGCAACGGCGCGCGCGAAAGGGTGCTCGATGTGGCAACCCGTTTTCCTTCGCGCTTGCATATCGAGATGGACGCCCTGGCCACGCGCGTGCTGCTGGACGCGGATGGCACGGCGACCGGCGTCGAATACCTGAAGGGCAGGCGCCTCTACCAGGCGCATGTCTCGCCAAGCACGGCGCCCGGCGTGCGCCATGAGGTGCGCGCGCGCCGCGCGGTGATCCTTGCGGGCGGCGCGTTCAATACGCCGCAGTTGCTGATGCTGTCGGGCGTCGGCCCGGCCGAGCACCTGCGCGCGCACGGCATTCCCGTGAAGGTGGACTTGCCGGGCGTCGGGCGCAATCTGCAGGATCGTTATGAGGTGGGCGTGGTGAGCCGGATGGCGCAGCCGTGGCGCATCCTCGATGGCGCCCGCTTCGTGAAGGATGATCCGGCCTATTGCAGCTGGCGCGATCGCCGGCATGGCGTCTACACCTCCAACGGCGTGGCGATCGCGGTGGCACGGCGCTCACACAAATCCGTGCCCGTGCCGGACGTGTTCTGCATGGCGCTGGTCGAGCATTTCACCGGCTATTTCCCGGGTTACTCCAAGCTCTTCGCCCAGAGCGACGATGCGCTCACCTGGGCCATTCTCAAGGCGCACACGCAGAACCGCGCGGGCACGGTGCGGCTGCGCTCCGCGAATCCGCTCGAACCGCCCTTGATCAATTTCCACTATTTCGAAGAGGGCGGCGCCGGGGCGGATGAAGACCTGCGCGCGGTGATCGGCGCCATCCGGTTTGTGCGCAAGCTGGCAGCGCCGCTGGGCGAGCGCGGCGTGATCGCGCAGGAGCAGCTTCCTGGCGCTCACCTGCGCAGCGACGATGAGCTGGGCGGCTATGTGCGCGATAACGCCTGGGGGCACCATGCCTCGTGCAGCTGCGCCATTGGCGCGCGCGAGGCGGGCGGCGTGCTGGGCAGCGATTTTTCAGTGCATGGCACGCGCGGGCTGCGGGTTGTCGACGCGTCGGTCTTCCCGCGGATTCCTGGCTTCTTCCTGGCCAGCGCGGTCTACATGATCGCCGAGAAGGCCGCCGATGTGCTCTTGCACGAAGCGAAGGCCGCGGCGAGAGCGCAAGCCACTGCGGCGGCAGCATAGACAGGCGACCGATACTGGAGGTGCAAACATGGCATACGACACACGCACGCTGCTGGCGATGAGCCAGGAACAGCTTGACGACCTGTTCCGCAACAGCCCGGCCGGCGACATTCCGGACGGCGAGGCCACCGGCACCGCCATCATCTCGCCCGGCACGGTGTTTACCGAGAGCATCGCCAAGATGATCAACCTGTTTGCCTGGCAGGGAAAGGTCTTCGACGCCAAGCGAGGCGTCCTCAAGAACCGCATCTCCATCTTCGGGCTCGAGGCGATCCTGGCGAAGGTGTACAAGGGCGAGAGCTGGCTCGACCAGAAGGAATGCATCGTCCTGGACTATTCCGCCACATCGCTGGTCGCGCACTGGATCCGTGACGAGATCCGCTGCATCGCGCCTGGCGTGTATCTCGGCAAGGTGTACTGGGACAAGCATCGCCTGATCGATTTCTCCCTCGAGTTCTGATGAAGCGCAGAACGTTCCTGGTCGGTGGCATCGGCGGCATCGGGGCGGTCGGCGCATTGCTGATCGGCTGGTCGGTGCTGCCGCCACGACAGCGCCTGGCCACATCGCAGCCCTTGCCCGCGGTCGGCACGCAGGTGGGGCTCAATGGCTGGGTCAAGGTGGCGGCGGACAACACCGTCACCATCATGATGTGCCGCTCCGAGATGGGGCAGGGCGTGCACACCGGCCTGGCCATGGTGCTGGCCGACGAGCTGGATGCCAACTGGGCCCACGTGAAGGTCGAGCATGCGCCCGTGGACAAGATCTACAACAACCTGGAGGTCGTCGTCGACGATCTCCCGTTCCGCGCGGACGACGAAGGCGTGGCCAAACACCTGGCAGCCTGGCTGACCCGCAAGCTCATGCGCGAGATCGGCGAGATGGTGACAGGCGGCTCGTCGAGCCTCAACGACCTGTGGGACCCGATGCGCGAGGCCGGCGCATCCGCCCGCGCGATGCTGATCGGCGCCGCTGCCGCGCGCTGGAACGTGCCGGCGGGCGAGTGCCGCGCGCAGGACGGCAAGGTGCTGCACCCCTCGGGAAAAACAGCCACCTTCGGCGAACTGGCGGCGCAGGCCGGCAAGCTCCCGCTGCCGGCCAAGGTGGTGCTCAAGCAGCCATCCGAATTCAAGCTGATCGGCAAGGACATACACCGCATCGAGGCCGCGTCCAAGATCGACGGCACGGCGCGCTTTGGCATCGACGTGCTGCCCGAGGGCCTGCTGTACGCCAGCGTGACGATGTGCCCGACGCTGGGCGGTACGGTGGCGAGCTTCGATGGCGCGGCTGCCACCGCGTTGCCGGGCATCGTCAAGGTGCTCGCGGTCGATGCCTACAACGGAGGCACCGGCGGGGTGGCGGTCATCGCGGACAATGCGCACCGGGCCATGAAGGCGCTGGATGCGGTCAAGATCGTATGGAACCCCGGCCCGGCCGCCTCACTGTCCAGCCCGGAGGTGAGCCGCCGTCTCGCGCAGGCGCTGGACGCCTCCGACGGCCACGCCTACTACCGGCACGGCGATGTCGAGGCGGCATTGAAGTCCGCCGCGAAGCCCGTCAACGCCGAGTACAGCGCGCCCTACCTCGCGCATGGGGCGGTGGAACCCATCAACTGCACGGTGCAGGTGCGCGACGGCGCGGCCAGGGTCTGGGTCTCGACGCAGTTGCCGGGCCTGGCGCGCCGGGCGGTCTCGAAGGTGCTCGGGATCGATGCCGACAAGGTCGACGTGCAGCCGCAACTGATCGGTGGCGCGTTCGGACGGCGGCTGGAGGTGGATTTCATCTCCCAGGCGGCGGCGATCGCGCGCGAGGGCGGTGGGCGGCCGGTGCAGACGATCTGGTCGCGCATCCAGGACACCACGCACGACTTCTATCGGCCGGCCTGCCTTTCGCGCTTCAAGGCCGGGCTCGATGGCGCGGGCAACCTGGTGGCATGGCACAACACGTCGGCCAGCCAGGCCATCGTGCCCGCCATGCTGGCACGCTTGCTTGGCCTGCCTGGCCTGGGCATCGACAAGACCACCACGGAAGGCGCGTTCGACCGGCCCTACGAATGGCCGAACGCGCGCGTCGGGCACGTGATTGTCGACCTGCCGGTGCCGGTGGGCTTCTGGCGCTCGGTTGGCCACTCGCACCAGGCATTTTTCACCGAGAGCTTTATCGACGAACTGGCGGCAGCCGCTGGCAAGGATCCCGTCGCCTTCCGTGCCGGCCTGTTGGCCAAGCATCCGCGCCATCTGGCCGTGTTGCACAAGGCTGCGGACAAGGCCGGCTGGGGAAAGCCGCCAGGGAAGACGGCAGACGGCGCCGCGCTCGCACGCGGGGTGGCGCTGCACGAGGCATACGGCAGCTTCGTCGCGCAGGTGGCGGAGGTATCCGTGGCGCCGGACAAGGCCGTGCGTGTGCACCGGGTGGTCTGCGCGATCGATTGCGGGATGCCGGTGAACCCGAACCTGATCCGCCAGCAGATGGAGAGCGCGATCATCTTTGGATTGTCGGCCGCGCTGTTCGAGGAGGTCACGATCGTCGACGGCCAGGTGCACCAGAAAACGTTTGGCGATTTCCCCGTCATCTTCATGAACAACTGCCCGGCGATCGAAACCTACATCATGCCAAGCCAGGCGCATCCCCAGGGTGTGGGAGAAACTGGCACGCCGCCGATTGCGCCGGCGGTGGCCAATGCCCTGTTTGCGCTGACGGGACAACGCCTGCGCGCGTTGCCCTTGAAACTGGCCTGAGTCCCGGGAGAAAGTCATGCTGCCCCTGAACATCAATGGCAAGACGGTGTCCGTGCAGTCCGATCCGGACACCCCGCTGCTGTGGGTACTCCGGTGCGAACTGGGGTTGACCGGCACCAAGTATGGCTGCGGCATCGGCGTTTGCCGGGCCTGCACGGTGCAGTTGAACGGCGAGCCGCAGGTCGCCTGCATGAACCCGATCTCCGGGCTGGCAACTACCAGGATCGTGACCATCGAAGGCTTGCGGGGCCCGCAGGCGCAGGCTTTGAAGGCTGCCTGGATCGATCTGGACGTGGTGCAGTGCGGCTACTGCCAGAGCGCGCAGCTCATGACGGCCAGCGCGCTCCTGAAACGCATCTCAAAGCCCAGCGATGCCGACATCGACAAGGCGATGGAGCACATCGTCTGCCGCTGCGGCACCTACCCGCGGATCCGCGCTGCGATCCACCAAGCCGCCGGACAGCCACGCACCTGAGGCAGCCCCGCCCGGCGAGGGATCGGCAAATCGCGGCCGTCCTGGCCGGCTGTTCAAGGTGGCGGGGTGACGCTGGAGGCATAGCAGGCGCTGGGCGGCGATGCGTTGGGGCGGCGGAGATGGCGCGGCGGTAGGGCGCTGGGGGAGATCCGGGTGCTTTTCGCGGCACGACGAGGCCGGGCGCCGGGCGTTGCGCGTGATGGCTGCGGAGCTTGTCCGGGCCGCGGCCGCCTTTGTCCATCAAGCCGCCTCTGCTGCAACGCGGGAAACCCCCTTCGACAAGGTATAATCCCGGTTTCCCGCCAGCACGGCGCCCCAACCAGCGGCGCCGGCCGGTAGCAGCCCCTACCTCCTGCCCTCCCGACCGCTCAGACCATGGCGCATTTCTCGTGCTTCCCCGGTGCATTGGCGCTTTCCGCCTTTCGCCAGCAACGCCTGCTCACCGCCCTCAAGCAGATCGACGCCGACATCGAGTCGGTGCACGGCCAGTTCCTGCATTTTGTCGACACCGACGTGCCGCTGTCGCAAGACGACAGCGCCCGCATTGCCGCGCTGCTGACCTATGGCGCGCCTTTCGAGGCACAAACCGACGGTGATCGCTTTGTGGTGATCCCGCGCTTCGGCACCATTTCGCCGTGGGCCAGCAAGGCAACCGACATTGCGCATAACTGCGGCTTCGAGCACGTGCACCGCATCGAGCGCGGCATCGAGATCACCGTGATCTGCAAGAAGGGCCTGCTGCGCGGGCGCAAGACGCTGGATGCCGGCACCCGTGCCGCGGTAGCCGCCCACCTGTTCGATCGCATGACCGAAAGCGTGGTGGCTTCGCGTGAAGACGCCGCCGGCCTGTTCCAGGAACTGCCCGCCAAGCCGCTGCGCTTCATCGACATCTCCGGTGGCCGCGCCGCGCTGGCGCAAGCCAATACCGAGATGGGCCTGGCCCTGTCGGAAGACGAGATCGACTACCTGGTCGACGCCTACGCCAAGCTGGAGCGCAACCCGACCGACGTCGAACTGATGATGTTCGCGCAGGCCAACAGCGAGCACTGCCGCCACAAGATCTTCAACGCCACCTGGACCATCGACGGCGTGCAGCAGGACAAGTCCCTGTTCGCCATGATCCGCAATACCCACCAGCTCAACCCGCAAGGGTCGATCGTGGCGTACTCGGACAACTCCGCGGTGATGGAAGGCGACGTGGCCGAGCGCTGGTTCCCGCGCGGCACCGAGCAGAAGTACGGCCGCCATGAGGCGCTGACCCACACGCTGATGAAGGTGGAAACGCACAACCACCCGACCGCCATCTCGCCGTTCCCCGGTGCCTCCACCGGCGCCGGCGGTGAAATCCGCGACGAAGGCGCCACCGGCCGTGGCGGCAAGCCCAAGGCTGGCCTGACCGGCTTCACGGTCTCCAACCTGATGCTGCCCGACGCCGTGGAAGGCTGGGAGAATGCGCGCGACGCCGCCCAGCCGGTGGCGCACCGCAACCCGGACGACAAGGCCAGCGTGACCGGCAAGCCGGACCGCATCGCCTCGCCGCTGCAGATCATGACCGAAGGCCCGCTCGGCGGCGCCGCGTTCAACAACGAATTCGGCCGCGCCATCCTGGGCGGTTACTTCCGCGTCTACGAGCAAAACGTGGGCGGCACCGTGCGCGGCTATCACAAGCCGATCATGATCGCCGGCGGCATCGGCAACATCGACGCCGGCCACACGCACAAGAAGGCGCTGCCGGCAGGCTCCCTGCTGATCCAGCTGGGCGGCCCGGGCATGCGCATCGGCATGGGCGGCAGCGCCGCCAGCTCGATGGCGACCGGCACCAATACCGCCGACCTGGACTTCGATTCGGTCCAGCGCGGCAACCCGGAAATGGAGCGGCGCGCGCAGGAAGTCATCAACGCCTGCTGGCAGCTCGGCGATGACAACCCCATCCTGTCGATCCACGACGTGGGCGCGGGCGGCATCTCCAATGCCTTCCCCGAACTGGTGGACGGCGCGGGCCGCGGCGCGCGCTTCGACCTGCGCCAGGTGCACCTGGAAGAGTCGGGCATGAGCCCGGCCGAGATCTGGTGCAACGAGTCGCAGGAACGCTATGTGATGGCGGTGGCGCCGGAATCCTTCCCGCTGTTCCAGACCATGTGCCAGCGCGAGCGTTCGCCGTTGCCGTGGTGGGCATCGCCACCGAAGAGCAGCAGCTGCAACTGGTTGACGCGCACGTCGACGCGGCGCTCAAGGAACACTATGCCGTGAACATGCCGATGGACGTGCTGCTGGGCAAGCCGCCGCGCATGCACCGCGACGTCAAGCATGTCGAGCAAAGCCTGCCCCCGGTGGACGTGACCGGCATCGCGCTGGACAAGGCCGTGCGTGACGTGCTGCGCCACCCGACCGTAGCCAGCAAGTCCTTCCTGATCACCATCGGCGACCGCACCGTCGGCGGCATGAACGCGCGCGACCAGATGGTCGGCCCCTGGCAGGTGCCGGTGGCCGACGTGGCCGTGACCACGCTCGACTACAAGGGCCGCGCCGGCGAAGCCATGACCATGGGCGAGCGCACGCCGCTGGCCGTGATCAACGCCCCCGCCTCGGGCCGCATGGCCATCGGCGAGGCGCTGACCAACCTGGCCGCCGCGCCGGTCAAGGACCTGGGCAAGGTCAAGCTGTCTGCCAACTGGATGGCCGCCTGCGGCGTGGAAGGCGAGGACGCCAAGCTGTACGACACCGTGCACGCGGTTGGCATGGAATTGTGCCCGGCGCTCGGCATCAGCATCCCGGTGGGCAAGGATTCGCTGTCGATGCGCACCAAGTGGCAGGACAACGGCGTCGACAAGGAAGTGGTCGCGCCGGTCTCGCTGATCATCTCGGCGTTTGCCGCCGTGGATGACACCGACCGCACCCTGACCCCGCAACTGCGCACCGATGCGGGCGACAGCGTGCTGATCGCCATCGACCTCGGCCGCGGCAAGAACCGCCTCGGCGGCAGCATCCTGGCCCAGGTGACGCAGCAGGTGGGCGACACCACGCCGGACGTGGACAGCGCCGAGGACCTGAAGAACTTCTTCAACGTGATCCAGCGCCTGAACCGCGACGGCAAGCTGCTGGCCTACCACGACCGCTCCGACGGCGGCTTCATGGCAGCGCTGGCCGAGATGGCCTTTGCCGGCCATTGCGGCCTGTCGCTCAACGTCGACATGCTGGCGCTGGACCCGGTGCAGGAACAGGACTTCGGCGACGCCAAGAACTGGACCCAGCAAATCTCCGGCCGCCGCGACGACCAGACCCTGCGCGCGCTGTTCTCGGAAGAGCTCGGCGCGGTCATCCAGGTCCGCCTGGAAGAGCGCGATGCCGTGTTCGCCGTGCTGCGCGAGGTTGGCCTGTCGGCCTGCAGCCACGTGGTCGGCAAGCCCAGCGCCACCGACCAGATCGAGATCTACCGCGACGCCAAGAAGGTCTTCGGCGCCGCGCGCAGCGAGCTGCAGCGCACCTGGAGCGAAGTCAGCTGGCGCATCGCGCGCCTGCGCGACAACCCGGCCTGCGCCGACAGCGAATACGACCGCGTGCTCGACGCAGCGGACCCGGGCATCTCGCCGGTGCTGACCTTCGATCCGGCAGAAGACATCGCCGCGCCGTTCGTGGCCACCGGCGCGCGTCCGCGCGTGGCGATCCTGCGCGAGCAGGGCGTCAACTCGCAGATCGAAATGGCGTACAGCATGGACCGCGCTGGCTTCGACACGCACGACGTCCACATGAGCGACCTGATCGCCGGGCGCGCCAACCTGGCCGACTTCTCCGGCTTTGTCGCCTGCGGCGGCTTCAGCTACGGCGATGTGCTGGGCGCCGGCGAAGGCTGGGCCAAGACCATCCTGTTCAACGCGCAGATGGCCGAGCAGTTCGCCGCCTTCTTCAACCGCCAGGACACCTTCGCGCTGGGCGTGTGCAACGGCTGCCAGATGATGAGCAACCTCGCCCCGATCATCCCGGGCGCGGGCGCATGGCCCAAGTTCACCCGCAACCAGTCCGAGCAGTACGAAGCGCGCTACGTCACCGTGGAAGTGCAATCCTCGCCGTCGATCTTCTTCGCCGGCATGGAAGGCAGCCGCATCCCCATCGTGGTGGCGCACGGCGAAGGTTTCGCCGACTTCTCGCAGCAAGGCGACAAGAGCCAGGCCCAGGTGG
Source organism: Cupriavidus sp. D39 (assembly GCF_026627925.1). NCBI lineage: Bacteria > Pseudomonadati > Pseudomonadota > Betaproteobacteria > Burkholderiales > Burkholderiaceae > Cupriavidus > Cupriavidus sp. D39. Next base: position 137,266 of record NZ_JAPNLE010000009.1, read on the forward strand.
CACTGCGCTTCGTGGACAACCGCGGCGCGCCGACGCAAACCTACCCGCTGAACCCGAACGGCTCGCCGGACGGCATCACCTCGGTGACCACCACCGACGGCCGCTTCACCGTGCTGATGCCGCACCCGGAACGCGTGTTCCGCACCGCCACCATGAGCTGGGCGCCGGACGCCTGGAAGCAGGTGGAAGATGGCGGCAGCCCGTGGATGCGCATGTTCCGCAATGCACGGAAATGGGTGGGTTGAACGGCTTGCTGTTCTTCACGCTGTAGAAAGACAAAAGCCCGCAAGCGGGCTTTTGTCTTTGCTGACAGGGACATTTGCCGAAGCCGGGGAACGGGCCAAAGCCGCGTGCCATGACGACGGCTGTTACTCCCTCTCCCCTCATGGGGAGAGGGGAGCGCGAAAGCTGACACGCCATTGCCGGTCCCGCGCTGAAGGAGCCGCTCAAGCCACCAACTGCGTACTCCAAGCCTGATAAACGTAATACAACGGCCGCTGCGGATCGGACTGCTTTGCCGATGCAGGCGCAGCGCCGCGGATCTGCATGGTGACCAGCACCATGCGCGCGGCTTTCACGGGAGAGTAGCGGTCGCGCAGCGGCAGCATGGGCAGTACGGCGCGCCACTCCGGGGGCAGGCCGTCGTGGCTGAAGGTGCCGAGCGCGCAGTAGCCCCATCCTTCCGAGGTGAGGTGCCAGAGTTGCCGGTAGGGGCTGCCGCCCGATGCCAATGAAGCCAATGGAGCCATGGTCTCCCTCGTTCGCGTGCTGGTGCCCGCGGCTTGCGCTATCCAGACTGCGCACCGGCCAGGGTGGCGGCGCGCATGGTCTTGATATTACCCATGTGTGGCGACGGTGGGAATGCTTGGCGCCCTTCGTGAGTGTGGCAATGCGCACACCAGACACCGTGTTTGGTGCCCGGCATACAGTGCATCACCCGGAGTTCGTCACTTGCCGGCGGCGGTGCTTTATTGTCCTACAGCCCGCTGAACCAGTTGTAGCCCTGGTCTTCCCAATAACCACCCGGATTCTCGTTGGTCACGAAGAGCGCGGCGATATGCTTGGGGTTCTTGAAGCCAAGCTTGGTCGGTACCCGCAGCTTGAGCGGGTAGCCATACTTGGCGGGCAGCGGCTCGCTGCCAAAATCCAGCGCCAGCATGGTCTGCGGGTGCAGCGCGGTTTCCATGTCGAGGCTGGAGTAATAGCGGTCCGCGCATTTGAAGCCGATATAGCGGGCGGTGGTGTCCGCGCCGATGCGCTCCAGGAAGGTGCGCAGTGGCACGCCGCGCCATTCGCCGACCGCGCTCCAGCCTTCGATGCAGATATGCCGCGTGATCTGCCCTGCCTGCGGCAGCGCGCGCAGTTGCGCCAGGCTCCATGCGCGCTTGTCGGCAACCAGCCCGGAAACTTCGAGGCGGTAGTCGGTGCCGTCGACCTCGGGTACGTCGTACTCGGGATAGAAGGCGTTGAACGGGAAGGGCTGCGTGATCTGGCTGCGCGCATAGGTGGGGGCGAGCCGGTTACGGTTGAACAGCCAGGCCTGCACGCGATCGTTCCAGCGCGACATGGACCACAGCACCTTGTCCACGGCATCGCCATCCTGCAAGGTGCAGCCCGCCAGCATGGACAGGGCGCCTAGCGATAGCGAAGAGCGCAGGAACAAGCGCCGCTGGAGCTGCGCGAGCTGGGGCTTGAAATCGGCCGCGCGCAGGGGTTCCGAGGCCGGCATGACGATCCGCTTGTCATCGTTGGGGGCGCTCATGCTTTTACGTCTCCATGGCCAGCGCGCCCGGCGCGTCCGGTCAGCATTGGCAACAAGGTGGCCGGCACCAGGATGACCAGCGCCAGGTGAACCACCACAAAGCCGACGATCCCCGCCATGGCGAAGAAATGCACATGGCGCGCCGTGTCGAACCCGCCAAACAGCGCCGCCAGCCAGTCCAGCTGGACGGGCTTCCAGATGGCCAGCCCGGACGCCACCACCAGCACGCTCAGCAGTAGCACGCTCACATACATCAGCCGCTGCACCGCGTTGTAGGCACCGGGCCGATGCGGCAGGCGCAGGCGGATGGCCAGTAATGCATCACGCAAGACGCCGCGCGCGCCAAGCGGCAGGAAGTGGCGCCGGAAATGCCGCGTAGCGAGGCCATAAACCAGGTAGACGAGGCCATTTGCAAACAGCAGCCACATGGCCGCCAAATGCCATGCGATCGAGCCACCCAGCCAGCCGCCCACGGTCGCCCATGCCGGAAACTTGAAGGCAAACAGCGGCGAGGCGTTGTAGATCGCCCAGCCGCTCATCACCATGCAGGTCATGGCGAAGGCGTTGACCCAGTGCGTGGCGCGTACCACCAGCGGGTGGACGATGGCGCGCCGCGCGGGTTTGGAGGAGGGTAGCTTGCGCATGGCTAGCAGGCCTTACATCGGCGGGACGACGCCGCCCTTGCCCGCGGAGATGAAACGCGCGGTCAGCGCACCGTCGGCGCCCTTGCTGGCAAACAGCACGATATGCGCGCCGGGAACCAGCAAGGAGCGGTCGCCGGGATCCAGGTTGACGATGGGCACGTCGTTGGGGATCACGATGCGCTTCTCGCCGTCGGGGTACTTCACGGTGATGGTGCGGCCGTTGCTGACCACCACGTTGCCCACGGTGCCGTTGGTCATGCTGCTGTTCTTGCCGAGATCCCACGCTCGGTGGCCTTCGCCGCTGCCGCGCATGCTGGGCGGGAACACGTGCACCTCGAGCGCCTTGAGCGAGCCGTCCGCCTGAGGCACGGCGGCCGAGCCAATGTAGCTGCCGGCCTTGATCTCATCGACCTTGGACAGCGTCACCGCCCGCACCGCCGTGTCCTTGGTCAGGCCCACTTCCAGGTCCTGTCCCGAGCGCGTGTGCACCTTCAGCGTGTCGCCGGCGAAGGCGGTCACGGTGCCGCGCACGCCGATGGGCGTGGCGGCGGGAGCGGGCTGGGCCAGCACTGCAGGGGCTGCGGCAAACATGGCGCCGGCGAGCAGCGCCGGGGCAACCAAGGTACGCGTCAAACTGCTCGAAACGATCTTCATCCTGGAACTCCTGGTGCGTGGAAAGTGCTACGTAGGTTAGGGTAGTGGGCAGGTCGCCCGAGTGACTTTTTGATGACCAAAATGTCATAAACCGCGGCTCCGGCCGCCGCTAGAATGGCAGCATACCGTTGAATGGCATTGCGCATCATGAGCATCCTCGTCATCGAAGACGACCCCAAGACCGGCGATTACCTCAAGAAGGGGTTGCGCGAAAGCGGCTACGCCGTGGATCTCGCGCGTACCGGCACGGACGGCCTGCACATGGCGCTGGAGCATTCCTACGACCTCGTCGTGCTCGATGTGATGCTGCCCGGCATCGACGGCTGGGAAATCATGCGCACGCTGCGCGCGCGGCGCGACCTGCCGGTGATCTTCCTGACCGCGCGCGACCACGTCAACGACCGCATCCACGGGCTTGAGCTCGGTGCCGACGATTACCTGGTCAAGCCGTTCTCGTTCATCGAGCTGGTGCTGCGCATCCGCACGCTGCTGCGGCGCGGCGTGGTGCGCGAGGCGGAGCTGTTCGAGTTCGCCGACCTCAAGCTCGACGTGCTGCGCCGCAAAGTGACGCGCCAGGGCGTGGAGATTGTACTGACCAACAAGGAATTCCTGCTGCTGCACCTGCTGGTCAAGCGCCAGGGGAGGCGCTGTCACGCACGCTGATTGCCGCCGAGGTGTGGGACATGAACTTCGACAGCGACACCAATGTCGTCGACGTGGCCATCAAGCGGCTGCGCGCCAAGGTCGATCTGCCCTTCGACAAGAAGCTCATCCATACGGTGCGCAGCATCGGCTATACCTTTGGCGAGGGCGCGTGAAAGCCTGGTCCTCGCGCTCGCTGACCGCGCGCACCACATTGTCGTTCGCGGCGATTGCCTGCGTGGTGATCGGTGCGCTGGGCATGTATTTCTACCAGTCCGCCAAGACCTCGATGGAAGCCCGTGCCGATCTGCAGCTGATCGGCCGCGTGGCGCATTTCCGCCGGCTGGCCAGCGATGTGTACACGGTCGGAGAGCTCAAGGACCGGCCCTTGCTGTTCGAATCCATGCTTGGCGCCGAGCGCGACGTGCTGATCTTCCGCAAGCCGGGAGAACCGCCGTTTATCCACGTCAACCCGGACAACCTGCCGGTGCCGGCAAAGCTCGGCGCCTGGGCGCCGGGCGATGGCGCCGGCCCGACCGCGGCCAGCATCCTGCGCACCCGGCTGGACAACGGCGTGCCGGTGCACTGGGCGGCCGCGATGGCGCGCTCCAATGAGGACGGCAGCGTGGTCGAGGTGATCGCCGCGCATCCGATGAGTAACGAAGTGCAGATGCTCGCCGCCTACCGCGACCGCGTGGTGCTGGCCGCGCTGGTCGGCATGCTGGCGGCGACCGCGCTCGCGTTCTTCGCCATCCGGCGCGGACTCAAGCCGGTTGGCAGCATCGCCGCGCGCGCCGCCGAGATCAGCCCCGCCAGCCTCGCGGTGCGCCTTGACGAGCGGGATGCTCCGGCCGAGCTGCGAAGCCTCGTCGGCGCATTCAACGCCATGCTGGACCGCCTGGCCGATGGCTACGAGCGGCTATCCCAGTTCTCCGCCGACCTCGCCCACGAAATCCGCACGCCCGTGGGCGCGCTGATCGGCCAGACCCAGGTGACGTTGAGCCAGTCGCGCCATCCCGAGGAGTACCAGGAAGTCCTCGAGTCCAACCTGGAGGAACTGAACCGGCTCGGCCATATCGCCGAGAACATCCTGTTCCTGGCGCAGGCCGACCACGCCGGCCTGGTCATCGAGCGCGCCCAGGTGTCGCTGCCCGATGAGCTCAACAAGATCGCCGAGTATTTCGAAGGGCCGGCGGACGAGAAGGCGATGACATTCGAGGTGGAGGCGCTCGGCACGCTCTGGGCCAATCCGCTGCTGTGCCGCCGCGCCATCAACAACCTCGTGGTCAATGCCGTGCGCTATGGCGCGCCGGGCAGCGTGGTGCGGCTCAGCGGCACCGAGCAGCTTGATGGGATCGTCATCTCGGTGGAGAACCAGGGCGAGGCCATTCCACAGGGCCAGCTGGACCGGCTGTTCGACCGCTTTTATCGCGGCGACGCAGCGCGCAGCCGGGTCACCGAATCCAATGGCCTCGGGCTGGCCATCGTGAAGGCCATCATGGCGCTGCATGGCGGCGGCGTGGAGGCCAGCTGCCCAACGCCCGGGCTGGTGCGGTTTGCGCTGCGGTTCCCGCGGCAGCAAGGGCTGGCTTCCTGAGGTTGTGAGGGCCGGCGCCTGCCAGCCATGCGCTTTTGGCGTTACACCAACCCATCCAGCAAATCCGGCCCAAACACCTCCCGGTGCACCCGTTCCGCCTTTACCCCACGCGCGTGCAGCGCCGCCCGCTGTGCCTGCATGAACGGCAGCGGCCCGCACAGGTAGAAGTCCGCATCGGCAAGATCGTCGTCGGCCAGGATCACGTCGATATCCATGCGGCCGGGCAGGGCGGGTTGCGCCAGGAATTCCGCCGGCTCTGCGGACTCCAGGAAGAAGTGCGTGCGCAGCCTGGGCAGCTTGCGGGCGGCATGCTTGATGTCCTTCAGGTGCGCCACGTGCGAGACCATGCGCGCGGCGTGGCCGAACACGACCTTGCGTGAAGGGTTGCGCTGCGCGACGGCGTTCAGCGCGCAGATCATGGGCGTGACGCCGACGCCCGCCGAGAGCAGCACGATGGGCGTGCTGGGCTCGATGCGCGGGGCGAAGTCGCCGAAGGGCTGGCTGACCATCAGCACGTCGCCTTCGCGGGCGTTTTCGTGCAGCCAGTTCGAGACCGCGCCGGCGGGCAGGTCCTCCCCATTGCCGCGGTCGCGCTTGACCGAGATGCGCCAGGTGCTGCCGTTGGGTGCGTCGGACAAACTGTACTGGCGTTGCTGGAAGGCGCCGGGCGTGAGTTCCACCACGACCGAGATGTACTGGCCGGGCAGGAAGTCGGCCAGCGTGGTGCCGCCGATGGCTTCGAGCGTGAAGGCGGTGATGTCGGCGCTTTGCGCTTCGCGCTCAACGATGCGCACGGGCTGGCGGTGATCGGGGCCGGTCTGCGCGCGCTCGTAGAGGCGGGATTCCGCGGCGATCAGTTCGGCGGCGAGCAGCCAGTAGGCTTCGTCCCATGCGGCGACCAGCGCCGGGGTGGCGGCGTTGCCAAGCACTTCGCCGATGGCACCGAGCAGGTGGCGGGCGACGATGGCGTAGTGGCTGGGCTTGATGCCGACCGAGGCGTGCTTGTGCACGATGCGGCTGACGACCGGGGCCAGGGCGCTGTTGTCGCCATAGTTGGCGGCGTAGGCGAATACGGCGGAGGCGAGCGACTGCTGCTGCGAGCCGTTGGCCTGGTTGCCCATGTTGAACAGATTGGTCAGCTCGGGCCGATCGGCAAACATGTTGCGATAGAAGGCCTGGGTAATGGCCAGGCCATGTTCGCGCAGCACGGGGACGCTCGCGTCGATCAGGGGTTTCGATTGTTCAGACAGCACGGCAACCTCCAAAGATGTACAGATAATGCAACAAAAAAGATAAAAGACGCCTCACCTTGGTGCGGTTGCGGCGCGCGGTCCATGTGCAATCTTGGTGCAGTGTGGATGCGGCCAGGGGGCGACGCCTTGGCGCTCATTTTATTAAACATGCATTTGCGATGCAACATAAAATTTGCGGCGGCGCGCAAAGATGCATCGGGGGTCCATGTTAGACTGCGACGGCCATCACAGTCAGGCGCAATGTCCGCCGGAACCCCATCCTGGCTGCCCCGTACATCACCGCCGCGAACCGGACTTTTCCATGAGACTGACCGACTACACCGACTACAGTCTGCGGACCCTGATCTATGTCGCGGTCCATCCGGGCGAGCTAGTCACCATCCAGCGCATCGCGGATGCGTTCGGCATTCCCAAGAACCACCTGATCAAGATCGTGCAAAAGCTTGGCCAGGCGGGTTTCCTGCATACGGTGCGCGGGCGCGCCGGCGGCATCGAGCTGGGCCGGCCGGCGTCGGAGATCAATGTGGGCGAGGTGATCCGGGCCATGGAGTCGGATTTCAACCTGGTGGAGTGCTTCCAGGGCGACGACAACCACTGCATCATCACCCGTGTGTGCGGCTTGCGCGGCGTGCTGTCCGCGGCATTGCGGGCCTATTTCGAGGTGCTGGACGCATATAGCCTGCAGGATCTGGTGGAGAGGCCCGCCGCGCTCACCCGGGCGCTTGGCGACGGCGGCGCGGCCACCATGATCGGCATCCCGGTCAGGAGCGTGACGCGCAAGGCCAGGGCTTCGCAGGCGGCATCCGAGGACGCCGGCGAGCACTAAGCCCCTCCTGCCACTGGCTACCTGCATCGGCGTAAAAATGGCTATTGTTTGCACCGGTCGGCAGCTCTAGCCTGTGGCATGGGTCCTGCCGTCCGGCCGGGCCGGCAGGGGAGATCGGCATGACATTGCGGCTCGACAGCCACCGGGCCAACCGGCTCAGCACCGAACTATTGCTTCGGCTCGACAGACGCAGCGAGCGCTACCGGCTCGAGCATTCGCTGGTGGACCTTGTGCGCCTGCGCGTGTCGCAGATCAACGGCTGCCCGTACTGCGTGGACCTGCATTCGGCGCGGGCGCGCAAGGACGGCGAGATGGCGGCGCGGCTGGAGATGCTGGAAGTCTGGCGCGAGACCACGCTCTACACGGATCGCGAGCGGGCGGCACTGGCGTGGGCCGAGGCGGTGACGGACATCGCCGGCACGGGGGTGCCGAACGCCGTGTGGGAAGCGGTGAGGCGGGTTTTTCGGAGCGGGAGATCGTGGACCTGACCTTGCTGGTCACCGCGGTCAATAGCCTCAACCGCTTTGGCATCGCGTTCCGTCGGTCTCCCGGGTAGGGGACGGCGGGGACGGCGAGCTGGGGGATTGCGGCTGCGGCCGGGGCTGGCCGCCGGTTCACTGGGGCAGCGGCAGCTTGATCGGCTGCTTCATCAGCGGCTGCACGGTTTCCTCGGCTTTGCCAGGCTGGCCGTCCGGCGTATGGGCAAGCACGGTGCCCGGGCCCAGCAGTGCCAGTACGACCGGCATCATGCTGGCGATCGCCAGGCGGGACACGGCCTGCCCAATCTTTGAATGGGTCATGTTTTTCGTCTCCCCGGTCAGGCCGGCGTCTTGCGAAACGAGATGGCGAAGCGGTTCCAGCTATTGATCGCGGAGATCAGCAGGGTCAGGTCGACCAGTTCGGCGTCGCCGAAGTGGGGGCGGACCGCTTCCCATGCGGCATCGGGCACATGGTCCTGGGCGACCAGCGTGACGGCTTCCGTCCAGGCCAGCGCGGCACGTTCGCGTTCGGAGAAAAAGGGCGTTTCGCGCCAGACCGACAGGGTGGCCAGGCGGCGGTCGTCTTCGCCGCCCTTGCGCGCGTCGGTGGTGTGCAGGTCGATGCAATAGGCGCAGCCGTTGATCTGCGAGGCGCGCAGGCGCACCAGCTCCACCAGCGGCTGTTCCAGGCCGCTCTTGCCGATGCGTTCTTCCACGCCGATCAGGGCCTTGATGGCGGCGGGGCTGGCTTTGTAGAAGTCGAGGCGTTGTTCCATGGTTTGCTCCTGTCTTTGTGCTTTGCGCCGCAGGGTGGGGGCGCGACAGGAACAAGATTAGGACGGCAACTGGTTATGTAAAATAGCCAGTTTTCTCTAATTTGAGGTAGCCAGTGGGGAGCTGTCCGCTAGCCGGCCGCCGCTAGCGCCCCGGCCAGCTTTTCCATGCCGGCGTGGATGTCCGCCACGCTGATGCCACCGTAGCCAAACAGGATCCCTGGCGCCCGGGGCTGCCCGCCATACATGCCTGCGATGCCGTAAAGACCGATCGAAGCGGCAGCGGCGCGCGCGATCAGCGCCCGTTCGTCCAGCGGCGTCTTGAGGTGCGCCACCATGTGGATCCCCGCGGCCGGCGCGTGGGCCGTGAACCACTGGCTCAGCGGGCCTTCCAGGTGCTCGAGCAGCTTGGCGCGGCGCGCGGCGTATTCCTTGTGCATGCGCCGCAGGTGCTTGGCGAAGTAGCCGTCGAGCATGAACTTGGCCAGCGCCGTCTGTGTCATGGTGCAGCTGTGCCAGTCGCCGACCTGCTTGGCCCGGCGCACGGCGGTGCCCAGCGGCGCAGGAGGAATCACGTAGCCAATGCGCAGCTCCGGGAAGATCGTCTTGGAGAAGGTGCCCACGTACGCCACCACCCCCGTCTTGTCCAGGCTCTTGAGCGACTCCATCGGGCGGCCCATGAAGCGGTACTCGCCGTCGTAGTCGTCCTCCAGCACCAGCGCGCCGCGGCGTTGCGCCCACTCGAGCAGCGCCACGCGCCGCTCCAGGCTCATGGCCATGCCCAGCGGAAACTGGTGGGACGGCGTGACGTAGACAATGCGCGCGTTGTCCGGCAGGGCGTCCACCACCAGCCCCTGCGCGTCCACCGGGACATAGGCCAGTTGCGCGCCCAGCGCGGAGCACGCAATGCGCGCGGGCGGATAGCCGGGATCCTCCACCGCCACCACATCGCCCGGGCGGATGACCACCCGCGCCATCAGGTCGATCGCCTGCTGCGCGCCCTGCGTGATGATGACGTCCTGCCAGTTGCTCACCACGGCACGGCTGAACGCCAGGTAGCGCGACACGGCAAGCCGCAGCTCCTGCTCCCCGGCGGGGTCGCGGTAGCTGCCGAGCCCGCGGGCCTGCACGCGTAGCGCGTGGCTCACGCAGCTGCGCCATTTGTCGAACGGGAACAAGCCCTTGTCGGTGACGCCGCCCACGAAGTCGAACGCGGGCGCGGCGCCGGGCGCGGTCCTGGGCAAGACGTCGGGCAGGTGCTTCCAGATCGAGCCGGCGCCGGGGCTGGGGGACAGCGGCGACGGCGAGGGCGCCAGGCCCGTCATCTCGTGGGCGACGAAGGTGCCGTCGCCGGCGCGGGCGCGCAGATAGCCCTCGGCAATCAGCCGCTCGAACACGTCGAGCGTGGTCTTGCGCGATACGCCAAGCTGGGTGGCGAGGTCGCGGGTCGACGGCAGCCGTTCGCCCGGCGCCAGCCGGCCGTCGACGATGCCCGCCCGCAACTGGCGATAGAGTTGGCCGGCCAGGCCCTGCCGGCCGTGCATGCTCACATGGATATCCATCTCTTGATCTTGTGTTGGCGGTTACCTGAAGCGTCGGGGATTGGATCGGATTCTAGTACCAGTGCTGCCCGGCTTGCAGCGGCGCTGCGCGGCTTTGCTGCTTGTGCGCCATTGCGCACTGACGCTTTGTCCTTCCCGTCGATCGGCCCGGGGGCCGGGTCAGGTCATTCAAGCCCCCGCCACCTTCAGTGCGCGGCCGCAGCGGCGGCAGCATTGCCGCCCTTGGCCGGCTTGGTGAACCAGATCAGCGGGATGATCACGATGAAGATCACGCCCGAGATCCAGAAGATATCGTTCAAGCCGAGCATGGTCGCTTGCGTGGTGAGGCTGCGCTCGAAGAACGCCATCGCCTGGTCATGGCTGAAGCCGGCCGTGGCCTGCAAGGCTTCCAGCGAGTGCACGAAGACCGGGTTGTGCTGGCTGGCCTGCTCCGCGAGTTGCGCGTGATGCAGGATGTTGCGGTCGTTCCAGGCTGTACTGGCCAGCGACGTGCCTACGGCGCCGGTGAACACGCGAGCGAAGTTCGACAGGCCCGCGGCGGCAGGGATCTTGTCGGGCGACAGACCGGACAGGAGGATGGCGGTCAACGGCACGAAGAACAGCGCGGTCGGGATGCCTTGCAACAGCGTGGGCAGCACCAGCGTCCAGGTGTCGACGGTGGTGGTGTAGCCCGCGCGCATGAAGAACACCGCGGCGAAGCCGGCAAAGGCCATGGTCGCCAGCACCCGCGCATCGGAGCGCGGCATGATCTTGCCCAGCACCGGCGCCAGGATCACGGCGAAGATGCCCAGCGGTGCGGTCACCAGCCCGGCGTTCACGGCCGGGTAGCCGAGGTATTGCTGCATCCATTGCGGCAACAGGACCAGGTTAGCGAAGAACACGCCGTAAGCCACCGAGATCGCCACGGTCCCGCCCAGGAAGTTGCGGCCGGCAAACAGCTTGAGGTCGACGATCGGATGTTCCTCGGTCAGCTCCCAGATCACGAAGAAGATGAAGCTGATCAGGGCCACCACGCCGAGGCCGACGATCAGCGGCGAATGGAACCAGTCGAGATCCTTGCCCTTGTCCAGCATGATCTGCAGCGAAGCCACCCAGGTGATGAGCGACGCCAGCCCAACCTTGTCGATCGGCAGCGCGCGGGTAGGTGTTTCACGCGAACGGTAGATGATCCAGGTGACGGCCGCGGCGAACAGGCCCACGGGAATGTTGATATAGAAGATCCACGACCAGGAGTAGCGATCGGTCATCCAGCCGCCCAGCGCCGGGCCGGCAATCGGGCCAACGGTGGCCGTCATGGCCCACAGCGCCAGCGCGGTGGAGCTGCGTTGCTTGGGATACGAGCCAAGCAGGATCGCCTGGGAGAGCGGAATCAAGGGGCCGGCCACGGCGCCTTGCAGTACGCGCGCGGCCAACAGGATGGGCAGGGTGGGCGCGATGCCGCACAGCCACGACGACAGCACGAACAGCAGGATGGCGCCGACGAACAAGCGGACCTGGCCGATGCGCTGGGTCAGCCAGCCCGTGAGCGGGATCGATACCGCGTTGGCTGCGGCGAACAGCGTGATGACCCACGTGCCTTCGTCCACCGAAACACCGAGGTTGCCGGAGATGGTGGGAATGGCCACGTTGGCGATCGACGAGTCGAGCACGTTCATGAAGGTGGCAAGCGCTACCGCGAAGGTGGCGAGCACCAGCTTGGCGCCGGAGAGCGGCGGGGGCTGGAGCTGATCGGCTGTGTTGGCGTTTTCCATGGTGAACTCGGCGGGTCTCTTACTTGTGTCGGCCGGCGCTTGCCGGATTTAATTGCTATATAAAAATCTGAGTTATCAGATAAATGGCGCAGAAAAATCTCGGCAAGGCATTACAGGGCTGCAGCCTTTGCCGGCTTTTCCACCGTCTTCGCGGCAACCGCCGTGGCTTGCGCGCCCGACGTGCTGGCGGTGCTGGAGGTGCCGGCGGTGCTGTTGAGCGCGATGATGCGTGCGATCTCGGCGTCTGCCTGTTCGCCGTACGCACGGTAGACATTGGTGCTGTACGTGGTCTTCTTGACCGCGCCGAGTTGCGCGCCGCTGCGGTCCTTGGTGTCGACGTCGACCTGCATCGACAAGCCGATCTGCAGCGGGTGGGCACGGAGCTCCGCCGGATCGAGCTCGATGCGGGCGGGCAGGCGTTGCACCACCTTGATCCAGTTGCCGGTGGCGTTCTGCGCGGGCAGGGCCGAGAACGCGCTGCCGGTGCCGGCCGAGAAGCCCACCACGCGGCCGTGGTAGCGCACGCTGCTGCCGTACACGTCCGCGCGCAGCTCAACCGGCTGGCCGATGCGCATATGCTGGAGCTGCACTTCCTTGAAGTTCGCGTCCACCCAGACGCCGTCCAGCGGGACGATGGCCATCATCGGGGCGCCCGGGGCCACGCGCTGGCCGACCTGCACCGAGCGGCGTGCCACATAGCCCGTGACCGGCGCAGGCAGCGTGTTGCGGGCAAGGGCGAGGTGCGCATCGCGCAGCTTGGCCGCTGCGGCCTGCACGGCGGGGTGCTCGGCGACCGTGGTCTGGTCGGTCATGGTGCGGTTGGACGCAAGTTGCTGGCGGGCGGCTTCGAGCGCGGCCTCGGCGGTCTTGACCGCGTCGCGGGCATGGGCCACGTCCTCCGCGGAGACGGCGCCGGTTTCCGTCACCTGGCTGCGGCGCTGGAAGTCGTCGCGGGCCTTGGCCAGGTCGGCCTGGCGCTGCTGGATCGCGGCCTGGTAGACGTTGTTGTTGACGTAGAGGGCGCTCACCTGGCGCACCGTTTGCGCGAGCTGGGCCTGGGCGTTGCCCAGTGCGACCTGCGCATCGGCCGGGTCGAGGTTGACCACGGCTTCGCCGGCCTTGACGATCTGCGTGTCGTCGGCGTTGACGCTGATCACGGTGCCGCTGACCTGCGGGGTGAGTTGCACGAGGTTGCCATTGACATAGGCGTCGTCGGTGTCTTCGTGATGCACGGCGTAGGTGAAGTAGTAGGCCGCGTAGCCGCCGGCGGCAATCAGGGAGACCATGCCCAGCGCGGCGAGCAAGCGTTTGCGGGTGGCCATCTTGCCGGCGGGGGCGTTGCTGCTGTTGTCGCCGGCGGTGGTTTCGGTCTGGGTAGCTTCGGTCATTTTGAACACCTCGGTAGCGGTATCGGTAGCGGAGTTGGTAGCGGAGTTGAGCGGTTATTGCGGCTGTACGGGAGCGCCCGGCGCGGCGGGGCTAAGGACCGGCGACTGCATGGCCACTGCCGCAGGCGCGGCGCTGGACGTATCCGTGTAGCCGCCGCCAAGCGACGCCGCCAGCGCGATCTGGCGGTCGCGGCGCGTCATGCGCAGTTGGGCGACTGCCTCGGTGCGGGCCAGCGCGTTGGTTTCCGCGTTCAGCACGGTGAGCTGGGTCGTCAGGCCCTGGCGATACTGCGCAAGGGCCAGGTCGCGGGCACGGCGGCTGTTTTGCTCGGCGCGCAATGCGTCGACCAGTTGCGCATCGATCGTGCGGATCTGGGCCAGTTGCGTGGCGACGTCGGTCAGGGCGCCGATCAGCGTCTGGTTGTAGTTTGCCACCGCCAGGTCGAATTCCGCGTAGCGGCCTCGAGTTGCGCGCGCAGCGCGCCGGCATCGAAGATCGGCAGGTGGATCGCCGGGCCAGCGTTGGCGGTGCGGCTGGCGGCGGTGAGAAAGCGGCCAAAGCCGAAGGCATCCAGGCCAATCGCGGCGCTCAGGTTGATGTCGGGGTAGAAGCCGGCCTTCGCCACCTTGATGTCGTGGGTGCTGGCGTCCACGCGCCACCGTGCGGCGACGATGTCGGGGCGGCGCGAGACCAGGTCGGCCGGGAGGTTGTCTGGCAGGCGCACTTCGTCGCCGGGGCTCAGCGTGGGGCGCGCGACGGCCAGCCCGCGGTCCGGGCCGCGGCCGAGCAGGGCGCCCAACTGGTAGCGAGTGTTGAGGACGGCGCCGTTAAGCGCCGTGACCGCCGCGTTGCTGGCGTCGAGGTTGGCGTCGGCGGTGCGTTGTTCCACTTCGGTGTCCAGGCCGGAGGCGGCGCGGGCGTGGGTGATACGGGCCAGCGCGGTGCGCTGCCTGACTTCGTCCTGGGCGATGTCGAGCAGGGCGTACAGGCGGGCCAGTTCGTTGTAGGCGCGGGCCACGGCCGAGCTGACGGACAGGCGGACCTGTTCCGATTCCGCCTCGGCGGCACGGCGTGCCGAAATCGAGGAGGCCAGGGCTTCGCGGTTCTTGCCCCACAGGTCGAGTTCATAGCTGGCGCTGATCACGCCACGGTTTTCGGTTTGCCAGGAGCCGGCGATGGGCGGGGGCGCGAGGGCGGTGCCCGAGTATTGCTGGCGGGTCAGCGTGTAACCGGCGTCCACGCGCGGCAAGGTGTTGGCATTGGCGCCTTCGCTGTAGGCCGCGGCGGCGGCCAGGCGTGCCTTGGCCATGTCGATCGACGGACTGCCTTCGAGCGCTTCTGCAATCAGCGCACGCAACTGCGCGTCGCCGAACTGGGCGGCCCAGTCGGCCGCGGGCCAGTGGCCTTGCTCGGCGGGCAGGCTGGCGGTGGTTTCCAGCGCGGTGGGTGCGGTGACGTGCTTGTCGCTGGAGATGCCCGCGTAGCTGGCGCAACCGGCCAGCCAGGCGCTGAGCAGCAGGGGCAGGACCTTGGTGGAGCGCAGGGCGCGGCCGGTCATTCGAGAAGTCTGCGTTTTCATTTTCTGATTTGTCAGATAAATGGTTAAAAAGACGCGCGCTCAGGCGGCCGAAAATTTGTCGAGCAGGCGCAACAATTCGTCGAACTCGCTTTTGCTGAAATCCTTGAGGCGCGCATTCAGCACCTCGGGGGCAATCTCCGGAATCTGGTTGGCAACGCTGTGGCCCTTGGCGGTGAGCTCCAGGTTCACCACGCGGCGGTCATCCACGCTGCGCGAGCGGGTCAGCAGGCCCTTGCGCTCCAGCTTGTCGAGGATGCGGGTCATCAGGCCGGTGTCGATCGCCAGCAGCTTGCTCAGCTCGAACGGGGTGGTGGCCGTGCCGAGCGACAGCGACAGCAGGATGCCCATCTGCTGGGCGGTGATATCGAGTTCCTTCAGGGCGGCGTCCATCTCCATCAGCACAAGATTGCGGGCCCTGTTGAGGTAGAACCCGACGCTCTGCGTCAGGTTATAGGTCTCTTTCGTGTAGTGCTTCATGTTGGCTCCTGTCTTCCGTCTGCTGGCTGGATAGTATTTGATAAGTCAGATAAATTCAAGGTCAGAATCTACATTTTTTAGAGGGTGCCGAACGTGCCGCTTGCCGGCTACCGCCTGGGCATGCCCGACGACAAGCTTCTACTGGGCCATCGTCGGCGCGCGCGAAGCATCGCAGCGGGGCACGGACGTGTTGCTCGGCACCAGCGGCCGGCACCCGGAGCGGATCCTGGCCGGCTAGGCGTGATTAACGGGGAGGGGGTGACTAGCTTGCGCACGCAAGCGTATCCCGCGCGGCCAAGGCAGGGGCCGCGCGGGTTTGCCGTTTCAAAGGCTCCGGGCCGGGGCTCTGCCCCGGGTCAGCATCGCCGCGTAGCGGCGACAACGACGTGGGTGGCCGCGTCCAGCGGCTGCTCGCTACTTCGATTTCGCGCCGTCCGTGTACGGGTCGGCCTTGCCGGCCTTGGCGCCATCGGTATAGGGATCTGCCTTGCCTGCCTTGGCCCCGTCCGTATAGGGGTCGGTCTTGCCGACCTTGGCTCCGTCCGTGTAGGGATCGGGCTTGCCCTGCGTGGCATTCAGGTCCATTTGCGTGGATTTCTTCGCGCCATCCGTGTACGGGTCGAACTTGCCGGACTTGGCGCCATCCGTATAAGGATCGGCCTTGCCGGCCTTGGCACCGTCGGTGTATGGGTCGAACTTCTTTTGCTGGCCATAACTCAAGCCTGAAGCCGTTGCGGCGGCGACAAGTAACGTCAACGTGAGTACTCTGCGCATCTCTTGCTCCGGTGGTAAGGAGGTGGTCGCCTGTGGCTCAGCCAGGGAACGCACGGGCACAGGCTGGCTGGATTAGCTGGCATCTGCGCCACGCCAGACAAACTGGGGCGGTAACCTCGGTGGGGCCAGCGGGGCACGCAAGCGAAGGCAGGCCAGGGCGCATGAATACTCGCCCCACGCCTGCTTATGCCGCGTCCCGCACAGTTCATCCTAGGAGTGAATACGCAGAGGCCGTAGTAAAACGTTGTAAATCCTTGTTGCGTTTTTTCCTTTCAGCCGCGTCCTTTCCCGGTGCGTGAAAAATGTGCAACGACCGGTGCTTTTTCCGGTCTTTCCGACTTTTTCTTCGAGCGTCTCTCCCTAGTTGATATGCGCTTTACGCCATATTATGGGCATCTGACATCCGGCCTGAAAAACTCATTGACTATCTATCTACCAGTAGATAATATTCAGCGCATGGAAGCCGCTGCTCCGCCCCAGCAAGGAAAGCTGAAGCAGGAAAGAGGATCCAACGCAGCACCCGGGGAGTCCCCGTTTTTTTGGCCAGCTTATCTATCTACTGGTAGATAACAGCCAGTCAAAGCAAGGGTTCCAAAGCGTACTGAATCGATTCCGCCCGAAGCGCGGATCCTCAATGTGAATGGAGAACATCATGACCTCGAACCTCTTCGCCAAGACCCTCATCACCGCGGCCGCCCTTGCTGCCGCCTTCGTGGCGGGTACCGCCCAGGCTTCGGGCCCGAAGGACAGCACGTTCTCGGGTGACAAGTACGGCTACGTGTTCCGCACCACCACACCCGACGCTTATACCGATGGCGCCCGCACCGGCAAGTTCGACCCGTACGCCGACGATTTGCGCGTTGGCAAGGCCGACCCGTACACGGACGGTGCCCGCATCGTGGCCGGCCTGGACCGTACCGGGGTGTCGGCTAGCCCGGCCCGCAGCGTTGACGCTTATACCGATGGCGCGCGCACCGGCAAGTTCGACCCGTTCACGGACGGTGCCCGCACCGTGGCCGGCCTGGACCGCAGCGGGGTGTCCGCTAGCCCGGCCCGCAGCGTTGACGCCTACACCGATGGCGCGCGTGGCAAGTTCGACGTGTTCACCGATGGCGCCAATGCGTGAGCGCTGCCAGGGCCTCCCGGCGATCGCCACCTGGATGCCTGATAGCGGTTGGGAAACAGAGTGAGAGTGAAATAGAGTGGGAGTGCATCATGAATTTACGGGACAGTTTCCTGATCCTGGCTGGCTGGGTGGTTCTGTGCCTTGCTAGTGGCTCTGCGGTCACCGTGGTGGCGCAAGTGCTTCCGGCGTGAGCCGACATAGGGCCTTTTAAGCGCAACTAAGGCGCAACTTAGGCCCAACTAAGCCGGCTTGTTGCGACTGCACATGAAATTGGCTTGAGGATCTATCGATAGATAGATAAGATCGCGCTATGAAAACGCAATCCGTACGCGAACAACTGCTCGAACACACGCTGGTGCTGATCCGCCGGCGCGGTTTCAATGGTTTCAGCTACCGCGACCTGGCCGAGCTGGTCGGCGTGAAGACGTCGAGCATCCACTATTACTTCCCCGCCAAGGACGACCTGGTGCTGGAGGCAGTGAAGGAATACAGCGCCCGTATCTCCGAACGGCTGCGCAGCGTGGACGCCTCGCTTGCCCCTGCCGTGCAGGCCGGGGGTTACCTTAACTTCCTGCGTACCGCGGCCTGCGGCGACCAGATCTGCCTCGCGGGCATGTTGTCCACCGAGACGCTGTGCCTGCCGGAATCGGTCCACGCCGAGCTCAAGGCGTTCTACCGCATGAACGAGAACTGGCTGATGGGGTTGATCGAGCGTGCGCAGAAGGAGTACGGCAAGGTCTATCCGGTGACGCCACGCGCGCTGGCGCAGGTGATCTATGGCGCGCTGCAGAACGGCTTGATCGTAGCGCGGCTGTTCGGGGCGCCCGAGCGGCTGGAGTCCGCCGCGGACCTGCTGATGGCTTCGGTATCCGAGTAAGACGTCTAGCAAACCTGAAGCACAAGCCGAAGCCGCCGAACAGGCCAAAGCCGCGCGCCATGACGACGTCTGTCTCTCCCTCTCCCCTCAGGGGAGAGGGCCGGGGAGAGGGGTGGCTTAGCTAGGAGCCACTTCAAGCGAAGCCCGTGGTGTTGTCCAGCACGCGGGCATATCGAGCGCCCGCCCTCTCCCCCAGCCCCTCTCCCGCGCGCGGGAGAGGGAGCACGACAACGCCGAGCCGGCTTTGTCGGCAAGCTGAGCCGACCTATCGAGGTCGGCTTTTTGTTTGCATTCCGCGGCGTTTCAGCCTGCTGCGTTCTCCACTATCTTCCACTGCTCGTCGACCTCCTGCACGCGGCCGTCCTGCACCAGCTTGAGCAGGTGCGCCAGCAGCGAGCGCTTTGCCACCGGGAGCATGCGTTCCGGCACGTCGTCGTAGACGCGCAGGAGCAAGGCATCGATGCCGGTTTCGCCAAGCTCGCGCAGCGCGTTGAGCACCTTTGCCTCGCGCTGCATGCGATGGCGGATCAGGGTGCGGATGGCATCGGCTGGCCGGGGCATCAGGAAGCCGTGGCCGGGCGCGAGCCATTCCAGGTCCTCGTCCTGCAGCGCGGCCAGCGAGGCCAGGTATGCGTACATGTCGCCGTCGGGTGGATTGATGACGACGGTGGAACCCTGCATCACGTGGTCGCCGGTGAACAAGGTCTTTTCTTCCTCAAGCAGGAAGCAAAGATGATTGGATGCATGTCCCGGCGTGTGAACGACGCGCAGCGTGCAGCCTTCGCCCAGCGCCAGGCGCTCGCCGTGCGCCAGGATGCGCTCGGGCTGGAAGGTCTGGTCCTGGCGTGGCGTTGGCGGCGCGGGGCGGCCCAGCACCGGCGCGCCGGTGGCGGCCTTGAGCCTTGGCGTTGCCGGCGAGTGGTCGATATGGGTGTGGGTGGCCAGGATCCAGCGGATCGGGCCGGGTGCGGCCACCAGCACGGCGGCCACATGGGCTTCGTCGTCGGGGCCTGGATCGATCACGGCCCATTCGTTGCGCGCGGGGTCCCCCACAAAGTACGTGTTGGTGCCGGGCCCGGTCATCACGCTGCCATTGCCGGCGGTGACGCGCCAGACGCGCTCGGACAGCCGCACCGCGGCGCCGGTCGCCAGCTCATAGCGCGCATGGCCCTGGCCTTGCGGGTCGATGCGCTCGATCTCGGCATAGGCAGGCTCAGAGGGCAGCACGGGCCGCAGGCCGCCACCGCCCTGGGCCAGGCGCGGCATGATGCGCGCAATGTCGCGCAGCTGCGCCGCATGGTCAAAGCAGGCCTGGGCGGTGTCGAAGCGGGCAATCGAGGCTAGCGTGCGCCGCGTCACTGCCACCAGCTTCAGGCCGCGCGCCGGATCGATGGCATCGCTCGGGCGTACCCAGAGATGCTCCACGGCTTCGTCGCCATCGTGCGTGGCGGACTGGCCGGCGGGCGCCACGGCCACGAAAAAGCGTGTGTCGAAGCGCTTGGGCAAGCCGGGTGGCGTCAGCCAGTGGCTGTGATACGCCAGGCGGTCCACCGCCAGGCGCACACCAAGCCGCTCGCAGAGCTGCGCCATGCCCGGGCCGCCGCGCCGCGCGGATTGCCGCAGCCATGCCTGCTGCGTGGCATCCAGCGTGTCCAGCGCGATCAGCTTGCCGCTGGCATCGCTCGCAAACAGCAGGCCGGCTTCCTCGAAACACTCGCGCACGGCTGCCAGGTAGAAATCCAGGCCGCCGTCAGGCAGCTTGAGACGCTTGCTGGCCGCGGCATCGTCCAGGCCGGCGCAGGCATCGTGCAGGGTTCTGTCTTGAGGGTCGAGCGTGCCGCCGGGAAAGACGAAGGCGCCGCTGCTGCGGTCGTCGTTGCGCTCGGGGCGGCGCACCAGGAGCACTTCCATGCCGGCCGCGCCATCGCGCACGACCAGGATGCTTGCGGCTTGGCGCAGCGAGGGGATCGTAAAGGAGGGGTGCTTCCGCTCTGTTCTTGTTCGTGCATGTGGGGCGGTTCCTGATGGACTGGCTGGGATCAGGCGACAGTGTAGCGGCATCGCACGGTTATGCCACCGAGGGATAGCGAGACGGTAAGCCTCCCGCGGGGCCGTCCCGCCCTCGCAGGCGGGACGGCAATGGTGCCGTTCACTTCGTGGACGTGTTGTTCATCGCCGCGAATTGTTGCGTGAGGTAGCTGGCGGTGGAGTTCAGCCGGTTGATCATCAGGTCAAGCTGCTGGAACTGCGCCCGATAGCGCGACATCGTGGCGTCGATGCCCGCGGAGGTGCGGGTATAGGCGCTGTCGAGGTCCTTCAGGTTGGTGTTGATGCCTTCGGTGGCCGTCGTCAGCGCGCCCTTCGTGGCGCTGAACGACTTCGCCATTTCCGCCAGCTGATTGCCATAGCCGGACTTGCCGTCGACCCCGCTGAACAGCTGCGCCACGCCGGTCCGGTTGCTGGCGAGCGCCTTGTTCAGCTTGGCGGTGTCGAGCCCCATGGAGCCGTCGGCCTTGAACGAGATCCCGATCTGGGTCAGGTTGACCAGGCTGGAGTCGCTGGCGCCGGTTTGCGGCGTGTTGAACACGGAGCGCAACTGGTTCTGGATCGTGCGCAGGGTCGCGTCGCCCAGCAGCGGAGACTGGGTGCCCTTGTTGGACTTGTCGAAGGCGGACAGCTTCGCGGCGGTGCTCTGCAGCGTGTTGTAGGCCGTGACAAAGCCCTGCACGGCGCCAGCCATCGTCGCGGTGTCGGTGACGGCGGTCACCGTGCTGTCGCCCTTGCTCAGCAGGTTCAGCGTCAGGCCCGGCGCGGCGCCTTGCACCGAGTTGGTCGGGCTGCTCACGTCGATGCCGTTGATGGTCAGCTTGGCGTCGAGGGCCTCGATGTTCTGCTTCATCGCCTTGGTGCCGGCCGGGTCATACGCGAGCAAGCCGGCAATGGTGCTGGGGTCGCCGGCGCCGTTGCTTTCCACCGAGATGCGCATGCTGGACTTGGCGCCCGTGGCGTTGGACGTCAGCACCATGCGGTACGGCGTGCTGCCGCCATCGTTGACGATGCTGGCGGTCACGCCCGAATTGGACGCGTTGATCGCATCGCGGATGCCGGTCAGCGTGTTGTTGGTGCCATTGATGTTGATCGAGGCGGGCGTGCCGGTGCCGGGCGTGAAGACGGCGCCCTCGGTGGTCCCGAACTCGATCTTGATCTTGGCGCTGCCCAGCAACTGGCCCGTACTGTCGGTGATGCCGTTGGACACCAGCGTCTGCGATTGCGCCAGTTGCGTCACCTTGACCGCATAGCTGCCCGCCATCGCGGACTTGTCGGCCACGACGCCCAGCACGTTGGTGCTGCTGGACGTGGTGGTGGTGCTGTTGTACAGGCTCGCCGTGCCAAGCGCGCTGGCGGCATTCTGGAACGAAGCCAGCGCCCCTTGCAGCAGACCATAAGCGGAGAGCTTGGTGGTGTGGACGGTGGCCTTCTTGGTCAGGGCGGTGAGCTTGGTCTCTTCCGCCTTTTGCAGATTGTCCAGCAAGGTGCTCAGTTCCAGCTTGGACCCGACACCTATCGAGGAAATAGCCATGGTTGCAATCCCTTAATTGCATGTTGGAGGAGGTCGGCCCGCCGAAGCGGCCCGGCTAGTCAGGAGAGCCAGTTGCGCGCGGATGCTACGGCCGGCACGCAGGGCTTCCTCGGGCGAAGTACTGATCGATGGCGTCGCCATTGGCGTGCGCTGTATTGCGACAAGCCGATGGTTCCCGGGCAGGAAATCCGGTGCCCGTCGCCTGGCTGTCGCGTCGCCCTTGATGCTGTCGCCACGAGGGTAGTACGGGTACGCCGGGACGGCCGTGGGAGGCCACGGGCCATTAAGATGCTGACTTCACCCCGATCGCTGATCTGTCGGCTGTGTGCGCCGATCTTGCCCTCGTTTCGCGCAGAAGATGTGCGCACCGACCGGGAACCAGGGGTAGTCCCGATCGTGTGCTTCACTCTTCACGTTCGAGATCGTAGCGGCGTGGGTCAGGGTCTAATTGAGAGAATAAGAGGTGAAAGTCCGCGCATATCGTCTGGGTTGGCGCCGCGCCCGGCGCGTTGCCAACGACAGCGAAATCCATCGTCCGGTCTGCAAAAAAACACTGCGGGACTGGTCATTTGCCATCAAGTTCGAGAGGGAGATGCCGATATGAACCGCAAGGGTTTGCTCGACGCAGCGGCGGTACTGGAAGACCTGGCGGCAGGGCTGCAGCCCGACCCGCAGCGCCTGGCGGCCGGCGCGCAGGCGCTCGAGGCCATGCACGCCGATCACCCGTCGTGGCGCGACATGACCGACGCCGCGTTCGGCCTGCAGGCGCTGGCCGCGGGCGGCGCGCTTGGCCTGGACGCGAAGGGGCGCGCACGCGCGGCCCGCCTGGCGGACGTTATCCGCAGCCTGGTCGATCCTTTATAGGCCGGCTGGCATCGCTGCCTAAGCCAGCGACAGCACCATGACCGCCGCGCCGATGACGGCAACCAGGTCTTCGATCACCGCCGCCGGCCGGTCCCTGCCAAATATCGCCGCAAGGCGCGCGCGCACAGCCGCGCCGCCGAGCGTGCCGATCACGGCGCCCACGGCGCCAAGAATGGCCCCTCCTACCAGCAAGCCGCCACCCGCCCCGATCGTGGCCCCGCACAACGCCCCCGAAAGGATGCGCGCGCCGAACTGCTGCGGCACCTTGCGGCTCGGCGTGCCGGGCAGCTTGTCGGTGATGAGTTCCACCGCGGCCAGCACGCTGAAGATCCAGGGCGTGAACCGATAGCCCATGAAGGCAAGCCAGCTGCCCGACAGGTCCAGCAAGCCTGCGTGGACCGCCCAGCTGACGGCGGCGGGTGCCGTCATGGCGCGCAGGCCAGCCACGATGCCGATAAAAAGCGAGAGCAAGTACAGGGTCATGTCGTCTGTTCTCAATCAGGGCTGACAAAGGTGGCACGGCTGACGCGATGAGCTTAAGCCCGTGCCATGCGCGGGCACGTGCGCTAACCCGCATGGCGAGTATGCCAGCGGCGCATGGCGAAGCAAGCGTTTGAGCGTCGCGGGCCGGCCCCGAGGCTTGCGCAGCGTCTGCCTGGCATGCCGTGCACCGGGAAAACCATTATTTAACACCATATCAAAACTCAATAGTATTTATTGAGTGTATATCAATTGATTGGGTGAGCATTCGTCGTCGAGGCTGCCTGTCAGGAGACCGCACGACCAGACGCAGGCCGATCGCAGCTTGCGGACAAGACCCAATCAAGGAGACGTAATGAACAAAGCACTGGCCATGGCCGCGGCGACACTCGCGGCACTGACCCACGGGCAAGCGCAAGCCCAATCGTCCGTCACGATGTATGGCGTGGTGGATGCCGGCATCGAATACGTAAACCGCGTGCCGAACGCGGCAAAGCAGGGCGACAGCCTCTTGCGCATGACCTCCGGCAATATTGCCGGCAGCCGCTGGGGCATGCGTGGCGTGGAGGATCTCGGTGGCGGCCTAAAGGGCGTGTTCGTGCTCGAAGGCGGCATGGTGCTCGATACCGGATCGTCCTCCCAGGGCGGCCGGATCTTTGGGCGCAAGGCCTATGTCGGCGTCGACAGCAGCGCCTATGGCCAGTTCACGCTGGGCCGGCATCACAACCTGATGTTCGACCTGATCATCGCGTTCGATCCCATGTTCTTCGCGCCGAAGTACTCGTCGTTCAGCCACGACAACTGGCTGGCGGGACGCGTGGACAACGCGGCCAAGTACACCGGCAAGTTTGGCGGGCTGACGGTAGCGGCGCTGTACAGCTTCGGGGTGGATTCCACCGTGGCCAATGGCTCGGAAGTGCCGGGCAACAGCCGTGTGGGGCGCGACATGAGCGCCGGCTTTACCTACCAGAGCGGCCGTTTTCGCGTGGGGGCGCGTACGACCAGCTCAATGGCAGCAGCGTGGCCACGGCCGGCAAGACCGAGCGGCGCTATGTCGGCGCGGCCGCGGTGGATCTGGAGGCGGTCAGCGTCTACGTGGGCTACCGCCGGCTGGCGAGCCAGTTGCTGGCGTCGATGTCGCGCACGGACCTGATGTGGACCGGCGTGAACTGGAACCTGGCGCCGGCCGTTGCGCTGACCGGCGCCGTGTACAAGACCAATGACCGCACCTCGGCCAAGGATCCCATCTCCTTTGTGCTGTCGGCCGGCTATCGGTTCTCCAAGCGCACCGACGCCTACCTGACGGCTTCCTACACGAAGAACAAGGGTGGGTCCGCGCTCAGTGCCAACGGCTACGACGGCTCGATCGTGCCTGGCGCCAACCAGCTGGGCGCGGTGGTGGGTCTGCGGCATAGCTTCTGAGCGGCGGCTAGCGCGCTTTTCACCTGGCACTTTCCTGTGCGGCTAACGCCGACACTTGGCGGCTGCCCATCGACTTGACGGTGCAGCCGCTTTCCTTTTGCGCGCATCGTGGGGTGGGTGCAGTGTTGGCGCGAGACAAGGTTTACCATTAATTGACATGCAATCAAATAACGCCTAAATTATTGAGACGGTAGCATTTAATCAAAGGAGACGCCGTGACGGAGCAGATCAAGGCACAGGTAACAGCAGGCATGCGTGGCGCATCGTGGGATGCGCGCCTGATGACGCGCCCTTACCAGATGGTCCCCTATGCGCTGGGTACCGCGGATGGCCAGCGCACGCTCGGCTTTCTCTTCACGGCGACCGGCAAGGAAAAGACCGTCGTCTCGGTGATGCACCCCCGCGAGATGGCGATCACGCATTACCTCGTGCCGTTCATCCTCGACGCCGGTTGCGCCTGCTGGGTGCAGGGCCCCCGCTCGATCGGCAACGACCTGCGCCTGGAGCATGAGATCGCGCTGTTCGACGTGGCGGCCGGCATGGCGCACCTGCGCGAGCTGGGCTTTGAGCGCATCGTGCTGCTGGGCAACTCCGGCGGCGCATCGCTCTACACCTTCTACAACCAGCAGGCGCTCACGCCGGCATCGCAGCGCATCGCCAGGACCCCGGGCGGGCGGCCGACCAACCTGGCAGAGCTGCAGATGCCCACCGTCGACGGCATGATCCTGGTGTCGCCGCATCCGGGGCAGGGCAAGCTGCTGATGACCGGGCTCGATCCTTCCGTTGTCGACGAGAACGATCCGATGCAGACCGATGCCTCGCTCGACCCGTTCTGCGCGGCAAACGGCTTCGAGGCCGCCAGCGGGCGCGGCAGTTATGCGCCGGATTTTGTCGCGCGTTATCGTGCCGCGCAGGAAGAGCGGGTCAGGCGGATCGACGAGCATGCCAGGCAGTTGCTGCACACCAAGCAAGACGCCCGCCAGCGCATCAAGGCAGGCGGCGGCACCGATCTGGACCGGCGCGTGGCCGCGCATGCGCCTATCTTCCACGTCTGGCGCACGGACGCCGACCTGCGATCCTGGGACATCACGCTGGACCCGTCGGACCGCAAGACGGGCTCGCTGTGGGGCGAGGATCCCTTTGTCTCCAACTGGGGCAGCGTTGGCTTTGCCCGCGTGGTAACGCCGGAATCCTGGCTGTCGACCTGGTCGGGCCTGACTTCCAATGCGTCGCTGGACAAGACCATCGGCGCGGTGCACCAGCCCACGCTGCTGCTGGAGTACACCGGAGACCAGTGCACGTTCCCCGCCGATATCGAGTCAGTCTACGAGCAGATCGGCAGCACGGAAAAGCGCCATATCCGCGTGCGCGGCAATCACCATGGCATGGCATTGAGCCGCGACGAAGAGCCGGGCCAGCGTATCGCCGGGGCGCACATCGTCGAGTGGCTGCGCGAGCTGATGGTGTAAGGCAAGTCATCCGGCGCGTCGGGCCACGTTCGGCGCGCCAGCAAAAAAACAGACAAGCAAGGGTAGACAGACATGTTGCAATCCCAATCGGTACGGCCCCCGGAGCTACTGGCGGGCGTCAGGTACCCCGACGAAGACCGGCTGCGGCGCAATGTTGCCGAAGGCGTGCTGACGCAAGAAACCTTGGTCGGCGCATTTCGCGCGTCGTTCCAGGCCAACGCGGACCGGCTCGCGCTGGTGGGCCCGGAGGGCAGGCTGACCTACCGCGAACTGGACGAGAAAACCGAGCGCCTTGGCGCCGCGCTGCTGGCGCTGGGCCTGCGGCCGCTGGATCGCGCGGTGTTCCAGTGCGGCAACAGCAACGAGCTGCTGCTGGCATTCTTTGGCTGCCTGAAGGCGGGCATCATTGCGCTTTGCTCGCTGCAGGCGTTCCGCAAGCTGGAGATCGGCTATCTCGGCAATCTTTGCGAAGCGCGCCTGCACGTGGTGCAGGGCGACGATGCCAAGTTCGACGACGTGGCCTTTGCGCAGGAGATGCAGGCGGAAGTGCCGAGCCTTTCCATCATCCTGCAGGCGCGTGGCGAGCGTCGTGGCAGCGCGGTGCTGCTGGCCGACCTGATCGAGGAAATGCCGCTGGCCAGGGCGCGCGCGATCCTGGCGGGCGTCAAGCCCCATCCCTTCCAGGCTGCCGTGTTCCAGCTCTCCGGCGGCACCACGGGCGTGCCCAAGATCATCCCGCGCTTCCAGAACGAATACCTGTACAACATGCGCGCGGTGGCGGCTTGCAATGGCTATACGAAGGACGACGTGCTGTTCTTCCCCACGCCGTACATGCACAACCTCAACATGGGCTGCTTCTTCGGGCCGTTCCTGCTGACCGGCGCCACGTTGACGGTCACCCCGGATCTCGGCGAGGAGAACCTGCGCGGCTTGGTGCGCGACTACCAGCCTACCTGGTTCGGCGTGGCGGGCCCGATCCTGACGCGCATTGCGCCGGAGCTGGCGCAGTCCGATGCCAGCGCACGCTCGCGCAGGAATTTCATCGCGACGAAGAACGCCGCCGGCCTCACGCGGCTGACCGGCTCGCCCACGCACCACATTTTCGGCATGACCGAAGGCGTGATCATGTTCGCCCGCAAGCACGACCCGCAAGAGATCCGCGACACCTCCGTCGGCAGTCCGGTGTCCACGCATGACGAGGTCAAGCTTGTGTACCCCGGCACGGAGGATCCCGTGGCCGACGGCGAGCCCGGCGAAGCCCTGTTCCGCGGGCCTTACACCATCCGCGGCTACTACAAGTCCGAGCAGGAAGACGTGACCCGCTTTACCGCGGACGGCTTCTACCGCTCCGGCGACCTGATGACCTCGCGCGTGGTGGACGGCAAGCGCTACTACTTTTCTGCGGCCGCATCAAGGATGTGGTGGACCGCGGCGGCGAGAAGATCAACGCCGAGGAACTGGAAAACGTCATCAACCTGCACCCGGGCGTGCTGGCCTCGGCCGTGGTGGGCATGCCGGATCGCGTCTATGGCGAGCGCGTGTGCGCCTTCGTCATTCCCGAGCCGCCGGCAACCGATCTCACGTTGGCGCAACTGACCCAATACCTGCAGGAAGCCGGGCTGGCCAAGTTCAAGTGGCCCGAACGGCTGGAAGTCATCCGAGAGTTCCCGCTGACCGCATCCGGCAAGCTCAGCAAGGTGCTGCTGCGCCAGCAGATCATCCAGTTGCTCGAGGCCGAGACGGCCGGCAACACCGTAACCGAAGGGAAGTGAAATGACCGAAGCGAAACACCTTGTCGGCGTGCCGTCCGTGCAACTGCACGGCGTGCACCACACCGCGCGTCCCACCTGGAAGCTGGCCGAGACCGTGCATTTCTACCGCGACCTGCTTGGCCTGCCGCTGGTCCACGCCATTTCGGCCAAGGGCTGGGGCCCGGACAACCATGCGGACTTCCTGCACTTCTTCTTCGATAGCGGCAACAGCAGCACCATTGCCTTCTTCTACTACATCGGCACCGAGCGGCCGGACTGGCTGGCGGTACGCGAGCACTACCAGGACCGCGCCACGCACACCGCCTGGCGCGTGCGCGACGAAGCGGAGCTGCTGGCATGGCGCCAGCGCGTGGAGGCGGTCGGCATTCCGGTGCGCTACCAGATCCGCCACGAGGTCATCGAGTCGATCTACTTCAACGATCCCAACGGCTATCCGATCGAGATCACCTGGCAGCTGCGCCCGTTCAGCGAGGCCGATGCGCTTGACGCCAGGCTGACCATCGAGTCCGCCATGGCGCTGGAGCAAGCCGCCGACGCCGCCACGGCCTTTACTTCCATTGAACCCGTCTGGCAGGCCAAGGCCGCGCAGATCGGCACGGCGCCGGAGCAGGCCGGCCGCGCATCGGTCTATGTGCTGGACGTGCCGGAATTCGCCGCGCTGATCGACGTGGCGCGCACCACAGAAGGCTATGCCACCACGCCGCTGCCAAACGGCTATGTGCGCATCGACGGCAATCCGCAGATCCACTTCCGGCGCAAGGCGCTCGGCTTCAAGCCGGCAGTCTGGTACGGCGCGCTGACCGGCGGCCTGGCCGGGCGCATCGTCCAGTTCGACATGGACGCGCTGGTGATTTCCCCGGGGAGGCGCAATGAAAGCCGCCATG
The DNA here is from genome assembly GCF_026627925.1 of Cupriavidus sp. D39. Lineage (NCBI taxonomy): Bacteria > Pseudomonadati > Pseudomonadota > Betaproteobacteria > Burkholderiales > Burkholderiaceae > Cupriavidus > Cupriavidus sp. D39. The sequence continues at coordinate 165,902 of NZ_JAPNLE010000009.1, forward strand.
AAGGCCGCCATGAAAGTCGCCATCATCGGAGGCGGCCCCTCGGGGCTCTTCCTCTCCATCCTGCTCAAGGAGCGGCTGGCGTCGGTGGAGATCGACATCTACGAGCAAAACCCGGAGAACACCACCTTTGGTTTCGGCGTGGTGCTGGCCGACACCGGGCTGTCCAACCTGCGTGCTGCCTCGCCGGCAGTGGTCGACGAGCTCGCAAAGGCGATGCGCTTCAGCGACCAGCACACCATCGTGAGCCATGAGGCCCCGATCACCATGAAGCGCCCCGGCGCGGGCGGCGGCGCGATTCCGCGCATCCAGCTGCTGTCGGTGCTGCAGGCGCGAGCCCGCGAGCTGGGTGTGCGCGTGACGTACAACCAGCGGATCAGCGACTTCTCGGCCATCGACGCCGACCTGGTCGTGGGCGCGGACGGCGTCAACTCGCTGCTGCGGGCGTCCAACGAGGAGGGCTTTGGCACCACGCGCCGCAACCTGACCAACCACTTTGCCTGGTACGGCGTGGAGAAGGCGTTCCCCAACCCGGCCCTGGTGTTCCGGCAGTACAAGGGTGGCTATCTTGTAGCGCACTACTACCCGTACTCGGACTCCATGAGCACCTTCGTGGCCGAGTGCGATCACCAGACCTGGCAGGAATTCGCCATGGACGCGATGTCCAACGAGGCGCGCCAGGCCTTGTTCGAGACGGTGTTCGCCGCGGAGCTGGGTGGCTACAAGCTGGTCTCCAATCATTCGAACTGGCGCCAGTTCCCGGTCGTGGTCAACCGGACCTGGCACGTTGGCAACCAGGTGCTGATTGGCGATGCGCTGACCAGCGCCCACTTCTCGATCGGCTCGGGCACCCGCATCGCCATGGAAGACGCGATCGCGCTGGCCGAGGCCATCGTGGCGTTCCCCGATGACGTGCCGGCGGCGCTGCAGCGCTACGATGACGTGCGCCGCCCGCAAAAGGCCAAGCTGATCCACGCATCGGAGGCTTCGTACAACTGGTATGAGCGCATCCGCGAGTGGATGAACGTGGCGACGCCGCATGAGTTCGTCTACCGCTTCATGACCCGCACCGGTCGCGTGGATGTGAACCGGCTGCGCGAGCAGTATCCCATCCTGATCGCCGAGCTGGCGGCCGCGGGCGTCTCCGATCTCACCGCGCCGCAGCCATGATGCGTGCCACCGAGTATGTGCTCATGTGATCGACATCGAGTGCTTTGTCGAAGCCATCCGCACGCGCGCCTATGACATCCGCTGCATCGCCCGCCGCCCCGACGGTGCGCTGGTGTTCGATGCCATGTTCTCCCCGATCTGCGTGCGGCTGGACGCGCGCGTGGGCACGCCCATCCCGGATTCCCTGCGCGCCGCGCTCAGCGTTTTCCTGCGCAAGCCGGCCACCGTCCCCGCCCGGACCGAGCCTCAGACCCAAAGCGAACCCAAGATGAATTACCGAATTGGCCAGATTGTCCCCAGCTCCAACATCACCATGGAGCGCGAAGTGCCGGCCATCTTTGCCGGGCGCATGCAGCGATTGCCGGAGCGTTTCTCCTTTCATTCAAGCCGCGTGCGCATGCACCGCGTGGTGGCGGAGGAGCTGGAGCGCATGAACCGCGACATGGGCCGCTGCGCGCTGGAGCTCGCCGATGCGCGCGTGGACGTGATGAGCACCGCCTGCCTGGTGGCCACGATGTGCATGGGCCGTGGCTACCACCGGCAAGTGATCGAAGACCTGAACGCGGCCATTGCCGACGCGCCTTACCGGCCCGCGATCATGACCTCGGCCGGCGCGCTGGTCGAGGAGCTGAAGGACTTTGGCGCCAGGCGCATCTCGCTGATGGCGCCCTACAGCGACGCGCTGACGCGCACCGTGGTCGAGTACATCGAGAGCGAGGGCATCGAGGTCAAGGATGCGATCAACTTCTCCATCCTCGACAACCTGGAAGTCGGCGAGCGCGACCCGCTGCAGTTGCTGCAGGACATGAAGCGCCTGGACACCGCCGGCGTGGACACGGTGGTGCTGTCCGCGTGCGTGCAGATGCCGTCTTTCGCCGCGATCGAGCGCGCGCAGCTGGCGCTGGGCGTGCCTGTCACCTCGACGGCCATCTGCACGGCGCGGCAGATGCTGCGGCGCCTGGGCCTCGATGCGGTGGCGCCGGGTTCCGGCGCGTATCTTGGCAGCAAGACCGGGCTGGCGTAGGCAACGAGCGCAACGAAAGCACAACGAAGGCGCAACGAAAGGGCCATCAGCGCCCGAGGAGACAACATGATTCAGGAAGCCCATCGCGCACCGTCCCCCGCCGGAAGGTGGACCTATATCGCGGTAGTGCTAGGCGCGGCGCTCGGCATGCTGGCCGGCTATGCGCCGCTGTTCAACGCGACCGCCGGCGTGTTCGTGCGGCCGCTGGCCACCGAGTTCGGCTGGGGCCGCTCGGAGGCGTCGCTGTCCTACGCGGCCTCGATGTTCGGGCTGGCGGTGGTCAGCCCGCTGGTGGGCACCATGATGGATCGCTATGGCGTGCGGCGCGTGATCGCCGTGTCCGCGGTGGTCTTCGGCATTGCCACCGCCTGCATGGCGCTGCAGAACGGCAGCAAGGCCATGTGGGTCGGCTTGTCGGTGGTGGTTGGCGTGTTCGGCGCGGCCACGTCGGTGCTTGGCTATCTCGCCGTGCTGCCGCAGTGGTTCGACCGCCGTCTTGGCCTCGCACTTGGCGTGGCCATGTGCGGGCTGGGGGCGGGCACCGTGCTGATGCCCGCCACGGCGCAGTATCTTATGGCCGGATACGGCTGGCGCACTGCCTATGTTGTGCTCGGCGCGGGATCGATCGCCTTGTCCTTGCTGGCATGCTCGCTGTTGCGTGAGCGCAAGACGGCCGGACGGGCGCTGGGCGCCGCCCGTGGCCAGGCCGTGGATGGCGTCCCGTTTGGTGAAGCACTGCGCAGCTATCGCCTGTGGGCCATCTGGGCGGTATTCGTGCTGGCGTCCTCCGCCACGCTGTCGCTAGGTCCCCATCTGCCGGCGATGTTCGCCGACCGCGGCTTCAGCCCGGCGGATGCGGCGCGCAGCGCCTCGATGGTGGGCATCGGCCTGCTGATCGGCCGTATCCTGACCGGGGTGCTGATCGACCGGATCCACGCCCCGTTCGTCGCCTGCGTGTTCTTTGGCGGTGGCGCGCTGGGCATCTTCCTGCTGCGCTCGGCGCATGACTACCAGGCATTGCTGCTGGCCACCACGCTGATCGGCCTCACCATCGGCGCGGAGGGTGATCTGATCTCCTACCTGGTGCGTTCGTACTTCGGCTTGCGATCCTTTGGCGCCTTGTTTGGCATTGCGTTCTCGGGCTACGGATTTGGCGCGGTGATCGGCCCGATCGGGCTTGGCGCCTGGTTCGACCGCCACGGCAGCTACGATGCGCCGCTGCTGGTACTGTCCTTCATGTTGCTGCTGGCCGGCGCGCTGACGCTTTCCCTTGGCCGGTACCGGCGTGCGGGCGATCTACCGGCCGTGGCGCCGGCAGCCGCCAGCGCATGAGCACGGGCTTGGGGCCAGGCCGGGACCGTTGACGGGTAGAATTAGCACTGGCGCAATTATCAAGCCGCGCCATCTGCACCGATCTGCACCGATCTGCCACCGACCTATGCCAGCCGCCAAGAAAATCGCCACCGTAGCCGAAAGCCCTCCCGCCACGCCGCGCCGCCGGGGCCGTCCGCCCAAGACGGACTCGCCCATCGGCGCGGAGGCCACGCTGAGCCGGTTCGCCATCCTGCAGCGCGCCATCGAGCTGACCAAGACCATGCCGCTGGACCAGATTTCCATGGTCCAGCTGGCCAAGGATTTCGGCGTGGCACCCGGGCTGATCCACTATTACCTTGGCGGGCGGGATCAACTGGTTTCCGGCGTGCTGAATGACTACTACCGGCAGCGGCTGGCCCGGCTCTCGTCGCTTACCGGAGACTGGCGCCACGACGTGGAGTCCTTCGCGCGGCTGAGCTTCCAGGTGGCGATCGAAAACCCCGGCGTGAGCATCTATGTGGCCTCGCACAACCGCTTCCGGCTGTTCCAGGACGTGCAGCCGGGCGAGACCGACTACGGGATGGAGTTCTTCAACCGGATGACGTCGGCCCTCATGCAGGGCGGATTCAATGCTGACCAGGTCGCGCTTGGCTACCATCTGCTGGCGCAATACCTTGTGTCCGCCAGCATGGCGGAAGCCTCCCGCCAGTTGCCGGTCCACCACCAGCGTTTTATCGAGAGCAAGCTGGATGCCGTGTCGCCGCTGCAGTATCCCGGCGCCCGCTTTGTCAGCAAGTCGTTCTCGCGCCTGAGTTCGGAGATTGCGTTCGAGGAAGGGCTGCGCATTACGCTGGATGGCATCGAGGGCTGGAAGCGGGGCGCGGGCCTTGCCGCCGCCCCCGTGGCCAGCCCCAGCGCCGCCGCGCCGCGCAAGCCCCGCGCCAGGAAAGCCTGATTCTGGTGCCCTCGTTCCGCTTGCCTTTCGTGACGGCGAGCCGCACCCTGCGCATTCCCGCCTCCGGCTGTTGCTCTCCCCAGTAGCGGAAATTCCTTATTTGGCTTGTTGTCAATTAACTTGCGATCATTAATTAACTGTGCATCAAATAATACCGGGCGGGCTTCGCGCAGCCCGGCAATCAATGGGAGACACCATGCAACGTCGCGCCTGCCTCCGCGGTGGCCGCTACCCAGCGTCAATAGCCCGTGCGTCGTCCTGCAGCATCGACTCCACCTGCGTCAGCAGCTTGCCCAGCGCGAGCTCCATCACCGCGCGCTCCTGGGGAGAAAGCGCGGACATCAGCGTCTCGTGCCGGCTGGAGGCGATCCGCATGATCTTCTGGTACAGCGGCTTGCCCTCGGCGGACAAGGAGATCAGCACCGCGCGGCCATCGGTGGGCGAGGGCTCGCGCTTGACCAGGCCTTGCTTGATGAGGTGATCGGCGGCGCGGCTGGCCTGGCTTTTGTCCAGGTTGGCGAACCGTGCCAGGTCGATGACCAGGAAGGGGCCGAACTCGCCGATAGCGGCGAGCGTCCTGGCTTCGCTCAGCGAGAGGTCCAGCGCTTCCGAGTACGCCTGCGCGATGCCGCGGTCGAACTGCTTGACGATGCGGTGCAGGCGGTAGGTGGCGAACCCGGAGAGGGAGGGCTTGGGGCTCGTCATGATGCGCGCTCCGGGTTGTTGTCCGTTTCCTCGAAGCTCTGCGACACCTCATCGAGCAATCGCGTGGCATCGGCAAAGCCGGCATGGCGGCTGAGCGCCAGCAGCGCCACCCGGGCCAGGTAGAGCGAGGCGTTGGGCTCGCCGAGCGCGGTCATGCGGTAGCACATCGCCGTGTAGATCTCATCGAGCTCGCTCGGGCTCATGGTCGTTTGCATTTTGTTCTCCGGCTTCAATCGATCTGCATGGCAAGGGCGATGGCAGCCCGCACATCGCTGGCGCGGGCTTGTCTCCAGCGGCCGCTGACGTAGCCGTCCGGGCGGACCAGGTACAGCGTACCGTCCACCGCGTCCAGCGCCCGTCGCACAGCATCTTGCGGGTCATTGAGACTGCCCGCGGCAGGCGCCGTGCCCGCGATCAAGTGGCAATCCAGTGCAAGGCCGCTGGCGCAAAGCTGGCGCAGCCCGGGCACGGTGTCCTCCAGGTCCTGGCCGGCGCCGGCTAAGCAGAAGGCGGTAAAGCCCGTGCCGATGCAGCGGACCAGCGAAGTCGGCGTGGCGTCCGGGCCGACCAGCGGCATGTCCGGCAGCGTGGCGCCCGGCGCCGGCCCGGCTTTGAAGCCGGGGTCGTCCGCCGCGGCAATCGGCGAGTCGGCAAACACCGCGGGACTGGTCTGGCGCGGGTTGATCAGCGAGCGCAGCTCGCGTGCGCGGCCGATAGCCCCAGCACGGCTTCACGCATCAGGGCGAAGGCGGGCGAGGGCGGGGCCATGAACTCCGTGCTCTTCGCGCCGAAGCGCATGTTCTCGCGCGCGGCCGCCACGCGTTCGGTGGAGTAGGAGGGCAGCAAGCCGGGGAGGCCTTGCCGCGCACGGCAAGGGCGAGCTTCCAGGCCAGGTTGAAGGCGTCGTCGAAGCCGCTGTTCAGGCCGCGCACGCCAAAGATGGGCACCAGGTGCGCGGCGTCGCCGGCAAACAGCGTGCGGCCGTGCACGTAGCTATCCAGCGTCAGGCACTTCGCGTTGTAGATCGAGATCCACAGCGGCTCCCACGGTGCGCTCACGCCCATCATCTTGAGGTGGCTCGCCACGCGCGGCAGCACATTTTCCGGCTTGACCGCCTGCTCGGCATCCTCGTGCTCGCCGACCTGGTAGTCGATGCGCCATACCTTGTCCGGCTGCTGGTGCAGCAGGATGGTGGAGCCGGGGTTGGATGGCGGATCGAACCACGCCAGCCGCTCGACCTCGCGCGGGGCGTCGATGGCGATATCCACGATGACGTAGCGGCCCTCGTACTGCATGCCGCGCAGCGACAGGCCTAGCGCATCGCGCACGGCGCTGCGGCCGCCGTCGGCCGCCACCAGCCAGTCCGCGCGTACCGTGTAGGCGTGGTCGCCCGCGGCCACCGCCAGCGTCACGCCGTTGCTGTCCTGCGCGGCGTCGGTAACGCGGTTCTGCCAACGGACTTCGATCAGGCCAGGGTAACGCGCGATGGCGTCGAGCAGGAATTGCTCGATGTAGTACTGCTGGATGTTGACCATAGGCGGGAAGGCCTGGCCCGGCTCGTGCGGCATGGTGAAGTGCAGCACTTCCTCGTTGCGGTAGTAGCTGCGTCCCCCGCCCATGCCAGGCCTTTCTCCAGCACCGGGGCGGCAACCCCGAGCGCGTCGAGGATTTCCAGCGAGCGCCGGGAGATGCAGATGGCGCGGCTGCCTTCGCAGGTGCCGTCGTCCGCCTCCAGGACCACGCTGGGAATGCCGTGGCGGGCCAGGGCCAGCGCGGCAGCGAGCCCGACCGGCCCGCCGCCGGCGATGACAACCTGGCGCGGCGTATCCATGCCGTCGGGGTTCAGCACCGGCAGGGATGCGGCGTGGACTTCGCGCTGGTACATGTCTTGTCTCCTGGTTGTGTGCGCAACCAGTTCAAGATACTCCAAAATGGTTGCGTTCACAACCAGATTGATCAGCCCCGCTCAGAACTCCACCATGGCAAAGTCTTCCTTGCCCACGTCGCACAACGGGCAGCGCCAGTCGTCGGGGATGTCCTCCCAGCGGGTGCCGGGCGCGATGCCGTCGTCGGGAAGGCCGGCGGCTTCGTCGTAGACCCAGCCGCAGATGATGCACACCCATTGCTTGAACTCGTCGGTGGCGGCGGACGTGACTTTTGCCGCGGCGGGGGCTTCCGGCTGCCCGGCAGCGTTCTCTTGTTCCGGCTCGTCCAAGCTGAAGACAAGCGGCGCGGCCGTGGCTTCGCCGCTGGGCGCCAGGCGCGCCTGCAACTGCACAAGCAGCCGTTGCGCCTCTTCCGTGGTCAGGTCGATCCAGTACGGATCGCCCGCGCCGTCGTTCAAGCGCTGCGGGGAAAACTGGATCTCTACTGCGGTGCCTTTCTTGTACATGCGGGTGGGGGCGGGTATTGGGGTTTTGTTCAGGCTATCGATCAGACAGGAAAAAGCACGCCGGCCAGCCATTGCTGGAAATCTGCTACCACGTCGGCATTCAGCTCATGGCCGATGGGGTAGCGCCGCGACTGGCGCGGCACGCCCAGCGCATCCAGCCACTGGTCCGCGCGCTCGGCCCACGCGACGGGCAGCTTGTTGTCGAACTCGCCATGCGCGATGAACGCCGACAGGCCGGCAAGCGCCTCGCGCGGGGCGAGTTGCGGCTCGATCTCCGGCAGGATGCGTCCGCTCAGCACGGCAAAGCCGGCCACGTCGGCCGGCGCGCTCAGGCCAACGCTGGCGCTGAGGATGCCGCCCTGGCTGAAGCCGGCGATGACGGTGCGCGCTGGCTGGGCCCCGTCCTGCGCATGGAGGGCGCGGATGAAGGCAATCAGTTGCTGGCGGCTGCGCTCCGCCTGGCCCGCGTTGATGGCGGGCGCGCCACCCGCGAAGCTGACCTCGAAAAAGCCATGCTGGCCGGGCCCGAAGGTGAGCGGGCCTTGCACCAGCAGCACTTCAACGCGCGGGTCGATACGGGTGGCCACGGGCGCGAGGCTGGTCTCGTTGCTGCCTACACCGTGCAGCAGCAGGAGCCGCGCGGCGGGCGCGGCGGCCGTTTCCGCCTTGCGCAAGCGATAGCGAAGGCCGCTTGCGGGGTCTTCGGTCAGCGGGCTGATTTCAGTGCGGGTGGTGTTCATGTCGCCTCGGGATGCTGTGGATAGGGATCAGGCCGCAACGGGCTGGGCGGCTTCTGCCTTGGCCTAGCCAATCACATACGACTCCATCGACAAGATGCCGTAGGTGATGCCGCCGTCGATGACCGCCAGCGGCTCGCCTGCCTCGGCCGCGCCGATGGCCACCAGCAGCGGCAGGAAATGCTCGTCGGTCGGGTGCGCGCGCGCCGCGTCCGGGGCCAGCCGGCGGTAATCGATCAGCGGCTGCACGTCACCCGTGCGCATGGTGTTGCGCACCGCCTCGCGCACCCACTGCGTGAACGCCACCACGTACGGTGCATCGCTGCCGGTCTGGCCGCGGAATTCATAAAGATTGTGCGTCATGCTGCCGGAGGCGACGATCAGCACGCCTTGCTCGCGCAGCGGCGCCAGCGCACGGCCCAGCGCCAGCGCGCCGGCCGGGTCTAGCGGCTGCGGCAGCGACACCTGGAACACCGGCACCTGCGCATCGGGATACAGGTGGCGCACCGGCACCCACGCGCCGTGATCCAGCCCGCGCTGCGGATCCAGCCCGGCGTTGAACCCGGCCTGTGCCAGCAGCGCCACCGTGCGCTCGGCCAATGCCGGATGCCCGGCCGCCGGGTAGCGGATCTCGTACAGGGCACGCGGGAAACCACCGAAATCGTGGATGGTCTCGGGCTGCGCGCTTGCCGTCACGCGCACGCCGCCGCGTGTTTCCCAGTGCGGCGAAACCACCAGCACGGCCTTGGGCGCCGGCAGCGTGCGGCCCAGCGCGGTGAGCTGCGGGCCGGCCAGGCCCGGCTCGATGGCGAAGGTGGGCGCGCCATGGGAGACAAACAGGACGGGAAGTGCGGTAGACATCTCGATTCTCCGTTGGCCACGGCAAAAACCGCAGCCTGCAACGACATATGGAATGTTGCTAGTCTATTGATTCATTCGATGCAGATAAACTGCCGGTCGCGTGATATATAGTCCCGATTATCGAGACAATCAGCCGAAAGCGAGGCAATCCCATGGACCGCGCCCTGGAAATGACCGTATTCACCGCCGTGGTCGACGCCGGCAGCTTCGTCGGCGCGGTCGAAGGCTTGCGCATGTCCAAGGCCGCGGTCTCGCGCCATGTGGATGCGCTGGAACAGCGCCTGGGCGTGCGCCTGCTACAGCGCACCACGCGCCGGCTGTCGCTGACCGAGGAAGGGCGCATCTTCTACCAGCGCGCGCGGGAAGTGCTGGCGGCGCTGGACGATGCCGAATCCGAGATCACGTCCCGCACGCACGAGCCGAGCGGGCTGATCCGCATCAACGTGCCGCTCACGTTCGGCATCGTGCACCTCGCGCCGCTCTGGAGCACTTTCATGGCGGCGTATCCCCAGGTCGACCTGGACATCACCCTCAACGACCGCGTGGTGGACCTCGTCGACGAAGGCTACGACCTGGCGGTGCGCATCGGCGACATGCCCAGCTCCGCGCTGATCAGCCGCAAGCTGGTCGCCACCCGCATGGTGCTATGCGCCTCGCCCACCTACCTGGCGCGGCACGGCGCGCCAACCCATCCGCATGAACTGGCCGAGCACCGCGTGCTGGCCTATACCAACTGGTCCGGCCGCGACGAGTGGCAGTTCGATGGCCCGCACGGCAAGGTCAGCGTGAGCACGCGCGCCCGGGTGTACTCCAACAACGGCGACACCTGCCGCGCCATTGCGCTGGCACATGGCGGCATCATGCTGCAGCCGAGCTTCATGCTGCAGGACGAGCTGCGGCGCGGAGACCTGGTTGAACTGATGCCCGAGTTCCGCGCGATCGAGTTCGGCGTCTACGCCGTGTATCCGACGCGCAAGCAGTTGCCGCTCAAGGTGCGCCGGCTGGTGGATTTTCTGGTGGAGGCGTTCCGGGATGTGTCTTGGGGGTAGGGGGCGACGGACGCGGGATCTGCGCAAAAGCTAGCGCAATGCCATGTGTGTGTAGTATTTTGCAAAAAGCTAAATTAGCTAGCTAATACAGCAGCTAGCAGAGTAACTAGCAGCGCAACTAGCAGCGCAACTAGCAGCGCAACTAGCTGAGTAACTAACAGTGTATCGGGATAAGGGAGTCAACAAGGCATGGTAACCAACACGAAGGGCAAGGCGCTGACGATCACCCATCCGGCTTGTCTGGTCGACGGCTCGGATAGTGAATTCCGGCACCTGGTAAGCGGCCTGCTGCCGTTCGCCGCCCGCCTGCTTTCCGTGCGCGACGGGTTCGGCAGCCTGATCGGCCTGACGGGCGTCCAGTATTCCTTGATACGATCCATTGCACATCTCTCGCAACAGGGCGAAGTGACGGTGAACCAATTGGCGGAGCATCTTCATTTGAGCGGGCCCTTCGTCACTGTCGAAACCGGCAAGCTCAAGCAGCTCGGGCTGATCGACAAGAAAGCCCACCCAGAAGACAAGCGCAAGATGCTGCTCACCGTGGCCGCGGCTGGCTCCAGGCTCCTGAACGAGCTGACTCCCGTGCAGCAGCGCATCAATGACGTCCTCTTCGAGGGCGTCACCCGCACTGAGTTCAAGGTGCTGTGCTCGGTGGTGGATCGCCTTGTTGTCAACGGGGATCGCGCCGCGCTCGATCTGGCGCACCTGCTGGCGCGGCAGCAAAAAGCATGACGGTTCACTCCAAGGCGCTGCGCGGTTACCGTGGTCAGTGGGCTGCCCACTTGATAGAGCCGATGTCGATGCCTTCGCAATGCATGTCCCACAGCGGGCTGAGGTGGCGCAGCTTGGTGACCGTGGCCAGCAACATCTGAATCACTTGCTCCACTTCCGCCTGGGTCGTGTACCGCCCAAGCGTGAAGCGAATCGAGCTGTGCGCCAGTTCATCGCTGCGCCCCAATGCGCGCAGCACGAAGGACGGCTCAAGCGACGCGGATGTGCAAGCCGAGCCGGAGGACACGGCCACACCCTTGATGCCCATGATCAGGGATTCCCCCTCAACGAAGTTAAAGCTGACGTTGAGGTTGTGGGGGATGCGGTTTGCCATGCCGCCGTTGACATAGACCTCGTCGAGTTGCCTGAGCCCGGCCAGCAGCTGGTCCCGCAGGCCCGCAACCCGGCGAGATTCGTCGGCTAGTTCCAGCCTGGCGATGCGGAAAGCCTCACCCATGCCGACGATCTGGTGCGTTGCCAGCGTACCGGATCGCATCCCCCGCTCATGCCCGCCGCCGTGCATCTGCGCCTCGATGCGGATCCGCGGCTTACGCCGCACGTAGAGCGCCCCGATGCCTTTGGGCCCGTACACCTTATGCGCGGTCACGGTGAGCAGGTCGATCTTGAGTGCATCGAGATCGATGGGGATCTTCCCGGCAGCCTGCACGGCGTCGCAATGAAAGAGGATGCCCATTGCCCGGCATAGCTCCCCGATCTGCGCCACTGGCTGGATGACGCCAATCTCGTTGTTGACCATCATCACGGATACGAGGATGGTGTCTTGACGCAGCGCCGCGCGCAGGGCGTCAAGGTCTAGCAGGCCATCCTTCCCGACGTCGAGGTACGTGACCTCGAAGCCCTGGCGCTCCAGTTCACGGCAAGTGTCGAGCACCGCCTTGTGCTCCGTCTTCACCGTAACGATGTGTTTCCCCTTGCCGCTGTAGAAATGGGCCGCGCCCTTGATCGCCAGGTTGTTCCCTTCGGTCGCACCCGACGTCCAGACGATCTCGCGAGGATCCGCGTTCAGCAGCGCCGCAACCTGCGCGCGCGCCGTCTCCACGGCCTGTTCGGCATGCCATCCATGGCTATGGCTGCGTGAAGCGGGATTGCCGAAGTGCTGGTACAGGAACGGCACCATCTTGTCGACTACCCGAGGGTCGACAGGCGTGGTGGCGCTGTAGTCCATGTAGATGGGGGCTGCGGTGGGTTCGCCTTGCATTCCTTTGTTCTCCTGAAGCGTGTCGATGCGCCTGCTGCCCTGCGATGGCAGAGCCCGTTCAATGGTTTCAGTCAGGCAGATATCGTTCAATAGTAGCATTTATTAATAGGTAAGTTGCAAAGATAAAAGCACGGTACGCGTAGCGTGAGCCGTGTGCCCGCTGCGGCATATGGGTTCCCAAGGGTTTTCACTAACTTGAACTGCAATCCGCAATAGCATTCAATACTACCTAAGTTACAAAGGTAAATAACAAAGGCAAATGAATGGCGGATCGCAGTGAAAGGATCCGCGGTTCGGATTCTGTACAGGAGGGATGATGACCGAAACCTATGCAAAGCGCGAAGTGGATTCCGATGCCGGTGCCGATGAGCAGCGGCGCTTCAGAAGCACGCTCGCCATGTTCGCCACAGGCGTGGCCGTGATCACCGCGCCCCGAAAGCAAGGGGTGCCCGTTGGCATCACGGTGGCGTCGTTCAACTCGGTCTCGCTCGATCCGCCCTTGATCCTGTTCTCGGTGGATCGGCGTTGCCTGAGCCTGGAGGATCTTTGTTCGACCCCCGGTATGCCGTCAACGTGCTCGATGAACGCCAGCAAGACATTTCCAACCGCTTTGCCAAGGCGCACTCCGGCAAATGGGATGGCCTCGGCATGGCGGCCGACAGTGGAGAAGACCCGGTGCTGCTGCCAGATGCGCTTGCCACGTTCGAGTGCGAGCCCTATGCGCAACACGACGGTGGCGACCACGTCATCTTTATCGGGCGCGTCATTCGCCACCAGGCCCGGCCGGACGGCAGGCCACTGGTTTTTTCGGAGGCAGGTATCGCGCGCTGGAACAGTCGCCCGCTGCCCCCGTGTGAGTCAACGACAGGTACGTATTCAGGAGAGAAGACATGGTCAAGACTGGTAGCCAGCATATCGAGATGCTGCGTGACGGCAGAGAGGTTTACCTGGACGGCAAACGCGTGACGGATGTCACAACGCACCCGGCTTTCCGCAACTCGATCCGTAGTTACGCCAACCTTTACGACTTTCAGGCCCGCCCCGAGAACATCGAGAAGATGACATTCGAGTCGCCGGATACCGGCGACAACGTGAGCCGGATCTGGCAACTGCCGCAGAGCTATGACGACCTGGTCGAGCGCCGGATGGCGCTCGAGGCCTGGACGGAATTGCACTACGGCTTCATGGGCCGCTCGCCGGATCACGTAGCTTCGTGCATCTCCGGGATGTATATGGGGATCGACGTCTTCGAGCAGCATGACCGTGCGCGAGCCGGCGCCCTGCGCGAGTACTACAAGTACGCCCGGGACAACGACCTCTTCCTGACGTACGTCATCGTCAACCCGCAAGCCAACCAGTCGAAGGCGGCGCACGAGCAGGAGGACAAATATCTGGCCGTGGGCATCGTCGACCAGGATGCCGAAGGCATCACGGTGCGCGGCGCGAAGATGCTGGCCACCAGCGGCATCATGGCCAACGAGGTGTTCTGCAGTTGCATCCAGCCCCTGCGCGAGGGCGACGAGATGTACGCGCTGTCGTTCGCGGTGCCCATGAACATCAAGGGGCTGAAAGTCATGTCGCGCAAGTCGTACGAGGCCAACGCGACTTCGGTGTTCGACAACCCGCTGTCGAGCCGCTACGACGAGAACGATGCGGTGCTGTACTTCGACGACGTCAAGGTGCCATGGGAGCGCGTCTTTATCGCGGGCGATGTCGGCATGTGCGCCAGGCAGTTTCATGCCACGCCGGCGCATAGCTACCAGAACTACCAGTGCCAGGTACGGCTGATGGTGAAGCTGCGCTTCCTGGTAGGCATTGCGCAAAAGATTACCGAGGTCAACGGCACCAACGGCTTCCCCCAGGTCAGGGAGATGCTGGGCCAGCTCGCTGCCGAGGCAGGGATGGTGGAGGCCTTCGTCTACGGCATGGAATCCAAGGGACGCATGGAGCGAGGCTACTTCATGCCGGACCGCAACCTCCTGTACGGGTCGCAGGTGATCACCCAGCAGCTCTATGCCAAGGTGCTCAATACCCTGCGTGAGCTGGCAGGCGGCGGGATGATCATGCTGCCGTCGAGCCTTCACGATTTCGAGAATCCGGAGCTGGCCAGGATCATCGAGAAGACGCAGAAATCCCCGGCCTGCAGCCCTGAAGAGCGCGTCAAGTTCTTCAAGCTGGCGTGGGATGCCGTTGGGTCCGAGTTTGCATCGCGCCATAACCAATACGAGATGTTCTATGCGGGCGCGGGCTTCGTGACCAAGGGGCACACCTATCGGACCTATGACTGGAAGAAGGCCACGGGCCTGGTCGACAACATCCTGGACAGCTATTCGCTCGGCGCGGAGCTGGGCCAGCTGGCACGCGCTGCCTGAGCGGGCAATCGCGCTCTGACATTCCTTGACACGCACGGAGATAACGATGGCGATCAACAAGCTTCACGATGAGTTCCACACCATTGACATGGCGAGCGGCTGGGAGGTGCCTCCGGGCTATCCCGCGGGCATCCAGCAAAAGATCCTTTCCGGCTCGCTCGACGAGAGCGGCGGCCGCGGCAGCCGCACGCGCCTGCTGCGCTTCCAGCCCGGTGTCTTTACCACCGCGCCGTTCGTGCATCGCTACTGGGAGGAGGTGTATCTGCTCAGCGGTGACCTGACCGTCGGTAACGACGAACAGGGCGAGGGCGGGCAGGCGTTCGATCCGCACACCTATGCCTGCCGTCCGCCGGGCGCCTATCACGGTCCCTTCAAGTCGAATGCGGGCTGCATGTTGCTGGAAATCCACTACTTCGACCCGGCCTGATCATGGTGGCGACCGTGGATTCCGTGATGCGCCAGCTCTCGGCGGGCACCGCCGATGCGGCGTCGCTGCTGGCGGGCTGTGTCGAGCGCGCCTGCAATCCGGGCGGGGAGGGCGCACGCGTCTTCCCGCATGGCGTGAGCATGGCCGCATCAAAGCAGGCCAGGGCCAGCGACATATTGCGCGGGCAGGGGTGGCCGGGCCGCTGTCGGGCCTGCCGATCTCGGTCAAGGACCTGTTCGACGTGCAGGGCGACGTCACGCGGGCCGGGGCGCGCGTGCTGCCCGAGCAGGCTGCCACGGCCGATGCGCTCGCCATTGCACGATTGCGCGCGGCCGGCGCGGTCTTTGTCGGCCGCACCAATATGACCGAGTTCGCGTACTCCGGGGTTGGCATCAATCCGCACTACGGGACGCCCCGCAATCCGTTCGAGCGTGCGGTTGGCCGCATTCCCGGCGGCTCCTCGTCCGGGGCCGCCGTTTCGGTGACGGACGGCATGGCCGTGGCCGCGATCGGCTCGGATACGGGCGGCTCGTGCCGGATTCCCGCGGCGCTCTGCGGCATCACGGGGTTCAAGCCCACGGCGCGCCGGGTGCCGCTGCAGGGAACGGTGCCGCTGTCGCCCAGCTATGACTCGATCGGTTGCCTGGCACAAACGGTTGCCTGTTGCGCCGCGCTCGACGGGGTCATGGCGGGCGAGCCAGATGGGCCGCTGGCAGCGCGTCCGGTGCGTGGCCTTCGGCTGGCCGTGGCAAGGAACGTGGTGCTCGACGGCCTTTCCCGGGAAGTTGCCAGCGCCTATGAGCGCGCTCTTGGCCGGCTGGCCGCAGCCGGCGCCGTGCTGCGGGAAGTTGCCTTCGATAGCTGGGACCAGTTGCCGGAACTGAGCATCAACGGGGGCCTGGTGGCGGCGGAGGCAAGCGCGTGGCACGCCGAACTGGTTGCCGCCCAGGCGGATCGCTATGACCCGCGCGTGCTGTCGCGTATCCGGATGGGCGAGCAGCAGGGCGCCGCGGACTACCTGCGCACGCGCGCCCGGCGGCTGGCTTTGTGCCGGGAGGCTCAAGGCGAAATGGAAGGGTTCGACGCCGTGCTGCTGCCGACGGTGCCGATCGCGGCGCCGAGGATTGCCGACCTGGCCGATGACGCTGCGTTCTTCAACGCTAACCGGCTGTTGTTGCGCAATCCTGCCATCGCCAATGTGCTCGACTTGTGCGCATTGACCCTGCCATGCCATGAAGCCGGACAAGCGCCGGTCGGGTTGATGCTGTTCGGGCCGCCCATGGCGGACCGGCAACTGCTCGGCATCGGCATGGGCATGGAGGAAGTCCTGCGTAGCCACGAGACGTAGACGCTTTGTAGACGCGTTATCCGCCGACAAGACCTTGTCGCGGCTTCTAGCAGTCCAGCAATGGAGAGGAGAGAACATGTTCCGCTTTCGATTCAAGCCGATGTTCCTGGCCAGCACGATGTTGGGGTTTTCGGCGATTGCCGCGGCACAGCCGGGCAAGATCAGCGACGGCGTGGTGAAGATCGGCGTCCTGACCGATATGTCGTCGATATTTTCCGATATCGGCGGAAAAGGGTCGCTGGTGGCGGCCCAGATGGCGGTGGACGATTTCGGCGGGAAGGTGCTGGGATCCGACATCAAGGTGGTCAGCACCGATCACCAGAACAAGACCGATGTGGCCGGGACCATCGCGCGCGACTGGTTCGATAACCAGAAGGTGGACGTCATCCAGGACGTCTTGCCGTCCTCGGTGGCGCTCGCGGTGTCCAACCTCGGCAGGGAGAAGCACAAGCTGGTGATTGCCAGCGGTGCCGGCACGACAAGGCTGACCAACGAGGATTGCTCGCCCTACACCATCCAGTATTCCTATGACACCTACGCCTTTGCGGCCAACACGGTAAAGGCGCTGTCAAAGGGTGGCGACAACAGCTGGTACTTCCTGACGGTCGACTATGCGCTGGGTGCATCCCTGGAGAAAGACGCGACGGACGCCCTGGCCTCGGCAGGCGGGAAGATCGTCGGGAAGGCGAAGCATCCCATCAACTCCCCCGACCTCTCGTCCTACCTGCTGCAGGCCCAGGCATCGGGCGCCAAGGTGATCGGCCTGGCCAATGCCGGCAGCGATACCGTCAACGCACTGAAGACCGCCCGGGACTTCGGCATTGGCGGCACGGGAAAACAGAAGCTGGCGGGCCTGCACATGTTCATCAGCGACATCCATAGCCTTGGCCTGCAAGCGGCGCAAGGGATGATGCTGACCACCTCGTTCTATTGGGACCGTGACGACGCGACCCGCGCGTGGTCGCAGCGCTTCTTCGACAAGACCAGGAAGATGCCCACGCTGGTGCAGGCCGGCGTGTACTCGTCGACGATGCATTACTTGAAGGCCGTCCAGGCCGCGGGAACCGACGAGACCGATGCAGTGGTGGCGAAGATGAAGGCCAGCCCCGTCAATGATTTCTTCGCGGCCAGCGGAAAGATCCGCGCCGACGGGTTGATGGTGCATGACATGTATCTCGTCGAGGTCAAGACCCCGCAGGAATCCAGAAAGCCGTGGGACTACTACAAGATCAAGCAGGTCATTCCAGCCAGCGAGGCGTTCCGCCCAATTGCCGCAAGCAAATGCGCGCTGCTCAAGAAATAGCGACTAGCCACTGCAAAGCCACTACAAGGCCACTACATAGCCATTACGGAGAACGGAACATGCTGACATTCGATATCGAGACACGCACCGGCAGGTGGCAGCGCGTTGTGACCATCAAGCAGCTCGTCATCGCGGGCTGGACGGGACGGGACACCGACGCGATGGAGAAGCACATCCGCGAGCTGGAGGCGCTGGGTGTCAAGCGGCCGGCGGCCACCCCGGTCTTCTACCGGGTCGCGGCGCAGCGTCTGCAATCGCAACCCGCTATCCAGGTCAGCGGGGATGCCAGCAGCGGCGAAGTGGAGTTCCTGCTGCTCAAGGACCAGGGCGAGATCTATGTCGGCATTGCCTCGGACCACACCGACCGGGAGGCGGAGACCTACGGCATCACGGTGTCCAAGCAGATGTGCGACAAGCCCTGCGCGCAAGTGCTCTGGCGCCTGGCGGACGTCGGCAAGCACTGGGACCAGCTTGTCCTGCGTGCCTACGCGACCATCGACGGCGAGCGTGTGCTGTACCAGCAAGGGCCGGTGACGGCGATGCGTTCGCCCCAGGACCTGCTCGACAGGTTTGCGGAGCACGGAGGCAGTTTCGACGACGGGACTGCCATGCTGTGCGGCACGCTGGCCGCGATCGGCGGCATCCGGTCGGCGGATCGTTTCGAGATCGAACTGGAGGATCCGGTCCTTGCCCGCTCGCTGCACCACGCCTACGCCGTAGAGACGTTGCCTGTCCACGGCTAGGGCCGCTGGCCAGATCCGTATTCCGATGCATGCCAAAGGCGACAAAGCGATGCCCCACGAAGATTCCATACTAGAAACGCGCAGCCTGACCAAGTCGTTCCGCGGCTTCACCGCCGTGTGCGACGTCAACCTCAAGGTGCGGCGCGGCGCCATCCATGCCTTGATCGGCCCCAACGGCGCCGGCAAGACCACCTGCTTCAACCTGCTGACCAAGTTCCTCGAGCCGACCACGGGCACGATCCTGTTCAACGGCATCGACATCACCCGCGAAAAGCCGGCGCAGATCGCCCGGCGCGGCGTGATCCGGTCGTTCCAGATCTCTGCTGTGTTCCCGCACCTGACGGTGCTGGAGAACGTGCGTATCGGGCTGCAGCGGCAACTTGGCACTTCCTATCATTTCTGGCGCAGCGAGGGCACGCTCGACACGCTCAACGCACGCGGCATGGAACTGCTCGAGCAGGTCGGGCTGACCGATGTCGCGCAGACGGTGACGGTCAACCTGCCGTACGGCCGCAAGCGCGCGCTCGAGATCGCCACCACGCTGGCGATGGAGCCGGAGATGATGCTGCTGGACGAGCCCACCCAGGGCATGGGCCACGAAGACGTGGCGCGCGTCACCGAGCTGATCCGCAAGGTGGCGGTGGGGCGCACCATCCTGATGGTCGAGCACAACATGAACGTGGTCTCGTCGATTGCCGACAAGATCACGGTATTACAGCGCGGCGCGATCCTGGCCGAGGGGCCGTACGCCGAGGTATCGAAAGACCCGCGCGTGATGGAGGCCTACATGGGCACCGTCGAAACTGCATTGCAGGGCGCGCACTGAGGAGCCAGGATGAGCACAACGCCCGCACTAGACATCAAGGACCTGCACGCCTGGTACAGCGAATCGCACATCCTGCATGGCGTGGACCTGACCGTGAATCCCGGCGAGGTGGTGACGCTGCTGGGCCGCAACGGCGCCGGGCGCACCACCACGCTGCGCGCCATCATGGGCCTGACCGGCCAGCGCAAGGGCTCGATCCGCGTCAACGGCACCGAGACCATCGGCATGCCGACGCACAAGATCGCGCACTGCGGCATCGGCTATTGCCCGGAAGAGCGGGGCATCTTCGCCAGCCTGTCGTGCGAGGAAAACCTGATGCTGCCGCCGCTGTTGAAAGGGCAGGGCACCAGCGCGCTCACCGGCATGAGCGAGGCCGAGATCTACGAGATGTTCCCTAACCTGAAGGAGCGCCGCCAGAGCCAGGGCACGCGCCTGTCGGGCGGCGAGCAGCAGATGCTTGCCGTCGGGCGCATCCTGCGCACCGGGGCCAACCTGCTGCTGCTCGACGAGATCTCCGAGGGCCTCGCGCCCGTGATCGTGCAAGCGCTGGCGCGGATGATCCTGATGCTCAAGAAAAAGGGCTACACGGTGGTGATGGTGGAGCAGAACTTCCGCTTTGCCGCGCCGCTGGCAGATCGCTTTTATGTGATGGAACACGGCGCCATCGTCGAGCGTTTCGCGGCCGCGGAGCTGCAGGCCAGGATGCCGGTGCTGAACGCGTTGCTGGGGGTATGAGGACCGCTTTATGACGATACTGAATTTTCCCCTTTCCGCCTTGCTGTCCCAACTGCTGCTGGGGCTGGTCAATGGTGCTTTCTATGCGATGTTGAGCCTTGGCCTTGCGGTCATCTTCGGGCTGCTCAACGTCATCAATTTTGCCCACGGGGCGCTGTTCATGCTCGGTGCGGTGCTGGCCTGGATGGGCATGGAGTACGCCGGGCTCAACTACTGGGTGATGCTGGTGCTGTCGCCGCTGGCGGTGGCGCTGATCGGCATCGTGATCGAGCGCACCATGCTGCGCTGGATCTACAAGCTCGACCATATCTACGGCTTGCTGCTGACGCTTGGCATCACGCTGGTGATCGAAGGTATCTTCCGCTCGGTGTACGGCGTGTCCGGGCTGCCGTACTCCGCGCCGCAGGCGCTGGGCGGCGCCACCAGCCTGGGCTTCATGATGCTGCCCAACTACCGCGCCTGGGTGGTGGCTGCCTCGCTGGTGGTGTGCTTCTCCACCTGGTACCTGATCGAGAGGACCAAGCTGGGCGCCTACCTGCGCGCCGGCACGGAGAACCCCAAGATGGTCGAGGCGTTCGGCGTCAACGTGCCGCTGATGGTGACGCTGACCTATGGCTTCGGCGTGGCGCCGGCGGCGTTTGCCGGCGTGCTGGCGGCGCCGGTGATGCAGGTCTCGCCGCTGATGGGGCAGAACCTGATCATCATCGTGTTTGCGGTAGTGGTGATCGGCGGGATGGGATCCATCATGGGCTCGATCCTGACCGGCCTCGGCCTGGGCGTGATCGAGGGCTTGACCAAGATGTTTTACCCCGAGGCCTCGGCCACGGTGGTGTTCCTCATCATGGCGATCGTGTTGATGTTGCGCCCGTCGGGGCTGTTTGGAAGGAGTCAATGATGGGTCAGTCAACCAGGAAACTGGGGTACGGATTGCTGCTGGCAGCGCTGGTGCTGGCGCCGATGGCCGGGGCGTATCCGGTGTTTGTGCTCAAGGTGCTGTGCTTCGCGCTGTTCGCGTGCGCGTTCAACCTGCTGGTCGGCTATACCGGGCTGCTGTCGTTCGGGCATGCGGCCTTCTTCGGCGGCGCGGGCTATGCAGCGGGCCATGCCATGAAAGTATGGGGCGTCACGCCGGAAGCGGGCATGGTGCTGGGGACGCTGGCCGGCGGCCTGGCCGGCTATGTGGTGGGGTCGCTGGCGATCCGCCGCCAGGGCATCTATTTCTCGATGATCACGCTGGCATTGGCGCAGATGCTGTTCTTTGTCTGCCTGCAGGCGCCAGCCACGGGCGGCGAGGATGGCCTGCAGGCGATTCCGCGCGGCAAGCTGTTCGGCGTGCTGCCGCTGGCCGACGACCTGACGCTGTACTACGTGGCGCTGGCGGTCATCGTGGCGGCGTTCGCGCTGATCGTGCGCACGGTGCATTCTCCGTTCGGCCAGATCCTCAAGGCGATCAAGGAGAACGAGCCGCGCACCATCTCGCTGGGCTACGACACCGACCGCTACAAGCTGATGGCGTTCGTGCTCTCCGCCGCGCTGTCCGGGCTGGCCGGGTCGATCAAGGCGCTGGTGCTGGGCTTTGCCACGCTGACCGACGTGCACTGGTCGATGTCGGGCTCGGTGATCCTGATGACGCTGGTGGGCGGGCTGGGCACGCTGTCCGGCCCGCTGGTCGGCGCCTTCGTGGTGGTCGCGCTGGAAACCCGGCTGGGCGCCATCGGCAATTTCCTGGCTTCCGCCACGGGCATTGCATGGTTCGGCTCGCTGGGCGAGTCGGTGACCATGGTAACGGGCGTCATCTTTATTGCCTGCGTCTTGCTGTTCCGCCGGGGCCTTGTGGGCCAGCTTGAATTGCTGGCGGGCAGCCAGGTCTTTAGCCGAAGGCTGCGCGCGCCGCGCGCAGCCCCCGCCTGAAGCCGGACTAAACATGACGACATAAGTATTGCAGCATGTATGATTGCGTGGTTACTCTAATGGAGAGGCAGCCATGCGCAGACTCGAGATTGCAGACGCACAGATCATGCAGTTGGCGATTCGACAGGAGATCGAGCGAAGCGAGGAGTCGCGGTATGACCACCGCCTGCACGGGGTGCTGCTGGTCAGCATCGGTTACTCGTGCACTGAAGTGGGCCAGATGTTCGGTCAAGCGGCCACGACAGTTCAGCGATGGGTCCGACGTTTCGAGCGGGGCGGTTTCGACGGATTGCGGGAAGGTGAACGGCCCGGTCGCCCGCGTGCGTTGAATGACTCGCAATGGCGTCGCATCGAGGCGGATCTGCGCAAGACACCACGCGACTTCGGATTTGAAGCGGGCCTGTGGGATGGGCCCGTTCTATCGGAGCACTTGCGTCAGCGCTATGGCATCAAGCTGGGCGTGCGGCAGTGCCAGAGGCTGTTTCGCCAGATGGGTTTCCGGCTGCGCAAGCCGCGCCCGCAGGTCGCCCAGTCTGATCCTGTTCGCGTTGCGGCGGTAAAAAACTGCGGCGACTGGCAAAGCGCGACGACATTGAGTTATGGAGCCTGGACGAATGCCATTTCCAGCAACACGGATCGCGCTGTCGCATGTGGGTGGCCCCGGAAATCCGCGATCCGGTGTTGATGCATGCGCCGACGCGAAAGTCGGTGGCATGTTTTGGCGCCGTCAGTCTGAGCACGGGTCGCTTCGTCTGGCAGGTATGTCCTGTCTTCAACGCAGAAACGTTTGCATCCTTTCTTCGCCAACTACTGCGCCATCGACGTCGCGGCAAGCGCATCGTCGTGGTCCTGGACAACGCCAAGTACCACCATGCCGTTCTGCTCAAACCGTTACTGCACAAATACAGGCGGCACATGACGTTGTTGTTCCTGCCACCATACAGCCCGCAACTGGCGCCTATCGAACGCGTATGGAAACTGACACGGCGCCTGGGGTTACATAACCGGTACTTCGCCACCCTCGTAGAAGTTCTCTCGGCAGTCGACGCCTGCTTCCAGCAATGGAAGAGACCAAACGAGGTACTACGACGACTATGCTGCATTATTTAAGACGTTGTGTTTAGCAACGCGCCGCCACCAAGCTCACAACCCCTTTGGCAACAAAGCCGCCAGCGCTTCCCGCATGGCCCGCGCAATCAGTTGCTGCCGCTCACGCGGCATGCGGGCCAGCGTCGAAGCCACGCTGATGCCCGCCACCGGCTCGCCGTCGGCGCTGTGCACCGCCATGCCCACGGCCAGCACGCCGCTGGTGGCGTGATTGCCGATCACGGACCAGCCGCGCTCGCGCGTGGCCCGCACCAGGATGTTCATGCGCTCGGGCGTCATGCCGCCATAGTGGCCAAGCGCCGCGGCATTGGCGGCGATGCATTGCGCCACGTCGTCTTCCGGCAGCGCTGCCAGCAGGGCCAGCCCGGCGGCGCCGACGCCCAGCGGCTGGCGCGTGCCGACCTGGATGACGAGGATCTGCACCGGGTGGGTCCCGACATGGCGCGCGATGCAGTGCGAGATCGCGCCTTCGCGCACGATGGCGAAGGCGGCATCCCCGCAGGCGGCACTCACCCGTGCCAGCACGGGCTGAAGCCGCGCCGCCAGCCCATCCGTGGCATGCGGCTGCGCCAGCACCGCCAGGCGCGGCCCCGCCACATAGCGAAAGCGTCCGCGCTGGGCCACGTAGCCGCTCTCCATCAAGGTAGCCAGCAGCCGGTAGACCGTGGCGCGCTCCAGCGCGGCGATGCGGCACAGGTCGACCACGCGCAGCCCTTCGCGGCCGCTGGCCAGCACCGCATCCAGCAATTGCAGGCCGCGCCGCAGCGTGCGGCTGCCGCCGTCTTCGGCGGGCTCGGTGGCGTCGGCAGCGTCGGGAAGGGGCTGAGGGCTGCCTTGCCTTTGGAAGAAACGTCCGTCAGGCGGACGTTTTGACTGGCGATGCGGGCAGGCATGGGGAAGAATTTCTCGGTCGATGGAAGCCACCCGCAGTATGCCGCAGCGCGGCCAGAAGGGGGCTCGCGACGGCATTGCACCGCCAAACAGGAGACAAACCAATGACCTTGCACAACGCACCGCGCCGACGCCTGCTGGCGTTGGCGGCGGCCCTCAGCCTGGCCTGCGGCCTGGCGCTGCCCCTTCATGCCCAGCCCAACGCCCAAGCCGCCTGGCCCACCAAGCCCATCAAGCTCGTGGTCGGCTACTCCGCCGGCGGCGCCACCGACGTGATCGCGCGCATCGTCGCCCTCAAGCTGGGCGAGCAGCTGGGCCAGCCGGTGGTGGTGGACAACCGGGCGGGCGCCAACAGCAATGTGGGCGCCGAAGTGGTGGCCAAATCCGCGCCCGATGGCTACACGCTCTATGTCTACACCATTGCCAACACCATCAACGCGTCGCTGTACGACAAGCTGGGCTACGACCCGCAAAAGGATTTCGAGCCGATCGGGCTGATCGCCAGGATCCCCAACATCCTGGTGGTGAACCCGAAGCTGCCGGTGAAAACCCTGGCCGACTACATCCGCTTTGCCAAGGCGTCGCAGGACGGCATCACCTTTGCCTCGTCGGGCAGCGGCTCGTCCATCCACCTGTCGGGCGAGATGTTCAAGATGCAGGCCCGGCTGAACATGCTGCACATCCCGTATCGCGGCAGTGCGCCGGCGGTGACCGACCTGCTGGGCGGGCAGGTGCAATCGATGTTCGACAACACGCCGTCGGCGCTGCCGCACGTGAAGGCGGGGCGGCTGCGCGCCATCGCCATCACCAGCGCCCAGCGCTCGCCGTTGCTGCCGGAGGTGCCGACCGTTGCCGAGTCGGGCTTTCCCGGCTTTGACGTGCAATCGTGGTTCAGCCTGGCCGCGCCCGCCGGCACGCCGCGCCCGGTGATCGACCGCCTGAACGCCGCCCTCAACAGGGTGCTGGCCGCACCTGACGTGCGCCAGCGCCTGCAGGACCTGGCGGCCACCCCCGAGCCCGGCACGCCGGAGCCATTGCGCCGCCTGATCGCGGCGGAAACCAAGCGCTGGCACGACGTGGTGAAACAGTCCGGCGCCAAGGCCGAGTAAGGAATCAGGAACAAGAGACAAGGAGCGTTGCCCACTATGTACCCGATCGACTTCTTCTGGCGCGCGGCGGCGCGCTGGCCCGGCAACATCGCCATCGATGCCCCCGAAGGCGCCATCCGCTACGACGAGCTGGCCAGCCAGGTGGCCGCGCTGGCCACGGCGCTCAATGCGCTCGACAACACCCTGCAGAGCCGCGTCGGCATTTGCGCCAGGAACAGTGCCGAGCACATCGTCGCGCTCCTGGCGGTGCTGGCCTGCGGCAAGGTCTGGGTGCCGCTGAATCCAAAAGCACCCGGCCGGAAATCCGCCGCATCATCGACGCTATGGAGCCGTCCATCCTGGTGCTCGATGTGGCCTGCGCCGACTTGCTGGAAGGCGCCTCCGGGGCGCGCATCTACAGCGGCTTGCCGCCGCCCGGGGAGATGTCGGTGGCGGCGCTGATCGCGCAGCATGCCGGCGCAGCGCGCCCGGCCTTTGCGCTGCCGGAGCATGCCACGCAGGCGATCAAGTTCACCGGCGGCACCACCGGCGCGCCCAAGGGCGTGATGCAGCCATACCGCGCCTGGATGACCAACGTTTCCAACCAGATCCACGCCTGGGGCTTCGACGAGCACGAGCGCTATATCGTAGCCGCGCCGATCACGCATGGCACGTCGACCTACCTGCTGCCCATCCTGGCGCAGGGCGGCTGCCACGTGGTGCTGGCCGAGGCCGGCGCCGAGGCCGTGCGCGCGGCGTTGCGCGAGCGCGGCGGCACCGTGTGTTTCATGCCGCCCACGCTGGTCTACATGCTGATGGCGCTGCCCGGCGCCTCGCGCGCGGATTTCCCGCACCTGCGCCGCCTGATCTACGGCGGCGCCCCGATGCCGCCCGAGAAGATCCGCGAGGTGCGCGCGTTCTTCGGCCCCGTGCTGGGCACCACCTACGGGCAGACCGAGGCACCGCAAAGCCTGACCGTGATGCGCCCCGCGGATTTCGAGGACGAGCGCAACTGGGCCGCCGTTGGCCTGCCCACCTGGTTCAGCGACGTGGCCATCATGGCCCCCGACGGCCGCCTGCTGCCCCGGGCGAGGTTGGCGAGGTGGTCGCGCGCGGCGACCTGGTGATGAGCGGCTACTGGCGCCTGCCGGAGAAGACCGCCGAGACGCTGGTCGACGGCTGGCTGCACACGGGCGACCGTGGCCTGATCGATGAGCGCGGCTACCTGTACCTCAAGGACCGGCTCAAGGACATGGTCATCACCGGCGGCTTCAACGTCTATCCGGTGGATGTCGAGAACGCGCTGGGCCAGCATCCGGCGGTGCACGAATGCACGGTGTTCGGCGTGCCCGACGAGAAATGGGGCGAAGCGGTCCAGGCCGCCGTGCAGCTGCGCCCCGGCCAGCATGCCACCGAAGGGGAGCTGATCGCCTTTGTGCGTGAGCGCCTGGGCCCCGTGCAAACGCCCAAGCGCATCCACTTCCACGCCAGCCTGCCGCGCTCCGCCGTGGGCAAGGTGCTCAAGACCGCCGTGCGCGACCGCGCCATCGCCCCTGACGCCCACCACACCGCCAACAAATCCACCGGGACCCAATCATGACCTCCTCCGCTGCCTCCAAGCCTGTTGCCTCCAAGCCTGTTGCCTCCAAGCCTGTTACCCGCCTTTGCACCCATACCCTCACCAGCCTGCATTACCGCGACGCGGACCTGGTCAAGGACCTGATGGGCAAGAAGACCTTCACCGAGGTCATGCTCATGCAGATCCTGGGCCGCGAGCCGCGCCCGGTGGACCTGCGCATCACCGACGTGGTGCTGATCGTGCTGATGGAGCACGGCCTCACGCCCAGCGCCATCGCCACGCGGCTGATCTACATGAGCGCGCCCGAGAACCTGCAGGGCGCCGTCTCCGCAGGCCTGCTGGCGGTTGGCAGCGCCTTCGTGGGCACCATGGAAAACTGCGCGCAACTGCTCGACCGCATCGGCGCCGCCGCCGATCCCGATGCCGAGGCCATGGAGATCGCGCGCCACTACAAATCCATCAAGAGCCATGTACCCGGCTTTGGCCACCACCTGCATAAGCCGGTGGACCCGCGCGCCTGCAAGCTGCTGGAAATGGGGCGCGCCGAGCCCGACCTGGCCGGCGACAAGATCCGCGCGCTGGAGCGCCTGTCCAGGGCGGTGGATGCCGTGGCCGGCCGGCCCATCACCATCAACGCTACCGGTGCCGTGGCCGCCTTGCTGGGCGAGCTGGGCGTGCCCACGGCCGTGATGCGCGGCTTTGCCGTGATTTCGCGCGCGGCCGGGCTGGTGGCGCACATCGTCGAAGAGCAGCAAAGCCCCTCCGGCCGCTTTATCTGGGACACCGTCGAGCACGCGATTCCGTATGTGGGAGAGGGTGGACATCAGCAAGGGGAGGGTGCGTGAAATGACGGACACATCGAACACATCCAACGTGGGCGAAAGCACGGCGAGCGCTGTACGCCCGCCCGCGCTGCCACTCGATCTTTCGGGCCGCACGGTTTTTGTCGCCGGCGCGGGCTCGGCGGGCCCGGGCTGGAGCATCGGCCGCGCGGCTAGCGTGACCTACGCGCGCCTGGGCGCGCAGGTCTGCGTGGTGGATCGGGACGCGGCATCGGCGCAGGAAACCACGGCGCTGATCCGGGCCGAAGGCGGCATCGCCGAGACCTTCACGGGCGACGTGTCGGTGGAGGCCGATGTGGTGCGGCTCTTTGCCGCGGCGCGCGAGCGCTTCGGCATGGTGGACGTGCTGCATCACAACGTAGGCATCGGCAAGACCGGCGGCCCGATGGAGACCACCGCGGACGACCTGGACCGCATCCACGCCGTCAACGTGCGCAGCCTGCTGCTGGCCAGCCAGCAGGTGCTGCCCGACATGGTGGCGCGCGGGCGCGGTGCCATCATCGCCATCTCGTCGGTGGCCGGCATGCGCTACGTGGGATACCCGCACCTGGCCTACAGCGTGACCAAGGCCGCCGTGGCGCACTTCACGCGCATGCTGGCGCAGCAATACGCGCCGCATGGCGTGCGCGCCAACACCGTGGTGCCGGGGCTGATCGACACGCCGCGCATCGCCACCACGGTGGCGTTCTCCGGCACCAGCCTGGACGAGGCGCGGCAGGCACGCGCCGCGCAAGTCCCCATGGGCCGCATGGGCAGCGCGTGGGATGTGGCGCACGCCTGCGCGTTCCTGGCGTCGGACGCGGCGGCCTATGTTACCGGCACCGAACTGGTGGTGGATGGCGGCATCACGGGCAAGTTTGTGTAACGCGCAAACCGGCCTGAGCGGGGCTTGATTGGCCAAGGACCAGTAAAATAGCCGGCTAAGGTGGGTTTTCAAAGGCGGCAGGTGGCTCAACGACAACAGGGTTTTCTTCTGACTCGACACTGGCGGGATACGGCTGCCGGCACGGAGGTCGAGTTCTGGCTGGCAACCGACAGCGGCCCGCAGCACCTGCGCCTGGCGCATCAGCCCTCCGTGGCCTTCATCCCGTCCGAGCAGCGCGAAGCCGCCGAGGCGGTCTTGCGCGGCGAGCGCAATGTGGAGTTGCGCGAACTCCCTTGGCCGATTTCCATCGCCGCCCGGTGCTGGGCCTCTACTGCCAGCACTATCGCCAACTCTCCAAGCTGGAAAAGCTGCTGAAGGAAGCCGGCGTCAGCGTCTATGAGGCCGACATCCGCCCGCCTGAACGCTACCTGATGGAGCGCTTCATCACCGCCCCTGTCTGGTTTGCCGGCGAGCCCAACGCGGCTGACGAAAAGGGTCCCCTCCTCAACTGCCAGATGAAGCCGGGCCCAGCGTATCGGCCGCGGCTGAAACTGGTCTCGCTGGATATCGAGACCACCGCCCACGGCGACCTGTACTCCATCGCGCTGGAAGGCTGCGGCCAGCGCCAGGTGTATATGCTCGGCCCGCCGAATGGCGACGACAGCCCGCTCGACTTCGACCTGGAGTACTGCGCCAGCCACCCGCTGATGCTGCAAAAGCTGAACCAATGGCTGGCGCAGCACGATCCCGATGCCATCATCGGCTGGAACGTGGTGCAGTTCGATCTGCGCGTGCTGCAGAAGCACGCGGATCGCTATCAGGTCCCGCTGCTATTCGGCCGGGGCGGCAATGTGCTGGAGTGGCGCGAGCACGGCTTCAAGGAGAACCATTTCTTTGCCTCCGCCGCCGGCCGCCTGATCATCGACGGGATCGAGGCGCTGCGGTCCGCTACCTGGAATTTCCCGTCCTTCAGCCTGGAGAGCGTGGCGCAGGCCCTGCTCGGCGAGGGCAAGTCCATCGACAACCCGTATCAGCGGATGGCGGAGATCGACCGCCGCTTCGCGGAGGATAAACCGGCCCTGGCCCGCTATAACCTCAAGGACTGCGAACTGGTCACCCGGATCTTTGCCAAGACCGAGTTGCTGACCTTCCTGCTGGAGCGGGCCGCCGTCACGGGCTTGCCAGCGGACCGCAGCGGCGGCAGCGTGGCTGCGTTTTCGCACCTGTACATGCCGTTGATGCATCGGCAGGGCTACGTGGCGCCGAACCTGGGCGAGGTGCCGGAGGGGGCCAGCCCGGGTGGCTTTGTCATGGATTCGCAGCCCGGGCTGTACGATTCGGTGCTGGTGCTGGACTACAAGAGCCTGTACCCATCCATCATCCGTACCTTCCTGATCGATCCGCTCGGGCTGGTGGAGGGACTGCGGGATCCGTCCGACGAGAGCTCGGTGCCGGGTTTTCGCGGCGCGCGCTTCTCGCGCACCCGGCATTGCCTGCCGGCCATCGTCGAGCAGATCTGGCAAGGCCGGGAAGCCGCCAAGCGCGAGGGGAACAAGCCCTTGTCGCAGGCCCTGAAGATCATCATGAATGCGTTCTATGGCGTGCTCGGGTCCAGCGTCTGCCGCTTTTTCGACCCCCGCCTGGCGTCGTCGATCACCATGCGCGGCCACGAGATCATGCACCGCACGCGCGAGCTGATCGAGGCGCAGGGCTACCAGGTCATCTATGGCGATACCGACTCCACTTTCGTCTGGCTGAAGCGGCCGCACGCCGAAGCGGACGCCGACAGGATCGGCCGCGCGCTCGTCCAGCACGTGAACCAGTGGTGGCAGCAGCATCTGCAGCAGCAGTACGGGCTGGAGAGCGCGCTGGAGCTGCAGTACGAGACCCACTACCGCCGCTTCCTGATGCCCACCGTGCGCGGCGCCGAGCAGGGCAGCAAGAAGCGCTACGCGGGGCTGGTCGCCAAGGCGGATGGCAGCGAGGAGATGGTCTACAAGGGCCTGGAAACGGTGCGCACCGACTGGACACCGCTCGCCCAGCAGTTCCAGCAGGAGCTCTACCAGCGCGTGTTCAAGAAGCAGCCGTACCGGGAGTACGTGCAGGACTATGTCCGCCGCACCATGAACGGTGAGTTCGACGCGCAGCTGGTCTACCGCAAACGCCTGCGCCGGACACTCGAAGACTATCAGCGCAACGTGCCGCCGCACGTGCGCGCGGCACGCATTGCCGATGAGTTCAACCGCAAGGAAGGCCGTCCGCTGCAGTACCAGAACGGCGGCTGGATCAGCTATGTGATGACCGTGGCTGGCCCGGAGCCGCTGGAAACCCGGCGCTCGCCCATCGACTATGACCACTATCTCACGCGCCAGCTGCAGCCGGTGGCCGACGCCATCCTGCCCTTCCTGGACGATGCGTTCGAGACGCTGGTGACTGGGCAGAAAGCCTTGTTCTGACGGGCGTCAGGCCAAGCGGCTGGCCTCGATGTGCGGCAGCACCCGCGCCAGCGTGATGCCGCGCGCGGCCATGAACAGCAGCAGCGCCGCCCATAGGCCATCGTTGCCGAACGGGCCGGCCAGCGCGAGCGCCGCCGCCATGAACGCCGCGAACGACAAGGCCATCGAATGCATCAGTTCGCGCGTGCGGGTGGCGCCGATAAACACGCCATCCAGCAGGAAGCCCCACACGGAGACCAGCGGCAGCGCAACGGCCCACGGCAGGTAGCGCACGGCCGCGTCGTGGACGGCCCGCTGGTCGGTCAGGCAGGCGATGATCCATTCGCCTGCGCTGGCATACACCAGGGAAAAGCACAGTGCGCCCACCGCCGCCCAGATCATCGTGACCCGGACCGCGCGACGGAATGCATGCCGGTCCCGGGTGCCGATGGCGGCGCCCACCAGCGCCTCGGCCGCATGCGCGAAGCCATCGAGCGCGTAGGCCATGAAGGTCTGGAAGTTGAGCAGCAGCGCGTTGGCCGCCAGGATCACGTCACCCTGCTTGGCGCCCGCATGGGCGAACCAGCCGAAGCTGGCCACCAGGCACAGCGTGCGGATGAAGATATCGCGGTGGAGCGCGACCAGCCGCTTGAGTTCGTGCGCGTCGGCAACCACCGCCCAGCGCAGGGAGGCAGCCCGTGGGGGCGCAGCCGCCAAAGCAGGGCGGCGCCCAGCACGAAGCCGCACGCATCGGCGGTGGCGGTAGCGGCGCCGATCCCCGCGATGCCCCAGTCGAACACGTAGACATAGAGCAGCACCGCGCCAATGTTCACCGCGTTGATGAACAACTGGGTGAGCAGGCCAAGCCGCACGTGCTGGCAGCCCAGCAGGTAGCCCAGCACCACGTAGTTGCACAAGGCAAAGGCGCCGCCCAGATCCGCGCATGGCTGTAGACGCGCGCGTGGTGCTGGAGCGTGTCGCTGCCGCCGATCAGGCCCAGCGCGCCGTGGATCAGCGGCATCTGCACGGCCAGCACGCCGAGCCCAATGACGGTGGCCAGCAGCAGGGCGCGTACCAGCGTGGCGCGCAACGACGCACCGTCCCGGGCGCCGTACGCTTGCGCGACGAGGCCGGTGGTACCCATGCGCAGGAAGCCGAAGCCCCAGAACACAAAGCTGAAGAACAGGCCGCCGGCGGCCACACCGCCCAGGTAGGCCGGATCCGGCAGGTGGCCGGCCACGGCGGTATCGACCGCGCCAAGGATCGGCTGGGTCAGGTTGGCGAGGATGATCGGGAATGCCAGCGCCAGCACGCGGCGATGCCAGCCGGAAGTGGGGAGGGCCGGCGATGTGCTGGAAGCGCTGCTGCTGGCAGGTGAAGCGGGTGGAGCGGGTGGAGCGGGACTATCGGCGTCTGGCACGTTGTGCAGCGGGGGCTGGGTGTGTGGGATCGACCGACATTATGGTCGATCCGCTGCACCGTTGCCTCGCCGGGGATCAGAAGCGATGGCGCACGCCCACGCCGTACGTGTCGGCATGCGACTGCGCGGTCAGCTTGTCGTAGAAGTACGCCGCGTACACGTCCGTGCGCTTGGACAGGTTGTAGTCGTAGGCCAGCGCGGCGGTGTTGCGGCGGAAATCCCCGACGTTGTTGCTAGTCTTGTCATAGGCGTACGAGACCAGCACATTGCCCGCGCCAACCGGCACCGATGCACCCACCTGCCCGTTCCTGTGCTTGATGTCGCCGGCGGCGCTGCTGATATCCGACTTGATGTACTGGGCCTGGGCGAACAGCTTGACCACCTTGAAGTCATAGCTGATGCCGCCCTGGACGGCGTTCTGCTTGTTGAAGCCGGCGAGCGCCGCGGGTGACGTCACGTCACCCGGAGTGGCATTGAACCTGGCCTGCTGGAAGGCCACGGTGGCGCCGAAGGGGCCATTGAAGTAGGTGAGGTTGCCGCCCCATTTGTTCTGGCCGTTGCTGCCGGGCTGCTCGCCGAAGGCGTAGATCAGGTTCACGGTCAGCCCGCCGAGCGTTGGCGTGGAGTAGACCACGGAGTTGCTCCAGCCCGAGTCGCCGATGATGCCCGGGTCGTAGACCGCGCCGCTCGTTGCGGTCTTGTACGTGTGGTAGATGGACGGCCCGAAGTTGTAGGAGTCCACCAGCGGGTTGAACAGGATCGTGGAGAGGAAGTAGGGCGTGGTGTTGCGCCCCAGCTTGACGGTGCCGTAAGCGTTGCTCTGCAGGCCGACGAAGGCGTTGCGCGTGAACATGCCATCGGTATCGGAGCGCCCCGATTTGCCCACGTCGGCGCGCAGGAACCCGTTGAGGTCGAAGATTGCCTTCAGCCCGTTGCCCAGGTCCTCGGTGCCCTTGATGCCCCAGTACGACGTCTGCATGCCGCCGGCGCCCACCACGTAGGCGCGGTCGCCGCCCGCCGCGCGCGTGCTGCCGACAAACGAGTCGACCTGCCCGTAGAGCGTGACGCTGGATTGCGCCAGCGCGGCGCCGCTGGCGCAGGCTGCGCCCAGGAACGCCAGCGCAAGCGTGGCTTTGGTTGTTTGCTGCATCGTGATCTCCTCTCAGTCGTTGTGGTTTTTGTTAGCGTTGCGTCCCGCTGGCCCCGATGCCGCCGTGGTCTCGCGACCATCTGGCCGGGTCTTCCAGGAAGCGCTGCAGTTCGTCCAGGCTGCGGCTGTCCACGCCGCCGGAGGCACGCGCAGCTTGCAGGATGTCCTGCCAGTTCGCGAGGGCATGCACCTTGGCCTGCCAGGGGCGAGCACGCTTTCGGTGGGGAACGTGCCGTAGTCGAACACCACGAAGATGTCCGTCACCACCGCGCCGGCCGCAGCCAGCGCCTCGCAGAAGATCCGCTTGGAGCGCGCAGCGGCCATCATGTCGTCCACCAGCAGGACGCGGTCGCCGGCGTTGACGACGCCTTCGATCTGCGCGGCCGGGCCCAGCCCTTGGCCTCCTTGCGCACATAGAGCAGCGGGAGCGCCAGGGCGTCGGCCATCCACGCGCCAAACGCGATGCCGCTCGATTCGGCGCCTACCACGGCATCGATGCCGTCGATCCGGTCCTGGTCTTGTAGCAGCGCCAGGCCGCGCTGGATCAGCGCCTTGCGCAGCAGTGCAAACGAGATCAGCCGGCGGCAGTCGATATAGACCGGGCTGGCCCAGCCGGAGGGCAGCCGGAACGGCTCGTCCGTGCGGAACTTCACGCAGCCGGCATCCAGCAGGGCCTGGCCCACCAACGACGACAGGTCCAGTTGAGTGCGTAGTTGAGACATACAGTGCTCCAGTGCTTGTGCTTGTGCTTGTGCTTGTGCTTGTGCTTGTGCTTCGCCACGACGCGTATCAGCAGCGCGGCGAGGGGGCCATGCGCCGGCTCAAGCCAGCTTCCAGCCAAGTTCTTCGCCCGCAAGGAAGGGGTGGATTGCCTTGCCGTCCGGCAGCGGGATCGATTCGGCCACGCGGTGGCGTTCCCGCCGCAGCGTGACCGTGCCCTCGTTCAGCGGCAGGCCATAGAAGCGGCTGCCGTTCTCGCTGGCGAAGGCAGCAAACCGGTCCAGCGCGCCTTCTTCGTCAAAGACCGTGAGATAGGCCTCGAGCGCGTTTGGCGCGCTGAAGATGCCGGCGCAGCCGCAGGCCGCTTCCTTGGCCGTGCGATCGTGCGGCGCGGAGTCCGTGCCCAGGAAAAACGCGGGCGAGCCGGAGGTGGCGGCGCGGCGCAATGCCAGCCGGTGCCGCTCGCGCTTGAGCACGGGCAGGCAGTAGAAATGCGGCCGGATGCCGCCGGTGAACATGGCATTGCGGTTGAACATCAGATGCTGCGGCGTGATCGTGGCGGCAAGACGGCCGCTGGTGTCCCGGCCGACAAAGTCCGCCGCCTGCTCGGTGGTGATGTGCTCCAGCACCACCTTGAGCCGTGGGAAGCGTGCCAGCAGCGGCTTGAGCGTCTGCTCGATGAACGTGGCTTCGCGATCGAAGACGTCCACGGCCGGATCGGTGCTCTCGCCGTGGATCAGCAGCGGCATGCCGATTTCCTGCATGGCTTCGAGCACGGCGGCCACCTTGTCGGGCGCGGTCACGCCGTACTCGGAATGCGTGGTGGCGCCGGCCGGGTAGAGCTTCACGGCCGTGAACACCCCTCGCTGAACCCGCGCCGCACTTCGTCGGGCGGCGTTGCATCGCAGAGGTAGCAGGCCATCAGCGGGACAAAGCGCGCACCTGGCGGCAGCGCCGCGAGTATCCGCTCCCGGTAGGCGTGCGCCGCGTCGACGGTGGTGACGGGCGGCTTGAGATTCGGCATGACGATGGCGCGCGCAAACTGCCGCGCCGTGTGGGGCAGGACGGCGCGCAGCGTATCGCCGTCGCGCAGGTGCAGGTGCCAGTCGTCCGGCCGGGGCAGGGTGAGGCTTTGCGTCATGGTGGTGTCTCCTGTCGGCGCGGCTCAGAGGCTGGCGATGGTGTCGTCCAGCACCTGCACGCCAAGCAGGAAATCGTCGATGTCCATCGCTTCATCCGGGTTGTGCGAGCCGTGCTCGTTGCGCACGAACAGCATGCCGGTGGGGATGCCGGCGTTGGCAAACAGCGATGCATCGTGGCCGGCGCCGCTCGGTACCTGCTCAACCGGGAGGTCCCGTTGCCGGCATGCCTGCGCCAGCAGCTCGCAGAGCCTGCCGTCCATGGTGGCCGGGGCCGACTCGATGCGACGGTCGAACTCGAACCGCACGCCGCGGTCGCGGGAGATCGCCTTGCATTCCGTGCGCAGCAGCTGATAGAAGCCTTCCAGCGTCTCCACGCTCTTGCTGCGCGCCTCGAAGCTGAAGTTCACCATGCCGGGGATGCGCGAGATCGAGTGTTCCTCCGGGCTGGTGCTGACCACGCCGGTGGTGACGACCAGATCGATGCCGCGCTCCAGCAGCACGCGCCAGTGCTCATCCAGCCGCGTGATCAGGTCGGCCACGGCAAACATGGCGTCCTTGCGCAGCCACCTTGGCACCGCGCCGGAGTGGCCGGCCTCGCCGATGCAGCGGATCCGGTTGTGGCGCACATTGCCGCGGATGCCGGGCACCACCGCGACCGGCAAGCCGCGCGCGACCATCACCGGGCCTTGCTCTATATGCAACTCCAGGTAAGCGTGCACCTGCGCCTTGTCGAGCAGCAGCGCCTGCGCGCGGATCGCCTCGACATCGGCGCCGGCTGCCGCCATGCAGGCCGCCAGCGATTCGCCGGTATGCCGATGCGGCAGTGCCAGGTCGTCAGCCGAGAGCTTGCCCATCAGGGCGCCCGAGCCCATGTACGCCTTGCCGAACCAGGCGCTTTCCTCGCCCCGGAAGCCGACCACCTGCAGCGGCACGCGCGAGCGCTGGCCGCTGCGCTGTTGCCGGAGCTGGCACAGCAGGCCGGCGACGATCCCCGCCAGGCCGTCGAAGTTGCCGCCTTGCGGGACGGAGTCCAGGTGGGAGCCCACCCACGTGGCCGGCGCGCCAGCGTCGGCTTGCGGCAGGCGGAAGACGAAGTTGGCGGCGCGGTCGGCCTGCGCTTCAAGGCCGTTGCCCAGCGCGAAGTCCCGCAGGTAGCCGGCCGCGGCCGTCTCGCCGGCGCCGTAGCTGGCGCGGGTCACGCCAACGCCATCTGACGACAGTTCGCGTATGTCCTTGAAGAGCTGCTCGGCGACCGGCTTGAGTTCCAGAATTTCCATGACACGTTTGTTGATCGTTGCAGTGACGCGCCGGCGGCAGGCGCCGGCGCGAGCGGCTTTGCGTGTGGCGCTCAGCCGGATTGCTGCGCAAAGCGCAGCCAGCGGTCGCTTAAGTGCGGGTCGAGCCGGACCTGGCCCACCAGCTCGCGCAGCGCTTCGGTGCCGGTCTCCTGGCAATAGTCCTGCAGCCCGTCGATGATCTTCTGCATGACGCCGGGATCGCGGAAGGACGCCGTGCCAACCTGGACCGCGGCGGCGCCGGCGAGCATGAACTCGACGGCATCCTCGGCGTTCTGGATCCCGCCGCAGCCGATGATGGGAATGCGCACGGCGCGATAGCACTGGTGCACCAGCCGCAGGGCAATCGGCTTGATGGCCGGGCCGGACAGGCCGCCCATGACATTGCCCAGCTTGGGCTTGCGGGTGCGCACATCGATGGCCATGCCCAGCACGGTGTTGCCCATGACGATGGCGTCCGCGCCCGCGTCTTCCGCCGCGCGCGCCACCGCCGCAATGTTGCTGGCGTTGGGCGTGAGCTTGACCCAGAAGGGGTGGCGCGTACGCCGGCGGATGGCGCTGACCGCCTTGTAGGTGGTCTCGGGCAGCATGGCAAAGGCCATGCCGTCGGCTTCCAGGTTGGGGCAGGAGATATTGGCCTCGATCGCGGCAACCTCGGGCAGGGACATCTGCTCGCACGCCAGGGCGAACTCCTGCGCGGTATCGGCGGAGATCGAGACCACCACGGGCGTGTCGTAGCGGGTGTACGGCGGCAGCACGCATTCGCGGTAGTAGTCGAGCCCCTTGCTCGGGATGCCGATGGAATTGAGCATGCCGCTATAGGTCTCGGCTACCCGCGGCGTGGGGTTGCCGGCCCGGGACCTGGGGGAGACGCTCTTGATCACCAGCGCGCCAAGCCGGTTGAGGTCCAGCGCTTCGCGATACTCGATGGCGAAGCAGCCGGAGGCGGGCATGACTGGGTTGCGCAGCGTCAAGTCGCCAACCCGAACGGATAGATCAGCCAAACTCCACCTCCCCGACCACTTCGCGAATGGAAAACACGGGGCCTTCCCGGCAGACCCGCAGGAATTGCTTGTCGCCGTCGCAATCGAACAGCCGCACGCAAGACAGGCACACGCCCATGCCGCAGGCCATGCGCTGCTCCATGGCGACTTCGCCCACCACCTCGGGATAATCGGCCAGCACGCGCTGCAGCAGCATCAGCAGGCGGTGCGAGCCACAGGTGTAGACCGCATCCGGCCGCTGCTGCCCGATCAGGCTGCGCATCAGCACTTCCACGGCGTCCACGGATGAGGAGCCATCGGCATCGAACACGCTATGCACTTGCGCGTTGGCCCCGCGCAGGAACTCCTGCTCCATCAGGTCCTCGCGGGTGCGGGCCGACATCACCGCGGTGATGGCCACGCCGGCATCGGCTGCCTGCTGGATCAGCGGTGCCATGGTGGCCAGGCCCACGCCGCGCGCCACCACCAGGATCCGCTTGAAATCCGGCCTGAAGGTAAAGGTGTTGCCCAGCGGGCCCACGATTTCCATGTGGCCATCGACAGGCAGGCTGGCCATGGCCCGCGTGCCGACGCCGGTCACGTTGTAGAGGAACTCGATGCGGCCATCTTCCGGCCCCGCGCCATAGACGCTCATGGGGCGCAGCAGGAACGGCTGTTCCGTTTCGGTGGCGGGGCAGCGGAGCTGGTAGAACTGCCCGGGCTTCGTGATGCGGGCAATCGGCGCATCCGCTTCCAGGCGGATGTGCCTGTAGCGCCGGTTGACCCACGAATGTTCGACTACGCGGCAGCGATGGGACGCCACCGTGGCGGCGCCGTCCGGGCCGCACAAGGTTGCAGACATGATGACTCCTGATAAATGCGAGGCGAGGCGGGGCGATGCAATGCGGGGCGCTTATTCCAGCTCGACGCCCTTGAGCTCGGGGATGAGGAAGATCGTGGCGATCATGTCCAGCACGTAGATGCTGGCCAGCAGGGCAATGGCCACCTGGAAGGAGTAGCTGGCGGCCAGCGCGCCGACCACGATGGGCCCGAAGCCGCCCACGCCACGCCCGATGTTGAACAGGACGTTCTGCGCGGTAGCGCGCGCCGCCGTGGGATAGGCTTCCGAGATCAGCGCGCCGTAGCCGCCGATCATGCCGTTGACGAACATGCCCATGACCGCGCCGGCCCAGAGCATGGTGACGGGGTCCGACATCCGCGAATACGCAATCACCATCGCCACCGCGCCGGCCTGGAAGATCAGGAAGCTGGGCTTGCGGCCGATGCGGTCGGCCAACTGGCCGAAGACATAGACGCCGATCATCATCCCGACGATGGTGACCGAGGTCCACATGGCGGACTTGGTCAGTGAGAAACCCAGGGCTTTGGACAGATAGGTGGGCAGCCAGATCATGATGCCGTAGTAGCCAAAGTTCTGGACCGAGCACAGGATCACGATGCCGAGGCTGGTCCGCGTGGTGCGGCCATCGGCAACCAGCAGCTTGAACGCATTCGCTTTCTTCTTGTCCTGGGTTTCGGCATGGCGCACGAACACTTCCGGCTCATGCAGTTTGTTGCGCACGAACCAGGCCACCAGCGCCGGCACCACGCCCAGCAGGAACATGCCGCGCCAGCCGATATGCGGCAGCAGCAGCGGCGTCAGCAAAGACGCCAGCAGCACGCCGCTTTGCCAGCCGAGCGCCACGTACGAAGACACCCGCGCGCGTTTGCTGGCGGGCCAGGCCTCCGCGGCCAGCGCCATGCCGATGCCGAACTCGCCGCCCAGGCCGATGCCGGCGATGGTGCGGTAGGCCAGCAAATCCCAGAACCCCTGCGCGAACGCGCACAGGCCGGTGAAGACCGCAAACAGCACGATGGTCCAGGTGAGCACCCGCACCCGCCCGTAACGGTCGCTCAACGCGCCGAAGACAATGCCGCCGGCAACTGCCCCGATCAGCGTCCACGTCACCAGCGCGCCGGACTGGCCGGTGCTCAGGGCGAGAGCCACGCTGATGGCCGGCAGCATGAAACCGAGGATGAGCAGGTCGAACCCGTCCATCGCGTAACCGATGGCTGAGCCGGCCAGCGCCTTCCAGGCGTAGGGCGAGGTCC
Source organism: Cupriavidus sp. D39 (assembly GCF_026627925.1). Lineage (NCBI taxonomy): Bacteria > Pseudomonadati > Pseudomonadota > Betaproteobacteria > Burkholderiales > Burkholderiaceae > Cupriavidus > Cupriavidus sp. D39. The sequence continues at coordinate 205,390 of NZ_JAPNLE010000009.1, forward strand.
TGTCGGGTTGTAGGGGTGGGGCGTCGGATGTGGGGACCGATACGCGGGCGTTGGCTTCCATGGGGCGTTCCTTCCTCTGTGCCTTTGTTGAGCATGTGCGCTGGTCGGGCGGGCTTGGTCGTCGACGGGTAGCGCCTTTTGATTCACTTGCTATGCGGATTACCGGTGCTGTCAGCTGGCCCGGGTTACGGGACGGCATCGGCAACCTGACTGTTGTCTCAATTTATAGACTGGATGGGCAAAAAATAGCCGGATGGGTCTGGCTGCGAGTAATAACCTGCAAATCGCCTTTGCCATGCGGGTATCGTCTTTTTTTAGACTACGCGTGGGAAATCGCGTTTGCAAGGGATTTTGAGGGGCTAGGGTAACCCCCGATCGAAGCCGGAAGGTGCCTGTCGGCCGTCCGTAGCGGACCTGACGACACAATTGTCTAATTATTGAGAAAACCGTGGGCATTCCTGCCGCGGCCATGCCGCGGCGCAGGCATTTGATAAACTCCGCCCCCATGAAGAAGCCAGCAACAACACGCAGCAACGCCCCGGTAAAGCGTGGCCAGTCCCAAGGCGGAAGCATCAAGCCGGAAGGGCAATGGCACCACGGCGACCTGCGCGCTTCGCTGATCGCATGGGGCACCCACCTGCTCGATACCGAGGGAATCGCCGGCATGAGCATGCGCACGGCCGCCAAGCTGGCTGGCGTCTCGGCGGGCGCGCCGGCGTATCACTTCGGGGACCGGAACGGGCTGCTGGCCGCCATCGCGGCCCAGGCGTTTCGCGACCTGGTGGCGTATCGCCGCCAGCGCGTGGAAAAGACCGATCCCGCCGACGCCGCTGGCCGGCTGCGGGCAGTCATGCTCGGCTATGTGGAGTTTGCGCAGGCCCATCCGGCGCGGTTCCACCTGATGTTCGGGCCGGAGATCGCGGACCGGGAAGCGTATCCCGAGCTGATGGAGGCGGGCGCAGCATCGTTCCAGGTGCTGCGCAGCGCCATCGGGCCCGTACTGCAAGGCCCAAGCGTCGGCGCGCTCAGCGAGGAGCAGCTGGCGTTCTCCGTGTGGGCCGCCACCCACGGCCTGGCCACGCTGACCATCGACCGCCGCCGCGTGCCGATCGCCTCCACGCAGCAGCCCACGGCCGAGCAGCTGGCCGACATCGTCGTGCGGTTCTGCCTGGCGGCGTTGCGTGGATCGACAACGGCGCGTTAGTGTCCCGTTCCGGGGATTCGCTCACAAAAGTCTGCCGAGGTTGGTGAGGATTGAATCGGCGGAAGCAGTGTTAGGGAATGCGGTTGCATTTTTGGTTTGGTTTAGTGGCCCGCTGACGCGGGGGTGTCTCTTGTGGGCGGGGTTTTCATGCTTCTAGCTGCTGTCGCGGCTGTACGGTGTTGCCGTTTTAGAACGTGTGAGATGTCACTTTTCTTTACTCGTAAAGAGGGTGAGGACAAATTCAGGCATTGGTCAATCGGCGTACGAGCAAACGTGCCTGAGATAGCCAGACCCAGGAGGTTGCGCTGGCGATGCTGCGATCGTGATGCATGATCAGGCGGCGCGAGCGCTCGTTCCAGGCATGGGTGCGCTCCACCACCCAGCGCATGGGCAAGGGGGGAACGTTTGATCCAGCGGCCACAGGGACTGCTGTGCATCGTGCCAATGCCCAGCCTTGGGCGGGCGACGCACGATGTGCACGTTCAGGCCGTGAGCTTGCTCGAGGGCGGCGGCACAGCGCCCGGCATACGCCGAGTCGGCAAACAGCCGCTGCAACGTGCCGGCCTTGGCGCAAGCTTGAGCCACCACCGTTGGCGCCGCGTCGCGATCTTGCACGCTAGCGCTGGTAATGCATACCGCCAACAACAGCCCCAGTGTGTCCACCACGATATGTCGCTTGCGCCCTTTGACCTTCTTGCCCGCGTCGTATCCTTGGCCTGCCCCTGCGGCGAGATCCGGGTCGACTGTGAATCGATGATGGCGGTTGTGGGCTGGGCCTCGCGCTGGATGCGCCTGCGCCATTGCTGGCGCAGGCGCTCGTGCAACTGCTCGAACTTGCCTTGCGCGCTCCAACGCAGGAAGGCCTTTTGCACGGCCGGCCAGGGTGGAAAGGACTCGCGCGGCAGCATGCGCCAGGAGCAGCCCGTGCGCAGCACGTAGCAGCACGCATCGACCATGCGGCGCCTCTCGTACACCGCAGGTCGTCCCCGATGTCCCTCTGGCTGTTCGAACAGGTCGGCCGCCAGCGTCCATTCGGCATCGGTCAGGCAACTGGTGTACTTGCCAGGATCGGCCGGCTCCAGGCGATGAGAATCGTTGTAGCCGTAATGCGCGGGCTCACTGGGCTTTGCATAGAGTACAGCGCTGGGTTGCGCAACTCGCTTCAATCCAGCGCGGCGCAGAGCCGCCGCCAGCGTGACTGTGCTGACCTTGGGGCCGCCTTGCTCGGCAAGGCCTTGGGCCAACTCCCTCATCGTCGCGTTCGGATGGCTTCTCACCAGTTCCCGCAACTGCGCGTGATGCTCCTCGTCTATGGCCAAGGGCCTTCCCATCTTCCCCATGACTGCATCTCCATGTTCAGTTTAGGAAGAATAGGTCTTTCTTTGTTTTGTCTCCACCCTCAAAGAAAAGTAACCAAAGAAAGCGATCCTTGCAGGAGGCTGGCGTGGCGTCATTGGGAACCCCAATGGTTTCGTCGTACGGCCCTGGGTTTTAATGGACTCGTGCCGTTACCAGTTTAGATCATCACGACACTGCCAATGCCCAGGGTTTCGTGGTGGCCCCCACCGGTAGCCACCACCACGAATTTCAAGCCGTCTGTCGCTCGCGGCGCGGGCGGCCACGAAGTTGCAGGCGTCCCGTTTTCGTCGTGGGCGCGGTGGCACCGGATTGAAAATCCCAAGAATTTCACCGCCGCGCCCGCCCCACCACGAAACCATCACGGCGTGATATATCGTGATGCTCCGATCCGGTACCGGCAGATGGGCGAATGGGCAGGGATGCTGCTACCGGGGGCCTCACCACGAAACCAGCGTCATTAACAGGATCGTGGCCTTTTAAACCGGTAACGGCACGAGTTAATTAAAACCCGGGGCCGTACGACGAAATCATTGGGGTTCCCAATGACGCCACGCCAGCCTCCTGCAAGGATCGCTCTTTTGGTTACTTTTCTTTACGAGTAAAGAAAAGTGACATCTCACACGTTCTAAATCGGCCAACACCGTACAGCCGCGACAGCAGCTAGAAGCGCTAAAACATCGCCCACTCATGCTATTCTGCATCAGCAGCTAGAAGCATCAAAACCCCACCCACAAGAGACACCCTGGCCAGCCGCGACCTGATCCTGGCCATCGGCTTCGATCACCTGGGCCACACGCAAGCCGTGCGGGAATATGAGAAGCGCGGCGTGATCGTGTACGAGCGGGTGGCGTCCAGCCTCTACTCGAAACGGATGCTGGATTCATTCGGGCTGGACGGCGCGGTGCGGGTGTCGCCGCTGCACTGCAATTCGGCGGGAGATATCGACCAGTTCCTGCGAGTCACGCAGGAACTGGCAGAAACCTGGAACAGGCGTGCCGCGTAAGCCGGTGAGGATGACTTCCGGTCCCAAGGTGATGGCCCGCAGCCTTCTGCGTGATAGCGGCCAGGACATCATCCGCGCCGGCGGCATGGCATCATGCCTCAGCCGGCGGGGCGCCAGTTGCCATGAAAGCCGGCGGGCACGCGATGCGACAGGTGTACCAGCGCCACCGGCCCTGCCGCCAGCGCCTGCGCGTTGAAGATCGCCATATCGCTGCGGTTCTCCGCGGCGCGCCAGATCACGGACAGTAGCCAGCCATCGCCCTCGTCGGCATCGGCCCGGCGCGGGACAAACACGGGCTCTCCGCACTTGTCGCCGGCAGGCGGCTGGTATTGCGCGACCTGCCCGGTGGCCAGGTCGATATGCGCCAGGCCGCTGCGCAGGCTGTCGCCCTTGGTGGAGGCGGAGATGTCCCCGCTGCAGTAATAGCCGTGCCGGTAGGGCAGCATGGCAAAGCGCTCGTCCAGCCGGGGAAACTCGCCCGGCGTATCGCACAGCGGCTGCTCGCGGTATGAGCCGGATTTTCCGGCCAGGTCGAAGGTCCAGCGGACCAGGCTGGCCACGGGCGCGCCGTTGGAGAGCTGGCGTCCGTCCGGCCCGGGGAAGAGCGGTGGCACATCGTATTTCATCATGTCGCAGACGATGCTGCCGTCCGGCGCGTCGAAGGCGTTCATCGGATGGAAGACGTAGCACGGATCGCCGGTGAACCAGCGCACATCCGCCGCCGTGCCGTCGCGCGGCAGGATGCCGATGTGCGTGCCCTTGTCCGGCTCCCACGCATACGGCGGCTGGCCGCTGGTGGCGCGCTCCATCGACCCGGTCAGCGGGAAGATCGGAAACAAGATGTGGGTGCGCGTCACCACGAAGTCATGGACCATGCTCGGGAAGGGCGCGACGATATGCACGGAGCGCTGCAGCTTGCCTGCGCTGTCGGCCACGTGCAGCATCAGGTCCGGCGTGAACGGGCCGCGGGCCGCATAGCCGAAGAACACCATCTCGCCATTGACCGGATCGATCTTGGGATGCGCGGTCATGGGCCCGGACAGCTTCTCGTCGAAGGTCTGGTAGCCGCGCGGCGCCAGCGACACCGGATCCACCTCAAACGGCGCATGCACCTCTTCCAGCGCCAACAGGCGCCCGCCATGCCAGACCACATTGGTGTTGGCCACGGTGGAGTTCAGCTCGAGCAGTTTCGGGTCCGTCAGGTGCCGGCTTGCCAGCGAGCCCGACATGCCTTCCCCGTTCTCGTTCTCCATGACCCATTTCGGCGTGCGGATCCAGCGGTTGCGGTAGGACACGCGGCCGCCGTCGAAATGAAATGCGTGCAACATGCCATCGCCCGAGAACCAATGGTATTTGCCGCGCGGCGCGAACTGTGGATTCGGGCCGTTGCGGTAATACGTGCCGCGCAACCCAGCCGGCACTTCACCCGTCACGGGCAGGTTGGGCGCGTCGCACTCGGCGTGCAGCGGCGCGAAGTAGCCGGACAAATAGGGCTCGTTGGTGGGGAAGGCGATGGCCATGGGTGCTGTCTCCGATCTGTTGGTCTTACCTGCTTGTTATGGTCATGATGCGGGTGGGAACGGCTTAAGTCAGAGGGCAGATGTCAGATGGCGCGCGCCCGGTTCTGCCAGTGCGGCTCGCGCAGCCGGCGTTTGAAGATCTTGCCGGTGTCTTCACGCGGCAGCAACGCGTGGATCTCGACGATGCGCGGCACCTTGTAGTTGGCGATCCGCTCGCGCAGGAACGCTTGCACCTGCGCGCCCTCGATGCTGTGGCCCGGGCAGAGCTGGACCGCGGCGGCCAGGCCTTCGCCGAACTCCGCGTCGGGAATGCCGAAGACCGCGCAGTCCGCGATGCCCGGCATGGTCTGCAGGACCGACTCGATCTCCGCCGGATAAATGTTCACCCCGCCCGAGATGACCATATCGGCCTTGCGGTCGCAGATGTGCAGGAACCCGTCTTCATCCAGGTAGCCCATGTCGCCCAGCGTGATCAGCCCGTCGCGCTCCACGGCCGCGCGGGCTTCGGGCCGGTTGATGTAGGTGAAGTCGGGCAGGGCGCGCTGGCGCACATAGATCAGGCCGATCTCCCGCGCCGGCAACGCATTGCCGTCCTCGTCCAGGATGCGGACCTGCGCATCGGGCAGCGGGCTGCCCGCCGAGCCTGGATGGCGCAGCCAGCTCGCGGCATCGGCGAAGGTGGTGTAGCCCGCTTCGCTCGAGCCATAGGCCTCGGTGATGAGGGGCCCGAACCAGTCGATCATGGCCTGCTTGAGGGGAACGGGGCAGGGCGAGCCGGTCGACGCGACCTGGCGCAGCGCGGACAGGTCATGCCCCGCGCGCGCTTCGGGCGGCAATGCCAGCAGGCGCTGGTACATGGTCGGCACCAGGTAGGCGTGCGTGACCTTGTGGCGCGCGAGCAGTTCCAGCGCGCGCTGCGCGTCGAAGCGCGGCTCCAGCACCAGCGTTGCGCCCAGGTTGCAGAAGTGCGAGAGGTAGGCCATGGCCGCACTGTGGTAGATCGGCGCGGACAGGTAGGCGGTGACGTCCGTGCCGGTGCCGTAGACGATGTCGGTGACCCGCTGCAGCCGCCGCTCCATGGCAGCGCGCTCTTCGGGCGCGCCGGGAATGCGGCGCACGCCCTTGGGCTTGCCGGTGGTGCCGGAGGTATAGGTAATCGCGCCATGCGAGGTGCCGGTGCGCGGCGGCATGGCCGGCAGGCCCGCCCCGAAATCCGCCCAGTGATGCGCCTGCGGGCTGCATGCCGGCGCGCAGGCGCGCGAGACCAGGATGACGCCGACGCCTTCGGGGATGCCCTCGCGCACCTGGTCGAGCAAGTCCGCGTCGACAACCACCGCGCGAGCGCCGCTGTCGGTCAGGATATGGTTGGCTTCGAGCGCCTTGAAGTGCCAGTTGATCGATGCCAGGTACAGGCCAGCCTGGCGGCAGGCCAGCACGAGCGCCACGTACTCCGGACTGTTGCGCAGCATGGCGGCGATGGTGTCGCCCTCCTTGCAGTGCAGATCGTGCAGCCCAGCGAGAATGCGCTGGATCTCCCCTTCATCCAGTCGGCCGAAAACGCTCGCCCGTCAAACCATAGTGCCGGAACCATCGTGTCTCCTGTCGTTGGTCTTTGCGCCTGCCATGCGGCACGATCGATCTTGCTTTAACTATGCAGTGATTAGTTGTGGACTCTAGCAGGCGAATCGTGGCGGTGCAAGGAGGTTTACGAGAGGGGAGGTGCGGCGGGAACGCCACCAGCCGTGTTGGCTAGTGTCTCCTGAGCTGGATGCGCTTCTTGGCGCGTCAGCCGGGTGTTTTGGTATGGGTGATACGGTACTGCGAAGGGGGATTGGGATAACCACCCGCGTTAGGTGGCTTGGGGGAGTTAGAGGGGGCTTTGAGGGGAGTGGTGCTTTTGTCAGCGGCGTTGGCTTTTGGGTGCAAACGCCATCGCCGCTCAAAGAAACAGCGACCAACCCCGCAGGGGGATGTCGTATGGCCTTTGGGTGGGCCTGTACGACATCCCCCTGCGGCTGTCGGTCACAGTTCTTTGCAGCGCCGGCAAAGATGGTTACTGAATACGCGGTGGGACTCCCGATCTCATATGCTGTGACGATTCCCGCGTGTGTCGTCCGCGGGGAGGGAGCCGCGAAGCGTCAGAGTGCCGTTCATGTGGGGGCGATGAACCGCCTGGGCTGGCTTGGTGCAAATCTGTTTAACGCTTGACGTTAAACGTATTGCGTTATAGTATGGAAAAACATGATTCGAACCTTCTCGAACAAAGCGACCGCGGCTGTGTTTGCCAGCAAGTTCGTCAACAGCCTCCCGCACGAGATCCAGCGGGCTGGGTTACGCAGGCTCCGGGCGCTGGATGCCGAGGTGGCGGTTGAAGATCTGCGCGCTCCGCCGTCCAATCGGCTTGAAGCCCTCATGGGCGATCGGAAAGGCCAGTGGAGCATCCGGATCAACGACAAGTGGAGAGTTTGTTTCCACTTCGACAACGGCGATGCCTATGACGTGGAAATTGCCGATTATCACTGACCATCGAGGCCACCATGACTATCAAACGTGAAGACCTGAACAAGGTCGATTTCTCGGATGTGGCGATCGGCGAAGCGATTGAGCCGATCCACCCGGGAGAAATCCTGCGCGAGGACTTTCTCGATCCCTTGAACATGTCCGCGCATGCGCTCGCGATGGCCCTGCACGTACCGGCACCGCGCATCAACGACATCGTGCGCTGCCGCCGTGCCATTTCGGCAGATACCGCGCTGCGCCTGGCGCGGTTCTTCGGAACGACGCCGGAGTTCTGGGCGAACCTGCAAGCGGCTTACGACTTGCGTATTGCCTGGGCTGCCGCAGGCGACGCCATCGCTCGCGAGATTGAACCGCTGGCGGCGTGACGGCAGGCTAGACTGGGCATCCAGTTCCAGTTCCAGTTCCAGTTCCAGTTCCCGAACCCTGGCGACCGCCTCATCCCGGCTAGTCACATCCAGCTTCCTGAAAATGTCCCGAAGATGCCACTTCGCGGTCTCGGGCGAGAGCCCCAACGTCCGCACAATCTTCTTGTTCGGCAGCGTTTGAGGCGCTGATCCGCGCGCTGGTAAAGGAAGACCTTGAAACCAATGACGTCATGCCGGTCCTCGAAAGCCGGCTGGGTTACCGGCTGACACAGGTCGATACCGAGAGTTCAGCAATTCCTGCCGCTGGCGATGTGGCGCGGCGCCTGGGCGTCGCGGACGGGACCCCGCTGCTACGCGTGCGGGCAACCCCGATCGAAATCCGCGGCGACGCGGTCTGTACCTCGGAACTGCTGTTCCGGGGCGACCACTATTCGCACAAGGCGAGGGTGATGCGCTAGCCGGCGCCAGGACCCACGCCACCATCGGCTCGCTGGTCCTCACGCAGAACGCCCACCCGCGCGCGGCGCTGGCAGAGGCGATCATGCGGCTTGTGGAGGAGGGCCTGGCTGCGTCTGCGCGATAATGGCAAGCCGGTGTGGATCCTGGTGCCGTTTACGCCGGACTGGCGCTGGCAGCTCGGGCGCACGGACAGCCCCTGGTATCCGACCGTCAGGCTGTTCCGCCAGCCTGCCAGGGGCGACTGGCGCACGGCCGTGATGGCGGTGAGGGCCGGGCTCCGGGGCTTCCTGGGCACGATCTGATTCTTTGTAAAACGGAGCGAGGGAACATGGGCTATGGAAGGCCGTCGCTGGAAATGCGACTTCAGCATCTGCTGGCGGACAAATCCGTCACCGGCGCCTGCCTGGCGCACGTGCGCCAGGACGCGATCGAGGTAGCTGCCGCCGGCGTGAGGAACAAGGACACCGCCGAGCCGGTCGATGCCAGCACCGTGTTCGGCGCGGCATCGCTGACCAAGCCCATCGTCTCGTACGCCCTGCTGCAGCTTGTCGACGCCGGCGTGCTGGATCTTGACGAACCGCTTTCGCGCTCGACCCTGCCGATCGTGCCGGACGATGCGGCCTCGGCGCGCATCACCATGCGCCATGTGCTCACGCATACCTGTGGCCTGCAGAACCTGCGCGACAAGAATCCGCTGCGGTTGCACTTTCACCCTGGCGCGTGGTTCAGCTATTCCAGTCTGGGGTTCACGTTCCTGCAGTCCGCCGTTGAGGCAAAAACAGGGGAAACCCTGGAAGCGATCCTGCGGCGCCTTGTCTTCGAGCCGCTCGGGATGCGTTCCTCGAGCCTGGAGTGGCAGGACCGATTCGTCGGCAATGTGGCCAACCCGCATGAAGCGGCGCAGCGGCTCGACGTGCATCGCCCGCCGGCGGCGAGCGCCTCCTATTCGCTGCAAACCACGGCCGGCGACTACGGTGCTTTTGTTGCCGCCGTGCTTCGGGGCGACGGGCTCAGCGCATCGACCTGGAAGCAATGGCTGACGGCAAGCGTCATGGTGCCAAAGGGAGAAATCGTCTACCTCGATGGCACGCCATCGGCCACGGAGCCGGACATAGGCTGGGGGCTGGGGTGGGGCGTCGAACCCAGCCGGGGCACGTTCTTCCAGTGGGGCAAGATGCAGGGCGTGAGGGCATTCGTGATGGGCAGCACCGAGCATCAGTCGGGCGTCGTGCTGCTCACCAACAGCAACACCGGCCTGCGGTTGATGGAGGATGCCGCCCGCGAGACGCTGCCCGGAGAACATCCGGCGATTCGCTGGCTGGCGCATGGGGTCAGCGAGTAGATGCTGACTGAGGCGCGTCACACTTGCGCCGGCGCAGGTTCTCCGTGGTTTCGCCAGTGCCGTCCGCGCGCCAGCCGGGCGGCTGGATCACGTAACGGATAGCGGTCCACGCATTGCCCGCCGACGCGATATCCCGCGCGAGGCTGGCCCAGTGCTCGAACTGATTGACGAGCGGGTTGCGCGTGCACGTCGGCGACACCAGGCCGTAGCGGCACGGTTCGTCCGCGCGTTCCTCGACATAGGTGCCGAACAGGCGATCGAACACGATCAGCACGCCGCCGTAGTTCGCATCGAGATAGTCGGCATTCGACGCGTGGTGCACGCGATGCGCCGACGGCGTGTTGAACACGTACTCCAGCCAGCCGAGCTTGGGCATCCACGTGTTGTGCAGCCAGAACTGATACAGCAGGTTGAACATCAGCGTTGCGAGCACGACTTCTGGGCGCACGCCGAGCCAGACGAGCGGCGCGAAGAACATCGCCGAGCCGCTCAGCTTGCTGGTCCAGCCTAACCGATAGGCAGACGACAGCGTCAACTGGTTCGGCGAGTGATGGACCGCATGCGTGGCCCAGAAAAAGCGGATGCGATGCGACGCGCGGTGATACCAGTAGTAGCAGAACTCCTGGCCGACAAACAGCAGCAGCACCATGAGCGCGCTGTTGATCGTGACCGTAAAGAGGCGATGATCCCAGGCGAGGGCGAAGATCGGCGTCGCCAGCGAAAGCGGCAGCAGCGCGAACAGCTTGCCGCCGACCAGGTCGGACAGCGACAGCCAGGTTTCATTCCAGCCGAACGGCGCGGCGCTGTTGCGGCGTTTTCGGGTGAGCACGCAGGCCTCGATCAGCGAGACGGCGACGATGAACGCCGTGGCTAACGTGACATAGAGTGCGATTTTTCCAGTGGCAGGCATGATGGGTATGGGGCAGGTCGGGGTGGGACGCGTCGTCTGCGGCAATGACCGCGGCTGCGTCGGGTGAGGCCACTGTAGTGGGCAGCCGCGGCCAGAACCAGGCGGAAGATATGTCGCCCGATGTCAGTGGATCTGTCCCCCGGTCCGGTGTAACACCGCGAAATTTTTTCCATGGCGAATGTTTCGCGCCCTCGTCCTATAGTTCGTCCCGTTGCCACGCCGCAGTGCGTGACCTGATCCGAACCTGAAGGACATCCCATGAAGCTCCATCACGTTGTCTCAGCGACCGCCTCGCTGATCCTCCTCGCCAGCACCCCGGCTTTCGCCGCCTGGTCCGGCCACGGCACGGCCTACACGCCGCACGGCGTCTACAACGGCGCGCATGCCGGGTCATGCGCAGGTGGAGTTGTTCGCACGCCGGTGGTGTCGTCGGCCCCTACGGCGGGATCGCGACGAATACCGGCACGGTGAACCGTACCGCGCCGGGGCAGTTCTCGAACTCGGGCACGGCGACCGGACCTAACGGCCGCTCGGTGCAGCACGCTGGCGACACCAGTTGCGCAGGCGGCACCTGCTCGCACACGGGCAACCTCACCGGGCCCAACGGCCAGACCACCTCCACGGCGGGCAGCGTGACGCGCGACGCGCCGGGCCAGTATTCGTCCTCCGGCACGATCACCGGGTCGAACGGCAACACGGTCAGCCACGCTGCATCGACCACTTGCGCTGGCGCTACGTGCGCCCATTCGGGGACAGTGACTGGCGCGGACGGCGGCACCGTCACCCACTCGGGCACCGCGACTCGGGTGGCGCCGGGTGTCGTGACGACGGGCGGCGGGGCGACGGTGGTGCATGGCGGCACAGTCACGGCCGGCGCAACGATGACCACCGTGGGCGCCACCGTGGCCGTCGGCACCGCACCGGTGGTCGTCACGCCCGCGCCAGTGGCTTATGTGCCGCCGCCTCCGGCGGCCTATGTGCCGCCCACGCCGGTTTATCTGCCGCCTGCGCAGCCCCGAAAGCCGTCTACGTTGCCCAGCCGGCGCCCAGGGTGGTGGTGGCTGCGCCGCCGCCCCCGCCGAGGGTTCTGCATTTCGCGCCGCGTGTCGTCTATGTGGCACGGGCGCCGCGTGCGGCGGTCATGGTGCCCGGACACTGGGCCGGCCGCGTCTGGGTGCCCGCGCACTGGGCCTGACAGTAATCACTCATATCGGATCGATTCGGACCGATTACCCCAGCCGACATCGAGTGTCGGCTGCACCACGGAGAAAACCATGAAGCAGATGATCGCGGTTCTGATTTTGTGTATTGTTTCTGCAGGCGCATCCGCGCAGAGCCTCGCACCGCCAGCGGGCAGCAGCGCGCGGGTTGAGCGTGCGATGCAGCAATTGCAGATGCGCTTCGCCAATGCCAACACGACACGCGACGGCAAGCTGACCCGGGACCAGGCGGCAGCCGGCATGCCGATGGTCTCTAGCCACTTCGACGAGATCGACACGCAGCAGGCCGGATACGTCACGTTGGCGCAGATCGAGGGGTTCATGAGACAGAAGGCAATGGCCCGCTGATTCCCGAGCATCGCCGGAGACGCACCATGGAGCAGGTGAACAGGATTATCGTGCTCGATGATGAAGCCGAGCTTGCGCAACATGCTGCAACGGTTCCTGACCGGGCACGGTTTCCAGGTGCGCGCAATCGCCGACGGCAAGCGGCTCGACCGCTACCTGCAGCGCGAGCCGTACGACCTGCTCGTGCTGGACCTGATGATGGAACCGGAAGACGGCCTGGCCATCTGTCGCCGGCTGCGCGCCGAAGGACAGACGCTGCCGATCCTGATGCTGACCGCGAAGGGCGATCCGGTCGACAGGGTGGTCGGGCTTGAGACTGGCGCCGACGACTATCTCGCCAAGCCGTTCCTCCCGGACGAACTGGTGGCACGGATCCGCGCGCTGCTGCGCCGGCAAAAATGGCAGCTGGCGATCCGACCGTGACCTCGCAGACCTTGCACTTCGGTGAATTCGCGTTCGATGTCGGCAAGCAAACGTTGCTGCGCGACGGCGAACCGGTCGAAGTGCATTCCGCGCAGATGCTGCTGCTGCACGCGCTCGGGTCGTCGCCAAACCGCCCGGTGAGCCGCGAGAACCTGCTGGCGCGGGCCCGCGGCCGGGACCACGACGCGCTCGACCGCAGCATTGACGTACAGATCCTTCGCCTGCGCCAGATCGTCGAAGACGATCCGTCCAAGCCGCGCTTCATCAAGACCGTGTGGGGCGTCGGCTACATGCTGGTCGCCGGCATCGGGCCGTGATGCGGCTCGCGCTGCCCCGCTCGCTGCTCGCGCGCAACATCGCCCTGCTGGTGGCGCTCGTCGCGCTGACCCAGGTCAGCTCGCTCACTGTGTTGCTGCATTTCGTGCAGCGCCCACACATCGAACGCGCGGCGATCATCTTTTCCGACTACGTGAAGACGCTAGACCGCGTCTTTGCCGCCATGCCGGCCGAGGAGGGCCGTGCGGCGGCCGCACGGCTCGGGGGGCAGGCGCAACCGCCGGAGCAGGGCGTACAGGAGCCGCATCCCAGTCCGCTGCACTTCTTTCGTACGTATCAGCGCGACGTCTTCATGGAGGCATTGCAGCGCTACCTGCCGGCGGACATGGCGGTGCGATGGCAGGCGGGGCAGCCGGGGACGACGGGGACGACGGGGGAGAGGGAGCAACTATGGATTCGCGTGCACGTGGCCGGCGCGCCCCGCTGGATCGCCTTGCCGATGACCGAAGACGCGCAGGCCAGCGGCGTTGCCACCGCGCTGGTGCTGTCCGCGGCCTTCGCGCTGCTCGCGGCGCTCACGGGTTACCTGATCCAGTTGCACATCAACCGTCCGCTGCAGGATCTGGCACGGGCAGCGCGCCACGTCAGCGCCGGCGAAGCCCCCGTGCCGCTGCCCACGACCGGGCCGACGGAAATCTCCCAGGTGAGCTGCGCGTTCAACCAGATGACGCAGGCATTGCAGCAGGCCGAGGCGACGCGCGCGCTGATGCTGGCCGGTGTCTCGCACGACATCCGCACGCCGCTCACCAAGCTGCGTCTCGCGATGGCCATGTCGATTCCACGCGGCGCCGCCAATCCCTTCGTGGCATCGGCGGAAGGCTATCTCGATCAGATCGACACGATCCTCCAGCAGTTCATGGACTACGCGGGCAGCGGCGAGCGCGAGGTGCCGCAGCCCGGCGACCTCAATGCGCTCGTTAGTCAGCTCGCGGCGGATTTTGCGGGGCTTGGGCACGAGTTCGCGCTGTCGCTCGGCGACGTGCCGGCGCTTTCGTTCAGGCCGGTGAGCCTGATGCGGCTGCTGATGAACCTGATGCAGAACGCGGTCGTCTACGGACGGACCGGCCTTTTCGTGCGCACCTGGGCCGAAGGCAATACGGCCTATGCCGCCGTGTGCGACCGGGGCAACGCCATCACCGCGCAGGAACTGGAGCAGCTCAAGGCGCCCTTTAGCCGCGGCAGCAACGCGCGCAGCCATTCGGGCGGTACCGGCCTGGGCCTTGCGATCGTGGAGCGCATTGCGCGGCTGCACGGCGGCTCATTGCAGTTCCGTGCACGCGAGGGCGGTGGTCTCGAGGCGGTGGTGGCTTTGCCGCTGCACCGGCCATCGTCCTGAGACGAAACCACACATTCCCATGCGTGCCCGTGCCCGAGTCCAAGGCAAGGGTGACATCGCATGACATATTTCCTGCGTGGCGCGCGCCGCCTGTTCCTCCCATACTTGCTTGCGTGGGTTGCGGCTCACACGGATAGCAGAGGAGCCGCACGCAAGCAGGCGTGATCTCCGATGGCTTCTGATCCTGTGGATCGAACGATTGTCGGCGACATTTTCGGCAATGGGCGGCACGATGGTGCCGATGACAGGATCGACATGCGGACTACATTCAAACTCCTCGCGAACAACGCGCGTCTGGCGGTGACAGCATTGGCGGCGGGATCGCTCTTGATGACGGGCTGTGCCTGGGGCGTCACCGGCGTAAGCCAGGCTAGCTTCCAGCCGCAGGTGCAGGCGGACGTCATCTATGTCTATGCATTCGATGCCAGCCCGGATCAGGTGAAACTGGACAGCGGCATGGCACAGAAGCTCAAGACGATGGTCGCCGGCGGCTCGGCCGCCAGCGAACAAAGGCAGGCGGCGCGCGAAGCGAGCGAGCAGGTGTCCAATGAAATCGTGCGGCAACTGCAGTCGAAGGGACTGCGCGCGGTACGCGCGGACGGCCCCGCGCCCGCGCACAGCAACGCGTTGATCGTCGAGGAAGCTTCCAGAAGATCGGTGCAGGCAAGCGTCGGCGTCGCCTGTTGATTGGCCTTGGCGCAGGCAAGAGCGAGGTTGGCGCGTCGGTCCAGATCCTGTACAAGCCGGCCGACGGCGCGCCCATGCCGCTGCAAAGCTTCGCGGCCGAGGCGGACAGCGGCCACATGCCGGGCGTGGCCGAAACAGCCGGCGTCGGCGCGGCCGCCGGCCGACTCGCGACGTCCGCCGCGGCCGGCGCGGGCTTGCATGGCGTGTCCGAGGTCAAGCGCGACAGTATCTCCGCGGATGCCACGCGCCTGGGCGATTCGATCGCGAAACAGGTGGTGGAGGCAAGCGCGGCAAACGGGTGGATGCCGGCGGTGCGGGTGGATTGATGGGAGCTTGCGAGGAGGTATCTTGCGCGCACCCTATCTGAAGCTTCCTGCGGGCCAGGAAGCCTGCCGGCCCGGTCTTGCCTGTTCGCGCCGGAGCAGCGGAGCATAGCCGTGCAATTCCTGCGGCGCGATATCGTAGGCGCGGCGAAATGCCCGTGTAAAGCTCGATGCATTGTTGAAACCGAGCCCTGAGGCGATGTCCTGCACCGCGATATGGGGAAAGCGGACCAGTTCATCGGCCGCCGCCCGCAGCCTGCGGCTGCGGATATAAGCGGCCAGGCCACCTTCATGCGCGAACAGACGGTACACGCTGGCGCGCGACAGGCGCAGCGATTGCAATACGCTGTCGGGGGTCAGGTCGGGGTCGTGCAGATTGGCCTCGACATGGCGCCGCACCTGTCCGTACACAGCGGCCCGCACCGCCGCGCTGGCGCTGCCGGAAAGCCCTGCTTGCCGGCTGAACACCGCGGCCAGCAGTTCGATCGCGGTGCGAAAGGACCGATCGGCTTCGTCTTTGCTCAGGCCGACGATCTGTCGATTCAATGCCACCAGATGCGAGATCAGCACGCGCATCAGGGGCGTGGTGGCCTCAACCAGGCGGCCATGCAGCGAGGCGGCATCGGGGAAGGCCATTTCCACCAAGGCGCGCGGCACAAAGAACAGCAGCATGCGGCTATGAAAGCTACGGATGGTGCACGGCTGGTCCATGTCCAGCGCGAGGATGCTTGGCACGGACGGCCGCCGCGGCGCGTCGAGCCCTGGCTTGCCGCCCTGGAAGTGCGCGGGGTGCCTTCCAGGAACACGCTGAAGGTAATGTCGCGAATGCTCTCTGTCGACACGCGCCCCAACGAGCGCTCAGCCACATTGGGGCTGGTGCGGATGTCGAAGAAGCTCAGGTCGTCGATGGAATAGCGCGACAGCGAGGCGTCGAACGTCTCCTCGCCATGCGTCGGGGCAGGCCGGATGTCGTAGACCGGACTCATCCTCTCCTGCCAGGCCAGCAAGCTCAGGCGGGCGTCGCCTTGCACGCTGAATTGGCTGTGCACGATGCCCGGCGCAAGCATCGGCGGCTCTGGCGGCAACCACAATTGGCTTAGCGGCATAGGCGCGGGCAGCAGGTCGTTCGAGAGTGGATGCACATCGATGATTTCCGTCCAGATGAGGCCCGCCCGGTGCAAGGGGATTTCAATAACGAGCGCTAGCTTGCCCGGTGCGCGCCATTGTGCGGACCAAAGCATATCCTGTCCGGGCTGCCGAGGCTAGGGGCGGCTTCGGGCGGCCAAACTCGGAGACCCGGGCTTGGCCAGATCCGGGCATTCCCGCCGTGTTCTCAGCCGGCGTGGATGGTCCTCTTCTGCGTAGCGGCGCCAGTGCTGCTGGCCGACCCGTTCAGCGTAGCCGCCGCCTGGCTGAGCTTTTCGAACATATCCCGCACTGGCGCAGGCAGCGAAGCGGTGCTCCCGGCCTGCTGCAGCGTCGCGGCCTGGCAGCGCTGCCAGGTCTCGCCGGCTTCCCGCAGTTGTTCCACCATGGCGGTCTGGTTGTGGATGGCAAGACTCATCCTGGCTTGCATACGCTGCGCGTAATGCTCGACCTGGCTGCGCAGGAAGGTGGCCGGCAGGGTGGAGAGCGTGGCGAAGTCGCCGGCATTGGCCAGTTGCGCGCCCGCCTCGTGCAAGATCTCGATGTCCTTGCGTACCGCATCGAGCTGGAGTTCGAGAAAGC
This sequence comes from Cupriavidus sp. D39, assembly GCF_026627925.1. Classification (NCBI taxonomy): domain Bacteria; kingdom Pseudomonadati; phylum Pseudomonadota; class Betaproteobacteria; order Burkholderiales; family Burkholderiaceae; genus Cupriavidus; species Cupriavidus sp. D39. Next base: position 222,473 of record NZ_JAPNLE010000009.1, read on the forward strand.
GCTGCCGGCTCTCCTGCATCAGGGTCAGCACGCGCAGGCCCGCCTCGCAATTGGCGGTGAACAATGCGAGTGGGACGTCGGTCTGGTCTGTCATGGTGTATCTCCTGGATGCGCGCGATAGCGAGCGTCGATTGGCCACGGTTAAAGAGGGCGGGCACGTCTCATGCGGATCGCGCGACGACTGCAAATCACGATGTCGCCCGTCAGAGGATTCTAGAAGCGTGCCGCCGGCGCTTGTTGATCCGCGTCAAGCTTGTGCGTTCCATCGCGCGGCAAGGGCGTGCTGGCGGCGAGCCTCAAGCTTGCGGCGCATCAAGCATGTTGCAAATGCTTGGTCCAGACTGGATGCAGCGATCCCGCGCTCAGCCTGAGCGCGCAGATCGCCAGAAGCCCGAGGTTGAGCCAGCGGTGGCAGGCGAGGCTGCGCAGGCGCCATTTGGCCATCAATCCGCCATCGATCCGCCATCAATCCGCTATCAATCGCGGCGCAGGATCGACATGGCAACCAGCACCCCGCATAGGGCGCCAACCGCTGCGGCCGCGCCAAGCGTGCGCCATGGGTGCGCTTGCACATACTCCTCTCCCGCATCGGCCCAATCGCGGACCTGATCGCGGCCTTGCGCTTGCAGCTTCCGCAGGCGCAGCTGCAGCGCCTCCAGCCGCACCTTGAACTGTTCACGGGCTTGGCCGGCTTGCTCGCCGGTCAAGGCGGCGGCGTCGCGCAGCAATGCCTGCACATCGGATAGCAGGACGTTGACATCGTGCTGTAGCGTGGCGCGGTGTACGGAAAATGCGGATCTGACGTCGTTCATTGCGCACTCCTGGCTGGTTGAAACGATGAAGATACTGCGGGATGAAGCTAAGCCACATACCACTATAGATACGGCGCAGGCCCGCCGGTTGACCGGCATCAAGCCGCACAGCCTTGAAACGCGCAACGCCGAGGGCACGGACACAAGCGCTCTGACGCACGCCCCGCTGGCGGGTATCGCGTGCGCCGCCTGGTGACAGGCGCCACCCCCGATCCGTGCGCATCGTTCCAAATCTGGGACGCTGATATGCGCTGGTGGCACCTATTCGGCCGCTTGTGCAGAAAGCATACTTCCCTTTTTTCGCGCGAAGCCCAACCCGAAGCGGCGGGCAGCCCGGGACCAGCGCGATGCAACGTGTCACCAAAGCAAGAATTACCCTTCACAAGGCCTTCGTCATGCTTCGATCTGTCTTCTCCTTCGTCCTGATTTCCAGCGCGTTTGCCAGCGCCGCGGCGCTTGCCGCGCCCGCCGGGGAGGATGCCTCGTGGTTCGATCCGGTTCGTCTCGGGGCCGCGCTGGGTGCGGGCGGTGAGGCTTCGATCGCACGCCTGGAGGCGCGATGGAACCTGAAGAACGACCTGTGGGCGACGAGCTCGCAGTCAATCCGCGTTCGCCTGGGTCTTGAAGCTTCCGTGGGTGGCTGGAATCCGCATGGCAGCAATAGCAACCTCATGGGCGATGTGGGCTTTACGCCCATCTTCCGGGTCCAGGGGGCGGGTCGCTCGGGGCCCTTCGCCGAGATTGGCGCCGGCGTGCACTTGCTGTCCCGCACGCGCATCTCGGACGCCAAGGTCTTCTCGACGGCGTTCCAGTTTGGCGATCGCATTGCGGCAGGCTACCGGTTTGGCGACGCGATCGACTCGGAACTGGCGGTGCGTTTCCAGCATTACTCCAATGCCGGCATCAAGGAACCGAACCCCGGTATCAACTTCTACATGCTTCAGTACTCGGCACGCTTCTAAGCGGTATCGGGGCCCGGGCTCAGGCGGGAGCGATGCCGTACCGGCAGCCAATGCGCAGCGGGGTTTTGATGCTTCTAGCTGCTGATGCAGAATAGCATGAGTGGGCGATGTTTTAGCGCTTCTAGCTGCTGTCGCGGCTGTACGGTGTTGGCCGATTTAGAACGTGTGAGATGTCACTTTTCTTTACTCGTAAAGAAAAGTAACCAAAGAAAGCGATCCTTGCAGGAGGCTGGCGTGGCGTCATTGGGAACCCCAATGATTTCGTCGTACGGCCCCGGGTTTTAATTAACTCGTGCCGTTACCGGTTTAAAAGGCCACGATCCTGTTAATGACGCTGGTTTCGTGGTGAGGCCCCCGGTAGCAGCATCCCTGCCCATTCGCCCATCTGCCGGTACCGGATCGGAGCATCACGATATATCACGCCGTGATGGTTTCGTGGTGGGGTGGGCGCGGTGGTAATCTCCCCGGAATTATTTTTCGGTGCCACCGCGCCCACGACGGAAACGGGACGCTTGCAACTTCGTGGCCACCCGCGCCGCGAGCGACAGACGGCATGAAACATGTGGTGGTGGCTACCGGTGGGGGCCACCACGAATCCCCGGGCATTCGCAGCGTCGTGGTGGTCTAAACTGGTAACGGCACGAGTTAATTAAAACCCGGGGCCTGACGACGAAACCATTGGGCTGCGCAACCCCGACACGCCAGCCTCCTGCAAGGATCGCTTTCTTTTGGTTACTTTTCTTTACGAGTAAAGAAAAGTGACATCTCACACGTTCTAAAACGGCCAACACCGTACAGCCGCGACAGCAGCTAGAAGCGCTAAAACATCGCCCACTCACGCTATTCTGAATCAGCAGCTAGAAGCGCTAAAACATCGCCCACTCACGCTATTCCGCATCAGCAGCTAGAAGCGCTAAAACATCGCCCACTCACGCTATTCCGCATCAGCAGCTAGAAACGCTAAAACATCGCCCACTCACGCTATTCTGCATCAGCAGCTAGAAGCGCTAAAACATCGCCCACTCACGCTATTCTGCATCAGCAGCTAGAAGCATGAAAACCCCGCCCACAAGAGACACCCCCGCGTCAGCGGGCCACAAGCAATACACATCGCACACTTCCCCCAACCTACTCGGGGTGCGCGGCCCTGGATTCGGAAACCAACGGCTGGTGCCGTTCATAGAGCCCGCCGCCGAGAAAGCCAATCTTCAACAGACGCGATTTGCCCGCCGCCTGCTGCTTGCCGTCCGCGATCGCCCCCTTGAGCTGGACGATAGGTTCTAAGACAGGCGTGCGATCTCCTCGAGCAGCGCCGCCTCCATCGCCTCGATCGGCGCGCGTGCACAGCCGGTGTAGAACTCCACCTGGGCACATGCCTGGTGCAACATCATGCGCGTGCCGTCGATGGTGCGACAGCCAAGCGCGGCGGCATCCCGGATCAGTTTGCTCCTGACCGGGATAAACGCAGCATCCATGACAATCAAATGGGATGCGAGTTGCCCCGTGACAGGGTTGACATCGGGTGCGCGAAAGCCGGCGGCCGTCGCGTTGGCGAGCATGTCGAAGTCTGCCGCACGGAAGTCGGCCAAGGCGCCACCGAAGCGCAGGCCAAGCGAGGCGGCCAGTTCCTCGCCGCGCGCCGCGGTGCGATTGAACACGGTCACTGCGGCGCCGGCCTCAACCAAGCCGTAGGCCATGGCACGCGCGGCGCCGCCAGCGCCAAGCAGCGCGATGCGCTTGCCCGCTAGCTCGGTCACTTCCTCGAAGGCACGCACGGCACCGATGCAATCGGTGTTGTAACCGGTCAGCACGCCATCGATATTGTTGATGGTATTGACCGCGCCAATGGCGCGCGCGGTCTCGTCGAGCCGGTCGAGGTGGGGGATGACGGCCTGCTTGTGCGGCATCGACACGTTCATGCCGCGCACGCCCAGCGCCCGGATCGACTGCACGGCGCCAGGCACGTCCTGCACGCCGAAGCACACAAAGGTGTAGTCGATCTCGAGCGCCCGATAGGCAGCGTTGTGGATGCGCACGTTGAAAGTGAAGGGCTCGCCCATGATCGAGCCGCACAGCGTGGGAATGGAACGGGGCATTGCGGATTGTCCTTGCGGGGAAAATTGGACCGCGGCCTAGGCGGCATGGGCTGACAGATCGAAGCGCGCGGCGGGTGGCCGGCCGGCCAGCGCGTCCAGCAGATTGCGGGTGGCCAGTTCGGCCATGGCGCGACGGGTCTCGTGCGTGGCCGAGCCGATATGGGGCAGGGCTGTCACCCGCGGATGGCTGCGCAGCGGCGAATCCAGCGGCAGCGGCTCGGTGGCGAAGACGTCGAGCCCGGCCGCGCGCAGGTGGCCGCTGTCGAGCGCATCGAGCAGCGCGCCTTCCTGCACGATCTGGCCGCGGGCACCGTTGACAAAGATGGCGCCCGGTTTCATCAGCGCGAACTCGCGCCGGCCCATCAAGCCGCGCGTGCTCTCGGTCAGGGGCAGCGTGACGGCGACGACATCGGCCCGCCGCAAGGCGTCGTCGAGGTCCGTCCGGGTGGCGCGTCCCACGAGATCGGGCGGTTCCCCGGCAATCTCGTTGACGTAGAACACTTCCATGCCGAAGCCAAGCGCTGCGCGGCGCGCCACCGCCTGGCCGATGCGCCCGAAGCCGAGGATCGCCAGGGTCTTGCCGTGGACGTCCCAGCCGAACAGGTTCTCACCGATATTGGCAGCCCATCGGCCTTCGCGTACATGGGCGGCAAGTTCGACCAGGCGGCGGCTGGTTGCCATGATGAGCGCAAAGACGGTGTCTGCGGTGGTTTCGGTGAGTACGCCGGGTGTATGGCACAGCGCAATCCCGCGCCGGCGCAAGCAGGCAAGGTCATAGTTGTCGACCCCCACCGAGATACTCGAAATCACCTCCAGCTGGCCGGCGTCGGCCAGTTCGGCCGCGCCGAGCTTGACGCTGGAGCCGATCAGGCCGTGGGCGGTTGCCAGCGCGGCGCGAAAGGCCGGCTGCTGTGCCGGCTGGCGCGGGTCGGCGACGATCACGTCATGCTCCGACTCGATCCTGGCGAGCAGGTCATGCGGAATGGGACGGAACACCAGAACATTCTTGCGCATAGGAAATCCTTGCTGTGGTTTCACAGGCTGGCGGCAGCCAGCAGGGCACGGGTCGGCAGGCCTTCCGTATCGCCCCGTACCTGCACCGCCCGCGCGCCGATCCATGCGCCTCGCCGGACGGCGTCGGCCACCGGCCGGCCTTCCAGCAGCGCGCTGATGACGCCCACGGCAAAGCCATCGCCGGCGCCGACGGTGTCGACAACACGCTTGACGCTGAACGCCGGGACATGGCCGGTGCCGGCCTCGCCATCGAAGTAGGCGCCGTCTGCGCCCAGCTTCACGACTACCAGCCTGGCACCGCGTTCACGGTAGAAGGCGGCAATGCGTTCCGGCTCGGCTTGCCCGGTGAGGAAGCGGCCTTCCTCGATGCCGGGCAGCACCCAGTCGCACTGTTGCGCCAGGTCGTTCAGCGTCTCGCGCATCATCTCGGGCGTGGCCCACAAGGCGGGCCGCAAATTGGGATCGAACGAGATCGTGCGGCCGGCAGCCCGCATGGTGGAGATGGCCTGGCGCGTGGCGGCCTGCGTGCCTTCGGCGAGCGCAGGGAACACGCCGGTGACGTGCAGGTGCCGTGAGCGCCGCAGCCACCTGTCGTCGATGTGAGCAGGGTGCATGCGGCTCGCCGCCGAGCCGCGGCGATGGTACTCGACGGGCGGATCACTGCCGTCGTCGACCCGGCCCTTGAACTGAAAACCCGTGCGCTCGCCGGGCTCGCACACCACCTGGCTGCAATCCACGCCTTCCCGGCGCATTTCACCGAGCAGGTAGCGCGCCATCGAATCATCGCCCAGGCGGCTGGCCCAGCCGACCTTCAGGCCCAGGCGCGACAGGCCAATGGCCACATTGGTCTCGGCACCTGCGGTGCGCTTGTGAAAGGTCTGCACGCCTTCGAGCGGCCCGGCTTCGCCGGCCACCAGCATCAGCATCGCCTCGCCCAGCGTTACCACGTCAAGACCGACGTCAAGATCGGGGCTCATGCGGGGATCTCCACCGAGCGCAGCAGTTCGACATGACTACGCGTGACCCGCACCAGGTCTTCCAGGTCTTGCCCTTGCAGCGGAAACTCAATGGCGCGCGCAACGTCGGCGGGCAGGCGGCGCAATACGCTGCGCCACGGGGCCGCCGATTGGTCCAGCGGCACCGCGATCCACTTGGCAGGCGTGCGCAGCACGCCTTGCAGTGCACGTAGCCGACCTGGGCGGCGAAGGCCTGCGCGGCATCGAGCGGATCCTCGCCCGTCCAGTGCCAGTTACCCATATCGAAGGTCATCGGCACGCGCTTGCCGAGGGCCGTGGCACGCGCGAGGAAGTCGCGCAGCGGCGGTACGGTGCCGGCACGGGCGGTCTGGTCGTTCTCCACGACGAGTTCGATGCCGTCGTGGCGCAACCAAGGGAGCAACCCTTCAAGCGCCGTGCCTTCGCGGTAGCCGCCCAGCGACATCTTGACCCGGGTGGCACCGATCGCCAGCGCCGTCGTGAAGGCCCGGTCGAGCGCGGCGGCATCGAGGCTGCCGGTTTCGCTCCAGAGGCCTTCCGGGCTCGACCAGACCACGGCCAGCCCGTGCTGCTCGGCGACCTCGCGCTGTTCCCTGACTTCATCGTTGTGGCCGCGCTGGAGTTCGCCGCGGTATTCCACGCCGTCCGCGCCTGCTGCCGCGGCAATCCGCGCCAGCGCGGCCTGTCCGTCGCGGCGGGCGAGGTCGGCGCCATAGGCGGTGAGCGAAATCAGCACCGGCGGCGGGGAAGAGCTACCTTGTTGGCGCTGGGTCATTTCAGTGCTCCAGCGCTCAGGAATTGCTGCAGTTCCGGTGTCCGCGGCTGTGCGAACAGCGCCTTTGACGGGCCCGCCTCATGCACCTTGCCCTGGTGCATGAAGATGGTGGTATGCGCCATGCGGTGCGCGAACTCCATCTCATGCGTCACCAGCACCATGGTCATGCCGGAGGCGGCCAGGTTTTCCATCACACGCAGCACTTCCGCCGTCAGCTCCGGATCGAGCGCGGAGGTCACCTCGTCAAACAGCATCACCTTCGGTTCCATCGCCAGCGAACGGGCGATGGCCACGCGCTGCTGCTGGCCGCCCGAGAGCTGCTCGGGGTAGCAGTCCTTCTTGTCCAGCAGGCCGACCTGGGTCAGCACCTGATCGACGATGCCGTCGATCTTGCCCGCGGCCATCTTTTTCACGATGGACGGCGCCAGCGCGATGTTCTCGCCCACGGTCAGGTGCGGAAAGAGGTTGTAGCTCTGGAATACCATGCCTACGTCGCGGCGCAGGTCGAGCAATCGCTTCCTGTCGTGATCCAGCTTGTGGCCAGCGACCGTGATATTGCCGGCGTTGATCGCCTCCAGCCCGTTCAGGCACCGCAGCATGGTGCTCTTGCCGGAGCCGCTGCGGCCGATGATGGCGACCACCTGGCCCGGTTCGATAGCAAACGACACGCCCTTCAGGACTTCGACGGGGCCGTACGACTTGTGCACGTCTCGTGCTTCAACGATGGGCATGGAGCCTCCTTTCCATGCGCCTTGCTGCCGACGAAAGCGGGAAGCAAAGCGCGAAGTAGATAAGTGCGACGACGACGAAGACCGCGAAGGGCTGGAAGGTCGCGTTGTTGATCAGTTGGCCGGCGCGGGTCAGTTCGATGACGCCGATGATGGAAGTGATCGAGGTGTTCTTGACCAGCTGGACCGAGAAGCCCACCGTGGGCGGCAGGGCCAGCCGGACGGCTTGCGGCAGCACGACGAAGCGCAGTTGCTGCCAGCGGGTGAGGGCGAGCGCTTCGCTGGCCTCCCACTGCCCTTGCGGCACGGCCTCGATGGAGCCGCGCCAGATCTCGCCAAGATAGGCGCTGGCGTAGATCGACATCGCCAGCATGGCCGCGACCATCGGCGACAGCTTGAGGCCAAGCACGGAGAGGCCGTAGTAGCTCAGGAACAGCACGATCAGCACGGGCGTGCCTTGCACGACCTGGATATAGACCGTGCTGGCGAGGCGTAGGAAGGCGCTTCTCGAGGTGCGCGCCAGCGCCACCATGAAACCGGCCAGCGTGCCGCCGATAGCGGCCAGCAAGGTCACCCACAGCGTCCAGCGTGCTGCCAGGAGCAGGATTTCAAGATGATTCCAGGAGAACTCGGTGATCATTTTGCGCTCCCTGCAACCGCCGGCGTCAGCTGCGCATGCGCCATGGGCTGAACGCGGGCAGTGCGCGCGACCTTTCTAGCGCGTGCCACCACGCGGCGCCGCCTGAAAACGAGATTGCCGATCAGGGCGAACATGGCGCGCAACAGCAGGGCCAGCCCGATATAGATGAACATGACGAGGATGTAGCTCTCGAAGGTGCGGAAGGTCTGCGAATCGATCTGGCTTGCGACCGCCGTCAACTCTTCCACCGAAATCGCCGACACTACGCTTGAGGTCAGCATCATCAGCGTGAACTGGCTGGTCAGTGCCGGATAGACCTTCTCGAAGGCCGGCACCAGGGCGACGTGGCGGATCAGTTGCCAGCGCGTCATGCCCAGCGCCGCGGCGGCTTCGAGTTGCGAGCGGTGAACCGCCTGCAGGCCGGCCCGGATGATCTCGGTCGAGTAGGCGCCGAGGTTGACGGTCATGGCAATCACCGCTGCGGTGATGGCATCGATCTGCAGGCCGACGGTAGGCAAGCCGAAGAAGATGATGAAGAGCTGGATCAGGAACGGCGTGTTGCGGATGGCCTCGACGTACGCCCTGGCGGCGCGCTGGAGCCAGGGACCGCCGAAAGCGGCGGCAATGGCGCCGGCTGTACCGACCAGGGTGCCTAGCAGGATCGAGCCGAAGCTGAGCGCCAGCGTCATGGCCGCGCCCTCCGCGAAGCGATCCAGCTGCGACAACACCGGGGTCCATTCAAATTGGTAGTTCATGCGGGTCTCCTGGCGCGCCGGCTGGCGCTGGCGCGCAACGTCGGGCTTGCCGGGTTCAGAACGTCTGCAGCGCGGGCAGTGGCTTGCCGGTCCACTTCTGTGCAATGGCGTCGAGTTCGCCATTGAGCTTGACGTAGGAGATGGTGGTGTTGAGCCACTGGCGCAGCTCGAAGGCGTCCTTGCGCACGGCCATCGAGTTCGGTTGTACCGAGAAGGCGAACTTGGCGTCGAACTTGCCGGCGCCGCGTGCCTTCATGATCTCGTTGCCGGTGGTGCTGGGCAGGGCGATGGCGTCGACCTGGTTGCTGATCAACGCTTGCGCGCAGGTGGCGTCATCCTCGAAGCGGACGACATTCATGCCCGGCACGGCCAGCCGGGTCAATGCCGTGTCCTGCGTGGTGCCGCGTGTCACGCCAACCTTCTTCTTCCCAAGTTCGGCCAGCTTGGCGTACTTGGCCGCGACAGGCGCGAAGAGGGTCAGCTCGAAGGCGCTGTAGGGCGAGCTGAACATGATGGCCCGCGCCCGCTCGGGCGTCGGCGCCAAGGTAGCGACCAGGAAATCGACCTTGCCGGCTTCCAGCGCCGGAATCCGGCTGGGCGAAGTGAGCGGCACGATATCGACCGGCACGCCAAGGTATTTGCCCAGCAGGTTGGCCACATCGACGTCATAGCCGGCGGGCTTGCCGGTGGCGTCCGTGGTGCCGAAGGGCGGCGCACCGGTCACCACGCCGATGGTGACCTTGCCCCGCTTGACGATCTCGGCGACGGTCTGTGCCTGGACCCCGATCGAGGCGCTCGCCAGGACCAGCAACGTGAGCACGGGCGCGGCCATGTGGCGCAACAAGCGTTGGATATTCATCTATGTCTCCTGCACGTTCTGTGGAATGTGTCGCTGGCGTCGCAGCGCTCGGCAAATACGGTTCTGAAACCGGTTTCAGAATTATAGGAAACCGGTTTCAGATCTCTAGCGGTGGAAACCCTTAGGGGTCGGAGCGGGGGAGCGGGGGAGTGGTTACGCTGTCGTGCTGGAAAACACCGCGGGCTTCGCTTGAAGTGGCTCCTAGCTAAGCCACCCCTCTCCCCGGCCCTCTCCCCCTGAGGGGAGAGGGAGAGACAGTCGTCATGGCGCGCGGATTTGGCCCGTTCGGCGGCTTCGGCTAATGCTTCAGGTCCGTCAGCAGTCTGAGGCTGCCTAAGCGGCAGCCTTCGCTTGCTGACCAAGCCGGATCTGCGTTGTCGTGCTCCCCTCTCCCGCGCGCGGGAGAGGGGCTGGGGAGAGGGCGGGCGCTCGTTACGCCGGCGCGCGGCAAGGAACCACTGCAGGGTTCCTGTCAGCCGCGGCGTGTCGACCCGCGCTTGACCAGGGTCCCGGGCAACAGGACCTGGCGCGGCGCAAGCTGCGCGCCTTGCAGGCGCTCGATCAGGCAGTTGGTAGCGACGCGTCCGATATCGTCGGTCGGCTGGGAAATGGTGCTCAGGCCGGGGCCGACCAGGGCGGCCCATTCCGGATCGTCGAAACCGATCAGGCCGAGGTCGACGCCGAGTTGCCACCCCAGTCTGGCTGCTGCGCCGGCCACGCGTAGCGAGATCACCGCGTTGGCCGCCAGTACGGCTATGGGCGCCTTGCCGGCACCACGGCGCAGGGCGCGCAACGCTTCATCCAGGCCATCGTCATCGCTGGTACGGGCTTCGAAAACGGTCCCGCTCAGCGAGTCCGCCTGCTCCGCGATGAAGTTCTGGAAGGCACGGGCCCGCTCGTTGCGCGAGCTGATCGCCTTGATTGGCTCGCTGATGAAGAGCAGGTGCCGGTAGCCGGCTTCGAGCAGGTGCCCGGCAGCCGCCTGGACCGCGGAAAGGTTGTCCAGGGCGACCAGGTCGACCTCCGCGTCGCCAACCTTACGGTCGACCAGCACCACCGGTTTGCCCAACTGCGCGGCATCGGCGAGGGCACCGGCGTCGTGGCCCAGCGTGTGCAGGATGAAGCCTTCGACCCGGTAGGCCGACAGCGAGCGAATGGCTTCGCGCTCCAGTTGCTCGTCATTGCCGAGATTGAACAGCATCACCATGTAGCCCGCGTCCCGGCAGGCCTTTTCCACGCCACGGAGCACGGCCACCGAGAACGAGTTGGAGACATCCGCCACCACCAGCCCGATCAGGCGTGACTTGCCACGCTTTAGCGCCTGCGCCATGGGACTCGGGCTATAGCCCAGCGCGCGTACGGCCGCGGCGACGCGCGCCTCCACGTCGGCGGACAACTGCTCGCCGCCCCGGTTCAGATAGCGCGAAACGGTGGCTTTCGATACCCCCGCATAGGCGGCAACGTCCTGAATGGTGAGTTTCCCTGCGGGTTTCGAGGTGGACTTGGGCTGAGTCACAGGGCGCGGCATAAGGAGGATAAGTCTCGGTGAAACCAGTTTCACAGTTTTCACGATTATGCCTCGTGCTTGCATCGATTTGCCAGCACATAGCAGGCCCGCTGACGCATGGCCAGCGGGTTGGGAATTGCCGATCACCGTGGACAGAGGCACCGGAACGATCGAGGGCGTTCAAGCAGGGGGCGCCAAGGCGGGGCGCTGGGTCGTGGGCCGGGCAGGTCGATTGCGACTTCTTCCAGCAGTCATCCGACACTGTCCGGCCGCTTCCCGCCAGATCCCTCAACCGTATTTGGCGGCGCCGTCATCCGATTTGCGCCTAAGCTCGGCGTGGAGGAGCCTGTTCAGTCTTGGCCGCAATGATTCAAGCACTCAAGCACTCAAGCACTCAAACAACATCCGGGTGATTTATGGGCAGATCGATGTCGCGCAGGTTCGCAACCGGGGGACTTCTGGCCGTGTCTCTTGTTTTTTTAGTGTCGCCCTGGTGGGATGCGGCCAGTCCAATGGACCCAGTCAGACGACTGCCGCACCCGATCCCGCAACCGTCAAGACAACGGCCTTCCTGGGTGACATCTCAGGCGTGTGGTCAGCGCGCAGCATTGGCGTCCTCACGCTCGCCTATGATGGCCAGAACAAGACCCTGCAGGTGATTGCCGACGACACGCCCATTGCCGCCCGCTTGGGGGATGTCGACACGCAGTCAGAAACAGCAAATCTCCTCGTGACCCTCAAGGAAACGAACAAGGAGGTGGTCTGGACGCTGCGTCGAGTATGGGACGCAAGCAAGACGACATTTCATCTCGCGTTGATACTGAACGATGGCGAGTCCGTCGATCTCTCATTCATTCGAAAGATCGGCGTCGATGACAAGAACCGCATTGCCAATATCTACAAGGAGCAGGAGCAAGCGCTATCCACGCAGCGCGAATCGCTAAAGGATAAGGCAGCAGCCGAACTGGCAAGCAGTGCGCCTCCCCAGAGGATCGGCCCGACCCTGGCCCCTGCGCCAAATGCACCCGCCACGCCCCTGAATAGCGCCAAAGACGGTGTTCAGGCTGCTGTCGCACCGTCAGAAGATCGGCTCCGTGATTGCCAGGCGACGAAGATGGAGATCTATAAACGCCGGTATAAGGCATCCGTCGGCAACCAGGCCCCGGAACGGCAACCAAGCGCGGAACAACAGCAAGCCACGATGGAGTTGGCTGCTGCCGGCGCAACGCGCTCGTGCGAGCGAGAACTCACGGCGCTGGCGACCGGTCGACCCTCGTTCGACTGTGCCAAGGCATCAACGGCGGCAGAATCCCTGATCTGCAGCGACCCTCAGTTGGCTCAGTTGGACGTAGTGCTCGGTAACGCTTACGCCGCGGCAAAGCTCTTCGCGCCTGACAAAGAAGCTATACAAAGCGCTCAGGTCGAATGGCTCAAAGCACGCAACGAATGCCAGGATGTCGCTTGTGCCAGGAAATTGTACGATTCACGAATTTCCGCATTGAAGGCGCTTTGAAGCCGCACGGGCGAACAGGCCGAGGCTTGCCTTCTACTGGAGTATCGTTTCTATGCTTGTGGTGCCCTTCAAGAACAATGTCACCGGGGTTCGCTCACAGAGCTCGGCAAGTTGGGCACGTTCAGCTTCACCAAGTTTGCCATCCACCGAGACTTCCCGGAGGATGAAACGGACATGACCGAGTTGCTCGAAGGTGGCAAAGACACGTATTTGCCCGAGGTCCCATTTCTTGCGCTCAGCGTACATCTTCAGTGTGGCCGCCGTGCACGAAACGAGCCCGCAAAGAACAAACGCAAACGGCTCGGGGCCACGGTCTGCGCCGCCAAGCTTTGCCGGTTCGTCACCCGTGAGAACATGGTTGTCTACCTGAAGGCTCACCAGGTAGTTGGGGGCATTGGCCTCGATCGTGGCAATGGCTTGTGCGCTATGCATGGCATATCTCCCAGGAACATGACCACACGAATCGCCTGCGGCATGGCACCCCAGGCAAAACGATGGGTGCGTATCCAGCACTAAGCCGTTACCAGATTGACGATGCGGACCAGGACCAACCCGGCTGCCACAAGCAGGTAGCCTCGCAACACGAACATCCATACCTTGTTCAGTAGCGTAAGCCTCGGCGCAGGCAACGCCTCCAGAGGAGGCATGGTCCAGCTGGCCCGGTCAGCCACATATGGCAACTTCGCGGGAGTTTCCCCGGACGCATGGTGCTTCTCATAGAGTTTAGCCAGTACCGACACGATCAGCGCGAGCATGGCTCCCCCACCAAGATGCCCAGAATCTCCCGCTCGCCGATCTGCGGGAATAGCACCGATGCCGTCAGGATGATGGAGAGCGTGACCAGGCCCGCCACCACCGTGCCCGTGAACAAGTTCGTCCAGCGCCCATTGACCCACGGCCCGAGCACAGCTTTGTCATTGCAAAGCAACAGCAGGAACACCGTGGCACTGGGCAGGAGAATGCCAGCCAGGGACTGGACCGCATTGGTGAGCAGCCCTAGCGGCACGCCAGGCGTCAGCACCAGACCGGCTGCCAGCAGGGTTAGCCCGAAGTAGACGGCGTAGAAGCCCTTGGCTTGCGCTGGCTTGCTGTGCAGGGAATGGCGCACGGCAAAGACATCTCCCAACGCATACGCCGTTGACAGGGAGACGGCGCAGGCGCCGATGATGCTCGCGTCCAGCAAAGCGATGGCGAACAGAACGCCGGTCAGCCGGCCCGAATGCTTCTCGAGCCCGACGGCAGTACCCAGCGCGTCGGTGTAGTTTCCGAATCCGGCCGTGCCGCGAAACGCCTCGGCGCTGAAGGCAATCATGGCCACCGCGCCAGCGATGACGAGTGCAATGCCCAGCCAGAGATCGGTCTGCTCATAGCCGATGAAGCGTGTCGTAATCCGCTTGTCAATGACGTAGCTCTGCTGAAAGAAGAGTTGCCATGGTGCCACTGTGGTGCCGACGATAGCGATGATCAGCAGCATGACCTCGCTCAGTGGCGCATGCGCTGGCATGGCCGGGACGAAGAAGCCTCGCGCGACCTGGCCTAGGGCGGGGTGCACCAGCAGGAATACAGGAATCAGTGTCAGGCTCCCGGCGACAAGACCCATGGCGAACCGCTCGAAGCGCCGGAAATCTCCGGTCGAAGCGGCCAGCATCACGAGCAGCGCCGAAGCGCAAACGCCCCAGCTGCGGGGGATTCCCAGGTACTCCAGCGCGAGGCTGATGCCAATGAACTCGGTCACCAGTGTCAGCGCGTTGACGAGAAACAGGTCGATGACGCTGAAGCTGCCCCATAGCCTGCCGAAGCGCTCGAAGATGAGCCGAGCATGACCCACGCGGGCCACGGCGCCGAGTCGCACCACCATCTCCTGATTGACGTAGAGCACGGGTATCAACAACAGCAGCGTCCACAAGAGCGTCGTGCCGTAGTTCTGCCCCGCCTGCGCATAGGTACCGAAGGCCCCAGCATCATTGTCTCCCACCATGACAATGAGGCCGGGGCCAAGAATGGCGAGTAGCGTGTTGAGCCTTTGGCGCCATCCGGTGCGAGGGCCGGTGTCGTGCTGGGAAATCGTCCCCAGAGCGCCTCGAATGTCACCGTCGTGCGCCTCATCAAGCGCTTCTTGATGAGGTGGGGCAGCCATGTCGGTAATGAAGTTCGCCATTTTCGTTCTCCTCGGGATTTATGCTTTTGCTCGTTGGTGACGCTGGCGTTGCGGCCTGCACGGCGCTGTTATTGGAGGGTCCGGTTTATCCGAATGGCGGCGTCGGCGAATTCCCGATTGGTTTGTGGCGCGCGCGCATCCGAAGGCCGAGAATGCGGACTGTTTGTGGACGCCATGCTGGAGGTGCCTGGGTCAACCCGGAGGAGGGAAGGGAATGCCAGCCGCGCGATGAGGGCGAGCATCCGGCCAGGTGGGGTGAGAATCTTGCGCATGCTCGACTCCTCACTGCCCCATAACGCTGTAACGCGGTTCGCAGGGCAGCACAGCGCCAGATGGTTCTGGCGGGATACGACAAAGGAGCGGGGCTGGCCGAATGGCCTGATGACACCGCTGCCTTACCTTGCAGGCAAGACAGCGGTCGGGGAACGACGGATGGCTTGCCTAGAAACGATACAAAGGTCGACTAGAACAACTGTCCACTTGGTTTCCTCTTTTGGTAGCTAAGCCAGGCCCGGCTCGCTCAAGGCAGAGCGCTCCGGGTCTCAACATTGGACGTCAGGCACGACCTAAAATTCCCCATGAACGCGCGTGCCGATGATTTTCGTTGGCCCGCGGTCATGGCGCCGCCGGGGTTCTGGATCAGCTGAAAATCGGCGCGCGGCATCCCGCCCTTGACCGGCTGGAAGCTGTAGAACGCATCGATGGTCCGCTCCCTGGGTCGGACGGCCCATCTGTGCTCCGGCCAAAGCCGCCAGTCGGCCTGGTCGTGGGGGCGCGCAAGAAGTGTCCGCCTTGAAGAGCGCCGAACTTCCGCTCCGGGCGCCATTGGGCACGGCGGCATTGGGCGCGGACTGGAAGCTGGCGCGGCGCCTTATCCTGTGCCGCACCGCTCAGTTGTCGAT
The DNA here is from genome assembly GCF_026627925.1 of Cupriavidus sp. D39. Taxonomy (NCBI): domain Bacteria; kingdom Pseudomonadati; phylum Pseudomonadota; class Betaproteobacteria; order Burkholderiales; family Burkholderiaceae; genus Cupriavidus; species Cupriavidus sp. D39. The sequence continues at coordinate 238,189 of NZ_JAPNLE010000009.1, forward strand.
GACCCGGCGCGCAAACCGCTCCAGGTAGTCCAGCAGCGCATCGGCTCCCGCTTGGGCGGCTTTTTCGTCACCTGTGGCGATGCCCCGGGCCAGTTCCATATGGAAGCGGGCGCCTTCCTTGATCTCGCCTTCGTGCTGGTAGGCGTACCAGAACCGCCGGCATTGCACGATCAGCGGAATGACCGCCTTGACCGCCGAATGGTTGCGGGCGGCATGGTGGGTGACTTCGTCCAGCTCCCGGTCCGCTTCCATATAGGCGTCGAGCCTGCCGCGCACCGCCGCTTTCTCCATGCGCTCCGCGCAGGCCAGGATGGCCTTGCGCTCCACCGCGCTGGCCCGCCGCGCTGCGCATGCTGCGATGACGTGTTCCAGCACGCGGCGGGTCTGGATCACGTCGAGATGATCCGCCAGGTCGATATTGGAGACCAGCAAGCCGCGCCGCGGCTGCTGCACGATCAGTCCGATGGACACCATGCGCAGCAGTGCCTCGCGCACGGGCGTGCGGCCCAACTCGGTCAGCTCGGCCAGCTCGGCCTCGTTGACCGGGCTGCCTGGCGTCAGCTGCAAGGTGCAGATCAGCGCTTCAATGGCGTCGTATGCAACGTCAGCGGCCCGGCGCTTTGCTACGGATGGTCGGGAAGGATGATGCATTGTCTCTCTTGGTTTGACGACGTTCCAGCCATGCCTGCAGTTCTCCCACGATCCCCAGCCGGAAGAACGACACGCATACAACAAAAGTGAACCCGATGATAATGGTGACCATGCCGCCCAGCGCGGCGAGGTAGTTCTGCAGGCTGACCACCAGGGCTGCGCCGACCACCGGCCCCCATGCCGTGCCCAGGCCGCCCAGCAAGGTCATCAGCAAGACCTCGGTCGACGTCGACAACATGACATCGTTGAGCGACGCGAGCTGCAGCACCAGCGCCTTGACCGAGCCCGCCAGCCCGGCGAGCGCTGCGGAAAGCATGAAGGCGTAGAGCTTGCAGCGGTCGGTGTCGTAGCCCAGCGAGACGGCGCGGGGGCATTGTCCCGCAGCGCCTTGAGTACCTGGCCAAACGGCGAGTTGATGATGCGATGGATCGCCAGGAAGCCCAGTACGAAGACAGCCAGGGTGAAATAATACATGTGGTTGTCGGACGCCAGGTCGATGAAGCCCAGCAGCTTGCCGCGCGGAATGCCCTGCATGCCGTCCTCGCCGCCCGTCCAGGGAATCTGTACGGCCAGGAAGTACGCGACCTGCGATAGCGCCAGCGTAATCATCGAGAAATAGATGCCCGTGCGGCGGATCGCCAGGCTGCCGATGATGAACCCGATGGCCGTGGCAACCAGCACGCCCGCCAGGATCGCCAGCTCCACCGGCAGGCCCTTGTCGGCCAGGCGGATCATCAGGATGCCGGTGGTGTAGCCGGACCAGCCGAAGAACGCCGCATGCCCGAAAGAGGTCAGGCCGGTAAAGCCGATCAGCAGGTTATAGGCGAGCGCAAACAGTCCGAAGCAAAGCACCTTCATGATGAACACCGGGTAGACGATGTCCGGGAAAGCGGGGGCTAGCAGGGCGGGCACCAGCAGCACCAGCAGGATGCGGATGGATAGAGGGACACCCTTCACACCCTTCACACTATTCACACCATTCAGCTTATTCACCTTAATTCTCCTTGCCGAACAGGCCGGCGGGACGCGTGAGCAGCACCAGGGCCATGATGACGAACACCACCACGGTGGACGCTTCCGGGTACAGCAGCTTGGTCAGGCCCTCGATCAGGCCAAGGCCCAGGCCGGTCAGGATGGCACCCAGGATGGAACCCAGCCCGCCGATCACCACCACGGCAAAGACGATGTTGAGCAGGTTCGATCCCATCAGCGGATTGATCTGCATGGTCGGCACCGCCATGACCCCGGCCACGCCCGCCAGCGCCACGCCAAAGCCATACGTCAGCGTGATCATCAACGGGATGTTGACGCCAAAGGCCTGCAGCAGCTTGGGGTTCTCCGTGCCGGCGCGCAGCAGCGCACCCAGCTTGGTCCGCTCGAACAGGTACCAGGTGCCGGCGCAGATCGCCAGGGAGAACACCACCACGAAGGCGCGGTAGACCGGCAGGTACATGAAGCCAAGATCCACGCCGCCTTGCAGCAGGGGCGGCGGATCGTAGCTGGCGCCGGAGATCCCGTAGAAGTGCCGGAACAATCCCTCCAGCATCAGCGAGACGCCGAAGGTGAGCAGCAGCCCGTAGAGGTGGTCCATATGGTAAAGCCGCTTGAGCAGGGTCTTTTCCAGCAAGATGCTGACGGCGCCCACCAGGATTGGCGCCAGCACCAGCGCCAGCCAGAAGTTGATCCTGAACTCGGTGCCCAGCAACGCGGGGAGCTGGGTGAAGCCCATCCACGTGAGGAACGCGGCAACCATGAACTGCGCGCCATGCGCGAAGTTGATGATATTGAGCAGGCCGAAGATGATGGCCAGGCCCATGCTCAGCATGGCGTAGAAGCAGCCGTTGATCAGGCCAACCAGCAACTGGGCCAGCAAGGCCTGCGAAGTGATATCGGACATGGTGTGTGCAGGAAAAGGGTAGGCAAGTGGCCAGCCAGCCCGCACCGGGCCCTGGCCGGATAACGCGCTTGGCCTACCTGGTGATCGGGCAGGCCGGATTGATCGGCGGGAACACGTCGGGGCCCTTCAGCACAGCCTTGACCTTGTAGTAGTCCCACGGCGCCTTGGACTCCGCCGGCCGCTTGACCTGCAACAGCAGCATGTCGTGCACCAGCGCACCATCCTCGCGCAGCTTGCCGTTGCGGATCACCGCATCGTTGATCGTCATCTTGCGCAGCTGCGTCATCACCGCCTTGGCCTCGTCGGTGCCGGCAGCCTGCACCGCCTTCAGGTAGCTGAGCGTCGCCGAGTACACGCCAGCCTGGGCCGCGGTGGGCATGCGCTTGGCCTTCTCGAAGAACTTGCGCGACCACACGCGCGACGGCTCGTCGTAGTCCCAGTAGAAGGCTTCGGTGAGGTACATGTTCTGCGCCTTCTCCAGGCCGATGCTATGGATGTCCGAGATATACGTCAGCAGCGGCGCAACGATCTGCTTGCGGGTGATGCCATACTCGTTCGCCTGCTTGATGGCGTTGACCGTGTCGTTGCCGGCATTGGCCAGCGCGATCACGTCCGCCTTGGACGCCTGCGCCTTGAGCAGGAACGATGAGAAGTCATTGCCCGGGAAGGGGTGGCGCGACATGCCCAGCACCTTGCCGCCATCGGCATTGATGACCTGGGTGGCATCGCGTTCGAGCGAGTGGCCAAAGGTGTAGTCGGCGGTGATGAAGTACCAGGTCTTCTTGCCTTCCTTGACCAGCGCCCGGGCCGTGCCGGCCGCCAGCGCATAGGTGTTGGCCGTCCACTGCGCATTCAGGGGCGAGCATTTCTCGCCCAGGATCGCGGTGGCCAGGCCGGAAGAGGGCATGGTGACACGGTTCTTCTGCCTGGCGATTTCCATCACCGCCAGCGCCGTCGACGCCGTGGGGAAGTCCGTCACCATGTCGACCTTGCCCTGGTCGAACCAGCTGCGGGCCAGGTTAGCCGCCACGTCCGGCTTGTTCTGGTGGTCGGCGAAGACCACTTCCACGGGTTTGCCCAGCACCTTGCCGCCCATCTCTTCCACCGCCAGCCGCGCGGCAATCACGGATCCTTGCCCGGAGAGGTCCGAGTACACGCCGGAGAGATCGTTGAGCACGCCGATCTTGACCGTGTCGTCGCTGACCTGCGCATGCGCGGTGCAGGCAAGGCAAGCGGCCGCGGCCGCCGCGAATTCTTTGAGCTTCATGACTTTGACTCCATTAGGGGATTCGTGGAAAAACGATCTGCCGTACTAACTGAATGCCAACTGAATGCGAGATGAATGCGAGCCGGATGCAGATGGATTGCGGATGGATTGCGGATGGATCCGGGGTGCGGCCGCTAGATACCCAGCAACGCATTGAGCCGATCCTGCTTGGCCTCCACCTCCGCGCGCTCGATCACCTCCACCACCTCGCCGTGCTCGATCACGTAGTGGCGGTCCGCCAGGTGCTTGGCGAAGCGGAAGTTCTGTTCCACCAGGACCAGCGTGAAGCCGCGCGCCTTCAACTCGCGGATCACCTCTCCCAGTTTCTGCACGATGACCGGGGCCAGGCCTTCGGTGATCTCATCGAGCAGCAGCAGGTTGGCGCCGGTACGCAGGATGCGGCCCATCGCCAGCATTTGCTGCTCGCCGCCGGAGAGCCGCGTGCCGGGGCTGCCGGCGCGCTCCTTCAGGTTCGGGAACATGCCGTAGATCTGCTCGACCGACATGCCGTCGTTGCCGACCTTGGGCAGCAGGGTCAGGTTCTCCTCGGCGCTGAGCGAGGCGTAGATGCCCCGTTCCTCCGGGCAGTAGCCCACCCCCAGGTGCGCCACCTTATGCGGCGGCAGGCCGATGACTTCCTTGCCCGCCAGCTGGATCGACCCTGTGCGCCGTCCTACCAGGCCCATGATGGCGCGCAGCGTGCTGGTGCGGCCCGCGCCGTTGCGGCCCAGCAGGGTCACGCACTCGCCGGGCATCACTTCCAGGTCGATGCCCTGCAGTACGTGGGACTCCCCGTACCAGGCGTGAAGGTTGCGGATCGACAGCATCGGCTGCACGGAGCGGGCGTGGTCATGCATGGTCTTCGGTCCCCATATAGGCTTCGCGCACCGCCGGATCGACCGAGACCGTGGCGTAGGGGCCTTCGGCAAGGATTTCGCCACGCTGCAGTACCGTGATGGTGTCGCTGATGTCCGCCACCACCTTCATATTGTGTTCCACCATCAGGATGGTGCGGTTGGCCGACACCGTCTTGATGAGATCCTTGATGCGGTCGACGTCTTCATGCCCCATGCCCTGCGTGGGCTCGTCGAGCAGCAGCATTTCCGGGTCCAGTGCCAGCGTGGTGGCGATTTCCAGCGTGCGCTTGCGGCCGTAGGGCAGGTCCGCCGCCAGCACCGAAGCAAAGGCGGCAAGGCCGACCTGCTCCAGCAGCGCATGCGCGGGCTTGTTCAGCGCGCCAAGCGTGCCGATGGAGCGCCAGAAGTGGTAGTCGACGCCGAGCTTGCGCTGCAGCGCTACCTTCACGTTCTCCAGTACCGTCAACTGTGGGAACACCGCCGATATCTGGAAGGAACGCACGATGCCGCGGCGCGCGGTCCGGGACGGTTTCTCCTGCGTGATGTCATCCCCGTTGAACAGGATGCTGCCCTGCGTCGGGATGTGGAACTTGGTGAGCAGGTTGAATACCGTCGTCTTTCCTGCGCCATTGGGGCCGATCAGCGCGTGAATCGAGCCGCGCCTGACTTTCAGATCCACGTTGCGCACGGCAACGAAGCCCCGGAACTCCTTGGTGAGTTCCTTCGTCTCGAGAATGATGTCCTGGGTCATGCGGAGGGTCGAATGAACGAGTGATCGGATGCGCGAGAAAGACGCTGGCCGGGACGGGACGCCGCGGCATGCGGGCCTCAGGCCACGGATTGATACTTCGCCGGGCGCGTGGCCAGCGCCTTGGCAACGATCTGCTCGATGGCCTCGCGCTCGGCGCCCACCAGCGGCAGGCGCGGGCGGCGGACGTTTTCATTGCCCACGCCAACCAGCGTTTCCACCAGCTTCAGGTTCTGCACCAGCTTGGTCGAGACATCGAGATGCAGCAGCGGCGTGAACCACTGGTAGAGCTTGAGGGCCTCGGTGTAGTTGCCGGCCTTGACCAGGTCATGGAGCGCCACCGTCTCGCGCGGGAACGAGGTGACCAGGCCGGCCAGCAGGCCGTCGCAGCCAAGGGCAAGGCCTTCGTACGACAGGTCGTCCACGCCCAGGAACAGCTGGTAACGGTCGCCGACCGTATTGCGCAGGTCGGTGATGCGGCGGATGTTGTCCGTGCTCTCCTTGATGGCGACGATCCATTCGCAATCCGCCAGCTCCGCCATGTGTTCGGGCTTCAGGTCCACGCGGTAAGCCACCGGGTTGTTGTAGACCATGACGGGCTTCTTCGCGGCTTGCGCGATGGTGCGCACGTTCTGCATGGCCTCGCGCGCGTCGGCCACATAGATGACGGACGGCATGACCATGAAGCCATCCACGCCCAGCTCCACCGCGGCCTTTACATAGCGCAGGGCGTCCCTTGTGCTTGTCTCCGAGACATTGGCCAGCACCGGCACGCGGCCGTTGCTGGTCTTGACGGCAATGTCTGCTACCTGGAGCTTTTCTTCCAGGCTCAGCGTGCTGGCTTCGCCCAGCGAGCCGCAGGTGACGAGGCCGTGGACCCCGTTCTTGATGAGGAACTCGATGTGTTGCGCGGTACCGGCGGCGTCAAGGCTTTCGTCCGCGTGGAACTTGGTGGTGATGGCCGGGAAGACGCCTTGCCAGCGTGGATTGCTCATGGGAACTCCTTCGGTGTCAGGTGTGGACGGATCGCATTTCCCGGCTTGTTCCCCGGGCTCGTAAATATATTAGCAACATATTTCAAATATGTTCGATAGGGTACTACAGCAGTATCTGTGCCACCGCGGGGAGGGTAGCTTTTCGAACTTTTGGGCGCGTTTTTGCCTCAGTCTGGCGCGTGCATGCCCGCCTGGGATGAATGGCGGAAGAGGGCGCGCACCAATACCCGGCGGCATGGTGGGGGCGTGCCCATTCGCGGTGCCGCTGACGGCAAGCGGCCCGGTGCCTCGGGTATTGGTGCCGGGAGGATCGGGAATTGCGCTGGGATGGGCCAGCCGGTGTACGCGGTCTCCCTGGCGGGAACCCGGCCAGCAGGGGCGCGTTGCGCTAGCAACAGCGACTGGAGAACACCACGGGCTTCGCTTCAAGTGGCTCCTAGCTAAGCCACCCCTCTCCCCGGCCCTCTCCCCCTGAGGGGAGAGGGAGAGACAGCCGTCGTCATGGCTCGCGGGTGTTGGCCCATCCGTCGGCTTCGTTCTGTGCCGCTGGTTTGCTCCCCTCTCCCACTTGTGGGAGAGGGGCCGAGGGAGAGGGCGGGCGCTTGTTTATGCCTGCGTGCTGGAAAAAACCGAGGGCTCCACTTCAAGTGGCTCCTTGCTAAGCCACCCCTCTCCCCGCCCCTGAGGGGAGAGGGAGAGACAGCCGTCGTCATGGCGCGCGGCTTTGGCCTGTTCGGCGGCTTCGGCTTGTGCACCAGGTTTGTCGGCAGGCTGAAAGCCGCCCGAAGGCGGCTTTCTTCGTTGTCACAATATCAAGCCGTCCCGTCGATCCGCACCGACAAGCCCGTGGCCGTGTAGATGGCCGTGGTCTTGTACCCCGGCACCGAGATGGTGGTGAACTGGCCCTTCAGGCTGGCGCTGGAGAGCAGGCTGATGGTGTCCCCCACCGACGGGCGGAAGCCGCTGCTGAAGTTCACCGTCAGCGTGCCGCCCGCCACCGTGGCGATGCCGCTGACCGCCAGGCGGCCGGCGCCGCCGCTGCCCAGGTCCAGTTGCAGCGTGGTATTGGCCAGCTGCGTGTAAGCGCCGGCGATCACCAACTGCGCGTTGACGCTGGAAGCCAGCGTGCCGCCGCCGAGGTAGAGGTCGCCTTTGCCGAATGCGGTGGCCGAGAGGGCCTGCAGCGTGCCGGCGGCGACCTGCGTGCCGCCGGTGTAGCTGTTCTGGCCGCCCAGGCGCAGCGTGCCGCTGCCCTGCTTGTTCAGCTTGCCGGCGCCGCCGATGTCGTTGCGCCAGGTGTCGAGCGCATTGAAGCCGCCCTGGGAGGCATCCATATTGACCACCACGTCGCCGTTGAAGGCGCCGTAGCCGTCCGCCGCGGCGAACAGGTTGAGGCGGCCCCAGCCTTCGGCGTCGTCCATCACCGGATAGCCCGACGGCATCGCCGTGGTCTTCAGCACCACGCGGCGCTGGTTGGCATCCAGGTACGGCAGGCGCGTTTCCAGCAGCACCTCGGCGCCCTTGGGCACCACCGCCGGCTTGGTGGTGTCGGCGATCTGCGCGAAGCCGAAGGTCATGCGCCGGTTGTAGTTGGCCTTGTTGGTGGCGTAGTCCGCGAAGCGGTCGGTGGCCGTGGTGCCGGAGTGCGCGAAGTCGTTGAAGGCCAGCTTGGTGTCGGTCCTGGCCGCGGCCATCAGCGTGCTGTGGGCCTGGTCATAAGCGGCGGCCTTGCGCGCGGCGTTGGCGCCGGTGGCGATGCTGGCGGCAGCGGTGGCCTGGCCCAGCATGCGGCCGCTGACCACGTCCAGCGGCGAGTGCATGCCGGCGACGATGCGGTTCTCGCCCAGTTCCAGGCCGCGCGTGACCATTTCCTGGAAGCGCTCGGGCACGGCGTAGGCCATGGCGATGGCGTCGCGCACGGCTTCGGCGGTGTGGCCGCTGGTGAAGCCGCCATCGGTGGCGGGCGTGCCGCTCTTGGCCGGCTCCAGCGCGGGGACCACCTTGACGCTGCTGCTCCAGCGCCACGGGCGCGCGTACTTGTAGAAGCGCTTGGCCGGCTCGGTGGAGCCGTTCTCGCCGATGTTGCTCACAAAATCCACCACGGTGCCAAAGCTGGCGTTGGTGCTGCCGCCCACGCCGACGTTGTTGCCGCCGTCGTTGTACAGCACGGTGGTGGCGTCGCCGGCGATGCTGGTGATGGTGGTGGTTTGTTGCGCGGCGGCCTGCCAGGTGGCCGTCAGGGGGCCCAGGCCGTCGCTGACGCTGTAGCCCTTGTTGCGGCGGTCGTCCAGGTAGGCGGCCAGTTCCTGCGCGGCGGTGCGCTGCGCGGTCACGTTGGCCACGTACTGGATGTTGGCGCCGAGCACGCTGGCGTTGAGGATGGTGCCGTCGGTACTGTCGCCGGGGATGCCGGTCCAGCTGGACGCGACCACGGCGGGGAAGCTGCCGTTGGCGGCCGCGGTGACGCCGGCATCGACGATCAGCGTGGGGGGCTTCCACAGGTCCAGGAAGCCGGTCAGCACGCGCACGCCGGCGTTGGTTTCCTTGGTGGCGTAGCGCGCGTCGCCGCGCTGGTTGGTGTAGGCGTAGTCCACGAAGGGCAGCACGGCGGCCCGGTCGGCTACCGGTGCGGAGTCGGCGAAGCCCAGGTCCTTGGGCGCGGCGGGGATCGACAGCGGCTGCGCGAGCGCGGAGGTGGTGGCATCGTCGCCACCGCCGCAGGCGGTCAGCAACATGGCGCCGATCAGCGCGGCGGTCAGGGCACGGAGGGAGCTTGGAGGAAACATGAGGCGCTGGCGCTAGGGCCGGTGGCATTGGGATCGGCGGAATGCTACGCAGCCATTGTGTACTCATTATGACTATTAATGCACTTCTGTGGTGCGCTTCGGAGCGGGAGCCACTTCGTCTCAGCCGACGGTCGATCGCCGCCCGCATGACGCTCGAAAAGGGACAACTGCTCGGTGGGCATCGCGATGGGAACGCGAGTGCAGGTCCCTCCCAACTTACCCGGTGGGCCACGATGTCAAGGCACCGTATGCCATTCGCATAGGTTGCAGCGCACCGAGACCCTTGTCGCGCGGATGCTATCCTTCCCGCCGACACGCATCAAGACAGAAGGCATGCGAAAAAGCTGGCAACGATGGCGCTGACAACGATGGCGTCTTCCTGTTCGACCGCGGAAGAGGGTGTCGGCTGATATGACGCGGGCCCATTGACTCCGTGGCCTGGCAATCGAGAGGGAAGTCAGCACGTCAACTGTTTTGGCCCGTCGACCAAGCCGTTTATCCGAGACCACGCGGGCATGGTGCGCATTGCCAATGCCCGCCAACAATGAGCCATGGCCCAAATGCCGCCGTACCTCGATTACCCCGCCCTGATGGCGCTTGCCGTTCGCTCAGAGAGCGTGGCGCAGGCGTGCTCGTGCTGCAAGACGCTTTCGTCTGCTAGGGAAAGCCAGCCCGTCTCCTATCCGGAGGAACAACTCCGCGAAGCCGGCACGCTGCGGGCGGCTGACGATGAATCAAACGACGAACCGACGTTTGACGAATACCATCCGGACCGCACGCAGTTCTGGTCTCCGGCTGCGCCGATCGCCCCGCGGTATTTTCCATATAACCGGTGCGACGTCTGGGAATGTACCGTTTGCGGCCGCCACTTCTTGCGCTACGTCGAGGGCGGCGGCTATTTCGTTGACCGACGGATTCGCCAGCTTAGGGCTTCGCTGGTGGTCGATGCCGCGCTCTGAAGCGCCCGACGAAATCAGCAGTCCCGCCACCAGTAGCGGAAACGGCACGGCACGCGCCTTCTTCGTCTGCTCCTTTTTGCCCCGGCGCTTGCGCGGGGCGGCAAGCTGCATCCGTCACATCGATAACGAGGGTGCTTTGCAATCCTCTTGGTGACGCGCAAGGCTTAAAAGCACACCGTTGCCCGCAGGGTTCCAGTTCGTCACATGTCTGCCTATTCTTAGTGGTGAGAGTGCATCGTCGTGTCCAACGCAATGCGGACCAGGCTTGCTACTCATTACCCCATGACAGACCATTCCCCCTCAGCGCCGGACCGGGCAACGCGCCGCCGGCTTGCCATCCGCCTCTCGGCTGCCGCCGCGGTGCTTGCATTCATCGTCTGCGCAGCCTGGTATGCGACCCGGGCCGAGCCGGTGGCGGTGCAGACAGCCAGGGTCGACACGGGGCGGGTCGAGGCCACGGTCGCCAATACCCGGGCCGGTTCGGTGTCCGCCTGCCGGCGGGCAAAGCTGGCGCCGCCGGCGGCAGGGCGCATCGAGGTGCTGAAAATCCGCAAGGGCGACCGCGTGAAGACTGGCCAGGTCCTGCTGGAACTCTGGAACGAGGACCTGCTCGCGCGCGATCGCCTTGCCCAGGAGCAGTTGCTGACGGCCACGGCGCATGTGCGCGAAGTGTGCGAACTGGCCAAGGTGGCGGCCAGCGACGCCAGGCGCTCGCGCGGGCTGGTGGCCAGGGGTTTTATTTCCTCCCAGGCCTTGGAGCGGGCCGACGCCGACGCCAGCTCCAGGAGCGCCGCATGCGAATCCTCCAAGGCCCAGGTGAAAGAGGCCGGTGCGCGGATCGCGGGATCCCGCGCCGATATCGCGCGCACGGTCCTCAAGGCGCCTTTCGACGGCGTGGTCGCCGAAGTGAATGGCGAAATAGGCGAGTACCTGACGCCGTCGCCGCCCGGCATCCCGACACTGCCAGCGGTGGACCTGATCGACGACTCCTGCCTCTACGTGTCGGCCCCGATCGACGAGATCGACGCGGCGCGCCTGCGGGTGGGCATGCCGGCACGGGTCACCCTGGACGCCTATCGGGGCAAGCACTTTGTGGGCAAGGTGCGGCGCGTCGCGCCCTATGTGCTGGCCCAGGAGAAGCAGGCCCGCACCGTCGAGGTCGAGGTGCAACTCGACAACCCGGACCCGGCGCACTACCTGCTGGTCGGCTACAGCGCGGACGTGGAGATCGTGACCGACGCGCACGACCCGGTCTTGCGCGTCCCCACCACGGCCCTGAGATCCGGCAATGCGGTACTGGTGCTGACCGCCGGGGGCAAGCTGGAGGCGCGCAAGCTCGATACCGGGCTATCCAACTGGGAGTTCACCGAGGTAAAGGCGGGCCTGGAGCGCGGCGCGCGGGTGGTCACCTCGCTGGACCGCAGCGGTGTCCGCGCTGGCGCCGCCGCTGTCGAAGAACAGCCGGCCCCCGCGGGAGGCACGGCGAAATGATCCGGCTCCAGGGCATCAAGCGCGCTTTTGCGCTCGGCGGCGAGACGGTGCATGCGCTGCGCGGCATCGACCTCGCGGTGGCGCAGGGGGAATATCTCTCGATCATGGGCCCATCGGGCTCGGGCAAGTCCACGCTGCTCAATATCCTGGGCTTGCTCGATCGCGCCGATGCCGGCACCTATGCGCTTGACGGCCGCGACGTGACCGCCTTGCCGGACGACGAACTGGCCCGGCTGCGACGCCAGAAGATGGGCTTCGTGTTCCAGTTCTTCCACCTGGTGCCGCGGCTGTCTGCCGCGGGCAACATCGAGCTGCCGATGGTGCTGGCGGGCATGGATCCGGCCGAGCGCCACCGCCGCCTGGCTGCGCTGCTTGGCGAATACGGCCTGCAGGACCGCGCCGGGCACCGGCCGGACCAGCTCTCGGGCGGTCAGTGCCAGCGGGTTGCCATTGCCCGCGCCATGGCCATGCATCCACCGGTGATCCTAGCCGACGAGCCAACGGGCAACCTGGACCGGCAGACGGGCCAGGACGTCCTGGCGGTGCTGGAACGCTTGCACGCGCAGGGGGAACGCTGATCCTGATCACGCACGATCCGGAGCTCGGTGCCCGCGCGGCACGCCAGCTGCGCATGGTGGATGGCGCCATCGTCAGCGACCAGCCCCAATGCCCGCCCCGAACCCAGCCCCGAACCGACCCCCGATAGGTCCGCCAACATGCGCATCGCCGACGTGTTCGATTTCACCTGGCAGGTACTGCGCGGCAACCGCGCACGCAGCCTGTTGATGCTGCTGGCGATGAGCATCGGCGTGGCCGCCGTGGTGACGGTGAGCGCGCTCGGCGAGGGGGCCAGGCTGTATGTGGTCAACCAGTTCGGCGCGCTGGGCACCAACCTGGTCATCGTCTTGCCCGGGCGCAGCGAAACGGCGGGCGCGGCACCCGGGATCGTGCTGGGCGCGACCACGCGCGACGTGACGCTGGACGATGCGCTTGCGCTCAAGCGCAGTCCTGCCGTGCTGCGCATCGCGCCGCTGATCGTCGGCGACGGTGACTTGCGCGTGGGCGCGCGCCGGCGCGAAGCGCCGGTGCTGGGTTCCACCGCGGAGTTGCTGGCGGTGCGGCATATGGCCCTGGCCCAGGGCAGCTTCCTGCCAGAAGGCGACCCCCACCATAGCCAGCCCGTCTGCGTGATCGGCACCAGGGTGGCGGCGGAGCTGTTCGGCGCGCGCCCGGCCCTGGGTGAATGGCTGCGCATCGGCGACCGGCGTTTCCGCGTGATCGGGCTGCTGGCCGGGCAGGGCGAGTCGCTGGGCTTCAATACCGATGAGATGGTGATCGTGCCGCTCTCCGCGGCCCAGGCCCTGTTCGATACCGACGCGCTGTTCCGCGTGCTGATCGAAGCCAGGAGCCGCGAGCAGATCCCGCACGCCAAGGCCGACGCCGAGGAGATCATCCGGCAGCGCCACGAAGGCAAGCGCGATGTCACCGTCATCACCCAGGACGCGGTGCTCGCCACCTTCGACCGCATCCTGCGGGCGCTCACCCTGGCCGTGGGCGGCATCGCCGCCATCAGCCTGGCCGTGGCCGGCATTCTCATCATGAACGTGATGTTGATTGCCGTGACCCAGCGGCGGCAAGAGATCGGGCTGCTCAAGGCACTCGGCGCGACCGCCGGCCATATCCGGCTGCTCTTCCTCACCGAGGCGGCACTGCTGGCGCTCGGCGGTGCCGCGACGGGCCTGGCGGTGGGGCAGGCTGGCTGCAGCCTGGCTACCCGGATCTATCCGGCGATCCCGTTCACCGCGCCCTGGTGGGCCTTGCTGGCGGCACCAGCCACTGCGGTGGTAACGGCGGTGGTGTTCACGGTGGTGCCGGCACGGCGCGCGGCCAGCCTCGACCCCGTGCAGGCGTTGTCGCGGAGATGACCATGCGCTACGCCGACTTCATCCGCTTTACGCTCGCCTCCCTGGCCGCCCACCGGCTGCGTACCTTCCTCACCGCGCTGGGCATTGCCGTCGGCATTGCCGCGGTCATCCTGCTGACCTCCATCGGCGAAGGGCTGCATCGCTTCGTGATCCAGGAGTTCACCCAGTTCGGCACCAACCTGATCGGCGTGACACCGGGGCGCACCCAGACCCACGGTGCCTCGCTCGGGTCGATCAACACGGTGCGCCCGCTGACCATCGACGACGCCATCGCCCTGGGCCATGCCCCCCACGTGCGCGTGACCAATCCCCTGGTGCAAGGCAATGCCGAGATCGATTACCTCGGCAAGAGCCGCCGCGTCACCTTGTATGGCGTCGGGCACCGCTTCACCGAGGCGCTGAGCATGCGCGTGGCCACCGGCCAGTTCCTGCCCGACGACGATCCGCGCGCCGCGCGGACCCTGGCCGTACTCGGCGCAACCGTGGCGCGCGAACTCTTCGGCAGCGACAACCCGTTGGGCGCACGCATCCGCGTCGGCGGGGAACGCTACCGCGTCATTGGCGTGATGCAAGCCAAAGGCCAGATGCTGGGCTTCGACCTGGACGATACCGTCTACATACCGGCCGGCCGGGCGCTGGACCTGTTCAACCGGGAGAGCCTGGTGGAGATCGAGGTCACTTACGACCCGACTGCGCCGCTCACCGAGGTGGAGGCAGGCATCAAGCACGTATTGAGCGCGCGCCATGGCTTTGAGGACTTCACCGTCACGGCGCAGCAAAAGATGCTCGAAGTGTTCGGCGCAGTGCTCGATGCCATCACCTTCGCGGTAGCGGCGATCGGTGCCATTTCGCTGGTGGTCGGCGGCGTGGGGATTCTCACCATGATGACCATCGCGGTGTCCGAACGCACTTCGGAGATCGGCCTGCTGCGCGCCGTCGGCGCAACCCGGCGCCGCGTCATGCTGCTCTTTCTCGGCGAGGCGGCAGTGCTCGCGGCCGTCGGCGGCATGGCGGGTTTGCTGCTGGGGTGGAGCCTCTCCCTGTTGATCGAAGCCGCGTTGCCGGCTCTGCCGGTCCACACCCCGTGGTCGTATGCCGTGTTCGCCGAACTGGTGGCGGTGGTGGTCGGCCTGGCTGCCGGCGTCCTCCCGGCGCGCAAGGCTGCGCGGCTGGATCCGCAGGAGGCGCTACGTTCCGAGTAGGGCACGGCCACGCTCGCCATGCCCTCGATCAGCCCTGTGCGGCGGGATGCATCGACCAAGTTCATCCAGTTTGGATGACCGAGCGGCACGCCTAAAGTTCGGACTCCCGCTGCCGTTATCAAGCCAATGACGCTGTTGAGCTTCGGAGAAGGTCCGCGAGCAACGGGGCGGCAGGTCTAGGATCGTCTTTGGAGCATGTGCGGATTTAATAACATCTTCGATCCTTTTCCGCACGGCGTCCTATGTTAGGCACATCCATGCACTGAGCGATTGATGTCGCTAGCGTGGGACTTCGGCGCAAACAACCCGGTGATGGTGGTCCCGACCGCGATTCGGGATGAACCCGGGATCTGAAAGAAGAGCATCTCGTGCGCTGGACCTTGAAAAACCGCGCGGCATTGGCGACGGCACTGGTGGTGTCGCTGTTCAGCGTTGCACTGGCCGCGATCGCACAGTATTACGCCTATACCAGCCTGAAAGAGCTGCTGCAAGCGCAGCAGTACACCCAGGTCAAGCTGGTCGCTGAGCAACTCAATGAGAAGTTCGAAGGACGTGCCGTCCTGCTGCGCACCCTCGCGCGACAACTGGCGCCAATGCTGGAGCGTTCGCCGGACGAATTGAAGGCGTTTGCCAGCCAGGCCGCCTCCATACCCGAGGCATTCAACTCGGTATCGCTGATCTGGCCGGATGGCCGCCTCGCCTTCAACACGGCCATGCCAACCGGCCAGCAGTTTCAGTTGGCGGACCGGGACTACGTGCAAGGCATAGTGCAAGGTGCATCCACATTCTTCTCCGAGCCATTGATTGGCCGCAACAATGGCGCACCGGGCTTCGTGATTGCCGTCGCACTTCGCTCGCCAGACGGTCGGTTGCGAGCCATCGTGATCGGCAGCCTGAACTTGCTTCGCGACAACTTCTTGCTGGACGTCGTGCGCAATCGCGTGGGTGCCACCGGCATGTTCTGCCTGGTGTCGTCCGGACAGAATCCCCGCTACGTGATGCATGCCGACCGGGCGCAGTTGATGAAAATTGCTAGCGCCGTGGGCGAGTCCTGCGGCACGGAAAAAGCTTATTCCCCCTTCGAGATTCTCCAGCCGACCCAGCCAATCGTTGCAAGGTACCTGCTCAAATCCAACGGCTGGGAACTCGTGGCCACGCTTCCCGCCAAAGAAGCGTACTCGCCGCTGACCGAAGTCCGTCGCAAGGTTGTGCTAGCGGCAGGTATCGGCCTGCTCGTTGCAGTTGGCCTGATGTGGATCGTGGTCCGGCACCTGCTGGTGCCGCTGGAGCGGCTGCATCGTGCGATCCAGCGGAACCCTGCCAACCTCAATGAGCTTTTACCCAAAGCCGAAACACCGCGCGATGAGGTAAGCGAGCTGACAATCACTTTCTCGCGGGTTATCAGGCAATTGGTGGAGCGCGAATCGGCGCTGCAAAAGGCAAAGGAGGAGGCGCACGCATCAGAGAGGCGCATCCAAACCATCGCCAACCAGGTGCCGGACCTCATCTCCTACGTCGATGCGCAGGGACGCTATGTCTTCGTGAACACAGCTTACGAGCGCCGATTCGGGCTGCCGGCTGCCAGCATTGTCGGGCTTTCCATGCAAGAACTGTGGGGTGCGCCCGCCTATGCCGAGATGAAACCCTACCTGGACCGCGCTTATGCTGGGGAGAGCCTGACCTTTGATCGGGTTCCCCGTGACACTCGCGAATATCAATGCCTTGAGATCACCTGTCAGCCGGCTCTGGTTGAAGGTTGTGACATCGTGCAAGGCCTGCACGTCTTCGTGAGAGATGTGACAGTGGAGCGCGCGCAGGTCAACCGGCTGGAACAACTGACCCTTGCGGATCATCTGACCGGACTTCTCAATCGGAAAGGCTTTGATCGCTACCTGTCCGCGGCCATCAAGCGTGCCGACCAAAACCAGAGCTCGATGGCGCTCCTTTTGGTGGACCTGGACGGATTCAAATGCGTGAACGACAGCTACGGGCACGCGGTCGGGGACAAGCTGCTCGTTACTTTCGCCGAGCGGCTCGCCTTGATTGTCCCGCAAGCGGGCGCCACCGCACGCATCGGCGGCGACGAATTTGCCGTCGTTCTGGACAATGTCAAATCCTCGGATGAAGCGGAGCGGGTTGCACAAGCCATCATGGAATTTTCAGCCCACCCTTACATTTATCCGGGGTATCAGGTGACGGCTCGCGCAAGCGTTGGCATAGCGCTGCGCCGCCGCGACAGTGGTCGGGTTGCGGCCGGTCAGACTGCCGCAGAACTGTTCTCTCGCGCCGACGCTGCGCTATATGGGGCAAAGCACGATGGGAAAGGTAGATTCTTGGTATGCGAGGCTGAAGCGGATTGAGACTGTCTCAATGCCGCGGTCCCAAGAGGTGCACAGGCATTTCTCACAATTGTTCACCATTCCTGCTTTCATCCCATGCCAGAATCCACCGGGCAAATCGCGACTCGCTACCTTGAATAGGCGGCAGCAGGGCCTTCAAAGCTGCTCGCATTAACGGTTGCTACGCCTACCTTGCATTGCTGTTCCATAAAATCTGCTCAAAGTTGAGCATTGGATTTATCCGCACTTCGTTGACGCGGCTTGCGCCGCCCAACTGAAGCCCCTTGACGCTCAGTTGCGCCGGAGGAGCGCGCGAGCAGAATCTGCTTCACCTGGAGGTGAGGCATATACCGGGTAGTCGAGTAGCGCAAGGGAATCGCACCCTCACGCCCTCACAGATCCGGACATGAACCTCTCGATTCATCCGGCTCCTATCGTCCAACCGTGGTCTCCATGGCCCAGTGCGCAAATAAGCCTGGCTGCCGAGACTTGACGTCTTTCAGCCATGCCGCTGCACGCACCTTCCGACCGCTGAGGTGTTTGTATTTCCTTTGGGCCCAGCGGACCAGCGCGGCATCGACCGCAAGCAGCACCTGTCCCAGCGCAGACCGATAAAATCGACCGTAGTACTGAATCCAACCCAGTAAAGTCGGACGGGTTCGGTCCGCCAACTCAGTCAGACTCAGGTCATAGCGGTGCAACACACTGCGGCGACGCAGCTCCTGCCGCATCGCCTTCGCAGCCTTGTTGCTGACCGCAGGCAAGAAGCCGACCGACAACTTGCCCACCCGATTCCTGACACTTCGCGGTCTGAACGTATAGCCCAGAAAGTCGAACTGACATAGCGGATAGCTTGCCTGCCGGTTGGCCTGCTTGCAGTACACGATTTTGGTCTTTTCCGGATGCAGATCCAGCTTGCATTCGGCCAGCCGCATCTCCAGCCCCTGCTTGAGCCCTCGCGCCTGCGCTTCGCTCTTGCAATGACAGATGGCGTCATCAGCATAGCGCTCGAATGGCACGTCCGGGTGATGCTTGCGCATCCACCGGTCGAACGCATAGTGGAGAAACAGGTTAGCCAGCACCGGACTGACAACGCCACCAACAATAGAGCAAACTGCCGGATAAAATTGGGCCTGCGCATTTCGAGGGAGTGTCTGGCGCCCTGGTCCAGAAGCTGTGCTGACGTCAATGTGGATCTTGTCCTTGAGACGGTCGCTCCCGCTGACAGGCAGGTGCAGCGATGACCCGAAGACGTAAAAAGTGGAGCGTGCGTCTGGCTTTCGAGCCGAACCGCTATGCCCAAGAGCAGTTGCAAAAGGCTTACGAGCAGATTAGTCCGATCGAAGCACGCGCGACGGCACAGCCGTCCGCTACGTGGTCTGCAGAGTCCAAGCAAGCGACCATCAAGCGAGGTAGACGATGAGCAAAGCTGCGATGGTTGCACTCTACGCGCGGGTATCCTCCGAACAGCAAAACAAACGCGGCACCATTGAAAGCCAGATCGCTGCACTGAAGGAGCGTATTTCAGCTGACGGCGCGCAGATCGTCGACGACATGTGTTTCGTTGACGCTGGCGTGAGCGGTGCGACGCTGATCAGGCCTCAATTGGAGCGCCTCAGGGACTGTGCCGCGCTCGGTACGATCGATCAGCTGTACATCCTGTCACCGGACCGGCTGGCGCGCAAATATGCGCACCAGGCGCTGCTGATGGAAGAGTTCTCCGCCTGCGGTGTCCAGGTGGTCTTCCTCAATCACGCGATCGGTACGACGCCGGAAGAGTCGCTGCTATTGCAGATGCAGGGCATGATCGCAGAATACGAACGGGCGAAGATCGCCGAGCGTCACCGTCGTGGCAAGCTTCACGGCGCAAAACGCGGCAGTGTCAATGTCCTGTCCGGGGCGCCCTACGGCTACCGCTACATTCGCCGGCAACTCGACGGAACGCCGGCCCGGTACGTTATCGAACTGCCCCAGGCTGCAACGGTCCGGGCGATCTTCCAGTGGGTGGGGATGGACCGCCTGAGCATAGGGGATGTGGTACGCCGCCTTGCCGAGTCGGGTACCGTGACAGCGTCGGGCAAGCCATACTGGGACCGTAGTGTGGTGTGGGGCATATTGCGCAATCCTGCGTACATGGGGCGAGCTGCGTTCGGCAAGACGCAGTCGCGCGATCACCTGCAGGTACGCGTGCGCGCCCAGCGCCACAGTGCTGACGTGCCCAGAAAGCCGTACTCGACAACACGAACCGAACCGCAGGACTGGATCGAGATTCCGGTGCCGGCCATCGTGAGCGAGGGGCTGTTCCAGGCGGCTCAGGAACAGCTTGCCGAGAACCGCAAGCTGGCGCGCCAGAGGCGCGAGAGTGCACCGCTACGCCTGCTGCAAGGGTTGACGGTATGCGGCGAGTGCCATTACGCCTATTACGCCAAGAAGGTGAGCAAGGTTGCAGCTAAGGGGCATCAGCGGGACTACGCCTATTACCGCTGTGTTGGGACTGATGCCTACCGTTTCGGTGGCCACCGCATCTGTGACAATCTGCAGGTACGAACAGACAGGCTCGATGAGCTGGTATGGCAGCAGGTTGTGGAATTGCTCAGTCATCCAGAACGCTTGAAGAGCGAATATGAGCGTCGACTGGATATGATGGAGCGCAACGAGAAGAGTGCCTTCGACACAAGCAACCTTGAAAAGCAGCGGCTGCAGCTGGAGAAGGGAAAGTCCCGGCTGATCGATAGCTATGCGGACGGCATCCTCGATAAGTCCGACTTCGAACCGAAGATGCAGCAGTTGAGGAATCGGCTTGAGCAGATTGACCAGCAGATCCTTGAATCCAGGCAGCAAGGCGCGGTGCAAAGCGAGCTGTTTCTGGTCATCAATCGGATCGAGGAATTTGCAGGCGCCGTCACCGAAAAACTGGACACGATTGATCTTGAGACAAAGCGCAGGATCGTATTGGGTCTGGTCAAGCGCGTCGAAATCCACAAGGATGAAATCGTCGTTGTGTTCAGGGTTGACCCACAGCCTGGGGCTTTTGACAGCGAAAACTCGAATGATTCAGACGACGGAGTGAAAAGTATGCAACGTTGTAAGCGGCGTAATGACACCGCCTTGCGGCGTGCCCTTGTCCGGGTGCACCACGGTCCCGTCAGGCATTTGCACGGGTGCCTTGAGCCAACGCTCGATATACAGCAGCACCCACGCGCAGTCCGTGTGACAGCGCACCGCGCGCATCATGAGTTCCCAATCGATACTACCGAAGAAATTCTTGATGTCGAGGTCGAGCACCCACTCGTACTCCCAGCATCGCTGCCGAGCCACGTTGAGCGCCTGATGCGCCGATCGTCCGGGACGATACCCGTATGAGTCGTGGTGAAACACAGGTTCCACGAGCAGCTCCAGATATCGCTTGACCACCGTCTGAGCGATGCGATCAGAGATCGTGGGTATTCCCAACGGCCTCGTTCCCGCACCTCCCGCTTTGGGTATGTCCACCCGTAGCACCGGCGGCGGCATGTAGCTGCCGGAGGACATCCGATTCCAGATCCGATACAGATTGTTCTTCAAATCCGTCTCGAATTCCTTCATCGACTGTCCATCCACGCCTGCCGCCCCACGGTTGGACTTCACCTGCTGATATGCTTCCCACACCTCACGTTTGGAAATACAAAACGGTTTTGCTTTATCCATGCGGGTCCTCCCCTCGCGGGTTGCCCGCAGCACAAAGCCAGACGATGACGCCCCTTCGGTCCAGCCCCATTACAGGACCTTCAGCCCTACTACGGACGTCTCCGCCCCTGTGCCCCGCATCGGTACTCTCATCCTTGCGGAGGCCTTCCGCTTGGATTTCTCCCTTCGCATCGGGACGACAGGTTCCCAAGTTCCTTACTGAAGCCCGAGTCAAAGTCACGCCGCCTTTATGCCGGATGCCGAATGGGCCGTCAGCAGGCATCGCCCAAACTTGTCCCGGAGCAGGAAATCCCCCCGGTTTTGACATCGATTATCACGATTACGACACGTCATCAGCGGTTCACTCGCGTTCGTCTCTTTGACTCCCACCTGCCGGGGTTCCCCCCGACTTTTCCAACAACGCTCACCACGAGGGCTCTTTACCCACGCAGCTTGTGGCGGTTTGAAGCCTGCTCCTGCAAGCCGACTTCGAGGGGCCGTCCCTCATCTTCAGTAAAGCATCGAGAACATCGGTCAGCTGATGCTCACGTTCTTGGCACACATTTCCCGGTCGTGAATCCTGTCCCGCACGTTCCGCGCTGCATTGGTATCCGCCTGAAGAACGTCCCCGTTGGCACGGTAAAACTTGTCGCCCTCGCGCTTGCCTTGCAGCAAGCCCGTGAACGAGTCCATTTGCGACGTGTAGGCGGCGTTGACGACGACGTGCGTCGCCCCACGCTGCGTGCAAACTTCATCGAGCGCTTGAGCCAGTACACCCTTGGCCCATGCGCTCATGCGGCGGTTGTAGTTCCGCCACTGACTCCTCCCCTTGATGGGGGACGTCAGATCTTCCGAACCGACCACCGCCGCCTTGTCCACGATGGTATGGGCGGACTGGTAGGCCATCGTGCGCAACCGCTGCTTCGTGCGGTCCCTGCGCGCCTGCAGTTTCACGCGTCCGAGGTTGCACTTCCTGATGCGCTCGGCCTTGGCGATGCGACCAGCTTTGCGATGGGCTTTTTCGAGGGCATGCAGCCGGTTCCGTACTTTGCCGGTCTTCGAAACCTGGTCGCTGTAAGCGCTCAGCACGGCGCCGAAGGTCTGACCATGACGCTCGCCATCGGAGTCGGCGAAGGCCTCGGTATAGCCTTTGTCGACACCAATTTCCCCTGTACCGCAGGGGCGCCCTTCGGCCTTCGAAGTAGCATAGTGGATTTCGACCGCGTCACCCTTCACGATCACACGCAGGTTGCAACCCGTGAGGTCCACGTTCTTGCCGTTGCTGTTCGTCGTGAGCTCGATCGAAGGGCCATACTGCCTGGCGATGTGGATGGTGATGACCAGCTGCCCGTCTCTGACGCGGCTCTGATGCTTGTCCGAGCGGACGATGAACTGATTGTCGCAACGCGAAACGCCGTGCCGAAAGTACTTGCGCATCATCCGGTGCAGGTACTTGTCTTCGAGCCACTTGTCACTTTTGAGCAGGGTATAGAGCCGCTTTCGCTCTGCCTCGTCGGAGGTCCGCTTCGCGATGGCTTGTCGCACCTTCGCGCATGCGGCCGCCTTGTATGTCAGGATGTCGTTGACGGCATCCTTCGTGGTCTCGGCTCGGATCGTGCCGTCCACCGCGAGCGACGCATACCAGCCGCCAGCAGTCACTTCCTTGCGGATGTCGGCCGCACTCTTGCCGACGTTCCCCAGCGCGCCGTAGCGACGCCAGAGGTCCGCTCGGACGAACGCCGTCGCCCTGCACACCGCGCGAAGCGCAGGCACGCACGACGACGTCCCATAGAGAGTGCGGGTGACGGTTGTCATTCCAGAATTTCCTTCGGTACCTTGCTACCCGGATAGTCTTCCTTGATCTGCTTTTTGTACTTGCGCATCCCGTACAGGCGGCATGAGAACGTATCGACGATGGCAAGCAGGTCCTCAACCATTTCCTGCTCTGGCGACAGCGATTCCTGATTAACCACGACGATCTCACAACCGTTCCCGCGCGCAAGATGGTTGAGCAGGTCGAATCCGAAGCGAACGAGCCGGTCCTTGTGGGCGATGAGAACTCGCTCAATCTCACCACGCTGGATGCGCTCAATCAGCACGAGGAAACGCTTGCGCTTGAAGTTCATGCCGCCGCCGACTTCCTGAATCCACTCGTCAACAGCAATTGCGCCAGCCCGGCAGTATTCCTCCATCGCCGCCACCTGAGATCGCAAGTCGTCGCGCTGCCCAGCGCTACTGACGCGGCAGTACACGATTGTCGATCGCTTCTCAGGCCCGCCGCCAAGCATCGCCCGAACATCGGACTCGTCAAAGTACCGATGTCCGGAAGGCAGGCGCTTAGCCGCCAGGATGCCTTCGCGCTCCCAGCGGCGCACCGTACTGGGAGCCCGTCCGATGCGCTTTGCGAATTCGTTGATCCGATAAACCTTGCTCATGGCGATAAATTATAGATACGTCTGAGCAAAAATGGAGTATCAGCTGCTCGCTCCCCATCATCGGCCCCGCCGATCTGCACCTGGATCCTTGCCTATCGCTCCCTGCCTCCCAAGTCCTAGGGGGAGTTTCCGGCTTTCCAGTCTACCGGGTGGGCTCAATGTTCGAGAGAATCACCGCAAACGAAACAAGGCGCTCCAAGATCAGCCGCTTCGTCGCGTTGGACGCCACCTGACAGTCGAGTCGAAGAAATCTCGGTTGCAACCCTTGGCAATGCGTTGCCGCGCCGGATTGGCGATCAAGGTGGGCGACCGTCTGGCGGCGATTCGGTGGCGCGGGGTAGCTGCCTGGCTACATGCGATATACCACCCCGACCCAGGCGCTGCGCGGCGCGCCGGGGGCGACGAACAGCGCGCTGGCGTTGTCCTCCGGCGTCACGTGCGGGCGCAGCAGGTTGCCGTTGGGGAACAGGTCGTTGGAGATCTGGCCATAGGTCTCGTAGCGGCGGTCGAACAGGTTGGCCACGCGCGCGTAGATCTCGAAGTGCTTGTTCACGCGGTAGGACGCCCGCAGGTTCACCGTCGCGTACCCGGGCGTGCTCCAGTCCGCGTACTTGGGCGCCTTGCCGGGCTGCGGGTTGGCGCGCAGGCCGTCTTCATTGCCGTTGGCAGGGCTGCTGGACACGCCAACCAGGTCGGCGCCCAGGGTCAGGCCGGCCAGCGCCTGCCACTCCACGCCCAGCTTGATGGTGTGCCGCGGCACGCCTGCCCTGCGCATGCCCGGCTTGACGTCGATGGTGCGCTCTCCCACCGCGAGCTGCCCGTTGGCCTGGTAGGTGGCCTGCAGATAGCTGTAGCCCAGGCGCAGCGTGAAGTCGCCCAGGCGCTGCCGCGCGGAGAGGTCGAAGCCCTGGTTGCGGGTACGGTCGAAGTTGGCGAAGTAGCCCTGCTGGGTGTTGGGCGCGCGCAGGAACAGGATGTCGTCGTGATTGTCGATGCGGTAGAACGTGCCGGACACCTCGGTGTCCTTCGACGGGCGCCAGCGCGCGCCCGCCTCGTAGGAATGCGACACGACCTGCTTGAGGTAGGGGTCGGCCTGCAGGCCGGCGGGCAGGCGGCAGGGCTGGGCCGGATCGGCGCAACCCAGCTCCAGCACCGTCGGCACCCGGTTGTTCTGGGCGTAGCCGCCGAATAACGAGACTCCGCCGCCCAGCTTCTGGGTCAGGCCCAGCGCGGGATTGAGCCGGCGGTAGGTGAAGCTCTCCTGCGGCTGCTCGCTGCCGTCGCTGTTGCGCAGCGTATTGCTCACGGTGACGTGGTTCCACCTGGCCGAGGCGGTGAGGAAGGTGCTGGGCGTCAAGGACCAGGTATCGGACAGGTACAGGCCGACCGCGCGCGAGGTACCGCTGACGCCGGAGAACAGTTGGTTGGGCGCGTTCGGGTCGGCGACCACGCCGCGGTCGTCGGTGAAGGTGGCGAGCTGCTCGTACTGCGAGTAGGTCAGGCGGCTGCGGTCGAAGGTCAGCCCGGCGTTGAGCAGGTGGTGCTCGGTTTCCTTGGCCGCGCTGAGCGCCACGCCGATGGATTGCTGCCACATATCGTGGTGTTGAGCACCGCCGGGTCCAGCGCGGCGCCTTCGGCCCGGGTGAAGCCGCAGCGGGACTTGCGCGGGCTGCCGTCGGCGTTGAAGCCGTCTTCGCAGTCTTCCGTGTAAGCGTCGTAGTCCGGGTTGATGTCGCCGTTGGTGGTGTCGCGGCGGCTGGTGCGCACGTAGGCGAGCATCGCGGCGCTGGTCTTGTCGTCGAACCAGTGGCGGCCGTTGAGGGCTACCTGGGTGACCTGGTTGCGGGTCTTGTCCGGGTAGGTGTATGCCGCGGCGCGGTTGCTTTCATAGAGGCCGGGCAGCAGGGCATTGCCGCCGGCGCGGTAGCTCGGCACCGGGCCGTTGCCGATCAGGGTGCTGCGCCCGTGCAGCAGGGACACGTCCCAGCTGGTGGTCTCGCCCTCATGCCCGGCCTTGACGAACAGGTTGCCGAGCCGGCCTTCGGCATGATCGCGCCAGCCCTGTTCCTGGAACAGGGTGCCGGCGGCGAAGGCGTGCCAGCCGCTGCCGCTGCGGATGCCGCCCGAGAGGTCGGCGCGCTTGCGGTTGCCGCTGCCATAGGACAGGTCGGCGGTGAAGCCGGGCGAAGTCAGGCCGGAGCGGGTGGTCATGGCCAGCGCACCGCCGAGCGTGTTGAGGCCGTAGGCGGGGTTGGCGCTGGAGACCAGAGAGACGCTCTCGAGCGCGGCCTCGGGAATCATGTCCCAGCTGACCACGTCGCCGAAGGGTTCGTTGACGCGGATGCCGTCCAGGTAGATGGACAGGCCTTGCGACGCGCCGGGGATCGGCGAGGCGCGAAAGCCGCGGTAGGTGAGGTCGGACTGGAAGGGGCTGCCCTGGATGTCGTTGACGTTGACACCGGTGAGGTAGCGCGCCAGGTATTCGGCGAGGGTGCCGGCGCGCTTGCCGCTCAGGTCGTCGCCGCTGACCGTCTGCACCGTGTACGGCACCAGATCGCGGTCCACGCCGATGCCCGGCAGCGGCGCGGTTGCCACTACCATCACTTCAGGCAGCGTGGCATTGTCCCCGATTTGCACACCATTGTCCTGTTGTGCAACAGCGGGCAGGGCGGCCAGCAGTGCCACAGCCAGTGCGATGGCGGTGGCCGCGCGGCGGCAAAGCGCGCCACGGCGCGGCGCCAGGCGCAGGGTAGCGCCTCCCGGCACGGCCCTGCGCCTGGGCGGGGGTAGGTTGGCTGGCATCTTGCATCTCCTCGGAATGATCGGCCGGGGCACCTGCGTTGGGTGCCGGCTTGGTGGCAACAACTTGAGGGACAGGGAGCAGGTTCCGTACCTCGGGTTTCGGGAAGACCTCCCGATCCGCCAAGCGATGTCCACCGGCCACTGCAACCTTCTGGGAGGCGTCATTGCCATGACGATGTCTAAACCGTGCCATCTGGATCTGCGCGGCCTGCCTGTGCTGCGCGCTGGCGGTAGCGCTGTGGCTCGCGGTGCGCGCCATCGGCGACGAGCGCCGTGGCGCCGACGCGATGGCGCAACTGATTCCGCGCCTCTCGGCCTTGCAGGTGGCGGCGCCGGCCGAACGCGAGGGGCATCTTGCAGCCCTGCGCGCCATCAATGCCTCGGCGCAAATGCGCCACTTGTGGCTGCATCTGGAGGACGCCACGGGCCAGGTGCTGGTGAGCGCGCCGCAGCCACGGGATAGCTCCACCTGGGGCCGCCTGCTCGCCCTTGCGAGCCCGAGGGCCGATGCGGCGCGGCTGGAAGGCACCTGGGAGATCCGCGCCCGCGACGGCACCGCCTACCGCGCCGCCTTGCGCTGGAATCCTGAGAGTGAAATCCAGGAAGCCCGCGACGACATGGCGGGCAACCTCGCCGTGCTTGCGGTCTACAGCACGCTGCTGCTGCTTGGCATCCACCGGGCTCTGGGACGGGCCCTCGCCCCCTTGCAACAGATCCTGGACGCGATCCGGCGCTACGAAGACAAGGATTACAGCGTGCGCCTGCCGTCCATGCGCACGCGCGAAATGGACCAGATCCGCCGTGCGCTTAACCACCTGGCTGGCGCGCTGGACGAAACCCAGGCCGAGCGCCGCGCCCTGAGCCGCAAGCTGCTGACTGCCCAGGAAAACGAGCGCGCACGCCTGGCGCGGGAACTGCATGACGAGTTCGGCCAGGTGCTCACCGTGATGCGCGCCGACACCGCCTACCTGGTGCGCAAGAGCGTGCATGAGCCCGTGCTGCAACTCGTGGCCAATGACCTGGCCGGGCATTGCGCCAGGATCCAGCACGAGGTGCGCCACCTGCTGCACCGGCTGCGGCCGCACGGCGTGCAGCCCGACGTGCGGCTGGCCTCGGTGGAACGCCTGCTGCAAGACCTGGTGCAGGCCTGGCGCGGCCAGCCGGGCCAGCAGGTGCGGGTGGACTGCGAGGTGGCGCTTGGCGGCGCGGCGCCGGGTCCCGACTTGGTCCTGACGCTGTACCGGATGACGCAGGAAGCGCTGACCAACGTGATGCGCCATGCCGGCGCGCGCCGGGTGGCGATCCGCATTGCCGCCACGGCGGGCGGCGAGGTGCGCTGGAGTGTGGAGGACGACGGCAAGGGCATTGCCGACATCGCCGCGGCGCTGCAACGCAGTCATGGTCTTCAGGGCATGCAGGAGCGCGCCTGGGCGCATCTCGGCACGCTGCGCATCGAGCCGGTTGCGGCGCCGACGACCCGGCCTGCCACGCCGGGCTGCCGCCTGAGCGCGAGCTTTCCGCTCGCGCCGCAAGCCGCTGCCCAGCCAACCCAACTGCATGGGAGCCATAGCGAATGAACACCATCGACGTTGTCATTGCCGACGATCACGCGGTAGTGCGCACCGGATACCGGCGGCTGCTCGAACTGGAGGAGGGCGTGCGCGTGGTGGCCGAGTTCGGCGATAGCGACGCCGCCTATGCCTGGCTGACACAGTATCCGGCCGACGTGTTGATCCTGGACCTGTCGATGCCAGGGCGCGGCGGCATGGAAGTGCTGCAGCGGCTGGGCGCGCGGGTGCCCGCGTTGCGGATCCTGGTGTTCAGCATGCACGACAGCGCGGCCATCGTGAGCCAGGCCATGCGGGCCGGCGCCGCCGGCTACCTGACCAAGAGCAGTGCGCCGGAAGCGCTGGTGGACGCCGTGCGCAAGGTGGCCCAGGGGCGGCAGGTGCTGTCCGACGATGTGGCGGGCATGGTCGATGCCGGCAGCCGACCACCACCGCACCTGGCCTTGTCGCCGCGCGAGTTCGACCTGTTCCGCCTGTTCGCCCGTGGCACGGCCATCGAGGAAGTGGCCGCCCAGCTCTATCTCAGTACCAAGACCGTGGCGAACTACCAGACGCTGATCCGCAAGAAGATGGGCCTGGCCAACCGGGTGGAAATGCATCGCTATGCGGTGGAGCATGGCTTCGGCTGATCGCCTGTTTCAAAACGGGACAGGCCTGGCGTGAGCGCCTGCTGCGTGTTCCATGGCGGGACAGCGGCGCGCAGCGCATTGCACAAGCCGCGGCCCGGCAGCAGCGCCTGCCGGCCCATGAAGCCATGCCGGACAACGCCGTGCCCGCAATCGCGCGCATGTTGCACTGCACATGGTATCGACTTTGCTTCTCTTGCCCGCATGCACACTTATGTCCTGCGCCACGCCATGCTCCGTCGCCTTGCTCTCGCGCTGCTGCTCTGCTTCGGCCTGGCCCATGCGCCAGCCTCAAGGGCAGGCGGCCCGGAACGCTATCCGGTGCGCCCGATCAAGCTGATCGTCCCATGGCCGGCGGGCGGCGCCACTGATATCTCGATGCGCGTGCTGGCGGAACTGGCCGGGCGTGAGCTCGGGCAGCCCATCGTGGTGGAGAACAAGCCCGGCGCCGGCGGCACGCTGGTGGGCGGCGCGCTCGCCGCCGCGCGGCCGGATGGTTACACCATCGGCCAGTTGCCGCTGACGGTCTATCGCTTTGCGCACCAGCAGAAGACATCGTGGCAGCCTCTGCGCGACATCCAGCCGGTGCTGATGATCTCCGGCTATACCTTCGGCATCGTGGTGCCAGCCGACAGCCAGTTCCACACGCTGGATGACCTGATCGCCTGGGGCCGCGCGCATCCCGGCGCGCTGACGGTGGGCTCCACCGGCATCGGCACCACCGCCCACTTCGCGATGGAAGATGTGCTCGGGCGCAGCGGCGTGCGCTACGTGCACGTGCCTTATCGCGGCACCGCGGACCAGATGCTGGCGGTGGCCAACGGCTCGCTGATGGCGGGCGTGAATTCGACCGGCTTCGCGCCTTTCGTGGACAGCGGCAGGATGCGCCTGCTGGCGGTGTTCAGCGCACAGCGTTCTGCGCGCTGGCCGGACGTGCCCACGGTGAGCGAACTGGGCTTCGATCATGCGATCCATAACTCGCCCTATGGCATCGGCGTGCCGCGCGGCACCGACCCCCTGATCGTCAGCCGCCTGCACGATGCGTTGCGCATCGCCATGCAGCAGCCCCGGCACGTAGCCGAGCTGGCCAGGTACGACCAGGAACTGACCTACTTGAACACCGCCGGGTACGAGACCTACCTGCAACGCGCCTGGGAGGCGGAGCGGCGCTTCGCCGAGCGGGTGGGCACGGTGCAGCCGAAGGAGCACCTGTGATGGCCGCCGGATCCCCGCTGGCGCTGCGCTGCGAGGCCGTGCGCAAACGCTTTGGCAGCCAGCATGCGCTGGACGGCGTCTCGCTCGACGTGCGGCGCGGCGAGTTCGTCGCGCTGCTGGGGCCTAACGGCGCGGGCAAGACCACGCTGTTCCAGATCCTCAGCGGCCTGTTCGTGGCCGACGCGGGGCGGGTCACGGTCATGGGGGTGGAGATGCAGCACCACCCGGTGCGTGCGCTGGCACGGCTCGGCATCGTGTTCCAGCAGCCGGCAATTGACCTGGACCTGTCGGTCTTGTCCAACCTGCATTTCCATGCCGGCCTGCACGGGCTGCCGCGCCGCGTTGCCGCGCCGCGCATCGCCCGGCTGCTGGACGACTTCGGCCTGGCAGAGCGGGCCGGCGCACCAGTGCGCGAGCTCTCCGGCGGCAACCGGCGCAAGGTGGAACTGGCGCGCGCGCTGCTGCACGAGCCCGCCGTGTTGCTGATGGACGAGCCCACCGTCGGGCTCGATCCCGCCTCGCGCGCGCAGATCGTTGCCGATGCGCGCCGGCTTGCCGTGCAGGCGCAGGCCGGCGTGCTGTGGGCCACGCACCTGGTGCAGGAGGTCGAGCAGGCGGACCGCGTGATTGTGCTGCATCGCGGCGCGGTGCGATTCGACGGCACGCCGGGCGCGTTGCGTGGCGCCGCCGAGTGCGACAGCCTGGAGCAGGCCTTCCTGGCCCTGACCACCTTCCCCGCGGTGCCGACCCGTGCCACCGAGCGCGTCCCCGCATGAACAAGCCGCCAACCCTGGGCTGGATCGCCTGCGCCACCTTGGCCGCCATGCTACTGCTGATTGCCGCCGGCGTGGCCGGTGCCGCCGACAGCCGCAACGCCACCGGGCAAGTCTTCGTCTCCAGCGAAAAGGACGATGCCGTGGCCGCCTACAGCGCCACCAGCAGGCAACTGATCGCCGTCTGGCGCCAATGCAAGCGCCCGCGCCACCTGCAGTTGTCGCCGGACCGGCGGCGCTTGTACGTGGCCTGCAGCGACGACAACCGTGTGGACGTGGTCGACGTGGCCAGCCGCAAGACCGTGGCCTCGCTGCCGGTCGGCGACGATCCGGAATTGTTCGACCTCAGCCCGGACGGCCGCACGCTGTACGTCTCCAACGAGGAAGACGGACTGCTGTCGGCTTATGACATCGCGTCCGGCAAGAGGGTGTTCGCGATCAAGGTGGGTGAGGAGCCTGAGGGCGTGAAAGCCAGCCCGGACGGAAAGCGGGTGTACGTGGCCTCGGAAGTGGCCAACCTGGTCCATGTGATCGACGTGGCGTCGCGCAAGCTGGTCAGGAATATCCAGGTCGGCAACCGGCCGCGCCGCCTGCTGCTGGTCATGGACGGCAAGGAGTTGTGGGTGACCAATGAACTGGCCGCCAGCGTCAGCGTGATCCGCACCGATACGCTGGAAGTGGTGCGGACCATCGCCTTCGCGCCCAAGGGCTTGCGCGCCGAGGACGTGACGCCGGTCGGATTGACCGCCAGCGGCGACGGCAAGCGCGCCTATATCGGGCTGGGCCGCGCCAACCACGTGGCCGTGGTCGATGTGGCTTCGTACCGGGTGCTGGACTACGTACTGGTGGGCCGCCGCGCCTGGGGCCTGGCGCTGACGCGCGACAACGCCTTGCTCTATGTCGCCAACGGGCTGTCGGACGACGTCAGCGTGGTGGACACCGCAAGCAACAAGGCCGTAGCCACGCTCAAGGCGGGCAGGGTGCCGCATTCGGTGGCGATCGATGATTAGTCCGCTGACCAGACTGCGCTGGCTGGCCGTGTTCGCCTTGCTGGCGAGCGCCGCACGGGCTGCCGACGTACGGGTGGCCGTAGTCTCCATGGCCGCAGACGCGCGCTATGAACCCCGGCGGATGGAGCAGCGCTATCCCGGCCAGCCACAAGGCCGTCCGCTGGAGGGCGCGCGCGTGGCCGTGGCGGAATCGCGCTTTGCGCATCGAGCCGCCGGGCAGGTCCTGCGGCTCGATGCGCAGGAGGCCAATGGCGAAGCCGAGGTGGCGCCCCTGGTGGCCGCCCTGGCGCGTCAGGGAACGCGCTTTATCCTGCTCGACCTGCCGGCTCCGGCGGTCAGGCTCGCAGCCCGTGCCGTCAAGCCCGGCGAAGCGCTGCTGTTCAACGTTTCCGCCGACGACGACGAACTGCGCGGCGCCGGCTGCGCGCCGCATCTGCTCCATACGCTGCCTAGCCGGCGCATGCAGGCGGACGCGCTGATGCAATACCTGGCGCTGCGCAAGTGGCGCCGCGCCCTGCTGCTGAGCGGCCCGTCGCCAGCGGACGCCGAACAGCGCGCGGCGCTCACGCAGGCTGCCCGCCGCTTCGGCATTGCATGGTCGGCGCAGCGCGCGTTCAAGCTGTCGAACGATCCGCGCGAGCGGGAGCAGGGCAACCTCAACCTGCTGACCACCGGCGTGGACTATGACGTGGTGGTAGTGGCCGACGCCGACGGCGAGTTCGCGCGCAGCGTGCCCTATGCGGCCCAGTTGCCGCGCCCAGTGGTGGGCGCCAGCGGGCTGACCGCCCAGGCCTGGCATTGGGCGTGGGAGCGCAACGGCGGCCCGCAGCTCAACCGGCGTTTTATCAAGGCAGCAGGCCGTCCCATGACCGGCTACGACTGG
Source organism: Cupriavidus sp. D39 (assembly GCF_026627925.1). Classification (NCBI taxonomy): domain Bacteria; kingdom Pseudomonadati; phylum Pseudomonadota; class Betaproteobacteria; order Burkholderiales; family Burkholderiaceae; genus Cupriavidus; species Cupriavidus sp. D39. Next base: position 270,284 of record NZ_JAPNLE010000009.1, read on the forward strand.
GCCGCGTGGGTGGCGGTGAAGGCGATTGCCGAAAGTGTGGCGCGGCAGCCCAAGGCCGGCTTTGCCGGCCAGGCCGAGGCTTTGGTCTCCGAGGCGGTGGTGGTGGACGGCTTCAAGGGGCCGCCGCTCTCCTTCCGGCGCTGGGACCGCCAGTTGCGCCAGCCGGTCCTGCTGGCGCATCCCGACGGGGTGATCGGCGTGGCGCCCGTGGAGGGCGTGCTGCATCCCAGGAATCATCTCGATACGCTGGGCGCAGACGCTGCCGACACCGCGTGCCGGCCCGGCAAATAAGGGAGCGAGACCCAGACCATGACTACCACCCTGATCCACGCCTGGCGCGCCTTGCGCGCGGTGGCCGGGCGCGAACTGCACAAGTTCTTCCGGCAGCCCGGGAGGCTGTTCTCGTCGCTGGTGCGGCCGCTGCTGTGGCTGCTGGTGTTCGCGGCGGGCTTCCAGAACGCGCTTGGCGTTGCCATCGTGCCGCCCTACGACACTTATGTCGAATACAAGGTCTACGTGACACCCGGCCTGCTCGGCATGATCGCGCTGTTCAACGGCATGCAGTCCTCGTTGGCCATGGTGTACGACCGCGAGATGGGCGTGATGCGCCTGCTGCTGACTGCGCCGCTGCCCAGGGCCTGGCTGCTTGCCTGCAAACTGGCCGCCGGCACGTTGCTTTCGGTGTTGCAGATGCTGGCCTTCCTGCTTGTCGCCATGGCCTTCGACGTGACGTTCGCGCCCGCCTTTCTCCCCGGCGCGCTGGCGGTCATGGTGCTAGCCGCCCTGATGCTGGGTGCGCTGGGTTTGCTGCTATCGGTGCATGTGCGGCAACTGGAGAACTTCGCCGGCACCATGAACTTCGTGATCTTCCCGATGTTCTTCATCAGTTCGGCGCTGTATCCGCTCTGGAAGCTGGAGGAGTCCGGCGCCACGGTGGTCTACCAGCTCGCGCGCTTCAATCCCTTTACCCACGCCGTGGAATCGACCCGCTTCGCCTTGTACGGGCAGATCGCGCCGGTTAGCCTTGCGGTGATGGCCGGCTGTGCGGCAGTGTTCTTCGCACTGGCGCTGCTTGGCTACGATCCCCAACGCGGCATGGTGCGTCGCGCGCGCCAGGCCGGGGGCTGACATGAGGCGTGCCGCTGCGTGGCCGATGGCGGCTGGCCTCGCATTCGCCGTGGCGGGCGCGTGGGCGTCGGATAGCCGCGATCCCTTCCAGTCGCCCCAATGGACACTGATTCACAGGGAAGTCCTGCAACTGGCCCCGGTCGTGTTCGACACCCGCGTCAAGGTGACCGGGCCGGCCTTTGCGGAGGACCCGATGCGCGTGCCGGTCGCCTTCGACGCCTCGGCGCTGGGAGAGGTGGATCGCGTCGTGGTGGCGGTGGACCGCAACCCGATCCGCACGGTGCTGGAGTTCGAGCCGCTGAAGGTGCGCCCCTCGCTGTCGTTCCGTTTCAAGCTGGAGCAGGCGTCGCCTGTGCGGGTCGCGGCCCGCACGCGGGACGGCATATGGCATGTCGGCGGGGTGATGGTGGATGCCAGCGGCGGCGGCTGCACGGTGCCCGGCGTCACCCGCCGCGACGGTTCGTGGAGCACCACGCTGAACCGGGTCGAATCGCGCGTGTTTCCCGGCTTCGGCGGCAGTGGAGGCCGGGTGCGGCTGCGTGTGATGCACCCGATGGACACCGGTCTCGTGGCTGGCATCCCGGCGTTCCATATCGAGTCGCTGACCATCTCCGACGCCGCCCGGCAGCCAATGTTGCGGCTGGCGCTGCATGAGCCGGTGGCGGAGAACCCGATCTTCTCCTTTGACCTGCGCGAGGTCATGGAGCGCGGCATGATGGTATCCGGCCGGGACAACAACGGTAACCGCTTCGCTGCACAGGTGACACCATGAGACGAGCGCTGGGGATCCTGCTGTTGCTGGCGGCTCAGGCGGCGGGTGCGCAGGTTGGGGACTACCGCCTCGCGCCCCGGCAGATCGCCGCCGACGTGTGGCTGCTGGAAGGCGCCAACGCGGATTTTTCACCGGACAACGGCTGCAACATCATCAATACCGCCTTTGTCGATACCGGCGACGGCGTGGTGGTGATCAACACCGGGCCGTCGCGCTTGTACGGCGAGCAACAACGCCGTGCCATCGCCTCAGTCACGGCAGCGCCGGTGCGGCTGGTCCTCAATCTCAACCTGCATCCTGATTACTTCTTCGGCAATCAGGCCTATGCGGACGTGGGTGCCAGCGCCCTGGCCGGCACCATCGCCGGTGCGCAGCGCGAGGGTCCGGCCTATGCCGACAACCTCTACCGCATGTGCGGCGACTGGATGCGCGGCACCGAACCAGCGCCGCCGGGCCAGTCGTTGATGCCGGGCAAGCGCACCATGGGCCGGCACACCTTCGAACTGCTGCGGATGGACGGTCATACCGCTGACGACCTGGTAGTGCTGGACCGCAGCGCCGGCATCGTGTTCGCGGGTGGCGTGGCATTCCGCGAGCGGGTGCCGACCACACCGCATGCGGATCTCAAGCGCTGGCTGGCGAGCCTGGACCGGCTGCAGGCGCTGCTGCGAGAGAGCGGCGCGCGGCTGCTGATCCCCAGCCACGGGCCGGCGCTCGGCAGCGCGGATGCCATCGCGCAGACCCGCGGCTACCTGCACTGGCTGGACGCCCGCATGACCGGGGCGGCATCGCAAGGGCGCGACCTGGCGGAGGTGATCGCCATGCCCGTGCCGAACGAGTATGCCCGTTGGGGCGCCATGCCTGCCGAGTACCTGCGCAACGTGACGCATCTCTACCCGGCTTATGAGGACGCCGCGCTGACGCATTGAAGCGGGTCCGTTGCGCTGTTCAATTCCGCAACAGCGTCAACGCAGTGTCCCGCGCTGGTACGCCGCCGGGGTGAGCGCAGGCCATCGCAGGGGCCAGTTGCCAGTGTTTTCCACTGGCACGGGAATTGCCAAGAGTCTGTCTGGTGTGCGTGGCGCACCGTGGAAGATCGACAACAAGACAGAGGAGCAGACAATGAGGACGTTAAGGGTGATGATGGTGGTCGCGGCGACTGCCGCGAGCCTGGCGGCACACGCCGCCGTGACCGATGCCATGATCGAGAACGATGCGAAGTCGGCGGGCGACGTGCTGTCGTGGGGGATGGGCACGCAAGGCCAGCGCTTTTCCACGCTGACCCGCATCAACACAAAGAACGTCATCCAACTGGTGCCGGCCTGGTCGTTCTCCTTTGGCGGCGAAAAGCAGCGCGGGCAGGAATCGCAGCCGCTGATCCACGACGGCAAGATGTTCGTGACCGCCTCTTACTCCCGCATCTACGCACTCGACCTGAAGACCGGCAGCAAGCTGTGGAAATACGAGCACCGTCTGCCCGAAGGGATCATGCCCTGCTGCGACGTGGTCAACCGCGGCGCGGCCCTGTACGACAACCTGGTCATCTTCGGCACGCTCGACGCGCAACTGGTGGCGCTCGACCAGAAGACCGGCAAGGTGGTGTGGAAGGAAAAATCGAGGACTATGCCGCAGGCTACTCCTACACCGCGGCGCCCTTGATCGTCAAAGGCATGGTGCTCACCGGCGTCTCGGGCGGCGAGTTCGGCGTAGTTGGCCGGGTCGAGGCGCGCGATGCCAGGACCGGCCAGATGGTGTGGTCCAGGCCGGTGGTGGAAGGCCATATGGGCTACAAGTACGACAAGGACGGCAACAAGACCGAGAACGGCGTGACTGGCACCCTGAACGCCAGCTGGCCCGGCGAGACCTGGAAGACCGGCGGCGGCGCCACCTGGCTCGGCGGCACTTACGATCCGCAGACTGGCCTGGTCTACTTCGGCACCGGCAATCCCGGGCCTTGGAACAGCCACATCCGCAAGGGCGACAACCTGTACTCGGCCTCGACCGTGGCGCTCGACCCGGCTACCGGCAATATCGTCTGGCACTACCAGAACACCCCCAACGATGGCTGGGACTTTGACGGCGTCAACGAGTTCGTGACCTTTGACCAGGACGGGAAGCGGCTCGGCGGCAAAGCCGATCGCAACGGCTTCTTCTACGTCAATGACGCCCGGAACGGCAAACTGGTCAACGCCTTCCCCTTCGTCAAGAAGATCACCTGGGCAAGCAGCATCGACCTCAAGACCGGACGGCCCAATATGATCGCGGAAAGCCGCCCGGGCGATCCGGCCGCCGGCAGCGATCCGAAGAAGGGCCAGTCCGTCTTCGCCGCCCCCGGCTTCCTTGGCGGCAAGAACCAGCAGCCGATGGCCTACAGCCCGCAGACCGGCCTGTTCTATGTGCCGGCCAATGAATGGGGCATGGATATCTGGAATGAACCTGTCGGGTACAAGAAGGGCGCCGCCTTCCTCGGTGCCGGCTTCACCATCCATCCGCTCAACGAGGACTACATCGGCGCGCTGCGCGCGATCAATCCCAAGACCGGCAAGATCGAGTGGGAAGTCAAGAATTACGCGCCGCTGTGGGGCGGGGTGATGACCACTGCTGGCGGCCTGGTGTTCTGGGGCACGCCGGAAGGCTACTTGAAAGCGGCCGATGCCAAGACCGGCAAGGAACTGTGGAAGTTCCAGACCGGCAGCGGCGTGGTGGCGCCCCCGGTCACCTGGGAAGACGGCGGCGAGCAGTATGTGGCGGTGGTGTCGGGCTGGGGCGGCGCCGTGCCGCTGTGGGGCGGGGAAGTTGCCAAACGCGTGAATTTCCTGGAGCAGGGCGGCTCGGTGTGGGTGTTCAAGCTGCACAAGAGCTGAACGTTGCCGGGAGCCACGCAGTGAAACTGCCCTGCGCGTGCCGGCATCGCAGACCGATGTCGGCACACGCAGGGGTTGGTCGATCAACAGAGAATTGGGATGTGTGCATGCAGAAGGTGAAAGGACTCTTATCGTTGTCGGTCGCGGTGCTGGTGGCCCTGTGTGTGGCTCGGGCCGAAGCAGCGCCCGATATGCAGGCGCTGGCGGACCAGAGCGGTTGCTTTTCTTGTCACAGCATGAAGGCCAAGGTAGTGGGGCCGGGCTTTGCCGAGGTAGCGGACAAGTACAAGGGGGACGGGGAAGCGCCCGAGCGGCTCGCGAAGAAGATCCGTGAGGGCGGAAAAGGGGTTTGGGGGCGAATTCCCATGCCGTCGCACGAAAATATCAGCGAAGCGGATGCCAGGAAGCTGGCACGGTGGGTTCTGAGTATCGGATGAGCATTGGAAGAGACCGGTGCCTGACCTGACGGTCGGATAAAAACCGGATACGAAGGAAGAATTTGCAAAGAAGTTTCACATCGGCCCGAACGGCTGCCCAGGCACGGCGTGAAACGTCTTTGATTTTTGGTTCATCAGACTTTCGTGTGGGTCCTCCATCCGAGCGAGAGCGACACGAAGCAATGCGCTGGTTTGCTCCCTCTCCCATGAAATGGGAGAGGGGCCGAGGAGAGGGTGGGCGCTCGCTCAAGGTGAAGCGCCTCACTCTTGCGGATGCCCGCCCTCTCCCTCAACCCCTCTCCCGCTGCGCGGGAGAGGGAGCTACGCCTGCGCGAGATTGCACGCGATCGCTCTTGCAACGCCTGCGCCGGACTTCACCCGACGACCCACACAGAAGTCTGAAGAACCGATTTTTTGTGCTCCGTTTTTTACTTCCGGCTTTCGCTACCAGGACGGCCCGCTTCGCTGCTTAGCCTGAGCGAATTCCCATCGCTGCGGAAGACCATCCCGTGCTCCTGCCCGCGCGCCTGTACCTCGGCCAGCCTGCCCTGTAGCACGATCTCCATGACCCTCCCATGTTCTCCCGACCGATCGCAGACCGGATCCGTGGCGGCGGAATCGCCGGTCAGCAGGAACGCCTGGCAGCGGCACCCGCCATGGTCTTCCGCCTGCGAATCGCAGGAACGGCAAGGCTCGGGTAGCCAGTGCGTGCCGCGAAAGCGCTGGAAGGCGTCGCTCTCGCGCCAGATCTCCCGCAGCGGCCGCGCGGTGACGTTCGGCAGGTCAAGGCCCGGCAGCATGCGGGCCGCGTGGCAGGGCAGCGCGAGGCCGTCTGGCGCGACGCCCAGGAAGGTGGTGCCCCAGCCGTTCATGCATTTCTTGGGCCGTTGCTCGAAGTAGTCGGGCACCACGAACAGGATCTGGCACCGGTTGCCGATGCGTGCCCGGTACGCATTCACGACCGCCTCGGCTTCGCGCAGCTGCTCGTGCGTGGGCATCAGCGCCTGGCGGTTCTCCCAGGCCCAGCCGTAGTACTGGGTGTTGGCCAGTTCCAGGTATTCCGCGCCCATCTCCAGCGCCATCTCGATGATGGCGCCGACGTGGGGCAGGTTGTGCCGGTGCAGCACGCAGTTCATCACCATCGGGTAGCCGTGCGCCTTGATCAGGCGGGCCACGCGCTGCTTCAGGTTGAAGGTGCGGGTGCTGGAGAGAAAGTCGTTGAGCTCGCGGCTGGAATCCTGGAACGATAGCTGAATATGGTCAAGCCCGGCGGCGCGCAAGGCGGCCAGCCGGGCATCCGTCAGACCGATGCCGGAGGTGATGAGGTTGGTGTAGAAGCCGAGCCCGTGGGCATGCTCGACCAGTTCTTCCAGGTCTTTGCGCAGCAGGGGTTCGCCGCCCGACAGGCCCAATTGCACGGCGCCCAGCGCGCGCGCTTGGGTGAAGACGTCGCGCCACTGCGCAGTGTCGAGCTCGGCGTCGTGCCGGGCATAGTCCACCGGATTGGAGCAGAAGGCGCAATGGAGCGGGCAGCGGTAGGTCAGTTCCGCCAGCAGCCATAGTGGTGGGCCGGGCGGCGCTGGCGATGCTGGTGGCTCAGACCAGCCAGCCGCGTTCGATGGCATGTTTGACAAAGGCGTGTACCTCCGGTGCGATACCCTGCACGCCGAAGGCGGACTGCAGGTCGTCGATCAGCATGTCGAGCGTATGGCTGCCGTCGCAGCGTTGCAGGATGGCGGCCGCGCTGTCGTTGAGCGTGACCATGCCTTCGGGATACAGCAGGATCCAGCTCTGCTGGGCGTCTTCCCACTGCAGGCGGAAGGTCCGGTGCAGCGTTGGCTTGGCCAGGTCGGCTTCGGTCGGGGTCATGGGCAGGCGAGTTGGATGGCGTCGAGCATCGACCACAGGATGTCGAGCTTGAATTTCAGGATCTCCAGCGCGCGCTGCTGCTGCTCGTGCGTGCGGAAGTAGCCAAGGGTCACGCGCAGGCCGTGATCGACGTCGCGCTGCGCGAGCGGAATGCGGGAGCGGAAATAATCCAGACCTTGCGCTTCGATCCAGGGATAGTGCCCAGGCCAGCCGGCGAGGCGCTCCTTGTGGATCTGCGGGGCGAACATCTCCGTCAGGGAGGAGCACACGGCCTCCTGCCAGGGCGCGCGGCGCGCGAAGTTCACATAGGCGTCGACGGCGAAACGCACGCCGGGCAGTACATGCCGGTGCGACCACAGCTCCTCGCGCGTGAGCCCCACCGCCAGGCCCAGCCGCAACCAGGCTTCGATGCCGCCTTCCTGGGTTTCGGTGCCGTCATGGTCCAGGATGCGCACGACCCACCCGCGGCGCGTCGCCCGGTCGGGGCAGTTGGCGAGGACGGCGGCGTCCTTGAGCGGGATGCTGGCCTGGTAGTAGAAGCGGTTGGCCACCCACGCGCGAATCTGCTCCGGCGTGCATTGCCCGGCCGCCAGGCGCAGGTTGAAGGGGTGGTGGATGTGATAGTCCGTTTCTTTCGCGCGCAGGCGCGCTTCGAATTCGGCGGTGCTCCAGGCCGTGGCTTGTGTCATAGCGTGATTTCCATGCCGTCGTATGCCACCTCGATGCCGTGGTCCGCCAGCAGGCTGCGCTGCGGCGAGTCTTCCACCAGGATCGGGTTTGTGTTGTTGATGTGGATCAGGATCTTGCGGGCCGCAGGCAGGCGGTCGAGTGTCTCGATCATGCCGCCGGGGCCGGACAGCGCGAGATGCCCCATGTCGGCGGCGGTCTTGGCGGAGAAGCCAAGCTGCTGCATTTCGTCGGCGCGCCAGAAGGTGCCGTCCACCAGCACCACGTCGGCACGGCGGAGTTCGTCGAGCACATGGGGTTCGATGCGGCCAAGCCCGGGCGCGTAGAAGGCGCGCCGGCCGGTGCCGGACTCGACGATGCGCAAGCCGATATTGTCGCCGCGCTGTGGCGCGTTGCGGTTCGGAGAGTAGGGCGGCGCCTTGCTCTCCAGCGGCACCGGGGTCAGCATCACGCCACGAAGCGGCGGCACCGTGAAGGGCGTGTCATCCAGCGCCAGTGTGTGCGTGTCCACCCCGCAGTAGTGCGACAGCATGCGCGTGAGCGGGAACGCCGTGCCGAGATTCTGCAGTACCGCCGCGGTGGCGTAGAGCGGCAGCGCCTGCCGGTGCTCGCGCAGCATCAAGAGGCCGGTAACGTGATCGATCTGCGCATCCATCAGGACCACGCCGGCAATCCCTGTGTCGCGCGGATGGCGCGCCGGCTGCAGCGCCGGCGCGTGGCGCAACTGGTCGAGGATGTCGGGCGAGGCGTTGACCAGCACCCAGTCCTGTCCTTCGTCGGTCAAGGCGATCGAAGATTGGGTGCGCGGCGTGGCGCGCAGCGTGCCGTTGCGCACGCCATCGCAATTCTGGCAGTTGCAGTTCCACTGGGGAAAGCCGCCGCCGGCGGCCGAGCCCAGAACCCGGATTGTTGTCATGGCTGAGTCAGAAGCTGAGTCGAAAGGCGGGGTCAATGTGCAAGTCATGAGCAAAAAGCCCGCCAGCGAGAAGAAAGGCCCGCCGGGGCGGGCCTTGCCGGGACGGCACGGTCAGGCAAACGTGATCAGCGGTTGGCGATATACATCGTGATCTCGAAACCCAGGCGCAACTCTTTGTAGGAGGGGTGGTCCAGTTCATGTCTCTTCCTTTGGGTGGCATGGTTAATGAATGCATCATCGGTTCTTCTTGCGGCGATCGCCGCGTTATCTCCGAGGCAACATCCATGCCCACAACGCCGGCGTCAACATCCTGCATTTTTCTCCGTACGCGGGATGGCCACCGCGTGCATGTGAGGCAGGCCGGCCTCTCCACGGGCGAGCCCTGGCTGGTGCTGCACGGCGGGCCGGGCAGCGGCTGCAGCCCGTCGATGCTGGCCTGGTTCGATTTGCCGTGGCACCGTGTGGTGATGCCGGATCAGCGCGGGGCGGGGCGCTCGCGGCCCGCCGGAAGGCTGCGCCGGAACACCGAGGGCGCGCTGCTGGCGGACCTGGAGCAACTGCGCGAGGCGCTTGGCATTCCGCGCTGGGGCGTGGTGGGCGGATCCTGGGGGGCATCGCTGGCGTTGGCCTATGCCGCGCGCTTTCCAGCGGCGGTGGCAGCCCTGGTCTTGCGGGGGACGTTCCTGACCGGGCGTGACGACATCCATCGGCTTTTTCACCGCGCCATGGTGGCGCCGGCATGCTGCGCCGCGTCACGGGACAAGGCGAGCGCGTGTCGGATGCCCGGGCGCGCCTGCTCACTGTATCCAGGGTGTTGCAAAGTGGTACGACTGTTCAAAAACTGGACACTGCGGGACACTGGCAGCGCATCGAGCGACACTTGCTGGGCCTTGGCCCGATGCGGCCGGGGCGGCGGCAGCCGTGGCGCGAGCGCATGGCGGTGGTGGACAAATATCGGGTCCAGGCGCACTACCTGCGCCGCCGCGCCGGGCTGGGCAAGCCGGCGCTGCTGAAGGCGGCGGCGGAGATCGGCTCGCGGGAGGCGCCGGTGACGCTGCTGCATGGCCGCGCCGATGCGGTCTGCCGGCCAGCCAATGCCCTGCGTTTGCAGGCGGTCATGCCCCGGGCACGGATGGTCTGGGTACCCGGCGGACACCTGGCTTCAGGTGCCATGGCCGAGGCCGTGCGCACCGCCATCCGCGACTCGGGCTGGCAGCGGTGACGGATCCCGCCCGCCGGGGTTTCATGGGCGCCCTGCTGGCGATGGCGCTCAATGGCGCCGGCCCGGCCGCTGCCGCTGGCCGTGTGGTGCTGGACCGGTTGCAGCCGGGTGTGTATGTAGCTCGTGCCGGCAATGCCGAGGTGGCGCGCGCCAACGCCGGGGAAGTGGTGCCGACCCTGGTCCATGTGACCGGCGCTGGTGTGCTGGTGGTCGATCCGGGCCCGCACCTGACCTGGGGGAACGGTTTGCTGGCGGCGATCCGGGCTGTGACCCCCGAGCCGGTGCTCTGGGTGGTTAACACCCATGCGCATCCGGAGAACGTACTGGCCAACGCCGCCTTGGCGTGCCTGCGGCCGCGCCCCGTGTTCCTGGCGTCGGCAGCCACCGCCAGCCTGATGCGGCAGCGCTGCGAGGCGTGCCTGGCCAGGCTTGCCGAGCAACTGGGGCCGGCCGTCATGCGAGGCACGCAGATCGTGCTGCCGGACCCCGCTTTGCGGCATGGCGACCGGCTGGCTACCGGCGGCACGGCATGGGAGGTACAGGTCCACGCGGCGGCACACAGCGCTTCGGATACGGTGCTGTATGCACCGCGGCGGCGGCTGCTATGCGTGGGCGGTCTGGCTTACCGCGAACGCGTTCCGGAGATGCAAGAGGCTTCCTTGCAGGGCTGGCGGCGCGCGCTTCGTGCACTCTCGGTCCTGCCGGCCGATGTCGTGGTGGGCACCGCGGTGGGGACGCCGGCGCAGATGTTGGCGCCGACGCTGGCTTATCTCGATGCGCTGGCCGCGGGCATTGCCGGCGCGCTGGCAGCGGGCGGCGATGCGGCGCGGATGCCCGGCCCGGCGGCAGGCAAGCCCTACTGCCGTTGGCGCTATTTCGCTTCGCGCCACCCCTTGAACGTGCAGCACGCCTGGCGCGAGCTGGAGGACCTGTGGATGCACGGCGAGCCGCTGGCCTGAGCGCCACCCGCGGCGTAGCGGGTGTTGGGGGCAAGCGCGCACGGACCGCGCCCCACCAGGGGTAGCGACCGGCGCTTGGGGGCGCTCAGCCTTCGTGATGGGGCAGCGCGCTGGCCTCATCCATTTTCCGGTAGACCGTGTTGCGCGAGATGCCCAGCGCCTTGGCCGCTGCGGAGATATTGCCGTGGTGCGCCTTGACCGCGGCGATGACGGCCAGCGATTCGACGTCGGCCAGGCGGGTCGGTTGGGCGCGGGGCGCCATTTCCAAGGCGCGAGTGCGATCCGGTGGGGCGTCCGGTGCCACCGCAGCGCCGGGGGCACGCTGGCGACCCGGCGCGCCTGCCGGTCTTCCAGGAAGTCATCGGGCAGGTGGTCCTCTGTGATCTCGGTCTCGCCTTCGGCCATCAGCCGCGCGGTGCGCAACAAGTTGCCAAGCTGGCGGATATTGCCCGGCCAGTGATAGGTGCGGAACATCTCCATCACCGATTCACTGATGCGCAGGACACTGGCTTCCTGGCCCATGTGCAACAACTTGTTGGCCACCACATCAAGGTCGCTGCGTTCGCGCAACGCCGGCAACCGCACCACGAGGCCGTTCAGGCGATAGTAAAGGTCTTCCCGGAACAGGCCATTTGCTACCTGATCGCGCATATTGCGATTGGTGGCGCAAACCACCGAAACATCGACATGGATCACCTTGCTGCTGCCCAGCGGCGTGATCGCGCGCTCCTGAAGCGCACGCAGCATGCGCGCCTGCAGGTGCAGCGGCATATCGCCGATTTCGTCGAGGAATAGGGTGCCCCCGTTGGCGAGCAGCATCTTGCCGATGCCGCCCTTCTTGCGGGCGCCGGTGAAGGCGCCTTCCTCGTAGCCGAACAGCTCGGATTCAATCAGCGTCTCGGGAATCGATGCGCAGTTGACCGCAATGAAGGGCCCGGCATGGCGCGGGCTGTCGGCGTGGATGGCGCGCGCCAGCAGTTCCTTGCCGGTGCCGGTTTCCCCCAGCACCATAACGGGAATATCCTTGCCCATTACCTTACGCAGCTTGGTGATGACGCCTTTGATCTGGGCGTCGCCGGTGTCGAGGTCGTCCAGGCCGGCGCACCGCTGCGCCGGGGCTGTGGCCGGGCGGCGGGGCAGGGCGGCGGCTTCATGCATGCCGTGCGCTTCCCGCGCCTCGGCACCGCCACTGTCGATGGCACCGCCGGGGACGGTGGCAGTGGATGCCTTCCACTGAATGCGCGCACTGACCTTGACACCGCTCGGAAGCGGCAAGCGTACTATGCCTGCGGGCGCCCTGCGCTCTGTGTCGAACAATTGCGACATCGACAGGCCGAACAGCGAAGAGAACGTGTGCGCGTGCAGTGCGCTAACCGACAACCCGAGCTGGAACTGCGCGCTACGGTTGGCGGAGAGGAAGCGGCCGCCCGGCGTAAAGGAGGCGATGCCTTCGACCAGGGTGCCGATGAACTCGGCGCGGGAGTGGAAGCGCACGCAGACCATGTCCTGGAAGGCATTGGCGAAGAGCTGGTTCTCGATCATTTGCGCGGACATCCGCACCAGCGCCATGGTGTGCTTGTGGAATCCGCGCTGATCGCCCGTTACATCCAGCGCGCCGACGGTCTTGCCGTAGGCGTCGAGGATGGGCATGCAAGAGCAGGTGAGGAAGCGGTTGGCCTCCAGGAAATGCTCCGCGCCGTGTACCAGCGTGGCCTTGTTCTCGGCCAGCGCGGTGCCGATGGCATTGGTGCCGCGGCTTTCCTCCGACCACAGCGCTCCGGGCTGCAAGGCCACCTTGTTGGCCTTGGCCAGGAAATCGTCATCGCCCAGCGAGTGCAGGATCAGGCCGGCGGCGTCCGTCAGGATCACCATGCTCTGCGTGTTGACGATCTGGTCATAGAGCGTCTCCATCACCGGCAGAGCGTAGGTGAACAGCGACTGGCTGCGCTCTATCTGGGTCTTCAGCTCGCTCTGCAGCACCGGGCAGAAGTCTGGCGACTCATAGGGACGCAAGCCATAGGACTCGGAACGCTGGTGGGCCTGGGCGATCAGGTCGGGCCGGTTGCCCTCCTCCGCGCTGCCCGATGCGGCCGGCGTGGCGACGGGCTCATGCTGGCCGGCGGCCGCTTGGAAAGTCATTTTCTGTCTCCTGTGGAAATCGCCCGCGATCTGTGCGCGGGTCGCGCCGGGTCCTGGCGTGGTCGACAGGGCCCGGAAGTGTTGCGTCATGAAGCAAAACGCTTGCCAGGTGTTGCATTCCAGGGCACTTGTTCAGGAATGCTGCGCTGCACGCCAGCCATTTTTCGGGGCCGGGGCCGGTTTATGGCCCACATTGCGCTTGGTATGGCTTTTGCGGAAGTCACCTCCAAAACATGGTTCAACGACTGGAGGTGACCCTGATGAAAACACCACGCCGCATGCTTGTCCTGATCTCGGTCTGCACGCTTTTGTCCGGGGCGATCCCCGCGACTGTCTCCGCCCATGGCGACGTCACGCCGCAAGCCGTGGATACCAAGACACTACCGCAACTAGGCGAGCCATGGCGTCCGGATAATCCATACCGGACCGGAGATGCGCAGCAAGAAGCCATGCGTATCGGTACGTCGGCCTACAATCAGAACTGCGCGCGCTGCCATGGGCTGGAAGCGGTGTCGGGCGGCATCGCGCCGGACCTGCGCAAGCTCGACGGCGATTGCACGTCGCTGGCCGACGCGAAGAAGAAGCAGGCGTGCATGGGCGAGATCTCGCAGTACTTCACCACCACCGTGCGCAAGGGCGCACGCGCGACGGCCGGGTCTACATGCCGCCGTTCGAAGGCGTGCTGAGCCAGGAAGCGGTCTGGGCGATCAAGACCTATCTGGAATCGCGGCGTGAATAAGGGTGTTGGCCGGCCGGCGCCCAAGGGCGTTGAGCCGGAAACGGGACGGCATTGCCGGCCTGATCCAGGAATGACTGGATTCACGGATTCACGATCAATACAAGAGACCAGGAGACTTCCCATGCGCGCCTGTCCTGTCCGGGACGCCGCTCCGTCCAAGCCCGTCCCATTGCCTTCCCGTCGCCTGGGCGGCGCCCTGTTGGCGCTCGCAGCGCTGCTTTGCGCACAGCCCTCGCTCGCGGATATGGCGAAGATCCGCCAGAGCGGTACCTTGAAGGTCGCGGTCTATAAAGGCCTGCCGCCATTCTCTACCGAGCAGGGCAACCCGCTGCCCGGCATTGACGTCGCGCTGGCCAAGGCCCTTGGCAAGCAGATGGGGCTGTCCGTATCGCTGCTGCCCTTCGATGCCGATGAGAACATGTCGGACGACTTGCGCAGTATGGTCTGGCGTGGCCACTACCTGGGCTACGGGCCGGCGGACGTGATGCTGCATGTGCCGGTCGACCGCGCGTTCATGCGCGAGAACGACAAGGCGCTGATCTTTGCGCCTTACCACCGCGAGATGTTCGTGCTGGTTCATGACCGGGAGCGCATTCCCGAGGTCCGGCACCTGGGGGACCTGGCCGGCCAGCCGACCGGCGCGGAGGCGGGCTCGGCCGGCGCCAACGCTCTGCTGTCAGGGGCGCAGGGCGCGCTGCGCGACAAGGTGAAGATCTATGCCGGAGCCGATGTGGCCCTGCGCGCGTTGTTTGCCGGCGAGATCGCCGCTGCAATGGTCACGCGCTCCCAATACGAAAGCGCACTGAAGGCGTCCGGCCAGTCTGCCGCGCGCTTTGCCACGGTGGACGTGGCTTCGCCACTGCTGCCCGCGCGCGGCTGGGCCATCGGCATGGCCGTCAAGGCCGACGAGCGCGAGCTTGCCGATTCGTTGCGCAACGCGCTGGATGAGATCCGCCGCAGCGGCGAGCTGCAGCAGATCTTCGCGCAGTACGGTGTGTCGTGGCAAACGCCATGAGTTTCTCCTGCTGTTGGGCGTGCGGAACTCGACCTGGCATCAAGTGAGGATGGCCAAAGGGTAGGGCGCGCAGCCTCTCAAGATCATGACCGTTGGAGTGATCGAGCGCAAAGCGGTGCCAGCGGCTCGGCCTGTAATGGTCCTCTGGCGCGTGACTCGGAAATGACCTTGGGCGCCGGCTGCCACCTGACTACTCGAACGTCACATCTTTACTACACTTCAGGAGAGCGGATCCCGTCATCCGACGCAATGCTGGAAGTCTTGTTTGGCGGGCCTCCATCAGCGTTGGTCCCGAGCTAACGCTCGAGCAAGCGCTGGTTGCGACACGCCACGCTACACCCGCGCAAGCCGGTACCCGGCGGGTATGCTCCGGTCCGCTTCACTAGGGAGCTTTGGGATGGCTGGGAATATCCGTCGGCAGACCGGTAACGGCGAACAAAAGCCAATCGCACTCGCTTTGCAAGGCGGCGGGATGCACGGTGCGTTCACGTGGGGAGTCCTTGACCGGTTGCTCGAAGATGGGAGATTTGCCATCGAAGGCGTCAGTGCAACGAGTGCGGGGGCGATGAATGCCGCCGTGCTCGCCTACGGTTTGCTGCAAGGCGGGCACGACCGGGCGCGCGAGGCGCTGCACGAATTCTGGCTCGCCATCGCGCAATCGGCAGAGCGGTATAGCCCGCTGCGTTGGATGCCGTGGCTGAAAGGGTCGCATAGCTTTGGGCTGAACCACTCGCCCTTGTACGCGATGGCGGACATCGTTCTTCGTATCCTGTCGCCATACCAGTTCAATCCCGATAACATGAATCCGCTGCGGGATGTGCTGGAGAAGCAGGTCGATTTTGCGGTGTTACGCAAGCAATGCCCGATACAGCTTTATCTGTGTGCGACCAATGTCGAGACCAGCAGAATACGCATCTTTTCGAGCGAGGACATTTGCGTTGAAGCCGTGCTGGCTTCTGCCTGTCCGCCAACCCTGTTCCAGGCTGTGTCAATCGATGGTGAATATTTTTGGGATGGCGGCTATGTTGGAAATCCGGCTATTTTCCCGCTGATCTATCACTGCAATACAAGCGATGTCGTGATTGTCCACATCAATCCGATCGTACGCCGTGGCGTGCCTACCACTGCCGCCGAAATCCTCAATCGCGTCAACGAAGTGAGCTTCAACTCATCGCTCATGCGAGAGATGCGCGCAATTGCCTTCGTGACTTCGCTCATCCAGCGAGGCAAGGTCGAGCGGGGCGAGATGAAGGAAATGCTGATTCACTCAATCAGGTCCGATGAGACGATGAGCGCTCTCGGCGTGTCGAGCAAGTACAACGCCGACTGGGACTTCCTTTGCGACCTGCGTGACAAGGGGAGGACTCAGGCCGATGCATGGATCAAGGAAAACTACGAGAATGTTGGCCAGCGCTCGAGCATTGACATCGGAAAGGAATTCCTGTGAGGATTACGATTGGGCCACCGATGAATTGGCAGGGTCACTCACGGGGCCACCGGATCGTCATTGGTGGGTAGTCCCCCACTCACCAATCGGGAGGGCCATCGCTTCAGGCCAGATCAGCCAGTAGTGTCTTGGCTTGTTGCCAGTCGGCGACGTCAAAGCCCTCGCTGAAGGCTCCATGGATCGCGCTCAGGGTCTGGCGCGCGGCGTCCATCTTTCCCTGGCGTCGCCATAGCTGGGCCAGGCTCAGCGCGGCTTGCAACTCCAGTGACCTGGCACCCTGATCGCGGGCGACGGCGATTGCCTTGTGAAAACAAGCCTCAGCGTCTTCGTGGCCGGCGAACGCGCGGGATCCCGCGCTCGCCTGCTGGAGTATCAGTTCGCCTTTGAGCCGATGCAGCGTCGCTTCGTCAAGCCGCTCTCCCGTCTCTTCCGTCAAGGCTAGAGCCTCGGTCAGCGCCTCCAATCCGGCGTGGAGGTCCCCGGCTGTCCGATAGGCTTCAGCGAGCAGAGCCAGGAGGTTCGGCCTTCCCAGTGCCGCGCCAGTCACCTCGTAGGCGGTGAGGCCCTGGTGAATCTGGGCAATCCCCTGCTCATGCCTACCGTGTTCGGCCAGCGCCCAGCCTTGCAGGACGGTTCCCCACGCGAGATAAATGGGAAACCCCTGATCACCCGAGACAGCGATGGCGGCCTCGGCGTACTCGCGGGTCAATTGCACCTCACGCCGACATCGGTGCACTTCGGCCGCGAAGACAAGGCAAAGCGCGAGGTTAAAGGCGTCAGGGCGCTGCTTGGCCAGGGTCAATGCCTCCTGGCAGCGCGTGCGAGCCAGATCCGGCAGGCCCAGATACCAAAGAATCCAACCCAACGTGCTCCTGGCATGGACGGCTGGGTCTCGCCCGTAACCCAGAAGAAAGGCATAGGCCGGCTGGTCCGGGCGGTGCAGTGCCAGTACCTGCTCCATGTGGCTGCGGGCCACACCGAGCTGGCCCAGACGGAATGTGGTCGCCCCGAGTACACGATGCGCCTCCGCGAGCTGCTCCGGCTTCTGCGTATCCAGAGCCATGCCAAGCAGCCGTTCCCCAAGCGGCTGCGCAACTTTGTACCGCGCCCGCAATTGATAGAACGCCCATAGTCCAAGCTGCGCCGAGAAGAAAGATGGCGTTTGCCCACCTTGTTCGCACAATGCCAGCGCGCGCCTGTAAGTTGCCTCCACTTCCGGGGCGGCCTGACCCCGGGTGGCTATCAAGGCCGGCCCGAGCGTTAGTAGCAGCGTGAGTTCCTCGCATGCGCGCTCGGGCGTGTCGGGCAGTCGCTTGAGCAATTCAACGGCTGTGCTGAGGTGATGCATCGCTTCGACCTGGGCAGAACGCTCGAGGGCCTGCTGGCCGGCACAGTGCAGGTAGTTCACTGCCTTCGGGATGTTGCCGCTATGGCTGTAATGGTGTGCGAGCTCGCTGCAGTAGTCCTTTAACCGACTCCCGAACAGGGTCTCGATGGCCTCGGCGGTGCGCTCGTGCAGCGCGCTGCGCCGCTCGGTAAGCAGGGAGTTGCCGGCAACTTCCTGAGTGAGTGCGTGCTTGAAAGCGTACTCCACATCCGGGAATGCGGGTCGCTCGTAAATGAAATCGCCCGCCTGCAGGTCGGCGAGAAGAGGGCGCAGCTTGTCGTCATCCAGCGCGGTGACGTGCTGGATGAGACTCAAGGGAAATTCCTTGCCGATCACGGCCAGGCTCTGCAGCAGTTCCTTCTGGACGAGGGGGAGCCGATCGATGCGGGCTGCAAGCACGCCCTGGACGGTGGTGGGGATATGCAGTGAGGTAGGCGCCGTCTCAATGCGGTAGCACCCAGGCTGGCCAAGCAGGGCCTTCTCCTCGACCAGGGTCTGGACCACTTCCTCCATAAAGAATGGGTTGCCTTCGGTCTTGTCCAGGATGAGCCGTTTCAGGGGCGCGAGAGCGCGATCATCGCCAAGCAGCGCGGTGAGCAGTCCCTGGGCTTCGGTCGGACCCAGAGGCTCCAGATGCAGTTGGACGTAATAGCGCCTGGGGTCCCAGTCATGGGAGTACTCCGGACGGTAGTTGACAAGCAGGACGATCCTCGCCCCCGGCACGTAGTCGATGAGGATATTGAGGAAGGCCTCGGTTTCGCTGTCCAGCCATTGCAGGTCTTCGAAAAGGAGTTCGAGCGGCTGGTTGAGGCTTTCGCGGACCAGCAGGCTTGCAATCGCTTCGAACGTGCGCTGGCGCCGGATGGCAGCGTCCATGGTCGGCAGTGCTGAGCCGGGCTCGAAGGATCCGAGCAGGTAGAGCAGGTAGGGCAAATGGTCTTCCAGCGCCCGCTCCAGGGTGAGTAGCTTGCCAGTGACCTTCTCACGGCAGCTTCGGTCGTTGTCCTGCGGGGTGATTTGAAAGTAATTTCTTAGCAGCTCGATCAGCGGCAAATAGGCAAAGGCCTTGCCGTGCGAAACCGAGAACGTCTCCAGCACAAGGCAGCCTTGTTGTGATCGTGCCTTGAACTCGTGGAATAGCCGCGATTTTCCTACCCCGGCCTCGCCCACCACCCCGACGACTTGCCCATGCCCTGCCTTGGCAAGCTCCAAGGCGTTGTGCAATTGTTCCATTTCGCTCTGGCGTCCCACAAAGCGGGCCAGACCGCGGTGCGCCGCCACTTGCATGCGCGTGCGCAATGCCCCGAGGCCCAGCACCTCATAGACCGCAAGCGGATCCCGGACGCCTTTTACGTGGGTGGTCCCTAGCGCCTTGAATTCGAAATACCCCTCGGTGAGCTTATGGGTAGACTCGCTGACGAGGATGGACGCCGGTGTGGCAATGCCTTCCATGCGCGAGGCGATGTGGATTGTGTGGCCCACAGGATCGTAGTCCGTGTGCAGGTCGTCCGTGCGGATCGAGCGCACCAACACCTCGCCGGTGTGGACACCGACGCGGATCTGAAGCGGTATGCCTTTGTCCAAACGCACTCGGTCACTGTGACTACGCATCGCTTCCTGCATGCGTAGCGCTGCGAATAGTGCCCGCAGGGCATGGTCCTCGTGGGCAATGGGGGCGCCGAACAGGGCGAGAATGCCGTCACCCAGGAACTTCGCTACGTAGCCCTCATAGTGGTGCACGGCCCCCATCATTAGCGTCACGACGGGGTCGATCAAGTGACGCGCCTCCTCGGGATCCAGGTCCTGGATCAATGCCGTCGAGCCAGCCATATCGGCGAACAGCGCCGTGATGGTCTTGCGTTCGCCGTCCGTCCCTCCCCTGGCTTCCATGGCCGCCTGCTCCGCCCGGATGCGCTCGGCCAGATGGGGAGGTGTGTAGTGAACAGGGGCCGAAGCGGCGGACTTAGGCACTGGAAGCGACTCTGACGGGTCGCCGTTCAGGGGCGAGCCACATGCGCTGCAGAAATTTGCGGCAGGGCTGGACTCCTCGCCACAACGCGGGCAGATGCGTGCAAGCTTGGCCCCGCAATGCTCGCAGAAGTTGGCCCTCGCGAGGTTCTCGCCCCCGCAATCTGTGCAGCGCATATCGCCTCCTGACTGCAATCGCCTGCCTCAGATGATTAGACGCGTCATTGGCTTCGTTAGCAAGGCGGGGGCCCGATGGCCCTGGCGCAATGAATTGCGAGTGGCGAGGATTTTTCTGTTGGCGGTGACGGGAGTTTGTCGTTCCCCTGCTGCGCCGAGCCAGCCGGGCAGCATGAGGTGAAGGGAGCAGGCGCGCCGTTAGCGCGGCGTCCCGGGCTCATTTTGGCGCACCCTAATATTCATCAATAAAATTGAACAACTACTCCGACGAATTCATCACTTAACCATCGTTCTCTGCCATAAAGTTCAATCCATGGACGGCGCAACAACAAAGATGACGTTCTAAATAATTCAATCAAATGGACAAGCAGAGGGAAAAGATCATGACCAACGCCAAGCTCGAAGTGCTGACCCCGGACAACAGCCAACTGATCTTCATCGACCACCAGCCGCAGATGGCCTTCGGCGTGCAGTCGATGGACCGCCAGGCGATGAAGAACAACGTGGTGGGCCTGGCCAAGGCCGCCCGCATCTTCAACATCCCCACGGTCATCACCACGGTGGAGAGCGAGTCCTTCTCCGGCTACACCTATCCCGAGTTGCTTGACGTATTCCCCGGCCAGAAGACGCTGGAACGCACCTCGATGAATTCGTGGGACGACCAGAAGGTGCGGGACGCGCTGGCCGCCAACGGCCGCAAGAAGATCATCGTGGCCGGTCTGTGGACCGAGGTCTGCAACACCACCTTCGCGCTGTCCGCGATGCATGACAGCGACTACGAGATCTACATGGTGGCCGATGCCTCGGGCGGCACCAGCAAGGAAGCGCACGACTACGCCATGCAGCGCATGGTGCAGGCCGGCGTGGTGCCGGTGACCTGGCAGCAGGTGCTGCTCGAATGGCAGCGCGACTGGGCCCACCGCGACACCTACGACGCGGTGATGAAACTGGTCAAGGAACACTCGGGCGCCTACGGCATGGGCGTGGACTACGCCTACACCATGGTGCACAAGGCCGCCCAGCGCACCGCCACGCCGCACGAGTCCATCGCGCCGGTGCCGGCCCGCTGACAGGGCGACAGGCGTGGCGGCCTATCAGCGGGGCCGCTGCGCCGGGAGTGCGGCGCCCATGATGCGCAATCTGATGGCGTGCGCATCCCCCCAAGAGAGGGGAGGTCGGCGCTATTTTCCAAGTCGGGGGATCGTCGTGGCCGCTGCAGCGCATCCCGACAGCCCGCGATGCCATCGCCGGCGCAGCCGACCATGCCTGTGCGCAGGCCGAAGGCGGTGTATCCGCGTCGGATCATGCGAGCACCGCGGTCTTTTGCTGACTATTCTTTGCAATTGATGTTGGTCAGGGCTGGTAGCCTGTTTGCCCCCAACATCTGCATCCGATCTCCGACCCATGACAACCATTCTCGCCATCGCCGTTGCTTGCGGCGCATTTCTCAGGCTCTGCGTCGCGTCTCCTTATGAAGGGGCATTCGGGCTGGATAGGTGCGATGTGGGCGGCCTCAGCGAGGTCCCGGCGCAGGGGCACGATAGTGACGGTGACGGTCAATGGCCGTGCGCTCGGGGCATGGCTGCGGATCATTGTCCGCGTTGATGGTTAGCATGGCGAAGCCGAACACATCTGCACTGGCCTCGCCAGCCCACGCGCGCCTCAGGCCGGCGAAAAGCAAACTCGCGCGCGCAACTAACCCACCTCGGTGTCGATGGCAAGGCTGGTAAATGCCCGTTGCAAATTCGAACAGAATGTTAGGTACCTCGGCGCTACAGTGGCCATTCCCATGCCTGAAGGCATTTTAGGAGGTACACGAATGAAGCAACATCTGGCGAAATCCCTGTTGATGGCTGGCGCGATGATCGCGTCCTACCCGCTGTTCGCGCAGCAAGCCCAGCCCATTCAGCCGACCCAGCCGATGCCAACGACTCAGCCGATGCAATCCGCCCAACCTATGCAAGCCATGCCCTCGGCAGCGCCTTTGGCCCAGGGGGCGCTGCCAGCCGCACGCGATCCCTATGCGCAGGATGCCGGACAGTCGGCTCCGCCGGCTATGGCGCCCGCAGCAGTCGACCCGACGCTGGCCGGCAGCCCCAGCCCGGCAATGGACCCCGCCAGTATGAGCCTGGCACCCGATGCACTCGGAACGCGCCTTGGCCAGCGCAATCCGTTCCTCGACGGCGCCTGAGCACCTCGCAGCCTTCTTGCACGCTGAAATTCTGGACTGTCCAGGGCGCATTGGCCCTGGGGTCCTGGCCCCTCGGCGTCCCGACCATCTGGCCGGGTGCCCGTGGCGGTCAAGTGGCCAATCACGACGCGGCAGTCGCCTTGGTAGCGCGTATCGAGGGCCATGCTAGGATCGTGTCGGTCATTGGGAGATGTCATGGTTCAGAAGCTATTCGAAGAACTACCGGTGGACGAGCAAGAGGACTTCGAGTCGGCGTGCAAGAAGCATGGCCGGATCCGCGAAGAATTTACGATCGTCTTTGACGAAGGCAACCCTTCCAAGGACGGCGTAAGCCCCATTTCCCGTGAGGTGACCGTGGCGGCAAATCTCACCGGTGCCCGCCAACACTACGCTGTTGGAAGCGGTACGTCCTGGACCGTCGAGTTCGAGCGAGACCTCGATCGCGGTTTTTTCTGGGAAACCTACGACTAGTCCAAAGGTCTCCTCCCATCACCTCCATCACCTCCATTGAGTCCACATAGAGGGCGATCATCCGAATAAGGGTCTCCGCCGATCCCCTGCGGCCGACATCCTTTGACTGCCGGCCGAGCCACGCGTGACTTGCCGGATCGATAAGCGGTGGACTGGACGTCGCATCGCCGCGGAGCCCTTCACAGGAACTATACAGAACCAATTCAGTTCTAATTAGCAACGATAGTTTGGGGTGAAGATGCTCAGACTAAGCAAACTGACCGACTACGGCACGGTGATCATGACGCACATGGCGCGGGAGCCGGGCCGGATCTGCAGTGCCGCCGAGGTTGCGGCCGAGATTGGCGTGTCGATGCCCACCGCGAGCAAGATCCTCAAGATGCTTGCGCGGCAAAAGCTGCTGCATTCGCTGCGCGGCGCGAAGGGCGGTTACCTGCTGGCACGGCCGCCGCAGGAGATCTCGATCGCGCAGGTGATCGACGCCATGGAAGGCCCTGCCGGCATGACCGAATGCAGCATTGCAGCCGGCTTGTGTGCCCAGGAAGGAACCTGTTCCATCCGTGCGAACTGGCAGCGGATCAGCCTGGCGATCTTTCATGCCCTGGATGGCGTAACGCTGGCGGACATGACGCAACCGACGTTGCATCCGGTCGATATCGGCACGCTGCACGCCTGGAAGGCGTCAGGCCGCAAGCAGGCGTTCGAGTGACGCATGGCAATCGAAGGCAGAACATGGCAACCCCGGCGCACAAGCTCGACGAACTGATCAGCCAAGGCTATCAGCACGGTTTCTACACGTCCGTGGCAACGGACACGGTGCCGTGCGGGCTGAACGAGGACGTGATCCGCATGATCTCGGCCATGAAGGACGAGCCGGAATTCATGCTTGACTGGCGCCTCAAGGCCTATCGTCACTGGCTGACGGTGTCCGAGCCGCACTGGGCGACAGTCAGGCACCCGCCCATCGACTACCAGGCCATTGCTTACTATTCCGCGCCAAGCTCCCAAAAGGCCGGGCCCAAGACGCTGGACGAGGTCGATCCAGAGCTGCTGCGCACCTACGAGAAGCTGGGTGTGCCCCTGCGGGAACGTGAGTTGCTCGCGGGCGTCGCCGTGGATGCGGTATTCGACAGCGTCTCGGTAGCCACCACATTCAAGGCGAAACTGGGCGAGCTCGGCATCATTTTCTGTTCGTTCTCGGAGGCGGTGCGCGAGCACCCCGAGCTGGTGCGGCAGTACCTCGGCACGGTCGTGCCCTACACCGACAACTACTTCGCCACGCTCAACTCGGCTGTGTTCAGCGACGGGTCGTTCTGCTATATCCCCCCGGAGTACGCTGCCCGATGGAGTTGTCCACTTACTTTCGCATCAATGCCCAGAAGACCGGTCAGTTCGAGCGTACCCTGATCATTGCCGACGAGGGCGCTTATGTCAGCTATCTGGAAGGCTGCACCGCCCCGATGCGCGACGAAAACCAGTTGCATGCCGCGGTGGTGGAACTGATCGCGCTGGAGGATGCGCAGATCCGCTACGCGACAGTGCAGAACTGGTATCCGGGCGACAAGGAAGGCAAGGGCGGTATCTATAACTTCGTGACCAAGCGCGGCGACTGCCGTGGCGCCCGTTCGAAGATTTCATGGACCCAGGTCGAGACCGGATCGGCCATTACCTGGAAGTACCCAAGCGTGATCCTGCAGGGCGACGACTCGGTTGGGGAGTTCTATTCCGTGGCGCTGACCAACCACTACCAGCAGGCCGACACGGGCACCAAGATGACCCACCTCGGCAGGAATACCCGGAGCACGATTCTCTCCAAGGGCATTTCGGCCGGCCACGGCCAGAACGCATACCGTGGGCTGGTGAAGATGGCGAAGAGCGCCAGCGGCGCGCGCAACTACTCGCAGTGCGACTCGCTGTTGCTGGGCGACAAATGCGCGGCCCACACCTTTCCGTATATCGAGGTGAAGAATGCCACTGCCCGCGTCGAACACGAGGCCTCCACCTCGCGCATCGGCGAGGACCAGCTGTTCTATTGCCAAAGCCGCGGCATCGGCCCCGAAGACGCGGTATCGATGATCGTGAACGGCTTTTGCAAGGAAGTGTTCAAGGAACTGCCGATGGAGTTCGCGGTGGAAGCACAGAAGCTGCTGGGCGTCAGCCTGGAGGGAAGCATCGGCTAGGGAGCGCGCGGGCCGCGCCGCCTCGGAGCCGCATTGGCGTCACGTCGGAGCCACATTGGAGCAACAAGCCAGCCATGCTTGAAATCCGTAACCTGCACGTCTCAGTCGACGACAAGCCCATCCTGCACGGCATCGACCTTACCGTGAAGGCTGGGGAGGTGCACGCCATCATGGGCCCCAACGGCTCCGGCAAGAGCACCCTTGCCCATGTGCTGGCCGGGCGGGACCGCTACGTCGTGAGCGCGGGTGAAGTCCTCTACGACGGCGCGAACCTGCTGGGCATGCCGCCCGAAGAGCGGGCACGCGCGGGCGTCTTCCTGGCCTTCCAGTATCCGGTGGAAATCCCCGGCGTCTCGAACATCTATCTGCTCAAGGCGGGGCTCAACGCGATCCGCAAGCATCGCGGCGAACCGGAACTGGATGCCATGGACTTTCTCGCGCTGGTCAAGGACAAGCTCCGGCTCATGGAGATGGACCCAAGCCTGCTTTACCGCTCGGTGAACGAAGGCTTCTCCGGTGGCGAAAAGAAGCGCAACGAGATTCTGCAGATGGCGGTGCTGGAACCCCGGCTCGCCATTCTCGACGAGACCGACTCCGGCCTCGACATCGACGCGCTCAAGATCGTCGCCAGCGGCATCGGCGCCATGCGCGGCCCGCAGCGCGCCATCGTGCTGGTTACCCACTACCAGCGGCTGCTCAACTACATCGTGCCGGACCGGGTGCACGTACTGGCGCAGGGCCGCATTGCCAGGTCCGGCGGGCCCGAACTGGCGCTGGAACTGGAGCATCATGGCTATGTGGGAATGGAGGCGCAGGCCTTCACCGTTACGGAGGCGTCGGCATGAGCGCAACCGGGGTGGAACACTATCTTGCCGAGTTCGCCCGCGTCGAGGCTGCGTTGCCCGGCCGGCGGCTGCCCTGGCTCGCGCGCATGCGCCAACAGGCGCGGGAACACTTCGCGCAAGCCGGGTTTCCGACGCTGCGCCATGAGGACTGGAAATACACCAGTGTGGCCGCGATCGAGAGGAGCCGCTTTACCGCAGGGCCGACGCAGTCCGACGCCAAGCCGGAGGCCCTGGCTGCGCGGATCGAGTCGCTCGCCTTGCCCGGCGCGCACCTGATGGTATTCCTCGACGGCCACCACCAGCCGCAATGGTCGCGCATCGGCATGCTGCCAGCAGGGGTTGAACTGCTCAGCCTCGCCGCCATGCTGGAGCGCACGCCCGAGCCTGTGGAAGCGCTGCTTTGCCGCGGCGTGAGCGACTACCCGTCCGGCTTTGCCGCTTTGAACACCGCGTTCATGGTCGATGGCGCTTATATCCGCCTGGCCGCAGGCACCACGCCCGACCAGCCGATCCACCTGCTGTTCATCGCCACGGCACCGGAGCTGGTCACCCATACGCGCAATCTCGTGATGGCGGAAGCAGGCAGCCGTGTCTGCATTGTGGAACACCACGTGGGTGTGGACGGCCTCGCTTATTTCACCAACAGCGTCACCGAGATCGTTGCCGCGCGTGACGCGCAGGTCGAGCATCACAAGGTGCAGCAAGAGAGCCTCAAGGCGTTTCACATTGCCGGCGTGAATATGGACCAGCAGCACGGCAGCCGCTTCACCTCCAGTGCCTTCGCCCTGGGCGGCGCCCTGGCGCGGGCCGACATCCAGGTCGGGCTGAACGCCGAGCGCGCCGAATGCTCGCTCGACGGGCTGTACATGACCGGCGGGCGGCAGCATATCGACCACCACACGCGCATCGACCACGCCAGGCCGCAAGGCAAGAGCCGCGAGTTCTATAAGGGCGTGCTGGCCGGCGCCTCGCGCGCCGTGTTCAACGGCAAGGTGGTGGTGCATCCCGATGCCCAGCATACCGATGCGCACCAATCCAACCGCAACCTGCTCCTGTCCGAGAACGCCGAAGTCGATACCAAGCCACAGCTGGAGATCTACGCCGACGACGTCAAATGCAGCCATGGCGCCACCGTAGGCCAGCTCGAACCCGACCAGATCTACTACCTGCGTTCGCGCGGGCTGGACGACGCCTCGGCGCGGGCCCTGCTGACTTTCGCCTTCGCGGAAGAGATGGTCAACCGGCTAGGCCTGAGCTCCTTGCGCACGCGGCTGGAGACGCTCTTGCGCGGCCACTTGCCCGAGCCCGTGAAGGTGCTGACATGAGCACGGCCGCGCATGGATTCAGCGCCCTGTGGGGCACGGCCCCGGCCGCGGGCCTGGACGTCATGCGGCTGCGCTGGGATTTCCCCATCCTGCGGCAGACGGTCAACGGCAAGCCGCTGGTCTATCTGGACAACGCAGCCACCAGCCAGAAGCCACAGAGCGTGATCGACTGCGAGGCACATTACTACGCCGCGCTCAATGCCAACATCCATCGTGGCGTGCACACCTTGAGCCAGCGCGCGACCGATGCCTACGAGGCGGCGCGCGACGCGGTGCAAGGCTTGATCCATGCGGCCCGGCGCGAGGAGATCGTGTTCGTGCGTGGCGCCACGGAGGCGATCAACCTGGTGGCGGCCAGTTACGGACAACGCCTGCGGCCCGGCGACGAGATCCTGGTCAGCGCGATGGAGCACCATTCCAATATCGTGCCGTGGCAACTGGCGTGCGAGCGCACGGGTGCCATCCTGCGGGTGGCGCCGATCAACGACGCGGGCGAACTGCTGCTGGAAGAATTCGAGCGCCTGCTTGGCCCCCGCACCAGGCTGGTTGCAGTGACCCATCTCTCCAACGCCCTTGGCACGGTCAACCCGGTGCGGTACCTGATCGAACTGGCGCATGCCAGGGGCATTCCGGTACTGGTCGATGGGGCCCAGGCCGTGCCGCACTTCAAAGTCGATGTGCAGGCACTGGATTGCGATTTCTACGCATTCTCGGGGCACAAACTCTACGGCCCCACTGGCGTTGGCGTGCTCTACGGCAAGGCCGCGCTGCTCGATGCCATGCCGCCTTACCAGGGCGGGGGCGACATGATTCGCGAAGTCACTTTCCACAAGACCACTTACAACGACCTGCCCTTCAAGTTCGAGGCCGGCACGCCCAATATCGCCGGCGTAGTCGGCCTGGGCGCCGCGATCGACTATGTGAGTGCGGTGGGCCTGGACGCCATCGCGGCCCACGAGCACGCGCTGCTCGCCTACGCCACCGGGCAGGCGGCGCAGATTGCCGGCCTGCGCATCATCGGCACGGCGGCGGACAAGGCGAGCATTCTCTCGTTCGTCCTGGATGGCGTGCATCCCCATGACGCAGGCACCATCCTCGACCTGGAAGGCGTGGCGGTCCGTGCGGGCCACCATTGCGCGATGCCCGTGATGGAGAGGTTCGGCGTGCCTGCCACGGTGCGTGCGTCCTTCGCGCTATACAACACGCGGGAGGAGGTGGATGCGCTGTTGCGCGCCGTGCGCAAGGCGCAGGAGGTATTTGCCTGATGTCCGATCTGCTCGATCTTTACCGGGAAGTTGTGGTCGACCACAGCCGCTCGCCGCGCAATTGCAAGCGGCTGATGGGCGCGAACCGCAGCGCCGAGGGGTTCAACCCCTGTGCGGTGACCGGCTGACGCTGTACCTGAAGGTCAGCGACGGCGTGATCGAGGATGCGAGCTTCGAGGGTTCCGGCTGCGCCATCTCCACCGCCTCGGCATCGCTGATGACCGAGGCGCTCAAGGGTAAGACCGAGGCGCAGGCACAGGCGTTGTTTTCCGGCTTCCATGCGCTCGTGACCGGATCTGGCCCGGCGCAGGCCGGCGCGCCGCTGGGCAAGCTGGCCGTGCTGGGCGGCGTACGCGAATTTCCGGCGCGTGTGAAGTGCGCGACGCTGGCCTGGCATGCCATGCACGCCGCCTTGCAAGGCAGCGCCCAGCCGGTCTCGACGGAGTGATGCGATGAGCATGATCGATTGGCTGCGCAAGGCCGAGGCACACGAAGCCAGGCTCGAGCCTGGCCCCGATACGATGGAGGGACGGGTGATAGAGGCGCTGCGCACCGTCTATGACCCGGAGATCCCGGTCAATATCTACGACCTGGGCCTGGTCTACAGCCTGTCCGTGGACGAAGCCGCCGGCAAGGTGGGCATCCGCATGACGCTGACCGCGCCGGGCTGCCCGGTGGCGCAGACCTTCCCCGGCGTGGTCGAGAGTGCCGTCATGGAAGTCGGCGGCGTGGACGAAGTCGAGGTTGAACTGGTATGGGATCCGCCCTGGTCGCGAGAGCGGATGAGCGAGGCGGCGCGGCTGGAACTGGGGTTGCTCTGAAATGAGCGAATGGATCGATGTCGCTCCGGCCGACGAATTTGCGCCCGGGACGTGCCGCAGCGTTGACGTCGACGGGCTGCAGGTCGCGGTATTCAATGTGCGCGGGAGCTACTACGCCGTCGAGGACATGTGTTCCCACGAGGCGGAGCCGCTATGTGGCGGCGACATCGAAGGCGAGGAAGTCGTCTGCCCGCGCCACGGTGCGCATTTTTCCCTCATCACGGGGGCGGCGCTGTCCCCGCCGGCTTACGACCCGGTGGCGATTTTCCCGGTCCGGGTCGTGGACGGCAAGGTACAGGTCAAGGATGATCGCTGGGACTAGGGGACAACGTGCTGCTTCTCCAATCCGAAATCCCTCTTCAGCTTTCCAGGCAGAAGATCCGGCTCACGGTCGCGCGCTTTGCGACATCGGCGAGAGCGGATACCGTCAACTAACCAACATGCGAAAGGCGCTCCCATGTCGCGCATGCTTATCGGCCTCGGCCTGATCCTGGTAGCTGGAGGACTCCTCTGGCCCTGGCTATCCGGGCTCGGACTCGGTCACTTGCCCGGGGATATCGTGATTCATCGCCATCACTTTCACCTCTACCTTCCCTTTACGACCTCGCTGCTCCTCAGTGCGGCGGCATCGTTCATTCTTTGGTTAATAGGTCGGTGAAGCGGGCGCTTGGCCTGTTACCCGGGTGTCGGCGCGTGATTGCGGCAGGAACCGCGCCTGGTTGACCTGGTCTTCCCCGAAGCCTGCCCCTCATAGGACCGAACAGCCAGCCCTCGGGCTGTGGCGTTGTGGTTTGGCCTTGTGCCGGCGCTGGTCCGGCATATATTGAAAGTCCTTCCAGCGCATGCTTCCAGAAGCCCGTATGCTCTACCAGTTCATCGAGTATCAGCGTTCACTGATCGAGCCGTGGACGGCGTGGGCGGCGCAGGCCACCAACGCGTTCACCGACCGCGACTGCTTTCTTGCCCATATTCCGGGGGCGTCCTGCTTCGCCGCGAGCTATGAAATGCTCTACCGTCTAGGCAAGACATATGGGAAGCCCGCCTTTGGCATCACCGCGTTCGACGCGGACGGCCGTGTCGTGGCTGTGGACGAGCAGGTCGTGCTGGAGCGGCCATTTTGCCGTCTGCTGCGCTTCGCACACGACCCGGTTGCCGCGCCCGGACGAAAGCCGGCCGTGCTGGTGTGCGCGCCGCTGGCGGGCCATCATGCCGTGCTGCTGCGTGAAGTCGTGGAAATGCTGCTGCCCGCCCATGAGGTCTATGTGACGGACTGGCGCGATGCGCGCTACGTACCCGTGGCCGAGGGGCCGTTCCGCCTGGACGACTGCGTCGGCGAGATACAGGCGTTCATCCGGCATATCGGCGGGCAACGCCTGCACGTGCTTGCCGTCTGCCAGGCGACCGTGCCTGCATTGGCGGCGGTTTCTCTCTTGGCCAGCGCTGGCGAGCCGACACCAAGAAGCCTGGTCCTCATTGGCGGCCCGATCGACGCCCGCAGCAACCCGACTGCGGTCGGCAGCCTGGCGGCCCGCCAACCGCTGGCGTGGTTTGAACGCAACCTGATCTACGCGGTACCGGCCCAATATCCCGGTGCGGGCCGCAAGGTGTACCCGAGCTTCCTGCAACATGCCGGCCTGGTGATGGCGCACCCGGCGCGCATGGTGGGTGCGCAATGGGACTACTATCTCGATCTGCTCCAGCGTGACGCGGAGCACGCCCAGGCACACCGGCGCGCTTGCGATGAATACAACGCGGTGCTCGACATGGCGGCCGAGTTTTACCTGGACACCATCCGCATCGTGTTCCGCGAGTTTCAGCTAGCCCGCAGCAGTTGGAACGTGCGGGGGCAGGCCGTGCGGCCACAGGACATCCGCGACACCGCGCTGCTCACTGTCGAGGGAGAGTTGGACGACATTGCCGGCCGCGGGCAGACCCAGGCTGCGCACGAATTGTGCAGCGGCATCGCTGCGTGCCACAAGCGGCATATCACGGCACGCCAGTGCGGTCACTATGAGCTGTTCTCCGGGCCGTCGTGGCGCAGCGAGGTCTATCCCCGCGTCCGCGATCTGATCCGGCAATACGCCTAGCAGCCTGGTGCTGTGCCTGCCGACCCGGCGGGGCGCTTCCCTGATGAGGGAGGGGGAGGACAGGCCGGCCCGCGCCTTGTCATCGTGCCTGCCACATGGGACCGCAGAAGGCGAAAAAACCGGAACTGTGCGGGGGTGCCCATTCCGGTTTCGCGCAGCGTGCGCGTAAGTGGTGCAGCAACGCTGCGAGGGGCAATTTAAACATATCAAGATCTGATATAGACGTCTCTTAATTCACATGTTGTTGCATGCCAACGCTGAATAGCGATTTCATGTCCGGCACGTGCGGATTTCTCCATATCTGGACGCCGAGATGGCAAGCAAGCTTTGCTCTAACCTGGCGGGCTTTCGAGCGCGTGGACGGCGCCGGGTTCAGCGCAGTGGCCGGAAAGCCGCACGTACCTCGGCGCCTCCCGTCCGGCTTTCGGTAGATCGGGGGCCAGATCAGGTCGTGCGACGACATGACTCGGTGATGCGACAAAGCCACCGCGCTGTGCGATCAGGTAGCGCGCTACGCCGGCCGTCATGCTTACTCCACGCCATCCTCCACCCCGCATGACACGCTGATCTTCTCGATCAGACCGAGCAGTAGCGGCGCATAGCGCGCCACATCGCGCGGCTTTTCGCTGGGCTTGTGCGGGAAGCTGATGTTGAGTCCGTACCACTGGTGGTCCGGCCCGCGGAACGCCGCGCCCACGGCGGTCAGGTGGCCCGGCTGGTAGTTGGCGGTGCAATAGCCTTGCGCCTGGGCCTGGGCAATGCCGCGCGACAGTTCCTTGTGCAAGGCCGGCCATTCGTCGCCGGCCTTTTCCGCGATCCGTGCAAGGAAATTGTCGCGCACGCCGGCTGGCACCGCGGCCAGCCACGCCATGCCGATCGAGGTCAGTTCCATTGGGATCCGCGTGCCGGGCGCCACGCGCCGGGTGCGCGACACGCTGTCGCGGCTGTGGCGCACCGCGGCCAGGTAGACCATGGCGGTCTGGTCAGGCACGGCCAGGCCGACATTGACCTTTTCCGCCTCGGCGATCTCGCGCATCAGTGGCAGGGCGATATCAGGCACCGCGGTGGCATGGTGGAAGGCGTCCGCGAGGCTCACCACCACGGCCGCCAGCCGGTAGGCGCGCTCGGTGGTGTCATAGCGCAGGAAGCCGCCGTCCACCAGCGAGCGCGTCAGGCGGCTGACGGTGGAGCGCGGCAGACCGGTGCGCGCGGCCAGGTCGGCATTGGTCAGGCTGGACGAGCCGACGCGGAACGCGCGCAGCAGCATCAGGCCACGTTCGAGCGACTGACTGCCTTCGGTCTGGCGCGTGAAGCGGCCGGTACTGTGGGTGAGCGCGCGGGTCGAAGGCAATTTGGCGCGGGAATCCGGGTGGGAATCAGGCATGCAGTTGGCGGCGGCCCCGGCAGTCCATCGCCGATGGTGCTGCAATTAATTTCAGTATCCGAAATTATAGTGTAGCGCGGCAAGGCGCATCGGCGAATACTGGGTGCCTGTCCACTTCCCGGAGCCCTTCGCCATGACCTCGGCATCCACCCCCGAAATCGTCCTGACACGTGACCAGCACGTTGCGCAGATCGAGATCTCCCGCCCGCCCCACAATTTTGTCGACGCCGATGTCATGCGCCGGCTGGCAGAAGCGCTGCTGCAGCTCGACGAGGACGACAGCTGCCGCGCCGTTGTGCTGTCGTCCGGCGTGGGCGCCTTCTGCGCCGGGGCCGATTTCAGCGGCGCCGACCAGGGCAGCGTCTCGCGCGATCCGTCGGCCTTCTACGCGCAGGCCATGAAGCTGTATCGCAACCGCAAGCCCATCGTGGCGGCGGTGGAAGGTGCCGCGATCGGCGCGGGGCTGGGCCTGGCGCTGGTGGCGGATTTCCGCGTCACATGCCGCGAAGCGCGCTTTTCCGCCAGCTTCAACCGGCTCGGCTTCCATCCCGGCTTTGGCATGAGCGTGACGCTACCGCGCCTGGTGGGCGAGCAGCAGGCCGCGCTGCTCTTGTACACGGGCCGGCGCATCGGCGGCGAGGAAGCGGTGCGCATCGGTCTGGCCGACGAACTGGTGGCGCAGGCCGAGGTGCGTGCCCACGCGCTGGCGCTCGCGCACGATATCGCGGCCTCGGCGCCGCTGGCCGTGGAAAGCACGCGCGAGACGCTGCGCCTGGGCCTGGCCGATCGCATCGTGGAGGCTAACCAGCGTGAGCTGGCCATCCAGCGCGTGCAGTTCGCCACCGCGGATTTCCGCGAAGGCGTGGCGGCGATGGCCGAGCGCCGCGCGCCGGTCTTCCAGCGCCGCTGAGGGGGCCGCATGCAAGAGCAGAAACCCGTCTGCGCCGGCCCGCTCGACGGCATCCGCGTGCTTGACCTGACTTCGGTGGTGCTGGGCCCGCTGGCCACACAATCGCTGGCCGACCTGGGCGCGGACGTCATCAAGATCGAAGGGCCGGAAGGCGACCTCATGCGCGCCAACGGCGTGTCGCGCAACCCCGGCATGAGTTCGATCTATCTGGCGCTCAACCGCAACAAGCGCTCAGTGGTGCTGGACCTGAAGACACCCGCGGGCGCGGCGGCGCTGCGCCGCCTGATCGCCGGCGCCGATGTGCTGATCCACAACATGCGCGTGGCCGCCATCGAGCGGCTGGGCTTCGGCTACGCCGCGGTGGCGGCGTTGAACCCGCGCATCGTCTACTGCGTGGCCACCGGCTTCGGCCAGGACGGCCCGCACCGCGACAAGCCAGCCTTCGACGACATCATCCAGGCGGCTTGCGGGCTGGTGTCGCTGGGCTCCGCCGCGGGCAGCCGGCCCGAGTACGTGCCCAGCCTGATCGCCGACAAGACCACCGGGATGGCGCTGGCCAACGCGGTGATGGCCGCGCTGCTGCATCGCGAGCGCCACGGCAGTGGGCAAGCGGTGGAGGTACCGATGCTGGAGACCATGGCCAGCTTCGTGATGGCCGAGCACCTGGCCGGGCTGACCTTCGAGCCCGCCACCGGCGCGGCCGGCTATGCGCGCCTGCTGCAGGGCGGGCGGCGGCCGGCGCAGACCGCGGACGGCTGGATCTGCGCGTTACCGTACACCGACCGCCACTGGAAAGCCTTTTTCCACGCTGTGGGCCGCGACGACCTGGCCGACAAGTACAACATCGCCAGCCGCGCGCAGCGCAACGCCCATATCCGCGCGCTGTACCAGCACCTCGCGGAAATCACGCCGGCCCGCACCACGGCGGCGTGGATGGCGCTGTTCGAGACGCTGGACATCCCCGCCACGCCAATCTACACACCGGACGAATTGCCGGCGCATCCGCACCTGGAAGCGGTCGGGCTGTTCCAGCAGACCGAGCATCCCACCGAGGGCCCGCTGCGCGAGATGCGGCCCACGGCGCGTTTCTCCGCCACGCCGCTGTCACTGCGCCGCCACGCGCCCACGCTGGGCGAGCACACCGACGAAGTGCTGCGCGAAGCCGGGCTGGCGCCTGAAGACATCGCCCTGGTGGCGGGCGGCCGGGACGCCGCCTGAAGCGGTGCGCAAAAACAACAAAGGAGACAAGGCATGAACTTCGCCCTGGAAGAAGAACACCAGATGCTCAAGGACCTGGTGGCGCGCTTTGTGCGCGAGCAGTTGATTCCGCTCGAAGCGGGCGTGCTGGCCCGCGAGGCAGAAGGCGGCCAGCTCATGCTGCTGCCGCAGGAGCAGGACAAGCTGGACGGACTCTCGCGCGAGCTGGGCCTATGGGGCCTTGACGCGCCGGCCGAGATGGGCGGCGCCGACCTGCCGGTGGTGGCCATGGTCGGCGTCAACGAGGAACTGGGCAAGACCGTCACGCCCTATGACCTGCCGCCCGATTCGCCGAATCTGCGCATGCTGCTCAAGACCGCCGACGCGGCCCAGCGTGCTCGCTACCTGGAACCGTACGCGCGCGGCGAAACCATCTCCGCCATCGCCATATCCGAGCCCGGCGCCGGCGGCGACCCGGCCATGATGACCACCCGCGCCGAACGCGACGGCGACGACTGGGTGCTCAACGGCCGCAAGATCTGGATCAGCCGCGCCGCCCGTGCCGACTGGACCATCGTGATGGCCGTCACCGACAAGACTCGCGGCGCCCGCGGCGGCATCTCCGCCTTCCTGGTCGATCGCGGCACGCCCGGCTTCAAGGTGGAACGGCGCATCCCCATGATCGGCGGTGCCTCCACTTACGAGGTGGTGCTGGAAGACTGCCGCGTTGCGCGCACGCAGCTGCTCGGCGTGGAAGGCCAGGGCTTTGCGCCAATGCAGGCACGGCTGTCCAGCCGGCGCGTGCAGATGGCGGCCTGGTGCATTGGCCGCGCCCAGCGCGCGCTCGACATGCTGTGCGAGTACGCGCCGCAGCGCCGCACCTTCGGCGCCGCGCTGGCGGACCGGCAGGCCATCCAGTGGTGGGTGGCCGATGCCGCCACCCGCATCCACGCCTGCCGCCTGATGACTTACGAGGCTGCGGCGCGCATCGACGCCGGCGACGAGGCGCGCACCCAGGTCTCGATGATCAAGGTGTTCGCCACGGAGATGGCCTGGGACGTGATCGACCACGCCATGCAGGCCTTCGGCGCGATGGGCATGACCAAGGAAATGCCGCTGCAGCAGATGGCCAACGAGACGCGGCTGATGCGCATCTACGAAGGCCCTTCCGAAGTGCACCGCTGGGTCATCGCGCGGGACCTGCTCGGCCTCAAGCGTTAGCACGCTGCAACATCGAACCACGGAATCCCCCGAACCATCGACACACCCGCACCGGCGGAACGCACTGCCGGGCGGAGGACCAAGGAGACAACATGACCCGACCCATGAGCGGCTCGCGGCGCCGCTTCGCCATCCTGGCCGGCGCCGCCGTCGCGGCTGGCCTGGCAGGCGCGCCGTTCGCCGCGCTGGCGCAGCCGCAGGCATTTCCCAGCCGGCCGATCCGCTTTATCGTGCCGTTCCCGTCCGGCAGCGGCACCGACATGACCGCCCGCATGTTCGCCAAGAAGATCGGCGAGCTGACAGGGCAGGGCGTGGTGGTGGAGAACAAGCCGGGCGGCAACGGCTTTATCGGCGTCCAGACACTGCTCAGCGCGCCGGCCGACGGATACACGGTGTTTATCGGCAGCAACTCCACGCTGTCCACCAATGCCGCGACCTTCCGCAAGCTACCCTACGACCCGCTGACCGACTTCACTCCCATCACGCTGCTGTCGCGCGGGCCGTGCCTGATCATCGTGCCCGCCAGCTCGCCGTACCACACGCTCAAGGCGCTGGTGGAGGATGCGCGCAAGCGGCCCGGCGCGCTCAACTACGGCACCGGCTCGGTGTCGTACACGCTGTACAGCGAATGGCTGAACGAGCAAAGCCGCATGAAAACCACGGGCGTGCCCTACAAGGGCGCGGGCGACGCGATCAATGGCGTGATGGCCGCCAACGTGGACTTCGCCGTGGTGGACGCCAGCGGCGCGATCGAGCTGGTCAAGGGCGGCAAGGTGCGCGCGCTGGCCTATACCGCGCCCCAGCGCTCACCGCTGCTGCCGGGCGTGCCGAGCGCGGCCGAAGCCGGCGTGCCGGACTTCCTGGCCTACAACTGGGTGGCGGCGGCGGTCTCCGCCAAGACACCTGCGCCCATCGCGCAACGCCTGGGCGAACTGTTCGCCCAGGCCGGCGCCGCCGACGACGTCAAGGAGTACTACCAGCGCCAGTCCACCTCGCTGATCCTGTCCACGCCGGCGGAACTGCGCGGCTACCAGAAGGACGAGATAGCGCGCTGGAAGCGGCTGGCGGCGATCGCGAAGATCGAGCTGCAGTAACAGGAGAGCACATCGCGCAGGGAAGGGGCTCATGCCCCTTACGCTTCTTTAAGGATCAGCGCAGCACGATCTTGTCATCATCATTCTCGGTAGCGTTGCTACCGGAGGGCAGCGGTGAATCCGCTCCGTGACGGTCAACTCGCGATCGTTGCACATGAACCCTTTGACGAGACTTTTCAATTGGAAAGCCTGTAACGTCGGATCGTTGTTGATTCCGATTCCGTTCACCCGAACGTACCCCGCGCCAGGTCTTTTTCAAATTCCGTGGTCCATGCGGTGCCATGTCCGATTCGGTACTCCATTTCCTTGAGCGTCGACCTGCGGACGACGGTGACATAGCCCTGGAGAGGGTAGACCTCGTCGACGACGTCGGTCGTGTCGGTTTCCTGAAGCAAAAAATCAGCCTCGGCAAGCTGGTGACGGTGCAAGATGGCGACGAAATCCGTTTTTTCGTCCGGCGCGATCACTGACATTTGGCGTCCTCCCGATATTGAACGCTCGACTTTTCCAAGATAGCACAGCGTCAACGCCGTGGTGGTACGACGGGCGTTCGGGCGCGCCGCGCTACCACGGAATCGGCTGGCGATCACGGAAAAAGCCGCCGCTGGGCCCGGCTTCAGGCAGCGTCGCGAGCCAGACGACGGTGTCGATGCCCTGCTCGGGCGAACGCGGTGCATCGAGGCCACCCAGGTCGGTCCGGCACCAGCCAGGGCACACCGAATTGACCTTGACGCCGCTGTCGGCCATCTCGGCGGCCAGGATGCGCGTGACGGCATTTAGCGCCGTCTTTGAGATACGGTAGGCCGGCACGCCGCTGGCCATGTCCGCGAGCTGACCCATGCCGGAAGCCAGATTGACCACCCGGCCGGCGCGGCTGGCGCGCAGCAGGGGTGCCAATGCCTGTGTGACCCGCAATACGCCGAAGAGATTGGTTTCCAGGGTGGTGCGCAAGGTCTCGAACGGCAGTTCGAGCAAGCTGGTGCTGTAGTGATCGAGCGAGACGCCGGCGTTGTTGATCAGCACGTTTACGCGACCGAAGCGTTCGGCCAGCCACATGGCCAGCGCGGCCACCGAATGATCGTCGGTGACGTCGAGCGGCTGGCATGCGAGCGAGTGGCCGGTAAGCGCGAGCCGGGCCCGCAACGCCTCGAGGTCCGCCGGCTTGCGCGCCGTGGCGACGACCAGGTGGCCTTCCACCGTGGCTAGATGGCTCGCGGCTGCGCGGCCCAGGCCGCGACTCGCGCCGGTGATGACGGTGATCGGTTGGCTGCCCATGCTGGCGCCTCCTTATCGGCGAGGGCGGCATCGGCGTCGGACATCATGGCCGCCCGGCGCATGAGGAAAGCGGCCAGTTCGATGCTGGCGTCAATGCATTCTGTCTAGCAGGTGAGGTGCAGGATCGCATTGGCGCTGCGGGGGTGCTCCTCCAGCCTTGCGATGGCTTCGGCGGTCGGAAGAATGACCAGTTCGACGTGGCGATGCCTGGCCTCGCGCTTCACATCTTCCATCACCGGCAACGCACCGGTGCCGGTGCCGATAACCAGCTGGCTGCAATTCCAGGGTATGTCTTCCCTGACGGATAGCGGTGTATGCCCGAATGCTTCACGGAATTGCCTGGATGGCCTCTTCTTGCGTTTGCGAACCTTACCCTGATCGATGACCACGTCATGCTGGTAGGTCACGCCGTCAATACAGACGGACCCAAAGGAAAATGCTTCGAAGCGCATACGTACCTCCACTGGGACGCTGGCCGGTGACGGTGGCTCATGACTCGTTCTTGTGTAGTTTGCCGGTGCTGGTTACCGAAACCACGTCCAGGTCGAAGAATGGGCTGTCCTGGGGCGGCGGTGGCAATCCCGCGCCCCAGGCGCTGATGGCAAGCTTGATGTATTCGGCCATCTGCTCGTCGGAGACGTCCTTGGGTTGGTCAATGATGACCACGTACCGATGATTGCTCATGGTGCATCCTTATCGGCTGGCAGCGAAGATGCTCCAGGCTGCCATGGTGCCGCGCTCTCGTTTTGCATGGCACCGCGATTGCCCCTTATGCTCTGTGCCGCCGTCACGCCAGGAATTGCCTGTCACGCCTTGAGTATAGGGGCACGCCTGGCTGCGCACCCTGCAAGCTGGAGCAGGTCGCCCCCTGGAGCGGGCGCGGGCAGCGACCATGGAGCGCGTCTCCTAGCGTTTGCGATGCTTACCGGCGCGCGGCGCATCGTCGGCCGGATCGGGCATCAAGTCCTTGTCCAGCACGTCATCGATGTTGGGCGGTGCAGGCGGGTGCTCTTCCCGCTCCGCGCTCCGGTCCGCCCGGTCCGCGGGGGTATCCGCGGGAATACTCTCGGCGGCGCGCGTGATCTCGTTCATGCCTTCTTCCGGCGCGTCATCCTCGTCCGGGTCATGGCCATGGGGGAAATCGATCGGTTCTGCCGCCCGTTCGGTGAATTCGTCAACGGCCTCCTCGATGTTCTCCCACACGTCTTCCAGTTCAGTGGAATCCAGGATGCTGGGAATGGTGCGATCCGTGCGCGGCCGACCCGGTGAACCGGTTCGCCGCGTCTTGCCAGAATCCACCTTGTGCGGCTTTTTCATCGTCAACTCCTGACCGACGATCGTGGTCATGCTTTGTGCAAGCACGCGTATGTTTCAATAATAAGCACGCAATGAGCGCGGTGTGAAGCATAGGTGCCTGATGCGGTACTGGGCATGCGAGGCTGCCAGGAGATTCGCCAGAACGGAAGCTCCGGAACGCCATGGAGAAGATATTCCGTTATTCCCTTATCGCCTCGCTTGCCGAGACAGTATCCTAGAATGGAGTGCCGAACAGCCGGAAGTCGCTGGCATCGCAAGATCCAGCGTGTCCCTGCACCAAGCAGGATGGAGGCGCGTCATGCCCACCTATCAGTACCGTTGTGAAAAATGCGGTGAGGTTTTCGACCGCGCGGAACATCTCGCCGAACATGAAGCCGGCCACCCGTCTTGCCCCAAGTGCGGCAGCAAGACGGTGCAGCACATGCCAACGCCGTTTGTTGCGAAGACGGCGAGAAAGAGCTGAGGTCTGCCCAGCTTCGATGGCGAGGGCGAAATCGTGGCGGTAAGGGACGCTGAGCGAATCACGTCCCCGTGTATCGTTTTCTGCTCCGGCGCAGCCTCGTCAAAGGCGCTTAACTGAACGGCATTACCGCCGAAGCGGCGCTTTGTCTCAGGCATCTCCGATGCGCCGGCTGTGCAGGTCGGCGCACACAGTTGCTTGTGTTCCTATTGGGCTATGCGACGACTATCTCCAGTTCACCGTGTTGCCCAAAGTCGTGGCCAGGGTGGCGCAGGGGCGGCCTTCGTGCCAAAGACTGCGCTCAGGTAATGGCGCCTCGCCGCGTGCGTTGCGGGTCACCGGATACCTGCGAGCCTGGTGACGTTCCCGGGGCTATCTAGGCTATCTGAGCTCGCAATGCATGCACAACGCAGAGGATCGCGCGGCGTTCCGGAACTCGGGCGAGGCTTGAAGCTCAGGCGGAGCCTCATCAACAGGGATACGGGAGAAGCCCCAGCGCGCGAAATAGGCAGGAGCCGATGTGGATAGGAGAAACGCGTGGCGTGCCTCGGTACCGCGAGCGCGGACCAGGAGCTTTTCGACGAGGCGGCTCGCGATACCTCTATCACGATAAGCAGGCTCCACAGCGACGGACCGGATAACAATGGATTGCCCATGACACTCTGCGGCGGCACAGCCAACAAGACGGTCATCACAAAGCGCAATTTGGAAGCTGTCGAGAATCTCCTCCAGATTCTCCGTGGCCAGGCCGCATTGAGTTAGCAATGCAGCTAGGTTTCCCGTATCGGCTTGGGAAGCCGGACGGAGATAAACGTGGGTCAGCATGAAAAGGTCTCCGGTCAGTGCTCGATGTGGCTGTAGGCCGCCGTGGCACTCTGTTGATGCTGCGGGTCAGTACCCACTACTGATGCCGCGCAACTATTTGGTGCAGCAGGTTATCGCTTGAACGCTCCTATGACAAGCCTGATTCAATTTGTATCACGATGTGATAAAACCTCTCGCCACAAGACTCAAGCACAGCCGGCCAGTGTGGCAGCGGAACATGAAGATACCGTGAAAACCCTGGTATGTGATTCCCGGGTATCTTGAATTGTGCGGGGAGCGCACCTCATATGCTTCGTCGAAGTGCGGTGGCAAGAGTTCTCCACTCAACCTACGCATTCGCTCGTGGGGCATAAAAGGCAATTGCCCGGGAGCGGAGCATCCTGTCACGGCTGCGCGGCGGCACCGCCTAAAACGATCGGAAGAGCAAGATCCGACCCGCACGCCACTTTCCACCAGATGTAAAGATTATTCACTGGCATGTAGCAACGCCTGGACCAATACTTCAGCGCGGTCGCCAAAAGTAATAAAAATATTCATTAAATACTTTATGAAATATTTATCATAAAGTTTAACCGACGGATCAAATTTACGGGAGTACCCATGCCTGACAATAAACTGATCGGCTTTTACCCTTCCGGATGGATCTCTGGGAGTGCAGAAAACACGCTGCAACGCGATGGCTCCATCTCTGTCGTTCCCGAACTGCCCAGCGGGGCGATAATCCTGGGCATCGCGGTGCTGCCCATCCACATCTATTCCAACGATCCCCATCCGGAACCATTTCCCGGTCTGGTGGTGACCTTCACAACCGATGGCCGCGGCTTTATCCTTCGAGCGGAACCCTACAATCCTCGCGATTCAATTCAGTCATTCGAATGGCAGGTGACATATGGCCAGGCGCCTGCCGGTTATCAACCAAGGGGCTGGGTCTGCGGCGTCACCGCCAACGCATCATTGCCGCAGAAAATTAACACGGGCCTCGCGCGCGACGTCTCCATTGCGGGGGTATCGATTCTCCCGATCCATATCTACAACAATGATCCGAATCCCGAGCCCTGGCCCGGTCTGAGCGCGGAGTTCACGGAGGCGGGAAATATCTTTCTCAGTTCAGATGGCACCGGGCCCCGCGACAGTATCGATTGGTTCGGATGGCAGGCCCTGCTTGGTCCATATGGAGCCAGTCCCGCACGCATTGGCTGGCTCTCCGGCGTAACGGGCAATGCCGAACTCCCCATGCAAGTGACGCCGGCTGTCCCGGCTGGCTACGGCATTGTGTCGGTGACGGTTCTTCCCATACATATCTACGATAACGACCCCAAGCCCGAGCCATGGCCCGGATTGCGCGTAAAATTCCCAACCCCGCAAAGCTTCACCATTCAGGCGGTCCAAAACAACCCTCGCGACAGCATTAGCTGGTTCGAATGGCAGGTTAGCTATGCTGCCCTCGAGTAAGGAGGCCTGACAAGGACGTCGGCCGCCCGGGGCATCTGACCGGGCGCCGTGCGTTCAAGGCTGGATCTCCCCTTGCCGAGGTCGGCCCGAAGCCGTCATATTCTTCATGTCATGGAGTTTCGCCGGTCGTAAAAGACGAAATCAGGTTTAAATAATCCTGTATGGCGTTCTCGCGGTGGGGGGCCTACACTTTGTAAAATTCGACTTCGATCGGGAGTGGCGCCATGCAGGAAGGTAGGTTTTCCAAAGGCTACATAGAGTTAGCTCGTAGCCTGGCGGAGGCGACGGGCCGTCGACTCGTTCGCGAGGATGGCCCGGCGGCGGGAGATCTGGTCACTGTGCATAGCAGCATGGATCCCGAAGTGGTGTTCGATCTGCGAGTAACCGCCAGTGCAGGTCCGGAATCCTGGACCTGCGTCCTCTTGGGGATCGAGCGCGACGCGACCTCACTCATAGCCTTCGATGGGCTGGAACTAGGTGAGGAACTGACGGTATCCCGGGCCGAGATTGCAGGAATCGTCCGTTGTGGCGGTATCCATTAGCCTGCCGCATTTCCGCCGAGGCAACGTCAACGCATTGCTTGCTTGCTGGCGGTGGCTTGCGGTGCTAACCGGATCGGTAAAGCGTCCCGGTTAGCGGCCCTTGCAGGTGCGTCGGGCGGCCCATGCGCTTGCCCTGGGCTAGTGTCCCGTTCCGCTGATTCGTTCGCAAAGTCTGTTGAGCTTGGAGCAGGAATTGTAGGTTGGGGGAAAGGTGCGATGTGTATTGCTTGTGGCCCGCTGACGCGGGGGGCTCTTGTGGGCGGGGTTTTCATGCTTCTAGCTGCTGTCGCGGCTGTACGGTGTTGCCGTTTTAGAACGTGTGAGATGTCACTTTTCTTTACTCGTAAAGGAAAGTAACCAAAAAAGCGATCCTTGCAGGAGGCTGGCGTGGCGTCATTGGGGACCCCAATGATTTCGTCGTGCGGCCCCGGGTTCTAATGACCTCGTGCCGTTACCAGTTTAGGGCTACGCTGAACAAGCTGGGCAAATTGAGTTACGCAGGTTGATCAGGAGCCCGTTCGGCCGGAAAAATAGCTGTGGCGACGAGAATTTGCCCTCGCGCGCCCCAATTGGGGTGTGTTGGCGGGGCGCCCGCCCCGCATTCGCCCTTTACGGGCGGACTGCTCCCATCAGATGCCCTCGACTCAAATAGAGATTGGCCAGCGCCAGCGCCGTGAAGGCTCGGCCGGCATTCTTCTTCAGGCCGCGGTAGCGGACTTTCGTGAAGCCCCACAGGCGCTTAACCACGGCGAAGACATGCTCAACCCGGGCCCGGATCTTCGATTTGTTACGGTTCTTCCCGCGTTGCACTTCGTCAATCTCCCCGTTTCTGCGGGTCCGCTGATTGGTGAAGTCCTTGGCGTGCGGCGCCTTCGATGCGATCAGCTCCTGCTGACTGGCGTATGCGCTGTCACCGTACACACGCCGCTCCTCCCCATGCAGAAGCTGGGGCAGCGCATGCTTGTCGTGAACGTTGGCCGGCGTCACCACCGCGGAATGGGCCAACCCGCTCTGACTATCCACGCCAATGTGCAACTTCATGCCAAAGTACCACTGCTGGCCTTTGCGGGTCTGATGCATCTCGGGGTCGCGCGACTTCTCTTCATTTTTCGTCGAGCTGGGCGCACCAATAATTGTGGCATCGACAATTGTGCCGGTCTTCAGCTTCACGCCATTGGCTTGCAGGAGTCGGCCAACCTCCGCGAACAGCCGTTCGGCAAGCTGATGTTTCTCCAGCAGCCGCCGAAACTTCAATACCGTGGTGGCGTCCGGCACCGGCTCACGACCCAGGTCAATTCCTACGAAGCGGCGCAGGCTGGCGCTGTCATATAGCGCTTCCTCGCAAGCCAGATCTGCCAGGTTGAACCAGTGCTGCAGAAAGTGGATGCGCAGCATCCGCTCCAGACCAATGGGCCGCCGGCCATTGCCTGCCTTCGGATAGTAGGGCTCAATCACGGCGCACAATGCCGCCCACGGCACGATCTGATCCATCGTCGCCAGAAACTCTTCACGTCGCGTTGGCTTGCGGTGTTGCTCGAAACCTGCACATTGATCTGCACCCGCTGCCAACGTCATCTGCTTCATGTTCATCTCTTTGCGCTCGTGATTCTTCAAATAACGCGCCTTCTCACGAATCGGAGGACTTGATCAGCATTGCCTTAGATCATCACGACGCTGCCAATGCCCAGGGTTTCGTGGTGGCCCCCACCGGTAGCCACCACCACGAATTTCAAGCCGTCTGTCGCTCGCGGCGCGGGCGGCCACGAAGTTGCAGGCGTCCCGTTTTCGTCGTGGGCGCGGTGGCACCGAGAAAATAAATCCGAGGGTTTCACCACCGCGCCAACCCCACCACGAAACCATCACGGTGTGATATATCGTGGTGCTTTGCACCGGTACCGGCAGATGGGTGAATGAGCAGGGATGCCGCTACCGAGCAGTCTCACCACGAAACCAGCGTCATCCGCAGTATCGTGGCCATTCAAACCGGTAACGGCACGAGTCCATTAAAACCCGGGGCCTGACGACGAAACCACCGGGCTGCGCAACCCCGACAAGCCAGCCTCCTGCAAGGATCGCATTCTTTTGGTTACTTATATGAACGCGCCCCGGTTTGCCAGGTAAATCATCTCATGATGCTCGGCGAGGATTTGGTTGCAGCCTTATATCCGGCCTCATGCAGGTCAAGCCTGCGG
Organism: Cupriavidus sp. D39; assembly: GCF_026627925.1. Taxonomy (NCBI): domain Bacteria; kingdom Pseudomonadati; phylum Pseudomonadota; class Betaproteobacteria; order Burkholderiales; family Burkholderiaceae; genus Cupriavidus; species Cupriavidus sp. D39. The sequence goes on from NZ_JAPNLE010000009.1 coordinate 315,064, forward strand.
GCCCCTATGGAATTCGCCAAGAACGGCCCTCGTCTTTTCAGCGTGCTCGAAGCACTAGTAACCGATCAGGGTCTCGTTCTTGCGGTCCAACCTGTCTTGCCATCACGTCACATTTACCCGCGCAACCTGCTAGTCGAATTCAATTAACCTGCTTCAATAGCCGCAGCTAGGGCTGCTGTGCCTACGGTTTTGGTAGGCGCAGCTGACCTAGCGCGGAATCCGCCATTTGCCTGGCCGTCTCCGCCTTCTTCAGCTCGTGGTCTCTTTCATACGGCTCCTTGCCCCTCAGCACCGCCCAGGCAATTCTTGCCGCCTTGTTGGCCATCGCCACCACCGTCACGTTGGACGGGCGTCGGCGCGCCAGTTGGTCGCACCAGGCCCCTTTGTCCTTGGCCCGGTACACGACTGCTCTGGCACCGTGGATCAGCAGCATGCGCAGGTAACAGTCTCCGCGTTTGCTAATCGCCCCCAATTGCACCTTGCCCCCAGTGCCACGCTGGCGCGGCACCAGCCCCAGGTAGGCCGACAGTTGCCGCCCCGATTCGAAGCCCTGCGCATCGCCGATCGTCGCTAGCAGCGCCGTGGCCGTGAGCATGCCGATCCCTGGAATCGCCATCAGCCGCTTGCACGCCGGCTGCGTTTGGGACCAGGCCTTGATCTGTCCCTCCAACTGCTCAATGCCTTTGTCTAGCCGACCGATCAGCTCGAACTGTTCGCGCAACGCCTCGAACACCCTCGCCGGCACGTCTTCCTCCACTTCGGCCAGCCGCTCGCGCATCTCCGCCAAGCCCGCCTGACGCCCCTTCTTGAAGCTCAAGCCAAACTCATAGAGCGCGCCGCGCAAGGCATTGATCATCATCGTGCGCATCTTGATGTGCTGCTCTCGCATCCGATGCAACACCAGTGTCGCCTGCTGCTCCACTGTCTTCGGCGTCACTGCGGGCATGCCCGGCTGTTGCGCCGCCGTCCAGATCGCGCGCGCATCCGCCGCATCTGTCTTGTTGGTTCGCACGAATGGACGGACGTATTTCGCGTGCAGCAGCTTCACCTCATAGCCCATCTCGAGGAGCTTGCGAGCCCACCAGTGCCCGCTGCCGCATGCCTCCAGCGCCACGCGTCCTTTGCGCTGAGCTAGGAACTCGATCAGCTTTTGACGCTGGAATCGCCGGTTTTGTATCTCGCCAGTCTCAGGGTCAACCCAGTACAGCTGGTCGGGTAGCAGCGACGCATTACTGCGCCGCCGCCCCTAAGAACCGGACGTGCGAGTCGCCCCGCATCCGGCTCAAGCCATTCCTTCAGCACCATTGGATGGCACCGGGCAGCCCGACGGAGCGTTTCGCGGATCGACGGCGGGCAAGGTAGATGTCCCATGCTGGATCAAATGGATTGGCCAGTCCCCGGATTTTGACGTGGCGCTGAATCGCGACCGTCGTTGCGCGGAAGAGTTGCAGGCCGCAGGTGTCACCCTCGGTTGAACCCTTCGTCGCAAAGTCCCAGGACCGGTGTCCGTCTCGCCGGAAGTACCGTTGCCTGACCCACCGGGCTCCTTTCGTGGGGTGCCTACGTCTTGCCCACTTCCAGAGCAGGTGCCAGATGTGCGAGTCTATCGTCGAGAAGGTCGCTTTTGCCACGACGTGGCGATGATACATAGCCCATCCCCGAATGATCGGGTTCAGCCTACGGATCAACACCTCTTGGGTGGCACTCGCGTTGCCTTTGATGACTTCCCTGGCCTTGTCCAGCAGCGATTTGATACTTTTCTTCGCTGGCTTGGTCAGCAGTTTGCCGCCGTACTTGCGCACGTTCTGGCCAAGGAAATCGAAACCCTCCACTATGTTGGTGATTCTGGTCTTCTCTTCCGAGAGTTCCAGGCATCGGGCGGCCATAAACTGCCTAACCGCGGGAAGCACCCGGGATTCCAGCACATCTTTCGATACGCCAGTCACCACAAAGTCATCGGCATAGCGGACGACGTTGAGTTGAGCCTTGCTGCGAGCAAGTTTGGATGTTCCCACACTTGCATGAACTGCTGCTTCAAGCCCATCCAGCGCCATATTCGCGATCACGGGCGAGATGACACCCCCTTGGGGTGTACCCGCCCACGACTCGAACAGGGTTCCCTCATCGATATATCCGGCCTGAAGCCACTTGCGCAGAACCCCCTTATCCATCGGTATGTTCTCCAGGAACCAGGAATGACTGAAGTTGTCGAAACAACCTCGAATGTCACCCTCCAGAATCCATTCTGGCGAGGCACGCTTGGCCAGAACCTTGAAGCACTGTTCGATGGCATCGGCGGTCGAGCGTTCGGGCCGAAAGCCGTAGGAATTGGCGTCTGCCAGGGTCTCCGCGACGGGTTCCAGAGCGAGCTTCCATAAAGCCTGCATCGCCCGGCACCGCATACATGGAATTCCCAGCGGACGCTTCTTGCCGTTACTCTTGGGAATGTAAACCCGCCGCAGCGGCATCGCACGATAGCCGCGATGACGTAGCGACACCATTCCGTTCCATCTGGCCGCCGGGGACGACCATATCCTGCCATCCACCCCCGGCGTCCTCTTACCGCGATTTTCCGTCACACGCTTCACGGCCAACATCTTGCCGCTATGCGAGCGGGTCAGCAGACGTTGCAAGGCTTTCACCTTGCCCCATCTGCCCTCCCATGTTGCCTTAGCGATACGCGCCTGAAGTCGTTTCACGTCGGCCGCGATGTGCGACCAGTTTGCCTGCTCCCACATCCGCGCCGGGTGCGAGGACGCACCAGCCGCGCTCGCTTGCACGTCGCTCGCCGTCATCTGCTCTTCCCCGTATAACGATTAGTCAAGGTTCTCTCGCCATGAATGACCCTGCGGAAGTCTGCCCACTTTCGTGTCGGGCAATGTTGCAGTCCGTATCCCGGCCATTACAGCCGGGCGTTCGCTTTCTCCGCATTCCTTTACCCACAGCACCAGCAGCGTTCCTTACGGTTCGCCTGCCGTCGCCGGCAGTGCTATGGGCTTACCCTGTTCCGCATGAATCTCCGAGCGGGGCGGACCCTTCCTCTTCGCCGGCGGCTGGTTGTCCATGGTGGCCCAGTATTCAAAGACCACTCCTCACCGCATACCGTTTTGGTTCAAGCCTGTCAGCACGTTTGGCTTGTCAAAGATCACGACGTTTATCAGAAGTTCACATGTGTTGGTCGTACCCACTCATCCCTTGCTCCTCTCCGCCTTCGCGCTGGCAGATTCCGCTTCGCCTCGCGGCTGGGCGTACCGGTTATCCGGCGGCTACGTTGTCCCCAGAGCTTCATACCGAGCTGTTACCGGCTCCGCATGTCTGGGTAGGGAACGGTTGATGGAACAACCGGTTTCGTCAGGTCATACGTTCTCCTGTGAAACAGAAATTCAGGCGACTTTCAGGTCGCACGAACACATGCTTTGCAATATCCAGCCCAAATGTCATAGCATTCATTTCGGGTCCCTCCGTTCCTGTAGTGGTGGTGACATCTTCCACTCTGGCACATTGCGATGCCGTTCGGTCTGGAGGGACCCCTTCTCCTCAGGCTTTTTTTGCCCGACCCACACTACCGTTTCGGCTCCTCGCGCTCCACTGCGGGGACGGGGCGCGTTCATACCATCTTTTCTTGACGAGTAAAGAAAAGTGACATCTCACACGTTCTAAAACGGCCAACACCGTATAGCCGCGACAGCAGCTAGAAGCGCTAAAAAATCGCCCACTCACGCTATTCTGCATCAGCAGCTAGAAGCATCAAAACCCCGCCCTAAAGAGACACCCCCGCATCAGCGGGCTAGTCCTGTTCCCAAAACGATGCGTGCCCGCGCAACCAGCGACGCCGGGATACTCCGCGAACGCGCCATCGAGGCAAGTTGAGACCGCTCGTCTTCGCTCAACACCAGATCCAGCTTCGGTCGTCCCATTGGCATGTTGGCATCTCCCGTTCGTCGATACCAACATCCTACAAAAATATAGATCCGTTAACAACGGAACGGGACACTAGAGCGCCGCCGTCACGATGATCTCAACCAGCAACTCGGGGCGCGCGAGCTTGGCCTCGCAAGTGGCTCGCGTCGGCACGGCATGCTCGGAAATCCAGTCCTCCCAGGCGACATTCATGCCGTCGAAGTCGCGTTCGATGTCTTTCAGCCAGATCTGCACAGATAACAGCTTCTCCTTATCAGAACCGACGCTAGCGAGGTAGCCTTCGATCTTGGCCAGCACGTCGCGCGTCTGGCCGGCGATGTCCGCGGTCGTGTCACCCGCGGTGACACCTGCTACGTAGACGATGTCATTGTGGACAACCAGTCGGGAAAGCCGTTTGGTGGATTGGTGACGCTGGATATTGCTCATGTGAATTCCTCTTGTCGGTGGTAGTGGTGTTGATGCTGGCGTGAACAGTGGGTTGGAAGACGGGCCATGCTTAGTCGTGCAAAGCTGCCGCTCGCACGGCTTGAGGCTTGTCGAAGCGGTCGATGGCAAAGGCTTCAATTGGCAGCGAGGCACGCCCCTCGGTGACCAGTTCGGCGACGATCTGGCCCACGATCGGTCCGAGCTCGAACCCATGTGCGGAGAAGCCGAACGCATGCACCAGGTCGGGCGCGCAGCGGCTGCGGCTGATGACTGGGATGTCGTCTGGCATGAAGGCTTCAACGCCCGCCCACGCGCGATTAATGGCAAGCGGGCCGAGGTGGGGGAAGAGGGCGGTGACGGTCTGCGCGCTGGTGGCGAGCTTGAGCATGTCGACCTCGCCGTGGCGGGCTTTGGCATCGGCCTCGCAGCGTAACCCGCCGCCGATCAGCACGGTGCCGTTGGCGAATTGCTTGAACGACAACGCCCTGCCGGTGGCGCCCAGCACTGGCTTGACGAAGGGGGCCACGCGGTAGGTGATCATCAGCATCAGGCCGCCAACCTGCACCGGCACCGGCTCGCCGACTTGTCCCGCAAACTCGCCGGCCCACGCGCCCGCCGTGTTGACGAGGTGACTGGCGCTGAAGGTGCCACGCGGGGTGCGGACAAGCCAGTGGTTTTCGGTGCGTTCCACCTGCAACGCTGGCGTGCCCTCGTGTATCGCGGCGCCGGCGCGCGCCGCTGCGCGCCGAAAGGCGGTCACGGCGCGGTAGGGGAGCGCGTGGCCATCGTCGCGTGCCCAGATCGCACCCGTGACATGAGGCGTGATCGACGGCACCAGCTTGCGCACCGTGTGCGCGTCTACCAGTTCCTCATGTGTAAAGCCCAACGCCTCGAGCTGTGTGACTCGGCCGCGCAGCACTTCCAGCTCGGCCTCGCTCTCCGCTACCTTGAGCTGGCCGCTCGGCACAAAGTCGGCATCTTCGCCGGTCAGCTCGGCAAGGCGGTGCCACATCCCGCGCGCGGCAAGCGCGAGGGGAATCTCGGCAACGTGACGGCCAAGCGTGCGGACTCCCCTGCGTTCACGCCGGAGGCGTGCCGGCCGCAGTATTGCGCTTCGAGCAAGGTTACCCGCAGGCCGCGCCGCGCCAGTTGCAGCGCGCTGGAAGTGCCCTGCAGGCCCCCGCCGATGATGATGACATCGGCCCCCAGCTTGGCGTCAGGCTTCACGGGCAAGCTCGCCAAGGGTGATCGGCTTGATGGGCGGGCGGATGCGGTAGTAGCCCACTTCCTGCGGCGGCACGCCGCGCGCCTGCGCAATGACTTCCGTGACGGTCAGCCCGCACAGCCGGCCCTGGCACGGGCCCATGCCGCAGCGGCCGAAGGACTTGGTCTGGTTGGGACCGCCGCAGCCCAGTTCGACGAACGCGCGGATCTCGCCGGCCGTGACCTCTTCGCAGCGGCACACGACGACCTCGTCGGCGGGGATCCGGTTGGCAGCCTTGGGGCGATACAGCGCATCGAGGAAGGGCCGGATCTGCAGATGCGAGCGCAGCGCGGCGCGGGCCGGCGCTGCGTGGCGGTCGCGCCCCGCGGCGTCCAGCCGGCCTGCCGCGTGCGCGGCGGCCAGCCCGGCGAGCTCGCCTTGCAGGCGTGCCGCCAGCGCGCCGCCGATGCCGCGTCCGTCGCCGGCGATAGAGATGCCGGGAATGTCCAGCGCGCCCCATTCGTCCGCCTGCGGCTGCCAGCACAGCTGGACATCGTCCCACCGATGCGCGGCGCGCAGCGCCCAGGTGAACTGCGTATTGGGTACCACGCCCTGGTGGAGCAGCACGGTGCGGGTCTCGATGCGTTGTTCGCGCCCGCCGCTGGTGAAGCGCAGCGCGCGCACGGCATCGTCGCCCTCGACAGCCAGGCCGGTGGCGCCTTTGTAGAAGGGCACGCCGCTCTTCCTGAGCGTGCGCATCAGCGCCAGGCCCTTTTTCAGATAGCGCCAGCCGGCCAGCGCGCCGCCCAGGTGGGATAGCGCGCGGCGATAGTCGGCGCCATCGGTGGTGTCGACTATGGCGCGGATCGGCACCCCGGCGCGCGCATACTGCCACCCCAGCAGGTAGAGCAGCGGGCCGCACCCGGCCAGCACCACCGGCTCGGCGGGCGCCAGGTCGGCGCTCTTGAGCAGGATCTGCGCCGCGCCCGCGGTCATCACGCCGGGCACGGTCCAGCCCGGGATCGGGAAGGGCCGCTCCATGGCGCCGGTACAAAGAATGACCTGATCGGCTTGCAGGCTCGCCACGCCGCCATCGCGCAGGTAATGCACCACCCGCTCGCGCGTGACTTGCCATACTGCCGCGCCGGTGATGTGCTGCGCGCCGCTGGCGGCGAAGGCCTCGGCCAGGGCGGCGCCGGCCGCGTAGTCAGGCCCGAGGATGCGCAGCCGCTCCGGCGTGGCCGCCGTGATGGCGCGATAGATCTGGCCACCGGGGGCTTCCTGCTCGTCCAGCACCGCCACGCGCGCGCCATGGGCGGTGGCGGCCACGGCAGCGGCCATGCCGGCCGGGCCGGCGCCGATGATGGCGATATCGAATTGATGCTCAGGCATGGCCAGCCTCCGTCTCGGGATCGAGTTCAAGGTCGCGCGCGCCATGCTGGCTGCGCACGGCCATGCCTTCGCGCACCTGCACTAGGCAAGCCTGGCGGCTGGGTTGGCCATCGATCTCCATCAGGCATTCAAAGCACACGCCCATCATGCAGTAGGGCGCGCGCGCAGCGCCGCTGACCGGCGTGGTGCGCAGGGGCGTCACGCCGCTGGCCAGCAACGCGGCCGCCACGCTGCGCCCGCAGGGCACGCGCAGGGGCTGGCCGTTGAATTCGATCGTCACCATGGCGGCGCCGTTGGCAAGCGGGCGGAACAGGGCTTCAGTGGGCATGATTAAAAACCTGGTTGGTATCGAGGAAGCGGTCGCCGGTGAATACGTCGATGCCTTCGGGCGTGGCGCCGCCGCTGACCCACGGCGCCACGCGGAAAACATGGGCGGCGGCCAGCGTGACGCCGCTGTGGCAAGTGGTGACGAAGGCACCGGGGCAGGCGGCGCTCTCCTGGTAGATCGGGAAGCCGTCCGGCGTCATCACGCGCAGGGCGCCCCAGGCGCGTACCAGCTTGAGGCTGGCCAGCGCGGGAAAACTGCGCACGCCGCGCCTGGCGATCGCGCCGAGCACGTCCACCGTCGTGCCGTCATCGAACCCGACATCTTCCATCGAGTCGCCCAACTGGATGGTGCCCTCGTCGGTCTGCCGCACGTATGTGGTGGGATGGTCGAGGAAGTGCGAGGCCCGCTCGCCGATCAGGACCTGGCCGCGGTTGGGCGCCACCGGCGCATGCAGCCCGATCTGCCCGGCCAGCGCGCGATTGCCCAGGCCAGACGCCAGCACGATGCGGGGCGCCGCAAAGCGCGTGCCGCCGGCTTCCACGACAAAGCCCGCGCCATCGCGCGCAATCTGTCCCACGCCGTGCCGGGGCAGTATCCGGACACCACGGTGCTGGCATGCCGTGTGCAAGGCGCGCAGCAGCTTGAGCGGGTTCGCATGACCGTCCATCGGCGTGTAGCTGGCGCCGGCCACGTCCGGGCCGATGCCGGGCAGGCGCGCGCCCAGCGGACCGTGGTCCAGCATCTCGAACGGATAGTCGCCGCCAAGGTTGTCCTGGATGCGTTGCAGCCGCGCCTCGCGCGCCTGCATCTCCTCGGCGGAAAAACAAAGGTGGAAGCCGCCCGGCTGCTTGAGCTGCACATCGATGCCGGTATCTTCCAGCAGCGCGGCGGCAAGCGCCGGCCACCGCCGCGCCGAGCCCATGGTCCAGCTGGCGTAGGGCGCCATGCCATGGCCCTTGCCCTGGACCCAGACCAGGCCGAAGTTGCCGCGCGAGGCACGCAAGGCATCGTCGCCTTCGTCCAGCACGGTCACGCGCACGCCGTTGCGGGCGGCGCCGTAGGCGATGGCGGTGCCGACCAGGCCGCCGCCGATGACAATAAGATCGCTTGTGGTCATGATGAAAGTGGGTTGCGAAAGACGCCTAGCGCGGGCGTTCAGTTCTTGCCGATCAGCACGCGGTCGAGCCCGACGATGCGGTCCAGCAGCACCATCAGCACTAGCGTGCCGACGATCAGCACCGTGGACACCGAGGCCACCAGCGGATCGATGGTCTGGGCAATCTGGTTGTACATGGCCACCGGCAGCGTGGTGGTGCCCGGGGTGGCGACGAACACGGTCATGGTCAGCTCGTCGAAGCTCTGGATAAAGGCCAGCATCCACCCGCCCGCCACGCCCGGCAGGATCAGCGGCAGCACCACGCGCCGAAAAGCGGTGAAGCGGCTCGCGCCGAGCGACAGCGCGGCGTGCTCCGCGTCGCGGTCCAGGCCGGTCGCCGCTGCCAGCACCAGGCGCAGCGCATAGGGCATCACCACCACCACGTGCGTCAGCGCCAGCCAGAAGAACGAACCGCTGACGCCCACCGTGGTGAAGAAGCGCAGGAAGGCCACGCCCAGCACCACGTGCGGGATCATCAGCGGCGACATGAAAAAACCCATCAGCGCGCCGCGCCCCGGAAAGCGGTAACGGGTGAGCGCCAGTGCGCCCGGCACGGCCAGCGCCACCGCGATGGTGGCCGAGGCCAGCCCCAGCCATAGCGATAGCCAGAACGCGTCGACAATCTCGTGGGCGTCGCCGATAGCGCGGAACCAGCGCAGCGAGAGCCCGTCGGTGGGCAGGGAGATATAGCCCTTGCCGGTGAAGGAGACCGCCACCACCACGAGCAGCGGCGCCACGATGAAGGCGATGAAGAGGCTGTGGTAAAGCAGGGAAAACAGTCCGTTCTTGCGCATGATCCTCTCTCTTTTCTCTTGCTTTGCTCAGCCTTCGAACACCTGGCGGAAGCGCCGCTCCACCAGCCGGTTGCAGCCCACGATGATGATCACGTTGGCGATCAGCAGCAGCACGGCGATGGTTGCGCCGAGCGGCCAGTTCAGCGTGTTGAGGAATTCGTCATAGGCCGCGGTGGCGACCACCTTGAGGCGGCGCCCGCCAAGGATGGCCGGCGTGGCGAAGGCCGATGCCGCCAGGGCGAACACGATGATGCCGCCCGACAGGATGCCCGGCAGGATCTGCGGCAGGATGATGCGGCGGAACACGGTGAAGGGCGACGCGCCAAAGGCCAGGCCGGCGTTCTCGACCTGCGCGTCGAGCTTTTGCAGCGCGGCCCAGACGGAGATCACCATGAAGGGGATCAGCACGTGGGTGAGCGCGATCACCACGCCGGTCAGGGTAAAGACAAGCTTGACCGGTTCGTCGACAATGCCCATCCATTGCAGGGCCTCGTTGATCAGCCCGTTGTTGCCCAGCAGGATGGCCCAGCCGAGCGTGCGCACCACCACCGAGATCAGCAGCGGGCCAAGGATCACGATCAGGAACAACGCGCGCCAGGGACTCTGCATGCGTGCCAGGATGATGGTCTCCGGCACGCCGAGCGCAACGGCCAGCACGGTCACGGCCAGTGCAAGGCCCGCGGTGCGCAGGAAGATCTCGTGGTAGTAGCTGTCGCCCAGCACCTCCAGGTAGTTGGCCATGGTCAGCTCGGGCAGCACGCCGCGCGTGCCGTCGAAGACATGGAACGACAGCAGCGCGGTGAGCGCCAGCGGCACCAGCAGCATCGCGGCGAACAGCAGCAGCGCGGGTGCCGACAGTAGCCAGGGCGCCGATCCGGCATGCGCATCGTTGCTGGCGGTGGCAGCCTTGGCGGGCGCGGCCGGGGCGCCGGAGGGCAGGGTGGAGACGGTGGTGTCAGCCATGATGTTGCTCCGCCGTCAGTACCCGCAGGTCATCGTCCGACCACAGCACGCTGACCGCCGAACCTTCCTCGGGCGGCGCGGCGCCATGGTTGGGCTGGCTGACGCGCAGCAGCCCGAGCGCACTTTGCACTTCCAGCATCCAGTGATTGCCCAGGAACAGGCGCGTTTGCACCGTGGCGGGGATGCCGCCGGCATTCGCCGGCGCCAGGCGGATCTTCTCGGGGCGCACGTAGACGTGCACCTCCTTGCCAACCTCGCGGCCCTCGTGCGGCACATGCGCGAGCGTGGCGCCCAGGCGCACTTCGCAGCAGCGCGGGTTGGTCTTTTCCACCACGCCGCGGATAGCATTGGTCTTGCCGAGGAAGCCGGAAGCAAAGGCGGACTGCGGACGCTCGTAGGCCTCGAGGGGCGCGGCCAGCTGCACGATGCGCCCGCCGTGCATCACGGCAATGCGGTCGCTCATGGTCATGGCCTCGACCTGGTCGTGGGTCACCAGGATGGTGGTGATGCCAAGGTGGCGCTGGATCGCGCGCAGCTCGATGTGCATGTCCTCGCGCAGCTTGGCGTCGAGGTTGGACATGGGCTCGTCGAGCAGCAGCACCTCGGGCCGGATGGCCAGCGCACGGGCAATCGCCACGCGCTGGCGCTGGCCGCCCGACAACTCGCGCGGGTAACGCTTGCCAAGGCCGCCAAGGCGCACCAGGTCCAGCGTCTCGTCGATGCGCCGGCGGCGTTCGGCGCAGGCCACGCCGCGCATCTCCAGGCCAAAGCCGATATTGGCGGCCACCGTCATGTGCGGGAACAGCGCATAGCTCTGGAACACCACGCCCATGCCGCGTTTTTCCGGGCGCAGGGCAGTGATGTCGCGGCCCTCGAGCAGGATGCGGCCATGGGTGGGCTCCACAAAGCCGGCGATCATCTGCAGGGTGGTGGTCTTGCCGCAGCCGGAGGGCCCGAGCAGGGAGAGGAACTCGCCGCGCCTGACCTCCAGGCTCAGGTTTTCGACGGCGTGGAAGGCACCATAGGCCTTGGCGAGACTGTCTAGAGTGAGGAACGTCATGGTCTTTTCGTGGTTGGCGCGGCGCCCCCGCAAGAGGCTCCGTCTGTCGTGGCGACTACGGGAGGGGGCGCTGGCTCAGCGTTCCACGGTGCGGTTCCATCGGTTAGTCCACTCGGCGCGCTTGTCGTTGACAAGCGTCCAGTTGGTCGGCAGCAGCTTGTCGATCTGCGCCTTGCCATAGGGCACTTTGGCCGATACCTTGGCATCGAGCGCGGTCTTGGCATTGACCGGCCCCCAGCCCTGCGAATCCGCCAGCATGGCCTGCACATCCGGTGTCAGCAGGTACTGGACCAGCGCCTGCGCCTGCGCGGGCACATCGCTTTGCACCACCGGGCAGGCCGCGATCATCAAGGCGGGGGCGCCTTCCTTGGGGTAGACGAATTCCACCGGGAAGCCGGTATCCTTCAGGCTCTGCACGCGGCCGCTGCCCCACACGGCGAGCGCGATATCGCCGTTCTGGAAGAGTTCGGTCATCTTGCCCGGCGACGGTTCCCAGGCCAGCACGTTTGGTCCCACCTCTTTGGTCAGTGCGGTGAAGCCGGGGTCGATGCTTTGCTCGCTGCCCTTGCGCAGCTTGGCGAACATCACCAGCGTCTGCAGGCCGTAGGTATTGCTAATGGGCGGGATGGCGATCTTCTGCTTCAGCTTCTTGTCCGCCAGCGCCTCCCAGGAATCCGGCTTGGGCAGGCCAGCCTTCTTGAAGGCTTCGGTGTTGTAGGCCAGGCCGGTGGCCACCACGCCCACGGCGGTAGCCTTGTCGGTCAGGCGGGCAAGCGGATACAGCTCCTTGTACACCGGCGCATCCTTGAGCGTGTCGCAGAAGCCGAACTGCACCGCCTGGTACATGGGGCCGTCATCGAGCAGGACCACGTCCAGCTCCTGCCGGCCCTTCTGCGCCTGCAGCTTGGCCAGTGTGTCGGTGGAGTTGCCGGAGACATACACCACCTTGACCTTCTCCTTTGCTTCGAAGGCCGGGATGATCTTTTCCTTGAACAGCTTTTCGGTCGAGCCGCCGTAGGAACCCACATACAAGGTGGGCTGCTGCGCCACGGCTGCCGATGCCGAGAATGCCGCCAGGATGGCTGCCGCCACAATGTGCTGCTTCATCTTTTCCTTCCTCCGTGTGCACCGGTAATGGGCGGCGCTTCACCAAATCAATGCAAAAAAGTTATGGTTGCGCCGCAACAGAAAATTCGGAAACAGGCTGCGTGAATCCTTGCTGCCGGGCATAGATTAGAGGGGCTGCCAACACTTGGAAAATTCTTTTTTGGCCTGTCCATAACATGGTGTTATAGACTTACGGCATGAAGATCCGACAACTCGAAGCCTTCCGCGCCGTCATGCTTTGCCAGACGGTGACGCGCGCCGCGGAAATGCTGCATATCTCACAGCCGGCCGCCACCCGGCTCATTGCCGACCTTGAGGAATCTGTTGGCTTTGCCCTGTTCGAGCGTGTGCGCGGCAGGTTGTACCCGACCGCCGAGGCGCAGGTGCTCCATGAGGAGGTGCAGCGTTCATTGGTCGGGGTGGAGCGCATCGCGCTGGCCGCGCAGGACATCCGCGATCTGCAGCGCGGCTCGCTGCAGATTGCGGCGGCGCCCGCGCTGGCCTTGTCCTTCCTGCCGCGCGCCATCGCGGAGTTCCTGACGCAGCACGGTCAGACGCAGATCTCCATGCTGACGCACTCATCCCGCACCGTGGTGGACATGGTGGTGGGGCAGCGCTGCGATGTCGGCCTGGCGATCCTGTCGATGAACCACCCCAGTACGCATGGCGAGCGGCTGATCTCCACGCGGATGGTGTGCGCGCTGCCGGTCGGGCACCGGCTGTGCGCCGAGGCGGTGATCCGGCCGCATGACCTGGCGGGCGAGAAATTTGTCTCGCATCCGCGCGCGCTGGATTCGCGCCTGCAGATCGATGCGCTGTTCGCGTCCTATGGGATCGAGCGCCAGTTGCAGGTGGAAACGCAGGTGTCGTGGAGCATCTGCGCATTCGTCGAGGCGGGCCTGGGGGTGGCGCTGATCGATCCGATCACCGCGCTGGAGTATCGCGGCAAGGGCATTTGCTTTCGCGTCTTCGAGCCGCAGTTGACCACGGATTTTTCCGTGCTGTTTTCGACCCAGCGGCCGCCGTCGCTGTTGCTGAAATCGTTTATCGCCCACACGCGTGCGTTCGCGCTCGCCCAGTTGGACCCGCAACTGGTGGTGGCATGAGGGTGGTATGTGGGTTGTATGGGAGTCGCCACAAGCGGCGCAGGTCCGACTGCGCCGCTTGTGCCGCTTGTGCCGCTCGCAGCTTAGGGCAGGTCGTCGACGTAGCCGGGATAGGCTTGCCGCGCCACGGCGGGCGTCACCTTGCCGTCGCGCAGGTCCCGCGCCAGTGCCTGGGCGTTGCGCTGCGCGGGATCGCCATAGCCGCCGCCGCCCGGTGTTTCCATGCGCACGCTCTCGCCGGCCTCCAGCGCGATATTGGCGGTCTTGGAGAACAGCTCGCTTTGCTGCGCGGTGCCGGAGTTCCGCACCAGCCGCGCGCGGCGGCCGTCATTGCCGCCATCGACGCCGGCGGGCACGCCCACCGTATGGCTGTCCGAGCGCGCGGAAAAGACTATGCCCGGCACCAGCGCGCAGATCTGCTTGGCGATGCCTAGGCCCCCGCGCGTGCGGCCGGCGCCGCCGGAGTCGGGAATCATCGCGTACTCGTCCATGCGCAACGGATACTCGTTCTCCAGCGCCTCGACCGGTAGGTTGGACGTGTTGGTCATATGCACGTGCACCGCGTCCATGCCGTCGCCGTCATAGCGTGCGCCGCTGCCGCCGCCGATCGTCTCCAGGTAGACAAAGTCGCCCGCACGCTGGCGCAAGCGCCCGGAGAACACGATAGCCGGGCAGGAGTCATTGCCCGAGGCCATGATCTTTTCCGCCGGCAGCAGGCCGCGGAAGGCGCCGAAGATGGCGCCCGCTACCTTCTGCGCGGTGATGGAGCGCGCCCCCACCGCCGCGGGCGGCTCGGGATTGGTGATGGTGCCGCGAGGCGCGCTGATGCTGATGGGGTCGAACATGCCGGCATTGGGCACGAGCTCCGGGTCCAGCAGCGCCTTGACGGCGTAGTACACGGTGGCGCGCAAAGCATTGATCGGCAGGTTCATGGCGCCGCGCGCCTGCCTGCCTGAGCCGGTGAAGTCGAAATGCAGTCTTCCTTGCGCCACGGTCAGGGTAACGCAGATGGGCACCGGATCGCCTCCCATGCCGTCGTCGTCCAGGTAGCTGGTGAACGTGTAGTTGCCCTCGCGCAGCTCGGCCACGCGGTTGGCCAGCCTGCGGCGGGTATAGCGGATCACGTCTTCCACCGAGCGCAGCACGGCCTCGAGCCCCATCTGGCGCAGTAGCCCGCGCACCGCCTCGGCGCCGCGCGCGTTGGTGGCCATCTGCACGCGCAGGTCCAGCATGCGTTCCTCCGGATCGCGCGTATTGCTGCAGACCAGGCGCAGCAGGTCGCCATTGAGCTCGCCGCCACGCGCGATGCGGCAGGCCGGGATGCGCACGCCTTCCTCGAAGATGCTGCGCAGCGTGCCGGCGATGGACCCTGGCACTGCGCCGCCCACGTCCGAATGGTGCGCGATATTGGCGGTAAAGAAGCGCAGCGTGCCTTCCCAGAATACCGGGGTGACGATGTTGATGTCAGGCAGGTGGCTGCCGTTGGCCAGGTAGGGGTCGTTGCAGATAAAGACATCGCCGTCGCGGATGGTATCCGCGGGAAACTGTGCCAGCACTGCCTCGATGGCGCCATTCAGCGAGCCCAGGTGCAGCGGGATCTGCGTGCCCTGGGCCACCAGCCGCCCGGCCGCATCGAACAGCGCCACCGAGCAGTCCTTGCGCTCCTTGATATTGGTGGAGAACGAGGCCCGCACCAGCGTGTTGTTCATGTCCTCGGTGATGGACAGCAGCCGGTTGCTGAACACTTCCATCTCGATGGGGTCGGCCAATGCGTCCTGGCTCGGGTCTGCGGCGCGGGGGATTCAATGGACATGTTCGCTTTCCTGTATCGCCTGGCTTGCTTTGATGCCCTGGCCTGGCTGGCTCGTGCGGTGGGACTCACGCTGGCCGGCGGCCACCGTGACGATGAGGTTGCCATAGGCGTCGACCTCGGCATGGTGGGTGGGGCCGAGCACGGTGGTCGAGCTCATTTCCTCGATCACCGCCGGGCCGTCGATACGCAGGCCCGCGCAGAGCCGGTCGCGATCGTAGACCGGCGACAGGCGCCAGCCATGCGCGCGGCCGTGGTAGACCTTCCGTTCTCCCGTCAGGGACTGGGCCAGCGTGCCGCCGGCACGGGCCGGCGCGAGCAGGGCCTTGATGACGTTGCCGACCGCCTGCACCCGGCAGTTGATGATCTGCACCGCCCGTCCCGGCACCTGGTAGCCGTACTCGCGCGCATGCTCGGCCTCGAACGCCGCCAGGAAGGGCGCCAGCTGGTCGCCGTCGATGGCCTCCATGGGCACCTGGACCTCGAAGTTCTGGCCGTCGTAGCGGGCATCGATGGCGTAGTGCAGGCGCTGGCTGGCCGGCGCCACATGCTCGGCCTCGAGCCAGGCCTGCGCTTCGCCGCGCAACTGGGCGAAAGCACTGACCACGCCTTCCCAGCCGTCGCCATCGGCCAGCGAGATCTCACTGCGCACGAAGTCGAACGAGATATCGGTTAGCAGGATGCCGCGCGCGCACATGGTGCCAGGCTCCTGCGGCACGATCACTTTGGGAATGCCGCATTCCTCGGCCACCTCCACCGCATGCAGTGGCCCGGCCCCGCCATAGGCGTACAGCGCGAACCGCGACAGGTCGTAGCCGCGCTCGGTGGACACGGCGCGGATGGCGCGGCTCATATTGGCGTTGGCGATGCGGATGATGCCCTCGGCGGCGTCTTCCAGCGGGATCCGCAGCGGCGCTGCCACCTGCTCGGCAATCACGCGGCGGGCACCCGCCAGGTCCACCGGCATGCGGCCCTTGAGCAGCGCGACCGGGTTGAGGCGCTGCAGCGTGATCTGCGCATCGGTGATGGTGGGCTCGGTGCCCCCGCGCGCATAGCCCACGGGGCCGGGCACGGCCCCCGCGCTATGCGGGCCGACCTTGAGCGAGCCGGCGTCGTCGCGCCAGGCGATGCTGCCGCCGCCCGCGCCGATCACGTGGATGTCCACCATCGGCGTCTTGACCGGATAGCCAGCCACGTGGCGGTTCGAGGTGAACAGCGGCCGGCCCGCGGAAATCAGCGAGACGTCGGTGCTGGTGCCGCCGACATCGAAGGTGACCAGGTCGGGCCGGCCGATGGCGCGGCCCACCGCGGCCGCGCCCACCACGCCGGCGGCGGGGCCGGAGAGGCAGGTGCGCACCGGATACTGGCGCACCGCGGCGGCCGACATCAGGCCGCCGTTGGAATGGATGGTGTAGGGCCGCTGGGCAATGCCCAGCTCGGCCACGCGTGCCATGAAGCGGTCCAGGTAGCGTGCCATGCGCGGGCCCACGGCAGCGTTCAGCACGGTGGTGGAAAGCCGCTCGTACTCGCGGAATTCCGGCAGTACCTCGCTCGACAGGCTGATATATGCGCCGGGCATGACCTCTTCCACGATGGCGCGGGCGCGCTGCTCGTGCGCCGGATTGCGGTAGGCATGCAGGAAGCAGATCGTCACCGCCTCCAGGCCGGCGGCGCGCAGGGCTTGCGCGGCGCGGCGCACGGCCGCTTCGTCCAGTGGCGTGACCACCTGGCCCTGCGCATCCAGCCGCTCCGGCACTTCGATGCGGTGCGCGCGGGGCACCAGCACCGGCGGCTTGGTCACGCTGTAGTCGAACAGGTGAGGGCGGGTCTGCCGGCCGATCTCCAGGATGTCGCGGAAGCCCTGGGTGGTGATCAGGCCCACTGCCGCGCCTTTGCGCTCGATGATGAGATTGGTGGCCACGGTGGTGCCGTGGCCCACGTGCGCCACCTCGGCGGGCGCCACGCCGTGCTCGCGCAGCAGTTCGGCAATGCCGCGCTCGATGGCCTCGGACGGGTCGTGCGGGGTGGAGGGGACTTTATGGAACTGCACGGCCCCGGCCGCCTCGTCGATCATGGTGAAGTCGGTGAAGGTGCCACCGACGTCGATACCGATTCGGTACATGTTGGGTTCCTGGGTTGCGCTGGTGAGGATGGGGAGCTGAGTGTTGGGGAGATCGGGAGTCGGACGCGCGCCTTGGCTGCCTGCCTGGCGGCAGGGGCAGCCCGGCAGCATCTCATTCGGGCTTGATGCCGGCGACCGCCGCCACCTTGTGCCATTTGGCGATGTCGGTACGGATGAACTGCGTGAACTCCGCCGGGGACATGCCTGACGGCTGGGCGCCTTGCTCGGTGAGGTAGCCGCTCATCTTCTTGTCATGCATGACCGCCATCAGTTCGCGCGACAGGCGGCCCGCGATCTCGGGCGGCATATTCGGCGGCCCGAACAGGCCGAACCAGACAATGGCCTCGAAACCCGGATAGCCGGACTCCGCCACCGTGGGCACCTCCGGCAGCATCGGCGAGCGCGTGAGCGACGTCACGGCGATGGGTTTGAGCTTGCCGCCCTTGATGTAGCTGTAGGAGGTCATCACCACATCCATCATGCTGTTGACATGCCCGCCGATCAGGTCGGCCATGGCGGGGCCAGAGCCCTTGTAGGGCACATGGGTGAGCGATACCCCTGCGGTGGACTTGAACAGCTCGTAGGCCAGATGGTTCGATGTGCCCTGGCCATTGGAGGCAAAGGCGTACTTGCCCGGCTCGCGCTTGAGCAGGCCCACGAACTCTTTCATATTGCCGGCCGGCACCGCGTTGTTCACCACGAGCACGTTGGGGATGGTGGCGACCATGGTGAGCGGCGTGAAGTCCTTGAGCGGGTCGTATGGCAGCTTGGCGAACAGGCTGGGCGCCACCGCATGGGTGCTCACCGAACCCATCAGGATGGTGTAGCCATCCGCCTGCTGGCGCGCTACGAACTCGCTGCCCACCGTGCCGCCCGCGCCGGGCCGGTTCTCCACCACCACGGTGCCCTTGACGCGCTCTCCCAGGTCCTCCGCGATCTTGCGCGCGATCAGGTCCGTCGAACCGCCCGCGGCAAACGGCACAACCAGGCGGATCACCTTGGCCGGCCAGGGGCCTGCGCTTGCGCGCCGGTGCTGCCCAGCAGGAGTGGACACAAGACGGGGAGGCAGGACAACAGGTGCTTCAGGCGCGGCATCGCTTAGTTCTCCGTAGTGGGGGAACCGGCTGCGCAGCGCCCGCGGGCCCTGGTTTCGGGCTGGCAGGCTGGCCGGACCCCGTGCGCCGGGTACTTCGCCGAGCGGCATTGAGGCCGGCGCGACGAAAGCCGGTTGACCCCATATTAGGCAGGCTGCCGGCCGCCATGCGATACGGTCGCCTTTATACTGGTATCCATCAGACAAATACTGCGCGCCGCCGCTGGCATGGCTGCCAATGCACGTTGACAGCCTTTGGCGCTGGCACGGCGCTCGCTTAAGCTGTGTTCCTAATGGATCCGAGCCCATGAAAAGTGCCGACCTGAACCTTGTCACGCACTTCGATGCACTCATTTCGTGCCGCAACGTGTCCCGTGCGGCCGAGCAGATGCAGCTTTCCCAGCCCGCCATGAGCGCGGCGCTGAGCCGCCTGCGGCGGCTGTTCAATGACCCGCTGCTGGTACGCGAAGGCGCGCAGTGGAAGGCCACCGCACGGGCGCTGGAGTTGCACCGGACCTTTGCCCCTATCCTGCAGCAGTGGCAAGCCGCCACCGCGCCGCGCGAGGAATTCTCGCCGGCCAGCAGCAAGCGCGTGATCTCCATCTATGCGACCGACTATGTCCAGTTCACCGTGTTGCCCAAGGTCGTGGCCAGGGTGGCGCAGGAAGCGCCGCATATGCAGTTGCGCGTGTTTCCCGCGCGCCTGCAGCACGGCCTGAGCATGCTCGAGACCAACCATGTCGAACTGATCGCCGGCTACTACCCAGAGCCGGCGCCCAACCTGCGCGCGCGCTTCCTGTTCGAGGAGCCCACGGTATGCCTGATGCGCGCCGGCCATCCCTCGCTGGAGCGCCCTTGGAACCTCAACGCCTTCCTGCGCTACAAACATATCGACCTGGCCGCGCATACCCGCTACTTCAGCGAGCGGATCGACCGTGCGCTGGAAGGGTTGGGCCGGAGCCGGCAACTGGCGGTCACGTTATCGAGCTACCTGGCCTGCCCGCATGTGGTCGCCGCGTCCGACATGATCGCGACTTTGCCCAGCAGCGTCGCCAACGCCCTGGCACGCAGCACCGGTACGGTGATCAAGGAGGTTCCGATCTCCCTGCCGGCACTCAGCGTGTCCCTGTACTGGCATGAGCGCTACCAGACCGATCAGGGGCATGCATGGCTGCGGCAGGTGATCGGGGATATTTTTTGATGGCAACTGCTTAAGCAAGCTCAGCGATAGGTTTGTTCGACCAGCGTTCTCAATGCCGCCGGTTCGCTCCCCTCTCCCGCGCGCGGGAGAGGGGCTGGGGAGAGGGCGGGCGCTCGTTACGCCTGCGTGCTGGACAACCCCACGGGCTTCGCTTGACGTGGCTCCTAGCTAAGCCACCCCTCTCCCCGGCCCTCTCCCCTGAGGGGAGAGGGAGTGACAGCCGTCGTCATGGCGCGCGGCTTTGGCCCGTTCGGCGGCTTTGTCTTAGGCCAGGCGTTCGAGTTGCCGATCGACGTCGTCCAGCCAGGCCTGCTGCTGTCCTGAAATCGCTGCAAATTCTGCGCTGGCCAGCGGGTGCTCGGCGAGCCGTCGCCAGTAAGTGCGGGCCGACGGCAGCATCTCCTGCCAGATATCGGCCGGCGGCTGCGCGGGCGGCGTGAGCGCGTCCAGGTTGTCCCGCATTGCGCCGCTGCGGTCGGGTGCCAGGCCCATGGGCAGCATGTCGTAAGCCGGCGTCAATGAAAGCGGCAGCGCGCCGTCATGCAGGAAGGCGAGATTGCCAAAATGCATATCCGTGTTGCCAATCAGACGGCCGAAGGCATATAGCCGGCCGGCATCGTGGTGCGCCTGGTCCGTAATCACATCCTGCTTGAGCAGCGCGTCGGTGATGGCCGGCCAAGCACCTCGGCCGCGTCCGACGAATTCCGCGTCCAGCACAGCCAGGGACACCACGCCCCGCCGGCCGCCCTGCGCGGTGCGATCGAAGCGGGCGACCTGCAGGAAGCGCTGGCCGCTGGCATCCAGCAACTCGCTCTTAGCCGCGGGCAAACCGTGATCCACCAACTGCTGCAGGGCGAGATGTTCCGCCAATAGCAGGTCTCGCCAACGCTGACTGATCGCGCTGTCCTGCGCGGCACTGAACTTGACCAGAACGTCCTGCCCATCGACCTGGATGGCGAACTTCGGTTGCTCTCCGCCGGCACTGGAGCCGACCCGCTCGCCCGCCATCGACTGGGCCGCGAGGCCCGGAAAGCGCTGAGCACGTTCGCCGGCGGCGATGTTGTCCGGCTGGTGCGCCAGCCAGGCGTCTCGGCTCAGGTCACCCAGCAGTAGATTGCCGGTCACGTCATGCTGTCCCGCTGCCAGCGCGGCCAGCACGTGGTCGTCGCTCCAGGTCAGCAGATCATCGGGCAAACCGAGCCCAGCGGCGCGCTGGCGTACCCAGTGCCGTCCAAGAAAGCCTTGCGGGCGCATGTCCAGCAACCACCATGGCAAGCCCTCGAACCAGCGGTCGTTTTGGCCAGGCTGGCGTACGACAAAGCCCGGATGGACCGGCAACAGCTCACCCCATTGCTCAATGCGTCCTGCACCCGTCACACGATACAGCGCCAGTTGCGCCTGCCCCGCCACGCTTCGGCGTGCCAGATAGCGTACAGCTCGGGCGTTGCCAATGCGCAGAACGCGATCGCCGGCTTCTGCGATACGGCGCGATAGCGTGGGCTGACTGATCCCTAGCCGCCCACACAGGTACCCCGCATTAGCGGGGCCCTGGCTAAGGGCGTCCAGCAGAGCAGGGGTATGCGCAACCATGAATAGATACTGAATTGAGGATTGAATATGAAAATTATTATATATCAACAACTTATAGTTCTATTTCAAGATTTTGCGGGTGATCGGCGAATAGATAATGGATAAGTGCCTAAAAAGTATCTTGTGTGTGATCAACGTGCGCCGGCGGGCCAACTGCGCAGGTTGGCACACACGGGTGCTTACTGCGCTGGCTGGTCGCCGTCGATGCCTTGGCCTGACACCTGGCCCAGCTTGGGGGCAAAACGGATGCAGAAGACGCGGTCGCGGACGAGCACGGTTGGCATGCATCCTAGGGCGAAGAGGCACGAAGAGGCAGCTAGCGAAAAACTGTACTCCCAGGCAGCGCTGCCGTTTGTACGTACCCGGGCGCACCCGCGAGACCTAATCTGGTGGCACCGCGACGATCCGGACCGACCCCATGGGCCAGGCCGGACGCCGCTCCAGTCGCTACAGGACACCACGCCATGAGCTCCCCGACGCCTGAAAAAGGCCATATCTCCTCCTACACCCACCCCGCGGCCGGCTGGGGTGCGCTGAAGTACGTTGCCATCAACCTGATCAAGGAGAAGGTTGCCGGTGGCAAGTACAAGATGCTGTTCAAGCAGAATCAGGCGGATGGCTTCGACTGTCCCGGATGTGCGTGGCCGGACCGGCAGCACGCTTCCACCTTTGAGTTCTGCGAGAACGGCGTCAAGGCCGTGGCGGCTGAGGCCACCAGCATGCGCGTCACGCCGGAATTCTTCGCGCAGCACACGGTCACATCGCTGATGGCGCAAACGGATTTCGAGCTGGAACAGCACGGACGGCTGACGCACCCCATGGTCTACGACCCACAGACCGACAAGTACCGTGCGATCGCGTGGGACGAGGCCTTTGCGCTGATCGGGCACCACCTGCGGTCGCTGCCCGATCCGAATCAGGCCGCCTTCTATACCTCGGGCCGTGCCAGCAACGAGGCCGCGTTCCTCTACCAGCTGTTCGTGCGTGCCTATGGCACCAACAAGCTTCCCCGACTGCTCGAACATGTGCCACGAAGCCACCAGCCGCGGCTTGCCGCTGACGGTAGGCGCGGGCAAGGCCACCGTGGTGCTGGATGACTTCGAGCATGCCGACACTATCCTGTTGTTTGGCCACAACGCGGCGACCAACCATCCGCGCATGCTGGGCGAGCTACGCGAGTGCGCGCGGCGCGGTGCCACCATCGTATCGATCAATCCGCTGCGCGAACGTGGCATGGAGCGTTTTACCAGCCCGCAGCATCCGGTGGAGATGCTGACCGGCTCCAGTACCAAGATCGCCTCGATGTTCGTGCAGCCTAAGCTGGGCGGCGACTTTGCCCTGATCAAGGGCATGGCCAAGCGCCTCTCCGAACTGGACGACGAGGCGGTGAGGCACGGCCGCACGCGCCTGATCGACGTGGACTTTGTGCGCGAGCACACCATTGGCTTCGGCGACTTTGTCGAAGACCTGCGCGCGCAAAGCTGGGCGGACATCATCGCGGAGTCGGGCGTATCGCAGGAGGATATCGACGCGCTGGCCCAGGTCTACGCCAAGGGCAAGCGCGTGATCGCGTGCTGGGGCATGGGGCTGACGCAGCACAAGCATTCCGTGCCGACGGTGCAGATCTTGTCCAACCTGATGATGATGCGCGGAAACATCGGGCGCCCCGGTGCCGGGCTGCTGCCGGTGCGCGGGCATTCGAACGTGCAGGGCGACCGCACGGTGGGCATCGAGGAAAAACCCGAGGAAGCGTTCCTGGACCGCCTGCAGGCTACATTTGGCTTCGAGCCGCCGCGCGAGCATGGGTACGACGTGGTCAACACCATCTCGGCGATGCTTGACGGCAGAGTCAAGGTCTTCATCGGCCTGGGCGGCAATTTCTCCACGGCCACGCCCGACACGCCGCGCACCTTCGAGGCGTTGCGCAAGTGCGCGCTGACCGTGAACATCGCCACCAAGCTCAACCGCAGTCACCTGGTGCACGGCAAGGCGTCGCTGATCCTGCCCACGCTGGGCCGCACCGAGATCGACCTGCAGGCCGGGGTGCCGCAGGGCGTCACCGTCGAGGACTCGGTCTGCATGGTCCATATCTCCTTTGGCATGAACGCACCGGCGTCGCCGCACCTGCTGTCGGAGATTGCCATTGTCGCGCGCATGGCGGCTGCCACGCTCGGCTCGGAGAAGATCGACTGGCTGTGGTATGCCCAGGACTATGCCCGCATCCGCGATGCCGTTGAGATGGTTGTCGAGGGATTCGAGCGCTATAACGAGCGTGTCGCGGTGCCGGGGGCTTCCACCTGACGCCTGCGTCCCGCAACCGCGTGTGGCACACCCCGTCAGGCAAGGCGCAGTTCCTGGTCAATCGCATCGACAAGGACACCCCCATCCATCGTGCCCGCGAGCAGTATGGCGACCGGCTGATGGTGCTGATGACGACGCGCTCGCACGATCAGTACAACACAACGATTTATGGCCTGGACGACCGGTACCGCGGCGTCTTCGGCTTGCGCCGGGTAGTCTTCATCAATCCTGCCGACCTGGCACTGCTTGGCCTGAAGGCGGGGCAGCATGTCGACATCACCAGTGTCTGGGACGATGGCGTGCAGCGCCACGTCGAGGACTTTGTGCTTGTCGAATACGACATTCCGCAAGGCTGCCTGGGTGCGTACTATCCCGAGACCAATCCGCTGGTGCCCCTGGAGAGCACCGGCGATGGCTGTGGCACGCCCACATCCAAATCGGTGCCGGTGTTGCTGAGCCCCTCCAGCCGCCAGCCCGCGACGGCGTAACCGCGGCAGCAGAGCAATGAGCTTGGACAGAAAACCCGGCTCCCGGCCGGGCCAAGGGTTGGTGCGCGCCCGCCTTGAATCCTTTCTGGGCATGGCGGAACTGGCGGGCCTGGTCGTGATCGGCCTGGCAACGACGTTCATCATGGCGCAGGAAGGCTGGAAGGTTGCGGGCATGGGCGCGGTCTCGATTACCGACCTGCTGCTGATGTTCCTGTACCTGGAGGTGCTGGCGATGGTAGTGCGCTACCTGAAGCTCGGCCAGCTGCCGGTGCGCTTCCCCTTGTATATCGCGATGGTTTCGCTGGCGCGCGACCTGATCCTGCGCTTTAGCGAGTCCACCGAGTTCCACATGCTGGCCTTGTGTGCCGGCGTTGTCATGCTGGCCTGCGGCGTGCTGATCCTGCGTTACGGGCAGTACCGCTTTCCCAGCACCGACGACGGGGAAAGCGGCGCCGGGGAGTAAAGCGCGGTGCGCGCAGGCATCTGTGGATGTCGCGGACTGGCGCAACTGTATCCCTCGTGCGCCGCGGCCCCTGCTTACCATCATTCCCAACAGTATCCGACAACGCCCCATGGCGCCCGACGCGTGCCGGGGTGGCATCAATCTTCGCGAGGTTCCCATGGATTGCACCGAACCGGTTGAACTGGTTGAACTGGTTGAACACTCAGGCTATGAAGCGCGCAGCATCGTACGGCACAAGGACGGCGCGGCGCAGCCGGCCACCGACAACGTGGCGGAAGAACTCCCGGTGGCCCTGGTATACAACGGCATCTCGCACGCCGTGATGATGGCCACGCCGCTGGACCTGGAGGCGTTCGCGGTCGGCTTTTCGCTGACCGAGGGCATCGTCAGCGGCAACGCGCAGATCCACGACCTGGAAGCGCGCGTGCACCGGCACAGCGCCGAAGTGCGGCTGCAGATCAGCGAACACGCCTTCGCCGCGATGAAGGCGCGCCGGCGCTCGCTGGCGGGCCGCACCGGCTGCGGTGTCTGCGGCATCGAGAGCATCGAGCTGCTCGACCTGGTGCCCGCGCGCATCCCGGAGCCGGCAAAGCGGCTGGCGCCGTCGCGCGAGGTGATCGAGCGCGCCGTCGAGGCGCTGCCGTCGCACCAGCGGCTGATGCGGGCCACGGGTGGCGTCCACGCCGCGGCCTGGTGCAACGAGCGCGGCGAGATCCTGCATGTATTCGAGGATGTCGGCCGGCACAACGGCCTGGACAAGTTGATCGGCCACCTGGCGATGCAGCGCGTGGCGATGGACGACGGCTTCGTGTTCCTGTCCAGCCGCGCCAGCTATGAACTGGTGCGCAAGGCGGCGCGCATGAATATCCAGATGCTGGCCACGATCTCCGCGCCGACCTCGCTGGCAATCCGGATCGCCGAGCAGGCCGGCCTGCGTCTGCTCAGTTTCTGCCGCAAGGACGGCTATGTCGACTATACCGGCGCAACACCGGGCGGCGGCAACGATGCGCACACCACGTGCGCTCCGGCGGGAGGCGCGGCATGCTGAGCTTTGACGAGGCGCAGGCCGTCTTCGCAATGTGCGCGGAGCCGGTGCCAGAAACCGAAACCGTGTGGCTGGGGCTGCTGACCGGCCGCGTGCTGGCGCGCGACCTGGCCGCGGTCATCGACACGCCGGCGGCGGACCGCAGCGCCATGGATGGCTACGCGGTCCGCAGCGAAGACTGTCGCGGCGACGCCTGCTTGCCGCTGCAGCAGGTTGTCTACGCCGGCATGCGAGCGCAGCCGCTGCTGCCCGGCCATGCCATCCGCATCTACACCGGTGGCGTGATCCCGCCTGGCGCCGATGCCGTCGTCGCGCTCGAGGATGCCTTGGAGACCTATCGTGGCGTCACCTGCGCCAGGGCGCCCGTGGCGGGCCAGCACATCCGGCGCAAGGGCGAGGATGCGCGCCGTGCAGACCTGCTGTTGTCGGCCGGCACGCTGCTGCAGGCCGGCCATATTGCCGCACTGGCCTCACAGGGCCTGGCGCAGGTGCCGGTCTGCCGCCTGGTCGAGGTCGCGATCCTGACCTCGGGCGACGAAGTGGCGGCGCACGACGAACCACGCGACGTGTACCAGGTGCATGATGTCAACGGCCCGATGCTCGAATCCCTCGTGCAGGAAATGGGCGCCGTGGTCTGTTGCCACCGCCATGTGCAGGACGACGAGCGCGCCCTCCATGACATGCTGCGCGAACTGGCGTCCGACGCCGACCTGGTGCTGGTCGCCGGCGGGGCCTCGGTCGGCCAGCGCGACCTCGCAGTCGCGGCGCTGGCGTCGGCGGGCGGCGAGCTGCTCTGCCGGGGCGTCAACATGAAGCCCGGCAAGCCGGTGACGGTGGGGCGCCTGCGCGGCAAGCCCGTGGTGTGCCTGCCCGGCAACCCGGCGGCGGCCTATGCGACCTTTGCACTGCTTGTGACACCGCTGCTGCGCCGGCTGCAGGGTCGGGCTGAGCTGTTCCCGCCGGTGAGCCTGGTCCGAGCGGCGCTGGCTGGCGCGCGCACGCAATCGTGCGACGCGTTCTGGCGCGTGGGCGAAGTCAGCAACCCGGGCGGCCGGGAAGGCATCGTCCAGGTCAATGCCCAGCAGGGTGCTGCTTCCGTGTCGGCGCTAGGCCAGGCCAGCGGCTTTGTGCGTGTGGGGCCGCAAAGTGCAGGGCAACTCCATAATGTGCCGCTGCCGTACTATGATCTCCATCGTTGGCTCAGTTGACGGCAAGCCGGCGCAGGGCAGCCGGCGCAACGGCAGCCCCGGGGCAGGGAACGATCCGGCCGGGCCGGAGTGGAATGGCTGGCGAGGGGAGCGCGGCGTGAAACTATATGAAAAGCTGGCTGCGGATATCGAGGCATTGGTGCTGCAGGGTGTCTTGCTGCCCGGCGAGCGGATTCCCTCGGTGCGGCAGGCAAGCCAGCACCACCGCATGAGCATCACCACGGTGATCCGCGCCTATGTCACGCTGGAGAGCCGCGGCATTATCGAAAGCAGGCCACAGTCCGGGTACTTTGTGCGCGCCCGGCCGGGCGAGCCGGCGATCGAGCTGCGGCCGTCGCGGCCCAGTGCCAAGCCTTCCGCGGTGGACGTCAGCGCGCTGGTGCTTTCCACACTGCGCTCGATCCGCTCGGACAAGGCCGTGCCGCTCGGCTCGCCTTATCCCGACGCCGCGCTGTTTCCCTGGCAGCGCATCAGCCAGTACGCCAACAACATCGCGCGGCGCTACGCCAAGTGGACCATGCTGGACGACCTGCCGCCGGGCAGCTCGGAGCTGATCCGGCAGATCTCGCGCCGCTATCTCGAGAACGGCTACGCCATCGACCCGAACGAGGTGATCGTCACCATCGGCGCCACCGAGGCCATCAACCTCTGCCTGCAGGCGGTGGCCAAGCCGGGCGATACGATCGCGGTGGAGTCGCCGACGTTCTACGCGATGCTCCATGCCATCGAACGGCTGGGGATGCGCGCCATCGAGGTGGCGACCGATCCGGTGGAGGGGATCGATATCGGCGCGCTTGAGCGGCTGATCGACGAAAAGGGAGTGGCCGCCTGCATGGTGATGCCCAACTTCCAGAATCCGCTCGGCTTCCAGATGCCCGATGAAAAAAGCGCAACCTGGTGGCGATGCTGACTGCCAAGGATATCCCCGTCATCGAGAACGACGTCTACGGCGAGCTCTACTATGGCAAGTCCCATCCCAGTTCGCTGAAGGCCTATGACACGGCCGGCATCGTCCTACATTGCGCCTCCTTCTCCAAGACGCTGACCAATGCCTTTCGCATCGGCTGGGCGTTGCCGGGCCGCTACCGGGACGTGGTGGAGCGGCTCAAGTTCCTCAACACGCTGACCACGCCGGCCATCCCGCAGCTGGCGATCGCGGAGTTCCTGAAGAACGATGGCTACGACTCCCACCTGAGGCGGGTGCGCAAGGCCTATGCGCAGCAGGCCAGCATCATGGCCGCCGCCGTGCGCAGGTTTTTCCCCGAGGGCACCACCACGTCGCGGCCAGCGGGGGCTATGTGCTGTGGGTACAGCTGCCGGAGGGCATCGACGCCATGGAGATGTACCACGCGGCGCTGGAGCGCCGCATCACCGTTGCACCGGGGCATATGTTCGCGCCTGGGGCCACTTACCGCAACTGCATCCGGCTGAACTACAGCGCGGAATGGTCGCCCGGCATCGAGTCCGCCGTGCAGACGCTGGGCAAGATCGCTCAACACCTGCTTGCGCGCAACCGCCAGTCGGGCGAGGACAACCACGACCATGCAAGACGCTGATATCGATCCCGCCATCCTGGCAGTCCTCGTAGTCCTGTGCCAAGCCGGGCGCGAGGGCGGCGCCAGCCCTTGGTCGCTCGCCAAGATCGCCAAGCGGGCAGCGCTGCCGATGAGCGTGCTGCGGCGCGTGCTGACGCAACTTCAGTCCGCCGGACTGGCCGACGTCGCGATCGACGAGGAAGGCCGCGGACACGCGAGCCTGACGCAAGCCGGCGCGGCGCTTGCCGCGCAGGTTTTCCCGGATCCGGCCTGAGACCAGCGCCCCGCGGCTCAGCCGCCCACCAGCGACATGCGCACCGTCGGGTACTGCCGCTTGCCGCTGGCCAGCTTGCCCGCGCGCAGCTCGGAATAGCGGTCTGCGCGCGCCTGCCACGCTTGCCGTACCGCATCCGCCACGGCTTGTACCGGGCGAGCGGCAGACAGGTGCCGGCGCAGGTCGACGGCGCTCGTGGCGAACAGGCACAGGTGGAGCCGGCCGTCGACCGAAACGCGCGCGCGGGTGCAATCGCCGCAGAAGGGGTGCGACACGCTGGAGATGAAGCCCAGCTTCAGGCTGCCGTCCGCCAGCGCATGGTTGCTGGACGTCTCGCCGTCCCGCCTTGCCACTGGTACCAGCGCATGCGCGCGCTCGACGATGCCGCGGATCTCGTCGGAGGCGACGACGCGGGACCGGGACCACGCGCTGGGGCCTTCCACGTCCATGTATTCGATGAAGCGCAGCGTGACGCCGCTGCCGCGGAAGTACTCGACGAGCGGCAGCACCTGTGCGTCATTGGTGCCGCGCTCGACCACGCAATTGACCTTGACCGGCGCCAGGCCCGCGGCGCATGCCGCCTCGATCCCCTCCAGCACGCGGCCGACCGGGAAATCGACGTCGTTCATGGCGCGGAAGATCTGGTCGTCCAGGCTGTCCAGGCTGACCGTGACCCGGCCGAGGCCCGCGTCCCGCAGCGAGCGGGCCTTGCGGGCAAGCAGGCTGCCATTGGTGGTCATTGCCACTTCCACCTGGCCGCCGTCGACGGTCCGCATGGCGGCTATGCCCTCGACCAGCGACTCGATGCCCTTGCGCAGCAGCGGCTCGCCGCCGGTCAGGCGCACCTTCTCCACGCCAAGGCTGACAAAGGCCCGCACGATCCGGAGCAGTTCCACATCAGACAGGCGTTGCTCGGGGGACAGGAACGGATAGTCGCGCCCGAAGCGCGCCTTGGGCATGCAGTAGGTGCAGCGGAAGTTGCACTGATCGATCACGGACAACCGCAGGTCCCGCAGCGGGCGGCCCAGCTGGTCCCGGCAGGCGCCCGATGCCTGGGCCGGTACAAGTGCCTCAAGGCTGACGGCGGCGGAACCTGGTTGCACAAGCGCTGGTTGCATGGCGAATCTCCCTGGAGCAATGGCGTGGGGCATGGCGCGGCAGCGGGGCGGCCGGTGTGGCGCCTGGCTGCCTTGCCATGCCGCCAATACTAGGGATGGATGGCTGCCCGGCAGGCGTACAAATCGCCGGGACAGGTAGCAGAACAGTTGGGTGGGGCGCCGCAGCGGGTGCCCCCTGAAGCGCAAGTTGACGCTGGGAATGCAGCATGGCTTCAGTGGGAGAGCCCGGCCGCGCGCATCACCAGCCGCATCAGGCAGGCAAAGGCGAAGACCGTGCCGACGCCCGCCAGCCAGAGCGTCAGCAGCCACCCAAGCCGGGCCCTGAGCCGTGGTTGGATGATCCTGGCCATCAGTGATACCCCTCTCCACGCCGGACCTTGCCGCGGAACACGTAGTAGGACCAGGACGTGTAGGCCAGGATGATCGGCACGATGAACAGGGTGCCGACCAGCGCGAAGCCCTGGCTTTGCGGCGCGGACGACGCATCCCAGATCGAAACCGACGGCGGGATGATGTTGGGCCAGACGCTGATGGCAAGCCCGGTATAGCCCATGAAGATCATCAGCAGCGCGTACAGGAACGGCGACACGTTCGGGCGCCCGCGCAGGGCCCGGTAGATGCCGGCGGCCGCAGCCAGCACCAGCAGCGGCACGGGCAGGAAGAAGAAGAGATCGGGCAGCGAGAACCAGCGTTGCGCGATGCCCGCATGGGTCAGCGGCGTCCACACGCTCACCGCCGCGATCATCGCCAGCATCACGCCCGTCAGCACGTTGGCCACGCGCAGCATGGTCCATTGCAGCCGCCCCTCGGTCTTCATGATGAGCCAGGTGACGCCAAGGAAGGCGTAGGTGATCACCACGCCCACGCCCGTGAAGATCGGGAACGGCGCCAGCCAGTCGAGAGCGCCGCCGGCGTAGGTGGTGCCTTGCATGGCAATGCCGTCGATATAGGCGCCCAGCATCACGCCCTGGAAGAAGGCGGCGACCACCGAGCCCCACGAGAAGGCCTTGTCCCAGTAGGGGCGGCTGCGGTCGCTCGCCTTGAAGCGGAACTCGAAGGCCACGCCGCGGAAGATCAGGCCGAGCAGCATCAGCATCAGCGGCAGGTAGAACGCGCTGAGCAGGACCGAGTAGGCCAGCGGGAAGGCGCAGAGCAGCGCTGCCCCGCCGAGCACCAGCCAGGTCTCGTTGCCGTCCCAGACCGGCGCAACGGTATTCATCATGACGTCGCGGTCATAGCGGTCGCCGACGAAGGGGAAAAGGATGCCGATGCCGAG
This sequence comes from Cupriavidus sp. D39, assembly GCF_026627925.1. Classification (NCBI taxonomy): domain Bacteria; kingdom Pseudomonadati; phylum Pseudomonadota; class Betaproteobacteria; order Burkholderiales; family Burkholderiaceae; genus Cupriavidus; species Cupriavidus sp. D39. Next base: position 346,045 of record NZ_JAPNLE010000009.1, read on the forward strand.
GTCGAAGCCGTCCATGATGACGTACATCATCACGCCGAAGAAGATCAGGCCGGCCCAGATTACGGGAAGATTGATGCCCATGGTGATCACCTGTTCAGGATTTGCGCTGGCCGTGCGGGGCCATGGCGTTGGATGCGGGGGCCGCGGTGATGGCGGCAGGAACGGCGCCGACACTGCCCGGCCCGTAGGGCGGCGGCTCTTCGTGCGCGTCGGCGGTGGGGCCGGCGCTCGCAAGCTTGAGCATGTAGCGGATGCCCACGCCGAAGACGATGAAATAGACCACCACGAACAGGGCCAGCGACAGCGCGACCGGTGCCGCCTCATGTGCGGAAACGGCATCACGGGTGCGCAGCAGGCCGTAGACGACCCAGGGCTGGCGGCCGAGCTCGGTGGTCATCCAGCCGGCAAGCAGCGCGACCAGGCCGGTGGGGCCCATCAGGACGGCAAGCCGCAGGAAGGCCCGGGACCGGTACACGGCGCCATTGCGGCGCAGCACCCATCCCAGCGCGCCGAACAGGATCATCAGCACGCCCAGGCCAACCATCGTACGGAAGGTGAAGAACAGCACGGTGGCATTGGGGCGGTCCTCTTTGCGGAAGTCCTTCAGGCCGCGGATCTGGCCGTCGAGGCTGTGCGTGAGGATCAGGCTGCCCAGGCGCGGGATCTCGATGGCGTAGCGTGTTTCCTCGCGTTCCATATCCGGGATGCCGAAAACGATCAACGGGAACCCGCCCTTGTCGTCCTTGGCGGCGGTGTTCCAGTGCCCCTCGAGCGCCGCGATCTTGGCGGGCTGGTGCTCGATCGTGTTCAGGCCGTGGGCGTCACCCACCACCGCTTGCAGCGGCGCCGTGACCAGCACCATCCACAGGGCCATCGACAGCATCTTCCTGGCAGCGGGTACTGCCCGGCCGTGCAGCAGCTGCCAGGCCGAGGATGCCGCCACGAACAGTGCCGTGGACAGCAGCGCGGCGATGACCATGTGCGTGAGGCGGTAGGGGAACGAGGGGTTGAAGATCACGGCGAGCCAGTCGGTCGGCACCACCTTGCCGGCGACGATGGCGTAGCCCGCTGGCGTATGCATCCAGCTATTGGAAGCGATGATCCAGGTGGAGGAAATGATGGTACCGAGCGCCACCATTACCGTGGCGAAGAAGTGCAGCCCAGGCCCGACGCGGTTCCAGCCGTACAGCATGACGCCGAGGAACCCCGCTTCCAGGAAGAAGGCGGTCAGCACCTCGTAGGTCAGCAGCGGGCCCGTAATGCCCCCGGCAAACTGGGAGAAGAATGACCAGTTGGTGCCGAACTCATAGGCCATGACCAGGCCGGAAACGACCCCCATGCCGAAGTTCAGGGCGAAGATCTTGACCCAGAACTGGTACAGGGTCCTGTACACAGGGTCTTGGGTCCGCAGCCAGTGCGCTTCCAGGAAGGCCAGGAAACATGCCAGCCCGATCGTGATGGCGGGAAAGAGGATGTGAAAGGAAACCGTGAATCCGAACTGGATTCGAGCGAGTTCCAGCGCTGTGAGTCCGTGCATCGATGTGCTCTCCGTGGGGTTGCCGCCGGCAGACGGCGTGTCGCGCGACACTAGGGACAAGCGTAGGGACTACAGCCCGCCCGCAAAGATTACAGTTCTGGCCGAACCGCTAAAGCTCAGTTTGTGCAAGCCGGAAGAAGCGCTGCCAGGCGCCTTGCAGCCATACAGATGGCGCTATGGCGCAGGATCACAGTCATGGCCAGACGCGCAAAGCCATCGCCAGGACCTGGATCAGCAGGAGCAGTCACAGCTGCAGAGATCGAACTGTTCTGTTGATGGGAGGGCTTTTCTGTACTCCGGTTGGCGCGTCGTTGTTTTCTACCATTCTCATAACGGCTGGCAGCCGGGCGTCACATCTTCGTGCTTCGTGTGACCGCCAGCGCGCGAGTAGCCCAGCCGCCGGGGCGCTGCTTTCGCATTGTTCGCGCGATATCTGCGTCGGAGATTCGGCAGGGCTTAGAGGCAAGAAACCCAGTGATCAAGTTCGCTATGAATAATCTGTGGCTCAAGAATCCGTCCCTCGCGTATGCAGACTGGCAAGGACGCGAATCCGCAGGCACAGATCAACGCCGTTTTGCTCAACAGTCGATCGTCCAGCATCGCGCGATGCTCGACCGTTTTCAGCGCCATCTGGTCGCCCATGGCGTGACGCTGGAAGACTTCGACCCCGACCATATCGAAGCCTTCTGGCGCGATCCGGAGGCGGCCACCTACACGTCCGCCACAAGGATGCGCTACCTGCAATTGCTCGACCGCTTGTGTCGCCACCTTGTAGAGATCGGTGTGCGGGAGACCAACCCTGCCGCCGATCCGGTGCGCGATGGCAGCTGGTCCTCCGACGGGGCCGTTCCACTCTTCTTGCCAGAGGAAGTGGACGCGCGGCTGCAGGACTTTGTGCAGCCGCTTGAAGGCGACGATGTCTCACGGCTTCGCATGCGAGCCATCCTGGCCTTGTTTCTAGGTGCTGGCGTCACGGCGGCAGAAGGCCGAAGCGCGACCATTCATGACCTTCAGACCTCGTGCACCTCATCATTTCTCTCTGTCCCAGAGGGTCGCGCGAAGGTCGCCCGGTCCGTTCAGCTGGAGCCCTTCGCCGTCCCGGCCTTGGATGCGTGGAAGGTACGGCGGGCTACACTCCCCATTGCTGGTGACCTGCTTTTTGCCCTACGGCCCTCCGGCACACCAATCACTGACATGAGTCTCGGAAACATCGTGCGCGATGCGTTCGAGGCGATCGACTATAGGGCGGCTGATATGAGCCCGCGGATTCTGCGAAATACTTATTGTCGGCGCGCGCTCCTTGCCGGGGTACCACGCGACCGCGTGTCAGAGCGGCTTGGGCTGACCAGCAATCACACGTGCGACCGAATGCTCGCCACCATACCCGGACCCGCTGATCGCCGGCTCAGTGCTTAGTCAAGCTTCCGTGCAAATCAACGCCAGGGCGTACTGAATCACGCCCCCAGCTCCTGAAAGGCGTGGCCATTGGCCTCTAGTCCATTCAAGATCTCGGGTGGCACCTCGGTCTGCCAGACATTGCCGTCGAGCACCCACTGATCTGGGTCGGCGAGGTCGGGGAGTCCTGCTCCCTTACGCACATAGAGCCCCAGTGTTGGCTTCTTCGGATTGATGTAGAAGTCGAATTCCTGCATTTGCGACATCTCCCAGGAAAGTGGAGTTTCCAGCTGTCTGTAGTACGGCTCACGGTCGATTTCCGTCAAGCCTGTTCATGCCTTTTCCGCCCAAGTGGCTGAAGGCAAGTTTGCCCGCTTTGCGGAGAAGACAGCGTGCATTCTTTAAGAAATTATTGTACGTCGATCATGTTACGGAAATGCTGGTAAACGCTATGGATAATGAAATTTATATACTGATTTGGTTGTCGTTAATTTATATCCTGCCAGGAATTATTGTATTTATATACTGAGACCAGTCCTATGTTGTTCTTCATTTGTAACCTTTACTTTCCCGGGGTGGAAACCGAGTGTATCGTTACGTATAGTCAATCATGTGGCTGAGATTAATCGACCTTTTACTCCGGGATATCCGGAATAATTTGTGGAGAGAGCATGGCTAATCGACGCGAAGTGCCAGGTGTCCGGAAGTACGATGGTCCCGCAGGAGGTTGGGGGCGCTTAAAGCCACAGCCACGGCTATTCGCCTGCAGATGGATACCACCAAGGCCCCGATCACACTGCTTCGGACCAATCAGCCCGATGGGTTTGACTGTCCGGGGTGCGCGTGGCCTGACAAGGAACACCTGTCCACATTCCAGTTCTGCGAGAACGGCGCAAAAGCGGTGACCTGGGAGGCAACGACCAAGCGGGTTCGCCCCGATTTCTTTACGAGCCACACAGTGTCGTCGCTGTTGAATCGAACCGACTACGAACTCGAAGACCTGGGCCGCCTTACGCATCCGCTCGTCTACGACCGCGCTACCGACACGTTCCGCGCGGTGGAATGGGAAGCAGCCTTCGCCCGTATCGGCGAAGTGCTCCGCGGGCTGTCGCCCGACGAGGCCGAGTTCTATACTTCGGGGAGGGCTTCGAACGAGGCCGCATACCTCTATCAGTTGTTCGCAAGAGAGTATGGAACGAACAAGCTTCCCCGATTGTTCAAACATGTGCCACGAGCCGACGAGCGTTGGCCTGCCTCGCTCGATCGGCATCGGCAAGGGCACCGTCTCATTGGAGGATTTCGATCAATGTGAACTCATCATCTCGATCGGACACAATCCCGGTACGAATCACCCACGGATGATGGGAACCTTGCACGAGGCATCAAGGCGCAAGGTTCCCATTATCGTATTCAACCCGCTTCGCGAGCGAGCGCTTGAGCGTTTTGCGGACCCCAGAACATGCTTGAAATGGCGACTTACGGTTCCACGAGAATCGCATCGTCCTATTTCCAGGTTAAGGCCGGAGGGGATGCGGCTGCCATCAAAGGCGTGATGAAAGCGTTGATGGATCTGGAGGCCAGGCAGGGCGGTGTCCTCGACTACGAGTTCATCGCTACGCATACCGAAGGATTTGACGCGCTTGCTGATGATCTCGAGGCCACGGAATGGCCGGATATCGAGAAGGCCAGTGGACTGGGCCGCGCGGATCTTGAACTGGTCGCGGCTGCCTATGCAAAGTCGAATGCCACGATCATCAGCTACGGGATGGGTGTCACGCAGCACAATGAAGGCACTGCAAATGTCCGTCTGCTGTGCGATCTGCTGATGTTGCGCGGCAACCTTGGAAAACCTGGCGCCGGCATTTGCCCATTGCGAGGTCACTCAAATGTGCAGGGGAATCGGACGGTTGGCATTACTGAGAAGCCGTCGAGTCGCTTTCTTGCAAAAATCGAGGAAGTATTCGGGTTCAAGCCGCCCGACCAGCATGGGCATGACGCCGTCAGGGCCATGCAAGCGATGATTGCAGGCACGGCCAAGGCATTGATCTGCCTGGGTGGGAACTTTGCGGTCGCGCTGCCTGATCCTGATCAGTGTTTCCCCGCCATGGGCAGGCTCGACCTGAGTGTCCACGTCGGGACCAAACTCAATCGCACGCATCTGTTGGTGGCAAAGGAAACCTATTTGCTGCCCTGCCTGGGTCGCACCGAACTTGACGTGCAGGAGACTGGGCCCCAATCGGTGACGGTAGAGGATTCGATGTCGATGGTTCACGCCTCAGCCGGGAAGCTTACGCCCGCTTCCGAGTTCCTGAGATCCGAGCCAGCGATCGTGGCTGGCATTGCCACCGCCACCTTGCCGAACAGCAGGGTGTCATGGCTTGCATTGACTGCAGACTATGACAGGATCCGCGATCTGATCGAGAAGACTGTGCCGGGATTCGAGAATTTCAATGAGCGCGTTCGAGTTCCGGGAGGATTTCGCATGCCGCTTCCGCCCACTGAGCGAAAATGGGAAACGCCATCAGGAAAAGCCATGTTCTTCGTGTTCAAAGGGCTGCACGAAGACAAGGAAGTCCAGGCCGATGATGTGTTGCGCCTCGTGACAATCCGCAGCCACGATCAATACAACACGACCATCTATGCCATGGATGACCGATATCGGGGCGTGTTCGGTCGGCGTGATGTGTTGTTCATGAACGAAGCGGATCTGGCCGCGCGTGGCCTGGAGCATGGGGATCTGGTCGATATCGAGACGATCACATCGGGCAGGTTGCTTCGGTTTGAAAAGATTACCGCAATCGAGCATGACATCTCTGCCGGCTCGGTCGCGGCTTACTATCCCGAAGCGAACAAACTGGTGCCGCTCGACTACATCGATGAAGATAGTGGCACACCGTCCTACAAGTCAGTTCCGGTGCGTGTGGTGCGCTCGGAAGTGACTTGATTTGAGGCGAGTACCAAGCCACTTGGCAGGAGGCCACACGATTAAACCTGCTCATCCACGGGCAGGGCGTTGCATGTCTCCTCACTTCTTGAGTACGTGTGTCATTTCGATGCCGCCGAGTGGAGTCGGCAGCAGAGAAGCGAATCGGCCCGGGGAACCGGATCCTGATGCCGTCATGGGGAGGTGCTGCGGCTAGATCGCGGCGCCTGCCGCGTCAATTACGCGCGTGGCGGCATCTTGCGATACCTCACTATGGAGATGAATCCATCATGTCGACACTTTGTGAAATCTGCAATGCACGCCCAGCCGTTGCGCGGGTCGCGGTTGTGCAGAACGGTCAGCGCAAAACGATGTCAATCTGCGACTATGACTATCGCCAGCTGCTGCGCCACCAGAGCATGATCAATCCGTTCGACTCGCTATTGGGTGGTGGCTTGTCTCGTTTCTTCGATGGTTTGGGGGACGTGATGGATCATGAGGCCGAGGATTCGGGGCTGGCTGCAGAGGTGCCGCGTGAATCCGTGGATGTCACCGATGCGTTCAGCGAGCAGACTCTTGAACTCCTGCAGCGCGCGGCAGAGAAAGCCCACGAACTGCGTCGCAATGAGCTTGATACAGAGCATCTGTTGTACGTGCTTGCCGATACTGACGTCGGGACCGCGTTGCTCAAGGAGTTGAAGCTCTCGCCGCAGGACATCAGGGGGTACATCGACAAGCATGCGCAAACGGGCACTGCCGAGCCGGATGCACCGATTGATAGAATGACGATTTCTCCGCGCCTGAAGAAAGCCTTTCTTTACGCGTTTCAGGCGTCGCGTGACCTGGGACATTCGTACGTTGGCCCGGAGCATCTGCTCATCGGCCTTGCCGCTGTCCCGGACAGCATCGCGGGGACTCTGCTGAAGAAGTACGGCGTGACGCCCGAGGCGCTGCGCCAGAAGGTGGTGAAAGTCGTCGGCAAGGGCGCGGAGGACGGCCGAGTCGATACGCCGACGGGCACCCCGACGCTCGACAAGTTCGGCCGCGACCTTACGGCAATGGCGCGGCAGGGCAAGCTCGACCCGGTGCTCGGTCGCGCGCAGGAAATCGAGAGTACGATCGAAGTCCTTGCCCGGCGCAAGAAGAATAATCCGGTGCTGATCGGCGAGCCGGGGGTTGGGAAAACTGCGATTGTCGAAGGCTTCGCGCAGCGCATCGTCAATGGCGACGTGCCAGAGGTGCTGCGCGACAAGCGCCTCGTCGAGGTGAACATCAACGCCATGGTTGCGGGCGCAAAGTATCGCGGCGAATTCGAGGAGCGCGCGAAGCAGCTGATAGACGAGGTGACCGCGAAGAACGCCGAGCTGATCCTGTTCATCGACGAATTGCACACAATCGTGGGTGCGGGGCAGGGCGGCGGCGAAGGCGGCCTTGACATCGCGAACGTGCTGAAGCCCGCGCTTGCGCGCGGCGAACTGAGCCTGATCGGCGCAACGACGCTCAACGAATACCAGAAATACATCGAGAAGGACGCCGCGCTTGAGCGACGTTTCCAGCCGGTGCTCGTGCCGGAGCCAACTGTTGAGCAGACCATCATCATCCTGCGCGGCCTGCGCGACAAGCTTGAGGCACACCACCAGGTCACGTTTGCCGACGATGCCTTTGTCGCCGCCGCCGAGCTTTCAGACCGCTACATTACGTCGCGCTTTCTGCCAGACAAGGCCATCGATCTGATCGACCAGGCGGCTGCGCGTGTGCGCATCGGCTCGACATCGCGGCCAGCCGATATCCAGGAACTTGAAGCGGAAATCGCACAGATCAAGCGAGAGCAAGACTATGCGTCGTCGCGCAAGCGCTACGATGAGGCGAAAGACTTTGAAGAACGCATCAAGGAGAAGCAAACGCGGCTCGACGACCTGACCGAGGCTTGGCAGCGCAAGACAGGCTCGCGGACGTTTGAGGTAACGGTCGCGGCAATCGCAGAGGTGGTATCTCGCCTTACGGGCATTCCGGTTACTGACCTCACTCAGGAAGAGCGTCAAAAACTCCTGAAGATGGAAGCCAAGTTGCGCGAACGCGTAGTGGGCCAGGAGGAAGCCGTAGTCGCAGTCAGCGACGCCGTGCGTTTGTCACGTGCGGGGCTCGGTCAAGCACACCGGCCGATTGCAACGTTCCTCTTCCTGGGGCCCACCGGTGTCGGCAAGACCGAACTGGCAAAGGCGCTGGCGGAAACGGTGTTCGGCGATGAACAGGCGATCATCCGTATTGACATGTCCGAGTACATGGAGCGGCATGCGGTTGCACGGCTCATTGGCGCGCCCCCAGGATATGTGGGTTACGACGAAGGGGGCAACCGACCGAGCGTGTCCGGCGACGTCCCTACAGCGTGATTCTGCTCGACGAGATCGAGAAGGCACACCCCGACGTGAACAACGTGCTGCTGCAGGTGTTTGACGACGGTCGGCTGACCGACGGAAAGGGGCGTGTCGTGGATTTCAGCAACACGATTCTCATTGCCACCAGCAACCTTGGCGCAGCGATCATCATGGAGAACCTCGAGCGCCCCGAGGATTCCCGCATCACCGACAAGGCGTTGCGCGACGAACTCATGAAGGTTCTCAAGGGCCACTTCCGTCCTGAGTTCCTGAACCGCATCGACGATATCATCGTGTTCCATGCGCTTTCGCGAGAGAACATCCGCTCGATCGTGCAGATTCAGCTCGAAAGGGTGGTGCGGACCGCCGCAGCACAGGACATCACGGTGACGCTCAGCGCTTCACTCATCGATCATCTAGTCGAGGTGGGCTATCAGCCGGAGTTCGGTGCACGCGAACTGAAGCGCCAGATTCGTCAGAAGGTCGAAACGAGGCTCGCGACGGAGATTCTCGGCGACGGCCTGAAATCGGGTGATAGTGTCGAGCTGGGCTACGACAAGGACAAGGGTGAGGTGATACTGAATAAGGCCGCGGTGGCTCGGAAAGCCAAGGTGAATAAGCCAGGCACGAAGAGCGCTCAATCCACGGCAGGAAATAGCCCGGAGCCTTCAGGTAACCCCGATTCTTCCGTTTCCGCGCCGCCTCCGCCTCTTTGACTATTGGAAAGTGCGGATACGATCGAGGCGGGCGCCCCAGGCTGAGTACGCCGGGCGCGTGCCTACCAGCGATGCGAGCGGCAAGTGTGACGTGGACTGATTTCATCGGGAATTTGGCTGTCCACGTGGATATTATTTAAAAATCAAGAAAATATTATGATCGTGCGGCCAAAGAAGAATTGGTTCAGCATGCTGTTCGTGTGGAACGGCTCTGTATTGCTGTCAATCATTCCGCAGCTACTTTTCCTGGCTGTTGTGAGCGGTTTTGCCGTCCTCACCCAAGGACGTATCCTGGGCGAAAAGATTCCGCTGAATACCGCCCCTTTCACACTCTTCGGTGTGGCGCTAACGATCTTTCTTGCGTTCAGGAACAATGCCAGCTATGAGCGCTACAAGGAAGCGCGGCATCTTTGGGGCAGTGTACTCATCGCCTCGCGCTCGCTCACGTCGCAGGTATTGTGCTACATCCATGATGACCGTGCGGATCGTGTGCAGCTGGTCAATGGTCTTATCGCGTTTGTCTATGCACTGAAGCACCAGCTTCGTAAAACGGATCCGATGCAGGATTTGAATCGACTTCTGGGCCGGGAAGCGGCGGAAAGATTGCGTTCAAAACATTATCAGCCGATCGCAATTCTAAATGATATTCGCTGCAAGCTTGGTCGGCTTCAATTGGGTGAACGGACTTTTGACACGAAGCTATGGATGTTCGACGCCCAGATAAACGATCTGGAAAAAACAGTTGGAGGGTGCGAGAGAATCGCATCCACTCCAATTCCATTCTCCTATGGCGTCCTGCTTCATCGCACGGTATATGCATATTGCATAATGCTCCCGTTTGGCCTTGTCGACTCGACGGAACTATTTACTCCAATAATCAGCGTTTTCGTCGCCTACACGTTAATTGCGTTGGAGGCGATAGCCGAAGAAGTGTCGGAGCCATTTAGTATGGCTCCAAACGCGCTCGCGCTCGACGCAATCACGAGAAATATCGAGCGATCGCTACTTGAGCTTTGTAATCGTGAAATTCCGGAAGAAAAGGTACCCGATCCGTTGTATCAGCTAACTTAGGAACGGCGCCTCGCAGGTTGCCTCATGCAACCAACGTGCGGGGCCTGTCGAATGCCGTTGGCCGGGTGAAGCCAATGACGAATTCGCCGCCTTCGAAATGTCCCTTGAAAAGTCCCGGGAATTTGCTAGTAGTGATTCTGTCAAGGGTGGATCGATAGGGAAAGGAGGGCGTCATGGTCAGTCGCGTCGAGGCGGTTCTGGACAAGTATGGCCTCCAGTCCGGCGCCATGGAGCAGGCGATTTACCTCAAGGTTTGCGTAACTGACGTGCGCGGCCTGGGCGTGTCGGGTCTTGGGATCAAGAGCTTTAGGGCGATCGACCTCGGAGCGTTCCGGAACGTCGAGCACACCGAGGTCACCGGTACGGGCCAATTCGATATCGTCGAGGTCGATCACGTGACGCCACCGTCGGGAACCGACCCCTTCGCGGTAGAGGCCTGCAAAGGCTATTACATCCTTCGTATCGCGAAACCGGCGAGCGGTTGGCGTCCGCACATGACGCTCGGGCTCACGGTCCAAATACTCCGGGACCTACGACTGACCCCTGGCTTCGGAGGGCCGACGAATGGTCCGCACGGTGAGGCCGCCTACGACTACTGCCATACATTGGTGCAAATTGATCTGCTGTAGTGCTCGGGCGGCGATGGTATGGGCAGGTCACGGACGCCGATGGCGTGGCGTTCGAAAACGCGGGGTTGTTGCCTGTTATTTGTCGCGGCCGAGCCTGCTTGGCGGGTCTTCGCGATACCGCAGCACACCTTGAACCGGTCCAGTTCATGCCTCGTACACTGAGCCAGATTCCGTCAGGCATATGGATGTTGGGCTTCGTCAGCCTGTTGATGGACATCTCGTCGGAGATCATTCACAGTTTGCTGCCGGTCTTCATGGTGACGACACTTGGCGCTAGCGCCTTCTACGTTGGACTCATCGAGGGTGTCGCGGAGGCAACCGCGCTAATGGTCAAGGTGTTTTCCGGCACCTTGAGCGACTACCTGGGCAAGCGTAAGGGACTCGCCGTCGCCGGATACGCGCTCGGGGCACTGTCCAAGCCCCTGTTTGCGCTGGCCCCCGGGGTGGGGACCGTGCTGGCGGCGCGTCTCACGGACCGGATCGGGAAGGGCATGCGTGGGGCGCCCCGCGACGCGCTGGTGGCCGACATCGCGCCGCCGCATCTCCGGGGTGCCGCGTTTGGGCTGCGGCAATCGCTGGACACCGTGGGAGCACTTCTGGGGCCCGTGATCGCCATCGGCCTGATGTATCTCTGGGCAAACGACTTCCGGGCCGTCTTCTGGGTCGCGGTTATCCCTGGCATCCTCTCGGTATTGCTGCTCATGATTGGCGTGCGGGAGCCGGAGCTCCAGGGCGGCGTCAAGCGCACCAACCCCATCAAATGGGCGAACCTGACTCGGCTGGGACGGCCGTATTGGCAAGTGGTCGCAATCGGTGCCGTCTTTACGCTCGCGCGCTTCAGCGAGGCCTTCCTGGTGCTTCGTGCCCAGCAGGTCGGCTTGCCGCTCTACCTGGCACCGGTGGTCCTGGTGGCGATGAACCTCGTCTATTCGCTGTCAGCGTATCCGTTCGGGAAGCTGTCCGATGGCCTGCGTCACACGACGCTGCTGACCTGGGGATTGGTCGTGCTGGTGCTCGCCGATCTTGTGCTCGCGCTCGGCACCTATTGGGCGGTCACCCTGGCGGGTGTGGCGCTATGGGGCCTGCACATGGGCATGACACAAGGCCTGCTTGCCACGATGGTGGCGGACACCGCGCCCAACGACCTGCGTGGAACGGCGTACGGCCTTTTCAACCTGGCAAGCGGGCTGGCCCTGCTCGTCGCCAGCGTGCTGGCAGGCCTGCTGTGGGACCTGCTGGGCGCAGCCTTCACGTTCTATGCGGGCGCGGCTTTCTGTGTCGCCACCATCGCGCTAATCCTTCTCGTCGCGGGCAACCGACGGCTGCAGATCACTTGACCGACTCTCCAGAAGTTCGCCATTGGCGCTGGCAATCGCCAGCGCCTGCATGGCCTGGGCCAAAGCCGCTTCCGATCCGCTAGCCGCCTCCTGCGCGACCTTCGACAGTGGGCCGGCGTACCGCAACAAGCCTTCCGCTCGGAAGGTCTCAAGCGCCGCTGCTAGGACCGCTGCCCCCTGTCCCGCAGGCCCGCGCCGATGCGCCGGATCCCGGCCTCTCCCTGTGCAAGAGCCGCCGGGCTCGTGTGCACGGAGTAGTAGCCTGTCACCAGTTCGTAGGGATGCTTGACGGCCGAGCCCAGGACAAACGCGGTCTCGCCGCGGGCGACGAGGCCGATCGCGCCTTCGGATTCTTCGAACACCGCGAGTTCGCCGGTACCGATGGGGCCACCGCTGTCGCCCGCGTCGAGCCGACCGGCGTCGACCGCGACCCAACCCACCGTGTGGCCAACCGGCGGCTGGTAAATCCAGCGCTCGCCGTCTTGCAGGCGCACTGCCAGATAGTTGATCGGCGCCGGTGCCGGGATGGCACTTTGGGCCGCACCGTAACGGCCGAGCAGGACGCGCGCCGGTCCCTCTTGCGGCACCTGTGACGGCGCAAGGTAGAGACTATGGGCCGGGGCATTTTCCTCCGCGGCCGGTAAGGCCACCCAGAGCTGGAAGCCATGCACGTGCGTCACCCCAGGCGCAAGCGCCCCGGTGTGCCAGACACCGCCGCCAGCCCGCATCCATTCGACGCCGCCGGCGGGCAGCACACCGTATTGGCCGGTCGAGTCTTCATACAGCGTGTCGCCTTCGGTCAAGTAGGTCAGTGTGGCGATCCCCGAGTGGGGATGCATGCCGAAGGCCTGGCCGGCCCTCGCCTGCAAACTGAAGCGATCGAGAAACACGAACGGCTTGAGACGCTGGCCCAGGTCGCCCGGACTCACAAGCCGCGTGATCGGTCCGTGCGTGATGCCGTGCGTGCGATGGACGATGGCGCGCGGCCTGCCGGTGAGGGCGTTCATGCGGCCTCTCTTGCAGTCTTGAGTGCCTTGGCCCACCAGGCGATGTCGTCGAGCAGTCCGTCAGCTGCCTGCGCCAGGTGGGGGAAGTCTTCGAAACGCTTGCCCTGCTGCCAGATGCCGAGGAACTCCACCATGCCGATATGCACGGCGTTGCGCACCGGTGCCATCTGCATTTCAATTGCCACCAGGCGCATCTGCTCCACGGCCCGCGCCGCCCCTACGCCGCCGTAGCCCACGAAGCCGATCGGCTTGCGGCCGAATTCCTGGTAGGCGTAGTCGAATGCGTTCTTGAGCACCGCGCTGGGGCCATGGTTGTATTCGGGCGTGACTACGATCAGGCCATCCAGCGTTGCCAGTTTGTCGGCCCAGCGCAGCGCCGCCTCGTTCTTCACCGGCGCCCATGCTGGCGACATTGGCTCGTCGAAGAAGGGCAGGGGATGATCGCGCAGGTCGATCAGCTCCACGTCGAGATTGGAGCGCTGGCGGGCGATCTCGTGGATCCAGCGTGCGGGCTTATCGCCGAAACGGCCTTCGCGGGTGGAGCCGACGATGATGCCGATGCGGAGTTGATGTGATGTCATGGCTACTCCTGGAAGAGGGGCGGGGTGACGATGGGAAGGTGTAAGCGGTCGACCTACCGACCGTCGGTCAGATTATGGAAGTGCCTGCATTGCTTGAGTAGATGGCACAATAAGAGTGCACTCATCCATTTTTAGAAGGAATTGCCTGCCATGGTTGACCTGAACGACATCGCGCTGTTTGTGCAGGTGGTGCGCTACGGCAGCTTTGCCGAGGCCGCGCGGCGGCTGGGATTGCCTGCCAACACCGTGAGCCGGCGCATCCAGCAACTCGAAGCCCAACTCGACACACGGCTGATGCAACGGTCCACGCGCAAGCTCACGCTGACCAATGCGGGCCAGGTCTTCCACGAGCGCTGCGCAGGCCCGGTCGACGGGCTGGTCGAAGCCAGCCAGGCGCTGGCGTCAGGCGGCCAGGCACCCAGTGGGCTGGTGCGCGTAGCGGCGCCAGCCGATTTCTTCGAGTTCTTCCCGATGGCATGGATCGCCGAGTTTTTGGCCGCGTATCCGCAGGTCCGGCTCGATTTCGTGCTAAGCGACGCCAGGGCCGACCTGATTGCCGAGCAGATAGACATCGCATTTCGCGGTGGCCAGTTGCCGGACTCGGGCTATATCGGCCGCCAACTCCTGGGCGAGCGCAGCGACGGGCTGGTGGCCAGCCCGGCCTACCTTGCCGCGCGCGGCGCGCCTGGCTCGCTGCAAGACCTGGCAAACCACGACTGCGTGACCGCCGGGCACGTCAGCGGCCACGCCAGCTGGCGCCTCGTCGGCCCCGATGGGACCGAAGAGGAAGTGCAGGTCAGCGGCCGCTTTAGCGGCAACACCGCACAGGCACTGCGCAAAGCCGCGCTGGCCGGACTCGGCATCGCACTGTTGCCGCCGTCGATGGCAACGCTCGATGTGCAGGCTGGTCTGCTGGTGCCGGTGCTACCGGCGTACCAGCAGACCAGCCATGGCCACAGCGTCCTGTACCCGAGCCGGCGGCACCTGCCGACCGCGGTATCGGCGTTTATCGAGTGGATGAAGGAAAAGCTGGAGGTGTTGGAAACCCTCGAGCCTACGCCATCAAACTCGGAAATTTGAGCCTGGCTGGAACCGGAAATTTGCCGTGCGCCTTGATGATGAAAGGCGATGCCAACTGCAGGGCGGCGGCAGCCGCAGCCCGCGTGTTAAATACGATCCACAAGGACCCGTCCTGTCACCGGCCGGCTAACGGGCGTCCGCTCTGGGTGGCGCGCGCCTCCTTTGATGATTGTGCTTCTTTGTGCAGTTGCGGGTCTGGGTAAAGCGCTGATACATTGGTAGATGCTGGATAGCGTCATGAATCAAAGCCGAAGCGCCCGGATTTTGCGTGGGATTGTGTGGCTGCTGGCAACGCCCTGTTGCCTGGTGGTGATTGGCGTGCTGGTCGTTCTGTTGGCTGCCGTGCTGGAATACTCGAGACTCCCCGCGCTTGACGATTTGACGGACTACCGTCCTGCGCTGCCGCTTCGGGTATTCACTGCGCAAGGCACGCTCATTGGCGAGTTTGGCAAGGAGCGGCGCGTGGTCGTCGCGTTTTCCGACGTCCCGCAATCGCTTCGACTCGCCATTGTCGCCGCGGAGGATGATCGCTTTTATCAGCACCACGGGATCGACTACCCGAGCATTGTCCGTGCCGCGCTCGCCGACCTGTCGAGCTGGGAAAAACGGCAGGGCGCGAGCACGTTGACGATGCAACTGGCGCGCAGCGTCTACCTGTCACCCGAGAAGAGCTTCGAACGGAAGTTTGCCGAGGCGCTCCTGGCGGTCAAGATCGAACGGACCTTGAGCAAGGAGCAGATTCTCGAGAGATACGTCAATCAGATCTATCTCGGGGAAGGCGCATACGGATTCGCCGCCGCGGCCGATGTCTACTTCGGTATGCCCCTGAATCAGCTGAGTGTTGCGCAGGCGGCGCTGCTGGCCGGCCTGACCAAAGCGCCTTCACGTGACAATCCCGTGGTCAACTTTGCAGCAGCGATCGCCCGCCAGCGCTATGTACTCGGCCGGATGCTCGCGTTGGGCGTGCTTGCGCCGGACCAATTCAAGCAGGCCATTGCGGAGCCGATCCATCTCCGGGAGGCGCGCGCGCGATATCGCGTGAACGCCGCGTACGTTGCAGAGGACGTGCGCCGGATCATGGTGCAGCAGTATGGCGACGCAGCCTACCAGATCGGGTTCAACGTCTATACGACGCTACATGACGCGGATCAGGCGCGCGCGTACCAGGCGGTCGCGCGTGGGTTGGTGGCCTACGATATGCGGCATGGCTATCGCGGTCCGGAGCGCAACCTTGACCTGCCGCGTGATCCCGTACAGGTCAAGGCAGTGGTGATGCAGGCATTGAGCGGGCTCCCATCGTTGGGCGGTCTGGTGCCGGCAGTAGTGCTGAGCGTGCACAGTGGTGCGGCAAGCGTGATGTTCGCCGACGGTAGCACAGGGCAATTTTCCATCGGGCCCATGGGACGAGCCACGCTCGGCAAGGGGCGCGCAATGCCGCTGCCTGCGCGGCTGCAGATCGGATCGCTGGTTCGACTTGAGCGCCTGGACCATGGAACATGGCGGCTTGCCGAGATTCCACAGGCGCAAGCTGCGCTGGTGTCTATCGACCCGGCCACGGGAGCTATCACGGCATTGCAGGGCGGCTTCGATTTCAGACTCGAATCCTACGATCACGTGACGCAGGCGCGGCGACAACCCGGGTCCAGTTTCAAACCCTTCATCTATTCTGCCGCGCTGGAAAAAGGGTTGATGCCAGCGACCGTGGTCGACGACAGTCCATTTGTCGTGCCGCCATCCGGGCCGGGACAGCAGGCCTGGGCGCCGGTTGATTATGAGCGGAATTACCTTGGCCCGATCTCGATTCGATACGCGCTCGCCGAGTCGCGCAATGTCGTGGCAGCGAGGGTGATCGAACAGATTGGTGTGCCATACGCGAGGCAATACGTGACCCGCTTCGGCTTTCCGCTCAGTGAGATCCCTCCGTATCCGTCGATGGTGCTTGGCGTGGGATCCTTCACGCCGCTGCAAATGGCCGTCGCGTATGCGACGTTTGCTAACGGAGGCTACCTGATCCGCCCGTACTTGATCGACCGCATGACCGATTCAAGCGGCAATGTCCTGTTTCAGGCTCACCCGCTGACTGCCGCCGACGGCGCGCCGCGGGTGATCGATGCCAGGAACGCGTTCATGATGACCAGCATGCTTCATGACGTCGTCGAGTATGGCACGGGGGCGGCGGCCAAACAGTTGGGGCGTGGCGATCTGGCGGGTAAGACCGGCACCACCGATGACTTCATTGACGCGTGGTTCGACGGGTACTCGTCCGACCGACTGACGATCACATGGATCGGCTTCGACCAGCCTCGGTCGCTGGGAAAGGGCGAGGTGGGCGCCCGCGCAGCGCTGCCGATCTGGATGGATTTCATGAAAGCGGCGCTGGAGAACAGCCCTGAACGTCAGCTAAGCGCCCCTGACGGGATCGTGACGGTGCGGATCAATCCGGCAACCGGGTTGCAGGTGCCGGAAACGGACCTGTCGGGGCGGCTTGATTACTTCTTCGAAGAAAATGTCCCGCCGCTGCAGCCGACCGCCATCGAAAATGGCGAGGCTCAACCGGAAGGTGCGCCGGCGGAACAGTAAGTGCCAGAAAACGTAGTCAGCCAGGCATGCGCTCAACTGCAGGAACGCAGGCGCGAAACTGGGTCCGGCTCACGTGTAAGCGCACCGTGTCATATCAATGGGTCATATCGCATCGCTCTTACGCATGGCACCATGGGAACTGGGGCCTTGGCCCCCGGACGCGCTTCGACCACATCGGCGCCTGGATCATCGGGCGCAATATGTTTGGCCCTGTCCGCGGCGCGTGGCCCGACGATAGCTGGAAGGGATGGTGGGGCCCGAAGCCCCCTATCACACGCCCGTATTTGTGCTGACCCACCATCCGCGCGAATCGGTCGCGATGGAGGGCGGCACCACCTTCCATTTCGTCACCGATGGCATCCATGCCGCGCTGGAGCGCGCCAGGGCAGCCGCCGGAGGGCGCGATGTCCGCTTGGGAGGCGGCGTTGCGAGCGTGCAACAATACCTGCGCGCCGCGCCGCGCCGGGTTGGTGGACGAAATGCACTTTGGCGCTGGTGCCAGCAGTGCTGGGCGCAGGGGAAGCCTTGCTCGCCGGTATCGATCTGGGCAAGCTGGGTTACGCATGCACCCGGCACGTCGGGACGCAGGCGGCGATGCACGTGTGCGCGACTCGCGCCGCCCAAGGGCTGCCGATCGACCAGGCCGCCCGAGCGTGCGGGGTGTCCGTGGGAATGTTGTCGAAGCTGGAGAACGGGAAGGGCGTTCACCTCGACTATGTCCTCCGCACTCTAGATGGTTTGGGTTTGACAATGCTGGTCGTCCCGAAGGACCACGTGCCCCTCCTTGAGCGAGCCGCATCTCATGCGGCGCGCGAGTCCAAGGCGTGCGAAGTAGGGCGGGCCAGGGATCTGGAATGGGATTAACTGCTGTCCAGGCATGTCAATTTGTTCGTAAAAGAGATCGATCTAAGGTGATCGAGAAAAGGGACTCCTGCTGCGACGGTAGGTGTGTTGAGAACGTGGGCTTTGCTAACTCGCGGCAAGAGTGACAAAGACAATTATCGCAATTAACCGCCAAAGCCAAAGGGCGCCAGTCAATCCTGGAGTCGAATGAGGCGAACGTGAGGTCCGTATTTCAATCGTTGGATGTCTGGCGGTGAGCGCCTTGCTTTTGTTGTAGGAGTCGTCTACCTTCACCATTAGCGATAGTACAAAACTTACCTAACAAGAAGATAACCATTGACTGTAAGTTGCAGCAGCTACGGACATTCCAAGCGTGATCGGCGCAGCGTAATGGGCGAGCCAGTGTAGGAGCGGGGGCATTCCCTTGCAAAACGGTGATGGAGGTATTCGTGAATCGTAAGCCCTTCCTTATCTTTTGCGCACTCATGTGTTTAAGCTTGACTGCCCCGTCCCTCGCGCAACAGACGCAGTCACTTTGTACCGCGTTACTTTCGGATGGTGTATTTGATTACCAGAACACCACGCGTCTATACACTAAATATTCTCACGTTAAAGATATATTGTGTAGCGGCACGTACAGTGAATATAATCAGGGAAGGACGAAAGCGCTACAAGCTGCTATCCCGCTTGACGGCTTACTTGTCCCGTTTGGCTACAAGCAGGACGACAACTCGTACGCAACATCTCGGTCCGCGTTCTGCAGCCAAAATGAGAGTGAGCTATATATCGATGACAAGATGATCAGCGCGATCCGTCAAGCCGATAGCGTATTGGCAGAACAATTCAATAAGTGTATTTCAACGTTGTCGGCCGGAACGTTTGAGTACTATATAAACGTAGGCGCAGATCCAGCGACGTTTCAGGTGCAAACAATCTATCGCCAGGGCGTCGACAAGGTTTATCCAATCGTTAAGCTATTATCTATTAGACCAGACGCCGTTGCGCGAACGTGCGATAAAGGACATGCTTTTGATCGAGGTCGAAAGTTGGGCTTGACCGAAGCATTTACTTGCACAAGACAACCCGGTCAAGGCGTCACAGTTTCACTATCGACTAGCATCACTACGACATCCGGGCCGGCAGTTTTGAAACCTTATGTAAACGAACATATTGTAAAACGTCAAACGGACGTGGAAAGCAAGCGGCAAGCCGTCGCGAGCCGGGGGAGAATCGATACGGGCCTGAAGTGTGCGTAGACGCACCAGAGGGTTACATATTCGATTTGCAACCACGCGTCGAGTACGACTCGTTTCGGGGGACATTTACGGTGATGAGTCCCAGCCTCCTCTTCCACCAATCATCACTAAGAATACGCCGACGCACGCGTGCGGCATGGGTGGATCTAGACCCGATACGTCGGAGGAGAACTACCGCGTCATTTATCATGTTGTGGCTCGAGGTTATTCCAGCCACTTGGAGACCGATGATCACAAAGCTGCGGCAGTCTCGACTTTCGACGTGCCAGCGCCTCCCAGATGACGAAGAAGTTCATGCCCCCGACTGATCGCGACGCCGCGAGCGCGCCACTTACCAGGTCCTCCCGGCGCTGGGTCTGACGTTGGAGTACAACTACGACAATGCGAGGAGCGTATCCGTCGGCAACGTCAAGAGCCCGTAGCAGGTCTCCTTTGTTGCCGACTACCGCTTCTGGATGTGAGTGTTGTCTCCATCAATTCCTCCGTTTTACAAACGTTTGCATTGTGGGTGATCAAGCAGAGATGTCAAGAGCTGATTTGGAACAGTGGATCGCTCATGGTGCGGCCTTGCCGCCGATCCAGCGACGCTGTAGTCCAGCGCGAAGCAGGTGGCGGATGTCCCGTAGACGACCGTTCCGGCGCCGCGCAATGCCTCGTCAGAGTTGAGCCTTCAGGCCCACCGTGCCTCGGAACACGTAGTACTGGTACACGTTGTAGCCAATCATTACCGGTAGCAGAATGCCGATCCTAACCAGCATGAAGATCAGCGTCCGGTTATCGGACGCCGCGTCCGCCAGCGATAGCTTGCCCGGCACGATATAAGGAAACAGGCTGACCGCGAGACCGCCGAACGACATCAGGAACAACAGCACCGTGGCCCGGAACGGCCCGCGCCGGTCGCCGGTCCAGGCCGACGATATAGGCGGAGGCCGCCGCTGCAATCGCGCCGAGCACGAGCAGCAGCGGCATCACGCCGGGCTGGTCCCAGCGCTGCGTGCCGATCAGGCTGAAACGCAGCGTGGCCGCCGACAGGACCAGGGCACTGCATACCGTGACCGGCAGGCAGATGAGTGTCCACCGGCGCGCCGCGCCTTCGATTCCGCCCTCGGTCTTCTTGAGGAGGTAGGTCGCGCCAAGCAGCGCATAGCCTGCCGCGACGCCGATCGCCGCAAACGCAATGAACACGCCGTTCCAGACGCCCGGTTCGAGGCCGGTGATCAGCCGTCCCAGCACCACACCCTGCGAGACCGCGGCGATCAAGCTGCCGATCCCGAACGCGCGGTCCCAGAATGGTCCGCGGCGCGCGGCATGACGGAACTCGATGGCCGCGCCCCGCAGGATCAGCCCGCCGATCAACGCCATCAGCGGCACATAGAGGTGCTGCAGCAACAGGGCGTAGGCGGCGGGGAACGCGCCGAACAGGCCGCCTCCGAGCACCACCAGCCAGGTTTCATTGGCGTCCCGGACGTGGGCGATTGATTGGACCATCATGTCGCGGTCGCTGCGCTCGCGCGTGAAGAGACTGAGGACGCCGATCCCCAGG
This sequence comes from Cupriavidus sp. D39, assembly GCF_026627925.1. Classification (NCBI taxonomy): domain Bacteria; kingdom Pseudomonadati; phylum Pseudomonadota; class Betaproteobacteria; order Burkholderiales; family Burkholderiaceae; genus Cupriavidus; species Cupriavidus sp. D39. The sequence continues at coordinate 366,918 of NZ_JAPNLE010000009.1, forward strand.
TCGAAGCCGTCGGTGATCACATAGCACGCCAGCATCATCTGGCGGCGGCCCCTTGATTGCCTCATGCCGCCCAGGCATCCTCGCTGCGGGCGTCGTCGGTCCCGCACGCTGCATGTAGCGCAGACGCGAGGATCATGGCATCGGCGTTGCGCGCCGGCGGCCGGCAGGGGCGCGGGCGATAGACGGCCTGGCCCTTGGCGATGGGGAGGCCGCTGAGGGCGCACACCCCATCCTCGCGCGCCGATACCGCAGTCCAGATCTGGTCTCCGTAGCGGCAATGGGTGGCATCGCGCCAACTGATCACCGCCAACGTGGAACTGGGCCGCTCCACCACGCTGATGATGGCGGTGCGCCGGCGGTCTTGCGGTTCTTCCTCATCGGGCCAGGCGCCATCGGCGCACAGCTGGAAGCCTTGGCGCGCGCGGAGCAGCCCGATGGTGCTGCCCCACGGGTCGGGGCGGTTCGCCTGTGCGTGTGGTGTGGATGATGTGGCGGGATTCGGGTGCGCTGGCATGGTCAGCTCCGGATGATGGAAACGTGCGGGGTCGTGGGCAGAGTCACGGTCGGGGGCTCAGCTCAGCCGGCCTTTGCAGCCTTGCCGGTCTTGACTCGCCCGGGGCGCGCAGCGCCATTGGCGTTCCTCCCGGATGGGGCGATCCACCCCGACAACAGCAACAGGCTTTCGTTCTTGTTCATGGCGGCTCCGCTGGAAGGGGAGGCACGCGGGGGGGGGCAGCCGGACCCTGTCGCGCGGATGAGGGCTGGCGTGCGGACGCCGGCCGTGAAGACATCTTATGACGCGCTCCACGCCGCACGCAGTTGTCCATCCGTGCAGGCGCGGTACTGCATTGGGATGGCAGAGCTATACGAACGTAGGAGGCAGCCCGCTGCAGATGGGAAGAAGGCCGTTGCCTGCGAGGGCCATCTCCGTTTCTTTGGGGAGAATCAATCATCAAAATATTTGAATAGTGCATCCATGAATTGATTGGTTCACACGTGGGTTGCTCTCGTATAGTTCAGTCCATGGACGGCACGGAAACAAAAAACCCTGCCCCATGAAGTTCAACCAATTTCAACGAGAGAGCGCAGATCATGTCCAATTCGAAACTCGAAGTGCTGACCCCGCAAAACAGCCAGCTGATCTTCATCGACCACCAGCCGCAGATGGCCTTCGGCGTGCAGTCGATGGACCGCCAGGCGATGAAGAACAACGCTGTGGGCCTGGCCAAGGCCGCCCGCATCTTCGGCATCCCGACCACCATCACCACGGTCGAGTCGGACTCCTTCTCGGGCTATACCTACCCCGAGTTGCTTGACGTGTTCCCCGACCAGCCGACGCTGGAGCGCACCTCGATGAATTCGTGGGACGACCAGAAGGTGCGGGACGCGCTGGCCGCCAACGGCCGCAAGAAGATCATCGTGGCCGGTCTGTGGACCGAGGTCTGCAACACCACCTTCGCGCTGTCCGCGATGCACGACAGCGACTACGAGATCTACATGGTGGCCGATGCCTCGGGTGGCACCAGCAAGGAAGCGCACGACTACGCCATGCAGCGCATGGTGCAGGCCGGCGTGGTGCCGGTGACCTGGCAGCAGGTGCTGCTCGAATGGCAGCGCGACTGGGCCCACCGCGACACCTACGACGCGGTGATGAAACTGGTCAAGGAACACTCGGGCGCCTACGGCATGGGCGTGGACTACGCCTACACCATGGTGCACAAGGCCGCCCAGCGCACCGCCGCGCCCCACGCGTCGCTCGCGCCGGTGCCGGCGCGCTGAGCCGCGTTGCCGAACCGGCTAGGCAGGCTGCACCACGCCCATGATGCGCCTGCCCAGCGAGATGCCCCACTGGGCCAGGCGCTTGTCCGCGGCCCACTGGCTTCGATCCCATAGCGCGAGCGCGTCGTCGATGCGGTTCCCGGTGGCCTGCAGCGCGCGCGCCAGGGCCACGGCATTGGCTGCCGCCTTGCCCGCGCCTGCGCCGGTATGCGGACGCGCCACGAAGGCGGCGTCGCCGAGCAGCACGGTGCGGCCGAAGCGCATGCGCGGCGCCGCGTAATCCTGGATCAGCTGCAGGAAGGGATCGGGGGTCGATGCGACCAGCGCCGCGAACACCGGCGCGAGGCTGTCCGCCGCCGCAAGCTGCAGCGCCTGGGCATCGGCATCCTTGACCGCGCCCGGGGGCAGCGAATGCGTGTGCTGGCGACCATGGCGGTCCAGCAGCACGGTCGCCAGCGGTCCTCCGGCGGGCAGCGCGCGGTACCAGACCCAGTTCAGGCGCCGTTCGTTGCGCAGGACCGACCCGTCCTCGCCGGGAATCAGGTAGGTCAGCATCTGGTGTCCCGGGCCGTCCTGGAAGGCAAAGGCATCGACCAGCAGCGACTTGGCCTGCGTGCCCAGCGCAGCCTCGGGCAGCACGCCGCGCCAGGCGACATAGCCGGCATAGGTGGGCGCATCGCCGGGCAGCAACGCTTGCCGCACCGTGGACAACGGTCCGTCGGCGCCGATCAGCAGATCCGCGCGCTCGGTGCGGCCGGAGGCAAAGCGGGCCGTCATATGATCGGCCTCGTGGGCCAGTGCGACCAGTTCCTCGCCGGCATGGATCATGCTCGGATCGAGCGCGCCTTTCATCAGGGCATAGAGTCCGTTCCAGGCGATCTGTGTCTGCGGCATGTAGATGCGGCGAACCACACCCTCGCGGTCCAGGAAGATGCGGTCCTTCGACGGCACGCCGAAGCCGGGCGAGTGCGCCACCCCCGCGAAGTCCAGCGCGTCGAGCACGCCGGGCTGCAGCACGAGCCCGCCGCCGCGGCTGTCGAGTTGCTGCGGCGAGCGCTCGAAGACATCGACATTCCAGCCGATGGCGCGCAGGCAGATGGCGGTAAAGAGCCCGCCGAGCGAGCCGCCGATCACGACGGCGCGGTAAGGTCTGGACGTGGGCATGGTGGGCATGATGGTGATGGCGTTGAGGTTCAGGGGGCGGGCACCGGTTAGCGCCCGGGACATGGCACGCTGCGCGCTACGGCGCGATTTCCCTGCGCAGCCGCTCGCCGCCCAGCGGCATGTCGCGCAGGCGTTTGCCGGTGGCATCGAACAGGGCATTGCCGATGGCGCCCGCGGTGGGCCCCATGGCCGCTTCGGCAACGCCCAGGAACGGCGTGCCGGGGCGGTCGATCAGGTGCACGTTGATGGTGGTGGGCACGGCGGAGAAGCGCATGATCGGATAGGCGCTCCAATCGAAGCTGCCGATGCCGCCGGTGTCAAAGCGCAGCTGCTCGTACAGCGTCCAGCTCGCGGACTGCAGGATGCCGCCCTCGATCTGGTTGCGCACGCCATCCGGATTGACGATCTGCCCGCAATCGACGGCCACCTCCGCATGCTCGAGACGCACCAGGCCCGTGTCGCGCACCACCGAGATCTCCAGCGCGATCGCCATATAGCCCATCAGGTTCTTGTACCTGGCGAACGCGAAGCCGACGCCGCGGCCGGGCTTGCGGCCGCGCCGGGGCCAGCCGAACCTGGCGGCGGCAAGCTGGATCACGTCGCGCGCACGCGGGTCTTCCAGATGCCGCAGCCGGAAGGCGACGGGGTCGGTGTTGGCCGCGGCGGCCAGCTCGTCCATGAAGCTCTCGATCGAGAAGATGTTCAGGTGCGCGCCCAGCGAGCGCATCGCCGAGGTGCGCAGCGGCATGGTCGGCGAGAAATGGTTGACGATGCGCGAGGCAGGAAGCCTGTAGAGCGGAATCGCGTTGCGGTCGCCGCCGCCCTCGGGCTGCAGCATCGGGACCGAGGGCGCGGGAACGAATGGCCTGGCCAGCTGCGTGGCGGGCAGCAGCCGGCCCGCGTTGACCACGCGCTCGTTATGCGAGCTGCTCCACAGCGCATAGTCCCAGTCGACGATATGGCCGCTGGCATCGAGCGAGGCCTTGACCTCGGTGACCATGGCCGGCGTGAAGTGGTCCCACAGGTTCTCCTGGTCGCGCATCCATTGCACGCGCACCGGCTGCCCGGGCAGGGCGCGGGCCAGATAGGCGGCGTGCGCAGCGGCGTCGTCGGCGCCGTTGTGCCCGTAGCAGCCCGAGCCTTCCACGTGGATGCAGCGTAGCTTGTCCTTGGGCATCGACAGCATCTCGGCCAGGCCGTCGCGCAGCGGGTAGACGCCCTGGGAGTGGGTCCATACGGTCAGCACGCCGTCCTGCATCTGCGCGACGGCGCACGAGGGGCCGATCGATCCGTGCATCAGGTAATGCTTGGAGTAGGTGGCGGTCAGCGTCCTGGCGCCTGCCGGCACAGCGCCCCCGGTATTGGCGATCTCGATGCGCTGCGTGGAGATCTGCTTGAGCTGCGCGATCACGTCGGCGGGGCGGGGCAGCGCGCGCCCTTGCCCCAGCGGCAGGCGGCGCCAAGCGCGCGCTGTGCCCGCACCGCCTGCCATTCCCCCTTGCCACCACGGCGAGCAGGTTGCCGTCGCGCACGACGGCGATCACGCCGGGCATGGACTTGACCGCGGTCTCGTCGACCGACAGCAGGGCGGCGTCATAGGCAGGCGGCAGCACCACGCGCGCATGCACCATGCCCGGCATGGCCAGGTCCTGGACATAGCTCGGCTTGCCGGTGACCTTGCCGGGAATGTCCAGCCGAGCCATCGGCGTGCCGATCACGGAGAACGACTTCGGGTCGCGCAGCGGCGAGGCGGGCGTCGCCGCGCGGTGCAGGTTCACCGCGGGCAGCAGTTCGCCGAACGAGAGCGAGCGCCCGTCGGGGGCGGTGATGCGTGCGTTGCCGACCGACAGCGACGCCGCATCGACACGCAACTGCCGCGCGGCCGCATCTGTCAGCAGCCCGCGCACCTGGGCCGCTGCGTTGAGCAGGGCGCTGCCGCTGTCGGCCATGGTGTGGCTGCCGGCGGTCAGCCCTTCGTCCGGCGAACGGCCGGTATCGGCGCTCAGGAAGGTGATCAGCGCGGGCGCCATCTGCAGTTCCTCGGCCGCCACCTGCAGCAGCGCGGTGCGCACACCGGTGCCCAGCTCGACCTTGCCGGTGTACACCGTGACCTGGTTGTCGGGTGCGATCCTGATCCAGGCGTCGAGATAGGGGTTGGTCTTCAGGCTCCCCGCCAGCGCCTGGTACTGCCGCGCGACCTGCACGGCCGCGCCCTCGTCGGCCAGCACCATCTGCGCGTTGGCCTTGCGGCCCGGCAGCAGCGTGAAGCCCACCACCAGCGAGCCCGAGACCAGGAAGGCGCGGCGGCCCGGGTCGATGTGGTCGTCATGGCCGCTCATCGCGCCCCTCCTTGTTGCCTTCGGCCTTGACCCCGCCCGGGCGCACGGCGCCGGGCGTGCCGGCCACGGCGCGGATGGCCGCCAGGATGCGCATATGGGTGCCGCACCGGCACAGGTTGGGTTCCATGTGCGCGCGCAGCTCGGCCTCGCTGGGATGCGCGTTGACCTCCAGCAGGGCCTGCGCGCGCATGATCATGCCGGCGATGCAGTAGCCGCACTGCGCCGCCTGGTGGTCGATGAACGCCTTCTGCAAGGGACCCGGGCTGTCGGCGGTACCCAGGCTCTCGATGGTGCGCACCGGCCGGGTGCCGATCGATGCCACCGGCATCAGGCACGAAAACACCGGGCGGTCGCCGACGATGACGGTGCAGGCGCCGCACTGGCCCAGGCCGCAGCCGAACTTGGCGCCGTGCAGGTGCAGTTCGTCGCGCAGGGCGTAGAGCAGCGGCATGGACGGATCGATGTCCAGCTGGTGGCTCGCGCCGTTGACGGTGAGCTTGATCATCTCGCGTCGTCCCCTTTCCTGAGGTTAGCCATGGTGTCCTGCACGCCGGTCCACGGCGGCTGCCGGGAGTAGGTGGCGCGCAGGTAGGCCGCCAGGTCGGCAAGCTGCTGGTCGTCGAAGGCCTGCGCGAACGCAGGCATGTAGTGAATGGCGTCCTCGCCGTTCCACGCCACGCCCTGCAGCATCATCTGGATGGCGTTGCGCGGCGTGCTCGCGTTGACCGCGGAACTGGTGGCGAGGCTGGGGCGGGCACCCACGCTCTGCATCGGCGAACCGGTGCCGTGGCAGGCGGCGCACGCCCCGGTGAAGAGCGTCGCGCCGCGCGCGATGGCGGACTGGTCGGCCACGGCCGCCGAGACCGGTACCACGGCGGGCGCGGGTGCCGGCTTCTGCAGCGACATCAGGTAGGTCGCAATGGCATCGACGTCCGCCTCCGGCACCGTGGCCAGTTCGAGCGTGACTGGCAGCATCGGCCCGGCTGCCGCGCCATGCGCCGCGGACATGCCGGTGCGCAGGTATGCGCTTAGCTGCGCCTTGGTCCAAGGCACCGGCCCGCTCGCCAAGCGGTTCAGCGGCGGCGCTTCCCAGTTGTCCACCACGCCGCCGTCGAAGGCGCGGCCCAGTTTTTCCCCGCCGATCGCATTGAGCGGCGAGTGGCAGGCGGCGCAGTGGCCAAGTCCGTCCACCAGTAGGCGGCCGCGGTTCCAGGCTTCGTCCTGCGTGGGATCGCGTTGCGCTTCGCCGGGCCGCAGGAACAGCACGTTCCAGAAGGCGACCGGAGGCCGGAAGTTGAGCGGGAAGATCAGTGCGTTGGCGGGCGGCTTGGCAGTCACGGGCTCGCGCCGCATCAGGTAGGCGTAGGCCGCCTCGATCTCGCGGTCCGACATCCGGCTGAAGTGGATGTATGGAAACGCCGGATAGAGCTGGTGGCCGTCGCGCGCTATGCCGCGCCGCATGGCGCGCGTGAAGGCGTCCAGCGACCAGTTGCCGATGCCGGTTTGCGCATCAGGCGTGATGTTGGTCGAGTAGATGGTGCCGAACGGCGTGACCAGTGGCAGGCCGCCGGCGAAGGGCTGGCCGCCCTTGGCCGTATGGCACACCGCGCAGTCGCCGAGCGCGACCACGCGGGCGCCCTCCAGCGTCAGCGCCCGGTCGAAGGAAGCGGGCGCGGGCGTGGGGATCGGCGCGATGGCCGGCTCCCACATGATGCAGGCGGCAGCCACCACGGCAACGGCAGCCGCCCCTGCTGCGGCGAGAAGGACGGGCCGGCGTTTCATGCTTGCCCTGCCGGGAAGAGATGCCATTTCATTGCGGGAGTCCTTGAGACGATGGAGGCCCGCGGCGCATCCCTTGCATCGGGACCTTTGGCAGCCGGCGGGAAGGCACTGTGCTCAGGTCGCATAGTAGGAGCCGTGCCGACAAGCAACAATCAGCGAGTCGTCTGGGGCGGTCAAACCAAAGTATGAGAGGGCGGTGTGCCGGCACGATGTTGCGGGCCGCCAGGCCTGTGTGTCTGCCCGCTTTGTTCCGAATCGCACGGCGGCGCGCGCATCCATGCAAGTGCATGGCAAGGCACAGGGAGAATCCGCGCGACGAACGGCCGGTACGTTTGTGCATGCCGGCGTGCATGTATTCACATGTACGCGGCATGGCTCTGATATTCTTGGCGCAGCCCGCAGCCCGCAGCCCGCAGCCCGCAGCCCGCAGCCCGCAGCCCGCAGCCCGCAGCCCGCAGCCCGCAGCCCGCAGCCCGCAAGGCGATTGCCAGTTTGCAGGTTTATTCACGCAAAAAACTATGTCCGCAAACGCAGGCGCCCCCACTCCACTCGCCGCCTCCGGCACGACCGACGCATTCGGTTGCGCGGCGGCGACGCTGCGCAACGATCAGACGCTCGCCGGCACCGAGATCCAGTTCTATCGCAAGACCTCGGCCAGCGGCAATGCCAGCCAGGTGTCGACCTTGGCATCGGATCGCGGGTTCCTGGTGGGGATTTCACTGTCCACGGGACATCGCCGCCGGATCTTCCATGAACACTGCACGACCAGCCATGACTTCGAGTGCAGCTCCATCTACATACGGAATTTCGGCGAGGACTACAAGGCCGATTTCTATGGCCCTTTCGATTTCATCCTGCTGGATATTTCTCGCGCCTTCATCGAACGCACCAGCGCGGAACTAGGCCGTTCGCGCATCCGGGGCTGCGCGGCGCGGCGGGCGAGCGGGACCAGGTGCTGGCGCATCTGGCGCAGGCGGCGGTGCCGGCGCTCAGCCGGCCCGACAACGCCAGCCGACTGTTCGTCGACCAGTTGGGATTCGCCATCGGCACCTATCTGGTCGAGCAGTATGGCCATGCCAGGGTCACCACGGCCAAGACCAACCGCTTGCTGTCGCAAAGCAGCCTGGCGAAGGCCAAGGAGATGCTGGCCGCGCAGATCGACGGCGACCTGTCCATCGCGGACATCGCGGATGCCTGCAGGCTGTCGCGCAGCCATTTCACCCGCGCCTTCCGCGATACCACCGGGCAGGCCCCTATCAATGGCTGGTGGCGCTGCGTCTGGAGCGCGCCCGCGCATTGCTGCGCGACACGGCGCTGCCATTGGCGCAGGTGGCGATCGCCTGTGGCTTCTCCGACCAGAGCCATTTCACCCACGTGTTCTCGCGGGCGCTTGGCGTTTCGCCTGGCAACTGGCGCCGCAGGGCCGGCTGCTGACGCCGTCCAGCCTCTGGCTGACACGGGCGCCGCGCTTCGGATGCCGCGGCCTGGTCAGCCGCCGGCTCCGGCATACAGCGGAATGATGAAGGCGAACACGCACCCGTGCGGCAGGCGGGGCGCGGCGTACAGGCGGCCATTGTGGGCCTCGACGATGGAGCGGCAGATGGCCAGCCCCATGCCCATGCCGTTGATCTTGGTGGTGTAGAACGGTTCGAAGGCGTGCTTGATGGCGTCGTTGCTCAAGCCAATGCCGGTGTCCTCCACGCTGACCTGCAGGTAGACGCCTTCGACAATGTCGGAGGCGACACGCAGCATGCGCAGGCGGTCGGTGACCTCGCTCATCGCCTCCACGGCATTGATCACAAGGTTCAGCAGCACCTGCTGGAGCTGCACGCCATCGCCGAACACCCGCGACGACGGGGCATCCATGGCCAGCTGCAGCGACACCTGGCGCCGCTCGATTTCGCTGCGCGCGATGGCCAGGATGTGCCGGATCGCCTCGTGCATGTCGACCGCCGCCAGCACCGGCGCGGCATTGCGCGTCAGCGCCTGCAGGCTGCGGATCATGTCCCCGGCGCGCTGGCCTTCGCTGGCGATGGCAACCAGGCCCTCGCGGGCGTTGCCGATCTCGGGCTGCGCTCGGTCGAGCCAGCGCAGGCTGGCGCCGGCATTGGAGACGATGGACATCAGCGGCTGGTTGATCTCGTGCGCGATGGAGGCGGTGAGCTGGCCTACCGTGGTCGCGCGGGCCACCCGTGCCAGGTCGGCCTGGGCATTGCGCAGCGCGTCCTCGCCCTGCCGGCGCATGGTGACGTCGGTCACGGTCCCGACGTAGTCCAGCGCATCGCCGTCGACGGACAGCGGCTTGCCGATCGAAGCGAGATACCGGATCTCGCCATCGCTCCTGACGACGCGATATTCCACGCGGATCGGGCGTTCTTCCGCCACGTGCAGATCGACCATCTCCAGCACCACCGCGCGGTCGTCCGGATGGATGCGCGCGGCAAAATCCTCCAGCAGGAACACGGACTGCGCCGCATCGAACTCAAAGATGCGGCACAGCTCCTCCGAGCAGGTGAACACGTTCCGGCGCAGGTCCCAGCGCCAACTGCCGGTGTGGCTCATGCGTTCGCCCATCACCAGCGACGCCTCGCTCGCGCGCAGTGCCCGTTCCACGCGTTGGCGCCGTGCATTCTCCGCGAGCAAATCGTCATAGAGACGGGCGGTCTCGAGCGAGATGGCGGCCTGCGCGGCGAGCAGTTCCAGCACCCTGGTGTGTGCCACGGTGAAGCTGTCTCGGATCAGCCGGTTCTCCAGGTAGAGCACGCCGATCAGCTCGTTGCGCTTGAGCATCGGGATGCACATCGCCGAACCGTGCGCCTGCTGGTGGAAGTAGCTGTCGATGGCGAAGGGGTTGGGGCCGCTCGCATCGCCAACGATGATGCGCTGGCCGGTGCGGATCACGGTGTTCAGCATGGAGATGGGCAGGTCGTCGGGCCCGGGCGCGTCCTGCGCCAGCTCGACGAGGATGCCGCTGGACGTGGTGTGGGCGCGCGCCTCGATGATCGGCGTCTTGCCGTGTAGCCGGATCAGCAGGCCGCGCTGGGCGGCGGCATGTTCCAGCGCGATGGTCATCAGGGTGTCCACCAGCTTGTCCAGGCGGATCTCCTCGGTCAGCGCGCGCGCGGAGCGGATCACGCTCTCCACGTCACGGATCTGCAGGCTGCCCGCCAGCGCATAGGCGTTCTGCTGGCTCCTGTCCGCCAGGCCCGCGTGCAGCGATTCCAGCTGCGCCACCTTGCCGGTGGCGCCCCAGCGCCGGTAGCCGTCGCGCGCCGCCCGGGCATGCGCCTGCGCGGCGGTCTGGAAGCTGCTGCCGGCGCACAGGCTGGCCGCCAACTCGTGGGCGAGGGCGGAGTACTGGACGAAGCCTTGCTCGTCGGCACGCCAGATCGCCTTCTCGAACAGCGACAGCGCGGCCAGGGTGTCGCCCTCCAGCCTGGCGATCTCGGCCTGGACCAGCAGCGACTTGTCGGCGAACGTCGCGGGATTGGCGGCGGCCCAGCCGTCGATCTTCTGGCTGTGCGCCAGCAGCCGTTCGCGCTGTGCCGCGTATTGCGGCGCGCCGGGCTGCGCGGTGGCCGCGAGCGTCAGGGCGCTGTAGAGATGGAAGTCCAGCAGGTGAATGTGGCCGGGCGCCGACCACGCCAGTGCCGCGGCGCGCTCCTGGCAGGCTGCGGCGGCGTCATGGTTGCCCGCCATGTAGCGGGTCGTGGCCAGGTAGACCCAGTGCCAGAAATCCAGCGTCGACATCCGCTCGCGCGACGGCGCCCGGCCGGGCCCGAGATCGTCCAGCAAGGCCGGCGCCGCAGGCTGCAGGGGAAAGTTGGGCTGGCGCAGTCCGTTGACGAAATGCTGCTGCAGCAGCAGGATTTCCTCGACATCCTGAAAGCCGGCGCGGCGCACGAAGTCGAGGCCGCGCTGCACTTCGGCCAAGACTTTGTCCAGCGTATCGCCGCGCGTGAGCAGGTTGGTCACCTGATGACAGCACTCGAAGCAGGCGGTGGTGATATCGCCGTTGGCGACGCCCGCGGAAAAGCCCGCGCGGGCGCAGTCGATCGAGAACGACAGTGGATGGGTCCACACGCTGAGCTGGTCCAGCGGCAGCAGCGTCTTGGCCTCGTAGGCCAGGTAGCCGTGGCGGGAGACCAGCTCACGGGCCAGATGCCCGTAGCGGAACCCTTCCTGGTAGTCCTCGAAACGGTGCCCCACCAGCACGCCGAACCAGCTGAGCGCGGCGGTGGACGCACCAGTCATGCCGTGCTCCAGGGTCAGCCGCAGCATCTCGCACAAGTGAAGGAAGAATAAATGCTCGTCGGTGAAGCTGGCCGGGGCCGACAGCGCCGACAGCAGCGCCATGGCTGCCTCGATGTCGGGGTTGGACATCGGCGGCAGGTCGAGCAGCGCTTCCAGCGCGCTGCCTGCCAGGCGGGCGCGGATGTCGAGATAGGCGGTGTCGCAGGCCGAGGCTGGCGGATGCGCCGCCAGCCGGATGCCGAAGGCTTGCAGGCCGGCCACCGCGGTTTCCACCGCCAGCGCGTTCTCGGAGCGGCGCGTGTGGATCTCTGCCTTGAGCTGGTGGATGGCGGCACGCTGCGGCGCCGTGGCGGGCATCGCCAGGAGGCGCAGCGCCAGATCCAGCGCGCGCGCCAGGTTGCCGAGCAGGAATTCGCATTCCGCCTGTTCCTGCATCAGCGCGAACATCAGCGGCGCAGGGTCTTCGCTGCCGGATGCTGCCGCCGCGCGCAGGAACGAAAGCCCGCTGTCCAGGTAGGCCACGGCGGAGGCATAGGCGATGGCGCGCTTGGCCCGGCGCGCGGCCTGCAGGCTCAGCCGCGCGACATCGATGGCCTCGCCGGCGTCGGCCACCAGCTCGGCCACCTGCGCGAACAGTTCGGTGGCGTGGAACAGGGCTCGTCGCGGTCGTCCGCCTGCGCGGCCCTGGCGAGCAGGCGGCCGGCGCTCAGGTAGATGCGCTTGCGCTCGGCCGGCGACAGCAAGCCGTGGGCGGCCTCCTGCACACGGTCATGGAAGAAGGCGTAGCGCTGCTCTTCCTGGTGCACCGCGTCGATGGCGTGCGCCGGGACCAGCACCGCGTGCAGCGCGCGCGCGTCGATGCCGTAGATCGCGCACAGCAGGGCGATGTCGGAGTGCCGGCCCAGGCAGGCCATGCCACCCAGCAGCGTGCGCGTGCGCGCGGGCAGGCGTTCGAGCCGCTGCAGCACCATGTCGGCGACGTTGTCGGTGTAGCCGCGCCGGCGGATGCCTTCGAGGTCGTAGTGCCAGCTGGCATCGTCGGGGCGATGCACGATCAGGCGGTCGTCCACCATGGTCTTGAGGAACTGGCCGACGAAGAAGGGGTTGCCCAGCGTCTTGGCGTGGATCAGCGCGGCCAGCCCCTGCAGGTCGCGTCGCCGCGCGCGCAGGGCGTCGGCCACCAGGGTGGTCACGGCGTTGACGTCGAGCTCGGCCAGTGCCACCTCGTACACCCGGGCGGCCTTGCGGCGCAGCCTGGCGTGCGTCGGTTCCGGTGTGCCCGTGGGCACCTGCCGGCCCGGTTCCGCGGTGGCTTCGCGGGAGCTTGTGACCAGCAGCAGCGGCAGCGGCGAGGGGCTGGCCAGCAGGTGTTCGAGCAGGCTCAGCGAAGGGGCGTCCAGCCATTGCAGATCGTCGACCAGCAACACCAGCGGGCGATCGCAGCGGGCGAAGGCGTTCACCAGGTTGTGCATCGCCATGTGGAAGTGCTCTTGCGCCTCGGGGCCCGCCGAGGCGGCCACTGGCGGCAGCCTGCCGGCCAGCAGCTCCAGTGCCGGGATCATGTTGACGGCCAGTTGCCCATAGAGGCCCAGTGCCTGCGACACCTGCTGCTGCCAGTCGCGTACGGCGGCGTCGGGCTGCCCCAGTATCTCCAGCACCAATCCCTGGAAGGCCTCCGCCAGCGCGGCGTAGGGCACGTCACGCCGGAACTGGTCGGCCTTGCCGGCCGCGCAACAGGCGGGGCGCTGCCGCAATCCCTGCAGGAAGGTTTCCAGCAACGCCGACTTGCCGATGCCCGAAGTGCCGGTGACCACGGCAAGCGCGTGGTTGCCGCTCATGGCCACATAGTCGAAGGCGGATTGCAGCCTCGCCAGCTCCGCGTCGCGGGCATACAGGCGGCCGGGCAGCTCCAGCTCCACGGGCCGGTCGTGCGTGCCCAGCTCAAAGGGGCGATGCAGCCCAGCGTATCCCAAAGTGCGCGGCATCGCCTCAGGTCCGCTTCGAGCCCCGCGGCCGATTGGTAGCGGCGCGCGGGGCGCTTGGCCAGCAGCTTGAGGATCAGCAGCGACAGCGCCTCGGGCACGGCGGCGGCCTGCACATGGGGCGGGACCGGTTCGCTGGCGATGTGGCAATGCGCCCACTCGCCGAGATCGCCGGGGTCCCGCGCCACGAAGGGCAGGTGGCCGGTGACGAGCTGGTACAGCGTCACGCCCAGCGAATAGAGGTCGCTGCGCGCGTCCCGGCCGTGGCGTGTCCTGCCGGTGTGTTCGGGAGACATGTAGGCGGGCGCCTCGCCGGCCAGGTAGAGGTGCGGGGGCAGCGTGTCGGCGATCTCGCATTGCTGCCGTGTCGCCAGGCCGAACCCGCCAATGCGGCAGTGCCCGGTATCGTCGACGAACAGGTTGGACGGCATGATCGCCTGGTGGACCAGCCCGGTTTCGTGCAGGCTGCGCAGCGCGCTGGCGGCGCCGACGGCAATGGACAGCAGCCGCGCCACCGGCTGCGGCCCGGGCGGCAGCAGCGACAGCGGCGTGGCGTCCAGGTCGTCGTAGACCAGCGCCACGCCGGCGTGGCGGCGCACGCTGGTGCGCGGCTTGAGGGCCCAGGCGCCGTCGAGCAGGTCGCGCAGTCCAAACTCGTGGTTGAGCTGGCGCTCCGCCTCGCCCTCGGCATGCGCGGTGGCGGCATGCGCCAGCAGGATGGTCTGCGCAACACGCTGGTGGCGGCCGCGCGAGAGCGCCAGGATGCCGTCCTGCTTGACGGAGGTGAAAAGGAAGTCCGACAGTGTCACCACGGACCGCTCGCTGCCGGGCTGCGCATCGGAGCGGGCGGGAAAGTAGCCGGCGCTCATCGCGCCGCGCCCCGGGCGAGGGAGGCGCGCCAGGCCGGCGGCGGTGCGCGCTGCCGCTACGGAGCAGGCAGGCGTGCCCGGTGGCGGGTGTCGGCACGGACAGGATCATTCGGTGACGGGGCCGCAAGGCAATCGAGGGTTGGACCGGTTCGGTGCTCGATCATAGGCTGCGCCCGCGCGGGGCGCCATTGTCCGATGGTATGGGTAGACGGACAGTGACGGAGTTCGCACAATGCGCTCATTGAGCGGTGGCATCGCCGCCGGCCACGCCTGCGGGTGCTTCTGGCTCCTGGTGGAGTCGCGGCTGGAGCATCTGTGCCGGACTGACGGTGGCTCAGGTCAGGGCGGCCTCCGGGCGCCGCTGCAACTGCCTGGATATCTCCAGCACCAGCAACACCACCAGGACCGCGCCGATGCCGAACAGGGTCGGGATGCCGGCCGTGTCCACCAGCCGCGCGGCGAGCAGCACGCCCAGGCCCTGGCCCGCGAACAGGCAGAACGCGAACAGGGCGACGGCGTTGGCCCGCTGCGTGGGGGCCATCTGCGTGGCGGTGGTCTGCATGGCGTTCAGCACGATGTAGTAGCCGCAGCCGCCGGCCAGGCAGCCGGCCGCGATCCACAGCCAGTGTTGCCCGAGTGCGATGCAGGCCATGCCCGCGCCCAGCAGCGCGACCGACACCCACCCCAGGCGCCGGCGTCCCATCCGGTGGATCAGCGCCGGCGCGAGGCCGGCGTACAGCAGCCCGCCGACGCCGTGCATGGCCGTGATGGCACCGGCCGCCGCCAGCGACAAGCCGAAGTGGAACTTCAGGTAGGTCGCCACGAAGGCGAACACGCTCGGGCACAGAAAGCCCAGCAGCAGCGTCATGCCAAGCACCCGGCGCACCCAGGCGGATTGGAGCAGGGCGGTGGCCTTGGGGCGCTGATCGGGGCTGGCCTGCCGCCAGCGGACCGGCGTGTCGTCGTGGCGGGCCAGCCTGGCCACCACGGCGGCCACGCCGGCAAAGCCCGCGGCCAGCAGCACGAAGGCGGCGCGCCAGCCCAGCGTGTCGGCAATCAGACCGGACAGCCACTGGCCCGTCATCAGCCCGCAGATGGTAGCCACCGAGTAGCGCGCGAGCAGGCCCTGGCGCGAGGCCAGTGGCTCGGTATCGCCCAGGCGCGCCAGGCAGATCGGCACCACGCCGGCCGCCGCCGCGCCGGCCATGGCGCGCAATACCACCAGCCACGGGAAGCTCGGCGCCAGCGACTGGCTGAAATTGGCCGCCGCACAGGCTAGCAGCGCGACCGCGATCACACGCAGCTTGCCGTGGCGCTCGGCCAGCGGCCCGTAGATCAGCTGGAAGGCGGCATACGCCAGCATGAAGCTGGTCACCGCCACCCCGGTCATGCCCGCGGATATGCCGAAGTCGCGCGACAACGCCGGCAGCAGCGTGTCGGCCGCGCGGATCGAGGCGGCGGCAAAGAAGCCGGCCAGCCCCAGGGCCAACCGTTCGTGGCGCATGCCGTGCGCCCGGGTCAACGCGCTGTCGGACAGCGTCAGCGCCTTTGGCGCGGGGTCTTGGCCCCGCCGTGCGCGAGGGCATTCTCGATGCATTGGATGATCTCGGGGTCCATGAACGGCTTGCTGAGAAAGCAGATGGCGCCGATCGCCTCGGCGCGTTGCCGGTAGTTTTCCTCGGGGAACGCCGTCATGAAGACGACGGGGATGGACAGTCCGCGCATGCGCAAGGCCTCGCATAGCGCGAAGCCGTTCATCTCGGGCATCTGCACGTCGGTGACCAGGCACGAGATGGCATCGAGGGCACGGGATTGCAGCAGGTCGTTCCCGCTTGCGTAGAGCTCGACAACCATGTCGAAGGAGCGGAGCAGGCTTCCCAGGGCTTGTCGGACAGAAGCATCGTCGTCGACGATGGCGATCACCGGGGTAGCTGTCACACGGTGTTCCTTGGTTGTCATGAGCGATGACGAAGCTGGCAAGAGGCTCCCATCGATTGCTTCGAGGATAACGCGCCAGGGCGTTCCATGGAATCATACGGTGGTATTGGTCCGATCCCGCCGGCGCCTGGGCCGCCGCGGCTAATACCAAGGTATTAGATGGCCGTTCCTGCCGACGCCTTCTTGCGCGCCGGACTGGCCGGGTCCGCGCGATATACTCCCATGCGCCGTCTCGCCTGCGCCAGAGCGCTCCCAGCTTCGATGATGCCCACCAAGGTTCGATGAATCCGTTGCGCCACTACCAGCTCGAGTATCTGCTGGACGGTGAAATCGCTTTGCTGCGAGGAACCGCCTCCGGCTGTTCGCCTGTGCTGGTCTCGCTGGCGGGTTCGGCCGCCAATGCGAGCGCGGTGCAACGGCGCCTGGAACACGAGTACGCCTTGCAGCACCTGCTGCGCCCCGAGTGGGCAGTGGTGCCGGTTGCCCTGACCCGCTACGATGGCCGGCCGGCGCTGGTGGCCGCGGACCAGGGCGGCTTGCCGCTGGCACTGTCGCTGGGCGAGCCGTTGCAAACGGACGCCTTCCTCGACATTGCCATCGCGGTGGCCGAGGCGATGGCGGCCATGCACGACGCGGGTGTGGTCCACCTGGACATCAAGCCCGCCCACCTGCTAGTGGCGCCGGACCGGCAGCGCGCCTGGATCGCGGGCTTCGGCATTGCCGCCGTTGCCTCGCCCGGTGCCGCGCACCGGGGGCATCTCCGATGCTGGCGGGAACCCTCGCGTATATGGCGCCGGAACAGGCCGGCCGCGGCGAGTCCGCGGTCGACCTGCGCGCCGACCTCTATGCGCTGGGCGTGACCTTCTACCAGATGCTGACCGGGGCGCTGCCGCTGGAGGCCAGCGAGCCGGTCGCCTGGGTGCACAGCCATCTAGCGCGCGAGCCGGTGGTGCTCACCGAACGCAACGCTGGCATACCGGCGGTACTTTCGGCCATGGTGATGCGCTTGCTGGCCAAGGCCCCCGAGGAGCGCTACCCAAGCGCCGCCGCGCTGGCTGCCGAACTGCGCCGTTGCCTCGCTACCTGGCAGGCCCGGAGCAGCCTGGATGCGCTGCCGGATGGCGCCCGCGCGGACCTGTCCGGCTTTGCCTCGCCGGCCTGGCTCTACGGCCGCGCGCGCGCCCTGGACGAATTGCGCCGGCTGCATCGTGAGGCCACGGAGCAGCGTGGACCAGCGCCCGCGGCGTCCTATGTGCTGGTCACCGGCTGCGCCGGCAGCGGCAAATCCGCGCTGGCCGAGGCCTTCTGCAGATCGCTGGAAGCAGCTGGCGGGGTGGTGGCGCGCGCCAAGGCGCAGCAGCACCAGCGGGGTATGCCGCTGGCGGCCGTGGCGGAGATCTGCGCCGATCTCGCCAGGCAGGCCAGTGGCTCGCCCAGCGCGCGCCAGCAGGGCTGGGCCGCGGCGATGGCCGCGGCGATCGGCGACGACGCGGAGATGTTCATCGCACTGGCGCCGGCCTTCGAGGCCTGGCTGCCGCACCGCCCGCGCGCCGGCGATGCAAACACCGGCCAGGCGAAGACGCGTTTCCTGCAGGCATTCTGCCGCCTGCTCGGCGTGTTCGGCTCGGTGGCGCCGCCGCTGGTCCTGGTGCTCGACGACCTGCAATGGACCGACCGCGAATCGCTGGAGGTGTTCCGCGCGCTGCGCCAGGCCCCGCTGCAGCAGCCCTTGCTGGTGATCGGCACCTGCCGCACGGATGCCGTAGAAGGCGGCGCGCTCGCCGAGTGGCTCGCGGCGCTGCGCCAGCACGGCGCACTGCGCGGCGAGATGGCGATGACGCCGCTGGACGCGCCCGCGCTGACCGCGCTGGTAGCCGACACCTTGCGCTGCGGCGGCGCTCGCGCGCAAGCCATCGCCCAACTGGCCGGCCGGAAGACGGGCGGCAATCCGCTGTTCTTCCTGCAGTATCTGCGCGTGCTTCACCGCTCGGACCTGCTGCGCGTGGGCGCGGCCGATACGCGCCGGGACCCGCGTGACGCGCCCCCGGGGCCGTGGACGCCGAGATCGCCGAGATGGACGTGCTGGGCCTGCTAACCGATGAGCTGCAACGCCTGCCGCGCGAAACGCAGGCGCTGCTGACGGCGCTGTCCTGCCTGGGCAGCGCGGTATCCTCGGCTACCGCGGCCCAGGCGTGGGATGCCAGCGAGGCCGACATCGCCAGCCTGCTGTCGCATGCCATGGGCGCGGGCCTGGTGGTGCCCGGCGACGACGGCTATCACTTCACCCACGACCGGGTCCAGGAGGCGGCCTATGGCGCGATCCCCGCACCCAATCGCGCCGCCCTGCACCTGAGGCTTGCGCGCCGGCTGGTGCTGCGGCTGGACCGCGATACCGGCAGCACGCTGTTCGAGGCAGTCGACCAGTTCAACCGGGCGGCCGATGCGATCGCCGAGGGGGCGAGCGTCTCGAGGTAGCCGCGCTGAACCGGGATGCCGGCTACCGCGCGATGAGGACCACGGCCTATGGCGCCGCCAGCGCCTATTTCGCGGCCGGCGAGCGACTGCTGCCCGACGGCGCCTGGGACAGGCACCACGCCCTGGCGCTGGCCCTGGCAATGGGGCGCGCGGAGTGCGAGTTCGTCGGCGGCCGGCTGGCCGCCGCCGCGGCCACCTTGCAGGACCTGGGCGCGCGGGCGCGCACGCCGTCCGAGCTGGCGGCCATCACGCGGCTGCGGGTGGCCGTGCACACCGCGCTCGACCAGTCCGACCGTGCCGTCCAGGTGGGACTGGCATTCATCCAGACGATGGGCCTGGACTTCCAGCCCCAGGCACAGGGGCAGGTGGAGCGGGAATACCGGCGCTTCCTCGTGCTGCTGGGCGGCCGGCCGGTCGAGGCGCTGGCCAGCCTGCCGCGCATGCACGATCCGGCCTGGCGCGCCACGCTGAGCGTGCTGACCGAGGTGATGTCGCCCGCCTCCTTCATGGACCGCAACCTGCGCGACCTGATCCCGATCTGGATGGCCATCATCAGCCTCGAACACGGCAACGACGAGGCCTCCTGCATCGCCTACGTGCACCTCGGCATGACGCTCGGGCCGCGCCTGGGCGACTACGGACTGGGCTACCGCATGGGCAAGATCGGGATGGCGCTGGTAGCGCAGGAGGGCATGGGCCGCTTCCGCGCCAAGGTCCACATGTGCTTTGGCGCCCTGTTGTTGCCTTGGACCCAGCCCGTGCGTGGCGGGCGGGAGCTGATCGAGCGCAGTTTCGAGGAGGGCCGGCAGAGCGGCGATTTCAATTTCGCCGCCTACAGCCGCAACCAGTTGGTGACCCATCTGCTGGCTTGTGGCGAACCGCTGGCCGGCGTGGAGGCGAAGATCGAGATGGGCCTTGCCTTCGCCCGCACCCTGGGATTGGGGCGCGTGGTCGACATCCTGGACGCGCAGGCCAGGTATGTGGCGGTGCTGCGGGGCAGGGCGCCGGGCTGGGCCGTGCTGGAAGCCGGCGCGCCGGGCCCGCAGGACATCGAGGCGCGGCTGCAGGCCGATCCGCGCCTTGCGGTGGCCGCCTGCTGCTACTGGATCCGCAAGCTGCAGGCCTGTTTCGCCGTGGACGATTGCCGCGGCGCGCTGGTGGCAGCCGGCAAGGCCGAGCCGATGCTGTGGGCCGCGCCTTACTTCCTCGAGATCGCTGATTACCACTTTTTCTCGGCGCTGTCGCTGGCGTGGCTGCCGCGCACCCGGCACCCGGGCGGGGACGGCGGCACGGACATGGCCGCGTTCGATCGCCATCAGTGCCAGATGAACGCATGGGCGCGGGAGAATCCCGCCAACTTCGGCGCGCGCGCGGGCATCCTGGCGGCCGAGGCTGCGCGCCTGGCGCGCGATCCGCTGCAGGCCATGCGGCACTATGAGCAGGCCGCGCGGCTGGCGCGGGAGCAGGATCTGCTGCATGACGAAGCCCTGGCCTACGAACTGTGCGCACGCTGCTGTTTCGAGCAGGATCTGGCGGCGCCGGCCATGGCCTACCTGCGCAGGGCCAGCGATGCCTACGGCCGCTGGGGCGCCGAGGGGCAGGTGGACAAGCTCGCGGCGTGCGCGCGGGCGCTCGACGCCTCGGGCCTGGGCTCGGTGAGCGCAACGCCGGACCGCCGCCACGTGGCCACCGCCCAGCCCGCCACCTACATCGGGCCCGCCGCGCAGCTAGACCTGGATACCGCCATCAAGGCCACGCAGGTGCTGGCCGGCGAGATGCAGCTCGACCGCCTGATCCAGGCGCTGCTGACCACCACGCTGCAGCAGGCCGCCGCGCAGCGCGCGCTGCTGTTCCTGTGGCAGGACGGCGCGCTGCGGCTAGCCGCGCTGGCGCGCACCGAGCGGGCGGGTATCGCGGTCGATCTCAATCCGGCCGGGGCGGCCTATCCCCGCACCGTCGTCGACGCGGCGCTGGCCACGCACTCGGATTTCGTGCTCGACAATGCCAAGTCGCATGCCAGGTTCGGGCAGGACCCGGACGTGCAGCTGCGCAGCGTGCGCTCGGTGGCCTGCCTGGCGCTGGTCAAGCAGGGCGAGCTGGTGGGGCTGCTCTACCTGGAGAACAACCTGGCCGACGCGCTGTTCACTGGACGCCGGATCAACCTTCTGTCCCTGCTGGCTTCCCAGGCCGCCATCTCGCTGGAGAATGCGCGGCTGTATGCCGAGCTGCTGCGGCAGAACCAGGAGCGCCAGCGGGTGCAGGCCGAGCTGGCGCACGTGTCGCGCGTGACCACGCTGGGCGAGCTGGCGGCGTCGATCGCCCACGAGGTCAACCAGCCGCTGACCGGCATCGTGACCTACGGCGGCGCATGCCTGCGCTGGATCAACCGCCCCGAGCCGGATCTTGGCGAGGCGCGCCATGCGGTGGAGAACATGATCGCCGAGGGGCTGCGGGCCAGCGAGGTGATCCGGCGCATCCGTGCGCTGGCGCGCAAGGACGACTCCCGCCGGCAGCCGCTCCACCTTGGCGAACTGGCGGCCGAGACCCTGTTGATGGTCCGGCACCAGGCCGAGTTCCACGGCATCGCCATTGCCCAGCAATACGCAGCGGGCCTGCCGCAGGTGCCGGGCGACCGCATCCAGCTGCAGCAGGTGATCATCAACCTGCTGGTCAACGCCATCCAGGCCATGTCATCCCGCAGCCAGGGGCAGAGCCAACTGCGCATCACCACGGCGCGGCAGGCCGACGGCCAGGCATTGCTGCGGGTCGAGGATACCGGCCCGGGCGTCGAGGCAGGGCAGCTCGACAAGCTGTTCGAGGCCTTCTATACCACCCGCAGCGAAGGCCTGGGCATGGGCCTGTCGATCTGCCGCTCGATCGTGGAGGCGCATGGCGGCTGCATCTGGGCCGAGTCTCCGGCGCGGGCCGCGTTGCCGGCGGGGCAGCATCCGGCGGGCCCGGGCGCGGCATTCTGCTTCACGCTGCCGGTGACGGCACCGCAGCCGCAGCAGCCATAGCCGCGGTGGCGGGGATGGCCCTTGTGCCGCTGGCTATCCCACCTTGGGCTAACTGCGTTACCAGGTCGCCCTAGCCAGAGAGCTCGCAACGCGACCTGTTCGAGAGCATCGAGCGCAAGGATTTCCCACGCTGGACGCAGGGTGTTCAAAAGTTGTGGCGCATGCCGAGCGCGAAGGTCTGCGGGTTTGCGCCCGCCGCGATGCCTAGCCCGTTGATGGCGAAGTCGTAGGCGGCGCGGCGCTTGTTGTCGATGCGGCTGTAGTAGGCATACAGCGCGGTGCGCCGCGACAGTGGATAGTCGTAGCCGAGCGTCAGCTGCGTGGCGCCGGTCTGGGGCCCGGCACGGACGAAGCCGATGGTCTCGGCGGCATTGCCAGTGCCGTTGCCCGCCAGCGCAAAGCCCAGCCGCAGGCTACCGGGTCCCAGCTTCTGCACCACCGAGGTGTAGTAGCCATTGCGAGTCAGGTCGCCCGTGGCCGTGCGGTAATGCAGCCGCTCGTAGACCAGCGCGATCCGGGTGGTGGGGAACTGGTAAGCCACGCCGGCCTTGATGGCGTCGTCATTGCGGCCAGCCACGTGGTAGTGCTGGTGGATCTCGTAGGCCAGCGTCACATTGAGCGGCCCGCGGTCGTAGGCGGTGGCAAACGAGTAGAGCGCCGGGTTGCGGGGCACCGTGGTCTTTTCCTCGGGCAGTCCCCATGCCAGCGCGCCGCTGAGGCCCTGCCAGGCGGGCGAGCGGTATTGCAGGGTGTTCTTTTGGCGACGATCGAACGAACTGGTGTCCTCGATGTTGTCCGTGCTCGATGCGGAGCCGTTGCCGATCAGCGCCATATAGCCGGCCGTGGTCGGATAGTAGGGGTCGTAGCCCATGGTCGATTCGGTGTACGGCGTATGCCAGTGGCCCATGAACAACGTGCCGAAGTCACCCTGCAGGCCTACGCGCGTGTTGCGGCTGGCGATCTGCCCCTGGCCATTGTCGATGGAGAGGTTGCTTTCGATCTGCCAGATGGCCTTGAGCCCGCCGCCGAGATGTTCTTCTCCGGTCAGCCCGAATACCGAGCGGTTGTTGGTTAGCCGCGCAGTGCTGCCGAGGTGGGTGCCGTTGGTGGCGCGGCTGGCGCTGGCATACTCGATGGTCGTGTTCAGGCGGCCGTACAGGGTGACGGTGCTTTGCGCGAGCGCCGTCGGCGCAACGGCCGCCAGCCCGGCCAGCAGGCCGCTTGCCTGCAGCCGCTTCAAGGCGCGGCTGGCTGGCTTTCTTTATGGCTTTGCATCATGGCGCATATTGCGTGGGGTAGTGGCTGGTAGCCAGTAGTTGGTCGATGAGGCATGCATGGACGGACTGGTCGGCACACATTGATGCGTGCCCTACCTGGCGCCAGTCCCGAATTGTGCGAACAGCAGCACCAACAGGGCGATCGGCAGCAGCGCGCACCAGAAGCCAACGAGCATGTACGCCGTGGCGCCAAGCACAGCGCCGGACGCGAAGCCCAGCAGGGCGGGCGTGGCCTTGCGCAGGCGTGCGTAGATCGCCGTCTTCTGCTCGGGGCTCGCATGGCGCGCGTCGACCAGATCGATGATGATCTGCGTGGTGTTGCCGGTCATGATGGTGGTGGGGCCCAGCCCCGCGAGCGAGGTGCGGGAGAGCGCGTTCTGGATCCCCATGGCGGCCACCGCGAACAGCCCCGACGCGATCGCCGGCAGCGATCCGGGATCCACCGCAGGGGCGGCAGCCAGGCCCGCCAGCATGAAACACAGCATCAAGGCGCTTTCGATCAGCAGCAGCGGCGCCGGCGTCCGCCCACGGCGTTCCAGGGCGGTTTCCAGGCGGCGCGTGGCAGCCACTGAGAGGACGAACGCCGGCATAGCCAGCAGCTTGGGAAGCAGGCTGGCGGACGGGTTCTGCAGGGCAAGGCCGATCATGATGAAATTGCCTGTCACGTGCGCGGTGAACAGGCCGGCTAGCGCCGTGAACCCCACTACGTCGACATAGCCCGCCACGAAGCTCAGCAGGCTCCCCTGCGCATGGATGCCAGGCAGCTTACGCAAGGCCGCGATGTTGCCTGTCAGGCCGGCCCCGGTCGCCTGGCCGGGCTCAGTGCGATCTGGTGGCATTGTCCGGCGTTTTTGGCACTTCATTGCGAGCTATCGTCGCGGTTGCCGGCCCAGGAGTGCCGGTGATCTTGGGTACGCACTCCGCGTGGAACCAGGCAGCGGTGACGGGCTCGCCTGCCAGCATGCGCTTGATCGGCGGCACCACCTGCTCGCCGATCAGCATGCCGAGCAGCCCGATCAGCGCAACCACGGGCGGGGCGGGCGAGCGGACCTGCATCAGGGCGTAGATGATGCCGACCAGGATGCCGGCGCCAAGCGAAACGATATAGAGCTTCATTGCGTTTCCAGCGTTGAGGATGTGTTTTTGGATTGGCGGGCCGCCGTGCTTCATGCAGGGCGCGCGGCCGCGCGCCGGGAGAGGTCTTCCCACGCCACCAGCACAAAGCCGCCGACCAGGCCGATATGCTCGAAGAAGGCATTGGCCAGCATGAACTGCTCGGCCGGCGGCGCCGCCCAGAAGCGGTTGGCCAGGAAGGTGGCCATCAGCGTGAAGGCGGCCAGTGCCAGCGCGCCGAGCCAGCGGTACCAGCCGCACAGGATCATCAGCGACGCACCCAGCTCCAGCACGATCACCGCGGCGGCCAGCGGCGCCGCCGGCGCGAGGCCGAAGTGCTGCATCTCGGCGATGGCGCTGGCGAAGTCCATGGCCTTGACCAGGCCGCCTTGCAGGTAGGCGGCGCACAGCGCCAGCAGGGCCAGCCAGCGCAGCCAGGACGGCAGCCGCACGGCACCGGCCGCCGGGTGAATGGTGGAAGCGGGGCGGTTCATGTCGCGTCTGCCTGGTTCAGAAGGCCCAGCACGAGCAGCCGAGCGCGCCCCAGAAGGTGCTTTCGTCCGATGCAGGCACACCGGCGGTCCACGCGTTCGCATGGCCGTGGCCGTGCACGCCGCAGGCGCTGGCGCAGCCGCACGCGGTGTTGAGTGCGAGCGCTTTCGCCTGCGGCCGCGGCTGGTAGCCCCCGGCATGACGCACCGGCGACCAGTCCGGCATGGCGGGCGGCAGCGCCGGCGCGAGCTTGTCGAAATCGCCGTCGCCGTACACCACCTTGCCGCCCAGCACCGTCATCACCGAAGTGATGTCCTGGATCTCGTCCCCGGGCACGCTGAAGTAGTCGGCGGACAGTACCGCCAGGTCAGCCAGCTGGTCGGCCTTGATCTGGCCTTTCTTGCCTTCCTCCGACGAGAACCAGGTGTTGGCTTCGGTCCACAGCCGCAGCGCGGTGTCGCGGTCGAGCAGGTTGGCCTGCGGATACATCGACAGCCCGCCCACCGTCTTGCCGGTAGTCAGCCAGTACAGCGAGACCCACGGGTTGTACGAGGCCACGCGCGTGGCATCGGTGCCGGCGCCCACCTTGACGCCGCGCTCCAGCATGCGCTTGATCGGCGGCGTGGCCTCGGCCGCGCGCGCGCCGTAGCGCTCGACGAAGTACTCGCCCTGGTAGGCCATGCGGTGCTGCACGGCGATGCCGCCGCCCAGCGCCGCGATGCGATCGATATTGCGGTCGGTGATGGTCTCGGCGTGGTCGAAGAACCAGTGCAGGCCGTCGAAGGGCACGTCCTTGGCTACCTTCTCGTAGACGTCCAGCGCGCGCGAGATGGTCTCGTTGTAGGTGGCGTGCAGGCGCCAGGGCCAGCGGTTTTCCGCCAGCAGGCGGATCACCGGTTCGAGCTCGCCTTCCATCGACGGCGGCATGTCGGGCCGCTCGACGCGGAAGTCCTCGAAGTCGGCTGCGCTGTAGACCAGCATCTCGCCGGCGCCGTTGTGGCGGTACAGGTCGTCGCCCTGGCCAGGCTTGATCTGCTTGGACCAGCCGCTGAAATCGCTGAGCTCGTCCTTGGGCTTCTGCGTGAACAGGTTGTAGGCCAGGCGCACCGTGAGCTGCCCGTCCTTGTGCAGCTCCTCGATGATGTGGTAGTCCTCCGGGTAGTTCTGGTAGCCGCCGCCGGCGTCGATCACGCCGGTCACGCCCAGGCGGTTGACCTCGCGCATGAAATGCCGCGTGGAGTTCTTCTGGTACTCGGGCGGCAGCTTCGGCCCCTTGGCCAGCGTGGCGTACAGGATGGTGGCGTTGGGCTTGGCGAGCAGCAGGCCCGTGGGATTACCGGCCTTGTCGTGTACGATCTCGCCGCCGGGCGGATTCGGTGTGTCCTTGGTATAGCCGACTGCACGCAGCGCGGCGCCGTTGAGGATGGCCCGGTCGTACAGGTGCAGGATGAACACGGGCGTGTCCGGAGCCGCCGCATTCAGCTCCTCGATGGTCGGCAGGCGCTTCTCGGCGAACTGGTGCTCGGTGAAGCCGCCGACCACGCGTACCCACTGCGGCGCGGGCGTGCGCGCCACCTGGTCCTTGAGCATGCGCATGGCGTCGGCCAGCGAGCGCACGCCGTCCCAACGCAGCTCCATGTTGTAGTTCAGGCCGCCGCGGATGATGTGCATGTGGCTGTCGATCAGCCCGGGGATGGCGCGCCTGCCTTGCAGGTCGACCACCTTGGTGGTGGTGCCGGCTAGTTGCATGATCTCGAAGCGCGTGCCGACGGCGACGAACTTGCCGTCGCGGATGGCCACGGCTTCGGCCTGCGGATTGGCGCGGTCAAGGGTGGCGAACTTGCCGTTGACGAGGATGAGGTCGGGCGTGCTGGATTGTGTCATGGCGAAACTCCGGCTGGCAGCCGCCGCGCCCAGCGCGGCGGCGCCGGCGATGAACTGTCGGCGGGTCGGTGAGTGGGACGAGGAAGACGCGGGCAGGCCGTCCCGGCCTGCCATGGGGTCGCGGGACGGCATCCGGTCAGGCGGCCAGGAAAGCCAGCAGATCGGCGTTGACCTGGTCGGCGTTGACCACGCACATGCCATGCGAGGCGCCGGGATAGATCTTCAGCGTGGCGTTCTTGACGAGCTTGGCGCTGAGCTTGCCGGAGTTGTCGATCGGCACGATCTGGTCGTCGTCGCCGTGAAGGATGAGCGTCGGCACATCGATCTTCTTGAGGTCCTCGGTGTAGTCGACTTCCGAGAACTCCTTGATGCATAGGTACTGGCCGAGGATGCCGCCGGTCATGCCCTGTGCCCAGAAGTTGTCGATGGTGCCCTGCGAGACCTTGGCGCCGGGGCGGTTGAAGCCGAAGAACGGCACGGCCAGGTCCTTGTAGAACTGCGAGCGGTTGTCCGTCACGCCCTTGCGGATGCCGTCGAACACGTCCATCGGCAGGCCGCCGGGATGGGCTGCGCTCTTGACCATGACGGGCGGCACGGCGCCGATCAGCACCGCCTTGGAGACGCGCTTGGTGCCGTGGCGGCCGATGTAGCGGGCCACTTCGCCGCCGCCGGTGGAGTGGCCGACCAGCGCCGCGCCCTTGAGGTCCAGCGCCTCGATCAGGGCGGCCAGGTCGTCGGCATAGGTGTCCATGTCGTTGCCCTTGGCGGACTGGCTGGAGCGGCCATGGCCACGGCGGTCATGGGCGATCACGCGCAAGCCGTGCTGCACCAGGAACAGCATCTGCGCGTCCCAGGCGTCCGCATTGAGCGGCCAGCCGTGCGAGAACACGACCGGGCGGCCGCTGCCCCAGTCCTTGTAGTAGATCTCGGTGCCATCCTTCATCGTGACTTTGTTCATGGTGTGTGTTCCCGAGGTTGAATGGGCACTGGCCTTGCCTTGCGGCTTTGTGGCTGCGTCGGCGTCTGCGGCGGTGGCCCCGAGGGCCAGTGCGGCAGCGGCGCCGACCGTGCCAACGCCGCTGGCCAGCAGCCTGCGGCGCGACGAATCAACGACCTGTTCCTGCGTTTGCGCGTTCATGTTGTTTTCTCCCTGATCTGCGAAATATTCCCGGTGCGTGCGCTGCGCCGCTCGCGCCGCGCACGCGGCAATGTTGTCGTCGCTGGCTGAAAGCCCGGAGGCGGCTGCCGCGCATGGCCCGCGCTGACGCCGCCCGTTGCTCAGCGCGCCGGCACCGGCGCGACGGATTCGTGCGGCGTGGCGGTGCGCTGCGCGGCCTTGTGCACCATGGTGTAGGCGTAGTCCACGCCCATCCCGTAGGCGCCGGAGTGTTCCTTCGCCACCTTCATCACGGCATCATAGCTATCGCGATGGGCCCAGTCGCGCTGCCATTCGAGCAGCACCTGCTGCCAGGTCACCGGTACCACGCCGGCCTGCACCATGCGCTGCATGGCGTAGTCATGCGCTTCCTTGCTGGTACCGCCGGAGGCATCGCCAACCATGTAGATCTCGTAGTCGCCTTCGAGCATGGCGCACAGCGCGAAGGTGGTGTTGCAAACCTCGGTCCACAAACCGGCGACCACGACTTTCTTGCGCCCGTTGGCGGCCAACGCGTCGCGCACCTTCTGGTCGTCCCACGAGTTCATCGAGGTGCGTTCCAGCGTCTTCTGGTTGGGGAACACGTCCAGCAATTCGGGATAGGTGAAGCCCGAGAACGACTCACTCTCCACGGTGGTGATGGTGGTGGGGATGTTGAAGATCTTGGCGGCCTTGGCCAGCCCAACCACATTGTTCTTCATTGCCTGGCGGTCCATCGACTGCACGCCAAATGCCATCTGCGGCTGGTGGTCGATGAAGATCAGCTGGCTGTTCTGGGGGTCAGTACTTCGAGCTTGGGGTTGGACATGAATCTCTCCGGAAGTCGGGTTGGCGGGATCAGGGCGATCCCGGGTCGGGTGCTGCGGAACGCGATCGCGGCTGCGGTGCGGCCGTGATATGCGGGAGGAGGGGTGGCCTCCTTCCCGTGCAAGCAACCCGACGGCAGGCTAAACCCGCCCGGCGGTTGCAGCCATTGTCTGTTCGTATTAGTCGGGTGCCGTCGAGGCGTAGGCGGGTATGGCGCAGGGGCTGCGCGGGGCAGCTCAACGGCGCGTGCCGGAGCGGCTGGTAGTGTGGTTGACGGGAATCCAATGGAAATCCTGTCCTTTCGCGCCGTGCCCCAAGGCCGGGAAAGGAGATGATCGCGACCATGGCGTCACCGGACCCATCAAGGAAACACACCGCGCGGCCAACCGGGCGGGGGTTCGGGCGGGGGTTCGGGCCGGCGGCTGGCGATGGCCAGCGGGGAGTCAGGCATTGGCGCCTTCGGCGAAGGTATCCAGCTTGCCAGTGCGGTCCAGGCCAGCCATGTGGGCGCCATCGGTGAGGGCGGCGGCCTTGGCGGATGCAATCATGAAGCGCCGAATAATTAACTTCAATGTGAAGCTCACGACTTGAAGAGCAACAATAGACAAAAGTGGCCACACAAATCGACAATACGATGGCGAGGCAGTGGCGTACATTCCGGGCGGGGAGGCCTCGCAGCCCTGGACAGCAATCGGCACGGCCAAGCGCCTGCCGGTGCCTTTTGACGCTGAATGGAGACGCAGATCGTGACATCCCAAGACCTGGAGCCCGCCGAGCCGAGCGCTCGGGACGAAGCGTTGGTGCTGGTCGTCGACGACGATGCCATGCTGCGCAGCGCGCTCGGCAATCTGTTCCGCTCGGTCGGCATGAACGTCGCCCTGTTTGGCTCGGCGGCGGAACTGCTCGAGTACCAGATGCCAGACGTGCCCTGCTGCCTGGTTCTCGATGTCAGGCTGCGCGGCCCTAGCGGACTGGACCTGCAGGCGCGCCTGGGGCAGCTGGGTATCCACGTGCCGATCATCTTCATGACCGGCCACGGCGATATCGCCATGACCGTGGCCGCGATGAAGGCCGGCGCCGAAGACTTCATGGCCAAGCCGTTCCGCGACCAGGACCTGCTCGACGCCGTATCGGCGGCGCTGGAGAAGGACCAGCGCCGGCGCGAGGGCATGCGCCGGACCCAGATGCTGCGCGCCAGCCTCCAGACCCTGACGCCGCGCGAGTCGGAAGTGATGGCATTGGCGGTGTCCGGACTGATGAACAAGCAGATCGCCGGCGAGATGGGTATCAGCGAGGTCACGGTGAAGATCCACCGCGGGCAGGCCATGCGCAAAATGAAGGCGCGCACCTTTGCCGATCTGGTACTGATGGCGCAGCGGTTGGGCGTGTGCCACGCCGAACACTAGGCCGGGCGCACCTGAAGGCAGGAAAAAACCGGCCGGCCCCGGGGATGGTTGGGGCGCGGCCCGGCAAGGAGGGAGACACTGTACCGCAGTGCGGGGCCAGCCCCGCCGCACGCGCTGTCCGCCACCCGGATGCTCCAGTACCGTGGAGCGCCCCTGCTGGCGCTGCGCCTAGTCATCATCATAGGTAGGCCTCATTGCCCATGCCGCTATCCATCAGGACGGTTCGGCTAGGGTATGCGTTTAGGGAAATCAGACCTTGGTATGACTGACCGCAAAGCCGCGGGGCGTCGGCGCGCAGCTCCGCCAGCATCGCGCGCGGTTGCACTGAACCTTGCGGACATCACCGCCGCACGCGCGCGGCCGGATAGTCGGTGTAGCCTCCGGCACCGCCGCCGAAGAAGGAAGTGGCATCGGGCGCGTTCAACGGCAGGCCGCTGCGCAGCCGGGCGGGCAGGTCGGGATTGGCGATGAACGGGCGGCCGAAGGCGATGATGTCGGCGCGGCCGCTGGCGAGCGCGTGCTCGGCGGTGTCGCGGCCGTAGCCGCCCGCCAGCATCAGCACGCCGTGGTAGGCCGCGCGCAGTTGCTGGATGATCGCGTCCCAGCGGGGATCGGCGTGCTCCTCCTTGACGGTGCCGACCATGGCCGGCTCGACCAGGTGCAGGTAGGCCAGGCCCCGGGTATCGAGCTGGCGCACGATGTAGCCGAAGGTCTCTTCGGGCGATGCATCTCCCATGCCCATGAAGCGGCCCATGGGCGTCAGCCGCACGGCAACGCGCGCGGGCCCGACCTCCGCCGCGATCGCGTCCACCACCTCCAGCAGCAGCCGTGCCCTGTTCTCTATGCTGCCGCCGTAGGCGTCGTCGCGCTGGTTACTGTTGGAGTTGATGAACTGGTCGAGCAGGTAGCCGTTGCCGGCGTGGATCTCCACGCCGTCCATGCCGGCGGCCATGGCGTTGCGGGCGGCGTGCCGGTAGTCGGACACGATGTCGTGGATGCCGTCGAGGGTCAGCGCCTGCGGCACCGGCACGTCGCCCCAGGCGCCGTTGCCATGCGCGTCGATAATGAAGGTCTTGCCGGGGACCGGCAGGGCGCTGGGCGCCACTGGCAGCGCGCCGCCGGGCTGGAACACCGGGTGCGAAACGCGGCCAACGTGCCACAGCTGCATGAAGATGATGCCGCCCTGGGCGTGCACGGCGTCACTGACGGCCTGCCATCCCTGGATTTGCGCCGCGCTATGGATGCCCGGTGTCCAGGCGTAGCCCTGGCCCTGCTGCGAGATCTGCGTGGCTTCGGTGACGATCAGCGCCGCGCCGGCACGCTGCCGGTAGTACTCGGCATTCATGTGGGTGGGCACGTTGCCGGGCTGGCCGGCGCGCGAGCGCGTCAGCGGCGCCATGGCAACGCGATGCGGCAGGGTATGGTTGCCGAGGCGAATGGGGGTGAAGAGATGGTGGGTCACGGTGGTTCTCCGTCAGGTGCGATGGGTCGGTCGGCGGCAGCAGGCTTGCCCTCGCGCCGCGCTGGCTGTCTCGGAAGAGATGACCTGAAGGTTAGGCGCCAACCCATCGCCGGAGAATCGGGCCGCCGCGCAACGTTGCGTTGCGCTGGCGGCAAGGGGAAAGGGGAGTCAGCCGCCCGCTTCGTTCCGGCCGGTCGGGCCGGGAATCCGGGAGAGAAAGTCGAGGAAGGCGGCGATGCGCCGCGAGCCGCGCTGGTTGGGCAGGTAGAGCGCGGTGATGGCCGAGCTGGCGCGGTTGGGGTTGACGGTCCAGTCTTCCAGGAGGGCGGTCAGCCGCCCGCTCTGGATATCGTCGTCGACCAGCCAGTCGGGCAGCAGGGCGATGCCGCCGTCGGCCAGCGCCAGTTCGCGCAGCACTTCGGCGTTGTTGCTCTTGAAGGTGCCCGGAACGGGCACCTGGATTTCCTCGGTGCCGCGCAGCAAGGTCCACAGCTGCTGGCCCGCGCCGTAAGTGAAGCGCAGGCACGCGTGCCCGGGCAGCTCCGCAGGTGCGGTGGGGATGCCGTGCTGCTGCAGATAGCCCGGGCTCGCCACCAACCTGCGCCGGAACGTGCCGATCTGACGCGCCACCACCTCGTCGAGCGTCGCGGCGCTGCCCAGGCGGATGGATAGATCGATGCGTTCGCCGAGCAGGTCGACAATCTCGTCGGTCAGCGTTACCTCCAGTTCCAGCTTCGGATACTGCGCGATCAGGCTGCCGAGGAACGGCGCGATGCAGCGGCGCCCGAACGCCACCGGCAGCGACACGCGAAGCTGGCCCACAGGTGTATCGCCGCGGTCGGCGATAAGCGCATCGGCTTCCGCCACCGCGTCGAGGATCTTGCGCGCCCGCTGGTAATAGGCAGCGCCGGCTTCGGACACCGTCACCTGCCGCGTCGACCGGTTCAGCAGCACGGTGCCCAGCTCCTCCTCGAGGCTGTCCATCATGCGGGTCACCGATGACGTGGCCAGGTTGACCCGGCGCGCGGCGGAGGAGAACCCCTTGGCGTCGACCGTCTCGACGAACAGCTTCAGTGCCAGCAGCTTGTCCATAGGTAAGACTCCAGCGGTAAGGGGGTCGTCTATCCCTGCAGGGGCTCAGTTGCCGGGCTGGTCGGGCGCGCGCAGGGAACGCATGACGGCAGGCGCGCCGTGGAGAAACATGTCCACCTTGCGGCGGATCACGGCGCCGATGTCCGCGGGCACCTTGAGGCCATAGACCCATTTGCGCACGCCGAGATAGAAGATGGCCGCGTGCAGGCCCCAGATCATCTCGACCTCGGCCTCCAGCTCGGCCGCATTGCGCGGCTCTGGGATGCCGTACGCGGCGCGCACCTCGGCCAGCACGGGCAGGAAGACCTTGCTGCGCAGCTTGCTGAGGTACTTGTTGTTGATGCCTTCCCGCGTGAGGCCGGCAAAGATGAAGACCCGGATCCATTCCTCGCGCAGGATCACGGAGGCATAGTCGAGGTAGAACGCATACAGCCGTTCGGTCAGTGGCGTGGCGCGATCGGCGATCTGGCGTTCCCAGTCGGGCCGCCATTGGAACACTTCGCTGTAGACCCGATCGATCAGCGCCTCCTTGCTGGAGAAGTAGCGGTACAGCAAGGGCTGGGTGACGCCAATCTGCTTGGCGAGATCGCGCGTGCTGCCGGAGAATCCGTTGCGCGTGAAGTGTTCGATGGCCTTCTGCACGATCTGCTGCTCCCGTTCTTCGGGGAGCAGCCGTTTTGCGGTCTTGGCCGGGGCAGGGTGCTCCGGCGGCGTTGCGTCTCGTTTCATTCGATCACCTGTGACAGGCACGTCCCTTGCGGAGCGCTTGCGGCATTGTACCAATCGGGTGATAAATTGCGAGGCTCGGCCGGGCTGCCGGCAGTGCGGCCGGCAGCACAGGGCACGGGACCTACCGTGGCTTGACCAGCCCGAGCTCGCAATCGACCAGCTGATTGTTGAAGGCGCCGCGTTCACGCGCACCGCGCGCAGACCGATCGGTGACCGAGAACACGTAGATGCCGGCAAAGGCCACCAGCATGGAGAACAGCGCCGGATATTCGTAGGGGTAGATGGCGCTCGCATGGCCGAGCACCTGCACCCACACTGTCGGGCTCAGCACCGTCAGCACCACCGCGGTCAGCAGCCCGAGAGAGCCGCCCACCACGGCGCCCCGCGTGGTCAGTCCGCGCCAGTAGATCGACAGCAGCAGCACCGGGAAATTCGAGCTGGCGGCGATCGAAAAGGTCAGGCTGACGATAAAGGCAATGGTCTGCTTCTCGAACAGGATGCCTAGCAGGATGGACAGCACGCCCAGCACCAGCGTGGTCATCCGGGAGACACGCATCTCCTCCTTGTCGGTGGCGCTGCCCTGGCGCAGGACCTTGGCATAGAGGTCGTGCGAGATGGCGGAGGAGCCGGCCAGCGTCAGCCCCGCCACCACGGCCAGGATGGTCGAGAACGCCACAGCGCAGATGAAGCCGAGGAAGAGGTTTCCGCCGACGGCATGGGCCAGGTGCACGGCCACCATGTTGACGCCGCCGATCACCGCGCCGGAAGCCGTGTGGTAGGCCGGCTCGCTGGCCACCAGCGCGATCGTGCCGAAGCCGATGATGATGATCAGCGCGTAGCCGAGGCCGACGATGCCGGTGGCATACAGGATGCTCTTGCGTGCCGCCTTGACGTCGCCGACGGTGAAGAAGCGCATCAGGATATGCGGCAAGCCGGCGGTGCCGAAGATCAGCGCCAGGCCGAGAGATACCGCCGAGACGGGATCGGAGACCAGGCCGCCCGGGCTCATGATGGCCGCGTGCTTGCCGTGGGCCTCGATGGCCTGCGCGAACAGCGCATTCAGGCTGAAGCCGAAGCGGCTCATGACCATGAACGCCATGAAAGCGGCGCCCGCGAGCAGCAGCACCGCCTTGATGATCTGGATCCATGTGGTGGCCAGCATGCCGCCGAAGAACACATAGACCACCATCAGCACGCCGACCAGCACGACCGCCGCCGTGTAGCTGAAGCCGAACAGCAGCTCCACCAGCTTGCCGGCCCCCACCATCTGCGATACCAGGTACAGCAGCACGATGACGATGGAGCTGGACGCGGAGAACGCGCGGATGGGGCGCTGCTGCAGGCGGTAGGAGACCACGTCCGCCAGCGTGAAGCGGCCCAGGTTGCGCAGCGGCTCGGCGATCAGGAACAGGATGATCGGCCAGCTGGCGAGAAAGCCGATGGAGTAGATCAGGCCGTCGTAGCCGCTGGTGAAGACCAGCGCGGAGATGCCCAGCAGGGAGGCCGCCGACATGTAGTCGCCGGCAATGGCCCAGCCGTTCTGCAGTGCGGTGATCTTGCCACCTGCTGCATAGTGGTCGGCCACGCTGTGGTTGCTCCTGGCGGCCCAACGCGTGACCACCAGCGTGGCGGCGACGAACACCAGGAACATGGCGATGGCGATGACGTTCATGCCCTGGCCCACCGAGCTCTGTGCCGCAGACGCTGGCAAGGCGGCAAGCAGCAGGGCTGCGGCAGTGGCGGAGATGGAGAAAATGGCGGTTCGGTTCATTTTGCTGCCCCTTGCTTGAGCTCGCCGATGCGCTGGTCGTACACGGTGTTGGTCCGATGCACGTACACCGCCACCAGCAGGAAGGTCAGCGCGAACATGCCGAAGCCCACCGGAATGCCCACGCTCATGGGCTGGCCCAGGGTCAGCTGGCGGCCCAGCAGCGCGGGCCGGAAGGCGAGCGTGAGGATGTAGCCGAAGTACACCGCCAGCATGATGGCGGTCAGGGCCCACGCGAACCTGCGCCGCGCGCGCACCAGGGACTGGAATGCCGGATCGGCGAGCAGGGGATTCGGTGGGGGCGCAGCGAGCGCGGCGCTTTCGCGGGCGGCTGCGGCAAAGGTGGGGGCGGTGTGTTCCAAGGTTGTCTCCGTTGGGGGCGGTTGGTCTGGCGGGGGGCGGCGGCGCGCTCAGAAGCGCGTCGACACCGCCGTCTCGCGCATCACGGCTTCCGGCGTGCGATAGCGCTCGGCCATCTGACGATCGGTCTCGTTCTTGAGCTGCGCCTGCATATAGGCGCCGAGGTGGCGCGCGTGCTGGACGATGGCCGCGCCCACCTGCACGCGCTCGGCACTGTAGCTTTCCAGTGCGGCACTGACGCTGTCATGCGCTTGCAAGGCCTTGACCAGCGAGATCGCATCGCCCGCGGCCTTGGTCACGCCCATGCCGCAGTGCGGGCGTGCCACGAAGGCGGCGTCGCCGAGCAGCGCCACGCGGCCGAAGGCCATGCTCGGCACCTCGAGGTCGAAGATGGGCTGGAACAGCGGCTGCGCGGCCTTGGTCACCACCTCGCCGAACTGGGGCGCCAGGTTGGCCAGCGCGGCTTCCTCCATGCTCGCCAGCACGTCCGGGCGGATCAGCCCCGGCGGGATGCCGCCGGACCAGCGCTTACCGCTGGCGTCGGTCAGCAGGTTGGGCAGGTCCACGTCTTCGCTGGTGGCGCGGTACCACACGAAGTTGTAGCGGCGCTCGCCAACCCGGGTGCTGTTGCCCTGGCCCGCCACCGGGTAGCCGAGGATCTGCTCGCGCGGCGGCAGGCAGAAGGCGAACTTCTCGAACAGCATGTCGCGCGTGGCTTCGCTCAGGCTCGTTTCGTCCACCAGGCCGCGCCAGGCGATGTACCCTGCGTACTGGAGCCGGGCCTCGGGCAACAGGCACTCGCGCAACGCGGAGCGGAAGCCGTCCGCGGCGACCACAAGATCCGCGTGATGGACCGAGCCGTCGTCCAGCATCACCACGGCGTGGCCGGGCTCGCTGCGCACTGACACCACATTGGCGCCCGTGCGGTACGTGCCCCCGGTGAAGGCGGACCGCAGCACGTGGTACATCTTGCCCCATGCCGTCAGCGTTTGCGGCAGCTCACGCTGGGACAGGACGCTGCCGTCCTGGCCCAGCGTCAGCCGGGACTTCACCTGCACGCCGATGGAGTTGTCCACCTCGACCCCGGCGGCGGCCAGGGCCTCGAACAATTCCGGATGTGTGACGATGCCCGCGCCGCGCCCGGCAAGGGCTTCGGGAACACGCTCGCATACCTCAACCTCCCACCCGCCGCGTGCGAGCAGGTTGGCCGCGAACAGCCCGCCCAGCGAGCCGCCCACGATGATGGCCTTCGGCCGTGTAGATAGGGTTGTCATAGTCAGTCTCCTGCCACTGCGGGGAGGGCGCGCGCGCGCCGTTGCCCGGGATTTCAAGGCCCGCCACCTCGGCGGCGGGGTAGTTCAGTTCGATGGTGACGCCGGAAGGGTCCTCGATGAACACCTGGTGCAGGCCCAGGCTGGGGACGGTGCGGTCGCGCCACGGGATGCCCTCGGCTGCCAGCTTTGCCCACATCTGCGCCACGCCGGTGGCCAGGAACGCGATGTGGTCGAGGGTGCCGGTGCCCGCCGCCGAGGGGGCGCGGTCGCCGAGGTAGGCGGATAGCCCGTCAGGGTTGTCGGGGTCGACACCGATGATGTGGACCGTACCGAAGTCACCTTCGTCCCCGCCCATGTACAGCCATGCGCCGGGGAAATCGAAAGGCGGGCGATAGCCTTGCTTGAAGCCGAGAATGCGTTCATAGAAGGCGCAGGATTGCTCGAGGTCCGTGGTGCGGATCGAGAAGTGCGCGAGCTTGCGGATTGCCATGGTTGCCTCTGTTATTGATCGATCGATTAGTGATCGTTTGATAAATTGTAGAGCGGTTGGATGGAACAGCCAAGAGCGGGCAAGGGGGTACTTACCCTAATCGGCGGAGTGCGTGCCGGCTGCGCCACTTCTGCGCAGCGCAGCTCTGCGCCTTAGTGCAGTGGGATCCCCATGATGCGGTTACCCATGCGGATGCCCCACTGGGTCATCTGTTCGCCTTGCGCGTGTTCGCCCTGCTGCCAGATCTGTAGCGCGTGGTCCGGGTCGGCCGTGCCGTCGAGCGCCTTGGCCAGCGCTACGGCATTGGCCGCGGCCTTGGCGGTGCTGCCGGCGGTATGGGGACGGGGAATGAAGGCGGCATCGCCAGTCAGCAGTACGCGGCCGAACACCATGCGTGGCACCTGCAGGTCCTGGATGGCCTGGACGAAGATCTGATCGGTGTTGTCGATCAGCGCGCGGAACGCGGGGTTGGCGCGCGCGGCGGCGGTCTGGCGAAACCAGCTCTCCTGCTCAGCTGACAGCATGCCCGGCGGGATCGAATGGCTGCGGCGTTTTCCGTTGCGATCGGTGAGCACGGCATCGAGCGCCACGCGGGGCTCGGCCTTCAGGTACCACAGCCAGTTGAAGCGGCGCCGTCCGGACGCCGTGGCGCCGTCGGCACCGGGCACCATGTACTGCAGCATCATCGAGTCGTGGTCTTGCTGGAACACGAAGTTCTCGTGCAGCAGCGGCCTGGCCGCTTCGGGCAGACGGCCTTCATCGACCAGGCCACGCCAGACGACATAGCCGGCATAGCTGGGGGCGACGCCGGGCAGCACGATCCTGCGCACCGTGGAGCCGGCGCCGTCGGCACCGACCAGCAACTCACCGCACGCCTGGCGTCCATCGGCGAAGGTGGCGCAAACGCCGTGCTCGTGCTGCGCGATAGCGGTGAGCGCCGCGCCGCGGTGATAGTGCGCCGCCGGGAAATGATCGAGCAAGGCGGCATACAGCGTGTTCCACGAGGTCTGTGTCTGCGGCATGCGCTGGCGGTGGAGCACGTGGCCGCCGTGGTCCAGGAACAGCCGGTCGTGCGAGCGCACACCCAGCGCTCCGTGCGCCGCGATGCCGGCGAACGAGAACGCCCGCAGCACCTCCGGCTGCAACACAATGCCGCCGCCACGGCTGTCGAGGTCCGATGCCGAACGCTCGAACACGTCGACCTGCCAGCCCACGGCGCGCAGCGCGGTGGCGGTGAACAGGCCGCCCAGCGAGCCGCCTATGACCAGGGCCTTGCGCGGGCCGACGGAGGATGCGTCATTGGTGTTCATGTGTGGCTCCAGAGTGCGAGTGGATGGACTGCATCGTAGAAGCGTCCAGGCCTAGAGAGAATGCTTGGCGGGGGCAAAGCAGTTTTGCGTGGGCGGCAACGGGGAGGGCGCCTTCGCCCCGCAAACCTGGCGTTGCGCGGCCGGCAACGCAGGTTTGCGCTGGCATGCCATTGTGCCGGTGCGGCCCGCCATCTACGCTGGCTCCATCACTTACGCAAGGAACCGTCATGAAACCCATCGACACCCAGATCACCTATGACTTCATTTGCCCGTGGTGCTGGATCGGCCATCGCAACCTGAAGGCCGCCATTGAGCGCATGCCGACCGAGGCCGCTCCCACGATTTCTTATGTGCCCTATGAACTCAACCCGGACATGCCGCTGGAAGGCGCCGATCGCAAGGCCTACCGCACCGCGAAGTTCGGCAGCTGGGCCCGCTCACAGGCCATGGACGCAGAGGTGGCGATGATGGGCCGGCGCGCCGGGCTGGATTTCAACTATGACCTGATCACGGTCACGCCCAATACCCGGCTCGCGCACCGGTTGATGGCATTCGCCCAACAGACCGGCGACGCAGCCATGGCGGAGGCGTTGTTCGATGCCATCTTCGCTGCGTACTTTTCCCGCGGGGAGCACATCGGCCGGGTCGATGTGCTCGTGCCGCTGGCCGTATCGGCCGGCTTCGATGCACAAGCCGTGCGCAGCCACCTGTCGGGCACCGACGGCGAAGCGGAGGTCGTGGCGGCGCAAGCGAAGGCGCAGCGCGACGGCGTTCGCTCCGTGCCCACGATCCGGATCGGCAGTACCGCCATCGCCGGGGCGCAGCCGCTTTCGATCATGGAGAAGGCGTTGCAGGCGGCAGTGGGCGAGGCCATTTGATAGCGAGCGCGCAGCACGTGCACCGGGCGGCTGCCGCAAAGAACCTGGAGAACCAAAATGAACAAGCAAGCGACCCTACATTACGTTTACGACCCGTTTTGCGGATGGTGCTACGGTCTTGCGCCGCTCGTGTCGGCGGCCGACGAAGCCGGCCTCAGGGTGGTGCCGCACAGCGGCGGCATGCTGGCGGGAGATCGGGCGCAGAACATGTCCGCCGAATGGCGGGATTTCGTTCGCCCTCACGAGGAGCGCATCACCGCGCTCAGCGGGCAGCCATTCAGCGAGACGTACCAGCAGGGCACGCAGTTCGACTACGACGTCAGGCTGGATTCCGGCCCGCCCACCGCGGCGATGCTGGCCGCCGAATCCGTCGCCGGCGCCGGGCTGAAGATGCTCGAACGCCTTCAGACTGCGTACTACCGCGAAGGACGCCCGATCGCCGAGCGCAAGGAACTGATCCAGATTGCCGACGAACTGGGGCTCGATGCAGCGTCGTTCGCAAACGCCTACGACAAGGCGAGTTCGACGCTGCCTGACCACTTCGAGCAGACCCAGGCGCTACTCGAGGAGATTGGCGGCCGTGGTTACCCAGCGCTGGCCATCGAGCAGGGCGGCAAGATCTCGAGGCTGCGTCTGGGGCAGTATTTCGGGAAGCCGGAGTTGTTCAAGAAGGCTGTGGGAGAGGTTTTGGCACAATGAGTGCATGCACCAAGCGGATAGAGCGCCAGCATGCTCGCGTTAGCTCACGGGTACGACATTTCAAAGTCGGATGAACCGATCTGTTGAGCTTCCTCTCTTCCGATAGGCAGCAAGGTCGGTCGGAACCTCGCACACACCTGCGCATTGGAGCGAGTTGGCTTTCCCAGACGCAATTCGGCCGGTTCCGTGGCCCTAGACGATGACGGTGTTGTTCACGTCTGCGATGGTTTTCGCGCCAAGCATGGCCATGTTTCGATCGACTTCATCGCGCAAGAGGGTGATGGCGTGGCGAACGCCCTCGGCTCCCCCAATGGCCGCAGCGTAAATAAAAGGCCGCCCCAGGAAGACGAAGCGGGCTCCTAGTGCCAACGCCTTCAGAACATCACCGCCTCGCCGCACACCGCTGTCCATCATGACGGTTGTCTTGTGCGCGACAGCCTCACAAATCTCCGGCAAAACAGCAAGCGGTTCCACGGCACCGTCCAATTGGCGCCCACCGTGATTCGAGACAATGATGCCGTCCGCGCCCAAGGCGACAGCGCGTTCGGCGTCGGACGTATGCAAGATGCCCTTTATGACCAAGTTGCCGCGCCATCTTTGCCGGATTCGCTCGATATCCGTCCAACTCAGGTGATCGTGCCCCGTCGTATCGCGAATAGCGGAGGCCGACAAGATCGGTGCGCCGCGAGACGCAAAAGAATTCTCAAAATGCGGCATCCGACTCGAAATGAGCGTTCTGGCGAACGTCCCGGCCAGCCAGCGCGGCCGAGATATGCCATCGAATGCCAAACGGACAGATGGCCGCAAAGGCAAGGAGAAGCCGGTACGGACGTTATTCTCACGGTTGGCCCAGACGGGAATATCAACCGTAAGGACGAGTGTAGCGAACCCGGCCGCTTCAATCCGCTCAATCAGGGCGTCCCTGCGTGTGGCGTCACCTGGCAGGTATGCCTGAAACCACGTGCCTGGTGCGGCCGCGTGAACGGCTTCCATCGGAATCAAGGACGTGCCGCTCATGATTGCAGGTATCTGCTCTTCCCGCGCGGTTCGCGCGAGGACCACATCGCCGCGGTAAGCGGCAATCGCACTGATTCCAACGGGCGCCACGCCAAAGGGAGAAGCGTAACGTTGCCCAAAGATCTCGGTCGCTTGCGACCTTCCCGACACGTCGACAAGGACTTTGGGACGAAACTTGACCTCGTCGAACGCCGTCCTGTTTGCGGCGAGCGACTTTCCATCCTCCGCGGCGCCGGCAATATAGCCAAAGATCGGGCGCGGAAGCACTCTCTTTGCCGCGAATTCAAAATCGGCAAGCGAGAGGATCGGTCGCAGTCGTCGATGAATCTGACGGTTGGCGCCATAGGCAGGCTTGGCAGGCATTCCAGCGCTCGGAACGGCCTGGCTCTCTGCAACTTCTGTTTGAGATGTCATCTTGATTTGGAACGTCTATCAGGCCCAACCGCTGTCACTATCAGCCGCGCCGGATCACATCGATAATCAGGCGAACGTGC
Source organism: Cupriavidus sp. D39 (assembly GCF_026627925.1). Classification (NCBI taxonomy): domain Bacteria; kingdom Pseudomonadati; phylum Pseudomonadota; class Betaproteobacteria; order Burkholderiales; family Burkholderiaceae; genus Cupriavidus; species Cupriavidus sp. D39. The sequence continues at coordinate 408,225 of NZ_JAPNLE010000009.1, forward strand.
CTCGCTGGCGCATCAGCTCACGGAACAGCGCTTCATTTTTCTCGAACGGCGCGCGCCCATGGAGGTAGAAGTAGTTGTTCAGGACAACCAGATCGCCGACGGGCAGCGACACTTCCTTGGTTCCCGGCGACGCCTCCATGGAAGTCGACAGGTCGTTGAGGAATGCAGCCTCCTCGCGATTGCGAGGCTGTACAAACTGATCGATGAAGGACATCGACAACCCAAACGCATTCTGGAAGAAGAGCGGGCGCTCGACATCATCGCTGACATTCTTGGACCCCGGCGCCTTGTAGAGGAAAGGCTGCGTCCCGAGACGGTGACTGACAAACCGGTCACGCCCCTCCCAATCGTCCAGATGCAAGAATCGGGACTCGCCGCCAATTGCATTCTGTTCGGCAAACTTCATCATCAACAGCCAGTCCGTCGCTTCGGTAACGAAGGTGCCGTCGGTGTGCATCGTGAAGAGTCGATAGGCTTGGCGCAAATAGGAGTCGCTATCGTCCGTGTGCTTGACCACGAAGCGAGCATAGTAAGTGCCCGACATTGCATCGTGGTTGCCGGGGCCCAAGAGGTGCCCAATGGCGGTGCCGAAGCGAACGAAATCGTCGGCGTCCGTCGTCAGTCCCTGGAGGCCTACCGTAAAGCCACCGTGCCGCCGATCCTTCACAATGCCGTTGATGGTTGTAGCGAAGTCCTCGCCAACATGCTTCGCGAGTACATCCGCGAGATCGTAGCGCATGAAGGGAACATACTCGAGGTTCTGAACATCGACCCTGCGTACGTCATGCAGGAACCCAAGAAGGGCATCGCGCTCAACGCTCACATGCAGGATGCGATGGTGATCTGGGTGGGCAGACAATTGGAAACGGGACTCGTCATTGCTGGCAAGCACTGCCGCAGGTAGCGTGGCATTCATCGATAGCTCTCCGGGATGTTGTATGGCGCTATTTCATCTGGATTCTTTGATATGATCCAGATAGAAGACAGTAATCTTTGTTCCGAAATTGAGATTAAAACGATGATTGACGTTCGCCAGTTGCAGTGCTTCCTCGCCGTGGCGGAAGAACTTCACTTTGCGAAGGCGGCAGATCGCTTAGGTGTCGCACAATCAGGGCTCAGCACCCAGATCCAACGCCTTGAGCAAGATTTGGGAGTCACGCTCTTGAACCGCAACAAAAGGAAGCCGGTGTCACTTAGTCGGACCTGAAGAATTCAGTCTGAGAGCTCAGCGTGGCTAAAAGGTGGGTGATTCTAGCCGCCCCCATTAATTGACTGCGGCATGCGGGCAAGATCGATTGGCTGCATCCCTGGCGGATCGAGCCATGCCTGTGAGCAGAATCAAGACGAAAAAAACGCGCGGATGCCCAGGCGGGCAATGGCCCGCAGCAGCCAACGGAGATTGAAGCCTGCAGCACAGAGGATAGGATGGACGGCGTCACCAATTTCGCCCTTCAACCAGTTCCGGCGCATGCCGTGATCCGCTTTGACATGACCGATGACAGGCTCGACCGCCTGGCGACGTTTCAGCATTCTGCGCTGGCGACGATTCATGGTTTTGATTCTGCCGCGGTGAATCACCTTCACCGGCGCTACTTCGCCATCGACCCCGCGGTAACCGAGATCAACGATGGCAGTGTGAGGCCTGGGCGATCCGGGAAGGTCCTGCAGCAAGATGGTGGTCTGCTCCAGTTGGGCGTGTAGCGTGTGGCCATCGTATGGATTGCCGGGGAAGCTGCGCGCACCGACGATGAGTCCCTGATTGGCGGTGATCGCCAGGCTCACCTTGACGCCGAATTCGTAGGGCTGACGGGCCTTGCCCTTGGCGATACACTCTACTTCGGGCGCGTGCAAGGCGTAGAGCTTGTTCTTGTCCTTGGTGCGTTGCTGCGCAATGCGTTGGGCGCGTTCGAGCCAGGGGCGCAGACGCTGTTGCTGATCCTCGGCGAGCGCCGTCATCTTGCGTTCGATCTCACGCAGTACGCGGCCGAGCACGGTGCGCTGACGTTTGAGCACGGTTCTCAGCCGTTTGAACTGCTTAGCATGCGCATAACCACCCGCGCGAAATCGCAACGACTTGCCTTCCCTGGCAAAGGTCTGCTTGAGCTGGATGCCGGCGCGTTTGGCCAGTTGCACCACCTTGGCCCGCGCCACCTCCAGCAGCCGGCTGTCGGTCGGATAGGCAATGGCCTTCTCCTGGACCGTGCTGTCGACGATAACCCGTTCGAACTCAGCCGGCTTGATCGCCTTCATTTGCACGGCGGCCGCAATCGTGGTGGCCAGCAGTTCCTCGACGCCAGCCTCACCCAGGATCTGTCGGAAACGCACGAGGTTGGTCGGGTCACACGGCAGCCGCATCTGGAAGTACTCCTCGCCGCAGAAAAATTGCCAGTACACGTTCTCGGCCCAGCGCTCGCACACCGACTCATCGCTTTGGTTATAGGCGTGCTTGAGGTAGAGCAGCCCGACCATCAGCCGGATCGGTAGGCGAGGCCGGCCAGCGGCACTGACGCCCCCACCGGCCACTGCCAGCGTCGGTCCGAACAAGTCCTCGCCGACCACGTTGCGGCCATCGTTCGCCTTGCGAGCTAGCAGCGGTGCCAGGGCAGCCTCAATGTTGTTCCATGGCATCCGGGTCGCCAGCACTGCCAGCGGATGCCGCAGATCAATCATCCCGTCCAGGCGGCTGCGAAAGAAGTCGGGTGTGCTCATCGACAAGGCCCTCAAATCTCCCAGGATTTGAATCAGATTCCTATTCGATCTGGGAGTTCGGTACACAGCGAAATTCTTGCGAAGCCTTGCTGCGCCTTACTCTTCAGCATTCCGCAGGGCTGACCACTTACCGACGCGGGGCACCTGTTCCATGCCGAGGCTGTCGCTGCGTTGCGGCACATTGAGCGAGCCGACCAGGTGGGACGCTTGGCTGCCCGAGGGCTGGCTGGCGTCATCCGTGTCGGCTATGTGGCATCTGGCGCAAGCAGCGGCCTTTTGTCCATGATGCTGGGCGAGTTTCGGAAATCACATGAGATGGTGCGGATCGAAGTCGTGCCAATGGAAACGCCAAGGCAGCTCGAAGCGCTCAGCGATGGCCAGATTGATGTGGGAATTGTCAGGCCCAGACGGCTCTATCCGGCTGGCGTTATCGCGAAGGTCGTACAGACTGAACGTCTACTGGTTGCAATGACAGGAAGCCATCCCCTTGCAAGGCGAGGGACAGTTCCAGCGCGCGCGCTGGCAGATCAATCGTTCATCGTCCCTCAGTTTGCCGACGAGGAAGGATTCGGGTCTGCGTTATCCGCCCTGGGCAAAGCCGGAGGGTTCACGCCTCATCTGGAGTATCGCGTCCAGGATTTCATCTCCGCAATTTGCCTCGCGTCTGCGGGATACGGAGTGGCCATCGTGCCAGAGTCAATGCAGAACTTCTCCCAGCCAGGTATCTTCTACACACAGATCGCCGACTTTAAACTCTCAGTGCACCTGGCGCTAGCGCATAGGCGTCGGGAAATATCTCCAGCGGTACGAGCATTTGTGCAACTCGGAACTGAGGCATTCAAAGGCCGTGCATCCTAGACTCGCCATTTGATGCCGAAGGAAAGCCCCGTGGGGTAAGCGTCCCGTTCATCCACCTTGAATCGATCGACGGGATCCTGCATCGTCCCCGCAATGGCGGGGCGTGGGGACGATGGATTGAATGCCGACAACAATTGAGCGGCCGCGCCGCAGAGAGTACAACCGCGGCAAGAGGCCCGCTACATGGACATTCATGAGGGTCGCCACACCGGCAGCGCACTCAGCAGCGTCGCGCTTCGGCGACGTAACACCATCTGCCAATGAGGAACACGGTGAAGGGCAGAACTGCCGCGAGCGGTAGCCAGCGCAAGGCGACTTGAAGACCAACCGCGTCCGCCACCATACCGGTGATAAAGGGGCCCGCTGCGAGGCCTAATATATTGTTAAACAGCGTCAGTGTGGCAAATGCCGAGCCATGAATGGCTGGCGGTGTGGCCCCAGCAATGATCGCGCTGCATGTGCCGAACGAGCTCGCAAGGAAGAACACCCCGGGCGCAAGCAGCGCGAGTTGCAGATTACCCTGTGGCAAGCGGAACGCGATCCCCAGCAGAGTGCCTAACACGAGGCAATAGCCAATGGCCATGTTCCACCTCTTAAGCGCACCCCTTTCAAGGTGACGAAAATTAGGGCACCCTCCGTGCTCTCGAACAGAAACCGGAGTCAATGGCGTGATAGTGGACGCAGTGGTGGAACGCTTTCTCGAACACAGCCCGATCAGCGTGATGGCGCGCCTGGGGTTGCAACGCGCCCTTGATCCGGCCTGGATCGACCAGTTGTTCGAGCAAGAGCGTGAAACGCAGTACACGCGGGAGCTATTGTTCTCGACGACGGTGGAAATCATGTCACTGGTCGCCGTGGGGCTGCGCCCGTCGGTGCATGCGGCGGCCAAGGCCAGTCCGGCGTTGCCGGTTTCCATCACCGCGCTGTACGACAAGATCAGCCGGACCGAGCCCGGACTGGTTCGTGCCCTGGTGCAAGGCAGCGCGCGGCGGCTGGGGCCGGTCGTGCAACCGATGTTGCGCAAGCAGCCGCCCTCGGTGGACGGCTATCGCCTGCGCATCGTGGATGGCAGCCATTTGCCGGCGAGCGAAAAGCGCCTGAAACCATTACGTGGGTTTCGGGGCGCGGCCTTGCCGGGGCAGTCATTGGTCGTCTATGACCCGGACACAGCGATGATCGTTGATCTGGTGCCCTGTGAAGATGCGCATGCCCAGGAGCGGGCCATCATGGAAACCCTGCTCGCATCGGCTCAGCCGGCCGAGCTGTGGATCGCCGATCGCAGCTTCAGCACCCGGGCGATTCTTGCCGGCTGGCAGCGTCGCGGCAGCGCCTTCATCGTGCGGGAGCACGGCCGCAATCCGAGCCCCAGCGAGCTGGAGCCGTTACGCGAAATGGGCCGGGTCGAAACCGGCATCGTGTACGAGCAAGCGGTCAGCATCCCAGATGAATCGAACGCGCCGCTGGTGCTGCGGCGCATCGAGCTACATCTGGATGGCGCCACCGAGGACGGTGACACCGTCATCCGCCTGCTGACCAATGTCCCGGCCGCCCATCTGACGGCCGAGGCCGTCGCCCGGCTATACCGGCGACGCTGGAGCATAGAGAATATGTTTCAGCGGCTGGAATCGGTGCTCAACAGTGAGATTCGTTCGTTGAGCCAACCGCGCGCGGCGCTGCTGGCCTTCGGCGTGGCGGCGCTCGCGTATAACGTACTGAGCGTGATTGCGACTGCGGTGAGAATCCGGCATGAGCTGGATACCAGCGACATCGAGCTCTCACCGTATTACCTCGCCAGCGAAATCCGGGCAACTTATGCCGGCATGATGATCGCGGTGCCGCCCGAGGTGTGGCAGGCCTATGACCTCCTCACCCCAGCTCAGCTCGGTCGCGAGTTGATCAAGATGGCGACGCACGTTGATCCCCGCGCGATGCGCAAACATACGCGGGGACCGAAAGCGCCGAAGAAGAAAGGCTATGTGGCCGGATGCGTAGCACGGCGGCATGTTTCTACCGCCCGTGTCATCAAGGCTGGACGTGTCGTCTAATCACCTTGAAAGGGGTGCCTCTTAAGCGACGAATCCCCGCTGATTCGATCGGTCATCACACCGCACATGAGTTGGCCCAGGCCGCTGACAAGGACAAGGCCGGCCGCCATTACGGCCGCTTGGCTGACAGGCATGCCCCAATAGCGATTCAGGTAGCTGGGCAGCCACACGAAAAGCGTGCCCTGAACGAAGATCTGCAGGGCGCAGCCGAGGTACGCGCAAAAGACGGAACGGGACGGAAACAGGCCAGAGAAGAACGCACGCGGTGTCAGTTTCACATGCCCGTACGCCAGAGTTCCGTTGGCATTGTCCGGTTGCGCACTTGCGATCTTTTTTCCGTGACCACGAAGTAGTACATGATCACCAGCACAAAGCCAACGATCGCCATCAGACCCATGGACCATCGCCAGCCAAAGTGCGTCGCAATGATGCCGGAAAGCGAAACACCGAGCACGGAACCAAAAGCAGCGGCAGACGTAAAGCCGCCGGCAATGGTAGAACGCATATGCCTTGGGAAGATACTCACGAGCATAGCGAATCCGACACTTCCGTAGGCAGCCTCGCCGACACCAACGAACAAGCGCGCGACGAACATCTCGTGGTAGGTGCTGGCAATGGCGCACCCGAGCGTGGCAACACTCCACACCGCAACCATCAGTGCAATGCTTTTGACACGTCCCCAGCGGTCCGCGATGATGGAGAATGGGAGGGTCAGCACGCCGACCGTCAACGGCACCACGCTGCTGATCGAACCAAGTTGTGTATCGGAAATCTGCCACTGCACTTTCAAGAGTGGAAACAAGGCATTGATCGCCTGTCGGGACATGTAGTCAGACAGTAACAGGCAAAACATCAATGCAAATACCACCCACGCGTAGGGTCGGGCACCAGTGGTAGCCGCAGCCGACTTAGCCGGCATCGCGTTACTCGTATACAGGTTCAATTTTGTCTCCTCTAGTGATTCTCGAAACTCATGGCTAGTAGTGGCGCATGCTGTTGCGTGGCTGGTGTGAAGCAAGGCCTTTAGGCTAGGGCCGGCAGTGGTTCCTGCTGGCCGTCAGCATCGCCGGGCGCTTTCTTTGTTTCGCTGTGCGCGCTTTGGAATTCGACGCTCATTTCAAGCATCTCAATGACTTGTGTGGTGACGTTGAGGTTGGCTCGTTTTGCCCCTCGGTCAGAATCGGGTGTTCACGGAAAACCGATGCTCGCTGTGGCCCAGCCGTCGAACGCGTTGTACCTTGACATCGCTAGCCAGATTCACCGCGCGGGAGATCATCGACTATGACCAGAACACACGGAACGAAGGCAGGCACTAACATGATGAACCTCAGCATGAGAGGCCGTGCTTGCTGATGTCAGCTGCCGCGCCGTGGCTCATCGTCTCGATTTCGTCGTGCATCGGCGCACAATTGCGGAACAAGCATCACGGGTCTGCTTGCGCGGACAAACGCGGGTAACCTGCCGACCCGTGCGTGAACAGATCGACTCCCACGAGCAAGGTTGCATCACTTTCGACGACACGATCCTCGACAAGGACTTCTCGCAGCGGATCATCTAGCCTGGCGCCACTTCCCGCTTTACCTTGCACGCCATGAACTTGGCCTTTTATGACAGTCATCCGCTGACGCAGGGAGCACTGGATCACCATAAGCGCCAGATTCAGCGCATCTCGATGAGTCGGTGGTTACCCGTAACGTTCCAGCACGGTGTGTTGCCGGATAACGGTGACGAGGGAGTGCACGGTGGCGCAGACATCAGCACAGCGCACGCTGCGGCAGTTCGGTGAGCAAGTGGTGCAGGTACGCATACGGCTCGACGTCACAGGCGCAGCACGTAAGCATCAGACCTGCAAGGAGCCATGCCTGGTGACTATGGCGCTCACTATGTCGTGGCAGGGTTTTCCCTCTGTTTTCGCGATTTGGCAACAACTTGTCGTGATCGGCCAAGCCGGTTGACCCGGTGCGATCCGAGAATAGACAAGGGCTGAATCCCATGGGGGTGCTGCGCTGCATTGAATGCGGCATCGAGCTCATCGGCGACAAACCTTTCCAAACACGCGAAGCGTAGCAATCAAAAGGGATAGACATGAAGAAGCAGACCAATCATTTCTGGTGGCGCGGTTACGCCTTGGCGATCGGTGTTGGTGTCGCCGGCGGCATGCCCATGGCTCAGGCCCAGGAGGCTTGGCCCAGCAAGCCGATCCGTCTGGTGGTGGCGGGGCCTGCCGGCGGCAGTGCCGACGCGTTGGCGCGGCTGCTGGCGGAAGGCCTGCAGCAAAAATTGAGCAAGCCGGTCATCGTAGAAAACAAGCCCGGTGCCGCCGGCGCGCTGGCGATCAGCGATTTGCAGTCCACCGGCAAGGATGGCCACACCCTCCTGGTCATCCAGGGCGGCGTCGTGAGCGAAGCTCCGTTGGCCTACAAGGTCCATTACAAACCCTTTGCGGACCTGAAGCCTCTGGCCCAGATCAGTCGCACGGGGTTGGTGCTGGTTGCCAACAAGGATGTGCCCGTCTCCAACCTGAAGCAGTTGGTGGACTACGGCAAATCGCGAAAGGACGGGCTCATTTTCGCTTCTTACGCTGCGGGATTGAAGGGCCACACCTCGGGCATGCTGCTCGGGCAACTCACGCATGTGCAAATGCGGCATGTGGGCTACAAAGGCTCTCCCCGGCATTGAACGACCTGATGGGCGGCCATGTGCCCTTGATGTTCGATGGGGTAACTACCTCTTTGCCGCTGATCAAAGCGGGAAGGATCAAAGCGATTGCGGTGAACTATCCGACGCGGATTGCCGGATTGCCGGATGTGCCTACTTTCAAGGAGCTTGGTTACCCGCAACTGGCGGAAGCAGGCTGGTTCGCCGTGTGGTCCCGCCCGGATGTCGCTCCGGCAGTCCAGCAAAAAATCCGCGAGGTGACGCTGGCGTATTTCAAGCAACCCGCAGTGCAGAATCGCGTCAAGGACATGGGCATGGAGCAGGGCGGGGGTGCCACCTCGGAAGAGTTGATGGCGGACCTGAAGCAGGCATATCAGCAACAGTCCGCGCTGCTGACATCCATCAACTACCAGCCGGAGTAAATAGGAAGATACTTTGAGCGAACTCGCCCACGGCACCACCGATGAGCTTCGCGCGATCATCGGTCAGCGGACGCAGCATCGCCGATCCGGCGAGTTCCTCTTATCGGGGGAGGGGGCGGGCTTTCATACCAGCTGACTTCTGGCGGATACCAGATCAGCCGCGTCGTCCGTGGGGGCCTGTCGTCTGGAATTGCGCCAGGCCCCTGTGTTTCTCCCGGCCGGTGGCGCCCGACCGGGTGTCGATCACGAGAGTTCGCGAATGAACGCTTCGGCCTGCGGCCACTCGCCATAACCTGAAGCGGGATTCAGATGCCCGACCTCGCCGAGTTCGACGAAGCGACTGCCCCACGCCTGCGCCAGGTCACGGGCGCGGTCGAGAGGCGTCAGAGCATCGTTGCTGCTTGCCGCAACGATGCTCGGGAACGGCAATGTGCCGCGAGGGATCGGCAGCCAACCGTGGTCGCTCAGTGTGTCGGTTGTCGGGTAGCCTGCAGGCATGGGCGTCTCGAGGTCCGCGGGCGCTGCAAGCAGTGCGCCGAGGATCTCGCGTGTGGCGCCTCGTGCCGCCCAATGGGCGACCATCATCGCGCCTGCGCTGTGCGCCACGATGATCACCGGCCCCTCGATGGTGGCCAGAGCGCGATCGATCGCGTCGACGCGGGCAGCGCAACTCAGCTTGTCTTGCTCAAGCGGGGCGACGCTGACTACGCGAGGCAGCTTCGCCGCCAGCAGGGTCTGCCAGTGTTCCGGCACATGGTCACGCAGGCCAGGGATGATGAGAACGGTCGGTGTCGCAGAGGCCATATCGAACTTTCAGTAGGGCGCGTCACCGATGATGGCGGTGCGCTCCATCTTTCTGTCGCACGGCGGGTAATCCATGACTGCGTAGTGCTGGGTTGAACGGTTGTCCCAGAATGCGACACTGTTTTTCTTCCATCGAAAACGCACCTGGTATTCGGGGATAGTGGCCTGGCTGACCAGGTAGTTAAGCAAATTACTGGCACCGGGCGCCTTGTCTAGCCCGTAGCGGACGTTGGCCGGCACATTGTAATTTGTGAAGTGCGTCGTAAAACTCCCGTTGACGAATAGCACTTTCTCTTCGGTTTCGGGATGAGTGCGCACAACCGGGTGCTCGGCGTCCGGGTACTGAGCCTTCAGTGCAAGACGCTTCTCGATCGGCATCGCGGCGCCGAAGCTCGCCTCGATGCTGTGGCGCGCGCGCAACGGGGCGATCTTCGTCTTGATATCCTCGGGCAACTGGTTGTACGCCTCGACCATATTGACCCACATCGTGTCTCCACCCACAGGCGGGCATTCGATACAGCGCAGTACGCAGCCTAACGGAGGCTTTTCGCGCCAGGTGGCATCGGTATGCCAGGAATTCTCGTTGCGTTCGGGAGGACTGTCCGGGGTTTTGTAGATCTGAACCAGTCCAGGGTAATCGGGATGGCTGCCCACAACTGGATGGTCCTCCAGCTCGCCAAAGCGGCGCGCAAAAGCCACGTGCTGTGCGCGAGTGATGTCCTGGTCGCGGAAGAACAGCACGCGATACTTTAAGAGCAAGGCCCGGATTTCTGCCATCAGTTGGTCGTTCTCGGCAGCCGCGCCCAGGTTGACGTTGCTGAGCTCCGCACCGATCGTGCAAGTGACTGGCTCGACCCGGATCGAGTTGCCCAGAGAGGTTGCGCGGACCACTGCGGGTGCCGCATTGAGGCGTTGAATCATGAACGTTTGTCTCCCATTGCCGATTAGCCCGTTCGATCCTGGGGAGTTTGGGCGTCGCGGGCTTCTCCCGCTTGACAATACATGACAGGCACTTATCATTCTATGTCGATCTTCTTCGCCAGCTCCCCCGATGTCGTTACTTGTCCGCGCTGCGGCCCTCACCAATTTCAGCGAGGTCGCTCGTGCCGCCGGGCTGGATCCGGTGCGGATGCTCTTTGACGCAGGGATAAGTCCGAGCGTACTGCGCGAGCCGGACCTCATGATTCCAGTCGAGCGTTTCGGACGCCTGCTCCAGGCGTCCGCAACCATGTCAGGCAACGAGAGTTTCGGGCTGTGCATGGCCGAGTCGCGCCTATTGTCCAATCTTGGGGCGGTAGGATTACTGATCCGCGACCAGGCAACGCTGCGCGACTCGCTTAGCATGCTGATGCGCTACCAAGCGATGCTCAATGGTGCGCTGTCGCTGGCGGTCGAGGAATGCGGCGAGCTGGTCATTATTCGCGAGGCGGTAATAGCTGGGAACGCACATCAGCCAACACGCCAAAGGGTTGAACTGGCGCTAGGGGTCATGGTGCGGTTGATACGCCAACTCCTCAAGCCCGACTGGGAGCCGCGGCGCGTATGCTTCGAGCACCCGGCGCCGCGCGACCTTAGTGTGCACCAACGGTTTTTGGCCCTCACGTCGAGTTCGACTACGATTTCAACTGCATCATCTGCGCGAAGGCCGATCTCGATGCACGCAACCCGTCGGCCGATCCGGCCATGGTGCGCTATGCACAGCAGTTGATAGACGCGTCTGCCATGTCGCAGCAGGCGACAATGCTTGAGGACGTGCGGCGCACGATCCTGCTTCTGTTGCCCAGTGGGCGCTGCAGCATCGAACAGGTTGCCGAGCACCTGGGCGTGGTGTGCCGCACGGTCCAGCGCCGGCTGGCGGAACAGGGGCAGAGCTTCTCGTCGATCGTCAACGACATCCGCATGGAGCTTGCGACGCGTCAAGTCATCGAGAGCGATCGTCCGTTGACCGAGGTGGCGACCCTACTCGGTTTTTCCGCGCCAAGCGGATTCTCGCGCTGGTATCACGCGCAATTCGGCTGCAGCCCCAAGGAGAGCAGGGCTGCTCGCGGCGCCGTGCACTGACAGACAGCACCTCAGCGGGCGAGCAGTGCATAAACCTTCATAAGGCTGATGTGGGGTTGCGCGAAGATGTCGCGCAACCCTGAACGGATGCGCTACGCTGGTCAGCCTTCTACGTGGGGGTGACCCTGGCGATCATATGCGTCAGTTCGATGCCGCCCGGAAGGACCTGGCACGCAACAGAAAATCAACGGTATCGCCATGCTTGTCCACCGCGCGATAGCGATATTTCCACTCGCCTCTAAAGACCGGGTCATCCCACCGAACGCTTACAGCGACAGATCCCACCTGTTCAGCGGATGACTGTCATGAAAAGGCAAGTTCAGGGCGCGCAAGGTAAAGCGGGAAGTGGCGCCAGGCCAGATGATTGCTTAAGCACTACTCCCAACCGGGAGAGGCCACAGGCGGCATTCTCAAGCCGCCTGTGGCAATGATGATATTTGATACAAAACAGGAGACAACATGGCGAAAGTCGTTAAATTTTACGAAACGGGCGGGCCCGAGGTCCTTCGTTTTGAGGACGTTGGCGTTGGTGAACCGGGCCCGGGAGAGGTCCGCGTCCGCCACGTGGCCGTGGGTCTGAATTTTGCTGACACCTACTTCCGCGGCGGTACTTATCAGGTTCCGCTGCCCAGCGGCCTCGGCAATGAGGCCGCCGGCGTAGTCGAGGCCGTCGGTGCCGGGGTAACCCATCTGGCGGTCGGCGACCGTGTGACCTATACGGGCTTCATCAACACGCTGGGCGCCTACAGCACTGAGCGGCTGATCTCTGCTGCACCGCTGATCAAGCTGCCTGAGGCAATCAGTTGCGAAGCCGCGGCGGCCATGACCATGCGGGGCCTGTCCGCCGCCTACCTGGTGCGCCGGATCTACCCCTTCAAGGCGGGCGATGCCGTGCTGCTGCATGCCGCGGCAGGTGGTGTCGGCCTTATCGTTTCGCAATGGGCCAAACTGCTGGGGCTGACGGTGATCGGCACGGTTTCTACCGATGCCAAGGCTGAAGTGGCGCGCGCCCACGGCTGCGATCACACGATCAACTACAGCCATGAGGACGTGGCCAAGCGCGTGCGGGAGCTGACGGACGGAGTGGGTGTGTCCGTGGTTTTCGATAGCGTGGGCAAGGCCACCTTCATGTCCTCGCTGGACTCCCTCAAGCGCCGCGGCCTAATGGTCTGCGTGGGTACCGCTTCCGGCACGATCCCGCCGTTCGATCCGCAAATTCTGGCCCGCAAGGGCTCGCTGTACCTGACCCGCCCGGGCCTGGCCGACTATATCGCCGATCCTGCCGAAAAGGCCGAACTGGTTGATGAGCTGTTCGGCCATGTGGCGGCAGGCCGCATCCGCATCGAGATCAATCAGCGCTATGCCCTGGAGGACGCGGTGCAGGCACATCGGGACCTGGAGGCTCGAAAGACCACCGGCTCGTCCATTTTCGTGATTTGAGTCTTCCCCGCGAGCCGTGTCGCAGAAGAGCGCCGCGATCTTGCGAACGGTAGCGGTGGTGGTGATCGCCTTGCGGTCGCCGATCCGCGCTTCGGAAAAATGACAGCCACTATGACCGTGCTCTCGATAGCCTGAGCCGGTGGAAATTGCTTGTCGCACAGTTGGTTGGCGAGGCAGGCAACAAGTAGCAGGCTGGCTAATAGTTAAAATACATGGGGACGACAATGTCAGTACTGAAAAAGCTGGTCGCAGTCACGGTGTGCGCCGAGGCAGTCATTGCCTTGTGCGCGCCAGGCCCGGTGCAGGCACAGGCAGCCTGGCCCGCGCGCCCGATTCAAATGATCGTGCCGTCGTCTCCCGGATCTGGAACCGACGCGCTGGCGCGGGTCATGGCGCAGCGTCTTTCCGAATCGCTGAAGCAGGCTGTGGTCGTGGAGAACCGGCCGGGCGGCAGCGGGGTGATCGGGACTAACGCCGTCCTCAAGGCGGCTCCGGATGGCTACACGATTCTCTACACAACGGCAAGCAACATGGTGGTTGCGCCGGCTGTCATGAAGTCCATTTCCCAGGAGGCGAGAAAGAGCCTCGTGCCGATCGCGCAGACAGCTGTGGGTGGGGTGTTGCTGCTGGTGAGCCCGGATCTGCCGGTGCACGACTTGCCTGGACTCATCCAGTATGTGAGGGCGAATCCGGATAAGTACAGCTATGGCAGCTGGGCCACCGGGTCGTCCGCGCATTTGACGATGGAGTGGTTGAAGAATCAGACTGGCATGAAGACCGAACACGTCGCATATCGGACATCCAGTCAACTGCTCACCGAGCTTTCCTCGGGTGTGCTGAAGATCGGCTGGACCGATCCCAGCGTGGCGGTTCCTTTCCTGCGTTCCGGGAAGGTGCGCGGCATTGCCATTGTGGGCAACGTGCGGTCTCCCCAGCTTGCCAACGTCAAGACGTTGGCGGAACAGGGCTACAAGTTCAATACGGTGGGATGGTTCGGCATGTTCGCGCCGGCCGGAACTAATCCGGCGACCGTGAAGCGGCTGTCCGATGAGGTCAACAAGGTGCAGGCCTTGCCGGAGATCGCGGACCTGATGAAGAAACTGAACTTCGAGCCACCCCCGGTAAAGTCCTCCGCGCAGTTGGCCGAGGTCGTCAAGCACGATCTGCAAGTCTGGACGACGATCGCCAACGACGCAGGGATCAAAGTCGAAGAATGAAATGTGTCGTGCGCGGCCTTGCGGCCTGCTAGGGAGTATCGTTATCGCGCGGTGGGCAAGCATGGCGATACCGTTGATTTTCGGTTGCGTGCCAGCCGGGACTACGCCGCCGCACGGCGCTTCTTCGACAAGGCGATTGACCGGAACGGCGCCCCCGAGACGGTGATCATCGAAGGCAGCACCGCCAATTAGTGTTGGCCCAATCCTCGCAAGCGAAGGGAACAATTTTGACCCATTCGCCGCCATAGTCGGCCAAGCAAGGTCCGCAAGCGCTTGTGAAGCCGAAAGTCCCGGAAGTTGCTGTCGCCAACCTCGCCATCCAACCAGGTTCATCGTCCACCGGCCAGTTCTTTTGCATTCCGTCCAGTCTCAGTCCAAGGTCATGGAAAGTTAGCGGAAACCGGATCGAAGGATGTGGGCAATCGCAAGATTGGCCGGTCGCTTGCTGCGCCAGCATCATGCTTCCAGGTTGACGGCCGTATGTGCCTTGACGGGGGCTCACCGGACAGGGCGCCGCGTTGTTGTCACGAAGAGTCAAGTTCGAGACATCCAATGTAAAGCGGGAAGTGGCGCGAGGACAGATGATTCACACGTTGTATTCGCATTTCAACTTGGAGATCCATCATCATGAACTTCCTTGACGGCCACCTGTATCCCGAGAACCAGCAGCCGCTGATCATCACAGCCGCTCCCTATGCGCCGGGCTGGATTCCCTCAGACTTCCCGGAAGATATCCCTATCACCATGGAGGAGCAGATCCAGAAGGCGGTGGATTGCTACGAAGCCGGTGCGAGAGTGCTGCATCTGCATGTGCGTGAGCCCGACGGCAGGGGCAGCAAGCGCTTGTCCATGTTCAACGAGCTGATCGCCGGGGTGCGCGCTGCCGTGCCAGAAATGGTCATCCAAGTGGGGGGCTCTATCAGCTTCGCGCCGGAAGAAGGCCAGGGTGCCAAATGGCTTAGCGATGACACGCGGCATATGCTGGCTGAACTCGATCCGAAGCCCGACCAGGTGACGGTGACCGTCAACACCACGCAGATGAATGTAACGGAGCATGCTGGGCTGGATGACTTCAAGGGAGTTTCGCGGGGATTCCCGCACCTCTATAACACCTACAGGGACATGATCGTGCCCTCGAATCCCAGCTGGGCCGAGGAGCACATCCGACGTTTGACAGCCGCTGGAATCCAAAGTGAGTTTCAGTGCTACAACATCAATAGCTTTGAAACGATTGAGCGGATGATTCGCCGCGGCGTTTACAAGGGGCCACTGGTGATGAACTGGGTGGCTATCAGCGGCGGCATGGATCAAGCGAACATCTACAACCTGGCAAACTTCCTGCGTGCTGCGCCGGACGGAGCCGTGATTACGGTGGAGAGTTCGGTGCTAAATGTGCTGCCCGTGAATATGATCGGCATGGCCTTGGGCCTGCACGTGCGGTGCGGCATCGAGGATGTACTTTGGAACCAGACCCGCACGGGAAAGATGAGCTCCGTCGAGCAGATCAAGCAATTAGTGCGTATCGCCGGCGAATTCGGTCGCCCCATAGCGACAGCGAAGCAGACACGAGAGATCTTGAAGCTTGGGGTCTTCTACGACACCGTGGAAGAAACGCTTCAAGCCAATGGCTTCGCACGCAATCGTAACGGTGGCAACCAAGGATTCCTGCGTAAGCCAGACTAAAGCCTTGGGGGGAATGACAGCATATGCTGTATGAGGCGACCAGCATTTTCTAGAGACGGACTCAAGCTGAAGTTGAAGTTTCCCCCATCGAACGGACTCCTAACATTTCAAAAAATGAACTAGAGGAGAAGAGTCAATGAGATCGTTCAGCAAACTGAGCAAGCTTAATCATGCACTCATCGCTGCGGGCGCAATCTGCGCCGGCAGCGCACAGGCACAGAACAGTGTGACGCTGTATGGCGTGGCGGATATGAACATTGAGTTCGCCAACCATATCGGCGCCGTTCCCAACGCAGCCAACAAGTTCAATGCGGGCCCGTCCAACAATGTCTACCGCATGAACTCCGGCGGCCTGTCCGGTTCGCGTTGGGGCTTGCGCGGCGCGGAGGATCTTGGCAATGGGGTGAAATCCGTTTTCGTTCTGGAAAGCGGCTTTAACCTGGATAGCGGCACGTCGCAGCAAGGCGGCCGCCTGTTCGGTCGCCAGGCCTACGTGGGCATCAGCACGCAGTTTGGCCAGGTGACCTTCGGCCGTCAGTACACTTCGATGTTCGAGAGCATCGCGAACTTCGTGCCGGCTGCCTTTGCCACGCAGTATGAACCGATCGTGATGCTGACCGGCGCGAACTTCCGCGAGGACAACACCATCAAGTACTCCGGCCAGTTCGGGCCGGTGTCCGCACTGGCGCACTGGTCCTTCGGTACCGGCCTGGCGTTGCCGACGATGGTGGCCAACGGCCCGCTCCTCGGCGGCAACGGCGAAGTACCGGGCCAGTTCCGCCGCGACACCGCCTATGGCGCGGCTCTGACCTACATTTCCGGTCCTGTCGGTGTGGCCGTTGCTTACGACCAGTTCAATCCGACCATTTCCAACCCGTTAACTGCTGCTGCCCTCGGCAGCGGCAGCTTCAAGAAGGCGACGGTCGCGGGAAGCTATGCGTTCGGCCCGGCAAAGATCATGGGCGGCTATCGCTGGGGCCAGAACAAGGACCAGAATGGCAGCCTGATCGAGCGCGACGACTTTTACTGGATCGGTGCCAACTACCAGGTGACGCCGGCGCTCGGCCTGACGCTTGAGTACAACTACGACAACGTCAAGAGCTTCTTCGCCAGCAAGTCGGTGCCGAACCCATGGCAGGTTGCGTTTATCGCGGACTACACGCTTTCCAAGCGGACTGATGTCTACCTGACCACGGCATATGCAAAGAATGCGGGTCTGGGACTGGATTCTGCGATGATCGGCTACGCGAACAGCCTTTCCCTTGGCAATAGCTACACGCTAGCCAGCGGCCAAAGCAATATGCTCGGTGTCGCCGCAGGTATTCGCCACAAGTTCTAAAGACAGCCCAACGGCATGTGACAAGGTCTTATTTGCGCAGTGGTGCAGGCAGTCCTGCGGAATGCTCGCGTGCATGCATCATAGGCTCGTTGTGCTGCCTCGGCGGCCTGCAACGCAAGGGCCTCGCCACCTTGGTGACGGGGCTTTTTTTCCTTGCTGATCGTCAAACCGCGGGATGCAGCCTCGCGCAGGCCGATGGCCGAGTTCGACCCAAAGGAGTTCAGTCATGATTGACCGGACGTATCGGCGTCGAAGGCCTTCATAACAAGAGCGGCCATCAATCCGGCCCCGAGGCAAGGCTCCTTGTGCAAGCCATCGAGAGGTTTGCATAATCGGCTCAGTGTCCGAGGATGTCGCCGAGGAATGCCCGGGTGCGTTCGTGCTTCGGGTTTTGGAAGGACTGTGCAAACGGCGAGCATGGTTGTCCAAGGCGAGCATCCCCCTGACGACAAAAATGCAATTAATCGCCAGGATTCCTACCTCAACCTTAAACTGAGAAGGGCAGTTCAAGGTTTATCCGTTACCGGTGAAGATTCCAGAGGTCGAAGTCACGGTCCATTGGCATGAGAGCTTCAACAATGACGAAGGTAGCCGGTGGCTGCGTGAACTGATCATCGAAACCTTGAGGGAATAGTTCGGACAGGAGGCCACCCCAACAGCACGGCGGCGGGCCAGTCTTGCGACGAAAGGCAAGGGGGCATTTAATTACCTGGAGGACGTCCAGGGAGGCTCCCATGGCGCGCTGCACAAATTGTGGGTTCGAGAATGCCGTTGGCGCTAATTTTTGTGAGCAGTGCGGCAACCGGCTCCCGCGCCTCTGCGCGCGCTGTGGCCACGAACTGAGTCCGACGGCGCGCTTCTGCAGTGCCTGCGGCGAGCCCGTCAGTGAATTGCCGCAACCCTCCGCCGCCGCGCCCGTTCATTACACGCCGCCGCACCTGGCCGAGCGTATCCGGGCCGAGCAGGCCGCGCTGGAAGCCCGGGGAGAGAACTCTGGCGAACGCAAGACAATCACCGTCCTGTTTGCCGACATGGCGGGCTCGACCGCCCTGATCCACGACCGGGACCCGGAGGAGGCCGATCACCTGATCACCCCCGTCATCGAGCTGATGATGGAGGCCGTGCACTACTACGAGGGGTACGTGGCCAAGTCGTTGGGCGACGGCATTCTCGCGCTGTTCGGCGCGCCTATCGCGCATGAGGACCATACCCAGCGCGCATTGTTCGCGGCGCTTCGCATGCAGGAGGCGATGCGCCGGCACGGCGACCGGCTCCGGCTGGAGCAGGGCATCTCGCTGCAGATCCGGGTGGGCGTCCACACGGGCGAGGTGGTCGTGCGCTCGATCCGCAAGGACGACCTGCACACTGACTATGATCCGGTGGGGCACACGATCCACATTGCCGCGCGGATGGAGACAATGGCCGCGCCCACGTCCATTCTCGTCAGCGAATCCACCCACAAGCTCGCGGAGGGGTATTTCGAGTTCAAGGCGCTGGGAGACGCCCAGGTCAAAGGCATCCCCAAGCCGCTCGTGGTCTATGAGGTGCTGGGTCTCGGGGCGTTGCGCACGCGCCTGCAGGTGGCGGCTCACCGCGGCCTGGCTCGCTTCGTCGGCCGCGAAGCCGAACTGGAGGCGCTGCACCTGGCGCTGGACCAGTCCGTGGCCGGGCACGGGCAGATCGTCGCGGTGGTGGGGGAGGCCGGCGTCGGCAAGTCGCGGCTGTTCCACGAGTTCAAGGCGCGCTCGCAGGGCGGAGCCCTGGTGCTGGAGACTTTTTCGGTCTCGCATGGCAAAGCCTTTGCCTATCTGCCCCTGATCGAGCTCCTGAAGAACTACTTTCAGATCACCGCCCAGGACGACAAGCGGCGATGCCACGAGAAGGTCACGGGCAAGGTCCTCACGCTGGAGCGCAGCCTCGAGGACCTCATGCCCTACCTGCTCTATCTGCTGGGTATCGGCGAGCCCGGCTCGGCGTTGGCGGACATGGGCGCCGGCCTTCGGCGCGAGCGCACGTTCGAGGCGATCACGTGCCTGCTGAAGCGAGAAAGCAAGAATCAGCCCATTGAGCTGCTGTTCGAAGACCTGCAATGGCTGGATAGCGAGACAGAAGCCTTTCTCGCCTACCTCGTCGAGCGGGCGGCGGACGCGCGGATTCTCCTGCTTGTGAACTACCGCGCCGAGTATCAGTCCGCCTGGGTCAGGCAGGACAATTGCACGGAATTGCGGCTCGCCCCGCTCGGTCCTGCCGAGGCGCAAGGCCTGCTCGGCGTCTTGTTGGGCGATGACCCCGGTCTCGGGCCACTCAAGCAGCTCATCCTGGAAAAGACCGAGGGCAACCCCTTCTTCATGGAGGAGGTCGTCCAGACCCTCGCCGAGGAAAAGGCGCTGCTCGGTGAGCCCGGCCGGTACCGCATCGAAAAGACCCCGGCCGCGCTGCATATTCCGACCACGGTACAGGGCGTGCTCGCGGCGCGCATGGATCGGCTGCCATCCGCGCAGAAGGAACTGCTGCAGACCCTGGCCGTGATCGGCAAGGCATTCCCGTTGAGCCTGATCCGGCAGGTCACCGGGCAGCCGGAAGACCGTCTGTATCCGTTGTTGGCCGGTCTGCAGGCCGGAGAGTTTATCTACGGGCAACCCGCCTTTCCGGAGGTGGAGTATGCGTTCAGGCACGCGCTGACTCAGGAGGTCGCGGGCAACTCCCTGCTCTCGGAACAGCGCGGCGCATTGCATGAACGCACGGGGCGGGCCATCGAGGCCCTCTTCCATCAGCAGTTGAAAGACCACTGCAGCGAACTGGCCCATCACTACAGTCACAGCGGCAACATCCCCAAGGCGGTGGAGTACCTGCATTGCGCCGGGCGTCAGGCCGTTGAGCGTTCGGCGCATCTCGATGCCATCCGCCACTTGAGTACGGCTTTGGAACTGCTCGAGCGCCTGCCCGACACGCCGGAGCGCGCACACCAGGAGCTTGCATTGCGCGTCACGCTGGGTCCCGCCCTGATTGCCGCGACAGGTTATGCATCGCCGGAGGTGGAGGCCACCTATACCCGGGCGCTGACCTTGTGCGAACTCGGCGGTAACACCGCTGAGCGCTTCGAGGTGAAGTTGGGAATGCGCGCATTCTATTCGCTGCGTGCGCAGCACGAGACCGCGTATGCGCTAGGGGAGGCGCTGCTCAGGTTGGCCGAGGACGCGCAAGACACGGCGTTGCTTGGACAGGCGCACATTGGGCTGGGAGGCACTTCGCTCTTTCTGGGCGAGTTCCACAAGGCGCGGGCGCACCTGGAGCGGGGGCTTGCACACTATGAACCTGAAGGGATTGCCCCTGACGCACTGTTCGGGCTGGATCATGGGGTCCGTGGCCGCAGCCTCCTGGCATGGGTCTTATGGCTTCTGGGTTTTCCGGCGCAAGCCAGCCAGGCCACCCAGGAGGCACTGACGCTGGCCCGGAAGATTTCTCATCCTTTCAGCCTCGCACTCGGACTGGCCTTTGCGGCCGAGCTGCATCAGTGCCGGCGCGACGCACAATTGACCAGGGAGTGCGCCGAAGCCGCCATCACGCTCTCGACCGAACAAGGGTTTCCCTTCTGGCTCGCATGGGGCACCATCCTGCGGGGCTGGGCGTTGGCCGAGCAGGGGAGCCGTGAAGAGGGCATCGTCCAGATCCGCCGTGGCCTGGCCGCCTACCAGGCCACGGGGGCCGAGCTGGGCCGGCCGTATTTCCTGGCCCTGCTGGCCCAAGTCTATGAGGACGCCGGACAAACCGAGGCCGGACTCGACGTGCTGGCCGACGGGCTGTCCATGGTCGGCAATACGCGGGAACATTACTATGAAGCGGAACTGCATCGGCTCCAGGGGGAATTGCTTCTCCATCGCCCGGGCGGGTCCGCCGACCCCGAAGCGGCGGAAGCGTGTTTTCATCGGGCCATCGCGATCGCCCGGCAGCAAGGCGGGAAGTCGCTTGAGCTGCGCGCGGCGCTGAGCCTCGCCCGGCTATGGGAAAACCAGGACAAGGCGGAAGCCGCGCGGCGAACGCTGGCCCGGCTTCACGCGTCCTTCACGGAAGGGTTCGACACCGCCGATTGGCAGCAGGCCAAGGCCCTGCTGGATGCCGCGCGACCCTCCGGCCAGCAAGACTGAGGAGCACACTGGCCCGCGGGCGCATCCACCGCGGGGGTTCTGAGCCGGCTTTGAGCGCGCCGCCGAAGCACTCAACTCACGCGGCACCTTCAAGCAGGGCAATGATTTCTTCCGGCCCCTTGAACTTGCGCGGATTGCTGTGGGTCCAGCGGTCCAGCAAGGCGTTGCGGGCAACCAGTTCGAAATCCTTGCGCTCCACGCCGACCTTGTGCAGGCGGTTCGGCATCTCGAGGGCGTCGATCAGCTCGGCCACCAAGTCCGCGGTTTCACGGCTGGCATCGCCGAGCGCCTCGCTCAGCAGCTTCTGCTTTTCCTCGGTCACCGGCTTGTTAAAGCGCAGCACGCTCGGCAAGGTCACGCAGGTGCAATGGCCGTGCGGTACATGGAAGGTACCCGCGAGCACGTGGCCGATGCCGTGGCTGGCACCCATCGGCACCAGCGACCACATGCCCATCTGGGACAGCCACATGCCGGCCTGCGCGTCGGCGCGCGCCTCCATGTCTCCGGGATCCTTCTTGGTACGCTTGAGCGCATCGGGCAGCGTGCGCAAGGCCTGCAGCGCCGTCCCGTCCACGAAAGGACTGCCATAGGGCGAATAGAACGATTCGACCGCATGGTCGACCGCGCGCATGCCGGTGGACAGCCACAGCCCAAGCGGCGTATGCCGGGTCAGCACCGGATCGAACACCACCGTGCGCGGGATCATGAGCGGGTTGCGGATGCTCTGCTTGAGTTTCTTGACAGGATCGTTGGAGCCGCCGCTTTGGTGGAATTCGCCGCCCGACAAGGTCGTCGGTACCGCGATCTGCCGGACCTTGGGCCCGCGGAAAACCGGCGCCTCGACCACGCCGGTGACCGGGTCTGTCTTGAGGCGGAACGGCTCGAACTGGTCGAGCTCGGTGATATTGTGCTCGAGGCACAGCTGCAAGTTCTTGCCCGCGTCCGTGATCGAGCCGCCGCCCACCGTCACGATCAGGTCGGCATCAGCGGCGCGCGCCACCGCCGCGGCTCGCAGCACGGCGTCGCGAGGGATATGGGCCGGGATGTCGTCGTAGATGGCGGCGAAATTCGCGCCCAGCGCATCGCGCAGCTTGTTGATCTCGTCGGTCTTGTTGTTGAGCGTGTTGCTTACCAGCAGGAATACCCGCTTGGCGCCGAGCCGCTCCACCTCCTCCAGGACGACGTCGACAAAAGGCCGACCGAAAAATACGCGCTCCATCGGAGGAATGCTGAATGAACCTTGTCTCATCGTGATCCTTTCCATCTGGGTTGGCCGGAGAGTCCGGCTGTGCAACAACATGGCGCAAGGCCGCCCCCGGCGAGGCGCTATCGCCTTGCCGCGGATTTACAAAGGAGATGCGAAGGGAAGCGTGCCGGGCTACGCCGCCAGGACCGCCGCCTCGACATTGCGAACTACATTGAGCAGGCGCGGGCCCCACTTATCGATGAGATCGCCCGGCGGCAACTGGTAGGAAGGCCCGCAGCAATTGAAACCCAGCACCGCCGTGCCGTCGGCCGAACGGTATGGCACGCCCACGGCGTTCACGTCCGTTTGCCATTCGCCGACGGACAGGCAAAAGCCCAGTTTCCGGAATGATTCCAGGCCGGCCTCGAGCGAGTCCCGGATCTGGCCGAACTCGGACGGCGCGCGCTGCGACAACTCGGACAAAAGCCCCTCCCGCTCGCTCTCGGACAGCCCGCAGTAATAGGCCCGGCCCATTGCCGAGGTCGCCAGCGGGACGCGCGAACCGATATTGAGGCGGAAGTTCTGGTTGGCCGCGCTCGCTGCGTTCTCGACATAGAGCATGGTGTGGCGATCGCGCATGCCGATGCCGACCGAAGCGGAGCAGCTGTCGGCCAGCTCCCGCATCAGCGGTCGCGCCAGCTGGCGGACCCGCATGGCGCCCAGCGCCGAAAAGCCCAGCGACACCACCCGCGCACCCAGGTAGAACTTGGCCTGCGCCTGCGCGTACTCGAGATAGCCATTGGCCAGCAGCGTGTGGGCAAGCCGGGAAACCGTCGCCTTCGGCAATCCCGTGCGCTCCACCAGGTCCTGGATGCCGAGGAAGCGTTCATTGGAGGGAAAGCAGTCCAGCAGCATCAATCCGCGCGCGAGCGCCGATACCTGCTCCTTGTCGGTCTCTTCGGTGTCTGGGGTTGTTGTTGCGGTCTTTGTGCTCACGTTCTCGGTCTTGTAAATGGAACATGTGTGCCATTATAGTTAGGCGAGACCCTTTTGCAAGGTGCTAATAAAGCACAAAATAACTTTAAAGAAAAGGATTGCCTTTGCGGCAGCGGATTGACAAAAATAAAGTGAAACTAGTGTTCCATTACAATACGTAGCCGCGAGAGGTCCACGATGTCCCAGCCGTTCTCCACCCCGATCACCGAAATGTTCGGTATCCGCCTTCCCATTGTTGCCGGCGGCCTGCAATGGCTGGCGGATGCCAATTACGTCGCCGCAGCCGCCCGTGCCGGGGTCATGGGGTTCATCACGGCCGCCAGCCTCCCCGACACTGCCGCGCTGCGCGACGAGATCGCGCGCTGCCAGGACCTGGCTGGCGGACTCCCTTTCGGCGTCAATGTGTCGATGCTGCCGGCGCCGGCGCCGGGCGAGCGTGTCGAGGAAACCTTCGACGAGGTGGCGCGCTCGGGCGTGCGCTTCGTGGAAACCTCTGGGCGCAACCCCGAGCCCTATCTGCCGATGCTCCACGCGGCGGGCATCAAGGTATTGCACAAGGCGCCGTCGCTGCGCCACGCGCTCAAGGCCCAGGCGGTCGGCGTCGATGCGGTGTCGGTCGTGGGGGCGGAATGCGGCGGGCACCCCGGGGTCGACCTGATCGGAAGCATGGTCCAGGGCGCGCTCGCCGGCCGCCAGCTCCGCATTCCGGTCTTGTTGGGTGGCGGCATCGGACTGGGCGCGCAAGTCATCGCGGCGCTGGCGCTCGGCGTTGGCGGCGTGGTCATCGGCACCCGCTTCCTGGTCGCCGAGGAGATCTGGGCCCACCGCGACTACAAGGAAACGCTGCTGCGCCTGCGCGAGACGGATACCGCGCTCATCATGCAAAGCGTGCGCAACACCGTGCGCGCATTGCACAACACCTCGACTGACAAGGTGCTGGAGCTCGAACGCACCCACGCCGGGGATTTCGAGATGCTGCGCCCCCATGTGGCGGGACTGCTCGGCCGCAAGGCCTACGAGACCGGGGACGCGAGCGTGGGTGCACTCTCCCTGGGGCAAGCCGTGACGTTCGCGGATCGCATCGAACCCCTCCACGACATCATTGCCCGCATGGAGTCCGAGATGTGCGCGGCACTGGACGGGCTCGGCCGGCTCCGGACGCCCGCCATGCGTGCCACGGCGGGCGCCGTGCCCGTCGGCTGAGATGGCGCTGCCACCTGACTACCCATTCCATAACGCCCAAGAGGCAAGGAGACAAAAGCCATGAACGTTCCGATCGCAAGGAGGATCCTTTGCATCGCCGCCGCGCTGGCCGGCGCCAGCCTGGCGCTCGGCCCCGCGCCGGCAGGGGCGGCCTACCCGGAAAAGCCGATCAGGCTGGTTGTGCCGTTCCCGCCCGGCGGCATCACCGACGTGCTGGCCCGGAACCTGGCCCATCACGCGCAGCAGGCCATGGGTCAGACCATGATCGTGGACAACCGCGCCGGCGGCAGCGGCGTGATCGGCACGGACGCGGTGGCGAAGTCGGTGCCCGATGGCTACACGGTGCTGCTGGCGGCGATCGGCCAGGCCGTGGTGAATCCTCACCTTCTCAAGAAACTGCCCTACAATGCCGCCGACATCAAGCCGGTCTCGCTCATCGCGCAAGGCCCCAATGTGCTCGTGGTGAACGCATCGAGCCCCTACAAGACGCTCGCCGACCTGCTCAACGCTGCAAAGAAGGCGCCGCAGACCATCACCTTCGGTTCGTACGGCAATGGATCCTCGCCGCACCTCGCCGGGGCCATGCTCAGTGAGCGCACCGGCGCCCAGTTCACGCACATTCCCTACAAGGGTTCGTCGCCGGCGATGAACGACCTGCTGGGCGGGCAGACCGCCTTCATGTTCGACAGCCTGATCACCTCCCTGTCTTATCTCAAGGCCGGCAAGCTGCGCGCGCTGGCCATCACCTCCACCGCGCGCAACCCGCTGATTCCCGATGTGCCGACCTTTGCCGAGGCCGGCGTGGCCAATTTCAGCATGGTCTCGTGGTACGGCATCTTCGTGCCCGGCAAGACCCCCACGGATGTCGTTGCCCGGCTGAACATGGAGATCGCTGACTTTGCCAGGACGCCGGCCATCCGCAAGCAGTTCGCCGACCAGGGTCTGGAACTGGTATCCAGCTCGCCTGCGGACTATGCGAGCTTCCTGGCGGCGGAAGACAGGAAATGGAGCGCCGTCATCAAGCAGGCCAACATCACTGCGGACTAACACCTCAACCGGGATACCCAGGCCATGCCCAACCAACTCACCGGAAATACGTCCACGCGCGAAGAAATCCAGCGCGCCTGCAATGCCGTCCTCGATGCCTTCATGCAGGCGCTGAACGACCACGATGCGGCGGCCATGGACCATTGCATGCACTTTCCCCACACCCGGCTGGCCAACGGCGGCACCGTCGTCTACGAGGCGCCCGGCAACAACCCGATGGACCTGTTCCAGCGGCTCGAGCAGGCGGACGGCTGGTCATACAGCCGCTGGGAATCGCGCGAGGTCGTGCAGTTCAACCCGCGCAAGGCACACGTCCTGCTGAGCTACACGCGCTTGCGCAAGGACCACAGCGTGATTGGCGTCTATGACTCGATGTACGTCATGACCCTGGAGGACAGCGGCTGGGGCATTCAGGCGCGCTCCAGCTTCGGGCCCTGAGCGACCTTTGAATCTCCACGAAGCGGGTTGCACATCCTGAGGTAGCAGTCGCGTCGGGACGCCATGACTGGGCGCGGTGTCCGGGCAAAACTTGCCCGGACGATCGCGCGTCTGACCCCTTAAGACCCTTAAGACCCGCGGTCGCTCTCAACGCACGCCTGGCCATCCAAATATTGGAGGGCGCGAACGGCGTCGTGATCTGTCATGAAAACTCTGCTTCGTGTGCGGCATGCCAGATCGAGTCTTGACGACCCGTCTTTGCCCGATCGGCAGCGTCCGTTGGACGATCGCGGCCGCCATGACGCGTCCAAGATGGGCAAGCGCCTGACTGATCGCGGGGTGCAGCCCGATCTGCTCGTGTCGAGCCCGGCGTTGCGTGCGCTGACCACGGCACAGCTCATCGCCGACGAGCTTGGCTACAAGCGCAAGGACATCGTCGTCGATGAACGCCTCTACGCCAGCAGCCCGGACAACTTGCTCGCCGTAATCTGCGCACTCGACGACAGGCTAGACCGCGTGATGCTCTTCGGCCACAATCCAGAGTTCACCGACCTCGCGCACCGGCTATCGAGCACGATCATAGAGATGCCCACATGCCCACATGCCCACATGCCCACATGCGCCGTCGCCGAGTTCCGCTTCGACGCAAAAGCGTGGGTGGATGTCGCGGAGATCGGCCCGGCGAAGGTGAGGATGGACGCGCCGAAGAATTAGTTCAGACTTCGTCGCTTCGGCTGCCAGTCCCATTGTCCCCACGCAAGCACTGCCAAGAATCGCCTCGCCGGCCGGATCGCTCGGCTGACCTTGTAAGCGGCCATGATGCGCCCGGCCGCTTTCGCAGCAAAGATGGCCTGGCCGATATCACGGCCGGAACTGGTGACTAGTGCCGCCTTGCCGTCAAGTGTTCCCGTGTTTCTTCTCCTGAATTTGCTTGGGCTTACAAATGGCGACGACTGCGTCGCCCAGAATCTTGGTTTCGCCATACTGGTTGGCGGTCAGGATTTCCACTTTGATACGGCGCTCGCTGTCGACTTCGAACTTCTCCGTCACGCGCCCGCTGCAGGTGATGCGGTGGCCGAGGTGCGTGATGCCGACAAAGCGCACGCCAAACTGGCGCAGCTGGCGCTGATCCACCCACAGCGTTAGCAGGCGGCCCAGATAGGCCATCGACAGCATGCCGTGCGCGAACACGTCGGGCATGCCGGCGCGGCGCGCAAAGTCGATATCGATATGGATCGCGTTGTGATCGTTCGAGGCGCCGGCAAACAGCGCCAGCGTAGTGCGGTTGATCGGCTCCAGCGTCAGCGGGGGCAGAGTGTCGCCAACCTGGACCTGGTCGAAGCTCAGATTGCTCGGATTGCGCATTCGGGTTCTCCGGTTCAGCTGTTGCGTTGCACGAGCACGCTGCGTAGGTCGGCTACGAGTTCGCCGTCCTGGTTGGTCACGCGCGTCTCGCGCACCACGAAGTCCAGCGCGCCGCCTTTCTTCTCGTAGATGTCGGTGATACGCGCTTGCAAGTGCAGCGTGTCGCCGGCATACGCCATGCGGTGGTAGGTAAAGGACTGCTCGCCGTGCAGGATGCGCTCGACCTCGAGGCCGAGTTCGTCAAGCCAGGCGTTCGGCGGCTGCACCAGTTCTAGCGAGAACAGGAAGGTGGGCGGCAGCGGCAGGCCCGGGTGGCCGGCGTCGCGCGCGGCAGCTTCGTCGAGATAGATCGGCCTCGTCTCGCCGGTGGCCTTGGCGAAGAAGCGCAGTTGACTGGCGGCGGCGGTGGTGCGGAAATCCGCAATCACCTTGCCGATGAATTTCTTGTCGATCATGGGAAAGACTCCGTCTGGTCAGTGTTCAGCGCGATCAACATTGCAGCGTCCTTTGGTGCGTGAAGGTGGATGAGGGGGATCGTGATCGAGGTTCAGCTCACGCTGTAGCCGCCGTTGACGGCGTAGGTCTGGCCGGATATCCAGCTGGATGCCGCGGAGGCCAGGAACAGGATCATGTTGGCTGCATCTTCCGGTTCGCCGAGGCGCCGGACGATATACTGACGCAACATCCGCTGCACCGCGGCCGTGTCGGCCAGCATCGACTGAACGCCCGGGGTGTTGATGCTGGCAAGCGCCACCGAGTTGACGCGGATGTTGTGTCCACCTACTGCCTTGGCGAGTGCGCGGGAGAAACCCGCGGCGCCTGCTTTGGCCGCCGAGTAGACCGCCAGGTGCGGCTCTCCGACGCGGCCGGCATCGGAAATGATGTTGATGATGCTGCCTCCACCACCGCCGCTGATGATGTGCGGCAGGGCTGCGCGGCACATCACCAGGACGCCTTGAAGGTTGGTTCCCAGCCATCGATTCCAGTCGTCCGGGCCGGTCTCCCAGAACGGTGGAAAGCTCTCCGGCGTGCCCCCGGGGCCTGCATTGCCGGCGTTGTTGACCAGGATGTGCAACCCGCCGGCCGCTTGCCGGGCGCGATCCACGGCGGCGGTCATTGCATCGTAGTCACACACATCGCCGGCCAGGACAATGGCGCGTGCGCCCAACGCCTCGACTTCGGCGGCCACGGCCTCGGCCTTCTCGGCGACGAAGTCATTGATGATCACCGTCTTGCAGCCGTGGTTGGCAAAGTGGAGTGCCGTCTGGCGGCCGACGCCTTGTCCGGCGCCTGTGATGAGTGCGACGCGCTGATCGAGTTGGAGCAGGTTCTGCATGGAGTGGTCCTGAGTGTGAGGAGGCATTGATCAGTACACGAGATCGAGGATTTCGAAGATCTGTGACGCGCTGTGGATGGGCCTTGGGTTGCCGTCGCACCCAGGATGGGCAAGCATGGTGAGCGACTTTTCTGCGATCAGGCTGAAGTGCTCACGCTGGATTCCCAGATCTCTCAAGCTGCCGGGCTGCCCGAGATGGCGCACCAGCGTCGCCACCGCGGCTGCGGCGGACTCGTTGGTCTCGGCGCCCATGGCATGTGCAATCTGCGCCTGACGCCCGTTGTCCGCTGACGCATTCCAGGCGAGCACTCCGGGCAGCAGCACGCAGGAGGTATGACCGTGCGGCACGCCGAACGCGCCCCCGAGCACGCGTCCGATCACGTGACTGGCCCCAATGGGGACGCCGGCCACGGGGCCGGAGACCGCCAGCCAAGTGCCGAGCTGGCAGTCGAGGCGGTGGGCGGGCTTGTCCGGCTCGGCGATGAATGAGCGCAGGCCCTGTGACAGCAGCTTCAGTCCGTGCAGGGCCATTGCATCGGCATACGGCGACGGGCGGGACGAACATAGGGTCTCGACACAATGGTCGATCGAGCGAATTCCTGTCGACGCAAGCAGCCAGTCGGGTGTGTCGCGGGTCGCGCCCGGATCAAGTACCACGAGCGATGGCACATAGAGCGGATGCTCGAACAGTTGCTTGCTGCCGGTTCGCGTGTCGGTGACGCCGGCCAGATGGGTGAACTCGGCGGCGGACAGAGTGGTCGGCACCGCGATCATGCGCACCGCATGCTCACCACGCAGCGTGTCGGCGAAGTCGCCGGCCTGCAGCCGGTCGATGCCCTCGTCGTCGTGTAGGTTGAGCCACAGACAGGCCAGCATGAGCTTGGCACTGTCGATGACCGAACCGCCTCCCACAGCGACGATCACATCCGCACCAGCCTGGCGTGCCTGCGACGCGCCCGCCAGAACGTCGGCGCGCGGTGAGTGTGCCGTGCATTCTGAAAAAACGCCTGCGCAGGCGGCACCCAATGCCTCCTTCACGCCGGACAGTAGTTGCGAATCGGTCAGCGAACGGTTGGTGACGATCAAGGCGCGGCGCAAGCCCTTGGTCTGCATGTGCAGCGCCACCACCTCGGCGGCGGGACGCCCCCATATCAACGCGTCCTGACGGGAAAAATGATGTTGGCCCTGGGTCGGATGCATCTTTCAGGCTCCCAGGTAGCGCGGCTGCCGCTTCTGCGCGAAGGCCGCGAGGCCTTCGTTGCGATCGTGAGAGTGCGCATGCAGTTCACACATGTCGATCTCCGCGCGCAGCGCGACCTCCAGCGGCTGTGCCAGGCCCTGTTGCAGCAGGCGTTTCATGCGTCCCAGGCCGAGCGCGCTCTTGTCGTTGCAGCGTGCTACCAACTCTTCGACGCACCCACGAAGGTTCTCAGGCTCGCTCAGAAGATCGACCAGCTGCCATTGCCAGGCCGTGGCCGCGCTGAGCAACTCACCTGTGAACATCAGGTACTTGGCGCGTGCCACGCCGATGCGGCGGGGCAGCCGCACCGAACCGCCGCCGCCAGGCAACTGCGCGTATTTCGCGTGGCCCTCGCCGAGCCTGGCTCGTGGATCGGCCACGATGAAATCGCAGCACAGCGCGACTTCCAGTCCGCCGGCCATCGTCACGCCATTCAATGCGGCAATGGTGGGCTTGGGAAATTGCTCCAGGCGCGAGAATACGGCGCCGGCACGCTCGAGGAACAGCTTCAGGGCGGCGCCGGCGTCCCGGCCCTGATCCGCCTCCAACACGGCCTTCAGGTCGGCGCCTGCGCAAAAGGCTGGGCCGTCGCCGGTGATTACCAGTGCGCGCACAGATGGGGCCTCGGCCGCCGAGAGCGCGGCGTCCATTTGTTCCACCATGTCAGGCGTCAGGGCGTTGAAGGCCTGCGGTCGATTGAGTCGTACCCACAGGATGGAATCCCGCTGTTCGACCACGAGGGAAGGGTTGTCTGGGGTCATTGATTTCTCCATGGTTCTTCAAACTTTCCGGTCGCGTCCGCGCCAGAACGGATCACGAATCTCGCGTCGCACTGACCTTGCCGACCGCGCTGCGCGGAAGCGCCTCCATCACCTGGATTTTCTTGGGCGCCTTGACGCTGCCGAGGTGCTGCTTGGTGTAGGCGATGAGGGCGGCTTCGTCGAACTCCGCGCCAGGCAGCAACTCGACCACCGCCAGCACGGCTTCGCCCCACTTGTCGTCGGGCACGCCGACAACCGCGCAGTCCTTGACAGTCTGGTGCGCCATCAGGACCTGCTCGACCTCGGCTGGAAAGACGTTGAAGCCTCCGCTGATGATCATGTCCTTCTTGCGGTCGACGATGTAGATAAAGCCGTCGGCGTCCTTGAAACCGATGTCTCCGGTGTGATGCCAGCCGAACAACTGGGCTTCGGCGGTCGCCTCGGGGTTGTCGTGGTAGTGATCCATGACGATGTCACCGCGCACGACGATCTCGCCTTGCTCCCCTGCGCCCAGCAGCTTGCCGGCCTCGTCCATGATGGCCACGCGCACCATCGGGCCCTCGCGTCCGGCACTGCGCAGCCGGCGTTCGAGCTGGGGATTGGCCAGAGCCTCGGCATGGTCCTGCGCCGAAAGGAAGGTGCAACACATCAGCGCCTCGCTCTGGCCATAGCCCTGGGCGAGTACCGGGCCGAACAGCGCCATGGCCTCGCGCAGCTTCTGAACGGACATGGGCGCTGCGCCATAGAGCAACGAACGCAGGGATGAGTAGTCGTGCTTGCGCACATCGGGATGTGCCAGCATCATGTAGATGATGGTGGGCGGGAGGAAGACGGTGGTGGCCCGCGAGTCCGCCAGGGCTTTGAGAATCGCCCCTGGCTCGGCGGCGTGCTGCAGCCAGTTTGTGCCGCCGTGAGCGAGCAGTGCCATGGCGTAGATGCCGGCAGCGTGCGTCAACGGCGCCACCACAAGGTGGATCGGCGCTTCACCGACCGGTAGCAGGGCATCGAAGCTGGCGATCATGGAGGTGAATGCCAGTTGCGAAAGCACGATGCCCTTGGGCTTTCCTGTGGTGCCGCTGCTCATCAGGATCGCCGCGGGCGAGTTCGATCCGAGCAGGGGAAGTTGTCCGCAAAGGGCGTGCGCTGCGACCACTCGATAAGGCCCGGCAGGGCGCCGATGTCTCGGTCGATGCCAATCACGCCCTTCAGCGACGGTACCGCCGCGCGCGCGGCGGTTGCGGCCTCGGCCAGACTGCTATGCACGAAGAGCCAGTCAACACCCAGTGCCGCCAACGCGTCATGCGTGGAACTGGCACTGTTGCGGTGGCTCACTGGAACCCAGAGGCAACCCGCCCTCAGCGCACCATACTGTGCCGCGAGCACCAGTGCATGGTTGGGGCTATAAATGGCCACTTTCGCACCGGGCCTCAGGCCTGCATGGATCAGCGCCGAGGCGACCTGGTCCACCAACTTGGCCATTTCGGCGTAGGTCCAGCGTCGATCGCCATCCACGACCACGGCCCGGTCTGGATAGCGCTCCACGCCTTTGAGGAAGAAGTCGATCAATTGCATTGCTTGGCTCCGTGGTTGGGGCATCCTGCGGCCGGGTGAAGGTGATGAAGAAGTGAGGGCATTTTGACTTTGCGGTTCTATAATACGACTATGAAGTACTGATTTGATTAACATCTCGTATCCACGAAACTCAATGACGGAGACCTGCCTTGCCACGCTGGAACAACTCCATGCAGACCCGCGATGAAGTCCAAAGGCTCAAGCGCGAGGCCGTGCTGAAAGAAGCCGGCCGGGCTTTCGGAAAGCGCGGCTACCACAACACCTCGCTCGACGATGTGGCGAAGGCGTTGCAGGTGTCCAAGGGAACGCTGTACAACTACGTGAAGGACAAGCAGGAGATCCTCTACGAATGCCATGCGCTGGCGCTGGACATCGGAGACCGGTCCCTCGCCCATGGCCTGGCCGTGGGCCATGACGGCGCGGGTATCCTCCGAGCCACGCTGGTTCGCTACATCGAACTCCTGACCGAAGAGCTTGGCGCATGTGCCGTTCTGATGGAGGTCGACGCCATGCGCCCCGAAGACCGTGAGACCGCCGTTGCGCGTCGCGACGCCTTCGAGCGGGCGTTCGTCAAGATGTTGAAGCAGGGCATCAAGGATGGCTCCATCCGTGAAGTCGATCCCAAGCTGGCGGTGTTCACGTTCATGGGGGCGATCAACTGGCTGCCGCGCTGGTTCAACCCCGACGGTCGTCTCACCGGCGCGGAGGTCGCAGAGAAGGTCACTGACCTTCTTCTCAGTGGCCTGATTCCGCCGACCGCGACGGGCAGCGGCGCTACCGGGGGCATTCCATTGAAACGCCCGGGCCTGCACGCTCCCGGGCAAACAGGAAGACCTAGTGCACAGCACGAGTCCCGGCCGTTTGCTTGCCGGGCGGATTGAATGGCGTGACAGAAGCTCATCGCGATGTCACCGCACTTCGGTCGGGCTGTGTTGGATGTCATCGCCAGGCCGCTGGGTTCCCGGCGCGGAGCGCCAACGCAGCGCGGCGATGAATTCGCCGACGACGCCTCGCCTGAAGGAAAGCACGCACGCGACGAACACCAGTCCGATGACGATTGGACTCCAGGAGCCGATGTCGGCCAGGTAGTGCTGCAATCCGATCACCATGGCTGCGCCCACCCAAGGGCCGAGCGTGGTTCCGATGCCGCCAAGCAGAGACATCACGACCACGTCTCCCGACGTGTGCCAATGCACATCGGTCCAGGTGACCAGCTGGAAGACAATGGCCTTGGTTGCGCCGGCCAGTCCGGTCAGCGCAGCCGACAGCGTGAAGGCCAGCAGCTTGACGCGATCAGCGTTGACGCCCAGCGACACAGCCCGCGCCTCGTTGTCGCGAACCGACTTCATCATCTCGCCAAAGGGCGAATGGACGACGCGCCAGACGAGCAGCATGCCGGCCAGGAAGACGGTCAGCACGCAGTAGAACATCGCCACGTCCGAGCTCAGGTCGACTAAGCCGAACAGCTTTCCGCGCGGCACGATCAGCCCTTCTTCACCGCCGGTTTGCGGTAGCTGGACGCAGACGAAATAGACCATCTGCGCCAGCGCCAGCGTGATCATGGCGAAGTAGATACCCTGACGCCGGATGGCCAGCGCGCCGAACAGCCAGCCCAGCAGGGTCGAGGCCAGAACACCGCACAGCATGCCCAGTTCCGGCGTCAAGGCCCAGTTGTTGCAGGCCTTGCCGGTGACGTACCCCGCGACGCCGAAGAATGCGGCGTGCCCGAACGACAGCAGACCCGTGTAGCCGATGAGCAGGTTGAAGGCGGCGGCGAACAGACCGAAGCACATCAGCTCCATCAGGAACACCGGGTAGAGCCACGGCTGGAAGGGCAGCAGGCAGGCAAGGCCGATACCCACGATCCAGAGCAGCCGTCGGTACGGCCGGGAGACAAGTTTCATCATTGCATGTCCTTCAATGTTCTTTGCCGAACAAGCCGGCGGGCCGAATCAGCAGTACGACGACCATCACGACGAAGATGACGACTGACGAAGCCTCCGCATAGAACACGCGCGTAAGACCTTCCACCAGGCCCAGGCCGATGCCCGTGACGATGGCGCCGCCGATGGATCCGATGCCGCCGATGACCACGACTGCAAAGACAACGGTGATCAGATTGCCGCCCATCGTGGGGGCGACTTGATAGATCGGAGCCGCCAGAACGCCGGCAAATGCGGCAAGGGCCACCCCCAGGCCGTAGGCCCCGGTGATCAGCAGTGGAACATTCACGCCGAAGGCCTGCAGCAGCTTCGGGCTCTTTGTGCCGGCACGCAACAACGCGCCCAGCTTGCTGCGTTCGACGACCAGCCAGACCAGCAGCGAGACGCCAAGCGCTGCCGACAGGGCCCAAAGGCGGTAGATCGGCAATGTCAGGTCGAGAGATTCGATGTGCACGGCGCCCTTCAATAGCTCGGGCAGCTCGTAGCGACGGCTTGTGATGCCGAACCAGTGGCGGAACAGTCCCTCGATGACCATTGCCAGGCCGAAGGTCAGCAGCAGGCCGTAGAGCGGGTCGAGCGAGTAAAGACGGCGCAGCATGGTGCGCTCGAGCACGATGCCGACGGTTCCGACCAATGCCGGCACGAGAGCAAGGGCCCAGAAGTACCCGACCTGGAAGTCGGGTCGACCGATCCAGGCGCCAACTTCGTGAGCCCCGAGCCATGCAGCGAACGCTCCGACCATGAAGAACGCGCCATGGGAGAAGTTGACGATGTGAAGTAATCCGAAAATGATAGCCAGTCCGAGACTTAGCACGGCGTAGAAAGCCCCGTTGATGAAGCCGATGAGCAACTGGGCCGCGAGTCCCTGCAGGGAGATTCCGACGAGTTCAAGCATGGTGTGAGGGAAGGGGAGAGGGCGACCCCAGGCGCATACGCCTGGATTGGGTACGTCAACTTCAGCGCGGTGCGACCAGCGGACAGCGCGACTGCGTGAGCGGTTGTGCCGTCGCCTCGGGCGGGATCACCTGGCGCACTTTGTAGTAATCCCAGGGGCCGGTGGACTCGGACGGCTTCTTGACCTCCACCATCATCATGTCGTGCACGAAGCGTCCGTCGGATCGGATGCGACCCTTGAACAGGCCATCGTCGATCTCCTTCGACTTCAGCTGCTTCATGACGGCGTCGGCGTCATCGGTGCCCGCGGCCTGCACCGCACGCAGGTAGTTCAGCACCGAGGAATAGACACCCGCGTGGATCATGTTCGGCATACGTTTCTGTGATTCGTGGAACTTGCGTGCGAAGCTGCGCGTGCGTTCGTCGCGGTCCCAGTAGAAGGCCTCCACCAGGAGCGACCCCTGCATCTTCTTCAGGCCCAAGGCGTGGACGTCGTTGATGAAGAGCAGCAACGGCACGATGACCTGCTTGCCGCCGACGCCGAACTCGGCGGCCTGGTTGATGGCATTGACTGCGTCCTGTCCGGTGCTGGCGAGCGCAATGACGTCAGCCTTGGAGGCCTGGGCGCGCAGCAGGAACGAGGACATGTCGGTCGCGCCGAGAGGGTGGCGAACCGAGCCAATGATCTCGCCTCCTGCGGCGGAAACCGATTCGCCCGCGCGCTTCTCGGAGTAGTGCCCCGGAGCGTAGTCCGTGGTGATGAAGAACCAGCGCTTCTTCCCCTGCTTGACCAGTTCCGTCGGCAACGTGTTGGTTAGTGGATACAGGTCGTACACCCAGTGCACGTTGTAGGCGCTGCAGCGCTCGTTTGTGATGGGCATGGAGGATGCGCCCGACACGAGCGTGATCCGCTTCTTCTGTTCCGCCACGCCCATCACTGCGAGCGCCGCCGTGGAATTGACGAGATCGACAATGGCATCGACGTTGTCGCGGTCGAACCACTCACGCGCCTTGTTGGATGCAATGTCCGGCTTGTTCTGATGGTCGGCCGACACGATCTCGATCGGACGCCCCAGCACCTTGCCGTCGGCAGCGAAGTCCCGCACCGCCTGCCGGGCGGCAGCCACCGAGCCCGGGCCGCTGATGTCGGAGTAGACGCCAGAGAGGTCAGTGAGCACGCCGATCTTCACCTTTTCACCGGAAATCGTCTGCGCCCAGGCGGCTTGTGTGCCCAGGTTCAGGGCGAGGGTGGCGGCGCTCGCTAGCAAGTATCGCTTCGTAGTCATGATGTCTCCTCGTGTCAGTTTGTGTGGGATCCGGTCTGGTTCTGCGGTGGGCTGCTGGGGGAGCTCATACGCTGAGGAGTCGATCAATGGCGGCGCGCTTCGTCGAGATTTCAGCGGCCTCGATCTGGTCGACTATGCGGCCCGATTCAAGAATGTAGTGTCGATCTGCCAGTCCTTCCGAGAAGTTCAGATTCTGCTCGACCAGCACGATAGTGAAGCCGCTCGATCTGAGCGCACGGATTACCTCGGCCAGTCGATCGACAATGACCGGGGCCAGCCCCTCGGTGATTTCGTCGAGCAGCAGCAACGAAGCTCCGGCGCGCAGAATTCGCGCAAGTGCGAGCATCTGCTGTTCGCCGCCGGACAACTTCCCGGCGGGGCTGTCCGCACGTTCGAGCAGGTTGGGGAACATCGCGTAAAGCGCCTGATCACCCATTGCGCTAGCCCCGACCCGCGGCAACAACTGCAGGTTCTCGCGTGTGCTCAGCGCGCTGAAGATGCCTCGCTCCTCTGGGCAGTAGCCGACACCCAGATGCGCAATGCGGTGTGGCGGAAGGCCTGCGGTCGGCTTGCCGAAGATCCGGACGTGACCCCGGACGCGACCGGTCAACGCCATGATGGCGCGCAACGTGGTCGTGCGGCCGGCGCCGTTGCGGCCCAGGAGCGTGACTACCTCGCCCTGGCGCACTTGCAGGCTGATGCCATGAAGCACCTTCGAGTCGCCGTACCACGCGTCCACGTCCTGCAACGTCAATGCAAGAGGTGGATGCGCATCGACGGGACCGGTGACTTTCGGCGTGTTGGCCTTGGCTGTGGTCATGCGCGTCCCCTCGCCGTGCCCAGATATGCTTCCATTACGGCAGGCCGCGTCGATACCTCTGAATAGCTTCCTTCCGCGATGAGCGCGCCGCGCTGCAATACGGAGATCCGATCGGCGATGCGCGCCACCACGCCCATGTTGTGCTCCACCATCAGTACCGTGCGAGTCTTCGCCACACGCTGGATCAGCGACGCGATGCGCTGCACATCCTCGGAACCCATGCCTTGCGTCGGCTCGTCGAGCAGCAGCAGGCTCGGCTCCATCGCCAGAGTGGTCGCCAGCTCCAGCGCACGGCGTTGTCCGTACGGCAGTGTTCCGGCCACACTGTCTGCTCTCGATTGCAGGCCAACTTCGGTCAGCAGTTCATGCGCACGATCACGAAAGACATCCAGCGCGGCACTGCGGCGCCAGAACTGGAAGATCTGGTTCTGACGACTCTGAAGCGCCATCCGCACGTTCTCGGCGGCAGTCATGGACGGGAATACGGCCGAAAGCTGGAACGATCGGACCATGCCCCGGCGTGCAGTCGCATGTGGCGCTTCGTGGGTCACGTCCTGGTCCTCGAAAAGAATGCGGCCAGTGCTAGGTCTCTGGAACCTGGTCAGCATGTTGAAGAACGTGGACTTACCCGCGCCGTTGGGGCCAATCACGGCATGGATCGAACCGCGCCTGACTTGCAGGGATACACGGTCCACGGCCAGGAAGCCGCCGAAGCTTTTGCTGAGCGCCTCGGTTCTCAGAATGATGGAGACCGTGCTCATTGGCGCACCATTCCCAGGAAGTGGTCCACTGCATCCCGGTAGACGGGTGTTTTCGTGCAACGCAGCAGTGCTTGCAGCTCGCCGTTCAGTTGCACGAGACCGATGGACTCGCCATCGGAATCGGTCTGACGACCCGGGACATCTTGCGTATCTGGCTTCATGGTGAGCTGGGTTGAACTGTGGGACACCGCGGCGTCGGCCGGCTCCGGTCGGCGCATAAAACTCTGCAACACAACCTGGTGACGAAATAGTATGATTTACTGACTTTGGCGTCAAATCACGTTAACCCTAGACCATAAGGAAGACTCATGAGAACGGTTGTAGTTGCAGGCGTCGGGATGACGCCATTCGGATACTTTGTCGATCGCAGTACGCGGCAGCTTGCCGAGGCTGCCGTGTCGGAGGCGCTGGCCGACGCGTCCATCGAAGGCGCCGATGTCGGGTTCGTCGCCTATTCCAATGCAGCCGGGGGCTGATGACCGGGCAGGAATGCATTCGGGCAGAGGCGGCGCTGCGCGGCACAGGACTGCTCGGCAAGCCCATGGTCAATGTCGAGAATGCTTGTGCTTCGGGCTCGACAGCCTTCCATCTGGCGTGGCTGCAGGTCGCCAGCGGGCAGTGCGACATCGCACTGGTGGTCGGCGCGGAAAAGCTCTCGCATCCCGATAAGAGCCTTGCGTTCAAGGTCATGAGCGCGGGGACCGATCTGTCCGAGTTGC
Source organism: Cupriavidus sp. D39 (assembly GCF_026627925.1). Taxonomy (NCBI): domain Bacteria; kingdom Pseudomonadati; phylum Pseudomonadota; class Betaproteobacteria; order Burkholderiales; family Burkholderiaceae; genus Cupriavidus; species Cupriavidus sp. D39. Next base: position 447,173 of record NZ_JAPNLE010000009.1, read on the forward strand.
AGCAGATGCAGGAGCGCTGGGGGAGTTCGCCCGACCGGACTATCTTCATGGACATCTATGCCCGGAACGCACGGAAGTTCATGGGCGCGAGCGGCGCGACCAAGGAAGATTTCGCGCGCGTCGCCGTCAAGAGCCACCGTGCCGCGGCGCTGAATCCCAAAGCGCAGTTCCGCAAGGAGGTGACGGTGGAGCAGGTGCTGGGGAGCCGCGAGATCGTTGATCCGCTGCACCTGCTGATGTGTTCGCCCATCGGCGACGGGGCTGCGGCGCTGGTGCTCATGACGAGCGAGGCCGCACAGCGAAGGGGTCTGGACACGGTGCGCGTCAGGGCGTCGGTTGTCGCCACCGGACTCGGCGATGCGCGGGGCCCGTCCGCGGCGCGCCGGGCTGCCGCCGCCGCCTACGAGGCGGCAGGGGTTGGACCGCAGGACGTCCACGTCGCCGAAGTCCACGACGCAACCGCCACGGCGGAGCTGGCGCTCTATGAGGAGCTGGGCTTCTGTGACGCGGGCGGCGCCGTCTCGCTGCTGCGCAGCGGTGCGACGGACCTCGGAGGGCGCATCGCGGTCAACTCGGGCGGCGGATTAATGTCGCGTGGCCATCCGATCGGCGCAACGGGATGCGCCCAACTGGTCGAGCTGACGGAGCAACTGAGGCACAGGGCCGGCCCGCGGCAGCGCGAAGGCGCGCAGATCGCCCTGGCCGAAAACGGCGGCGGCTGGCTCGGACAAGACGCGGCCGTCGCGGTCGTCACCATCCTGTCGCGTTGACTCGCACGCACCTACTCTTGGAACAATGAATCCACCCATGCCCGGCCCCCTCGCGAACACGCTGGTTCTTTCTCTCGCCGAACACGTTTAGCAACAGAGTGCTTGCCCGGGGGGAAGCGTGTCCTTAAGTGTTGCCGCGCTGATAGTGATACGTAGCTTTCTGTTCAGCCCCTTCCTTTCTTTAGGCTGCGAAAGTATTAAAAAAGACGATTAAAATGAGTATTCGGGTTCATCATCTCAATTGCGGCACGATGTGTCCGCTCTGCGAAAAGCTCACGAACGACCGGAAGGGAGCTGGTCTAAGGCTGGACAGCTTGTTTGTCACTGCCTACTGATTGAAACGCAGGAGGCCCTTGTGCTGGTTGATACTGGTCTTGGACAACAGGACGTCCGTGAGTCAAAACGTCGGCTCGGATCAGCTTACCCAGCGCTTTTCCGGCCCCGGCTGTCCATGGATGAGACGGCTATTTCGCAGATCCGCTTACTTGGCTACGACCCCCGCGACGTGCGTCACATTGTCCCTACCCATGTTGACCTCGATCACGTTGGTGGGCTCGGTGATTTTCCGGATGCCCAGGTCCACATCTTCAAGCCTGAGTTGCAACACATCCAGCAACCGACACCGAGCGACTTGAGACGCTTCAGATTGGTGCAGTTTGATCACAATCCGAAATGGGTGGTGCACGAAGAACAAGGGGAACAATGGTTCGGCTTCAGCAGCATCCGTGCCATTCCGGGATTAAGTATAGATATCTTGCTCATCCCGTTGATCGGCCATACCAGAGGGCACGTTGGCGTTGCCGTGAAGCAGGGCGATCGTTGGCTCTTACACTGTGGAGATGCTTACTATCATCACAGTCAAGTTACTGATGCACCTGATGTTCCGTTCGGCCTCGCTTTTTTCAAGCCGCCATGCAGACTGTTCGTGACTCGCGAATCGAGAATCTACGGCGGCTTCAGCTATTGGCTGCCAACCATAGTGGCGATGTTGAACTGTTCTGTGCCCACGATCCGATAGAATTGGCACGCTACACCAGCAGCGGCGCGCTTTGAGACAATTCGCTCCCAACACAGATAAGACCCAATCTTGAGTACGGATTCGGATTCGGATTCGAATCTGGGCCGGGAGGGTAACCGTGCTGTGTGTAGTCTGTCTGAGGGCGTCTTTTATACGTGGGCTTCCTCCGTTCTCTGGAGGCCTGCCTGTGTTAGCCCATTAGGCTTTGCTCGAGCCGAACCGGGCTAGCGAAGTTCGGGCTCGAATGCTGGCGTCGTTGATTGTAGAAGCGCTCGACGTAGTCGATCGCGTCGGCGCGTGCGGGCCGACGCTTCGAGAACCGCACTCGGGCGCTTCCTGGCGACGGTTGCGAGAACGCCTGAGTGGGTTGACATGCTCAGGCTGTTGCGCAACCGGGTAGGCGGCTTCTTCGGCCTGAAGGATTCTTGCCGTTCTCAGCGGCATCGATTCATCGAAGGCCGAAACCGCGTACGTCCCGGGCGAATTCCGGCATCGGCATGGCAGATCTTGAACGCGTTACCTCGCACCGCGTGCATCAGTTTGCCGTCTGCCGCTGTCACTGCAGATGCTGACCACCGTTGATCGCAATATTGGCTCCGGTCAGGAAGGCCGCTTCGCGCGAGCACAGGTACACGATCAGGGCCGCCACTTCCTCTGGTTCTCCCAGGCGGCCAACCGGGATTTGCGGAATGATCTTGGTCTCCAGGATCTCCTGCGGCACCGCCGTCACCATCTTGGTTGCAATGAAGCCCGGAGACACGGTGTTGACTGTCACGCCGCTCCTGGCCACCTCGAGCGCCAGCGACTTTGTGAAGCCATGCATGCCCGCCTTGGCCGCGGCATAGTTGGTTTGACCAAAGCCGCCTTTTGAGCCAATGATGGACGAAACATTGACGATGCGCCCCCAGCCGCGCTTAACCATCTCCTCGCACACCGGCTTGGTCATATTGAACACCGAATCGAGATTGGTCCGCATGACCGCGTCCCAGTCGACCTTCGCCATCTTTCTGAAGCTCATATCCCGGGTGATTCCGGCGTTGTTGATCAGAATGTCGACAGGGCCAAGTTCCGCCCGAATCCTTGCGACACACTGCTGGCATGAATCGTAATCGGCCACGTCGACAGGATAGGCATGGAATCGGTGTCCGCCTTCCCGCATCCGCGCCAGCCAGCTGGCCACACCTGTGTTGCTCGGGGTGTGAGTGACGATAACATCACAATCGGTTTCCTGCAGCTTAGTGCTGATGGCCTCTCCCAGCCCTCCCATACCCCCCGTTACCAAGGCAACTCTCGTCGTCATGATTTGAATCCTCTATAAATTGCGTGATAACGCGGTCGATGACTCGGCCGGAAGCAGGTGGCCGACCTCTGGCCTGCCGCAGGGCGCTCTGGCTTGCTGCGGCACTGTGATGCTAGGGGCCCGCGGCGGCCATGGCCGCCATGGCGGATTATTGCCGGCTTGCTCAAGCAGCCCGTCGCTTCACGGACCTGGAGGCCGCTTCAGCGGCAGTACTGAAACTGCTTTCCGCCACTTGTGCCGCCTGCTTTGCCGTCGACTGCAGGGTCTCGTATAGCGTGTGGGTTGCATCGATTACCGGTTGCCAGGCGGCGACCGCTGGCCCGGAGCCCGCCGCGCTGTCAAGGAGACGCTGCACCCCGCGCTTGTTTGCGTCATAGTGCGCTTCAGCTGCCTTGTCGAACTCGGCACGCGTTGCCGAGGCAATTTCAAAAATTGCAGGCGATACGCGAGCGCCTTGTCTGTCGCCGGCTTGAGCAACTCGATCTGCAACGCCACCCATTCCTGTGGGTTCTTGATCGACAGGGCTTTGCGCGCGGTCTCATTAGTCTCGGACAGCGCCGCTTTCATGGTCTGGAGATTCAGTGCGAGCAGTTTCTCGAAACCTTCGAAAGCTTTGCTCGTCAGCCCAGCCAAGGCATCAACACTTGCCTTCTGTGCCTCCAGGATTTGCTCGGGGGACAGCTGATTCATTGCAACTCCCTATTGCGACCCACGCCCCGTGCTATCCCATGACAGCACATCGGTGGAGCCGGGTGATCTGAAAAACGCGGCGTAACCGGGCGTCGAGGAACGTCCCGAGGCGCCAGAGTTTGAACGCGCTCGCGCCCGTGGGGGTGTCCGACCGGCGCGCTACGCCCTTGTCCTGCGGCACGACGTGCCAGATCTGCACTGCGGAGGACACAGCCAAAGTCTTTAAGCAAGGCATGGCCCTGCATGGTTAGCTGTGGTCGGCGAGAGCCTGATGCTAGCCTTTGGAGGCTACGGGTAGACGCTCCACCAGCGTCTCGTTTGCACGATCGCCATGGTGGTATTGGTCAGCGTTGCCCGCAACCAAGTTGATCTGGTTTGTAGTCATCAGCAGCGTCATCTCCTAATCTCGCGTGCAACCACAGAACTGATCAGTCACTTTATGCCAAAATAAATTAAACCGGCTATTTATTTTTTAAAATCAGAGTTAATTTATTTTTTCATCTTATCATTTCAATGAATGATTTATAGAATTACCCCACTAATGAGGGGATAACTTTTCATATCAGTGGCAGCAGAACTTATTCGCGGTCGCCCGTGCATGACAACTGGAAGAGCGCCATTGTCGATACGCGCGAAACAGATACCGTATTTCTCAATCGCGGCGGCAATGGCCCGGCACTCCGGGCCTTGCGCATGGCACGCACATCCCGGATCGAAGAGCAGGTGCCGGAAAGCAAAGGCTTGATGGCTCGTAAGCGCGATGCGATGGCCGGCAGGATCGGCTCGCGCGAATCCGCCGGCGCGGCTGCGGGCAGGCCACCCAGGTCCTGCCAACCGCGCAACCAGAACTCCAGCCGCGCTGTTGTGCTCGTGCCGTTCGTCGTAAAGCGCTTAGCCGGCATTCGACCGCTTGGGGATGTACATGCCGATGTCCGCGTGGCGCATCAGCACGTTCATGTCTGTGCCGTTGTCCGGGGAGCAGCAATCAGAGAACCGTGTTATGCCTCGCGCAATTGAAATCGTGCCACTGTTCGCGCGAGCTCCTGCGCCTGATCACTCAGCATCGAAGAGGCTGCCGCAGACTCCTCAACCAGCGCAGCGTTCTGTTGCGTGGCTTGATCCATTTCTGACACGCTCTGGTCGAGCTGTCCAATGCCTGTGTTCTGCTCGCTCACCGCACCATGTATCTCAGTAATGATGCGCCGGACGTGCTCGATGTCCTTGACGATTTCGGTCATGGTCGAGCCTGCTGCCTGGACCCGATCGGTGCCGCTGCTTACGCTGGCTACGGAGCTTTCGATGAGACCCTTGATTTCCTGGGCGGCAGTGGCACTGCGCTGGGCCAGGGTCCGCACCTCGCCAGCCACCACGGCAAAGCCGCGGCCTTGTTCCCCGGCGCGCGCCGCCTCGACTGCCGCGTTAAGCGCGAGGATATTGGTCTGGAAGGCGATGCTGTCGATCACGCCGATGATTTCCGTGATGCGCTCCGACGATCGGGCGATCTCGTCCATGATGCGCACGGCGCCAGAGACAACTTCGCCGCCGCGCGCTGCGGTAGCGCGGGCATCGGTTGCCAGCTGCGTTGCCTGCTCGGCCGCTTCCGCCGTCTGCTTCACACTCGATGCCAGTTGGGTCAAGGCCGCCGAGGTCTCCTGCAAATTGCTGGCCGAGGCCTCTGTGCGGTGCGATAGGTCGCGATTGCCTGCCTCGATCTCGCCAGTGGCCGAGGTCATGCCCTGCACGCTGGCACGCACGTCGATCAACACGGCGCCGATCTTCTCCACGAAGGCGTTGAACGACGCGGATATCTGTGCCACCTCATCATTGCCCACTACGTCCAGCCGGCGGGTCAAGTCGCCCCCGCCAGTCCCGATGGTGTCCATCGCGTCACGTACCCTGGAGAGCCTGCGAAAGGCCTTCGCGGTGAAGAAGGTGGCAATGCCGAGCGCAGCCAGGGTAAGCAGGACCAAGGCTATGCCCATGGCGCTGACGACGCCGCGCAGGCCTACGGTGGCCTCAGCCTTATCGAGCGCGATCACCAGATACCAGTCGGTGCCAGCGACAGCCTGGGCCTTTAGCAGCTTCGGCAGGCCCTGGATTTCCACTTCTAGCGGCGCGCTAGCCCGAACCAGCTTCTCGAGCATCGCAGGCGTCAGTGCGGCTGTCACTTCGCTGACCGGCTTGAGCATCTGATTCGCATCGGGGTGGGCGATTACCTGGCCGTCGCTGGCCACGACGAAGGCCAAGCTCGAAGCCGTCGGATGTATCGCCTTCACGACTTCTCGCACGCCTTCCAGTGGCACTGCGCCGCTGACGGCGCCGATTGTCGCACCGTCGCGGATTAGTGGTGCCGCAAAGGAGACGTACGGCACGCGGGTCGAGATATCTCCATACGGCTTGGTCACAGTCAGCTTGCCCGCGGCCAGCGCGCCCTTGTACCAGGGGCGCGTGGTGGGATCGTAGTCCTTCGGCGTGGTGGTGCTGCTGGAGTAGTAGGACTTGTCGGTCCACCCGATGGTGGTCACAGGAAAGCCGCTGGCGGTGCCCATGAACTTGACCAAGCCGGTGGGGTCGCCTTTCTCCACGACCTCCGCTGCAGTCTTGACGGCCAAAGCCTTGGCGGTGACCCATTGTTCGATCGCCAGCGTGTTACCACTGGCGACGGCGCTAAGGTCGCTCTCCATTGTGGCCGTCATATTGGCGCGGACGATGCCATAGGTGGCAGCACCCGAGAGTGCGAGGGCGCCGACAACAGTGGCTGACGTGATCAGGACGATGCGGGTGCGGAGCGAGGATGCGGTCATACCGATGAGAGTGAAGATGCCTGGTTGAGTCAGTCTGCGTACAGCTAGATCCCGGTGCACGAGGCCACGGCATTGGCCGGTCCTTGGCACCACAGTGCAAACTACGGCAGCTGAGCGGGTAACTTTAGGCCAGCGGCTGGAGCGGGGCCACGTGCCCGACGCTGGGCCCGCGGGGTAGGGAGGAACCTGTTCATCGCGCGAGTAGGGCAGTCGATGCAGGCGGCGGTAAGGATTTGCTGAATATCAGGTAGGGATACGCCGCGATGCATGATGATGACAGCCTGATGGGCTTGCCGGGCCAGCGGACGATGCTATGCTCGATTCGTGTCCATGGCACCGCCATGGCCACCTTCCAGTCAGGGCCGGATGGAGGGATTGTGGAGGGAGGGGATGTGAGTGGTCAGCCATATTTTCACATTCCACTGGAAAGACAAGGCGGCTAGAGACCAAAGATATGATCAATATCCTGATTGCCGACGACCATGCAATCATGCGCAGCGGCTTGAAGCAGATCGTGGCAACAACAAGCGACATCGTGATGGTTGCCGAGGCCGCCGATGGTTCGGGCCACGATCGCTGTTGTTGTCAGGATATCCCTACATAAGATTCGCCGCTTTCCTAGTCTCCTTTGCGGTCGGTACTGAGTGAAAAGGCTACGGCACAAGGCTACGATGATCCCAGGAAGCTGACTTTTCGCCGGACGGCGGCCGCCCACCGGCCACTGCTGGCAGATAGGGTGATTCATAAGAGGGAAGGGGGAGGATGCGGAACTGCGAGAGATCCTTGCACCGGCAGGTCGAGAAATGGTTCGCGCCGACAGCGATCTACCCGGTGCGGGTCACCCGCTTCGGCCGTACTGTCGTCGATCGGACACCCTTTGTCTGTGTCGCGTCGTTGCGGGACAACGGCATGATGTCCCTGATCTTCTTTCGGCACAGTGACGGCGCCTGGCATGTCTATCCGCCATCGGCCGCGGCGCCGGCCTCCATGTTGGCCGCTGTGGCTTGAGGGTGAATCGGGCGGCAGGGCATGCTGTGCTGAAGCAGTGCACGCCTACGCTATCACGAGCGAGGGAAAAGAGAGTGAGGCCTGCCGTGCTACCCCGCGAGCTGGCAGGCCCCGATAATCCTCTGGATGGACGAATGGGCCGGGGCGGTTACCGGAGGCCCGCTCTTCGGCGCGCGGCTCCCCGCCGTCAATCACGGCCGGCCCAATCGAGCAAGACTTGTTCTTGTTCTGTGGATTCAGCATTCTGAGTTCGTCGCCCGCTTTCCGCTATCGGGATATCCTGAAAAACCGGTCAGGAATTCTTTGTATTCAGGCTCGTGCATGATACCTGGTGCCGCCGATGCGTGATGTGGAGGACTCGGCTACAGATACCTTGAACACGGACACGGTATCCATCCGAACGACCAATGAAGAAACCCGCCTGCATTTTGACCTGTTGAACGTGGTCCCTGTATGGGACTGCTTGACGACCCCTACGGCCTTCTTCAAGCCCTAATCCTCATCCTGAACAACAAGACGCACGACAGAACCACAGCCCGGCTCACTCTCGATATGCAATTGTGCGCCGATCAACCGTGCGCGTTCCGCCATACCCTGGAGCCCGTATGAGTGGCCGGCCCGTGCGGCAACGATGTCGAACCCTTGTCCGTTATCACGGACGATCAACTCGATACCCGCTTCGGTGTTGGCTAATGTGACATCCACGCGCGATGCGTTGGCATGACGGGTGATATTGGTCAGAGACTCCTGCGCGATACGAAACATCGCTGTCGCGCGCGGATCCGCCAGGCTCGGCTCCGGACCCTTGGCATGGAAGTGGCAGGGTATCTGGGCGTGGCGACTGAAATCCGCGGCGAGCCATTCCAACGCGGATACGAGGCCGAAGTTCAGCGCTGCCGGACGAAGGTGACTGGCCACGTTACGCACGATCTGGATGGTTTTCTCGACCAGGTCGCGCATCTCGTCGGCCTTGCGCATAGCAGCCGAACCACCCGAGAGTTGCATCTTCAGTAACGAAAAGTCCATCTTCAGCGCAGTCAGCAGCTGACCAAGTTCGTCGTGAATCTCCATCGCGATGTGCTTCCTTTCTTCCTCTCGAATCGCTTCCAGATGCGCGGATAGCTGCTGTAACCGCTCGCGCGATGCCAGCAATTCGAGTTCGGTCCGTTTGCGCTCGTTCACTTCCAGTTCAAGATGATCTCGCTGGCGCTGCAGGTCTTCCACGGCGTGCTTGCGGACGGTCACATCGGTCAGCAGGCCTTCAAGACACCGCAGGCTACCGTCGCCGCCAGCTACGCCACGTGCATTCAACTGAACCCAGATTGGCGTGCCATCACGGCGGCTTAACTGCAGTTCGAGCCCAGGAACTTCGCCCATCAGGCGCAGGAAATCGAACAGGGTCGCAGTCTGCGTCGGCGAAAATGGACGTTTTTCGGCGTCGCCTGCCGCCGTCGTGATCAGGTCGATCGCGGAGCCATATCCGAGCAGTTTTGCCATCGCTGGATTGGCCTCGTTCAGCCGTCCGCTCTGATCGAGCAGGAAAATGCCCTCGAGCGCGTTCTCAAAGATGCTACGGTACTTTCTTTCACTGTCGCGCAAGCGCAGTGTCGATTCGCGAAGGCGATCTGCCATGACGTTGACGCGCATGGCGAGCCGCCCCAGTTCATCACCGGATTCCACGGCGCAGCGTGCATCAAGGTCACCGCCCGCGATCCTGTCGACCATTTCCTCAAGACGATTGATCGGGCTGCGCACCATCCGCTTTAGCAGGAGAAAGGTCGCGACGTAGAGCAGGGCGACGACGGCCGTCATCATGGCGAGAATGGCCCGACGGCGTACGCTGATCGCCTCTTCGACTACGGCTTTCGTGAGGACGACCGTGATCTCGCCGATTCTCTCCGTCGGCGCGTTGCCAGGCGGTTCGTATTCAATCGCCCTGACGCGCACCACGCTGTCGTCTGGGGTCGTATGGCGTGCGCCCATCACGGTGGACACCGTCCCGTAGCCCACTGCCGTTACCGTGAACCGGGCGACTTCGGGATTCGGCGCGAGCGCGGCGAGCTGGCTGTCGATCGCGTCACGATCGATGTTCCACAATGGCAGGGCGAGTGATCGGCTGAGCAGGTCGGCGATCCGCGTGGCGCGGTCCTCCAGTTCGACGAGCCGACGTTCCTGCTCGTGTCGGACCAGAACATACGCGGAGCTGCCGGCCACCATCGCGACAAGCATGACGATCGCGAGCATCAGCTTGGTGTGCAGGCTGAGCGAGTGCAGGCTGAACCGTGGGGACAAATGCATCATGAGGCGTTCGCCCTGGTGTTCAGGAGATGTTCCAGATTGAAGTCGTATGGACCTGGATGCGGACGCACGAATTTTGAGTACAGACTGAAGTCGAGCGTCCCCCGCGCCTGAAAACGACGTCGGCGTATCGAGCGGCGTTCTCACGGTGTACAACGCTCAGATAGTCGAGTTTCTGCCGGGCACCGCCAGACTTGGCAAAGTCCTTGCCCCAATGGTAGTCGTGGAGCAGGACCATCGCCCAGGCACCGATGAAATAGTCGCCGGCCACCATGGCCGCCAGGCCACCGTCGGCCACACTGGCCAGCGCCTCGCTTAACGCGCCCATTCCGCCCACCAGAACGCGCGCGTTGCGCGCCCTGACTGCATTCAACGCCCCGAGCGCCATTGAGTCGTTCGCGGCCCAGATCACATTGGCGTCCGGATACCGAGCAAGCAGGACGCGTGCCTTTTTCTCGCTGTCGGCATAGCTCCAGTCGCTGAAGACCAGTTGACAGATACGCGTATTGCGGGCGTGGGACAGGAACGCCTCGACCCCAGCGGCACGCTCCAGCGAGACGGGCGTCTTGGGGTCTCCTGTGATGCCGATCACCCGAGCCCCGGCTTGGCCCAGTCGTTGATACAGATATTGCATCAGCCGGTAGCCGCCGTGCTTTGCGTCCGCGGTCACCGTACCGATCCAATTCGGGATGGATTGCCGTTCATTGCCGACCTGGCGGCGCTGCCCGGGCGTGAGGTCGTTGTGCATGAGCACCACCTTCGCGGGCGAGCGCGCCAGCGTCGTGAGCATCTCCTGTGCGGCCAGCTTTTCGTTGACGATGACCACGTAGTCTGGCGCGTCGGTACGTCGCGCGACTTCCTCGGCCTGGCGCTGCATGAGCAGATGGTCACGCTCCGCGTACAGAACCTCCAGTTGCATATCGAAGGTCTTCGCTGCCATGGCCATGAATCTGGGCACCAGTTGCCAGTGCTGCCCGGTGCCGCGTTCGGCGGCTTCTCCAGGGTCAAGGAACACGACGCGAGGCGACCGCTTTGATGCAAAAGCGGATTTCGTCATGCCCATCAGTCCGGCATACGCACAGGTGCGCAGCGCTTCTCTACGATTCATAAGACGATTTACTCAGTTGCTGCCGTCAAGCTCTGGGTGCTCGTCGTGCGGGGATCGCAACTTTGCGGCGGACACGCCAACACGCATTTTACGGATTCTGTTGCAACAAGAAGAGGGCAAGAAGAGGGCGGACGGATCTTAGATGAGACCGATTGAGAAGACGCCACGTAGGAACTGCGTGGTGGCTGGCGGACTGACCCGACGCTGCTGACCAGCAGGCGGAGTCTGTCATTCGGCACTTTGTGGCGACTACGCGGCGCCGGCGCCCCTCGTTGGCCGGTGGCAGGGACGATGCCGGGCACATTCCACAATCAGTGCTTCAGTCGATCGCTGGCGTCGCCGTTAACCTCAGCACCCAAACTCGGATGCTTCGTCATGTTCCACAAGCTCTCTATTCGCATCCGGCTCAACGCAGCCTTGATGCTACTGGCCGCGCTGCTGGTCGTCATCGGCCTGATCGGCATCGTCGGCATGCAGGCCTCCAGTGCGGACATCAAGGAAATCCACGCCAACCAGATGGCATCCACCGTCTTCGTGGCCAGGTCGCAGCTGAATGCGGCTATTGTGCGGACTACGCTGGACCGTGCGGCGTTCCACCTTGATGCTGCCGATGTGTCCGGCATCGTAGACAAGGCGCTCGGCTATCGCGCCAAGTCCGAGGCAGCGTGGGAGGCCTACCAAGCGCTGCCCAAGTCCGAGGAGGAGAAGCACCTGTCGGCGACGGTCGCCACCCACCGCGAGACGTTCTTCCGCCAAGGCATCGACCCGCTGGTTGCCGCACTCCGTGCTCGCGATCCCGCCGCCGTCGACAAGGCAGTGATGACCAGTATCCCGCCGCTGTTCGTGGCGTTGTCCGGCGCCGTGGATGCGCTGGAGCGCAACCAGAGCGAACAAGCCCAGGCCATGTACGACAATGCCGCCGCGCGTTCGCAGCGCTTTCTGTGGCTGGCACTGGGTGCCATTGGCATCGGCATTGCCGCGGCACTCGGCTGCGCGATCGGCCTGCAGCGCGCCATCTCCGCGCCGCTGGCACGCATGCTGGGCAGTTTCGGCGAGATCTCGCGCGGAAACCTGACCGAGACCATCGCCGTAACCAGCCAGGACGAGATGGGCGCGCTAGCGCGCGGCGTGCAGGAAATGCAGCACGGCCTGATCGCCACCATCCGCACCATGCGCGGCGGCAGCGACGCGATTGCCAGTGCCACGCAACAGGTCGCCGCAGGTAACCTCGACCTGTCGCAGCGGACCGAGGAACAGGCCAGCGCCCTGGAGCAGACCGCATCGAGCATGGAGCAGATGACCGCCATCGTGAAGCAGAACGCCGACAACGCGCGGCAAGCCAATGCACTGGCCGCGCAGGCCTCCGATATCGCCGCACGCGGCGGGCAGGCCGTGCGGCGCGTGGTGGACACCATGGGTGGTATCCGGCTCGCCTCCAGCAAGATTGGCGACATCACCGGCGTGATCGAAGGCATTGCCTTCCAGACCAACATCCTGGCGCTAAATGCGGCCGTGGAAGCGGCGCGCGCGGGCGAGCAGGGCCGCGGCTTCGCGGTGGTGGCGGGCGAGGTCCGAGCGCTGGCCCAGCGCTCGGCATCGGCCGCAAAGGAGATCGTGCAACTGATCAGCAGCACCGTGAGTCAAGTGGAAAACGGCACCCACCAGGTGGACGAGGCCGGCTCTACCATGACCGAGGTGGTGCAAGCGGTGCGTCGCGTCACCGACATCATGGCTGAGATCAGCGCGGCCTCCAACGAGCAGAGCACGGGTATCGAGCAGATCGGCTTGGCCGTCAACCAGATGGACGAGGTGACCCAGCAGAATGCCGCCCTGGTGGAGGAGGCAGCCTCGGCAGCGCAGGCGCTGGCGGAGCAGGCCGACGTGCTGAAGGCCGCGGTGGCCTCGTTCCGGCTGCCTGCAGGCGGCGTGGCGCTGGCGGGGGCTGGCGGCTATTGAGCTCACTGGATCAGAGGATCAGAGTGCGAGAAGCCCAAGCCGTCGCGCGCCGTGGTGGGTGCCTTGTTAGGTCCCTCACGGCCGTGGAGCCCGGCCGGTCCGCGGCGGACGGTGCCTTGGTATCCATGGCTTGCCGATTTGCGGCTATGGAATTGGCCACGATCATTTCCCCTCACCCAGCGCGGCGTACCATGACTACGGCCCGTAAATCCGTCATGCCGGTGGGGGCGCGGAGGCCTGGGGCACAGGCTGTTCCCTCGAACGCTGGTGATCCGTGGCCAGGAACATATACATCGCCGGCACCACGAACAGCGTGAACAGGGTGCCAATAGACAGGCCAGTGAAGATCACCAGTCCCATCGCGTATCTCCCTGCCGCGCCGGCGCCGGAAGCGAACACCAGCGGGACCACGCCGAGCACCATGGCGGCGGTGGTCATCAGGATGGGCCGCAGCCGCACGGCGGCGGCCTGCTCAAGCGCCTCGCGCTTGGCGCGGCCTGCACGTTGCAGTTCGTTGGCGAACTGCACGATGAGGATGCCGTGCTTGCTGATCAGCCCCATCAGCGTCACCAGGCCCACCTGGGTGTAGATATTTAGCGTCGAGAGCCCGAGGTTGATGAAGATCAGCGCGCCGAACAGCGCCATCGGCACCGAGACGAGAATCACCACCGGATCGCGGAAGCTTTCGAACTGCGCTGCCAGGACCAGGAACACGATGATGGTGGCGAACATCAGCGTGATCACGAAACCCCCGGACTCCTGCGCGTACTGGCGTGACGGGCCCGCGTAGTCGACCGAGTAGCCGCTTGGCGCGACCTGGCCGGTCATCTCGCGCAGGGCATTCAGCACGTCGCCTTCGGCCGCTCCCGGCACCGGCACGCCGGAGATGGTCGCGGAATTGAGCTGCTGGAAATGGTTGATCGATTCCGGCACCACGCTGGCTTCGAGTCGGGCCACGGTGGCAGCCGGCACCACGCTGCCATTGGGCGTGCTCAGGTAGTAGTTCAGGATCTGCGAGGGATTGAGCCGGTCCACCTGCAGCACCTGGGGAATCACCTTGTAGGAGCGGCCCGCGATGGAGAAGTAATTGACATAGTTGCCGCCGAGCGCGGCGCCAAGCGTGGCGCCCACGTTCGACTGGTTCAGGCCGAGCGAGGCCACCTTGTCGCGGTCGACGATCAGCGTGCTCTGCGGCTTGTCGAGCTTGAGGTCGCTATCCACGAAGAAGAACATGCCGCTGGCGCGCGCCTTGTCCAGCACCGCCTGCGACACCTCATTCAGGTTCTGGAAGGGCTCGGTGGTGTTGATGACGAATTGCACCGGCAGCCCTTGCGCGCCGGGCAGGGGCGGAAACTGGAAGGCCGCCACCTGCGCGCCGGCGATGCCGTTCCATTTCTGTTGCAGTTCCTGCTGCAGTTGCAGCGCGCTCCTGCCGCGCTGGTCCCACGGCTTGAGCAGCACGCCGCCTATGCCCTGGTTGAGCGTGGGCGTACCGGTCAACTGGAACATCTGCGCGTACTCGGGGATGCCTTTCGACAGATCGAACAATTGGTCGGCATAGGTCTGCATCTGCTGGATGGTCGCGTTTGGCGGCCCTTGCAGGTGCGCCAGCACGATGCCCTGGTCTTCCGGCGGCGCCAGTTCGGATTTCGAGGTCATGAACAGGTACACGGTGCCGGCCAGCAGCAGCGCTCCCATCACGACCAGCACCACCCACGTTTCCAGCAGGCTGTGCAGCTGGCGCTGGTAGGCGTGGTGCACTCGGTCGAACTGCCGGTCGATAAAGCGCACGAAGCGTCCCGATTCCTGATCCGCGCGGAAGAAGCGCGCGCACATCATCGGCGACAAGGTGAGTGCGACCACGCCCGATACGGCCACCGCGCCCGCCAGGGTGAAAGCGAATTCGGTAAACAGGGCGCCGGTCAGGCCGCGCTGGAAGCCGATCGGCACATAGACCGCCACCAGCACCACGGTCATCGCCAGGATCGGGCCGCCGAGCTCGCGCGCGGCCATCAGCGCGGCCTCCAGCGGCGGCTTGCCTTCTTCCTTCATATGCCGGTCGACGTTCTCCACCACGATGATGGCGTCGTCGACCACCAGCCCGATCGCCAGCACCAGCGCCAGCAATGTGAGCAGGTTGATCGAATAGCCTAGCGCCAGCATCACGAAGAAGGCGCCGATCAGCGACAGCGGCATGGCGATCACGGGAATGATCACCGCGCGCAGGCTGCCGAGAAAGAGGAAGATCACCACGGTGACGATCAGCAGCGCCTCGGCCAGTGTCTTGACGACCTCCTTGATCGAGGTGTTGACGAACTCCGTGGCGTCGTAGACGATCTTGCCCGTCAGCCCGGTCGGCAGCTGCGCTTGCATCGCCGGGAACACCTCGCGCACGCGACTGGCCACGTCGAGCACATTGGCCTCCGGCGCGGTCTTGATGCCGATGAAGACCGAGCGCTTGCCGCTGAAGGCTACGCTGAAGTCGTAGTTGTCCGCCCCAAGCACCACGTTAGCTACATCCTGCAGCCGCACCAGTGCGCCATTGCGCGATTTGACCACCAGTTGCCTGAACTCGTCGAGGCTGTGCAGGTCGGTGTTGGATGTGATGGCGACGCTTACCATCTGACCCTTGGTGTTCCCCAGCGCTGCCAGGTAGTTGTTGTTGCCGAGCGCGGTATAGACGTCGGCGGCCGTGACCCCGTACGCGGCCAGCCGCTGCGGGTCGAGCCAGGCGCGCAGGGCGAACTGGCGGCCGCCGAGGATTTCGGCGGTCTGCACGCCTTCCACGGAATCCAGCTTGGGCTTGACCACGCGCAGCAGGTAGTCGGTGACACTGTTGCCGGGCAGCACGTCGCTGTAAAAGCCCATGTACATGGTGTCGGTGGTCTGCCCGACCTGCACCGTGATGACGGGCTGCTGGGCCTGCGGCGGCAACTGGTTGCGCACCGAGCTGATCTGCGTGTTGATCTGGGTCAGGGCGCGGTTGGCGTCATAGTTCAGGCGCAGCGTGGCGGTGATGACCGACACGCCGCTGGTGCTGGCCGACGACATATAGTCGATCCCCTGCGCCTGGGCGATCGCGGTTTCCAGCGGCTGGGTGATGAAGCCCGCCACGGTATCCGCATTGGCGCCGAAATAGGCCGTGGTGATCGTCACCACGGCGTTTTCGGTGAGGGGGTACTGGCTGACGGGCAGGCTGCTCAGCGAGCGCAGGCCGAGCACCAGGATCAGCAGGCTGACCACCGTGGCCAGCACCGGCCGCCTGATAAAGATGTCGGTGAAGTTCATGGCGGCCGCTCACTGTTCCTGAGGCGACGGATTGGGCAGATCCGCTGGCTGGACCGTGTTGTCGACCACCAGCCGCGTGCCGTTCTTGAGCTTGAGCTGGCCGCTGGACACCACCTGGGTGCCTTCCTCCAGTCCCTTCTCGATCGACACCTGGTCGCCGCGCGTCGGGCCTGTGGTGACGAACACCTGCCGTGCCACCGGCAGCGGCTTGCCTGTCTCGCCGGGCTTGGCCGCTGGAGCCGGTTCGACGACGAAGACCGTCGCGCCGTATGGGTTGTAGGTGATGGCGGTCTGCGGCAGCGTCAGGCGGCGCTGGGGCGTGCCGACGTCGATCTTCACGCTCACGTACATGCCCGGCAGCAGCTTGTCTTCCTGGTTGTCGATGCGGGCTTCCACCTGCACGTTGCGCGTTGCCGTATCCACTTTCGGGTTGATCGATGTAATCCTGCCCTTGAACAGCCTGCCGCCGTAGGCATTGCTCTCGGCCGCCACGGGCAAGCCGGCCGCGAGCTGGCCGATGTCCTGCTGGGGCAGGGTGAAGTCGGCGTAGATCGGATCGATGGCCTGCAGGGTCACGATGGCGTCGCCGGGGTTCACGTACTGGCCGGGGTTGAGGGTGGTGATGCCCAGCCGGCCGGCGAAAGGCGCGCGGATGGTCTTCTTTTCGACGATGGCGGCCTGCTGCGACACCTGGGCCCGCTTGCTCTTGAGGTCGGCTGCGTCGGCGTCGAGCGTGGCCTTGGCGATCACCTTGATGTCGTATTGCGCCTTGTCGCGCGTGTAGACGGTCTGTGCCAGTTCGGCTGCGGCCTGCAAGGCCTGGAGTTGCGCGACGTCGGCGTCTGCATTGAGCTGCACCAGGACCTGGCGGGCCCGCGCCTCGCCGCCGGAGGTGAAGCGGACCTCGCGCACCAGGCCGGCAATTTCAGTGGTGACGTCCACCCCGCGCACGGCGCGCAGGCTCCCCACCGCGGCCAGTTGTGGCTGCCACACCTGGTAGGCGGCGCGCACGGCGCTGACGGTGGCCGGCGGCGCCGCATTGCCCGCCATGAATTTCTTGAACATCATCCCCCTGAACAGATTGAAGCCAAACAACGCGGCCAGCAGCAGGCCCACGCAGACCAGCATGATCACCATGCGCTTCTTCATTGCCTGTTCTCCACGGGTACCACGGTTTCTGCCCGGGGCGTGGCCACTGGCGGCTTGACCTCCGGCGGTTGCGGCGCGTTCCACCAGCCCCCGCCGGTCGCCTGGTACAGCGCAGCGGTATCGGCGAAGCGTGCCGCCTGCGCCTGCACCAGGCTGAGCACGGTCTGCTGGTACTGGCGCTGGGCGTCGAGCAGCGAGAGATAGCTCACCGCGCCCAGGCGGTATTGCTGCTGGCTCAGCAACAGGGAATCGCGCGCGGCGGTGGCGGCCTCGGCTTGCGCCGCCAGCGCGCGCGCATCGTTATCCAGTGCGCGCAGCGTATCGGCCACATTCTGGAAGGCTTGCAGCACGGTCTGCTGGTACTGCGCGCCCGCCTGGTCGTAGGCGGCCACGGCCGCGCGCCGCTGTGCGCTCAGCTGGCCGCCATGAAAAACCGGCTGCAGCAGGCCGGCACCGAGGCTCCACACCGTATTGGCCGCATTGAAGGCGCCACCGGGCGTCAGTGCTTGCGTGCCATAGCTGCCGGTCAGGGTGAGCTTCGGGAACATCGCGGCGGTCGCCACGCCAACCCGGGCGCTAGCCTGGTGCAGCAGGGCTTCGGCCGCCAGGATGTCGGGGCGTTGCCGCACCAGCGCGGAGGGCAGGCTGACCGGCAGCGTTTGCGGCAAGGAGAAATCGGCCAGCCGGAATAGCGGCAGGGTGGCATCGCTGGGGGCTTGCCCGCCAGGACCGCGATCAGGTGGCGGGTCTGCTCGAGCGCCTGCTGCAGCGGCGGCAGGGTCGCGCGCGTCTGCGCCAGCGTGGTGCGCTGCGCCAGCACCGCGGCCTGGTTCACGCCGCCCAGTTCGAACTGGCGCGTGAGCAGATCCAACTGCTGTTCCTGGTCCGCCACGATCTGCCCCGTAGCCTCGATCTGCGCGCGCAGCGACGCCTCCCTGACGCTTGCCGTCACGAGATTGGCTGTCAGCGTCAGATAGGCCGCCTGCCACTGGTACTGCTGGTACCCGACAAGCGCCCGCAATGCCTCCAGTTCGCGCCGCGCGCCGCCAAATACATCAAGCGTGTAAGAGACATTGACCGAGGCATTGTAGAGACTGAACTCCGGGCTCAACCCCGGCTGGCCGATGGTCGCGCCCGAGACCTTCTCGCGCGACGCCCCCAGTTGCACATCCACGGCGGGAAGCAGGGCCCCGCCCACTTCGGCGTTGTAGTTTTCGCGGGCCTGCCGCAGGGCCGCCTGGGCGGCGGCCAGGTTGGGGCTGTTGGCCAGCGCCTCGCGGATCAATGTATCGAGTGGCGCACAGTGGAACAGCGACCACCATTCGCCGGGGATATCCTGCACCGTGATGAAACGCTGCGCTGCCCCGGCGCTCCCAGGCATGCCGGGCGTGGATGCCGTCTGCCCGGGCAGTGGCTCCGCTGTGAAGTGGTCGCCGCCTGGCGGCTCGGGCGAATGGTAATCCGGGCCCACGGCGCACGCAGCCAATAGAGTGACGACGCACGCCATCACTACTCGTGGGGCGCGCTGCCTGGCTTGCCCACGGAGGGCACACACCGGTCCCTTAACCATGCGCATACTCCCTGGCACAGCCAGGGCGACGTCTGACTGTGAAAGCCTGCGTGCCGTCAAGACTATCCCAAATCCATTGTTGCTGTTTAGCCCGCCGCATGCGGCACCGGCTTCAAGGGGTCATGCCAAGGTAAGACTTTATGCTCTGCAAAGCATAATTACGAATCCAGGCCACCCGTCGGCCAGGCCGGGCAGATGCTGGCGCGGCGGGGCGTGAAACACGGCATGCCGGACACGGCCCCTCCTTCGTCCATTCAGCGAGTGAGACCTCGGCCATCACGATCTCCCCATCCAACCAGGCGGAGCCAAGGCCAAGAGTGCGTATCTCCGCCGCAATTGATTTGAAGCGTGAGGAGGTCCAGTGATGGCCATTTACTGTGAAGAGACAGACGTCGTCGCCGTCGACCCATGCCAACGATAGCCGTCGAACCTTTATAGGTATCTCGGAAGCTGCTGCGATAAGCGGAATGGTTGACCGTCAGAGCTGGAGCTGTGGATGAACTACCGTTTCCGACCCATCTCCGCTATTGGGCAATGGAGAGGTGATCGGCTGCATCGGCAAAGTTTCCGCCACTCGCTTCGCATTGTTTCAACGGCCGAGAGCCGATCGGTGTTTTCAATCAGTCGATCGGTAGATTTGTTCCGCGTTGTCGAAGTTAAGGTCATTGATTCGACCGAATCAATGCGCAGGGAGAGCCAGCGTGCTTGCAAGTGGCGTCGATTTTCAGGGACGGCCGTCGGCACTGACTTTGTGCGCCGCAGCAGGTGCGCTTCGAAGGCGCGAACCCGGCGAGCAGTGAACGATGTTCTTCACCGACCCGTTCGGCAACCCGATCGAGTCGAGGTGAGGGGCTTCAAGAGCGGGGAAGAGCGATATATGCGCACTAGCCGCGCCAACCTTGCGCGGCGCCCTACATCATCCGGTGCGCGAAATGCCCGCGCCGGGCTTCGGCCATGAGGGCGGTGAACTGCTCGGTGCTCATGTGCACCAGCTCCTCATGGTCGCCCGCTTCGAAGTAGACGTCGGGATGCGTCAGAAGGCTGTCGTCGAGCCAGGTCAGCGTGCCGTACGCCATGCCGACCGGCGGGAGCGCGCCGAGGTCGCAGTCCCTGAACACTTCGCGCGCGCCATCCCAATGCGCCAGAGACAGCTTGCGGCCGGTCTGTTCGCAGATATCCGACAGTTTCAGTTGGTGGGTGGAAGGGATCACGGCTGCGAGGTAGCCTCGGTTGTCCTCCAGCAGGACAGTCCGGGCGAGCCGGTCTCCGGGGATATACGTAGTCCGCGCAGTTGCCAGGCCGCCTGGGCGACGAACGGTTTCAAACCGGCTCTGCTTCTTGCTCAGGCATCTTGCCAGCGTGGTAGCCATGGTCATGATTGCAACCTCCGAGCGCTGATCGCTACAGCTATCTTCAGTATAGGAACTATAGGTCAAGCACTGGGCGGCAATCGGTGCGGCTAACCCCAGCACGGTTGCGGGTGGCCAATAGCGGTCCACTATTGAAGCGATTGCAAACATTACATATTGTTGACGAACGCTTTCAACTATATTTTGTGTGCGGCAGGCCTGCCGACGCAGGTCCCGCGTGGAAGCGTTGACGCAGAAATACTAGAACTAACGTTTGGTACGCCCCGAAGGAGAGAGCATGTCTAACGAAAAGTGCCCCTTCAACCATGCCGCCGGTGGCGGCACCACCAACCTGGACTGGTGGCCGAAGCAGTTGCGGCTAGAGTTGCTCAGCCAGCACTCCGACAAGTCCAATCCATTGGACAAAAGCTTTAACTATGCCGAGGCTTTCAGGAGCCTCGACCTCGCCGCGGTCAAGAAGGACCTCGCGGCGCTGATGACTGACTCGCAGGACTGGTGGCCGGCGGACTTCGGCCACTACGGTGGTTTGTTTATCCGCATGGCCTGGCACAGCGCCGGCACGTACCGCATCGGTGACGGCCGTGGCGGTGGCGGGCGGGGCCAGCAGCGTTTCGCACCGCTCAACAGCTGGCCGGACAATGTCAGCCTGGACAAGGCTCGCCGGCTGCTCTGGCCCATCAAGCAGAAATATGGCCAGAAGCTTTCCTGGGGCGACCTGATGATTCTCGCCGGTAACGTTGCCCTCGAAACCATGGGCTTCAAGACATTCGGCTTTGGTGGCGGCCGTGAAGACACCTGGGAACCGGACCAGGACGTCTATTGGGGGAATGAAAAGACCTGGCTGGGCGGCGACGTCCGTTATGGCAAGGGCGCCGCCGGCAAGGACGACAACGAAGGCGTGATCGTGGCCGACGAGCAATTGCACGGCGGTGAAGTCAGCCGTACCGACCCCGGCCGCAACCTCGAGAATCCCCTGGGTGCCGTGCAGATGGGCCTGATCTACGTGAATCCGGAAGGCCCCGAAGGCAATCCGGACCCGCTCGCCGCGGCGTACGACATCCGGGACACTTTCGGCCGCATGGCCATGGACGATGAGGAGACCGTCGCGCTGATTGCCGGCGGCCACACCTTCGGCAAGACGCACGGTGCCGGTCCCGCTGATCACGTAGGCGCCGAACCCGAAGCTGCCGACCTTGAAAACCAGGGTCTGGGATGGAAGAGCAGCTTCGGCACAGGGAAGGGCGCGGACACGATCACCAGCGGTCTGGAAGTCACCTGGACGACCGCGCCGACGAAGTGGGACGGTGGCTACTTCGAAAACCTGTTCGGCTATGAATACGAGCTGACCAAGAGCCCTGCAGGTGCTAACCAGTGGGTGGCCAAGAATGCCGGCGAAACGGTTCCGCACGCTTACGATCCGTCGAAGAAGCTCAAGCCGACGATGCTGACCACGGACCTGTCGCTGCGCTTTGACCCCATCTACGAGAAAATCTCGCGGCGCTTTATGGCGAACCCTCAGGAATTTGCTGATGCATTCGCCCGTGCCTGGTTCAAGCTGACCCACCGAGACATGGGACCGCGCGCCCGCTACCTCGGCCCGGAAGTCCCGGCCGAAGAACTGCTCTGGCAAGATCCCATCCCGGCGCTGGACCATCCGCTGGTCAATGAGCAGGACGTGGCGGCGCTCAAGCAGAAGCTCCTGGCATCGGGGCTGTCGGTCTCGGAGCTGGTGAAGACTGCCTGGGCATCGGCATCGACGTTCCGCGGTTCGGACAAGCGCGGCGGCGCCAACGGCGCGCGCATTCGCCTGGCTCCACAGAAGGACTGGGCGGCCAATGAGCCGGATCAGCTGGGCAAGGTGCTGAAGACCCTTGAAGGTATCCAGAGCGAGTTCAACGGCGCCCAGTCGGGTGGCAAGAAGATCTCGATGGCCGATCTGATCGTGCTGGCGGGCAGCGCCGGTATCGAGAAGGCAGCGGAGAAGTCCGGGCAGAAGCTGACCGTACCATTCTCGCCGGGCCGCATGGATGCTTCGCAGGAAAAGACCGACGTGCAATCGGTTGGCGCCCTCGAACCGGCGGCCGATGCCTTCCGCAACTACCGCAACCCGAATGCTCGCGTTCCAGCGGAAGCAATGATGGTTGACAAGGCGCAGTTGCTGACTCTGACCGCGCCCGAAATGACGGTGCTGATCGGCGGCCTGCGCGTGCTGAACGTCCATACAGGGAAGGATGCGCACGGCGTCTTCACCGACCGCCCGGAAACGCTGACCAACGACTTCTTCCGCAACCTGCTCGACATGGACGTGGAATGGAAGGCGCTCACCCGGGATGTGTTCGAGGGACGTGACCGTAAGACGGGGCAGGTCAAGTGGACCGGATCGCGCGTTGATCTGGTGTTCGGTTCACATGCTCAGCTCCGGGCCCTGTGCGAAGTCTATGCAAGCGAGGACGGGGGGATATGTTCGTCAAGGACTTCGTCGCTGCCTGGGTCAAGGTGATGAACCTCGACCGCTTCGAGCTGCGTCAATAAGAGTTAAGTAAGGGGCAAATAAGGGCGCCGCACCACGTTCGGCGCCCGTCCTGGCTTGAAAAGACGTGATCGCGTGCTCCGGTTCGACACGCTAGTCGCACAGCTGGCGTCGCAATCTGGCTATAAGCATCCTGCTGATGCTGGACGAAGTGCAAGTGCTGGCCGAGTTGGCCGAGCTTGCCGACGGTCGATCAGCCATCGCTACGAATCGAGCGGTTCTGCAGAAGCGCAAGCGAGACGTCCTCGCGGATTTCACGCGCTCCCGCAAGAGGCCTTGGCGGCGATGACGGTCGCTTCCGGCGGACCGATGTACCAATTTGCCCGGTTGCTCGACTTTCCCGCACTGGGTATCGAGTATCCTAAGGCCCTGGCCAAGCACTATGCATCAGTGCGCACCGATCAGACCCTCGATGTCGACGCTTGCGCAAGCGCAGGAAAACACGTGACCTCGCTGATCCTGCTTAACTCGATGCGAGTATGCCGGTCACCAGACCGGATGAACCACCGCCTGGTTCGGTGATGGCTGATGCGAACGCCGTAGGGTCCCTTCATCCATGACAAAACATGAGCCAATGATGCGTACCATGGTTGCGTTGCTCGCCCTCTGGGTGGCCGTTCTCAGTCCCGCCGCGTGGTCCGCCGCCAATAGTGTTTATCTTGAAGAGTTGACCTCGACCGAGGTCCGCGATGCCATCCGCGCCGGCACGACGACGATCATCATCCCGGTCGGTGGCACCGAACAAAGCGGTCCGCACATGGCGCTGGGCAAGCACAATGTGCGGGTCAAGGTGCTGGCGGGCAGGATCGCCAGTTGGTTGGGCCATACACTGGTCGCGCCGGTGGTAGCTTATGTGCCCGAAGGCAGCATTACCCCGCCCGTTGGGCACATGCGCTTTGCTGGGACAATTTCTGTGCCGGACGACGCTTTTAAGAGCGTACTGGATGCCGCCGCGCGCAGCTTCAAGCAGAATGGCTTTGTCGACGTGGTGCTGATCGGTGATCACGGCGGCTACCAGGCCCAGCTCAAGGCGGTGGCGACGCGCCTGAATCACGATTGGGCGGCGACGCATGCCCGTGCCCACTTCATCGGGGACTACTACCGGGTTACGCAGACAGACTACGTGCAGGCCCTCAAAGCCAAGGGGTTGAGCGATGAACAGATCGGCGTGCATGCGGGCACGGCCGATACCTCGCTAATGATGGCCATCGACGCTACATTGGTTCGGGCAGATCAAATGGCACGCGATCCGCGCGAAGGCGCGGCCAATGGTGTCGCTGGCGATCCGCGCGCTGCCAGTGCGGCGCTGGGTCAGTTGGGTGTCGATTTGATTGTGGCGAGAACCGTAGCCTCCATTCGCGCTGCACTGGGTGCTTCGCGCTGAGCGCGCTACTTTCACTCCATGATGTGTCGACCGAGAGATTGAGAGGTCAAGCATGCGCAAGATTCTCGTTGTCGTCGTTTCTGTCGCGGTCGCCGTGTCGGCGACCGCTTGGTGGATCGCAAGCCGCGCCATCGCAACGCCGGCAAGCGCATCGTCGCCACCTGGAGCTTCCGTGCAGAACGACCGAGTGGCGACGGTACCCGGCATGCCGGCCGTGCCTGACCGGAACAATCTTTACAGTGAGGTGGGCGCCAACCGCATGAGTCCGGCGGTCGCCGGTGCCCTGGAGCGCGTGTACGTGCCAAACCACACGTCCAATACCGTGTCTGTGATCGATCCGGCCACGCTGAAGGTCATCGATACCTTCAAGGTGGGTATCAACCCACAGCATGTGGTGCCCTCGTGGGACTTGCACACGCTGTGGGTAGCCAACAACGCCGAAGGTCGCCACGATGGCAGTCTGACGCCGATCGATCCCAACACCGGCAAACCGGGTCAATCGATTCGCGTGGACGACCCCTACAACATGTATTGGTCTCCGGATGGTCAATCGGCCATCGTGGTTGCCGAAGCGTACAAGCGCCTGGACTTTCGTGACCCACGCAGCATGAAACTGCAATACTCGATTGCTACACCGCAATGCGACGGCATCAATCACGCCGATTTCTCCATCGACGGGAAGTTCGCGCTGTTTACCTGTGAGTTCGACGGGGCGGTCACTCAGGTCGACCTGGTGAATCGCCGCGTGGTGGCTACCCTCAAGCTGAGCAAGTACTTCGACCGGCCGGATGTCCTCGCGCTGATCGATTCTCCCGGCAAGAAGCCCGCCAAAATCCCCGACCCGAGCCAGACTGGTGGCGAGATTTGCACCACCAAGGGCATGCCGCAAGACGTGCGGGTATCGCCGGACGGCAAGGCATTCTTCGTGGCGGACATGATGGCCGACGGTGTCCATGTGGTCGACGGTGAATCGTTCAAGCAGATCGGCTTCATCGCCACTGGCATCGGCGCGCATGGCCTGTATCCCAGCCGCGATGGCAGAAGCCTGTATGTGACCAACCGTGGTACCAACAAGATCCACGGCACGCCCGGCGGCAAAGGCAGCGTATCGGTCATTGATTTTGCGACTCGTACCGTCACCAAGTCCTGGCCCATTCCGGGCGGTGGCAGCCCTGACATGGGCAACGTCAGCGCCGACGGCCAGCACTTGTGGTTGTCCGGCCGCTTCGACGATGTGGTGTACCGCTTTGACACCGCAACGGGCAGTGTCGACAAGATCAAGGTGGGTCGTGAACCGCACGGGCTGACGGTGTGGCCGCAACCTGGCCGATACTCGTTGGGGCATACAGGGAATTTGCGCTAACCGCTGAGCGCGTTGCCGGCAGGAGCGTCTGCCGTCGGGCCGATACGCAAGCATCTTCGTGTCCTGCGAAGGGGAACCGCCCACGCAAACCTATAATTAGTAGTCACACGCATACGCCTCTCGGCGCAAAGGCATTGTCCCCATGCGTCAGCCCGTGCCCAACGGAGCGTCAACCGTTTTGTATGGAGGTGTTCCATGACCACCTATGTCATCCTCAGCACTTTATCTCCTGATGCGTTCAAGGAGCCCAAGGACCTGAAACAGATCGCCGCCACGGTTGCGGAAAAGATCAAGGCCGAATGCCCTGCGGTGACCTGGAAAGACAGCTTTCTCACCCTCGGTCGGTTCGATGTGGTGGACATCGTTGAATCGAATGACCTGGCGCAACTCGAAAGGGCGGCATTAATCATTCGCGCCTACGGACATGCAACCACCGAGACTCTACAAGGGACCCCGTGGAAACAGTTCATCGCAACGCTATAGCGGCCGCGGGTCGTATCTGTGCTCGCGGGAAGCGGGTTTCCTGACCGGGGCCGATCTCGCGATCACCGGCGGGCAGCGCCTGCAGTGACATCGTCCGGTCCGCGGGAATACGCCGCCCCCGGCTTGCTGTCGGTCGGTCGTTGGGAAGGAGCGAGGTGGCCTACCTATGCAAATTGCCACGGTCTGCCGACATCGCCTATAGTTGGCTTGGTAGTGTTGCATTCGATTTAACGTGTCTGGAAGACTTCCCGGATGCGCGTGGACGGATGAACTCCTGGCAGCACCACTTTGTGCTTGACGCGTGTTGGCGTCTAAAGCCTTGCGTGTCCGATGGCCGCCTGGTATCGGCGATGCCACCCCGTTCGTCCGATCGGCTAGCAACAATATGCCACGATAGGAGAACTCGTCACTTTCGTCGGACGACTGTTTGACAAGTGATTTGCGGGCAGGACGCCGACGCAGACGGTCATTGCCGGGAGGAGACAGATATGTTCAAGCATCTCTTGGTGCCGACCGATGGGTCCCCGCTCTCCGAAGCCGCGATTCGGATGGCGGTG
Source organism: Cupriavidus sp. D39 (assembly GCF_026627925.1). NCBI lineage: Bacteria > Pseudomonadati > Pseudomonadota > Betaproteobacteria > Burkholderiales > Burkholderiaceae > Cupriavidus > Cupriavidus sp. D39. The sequence goes on from NZ_JAPNLE010000009.1 coordinate 473,819, forward strand.
ACGCTCGCTAAGGGATTTCAGGCCAGAATCACGGGATTTCACGCCATCCCGGAGTACCGCATCTTCACCCATCGGGTCGAGATGATGGAGGATACCCAGGAGCGGTTTGCGCAGATAGCCGAACAGCATGCGGAACATTACCTGGGGATGATCGCGCAAGCCGCGAGGGAAGCGGGGGTGCCATGCGACACGATCCACGTGACAAGCGATCACCCCTATGAGGCGATCATCCGGGCCGTGGAGGAGCACAACTGCGACCTCATTGTCATGGCCTCGCACGGTCGAGCTGGCGTGCAGGGTCTGCTGATCGGCAGCGAAACCCAGAAAGTCCTGACCCATAGTACGATCCCGGTCCTCGTGTACCGCTAACCGGTGCGGCCGGACCACAAAAGCCGTGCCGCGTGCGCTGTCCTCTGATTTCGTGCGACGCCTGGGATTCAACGCTTGTCCGCGATCGTGCCTGACTCCTGTAATTTGCCCCTGGGTCAGTCTGCGTCGGATGGTGCCAGCCTTCGACCAGGTTGCTCACAAAGAACCGAAACCCTCTTTCAAGGATTCCGGTTTCATGTCAGCCCGCCTACGCGTGCGCAGCCATGGGCGATGCCCAAGGCCCGCTCGGCTTACATCACGCGACCTTGACCTCAATGCGGCTCGGTTGCGCGTATTCGGCTTTGGGGATGCGTAGCTTGAGCACGCCGTGGTTGAACTCGGCCACCACCTTCTCGGCATCTAGTTCCTTGGAGAGCGTGAACACGCGCCGGTAACGCGGCAGGGAAACCTCCACGTAACTGGCTTCCATGCCCTCCGGCTGATCCAGGACGACTTCGCCCTTGATGGTCAGGATATCGCCTTCCACCTGCACGACCAGCTTGTCCTTGGGCACACCCGGCAGATCGGCGTACAGGGTGATGCCTGCGGCATCCTCGTACACATTCACTGGCGGCATCAGGGCCGCTTCAGCGCTGCCAGCGCCGGCTTGTTTGGTGACAGCAGTATTTTCGCTCATGGCCAGATCCTCCTCGCATCACTGGATGCTGATTTGGCGCCGCTGCGCTGCTTCGAGGCGCTGGATGCTGATGTGCAGCACGCCGTCGCGGTACTTGGCTTCCACCGCATTGGGATTCACGTCGTCCGGTAGGCTCACCACACGCCGGAAGCGGCCGGCGAAGCGTTCATCGATATGCAGGGAGGTTTGCTCGTCCTTGTCAGAGAGATCGGGCTTGCGCTCGCCGACAATGGTCAGTACGCCCTTCACCAGTTGGACGTCGATGCTGGCCGGATCGGTGCCGGGGGCAAAGGCGTAGATTTCCACCGAGTGGGGTGTGCCGCCTACATTCATGGCCGGAAAACTGACCCGACCACGAATACTGGGAGACTGCTCGAATGGCTGGTGCAGCTCGCGCTGCAGGCGTTCCAGTTCTGAGAATACGTCACGGGGAAACAGGGATCGATACATCATATTTGCCTCCATTCGCTTTGGCGCGGGCGCCATATTCTGACGTCTCCGGTTGGAATGGTAAGGCTTCTCCCGAGGATATCAAGCTCTTGATTTGACTGATGTTCGCCGTCATTCTTTCGAGCGGAAGGGCAGCATTAGAGACGTGGAAAGGGGAGCACGCATGGAATTCCAGGACTACTACAAGACGCTGGGAGTGACACGTGATGCCACCGCTGAGGACATCAAGAAGGCGTTCCGCAAGCTCGCGCGCAAGTTCCATCCCGACGTTTCCAAGCAGTCGGATGCCGAAGTGCGCATGAAGGAGCTCAACGAGGCCTATGCTGTACTCTCCGACCCGGAAAAGCGCGCCGCGTACGAGCAATTGGGACGAGGCCATCAGCCCGGCCAGAAGTTCCGTCCGCCGCCGGACTGGGACACCGGCTTCGAGTTCTCCGGTCGGGGCTTCTCGCCGCAGCAAGAGGCCAATTTCAGCGACTTCTTCGCCGAGCTGTTTGGCCACATGGGGCGCAGACACCGCGGTTTCCATACACACGGTGGCAGGTCCCCGTCGCGCGGTGGGGATCACCACGCCAAGGTGCTGCTGGACCTCGGAGACACCTTCACCGGCGCCACCCGTCAGCTTTCGCTGCAGGTGCCAAGCGTGGACGCCCAGGGCGGGGTGCAGCTCAGGAGCCGGACGCTCAGCGTGAAAATTCCCAAAGGCGTTCGCGAAGGTCAGCTCATCCGCTTGGGCGGGCAGGGTGCACCGGGGATCGGCGGTGCGCCGGCGGGGGATCTTTTGCTGGAGGTGCATTTCAAACCGCACGACCAACTGAAGGTGAAGGGACGCGATCTACACCTTATCCTGCCGGTGGCGCCATGGGAGGCGGCGCTGGGGGCGGTGGTGCCCATTGATTTACCTGGGGGCGAGCTGAAGGTGCGCATTCCCGCCGGCGCCCAGAGCAGCAGTGAGCTACGTGTGCGCGGCAAAGGCATCCCCGCTAATCCGCCAGGCGATCTGCTGCTGCACATCCAGGCTGTGTTGCCGCCGGCCAACACCCCTAAGGCGCGGGAGCTTTATGAAACCATGGCGCGGGAATTGGCCTTTAAACCGCGCCCGGATAGGAGCGCCTGATCCAAGCTGGATGACGACATTCTGATCGGCGGCTTGATGCAAGAGGCTTGGCTGACTCTGGAGCAAGTGGCCGCAGCGCGGGGCTACTTGTTGAGTGGCGTGCTTTCTTCCAGCTTCGAGTAGCCGTGCGCTTCAATGACTGCAGGAGCCACAACAATGTACCCCAGTGACCTGAGTAGTGTCACTGCTTCAATTTCAGCGTCAGTGTGAGGCGGTTGTTTCGAAGGCGGCACGAAGGCTGTGGCCGCTCTGAGCGCCGCATCGTGCGGGAACTCTCGGAGATGGTCGTCCTGGCTGCTAGCAACGAGCTTGCAGCGCTGCGCATTGGGCCTCCAGGTGACCTCCACCGCGGTACAGAATTTGCCGGTGAAAAGCTTTAATTGCGAGCTTGCTTTCAGCCACGCAACAAAGGATTCGCGAGACGCAGGCTGATACCCTTGCAACAGAGTTTCAAGATTCTTCTGTGGCAAGCCCTGCCCCTGGGAGGAAGGCTCTTCCAGCAGTGACAACTGCAGCGCCACGCGTTCGCGGTCAGCTTCCTCGTAAATGAGGTATTCGTTGTCAACCACGCCTTCGCGAAGCAGTTCGCACAGCAACGCCCAAGCCCTGGGATTCTTCTCGATGCAGCCTTCCAGGCCAGGGTCCAGGCTCGCCAGAATTGCCAGCATCGATTGGTGCCTGCCCGACGCGACTTCGAGTGCGAAGGAAGCGGCATTGCGGGACGGGCTAGCCCGGCGCTGGAGCATTTGCAGGGACTCGTCCTTGTACTCCTGGATCTCGGCAAGGGTCTCGGCGGCCTGGCTCCAGGCGTACTTCTCGAGATTTTCAGAAAGTTTTCGCGCAGCCCTGGCCATGTCATAGGCGAGAACACCAACATAGCTCTTGCACGCAGCGCATTGGCACTGGAGACGCCCGTAATGCAAAAATCCGGCATACACCCGTTCCTGATGCCCGCAGTGATCGCACTCGAGCGCAAAGCCGCCCTGGCGGGCCGGGCGCTGATTGGCAAGTAGCCCATCGACCTGGTATCGCGCCGGATTATCGCAACACGGACAGCCCCAAATGATCTTGTGAGAGCCGTCGCGTGCCGCCACCCTGCCAAATTGACGTTCCAGCGCACTGCGCGGAATGCCCTGCGCCCGTCCGAGCACGTCGGCTGAGTAGCGCCAGTAGAAGTAGGAGTGAGCGGCAGCTGCCACATCCGGACCGTGCTCGCGCAGCTCCTGTAGCACCCGTGGTGTGTGCCGAATCCGATCGGCAAGGCTATCGACCATGAGGGACCGGCCCGGAACAAGCGCCTCGAGGGCCTGGCGGCTCTGCTCGACAAAGGCAGGCACATGCTCGCGGCGGATGGCGTCTTCCTCCTTGAGCCAGCGCGAATGTCCCGGCAGCGTGTTAAGTGCATCGATGGCTTCTTTGAGTTCTGCTATCGGTGGGCAGGCCAGAAAGGAAAACGGCTTGCTGAACAGCAATGTTTCTATCATCGCATCGTCTCCGGCAGAACGGCACCCCTCCCGGGCGTGGGCGGGGTGCCGCGAAACGCCTACGGTCAGTCAGTTGGCTCAGCACTTTGCAACTGGCCCTGCTGCCCTCTACAAGCACGCTCGCCAATCGCTGCAGGTGGGCGCCCGTGGGTGGGCCCCGTGGATTTAGCAGCGGCGAGGTATAGCCATACCCCGTCAGACCGGCTGGACATCGACGGGCGTGACCTGGCCATCAATGGGACGAAGCGACTCGGCAGGTGATCGCGCAGTACGCCGCTTGCGTCCCGTTGGTGATTGCGCAGTACGCCGCCTTGGTGTCCGCCGGCGCGGGGCCCAGCGTGGGTTTCCCCTCGCCGGTGACCGCACAGTAGGCCGCCGTCGTCGGTCTCAACCCAAACTCGTGCGCGCTAAGCCGGGCGCTTGCCTCGGCCAGCGCGCGCAGGCGGGCTTCATCCTGTGGGCCATCAATACCGACGTAGGGGTCATGATGCAGGACATGGCCAAAAATGTGCTCACAGTCGCTCGCATAGCGCCTGGTATCGACAATATGGGCGTGCCAGAATGCGTCTACCTGTTCGCTGGGTACGACTGATGTGTCGGGGTACTTTGCCGCGAGTTTGAGAAACCTGCGGTAACCGGCCTCGGCATCGACCAGGCTTTCGGGGCTCCAATGAGCGGACTTGCCATGTAGAAGCTTGGCTTTGATTCTCGAGAAATCGAGCGCATCGATTGCTTGCCATGACCGTTCAATCGATTGTTTCTGCACTGCCATGATGTGGTTCCTCCTATTGTTGACGCTGGGGCGCGCGCCGGAATCCAGAATCAGGCGCGCATCGGCTGCGGTCCCTGCTCAGGTAGCAGATCGTGCACGGTATGGCCGGAGAGGAACGCGGTGACGTCCTCGGCCGGAATAGGGCGGCTAAAGTAGTAGCCCTGGACTTCGTCACATCCCTCGAGGCGAAGAAAGTCCAGTTGGGCCTCGTTCTCGACGCCTTCGGCCACGACCTCCAGCGCCATCTGATGTCCTAGCCCGATGATTGCGCTCGTGATTTGCGCATCGCTCCTGCTGTCGGGCAGATAGCGTATGAACGAGCGGTCGATCTTCACCGTGTCAATCGGGAAACGGCTCAGGTAGGCGAGCGAAGAGTAGCCGGTGCCGAAATCGTCAATGGCTAGCCGTACCCCCGTTCGCTTCAGGCGCGACAGCCAGCGCGCCGCTTGCTCGGCATCGCGCATTACCATGCTTTCGGTCAGTTCAAGTTCGAGCAGATGTCCTGGCAAGCCGGCTTGCTTCAGGGCATCGAGAACCACCTGCCTCAGGTCCTTGTCGGCAAATTGCCTTGCGGAAAGATTGACCGAGACGCGTATCGGGGCAATGCCGTCGGCAAGCCATTGCGCATTCTGGCGGCAAGCCTCACGCAGTACCCACGCGCCAATCTGCACGATGGCCCCGCATTCCTCCGCAATCGGAATGAAGTCAGCGGGCATCACCATGCCGAGCTTCGGGTGGTGCCATCGGATCAGGGCTTCCACGCCAGTACAGGAATTGGTGTCCAGCGAGATGCGTGGCTGGTAGTGCAGCACGAACTCATTGTGCTCGAGTGCGCTGCGCAGATGCGCTTCCATGTCGATGCGATTCTGCAGGGACACGCTCATCTCGCGCACATAGTATTGGAAGCCGTTCTTGCCGAGCTGCTTGGCGGCATACATGGCGAGATCAGCATGCTTTAGCAGCGTCTGCGCGTCATTGCCATCTTCGGGAAAGGAGCTGATGCCGATGCTTGCCGTTATCTGCAGCTCCTTGCCATTGACGACAAAGCCGGATGCGAGCGCGGCCTGGATGCGCTTGATGATGCGGTGCAGAAGGGAAAAGTCGTCGATCGGCTCGACCAGTACGACAAACTCGTCGCCACCGAGCCGGGCAATGAGGTTGGCTTCGCCAAGCGTGGCGCTAAAGCGATCTGCCACGGCACGCAGCAAGACGTCACCCGCGTTGTGGCCCATGGTGTCGTTGACCCTCTTGAACTGATCCAGGTCAACAAAGAGGATATCGAGTCGGTGTTGACGGGAGCGGGAGCGAGCGAGGCTGCTCTCGAGATGATTCTTGAACATCAGCCGGTTGGGCAGACCGGTGAGCGCATCGTGATTGGCAAAAAAGCGCAGGGTCTCCTCGGCCTGGCGACGTAGCAGGAAGTGGCCAGTGTGACTAGCTATCGCGCTGGCCATGGCAAGCGCATATGGATCGCGTGGACGCTTGGTGCGTGAATACAACTCCACCAGTCCAAGCGTGGTCGTGCCCTTGCGCAGTGGGAAAGCGAATACAGTTCGCACGCTCCCGTCGTCCAGCCAGCGATGCTGAGGCAAACGCGCGATGGCACTGCGGCTCGCATACCAACGCGGCTCCGTCAGTGCGTCTGCCTGATCTGCCTGATCTGCCTGAGGGTCGACCGGCCGCCGTGCCAGCCAAGCATCCAGTTCTTGCTCTCTGGCCCGGCGGACCGGCGCAAGCGACAAGCCACGTCCCGCATCCGAAGGCCAGAATGCACCCGCCTCCCATTCCGTTCCCGCGACCAGGGTACGGACGATTTTCTCCAGGACTTCGGCCTCGCTGGACACGGTGGCGAGATGCAAGGCAACCAGATGCTCCTGTGCGCGAGCCTGCTCGATGAGCTTTCGCTGGGTGATGTCTTGCGCGGTGCCGCGCAGGACGGCGGTACCCGGTGGGCCATGCGCATGGCCGATCAGGTGAAGCCAACCCATGCGTCCACGTGATGAGCGGTAGGGACATTCGACCTCGAAAGCGACGCGCTCCCGCAAGGCGGTTTGCATCCTCTGCCGCAACACGCCGCGGAAGCGAGGATCGGCTGCGCCTAGCAGTGTTTCGGGTGTGGGATCCAGCACTCGCGCACCCAGCAGCCGAGCCATCTCGCGGGAGAAATAGGCCACATTACGCTCAAGGTCGATACGCCAATCCCCCAGGTGCGCGATCCGCTGCGCCTGGGCAAGCCCTCTTGACTCTCGCGCAGGCTGTGTGTCATGCCATCGGCCACCGCCAGGGCACGTGAGCGGGAACTGGATAGCGCGTAGGCCAGCCCGGCCAGCAGCGCGGTAATGATCAAGCCGGCCCCAAGCACCACACTCTTCAGGTGGCGTTGCGGGCCCGCCATGGCCTGGGCATCGGCGGAGAAGACAATGAGCCAGCGCCGCCCTCCAAACGGCTGTGCCACCTCCTTGCGCAGGAAGGAACGATCGTCCGATACGCTTGCCCGCTGGAGCGCGGCATGCTCGTCGCTGGCGGCAAGCTGTACGGCGCTGGCCCGGCTAGCAGCCTTCGCACTGGGGGCGTTGGCCGTCATGCCGCCGGCGCTGTTGTACAGCAGCGTCGCCGGGGATGGCGGTACTGGTTCGCCATCGAGTTTCCCGGCGTCGTACAGTTCGAAATGGGTCCCATACACGCGCTGGTTGCCGGCGATCTCCCCAAGCAGGCCGCTGATTCGTATGCCAGCCCCAACGGAGCCGATATAGGCACGGCGGCGCTGCTCCACTGAATCGAGCGGCTGGCCCTTTCTGTAGACCGGAAGGCGCAAGGCAATGCCGACGTGGGGACCTTTTGCTTCGCTGAAGATCAGGCGCCCGCTGCTCACTGCCTGCCCACTGTCACGGGCTCTTTCGAGGGCGGCCAGGCGCCCCGGCTCAGCACCCATGTCGATGCCGATCGACGGCAAGTTGTTGTGGAGCGGCTCGACATAAGTCAACACGAAATAGGCTGGCCGCTCTCCTGCGGGACGGATGGAGAACGCGACTCCGGCGTCGCGCAGGACCGCGTCCTTGCGCTGGCTGGCGACAAAGCTGGCCAGCTCGGAGGCCGGCACATAGGGCGCGTAGTTCAGCGTCTGGAACCCGGGGTAGCGTTGTTCCAGGTTGAGGCCATTGACGAAGTCGCGGAATTCCTCGCGCGAAATATCATCACTAGCGCCGAAGAGCGCCTGCATGGTTACCAGGACGTCGGTGTAGAGCCGGATACGCGTATCGATCTGCTGGGCGATATCGTTGGTATCGCTCTTGAATCGCAGGCGCGCATCCCTCTCCAGCAGCTCTGTGTAGAGCGAATGCACGACGATCGTGCTAAGCAGGCCGAGCAGCAGCGCGCCGAGTGTAATGGCGGTCGTACTGACGCGTCCGAGCGGACGCAGCAGTGGCGTCAGTAGCTTGCGCACACGATATCCCCCGGAACGTGACGTGTAGACTGCAGACGTAAGCGATCAAGCGGCGATGGTGTCAGCCGGCTACTGCTGGGCCGCCGCCGGGGCGCGCGGATTTGCGCAGCGTTGTTTTACCTGTCTCTACAACGTTATCCCAAATTGGAGCAGGGGCAAGGCCGAATACGGTTGTAGAGTCCCCACTTAAGTGGGGGTGCGCCCTATGTGCCTAGTCAAGCATGAGGGGCGGAAAGGCTGCCGCCGCGCGGCAAGGCGAACAGCTCGTCGCGGCGCCGTCTGGCAGGCGCCAAGCTTCCCTGGAACTCGTCATATACAAAGCCCGCCGCAAACGGCCCACACTCGTAGTACAGCGAACCGCTCAGAATCAGTGACCCCATAGAGGGTGATGCTCGATTGTGCATGCGATGCGCCGGCAATGGTGGACAGCAGCGTAGCCAAATGACCTCAAGGCACAAGTAGCGGCCGAGATGACATCTTCGTAATTGAATGGCCATCCATTCGTTACCGCTGTCTCAATACACTGATCTCCGCGTTGAAGCCACGCACTCATCGATCTGGAGATCACGATGCAAAACCTCAAGCAAGCAATTCTGACCACTGCAATCACAATGATGTTCTCCGGTATTGCCGCTGCGGCTACCGTAGACTCTGGTAGCTCGGACACGCCGCAGGATGGCGGCGGTCGCGTGACCCAGAAGCGCGACCCATTCACGGACGGGGCGCATGGCGGTTCCCGCGACTTGTCCGTGGTCTGCGCAAGATCGGCTTCGTTTGACGGGTACTCGGACGGCCGATAAGTAGCGGATGCTCTTGGCTCAGCGATCCGAGCGCCAATCATCGGAGGGCGCTCGGCCCTTACCCCAATCCCATGTCGTTTCCCACCCAGTGGCGAGCGTGACTCCCGTCGCTAGTGGTATAGGCCGGGGCGCCGCGATGCGTCTCCCCGGGCTTGGCCGCCGGTTTGGCTGGCGTTGGCGATCCGCTGGATTTTTGATCAGGGCCCGACGATTGCGCTGTGGGCTGCACGTCGCCCGGACTAGTTACGCGGCATCAATGACGCATTCGGATGGATGCTGAGCACGCAGGACAAGGCTGACATCGATGCGTTGCTCGCACAGCATGTGACCGATCCAGTCGGGAACGAGGGGAGACAACGATCCAAGCGGCCGCTGCTCAGGCGCGCGCGCGCCGGGCAGCGCTAGCCGCGAGCAACGCTGTCAATCCCGCAGCGAACAGCGGTCCCGCCGCCTGAGCAGCGACAGCATGCAATGCAGCCACTTCCCACGCTGCCAGCACCCACAGGACCACGCCGATCGCAAGCCAGCCGTCGTCGACGAAGAGGCCCACCAGTTCCACGGTCACCTTCGCGAGACGGCCTCGATCGGGGGAGGGGGCGAGGCTGTTGCGTTTGCCAATGGGGAGGACGTGCTCCGCAGATGCCCGCAAAGGCGAACCATACCCAGGGCAACGACAAGGAAGGCGCCGATAAGCGCCAGGATCGCCCAATCTTCGCCGGGCCACGACAGCTTGATACCCTCGCCCACCCAGAAGGTCCCGAAAGCAGCCAGCATGACGCCAACGCCGAACTTGAGGGCGTTTTCCGGAATCTTGGCCAGCGGCCGATGCAACCAAAACCCGAGCATCACCACGACCAGCAGCGCGAGGAGGGCACCAATGGACGCGGGGAGGATCATGCGGCCGCTCGCGCCAATCGCAATGACGATGAACACCACCTCAATCCCTTCCAGCATCACGATCTTGAATGCGGCCGCGAACGCCACCGCATCGATCGCCTCGCCAATTGGGCCGTCTTGCCGCCGCAAGGCTTCGGTTTGCCGAGCGAATGCCTGCGCTTCGTCATGCAGCGGCAAGATGCCTGCCGCCCGCAGCACTGCCTTGCGCAACCAGCGCAGACCGAATAGCAGCAACAGCGTACCGACCACCAATTGGGCCACCGGTAGCGGAATCCTGGCGAGCGCGGGGCCTAGTGCTACGACCAGTAGCGTCAGGACGGCCAGCGAGGCTGCGGTCCCTAGCAGCGCCGAGCGCCAGCCGCGGACGGCGCCAACCGCCAGCACGATGGTTAGTGCCTCCACGAACTCGACCATGGAGGCCATGAATGCTGCGAGTATCGATGGTCCTGCCGAAGTCCATTCCATCATGTTCCTCTCCTATGTTCCAGGCTGTCGATTTTCTTCGAGGTGCAGGGGCGGCGAAGCCCACTTTTCAGGCAACGCTCAGGTCTCCACCACGGGCACCAGTACCAGTACTTGCGTTCGTGGACCGCCGGTAGCGCAATGGAGCGACAGCAGTGAATTCTAGGGAGCGCAGAGACGGGAAACCCTGTCAATCCAATTACAGATTTGTCATCCAGGGCTACCGCGCCTGGGACTATCATGCGATCACGCAAGGCGCCAAGGCGCGCCGTGCTGGCACTAGCTAGACGGGGGCGAGCATGAGAATTCTGGTGGTGGAAGACGAGCCTAAGACTGGCGCGTACTTGCGCAAGGGGCTCACCGAATCCGCCTTCGTGGTCGACCTGGCCGTAACCGGCGCCGATGGCCTGCACCTGGCGGTGGAAGTGAGCTACGATTTGATCATCCTGGACGTAATGCTGCCCGACACGAACGGCTGGGAAGTGCTCAAGCAACTGCGTGAGCACAAGGACACCCCGGTACTGTTCCTGAGCGCATGCGACGAGGTAGCGGATCGTGTGCGTGGCCTGGAACTCGGCGCCGACGGCTATCTGGCCAAGCCCTTTGCGTTCGTCGAACTGCTGGCGCGGGTGCGTACTCTACTGCGACGCGGCCCGGCGCGCGAGGCCGTCCGCATCGAGATCGATGACCTCGAGATCGACCTGATCCGCCACCGCGTGACGCGCGCCGGGCGCTGCATCAAACTCACGCCGCGCGAGTTTTCGCTGCTGCATTTCCTGGCGCGCCGGCAGAGCGAGGTGCTAAGCCGCACACAGATCGCCTCGCACGTATGGGAGATGAATTTCGAATCCGACCGCAATGTCGTGGACGTGGCGGTGAGCCGCCTGCGTGCCAAGATGGATGACGATTTCCATACCAAGCTGATCCATGGCGTGCGCGGGGTAGGCTATGTGCTGGAACGCCGGGAGCCCTGATGTGCAGGCTCTCTCACTCACCACCCGCCTGGCGTTCGCCTTTTGCCTGATTGCTGCGACTGTGTTTGGTAGCGCGGGGACCCACCGGTACCGCGCGCTGGCTACGCAGGTGATCTGCCGCGACGATGCGGAGCTGCTGCGCAAGGCGGCACGCGTGCGCAATGAGCGGATGGCGCAGGGCGCGCTGGATTCGGCTTTCGGCCTCAAGGCGATTCGCTCGTGGACCACGCGTGAAGGCTTCGCGCGGCTTTCCCAGTTGTCGGCCGATCTGGCGCATGATTTCCGCACGCCCATCTGCGGCCTGCCGACTGCGCGCACGCAAGTGTTGCTCCCCCACGCGCAGGAACACCCCTAAGGCAGGCCTGGAGCGCGGCCGTGGAGATCGATATCGCGGTGCAGGAAGCGGCCTGGCCTAGCATCTCCTGCCAGATATCGGCCGGCGGCTGCGGGGGCGGCGTGAGCGCGTCTAGGTTGTCACACTTTGCGCCGCTGCGGTCGGGCGCCAGGCCCATGGGCAGCATGTCGTAAGCCGGCATCAACGAAAGGGGCAGCGCTGTCATGCAAGAAGGCGAGGTTGCCAGAATGCCTTTTGGCTGAAGGCCCATGGACGGGTCGCAAGGGCTTCGAGCAGCTCGGCCAGCCCGCTAGCGCAAGTTGCCGGCGGGACGGGAGGGTAAAGCCTGCAGACAGCCTTGTGAAGGCGGGTGGCCGATCTGCGCGGCTTTGCTTGGCTATTTTTTCGGCGGCGCGGCGCTAAACGTTTTGTTGGCAATCTTCCAGACGCCGTCGATCTCCAGGAGCGTCATGTAGTCCGTGAAGGTCACTTCCGGATACTCCAGCACCACCTTGGCGGTGCCGGCATTGCCTGTCACGTCGAAATGCGTGATGAAGCGCTTGCGCTGTGCTTCATCGGCCGCGGGCTGGCCCTGGAAACGCGCGGAAAACTCATCGAGGGTCAAGGCGTGCAACTTTCCCTCGCGGAACGAGATGATCCTGGCGTCCGCATGGAACGCCTTGCGCATGTATTCGGCATCGCCGGTGATGTGGGCTTGCAGGTAGTTCTCGATCGGCTCAAGTGCGGCTACGTGTTGTGATGTCATGCCGGGGGTGCTGAATGTCATGTCGTCTCCAGATCAATGAATCCGCCGGGCCGTGGCCTGAGTGGCGGGCGTCAAACCATGCGATTGCATTCTATTATTGCATACAATATGTTCCGCCTTGCAACTCGTGCCGTCTGGCTCCGGCCGGCAGGCGGTCGGTGGCCCGTAGACACCATACAAGTGGCCTGCGATGACCTTCATCCGGCGACGACAAAGCTTGCTGCAAGAATTCTTAGAAAAAACTTGCCAGCGTTGCGCGAACAACTTAGTATTCGCTCCCCTCGCAGTACGAGGCTCAGCTGCAGGGCAGGGCGGCCGAATTTGCGGGGTTAGCTGGAAAGGTGAGAAAAGCGCATAGCGAATCTGGCCCGAGCAAGAAAAGATTAAAAAAGTATTGATGAAACGCAGATAATTCTTTATAGTCTCGTTTCTCCGCTGCAGCAAACGCAGCGACGCGGCAAGCAAAGCGAACCGCGGAAAGTTCTTTAACAAACAAACAACCGATAAGTGTGGGCGCTTGATAGCGGATGCGGAAGACTTCGGTCTTTTAGCTTACAAGTTATAAAGTGCTCGCACAGTAAAACATGTTGGTTATGTCTTCGGACATAGCCAGTCAGTTTTCTGAGAGTGAGCGACCGCTCGAAAGAGCGAGATCCGTCGGGAAACCGAAGGGTCACACAGGCATTAAACTGAAGAGTTTGATCCTGGCTCAGATTGAACGCTGGCGGCATGCCTTACACATGCAAGTCGAACGGCAGCACGGGAGCAATCCTGGTGGCGAGTGGCGAACGGGTGAGTAATACATCGGAACGTGCCCTGTCGTGGGGGATAACTAGTCGAAAGATTAGCTAATACCGCATACGACCTGAGGGTGAAAGCGGGGGACCGCAAGGCCTCGCGCGATAGGAGCGGCCGATGTCTGATTAGCTAGTTGGTGGGGTAAAGGCCCACCAAGGCGACGATCAGTAGCTGGTCTGAGAGGACGATCAGCCACACTGGGACTGAGACACGGCCCAGACTCCTACGGGAGGCAGCAGTGGGGAATTTTGGACAATGGGGGCAACCCTGATCCAGCAATGCCGCGTGTGTGAAGAAGGCCTTCGGGTTGTAAAGCACTTTTGTCCGGAAAGAAATCCCTTGCCCTAATACGGCGGGGGGATGACGGTACCGGAAGAATAAGCACCGGCTAACTACGTGCCAGCAGCCGCGGTAATACGTAGGGTGCGAGCGTTAATCGGAATTACTGGGCGTAAAGCGTGCGCAGGCGGTTTTGTAAGACAGGCGTGAAATCCCCGAGCTCAACTTGGGAATGGCGCTTGTGACTGCAAGGCTAGAGTATGTCAGAGGGGGTAGAATTCCACGTGTAGCAGTGAAATGCGTAGAGATGTGGAGGAATACCGATGGCGAAGGCAGCCCCCTGGGACGTCACTGACGCTCATGCACGAAAGCGTGGGGAGCAAACAGGATTAGATACCCTGGTAGTCCACGCCCTAAACGATGTCAACTAGTTGTTGGGGATTCATTTCTTCAGTAACGTAGCTAACGCGTGAAGTTGACCGCCTGGGGAGTACGGTCGCAAGATTAAAACTCAAAGGAATTGACGGGGACCCGCACAAGCGGTGGATGATGTGGATTAATTCGATGCAACGCGAAAAACCTTACCTACCCTTGACATGCCACTAACGAAGCAGAGATGCATCAGGTGCCCGAAAGGGAAAGTGGACACAGGTGCTGCATGGCTGTCGTCAGCTCGTGTCGTGAGATGTTGGGTTAAGTCCCGCAACGAGCGCAACCCTTGTCTTTAGTTGCTACGCAAGAGCACTCTAGAGAGACTGCCGGTGACAAACCGGAGGAAGGTGGGGATGACGTCAAGTCCTCATGGCCCTTATGGGTAGGGCTTCACACGTCATACAATGGTGCGTACAGAGGGTTGCCAACCCGCGAGGGGGAGCCAATCCCAGAAAACGCATCGTAGTCCGGATCGTAGTCTGCAACTCGACTACGTGAAGCTGGAATCGCTAGTAATCGCGGATCAGCATGCCGCGGTGAATACGTTCCCGGGTCTTGTACACACCGCCCGTCACACCATGGGAGTGGGTTTTGCCAGAAGTAGTTAGCCTAACCGCAAGGAGGGCGATTGCCACGGCAGGGTTCATGACTGGGGTGAAGTCGTAACAAGGTAGCCGTATCGGAAGGTGCGGCTGGATCACCTCCTTTCAGAGCGTGCATCCAACGTCGAGCGTTCACACTTATCGGTTTGTTAATTGTTAGAGCCAGGATGCGCACTGCGTGTCCTGTGTTGCATGGTCAAATGCAAGCGCTTAGCTTTGAGCGCTTGCATTTGGCTTTGCCAAGACGATGCGGGACCAAGTCTCGCTCGGCTGTTCTTTAAAAATATGGGATGTAGTAAAGGTGTCGTGAGCGTTGATGAGACGCTGCAGTAAAACACGATACCGGGTTGTGATTGTATCAACCAAAATGTATTTAAGTGATCGAAAGATGACTTGGAATACGGCACAAATGCGAGAACTCATCCTGTAGCGAGCACGCCTTGAACGCAAGTTTGAGACACACTCGTTATAGGGTCAAGCGAACAAGTGCATGTGGTGGATGCCTTGGCGATCACAGGCGATGAAGGACGCGGTAGCCTGCGAAAAGCTTCGGGGAGCTGGCAAACAAGCTTTGATCCGGAGATGTCCGAATGGGGAAACCCGGCCCGTATGGGTCATCCCTGACTGAATACATAGGTCAGGGAAGCGAACGCGGCGAACTGAAACATCTAAGTAGCTGCAGGAACAGAAATCAACCGAGATTCCCAGAGTAGTGGCGAACGAAATGGGAAGAGCCTTGTACTCTTTAGCAGTGTTGTTAGCAGAACGGGATGGAAAGCCCGGCCATAGCAGGTGATAGCCCTGTATGCGAAAACAGCGTTGTGGAACTAGGTGTACGACAAGTAGGGCGGGACACGTGAAATCCTGTCTGAAGATGGGGGGACCATCCTCCAAGGCTAAATACTCGTGATCGACCGATAGTGAACCAGTACCGTGAGGGAAAGGCGAAAAGAACCCCGGGAGGGGAGTGAAATAGATCCTGAAACCGCATGCATACAAACAGTCGGAGCCTGGAAACGGGTGACGGCGTACCTTTTGTATAATGGGTCAGCGACTTACATTCAGTGGCAAGCTTAACCGATTAGGGAAGGCGTAGCGAAAGCGAGTCCGAATAGGGCGTTCAGTCGCTGGGTGTAGACCCGAAACCAGACGATCTATCCATGGCCAGGTTGAAGGTGCGGTAACACGTACTGGAGGACCGAACCCACTAACGTTGAAAAGTTAGGGGATGAGCTGTGGATAGGGGTGAAAGGCTAAACAAGTCTGGAAATAGCTGGTTCTCTCCGAAAACTATTTAGGTAGTGCCTCGTGTCTCACCTTCGGGGGTAGAGCACTGTCATGGTTGGGGGGTCTATTGCTGATTACCCCGCCATAGCAAACTCCGAATACCGAAGAGTGCAATCACGGGAGACAGACATCGGGTGCTAACGTCCGGTGTCAAGAGGGAAACAACCCAGACCGCCAGCTAAGGTCCCTAAGATTGGCTAAGTGGGAAACGAAGTGGGAAGGCTAAAACAGTCAGGAGGTTGGCTTAGAAGCAGCCATCCTTTAAAGAAAGCGTAATAGCTCACTGATCGAGTCGTCCTGCGCGGAAGATGTAACGGGGCTAAGCCAGTCACCGAAGCTGCGGATGCACGTAAGTGCATGGTAGGAGAGCGTTCTGTAAGCCTGTGAAGGTGTCTTGTAAAGGATGCTGGAGGTATCAGAAGTGCGAATGCTGACATGAGTAGCGATAAAGGGGGTGAAAAGCCCCCTCGCCGTAAGCCCAAGGTTTCCTACGCAACGTTCATCGGCGTAGGGTGAGTCGGCCCCTAAGGCGAGGCAGAGATGCGTAGCTGATGGGAAGCAGGTTAATATTCCTGCACCGTCGTATGATGCGATGGGGGGACGGATCGCGGAAGGTTGTCCGGGTGTTGGAAGTCCCGGTCCCTGCATTGGAGAAGGCGCTTAGGCAAATCCGGGCGCGGAATTCAAGGATGTGGGGCGAGCGGCCTAGTGCTGCGAAGCAATTGGAAGTGGTTCCAAGAAAAGCCTCTAAGCTTCAGTCATACGAGACCGTACCGCAAACCGACACAGGTGGGCGAGATGAGTATTCTAAGGCGCTTGAGAGAACTCGGGAGAAGGAACTCGGCAAATTGGTACCGTAACTTCGGGATAAGGTACGCCCTTGTAGCTTGACTGGCCTGCGCCAGGAGGGTGAAGGGGTTGCAATAAAATGGTGGCTGCGACTGTTTAATAAAAACACAGCACTCTGCAAACACGAAAGTGGACGTATAGGGTGTGACGCCTGCCCGGTGCCGGAAGATTAAATGATGGGGTGCAAGCTCTTGATTGAAGTCCCGGTAAACGGCGGCCGTAACTATAACGGTCCTAAGGTAGCGAAATTCCTTGTCGGGTAAGTTCCGACCTGCACGAATGGCGTAACGATGGCCACACTGTCTCCTCCCGAGACTCAGCGAAGTTGAAGTGTTTGTGATGATGCAATCTCCCCGCGGCTAGACGGAAAGACCCCATGAACCTTTACTGTAGCTTTGCATTGGACTTTGAACCGATCTGTGTAGGATAGGTGGGAGGCTTTGAAGCGTGGACGCTAGTCTGCGTGGAGCCGTCCTTGAAATACCACCCTGGTTTGTTTGAGGTTCTAACCTTGGTCCGTGAATCCGGATCGGGGACAGTGCATGGTAGGCAGTTTGACTGGGGCGGTCTCCTCCCAAAGTGTAACGGAGGAGTTCGAAGGTACGCTTGGTACGGTCGGACATCGTACCTAAAGTGCAATGGCAAAAGCGTGCTTAACTGCGAGACCGACAAGTCGAGCAGGTGCGAAAGCAGGACATAGTGATCCGGTGGTTCTGAATGGAAGGGCCATCGCTCAACGGATAAAAGGTACTCTGGGGATAACAGGCTGATACCGCCCAAGAGTTCATATCGACGGCGGTGTTTGGCACCTCGATGTCGGCTCATCTCATCCTGGGGCTGTAGCCGGTCCCAAGGGTATGGCTGTTCGCCATTTAAAGAGGTACGTGAGCTGGGTTTAAAACGTCGTGAGACAGTTTGGTCCCTATCTGCCGTGGGCGTTGGAATCTTGACGGGGGCTGCTCCTAGTACGAGAGGACCGGAGTGGACGTACCGCTGGTGTACCTGTTGTCTCGCCAGAGGCATCGCAGGGTAGCTATGTACGGAAGAGATAACCGCTGAAAGCATCTAAGCGGGAAACTCGCCTGAAGATGAGGATTCCCTGGAGCCTTGAGCTCCTTGAAGGGTCGTTCGAGACCAGGACGTTGATAGGCTGGGTGTGGAAGCGCAGTAATGCGTTAAGCTAACCAGTACTAATTGCCCGTAAGGCTTGATCCTATAACCAGTGTGTTTCTCCTGGTTGAGTATCGCGTGCCGCTGCGACAGCCACAAAGCAGCTTGGCCGATACCTCGCAACCTACTACTACATCCCTATTCGCTGCGTTGACCAAGTCAACGCGGCCACCGTTTATGCCTGGTGACCATAGCGAGTTGGAACCACCCCTTCCCATCCCGAACAGGACCGTGAAACGACTCCACGCCGATGATAGTGCGGATACCCGTGTGAAAGTAGGTAATCGCCAGGCTCTCCCTTAAAACCCCCAGTACGCAAGTACTGGGGGTTTTGCTTTTGTGGCGGCGATTTCAGAACGCAAGCGTGCGGCCATCCCCTCTTGAAGTTGGGCGATGACCTTCCAGGATCGACAGCACTAGCAGGCTGCTGAAGTACTACCCGCACAAGCTGCAAGACTTCCCGCTCTATGGTTGATGTGCCGCCTATTTTTCACAATCCGGAAGCTGCGCGTCAATTCATCGATTTTTTGATGATTTGGCGCCCGTTTCTGGCCTCATTACCGCGATTACTGCAACTGCGGACGGATTTCTCCCAGCGAGCGCATGCGCACCAAGTTGTACGCGGCCATGCTCAACACAAACATCTGGTCAACTTTCTTCAGTCCGCGCACCATCACTTGACGCATGCGCCCCACGGTCTTGGCCCAGCCAAAGCCTTGTTCGATCAGCTTGCGCTTTTGCTGCGAAATGGCATAACCCCGCTGCAGGCGATCTCATCCGGAACCGCCGAGCGTCGCCCGGAGGTGTTTTGCGCCACGTGGGGCGTGACCCTCATCTCAAGGCAAGCCTCAATGAACTCGGCCGCGTCATACCCCTTGTCCGCACCCACGGTGACTTCCACGTTCGCATCGTCGACCACCTGCCGGGCGTCGTTGACCATGACCTTGGCGGCTTCGCGCTCTGCATGCCCATCAGCAGTTGTCACCAGCGCGCTGACCACCAGGCCGTGGCGGTTGTCGCTCAGGGTATGGCCCATGTAGCGCAACTCACTGGCGGTTTTGCCTTTGCGATAGAGCCGGGCATCGGGGTCGGTCTTGGACTGTGCGTTTCGTTGCTGCGCTTGCGACCTTTGAAGTTGCCACCATCATTGGCTTCGTCCTCGCCGTCTTTGCGCACAAAGCTCTTGTGGCCGGCCCAAGCCTGAATGAGTGTGCCGTCCACGCTGAAGTGTTCGCCGGAAAGCCAGTCCTTCTTTTGCGCGATGGCCAGTACTTCGTTGAAGAATTCGATCACTGCATCGTGCTTGATCAGGCGTTCGCGGTTCTTGGTGAATACGCTGGGCACCCAGACTGCATCGTCCATTGCCAGGCCAATGAACCAGCGAAACAGCAAGTTGTAGTGCGTCTGCTCCATGAGCTGACGTTCGGAGCGAACGCTGTAGAGCACCTGCAGCAGCATGGCCCGCAACAACTTCTCAGGCGCGATACTGGGTCGACCGCCCTTGATATCGGCCTCGTACATCCCGGCGAACAGCCGATCCATCTTCGCCAGCGCCTGATTGGCCATGGTGCGGATCGAGCGCAGCGGGTGAGACTTCGGTACAAAATCCTCGAGCCGCCGCATGATGAACAGGCTTTCGGTGAAGGTGTCGGCGCCGCGCATGAAACGTCGTAGGGTGTGGGGTTCTCAGATCAACGCTTCAGCCACTCGAAGCGCTGACTTCGGTCGGAGGTATTTCAGCGGCCTGCTAGGGCTCTAGGGCTGGAGTTGGCAAGTAAATGACCATCAGGCTATGCTTTCAGCATGCAAACAGTCGCGGACGGCGTTTTATGAAAAAGAGCACAACGACCCAGGACGAATCCCCGTCCGAACTGATCGACGCGAGGATCAAGGAACTGGACGACTGGAGGGGCAAGACGCTCTCCCATGTCCGCGCTCTCATCAAACAGGCTGACCCTGAGGTGGTCGAGGAGTGGAAGTGGAGAGGCGTTCCGGTTTGGTCTCACGATGGAATAATCTGCACCGGCGAGACTTACAAGAGCGTCGTGAAGCTGACTTTCTCCAAGGGCGCTTCGCTCACGGACCCTTCAGGACTATTCAACGCCAGCCTTGAAGGCAATACCAGGCGCGCTATCGATTTCCATGAGGGTGATGAAATCGATGAGGATGCCTTCAAGACGCTCATACGCGCCGCTGCAGCCCTGAACAGGTCATCGGCCCGATAGTCGGATCCGGCGCCTCATGAGTTGGCGCCTATCCTGGCCGGCGCGATGTCAGGATCGCTTCGATCAACTCAAGGTGGGTGCGCCGGACGCTTGCTTCAGAACGGTTTCTTCACCGCCGCATCGCCATGGCCGACAAACAGCTTCATCGTCAGGCGCTGTGCCAGATTGCCATAGGGCGGATAGAACAGCCCGATGGGAAAGAAGCGATGCCGCTTGAATACCGTGCGCGCATGCGAGAGTTCGCGAAACCCTTCTTCGCCGTGATAGGTGCCCATGCCTGAGTTACCCACGCCGCCAAAGGGTGCGTCGTGGTTGACCACGTGCCAGGCCCAGTCGTTGATGGTGACGCCGCCGGAATGCGTGCGCGCGAGCAGGTTCTCGCGCTCGGCCGTATCAAAGCTGAAGCAGTACAGGGCGAGCGGACGCGAGCGTTGCTGCACCATGGCGATAGCCTGCTCGTGCGTGTCGTACGGCAGCACCGGCAGGATGGGGCCAAAGATCTCCTCGCGCATCAGCAGCATGTCGGGCGTGCAATTCGTCACGACGTGCAATGGCAACCGGCGGCCGGGGCCGACCTCGCAGCAGGCCACCACCGTCGCGCCCTTGGCGCGCGCGTCGTCCAGCATGGCCTGGATGCGCGCAGCGTGGCGATCGGTGGCCAGCGCCGTGTAATCGGGGTTGTGCCCGGTACGCTCGCCGAAGATCTCGCCGAAAGCCTCGATCACCGCCTTGACGAACTCATCCACCCGTTCGCGCGGCAATAGCGCGTAATCGGGCGCCACGCAAACCTGGCCGCAGTTGATTCCCTTGCCGTGCGCGATGCGCCGGGCGGCCTCGCGCACTGGATAGTCGCGCAACACGATGGCGGGCGACTTGCCGCCAAGCTCGAGCGTGACTGGCGTGAGATTGCGCGCCGCCTGGCCCATGACGATACGGCCTACCGCTGGCGAGCCGGTGAAAACGAGATGGTTGAAGGGCAGGGCGCTAAAGACACCGGGGTCTTGCAGCTCGCCGCCGATCAATGCAACATGGTCTTCGGCGAAGATCTCGCCCAGCATGGCCTTGAGCGTGGCGTTGGTGGCTGGCGTTGTCTCCGGCATCTTGATCATGACGCGGTTGCCGGCGGCCAGCGCGGCAACCAGCGGGCCCAACGACAGATAGACCGGGAAATTCCAGGTCGCGATGACACCAACGACGCCCTTGGGCTGGTAGGTGACGCGCAGGCTGTTGCTGGCGAACAGCAGCTCGGGCCAGCGCCGGCTCGGCCGCATCCAGCGGCGCACATGCGAGATGGCATGACGGATCTCCAGCGTGGTCGGCAGCACCTCCAGCATCTTGGTCTCGGCCAGCGAGCGAGCGCCAAAATCCTGGGAGATCGCTTCGGCAAGCACGTCCTGGTAGCGCAGGAGTTGCTGCTTGAGAGCGCGCAAGTGCCCACGCCGCTGCCCTGCATCAGGCAAGGAGTGGCGCAGGAAGGCTTGCTGTTGCGCGGCGAACACGGCTTGCACGCAGGTGCTCAGGATGTCCTGCCTGGCCAGTTCCTCTGTCAGCGCGCGGCCATTCATGCGGACCTCTGCTGTTCGTTGGCTTGCAGCACGGTTTCGGAATGGGTTTCGGAATGGGTTTCGGTTTCCGCATAAGCCCGTCCGCCGAAGCGCAGCGCGGAATGCGCGCGGCGCGACTGGAACAGCGGGTAGAACATCTGGGTGAACCAGCGCTCCTGCCCGAACAGCACGTCATCCTGCAAGCCAACCTTGGCGGGATACTTGCGCGTGATATGCGCCGAGCCAAACAGGATGTCCCAGAAGAACAGCAGATTGCCGAAATTGCCCTTGTAGTAGCCGATCCCGTCCTCGTTCGTCATCGCGTGGTGCGCCCAGTGGGTGGCGGGCGTGGAGATCGTGCGCTCCAGGATCCACATCAGCGGGCGCAGCGCGCGGATGCGGTACAAGGGCTCGTCCCAGCGCCACGCGCTGTGCGCGCCAAGGATCACAGTCAGCTTGATGACCAGGTACGCACCGTAGACTTTGGCGAACCCGAGGTAAAGCAGGACGCCTGCGATCCAGAGGCCCGGCATCATCAGGTAGTAGAGAAAATTGTTCCGGTACGTGATGCGGATGCTCATGTATTGCGCGGTATGGTGCGCGCGATGCAAAGGCCACAACAACGGCGAATGCGACACGCGGTGCCACCAGTATTGCGTCATGTCGTCGCAAACCAGCAAGATCGCGGCCATTGCCCACCATGGCAGGTGTGCCCACGCGCCTTGCTGCTCTGGCATCAGCCAGGCGCACAGCTTGCCGGCCCCCAGCAAGGCCAGGGGCTGGGTGATCGCGAGCAAGCTCACGAACATCGCCAGCTCCAGCTTGGTATCGTCGAGGGTAGCGTTGACG
This sequence comes from Cupriavidus sp. D39, assembly GCF_026627925.1. Taxonomy (NCBI): domain Bacteria; kingdom Pseudomonadati; phylum Pseudomonadota; class Betaproteobacteria; order Burkholderiales; family Burkholderiaceae; genus Cupriavidus; species Cupriavidus sp. D39. Next base: position 496,361 of record NZ_JAPNLE010000009.1, read on the forward strand.
CTGTTCTTGTAGCGCCGCGTGACACACTCCATGCAGGCAAAGCCAAGCATGGCGATCACGATCAAGGTGTTCTGAAGGTGCGGACTCATTGGGTTGTCTCCGATCTCGCTTTTTGGCCTGAAAGACCTTAAGTCCGCCTGACTGTAGGCTTGCCGGGTCAATGCGTCCAATGCATACTATGCAATGTTCCAATGCGTACAGAGCAACGCAGCATGATGGACCTTCGCCGTCTCAGCCACGTTCTGGCGCTGGCCGATGCCCTGCATTTCGCGCGGGCGGCCGAGCGCGTCCACCTCAGCCAGCCTGCGTTCAGCCGCAGCATCCAGGCTATAGAGGCGGACCTCGGCATCCGCCTGTTCGACCGTGACGTGGGCGATGTGCGGCCGACTCCGGCCGGCGCGTTCGTGATCGAACGGGCCCGCCGGCTGCTCTTCGATGCGCGCTGCCTGCAGCGCGATGTCGATCTCTTTCGAGACAGCCAACTAGGGGACACCGCTTTCGGCGCCGGGCCATTTCCGGCGGCGACGCTGATGCCGCGAGCGCTGTCCGAACTGCGGAGCCTCTATCCCAAGGTGGCCTTGCGCGTGGAAGAGGGCAACTGGAAGCAGTTGTTGGAGCGCCTGCGCACCGAAGACCTCGAGTTTTTCGTCGCCGACGTGCGCGACCTGCCGGAAGATCCGGGACTGGAAATCCGTCCATTGGGGACGCAATCCGGTTTTTTCTACGTACGCACCTCGCACCCGCTTGCCGGGCGCCGATGCACGGTGGCCGATGCCTGGCAGTACGGCGTCGCGGCGACCAAGCTGCCGAATGTCCTGAAGACCGAACTGGCCAGGGTGCTCAGCATGCCGGCTGGCGAGCAAGCCGTGCTCGCGCTCGAGTGCGATGACATTGCTATCCTCAGGGCCGTGGCGCTGTCCACCGACACGGTTCTCGCCGCCACGCATACGTCGGTGCAAGCCGATCTCGATGCCGGCACGCTGCTGCCGCTGCGCATCGAAGGACTGCCTTCGCTGTTCTCCGAGATGGGCGTTGTCAGCCTGCGCAACCGGACCCCGTCGCCGATGGCGCAAAATGCCATCTCCTGCATCGCGCGGGTCGCCGGCGAGGTGAACGCCTGGCTCGCCTGATCACCGATGGCGCCACGACTGGAAACCGCTGCGCTAAAAGAAGCCGGATCTTTGAGTTTGCCCGAGCTTCGTGCCTTGTGTGTGGATACCATTCGCGCCAGGTGCTGGCTGGGAGAAGGTGGAGTAGGCTTCGGCGGGCGGCTTGCGATCGAGACTCCGGCGGCATGGCAACACAAGGGAGAGAGGCGAAGGCCGCATAATGCGGCATTGCTTGCGCACATCGACCATTGCCACTTCATGCCTGCCAGCCGAAAACCCTCGACGCCAGCCCGCGCGTCCGCTCGCCAGGACGCGCCCGCGCGGCGTGCCACAAAGGGACCTGTTGCAACCACCGTCACCTCGCCCGCGATGCGGCCCCCACGCCAGCCTCGCAGCGAGCAAAACCTGGGCAACATGATCAAGGCCGGCCGGGCGCTCGCAGAGCAACGCGGCGACCTGGATGACATTTCCCTGAACGATGTAGTGAAGGCGGCCGAGACGTCGATTGGTGCCTTCTATGCCCGCTTCAAGGACAAGGAGGCGTTCCTCCAGGTCATGCTTGAGGCCGCGCTGGACGAGGCCGAAGCGCTTACGAAAAAATCGGTCGCCAGGGATCCGGTCTGGCAAGCCGGCCCGGCTACGGCCATCGTCGAGCGCATCGTGCGCGTCTATGTAGGCCAGTTTCGCCAGAATCGTGGCCTGTTCAAAGGATTCCTGCGGCATTACTCCGCAACCGGGGGCGGCGACAATCCCATGCGGCTGGCCAACCGCCGCATCCAGGATCTGCTTGTGCCATTGCTGGCCAGGCAGATCGATTCGCCACGCGCAGGCACCGCGGACTTCGAGGTGCGCGTGGCCATCCAGTTCCTGGTGGGCACGTTGGCCAATCTATTGCTCAACGATCCGGGCCCGCTGCATCTGGAGCAACGCAAGCTGGAAACCCACCTGATCCGGATGATGCGCCGCTACCTGTTGCTGCCAGAGGCGTAGGCAAGACACACGTCCGCCGCTGGCAAGGCAAGGTAGCGGTGCAGCATCTCGGTGAGCCGTTGCTCCAGCCGTGGATCGTACAGGTCCAGGGCGCTGGGCGTATGCAGCACGATATTGGTCAATGCGCTGATGACAAGCTGGACCGCTATGCGGGTCTCGTCATCCGGCCCGCTGAAACGCCCGGCGGCAACGTGGCTGGCCAGGCGCGGCACCATGGCATCCAGGATCTGCCGGTTGGCCTCGCGAATGGGTTGCCACAAGGGATTCTGCGCGGGGCTATGCCGCATATACGCGGCGAACAGGCCACGGTGCTTGCGGAACAGGCCAATGTAAAAGCCAACGATGCGCGCACAGATCGCGTGGGCCGGCCCTGCGTTCCAGGTGGGGTCCGTGGCCAGCGAATAGTCCAGCTCGGCGCGCAGCTCCGCCAGCGTGTCTTCCAGCACCAGCGCGCAGAACGTCTCCTTGTCCGGAAAGCGCGCATAGAACGCGCCAACCGACGTGGAGGCGGCCCGCACCAGATCGGCGAGCGAGAAGCCGGTCAGGCTGCCGGCTTCGTTGATCAGCGCCCTCCCGGCTGCGAGCAGAGCCTTCAGCGTGGCTTCGCTTCTTTCCTGGCGGGGCTGTTTCAGCCCCGCGCGCAGCGTCGGCGCTGCGGCGTCAAAGGGTGCCGTGATTTCGGATGTCATACGTCGAAGGTGATGGCGACCGGCCGCTCCTGGCGTGGGCGCGCCTGGCAGGTCAGGATCCAGCCGGCAGCAAGCTCGTCGGCACTGAAGACATCGTTGCGCGCATGGACGACCGCGCCATCCACGCACTTGGCCGCGCACGAGCCGCAATAGCCTTCCTCGCAAGCATAGGGCGCATCCACGCCGCAGGCCAGCGCGGCTTGCAGCAGGGACTGGCCGCTGGCAATCCGCACCACATGCAGGGCGCCGCCGAGGGTTACCGTGGCGTCGCAAGCCTGGGCAGGCAACGGCGCCGCGCTTGCCACATCGGGCTCCTGCGCGGCAGCGTCAAACCGTTCCAGATGCACGCGCCCCGGCGCCATGCCGGCCACTTCAGCGGCCTCCAGCACGGTCCGCATGAATGGCCCGGGGCCGCACAGATAGAGCTGGCAGTGCGGCACGGCCGAGAGCAGGGCGGCGATCTTGCCACGCTCGGGAAAACCGTCGGCGTCGTCGTAGTGCAGATGCACGGTCAGCCGTTCGGGGTTGCCGCGCGCCAGCCTGGCGATCTGCGCCGCGAAGATGGTGCTGTCGCCATCGCGATTGGCGTAGTAAAGCGTCATCGCGCGGCTGGTGGATGCCAGCGCGGAACGGATCATCGACAGTACCGGCGTAATGCCGCTGCCCGCCGCGCAGAAGAAGAGCGGCGCATCCATGGCCTCGCACACGAACCGGCCAGTCGGCGCGCTCACCTCCAGCTGCGTGCCGGCGCCGACCTGCGCATGGAACCAGCCCGAAACGCGGCCACCCGGGATGCGCTTGACGGTGACGACCGGAAGGCCGCCGGCCTCGGGCGAACTGGAAAGCGAATAGCTGCGCAGCAGGATGTTCCCGTCCACGTTTACCCGGAAGGTGAGGTGCTGGCCGGCGCGATAAACAAAGGATTGCTGCAGTGCATCGGGGACCAGGAGCGCATAGGAACGGGCGTCTTCGGTCTCCCGAGTGATCTGCGCGACAGTCAAATTGTGGAACTGCATCAATGTCTCCTGGCTTCTGCGGACCCTGTGCCGGACCCTTGAAATAACAAGAAAGAGAATTATGATTCTGTTTATAGCCGGAAGCAAAAGCAAATTCAAGACCAATCCCACCACCGGCTAGTGCTAGCAAAACAGGCGTGGAGAACGGTCAAAACCCATGAGCGCCAAAGGAGATTGCATGTCATCCCTTCATCGTTACACGCTGCCGGTGGTCCAGACAGGCTGGTCGATCGGCAGCCAGGTGTCCACCGAGTTCAACTGGGAGTACGACAACGAGAATTCCAAGCTGCTGCAACTCTACCAGACCAGCAAGAAGCAGCAATGGAACGCCACCGACCGGATCGACTGGTCGCAGGAACTCGATCCCGAGAACCCGCAGGAACTCGATGACCGGATGATCCCGATCTACGGCACGCCGCTATGGGAAAAGATGGGCAAGCACGACCGCATCGACGTGCGCCGCCACCAGCAGGCGCATTCGCTGTCGCAGTTCCTGCATGGCGAGCAGGGCGCGCTGATGGTGTCCGCGCGCATCGTGCAGATGGTGCCGGAAATGGACGCCAAGTTCTATGCCGCCACGCAGACCATGGACGAAGCACGCCACGTGGAAGCCTATTCGCGCCTGCTGCACGAGAAGGTCGGGATCATCTATCCGATCACTTCCGGGTTGAAATCGCTGCTTGAAACCATCCTGACCGACTCACGCTGGGACTTCTGCTACCTCGGCATGCAGGTGCTGGTGGAAGGGCTGGCGCTGGCCGCGTTCCAGCGCATCCGCGACTTCTCCAAGAATCCGCTGGCCGCATCGATCAACGCCTACGTGATGCAGGACGAAGCGCGCCACGTCGCATTTGGCCGCACAGCGTTGCGCGGCTACTATCCGCAATTGACGGAGGCCGAGCGCAAGGAGCGCGAGGACTTCGTGATCGAAGCCTGCTACCTGATGCGCGATCGCTTCGACCAGAAGGAAGTATGGAGCCGCCTTGGGCTGCCGGAAGAAGAGTGCGCCAAGGCGGTGCGGGAGTCCGAGACCATGCGGCAGTTCCGCCAGAGGCTGTTCAGCCGCATCGTGCCGACCGTCAAGGATATCGGGCTGTGGAGCCCGCGCGTGCAGGCCGCGTTTGCCGACATGGGCGCCATCGAGTTTGCCAATGTCGACGTCGAGGCGCAGTTCGCGCAGGACCAGAAGATTGCGGAGGAGTTCGACGCGCGCCGCGTGGTGATGGAGTCCATCGAGGCCGCTCAGGCGCAAGCCAGCCACTGAAGCGGTTGCCGCTGCAGGTCCGGTGTGTCAAGCCGGGCCTGCTTTTTCGACGCCGGTGCACACCTGCGATATCTGGGCAGGCACGCCGGCGATAGGGGCAACGTACTTCAAGGCCTACGCTTGGAGGGCCTTTACGCCATTTGCCAGGCGGTCGCGCATTAGTTGCCTCAGTGCGGGAGACAAGTGGGCATCCACGGCAGGAAACGTGTCGGCAATACGCGCCACCCATTGACTCAAATGCGTGGCGGCTGCGCTCTTGTCATCGAACCCGAAATGCACCGCATCCGCCAGCACTGCCTCGCGTGTGATATCGAAGCGTCCCTCGGACAGTTGCATGATCAGCGTCCTGGGATGTTCGTCGGGATTGGGAACGACATCGAACGCCGGCGAGAGCCGCCAACGGCGATCCGTTGCGTGGAAGATGGCCGCGTGATTGCGTGGATGGTCGTCGTCATTGCCCACCATCGCGTTGAATACCATGCGGTCGAACAGTTCGATCCGGTCCTCGAGCGGCGCGCCGATCCTTTTCAGTTCTTGTGCCAGGCGCGGATAACTCCATGAAGCCGACAGTCCGCCTGGATACTCGGCACCCAGCAGGGATGCACCACTGAGCGCCATTGTCCTTTGCTCGCCGCGGCGATCAAAACGGCAAATGCGCACTACGCTCAGTCCGTCGCCGACCTGATGGTGCACCGAGCGGGCGAAGTTCATGCCCGCGGCTGCACCCCACTGCAGGGTGAAATGCTCCAGGCTGGGAATGTCTGCCGTGTCGCTGGGCAGGATCGGCTTGACCAGCCAGTAGTCCTCTCCGTCTTGTAGCGTCCCCTTGGGCCGAGCGCCGCCCAGGCTGGGCGTGGCCATGAGCAACTTGCGCAGCCGCGCATCGACAGGAGGGCGCCTTTCGTACATGGCAAGCAGCTCTTCGGCCAGCCCCTCTAGTTGCGGCAGCTTGGGGCTTGCGATGACATCCACGGAAGGCTTGCGTGAGATGCCAACAGCGAGCGCACCCCATCGATCGCCATTCCTGGCCAGTCTCAGGTATGCGCTGTCGTGCGCGTCTTCGGTGAGGTTATGTTCGCGCTGCAAAAGCATCCGTCCCCATGAGTCCGGGCAGGCATCACGCAATACATCGTGCAGGCCGCGATATCGATGGGCTAGATGGTCGATGCCGGCAATGAGTGGCAGGTTGACCGGATCGATGGACCAGGGCAAGGCCGCATCCATGTAGCTCGGGGCATACCGGAACACGCCGGTGCGTCCATCCGCGTGTAGCGCATAACGACCGACGGTTACCCAAGCGCCGGTGTCCGGGCGTTGCAGGTAGATGAATAGCGGCTTAGAAGTAGTCATCATCCTTCTCGGATGCGGGCGGGCGAGCCCTGGCATGCGCGCTCGTAGCCCAATAGCGCGGGTCCAGCGGTGGCGCGGCCGTATCCAGCACACCAAGTATCAGCAGAGCAGTGAGATAGGTCGCGGCGCCTGCGCCGGGATCGCCTCGTTCAACTCGGCGCAAGGTCGCGTCGGAGATACCCATGCGCGCGCACAGGTCTGCGGCGGGAACGTGTTGTGCGACGCGTTGCGTGCGTATGCAGCGGCCCCAGATGCGCAGGCGCTCGGCGACCAGCGATGGCACGGCTTCGGCATGCAACAGCTTCTTCGGCACACAAACTCCCGTCATAGATATCAGTTTAAATGAACTAAAACGACCTCTATGACGTTATTCTTGCCGAGAAAAGCCAAAATGAATGCCGAGAGAGTGGATGGCTTGACTATAGATATCGTTTTATGGAGTGTAACACGATATCTATGATGGATGTATGCAATCGCATATGGATGTGCCGAGCCCGGCGCTGGGTAACCTCATCGGCGCCTGATCTGAACAATTTCGGCTTGCGATCTGAAAGAACTTCGGTATGCAACCAGTTGCAATGTTTCGGCGTTGCGAAATAGAATGGCCTGACCAGTGATCAGCAGTTCCACCAATTCCACCAGTTACCGAGCGGAGACAGAAAGGCATGACCATAAACAATCGCGTGACAGCGATGCTTGGCGTCCAGCATCCGATCATCCAGGCACCAATGGGATGGATCGCCAGGGCGCAGCTTGCTGCCGCGGTCTCGAATGCCGGCGGCATGGGCGTCATCGAGACCTCATCCGGAGAACTGGACGCGATTCGCGGTGAAATCCGCAAGATGCGCGAGCTGACCGACAAGCCGTTCGGGGTCAACATCGCCCTGACCTACGTGCGTGACCCAGCCATTGTGCAATTCGTCGTCGACGAGGGAATCCGGTTCGTGACCACATCCGCCGGCGACCCCACGCGCTATTGCGCCGAACTGAAGGCAGCCGGCCTGACGGTTTTCCATGTGGTGCCGACGCTGGCCGACGCTGGCCGGCGCACTGAAGGCTGTCGCCGCCGGTGTGGATGGCCTGATCGTGGAGGGCAGCGAGGGCGGCGGCTTCAAGAACCAGCGCGACGTCGCGTCCATGGTGTTGCTGCCGCTGGTTTGCTCGAAGATCGAAGTCCCGGTCATCGCCGCCGGCGGCTTCTGCGACGGCGCCACCATGGCGGCGGCGTTCGCCATGGGTGCCGAGGGCATCCAGATGGGCACGCGCATGTTGTCGTCGGTAGAATCGCCCGTGCATGACAACTGGAAGAACGCCATTGTCGATGCGCGCGAAACAGATACCGTATTTCTCAATCGCGGCGGCAATGGCCCGGCACTCCGGGCCTTGCGCACGGCACGCACATCCCGGATCGAAGAGCAGGTGCCTGAAAGCATCAAGAGCGAATTCGCCGGCGTGCAGCAGCTTTACTTCGGCGGCGACATGGAAGCGGCCGTGCCGCTGACCGGGCAGGTTTGCGGGCGCATTGATTCGATCATGCCGGTGCGTCAGATCATTGACGAAACGATTCGGGATTTCAGCCGGGCCGTGGATGGGCTGGCGGCACGTTACGGCGCCAAAAAGGCTTGATGGCTCGTACGCGCGATGCGATGGCCGGCAGGATCGGCTCGTGGGAATCCGCCGTCGCCTTTCCCGGCGCTTACTGTGACAGCGCGATCGAGACCGATGCCTCGCTCGTCAGCATCAGGAACGCAAGCGTTTCGCGCAGATACAGCCGTACGACCTGATCCGTATGGCTGATATAGCCGATCGACAGATCCTCGCCAAGGTGCAATGCGTAGTCGCCACCGCGGGTCGACAGCACGCTGCCGCCGCTAATCGCCGGCGCCCAGATGATCTCGCCACTGACGATCTGCTTGATGTGGTCAACGACCGGATAACCTTGATCGCGCGCCCCAGCGAGCGCGGTGTATGCGTCGGCGCCGAGGAGCACGGAGTAGGGGCCGTCGACGCCCGCGAGCCGCAACTCCTCGATCGCACCGCTGATCACGTTCGGATATTCGTTGACGTCGGCTGGCAGCGTGAACTTCGGATTCGACGAGCCTTCGCGGATCCCGACGATGCCCGCCGCCTGATAGCCGTCGAAGATTGCGCGATCCTCCGCGAACGCGAGCTGCCTCGCCGCTTCCTTTGCTGGCTGCCAGTCGGAGTCGAGCGCGCCGCGCTCGACGCTGTCGATCGTTTCGCGCTGGAGTTCAAACGGCACGGTCAGCTGAACCAGGGCCTTGACCTCGCGCAACTTCGCGCCGACGCCCTGCAGCGGCGCCTCGATGTCACGCAGGTGTCCGGTGCCCACGCCGGCCAGTTCCGCGCCTCCGGGGCCGATAAGGTCTATCACGCGCCGTCCAGCCACCGAACGCTTGAAGGTACGCGCCACTTCCTGTTCAATTTGTGACCATGCGGCACTGGTGATCGGGGCGAGTTCGCGGTGCAGGTTATTCATACTGATGGCTTCCTTTGAGCGATCCAATATTCAATGAGCCTTGTTGGTGCGACGCGGCCGACGCAGAGGGAGCAGATTGACCAACACTGGCAGCAGGTGCGTCGCGGTCCGCGAGCCCTGCGAGCAGGTCGGCCGACGGGACGAAGAACAGGCTGCCAGTGACTGCGCTGCTGTAATCGAGCAGCCGGTCGTAATTGCCGGGCGGCCGTCCGACGAACATGTTCTCCAGCATCTGTTCGATCGGTGCGGGCGAACGGGCGTAGCCGATGAAGTAGGTGCCGAACTCTCCCGCGCCTGGGCGTCCGAACGGCATGTTGTCACGCAGAATCTTCACTTCTTGTCCATTCTCGACGAGCGTCGTCAGCGAACTGTGCGATGACGAGGGTTTAACCTTTTCGTCCAGTTCGATGTCGGACAGTTTCTTGCGCCCGATGATGCGTTCCTGCGTTTCGACAGGAAGAGCGTCCCACCCGGCCATGTCGTGCAGATACTTCTGCACGATGACGTAGCTGCCGCCGGCGAACTCGGTATCTTCGTCGCCGATCACCGTGAAATCGACCGCCTCGCGTCCGGCCGGATTCTCAGTGCCATCGACAAAGCCGATCATCGCGCGCATGTCGAAGTTACGAAAGCCGTGCACCTCGTCGACGACCCGGATCGCATCGCCGAGCTTGCCGAGCAGTCGGGTGGCAAGCTCGAAGCAGAGGTCCATCGAATCGGCGCGGATGTGCAACAGGAGGTCACCCGGGGTCGCGATGGCGACGCGCTTGCCGGTGCCGAACTCCCGAAACGGTTGCAGCGCCGCAGGACGGGGCTCGCCGAACAGCCTGTCCCATGCGCCGGAGCCGAAGCCGCAGACACAGGACAGATTGCCGGCCGGCACGCGCTGACCGACCCCGCGCACGACTGCGGCGACGTCGCCACACCACGCGCGGACGGTGTCGGCGTGGCCGTCACCCTCGGTGAGCGTCGCAACGATGAATATCGCGCTGCGGGTGACTGTGCTGGAAACGGCTTGCGGTTCGGGGACAGGTGTAGGCATCGGATTTTGCATGTCGTATAAACCGATACAGTTTGCGGGCAAACGGAAGAGAATTCCACACATAAGAGTACACGAGTCGTGTGATTCCTCTGATTTTTCATTTCTTCCCGCGCAAGCGGTATCAGTCTCAGTTGGATGCTGTGCTGGCTGAAGGGCAGCGACGCGGGAAGGATTCTGTCCGATTGGATTGGTTGAGTACCTGCGCGCGAAGGAGCGGGTTGGAGTGCTTCGGCGCAAAAATATGTCAGAAATGAGACCGCGGAAATGGCTGCGGGCGCCATCGTCAACGATTCCACATAGGATTGCGATAGTGATTTTTGCCACACTTCTTTGTCTTGTAGCCTTGCCTATGGCGCAAAAGCAATCGATGCCGCGAGAGGCGTTGGTAAAGGCTTTGCGCTCCGCAGCAGGAAATATGCCCAGGGTTGCCATGAGACGTCCTCGACGTGGCTAACCAGCGAGCATCCGGATAGCGACACCAATTTGTTGCACCTTCCTAGTAGCGGCATATTCCGCCCAGGGATCAACGTGGCCGGCGGCTTCCACGAACTGCAGGGCTGTCTGGAACGTCCAATGGTCGCCCACCGACTGAACCTCCAGTTCCTCCGAGGATGCCGGCGTCGTGGGCCTCGTTTCTTCTTGCTTTCTGCAATCGATTGCATTAGATTAGGAATCGAAAGCGATAGCCCAGTGCAGACTTCACATGACTGCTTGCCCTCGCTGGAGATCCCATCATCAAAATATGCAATCGATTGTAAGGAGTGTGCCACATGGCCGAAGCTACGCAAGACAGATCGAACCTGAATCGCCCGTACTGGGGAGCCATTCTTGGCGGCAACGTCGTCGAGGCTGGCGGTGACCAGGAGTTCTTCATAGTCGAGGAAGCAGCGACTGCCAAGCCACTGGGCCGCGTGGTGTCCGCGGACGAAGCGCTCGTAGGTCGCGTGGTGGCGGATTCGCGACAAGCTTACGAAAATGACTGGCGCCGGCGTTCGCCGCGCGAGCGCGCGCAGTTGTTGCACCAGGTTGCTTCGAAAATTCGCGAGCACGCTGACGAACTTGCCGAACTCGAGGCACGCGAAGTCGGCAAGCCAAAGCGCGATGCACTCCGCTTTGATGTCTCTTATTGCCATGCCTGTTTCGACTATTTCGCGGGCCTGGCCGATACGCTCCATGGCGAAATCCTTGACCAGGGTGCGATTGAAGCGCGCGTACTATTTGAACCGTATGGCGTGGTCGCAGCCATCCTTCCGTTCAATTGGCCACCGATTCACTTTGCGAAGAAGTCTGCACCGGCACTGGCTGCGGGAAATACCGTCGTCGTGAAGCCGGGTGAACAGGCGCCACTCACCGTGATGCGACTGGTCGAACTGGCCAATCAAGTGCTGCCCCCAGGCGTGCTAAACGTCGTTCCAGGCATCAAGGCCGGGCCCGCTCTGGCGTCGCATCCCAAGGTGGAGCGCATCAGCTTTACAGGTGCAACCGCAACGGGCCGCCGCGTTCTGCATAGCGCGGCGGAGAACATCACTTACGCGACCATGGAGCTTGGTGGCAAGAATGCGCTCCTCATTCTGGAGGATGCGGACATGGAGGTGGCCCTGAATGTCGCGCTCGAGGGCATGTTCTACAATCAAGGCGAAGCGTGCACGTCGACGGCGCGCATTCTCGTCCATGAATCCCGATACGCGGAGTTCGAGACCAAGTTTGCTCGGGCCACCGAGAAACTCGTTGTCGGCAACGGACTGGATGCGAGGACGGACATCGGTCCAATGGTCGACGGCAAGCAGCGCGATCGCGTGATGGGGTATATCGATATTGCCCTGCGCGAAGGCGCACGGCTCGTCACGCAAGGTACGTTGCCGACCGATTCACAGTATGAGCACGGCTACTGGGTTCCACCCACCGTCCTTGGCGATATCGTGCCGACGATGACGGTCGCCCAGGAAGAGATCTTTGGGCCTGTTGCATGCCTGATGCGCTTCAAGACCGAGGATGAAGCCATCGACATTGCAAATGGTACGGCCTATGGGCTGACCGCCGCGATTGTTACGACAGACGAGGATCGTGCATGGAAGCTCGCGCGTCGCCTCGAAGCCGGCATGATCTTCGTTAACAACTACATGCGCAGGGCTTTCCTTGGATCGCCATTCGGCGGCGTGAAAGGAAGCGGGTATGGTCGTGAAAACGCGACCGAAACGCTAAAGGAGTTTGTACGCTCCAAGAATGTTCGTTTCCCGTCCGGCAAGACGCCGATTCCGACGTGGCCGCCTAAAGACTAAGCCGCCTGCCAGCGGATGACTGATGTATTGAATGCCGGGGTCGCTCCTGGAGACAAACGCGACACCGGTGTCCGGACAAATACACCACGGAACACACCAATGAAGAAGATTCTCATTCAGAATGGGTACGTCGTAACCGTTAACGGAAGGCGCGAAGTTTTCGAGCGTGGCGCGGTTGCGATCGAAGGCAAGCGAATAGCTGGCGTCTACGCAAAAGAAAATACGCCGACCGGCGAGTTTGACGAAATCATCGATGCCAGCGGCTGCCTGGTCATTCCTGGCCTTATCAATCTGCATCAGCATCCGTGGTATTCGATGTTCAAAGGGATCGCGGACGGACTGCTGCTCGAGGACTGGATCAGCGACCTGGTCTTTCCGCTCGTCCGACATCTGTCAGAAGACGCGATGCGGCTCAGTGGCTACCAATGCGCCCTCGAGATGCTCGCCACTGGCACGACGACTTCATTCAACCACTCCGTATCGGTAAGCAACGACGCGATCGTCAAAGCGAGCGTCGAATCCCAGGCCGAAGTCGGTATCCGTCAATTCTTTGGCAAGGAACTGCGATGCCGTAACAGCCGGTTCCTCGACCATCCGCTTTCGCTGGATGAGTCGTTGGCTGCTGCTGAAGAAGATATCCGTCGCTGGGATGGCAAGCAGGATGGTTTGATCCGCATGGGCATGGTCATCGAGGCCAATGCCCATTGGACTTCATCTGGCATGAGCACGGAAGAGCTCATCATTCGGGGCACGGAACTGGCGCGAAAGCTGAACGTTCGCATCAGCAGCCACATTGCGGCAGGTACGTTCTCCACGGAAAAGGGGTTCCTGAAGCATCTGCGTGAAACCGGCCGTACGGACGTGCGCTACCTCATGCAGCTTGGTGTCCTGGACGAGCAATGGATGTTGATTCATGGCATCCACTGCACCGAGCTGGATCTCGAGCACATGGCGCATGTGGGTGCCGGCCTCGTACTACACACCCACCAGCGAAGCAATGCGCGGTGGCGGCATTGCGCCCGCGGCAAATGCGCTGCGGGCGGGGGTGGCGACGGCTCTTGGCACCGATGGCGCCATGGTCGATTACACGAACGACATGCTCGAACAGGTTAAGGCATGCGTGCTTTTTCAACACCAGCGTCATCTGGACCCGACACGCATGCCGTTTGAGCGTGCATTGGAAATGGCAACCATCAACGGTGCACGTGTCCTCGGCGTCGCAGACGAACTGGGTTCGCTCGACGCGGGAAAGGTGGCCGATATCGCGGTCTTCGACATGCGCGGCCCTCACGTCGGATCACTTCAACGCCCACTATCCGCATTTCTCGGTGCCGGTAAGGGAACGGATGCAAAGTATGTCGTGGTCAATGGCGATATCGTCTATCGCGAAGGGGAGTTCACGAAGTTCAGGGAGCGCAAGGAAGTGCTGCGCAACGTCGAACGGCTCGCGGCGGAGATCATCACGAAGGCCGGGCTTGCATCCAGGCTGAATGTCACCTGGTTGGAGAAAAGTCCTCCACTTTTTCCCCGCGTACCTCGGCCTAACCGGACACCAGCGATTTCAGCGTCATGGCATACGTGAAATTCATTCTCGCCTTCGCCTTCCTCTCGGCTGCGGTCGTCAACCTGGCAGGTCCAAAGGCCATCCGCGCCGAGTTCGCCAAATGGGGTTACCCGGATTGGTTCAGAGTAGCAATTTCGGCCGTCGAACTCGGCGGAGTGATTTTGCTTTGCATCACCGGAGCAGAGTGGATAGGGGCATCCATTCTGCTGGTCGTCACGCTGGGAATTTTGATGTCGTTCACCAGATCGAGAGAATGGATGCGAATGCAGTATCCGTTTGTGTTGTTCCTCCTTCTGGCGGCAGTTCTCCAGCAACCCCACGCTTGATGTCTTCGAGCGCCAAGGCGACGCCGAACTCGTCATGAAAATATGTCGGCGGTGGTAAACCCTCATCATCTTATGCAATCGATTGCATATATGATGACATCATCCGCTCCCTGATGAAGTTGTTATTGTCAGAAACACCCCGTTGCAACAGGAATTTGCGATGCTCTTCCGACCCATTAACGTCAGAACATTGATCAACGAACGACCGATGTCGCGGTTCCAGATCCGGACACTGGTCCTGTGTTTTCTCGTCCTGGTGACAGACGGATACGACACGGTCGTTCTCGGATTTATTGGCCCCTCGCTTAAGTCCCACTTTGGAGCAAGTCCGGCGCAACTCGCCCCCGTGTTTGGCGCCGGCTTCTTTGGTTTGGCGGTGGGGTCATTTCTATTCGGACCTTTGGCCGACCGCTTCGGAAGAAAGGCGGTGCTGTTGACAACCGTCGTCATGTTCGGGCTTCTGAGCTTGGTATCGGCGTGGGCGCCTTCGCTCGAAATACTGATTGTCCTTCGGTTCCTCACCGGATTGGGACTCGGCGGTGCGATGCCCAACGCCTACACACTGGCCGTGGAGTACTGCCCCGATCGTTTGCGATCGACGCTCGTGGCGCCGCTAGGCTGCGGAATCTCGGCGGGTGGGGTGCTGGGTGGCTTGATTGCGCCGCATATGATCAGCGCTTTTGGCTGGCAGTCCATGCTGGTCCTCGGCGGCGCATTGCCGATGCTCGTCGCCCTCATCCTTTGGGGGGGCTACCCGAATCGGTGCGTTACCTGGTTGCGAAAGGCCGCCAGGACGAGGCTCATGCGATTGTCAAACACATCGATCCGGCCGTTCCGAGGGAAAGGGCACTCGTTCTTGACGAGGATGCCGCCAAGGGGTTCCCGGTTTCCCAACTGCTGCATCCGAGCCTTCGGGGCGGAACGCTGCTCCTGTGGGTCACGGCATTCATGGCATTGCTCGTTGTCTACTTTCTGGGCAACTGGTTGACCATGCTCGTTCAGGAGGCCGGTGTGCCGTTCAGCCAGGCGTCGCGGATGACCGCGCTCTACCTGACCGGCAATGCGCTTGGTGCGGTCCTGCTGGGCTTCCTGATGGACCGGATGAACCCGCAGTATGTCGTGGCAAGCGCGTTCCTGTGCGCCGCCATTAGTCTTGCTTCGCTCGGCCATCTGGCAGGCGTGCCGGCCATTGCCGTGGTTGCGCTGCTGATCACGGGCGTTGGCACCGGCGGCGCCATGACCGGCACGAGTATCCTGTCGGCAGGCTTCTATCCCACCGTTTCGCGCGCCACCGGTGTGGCGTGGACGCTGGGCATGGGGCGCGTGGGCTCGATTGTGGGTTCGATGGTGGGCGGCGCAATGCTGGCAGCCCACTGGGCGCCAACTCTGATGTTTGTGGTCGTCGCGGTGCCAATTGCGGTGGCGTCAGTCAGCGTCTATAGCCTGGGGATCTTTCGCCGTCGCCATGCGCAACGGCCATTGCCGCCATCGACGCGAGAAGGCGCTTCAGGTCATGAGTCGGCATCCGAAGCATGAATACCTGTTTCATCGGAGACGCGACGGGCAGGGGCATCGATGGCCGGAAATCGTCGCTGCCGTCAGCCTACCGCAGGAAAGTTCGAGCGTTTCGATGTCTCGTACGCCAGTGTAGAGGCCGACCTGATGGTCAACCAGCAGCAGGACGGCGTTGTCGTGGGCCAGGCGGTCATACAGGTGGGGCGAGTTCATGGTGAGGGGTTCCTGAGGGGACTGGGACGTGGGTGCTGCCGCGGTAGCGGCGCCACTGGCGCCGATCGCAGTAACAGCGATTGCGGTGTTGGACTGGTTCAAAAACTGGCGGCGGTTCATTTTTGGCTCCTGGATCGCGTATCGGGGTGGAACGAAATCTAGTGTTGAGACAAACCGATAGAAATCCGGCCAAAGGGAAACAATCGTCCATCAAGTGGGACAATCCGCCGGCGCGTCGCGCCGCTACCATCAAGCACCTGGGTCCAGCGATGCTCGATCTGAACGACGTCTACTACTACGCCAAGGTGGTCGAGCACCGCGGTATCACGGCTGCGGCGCTGGCACTCGACAAGCCAAAATCCAGCATCAGCCGGCGCATCCTTGCGCTGGAGGCGTCGCTGGGCGCGCGCCTGATCCAGCGAACGTCGCGGAAGTTTGTTGTGACCGAAATTGGCGCCGAGTTTCATCGTCACGCCCTTGCCATGCTGATTGAGGCCGAGGCGGCGGAAAGCGTCGTGCGGTATCGCATGGCCGAGCCGAGTGGCACCATTCGATTCACTTGTTCGGTCGCCTTCGCCCAGTTGGCTCTGGCCGAACTTATGCCGCAGTTCATTGCGACCTATCCGCACGTACGCGTTGTGCAGCACGCGACGAATCGCCAGGTAGATCCAGTGCAGGAGAACTTCGACATCTGCGTGCGCGCACATGCCGAGCCGCTACCCAGTTCGTCGCTAGTCCAGCGTCACTTGGCTCACATTCCCTGGTATTTGTTCGCAGACCCAGGATATCTCGCGCGCAAGGGCATGCCCGGTGAGCCAAATGAACTCTGTGGGCATCACGGAGTTGCGCTCGGCGGTGCCCAGGAAAGCCACTCGTGGCGGCTAAGCCGAGTATGTGATCCCGATACTGTTGCCGTTCCCTTCACGCCGAGCCTTCTGAGCGACGACATGGTGACGCTGAAGGCGGCCGCTTGCGCAGGCCTGGGTATCGTTGCACTTCCCGGTTATGCAGGGCGCGGCGAGGTCGAGCGGGGGCATCTGGTTCGTGTCTTGCCTCAGTGGACCGCGGGAGTCGCCACATTGAGCTTGCTGATGCCTTCGCGCCGTGGTCTGCT
Source organism: Cupriavidus sp. D39 (assembly GCF_026627925.1). Taxonomy (NCBI): domain Bacteria; kingdom Pseudomonadati; phylum Pseudomonadota; class Betaproteobacteria; order Burkholderiales; family Burkholderiaceae; genus Cupriavidus; species Cupriavidus sp. D39. The sequence goes on from NZ_JAPNLE010000009.1 coordinate 513,332, forward strand.
TCCTTCCGTGCGTGCGTTCAGCGAGTTTCTGTCGGCGTACGTGCCCGCAGCCGTTCAATGAGTTGTGTCCAACCGAGGATCCGGCGCAATTGCGCAATGGCGGTCAGCCAGCACCTCCCATCGTGCCGTCCGCCAATGGCTTTCCAATGCTCGACAAGACGAAGTTCGCCGCATCTTTCGCGGGTGACGTGAAGGCCGACCGGGCTTCCTTCCTCGCGAATGCGCAGGTACCGTGGGGCGTCGACGCTTGGACGGGTGAAATCACATCGGCAGCGTGGCGGCAGAAGCCGAGCTGGTATCCGGTTGAGAAGGACGACAAGATGATTCCGCCTGACGTGCAGCGCGCGATGTCCAAACGTGCCGGTGCTACGGTAGTGGAATCGCAGGGCAGTCATGGCGGCCGTGGGCCTTTGCAACCGACCGCACCCTCGCTGGCGCGACTCGAAGGGGAGATCGGTCGGCAACCTCGGGTAACCGAAGGCGGTAGTGCGCTCGATCCGCTGGCATACGAAATCGATGAATGAGCGAACCTTGGGGGATACCGTCCTATGCTGAGGGAACACGGCATGAATGTCGTGGTTGCCGCGGCTCCACTGCGGTAGCACGTGCACCAGCGCGCCTGATTCGAGATCGGCCCGACAAAGATAGTCGGGAAGGCAACCGATGCCGGCGCCACTCAGTACTACGGTGCGGACGGTACCAGTATCGTTAGCGGAGAAAAGCATGTCGCCGTGGACAGTCTCCACTTCCGCGCCCTTATGCATGCGCCATTCTATTTTGCTCGCGCCGCAGTCCAGTAACTTGTGCCGGGCCAGGTCTGCCGGTATTTCCGGCGTGCCATTGGCCTGGAGATAGGATGGTGCTGCAACCAACTTCAAGGCCACGGCTGCCAACCGCCGTGCCGCGAGCCCGCTATCTTTCAACGTGCCTGTACGGATGACGACATCAATGTCTTCGCCCATTGGTTCAGCGTTGTGACTTGTTTTCAACGATGACGCCTTGGCGCCCGCCAGGGCCCGATTGCTCCAACTGTTGCTCCCTGACGATAGGGTAGATCTCGAGTGTGCAAACGATTGTATAAGCAATGCAATCGTTTGTAGAATGAAATCTCCCATGACAAAGAAGGAGAGCCATGCAGGCGATGGAGCGGCATGGCAGAGGAGAAATCAAATGAAAGCATGCAAGTGGGTAGCCGCCGCGCTGGCGACGGTCCCGGCCGTTGCCGCTGCACAGTCGGTCACGCTGTACGGCCTGATCGACACGGGCGTGGAGTATGTCAATCATATCGGCGCGGCCGGCAACGGCGTCGCGCGCATGCCGAATCTGACCGGCACCGTACCGTCGCGCTGGGGCCTGCGTGGCACGGAGGATCTCGGGGGCGGACTCAAGAGTGTATTCGTGCTCGAATCCGGTTTCGCACCTGACGCGGGTACTTCGGGGCAAGGTGGCCGATTGTTCGGCCGCCAGGCATTCGTAGGGCTTAGCGATGAGCGTTGGGGGCAGCTCACCTTCGGGCGGCAATTTACGATGCAGTTCTGGTCGACCCTTGACTCCGATATCCTGACGTCAAACATCTATGGCGGAAACGCCCTGGATAGCTTTCGCGCCAATCCCCGAGCCGACAACGTTATCGGGTACAAGGGAAAGTTCGGTGGGGTGACGATCGGCAGCACCTATAGCCTGGGTCGTGACACAGTCAATGCGCCAGCCGGGGCCAATTGCGCCGGCGAGAATCCGGCCGACAAGACCGCGTGCCGCGATTGGTCGGCGATGCTGGCGTATGACGCGAACACTTGGGGCGTTTCCACGGCATATGAATCGATGCGTGGCGGCGCGGGCGCCACTGGCGGCCTGACCAGCAGCAGCCGGAAGGACGATCGCTGGATCTTTGGTGGCTATATGGCGCTGTCCAACATGAAGATCGGTGTCGGGGGTACGATTCGCAACAACGAAGGCAGCGCCACGCCGCATAGCCAGCTCTACTACGGTGGGGTTTCCTACGACATCACGCCAGCATTCAACCTGGCCGGCGAGGTGTATTTCCTGCGCTTCAACAACAGTCCGAACAAGGCCTGGCTCGAGGCGATTCGCGGAACCTACTCGTTCTCCAAACGCACCGCGGTGTATCTGACTGCCGGCTTTATCGATAATCGTGGCAATCTCGCGTTGTCGGTCAGCAGTGGTGATACAAGCAGTGCCGCGCCGAAGCCGGGAGGCAATCAGTTTGGCGCAATGATGGGCGTAAAACACACATTCTGACGGGCAGGTTTCCCCGCTTCCATGGCGTTGCCAGAGCGGGGAAACCTGGATGCAACGAGGATTGGCCGTGTTCGCGTCAATCAGCTTGCTTGTGCGTCGTTAGAACGTCATGACGGCAAACTGATTATTCAAGTAACGCTGGGCGAGTTCGACGTAGCGTACGGCGGTCGCATTCAGGCCCTCCCGTTCCCCGTCTGTAAGCGATCGAAGGAGACGAGCAGGATTTCCCGCCCATAATTCTCCAGAACCGACCACCTTGCGCGGAGACAGTACCGCGCCCGCAGCTAGCATGCCTCCTGACTGGACGATGGCGCCATCCAGGACGCGCGCGCCGAAGCCGACGAAGGCGTTGTCTTCGAGCGTGCAAGCATGCAGGATTGCCCCGTGGCCGACGGTGACGTCATCGCCAACAATGCATGGCAGTCCGTTGGTGGTGCCGTGGATAATCGTGCCATCCTGAATATTGGTCCGATGGCCGATGGAGATCTGCTGCACGTCCCCGCGCAGGACGCAGTTGAACCAGATGGACGACTGAGTCCCGATGGTCACGTCCCCGATGATTTGCGTTCCCTGGGCAACAAAGGCGCTTCGATCGATGACAGGCAGGAGAGGCGAGGGGGGTGTAGGGTATTCAACTTGTCAGCTCTGAGCGTTGGCGCGCTTGCGCGCAGTTGCCCGCAGCGAAAGAGCGGGCGTTGAAAAGTCTGCTTATGAGCGGGGCATCATGCCCCGATTGAGTCTGTGCCCCGCCGCGTGCGGTTGCCTATTTGATCGGCGGCACCGGGCGTGTCGGAGTGCCTTCCGCTAGCACGAATTCGCAATGCAGGGTGTAGTACGGCGCCTGCTGCCCGGAACGAGGGCCGGATCTTGCCTCATGCCGCTCGAACTTGCCGATCAGATCTGGCGTGACACCGAACGTGACATCCGAGTCCAGGTACTCGGCATCATCGGCAAAGATCTGCGAGATCAGCGTGTCGTGACCTTCCGCGAAAACGACGAAATGCAGGTGTGCCGGGCGGTATGGGTGGCGATGCTGGATACGGAGCAGGTCTCCGACGGGGCCGTGCGTGGGTACCGGGTAACCGGCTGGCCTCAGGCTTCGGAAGTGGAAGTCGCCGTTCGCATCCGTAAAGAAATGGCCTCTCAGGTTCATCTCCGGTTGGCCCGGATCCTGATTCTCATAGAGGCCGACAGGCGAGGCCTGCCACACGTCCACCCTCGCACTCTGGATCGGTTCTCGGCGTGTATTGAGAACTCGCCCACTGACAAAGATCGGTGTTGCCGTCGTATCGTCCTGGACGATCGATGCGCCGAGTTCATAGTGCGGTGAGCCCTCACGAAAGAAGGGCCCAAGCAACGCTCCGCCAGTACGATCTTCATGCATGGAGTTGTTCAGCACCTTGACCACTGTGGAGTAGCCAAGTACATCCGCCAGGAGCACAACTTCGTTGTGGGAGTCGGTGCAAGTCAGACCAACCTTTCGCAGGAAATCCAGCCCCTGTTCATACTCATCATCGCTCAGCTTTACCTGATTCAGGAATGCATGGCCGTGCTCGACCAGTGCATTCAGGATCTCCTTGAGACGCGGGTTTTCGGTCCGGCTCATTGCGGCAAGCACGACGTCCGTTACCGACGCGGCATCACTGACAATGCTGCCTTGCTGCACAGATTTCGTCATTACATTTCTCCTTGCAATCGTTTGCATGCTAGCTCCTAAAAGCGCAGTTGTCAAAGTCAATGTTGAAGGCTGGGATACGTGTGTTTCGAATGCAGCGTCGCCCGTAACCCTCATGCGCACAACAGGTAATCCGCAGCCGCACCTTGACGCCAACGGCGCCGCGGAACTACTATGCAATCGATTGCTTTAAACTTGGAGGAGATTACATGAACAGGATAACCGTCCTCGGCTTCGAAGGCGCCTTCAACCTTCCGATCTGGGTAGGGCATCGGCAACGGCACTTCGAAAAGCACGGGCTGGAAGTCAGCCTGGAGTACGTCAAGGGATCGGTCGAGATGGTCAACCGCCTGACTTCGGGCACGGCACAAGTCGCCTTGACGAGCGTGGACAACGTCCTGGCGTATCGGAGCGGGCATGGCGAAACGGCAAACGGCAGCGCGCCTGACCTGGTGGCATTCATGGGAGGCGATCATGGATTTCTGTCGTTGATGTCGCAGCCAGAGATCACTGCTGTTTCGCAACTGCGAGGCAAAACGCTTTCGGTGGACGCGCTGACCACCGGCTTTGCGTTCCTGCTGCGGGAAATCCTTGTCGCGAACGGCATCGCGTCGACCGATGTGGCATTTGATGCAGCGGGCGGCACGGGCAACCGGTATCGTGCGCTGGTCGCCGGCAAGCACGACGGGACATTGGTGCGCACCCCTTTCGAGCGCCTGGCGGAACGCCAGGGATGCAATGTCCTGGTGAGCGGCAACTCGCTATTCGCGGACTACCTGGGAACGGTGGGTGCGGTCCTGCAGTCTTGGGCATCCCGAAACCGGGAGCAACTTGTCGGATTCTTACTGGCGTATCGGGAGGCGTTGAACTGGATCTTCGACGCGAGTAACGCCAATGCGATCGTCGAAATCCTGCGGACAGAGTTTGCCCAGCTCACGCGCGACGACGCGCGCGCCGTGCTCGATGACCTGGTGGACCCGGCACACGGACTCATCCGAGATATGGAAATTCCGGACGCGGGACTCGCTCTTGTCTCGCGTATTCGAGACAGCCATGCATTGGTGCCGACGACTCGGCCATTTGTGGATTGCGTGGACCGGCAATACCTTCGACTGGCACAGGAAGCAACCGGCTGGTCGCGCTAGCCGACGGGGTACCGCCAAAGCAATACGGGCGAGGATGCATTGGCATCCTCGCCCGGTGACGTGGCAACCGCGCTATGCGCGGATTTGCTCAGTCGCTCAGTCGACGACTGCAATGGCCTGCACTTCAACCAGCATCTCCGGCTTTGCCAGGCCAGTGACGGTGATCAGCGCACTCGCAGGAAAGTTGTCGCCGAACACTTCTTTGCGGATCTTGGTGAACTGATCGCCATAACGCCCGTCGGTGATCGATACCGTCATCGTGACAATGTCCGCGAGCGTTCCCCCGCCTCTTCGAGGGTTTCGGAAATCCGACGAAATACCTCACGCGCTTGTCCGTCGAAGTTTCCGGCGAGGGATTTACCCTGTCCGTCCTCGACCACGGTTTGGCCTGCCAGCCAGACGATCGTGCCGCCTTGCGTGATGACTGCGGGGGAGTACGCCCGCTGTTGCGTGGCATCGCGCTTGATATAGCGGCGGACTTGCTTGTGTTGCTGCTCATTTGCCATGTGAAACCTCGCTTTCGCTGAGTGGGTGAAAATTGAAGGTTGGTAAGTGTCTTGTGCAATCGATTGCAGATTAGTGTAAGAGGACCAAGTTGTCAAAGCTCACGTTCGGACTGACTAAACGATTTTGCCGTGTCGGGGAGGGGCGATGCAGGTCGGTGGTGCCGTCGAGCCACGAACGATCAACTTCGGCATCAGTTTTACCGTCACCGCTTTGCTACGTGGCGATTCGATCTGGCGAAGCAGTAGGGCTGACGCCTGTTCGCCCATGTCATGCACGGCCATTCGGATCGTGGTCAGCGGCGGGACGAGTGCGTCGACGAAAGGCATGTCATTGTGGCCGACCAGCGAGACATCTTCCGGACAGCGTATATCGGTGGCACGCAAGTAGTCATAGCAGCCCATCGCAACCAGATCGTTGCTGGCCGCGATGGCGGTCAGCCCTGGGAGGGCTCCGAACAACCGGGCACAGGCTTCTTGGCCGGCCTGACGGGAGTAGCTGGTCGCCTCGACGACGCACCATGCGTCTCGCCGCAGCCGATGGCGCCGCACAGCGTGCTCGAAGCCCTCGCGCCGCAAATGCCCGGTGGACAAGACTTCTGGGCCGGCGATATGGCCAATACGCCGATGGCCGAGCGCTACCAGGTGGTCCACTGTCATGCGCATGGCGAGCTGGTTGTCGTTGACCACGCAGGATGCACAGCCGGTGTCCTGCCCCCGGTTGACCAGGACCACCGGGACATGCCGGGCGAGGCAGTAATCGAGCAGCGGGTCGTCTCGCTCGGCAGTCGCCAGGATCAAACCTTCCACCTGGCGCGCAACAATCTGGTCTATCACGAAGCGCCGGCGGCTCTTGTCCGAACCTGCATTGATGACGATCGGGACATAGCCGTGGAGGGCCAGCATCGCCTCGATTCCAGCCAGGATGGGCGGAAACACTGGATTTGCGAGGTCGGGCAGTACAACGCCGACCAGGCCAGAGCGCTGCGTACGCAAGCCCGCGGCAATGCGGTTGGGGCGGAAACCCCATGCGTGGGCCACCTCCAGGACGCGTGCCACGACGTCCTGCGCCACAAGGTGCCGCGTGGCCGGATTCATCACGCGGGAAACGGTGGAGTAGTGGACCTCGATCTCGGCCGCGAGGTCTTTAAGCGTGACACGCTTGCGCTCGGACATGGAGAAGGCTTGTCGTGGCGTGGTGTTTTGCCTACTGCCCGCTTGTCGCGCCAGACTGCCGCACCACAGGCGCCAGCTTGCTGATTTGCGCCTGGATATAGGTGCGGAATTCCTGAGGGTAGAGGGCTTTGGTTCGGCGCCTTCCGTTGCCAGACGCTCGCGCACATCGGGAGCCGACAACGCTCGGGTGATTTGAATCATTGGTGTCCTCCTCACTTCGGATACTTCAAAAGTCAATTTGCGAATCAGCCTGCGGGTCTCTGCCCGCGATTTCAGTGGCATACCGGGGCCACGCAGGATGTTGCACGGCCCGGCTCGACGCTCAAGGTTTCTGGTATGGCATAGCCAGTAGCAGCAGGGCCGGTCTATTGTGCGGATTCGACACTTGGCGCGCCTCGTTGGGTGCCAGCCGCACGGAGTCGAACTGGTCAAGCTGCACGGATTCTTCCGGTGTGTGGATGCAGACCCGGCCTTCGAGCACCACGTAGTGTTTTTCCACCGGCGAGGCATCCATGGAAGTCTGTCCGCCTGGCAGCAGGACGGAAACGCCCAGCCACAGTGCTTCGGACGGCCCCGCCTCGTGCCCCTGCAGACGCAGGCAATGCATGCCATGATGATTAGGCGGAAAGTAAACCGGCGCTTCGTCAAAACGTGTGGTGTTCATGGCTTTAGCACCACGCGCTCGGTTGCGCCCTGCAGCACCGCCCGATAGGCCTGGTCGGCCCGCTCGAGGCCGTAGGTGTAGGTCGGCAGTACGGGGAAGGGCTGAAGCTTTCCCTGAGCGAACATCGGGGCCAATTCATCGAGAATGCGCGCACAGGCGGCACTGTCAAGCGCCAGTGTATCGACGCCGACGTAAGTGTGCTGACCACGGTAGAACGCAAAAATGTCGAAGGGCACCGCCTTCTCGATGGTCGAGATGAAGATTTGCTTGGCACCAATGGCCATGGCCTGATTGGCCTGCTCGAAATACGGGCTACCTACGGTGTTGTAGACGATGTCGGCACCGTGGCCATCCGTTTCGCCGCGCACCACCGCGGCAATGGCTTCGCTGCTGGCATCAATCATGCGCACGGGGCCATTGGCGTGGCCTCGGTACGCCTCGGCCGTGCGCTCAATGGCGAAAACGCGGGCGCCTAGGGCGGTGGCAATCTGAATCGTGGCCTGGCCGACTTTGCCGTTGCCACCGCAGACCAGCACGACGTCGCCGGCCGAAGGCATTCCAGCGCGACGCAGACCCTCATAAGCGGTGATGAAGGGTACGCCCACGGCGCCTGCTTCCAGCAGCGACAGGGCTGCGGGCTTGGCCCGCACTGATTGCGCATCGATGGTTAGATATCGGCCGTGAGTGCCGTCGCGGCGAATGCCTAGTTCGCCGCCGCTACCCCAGACCTCCAGGCCGACCATGTCGCTCGGGCCGTCCACGACGACGCCGGCATAGTCACGGCCCGGTGTGCGCGGCCACACCGCATGCGGCATCAGACCTAGGGTTGCCTTGACGTCGCTCGGATTCACGCCGGCGCTCACCACTTCAATCACGCACTGGCCGATGCCGGCTGTGGGGCGGGCCACGCCTGCCAGTTGGAGGCTAAGGGAGTCGATGTCCGAGGCTTTCTCGGTGATACGGATAGCGTTCACGTTATCTCTCATTGTCTGTTTGGGTTGCGATGAGTTGGGTGGATCGTTTCAGGCTTCGCGCAGGCCGAGGGCGCGTCGCGCCTCGGCGGCCGAGGCGATGTCTGCGCCAAGCGAGCGCACGATATTGGCCGCTTTGGTGACCAGCGCTGCGTTGTTCGGCGCAAGCACGCCTTTGTCGAGATAGATATTGTCTTCAAGTCCAACCCGGACATGACCGCCGGCCAGCCATGCTTGAGCCACGACGGGAAACTCCGTGCGGCCGATGCCGAAGGCCGACCAGTGCGCGCCAGCAGGCAGCATATTGCGCGCGTAGAAGATGGTTTCCGGCGTGGGCGCGAAGCCGTACTTGACGCCGAGGACGAAGGTCCAAAGACCGGGGCCGTCCAGCACGCCTTCGCGCATGAAGTCGAGTGCCATGTTGAGGTCTCCGGAATCGAAGATCTCAAGCTCGGGCATGACGCCGGCAGCACGAATCGCAGCGGCCATCTTGCGAACGTTGGCCGGCGTATTCATCACCACGTCGGCACCCGAGTTCATGGTGTTCAGGTCGAGGGAACACACGTCCGGACGTAGTGCCGTGATGTGTTCGACGCGCTTCAGCGGATGCAGCAAGGTCGTTCCCGCTGCCGCTACACGGGGATCATCCTCGCTCGGCACGAAGCGGCCGCCCGGGCCTGTCGTCAGGTTAATGATGAGCGTGCGGTTGCGCTGGCGGATGCGGTCGATGACGTCAGCGTAGTAGTCAAGCGACATCGAGGGGCAACCGGTCTCGGGGTCGCGTACGTGGATATGCGCGGCAGCAGCACCGGCTTCGGCCGCTTCCAGTGCCGCGTCGGCGATTTGCTCCGGGGTAACAGGCAGCCCGGGATGCTGCTCGGGGGTGACGATATTGCCGGTGACGGCGCAGGTAATGATGGTCTTGCGTGCGTGCATGGTCGGTCAGGGGAAGTATTACGATTCAGCCGAGCTGACGGCCGCCATCGACAACGATGGTGGTACCTGTGGCGAAACACAGTGAAGTTGCGCAGGCAACAATGGCGTCGGCCACGTCCTGTACCTGCCCAATACGCTTCAGTGGCGTGGAGTTCGCGGCGCGCTCATTGAAGTCGCTGCTGCGCCCGGGGACGAAGGCGGTATCCACGACGCCCGGGGAGACGTTGAGGACACGGATCTGGGGCGCCAGCGCCCGCCCGAGCGAGACCGCCATGACATCCAGCCCGGCCTTGGCCGCGCAGTACGCCACGTTGCTGCCCTGGCCAGTGCGGCCGGCAATGGAGCCGACGTTCACCACGAGCCCGTCGCCGTGTGCGCGCAGATATGGCGCGAAGGCGCGGATGGCGGCAAACTGGCCGCGCCAGTTGACGGCGAACAAGTCGTCAATCAACTCGTCGCTTAGCGCGTCGAGGTCCGCGTGCGGGATGGAACGCGTAAAGCCGGCCGCGTTCACAAGGATGTCCACGCGACCGTAGTGGTGTTGGACGTCATCAGCAAGCGCGCGCAGCGACGCACTGTCGCCGATCTCGGCAACCGCCGCGAGATGATTGCCGGCCGGCAGTGCCGCGGCCGAATGCGATGCAGTGTCGGCATTGCGGCCAGTCAGCACCACGCTCGCACCATTGATGGCAAGTGCATTGCCGGCGGCAAGGCCAATCCCGCCTGTGCCGCCAAGGATGACGGCAACCCTGCCAGATAAGGAGTTCATTGTCATATACGGTGGATGTAAGGTTAGCTTCTCAATCTCGTGCAATCGTTTGCAGCAATCGATTGCATTATGGACGGTGCGGTGAGACAGTCAAGAGATTTTTGACTTCAGGGCACTTCCAGATTGATTGGCTTCGGCGAAATGCAGGAGCGACGCCCAGCGAGCGAGCGCGTTTCCCGGCGCGGGGAGCGATACGCGCTTATTTCAGTTGGACTTTGGGGGGGCGTTGAATCGGGCTAGCGGCAGCGTTTTGCCGCGATTCGCCCGACCAGTTGGATTCCGGGATGGCGCCTGGTCAGCCTTGCTGGGGAAGGGGCAATCGCAGGTCAGCGCTTGCGAGGAGATGCGGTCGAGCCTCTGACGATGAGTTTCGGGGGCAGCACCACGTTACGTACCGGTTGGTCCCGAACGTCAATGGCCTGCTGAAGAAGATCAGCCACCTGGCGCCCCATTTCCTGATGGCTGATACGAATGGTCGTTAGAGGGGGCGACCATGTCGACCAGCGGCATATCGTTGTGCCCAACCACCGACAAGTCACGCGGACATTGCAACCCGCGTTCGCGCAATGCGTCGTATACGCCGAGCGCAATCAAGTCGTTGGCAGCGACGATCGCCGACACTTCCGTGTTCTGACTCAACAACCGGCTCGCTGCTTCCCTTCCATGTTCCCGTGTATAGGCCGCGGCCACCTCGCAAGGAGCTCCCTTGCTATCCAGACCATGTGATGCGAGTGCCTGCAAGAAGCCTTTGCGTCTGAGGAAACCGGTTGAATGATCGGGGGGCCGCCTATATGGCCGATCTTCACATGCCCCAGCTCAATGAGATGGTCAACGGCCAACTGGGCGCCGAGCATCTCGTCCGAAACGACAGCCGACAATCTTGCATCGTCTTCCGTTCGGTTTACCAGCACCGTGGGCACGCCTTTTTCGATACAAAACGATACCAGCGGATCGTGACGCGTCACTGTGGCGAGTATGAGCCCGTCAACGCGCCGCGCGATGAGGCCATGTACAAATTCAAGTTGGGCTTCGCACTCCGTCCCTATGTAAGCGACGATCGCGGAGTAGCCATGCGCGGCAAGACGTTCGGTTGCGCCGGCAAGGATTGGAGTGAACACGCTCGTCGCGATCTGGGGAATCAGAATGCCGATCAGTTTCGAACGTCCGGTTCGCAAACTTGCTGCTACGGGATCCAGTCGGTATCCGAGCTTGCTGGCGGCTTTCATGACTCTTGTTACGGCTTCGGGCAAGACGACCGAACGTGTTGCAGGATTCAGAGCGCGCGAAACCGTTGACACATGGACGCCGGCAAGTTCGGCGACTTGTTTCATGGTAACTGGCCGCTGACTGCCAGATTGAGGTGTTTTTCCCTTCATGACAGGTCTGCCCCGGTTCAGTATGGATGGTGGAGGGACTATCCGTTGCGCGGACAAACGACCGAAACGGACTTGGATTGTGGCAACGGTCGTCGTACACGGGCCCGGGAAGTCCCACGACGTCTGACAACCGATTGTATCAAGCCCATCCAAAAACGCAATCAGGCGAGGTTACAGAGCTGGCAACCCTCATCGCAGCTAGCAACCAACGCCAGTTGCGAAATACAATCGATTGCAGTACATTGCGAAACATTGCTGGTAGCAACGGGTGTGCAGCCGGATTGTGGTCTCCCTGCAAATAAGACGATCAGAAGAGAAGATGAACATGAATCACCTGAAGGTATCGACCCGATTGACGATGCTGGTTGGTGTGCTTTCAGGGTTCCTTGTTGTCATCGGCTTCCTTGGTCTGCGTTTCGTCACACTGCTGCAGGTGTTCATCGCCTGCATCAGTCCAGGCGTGGGCGTTGCCATGCTGTTCGGCCACCGGCCGGTGCGTTCCATCAGTTGGGAACTTGGCGCACAGGGTAATCAAGATCGGAGCCAGCGCACCGAAGAGCACGCCAGTGCGCTCGAACAGACCTCGGCTTCAATGGAGCAACTTGGCACGACCGTCAAACAGAATGCGGACAAGGCCGGGCTGGCCAATCAACTTGCGCTTGGCGCCTCGACGGTTGCCCTGGAAGGGGGCGGGTGGTGGGGCAGGTCGTGGAAACGATGACGGGCATCAACGACAGTTCCAACGAGATTGCCGACATCATCGGCGTCATCGACAGCATCGCGCTCCAGACCAATGCAAATCGCAAAGCCGAATGCGTTAGGAAAATCGCTATCTACGCATTTTCAACGACCACATTGATGGCAATTGCCGGTGGCAGTGCAATCGCCGTGGAATGGAGCGATACGTCCTGTGAGGGTTGGCACGAGAACGGAAGCCGCAGCGGGCAGTAGACACTCGAGCCGCCCAATGTGGAAGATCATCCTGCCGGGCCTTGTTTTGGCGCTATTCCAAGCCGCTATCATTTAACATAACGATAATTATGCGTTTTTTAGGGTGTAAAGGCCAAATCAGAATGTCCGCTTCCAGCCACATCAGAATGTCCTCTAGATAGACCTATACTGGTAGCGCCGGGGTTGGACGGGAGCGCGCCATGAAGGATCGAGGGTTGATCACCATGAGTCTGCGCGAAGTTGACCGCTTCAAGGTCATTCAGGCAACGGCCGAGGGCCTCCTGGCGCAATGGCGCGCCGCAGAGCGCCTGGATTTGACGGCGCGGCAAGTCCGGCGGCTGGTCCAGCGCTGGCGAGCCGATGGCCCTATGGGCTTGCTGTCGCGCCAGCGTGGGCAGCCAGGCCATCGCCAACTGCCACGGATGCTCGAAGCGCAGGCACGCGCGCTAATCCAGCAGCATTACGCCGATTACGGCCCCACGCTCGCCTGCGAGAAGCTGCGCGAGCGCCATGGCATCGCGCTGGCCAAGGAGACGGTGCGCCGGATCATGATTGACGCCGGCTTCTGGGTCCCCAGGAAGCTGCGCCCGCCCAAGATGCACCAGCCGCGCAAGCGCCGCGCCTGCCTGGGTGAACTGGTGCAGATCGATGGTAGCGAGCACGCGTGGTTCGAGGAGCGGGCGCCCATGTGCACGCTGCTGGTCTATGTCGACGATGCCACCAGCCGCCTGATGCAGTTGCTGTTCGTGCCGACCGAATCGACTTTCGCCTATTTTGCCGCGACGCGGGCCTATATTGAGCGCCATGGCAAGCCGGTGGCGTTCTACAGCGACAAGGCCAGTATCTTTCGGGTCAATGCCAAAGGTGTCACGACTGGGCGGGACTATACGCAGTTCGGGCGCGTGCTGTACGAGCTGAACATCGAGAGCCTGTGCGCCAACAGCAGTCAGGCCAAGGGCCGTGTGGAGCGAATGAATGGCACGCTGCAGGACCGGCTGGTCAAGGAGCTGCGCCAGCGCGGCATCTCGACGCTGGCCGAGGCCAATGCCTTTGCCCCGGTCTTCCTGGCGGACTTCAATGTGCGGTTCGCCAAGATGCCAAGAAGCGACTTCAACGCGCACCGTCCCGTGCGGCCCGACGAGGACCTCGAGCGCATCTATACCTGGCGTGAATGGCGCAAAGTCTCCAACCGACTGACGCTGCAATACGACCGCAAGCTGTACCTCATCACGGACCAACCCGAGCAGCGCTCCTTGATTCATCGCTACATCGAAGTGGCCGAGTATCCGGACGGCCGCATCGAGTTGTGGGCCGACGGGACTTCCCTGCCCTACGTCCTCTATGACCGGCTGTCCGAGATCAATCAGGGTGCGGTGGTGGAAAACAAGCGGCTGGGACATGTGCTGGAGATCGCCCAGCGCGTGCAGGCCCAGCGCGACAATCGTCGCATCCTAGCGACACCATCGCGCACGCTGACCGGTCTAAAACCGCGGCAACGGCCCGAACAGGCGACCCCGGGCACGAAACCACAACGGCAGCTGAATGCGGAAGACTTGCGTCGCGCCATCGATGAACTGGCGCAACCGCCCCACCCTGTAGATACCTTACCGCCTCAGGCCAGCTCGACTGCCTTACGGAAACAGCCAAGAAAAAGACGCAAAAGAACCAAAACCATCCTGCATTAAACCGGACATTCTGATCTAGCCACTGGGCGGACATTTGAATTTAGCCTGGACAAAACACTTGTAGCGGCTAAGCGGTAATGTCTGCTTTTGGCTAAGCTCAAATGTCCGAGTTTGGCCAGCGTAAGCTTGACGGCTTCCAGCGCCACGGAGCCCGTCATGCCAGCAGGAGCCATTACCATGACGATGCGGCAGATTGACCGGCTCAAGGTCATCCAGGCGCTGGCCGACGCCTATCTCAAGACCGGGATTGCGGCATCCAGACTCGGACTGACCCCTCGCCAGACCTTGCGCCTGCTGCGGCGGTACCAACAGGACGGCGCCGCCGGCTTGCTCAATCGCCACCAGGGTCAACTGGCGAACAACCGGACACCGCCGGGCCTTGCGGCGCGCGCGCTCGGCCTGATCCGCGACAACTATGCCGACTTCGGTCCAACCCTGGCCTGCGAGAAGCTGCGTGAACGCCATGGCATCGCGCTGGCCAAGGAGACCGTGCGGCGCCTCATGATTGACGCGGGTTTTTGGGTGCCGCGCCGGCTGCGCCCGCCCAAGGTCCACCAGTCAAGGAATCGGCGCGCCTGTTTGGGCGAACTGATCCAGATCGATGGCAGCGACCACGCCTGGTTCGAGGATCGCTCGTCGCCTCGCACGTTGCTGGTCTACGTCGACGACGCCACCAGCCAACTGATGGCGTTGCGCTTCGTGCCAACCGAATCGGCCTTTGCATATTTCGAGGCGACACGGGCTTACCTTGAGTGCCACGGCAAGCCGGTCGCGTTCTACAGCGACAAGGCCGGCATCTTCCGGGTCAATCAGCCGAATGCCACCGGGGGTGACGGCTACACGCAGTTTGGGCGCGCGCTGATCGAGCTGAACATCGACATCCTTTGCGCCAACAGCAGTCAGGCCAAGGGCCGCGTGGAACGGATGAATAGCACCCTGCAGGACCGGCTGGTCAAGGAACTGCGGCTGCGTGGTATCTCGTCTCAGGCGGACGCCAACGCCTTCGTACCAGCCTTCGTGGTCGACTTCAATGGGCGCTTTGCCAAGCCGCCCAGAAGCGACTTTGATGCGCATCGCGCAGTGCGAGCCGATGAGGACCTGGAGCGAATCTTTACCTGGCGCAAGTGGCGCAAGGTGTCACAGAGCCTGACGCTGCAGTACGATAAGACGCTATATTTGCTGGCAGACCAGCCCGACCATCGCCGCCTGATTCATCGCTATATCGAAGTGGCAGAGTACCCGGATGGGCGCATCGAGATCTGGGCCGATGGCGCTACCCGGCCCTACACCACCTATGACCGTCTGTCAGAGATTGTCCAAGGCGCGATCGTCGAGAACAAGCGTCTCGGTCACGAACTGCGCGTGGCGCAGGAGATGCAGGCCAAGCGGGATAGCCGGCGCAGCGCCGGCGCCCCCCCAGAACCAATGCAGGCACACCACCGCGGCCTCACAAGGCAGGCCCGGGCAAGAAGCCTCAGCGACAGCTCAGCGCCACCGACTTGCATGCTGTGCTCGGAACAGCCTTCAAAGCCGGATGGACGCGGGTGCAAAATCGGTTTATCGCTCGATCCCCCCGTGATCACCTTGGAGGGCTGCGTTGATCCCTGCTTTTGGCCACTCCCGCCGGCCCGGGACGCCGACGACGATTTGTGCTGCGCTGCGCTCTGTAGTCTTTGCCCTTCAACACGATCACGACGAGGTGTGGCGTCGGGCCGATCACTTGGCTTCTGCCGGACACACGTATAACGTCTGGAAGGACAACCGTTCGCTTCCATGCCGCGCCAAACTAGGTCTACCGCGCAGCGGCAAGCCCTATAATGAAAACCCTGCCACTCCGCGGCCGGCTCCATAACGCCGATGCGGCGCTATACCAACTAGCTCAAGCGCACGGGGCTGCCACCGCGCGCGTGGCTCGTTTTAGACACACGTTCACACAGGAGTGTCATCATGCTTCAATCCAGCGAAATCCAGAAGCGTTTCACTCATCTAGAGCAAACCATCGACAGCGCTTCGAAGGCCTGTCACGCCGACGCCACCCTCCCCACGGACCTCATAGAGTGTGTTGATCGACTTGATAAACAGTCGGCGTCGGCAAAAACAGTGATGGCGTCGAACGATCAGGATCGCATGCGCCAATTTGTAGACGATCTGGAGCAACTCGGCGATCGTGCAGAAAAAGCATGTGAACGCGCCGGGAATGTCGATGCCAAGGTCAAGAGCGCAGTAAGTTCGGTTCACACTGAACTGAGCGATCTAAAGAAACAGATGCATTAATTTTTTCGCTTGATGTTATTGGTCGCCGTTCGCGTGAGCGACCTCCGGCGGGGACGTCACTGGTGACCTGCCCCGCCGTGCTTGATGATCGATAATCTATGCAGTTTGCCATCGCCAGAAACACGGGCTGCCGATGGCGTTTGGGTTGCGCGAGCATGAGCGCTTCCATCAAGCCAGGTTCTCCCGCGGCTCTATCTGCCTTCCGCCGGACTGGCTTTGCGGGCGTAAAAGGCCGATACCTCTTCCATTTCCTGCGTGGTCATCCCACGCACCATGTTGCGCATCTGCGCTTCTGGATCGTTGTGGCGATTGCCTTGCGCGAAGGCCTTGAGTTGTCCTACCAGGTACTCCTTTGGCATGCCTTCCAGCCAGGGGGCGCCCAGTTTCTGGTCAACGCCGCCGTGGCAGGAAATGCACGGGGCGATATTGCGCATCGGGTCGCCCACGCGCACCAACGGCGGGAGCGACTCGTCGTAGGTGGTCGGGGCGGTTCTTGCCTTGGGCAGGGACGCAAAGTAAGCCGCGAGGTCTTCGATATCCTTGTCGGGCAGACGCGTTGCCAGAGCCTCCATGATCGAACTTGCGCGCTTGCCGCTCTTGTAGTCATGCAATTGCTTGATGACCACCTCGGGATATTGCCCGGCAAGATTGGGCGCGTTCGAGATACTTATGCCTTGCGCGCCATGGCACATGGTGCAGTTAAGCGCGAGCGTTGCGCCCCGGCCAATCGAGTCGCTGGCGCCAGCCCGCGCCATGTCTCGCTCGAGTACGACATTGGATGAGCCGGGCCCGGCCTTCACGGCTGCCCCGCTGCTCCAGGAGGCGGGTACGCCCGCCGCGCGGCAAATGCTGGCCCAGATTCCCTGGGCGGTGAAATCGCCATGGACGGACGGCAGCCATACGAACCCTACGAGTATCGACAGTACGGTAAAGATTGAAAGGGACAACAGGCTCCAACGGAACCACGGGTTGCGCCATGCATACATGCCGCCTTCGTGCATCATCGGCTCCCGATTGGTACGACCGGCACGGATGCTTCCTTCAAGGACGCCAACTGCACGATGGGGTATCCATAGTTGACGACGGTTAGACCAATCATCATTGCGACCCAAAGGCCAAGTCCATTCAAAGCCACCGGTGCCGGAGCACCTGCATGGACAGGCTCGCTGAAGGTATATGGCGCGGGAACTGCCGCGCCCTTGCGCGCTCGCGCCAGAACGAAGACAAAGAGAAATGCGGAAATGACAAGCAGCAGGCCGCCCGCTGCCGATGCTGTCACTGTCCACGCCTGCGGGTGGATAGCCGGATGCGTGTAGTCGTAGTAAGCCATGCGCCGCGGCATGCCAAGCAGCCCCACCAGGTGCCACGGCAGCGATAAAACCAGCATGCCAACGAACCATAGCCACAGTTGCAGCTTCATAATTCCTTTTGACAGCGGCTTGCATTGCATCAGTTGTGGCCATAGGTCGTACGCGACCACCATGTACATGATGACGATGGCCCCGGCAAAGATGAGGTGAAAGTGGCCGGTGACCCACTGCGTGTTGTGGATGGTCTCGTTGAGCTGGTAGCTCATGTTGATGAGTCCCCCTGCACCGCCGAAGCCCAGCATAATGAAGGAAAAGGTCACCGCCAGCATCACGGGGTTGTCCCAAGGCAGCGCCTTGACCCAACCGAACAACCCTTTGCCACCACGCAGCCGACCGGCAATCTCGACCGACGCGACGATGGTGAACACAGTCAGCAGCGTCGGCACGGACACCATGGCGGTCATCGCCGCGTGCACAAACTTGAACCCGGCACCCACCTGCGGGTCGGCGAACAGATGGTGGATGCCGATGGGCATCGAGAACACCAGGAAGAGGACGAATGCGACGCGCCCCATCGTATCGCTATACAGGCGTCCTCCAATCGCGCGCGGCACGATCGTATAGAACGCGATATACGCCGGCATCAGCCAGAAGTAGACGATGGCATGCAGCGTCCACGAAAAGAAGACTCGTGCCAGGCCCGCATTGATGGTGTCGGTCAGGCCCAGCGATGCGGGAAGGATAAGCACAAGCACTTCAATGGCGGCGCCCAGCGAAGTCCAGGCCCAAAGGTAGGCACCCGCAACGTTACCAAACATCGCCAGCGGAACGGTTGCGCCGGGATTGTCGTCTTTCCAAGACCTCAGGTTGATGGCCATCAGCGCCACCCAGATCCAGGAGCCCACGACCACCAGCACGACGCCAAGGTAGTAGAACGGGCTTCCGATCATGGGCGGGTAGAACGTGTACAGGATCGACGCCTTGCCAATTGCCATGGTGACGGCTGCCATGGCGGTGCCGCCCACCACCAGCCAAAAGCCGCCCCAGGCCCATCGCACGCCGATCAACGGCCTTTTCAGCGCAAGTTCCGTGATGGCGTAGCCGAAGCCCATGGCTACCAGCGTGGGCAGCACGTAAGCCATCACGGTGCCGTGTGCCGTCACCGATCGATAGTAGTGCTCCGGGTTGTTGACCCACGCATGCAGCGGACTGCGAATGTACATCTGCCATTCGCCAAGCAGGATCGCGCCGAGGAAGGCGACGAAGGCGACCCAGAAATGGGCCAGCACGAGTCTTCTAGCGAGGAACACAGGTCAGCCTTTCTTCTGTACGCGTCTTGGCGAGAAACTCGTCGCGCGGTAGCACTTGCACGCGACCCCACATGGCTTCATGTCCGGTGCCGCAGTATTCATGGCACGGCATCAATTGCTCGCCCGTAGTGCGAAACCTGGTGGTGAACGTCGACACGAAACCCGGGATCAGCATTGTGTTGGCATTGGTTGTTCCGACGATAAAACCGTGTACGACGTCGGTGCTGGTGGCGCGGAAGGTAATGGGCAGGTCCGCGGGTACGACGATGCATTGCGGCACGAAGGAGTACTGCTGGGCTACGACGCGGACAATCACCTTGCCGTCATTGTCCATCGCGGTGCCTAAGTTGCTTTCAACGAATTCGCCACGGATGTGCAAGGTTTTCACGTCGATGGTCTCTACCCTGGACGGCGGCATGGCCGCCCAGTGAAGGCTGGTGATGATCATCATCGCCACCAGGGAAGCGATGATGATCCCAACGATGATGGCCCAGCGGCGTTCTGCCGCGACGGCGACAAATTCCGCGTGGTGGCTGCCATCGGGCGCCGGGGAGTTGGTATCGGCTCTCACTGAACCGCGCCTCGTGGCAGATAGACAAACAGATAGAAGCCGAAATAGATGGCAATCACGATGGCGGTCGCGACGCCGGCTATCGCAAACGTTCCCGATGGGCCGCGGCTGACGATCCGGGCGACCTCCTCGTCCAGTCGTCTTGCTTCCTCACTCTCAATGGGATCGGCCATCTCTTTCCTCACTCAGGAAGCAGCGTACGAAGATCGTTGGCTTGGGCCGGTGTCACGGGCGTACCGCTATTGCCCCATGCAACACGGATATACGTGACTACGGCAGACACCTCTTGATCGTTCAGGATATGCGAGAAGGGGGCATGCCATGAGGCCGCGGGTTCTTCGCGGTACCGGGCGCATAGCCGCCGTTGAGCACCATGCGAATGGAATTGACGGGCGACAACATGGTGAGGGACTGATTGGCCGCCAGTGGAGGAAATGCCGGCGGCTGCCCTTTGCCTTCCGCGCCGTGGCAGACAGCGCATTGCAGTGCGTACACCTTGCGGCCCAGTTCCATCACAGCCGGATCGACCAGGCGCGCCTGGCTGGTGGGAGGCGTTTCGGCATCCCTTTGCGGCAGTGCCTTGAGATAGACTGCCGTCGCCTCGACGTCGGCATCGCTAAGATACTGAAGGCTGTTGTAGACCACCTCGGCCATCGGGCCGTACACCGTCGCCCGGTGCGAAACGCCTATTTGCAGGAGATCCGAGATGTCCTTGATGGCCCAGTTTCCTAGCCCGGCCTCCTGGTTGGAGGTGAGTGAAGGCGCATACCAGTTCTGGTTGGGGATCATGCCGCCTTCGAACGCCTTCGACTCGCTCGAACCG
Organism: Cupriavidus sp. D39; assembly: GCF_026627925.1. Taxonomy (NCBI): domain Bacteria; kingdom Pseudomonadati; phylum Pseudomonadota; class Betaproteobacteria; order Burkholderiales; family Burkholderiaceae; genus Cupriavidus; species Cupriavidus sp. D39. Next base: position 533,730 of record NZ_JAPNLE010000009.1, read on the forward strand.
CCCAACATATTGATGGCCGTATGGCACATCGCGCAATGCCCCAGGCCCTGTACTAGGTACGCGCCGCGGTTCCATTGCGTGGATTGCTTGGGATCGGCGACGTACTCGCCCTCCTTGAAGTACAGCGTTCTCCAGCCGATCAACAGTTCGCGCTTGTTGAAGGGGAAACGCAGCTCGTGCGCGCGATTGGCCTGCTTTACCGGCGCAACGGACATGAGATAGGCAAAGATCGCATCCGAGTCGGCCCGCGTCACTTTGGTATAGGAAGCGAACGGCATGGCGGGATACAACAGCGCCCCGTCACGCGAGACGCCGGTGTGCATCATTCGGTAGAAGTCGTCGGCGGTCCATTGGCCAATGCCGGTTTCGTCGTCTGGCGTGATGTTAGGGACGAAGAGGCTGCCAAACGGCGTGGCCATCGCCCGGCCTCCCGCGAAGGGCTTGCCGTTCGGCGCCGTATGGCAGGCCACGCAGTCGCCGGCGCGGGCGAGATACTCTCCGCTGTCGATGATCCGTGTGGTCGCATTGACTGGCCGGACGTCCATTTTTTCAGGAAGCTTGCCGGGACGGAACCAGTACACGGCGACCACCGCGACCACGGCTGCGGCCAGCAGGACGGCGATTCCGATCCCAATACGCGCGCTCGTTCGCATACGGCTTATCGCTGGCTGCCGCATGCCAGAGGCATGCGCACAAGGTTGGACGACTCGGGCGACAGGTCCTTCGGCGCGGGCTGCAGCGACAACCAAGCCGCTACCGCCGTGACGTCGCTATCGGAAAGCCGCGTAGCGATGCGCTTCATGCAATCGGGCTCGGCGGCATGGCGGTCGCCGACCCGCCAGCGCGTCAGCTGGGCCACGATATAGGTCGGACGCAGCCCGATCAAACCTGGAATGCCCGGCTCCATGCCGGTCAGCCCGGCCCCATGGCATGTCGCGCACGCGGGGACATTCTTGCTGGCATCGCCGGCGCGTACCAGGGCCTGGCCTCGTGCCACCGTGGCGGGATCCGTGGTTCCGGCCTCCTGGGCCGCGAACGGCGGCCTTTGTTTGGCGAAGTGGTCGGCGATTTCCCGCAGGTAGGCGTCGGGCAAGTAGGCGACCAGGTAGTTCATGGGCGGGTACTTGCGCGTGCCGTCCCGGAAGGCCACCAGTTGATTGTAGAGATAGCCCGCGGGCTTTCCGGCGATGCGTGGGTAGTAGCCGTTGCTCGTGCCTTGTCCGCTCTGGCCGTGACAGGTCACGCATCCCTGCACCCTGGCCTCCAGCGAGTCGACCTGCTTGAACGCGGGGACAGCCTCGGCCGTAGCCTGTGCCAGCGCCCATCCGGGAGCGCCAAGCAGGCATGCGAGGAAAGCCGCCATTCTTGGTCTTCGCATTGGATTGTGACGTCGTCACCCTTTGGCGAAACCTCTGCCGCTGGCAGAGGCGGACGCCGGACGCCGGACGCCGCCAATATGCCGCCTGAGAGTTGCGCTGCGTTGTGTTTGCTGCGCTATCAGCGTAGGCGGTCACGACGGTTAAAGTCAATGTACGCTTGGCGGCCCATCGCGTGGAGCGCAGGATCGCTGGCGTACGTCGTCCTGGAACCGGGAGGCCTTATGGACCTCCTTTGCCCCGGGAGATCCACTCGTCACTCATTCAGCCCGCACCTTGACGTAGCGGCCGGGCGCCGCCTCGATCACGGCGTACTTCTTGCTTCCGAGCTGACTGCGCGCGTCGACGGGCTTGCCTGCCTTGGGCGCGAGCCACTTGATCCAGTGGGGCCACCAGCTACCCGGCGTCGCTTCGGCACTGGCAAGCCATTGATCGGCATCGTCGCCCAGCGTACCGCCGGTCCAGTAGCGGCGCTTGTTCTTGGACGCCGGATTGATAACGCCCGCGATGTGGCCGCTCGCGCCAAGCACAAACTGCGTCTTGCCCCCGACCAGTTGCGTCGTTCGGTAGGCGGACTTCCAGGGCACGATGTGGTCGTCCTGCGTCGCCAGCACATAGCTGGGCAGATCGATACGGCCCAGGTCCACGGGCGTGCCGCACATTGTCAGCCGGTCCGCCACGCACAGGTTGTTCTCGAGGTACATATTCCGCAGGTACCAGGCGTACATCGGCCCCGGCAGGTTGGTGCTGTCGGCGTTCCAGTAAAGCAGGTCGAATGCCTCGGGCGACTTGCCCTTCAGGTAGTGGTTGATGACGTTCGGCCAGATCAGGTCATTGGCGCGCAGCGTCTGGAACACGAAGCCGAGTTCGGCGCCGGGGTAGATGCCACCCTGCCCGATCGCCTGCTCGCGCGATGCCACGCCTTGCTCGTCGATGAATACGCCGAGGTCGCCGGGGTCCTGGAAGTCGAGCATGGTGGTCAGCAGGGTCAGGCTGGCCACGGAGGTGTCTGCGCGCGCACGCAGCACCGCGAGCGCGCAGGAGAGGATCGTGCCACCCACGCACCAGCCGAGCGCGTTGAGTTTGTCGGCGCCGCTGATGGCCAGCGCCACCTCGATCGCTTTCATGACGCCCTGGCTCAGGTAATCATCCCAGGTAATGTGGCCACAAGTGGCGTCGGGGTTGCGCCACGAGACCAGAAAGAGAGTGTGGCCTTGTTCGACGGCGAACCGCACAAACGAGTTCTCTGGCTGCAAGTCCAGGATGTAGAACTTGTTGATGGACGGCGGCACGATCAGCAGCGGGCGCGTTGCCACCCGTTCGGTCAGCGGCGCGTACTGGATCAGTTGAAAAAGCGCGTTCTCGAACACGACCGAGCCTTCGGACACTGCCACGTTCTTGCCGATCTCGAACGCAGTCTCGTCGGTGATCGACAGCCCGCCTTTGCGCATGTCCGCCAGCAGGTTCTTGAGGCCGGCCTGCAGGCTCTCGCCACGCGTCTCGAACGCGAGTTGCATCACCTCCGGATTGGTCGCGGCGAAGTTGGCCGGGCTCATCGAGTCGATGAACTGGCGCGTGTAGAAGCGCAGCCGTTGCTTGGTGGGCTCGTCAAGCGCCGCGGCCTCGACCATGTCGCCGGCTAGTCTGGCGTTGAGCAGGTAACTTTGCTTGAGCAGGCTGTAGGCGGGATTGTCGCGCCATTCGACGGCGCTGAAGCGGCGGTCGCCCCGCTCGGGCGCGACCACCGCGTCGGGCAGTTGACCGGCCAGGTTGGCTATCATCCGCGTCCATAGCGCGAACTGCTGCTGGAAATAGTTCAATTGCAGATCCGCGAACGGTCCGGCGCCGGACTGCGCAGATGGAGCGCCGGAGCCGGGGACCTGTGCGGCTGGGTTAAGCATCATGGCCTGCCACAGGCTCTGTCCCGACTTGATGAAACCCTGAATATATTCGTCAGGAACCTTGTGGGGCGATGCCATTGTTTTCTCCATGGTGTCGGGTGCCGTGGCGGCCCTCGGCCGGCGCGTCCATGCCTGGCCTACTTGGGCTGCATCAACTTCTTCATCTCCTCCATATGCTGCGTGGCCCGCTGCGTGATGGTAGCCAGCGCATCGACCTGCGACCTGCGTGCCATCTCCGCGAGATCCTTCATATCGGTCAGCGCCGTCTGGTAAGCCACGCCAATCATCTCCGCCTGCTTGGCAGGGTCGATCGAGCCAGCGCCGCCGGCCTGGGCCTTGGCAAAGTCCTGAATTCCCTGCATGGTCCGGGTCAGGATCTCGGTTTGCTTCTGTGCCATTGCCTGCATCGCCTCATAGGCGACCTTGTTGCTCTCGGCTAGCGCTTCCATGTCCTTGCGCCGCGACTCGATGATCGGCGACATGTCAAGCCCGGGGATCTTGAATTGCTGAATCATCTTGGTCACGTCGGCGAAGGGGTTGGTTTCGGTAGTCATGTTTGTCTCCCGTTGAATGGGATCGTTGCGGGTTCGCAGGCTGGCAGCGGCGATGATCGCCGCCGAGATCACGCTGGCGGTCAGCATGCCATGGGCAATCCGCCCCTTGAACTGGGTGGTCCGGGCGAATTCCTCGTTGATGTGCACCGCGTTGTTGTCGCCCGAGACGGCGGCGAACAGGACGATGTCCGCCTCCGTGATCGTCCTGGGGAAGGTGGCGGTCATGCCCGGTTCCAAAATCCTCATAGTCGTAGCCGTCGAGTACGTTCATGACTCCTGCGTTACGCGGCCTTGGGCAGGACGGGGATATCCGCCGCTTGCAACGCGCCCTTGCGTTGTCCCCCCGCGCCCTTCTCGATAAAGCCGAAAGGCTTCCCTAGCGGCAGGAGCACCCGGCCAAAGTAGGTGTTTAGGAACACGGCGCCGGCGCAGTACAAGCCCAGGAACGAAATGAGCAGTTCGGAATAGGCGGCAAGCTGGGAGAACAAGCCTCGGTGGATGTCCAGTATCGACAGCCCCAGCGAGGGCAGCAGAATATTGATCAGCACCAGGATGGCCGCGAACACCTTGTTCGCCTCGAACGCGGCGACCATGATAAACAGCGAGAAGATCGTATAGCCGAAGCAGGCGAAGGCAAGCTGCCTGGGATCCGCCTTGTCGCCGACAGCGCCGAACCAACCTAGGCTGATCGCCCAGTGCATTGCGACTGCAATCCAGAACAAACCGTACGCGCCCAGCACAATCGCGCCGAAATAGTTGTTCTTCTTGAAATCAACGAACGATGCCCAGATCTGCGCGACGGATCCCAGGAACAATGCCCAAGGGATGAGATAGGTGACGCCGGTAGTCCATCCCATCTTCTGGGACGCCGCCACGAAGGTCACCATGGCCAATCCGAAGACACCCAGCGCGGTGGGGTCGGACATCAGAATTTTCGTCTCTGTGACGTTTGGCGAGGCATGCATTTCAGATACTCCCCAGACACTTCTGCGGTCAGCGCGACCGGCCATCGATTGAGAGGTCTTCGGTGTCATAGCCGTTGACCTCGTTCCTTCCTTCTGCCTCCCGTGAACAGGTCGAGGTCAGAACAGCGTTTCGTCCAGCGCGAGTACCGAACTGGCACCGTTGACAATCGCCTCGCGGTAAGCCTGTGCCAGCGGCAATACGTGCTCCGCATAGAAATGTGCCGTGACCATCTTGGCCCGGTAGGATCCTGCGTCGGGCTCCGCCAGCTTCGCCTTGGCGATCAATGCGGCGCGGGCCATCAGCCAGCCTCCCACGACCGTGCCGAATAGCATCAGGTAAGGCACCGCGCCGGCTGCCGCACGGGCGGGCTCGCGATCGTAGGTCGCGAGCAGCCAGTCGGTTGCCTTCTCCAGCGCTACCGTGCCGCGCTGCAAGGATGCCGCGATGCCATGGAGTTCCTTGCCGCCCGCAGCTTCGAGCGCAGCCAAGGTCTCGTTCATCTCGCCGAGCAGGACGTTCAGCGTGGCACCCCGCTCGCGCGCCACCTTGCGCCCGATCAGGTCGTTGGCCTGGATGCCAGTCGTACCCTCGTAGATGGTAGTGATGCGCGCATCGCGCATATGCTGGCAGGCGCCGGTCTCTTCGATGAATCCGACCCCGCCGTGCACTTGAATGCCGAGCGACGTGATGTCGAGCGCGTTTTCCGTGCACCAGCCTTTGACCACGGGTGTCAGGAGATCCGTCAGCGCCTGGCACTTCTGGCGTTCGGTCGCATCCGGATGGGAATGCGCCTTATCCATCTGGGCGGCGGTGAAATAGGCCAGTGCCCGCATCGCCTCGATGCGGGCTTTCATGCTCATCAGCATGCGGCGCACATCGGGATGCCGGATGATGGGTACGGGCGGGCCGGATGTCGCCCCGATGGGGCGGCTTTGCACGCGTTCCCGTGCGTAGCCCAACGCCTGCTGGTAGGCACGCTCAGAAATGGCCACGCCTTCCAGGCCGACGTTGAGGCGGGCGTGGTTCATCATCGTGAACATGTATCCAATGCCGCGGTTCGCCTCTCCCACAAGGTAACCGATGGCGCCCTCGTTCTCCCCAAAAACCATGACCGCGGTGGGACTGGCGTGGATGCCCATCTTGTGCTCGATGGACGCGCACGTCAGGTCGTTGCGCTGGCCCAGGCTGCCATCCGGTTTCACCAGGAACTTGGGGACGACAAACAGCGAAATCCCCTTCGTGCCCTCGGGCGCGTCGGGCAGGCGTGCAAGCACCATGTGGATGATGTTCTCCGCCATGTCATGCTCGCCCCAGGTGATGAAGATCTTCGTGCCGGTGATGCGGTAGTGGTCACCCTCGGGTTCGGCCTTGGTGCGGATCGCGGAGAGGTCCGAGCCAGCCTGCGGCTCGGTGAGATTCATGGTGCCGGTCCATTCGCCCGAGACCATCTTCGGCAGGTAGCGTTGCTGGTCCCGCGCAGAGCCATGATGCGCGATCGCCGCCACGGCGCCCAGCGTCAGCATCTGGCACAAAGAGAAGGCCATGTTGGAAGCCTTCCACATCTCAAGCACCGGGGTGGACACCAGCGAAGGAAGGCCCATGCCACCGAAGTCGGGACTCGCGGGCATGGCGTTCCAGCCGTTCTCGATGAACTGGCCGTAGGCCGCCTTGAATCCGTCCGCTGTCGTTACCACTCCATCCGTGCACGCACTGCCCTGGCGACCGCCCTGGGCGTTTATGGGCGCGAGCACCTCCGTCGCAAATTTCGCCGCCTCGAGGAGGATCGATTCCACAACCTCGGGTGTGGCTTCCTCGTTGCCCGGCAGCGCGGTGATCTCGGCCAGACCCGCCAATTCGTTCATCGCGAAAAGCATGTCGCGTATGGGTGCCACGTACGTGGTCATCTTGGTGTCCTTCATATGCCAGGTTCAACGCTCGAGTGCCTTTACCTGTTCGCGCAAAATGAACTTCTGAATCTTGCCGGTCGCGCTCTTTGCCAATGGGCCGAAGATAACCGTCTTCGGTACTTTGAAACGCGCCATCCGTTCGCGGCAGAAGTCGATGATCTCGCGCTCCGTGGCCTGTCCGCCCTCCTTGAGTTCGATAAAGGCGCATGCAACCTCTCCCCATTTCTCGTCGGGGCGCGCCACCACCGCAGCGCCTATCACGGCGGCATGGCGGTAGAGGACATCCTCCACTTCGAGCGAGGAAATGTTTTCACCGCCCGAAATGATCACATCCTTCGAGCGGTCCTTGATCTTGACGTAGCCATCGGCGTGGACCACCGCCAGATCGCCGCTATGGAACCAGCCGCCGGCAAACTCCTTCTCCGTCGCATGGGGGTTCTTGAGATAGCCCTTCATGGTCAAGTTGCCGCGGAACATGATCTCGCCCATGGTCTCGCCATCCCATGGTACGGGCTTCATGCTTGTCGGATCCATGACCGTCATGCCTTCCTGCATCGGCGCCCGCACGCCCTGGCGGCCATTGAGCTCGGCACGCTGCTCCAGAGGCAGTGCGCTCCAGCTTTCTTGCTTGGCACATACCGAGGCGGGGCCGTAGGTCTCGGTCAACCCGTAGACGTGCGTAATGTCGAAGCCGATCCGCTCCATGCCCTCGATGACCGAGGCCGGTGGCGCGGCGCCGGCGATAAAGGCGTAAACCTTTTGCTCGATGCCGCTGCGCATCTCTTCCGGCGCATTGATCAGCATGCTGTGCACGATGGGCGCGGCACAGAAGTGCGTGACCTTGTGACGCTTGATCGCATCGAATATCGCCTTTGTATCCACCCGCCGCAGGCACACATTGACGCCGGCGTTGGCCGCCATGGTCCAGGGAAAGCACCAGCCATTGCAGTGAAACATGGGAAGCGTTCACAGATACACCGCATGGTGCGGCATGCCCCAGGACAGGATGTTCGATATCGCGTTGAGATAGGCGCCGCGATGGTGGTAGACCACACCTTTCGGGTTGCCGGTGGTGCCGGATGTGTAGTTCAGCGCTATGGCATCCCATTCATCCGCGGGGAGCGACCACGCGAAGTCCGCGTCCCCTTCGAGGAGGAACGCTTCATAATCCATTTCGCCGAGTAGCTTCCCACCTTGATATTCAGGGTCATCGATGTCGATGACCAGCGGCCGCTCCTCGAGCATTGGAAGCACGTGCTCGATGGTTGCCGAGTACTCGCGGTCGGTGATCAGGACCTTCGCCTCGCCATGCTGCAGCATAAACCCAATGGCTTCCGCGTCGAGGCGAAGATTCAGGGTATTCAATACAGCACCGATCATCGGTACCGCGAAGTGCGCTTCGTACATGGCCGGCACGTTGGGTGCCATCAGCGCCACCGTATCGCCAACTCCGACACCGCGCTTGTTGAGCGCGGAGGCCAGGCGCCGGCAGCGGCGGTAGCATTCTTTCCACGTGATGCGCCATTCCCCGTGAATCATGGCGATGCGGTCCGGGTAAACGAAGGCAGCCCGTTCCAGGAAGCTAAGGGGGGACAGCGGAACATAGTTCGCGCTGTCCTTCTCGAGTCCGAAGTTGAAAGGGTCGATGTGCGTCACAACGGTCTCCATTCGATTTCCGGCTGAGTCACCGTCCTGTACTTCTGCAAGTACATCCGAAATGATCAACCCTCGCTTCTGCAATTGGTCTGATTGATCCATCTCTATTTCCGGCTTGACGACTCTCTTGAATCACCTTAATCCATTTTCATCAAGGCGATTTCGCACGCCAGGACACAGAAACATCTTGCGTGAAACAGCCATGGAAATCGGTACGGTCGCGTACCCCGACCTAGAAGATCGCTGTGCCTGCCGTACCGGTTCTCATGAAAACCGGTACGGCAGCGTACCGACTTCCATCTCCGTTGCAGGCAAGTTGCAGGCACCGTGTCGGCTGTGCCCGAACCGTCGGTTCGCTGGTGCTCGCAAAGGTCGCGCGCGGAACCATCCCCGTCGGCCGTCCGCGCCAGGACCAACATGATCAGGATCGAAGAATGAAAGCACTTGTCTATCTCGGCCCGGCGAAGAAAGCGCTGGAGGATCGGCCGAAGCCCACCATCATGGCGCCCACCGACGCGGTGGTCCGGATCAGCAAGACGACAATCTGCGGCACGGACTTGCACATTCTCAAGGGCGACGTTCCAAGCTGTCTGCCGGGCCGCGTCCTGGGTCATGAGGGCGTGGGCGTGGTCGAGGAGGCCGGCCCGGCCGTCGAAGCATTCAAGGTCGGAGACCGGGTCTTGATCTCCTGCATCAGCGCCTGCGGCAAGTGCACCTATTGCCGCAAGCTCATGTACTCGCATTGCACCAGCGGCGGCTGGATCCTCGGAAATACCATCGACGGCACGCAGGCTGAATTCGTCCGCATCCCCTATGCGGATACGAGCCTATATCGCATCCCGGACAACGCGGACGAAGAGGCCCTCGTAATGCTGAGCGACATCCTGCCCACTGGCTTCGAGTGCGGCGTTCTCAATGGGAAGGTCCAGCCCGGAAGTACCGTGGCCATCATTGGTGCCGGGCCAATCGGGTTGGCCGCCCTGCTCACCGCCCAGTTCTACTCGCCGGCCGAGATCATCATGATCGATCTCGACGAACACCGCCTGGAGGTGGCGAAGCGCTTCGGCGCGTCAGCCGTGGTCAACGGCACCGGCGGCAAGGCCAGGGAAATGGTGAGGAAGCTAACGGGCGAGCGTGGCGTGGACACCGCTATCGAGGCTGTCGGCATTCCAGCGACCTTCGAACTGTGCGAAGACATAATCGCGCCGGGTGGCACCATCGCCAATATCGGCGTGCACGGGAAGAAGGTGGATCTCCATCTGGAACACTTGTGGGATCGCAACATCACCATCACTACGCGGCTTGTCGACACCATCAGCACGCCAATGCTGCTAAGCACCGTGCGGTCCCACAAGATTGACCCGAAGCTCCTGATCACGCATCGCTTCAAGCTCGATCAAATCTTGGATGCCTACGAGACTTTCGGAAACGCCGCGGACACACGAGCGCTCAAGGTAATCATCGAGGCCTGGCGGCCGTGAACGGGCTCTCCATTCGACAATGCTTCGTACCCGGCCGTCACATCGAACAGTTCCTCGTCGATCGAACCTTGACGCTGGCGTTGAAACCTGCCGCGAAGGCTGGCGAGCAGCTCGTCGATGTTCTTGTCGGCACGTTCCATCGCCGCCAGGCGGCTGGCGTTCTCGCTCGCCAGCGATTCGGCGCAAGCACGGAACAGGGAGATGAAGAGGTGCTCGCGGATCAGTGCGCGCAGCGCCGTGGTGCCGCGGCCCATCACTTCGGGCGGGTTCGGCGTTGGCCAGCGCGGCGCCACCAGGTCCGCTTCCCATTGCGCGTCAAGCGGCAGCAGGCGCTGGTCCCCCGGCTGGTAGAGGCCTCCTGGCTTCGGCCGGTTATAGAAGACGTGGATACGTGGTTGCGACCCCTGGCTTCGGTGCGTTTCCGTATCGACCTGGAGCCGGTCGACGAGCGGGGCGATGGCCTCGATCGAATTCGGTACCGCATAGGTGCCCGTCACGGCGACGCCCGCCTCCACCAGACGTGCACGAACCCGCTCGCCGACAGCCCAGACCGCTCGCTTGCCAGGCAGTGGCAGCAGCGTCTTGAGCACGTGATCGACGATCACCTCGTTGAACTGACCCACCAGACCCTGGTCGGAGCCGAACACGATGGCACCGACGGCTCCCGTGGCTGCGGGCCGGCCGTCCAGCCGTGTCGATGTGGTGGATTCAACCAGCCGAAGGCATGCACCCAGGCCCAGGTTCACCGCAAGGCGGTAATCGGCCAGCGCCAGCACGGACCGCTCGTACTGGCTGATGCTGGAAGCCGCCAGCGCGCGCATGGTCCGCACGACGGATTGCAGGTCCGAGGCGCTGCCGATCTGATGCTGCAGCATGGCCGTCGATTCACTCATGTCTGAGCCCCCGATGCGGCGGGATTCGCAGCGTTCACCGCTGCGATGCGTTGAGCTGGTGGCTCGATTGCAATGTCAGCCTGCGCGCCGGCCTGTAACTGCGCGAGGGCGGCGCGCGCAAGCGCGATGACCGCCTGCCCGTCCTCCTCGCTCGGCTTGCCCGCGTCCTCGAAGCGGGCAGCTACCGCGAGTAGGATGCTGCCCGCCGCTGCTCGAACGGCACGCTCGGCCTCCGGCATCCGCTCCAGCGGCACGGTATCGAAGAGGCCCGCCGTCAATGCCCGCAGGATGGCAATTTGCGCGGGCACCGGGACCGGATCCGATTGCGGCTGCTGAAGGCAGGCACGGATGCGCTGTCCGTGCGCAATGGATTGGCGGCTGTCGTCATCGAGCCGGGCACCGAACCTGGAGAACGTCTCGAGTTCCTCGAATTGCGCGTAGGCAAGCTTGAGGTCTGCCGCCACGGCACGAAAGCTGCCGCGCTGCGCCTTGCCGCCGACGCGTGACACGGACTTGCCGACGTCCACGGCGGGCAGCACACCCAGTTCGAACAGCGTGGGCGACAGATAGACCTGCCCGTCGGTGATGGAAATCAGGTTGGTCGGGATATAGGCCGACATATCCTGCGCCTCGGTCTCGATGATCGGCAGCGCGGTCAGCGATCCGCCTCCACGCTCGGCGCTCAGATGCGTGGCCCGCTCCAGCAGGCGCGAATGGATGTAGAAGATGTCGCCCGGAAAGGCTTCGCGGCCCGGCGGCCGACGCAGCAGCAGCGAAAGCTCCCGGTAAGCGCGGGCGTGCTGGGTGAGATCGTCGTAGACGATCAGCACGTCCCGTCCGCCTTCCATGAAGTACTCCGCGATGCTGGTGGCCGCATACGGCGCGATGTAGGCCAGCCCGGGCGGTTGATTGCCTTCGGTAACGACCACGATAGTGTACGCCATCGCGCCCTGGGCGCGCAGGGTCGCCACGGCCTTCGCGACAGCGGAGGCACGTTGGCCGATTGCGCAATACACGCATACGACGCCCTGGCCACGCTGGTTCAGGATGGTGTCGATGGCGATGGCGGTCTTGCCGGTCTGGCGATCGCCGAGGATCAGTTCACGCTGGCCGCGCCCGATCGGGAGCAGCGCGTCGATGACCTTCACGCCGGTTTGCAGCGGCACCCTGACGGCAGCGCGCTCCATGATGGCCGCGGCCGGCCGCTCGATCGGCAGCCGCGCGCTGGACGCCGGTGGCCCCAGGCCATCGAGCGGGCGGCCAAGCGGGTCGACCACGCGCCCCAGGAGACCCTCTCCAACGGCCACATCCATGACACGGCCAGTGCGCCGAACCTGATCGCCCGCGCTCAGCCGCCAATAGTCATCAAGCAGCACGACACCGACCTGGTCCTGGTCGACGTTGAACGCGATGCCGAACACGTCTCCCGGGAAGCGCACCAGTTCGTCAAAGCCGACACCTGGAATGCCCGAGACCTGGGCGACACCGGTCGCCACGCTGATGATCGTGCCCACTTCCTCCGGTAGCAGTGCCGGCGCGAACTTGCACCGCGCCTCGCGCATCGCGGCAAACGCGCGCTCGATAGCGGCTTGAGAGGGCGTGGGAGCAGCGCTCATGGTTCGGTCGCCGTGCGCTTCGGCCCGGCCTCGGCGTGCTCTGCTTGCAAAACCGCGTCCTCCGGGTTCAGCAACTCGCTCACGGCGTGCTCCAGCGAGCTGAGATAGTGATCGATGCTCCAGGCGACCTTCTGGCCGCCCGCGACGAGTTCGATTCCGCCCACGAGTTCGGAGGCGGTGTCGAACCGCACCGGGAGGCTGGCCCCCAGGATTTCGTCTAGCGCCGACTGGATGGCCGCGCGCTGTGCGTCCGGTAACGCGAACGCGCTGCGCACCACGGCGTGCGCAGCCGGCATCCTGATTACGGCGGCTAGGCTGGCTTTCACCGGCGCATCGAGCGCGTGCAAGCGCCGTACGAAGACGTCTGCCATGCGCTCCTCAAGGCTCCCTGAGGCGAGATCCGCGAGCGCCCGGCGCGCGATGGCAAACACCTCGCGCCGGGCCTGGTCGCCGAGAGCCCGGTCCAGTCGCACAGCCTCGCTGCGCAGCGCATCCCGCCGCTTCGCGCTGAGGTCGTCCGCCGCCTTGCGCGCGGCATCGAGCAGGCGCTGCCGTTCGGCCTCGGCATCGCTGGTGGCTTGCTCCATCAGTGCGGCGCGCTCGCGGTCGAACGCTTCGCTGCGCTGCTGGAACGCATCGCGCTGCGCTTGCGCGCCGGCCTCTTTCGCATTGGCGTCGGCGATCTGCCTGGCGATCCGGCCCTCCCGTGCGTCGATGGCATCGAGCACCGGCTGGTAGAGAAACCGCTTCAGCAGCCAGACCAGGATGACGAAGTTAAGCGCCTGCGCGCCAACGGTGAACCAGTCGATCAGCATGATTCACCTGGCCGCGGCGCGGGCGATGGCGGCGTTCCAGAACGGATTGGCGAAGATCACGATCATCGAGACGACGAAGCAGTAGATCGCAGTCGACTCGATCATCGCCAGGCCGACAAAGAGCGTGCGCGTAATCGTGGCGGACGCATCTGGCTGCTGCGCCAGCGCCGTCAACGCGGTCGCAACCGCACGGCCTTCCGCCAGCGCCGGCCCCATGCAACCGAAGCCGGTGGTGAGACCGGCGATGGCAATCGATGCCACCGCGATGATTGTCAGGCTGTCCATGGCTGCGTCCTTGGTGGGTTCAGGTTGCTGTTTCCGATGGTGGGCCTGGCTGCGTCTCGATGGTATGCGTCGCCGCCGCCAGATAGACCGCGGCCAGGATGCTGAAGATGTAGGCCTGCACCATGCCGGTGAGCAGGCCGAGCGCGGTCATCACGATGGGGAAGAGGAACGGCGTGATGGTCAGCAGGATGGCCAGGATCATCGCCCCGCTCATCATGTTGCCGAACAGCCGCACGGCAAGGGCCAGCGTGCGCGAGAGCTCGCTGATAATGTTGAACGGCAGCATCATCACGGTCGGCTCCAGATAGGACTTCAGGTAGCCGCGCAGCCCCTGGTCACGGATGCCGTATAGCGGCACCGCCACGAACACGCACAGCGCGAGCGCCAGCGTCGTGGACAGCGAGCCAGTCGGCGGTTCAAAGCCGGGGACGATGGTGAACAAGCTTGCCGCGGCGACGAACAGGAACAGCGTGCCCAGGAAAACAAGGTACCTGCGGGGTTGGCGCAGGCCGACCTGCGCGATCTGCTGCTCGATGCCGGTCACGACGATCTCGAGCAGGTTCTGCCAGCGCGAACGAACGTGGCCCGACGAGAGGTGGCGCGTGATCAGCCACGCGCCGAGCGACAGCACGACCATCAGCACCCAAGTGAACAAAATGGTGCCGTTGAGCTTGACGAAGCCATGCTGCCAGAGGATCCACTCGTCAGGGCTGAGGCGCATGGCCGGCCTCCTTGACCGTTGGCGCACGGCGATCCGCCCACTCGCGTGCCATCCACATCACGACCATGCGTGCCATGACGAAGCCAGCCAGGCATGCGGCCAGACGCTCCCATCGCCCCGCGCCGATGGCATAAAAGCCGATCAGCGCGACGCCCATGCGCAGCAGCAGGCTGCCCAGGTGCCACAGCGCCGAGCGCCCGGACGATAGGGTCAGGGTCTGCCGCACCGTCCACCACAGGCTGCCGAAGAAAAAGCCGCCGAGCGCACAGCCCGCCAGTCCTGCAAGCAGCAACGCCGCCGCGTCATTCATCTGCATGTTCATGTTCCTCCGCGTCCCGATGCATGGCCCGATCCTCCTTGGCGACCCAGTGCCATGCGTTGAAGCAGCCGATCACAAGGCCGGCCACCAATAGAGCCAGCGTCCACGAATGCCCGCCCGGATGGTGCTTGTCCAGCCAGATCCCCAACGCCGCGCCGAGCAGCGTCGGCACCACCACCGACCAGCCGACCAGCCCCATCATGCCCAGCCCGAACCATACGCCCGGCGTACCCTGGCGCCGGGCCCTGAGCTTGCGCCGCGCCTTGGCCTCCACCTCACTGGCGAGCGTGGCCGCAGGCTTTGGAGGCGGGACGCGGGGTGGCTCAGTCATGGCGAAGTCTGGCGAAGCGGGCCAGGAAGCCCGTCTCCAGCTTGGTCATGACCGCGCGCAGGCTGCGTGCCTGCTCGTCCTGAGCCAGGAACTCGCTCTGCACGGTGTCGCGCAGCCGGGCCAGGTCGGCGCCGGCCATCGCGCGGCGCACCGACACGCGCACATCGAGGCCGGTCTTGACCAGCACGCCTTGGTCGACCGCGATGAACACCTCGCCATCCGCCGTCGTCTCGAAGATCAGGATGCCGGGTGTGAGCGACGCGACGCAGTCGAGGCGGTTAGGCAGCAAACCGAACGAGCCCTCGGCGGTCTCTGCCACGATGCGCGAGACGTCCATCTTCCGCATGAAGATCCGATAGGGCAGCAGGACCTCAAGATGCATGCGATTTGGCAGCATGGGCCACCTCCGGAGGTGCAGGCGCGGCCGGCGCCGGCTTGCCTTTCGCTTCGGCAATCGGCCCGATCAGGTACAGCGCGCTTTCTGGATAGTCCTTGAACTCGTCGCGCAGGATGCACTCGCAACCGTCAAGCGAATCCGCCAGGCTGACGGTTTTGCCCTTGATGCCGGTGAACTGTTCGGTCGTGAAGAACGGCTGCGTCAGGAAGCGTTCCAGCCGGCGCGCGCGGGCGACCACGTTACGGTCGGCTGGCGAGAGTTGTTCGAGCCCCAGCATCGCGATGATGTCCTTGAGTTCCGCGTACTGCGCCAGCGTACGCCGGATGTCCTGCGCCAGCTGGTAGTGGTGCGTGCCGACGATGCCCGGCGTGGCCATCTTCGAGTTCGATTGGAGCGGATCCACGGCCGGGTAGAGGCCTTCGCTCGCGCGCTTGCGCGACAGGACGATGGACGCCGACAGGTGCGAAAAGGTGTGCACCGCCGCCGGGTCAGTGAAGTCATCCGCCGGCACATAGACAGCCTGGATCGACGTGATGGCACCGGTATCGGTGTTAGCGATGCGCTCTTCCAGCCCCGACAGCTCCGTGCCCATCGTCGGCTGATAGCCCAGCCGCGAAGGCATCTGCCCCATCAGGCCCGACACCTCCGAGCCGGCCTGGATAAAACGAAAGATGTTGTCGATCAGCAGCAGCACGTCGCGATGCTCGTCGTCGCGGAAGTACTCGGCCATCGTCAGCGCCGCGTGGCCAGCGCGGAAGCGCGCACCTGGCGGTTCGTTCATCTGGCCGAAAACCATCACCATGTCCGGCAGGACGCCCGCTTCCCGCATGTCTTGGTAGAGCTCCTGCGCCTCGCGGCAACGCTCACCGATGCCGCAGAAGAGGCTCACGCCCTGGTGGTGCCCGACCATGTTGTGGATCAACTCGGTGAGCAGCACCGTCTTGCCGACACCCGCGCCACCGAACAGACCCGCCTTGCCTCCGGTTTCCAGCGGCAGCAGGACGTCGATGGCCTTGATGCCGGTCTCGAAGACCACCGACTGCGTGGAGCGCCGGGCTAGCGGCGGCGGCGTCCGGTGCACCGAGCGCCATTGAACATTGCGCGGCACTGGCAGTTGGTCAATGGGATTGCCGAATACATCGAACATGCGCGACAAAATGCTCGCGCCGACTGGTGCTTGCAAGGGCGCGCCCGTGTCCTGCACGGCCATGCCTCGCGCCAGCCCCTGGGTGGAGGTCAGCGCAATACAGCGCACGTGTTGGCCATCGAGTTGCGCCAGGACTTCCATGGCGATCCGACCATCGGGCCCGGCACGGAGCAACGTGCGTATCGGCGGCAATCGTGCCGCGAAGCGCACGTCGACGACGCTGCCTCGAACCGCGACGACCGCGGCGACCGCGCCCCGGTTCGTCGTCATCGGCAGCCCCTTCGTCAATCTGTGGATATCGCCCGCCCCACAATCCGGGGGTAGAAACTGGCGGGGCGCAACGCCGGACATCTTCCGAAAAATCCCGTGCCGACTTTGGTCTGTTGCGGCGTGCGCGCCTCGTACATTCGTTTTATAGCCTGTTCCGGGCACAAATGCTGTCCGCAAGCGTACCGTCTGGCGGAATTATCTGAGCGACGCACCAGTTGTCCAGTCGAAGGCACCAATCAAGCCAGGTTCGCGCGCCGCAGTCTCGCCCGGAGCGAATCGATCTCGTCCAGCAGATCGAGTACCAGGGCAACGCCAACGGCGCCCAGTTCCAGGTCGCGTGTCAGCCGCTGTGCTCGGCGCAGGACCGATACGAGCGGGAGACGCGGCTCCAAGTCCGCGAGTCCCGTCGTCAGGCGTCGCATGACACGGCATGCGGCTCCGCTTCGGCTCAGCGGAGCTGCTCGAGAATCGCTGGATTCTCAAGCGTCGACACATCTTGCGTGATCTCCTCGCCCTTCGCTAGCGAGCGCAGCGGCCGGCGCATGATCTTGCCCGAACGCGTCTTCGGCAAGTTGTCACCAAATCGAATGTCCTTCGGTTTCGCAATCGGTCCGATCTCCTTGCTCACCCACGCCCGCAACTCGTTTGCGATCTTCTCCGCTCCTTCGCCCTCGGGGCGCGGCCCCTTCAGCACCACGAACGCGATAACGGTTTCGCCGGTGACCTCGTCCGGCCGACCGACCACGGCAGCCTCGGCCACAAGCACATTCGCAGCCAGCGCCGACTCGATCTCCATGGTGCCGAGCCGGTGGCCAGACACATTGAGCACATCGTCGATGCGCCCCATGATCGTGAAATAGCCCGTCTCAGGGTCACAGACGGCGCCATCGCCGGCAAGGTACAGCTTGCCGCCAAGCTCATCCGGGAAGTAGCTCGACTTATAGCGCTCGGGGTCGCCCCAGATGGTGCGCAGCATCGCGGGCCACGGGCGCTTGATCACCAGGATCCCGCCCTGGCCGGCAGGCACGTCCTGCCCGGTTTCATCGACGACCGCCGCCATGATGCCCGGCAGCGGCAGCGTGCACGAGCCCGGCACAAGCGGCGTCGCGCCGGGCAGCGGCGAGATCATGTGCCCGCCCGTCTCGGTCTGCCACCAGGTATCGAGAATCGGGCAGCGCGCGCCGCCGATGTTCGTGTAGTACCACATCCACCCTTCCGGATTGATCGGCTCGCCGACGGTGCCAAGGATGCGCAGCGACGACAGGTCATAGTTCGACGGATGCACATTTTTGTCGACAGCCGCTGCCTTGATGAGCGAACGGATGGCGGTTGGCGCGGTATAGAAGACCGTGACCTTGTGCTTCGCGATCATGTCCCA
Source organism: Cupriavidus sp. D39 (assembly GCF_026627925.1). Lineage (NCBI taxonomy): Bacteria > Pseudomonadati > Pseudomonadota > Betaproteobacteria > Burkholderiales > Burkholderiaceae > Cupriavidus > Cupriavidus sp. D39. The sequence goes on from NZ_JAPNLE010000009.1 coordinate 551,743, forward strand.
GAAGCGGCCCGCGTTCGGGTAAGTCGGCACGCCCTCGAACATCACCTGGGTGCCCCCGACCGCGAGCGGGCCATAGGCGATATAGCTGTGGCCGGTGATCCAACCGATGTCGGCGGTACACCAGAACACATCCGCCGGCTTCCAGTCGAAGGTCCATTTCATGGTCTGCGCGGCCCACAGCAAAAAGCCGCCGGTGCTGTGCTGGACCCCTTTCGGCCTGCCGGTCGAACCGGAGGTGTACAGGATAAAGAGCGGATGCTCGGCGCCAACCCATTCCGGTTCACAGGTGCCGGCCTCGGCTTGCGCCAGTTCATGCATCCACAGGTCGCGATCCGCGTTCCACTGTATCTTGCCGCCCGTGCGCTGGTACACGATCACGCTCTTCACGGCTTCGCAGCCGCCCAGCGCGAGGGCCTCGTCCGCGATGTTCTTCAGCGGCAGGGCCTTCCCGCCGCGCATCTGTTCATCCGCGGTGACAAGCGCAACGGCACCCACATCCACAAGCCGTTCGTGCAGCGATTTCGCCGAGAAGCCGCCGAACACAATCGAATGCGTCGCGCCGATTCGCGCGCACGCCTGCATGGCGACCACGCCCTCCACCGACATCGGCAGGTAGATCACGACGCGGTCGCCCTTCTTCACGCCACGCTTCCTGAGCGCGTTCGCGAAGCGGCACACGCGTTGCAGGAGATCCTGGTAGGTGACGGTGGCCACGGTGCCATCGTCGGCTTCGAAGACGATGGCAACGCGCTTGCCGTTGCCGGCCTCGACATGGCGATCGAGACAGTTGTATGAGGCGTTCAGCTCGCCATCCTCGAACCACGTGTAGAAGGGCGCGTTCGACTCGTCCAGGACTTTGGAGAAAGGCGCCTTCCATGTCAGCGTCTCGCGCGCGAGACGCCCCCAGAAGCCGTTGTAGTCGCCTTCAGCTTCGGCGACGAGCGTCTTGTACGCATCCATGCCGGAGATAGACGCATGTGCCGCAAGATCTGCGGGCGGCGGGAACAGGCGGTGTTCGTGGAGAACCGATTCAATGGATTGCATATCATACTCCTGCGTGCATATTGCGCATGGGGCCACGCCGCGCCATCCGCTGCCTCACTCATTGAGACAAGAGGCTCAAGGCATTCACCAAACGGTGCACGCAATCGCCTTTGAAGTCGGTACGCTGCCGTACCCGGTGCCGGCACCGGCGGGATCAGATGCCCTGGCGGGAGTCCAGGTAATCCAGTGCCAGGTGCTTTTGCAATGCACGGGCCTGGCGCAAGGCGTCGAGCAATGCGCGCCGCTCGCCCGCCTCCAGTTCGTTCGGGGCCACATGATTGTGCATGGCCATGCCGCGCTCGAAGCAGCGCTGCTGTGTCTTCAGGCGCAACATCTGGATGCAATCGAAAGCGAGGATCCACGCTTGCACATCCTGCGGCTCCAGGCGTCCCGCCTCGCCGGCCCGCCTGAGGCGATCGGCCGTATTGCTGGCGCGGGCGCCGCAAGCCAGACCGTAGATGCGGGCCGCATCGATGAACAGCGTGGCGGCGTCCAGCTTCAAATCGATCGTTCCGGCGAACTCGCCGCTCTTCGGCACCACGAAGTCGCGCAGCAAGCCAAGCGGTACTTTGCGCCGCAGTGCATTCGTGGTCATCTGGAACAGGAAGCGCGGGTTGTCCGGCGCCATCTGCGCGAGCCAACCCGTCAACGCCTGTGCCAGATCGTCGGCGCCGTAAAGCGGCCGCAAGTCGAAGAAGATAGTGGCGTTAAGCAACGCCAGCGGATCACCTTCGATGATCCAGCTCGCGAAGCGCTCCCGCCATTCATGAAGGTCGAGGCACCACTGCGGATTGCTCGCCATGATCTGGCCGGTGCACAGCGGGAACCCGCAAGCATCGAGCGCTTCGTTAATGCGCAGCGCCAGCGGCAGCATCCGGTCGCGCATTGCCTCTGCCCCGCCGCTGCCCGCCAGGATCATCCCGTTGTCCTGGTCGCTCGACAGCGTCTGTTCCTGACGGCCTTCGCTGCCGAGGGCGATCCAGCACCAGCGCATACTCTCCATATCCTCCCCGGCACAAGCGAGATCGATCACGCGCCGCGTCAACGCATCGTTGAGCGTCGAGATGAACCGGGTGAGCGGCTCGGCTGCCGCCTGGCCCGCCATGCGATGCCATAGCGATCGAATCTCCGCGGCTGCCCGCTGCAGGCCACCCTCGTCCTGCGCGCCGGCGATGCGGAGCCTGGCCCCCTCGATGTCGCGCGTGAACGCGCCGGCCTCGACGCCGGTCGGGTCGAATGCGGCGTCGGGATGGATCGTGGGCGGATCACTCATGGACGATTCCTCAGTACCGGATCCGCGCATAGTGGGTCTGTTGCGCGGCATCGCGTGCCTCCTTCAGGGTGCAGATGCCTATTTCCGCGAGCAAGGGGGTCATCTTGAGAAAGACCTCGCCGGTGACGATCGCGTCGCCCAGCGCGGTATGGCGGCCGATAATCGCCACGCCGAGACGGCCGGCGATCGCCTCCAGCGTGTGCTCAGCCTGATGGGGGTGGATCACTTGCGATAGCAGCAGCGTATCGAGGACCGGCTGCGTGAAGGCCGTGCCGGTTCTTGCCTCCAGCATTTGCAGGAACTTCATGTCGAACGCGGCGTTATGCGCGACAAGCACGGTGTCAGCGGCGAAACGGTGGAACTGCGGCAGCACGGTTTCGATCGGTGGCTGGCCATTGAGCATGGCGTGCGTGATGCCGTGAATCGCAATCGACCCGGCGCTCAATGCGCCACGCGGCTGGATCAGCTGGTCGAAGCTCTCCCGCTGCAGCAGACGGCCATTGACGATGCGCAAGGCGCCGATGGAGATGATCTCATCGCCGGCGGCAGGATCCAGCCCTGTGGTCTCGGTATCGAACACCGTGTAGTTGAGTTTCGAGAGCTGGCATTGGTCGATCTCGGCGCTCTGTCCCGGCCGGTGGAACAAGTCGAAATCGTAGAATTCCGGGCGGCCTTCCTGTGCCGGCGGGATGTCCAGCGCCGACCCGGGCTCGGAGACCGGCAGCATCAGACGGTAGCGAGCAACATCAGGCGACTCCCCGGCGGAACACACTGCCTCGCCGCCTTGGCGCGCGATAAGGGCGCTCAGCGAAAGCGCTGCGCCGGCCGCGTTGATCGGCAACGGCGCGTTCTCCCACACCCGCAGCGTGTCGGCGGTCAGCGGCGTGCCGCGCCAAGTGAGATCGAGATAGGCCAGCCGGCCGGCACGATATAGCCCGAAGTGCAACTCGGTGACGCTGGCTTCGGTGGCGAGCCGCTGCGCAAGATAGGCCAGCGCCTGGGTCAATGCGTAGCTGTCCACCTTGAGCCACAACGTGGCGTCGACCGTATCGCTGGTGGCGACGCTGAGCGAGGGGCTGCCGATTCGTCGCAGCAGCAGCGCGAGCAGATCGGCGCCGCGCATCTCTTCGAGTTCCTGATGGCTGTCCATCCCGGCGCCGCGCTGATCCACGGCACGGCCGATCTGGTGCACCAGGCGCTGCGATTCGTCGTCGATGATGCCGGTGAGCTGGGTTCGCTTCGCAGCGCTCATTTCCGGGTACGCCTGGATGGCTTCCACCGCCGTACGGATATTCGCCAGCGTGGCGCGCGCATCTTGCGTGAGCGACTGCAGCAACGCGTCGCGGCGGCTGTCGGCCTCAACGTTGCGGGTGATGTCTTCCAACGTGAGCACGAAGCCATTGAGGGCGTGCGCGCTGTCGAACACGGGCGCCATGTGCGCGCGCACGATCTGGCCCTGCGCGAGCGTGGCGACAAATCCGGATACGGGTCTCGCCGCGCCGTCCCCGCTGTCCCGGAGTTGTTGCTGGATCTGCTCCAGCGCATGCAGGATGAGCCCACGCTCGATCGCGCCGAACACAGAACGGCCCAGCCCGATTGCCGCCATGCCAGCCGCAGGCGCGCCGCCCCGGCCGGTTTCGAGCAACTGCCTGGCGCTGTCGTTGTAGAGCAGTATTCGCCCTTCGATATTGCAGACCAGCACGCTCAAGGCAAGCTCCGCCATGAGCGCGGCGAGGCGGTTCTTTTCTTCGGCCAGCGCGCGGTTCGCCAGCTCGATTTTCTGCTGCACGCCGTCGTGCAGCGTCTGATGGGAAGCTGCCAGCAGGTTGAGCTTCTTGACGAGGATGCGCACGCCGCGCGCGCCTGTGGCGCGATGCGATGGCCAGGGTTGGCCGCAAGCAGCGCGGCGTCTTCGGCCAGGCGCGCGACCGGCGTCAGGTAAGCGTCGAACAACACTTTCAGGCCAAAGCCCAACGCTAGCAGCAGCAGCGCCGCGAGCACAATCCATAGCGCACCGCGCTGCAACACCAGCGCGCTCAACCACGCGCGCTGCGCCTCCGGCAGATCGATTGCAAGCGGTAAGAGAATCGCGCCGACGACAAGTAGCTGCAGCAGGAAGAGCAGCGCCAATGTCACGCCAAAGCGGTATCGCGCGATCCACTTTTGAATCATTCGAGGTCTCTCTGACAGCTCGCGAGCAATGCGCTCACCTGCTCGACCAGCGCCCTGGTGGAAAACGGCTTGGTGATATACGCATCGGCGCCCAGCGCGAGGCCCTTGGTCACCTCCAGGTCTCGTCCCTTCGCCGACAGCATGATCACCTTGACCCGATCCCACGCTTTGTTCTCCCGGATCTTCTGGCAGACCTCGAAGCCGCTACGCAGCGGGAGCATGATGTCGAGCAGGACAAGATCGGGCTGGAACGCGGTCATCTGCGCCAAGGCTGCCTCCCCATCGCGTGCGATGCCTACTTCATAGCCGCTTTGCTGCATCAGGAATTCCAAGGAGATGACGATGTTCGGTTCGTCGTCGACGATGAGGACTTTGTGGGTCATGACGTTGTCTCCGGTGCCTTCGGCAGCGGCAGCGTGAATACGAACACCGCGCCGCTATCTGGCGTCGTTTCCAGCCACAGCTTACCGCCGAAATGACGGATGATTTCCCGGCTGATCGGCAATCCTAGCCCGGTGCCCTGGGGCTTGCCCGCCAGCCTGTCGCCGCCCTGGCGGAACTTGTCGAAGATAAGCTCCCGGTCCTGCGGACGCACGCCGCAACCGTTGTCTCGCACCGCAACACGCAAATCGCCGCCCACCGCCTCCAGGCTCACCGCGACGCGGCCGTCCACCCGGTCGCAGAACTTCACCGCATTCGACAGCAGGTTGAGCATCACCTGCATCAGCCGGTCGGGGTCGGCCAGTAGCCGGGGGACCTGCGGGGGCAACTGCAACTCAAGCTGAATGCGTTGATCCAGGAACAGTTGCCGGGTAGCGTCCACCGCATCCTGGATCACCTGTTTCAAGTCTAGCGGTACGGTGTGCCATTCGGTGCTACCGGATTCGATCTTGGCTAGGTCGAGCACGTTGTTGATGAGGCGTGTGAGGCGCTCGCTTTCCTTGATCACAATGTCGAGGTATGCGCTGCGTTTGGCCGCGGCAAGATCGGGATGGTCGCGCAGGATTTCCGAGAACGCACGGATTGACGTCAGTGGCGTGCGCAGCTCGTGGGTCACGGTGGAAATAAAGTCGTCCTTCATGCGGTCGAGTTCGGTGAGCCGCACGTTGGCTGCCCTGAGTCCGGCCGACACTGTCTCGAGCTCAAGCGATTTCTGTTCCAGCTGCCGGCTGTAGGCGACCGCTTGCGAGGTCTCATCCAGTATCGCCATGACCTCGTCCAGGCCGAGCGGTTCCTCATTCACGGCAGAGGCGATCATTGCCCGCGCCGATGCGGTGCCAATTGCGCCGGCCAACTGGATCTCCGCGAAATGCACCAGGTCCGCGTCGGCGGATAGCGCGTTCGCCCTGCCCTGCTCACGGAATCGCGCGTAGGCTTCATCGGCACGCGCGGCGCCAAGGAAGCGCCGCAGCAACGCGAGTACCGTAGCGGCCGAAGCGCTGCCGCGCCACACATGGGATCCCAGCGGGCTGCCGCTGTGCGCGTAGGCATCGACGAACAGGACGGCCTGCACCCCTCCCCCGCGCTTTGCGTAGTCGTGAGCGACACACCGACATAGCCGCCGACGTTCGCCAGCATGCTCCAGAACAGCGCATGCGAGACTGGGTCCAGGCCGCCCAGGCCAAACAGCTGCCGCGGCCTTAGCCACCCTATGCCGAACGGCCCGTATTCGACAAAGCTGGCCGGCAGCCAGCCGGACTGCGCGAACGATGGCAGCAGGAGCGTGTATGCCCAGAGCAGGAAGCCGGCGCCCAGCCCGACCAGCGCGCCTTGCCGCGTGCCGTTTTTCCAGTAGATGGCGCCCAGCATCGCCGGCGCGAACTGCGCGACGGCCGCGAACGAAATCAAGCCGATCGAAACCAACGCGTAGGCTTCGCCGGCCACGCGGAAGTAGGCGTAGCCAAGCATCATCAATAGCACGATTGCCGCGCGCCTGATGGTGAGCAGCAGCGCGCTGATATCTGCGCGATGGCCAAACCGCAGCGGCTTAAGGCGCAGCAGCAACGGCATCACCAGATCATTGCAGACCATGGTGCTGAGTGCGATGGTCTCGACAATGACCATGCCGGTGGCCGCCGACAGCCCGCCGATAAACACCAGGAGCGTGAGCGCCGGGGACCGTTCCCGCATGGGCAGGGCTAGCACGAACATATCCGGGTCGACTTCGCCACCCGGGAAGTGCAGGATCCCCGCGAAGGCGATGGGCAGGACAAAGACATTGATGGCCAGGAGATACAAAGGCAATAGCCAGATGGCCTTCTTCAGGTGGTTCTCGTCGATGTTCTCGACCACCGCGATCTGGAACTGGCGCGGCAGGAGCAGCATCGAGAACATCGACAGCACGATCAGCGAGGCCCATGAGCCAAAGGTTACGTTGCCGGCACCCGCCGCATTGCCATTCAACGTCAGGAGCGCTTTCAGGGCTGGCACCGCCTCGGCACGCCCGAACAGATCCCCGAAGCCGTCGTAGATGCCAAAGGTGACAAATGCCCCCACGGCAAGGAACGCCACCAGCTTTACCAGCGATTCGAAGGCGATCGCGGCGACCATGCCCTCATGGCGTTCTGCCGCATCGAGGTGGCGGGTGCCAAACAGGATGGTGAACATCGCCAGCATCAGCGCGAGGTACAGCGTCGTGTCCGACCAGATCGGCCCTGTTTCGCCGCCCCGCATGCCGACGCCGGGGGAATGCACCAGCACCGCGACACTTGCCGAGACGGCCTTCAGCTGCAGCGCGATATAGGGCACGATGCCTACCACCGACACCAAGGTGACAAGGCCGCCGAGCAGCGCGCTCTTGCCGTACCGGGAGGCAAGGAAGTCGGCAATCGAGGTGATGCGGTTGTTCTTGCTAATGCGAATGATCTTGCGCAGCAGGGTCCACCAGAGTGCCGCCATCAGCGTGGGACCGAGGTAGATGGGCAGGAAGCCGATGCCGCTGACGGCAGCCCGGCCGACGCTGCCATAGTATGTCCACGAGGTTGCGTAGACGGCCAGTGACAACGCATACAGGTATGGGCTATTGATGATGCTGGCACCGGCATCTGCGCGCCTGTCGCCGTAGAACGCAATCGCAAACAACATGCCGAGATAGGCGAACGACGCCAGCGCGATGACCCAGCCGTCCAGCATTTCAGTCCTCCGGCACGGGTGCCGAGGGTCAGGCTGCGAGCGTCCTCTCCGCGGCGCTTTCTGTTCTGCCGTGAACGCCAGCAGGCCGATGAGCAACGTCCATGCGGCAAACAGGTAGCAGTACAACCGCGGGATGCCGAACCAGGTGAGCGTGTCGTTGAAGAGCGCCAGCAATGGGTAGTTGAACATCAGCCAGCCCAGGGCAAACAGCGCGATCAGACGGTGCCCGAGAAGGGAACGGCGCAACATGAAACGTTCCTCAGTGACTTCAATGGCTTCAGTGGCTTCAGTGGCCGGAAGCACCCGATGCGCCGATGCCGGTTTCAGAGCGGACCTTCTGCGCCGGGTACCCTTCCCGGTCGATGCGGGCACGATCGCTGTGGTCCAGTATCGAGAACAGCCAGATGCCGACAAAACCCACGGTCATGGAAAACAGGGCGGGCGATGTGTAGGGAAAGATGGCATCCCTGTAGCCGAACACATCGACCCAGACCGACTTGGAGACAATGGTCAGGCCGACCGCGGTAATCAGGCCGAGAAAGCCGCCGATGGTCGCGCCGCGCGTCGTGCAGTCTTTCCACAGCACAGCCATGAACAACACGGGGAAGGTCGCCGATGCCGCCACCGCGAAGGCCAGCGACACCATGAAGGCAATGTTCTGTTTCTCGAACGCGATCCCCAGAATCACCGCCACGATACCCAGCGCGACTGTCGTCACGCGCGATACGCGCAGTTCCTTGTCGCTGGCGGCCTTGCCTTTCTTGAACACGGTCGCGTAGAGATCATGCGACACCGCCGTAGCACCGGACAACGTCAGCCCCGCGACCACGGCAAGAATCGTAGCGAAGGCCACCGCAGAAATAAAGCCGAGGAAGACATTGCCTCCGACGGCATTCGCGAGGTGGATAGCCGCCATGTTGTTACCGCCCAGCAAGGCGCCAAGCGCGTCCTTGTACACCGGGTTGGTGCTGACCAGGACGATGGCGCCAAAGCCGATGATGAATGTGAGCAGGTAGAAGTAGGCGATCCAGGTCGTCGCCCAGAACACGGACTTGCGTGCTTCCTTGGCGCTTGGCACGGTGAAAAACCGCATCAGGATGTGCGGCAGGCCAGCAGTGCCAAACATCAGCGCCATGCCGAATGAAATGGCAGAGATCGGATCCTTGATGAAGGTGCCCGGGCCCATGATGGCGTCCTTCTTGGCGTGAATCTCAACCGCTTTGGCGAATAGCGCTTCGGGATTGAAATGGAACTGCGCCAGCACCATGATTGCCATGAAGCTCGCACCGGCAAGCAGCAGGCCAGCCTTGATGATCTGGACCCAGGTGGTCGCCGTCATGCCCCCAAACAGCACGTACACCATCATCAGGGTGCCGACGATCACCACCGCAATCCAGTACTCCAGGCCGAACAGCAGCTTGATCAACTGTCCGGCACCGACCATCTGGGCGATCAGGTAAAAGGCCACTACCACCAGCGTGCCCGAGGCCGCGAACACGCGGATCGGGGTCTGCTTGAAGCGATAGGCAGCCACGTCGGCAAAGGTAAAGCGACCGAGGTTGCGCAGGCGCTCGGCCATCAGGAAGGTGATAACGGGCCAGCCGACCAGGAAGCCGATCGAATAGATCAGGCCGTCATAGCCGTTCAGGTAGACCGCTGCCGATATCCCGAGAAAGGATGCCGCGGACATGTAGTCGCCTGCAATTGCCAGTCCGTTCTGGAATCCGGTGATGCCGCCGCCGGCCGTGTAGAAATCCGCCGCGGACTTTGTTTTGGCGGCAGCCCATTTCGTGATGAACAGGGTAAACACCACAAAGACAGCGAACATGGATATCGCCGTCCAGTTGGTTGGCTGCTTTTGCAATTGACCAAGATCGCCACCGGCTCCCCAGGCCGCGCCACCAAGGGCAAGCAGCATCAATGCGCATAGGATATGGTTCCGGGTCGACATTACAACACCTCCTTGCGAATCTGAGCCGTCAGGTCATCGAATTCGCCGTTGGCGCGCCGGACGTAGATGCCGGTGACGACCACAGTAAATACGATCACAAAGAGTCCGATCGGGATACCCCAGGTCATCACGCCAGCGCCGATCCTGGTGGAAAGCAAGGTCTTGCCGAAGGCAACCAGAAGGATGTAGCCGTAGTACACGACCATCATCATTGCAGTGAGCACCCATCCGTAGGTGGAGCGGGTTGAAACCAGCCGCTGGTAGTTGGGATTGGACTGTATCCGTTGAACGAGATCTTCTTCCATGTCTTATCTCCTGCTCTTCGGATAAGAGGCCCTATCCGTAGCCAGTCTTGGTGTCTCAAGTCTTATGTCTTTTGGTCTTATGTGGAACAGCGGCAACCATCAATGGCGATGTGCACGCGGCCCAAAGGCAAGTGCCTTAAGACGTATTTGCCTGGCAATCTCGCCCGCTGCATCTGGCAGGGTGCGAGTGATCGAAGGGCAATCGTCGAAACGGTGCTCGCAATCGAGTGAGAAATCGGTACGGTTCCGTACCTGTTCGTCTACGCGTGGAAGGTTCCATGCGCCCGGCGTCTCAAGCTTCTGCACAACAGGCAATGCGACGAAGGCCCACCACGCATTTTCCGCATCGTCCGGTGAGAGAAGACGCTATCGCAGGCGTCCATGCCCGGTAGCGTACCGACGCGATGACGGTGTTCAAGTCGCCTCGTGGACGTTTCCCGCGGCGGCGCGCGAAGGCTGCTTGCCGATCCCCTCCCCAGGGAGAACTGGAAATAGCACCGAGAAAAGACGTGAAACCAAAGATCGCGTACTGCGATTCAAACGCTTGAGGATCCGGCAGTGACCGCCGGCCAAGCTCGGCTCGCTCGCCTGGTACTGCCTGCAGGCGTCCATGCCAGCGCCTTGCCACTTCTCGTCGGCCGCGCCCTACGCGGCTTCTGTGACGGGTTCATCGCGGTCCCGCTGCCAGCGTACCTGCTCTCGCTCGGTTTCGCGCAATTGGCAGTGGGATTGTTCAGCAATGCAACCCTGATAGGCTCGGCATTGGCGACGATGCTGGTGGGAGTCCTCGGCCATCGCTACCCGGAGCGCCGCCTGCTCGTGTTGGCGGCTGCATTGATGGCCGCGACCGGTATCGGATTCGCCGGGCATTGGAGGAACGGCGACTCGTCCTGCTTTCTGCCTTGATGGAGGGGACAGATCTATTTCCTGGAAAATGAGGCCGCCTTTCCGCCGGACTGATGGCAGGCACATGCTCTCGACGGCCACTTGCGCCCGCCCAGTGCATCCGTTCCTCTCAACGTGACAAAGCCCTCCAGTGACGTCTGTCAGCTGACAGCTTGATCTGTCAACTGGAGACACGCCAAGCGACAGACCATGGAATAGTGATTTCTCGCTGATTGCATTACCGCAATTATCCAGTCAGTTTTCCTTCAACCTGAAAACCCTTTATTCTGACTCCCGGCACCGGACGAAAAAAACCACCCCGAAGGGTGGCTGAAAGCAATCTTCCTGCAAGCAGGAAGTGCCGATATGATCGTAATTACGCCTTAAATCGAAAATTTCAGAACTTGTGGCGAATGCCCATGACAGCGCCAGTCTGATTATCTCCGGGCTGGACGCTGCCGGCCGGGCCGGACAGGGCGTTATACCCGTTCATGCCGAGCTGGGATCCCTTGCGGTTGGCGACGTAGCCCACAGTCAAATACACGTCCGTGCGCCTCGACAACGTATAGTCAGCCGACGCCACCAGCATCAGCGGGTCAGCGCCGGAGTTCTTGACGTCCGTGTAGTAGGCGGCGCCGGTCAGCGTCAGCGCCGGCGTAGCGGTGTATTTCAGGCCGGCCCAGTAGAGGTTGGAGCGGTCGACCGACAGGGTCCCTGCATTGCCATTGAACCAGCGCATGCCGGCGAAGGCCTTGGCCGGGCCAAAGGCATAGGTGCCGCCGACCAGGAAGCGCCGGTCCTTCAGGGCCTGCGTGGCCAGGCTCGAGCCCTGCAGTTCGTCATACACCGCGCCGACCGAGAACGGGCCGGTCTCATACAACAGCGACAAGCCTATGTTGCGGTCGATGCGGAAGTTTCCCGGCACCTCGCCATTGTTGGTACGGCCGAAACTGTACAGCGCTGAGGTCGTCAGCCCGCCGAAGCGGCCGCTATACTTGACGGCGTTGTCAGCGCGGCCGGCCAGGATGGCGTCGCTGAGGAACAACGAATACCTGTTCGCAATGGCCATCGGGTCCAGTTGCGCCGACATGTCATAAATGGGCGTGGTCTGCCGGCCCAGCGTCAGGGTGCCGTACTGGCTGCTGAGGCCCACAAACGAGGCGCGGTCGAACAGCTTGGATGTGTTGTTGTTGGCGCCGGTGTCAAGAGAAATGCCGCTCTCCAGGTTGAACAAGGCCTTCAGGCCACCGCCGAGATCCTCGACGCCGCGGATGCCCCAGCGGGAGGTCGACAAGTTGCCGGAACTCATGCGTACCAGGTTCTTGCCGCCGGAGGCCGACGGCGCATGGCTCAGGTATTCAATGCCGACGTCCGCCACACCGTACAGCGTGACGCTCGATTGCGCGTGCGCTGCCGACGCCGCCATCATGAACATCGCGGCCAGGGATAGGCCATGATTACGCTTCATTACTTCTCCTCTAGTTAAAGCAAACAACTTGCCAAAAACGAAGATGCCAGTATATGACCCTCAAGATTTCGGCTAGATTACGGTCGCATTACGGCGCGAATTTGTGTTGCGTTTTTACAAGTTACGAACAAATCCGCACGTTGCCATGCGACGAAGCAAAATGACAGTTTTGTAATAAATATATTGGAAAACAAACAATGACCACTCGACCGATCCGCGTGACCGGTAGAAAGAAAAAAGGGGACCAACGGGCCACCACTTGTTTCGGATTTCGGAGAAGGTGATCAGTCGTTTCGGTGAGCGTGATCAGGAAAGGAAGGTGGTCATGCGCGCAGGTGATGATGGTCGCCGCGTCGCTGCCGGTGCGGTGTATGTGACAAACTCGCACCCTGAGGACCCCGCGGCACGGTAGGGTGCGGCAGATTGCAATCTCGTAATCGAATAGCCATCTAGCCGTTACCGTTGTCTGAATACACTGCTCTCCACGTCGACGCCAACCTGTTCATCGTTCTGGAGAACGCCATGCGATACCTCAACAAAGCAATTCTAATCACTGGAATCACAATCATGTTCTCCGGCATCTCCAGCGCCGCTACTGGAGATACCGCTAGCGCGGATGCACCACAAGATGGCGGCAGTCGCGTAACCCGTAAGCGAGATCCATTCACGGACGGTGCGCATAACGGTTCACGCGGGTCGTCCATCGACCGCCCGCGATTGACTTCGTCTGGCTCGTATTCAAGTGGACGATAAGTGCGACATGTTCCTGGCCTTCAGGCAGAGCGTCAACCATGGGAAGGCGACGGCTGCGCTGCCGCTGGAGCGGGTTCTTTCAGGACACCCCAGATCATCTGGGACCGGAGAGAAATCACGGCCGCAACCCGTCAAGTACGCGAAGGTGCGTCGCTTTAGAGAGAAGTTGAGGGGGTGGCCAGATCTGGGGGCGCCTTCTATGACGCAGGGATTGAAGCCGCAAATCCCTCGATTCGCCTGTCAGGCGCGTACCAACGCTTGAAATTGCGTACGTCCTGGCCGTTAAGAACGGCGCATCTCACCCGCGGCAAGGCATCGGCGCCCGGTATCGTCCGGCGCATGTGTCCGTTCCTCTTCATGCGCTGGCCAATGACATCGTCGACCACGGATCCCGCCCCTGCTCTTGAGCAGCCCTTTCGCTCGTCGTTGCTGATAGTTGGCGAGATAGCGCGAGCAACCTCGCAGATAGCGGATCAGGCGCCCTAGTGGATTGCGAGCGCCGACCCAACCCTAAGCCGGATGCAGGTGCGAAATCGGCTTTGCGCTCGGGCACCCCGACCGTGATGACCTTGGAGGGCTGTTCCCTCCCCATAGATCAGCATGGAGGTTCTTCGATAGTCTCAGTACGCATTGCTGGTTCACACTGAACTGAGCGATCTAAAGAAACTGATGCATTAATTCTTTCGCTTGATGTTATTGGTCGCCGTTCGCGTGAGCGACCTCCGGCGGGACGTCACTGGTAACCTGCCTCGCCGCGCTTGATTTCACCGACCTCTACGCCACCTCGCGCGAATACGGCTCGGGTGGCGCCTACCAAACGGCCAGCGTGAATGTTCGCCGGCGACAGCCTGATACGCTCGGGGGGGGCCACGATAGCCACGGCCAATAACCCCACCGCCTCCAACAGGCCCGAACTCAATTGGCTGGGTGCAGCCTGGTCAGCCACGATTGCAGATCGCCATTTCGGCTAATGGCGCTCACTAATTCCGCCACAGTGGAAAATTAGGTGCCGTATCCGATCCCGGTGCTGCCGCTTGCCTATCTGGTTCCCGCAAAGCTATCCGCTTTGCGAAATGGCCCGGCTAGGGATTTCCCAGGGGAGCGAGTGCGCCCCGGCACACCGGCGCCCTCCCCTGCGTCTTGCGATTGTGGAGCCTGTGCGTTAGCCGTCCCGTCGAGATCTTCCTCATCCCATCCTCGGCGCCGGCCGGTCGGCACGATCTCGTCACTGGCACGATATCAATCAGGGTTAATACCCGATTATGTTCCGTGGCTGGAACAGCATTGCCAAATCCGCAGCCTTGTTCGCTAAAACACCGAAAGTTACACTCCGATTACTCCCCAAAGGATGGTTCGCGTTGAGTCAGACCAAAAACAAATCGCGAAATAAGGTGACCCGTGTGCTTCTTTAGATAGTTTTCGACCGAAGCCCGTGCCAGGTGTACAGGATAAAAATAGACGTGGAAACGCTAATATGAAAATGATACGCGCCGCCCGAGTCCGGTTATTGCTGGTACCGATCCTGGCGGTCTGGGCCATGAACTCAAATGCCGAGTTCGATCTCCACCTCTTTGGACTGGTCGACGCCGGCGTCGACGTCGGCCGTTCCGGAAAGGGAACAACCGCCCGGCAGATCTCCGGCGGCGATGCCGGGAGCCGGTGGGGCATGGACGGTACCGAGGACCTCGGGCAGGGCCTCAGTGCCACGTTCCGGCTCGTCGGCGGTTTCGGCGCCGATGACGGCACCCTCGGCCAGGGGGGCGCTTGTTCGGACGCGAAGCGGCGGTCGGTCTGGCCAAAAAAGAGGTGGGCACCCTTCTTCTAGGTCGTCAGCCAACACCGGTTTCCCTGACCAACGCGAACGTCGATGCCTTCTACTGGATGGGCGGAGGAGGCTTCATCGCGCTGACGCGCAGTGGCGCGACCACTCAACAGGTCCTTCCGCAAGTCGTAACGGCTCGCGTCGATAACGCCATCAAGTACTACTCGCCCGAGGAATGGAAAACCGTAGCTTTTACCGCACTGTTCGCCCCCGGAGAGAGGTCCGCCGAGTTGGGTGATGTGTACGGACTATCAGCCAGGTACCTTGACGGACCTTTCGACCTGAACGCCGCATGGGGCAAGCAGAACAGCGGAACGGGGGCAAGCGGCGCCATCAACTCGTTCACTATCGGCGGCAGCTACAACGCCGGCTTCGCGAAATTCTACGCGGGCTTTACCGATGAAAAGAACGCATGCTCAACATGTACCGGCACCTTGGCGCGCGCTGGGGGAGTAACGGGAACGTCCGCGAGCGACTTCCGGCTGGCCAATCTCGGGGTTCGGATTCCAATCGGAAAGTTCAGCGCAATTGCCCAGATCGTCAGAGTCAATGATCACTCCAGCTACAAGGTGGACCCCGGCAACCGGAACGCGACCTGGATTGCCATCGGCGGGGAGTACAGCTTTTCCCGCCGAACACTGATGTATGGCTCCCTCGGCACGATCGACAACCGAAATGGATCGCAATACGCACTGGGAAGCGGAGGCGTTCAGCGGCCGGCAAATTCGGTTGGCCCTGGTAATCCCAGGTCCACGACCGCCACGCTCGGAATCAAGCACGTTTTCTGAGA
Organism: Cupriavidus sp. D39; assembly: GCF_026627925.1. Lineage (NCBI taxonomy): Bacteria > Pseudomonadati > Pseudomonadota > Betaproteobacteria > Burkholderiales > Burkholderiaceae > Cupriavidus > Cupriavidus sp. D39. The sequence continues at coordinate 567,338 of NZ_JAPNLE010000009.1, forward strand.
GCTTTTTTCAGCTTCTTCTCTGTTGTCATTCTTTCGAAACGCAATGCCGACAACCAATTGACTAATTCATCCATACCCTTTGCAAAGGTGACAAATGCCCCCGTATTGCATACTGATTCTGCGCAATGGTGCGCGTTCGAAGCGGATACCCTCCGAGGCTACGAGCTAATGCCCAGCATCATCGGCGCGGAGTACACCGATGCGTACAGCGTCGACCTGGTGCGCGTCGCGCCTGGCGGCTACTCTGCCTCGCATATCGACAAGGCGCGCCATGCGTTCTTCATCCTTGAGGGCGAAGCATGCATCACGATCGGAGACGAAGTACATCATGTGAGACCTGGTTCGGTCGTCAAGATCTTGCCGGGTGTGCCTCACGAGGTCAGGAACGAGAGCGCATCGACACTTGTACTCCTGGCAATCTATGACCCTCCGCGCAGCCGCAAATAGGGATACGAAGCCGGGAAAAGACGCGCTGGCCCGGCCAATGAACCTATACCGGGAGCGCGCTTTACCGATGCCTCCCAACAACGGAAGGTAAACAGGAGCCATGAAATGTGGATGGAATCGAATGCTCTTTTGCGAAGGCGGCTGCAGGCCGCCTTTATTGCCATTTGGTGTATTGGCGCACTGCCGGTGCGGGCAGCGGATTGGCCTGAACATCCAATCAAACTGATCGCACCCTCGACTCCCGGTGCTACACCGGACATCTTTGCCCGAATACTTGCCGAAGGCCTTCGGACACGTCTAGGTCAGGCTGTCGTTGTGGATAACAAGCCCGGTGCGGGCGGCTCAATCGCGGTGAATGCCGTCGCCAAGGCAGACCCTGGTGGCTACATCATCGGCATCTCGCCTCCTGGCCCCCTGGTCCTGAATCGTCTCCTGAACGCCAAACTATCCTATGATCCCGCCAAGGATCTGTCTCTTATTTCCGTTGCGGTCAAACAGCCAAACGTGCTGGTCGTGAGGAGTTCCTTGGCCGCGGAAAACGTAGGCGAGCTGATCCACCTACTGCGTGGCGAGCCCGGAAAATACAACTACGCCATGGTTGGAGTTGGCTCGATCAATCACCTGTGCATGGAGTCGGTCGCTTCACAAAGCGGGACGGAAATAGCGCCGATCAGCTATAGCGGGACACCCCAGGCCGTGATGGCCCTTGTTGCCGGAGAGGTTGACATGGCGTGTTTGCCAGCGCAAGCACTGTTGCCACAGCTGAAATCAGGGAAGATCAGGGCGCTTGCAGTGGCGACCGGCGAAAGATCCGGGTTTCTTCCAACTGTCCCATCTCTGAAGGAGGCTGGCATTCCTGGCATCGATGCAAGCTCGTGGATGGGAATCATTGCGCCAGCAAACATGCCCGCCGCGATCGTTACCCGCCTGCGCGAAGAGATCTCGCGTGTGCTTCAGGAGCCGGGGGTCAGGTCGAAACTGGCCACGCAGTATATGGAAGTGGTAGCGTCCACGCCGGGGCAGTTCGCATCCACTGTGCGTGACGACCTGGCACGGTGGAGACCGGTGGTCGAGAGTCGAAAAATCCAATTGAACTAGGTCGCCTTCCCGATCCGGTTCGCTCGCCCTGGCGAGGCGTCTTCCATCCTGACCGGCCGGCCGCTCCTTCCGGTGCGGCGTCAACGGTCCCCGTTCACGCCGCTCCAACTACGCAGTTATCATCTAGCTCGCCCGGGATTTCCTGAGCGTTTCCGATGGCGACTCGCCAAATCTTTCCTTGTAGGAAATGGAAAACCTGCCGAGATGCGTGAATCCGCAATCGAGAGCGACATCGGCAATACGGACGCCTGTCGGCGTGGAACGCAAAACCTGCTGGGCACGCTCGAGGCGGACCGCGTGAAGGTATTGCATCGGGCTGGTCCCCTTGAATTGCTGAAAGCCGTCACGCAGCGTTCTGGCGGCTACGCCCACTGCCCGGGATATATCCTCGAGTTGAAGCCTCTCCGCGCGATGTTCGGTAATGAACTCCTCCGCCCGCTTGACGAAGCCGGGTGAAGGTGCCCCGTGCCTGACCAAGCTCACCGTCCCCTCATGCCCGACCGCCAGCAACTCGAGCAGCAGCAGTTCGAGTTGCCTTGCAACGCCGGGATTCTCGCTGGCGCAGAACAGGAGCTCCGGCGAGCCTGTCACCAGTTGAAGCTGCTGCAACCACCCGCTCAATGGTGGGCTCGCAAGCGCTATGCCGTGGGGAAGCGATGGCGACGTCCATCCTGTCTGAGCGGCCAGGGCGGCGGGGTCGATACGCAGGACAAACTGCTCGCAATCCGGCGACAGCGAAGCGCCGAACCCCTGCCCTGGCGGACAGAGAATGCCGTTCTCGCGATCCACCCGAATCGTTCGCCCCAGCGTGTCGACCTGCGCTTCTCCGGATACACAGAACATCAGCAGGTAATAGCCATCGATTGCCTCGACCTCGACCCGCATGGCGTCGCCAAACGCGATCGACCCGAGTCCCAGCCCACCGATCTTGATGAAATCCATACGGGAGCACCCAGCGGTACGGCCGTTAGGTATGAGCGCGTGTGGCTGCATGACTGCTGAAATACGTTCACGGGTTTCGTCTAGGTCGAACGATTCGAAAAGACGGTAAGCGCGCAAAGCACCCGGCCGGAAAAATGGTGTCATGATTCACCCCGCGATTCCATAACATTTAAGCCTAAAGCATCTTTCGAATATACACGATATTGCCATAGGACACACGCTCGACAATATCCCGATGAGAGCCAAAATATCGGCCGGAAATGCACTATAACGGCGCAAATATTTTCGATCATGCACTGCAATGGTTAATCGATTTCATTGCATGAGACCCGGCGCGACGAATATGACTGCGAAGCCTCTCTTGCTGAACCCGCAGCACGGACATGAAGGGAAATACACGCCGCATCCGGATAGGGAAGCCGCCGCCCGGCACTTAACGGATAGACCCTGCACTTCGCTTCTCAAATAATTCACGGATGCGCCGGAAATGAAGACGCATGGGCCGCGGAGGTGCCACTGCGCCGCAAGGCTTGCGACGCTCGCCAGCCCCCAGCGAAATCAGAGGCTGACAAGCTGGCTGACCGTTACTCCCGGCCGATGGCGACGTGACTGACGGCTCGCCTTACCCAACAAATTGATGACAAAGGAGATCCAAATGAACAAAGAGTCGATTGATGCACTGTTGAAAAAGATCAACGACACGTCGACAGGCGCAGGCAACCCGCGCGCAAAGCAAGTGGTCAATCGTATTGTGCGCGCCCTTTTTTACACGATCGAAGACCTGGACGTGACCCCAGACGAATTCTGGAGCGCGCTCAACTATTTGACGCAGGCTGGCCAGAGCGGCGAGTATGGCCTGATCGCCGCGGGCCTTGGATTCGAACACTTCCTCGACCTGCGCATGGATGAAGCAGAGGCCAAAGCCGGACTGACGGGCGGCACACCCCGCACGGTCGAAGGTCCGCTGTATGTTGCCGGCGCACCGCGCAGCGAAGGTCACGCGAAGCTGGACGATGGCACTACGCCGGGTGAGCCGTTGATCATGGGCGGGCGCGTGTACGATGACGGCGGCCAGCCGATCGTCGGCGCCGTTGTCGAGGTCTGGCACGCCAACCATCTCGGCAACTACTCCTACTTCGACAAGTCGCAGGCTCCGTTCAACCTGCGCCGCACCATCGTCACCGATAGCGAAGGTAAGTACAGCTTCCAGAGCGTGGTTCCCGTTGGCTACAGCGTGCCTCCGGAAGGCCAGACCAAGCAACTGCTCGACCTGCTCGGGCGCCACGGGAATCGTCCGGCCCATATCCATTTCTTCATCTCGGCACCCGGCCATCGCAAGCTGACCACGCAGATCAATATCGCCGGCGATCCCTACCTGTGGGATGACTTCGCGTTTGCCACCCGCGATGGCCTAGTGCCTTCGATGCGCAAGGCCGAAGCGGATAAGGCTGGCCAGTTCGGACTGGATGGCCCTTTCCAGAAGATCGATTTTGATTTCACGCTGCTGCGCGACAGTACCAGCTTGAGGACGTCGGAGGTCGATCGGATTCGCGCCGAAGGCTGATTGGCTTCCGACAAGGCGCGGATTCTGACAGGACATTATGCTCAGGCTCCGCGCTTGCGGCCGCACCAGCTTCTCGGGTTGGTGCGGCCGGGCTGTTCGGCCGGCCTCCACTGTGCGCAGCAGCCGCGAGTATCCCGCGGAATCCGCACTGCGTTTGAGACATTCGGGAGAGATGACGCAGCAGGGTCGGATGCACTGCGTGGCAATGGCGCCGTGCAGGGCATGCCTGCCGGCGCCATGCAGGCGATGACAATCAGCGCCGAATCAGCGAGCGCAGCGATACTGAAGGATCCGCGATCCGCTGTGGATCCAGGCCATCCGTATTCAGCAACCTGGTCAGCGCGGCCATGTCGCGGCCATTGTTGATGGTTGCCGCGGCGCGGATGCGTCCCGACGTATCGAGCCCCAAGACGGTGAATGCATCGTCCAGCGGGCGACCCCGCTCCACGAGCGTGAGGGACGGATCGAAGAAGCCCAGCGTCTGGATGTTGCAATCGTACTGATCCGACCAGAGCCACGGCACTTCGCCATACCGCTCGCTGCCGCCAAGCATGTTCGCGGCCGCGACCGCCGGCTGCTTCTCGGCCACCTGCCACGATTCGACGCGGGCCACCCGGTCGAGTGCCGTAATGTAGTGGCGCGTGACCTCGCCCGCGGCAAAGATGTCCGGATCCGACGTCCGGCAAAGCTCGTCCACCACGATGCCGTCGTTGACCTCTAGCCCGGCGGCCTCTGCCAGTTCGGTGTTGGGGATCACCCCGATTCCCGCGATCACAAGGTCCGCAACGAGCGCCTCGCCATTGGTATCGATCCGAACCCCGTCCTCATGGCTGGCAACGCCCTTCACTTCCGTGCCCAGACGCAGTGCTACGCCGCGCCGCACGTGCATGTCGCCCACATAGGCACTGATTGACGCAGGCATCGTGCGCTTGAGCACCCGTTCGGCCGGCTCCAGCATGGTGACCTTGCAGCCAAGCGTAATGGCCGTCGCCGCTACCTCAAGCCCGATGAATCCGGCCCCGACCATGGCAACGCGCGTACCGGGTAGCAGGCGTTGCCGCAGTGCCCGGGCGTCGTCCAGCGTCCGCAGGTAGTAGACGCCGGTGCCGGCCAGCGTGCGCACGCGCGAGCCGGTGGCAAGCAGCAGGCGATCATATGGCACCTTGCTGCCGTCCGATAGATCCACCGCCTTTTCCGCGCGATGGATGCTGATCGCGCGGACACCAAGACGCAACGCGATCCGTTCGCCAGCATAAAACGCCTCGTCGCGGATGAAAGCATGAACCTCGCGCTCGCCATCCAGCAGCGCAGCCTTTGAGAGCGATGGCCGGTCGTAGGGTAAATGCAGCTCTTCGCCCACGACGCAGATGCTCGCGTCCGGCGCCGCTGCACGCAAGCATTCGGCGGCGCGCCGGCCGGCCTGGCCGGCTCCGACAACCACAAACCGTGTCATATCCAGTCTCCCATTCGCACCGTGCCGGCTATTGGCCGTCGGCCGCGGCAATTTGCACGCGGCCGCCGACCAGCCGGATCGGGTAGGTGCGTACTGGGTCAGTGATGGGCGCCGAGCATGGCTGCCCCGAACTCAAGTCGACGAGGCCCTGGTGCAACGGGCATTCCACCCGGCAATTCTCGACAAAGCCTTCTGACAGGCGCGCATGACCGTGCGAGCAGAGGTCGTGCAGCGCGAACCAGCCCTCGTCCACGCGGAAGACCGCCACCGGCTGCGCCTTGACCACCACCTGCGAGGGTTCGTCGAGGGAGAAATCGTCCTCGGCACCGACGTCGTGCCATTCCAGTTCACTCATATTCAGATGGCCTCCGGTTCAGATCGGGGTGGCGAGCAGGGTCTGCACGCGCGAAGTGTCATAGATGACGCGTTTGCTGGCGTAGCGCCACTGCCCGTCCCGCCGCACGACCCGGTCCAGGTAGCGTCCCGCCTGGTAGACGAAAGACTCCCCGTCGGTGCGGGTCTGCACGACGATATAGCTGCTCTGCGTCTCCACCACGTCCGCTGACTGGTTCAGGATCACCAGGCCCGACACCATATGGCGGTAGCTATGCTCTTCAAAGATGTTCGCGTTGCGCAGGGAAACCACGCGATCCCGCAGCATCCGTTGGTTGCTGCAGTAGATGATGCCGACCGGCAGGCCGGCATCCGCGTTCTCGCGCGGCACGATCTCGTACAGGCAGTCTTCCGTGAAGAAGGCGGGCCAGTCCTCGAGCCGGTTGTTGTCCAGCGCATTGATGTATTGGTTCTGCAACATGTACAGGTCGAACCACAGTTTCATTTCCATCACTTCACCGCCTTTCAATAGCCCATCAACTTCTGGTAGCCGACCCAGAACTTGCGGATCAGGCTTTCGGTAATCACGGTGTCCTGCTGGTCGGGGTTGCCGCGCGACATCTCGATCACCGAGGTCGCATCCGAGTCGCGCACCGTCCCGCGCTGCACCAGCTCCGTGGCCTCGGTGTCTTCCATCGAGATATACCCGGCCGGGCCGACCAGGTTGGCCTGCTTGACGCGCAGCTCGCGCATCTCCGGGGTGTCGTCGGCATAGCCGAAGAAATGGAAGATCAGCTCGAAGCTGTCCGGGCCCTTGGGCAGCAGCTGGCGCGCTACCAGCGTGTTGTGGATCTGCTGGATCACCAACTGCGGGAAGATCGGCTGGATATGGTTGGTCGTGTCTTCCTCGTACTCCGGCACCAGCGCCAGGATCGAATCGTCCTCCAGGCTGAAGCCCTCGTCGAACGAACGGATATTCTGCTGCTTGTATGCCGCCGACGTGTCCTCGCCGTTCTTGGTCACCGTGATGATGCTGTGCAACCCGTGGGAGGCGTCCGGGATCGAGCGCGCCTTCATGCCTACGCGAAAGATATTGAACGTGGTATGGAAGAGGTGGAGCATGCTCGCGTGGTAGGGGTCCTTCACGTTCTCCATGTAGAGCTTCCAGTTCGACCGGGAGTACTGGCGCGTGCAGCCAAGGTATTCGATGGGCTTGTGGAATATGCGGTCGATCCAGGGCCGCATTTCGGCGCCGATGTACTCGGGCAACGGTGTCACGCTGTCGCTGAAGGTTGCGAATACAACGCCGCGGTAGCTATCGACGCGCAGCTGCTTCAGGCTATGTGCCTTGGGATCGAAATCCGCCGGCATGCCCGTCATGCCCTTCTGGCCACGGCGGAAGGGGGCACCCAGCAGATTACCCGAGGCATCGAAGCTCCACTGGTGGTACACACAAGTGTGCGATGCCGCGTTGCCACGCGCCTTGCGGCAAACGCTCGCGCCACGGTGAGCGCAACGGTTCACCCACGCAGCCAGCGTACCCTCCGGGGTGCGCGTAACCACGACCGGCGTATCGCCGACAAAGGTACTCTTGAAGTCGCCTGGGTTCGGGATCTCGGCTTCGAGAGCCACGAAGTTCCAGGTGGGACCGCGGTAGATGCGCTCCTGCTCCCGCTCGTAGACCGCTTGCGAGCTGAAGACCTTGTATGGGATTCGCGAACCGTCATCGTGGGGGAACACGACCGTGTCGTTGTCCATCCTATTGATCGGACGCAGTATCTCCTCGGTGGCATGCATGGCGCCTATCTCCTTTCAGTAGCGACAGTGGGCATTGATTGCGGTCCCATTCTGGCGGCGCCCGCATACCGGGTCTATCCAATGTCAGTGCGAATTGCCTGCGCGCTGTCCAGTTTCGGCGCCTTTGACAGGATGGATGAAGCTACCAAGTATTAGAGAAGCCAGGTCGAAGAATCAGAGGGCACGGACGAGCCGGTGACTCACAAACTCAAGCGGTACTTGCAGTGCCTGCATCTAGGAGGCGGCGCGCCGACGTGCCGGATGCCCGTCTGGCGAGCACAGGATGGCGACGTTCTTCGGCCACGTTGCTCGCCTTGGAGCCCTCTTCGAGCGGGCCGAAGTGTCCGTCGTAGTGCTTGTTTTACGGTGTTTCGGCAGCGAGGGAGCGCGGCTACGCAGCGCTCGAACAGGCAGCGCCGGCCGGTGCGGCGGCGCTGCCTTTGCGGGATGTCATGCGGAATCCCGCCGGCTGCGCCGGCCACCCTGGCGCATTCGGCCGAACACCGGATAGGGTCAATCGGGATCCGCCTGATCAACGGGTATGACGACCCCGTCCTTCTTCGCGCGTACGCGTGGCGGGTCGTAGATGGTCAGCAACACCAGCTCCGACTCGCCCCTGTTGCGGATCGCATGCACCACGCCCCGCGGAATACGCACCACCGCCCCCGGAAGCACATGGTGACAGGAGTCGGCGATGTCGATATTTCCCTCGCCACTGACGATGTAGAACGCGTGGTTATCGGGATCGATGTGCAGCGGCGAATAGCCACCGACCGCGACCCGCACGATATCCAGGTTGTAGGCGTCTGTGTACTCGTTGCCGAGAATGTTGAAAATAAACTCGAATCCCTTCGATCCCTCGATCTGATGTGGGGTCCACGGCGTATCGAAGGTCTGCGTGACATGCTTCATTGTTGAACTCCTTGCCTGAAAGTCTATGCGCGGCGGCGCGATCCAAGGTTCGCCTTGCGGCTTATTCTTTACTGCGGCGCTCGTCGGTGCCCTGGCGCTCCTTGACGAATGCCATGCAGATTGCGCCGCACAATGGTCCTGCTGCGAGTACCGCGAACGCGGAGAAGAACGAACTCGTCGCCTGGAACACGAAGCCGACGAATGCAGGGGCCAGCGCGGCCCCCAATTGCCACGCTGCATTGGCAACGCCGGCGGCTGAGCCGGCCTTGGCAAGTCCTGCCTGCTCCGCGACCATCGTCACTAGCAACGGGCTATAGATAAAGGCGCCCACACCGATGAAGGGAGCGGCGATTCGAAATGCCGTCAAGTCATGGAGTTGCCCGAATACAAGCAGCATTGCGCTGAAGAATAGCAAGGAGACAACGGTCAGCGCCTTGCGCCTTGCGCCAAGCCGGTCCGATAGCCAGCCGACCGTCGGCTTGGCAAACAGCCCGGCGACGCCCGCCATCGCCACGATGAAGCCCGCCTGCACCGCGGGGATGGCGTAGCCTTTGACCATCAGCGGGATCGCCCATGACGAGAACCCGAGAGGGCCCCAGAATGCGCCGCAACCGGCCAGCGCCAGCAGCAGGAAATTGCGTGTCATCAGCGCACCAATGCGCGTACGCAAACCGCCGGCCTCGCCGGCCCGGCCAATCGTTTCGCCGAGCGCCGCGACGCCGCCAGCACTTGGCCTGTCGCGCACGGCGATGGCACAGATCAGCGCGAACACCAACGCGAGCACGCCCAGCCCGCGGTAGCCGTTGCGCCAGCCGTATGCCTCGACAAATGCCGGCAGGACCGCATTGGTCACGATAACCGCCACCGACGACGCACTCATGAAGAATCCGAAGGCACGACCTCGCTCGCGCTTCTCGAACCACACGGTGATGAGTTTCACGCCGGCTGCGTAGTCGGCGCCGGCAGTCAGGCCCATGAGCGCCTGCAGTACGAGGCCGACAGCCAGTGATGGCGTGTAGGAGAAGCCAAACGTCGCGACCGAGAGCCCGAGAAGCGACGTCGACAACGCGATGCGGCCGCCGACGCGATCCGTCGCAAAGCCGCAGACCATGTTGGACAGCACGTAGCCGAAATAGAACGCCGTGACAAACATGCCGAGAGCCACGAGCGGCAGCGACAAGGACTGGCCCAGCGGAATGGCGAGAGAGCCCCAGGCGAGACGGCAGGCGGTGGACAGGACGAGCGCCGCCCAGGCGATCAGCAGGACCAGCCAGCGGAGCCTTCCCGAAGGGGTGCCTCAGCGAGTGGATGATAGGGGGTGAGCAAATTGGTAGTCATCGCATGTCTCCGTGCGCGAGATGTCTTGTGTACTGGGCGCGTCGCACGTCGGCGTGATCGCGCACTGATCGTCATCATGATGCAACGAAATTGCCATGCTCGAAGGATGGTTTTGCGAAATCGGTGTTCCCAGGCTGGAACAGAGTTCGCCCGCCCGCAAGGATTGGAGAGCGGGCGCCCTCTTCCCGCTTCATGGATGAGTACAAGCCTCCTCCGACTCGCCCTTCTGTTCCGGAACTAGTGGTGCAATCTCGCTCCGTTTCAGGAACATGGTTTTTCCGCCGGCTCTGTTCTGCCTGCCGGTATTCCACGCGATGATGCAGCAGGCTGACGTACGGCACAAACGGGCCACCCCTACAAGATCAAGATTCGGAGGCAGAAATGCAAACCACGGTTCCTACGCTGGCGGAAGCACCGGGCAGTGTCGCCGCCCCCTTCCGCTGGGTCATCCTCTTCTTTTCCTGGGCGGCCCTGCTGACCGGGACCATCTGCAGGCTTTCGTTCGGCACGCTCGCGCTATCGGTCGGCCAATCACTGGCACTGCCGATCGCCGCGCTGGGTGTGTTTGTCACCGCCTTCTATGTTGGCTATGTCCTCTCGAATGCGATTGGCGGCATCATCACGGACCGCGTCGGCGGAAGAACAACGATGTCGATTTCCCTTTTCGCCCTGGCCATCGCCACCTTCTGCTTCGGCTTCACGTCATCGCTGCGCGTCGGACTGATTCTGCAGGTCATCATGGGCCTGACCGCCGGCGCAGACTACGCCGCGGGCATCAAGCTGGTGTCTTCGTGGTTCGACAGGCGCGAGAGGGGCCGCGCCGTAGGGCTGCTGATGACGTCGGGTTCAATTGCGGTCATCGCTACCAGCGCGCTACTGCCGACCATGGTGGCGGGATATGGATGGCGCTATACGTATCACGGCCTCGGCATCTGCGTCGTGGCTGTAGCCCTGCTCTGCGCGCTCGTGGTACGCGAGGGCCCGCGCGGCGGCAAATCGGCATTGTCCTCGCATCAGCCTGCGAGGCCCCGCATGTCCGCGCTCTTTACCCGGAATTTCGTGCTGCTCGCGCTGGCTGGCTGCTGCGGATTCTGGGGCACGCTCGGCCTCATGTCATGGGCCATTTCCCTGATGGTCAAAGGCCATGGCATCCCCTCGGTGCAGGCCGGCTTTGTCCTCTCGATCGTCGGCGCCGCAGGACTTCTCAGCAATCCTGCCATCGGCTGGCTTTCGGACCGTCTGGGGGGACGACGCAAGGCACTTACTGTCGTATCGCTTGGCGCCTTTTTCCTCATGTTGCTGGCCTTTGGCCAGTTGTCGAGCCTCAATGCCTTCATGATCGGCGCGCCGCTGCTAGGCGTCAGCGCGTTCATCTTCGCCCCGCTCCTGGTCACGCAGATCACCGAACAAAGCGGGCCGGAGATGGCCGGGTCCGCCGCCGGCATTGCAAACGCGTTCTGGCAGTCGGGCTCCGCGCTGGCTCCCGTCGCCGTCGGCGCGGCGTTCCAGCAGAGCAACTCCTTCGCGGCAGCTTTTTGCACGCTGGCCATCGGACCGCTGCTTGGGCTGATCTGCATGCTGTTCGTCAAGGAAGATGCCCACCGTTGAGGGGAAAATGTGGAAGACACCGCACGTCCGACAGGCACAAGGGTCGCGAGGAGGTAAACGATATGAGCACGGAGAAACTGGATGGGCCGCGGGTCGGGTCATTCGATGCGCTGGAGGCGCAGGCCATGCGCGGGTCGATCGACCGTGAACAGTTCGTGGCTGTAGCCACGAAGCTTGGGGAGATCACCGCCGCCGCAGCCGCGGGGATGGCCGACAAGGCGATCGCGGTGGGCGAGAATCAGCGCTGGCAACAGGAGTCACTGCGTGATCGCTACGACTACATCGTCTGTGGCTCGGGTTCATCGGGATCGGTGGTCGCCCGCCGGCTGGCCGAAGATCCGGATGTGACGGTGCTGCTTCTGGAAGCGGGCGGAAGCGATGATCTGTCGAGCATCATATTCGCGAGTTCGTACCCGGTCGTGCGCTTCAATGAACTCTTCTGGCAATACGATGTAAAGCCGGCGGCGGACATCAACGGCCGCAGCCTGGTCCAGTTGATGGGCAAGGTGCTTGGCGGTGGCAGCAGCGTCAATACCATGGTCTGGGCCCGCGGCCATCAAGCGGATTTCGATGCGTGGGCGCAGGCCTCCGGCGATCAGGCATGGAACTATGCCAACGCACTCAGGCTCTACCGCAAGGCGGAGGACTGGCAAGGCATGCCGGATGCCGGGCGACGCGGCAGCGGAGGGCCCGTGTGGGTCCAGACGGCGCAGAATCCGTGTCCCCTCGCCACGGCGATGCTAGAGGGAGCGGCGTTGGCCGGCATCCCGACGTTCGATGATCACAATGGCTCGATGATGGAAGGCAGCGGCGGTGCTGCGCTCGCCAACCTGATTGTCAAGGACGGGCGGCGTCGAAACATGCCGACGAGCTATCTCTATCCGGTGATGGACCAGGCCAATCTGACCGTTCTCACGGCAGCCACGGTCCAGCGCGTGAAGATCGTGGCAAAGCAAGCGGTCGGCGTCGAGTTCGAATGGCGGGGGAGCACGATCAGCGTGAACGCATCCCGCGAAATCGTGCTTTCGATGGGCGCATTCAATACGCCGCGCACGCTCATGCTATCCGGCATCGGCGACGAAGCGGAGCTGAAGCGGCTCGGCATCGAGGTGGAGGTCCATTTGCCTGGGGTCGGGCAGAACTTCCAGGATCACACCCTGGTCGGTACTTGCCTGTGGGAAGCGCCCCAGGCGTTCAAGCCTAACAACAACAAGGCCGAAGCCACCTTCTTCTGGAAAAGCGACAGCAGGGCAACCGCGCCCGATATCCAGCCTTTCCTGATTGAAGTGCCGCACCTGACCGAGAAGCACGCTTCCTATGCCGTGCCGAACGCGTGGTCCCTTTCTCCATCGATTATCCGGCCGAAAAGCCGGGGCCGCCTGAAGCTGCGTTCCGCAAGCCCGAGCGGAACGATCGACCTCGACTGGAATCCGCTCGGCGATCCGGACGAAATGCGGATCCTCAGGTTCGCAACCGAACTCTGCCGCGAGATCGGCAATTCATCGGCAATGCGCCCGTTCGCGAAGCGGGAGATCCTGCCCGGCTCGATCTACCGGACCGATCTTGCGGATTTCATCCGCAATGGCGTGACTTCATACGGCCATGCATCCTGCACAGCGAAGATGGGCCGCGATGCCATGTCCGTCGTCGACGGCGACCTGAGGGTCTATGGCATCTCGAACCTGCGCATTGCGGATGGTTCCGTGATGCCGGACATCACAACCGGCAACACCATGGCGCCGTGTGTACTCATCGGCGAACTGGCGGCGGAGAAAATCAGATCCGCCTGACATGGCCGACGGCACTTCCGAATCGAAACCCCTGATGGCAACTACTGGAGAATCCCGATGCTGCAATTGAAGAACCCGCGCGCCCTCTTTATCGACGGAGAGTGGCGCGCAACGGCCGACTCCGAAGGCGTGATGAATCCGGCCACGGAAGAGCTCATCGCGCGCGCGCCTGTCGGCACGCCCGCCGATGCGTCGGCAGCGATCGCCGCGGCGCGCCGGGCCTTCGACCACGGCCCATGGCCGAAGATGAGCGTGCACGAGCGCAAGATCAAGCTGCAGCAGTTCCTGAATGCCGTGCACGGACGCCGCGAGGAAATTTGCAGCCTGATCGTTGCCGAAGCCGGCGCGACCGTCGTCCTCGCGCAAAACCTGCAATTCGGCATCCCGATGAAGCACGCGCAGTTCATCGTCGATCACTGCGACAGCGATGCCGTCACGGCCGTCGCGCCGGAAATCAGCGCGACGCCGAGCGGCGCAAGGCATCTTGGCACCGCTGCCGTGGTGCGCGAGCCAATAGGCGTTGTGGTTGCGATCACGCCATATAACGTGCCGTTCTTCCTCAACATCGGCAAGATCATCCCTGCATTGGCCGTAGGCTGCACGGTGGTGTTGAAGCCCTCCCCTATACGCCGATCGAGGCGTTGGTGCTCGGCGAGATTGCCGCCGAGGTTGGCCTGCCGAAGGGCGTTCTCAATATCGTCACGGGCGGGAAGGACGTCGGAGAGGTGCTGACCACCGATGCGCGCGTTGACATGGTGAGCTTTACCGGTTCGGATCTCGTTGGCGAAGCGATCCAGCGGCAAACGGCCGGCACGCTCAAGCGCATAGTGCTCGAACTCGGCGGAAAGTCGGCAATGATCGTGCGCGCCGATGCGGACCTGGATGCGGCCGCGCGCGAAGGACTGCGCGGCTTCACCGCGCATAGCGGGCAGGGCTGTCAGCTGCTTACCCGGCACCTTGTCCACAACTCGGTCAGGAAGGCATACGTGGAGAAGGTTGCGGCGATGGCACGAGCCCTGACCATTGGCAACCCGGCCGATCCCGCGGTGCATATGGGGCCTCTGATTCGGGCGGCTCAGCGCTCGCGCACCGAGGAATACGTCGCTATTGCGACGGCGGAAGGCGCGCGGCTCGTTACCGGCGGCAAGCGGCCCGAACATCTCGGAAAGGGCTTCTTTCACGAACCGACTCTGTTTGACGATGTCCGCTCCGACTTCCGCATCGCCCAGGAAGAGGTATTCGGTCCTGTCGGCTCGGTGCTCGGTTTCGATACCGACGAGGAGGCGATCCGCATCGCCAATGACAGCCGCTTCGGACTGAGCGGGAGCGTTTACTCCGCAGACACCGGCCGCGCCTACGAACTCGCGCTGCAAATCCGCACGGGCGGCGTATCAATCAACGGAGGCGCGGGGACAATGTTGAGCGCGGCACCGTTTGGCGGCATTCGCCGCTCAGGCTACGGTCGCGAATTCGGTGTGGAAGGCATGCGAGAGTTCACCTACACCAAGACCATCTCGTTCAAGGCGGCCTGACCGCCCCACATTGTCCGAGTGCGGCCGAGCGACGGCCGCTCACTGGCCTGGCAGCCACTAACGTGGCTCCCCTGCGCCCTGCAAGCGCGCTCAGCGAGAGCCTTCATATCGGAAACGTTCACTAAGGAAATCAATGAAGGAACGCACCTTCGGCGAGACCGTGCGATGGCGCGGAAACACGGCATGGATGTCGCGGTCGCCACGGCTCCACGGTGGCAGCACGTGCACTAGTCGGCCCGACGCGAGGTCTTCCTGGCAAAGGTAATCGGGTAACCAGCCGATACCGAGACCACCGAGCAGGACTGTGCGAATCGTGCTCGTATCGTTTGCCGAGAAGCGCGTGTGCACGTGAATGGTTTCGACGTCCCCGCCATTGTGCAGGCGCCATTCGAGGTTGCCCGAGTAGATGTCGAGCAACGAGTGCTGCGCGAGATCTGCCGGCGTCTTGGGCGTTCCGTGGGTGTCGAGATAGGCCGGCGTCGCAAGCAGCTTCAGCGATACCGTGCCGAGACGCTTGGCCACCAGTCCGCTATCCTCGAGGGCGCCCGTACGGATGACCACGTCGAATTCGTCGGCCATCGGATCGATCTTGTGGCTCGTCAGCGACAAGGCGACCTGCACTTCCGGATACAACCGCAGATAGTCGGCGACCAGCGGCGCAATCATCCACTGGCCTGGCGTAACCGGCGCGCTCACACGCAGCAATCCGCGCGGCGTATGACGAATCTGGCCGACCTTCTGCTCGGCCTCTTCCACGTCCATGAGGATCTTGCGCGCGTCCTCGGCGAACAGCAGACCCGTGTCGGTCAGTGCAAGCTTGCGATTCGAACGGTACAGCAAGGCCACGCCGAGGTGCATCTCAAGCCGCGTCAGACTGCGACTCGCGGTCGACTTCGGCATGCCCAGCACCTCGGCGGCCGCGCTGACGCTCATCAATTCGCAAATCTTCGCAAAAACGCGAATGTCTACCAACTCGATCATAGATAGGCTTGGAACATGCAGTTGGTCTCCTGGCGCATGCATAGGCGGAGACACGTCCAGGGACGGAAGGAAGCAAACCATTTGAGCAACGGCCTCACGGCGGCTGAACAGCGTACAAGTGTGCCGCAACAGTCGTCAATGAGGGTTTCCGAGCAGGGTCCGTTAGCGCGTGGATTGCCCCCGTTCCGGCACCGGAACACGCAGTTGCGCCGCCCCGGCTTGTCACGCCTTCTCCGGCTTGCGACGATTGGGTATTCCGCCCTGCCGCAGGCGAACAAGGAGACCATAAAGTGACTGATACCGTAGCCATCGATCCTGAAGAATTCCGCAAAGGCCTACGCGCCTTCACGACTGGCGTGACGGTCATATCAATGGCTGACGGCCATGGCGGCATGCACGCCATGACGGCAAGCTCGTTCGCCGCCGTCTCGGTCCAGCCCCAATTGGTCGCAGTGAGCGTCGCCAAGACGGCAAAGTCGCATACGCTGTTGTGCGACGACTGTCTTTACACGATCAACATCCTCAGCGAAGACCAGGCCTTTCATGGCCATTACTTCGCCAATCGCATGAGCGAGCGCTGGACGCCCCCTTACATGTGGCACCTCGGCGCGCCGGTACTCACCGGAACGATGGGCTGGTTTGTGTGCCGCCGCTGGGCGGCCTACGATGGCGGTGACCACACGATTCTCGTCGGCGAAGTGGTCAAGCTTCATCGCACCGACGACCGGCCGCTTGTGTGCAGTCGCGGTCAGTTCCATGCGCTTGGAGAGCCTGTTGACGCTGTCCATCCGGGCAGTCGACAGACGCCGCTCGATGCTTGAATCTTTCCTTTTACTCGACGATTCCCATGACCACCACAATTACCTTGACCGACGATGGCCCGCTGCAAGTCACGGGGGATTTCGACCTGGTAGACGACGCCGGCATGGCGTTTCGTCGCCGCAAATCGTGCTTGCTTTGCCGCTGTGGTCGCACGCTGCGACCACCATTTTGCGACTCGTCGCATACGGCCGCAGAATTCGTCAGTTGCCCGCGCGCGCCCTTGCCAACGCCGATCGAAGATGCTTGATATCACTTAAGAGATAAGTCATGTCCACTGCAAAAATCCGTGTGATGAATTCCGGCCCCCTCCACGTGACCGGAGAATTTGATCTCGTTGATGCCGATGGCAATCACTATCCTCATCAGGGCATCTTTTCGCTGTGCCGCTGCGGCAAGTCGGCCTGCAAGCCATACTGCGACGGCGCGCATCGCGCCGAGCGCTGGGAATGCACCGTAAAGTCCGATGCACCATTGCGGCCAGTGGCAAGCTGAGCCGGTTGCACAGCTTCCGTAGCCATCTCGACGAACGTTGCCTACGCGCCGCGCATCGTGGCGCGGCCTCCAGGTCGACCTGTATCTTCTGATCGATTTCGCCATCATTGCAATTGGTACTTTTCGCGTACCGGATGGTCAGTCCCCATGCGATCGAGAATGTCCAGCGGACACAGGAAGGTGACGCGGACGGTGCCGGGCAGCCGGCTGAGCCATTGATGCTGACGCGGTTGAGCACCTCATCGTAGGGCAGCCCAGTAACGGCTGCGGCGCGGTGCCGGCCGCGAGATCGTCGGCGCCCGCGGCAGGGTTGCATTGTCGAAGACCGTTGCGCTATTCCATTTCACGGTCACGCCCCTTCCCTTCCACGCGGGCGCCCAGTGTTGGCGTACCGCTCACCGTCGCGGTGGATAGCACCGTCACCCGCAGGCCCGACACCTCAAAGTCTCGTTGATGCTGGAGATCGGCCCCTACCCCAAGTGCAACATCACCCGCGCGAAGAACGAATTCGCCCCGATGGCCTCGTCATGCACCGCAGCGATCGCTGCCGCGAGTTCCTCCTTC
This sequence comes from Cupriavidus sp. D39, assembly GCF_026627925.1. Taxonomy (NCBI): domain Bacteria; kingdom Pseudomonadati; phylum Pseudomonadota; class Betaproteobacteria; order Burkholderiales; family Burkholderiaceae; genus Cupriavidus; species Cupriavidus sp. D39. Next base: position 585,011 of record NZ_JAPNLE010000009.1, read on the forward strand.
GCCCGCGAGGATAGCAAGCCGCAGAGGCGGATACAGTGTATGTAGGCATGATGGTCTCCTTGCGGATCCATGGAAGAGACTTGCCCTGTGGTGCCACGCCGGGCCCAATCCCCCTGATGCGGTACGCCAGGCCGGCGTACAAACAGATCACAAACCAGAGCGCGCCGAAGACAATCAGGAAGTCATCCATGATCCCTCCGTTTTCTCTGCCATATCGGCCGCCTCGCGGGCCAGCCGTCGCGCTCGCGAGAAAGAGTTGTCAGACGATTTCAATTGAGCTCCTTCATCTCGGGTTGAGTTTGGACTGACCCCAGTAGCACTCGACGGCCCCATTTGGAATCGGTGGCCCCCCGCGCATTGACCTACTTCAGCGTGTTCGCTGCATCGCCTGCTTAAGGGCCGACGAATCTTCGGCGCTGATGCTGCTCGCTTCACCGCCTTGGGCGATGCTGGCCAACTGGGCTATGGCGCCATCGTAAAGCCGAAAATCAGTACATTCAAATAATTGTCATGGATACACTCTGCGATCTCGGATGCGGCGGCGCGAACCAATGATTTCAGCGTGCTGTCCGACCCAACAGTGCATCGCGAATGCCTGGATTGGGTGTGCGGAAGCGGTAGTACGCCAACGCGCGGACACTGTCCGCTCCCGGCAGCCACGCGCGGAATCTGGCAAATGTGCTCCGCAGAAGAATTGCCAGCAAACCCCGCCAGTCGGACTGCGCCCGTCGCGCCCGTCGGTCAGTAGGTCTGATCGGCAACAACTCGGGCCACTGTTTCCAGGGAACGTCTGAGCGTGGCCAAGCTGACGGAGCCGAGTGCCAACCGTATGGCGTGAGGCACATGTGTAGATGTCGAGAACGGATGGGCCGTCGACACTGAAATCCGTTCGCGCATCAACGCCATCGCGATCGCGTCCGCGCGAACCTCCTGTGCCAGAGGAAGCCAGACGAAGTACGACGCGGGATGGCTGATCCGTTTCAGCCCGCCCAAGACTTCAGTGGCAAGACCCTGGCGCAGCGTGGCATCCCGCCGTTTGTCGGCTTCAAGCCTGGCCACGGTGCCGTCCTCGATCCAGCCGCAGGCGATAGCCGTCATGGTCGCCGGGGTGTTCCAGGTCGTCGCCCGGATGGCCCTTTCGAGCTTGGGTATCCATTCGCGCGGTGCACAGACGAAGCCGAAGCGCAGACCCGTTGCGACACTCTTCGACAAGCTCGACACATAGACCGTCGTCTCCGGAGCAAGCGATGCCAACGGAGGTGGAGCGCCTTGCGCCAGGAATGCATAGGCGGCGTCTTCGATCAGTATCAGTCCATGTTGTCGAGCGATGGCGACAAGCTCCCGACGCCGCCTTGCACTCATCACCCAGCCGAGCGGGTTATGTAGCGTCGGCATGGTGTACACGGCCCGTACCCGCCGTCGCCTGCACAGGGCCGCCAATGCGTCCAGGTCAGGGCCGTGCCCGGCGGCGGGAATTGGCGCGAGTTCCAGCCGATTGGCCTCGGCAGCGAGCTTGAATCCCGGGTAAGTCAGGGTGTCCACTGCAACCACGTCGCCGGGCTCGAGCAAGGCCATGGCGGTTATCGTCAGCCCATGCTGTGCACCGCTCACGAGCAACGCGGTTTCGGCCGATCCGGCCAGACCCCGGCTGGCCAGGTGGCGCGCCACCGTCGCCCGCTCGTGCTCGCGCCCGCCGTGGGGCTGGTATCGAAGCAAGGCCTCCAGGTCACCTGCGGCCGCGAGCTGGCGCAGCGCTTCCCTGAGAAGGTCTGCCTGACCCGGCAAAGAGGGATAGTTGAAGCTCAGGTCCACCGTGTCAGCGCTCCAAGCCTCCAGATCAATGCCTTGACCGCGAGGGAGCGCCTCCTTGACGAACGTGCCGCGGCCGGTTTCGCCGCTCACCAATCCCATGACTTGCAGCTCCGCGTAGACACGCGTGGCCGTGACCAGCGCCAGTCCTTCGCGTGCCGCGAGATCGCGGTGCGTTGGCAGTCGCAGCCCGGGACGCAGGCGCCCCGCACGGATGTCGGCCGCGAGACGGTCGACCAGTTGTTTGTAGCGGGGTTGAGGCATGTCTGAACGTATCCATGACAATTATTTGAATGTATTGATTATCGGCTCTACGATGGTGCGATACAACGTCTCCACGCGCACGAGGACCCCATGCACATCGCTATCCTGACCTTCGAAGGCTTTAACGAACTCGACTCACTGATCGCGCTCAATATCCTCAACCGGGTCAAAAAGCCCGGCTGGCGGGTTTCGATCGCCAGTCCGGCGGCCAAAGTGCGTTCGATGAACGGCGTGGTGCTGGAGGCGCAAGCGTCCCTAAAGGATGCATGCGATGCCGACGCGGTGCTGGTGGGCAGTGGGATTCAGACCCGGGACGTCGTCGCCGATGTCGCGTTGATGTCGCAACTGAGGTTCGACCCGACGCGCCAGTTGCTGGGCGCGCAGTGCTCCGGCACGCTCATACTCGCCAAGTTGGGCCTGCTGGACGACGTGCCGGCCTGCACGGACCTGACCACCAAGCCGTGGGTCGAGGAGGCGGGAGTGGCTGTGCTCAATCAACCGCTCGTAGCCAAGGGAAACATCGCGACCGCCGGCGGGTGCCTGTCATCACAGTATCTGGCGGCCTGGTTCATCGCACGACTGGAAGGTATCGAATCTGCACGCAGCGCGATCCACTATGTCGCTCCGGTGGGGGAGAAGGAGACCTACGTGACGCGTGCGATGGCGAACATTTCGCCGTTCCTCCAGGGCGAATAGAGTCTCTACTTGGGACCGGAGCTACTCACTCATTGACATTGGACCGACGAGATATTGACGAGCTTCAGAGCCGCTCTTTTTTGCTTGGGACAGTTGAGACGGCTCTAGATCGAGTGGCCGCTCCTGCACCGGTCGACGGACCACAATAGGCCGGCAACGTAGGCCGGCAACGGCGCCCGCCATTCCATTTCCTACGCCGCTTGCCGGCCAGTGAATAGGGTAGGAAACGGCGAGCGCCGTCCCCTCCCTCCGCACCCGGTGTGCGGTTTTCCCGCGACGGGCTCTCCAGTCAGTTGTTTCCACATCGGGATGGGCGCGCCAATCGATGCGCCTCGGACATCGTGAACAGCCCATGATTAACGAAGAAGGCACTTCGAGGTTCGCCAGCTCGAAGACCGAAGCGGCCGCCATGTCGAGGATCTGGAAGCCGGGGAAGACAACAAGTCCGATTCCGTTCATGTTGTCCTGAAAAGAGGGAAGTTTGTCATTCAGGCCGTAGGCTAGGACCCTATCCTAGAGCTGTCAATCAACTCCCATGAAGGCTTTCCAGATGAACTCTATCGACTACGCAAGAGGTATCGAATGAACAACATTGCACTGGCCTGCACCGCTGTCCTGGGTCTGCTCCTGTTCGCGCTTGGATTCGCCACCTCGATCCTGCGGTCTCGGATCGGCGTGCTGAGCGGCTACACCCCTGAGCCCGATCAGCTGCTAACCAAGCTGGTTCGCGCTCACGGCAACACCGCCGAGTACGCGCCGTTCTTCGCGATGCTTTTTCTGTACCTTGGCGCTCAACATCCGCCTGACTGGCAGCTCTGGTGCATGGCAGGTGCAACGGCCTGCCGCCTGCTCCTGGTAGTTGCACTGCTTGCCTGGCCCACTATGTCGAAGCCCAATCCGGCCCGCGCCGTCGCAGCTTTGGGAACGTACGCCTTCGGCGCGGCCCTTTGTGTGGCCGTCCTCAAAGTCTGAGTTATCTTCGCGGCCTACTCGGGTGCACACAGTTGTTCACGCATCGCGGGTTGGGCGCTTCCATGTGCTAACCGAGGCACCGCCATCCATGCTGAAAATCATATGAAGACATTGAAGATGTTTATCAAGACTGCGGTCCTTGCTGCCGCGGTAAGCAGCGTTGCGTTCGCCGCGGGCACGGCACCTCCGCCTGCTTCGGACGCCAGCAAAACCACGGTCGTGCTCGTGCACGGCGCCTTTGCCGACGGGTCGGCCTGGGACAAGGTCGTTCCGCTGCTCCAGGCCAAGGGCCTCAACGTCGTCTCGGTCCAGAACCCGCTGACCTCGCTGGCCGACGATGTGGCAGCCACCCGCCGCGCGCTCGACATGCAGACCGGACCGGTTGTGCTCGTGGGGCACTCGTGGGGTGGTGTGGTGATCTCCGAGATCGGCCAGCATGAGCGCGTCAAGGCCCTGGTCTATGTCGCTGCGTTCGCACCTTCGGAAGGCCAGTCGGTGGCGGACCTGGTCAAGGACTACCCGACACCCGATGGGTCCAACTTTCTCGTCACCGACAAGGAGGGGTTCCTGACCCTAAGCGCCGAGGGAGTGGCGAAGCACTTCGCCCAGGACGTGCCGGCGGCCCAGACCAGAATCATGGCCGTGACCCAGGGTCCCATCAGGGGGAAGAGCTTCGAGGAGAAGGTCACTGTCGCCGCATGGAAGACCAGGCCGTCCTGGTACGTCCTCACGGAGCAGGATCACATGATCCAGCCTGCCCTGCAGAAAGCGATGGCGCAGAAGATTTCCGCCCACGTCGTGACACTGCCGACGAGCCACGTGCCGCAGTTGTCGAGGCCGAGGCAGGTTGCGGATGCCATCTTCGCGGCCGCGGAGCAGCAGTCGAAGTGACCTGCGCTCCCGCGCCGGTCATCTGGCTTGATTTCCGTCTTCTTTCTCCAAGGGATACCTCCATGAACCTCGACAAACCGATCGCCTCGCCATTGTCTCGCCGTCGCTTTATTGCCTCGGCAACCGCGCTCATCGTCAGCCCCTCCGCGTTCGCCCTGCCTGACTTCACCAGGATGATGTCGTCCTCCGGAACAGACGCAATTGTCGTCGCCGCGGCATCGGTGCCGCGCCAGGCCAGCGACGATGAGCGGGTTCGCCCGTTCACCGTCCGCGTGCCCGAAGCTCAGCTTGTGGACCTGCGCCGCCGGATCGCCGCGACAAAGTGGCCGTCGCGGGAACTGGTGACGGATGCATCGCAGGGCGTGCAGCTGGCCACGATGCGCGAGCTCGCGCGCACATGGCAGACGGACTACAGCTGGCGCAAGCTCGAGGCGAAGCTGAACGCCCTGCCCCAATTCATGACGACGATCGACGGGGTGGACATCCATTTCATCCACGTTCGTTCGAAGCATCGCAACGCGCTGCCGGTCATCGTCACGCACGGGTGGCCCGGCTCCATCGTCGAGCAGTTGAAGATCATCGAACCGCTGACCAACCCTACGGCGCATGGGGGAAGCGCGTCGGACGCCTTCGACGTCGTGATTCCGTCATTGCCGGGCCACGGGTTTTCAGGCAAGCCCACCTCGCTCGGCTGGGACCCCATTCGCGTCGCACGTGCCTGGGTCGTGCTGATGAAGCGCCTGGGATACACGCGATTCGTAGCGCAAGGCGGCGATTGGGGCAATGCGGTCACGGAACAGATGGCCCTCCTGGCGCCTCCGGAATTGGCCGGCATACATACCAACATGCCTGCCACCATCCCCGACGACATTGCGAAGGCGCTCCAGTCCGGCGGCCCGCCGCCGTCCGGCCTCTCGGCGGACGAGGGATATGCGTACGAGCAGCTCGACTTCTTCTATAAGCATGGCCTGGCCTACGCCCAGGAGATGAGTCACCGTCCGCAGACCCTGTACGGGATCGAGGATTCACCCATCGGCCTCGCTGCCTGGATGCTCGACCATGACGCGCGCAGTTACGCGCTCATCTCACGCGTCTTTGCCGGTCAGACCGAGGGGCTGACGCAAAACGACATACTCGACAACGTCACGCTCTACTGGCTGACGAACACGGCAGTCTCCTCGGCCCGCCTCTATTGGGAAAGCAAGCTGGCCTTCTTCGCCCCGAAAGGGGTCGCCATCCCCGTCGCCGTGAGCGCATTTCCCGACGAGATCTACACGGCCCCGCGAAGCTGGACAGAGCGGGCGTATCCCAAGCTCGTGCATTACGGCAGGCTCGAAAAGGGGGCCACTTCGCCGCCTGGGAACAGCCGGAGGTCTTCGCGACGGAGCTACGCGCGGGGTTCAAATCATTGCGGAGTTGAAGGAACGCGACATGCGTCCAACTTCCGTTGATTCGCCTTATGGGCGGCCCCATTCCAGTCGGCCTCGCGCCCTATACGAAGTACTCAAAGTGCTCTCGCCCTACCGGCGGGAGCACATCAATAGGCTCGGGGACTACCTGCTGGATCTGCGGCGGCGGGTTCCGATCGGGGTTTGCCATTCGACATCGATGCAACTCGGCGCTATGCCGATCTGGCCGTGACGGCAAAGACCCGCGGCCGAGGATTCCAGGCCGGGATGGATTGCTTGTCTGCCTGTCTGCCGCAAGTAAAGCTCGCATTGCACTGCACAAAAAATTTGCAGGATTTCAGAATACACGCCATAAAAAGGACATTCTTTGCCATAATAACGACCGTTTCTGACCAGTTCCGACAAGGGTCCGGTTAATCGTATGTCGGTCGTAAGGCACTTTTTGTGAATGGCTCATGGAAGAACAAATCACCGTCTACGCTTTCCCGGTATTCCTGCTATTGATGCTGGCGGAGCTGGGCTACGGCCTGTTCGTCGGTCGCAATACCTATCGCCTGAATGACGCCCTCAGCAGCCTGAGTCAGGGCTTGCTAAGCCAGCTGGTGGCCAGTGTCAGCCAGCTCTTCCAGATCGGCCTGTACATCTTGACGTGGCGCAGGGTGGCACTGTTTCCCCATGCCAGCCTGTGGGGCAGTGTCTGGGGCTGGCTGCTGGCGATCGTGATGTTCGATTTCTGCGACTACTGGCTACATCGGGTCGGGCATGAAAGTGCGGTGTTCTGGGCCGCCCATGCCGTGCATCACCAGAGCCAGGATTTCAATCTGTCCACCGCGCTGCGGCAGGAGAGTACCGTTGCCTTCCTGGGATGGCCGTTTTACTTGCCGATGGCGCTGGCTGGGGTTGCCCCGCAGCAGTTTGCGCTGGCCGGCCTCATTGTGCTGCTATACCAGTTCTGGATCCACACCGAGCACATCGGCAAGCTGGGCTGGTTTGACCGGGTGTTTTCCTCGCCGTCCAACCATCGTGTGCATCATGCGGTCAACGACCAGTACCTGGACAAGAACTACGGCGGGATGCTGATCATCTGGGACCGGCTGTTCGGCACTTTTGCCGAGGAGGAGGAGAAGCCGGTGTACGGTACCCGCAACCCGCTCAACAGCTGGAGTCCGCTATGGGCGGTGGCTTCCGGCTATGTGCCGCTGTGGCAGATGGCGCGCCGTGCGCCACGCTGGCAGGACAAGCTCAAGGTGTGGTTCAAGTCGCCGGGCTGGCTGCCGCCCGGCGTGAGCGATGATAGTGCGCCCTTTGACTTGCAGCGTGCACGCAAGCGCTTCGATCCACCGCTGGTGGCCGGTGCCGTGCCAGTGGCCCTGCTGCAGTTCGCTCTGCTGATGGTGGCAAGTGCCGGCTATCTGTGGCAGATCGATGAGCTGGGGAGCGGTCTGCGGTGGGGGCTGGCCCTGTTGCTGATCGCCGGTCTGACAGGTCTGGGCGGCCTGCTGCAGGGGAAGATGCGGCCACGCAGCCTGCTGGGGCTGGATGTGCTGCTGTTGCTGCTGGCCGGATTGCTGTTGCGCTGACTGGCACCCAGTCGCCAAGTGGCAAAACGGCTGGGCAGGCCATGGCTCTGCCTGTGTCATCGGACGGTTCGCTTTCGCTCAAACGATCCCTACTGGCTCGCCAACCCCGCCCGCCGTTTACTCAGCCCAATGCGTCGGGAGCGCGCGTTCCATTTTTGAAATAGCGCAGCGATGCAGAGACCACCCGCAGGGTTTCCCTAGTGCTATACGAACTGTTCGCCGGTGCGACAATTCGGCGGCAACACAGGTGCGCCGGGCTGCTGTTGCGTTACACAACACGCGCAGACAAAAAGACAAAACGAAAGGAGAAGAGATCATGCATCGCTATGCCTCTCTTGCAGCAATTCCGGCCGCATTTGCTTGCGGCCTTTTTGCATCCCACCTGACCACGCCGGCAGGGGCTCAGACGCCGCCACCGACGATATCGGCGCAGATCATAGACCTGGCGGCCATGACCGATGCCGATATCGGCGCACAGGTTCCGAACTTGGGGACTTTGCGTACAAAGGGCCTAGTCGCGACGCCGTCTGGAACCATCGCGGTGCAAGCCGGCAACGTGCCCAAGCATACGCATATGGGCTCCGATGAAATCCAGTATGTCATCTCGGGAAGTGGCACGTTTTGGTTGGGGAACGAGCAGCGCCAAGTCCACGCCGGCGACCTGATCGTTATCCCGAAAGGCACGGTTCATGCTGGATCCGTACCGACCAGCGGCGAATTCAAGGTCCTCGCGATCAAGCTGCCGCCACAGGCTCCGGGCGACATCCAGCTGGTACCGTGAGGCGCAAAAAGGGACCGAGACTGCATCGCGGCGACGATATGGAAGAATGGACCGTCCGACTTTCGGTCCAGCCCAGCGTCTCGGCCACGAGGCGCTTCAGTGCCTTGAGTTCCTGCGCATCGATATTGTCACGCTCATTCTTGGCGTAACCGTAAAGGAAGACCGCACGGCCGCCGAGCCGAAACGCCAGCAGAGTGCGCGCCCCGCCCTGCCCCATGCATGCTGGCACAAACTCCTGTACGAACGCCTGAGAGCGCTCGCGCAGCATTCGTGATCACAGCGCGGTTGGAACCTTTTTCAGGAGGGGCTACATCCCGATGCGAATTGAATTCGCCGGCGTCCGAACTGGCGGTCGAACTGTTCGAATCGCCCTGCAATCGTCGCGAAGCAGTCGGGACAGGTGCCTGCGTGAGTCAGGCGGTAATCTTCGATGTCATGCCAATCGCGCACGATGAGCGGCGTGTGACACGCTGGGCAGTAGGTAGTGGCGCCTTCAGCGTCATGGACGTTACCGGTGTAGACGTATTGCAGTCCTTCCGCAAGCGCGATCTCGCGCGCACGGGCAAGCGTGGGGACGGCGTCGGCGGCACATCGGTCATCTTGTAGTCGGGATGGAACGCCGTGAAATGCAGCGGTACGTCGCTGCCAAGTTCCTTCGCGATCCACTGCACCTCAGCGCGAATTTCGTCATTGCTGTCGTTCTTGCCGGGAATGAGCAGCGTTGTGACTTCGAGCCAAACATCGGTCTCATGCTTCAGATACTTGAGCGTCTCCAATACCGGCTGCAAGCGAGCCCCGGTGAGCTTGAAATAAAATTCGTCCGTGAAGGCCTTCAAGTCGACGTTCGCCGCATCCATCTTGGCGTAGAAGTCGCGCCGTGCTTGCGCACCCATGTAGCCGGCGGTCACCGCCACCGTCATGATGCCCAGCTTGTGGCAGGCGTCGGCCACGTCCATGGCGTATTCGGCGAAGATCACCGGGTCGTTATAGGTGAAGGCCACGCTTTTGCAGCCATAGGCCGCTGCCGCCTCGCCGATTGCTTCGGGCTTGGCCACGTCGGCGAGCATCTCCATCTCGCGCGATTTACTGATGTCCCAGTTCTGACAAAACTTGCACGCCAGGTTGCAGCCCGCCATGCCGAACGACAGGACGCTGGTGCCAGGGTAGAAGTGGTTGAGCGGCTTCTTCTCGATCGGATCGATGCAGAAACCCGATGAGCGGCCATAGGCGGTAAGGATCATCTGATCACCGACCCGCTGGCGCACAAAGCAGGCGCCGCGCTGGTCGGCATGCAGGTGACAGTTGCGCGGACACAGGTCGCACTGGATACGTCCATCATCCAGGAAGTGCCAGTAACGGCCGGGGTAAAGAGCTTCCTTCATGGCAGTGGCAGCGCTGACGGTTGGTCCAAAAAACTGGGCGCCGTGTCGGGTGGATCGCTACGGCAGCGACCGGGATCGCATTGGCCCCTACGCGCGCGTATTCCTCTTTCATCTCCCTGGCAGGAGTGTGCATCCGGCGGGGGGTCTCGCTAGCGCCTTAGCTTCTTGTAGGTGCCGACCAGTTCCGCGTGCGCCAGCACATGCCCGTGCATGGCCCGCTCCAGCGCCGTCTTGTTGGGCTTGCCCAGGTCCGGCAGCACCACATCGAGCGCATAGAGCTTGTGGAAGTAGCGATGACGGCCGATTGGCGGGCAGGGCCCGCCGTAGCCGGTGCGATGCCAGTCGTTGTGGCCCTCGCGGGTGCCCGCCGGCAGGCTGGCCGGCGCCACGCCTTCGGCCAGCGCCCCCGGCTCGGGCGGAAGGTTGTAAAGCACCCAGTGCACCCACGTCATGCTCGGCGCGGCCGGATCCGGCGCGTCGGGATCGTCGACGATTAGGGCCAGGCTGCGCGTGCCGGGCGGCACGCCTGTCCATGCCAGCGGCGGCGACATATCGGCGCCTTCGCAGGTCAGCTTACTGGGAATCTCGCCGCCATGGGCAAATGCCGTGGAGGTCAGGGTGATGGGCATGACTGTCCTCGTCTGAGCATGAAGTGCCGGTGCGAATACACCGGCCCACGTCAGCAGCAGCGAAAGAAAAACATGTGGCACAGCATCGTGCTCCGCCATCGATGCGCGCCACGTTCATGGCGCCGGTCTCGAATCCGCTTGTGATGCTGGCGAGGTACATGCGGCCGGGAGCCCGGCCGATCGTTCCAACTTACTGCGGATTCGGGGGCGATGCAAGCGCGAGCGGCGCGTGCGGCCAGTGAACTATGACGGGAATCCGGGCCGCTTTGTGCCTGGCGCAGGCGCCCCGCCCTCCAGCCGCGCTTTCAGCCGGTTGAGCGTCTCGGTGGATTCCGCCTCGATACGCCGGTGCAGCATCAGCTGGTTCAGCACGGCGAAGACCAGGGTGGGAGAGGTATAGCTGAAGTCGCGCTCAAAGCGCGTACCCTGCCCCTGCGCGGTGAGCGTGTAGGCAATGGTGCCTGCCTTGCGGCCCTCGATCTCGCCTTCGATTACCCATGCGGCCGGGCGGCGGCGGTCTGTCACGGTCCAGATCACTACGCCGCCACCGCCCGCCACCAGATAGGTCTCGGTGACGCGCTCGCCGGGGCCTAGCGGATGATCCGTGGCACCCCTGACGGCAAGCGACGAGGGATGCCATGCCGGCCAGTTGTCTGGGGTGGAGACGTAATCGAACACGACCGCTGGCGGGCGGGCGATCGTTATCTCGCTGTGGATGCGCGTGACGTCCTGCGAGGGCAGAGGCATAAACCAAGCCACCGCGACGGCGGCCATCACCACCAGCACCCAGGACAGTGTGTTGCGTAACGTCATGGCAGCGGGGCAAATGGCGCGCCCCGGCGCGCATAGCGCGATACATCCAGTGTAGTGGCCTGGATGCGCGGCTGGGCGGCGGCCTGGCGCCCTGCGGCGGGTGCCCTAGTCGGCCCCCGCTTTGGCGCGGTCTCCGTATTCGACACAAGACGTGAGCAGGATCATGACCATCTCGACAACGAATCCCTCGCGCGGCGATCTGCTGATCGCCGCATCGCCGGGCCATCGCCTGGGTAGGTGGCTCACTATCCTCTTGAGGGAAGACCTGATCTTAGCCCCCGCTTTGGCGCGCTCTCCCGCCACGGCGGCTGGGGTTTGAAGCGTGACTGCAGGAAGGAGAGGAACAGCTTGACCCGCGCCGACAAGCGCGCGCGGCTCGCGATCAGCGCCACGACGTCCGCATCCGGTAAGACCCAGTCGGGCAGCAGACGCACAAGGCGGCCGGAGGCCAGGCTTTCGGCCACGTCCCATTCCGACCGCAAGATCACGCCCTTGCCCTCGAGCGCCCATTGCCGGGCGACCTCGCCGTCGTTGGTGCTCAGGATCGCAGGCACGCGCACGGCGGCTTCAGTGCGCAGCTTGCGAAAGCGCCAAGGGTCACGTCCTCATGGTTCTCGCGCAGCACGATGCAGTCGTGTCGCGCCAGGTCCTTGGGTTCAAGCGGCGCGGGGCGGCGCGCGAGATAGCGCGGGGATGCGCAGAGCAGCCGCGAGTTCGGGGCGATCGGGTAAGCGACCATGCTCGAATCCGGCAGGCTGCCGATATGGACGATCAGGTCGAACCGATTGGCCTCTGCCGCGGACACGACGTCGCTGAGCGTCAACGACACCATCAGCTTGGGATGCTGTGTGTGGAAGTCAGCGATGGCCCCCGCCAGGTAGTGCCGGCCGAAGCCGAGCGGGCCGCAGACATGCAGCGTGCCAGCCACGTCACCCGAGCGCTCGCGCACCGTGTCAACCAGGGCATGCAGGTCCGCCAGCAGCGCGACGGCGCCGGCATGGAACAACTCGCCCTCCTCGGTCAGGCTGAAGCGCCGTGTGCTGCGGTGGGCCAGCTGGGGTGCCGAGGTTCAACTCCAACTGCTGTAGCCGCTGCGATACCGCCGAAGGTGTCACGTCCAGCCGGCGCGCCGCCTCCGCCAGGGAGCCGCTCTCGGTGATGGTGACAAAAAAGCGCAAGTCGTTGATGTCATGTGGCATGGCCCGAATGTTACGCCCGTCCCCCGCATCGTCGACTCCCGCGTTAGCACTCGGCCATGCTGCCACAGCCGCGCTCCTCATACGGCGCGTCACATCTAAGCACTTGCTCGTCTTGAAATGGGCGGAAGGAAACGCCCAACTGCCACACGCGGTAGCGCATGCGTTCGATGTTGAGATTCATCCGCGCCTCGTCGAGCAGCAGTGCGGGCGTCTCCAGTTGTTCCACCATTGGCGTGTCAGCTCTGCGCCTCCTGCGGCTCGCGCGCCAGCACGCGCCCTGGCCGCGCGCCCGTCGACCGCCCGCCTTGCCAGACGAGGGCGCCGTTGACGATGACCGCATCGATACCATGCGCCGGAGCCATCGGCGCCTCGTAGGTGGCGGCCGCATCGATGGTGTCGGCGTCGAACAGGGCCAGGTCGGCGAACGCGCCTTCCTTGAGCACGCCGCGGTCCTTCAGGCCGAAATTCTCCGCGGTGAGACCGGTCATCTTGCGCACGGCAGTCTCCAGGGGGAACAAGCCGAGGGTCCGGCCGTAGTGGCCCAGCACGCGGGGAAACTCCCCACAGACGCGGATGTGGAGATGCGTCGTGCGGCAGGCCGTCCGAGCCGATCATGACCTTGTCGTGCTTCAGGATGCGCTGCACGTCGGCTTCGTCCAGCCGAAAGTAAATCCCGCCCGCGGGGCTTAGGCGGCGGATCGCTTCGTCCTGGTCCACGCCCAGCTTTCGGGCGATGGCGTCTAGATCCTGCCCGGCAAATTCCGGGAGCGCCTTCGACCAGCTCACGATGACGCGAGTCGAACTGGCCGCGCGGTCAGCCGAGCAGGACCGTGGAGCCGGCGGTGTAGGGATAGCAGTCGATGCAGATCGGCTGAGTCGCCATGTTCCGCTCAATGAAGGACAGCGCTTCCTGCGACCGGCCCTTGTTCCTTTCGCCGACCACCTTGAGGTGCGAGATCACCACCGGCACGCCGACCTCGCGGCCAATGCGGAAGGTTTCCTCCAGCGAATCGATCACCCGGTCCGCTTCATCACGCATGTGGGTGCAGTACACGCCGCCGAATGCCTTGAGCGGGCCGCAGACGTCGATCACCTCCTCGGTCGGTGCCGCGATCGAGGGCTCGTAGAACAGGCCGGTCGAGACACCGATGGCGCCGGCTTCCAGCGCTTCGTACACCAGGCTGCGCATCTGCTCGATTTGCGCCCGCGATGCCGGCTGCTCCAGATCATCCACCGTCGCTACGCGCAGCGTGGTGTGACCCACCAGCAAGGCGCAGTTGGTGGCCGCGGGCTGGCCGCGCAGCGCCGCGATGTAGGAGGCAAATGTGGGGAAGGCGAACCAGTCGCCCTTCTCGTCGAGCAGGTTCAGTGGCGGCGTGACCGGCTGCGGGATCGGCCGTGGCATCGGCGCGAGCGAGATGCCGCAGTTGCCCGCGATTACCGTGGTGATGCCCTGGCTGACCTTGGGCGCCATGTCGGGGCTGGACAGCATCAGGCGGTCGTCGTGTGTGTGGGCGTCGATGAAGCCCGGGGCCGCGATGCGGCCTTTGAGGTCGATCTCCAACTCGCCGCGCGCGCTCCACAAATCGCCGATGCGGGCGATGCGGTCGCCGCGGATGCCGATGTCACCCGCGTAACGCGGCGCACCCGTGCCATCCACGATGCTCGCGTTGCGGATCAGCAGATCAAATTTTTCGTGCATGGGATTTCCTAAAGATACTTCCGTGGCGCACACCAGCGCTCACAACAGCGCGCCGCGCGCGGCAACCGGCCAAAGGGCCTCCACTCTGTCGCCGCGCACGCACACCAGTTCGTCGTAGAGATTGACGGTCGGGTCGCAGTGGCCCGGCACCAGCATCAGCGCTTCGCCCAGCGACACTGCGGCCGCATCGCCGGTGGCCAGGACGCCATGTTCGTCGGCGGCCTTCACATAGCGCAGGTCGGGCCGCTGCCAGACGGCGGGCATGCCCGAATCCACGCTCGACGCCTTCAGGCCGGCATCCACGATCGCGCGCTGCGGAGTCGCCCGGCTCATGACGGTCGTACGCACGAACAATGCGTGCTCGAAAGGCACATCGCCCTCGCCACGTTCGTTGTCGCCGTAGTCGCGGTCCAGGAATATATAGGAGCCTGCCTGGAGCTCGTTGAAGACGCCGCTGTCGCGTTCATGCAAGAAAGTGCCGGTGCCGGCGCCCGTGACACGCTCGACCGCGATACCGCAGGCCTCGATGGCGTCGCGCGTCATGCGCGCCGCCTCGATGGCCTCTTTGATAGACGCGGTGCGTTGCTGCGGCGACCGCAAATGCTGGGCGGGACCGTGGTAGCACTGCAGCCCGGCGAAGCGCAGTCCCGCGCTGCCTGTGATCTGCCGGGCCAGCTGCGCCGCCTCGTCGCCCGGCGCCACACCGCAGCGGTTGGCGCCGACGTTGACCTCGACGTAGACGTCGAGCGTGACGGCATGCGCCTGCGCGGCGGTGGCCAGCGCCTGCACCTGCTGCGGATGATCGGCCAGCACGCCGATACGCGCCTTGCGTGCGAGCAGAGCCAGGCGGCGCAGCTTGGCGTCGCCGATCACCTGGTTGGTGACCAGAATGTCGCCAATGCCCGCTTCCACGAACACGGCTGCCTCGCTGACCTTCTGGCAGCAGATGCCCACCGCGCCCAGCGCGACCTGCCGCAAGGCGATCTCCGGGCACTTATGGCTCTTGGCGTGGGCTCGCAGGCGCACGTTGCTGCCGCGCAATGCGTCAGCCATGCGCTTCAGATTGCGCTCGAACGCATCCAGGTCGAGCACGAGCGCGGGTGTGTCGATGGCAACGACGGGGTCGCCAGGTTGGGCAGCTTTCCAGGGACTCATGGGGATTTCCTTCAATCGATCTTGGCGCCGGAGAACTTCACGATCTTGGCCCACTTGAGCGTCTCGCGGCGGGAGAGATCCAGGAACTCCTCGGGCGTGCTAGGCGCGATTTCCGCCCCCAGCAACTTGAATCGCTCTCGCACGGCGGGGCTCTCCAGCGCGATGCGGATCTCGCGGTTGAGGCGGGTGACGATATCTTTGGGCATGTGGGCTGGGCCGATGATTCCGCCCCACGCCGACACCTCGAATCCGGGCACGCCGGATTCGGCAATCGTGGGAACGTCCGGATACGCAGCCGAGCGCTGCGCCGATGAGATGCCAAGCGCCCGCACCTTGCCCGTCTGGGCCATCGGCGCGGAAACCGGCGTGTTGATCATCATGAGCTGGATGCCACCGCCGATCAGGTCCGTGATGGCCGAGGTCGCCGCGCGGTAGGGCACATGCAGCATGTTGACGCCGGTCATCGCCTTGAAGAGTTCGACGCCCAGGTGCGCCGTGGTGCCGTTGCCATCCGATCCGAAGGCCAGCTTGCCCGGGTTCTTTTTCGCATAGGCGATCAGTTCGGGAACGGTCCTGACGGGCACGCTGTTGTTGACGATCATCATGTTGGACAGGCGCAGCGTGTTCGCGATCAGTGTCAGGTCCTTCTCGACGTCATATGGTACCGAGGGCAGCAGCGACTTGTTGGTCGCTAGCGAGACGATATTGCCGTAGGCCAGCGTGTAGCCGTCGGGTGCGGACTTCACCAGGTCCATGGTGCCGATCACGTAGGAGCCACCGGGCTTGTTGTCGATCACGATGGGCACGCCCAATTGCTGTGCCAGCTGTGGACCGAGGGCCCGCATCAACGCGTCCGGAGCACCGCCGGGAGCCGACGGCACGATCAGGCGGATCGGCTTGTTGGGATAGGCCGCGACGGCTGGCGCCGCGGCGACGGCCATTACGGCAAGGACGAAAATGGAGGGCAACAGGCGTCTAAACATGGCACTGGGTTCCTTTTGGCGGTAGAGCCGCCGGCTACCACACGTTTGCGACTTGCGTGTGAGCGAACGGTAAGCCTTCGCACTCAAAACAGAAACTAGCCCCAGCTACATTCAGTATTCAGCCGCGCTTACGAATAGCCGGTGTCGCAGCGTGCTAACTTCTGGATTCTTGGAGAAGCGGGACACCCCTGCCCTACGCTGCCGAAGGCGTCGCCCAAAACTGGAAACGATCTTCAATTGGTGAGTGCCGCGGACTTCGGGCCCAGGCCGCCGAACGGCTGGTGCGAGCGTGGCCATCGATGGCAGCACCCAGAGCATATGCACTTACTGACCGAGGTCGTTGGGGTAGCTTTGATTTCGGTGCAATGTGCGACGGTTCGCAAGCCCAGCAGCAGCGTGGACGGTGCCTCGTAAGCTGTTGATCAATAGAGGATTTCTGTTGGGTCATCATCAACCGCAAACGGCGTCATTGGGAGCTCGATTTCAGCCCACGGCGCTTGTCCTTATCGAGCCCCGCATTCTGCACTTCGGGACCCGCGATAGCGATGCAGAAGCGCAGTGATCTCATTACGGGCCAAGCCCGACCGGTCGGTTGATGGGGAAAGGAGGCGCCATGACCCCTGCTCAGCGCAGCGATCGGAAAGCGGAACGTATCCCAGCGCTGAACAGGCTGGGTTCTTCCCAGGCCGCGATTCGAACGATCGCCGGGCCCCAGGTCGCAGTGCAGCCGATGCTCCTTCGGATGCTCGAGCAGGCTGCCGCCGGCGCCGTGCACGATGCACTCCGGCTTGCCGGTAGTGATCAGCAAGGTGAAATTACACACTCAAAATGGTACTCACGATCTGGCGCGGTGAGCTGAGCGCGGGCATCATGCACCAGTGATCATGCGGCTCGTCGCCGATGCGCAACAAGCCGGTGTGTTGCCCCACATCGGCATCCACCTTTGGGTCCAGGTCGTAGAATCCCAGCTTGCGCCGGATGATTTCAGTGTCTTGCGGCTCGCCCCGCAAGAAGGTCCAGCCCGGCTTGACACCAAACTGCCTGGCATACGCCCTCAATACCAGCGGCGTGTCAAACTCCGGCCGCAGCGTGATCGAATACATGAAGATGTCGCGACCAACGCGCTTGCCCAAGGCCTCTTGCACGCGCACCAGGTTGGCCGTCATAGTGGGACAAAGTCCTTCGCCGCATTCAGTCAGCAGCATGTTGATCACGACCAGCTTGCCCTTGATCAGATCATCGTAAAACCGCACCTTGCGGCCGTCGTGCGTGTGGAAGATCGCGTTGGGAAAATAACCTGCGCGCTGGCCGTCAGCGCTTTGAGACTGAGGCGGGGCGGCGGCAAACACCGGGCTCAATGCGCCTGTGCTCAGGCCGCTGAGTACAAGACGTCTAGTCATCATGTTGGCATCTCCGCTTATCGACCTGGGCGCGCCCAGCCTAGACCCGGTTTAGGGAACAACGTCAAAGCGCAACATCATCGCGTGGTCTTCGTGGATCAAGTTATGGCAGTGCGCCGGGAATTTGCCGAGAAAGTCTCTAAACCGCATAAACACGCGAAGCTCTTCGCCGGGGCCCGCCACGAACATGTCCTTGCGCCCGCGCTCGTGTGGCGGCGGCGGCTTGCCGTTGCGCGACAGGATCCGCCCTTCCTCAAAATGAAGATGGACTGGATGCGACCAATCCCCATTGGTTTGGATCACCCAGATCTCAGCGGTGCCCTGTTTGGGAGACGCACTCGGCCGCTCGGGGTCGAAGATTTCACCGTTAATGGTCCATTGGCCGTTGGATCGGTCGAATCTGACCGTTCTGGTCTTGACCACCTCGGCAAGATTGACAGGCGGCAAATCGCGCAGCTTTTGCGGCACAACGCTAGTGTCCGGGCTCGCCGGCTCGCGCTCGACATCGAATCGCAGGATTTGCGTGCCCGGTGACAGGATCTTGCCGGTCGGCCCCCTGCCGTTGACTTGCTCCAGGCGGTTGACCAGGAACAATTGACTGCCCAGCGGATACTGGGAAAAATCGATCACGATGTCGGCGCGCTCGGCCACGCCCAGTCTGACTTTGTTCGTGCTCAACGGCGCCGGCAGCAAATCGCCGTCGTTCGCAATATACGTGAATGCCTGGTCGGCGCCGTTGTAGCTTAAATAGAATTCATAAAAGCGCGACGGCCCGCCATCAAGCAGGCGGAAGCGATACTTGCGGCGTTCCACCGTGAAGAATGGCTGCACTTTGCCGTTGACGCAAAATTTGTCCCCAAGGATACCATCGCTATTGAATTGGTCAAAAAACAAGAAGCCACCGGAGTCGAATTGCTTGTCCTGGAACACCAGCGGGATGTCATACACGCCCACACCGCTAGGCAAGCGTAGCGCGTTCGGGTTGGAGTCATGTTCATTGCCGGAATCGATGTCATCGAACAGCAGATAAAAGCCGGCCAAACCTTTGTACACATTTTGCGCGGTGAATTCGATCCGGTGATCGTGATACCACAGCGTGCCCAAGGCTTCGCGCGGATCACCGCCTGCGTATATATTCGGGTAATGGTGGTCTTTGTAGCGGCCTGGATGCGTCAGGAATCCTCTGGGGTCAACCTTTGCGACACTGTACCAGTCGCCGGGGAAACCATCGCTTTCGGACGCGGTATGCCCATTATGGAGATGGGTGGAGATTTCCGGCATGCCGAAGCCGACATGGTTCAGCGGCAAGTCGTTGTAGATGCGCACCAGCGCCGGCTCGCCATAGCGTGCCACGAACGTGGGGCCAGGGAGCTTGCCGTCATAGCCCCAGATCGCTTGCGTCGGCAACTCCGGGTGAAACGAATGCAACGCTTCTTGCACATGTAAGGCGTAGAATTTCTTTGGCAAGAACTCGTCCCATCGCTGATGCGCTACGCGTCCGACCTCGCCCACACCGGAATTAATGCTTGGAGCGGGATCAAGCGCCGCCACCGACTTGGGAGGAGACACCGGCAGCGGGACGACAAAAGGGGGCGTCGGCGGGCTGCGCGGGAGATCGGACGATCCGCCGTCTTTTGCAACTGATGAACCTGGTTGCGCGCAGAGCAGTCCCGCGCCTGTTGTGGCAACGCCCAATTTCACCAGTCGGCGACGACCAATGTCCGGGGGCAATCCGCCAGGGACCTTGGACATAGCGCGTTCCTCCCCGCCATCGTTGATGTTTCGCACCGCCGCTGCACCCCGGCAGCGTTGTTGCTTTAATGAAGGTCCGGCCGCTCCTGGATACACCGGGGCCATCGACTCCTCGGCTTATTTACCCTCGGCCTATTCACGCGACCATCGGCACCATTCATCAACCGAATAGGCCCTTATAGCTGTGCCCCGACACCCAATCATTTGTTGATTGTTTGCGCCTTGTCCATCCTTCTGATAGATGAAGAATGTATGCGAACATTGCCGGCACCTGCGGAAGGCTTTCGTCGGTGGTTGAACGCCTGTTGCCCAGGGGCGTGCTAGCACATGGCAATCCGTTGTCGTCGCTGACCACGACGATCTCCCCACGGATCTGTGCCTCCTCACGGACCCGCACAGCTTCGGATCGATGATTCAATGCAAACAGAAGTCATATGAACCCATTTCTCATACATCCGTCGGGAGGATGGCGCAGGCAAAGACAATCAATAAATGATTGGGTGTCGGCGAGAGCTACAGGGTACTTCTGCGGCTATTGATGAATAGTGCCGATTGCCTGAAGGCGGCACGCTGACGTCGGGGCGGCAGGACGTCTATTAAAACAACAACGCTATCTGCGAGTGCTGGCGGTGCCCGGCGCAAAGGATGGTGCGGGGAGAATTGCGATGCCTTGCGAAGCGGCAAGACGGCTTGCTTCAGGCCGCCTGTCACTACGGCTAGCCATTGTCTCGAAAAGGAGGAGTCCCATGTTCAGTTCCAGAGTCGTGTCACGGTCCAAATACGGCCGCGGGCAAATCCTCAAACTCGGGGTCGACCGCGTGGGCGCGGGTTTCGACGTCAGGCTGCTGGTCTGCTTGTTTCCGTGCTTGCCGGAAGCCGCGCACGCGCACATTAAGTGGTTCGCCAATGTCGATTTGCACAATACGCCCAGGTCGCCGTTTGCTGTAATGGACTCCTCGCCCTTTTGATTGGTACTCTGGTTATAGTAAACCTAACCTCTTGGATGACGTGAATTTACCAATGCATTTGGTTGATTCTCATTATTTGGAATCTATGGTAGCTACCTTCCGGCTGTCTTTCGAGGTGCGCCCTGCGCAATCATGCAAAGAATCCTCCACGCCAGCGTTTGCTGTTGCCGCTTGTAAAGCCTGTCCCGGATCTTCTTAGCCATTGCCTGCAATGTCTTGCAATGTTTTAGAACTTTCCGATGGTTTGATCCCGCTTTCATGCGATATCGGAATACCTAGGCCAAGGATTGTTTCCGGCTCGCATTCACCCCGTGCAGTCCGACTCCCCCGGTCGCGCGGGCTTTTTTCAAAGGCGCAAATGCGCGAAGTATGGGTATTGGCTCAGTACCATGCTGCCGCGGTGATTGCAGTGCTCCGGCGAGGGGTGCGGCGCTACGTACGCACCGCCGGATGGATCGAGGCGGCGGCGCCGGCCTCAAGCTCGGTCAATGCCGCAGCGACAAGGCTTCGCATGGCGCGCTCATGCACGATGAGCAGTCGATGCTGACACAACCACTGGTGCGCATATGACAGCAGTCGGTCCCGATCGGCGCAATGGAGCACTTCGTCGCACAGCGCCCGCACAAGGCCACGCAGGCCAGCAATCGTTTACGTGCTCATATCGAGGTGGGGCATCGAGCCATGCGGTGACCCTGACGCGGTCCCCTACGTCGACTGGTCCGGGAGCCGCGGCAAGAAGCGGTTGTGCTCGATCTCGCCGCCCCGGGCAACCAGGATGGTCGCCTCGGGGATCTCCTCCACACCCCCTGCACGTCGATCAGCGGCTCGGACAGCACCAGGAAGGCGTCGTCGCCGGCGGCGATGATGCGTGGTTCGTCCGGGTAAAGTGCGCGCAACTGCCTGAACGAGGTGCTGTGGAACAGCGAGCGCGAGTCCGCCTCGCTCGAATAACGCGCCGCCACGATCTGCTGGCCATCGGTCACGCAGACGGTCATGTTGAGCGGAAACTGCACGTCGTGGCGGTAGCCGACGTCCTCGATCAGCCCGGCCATCTGCTCCAGCGCGCCGCGCGGATCGCGCTCCAGGCCGAAAGTCAGGGCCAGGAAGAACATCACCTCGGAATCGGTCGATCCCTCGATCCAGCGGAACAGGTGCGGCGCCACGGCCATCATCAGGTCGCGCCGCACGAGGGGTACTCGCGGATCAGGCCGTTATGGACGAACAGCCAGCGGCCGAAGCGGAACGGATGGCAGTTGGTCTCCTGCGTCGCTGTGCCGGTGGCCGCGCGCACGTGGGCGACGAACAGCGGAGCCCGCACCGCCCGTGCCGTCTCGCGCAGGTTGGTGTCGCTCCAGGCCGGGTGCAGGCAGCGGTAGCGGAACGGCACCTCCGAGTGACGTCCGTACCAGCCGACGCCGAACCCGTCGCCATTGGTGGTGGTATGACCCAGCCGCGAATTCAAGCTCTGGTCGATCAGCGAGTGTTCCTGCTGGAACAGCACCGTTTCCAGCGGAACGGATTTGCCCGAGTAGGCTAGCCAGCGGCACGTGATGCTTCTCCTCGACAATTGCGGCCCGGTGCCTTCCGGCCACTGTTTAGTTGTAGGACGGCGACGCGCGAACGGCAACGCGCCCGGAGTGCGGTGATGCGTCGCGTGAGGAAAGTGTGGGGAAAAGCATCCAGTCAATGCTCGCTCAACGTTCCGACAGGCTAAACAGTGCCTTGAGGTCCTCCCCGCTGAGATTGCCGATCCACTGTTCGCCAGTACCAACCACCAAGTCGGCCAGTTCCCGCTTCGCACGAAGCATGTCGTTGATACGTTCTTCAAACGTCGCGCGCGTGATGAAGCGGTGGACCTGAACGTTGCGCTGCTGGCCAATGCGATAGGCTCGATCCGTGGCCTGGGCTTCGACGGCAGGATTCCACCACAGGTCGTAATGGATGACATTGGAGGCCGCCGTCAGGTTCAGTCCGGTCCCGCCGGCCTTGAGCGACAGGATGAACACCCGTTCAGTTCGGTCGCTCTGGAATCGCTCGACCATCGCATCCCGCCTGGCCCGCGGGACACCGCCATGGAGAAATAGCGGATCTCGACCGTATCGCTGTTGTAACCAACGGCATAGCAAGTCGCCCATCTTGCGGAACTGGGTGAATACCAGCACTTTTTCATGACTCGCGTGGATATCGTCAATGAGTTCAAGAAATCGATCAGCCTTGCCAGACGCCGCTGCATCGACCTGCCCCTGTTTCAGATATAGCGCGGGATGATTGCAGATCTGCTTCAATGCCAGCATCATCTGCAGCACCAAGCCTTGGCGCTTGAACGTGTCGGATTCCCCCGCGATGGTTCGCAACCCTTCCTGTACCACCGATTGATACAGAGCCGTCTGCACCTTGGTCAGCGTGCAGAATTGATCCTGCTCGATCTTGTCTGGCAAGTCGCTGATGATGGACTTGTCAGATTTCAGGCGTCGCAACAGGAAGGGAGCCGTCACCCGCTTGAAGCGCTGCACGACATGCTGATCGCGCTGGATTTGAATAGGCGTCGCATAGTCCCGCACGAATTGACTCAGGCTTCCCAGATAACCCCGGTTAGCGAAATCCAGGATGCTCCAGTACTCGGACAGGCGGTTCTCCACCGGCGTGCCGCTCATGGCAATCAGGCTGGCGGCGGGGACCGCTTTCACGGCCTTGGTCTGGGCGGCCGCTGGGTTCTTGATATTCTGAGCCTCATCCACCACCACAACGCGCCACGCTAAGGCACGCAAGGCTGTCGCGGCCGTTCGGGCGATGCCGTAGGTCGTCAGCAGGACGTCGGGCCGGACTGCGCCGAGTTCACGCTTGCTGCCATGGAAGATGCCGACGCTCAGGCTGGGCGCGAAACGGCCAATTTCTTTCTGCCAATTGGTCAGCAAACTGGTCGGCATGATGACCAGGGCCTTGGCGTCGTCGAGTGCGCCATCCTCCTTGAGCTTTTGCAGGGTCGCAATGACCTGTAGTGTCTTGCCCAGACCCATGTCGTCCGCAATCACGCTGCCAAGGCCAACTCGCGCATTCCGATAAAGCCAGGCATAGCCCCGCTGCTGGTATGGGCGCAAGGTGGCGTCGATACCACGCGGCAAAGGCACCGTGCCCGCTTGCAGCAAGTCTTGGATGATTTTCCTGGCCTTGCCATCCAGGCCGACAGTCGTCCCGGTGAACTCCCCCGCCAGCGCGACATGCAGCAACTCAGCGCCGGCGGGCGTCGATGGATTGGCCATCTGCGCGCGCAGGCGCTCGACCTCGTTCGGATCCAAATAGACATAGGTCCCCTTGAATCGAACGACGCCCGTGGCATCCTTGACTAATCGTTCGAATTCGGCGCGTGTCAGCAGATGGTCACCGACGGCCACGTTCCACTCAAACGCAAATATATCGTCGGCGCTAAAGAAGCCCCTGCCGTCAGTGGTCTTGCCCTTGATCTGCATGGACAAGCGGGGCGCAGCAACCGCTCGAGCGCTTTCGGCAACAGGGCGCGAATACCCAGTAGACGGACCACTGGCAACGTGTCGAACAGCAAGCCCGGCAGCGCATCCGCGGCAATCTTGATAGGTGCCTTGGCGCTAGCACTGATATAGGCATTGATCGGCGGGAAGCACTCGGCCAAGAGCGCGATCGTTTGCAGAATGCCAAATCGTGCCTTCGACCAGGCCTGCTCGGTGAGGATCGCGGCCAGGGATACTGGCGTCTTCAGTACTGCCGAGCGATGCTCGACCATAAGTGACAATCCGAAATGCCCGGCCCTCCCTCCTCGATGCACAACACCGGTGCATATTCGCGGTGCGCCAGATGGAATCGGGACAGCCAGGTGTGAATGCCGGCAGCGATCTCGCCCTCACCCGGACCGGAGTAGCTTGCTCGCCCTGTGCAGAAGAACAGAGCCAGCGTCTTATTACCGAGAGGTCTTTCGCCGGCGCCACCTGACCATGCATGGACGAAGTGATTCAGAAACAGGGAACACAGGCATGTTGCCTGAGCCTCGCGCGTAAGCACCGCCCGCTTCCGTCCCTTCCCCGTCTTGAGCATGCCCGATGGCAATGCAGCGGCGAGGCGCTGCATGAGGTCGAGCACGGCCCCGTCGAGCGTGGCCGGAAGCCAGCGCAGCACCACTGTGCCAGGATCCCCGGCCAAGATCTGGGGGACCACCGCGCCACGTGCGAGCAACTGCAGCGCTATCAGCCGCACGTGGAAAAGAGCCGCCACGCGAGGCTGCAGGTCTGGCAAGTTGCTGGCCTCTATGTGGGCCAATGCAGTTTCCAAGGCATCAATGGTGGCGATGTTCTTGGTACCGGACACGGTCGCGAGCAATTCCGAGTCCAGCGTAATCATCGGCAGGTCATCCGCGGCAAGCGTGATCCCCCAGCGTTGACGGCGCCGATATCCATGGCCTGTCGCGCCGCCCTGCCCACCCGTACCAGGACACGCTGCAACGTTTGGCGAAAATCTCCGTTAGTGAAAAATGTGGGGTGTGCAGGCAGCACGTGCAGGAGCGGAGCGATCACGTCCGGAATCGCGGACAGATCGAGCTGATCAAGCGCAGCAAGATCTCCTGCATCAGCCGGCATGTCCGCTGCTGTCGGCAGCAGTTCGGCCAATGCGGGCAGGACAGCCCCGGCTCCCGGTTCAAGATGGATGTCGCGTGATTTTAAGGCTTGCGCCAGGTCGACGCCCCGCAATGCAAACACCAGGAACGGATTGCCATCGATCTCCCGGCTCAACAGGTAAATGGCTGCAGCCAGGTGTTTGCAAGGCACGGCCCAATCCGGGCAGGAACATTGCATATCCAGGTCCTTCCAATGCCCGGGAAAAACGGAAATGCCAAGTTTGCGAGCCCGATCCAGAACTGTCGGATCCAGTTCCCGATTGAGCATCTTGGCGATCAAGGCAGGATCGGTCGCGATGTCATCCAGAAGCCGTGTCGAATCCTTCCTTGAGAGTGGCGGCACGGCGATCGTCACCTGGTAGGGGCGTGGCCGGGAGCCTTGCACCAGGGCGTGAATGGTTCCATCCCTGACGACAAGATCCTTGACTGCCCCTTTGTTCGCGTAGGTTCGTCCGCGCGGCAGGCGGTTGTCATAGTCGATGTGGGTCAGGGCATTGAGCCACTGCTCACCCCACCACGTTTTACCAAAAGCTTGTCGTGTCACTGTGTCAAAGTCGCATCATCATTGGGGGCATTTTCTCAGGGAAATGCCAGTTAGGTTGCCGATCGACGAGTTTCTCCTCCATTTTTCTGATCCTCTCCATTTCACCCTAAAGAATGCGAGGCGCCGGCCGATATTCGGAGGGATAGCGCTTGCCTTCTCCATCGCCGACGTCTGCCCAGAAAGTGTGAAAGCGATGAATCGTGGGATCTCTCTACGAACCGGTGGCGTCTCCCCAGTCGTCCGAGCCGTTCAGGAACCACCTGGCCTCAAAGCTGGCTGTGTGGCGTAATAGTAACTTATGGTTACGGCCTGGATGCGCTAACGAATAGATTTCGGGGAGGCGGATCCAACGCCGGGCTTGTAGAAGGGCGGCATTTATATGGGCTTGCAAGTGAGGCAGAAGGCTCAGGAGCGGGCTGGACGTCGGAACGGACAGAGTCCCTCTGCTCCACATCGGGTGCGGCCAGGTGCGTGGGCAGGGCCGCCTTCGCCCATTCGGAAACAGTTTCTATGGCGATCATGCGTGTGTTTCTCGGCTATTTTGTCTGGGGGCTGATCTTGGCAGTGCCGTTGGCGTGGCTCGTGTGGCGCATCGGCCTGCTGCGCCGGCCCGGCCGCATCGCGCGGCTGCCTGAACAGCTCGAGGGCATCGTGATTCATGGCAAGCGGTGGCGCGGCCAGGGAGAGACGCGCCGGTGAAGATCCTCGCCATCGTCTCGACGGTTGGCGGCGCGGGCCGGACCACGCTAACCGCCGAGCTCGCGTCACTGCTGGTCGCGCGTGGCAATCCGGTACTTGCCATCGAGTGCGACCCGCGCAATGTGCTCGGTATGTACTTCGGCATGGAAGCGCCCCCAAAGGCAGGCTTGTCATCGCCCATCCTGGCGACGGCATCCGAGGCCTGGGCCGACGCTGGCTTTGTCAGCGACGACGGGGTCCTGTTCGTCCCGTGGGGCAGCGGCGGCGTCGACGGCGAAGCACTGGCACGCATGGATCGCGACCCCAACTGGCTTCGCAAGAGGCTGGCCCTTGTCGCTCTGCCTGCTCACGGTGTCGCGCTCGTCGACACGGCGACGTGGCCCTCCGTGCAGGCCAGCCAGGCCATCGCGGCGGCGGATCTGGTGCTTGTGCTCACGCCGCCCGCGCCCGCGGTGTGCGCCACACTGGAGGGCTTTCGCCAAGCAATGGTGGCCAGCGGAACGCCCTGCGCCTATGTGGCCAACCTGGTAAATCCGGCACGTCAGTTGCATGCGGACATCATGGCGCTGCTGCGCACCACATTGGGGCCGGCCATGCTCCCGTATCCCGTGCACCAGGACGAGGGTGTGCCGGAGGCGTTTACGCGCAACGAAGCCTTCCATTTGACTTCGCCGCATTCGCAGGCTGCGCATGACCTGCACGGCCTGGCGTCATGGGTCTCAGGATGGATCAACGGCGGCGCACAGGGAGCGCCAGCGTGATCGCGCAGATGCTCCGGCGAGGGGGTGTCGCCATAGGGCGCGTTCTGGCGCGCGAACTGGGCATTGCCGGGCCGGGCGAGCCAGGAGGCAACCAGCAATGGCTGCTTCGCTTGTTCTTCCAGCCACCGCGACCAGGCCGCCCGGACCTGCCTGCATTGTGGATCCATGCACTGAGCCGACGTGTGGCGGAACGTCTGGGGCTCGGCAGGAATTCGCTTCCGCGCGCATGGCTGCTGCGCTTGGTCTTGCGTGCGCCGAAGCCTCGGCGCCGCATCGCCGCAACAACGCGGCAGCGCAATCCGCTGCGGCCAGAGGTCAAGTCTTCTCCGGTGCGGCGCACGGAAATCCGCTGGCTGGCATCGGGCTACCAGTGGGTGGCGCAAAGGCGTGATTGCATCGCGGCGCGCCTGCCGCGCATTGGCTGGGTCGTCGGTGGGCAACATCTCGAACGGCTTGCCGTGGCGCTAGCCAAGATCCCGTTCGCTCTGCCGGCGCTGCTGCTGCTCGCCGCCATCGCCAACATCGTCATTTGCACCACGCCGCTGCCGCTGACCGGGCAGTTCATTTTGTTCCTTCTGGTATGGGCAGGCGTGATGCTGTTGCGCCGCATCCCCGGCAGGCTGCCAACGCTAGTCATGATCTCGCTGGCGCTACTGATGGCGGGGCGGTACATCTGGTGGCGCTCGACCCAGACCCTTGACCTTCATACCGCGACCGAAGCGGTGATCGGCTACCTGCTCTTTGCCGCGGAAGCTTACACCTGGCTGGTGATGTTCCTCGGCTATATCCAGACGGCATGGCCGCTGAACCGCAAGCCGCGCGCGCTGCCGGCCGACCCCGCGCTGTGGCCGACGGTCGATATCTACATCCCCAGCTACAACGAGCCGCTCTCCGTGGTGCGCCCGACCGTGTTCGCCGCGCGCAGCATCGACTGGCCCGCTCACGAGCTCAATGTGTACATCCTCGACGACGGTCGGCGCGACGAGTTTCAGGCCTTCGCCAGGGAAGCCGGCGTCGGCTACATCACACGAGACAACAACCGCCACGCAAAGGCTGGCAACATCAACCAGGCGATACCGAAAACGCAGGGCGAATATATCGCCATCTTCGACTGCGATCACATCCCGACGCGCTCATTCCTGCAGATGACAATGGGCGAGTTCGTCGCGGACCCCAAATGCGCGATGGTGCAAACGCCGCACCATTTCTTTTCTCCAGACCCGTTCGAACGCAACTTCGACACCTTCCGTCGTGTCCCCAATGAAGGCAGCCTGTTCTATGGCCTCATTCAAGATGGCAATGACCTCTGGAACTCGACCTTCTTCTGCGGTTCCTGCGCCGTCATCAAGCGCGCGCCATTACTGGAAGTCGGTGGCATCGCGGTAGAAACCGTTACCGAGGACGCGCACACTGCCCTCAAGCTGCACCGGCTCGGCTACAACACGGCATATCTGCGCACGGTGCAGGCTGCTGGTCTCGCAACCGAAAGCTTGTCCGGCCACATCGGCCAGCGCATCCGCTGGGCGCGTGGCATGGCGCAGATCTTCCGGATCGACAACCCATTGCTCGGCAAGGGGCTGAGCGTGTTCCAGAGGATCTGCTACAGCAACGCCATGCTGCATTTCTTCTATGGCATTCCACGGCTGATCTTCCTGACCATGCCGATCGCGTACCTCTATTTCGAGTTGCATGTGATCAACACGTCCGCCGTGCAGATTGCGGCCTATGTGCTGCCGTATATCTGCATCGCAAATATCTCCAACTCGCGGATACAAGGGAGGTTCCGGCATTCGTTCTGGGCCGAGGTTTATGAATCGGTACTGGCCTGGTACATCGTGCTGCCGACCACAGTGGCCTTCATCAACCCCAAGCTGGGCAAGTTCAACGTGACCGCCAAGGGCGGGCAGATCGAGGAGGAGTTTCTCGACTGGACAATTTCGAAGCCGTATCTTGTTCTGCTGGGAATCAACGTGCTGGGCCTTGCCCTCGGGCTCGGCCGCTTGCTGCTCTGGCGCACGGAGGAACCCGCGACGGTGGTGATGAATATGGCATGGGCGCTGGTGAACCTGATCATGCTGGGGGCCGCAGTCGGCGTGGCGAAGGAGGCAAGGCAGGTGCGCGTGTCGCACCGCATCCCGATGCGCGTTCCGGCCACGCTGCTGCTCCCGGATGGCAAGACGCTCGCTTGCCATACCGAGAACTACTCGATGGGCGGGCTCGGACTGGTGCTGCCGGTCGAAGCTCGCCTCGAGGGCGGTATGCGCGTCGGCGTCTGCCTGTCGCGCGGCAGCCAGCAATACCACTTCCCCGCTACCGTGACCCGCTACCACGACTACCGCCTGGGCGTGAAGCTCGACGAACTGACGACCGAAATGGAGATCCAGCTTATCCAATGCACATTCGGGCGGGCCGACGCCTGGCTCGAGTGGCACGAGGGCCAGCAGACCGACGTGCCGCTGCGTGGCCTGAAGGACGTGGTCGGGATGGGCTATCAGGGTCTCCTGCGGCTCTACGACGCTTTCATGGATGCGGTTGACGCATTCTTTGCGCGGCCGCGGCCGCGCCAGCCCTGATCTCGCTCGACACGATGGGACTCTGGAACCTCTACTTCGCAGCCAAGCTCTACCTGTACGCGACCGGACAGGTCGCACCGAAATGGCTGTTCAATATTCTGTTCGCGTCCGTGCTGCTGTTCCCGCTGCGTCGCCGCTGGCTGCGCCTGTTGCGGCAGTGCCTGGCCTTGCCTGCGGGTGCCGCCTTGCTGTACTGGGAATCAAACCTGCCGCCCTTCGCTCGCGTGGCCTCCCAGTTTTCAAATCTGCAGAGCTTCACGCTTGCCTACATGCTGGAGTTGTCCCAGCGAGTCATCAGCCATCAGATGATCGTCACGGCAATGGCGGCGCTAATCGCATACGCCATTGTCAACCGCTGGGTGCGCGTCTCGACGTTTGTTCTGCTTGCGCTGCTGGTGGTGCCGATGTGGCAGCAGGTTGACGGCATCGCTGCTGGCACGGCCGCTACGCGGATAGCGGGCGGTACGGCGGGCACGCCCGGCCCCGCCGGCGTGGACAGCGCGGCAGTTGCCGGCGACAAGGATGCCCAGCTGGCAGGATTCCGCGAGCAGGAATCGAAGCGGCAGGTGAGTTTCGGCAAGCTCGCGGCAGCCCCTGACGCCCAGTTCGACATCATCGTGCTGCATATCTGCTCGCTCGCCTGGGACGATCTCGATGTCGCGAAGGCACGCAATCATCCGCTGCTGTCGCGCTTCGACTTTCTGTTCAAGGACTTCAGTTCCGCGGCAAGCTATAGCGGGCCAGCAGCCATCCGGCTGCTGCGCGCGTCGTGCGGCCAGCAATCGCACCAGGCGCTCTACAGTCAGGCGCCGGCACAGTGCCACCTCTTCGAGGATCTGGCCCTGGCCGGCTTTGATGTAAAGATGTTGATGAATCACGACGGACACTTCGACAACTTCCTCGACGTCGTACAGAAGGAAATCGGCGTGCCGGATGTGAAGCCCGAGCCGACCGCGGGGCTGCCGGTGGCAATGCGTGCCTTCGATAACTCGCCTATCCTCGACGACTATGCCGTGCTGGAGAACTGGTACAAGGGCCGTCTCGCGCAAAAAGGCGGCCCGATGGCCCTGTACTACAACACCGTGTCCCTGCACGACGGCAATCGCCTGCCTGGCCAGAAGCTGACCAGCCTCGAGTCCTATCCGCTTCGGGTCAACAAGTTGCTGGGCGATGTGGACAAGCTGATCGAACTGATTGGCCGCTCGGGGCGAAAGGCGGTAGTCGTCTTCGTGCCCGAGCACGGGGCAGCGCTGCGCGGTGACGAAAACCAGATCGCCGGCATGCGCGAGATCCCGTCGCCGCGCATTGTGCATGTCCCGGTGGGCGTCAAGCTGGTAGGCCTGCCGGCGCCGGCGGCGGGCCAGCCGCTGACAATCGAGGCGCCGAGCAGTTTCCTTGCATTGGTGCAGTTGCTTTCGAATATTGTGGCCGACAGTCCGTTCCGGCCCAGTGCGCCCGCGCTGCCTCAGTATGCGAACGAACTGCCCCAGACGCAGATGATTGGCGAAGGGGACGACACTGTCATGCTCAGGCGCCGCAATGACTATGTTGTCCGCGGGGCGGACGGCATATGGCTAGAAGGTAAGCTATGAAGTCTGCGCATTCGCCCCCGGCACGCGCCGTCAGCAGCGATATCGAGGCACTGGGCCAGAAGGTAGAGGGCTTCGCACCGGGGCGGTACTACGACCAGCAGGCTGAGCAGGTCTTCCATGCCGCCGCTCGGCGCTGGCCGCGGCTGGCCCGCATGCTGGAGCGCAGCGACGCCGAGGTACGTCCCGCGCTGCCCGCACCGCTGCGTCCCTCGGGAGACGTCGTTACGCAAACACAGAATGACCCGGTTTATCTGGTTGAGCAGAATGGCTGAGGCGATTTCGTCTGCAAGGACTTCGAGCTAATAAACTCCATGACATCGTTTACGTATGACGCAGTGCTCGCAGACGAGCCTGCCGACTGGTCATCATCGGTCCGCAGCCCACATCTCTTGCGCGATATGTCGGAGCGGGACGCCCTGGCCTTGCTTGAGGTCTCTGGGGCGCTCGCCCTGCTGGTCGATTCCCAGGGAAGTATCCTGAAAGCGACAGAGACATCGGCACAATTGCTGGACTACCCGCGTGAGTACCTGCTCAGGTCCTCGATACTGGACATAGTTTCGTCCGAACACCGGGAACGACTTGCCGAACTGCTCCAGGGCTGCGAGCGGGACGGTTGCCACAAGTGGTACAGGGTGCGCTTCGCAGGTGGCATCAGTGGAAGCCGATGGCTGGATATCCGTCTGAGTCTCCACGCAAGCGAAGACGGAAGTCCGTGCCTGCTGATGTATGGCAGCGACGTGACGCGGTGGGTCGACAACGAACAGCGGCTCGTTGACGAGTCCTTTCGCGACCCCTGACCGGTGTCGGCAACAGGGCTCTGATGCGCAAGCGCATCGCCGAGTATTTTGCCGATGACGGCAAGGGAAAGGGGCGGTTTGCTATCGCCCTGATGGACCTCGATGGATTCAAGAAGGTCAATGATTCCCTAGGCCACGAGTTCGGAGATGCGTTGCTCAAGCAGGTGAGCATGCGATTGAAAGACGCCGTGCGCCCGCAGGATACGGTGGCTCGGCTTGGCGGCGACGAGTTTGTACTGCTCCTGGATGGGATGACATCGGAGGCTGCCGCCATTGGTATGCTTGAAAGAATCACACACGCCTGCAGACAGCCCTTTCAGCTATCCGGTTGCCAGGTTCGTGTCACCACGAGCATCGGGCTTACCTTCTGGGATGATTCGCATCGGTCCACCTCTCAGCTCCTCAGGTGCGCCGACCTTGCCATGTACGACGCCAAGGCGCAGGGCAAAAATCGCTACTGCGTCTATTCGTCGGAGCTGGAGCATCGCCTGGACGAACAGTTCCGCATTGAGCAGGGCATGTTCGAGGCGGTGCAGAACGGAGAATTCCTGCTGTGCTACCAGCCAATCGTGTGGCCCGGTTCGGGCAAGGTCTGCGCTGTCGAGGCACTGATGCGATGGGAACGCGAGAGCGAGATCGTTTCGCCGGATGTGTTTATCCCGATTGCCGAGAACAACGGCCTCATCAATCACCTGGGAGCGTGGGCGCTGCGCCTGCGTGCAGCTTGCGGGGTGGGATGCATTGGGCATCCATGTCGACTACATGTCGGTGAATGTCTCGCCCGTCCAGTTCCGGCACCCCGGCTTCGCCGACAGCGTCAGACGGGCGATCGCGGAATCCGGCATCGGCGCAAACCGATTGTTTCTGGAGATTACGGAAGGGGCGTTGATGACCGACCCCAAGGCCGCCGAAGACCTGCTGATCGAGCTTCGTGCATTGGGCGTGCGCTTCGCCGTCGACGACTTCGGCACCGGCTATTCCAGCCTGTCCTACCTTCGCCGCTTCCCGCTCTCGGTGCTAAAGATCGACAGGAGCTTTGTCGCCGACATGATGAACTCGCCGCACGCCAGAACCATCGTGTCCGCGGTGCTGTCACTAGCGCGTGAACTGGGCCTGGTGGCGATCGCGGAGGGCGTCGAATCGGATGCGCAGAGCCATCTGCTGGCCGAGCAGGGTTGCGATCTGGTCCAGGGCTGGCGCTACGCCAAGGCAATGAGCCCAACCCAGTTTGAGCATGCTATCCAGACCGGCCAGCTGCAACTCGACAGTGCGCAAGTACTCCTGGACTAGACGCCGTGACGCAAAAGAAACAGTTATTCGAAGAACTCTGGACCAGAATGGCCAGGCAGGGAGACTTCCCCACGCTGCAATTCTGCTTCGACAACGTCTTCAAGACGCTGAACAGCGACATCAGCGTCGGCGAGATGGCCGCTGGCGTGCTCTCGGACTTCAGCCTGTCGCAGAAGGTCATCCGCCTGGCCAATTCGGCCATGTACCACTCGTTCGGCGGCGAGGTCACGACGGTATCTCGCGCCATCCTGATCCTGGGCGTCGATGCGATCAGCCACTTGACGCTCGGCGTCCAGTTACTGGACTACTTCAGTGGCGCAGCACCCAAGCGCCCGCAAGCCGCGCGGGCACTGCAGCAAGCGCTTGTCGCCGGCGAGTTCACGCGTGCGCTAAGCAGTGTGCAGGGCATCAACCAGGCGGAGGAAGCGGTGGTCTGCACCTTGATGCACGACATAAGCCGGTTGCTGCTGGTGTTCTACCTGCCTGACGAATGGGCGCGGATCGAGGCTCTGTGCGCCGCGGACGACATCGCGCAAAGCGAGGCCTGCGAGCGTATCCTCGGCGTGACCCTGGAGGAAATCGCGGAAGCGGCCGCGGTGAAATGGCGGCTGCCTGCCCTGATCGCGAGGTCGATGACGCGCAAGCACCTCGACACGGAAATGGTGTTGGACTCCCATGGAGACTGGCTGGGCGCGATCGCCGAGATTTCCTCCCGGGCCGCGGCACTGCTTTCCAGAGGGGAGCCCGAGGAGGTCATCCATGACTTGCTGCAAAGCCATGCGCAGGCCTTGGGGCTGCAATCATCCGTCGTCGATGCCGCGGTATGGCAAGCCCGGGAACTCAATGCTTCCATCGCCGGATCCGAGTCGCATGATGTTTCCGAAGCGCCCCTTCCCCATCCTTCCGGCAAACCGCACAACGTCCTCCAGCGACTTCAGGAAAGTCTCCTTGAAATCAAACGCACGGGCGGCAATCTTCCGGTTTCCGAACTGGCCCCACTGGTGCTCGAGTCAGCGATGAGGGCACTGAATTTCTCGCGTTGTTTTCTCATGCTGCTGAACCCGGCGGCCAAGCGTTTCGGAGCACGTGTCGCCTTTGGCGAGGGCATGCGGGAAAAGCTGGAAGCCTTGTCGTTCGAGGAAGGGTTCGTTCCGGACATCTTTCATTTCGCCGCCATCGCGCACAAGCCGCTGCTGTTTGCGGACACCTTCGACAAGGAAGTGGCGCACCGGGTGCCGCGCTGGTATCGCGAGCAACTGCCAGACGCGAAGTCCATCCTGCTCGCGCCCGTGGACGTGCACAATCGCTGCGTGGCCATCATCTGCGGCGACTGGGGGTCAACCACCTGCGCGGGCGGCATGTCGGAGAGTGAGTTGGAAGCCCTTGACCTTCTGGCCCGGGAGATTTCTTCAGCCTTCCTCAGGTCCTCCGAGCGCCGGTGAGCGGTAGTTGCCGCGTGTTGCCGCATATTGGCACCGGCATGGGCGGTCAAACGCCAGCACTACGGCAGATAAAGACCAGCACTTGCCATATGCGGCCTCATTGCTTGACGCATCGTCATAGGCCCCGGGGCTTCAGCGGTACCGCGCGTGGCCGTGGCAACTGGCGCGGCGACGCGCATCGGCCTGGTGACGGGGGTGCGCGTCGCTGCGTGGGAGCGCGTTCATGGCTTGTACCTCGCCGGACAGGGCCAGCGTCGTCGCGGCTGCCGCAGGGGCGTCCAGATGAAGCGCCAGCCAGCCGCGATAATCCGGCAGCGAGCGACCGGCCACATCGGTTTCCAACGTCTCGAGCAAAGCGGTGATGGAGTCCTGGTCGCCGCAGCGCAGTTCTCCCGCGAACAGATCGACCAACGGGCGCTGGAAGACCCGCTTGCATACCGCGTCCATATCATTCATCCGGCAGGCAAAGAAGAACGCGTACAAGCTGTCCGAACCCACAGTGCAGATATCGCCAACACGGCTCATGCGGCAGGCGCGCAGCGCATCCACATGCGCCACCTCAGGCAGCAATGGCAAGCGTAGCAGCACGTGCGGCAAACGAATGGTGCGACTGCGCGCAAGCGCAGTACGCACAAGCTCGACGAACTCTCCCGCCGGCACATAGCCGGTCGCGGCGCCGGAGACTACGGCGGACAGCGCGGTCTGGCAGTCGGCAGGGACCGGACGCGAGAATAGCTGACCCTGGATGCCTTCGAGGATTGCCTCGCCACGTGCGAACGTCGTGCGGCGCCCAATGACCAGGTTCGCGCCGAGGTTCAGGACCAGCAGTTCATAGTGCTGCCGCATGGCTTCCCCGTCTTCTCGTACCACAATCTTCAAGGCCTCGCCGCAGCGGCGGCGCAACTGATGGATCTGTCGTGCCAGCCCTTCGAGTTGTTGGTGGCCGCCGTAATGGAATATCACCGTCGCGGCGACGGCATTCTGCGCGGTGGCGGCCACGGCTTCATTACTGTCGACCACCTCCCAGTGCTCGGGTATCCAGCGTTCACGTATCACCGCATCGCGGGCAACGATCACACGCTGCTCGTCGGGTGCCAGCAGACCGGCCTCCTCCGTGGCACCGGTGACCGCATCGCTTGCCACCATCAGGCGATGGTCGCGCGGCGAAAAGCGCAGCGCAAGCGTCTCGCTTGCTACGACGGCGTCGCGATCGCGCCAGAACGCGACTTCCCACGCGCGCTGACCGTGGCGCAGAGTGAGTCGCACGACGCCAGCAAAGCGGCCGTGGAAAGCATGCAGATCGGGAGCAGCGCAATTGTCCTCTGTCGCCGGCGGCGCCAATATCAGCAGCACGCCGTGGTGTCGCCGCGCGCACCAGGCGGAAAGACGGGCGCCTTCCTGCCGCAGCGCATTGCCATCGTGCCACGAGAAGAAGGCTTCCGCGCCGTCGACGAGGATCTGGCTGCCGTGCGCGGCGCATCGATCGGACAGCGACTGGAGCGCTTCGAGCAGGACGTCGATGCCCGGCCGCCCAGGCAAGGTGCGCAGCGAGCAGAGATTGGCCTTGCGGTGCAGCGATCCCGGGGCGTCAATGTCCAGGCCATGCTGGCGCAGCCCCGCCGCGATGGCCGGTGCATCGTGCGTGGACAGGACGGTCGCGGGGCCGCGCAGCGCGGGGACCGCGGTCTGCCAGAGCAGCGCATCGCGCGCCGGCGATGGCTCGGCGTAGATCGCGTGCACGCAATCTGGGGCGAGCGCCGCGAGCGCCGGCGGCAGGCCGTCGATGGCCAGTGTCACGCGATGCCGCGAGCGCGCGAAGCGGGGGCGGCGTGTTTCTGGTGCGCGCATGCCTTCGGTATCGTTCATTGCAGCCCTCAGTAGGCGGAGTAAGGCCGCACCGGGGTGGGCGGAAAAGCCCGGCCTTCCTGTCTGCTGAAGTAATAGCGCAGATACGCCATCGCGCGGTTCGGCGCATAGTTGCGCGAACGGTCGATCTGGAAACGCAGGCCAGCCACCAGGTATGGCGAAAAGTCGTACTCGACCGCGCCACCAAAAGCGTAGCTGAGGCCCCCGCCCGATCCGCCCGCATACACGGGAGGCGCGAGCTGATTGCTTGCCAGACGGGCTACGGCCGATGCCTGGAGGTCCGGCCGGGTCGGGTAGTACGGCATATCCTTCTCGTAGGTATTCGACCAGCCGAGCAATCCCTGCAACTGCCATGACCACGGCCCGCGCCGTCCGGCCCAGTCGAGCGGGACGCCAAGCGATAGATAGCGCTGCGGGCTGTAATAGCCGCCGTGGCCAAAACTGTAGAAGCGTAGATTTTCGGCATAGTGCCAGTAATTGGCCACCAGGCCGCTCTTCACGCGCTGGCCGCTTTGCTCGAACAGCGGCCAGTCGATGCCCGTTCGCAGCGTCAACTCGCGATTGGTCATCACGTTGTGCCCGGTCAGCAGGCCTGCGCCCAGATCTGCGAACACGCTGCCGCGACCCACGCCCTGGGCGTAGTGCAGATTGATGCCGTTGCGCAGCACACCGCCCCACGTCTGGCCGGTTGCCGGATCGGTCGCGCCGGCGTAGGAAATCAGGCTGCTGGTAACGGCGCGCCGCGACACGTCGACGGATGCCGAGGCATTGCCGAGTTCCGCGCGATAGCGCAAGCCGGCGGCGACGCTTTGCCTGACGAAGCCGAGCGGCGTGGTACCAATATCAGCGCGCCAGCTGTCGTAGGCGCGGTCCGACTCATAACCGGCTGCCAGCGCCATGCCGCGCTCATGCTGGGCCGCCGGCAAGAGGTTCGCATTGCCGCGCGCGGCAATCTGGCCGAAGGTGGTGACGTCGGCAAAGCGGTCGGCCGGCAGCGTGCCGGCATCGAGCAGGACGGTATCGGCCTGGAGGAAGGCGTGGCCGCTGTAGCCGTGCGGCATGCGCAAGTACAGCGGAATCTCGATGGCGTCCAGTTTCGATATGCCGGGGTCACCGGCCTTTTGCGACGCCAGGGTGGCGGTGGCGAACTGTCCTTGCCGGCGCGCCTCGAGCGCGCGCAGGGCGTGCTCGGCCGGCGTGCCGTCCGGCCCGGGCAGAACGCTCGCGCGCTGCTCCTGGGCCTGTGATTCGCGATACAGCGCCGCCGCCTCGTCGTAGGCGTCGCGCGCCTGGGCGATGCGTCCCTGCTGGACGGTGATATCGGAACGCTCCGGATACCTGCGCCGTAGCAAGTCGGCCACGGCCGCGGCTTCATCCTCTCGCCTCAGCGCGGTGAGACGCCGGGCGACGGAGAGCCGCGTATCGATATCCTCTTCCGGTGCGTCGGCCAGCACCGCGCGCACCAGGTCGGTGGCGGCATCAAGCTTGCCTTCGCGTTCAAGCATGCGGGCTAAGGTAAGGCGTGCGCCTGCGTCTTGCGGTTGCGAGGCAAGCACCGTGCTTGCGGCCTTGGCGGCAGCCGCATAGTCGCCCTGCGCGTCTCGCAGGTCCGCCAGGGTCAGCAGCCAGCGGCGGTCCTCCTGCTGCCTGGCCGGCACGGCAAGCAAAGCCTGCTGGGCGTGCGCCAGTTCGCCCTGTGCGATCAGGCGATCCGCTTCGCGCAACGCAAGCCGCAGGCGTTGCCCTTCGAACGCGGCGCGATCATCTTGCGAGAGACCGGGGCGCGTGCCCGCATCGTCCAGCCATGCTGCCAGTTCGCGGTCGCGTTGAGCCGCGGCGAGCAGCTCCCCGTAGCGCAGGCGCACGCCAATGGCGGGATCTTCGGGATGGGCGGCGAGCCAGTCCTGCACGAGCCGCAGCCCAACGTCCGGCTCGCGCAGGCCGATCCATTCGCGCCCGATCGTGGCGAGCATCTGCGGATCGGCGGCGGCCGCAAGCGTCGCGCGCTGCAATAACACGCGCGCCTGTGGCTCGTATCCGCGGGCAATCAGCTGGCGCGCATCACGCAACCGCTGCTGGGCGGCCAGGCTGCCAGCGAGCCTGAGCATGCCTTCGCTGCGTTCGCCCTGCAGTATGGGTGCGAGGACTTCGCTCGCACCGTCGATATCCTCCAGTGAATTGCGAAAGAGCGCATTGGCGTAACGCATTTCCGGCGCCTGCGATACCAAGAGTCCGTCGTCCAGCACGGAGCGCCCAAGCGCGGGCAGGCCGAGGTCGCGGTAGATGCGGGCCAGGGTAAAGCGGCTCCAGGGCGAATCCGGCTTCAGGCGGATGGCTTCTTCGAGCCGGGCCATCGCCGGGCTGTTCTTGCGTTGCGCTAGCAACTGATCCGCTTGCGTCGCCAGCATGTCGGCGCGCAGCGCGTTCAACTCGGCCTGGGCCCCCGTCAGGCGCTTCTCCGTGCCAGCGATCAAGGGAGCAATCTCTTCGTTGCGCTGGTTGTCGCGCAGGAGTGTCGCTAGCCGGCGCAGCGCGCCGAGATCCGGCTCGCGAGCAGAGAGCTGGTGACGCAACAACGCTTCGGCTTCCGGCAACTTCTGCTGCGCCATCAGCGCGTCGGCGAGGACCAGTTGAGCGCCGGGATTCTCCGGCTGTTGCGCCAGCGCCCGCCGGACAATCGCCTCCGCCTCGGCCGGCCTGCCTTGCGCGTTGGCGTCGCGCGCCCGTGCCACGGAACCCCAGAAGGCAGCGGTGGCGAGCAAGCCGCGCCATTTCCCCCTTGCTCGGGATCGAGCCGCAAAGCGCGTGCAAATAGCTCGCGCGCTTCATCGTGTCGGCCCTGGCGCATGCGGACCAGTCCCAGTGCTCCGATCAGCACGGCATCGCCCGCACGGGTACGGTAGGCGTCTTGCAGTGCGTTCTCAGCCTCAATCAGGTTGCCACGTTCAAGCTGTGCAAGGCCGCGCTGGCGAGCCTGGTAGGCGGGGTCGGCGAGCATGCGCCGGTGGGCATCGAGCTTTTCGGCAAGCGTGGCCAGCGTTGCCTGCGCGACCTGGTCGTCCGGTACTTCCTTCAGATAGAGCTCGAACGCGCGATAGTAGGCGGGGTCGTCGCGAACATTGTTCAGTGCACGGCGCCACGCTTCCAGCGCGGTCTTGCGATCCGCGTCGGGCCGCTGCGCGACACCATGGAGGATGCCCAGTCCCTCTTGGCGAGTGGCCTCACGCTCGGTGAGCAGGCTACCGAGTACACGTGCCAGCCGGGTGTCGCCCGGGTCTTGCCGGGTGGCAAGCCGCAACGCCGCGATGGCTTGCAGGCGTCCGGCGGAGGTGCCTGCCAGGATGCGATAGTATTCGCCCGCCAGCTCGCCGCTTGGCGCTCCGCGGGGAAATAGCGCCTGCAATCGGGCTGACGCCTCATCGGATTTCCCGCTGCGCGCCAGCAGGCGGATGCGGGCCATTTCCGGCTTGTCACGGGTTGCAATCCGATAGCTGTCCTCCAGCCCCCGTGTCGCCGGGTTGTCCGGATTGCCCTGGCGCATCTGGCGCAGGATCAGCTCGGCCTGGGCTGGGCGATTGGAGCGAATTTCGATCAGACCGAGCAGTTGCAGCGCGTCGGGCTGCCGGGGATCGAGCAGCAAGGCCTTTTCCAGCACCTCACGCGCGAGGTCGGCGCGGCCTTTCGCTTCCCACATCCGGGCCGCGGCCAGCAGTTGCGCCATTTCAGCCGAGAGCGCCGGACCGGGCGCGACCGCGGCGCTCTGGGCTTGGGCTGGTGCGCTTGCCGTGTTGGCCAGGAGCAGCGCCAAGGCTGAGACTAGCGCGCGGCGGCAGGGCATGTGGTTTTCCAGGCAGGGACGAGGGCGCCGTCGGCATCAAAACGATACATCCGGTCCAGGTAGCCGAGACCGAAAAGGGCAAGCACCTGGCTGTAGTATCCCAGTGGCGCCTGAGCAGCCAGAGCGCGTGTGCGTTGCGCCTGTGCATGGGCCAGGCCGGGCTTGCCCAGCGCTATGAGAAGCGGTACGACGGCGGCGGAGAAGCCGGCATTGCCAGCGTTGCGTCCGGGCATGCCCGTCTGTGTGTTCAAGCGTTCTGGCGGATAGCCGTTGGTGGCCACAAAATCGGCAAGCGGCTCGAACTTACGTAGCATGGCCGGGCGCAGCGGCTCCTGCGGCGCGAGCATGCCGGCCCAGAGGTACACCCGGATCGCGTTATATGCGCTCTCGGCCTGGGTTTTCGTATCCGGCTGGAAGCCGCGGACAGCGTGATACTCGACCCAGTCGGGGGAAAAGCCGAGCGGCGCAGTGGCCATCACCTGCCTGGCCGACGTCTCGACGAGGTGCGTCCATGCCGTTTGCTCAGGCAATGCCGTAGCGAGACGGCGCATGAGTTGCAGCGGCACATAGCTTGGATTCAGCCGCCACACATCGGGCTTGAGCTGGAATCCGACGGGGCCGGGAAGAAGCGTGCGGCCGAGGGCCGGCAACTGCGCGGTTTCCTCTTGCAGGATGCGGCCGGCCAAGACGGAGCCCAGCGCCGTGAAACGACGCTCCTGCCAAAGGCGGCCGGCCTCCAAAAGCGTGTAGGCGATCCAGAGGTCGGCGTCGCTGGCTGGGTTGGCATCGATCGTGCCCCATGTTCCACCGTCGCCGCCATCTGCGCGTTTGCCCCAGATCCATGCGGGAAGATGCGCGGTCAGGTCGCCGCGCGCGAGGTTGTCTTCGGTCCAGCCGAGCAGCTTGTCGAACATGGGGCGGTCGTTGGCAACCAGCGCAAAGAACAAGCCATAGGCCTGGCCTTCCGACACAGTAACGCTCTGCTCGCTGCTCGCATCGACGACGCGCCCCTCTACGCTGATCGTATTGCGCCTGAAGTCTTCCCAATCCGGCCAGGGACAGGTCGCCGCGCCACCGGCAACGGTGGCGGCGGCCATCATGCCGGCCAGGAGCCAGCGAGCAAGGCGAGCCCGCATCCGCGCCATGTCAGCCTCCCGCACGACGGGCTGCGATGCGGCTCAGCGCCAGAAAGGCGGCGAGCGCGAAGACCAGGCCGGCCAGGATCCCGGCGACCGCCATCAAGGCCGGATACGCGGAGACCTTGACCCAGATACGTGCATACCAGGGGAATTCGCCAACGTAATAGCGCTCGCCGATTCGCAGAGATTCGATCTCTTGCTGGCGGATGATGGTCAGGTCGCCTCGTACCTGGCTTACCTTGCCAGGGTCCTCCAGAGCGTCCAGCACATCGCCGATCCGGCCGGGATCGGCCGCGGTAATCGCTACCACACTCCTGCTCTTGGCGTAGGGCGACTCGAAGCCGATGAGCGCGACGATGGGGCCGCCGGCAGTCAGGATGGCCCTGCCGGCAGGCGCTGCAGCATCCTCTTCGAGGCCGTTCCACCAGTCCGGCCAGGCGCTGGAGCGCTGGTCACGCAGTGCTATCTCGGTCCTGCCTCGCTCGATCAGCAAAGGCAGGGACTTGCCCCATTGCGCGAGCCATTGTGCGGCCGAGCCTGTGCCAATGACCAGCAGGTTGTGGTCTGTGACACTGTCGATGGCCTTTACGGGCGTCACTGTCACACGCAGTGCCGGCAACCCGGTCCATTTTCCCATGTGGCCGAGCAGGGTCAGAAGCGTTTCCTTATCGCGGGCAGTGGGCGCGTCCGGAATCACGACCGCCGTATCCGCAAGGTCGGCAAGTCGTGTGAACGGATAGCCGCTATTGGCAAAGAATGCCAGATTGGGCAAGGCTGCGTAGTGATGGAAACCGCTGAAGTCGATGGTCGAGTCCGGGTCAATGGCGGCACGCGCCACGTCGCCCCCGTCGCCGCGCAAAGCCCGGTCTTCTGCGAGTCGATATGGAAGCGGAACTGAAGCTGATTGTTGCTGCCGACGCGGAAGGCTGGAATCTGGATCTCGTTGGTCACGCTGGCATTGCTGCCCGATAACAGTGGCACGCTCACGGCGCTCTCGTCGCTCTGGCTGCTTAGCGGCTTTAGCCGGTAGGATTTGACCAGTTGATCGTTGATGTCCACGCCCAGCACCGAATCGTTGTACGCGGACGGCGCCGTGTAGCGGTACTTTACATTGAGCGGGACGCTGCGTTGATTCCAGCCATACAGATCGGCGGGCACGCGCAGGTTGATGCGAATCGGCTCCGGACTATTGCCTGCCACCTGCAGTTGCTGCGGCTCCTTGACAAGTTCCTTGAACCATACCGGTCGATCCACCGGCGCCCAGTTTGGTGCATCGTACGGCTGGCGCGGTTGGCCCGGATCTACCGACTGCACCAGTGTGGCTGCGCCGGCCATCGCCGCCTTGCCCAGCACCAGCGCGTTGGCGGCGGTCTGCAGTTCCTGCGCGTTGCGCCCGGCAATCAGAAGCAGCTTGCGGCCAGGCGTGGCGGGGTTGTCGATGACGCTGATGGATGCGCCCCCGATC
This sequence comes from Cupriavidus sp. D39, assembly GCF_026627925.1. Taxonomy (NCBI): domain Bacteria; kingdom Pseudomonadati; phylum Pseudomonadota; class Betaproteobacteria; order Burkholderiales; family Burkholderiaceae; genus Cupriavidus; species Cupriavidus sp. D39. Next base: position 628,044 of record NZ_JAPNLE010000009.1, read on the forward strand.
GCCGGTATATCCAGGCCAGCGGGCATCTCCGCTGGTGTCGCGAAGACAATGGCGTGCCTGTCCGCTGGCGGCGTGTCGGTCACAGGAAAGCGCGCCTCGCGGTAGCTCGCGAGCGCCCCCAGCCACGAAGCGACCACGCCTGCCGCGCGCAGCGTACTGCTGCTGGCCGTATTCGGTAGCACAAAAGGCAGCGTGACGCGGCCGTTGTCGCGGCGGTCGAAGAACGGCGCGGGTATCAGCGCAAGGCTATTCGGGAGACTGACGCTGGCCTTGGATAACGTCAGGGTAGTCGTCGGACTGATATCGGCCCACAGGCTGGAATGGGTGGGGTCCTCACACTGATCCACCGTATAGTGGGCAATGAGCTGGACGCCAATGCGGTTGAAATCGGTGAAGAAGCGCGGGTCGAGATCGAGTTCCCGCGTCACCGGCTGCCCTGCGTGCTCCTTGTCCAGCGGCAGCGTGGCGACCACTTCGTCGTTCAATGTGATCTTGATATGCGACAGAGAATGGATCAGCGAGGGCGAGTAAGTGAAGTTCAACGTCAGCTTTGCCGCTGTGACAATCTCATCGAGCCGTACCCCGACGTTCAGCGTCCGGCTGGCATTGACGCCGCGAAGCGCGATCGGACCGTATTCGCCCAGTTGGCGGAGTGCCAGGGTCTGCGCCTTGAGCGGCATCGCAGGTGCCGCCACGCTTTGCGTTGCGGGTCCAGGTGGAAGCGTGTCGTGCGCATTGGGCGCCGCCTGCGAGAGCGGCGACGCAAATAGCAGCCCTGCCGCAGCCATGCAGGCGCGCCGAATGGCTGACAACGGAAAAATCATGACGGAACGCTGGTTGTTTTGTAGGCGATATTGGACGAAGACCCCACTCCGGCGCTTCGCGTCGCGCTTCTTGCGAATATTCACGCGTGCGCATCGCCGATCAGGACGTCCTATTCCTATTCTCGAAATTGTCGGGTTGTCGCTCTCGCGCTAGGCAAGAGGACAGGCTCTCTATCGGCAGAATGGCAACATTCCTTTAGCCGGCTCTGTCACGTTACTGGCGCGGTCGCGTAAGATCACGGCGCGGTAGCGCTGCGTACTGAGAATGGGGTGATGTTCGCTCCCAGCCTCAACAGGTATGCCAAGCCATCGCCATGGTGCTCATCTTGGGCGTTTGGGCCGTCAAGCGGCTCTTTTGAAGCGGAATAGCAATGTCAGAGGGATTTCACGTACACGGTGCCCACGACCACGCGCTTGAGCACGCGGCGGAAATCGGTCATGCCGACAGTTTTTCGGGTCGCATTGCGGTGATGACAGCGATCCTGTCGACGGCTGGCGCGGTTTTCGGATATCAGGGCGGGGCGACCCAAAACGAAGCGCTGCTTCTGAAGAATGAAGCCGCTATTCACAAGACCGAGGCAGCCAACCAATGGGCCTACTACCAAGCGAAGGGACAGAAGCAAGCGATTGCTGAACTGACGGCACAGCTGCCCGGAGTGGATCAAGCCGCCGCCAAACGGAAGCGCTGCGCTACGGGTCGGAGAAGGAGCAAATCCGGCAGAAGGCAGAGGCGCAAGAGCGGGCGGCCAGGGACGCTGACGAGGCCAGTGAGAATGCCGTCCACCATCATCACCGCTGGGCACAAGCCGTCGTAGCTGTTCAGGTTTCTATCGCCTTGGCGGCAATCACGCTGCTCACGCGGCGCCGATGGTTGCAGGTGGCATCGTACGGGGTAGGCGCGATTGGCGGTGTTCTGGCTGTCCTTTCAATGCTCCACATCTAGGAAAAGATGAAAACGACAATCAGCCAGTTGCCAGTTGCCGGTTGAGCGTGTCGCGCTCCGTCTGCAGCCGCGCCCGTTCCTCGGCTCCGGCCGCAGCGGCGTCTTGCGCCCTTGCCTGCACGGCCGCCAGCTCGGTGCGCAGGTCCGCCCTTCTGGCGCAGCGTGCGCTCCCGGTCGATCTCGCGCAGCGCTCTGCGCTCGGTGGCGCTGGCCCGCTCCTGCGCCGCTGCGACCTGCTCGCGGGTGCTCTCCAGCTCCGTCGACAATTGAAGGGTCGGCCGCGCAGATCCGAAAAACCACCCAATCGTCATGGTTTTTTGCGAATTAAGATGACCGGTCATATACTGCTTCCACCAAACCGGATTTCGGTGTCATGGAGCACATCATGCAACTTAGCGGCAACACCATCTTCATTACGGGCGGCGGTTCCGGAATCGGGCGCGGCCTGGCAGAAGCCCTGCACAAGCAAGGCAATCAAGTCATCATTTCCGGGCGGCGCAAGAGCCACCTGGAAGCAACCGTCCGAGCGAACCCCGGTATGGCGTCGATCGAACTCGACGTCACTGATCCGGCCAATATTGCCGCGGTCGCCAGCCAACTGACGAGCGACTTCCCGAAGCTCAACATCCTCATCAACAACGCGGGCATCATGCAGATCGACGATGCGAGCGGCGCGGTCGACGAGGAACTGCTCGTGTCGACCGTGGCGACCAACCTGCTCGGCCCCATCCGCCTCACAGGCGCGCTCATCGAGCATCTGAAGAAGCAGCCTGACGCGACCATCATCAACGTGTCGTCGGTCCTCGGCTTCGTTCCGCTCGCCGTCACCGCGGTTTACTCGTCGACCAAGGCCGCCATTCACTCGTACTCGGAGTCACTTCGCTGGCGCCTGAAGAACACTTCGGTGAAGGTCCGCGAAATCGCACCGCCCTGGGTTCAGACCGACCTACTGAACAGCAACGACGAGCCGCGCGCCATGCCGCTTGCACCGTTCATCGCGGAGACGATGCAGGTGCTCGCGACGGACGCCAACGAAGTCCTGGTCGAGAACGCCAAGCAACTCCGCGCAGCGGTCGGGCCCGACAATGGCGCGTTCTCACTGCAGTTCAACGATATCTTCGTCGCTGGCTGAGCCCATCGGGACGATCGCGTCCCTGAACCAATTTAAAGGACAGAGCCATGGGCAGACCGAGCGTTCGTCCCCTGATCGTCGATGCAGGTCTGCGCGTCTTCCTGCGTGGCGGCTTCACCGCGAGCAGCGTCCAGGACATCACCGACGAGGCCGGCGTCCCAAAGGGGTCGTTCTACAACCACTTCGAAAGCAAGGAAGCCCTGGGCGCTGAAATCGTCGACCTCTACGCAGAGGGAGGCGAGCGGCGAGCGGCGCTGAAGGACAGGTCTCGCCCCCCTGGAAAGGCTACGCGCCCACTTCACGGGGCTGACCGAGATGTACAGGGCGGCGAACTTCTCCAAAGGCTGCCTACTGGGAAATTTCAGCGCCGAGGTCTCCGAGTCCAGCCCTGAGATTCGCGAGCGCCTCGCGGTGCTGTTTGCACGTTGGACTCGCGAGATGGAAGAGGCGATTTCCGAGGCGCAGCAGCGCGGCGAGGTACCGACGCAGACCTCGGCCGCCGACCTCGCGGCATTCCTGTTGGACGCCTACGAAGGCGCGATTCTCCGCTCAAGAGTGGAGAAGAGCTCACGCGCCTTCGAACGCTTCGAGACCCTCGTGTTCGAGAAGATCCTGCGTTAAGCCAGCACGTCGAGAGACGTGCCACCAACCAACCTCAAGACGGCAGACGCATATGGCGCATCGCCGTGTAGGAGCACGCCGGTATGAATACCGCAATCGCATCCGCAACAGTCCCGAAGCCACTGTACTGGTTGGCGCTAGGCGCCTTTGCCATCGGCACGGAAGGCTTCATGATCGCACCGCTGCTGCCCAGTATTGCAGCAGACTTGGGCGTGAGCGTCTCTATGGCCGGTCAGTTGGTCACCGCATTTGCGTTGGCCTATGCACTCAGCTCGCCGATTCTAACCGTCCTGACTGGGTCAGCAAACAGGCGACGGCTTCTGATACTGTGCTTGGGCGCGTTCGCCGTTGCGAACGTCATCGCCTTCAGCTCGTCGGGCTACTGGCAACTGCTAGGTGCGCGCCTATTGCTCGCGTTCTCCGCGGGCTTGTATGTGCCGAGCGCGAATGCGGTAGCCACAGCGCTCGTCCCACCCGAGCGTCGAGGACGCGCGTTGTCCATTGTCAATGGTGGCACGAGCCTCGCAATCGCACTCGGCGTACCGTTGGGCGCCATCGTCGGGCATGCAGCCGGATGGCGGATGACCTTCGCGGGCGTCGCGGTCTTGGCTGTCATCGCCACCATCGCGCTCCAACTGGGGCTACCGAGAGCATTCGGCGCCGGCATTCCTGTGGCATCCCTCAAGGCGCGGTACGCAGTGGCACGAAACCCGCAGGTTCTGCAGGCGCTGATGGTGACGACGTTGTGGGCCATGGGAGCCTATACGGTCTACACCTACATCGCGAGCTACATCGCCGGAGCGACCGGCATCGTCGGCGCAGGTCTCAGTGTGATTCTCTTCGTCTGGGGCCTGTCTGCGGCAGCCGGCGTCTTCCTGGGGGGAATCTCACGGACAAGCTCGGGGCAGAACAGGTGATCAAGCCGGCGCTCGCCGCCCTGGCGTTTGCCTTCGGCAGCTTGTCCTTGATCGCGCTTTCGCCGGGCCACTCGCTGTCTGTCGTGCCAGTGATCGTCGCTGTGGTTGTGTGGGGACTGTCGGCGTGGGCGTTCTTCCCTGCGCAACAAGCCCGGCTCATCGGTATCGCCGGCCTTCCCGTCGCCCCAGTCGTGCTGTCCCTGAACGCATCGTTCATGTTCGCGGGCTTCTCGCTCGGAGCCGCGCTCGGTGCTTTCACGCTCAATCACGCATCGTTCGCGGACCTTGGCTGGGTAGGCGCGACTTGCGAACTCGCCGCGCTGCTGCTCTTGTGGCTCAGCTTTGCCAAAGCGTCTGCAGTCACAAACTCTCTGCCCGCCACGTCCACGGCGAATGAGTAGTCCGCCTTCAACTCGAAGCGTATGTAGCACCCGTCCAAAGTCATTCTTCAATAAGGTAACTGCAATCAGGGGGATTCGTACTATCCGTGCGAAGACTGGCGCTTCAGGCTTGTAATCTATTGGTTTCATGGCAATTGCGGATTCCTCCGCTAATTGTGCCTCGACACTGGCACGGTGGCGTCCTGCGCCCTCGCCTGCACCGCCGCCAGTTCGGTGCGCAGGTCCGCGACGGTTCTCCTGCTCGGCCACGACCACCGCGGCCCGCGCTAGGTCGCACTGGGCTTCCGCCTCGCTCGCCTGCAACCGCGCTTCAGCCCGCAAGGCGGCCAGCTCGCCGGTGGCCGCCTCGTTGGCGGCCTGCCAGATCGACTGCACGGCATTGGCGGCGATCGCCTTGAGCGCATACGTCTCCAGGCCCGCTACCGCAGTGAGGCAAAATGGTCGCGAATGAGACCCCGCGTCGGAACGTGCGTACTCTTTCATTCGCCAACGCGATACCATCGGGTAGATTCCCTTGCGCAGCGTGTTTGCGCAGAATAGCGAGATCTTCGCGTTGACGAAGATTTGCTTGCTGCCTGCGACGCGCTTCGGGGCCCGCATGTGCACTACCTCCCGCAGTGAAGTACATAGAATGCAAGGATACCTACCCAGTGTTGTGTTGACCGGAGCTGCGCCTCTGCTCGAGGTACTCGGCGTTCAACCCGAGTTGGTTGCGACCGGAGCCGAGCTGCCGGAGCTTGCGCTCCGTTCCGCCGACGTGCCGATCCGGGGTGCGCAAGTGCTTCGATTCCTTTCGCTGGCTGCTGAAGTTGCGCAATGCCGGAACTTTGGACTAAGACTCGCCGAATATCAGGGCCTGGCGGTCCTGGGGCCGATCCTTGTGATGATGCATGGCGCGCGTACCCTCGGGGAGGCAATGGATACGCTTGCCGAGTTCTACGTGCTACATACATCGATGTCTTCTGTACGCGCAGTGCGTGACGAACAGGGTATGGTCTTGACTTACGACATTGAAAACGGTTCCGGTCCCGGAGAAGTTCAGGCAGTTGAACTGGGTCTCGCCAACGGTATGCAGTACTTGCGTACCATCTGTGGTACCGCCTGGCAGCCGGCCGTTGTGCAATTCCGTCATTCGGCGCCTGCGGACTGCGCGATGCACAGGCGCACGTTCGGACCGTCCCTCAACTTCGATCAGGACAGAAACGCGATTGTCCTCGATCGCGATACGGTGACGCGTCCGGTAACGCAACTGCGCCGTAACGCGCATCGTGTGCTCGAAGCACACTTGCGGCGAGAAAGGGCTCAGGTGGAGGCGCTATGGACGGTACGCACGCAAACGATGATTCGCACGCTCTTGCCGTTCACTGACAGTTCGCTCAACGCCATAGCGCGAGCGCTCGCAACGTCCCCGCGGTCCTTGCAACGTCGCCTCGCTGAGGCCCGCACGACGTTCGAAGAACTGCGGGAACAAGTTCGTGAAGATCTCGCCCTGAAGTATGTGCAGCAGTCAAATCTGCGTCTCGCCGAGATCTCTGAACTGCTCGGCTATTCGCAGCAAAGCGCGTTTAGCCGTGCGTTCAAGCGACTGCGGGGCGTCACGCCCCGGCAGTTTCGAGCCATGCGTCATGGGGACGACCCCGGACGTCCTGCCAGGTAGCAATCGCCTGCCTTGGGTTTCACGTGGCGACGAACGTGGGATTCAGGAACTCCGGATCAGGATATTGATAGAAGCCGCGTCCCACTGACTCGCCGATACACCCGGTATCGATGAAATGCGCTTTCACGTAATCTGCAATGCACCGATGCGTCGAATCGCCCGTACGTTCCGCGAGAGCGCGCGTGACATTATAGACGGTCGTCATGCCGATTCCGTCGAGAATGCCGAATGGGCCAATCCGATCGGCCTTCGCAATCATCCACGCCTTGTCGATCGTCTGCACGTCGGCGACGCCGTTGACCAGCAGACCCAGCGCGGCGATCAGCATCGGGACGAGCATGGTATTGAGCAGGTAGCCGGGCTGCTCCTTGCGCAGCGGTAAAGGCACCATGCCAATACGGTGTGCGAACTGAACCATGCGCGCGAATACGGCGGGGTCGGTGCCCGGATGGCCCATGATTTCGGCGATGTTGTGCTTCCACACTTCGTGCGCGAAATGCAGGCTCAGCACGTGCTCGGGCCGGTCAGTGAACATGGCAAACTGGCTTGGCACCAGCGTCGACGAGTTGCTCGCAAAGATGGTGCCGGCCGGCGCTACCGCTGACAGTGAACGGTAGAAAGACTGCTTGATTACCAGATCCTCAGGGATGGCTTCGATGACGAGGTCCATGTCGGCAACGGCCGAACCGAGGTCGGTATTGCCCTTGATGCGTGCCAGCGTGGCTTCGATCTGCTCGCGAGGGGCGCCCAAGTCGGCGGCGTAGACGCGCCCTAGCGCATCAAAACGGGCGTTCGCGCGATCCAGGCAGGCGGTGTCGACGTCGTAGGCTACGACGTCGACACCGGAAAACGCGCACTGAAAGGCGATCTGCGCGCCCAGCACGCCGGTGCCGGCCACCATGACGCGTGCGATCGGCTGATTGTCGTTTAGGGAATGAGAAGGCATGAGTGACGGGTGCGGTGCGTATCGTATATCGGATCCAGGGATGGAAGCGGTGCGCAGGGTGCAAGGTGGGTCATCGGCGTGACCTCCGTGAGCCAGATGCCTGGCTCACGGAGGTTGCCGTCGCTTAGCGTCCGCCCTGGCAGCCGATCAGGTCGATCTCGGGCAACTCATTGGCTTTGCAGTAGTCCTGGTAGCGGCTCAAAGCCGTCCGCCACGTCTCGACGAACGTGACCTTGCCGTTTTCGTCGAGGAAGTGCAGCTCACCAGTCGACACCACGAGCGCCATGCCATTGTCGTCGTCGGACAGATTCGTAAACGAGTGTGACGACTCCGACGGCTCAAAAACGAAATCGCCGGCTTGCGCGATCCAATCGTGCTGGTCGTATTTCCATCGACCGCTGAGTGTGTAGACCATCACCGTGCCCGTATGGCGATGAATATGCGCGCCTTCGCCTCTGGCAGCCTTCATGAGCAATACCACTTCGCCCGTGACCGGGTTGATTTTGAAGTATTTGAGTAGAATTTTGTCGTTAATAGGGGCGAAGGGAATCCACGGCGTGGCGCTTGCGCCGATATGGACCGTGTCGATCGCGGAAACATCGTTGAGGGCTTGCGTAGCTTCTGTGTTCATGGAATGTGTCTCCGATTGAGTTGAGGGCTGGGTGTGCGCAGCGCGAACCGTGCGCAATCTCCAGTCCCTATTCAATCGCAAGTCACCCGTGGGAACTTGACCTGTGCCGCCCTAATTTGTACTTTACGCGCCAAGTGTGTTTTGCAAGCTGATCTCATTCAGGACAAGGCTGACCCGCGGCACCCCACATCGCCACATCCTGCACATGCGACTCGAATGTGCCAGGCGGTGTGCTGCGCCCCCCACCCGGATTCCAGCTCCAGGGGATAAAGCCATGCATAAAGGCATCGTGACGCGGATGCTCTGCCAACCCCGCTGCGTCCCGACCACCATTGCGCTTGGGGTCGCGCAACTGCTGACAGATCTCCGCGCCGCTCTTACCGAGCCACTGGAATTGCACAGGGGCCAATTTCCAGGCAATGCCGACATGTGGTGGCGCATGCGGTACATCGTTCGGCGCGGTCGAAGTCACATGGCAAGTTGTGCACGTTTGTCCCGGGATACCCGCGCGACCGAAGCCGGCGTTGATGTTCATACCATGCAGTCGGGTCCTGCTCTCCCCGACAACATTCCACCTCGGAACATTGTCTGCACCAACGTGGCAATTGGCGCAGCGCGGATGGGTGACAACGGCCTGGATGCGCTGCCATGCCTTCAGGCCATCGTCCTTGCTGACGCTGCCCGAAGGCGGCATGTCGCTGGCGGTCTTCTGGTGGTCGGTGGCTGAGATCGCGAACGGGGCGGCAATGGCCACGGCGGCGGCAACCAGGCATCTCAACAGAATGCGTTTCACGTTTGCCCCCCTCAAACGAATTCGACGAACTTGTTGAACGGCATTTCGCGCAGGCGCTTGCCCGTGGCGGCGAAAATTGCATTGGCTAGCGCCGGCGCGGCTGGGGGCACAGGCGGCTCGCCAATCCCCGTATCGGGCCGGCTTCGATTCCGCGCACTTCTATCCTGGGGCACTGGAACATGCGCATGCCCTCATGCTGTTTGAAATTGCGCTGCTGCACCATGCCGTTCGCGTAGGTCAGTTCGCAATTCATGGCGTGACCCAGCGCCCAGACGACACCACCCTGCACCAGATTTTCAAAGCTGACCGGATCAATGACTTTGCCTACTGCGGCGGCCACCCACACTTTTTCGATACGAATGGCGCCGCTTTTCGTCACGGAAACCTCGACCACCTCGGCTACAGGAACGCCAAATGATTCCGTGAAAGCCACGCCTCGCCCTCGACCGTTGCCCGGCCGCGGCCCGTTCCAGCCGGACATTTCGCCGACGGCATCCAGTACCTTGCGGTGCAATTCATTCTTGCACAGGTCGATTCGCCCCTTGAGTGGATCGACCCCCGCGGCGAGCAGCAATTCATCAATAAAAGCGTCACCGAAGAAGCCACCAGTGGAAGCGCCAACCGAGCGCCACGACGAGCACGGCGAGGTGCCCTTGACCTGGTAGCTCGTCATTCTGAAGTTCGGGATGTGGTACTGGAGGTTGCCGGTCCCAAGCGGAATCTGATTGTCCGCCCCAGCCGCCTTCATTCCCATGCGGCTGAACTGCGACCGCACGGCAGAACTGGCGGCGACATGAAAATCCACCGCGACGATCTTGCCATCCTTGACCACGCCGCGGTTGCGCGCCATGCCGATATGGCGCGGGAAGTCTTGCAGGAAATCCTCCTCGCGCGAAAACACCAGCTTGACCGGCGTGCCGCGCATTTTGCTGGCGATCTGCACGACTGCCCGGATGTTCTCGAATTCCAGGCGATGACCGAAGCTGCCGCCAGCCCATTGGTTGTGCAGCACGACCTGCTCCGGCTTGTGCCCGGTGATGGAGGCGGCGATGCCCTGCACGGCGGCAGGCATCTGGTGACTGGTCCACAGCTCGATGCCGTCGTCGCGAACAATGGCGATCGCGTTGAGCGGTTCGAGCGGCTGATGCGCGACATACGGTGCGCGATACTCGGCCTCGACCACCCTGGCACCCTGCAACGCGCCTTTCACGTCGCCCTCGCTGCGCCAGACCTTGTCGACGTTGTCCGGCGCGAAAGCGGCAGCGACGGCAGCCCAGTGCTGGGCCTGCTCGGGCGGATAGTCGGTGGCCGCAGCCCACTTGCACTCCACCGCATCCGCGGCCTGCATTGCATACCAGGTATTGGTCGCGACGACGGCAAATCCGTTGGTGATCGGCAGGATCTTCTTCACCCCTGGCATGCGCTCGGCCTTGCTCGCGTCGAATGACTGCAACGGCGCGCCCTTGTTCGGATTCATCTTGACTGTGGCGAAGACCATGCCCGGCACAGACTGGTCGATGCCGAACCTGAGTTGGCCGGTGGTTTTCGATGCGATATCCAGACGCTGCACAGGCTTGCCGATCAGGCGCCACTGCGATGGATCGCGCAGCCTGACGTTCTGCACCGGCGGCGCTTTGGCTGCCTCGGAAGCGAGATCGACATAGCGAATCTTCTTGCCGTTGGGCAGGATCACCGCCCCAGATGCGGTACGCAGCTTATTGACGGAAATGCCGGTGCGCCTGGCCGCGGCGGCCTTCAAGGTCTCCCGCGCAATCGCGCCGGCCTCGCGTAGCTTGGTGTAGCCGTCCGGAATGGTGCTCGAGCCGCCGGTCAGCTGCATGCCGGCGTCCTTGAGCATCTTGTTCGCGCCCGCGCGCGCTGCCTCGGCTTCGGGGCTGTGGTCAATGCTGAGGAACGGAATCAATTCATCCGCCAGAGCGGTGTTGTAGTAGGCCTTGTCGGTCGGGCCGAAATCGGTTTCGAACTGACCAAGGTCGAGATCCATCTCCTCCGCGATCAGAATGGCCTGGCTCGCGACAGCGCCTTGTCCGACGTCGGCGTGCGGCGTGATCAGGGTGATCTTGTCGGGGCCGATCCTGACCCACGGACTGATCGAGACCGGCTTCGCTCCGGCCTGCGGCGCACTGGCAGCACCCTTGGCGAAGACATAGGGCCCGAACACGACGCCGCCGGCGACGGCAGCCGAGCCAATCAGGAAGGAGCGGCGACCGGGCTTGCTGACGATCTCGTCCATCTCACTTCTCCGACAGTTTCGTGGCGGCCGCATGGATCGCGGTGCGGATACGCTCATAGGTGCCGCAGCGGCAGAGGTTGCCAGACATGGCTGCGTTGATATCGTCGTCCGACGGCTTGGGATTGGCCGACAGCAGCGCAGCGGCCTGCATGATCTGTCCGGTCTGGCAGTAACCGCACTGCGGCACCTGATGTTCGATCCAGGCCCGTTGCACCGCGTGCAGAGACTTCGCACCCAGCCCTTCGATCGTGGTCACCGCCCGCTTCCCGAGATCACCGATGCGCATCTGGCAGGATCGCACCGCCTGGCCGTCGATATGCACCGTGCAGGCGCCGCATTGTGCAATGCCGCAGCCGTATTTCGGCCCCGTGATGCCCAACTCGTCCCGCAACACCCAGAGCAGGGGCATGTCGGGGACAACGTCCACTCGCCGCATTTTTCCATTGACTGTTAGCTCGATCACGGTCCGCCTCCGCGCTTGTTGGCGTTGAGTAAAACGCATCGAAACGATGACTCGCCAGGGTAAGTTCAGATCATGCTTGAAGATCGCCTTGCTCGACGCGCCTTCTGGCACGGCAGGAACGGTCACTCCAGGATGGCCCGTGGTTCGAGAAACGCCTCGATCCCATACGTGCCGAATTCCCGGCCAACGCCAGAGTGCTTGAATCCGCCCCAAGGCGCCTGTGGGTCATCACGCATACCGTTGATCGCGATGCGGCCGGCGCGGAGCTGAGAAGCCACGCGGCGTACGCGATCCAGGTTGGTCCCGCTCACGAAGGCGTGGAGGCCGTATCGTGATTCGTTGGCAATCCTGACCGCATCTTCATCAGTTTCGTAGGCGATGACACACAGGACGGGGCCGAAGATCTCCTCCTGGGCGATCGTCATGTCGTTCGTGACATTGACAAACACCGTCGGCTTCACAAAGCAGCCGTTCTCAAGACCCGGCGGATGGCCCTCGCCGCCGACCAGTACTTCACCGCCCTCGGCGATACCTTTGTGGATATAGGACTGCACACGCTCATACTGCTTCTGCGTCACCAAAGGTCCGACAGCAGTCTTCGGGTCGGCAGGATCGCCAACGGGAAAAGCCGGCATCGCATCCACAATGGCGCGCTTGACCTCATCGAGACGACGCTTCGGCACGAGGAGCCGCGTCCCTGCCGCACAGGCTTGACCGCTGTTCAGGAAGGCGATGCCCAGCGCAGTCGGAATCGCTTTGTCGAGCACAACGTCATCAAGAAGGATGTTGGGTGACTTGCCACCCAGTTCGAGGGTGACCCGCTTCATCGTCGCAGCACCGTCGCGCATGATCCTCTGGCCAACCGCAACCGAGCCTGTGAACGAAATCTTGGCCACGTCGGGATTGCGCACCAGCTCGGCCCCAACGTCATCCCCGCGGCCCGTGACGACATTGCACACGCCCGGCGGCAGGCGTGCCTCGTGCAGACACTTCAGCAACACATGCGTCTGCAACGCGCTGAGTTCGCTGGGCTTGACGACGACCGTGCATCCGGCGGCAATGGCCGAGGCCAGCTTGAGACAGATGAACAGCGCATTCGAGTTCCAGGCCGTGATCAGCCCTGCGACGCCGACCGGCTCCAAGGTCACCGTCGTCCGGCCCCAGGTCTGAACCAGCGGCAGTTGGTGGAGCGCCTTCTCTGCATGCGTGAACGAGTCGGCGGCCATCCGGACAATGAGCCTGGAGAATTCGACGGTGCCGCCATACTCATCGACCATGACGGCCGTCAGATCGTCGACGCGCGCGGAAACCGCCTCGTGCAGTCGGTGCAACAACGTCGCGCGCTCTTCCTTGGTCGTCCGGGCGAAGCCAGGGAACGCATGCTTGGCTGCGGCGATGGCGAGCCGCGCATCTTCGTCATCGCCCAGCATTGCGTAGGCGATCGCTGTGCCGTTGGCCGGGTTGACGCTGACCATGACCTCGCGGCCGTGGGATTCAACGAACGCCCCATCGATGTAGTGTCGAGTGATTGTTTTCATCGCGCCTCTCCGGGAGGACTGACGGTCGGGACGAAGACGGTGGCGCGGGTGAACAATTCGATGCCTCGCGATCGTCGGCTCAGGCCCTGCTGCGCTGGCACCAGGGTCATGACGATCTCTGAGGCAATTACTGAGCCAGCGGCAATATATTGAATTTACAAGGACTTTTCAGGTTGCGCATTGGCGATATTTCGCCAATGGCGAACTCCTGTACAACAACTGACTGCTTAACTGTTTGTCGGCGGCTGCCGAAAGCGGCACTTGTAGATTCCCAGCGCGCGGATCTTCGATTCGAGCGTCGAGCGCGGAATGCCAAGCCGTGTCGCCGCCCCGGATGGTCCATAGACTCGGCCGTCACAGGCGCGCAGCGCGTCCTCGATGATCGCCTTCTCATGTGCGGCAAGCGTGCCGGACAGGGCGAGCCGGCTGTCGACCGGTGGTCGTGTCGGCAGCCAGCTATCGTCGATCGTGAATTCTTCAGAGTCACACACAATCACTGACCGCTCGATGACGTTTTGCAGTTCGCGCACGTTCCCCGGCCATGGATAAGATATTCTCCATCCAGACGATCACGAGGCAGCACGCAACGTCTGGTCAGAGTGCGTCAGGTCGGGATCCGCAGGGGAAGTGACTTTTCGGGTGCGTAGCGCTGAAGGCGGGTATCGCTGGTTCCTCAGTCGCGCTGAACCTCGCCGGGCGAATGACGGAACGCTATGTGGCTGGATTGGCATCAACCTCGATATTGAAGAACGACAGCGGGCCGAGTTCTACCTGGCGGAAGGTCAGCGCCTTGCACACATCGGCAGCTGGGCTTTCAACGCTGCGGGTTTTGAATACTGGTCTGCCGAGTTGTTTCAGATCCACGGACTTGAGCCGGGCGGCAAGGCACCGAATATTCCGGAATATATTGCGCTCGTGCACCCCGAAGATCGAGACTTCGTGGCGCATGAAATGCGGAAGATGCTGGAAGACCACCGTGGCTTCGACTTCACGAAACGGATTGTGCGGCCAGACGGAGCCATTCGTCATATCCGTTGCGTCGGTAGGCCGGCGACCGCCGGCGGGACTTTCCGGGGGTTCGTCGGAACCGGGATGGATGTGACGGAGCAGGAGCAACTCACGCAGGCGCTGCGCAAGAGCGAGGAGGAACTCCGGCAGATTGTCGATCTCGCGCCGCAACACGTAGGGGTACTGGGCCCGAACGGCGAGCGCCTCTACGCCAACCGCACGGCGCTCGCCTATCTCGGCACCCGTCTGGACGATTGGTTGCGCGGAACCATTGGATCTCACGTACATCCTGACGATCGCGAACGGTTGATAGCGTTTGCAAGTCGCTTGTCGGTCGGTTCCATCCCTGAGCTGGAGTTGCGCCTGCGAAAGAACGACGGAAGCTATCGCTGGTTTCTGGCTCGTTATAACCCGGTCTGCGACGAGTACGGACGCCTGCTCCGCTGGTATGTTGCCTGTACGGATATCGAGGAGCGCAAGCGAGCTGAGGAGAGACTGCAACAGGAAAACGTGGCGCTTCGCGAGGAAATCGACAAAGCCTCCATCTTCGAAGAGATTGTCGGTACATCGCCCGCGCTGGCGGTTGTGCTTGCGCGAGTTTCCAAGGTCGCAGCCAGCGATTCGACAGTATTGATCACTGGAGAAACCGGGACCGGCAAGGAGCTCGTCGCCCGTGCGATTCACCGGCGGTCGCGCCGCTCGTCGAAGGCATTCGTCGCTGTCAACTGCGCCGCGATGCCTCGCGAGCTGATTGCCTCGGAACTGTTTGGGCATGAGAAGGGGGCCTTCACAGGTGCCACCCAGCGGCGACTCGGTCGCTTCGAACTCGCCGACGACGGAACAATCTTCCTGGATGAGGTCGGCGAACTGATGCCCGACACGCAGATCGCGTTGCTGAGGGTACTGCAGGAACGCGAGTTTGAGCGCGTTGGGGGAACGGAGGCTATCCGCGTCGACGTCCGCCTTATCGCGGCCACCAATCGAGACTTGAGCGAAGCCGTGGCCGACGGAAGCTTCCGGCGTGATCTCTTCTATCGTCTGAACGTTTTCCCTGTTGAGATGCCGCCGCTGCGGGAGCGGATACAGGACATTCCCCTGCTGGCGGAGTATTTCATCGATCACTACGCGCGCAAGGCGGGCAAAGCATTCAAGCGCGTTAACAAGCGGACACTGAATCGCCTGCAATCTTCGCGAGATGGGAGTCCCACGCCGCGCCTGTCTCGATGCCGAACCGAAGAGCATGGTCCTTCGCAAGGCCCAGGTAATCCGCGCTCCGTTCATTCAGGAACGTGAGGGCAACAGACGGATCCGCATACCAGATGTGCGCCGGGATCAGATTCAGAGTGAATTGCAGCGATTCCCTGGTGAAGTCATTCATGAGGCAGCCCTCGGCGAGAACCGGTGAAAGCGTTGACCGTTGCTCAGGCGCTCGTCATCCGGTTTCAGGGAGTCAGCAGCAATGACAGGACTCCCGCGTCCCGGTGACAGTGCGCTTGTTGTCCAGCATATCGTCACTGGCGAGATTTCGCCAATCACTAGTTGGTGCCAAGCCTTGTCGTGCGGCGTCGACGGGTGTGTTGGTGCGGCTGTCGAGGGGCAGGTGGCCATGTTTGGGCCAGCGCGCCGCGGCGAACTCCGCATTATTTCTTCGGCGCGTCCATCCTCACCTTCGCCGGGCCGATCTCCGCGACATCCGCCCACGCCTTTGCGTCGAAGCAGAACTCCGCAATGGCGCATGTGGGCATGTCTATGATCGTGCTCGATAGCCGGTGCGCGAGGTCGGTGAATTCGGGATTGTGGCCGAAGAGCATCACGCGGTCTAGCCTGTCGTCGAGTGCGCAGATTACGGCGAGCAAGTTGTCCGGGCTGCTGGCGTAGAGGCGTTCATCGACGACGATATCCTTGCGCTTGTAGCCGATCTCATCGGCGATGAGTTGTGCCGTGGTCAGCGCACGCAGCGCCGGGCTCGACACGAGTAGATCGGGCTCCACCCCGCGATCAGTCAGGCGCTTGCCCATCTTGGACGCATCATTGCGGCCGCGATCTTCTAACGGTCGCTGCTGATCGGGCAAGGACGGATCGTCGCGACTGGATTTGGCATGCCGCACAAGAAACAGGATTTTCATGATCAAACTGAGGAATGACCTGAATCGTCATTATTGCCCTCTTCGGCCGCTGCGGCGACTACTAGGGGTGCCAGCCTTTCATGTTTTCGATTGCCGTCGTTTTCAGCCTCGCATCGCTGCTGGGCTTGCGAACCGTCGTAAATCGCGTCGAAATCAAAGCTACCCCCAAAAGGACCACAGAAGCGGCACGTCCAAATTCGTGCCACCGATGTGGAGTTGCTCCGATCCGTACACCACGACTTTAGGCGGCGCGAACTCAAGGTGGTTCTCTTCCATCCACGCTGCGACCGCGGTTTGCAGCCGATTCATGAGATCCCGTTGAAGCTTCCATGGCTCTGGGGACTCGCGGTCGGGAAAGCCATCACCGATCGTTGCCGCGAGGATGGGGGCGAGCACATCCTGGGCTTGATCGCTGCCAATCAATTTGCCCTCCTGCTCGCCCAAGGCCATGCCAGCGAGCATTCGCTCGAGAATCCTGGTCGCCTCGAACCGCGCGAAGTAGGACGGAGGCTCAGGGCTAAAGCCCGCGGTAACCACCTGCGTCATGCCCACCTGCGCTGCCGCCGAGATGGCATCGCGACGGGAGCCAAACCCTGCGACCCATCGACCGGCCGCATCCTTGTACCCGAACTCTTCCTGCATGCTGCCTCCTGCATGGTTGATGTTGGGCCTTTGCCATGGTGCCGTTCTCCGCCCGGTATGCTGCCGGCCTTGGCGGCCGTGGCATACGTTTTCACACTAAGTCGTGGGCACGACCCGGAAATGTTCCACCGTCTGCCCGGCGTTGATCGCCCGCTGCAGCCAATCCGGCATGGCGCCGTGGCCGTCCCAGCCCTGCCCCTGTGTCGATTTCGATCGACATGGTGTAGGTGAATCGCTTTGGGGCGGCGCCGGATCCTGCGTTGTGCCGACTTGTGGGAGCGTTGGATTTCAGGGTTGCTCCAGGTGATGGCTGCGGTGGGAATCATTGCCGGCGGGAAGACGTGACCGCCCTCGTTGCTTAAATTTTAGTCAAATCTGCTGACGCCGTCGGCACTCGGCCCCCGCGCGGCTTGTCGACAGCCTTGTCCCCTCGTGCGGTGGACAAATCCCCGCCCTCGCCCCCTCAGGCTGGCCCGGGCTTGAAACGACTGCCAGCGCAGCGCGCGGCGTTCGGTGGCGCTGGCCCGCTCCTGTGCGGCCGCGTGGGCCTGGCGTTCGGCCTCCAGTTGAGGGTCGGCCGGATTCGAAAAAATCTGCCATATCCCTGGCAACCCATTGATTTATCGAGGGAATCCAGCTTTTTCAGCACCCGGATGGCAGCGCCTGCCTCCAGCGAAGAACTCAATTTGCACCGGATAGTGCCTAGAGCGGCATATTTACGCAGCCGCGCACGCGCAATATCAAGTACAACCAACTGGTCGCCAACATGGTCATCCTCCACGTAAGGGTCGGGACTTGCTCGGCAGTCGGCATTCGTCAGTTTGTTCTACGTCTCTGGCCGGTCAGCCGGCCTGTCCTGCCAGCGGGCAGGACAGGCATGGCCGTCTTACGTCAACAGACGGGGGGCGGACATCACCCATCGATGGCGGCGCGGGGCCGGCGGGCCCGCTCCCAGCGCCGCCGGCTTACTGGCTCAGCCGCGTCACCTTCAACTGCGGGTCGACCGCAATTGCCTGCTCGCTGAACGGCAGCCGCACCCACCGCTTGGCGGAGTACTCCGCCATCTGGTCAAAGGCGTGCGGCGACTGCTGGTCTACAGACTGGCCGTACACCAGCAGCGCCTCGGCGACCGGGCCTTGCTCGTCAAAGCCTACGGTCTGCACGTAGCTGGTCCCAAAGTAGACCTGCAGACCCTTGTCCGACACCGGGCGGCTTTGCAACTTGTTGAGCACGCCTTCGTATTCCTCACCGCCGTGCAGGGCGATGCGGCCAGCCGGCGCCGTGGCGGCCTGCACTTGGCCCAGCGGCGCATCCAGCGCAAAGCCGGCGCCCTGCATGGCTTGCACGGCGTCCTTCAGTGCCTTGAAGACCTCGGTGCGAACAGACTCATCGCGCATACGCAGTCCGCGCGGGGTGTTGACCGGATCGGTGGGGTTGAACTCGATGGCGTAGACCTTGGGGATCTTGCTGGCGCGCATCCAGAATTCGCGGAACAGCGGTGCGGCGCGGCTGTCGAGGTTGCTGTGGCGGTCCCACTTGCGCAGCGCCGCGCAGCCGTCGCTCAGGTCCGCGTCTTTGGTGCCGAGGCAGGCATTGAGCAGGTCATCCAGCACGAGTTCGCCTGAGAGGTTGCGGTCGCGGAACAGCACGGCCTGCAGGCCAGGCACGTCAAAGCGGTTACCGGGCAGGCCGTCCTCGCCCGAGAGGCGGCGGCCGATTTCCATCAGGCCAACGCGCGTGCGCAGGCGTTGCGCAACTTCGGTGGGACCAAGCACTGGTGAGAAGCCGGTCAGCTTCTGGCTGGGGTTAGACAGCCACGAGCTGTCATTGCTGTTGGCGACATAGTCATCGCGTACCAGCACGGGCATGGCGTTGGGGGCCACCAGCCCCGGTACTGGCGATGCCGCGTCCACCGTCCAGTTGCAGCTAGCCTGCGTGCCGTCCAGCAGGACCATGCCTGTGCCCTGCATCAGCTTGGTGGCCAGCGCGGCGCTGTCGCCGGCCGGCGCGCATTGCTTGAGCATGGCGGCCGATACGTTGGGCGCGACCGATACATCGGCAAACATGGCGCGGCCTTCGCGGTCGGTGGCAATGGTGTTGACCCACGGAATGCCCAGGCGGCCAATGGCGTTGCGGATGCCAGCCACGTCGCGCGCGCGGCCGATATCAAGCCAGGTGTCGACCGAACGCGTGTTGTTGCGATTGGCGTCGCGCAGCGTATAGGCCTTTTGCGCGGACCAGGGCAGGCCGGCCGCTGGCATGGACAGCACCGGGCCGTATTCGGTCATGTAGAAGGTGTGCGAGCGCTGCTCGGTACGGCCGTCAGGCAGCTTTGCCGCATAGCTGACGGTGCGCGGGGTCATCTTGCGCGGCGCGCCGTCCACCAGGTAGGTGGTGGGGTCGCCTTCGGCCAGTTTCAGTTCATACAGCGTGAAGCGGCGGGCGGTGGACACGGTGTGCGTCCAGGCCACGTCTTTGTTGAAGCCGATGCTGATGATGGGGAACGATGCAATGGACGCGCCCATGACGTCCAGCTTGCCCGGTATGGTCAGGTGCGCTTCAAAAAGCGATTGGTGGTGGTCCACGGAAAATGCGGATTTCCCAGCAGCAGGCCGCGCCCGTTAGTGGTGGCTTCCTTGCCAAAGGCCCAGCCGTTGCTGCCGATGGGCGGATCTAGCAGCTGCAGGTCGTTGTTGACGGCTTCGATGTCGATGCTGGCTACGTCCACCGCCCCCGCCTGCTGCGGGGTCTTGGCACTGCCCACGGCCTTGGGCGGCACAGCGGCGACAATACCCGCTGCCAGCGCGCCGGCGCTGGCTTGGATGCTTTTCTCCTCGGCCAGGCGGAACATGTCGATGGCGGTAACGGGCCGCACCCAGTCAGCGTTGCGGCAGCCAGCCGGGCGTTGGGCGGGCGGGGTATCGCGCAGGTAGCGGTTGTAGCCGGCGATATAGCCGCGCAGCAGTTCGCGCGCCTCTGGCGAGGCCTGCGCGTAGCCGGCGCGCAGGGCGTCGTCATCGATGATGGCGCGGAAGAATGCGTCGGATTCGCTGTTCTTGATGCGCTTGAATGACACCTCGGTACTTTCGTCGGGGCCGAACACGCGCGAGCGATCGCCGCTCACCGTGACGACCTGGTCGGCCATCAGGCAGACGTTATCCTGTGCGTATGCGTAGCCCATGCCAAAGGCCAGGCTGGCGTAGTCGTTGGCCTTGATATGGGGAATGCCATAGGCGGTGCGGCGGATCTCGGCATTGAGTCCGCTTTCGCTCCAGTTGGCGCTGTCGCTGCCTGCGGTGGCGCAGCCGCCCAGGGTGGCGGCCGCCAGCACGGCGCCACCAAGTGCGGTCGCGCCGCGCACGATGCGTTGCTTCATTGTGTTGTCTCCTCGTTCTTGTCTCTGTGGGCCCATGGAACGTTGCGCGCCAAGAGGCGACGCGCCATGGTGCCGCTGACATGGTCGGGCATCGGGGCCGTGACAGGTAGAGCGGATTCCGCCACAATTGGTGGCGTTCCCGCCATCCGGCAGGCACCTTCCCAACAACAACCCACCGCGCCATGTCGGACGTCTATCTGCTGTGCTACCCCTCGGCCGTTGTCTCCGCCCTTTCCACCGCGGTCGACATGCTGGACATGGCCAACACGCTGGCCTCTATGCAAAGCCGGCGGCGCGGCACGGCGGCGCCTTTTCGCTGGCGGCTGGCGGTGGCCGAGCCGCAACGCTGGCAGGCGCTGGCCAGCGTGCTGCGTTGCCCGTGCGTGCCGCTGGAAGAGCTGGCCGGCGCAGGCAAGGACGCCATGGTGGTGATCGCGCCACCGTTGTTTGACCACATCGCCGGACTCGAACATGTGCTGTCGCTACTGGACCGCGAACGCGCCGCCATTGCGGCAGTTGCTACGCGGGGCGCGCTGGTGTTGGCGCCGTTCACGGCAGTGGCACTTCTGGTAGCCATGGATTTGCCGGCGCAGCGCAAGCTGGCGGTGCCATGGCTGATCGCCAACTGGATGCGGCTGAGCGAGCCCGCGCGACGGTTGCAGGCCGACCAGCCAGTGGTCAAGAGTGGCAACCTGCTCAGTTCCCGCGCGCTGGATCGCATGCATGCGCTGTTGCTGCAGGCGGTGGCGCATATCGCCGGCAACGCCCTGGCCCGCACGCTGGGCAACGCCCTGCTGGACCAGCCCGAGCGCGGCGAGGCAGTCAACATCTGGCTGAAGACTGGCGATGCCCCGCGCCTCAGCGTGGTACTGCGCGCGCGCCGCTACCTGCAGCAACATCTGGCCGAACCCTATGACCTGTCCCGGCTGGCAGCGGTGGCGTCCACCAGCGAACGCACACTGCTGCGGCATTTCATGAAGAGTGTGGGCATGTCGCCGCTGCAGTTCCTGCACCGGTTGCGGGCTGAGCGCGCCTGCCATCTGCTGGAAGTCTCCACGCTCAGCCTGACCGCCATTGCCGAACAATGCGGCTACCAGGACATGTCCGCCTTCCGCAACCTGGTGCGCCGCCATACGGGCCAGACGCCGGGCGCGCATCGGCGGGCGCATTCGGTGCGGGCGGAATTGCGGGCGGGCTGAGGGGGCTGAGGTCGCGAACTTAATGAATGTGTCGCCCGGCTGTCGTTGGCGGATGGGCGAATCTGGCACTGCGCCGCTCGATGCAGCGGTGGCGGGCTGGGGCCAGCGCTCCCTTGCTGCGTAATGGATCCACCCGGCGGGCCGCCCCGCCGTGAGCCGGATGTTAGGCGGATTCGCCTACAGCGCGCCCCCGCTCGTTAGCCACAAAGTTGTTCGCATTCCTTCTGCGCTGCAGCCCGGCGCTCATCGATGTACTTCGCTAGATCTTGGACGTGGACGCCCTTGGAGGGGCCCGCGCAACGATGTCGATGGGCACCACGGCGGTTGCCCCATACTGCGCCAATAGAATGAATATTGTGGTCATTTCGCCTCTCGAGCTCTGCGGGTCAATTCGATGGTTCGTTGTGCTACTTCGTTGTGCTACTTCGTTGTGCTACTTCGGTGATGCTAGGATTCACTAAAGACGTACCTGCGGCGTCCTTCTCTGGAGACCGGCATGCCACGGTTCGAGGATCGGATCAGTTGGTTCGGCGCTGGCGTAGTACTTGGTGCTGCGCTCGCGGGGGCATGCTTCGCACTCGCGCGCCAGAGCCAGAAGCAGATCACTGGTGGGGCGCATGACGACTCCAGCATTCGGCAGGCTGACGAAGCGAGTAGCGCCGGCAAACGATCTGATGCCGTGGCAACCGACATCTTTGAGTTCAAGGGCCACGTGATCCACATTTTTTGTCACGTGGTCACTGGCGGTCTGTACAAAGCATCCTGCGATATTTGGGAGGACGGTGCCGTTGTCCTGGAGGCCGGCGCTGTAGGCACCACCTATCCCACGCCGGAGGAGGCTAAGGCAGCAGCTCATGGATGGGCTAAGCATTGGGTAGATAGCAACGGCTGAATACCCTGCCAATGTGTTCGCCGGACACATTTAGCGCACGCCGCCCGGTGTGCCGGCCGGCTCGGCCAGGAGTCGCCGCCGCACCTCGGTCGCCCCACGGATCTCAGTGAAGGCGCAACGCGGCGCTTTGATGGCCATGGCCGCAGGTGGCTGGCTATTAGTCATTAGTGCAACGTACGGTATTCTGGCGCGGCTTCCGAAGAATGCAGGATTGCCACACGGCTTGAAGAAGGCGGCAGCGTGTAAACTGCTGTGCTACCGCTTTTTTGTTTGGCCCATGACGATCACTATCAACGAAGACCTCCGTGCCTATATCGATCCACTGACAGAAGACGAATACGCGGCACTAGAACGCAGCTTACTCTCCGAAGGGTGCCGGGATGCACTGGTGTTGTGGGGCAATCTTCTTGTGGACGGACATAACCGCCACAGCATCTGCCAGAAGCACGGCATTCCCTTCAATACGGTACAGAACCAGACGTTCCAGTCCATCGACGATGTGCACCTGTGGATGATCGACAATCACCTCGGGCGGCGCAGCGTATCGGATTTCCAACGAGGCGTACTCGCTCTTCGGAAGAAAGAAATCGTATCCGCGCGTCTGGCACATGCGCGAGCCCAGCAATGCTCTGCAAAGCCTGCCGGGGCTGATGTCGCCACGCAATCCGGGGCCGATCCAGTGTGGACTCGCGAGGCGGTTGCGCGCGCGGCGCGGGTGAGCAGTGCGACGCTTGGTCAGATCGAGAGAATCCAGAAGACCGCTGCGCCCGAGCTGGTCAGCGCAGTAAAGGCGGGCGTGATTTCTATTAATGCTGCGGCTGCCGTAGCCTCCTTGCCTGGCGAGAAGCAGGTAGCGGCTGTTGCTGGGGGCAAGAAGGAACTGCGCCAGGTGGCGAGACAGGTGCGCGAGGCCCGACTGCCAGTCAAGCCTGAACCGGCGCCCCCACCCAGCGACGCCACACCCGATCAACTTGCAATTCACCGCCTGACGCTATTGGTTACGGAGCTCACAGAAGAGCGGGATCAGTTGAAAAAGAAGGTGCAGCACTTGACGATCGCACTTGCGGAGACCCGCGTTGGGCAATAATTTGCTGCGCGTAATTTCATGAATGGCCACGGTGACATGGTTCACCGTCGACCACCCTCAAAAAGGAGAGCGCGCCAAAGTGGGGTTAAGATCAGTTCAACCTCAAGAGGATAATGAAATCTCCATCCTGTAACCGCGAATCCCGAAGACGCACGCCACCTGATCGGCCCGGTGCCGGCGCTGATTCTGGATTAAAGGGTTTTCAACGGGAATCGCTATCAATTCACCAGCCGCCAATTCCGCGGCGATTGAGAACGGAGATAGCAGCGTGAAACCTGGCAGGCTGCTGAAGTACCTCCAGCAGAAGTCAGCCTGGAATGGGGCATAAGCGTTCGGCCGGTCATCATCAGCCTTTGCGGTCATTTGCACTTTTCCGGTAGCCGTCACGGCGAGTGACCGCTTCGTCGCGTCACATCCGCGAGACCTGATGGCTAGCGCCTCGGGTCACGTCGGAGCAGGCGAGCGATTATGACCTACACTAAAAGAACGTCTTTCGCGTGCTCGCGTGCCGCTTTGACGCAATGCAACGTCGCCGGCAGTCGATTGAAGCGGGCGAATGACGATGGCACGGGCAACACACCGTCATCTGCTGCCTGAATTCATCTGGAACTGATGTTCAAGAAGGGGGCATCATGTTGCAAGCCAGTGAAATCCAAAGGCGTTTTACTCATCTGCAGCAAACCATCAGCGAGGCATCACGGACCTGCCATGCCGACACGGCGATTCCAACAGACTTGATGAACTGGGTGGATGAGCTCGATAAGGAATGTCAATCGGCAAAGAAGGTCATGTCGTCCAAGGATGAGGATCGGATCCGGCAGTGCGTCGATGATCTCGAACGGATCGGTGATCGTGCAGAGCGCGCTTGCCAACAGGCCGGCGGTCTCGACGCCAGGATCAAGGATGCAGTCAGTTCGATGCATTCGGAACTTTCCGACCTGAAGCGTCAACTGCACTGACCTACCTGACAGCCCCGGTCCTACCCGCCGGGGCTATTTACACTTCGCCGCCGTCAAGACGCACAGCAATGCTTCCACTTGACGCGCGGCCGTTTTCGCGATCGGCTTCCTGCTTGCCGCCTCCCATTAAAATATGAAATCCCGCCCGTCTTGCCCAGGTGGGAACGCTTCTACGTCTTCGATGAGAAGAAGAACAGGCCGGTCGCTGTGCTCGACTGCCACGAGCGGATGCACTGGATGCCTGAGAACGAACTCATCTTCCGCATCGCTAGCATTGTCGAATGGCTGACGCTGAACCACGGCATGCTGGATATATTTCTCCATCCGAACACGGGCGACGCATGCGCGATCATCGCGACGCCGCCATGTGGATCGGTCACTCATATCCGTTGAACATGGCGGTGCTTGGCAGGTAGCCAAACCGACAGTTTGCCGTGTTCAACGTGCTGCGGACCAATTTGGCGCTGTGCCCTCCTGCAGCGGTCGTTTCACCCGCAGCTCGGCCTCTTCGAGAGCGGTCGTTCGATCAATGTCGTACAGAGCCTGGATCGAGGCCGTCGCGGTCAGGGCTTTCGTGCCTCACGTCTGACGCGCTCAAGGTATTTCCCTGATGCGGCGTCGATCCGCACGGTGTCGCCTTCCTTGATGAACTGGGGAACGAGAACTTCCATGCCGTTCTCGAGCGTGGCCGTCTTGAAGGTAGAGGTTTCATGCTCGCGCAACCCGGGCGGCGTGGCGACGACTGTCAAGTCGACAGCCGGGGGAAATGCGATAGTGACCGGCTCGCCCTCGTGAAGCTGCACCGGGATCCGCATATTGGGCTGGAGAAACCTCTCGTATGCGCCGATGGTTACCGTGGGCAGACTGATCTGGTCGAAGGTGTCGGGATTCATGAAGTAGAAGGCGACGCCGTCGGTGTATAGATATTCCATCTCCTTATGTTCGAGTGCGACGTCCTCGAGCTTGTCGCTCGGGTGTAACCGCAATGCCTTGGCATGATTGGTCTTCAGGTTCTTGACCTTGGCGAACACCGCGCCACCCTGCTGCCCGCCGCCGGCGTGGTGCTCGGCGCTGGCGACGCTGTGGAGTTCGCCGTCGAGCATGATGACCATGCCCGCCTTCAGTCCGGAAGCTTCGACCATTTGCTTGCCTCCGCCCGGTTGGGAGGATGACGCTATCAGCCTAGCACCGCGGCGGGGCTTCGGCAACCGGCCGCGGCAACGGCAATGGCCTCTGGACTTTGCGTCACACCAAGGCTGATGAATCGGTCCTGCGCCTGAACTCGCGTGGCGACCGGCGCGGCGAAATGCGCTGTCGGAGAACTCGGAAAAAGGGGTCATGAGACGCTTTCGACTTGTCCGTCAACTTGTATCCTGCATGTATCGCATTCAGTACCGCGGCAATGTCTCTCCCGTGGCTGGCACCGTTGCCGAAGTGCATAATGTTCCCGTTGCGGCCGGATTTGTCGGGCTCGTGTCTCTGCGGGCGAGGATGTTTTTTGCGCCAACCCGGCTCGCCGCGCAGTAGAAACGGCGATGCCCGGTGAGTTGGCAACGATCCCGCTAATGTGTTGATCACGGTGCATGGCCGGTCTCGGGAGCGAATTGCATGCTGACTGCGCACATCCCCGACCTGGCTGCGGCGTTGGAGCGCCATGTGAAAGTTCTTGCCCGAGACATCGGCGAACGCAACGTGTTCCGGCCGGACGCCCTGCAGGCGGCAGCCGACTATATCGCGCAGCAATGGACCAGGCGTGGCTGTGTGGTGACGCGTCAGGACTATCAGGTGCGAGGCGTCCCCTGCGCCAATATCGAGGTTGCGCTCGCGGGTTGCGTTCAGGCTGACGAATTCATTGTACTGGGCGCGCATTACGACACCGTGCGCAACAGCCCCGGGGCGGATGACAACGCCAGCGGCGTCGCCGCGCTGCTCGAGATCGTGGGCATGCTTCAGGCTCTCTCGCCCCGGTACACCGTGCGCTGCGTTGCGTTCGTGAACGAGGAAGCGCCGTTTTTCTTCCGCGGGGACATGGGCAGCCTGAGGTACGCTAGAGCCGCGCGGCTGCGCGGGGATCGCATTCGCCTGATGCTTTCGCTCGAGATGCTGGGCTACTACCAGGACGAACCTGGCACCCAAAGGTATCCGCCTCTACTACGTTACTTCTATCCCGCGCGCGGCAACTTTATCGCGTTCGTTTCCAATCTTCGCTCGGCGCGCCGGCTGCGATGGATCGTCGACGCGTTCCAGGCCTCGTCCAGTTTTCCGCTCGAAGCAGCGGCGCTACCGTGGTGGGTACCCGGAGTCGCGTTGAGCGATCACTCTTCCTTCTGGCGCCTCGGCTATCCGGCCGTCATGGTGACGGACACCGCCTACCTGCGCAATCCGCACTATCACACCGCGCACGATGTCCCCGCAACGCTCGACTATGGTCGCATGGCCGCGGTGACGCGCGGGTTGGCCGCGAGTGTCGCATCGCTGGGGCCGAGGGGCGCGAGCCTGGCAAGGCGTAGGCCGCAGGAAAAAGGGTGAACTGCGGCCGTGCGCGGCCGCGACAGCTGGTTGCCGCGGGCCACTACTGGGCCACGCCACACGCGCCCTTCCCGCTGGACGGTCCAAACGGCACCACTGAGGACCGCCTTCTGCAAGGCCTTGTGCAGATGATCAACGGCCGCTTTCAGCTCACGCCGGCGATGCCCGCAGCGCCAACGCCTCGCATATCCAATCCGCCGCCAGCTCCGGTCCAACGACCTCGGTATCGATCTCCACGTCAGGCGCAAGCGGTGCTTCGTACGGGGCGCTCAGGCCGGTGAACTGGCTGATCTGCCCGGGGCCTTGGCATAGAGCCCCTTGGCATCACGCTGCGAGCACACCGCGAAGCTGGCGCTGAGAAACACTTCAAGGAACGCGTCCCCGCCGATAATCTCTCGCGCCTGCTGGCGCTGGCTGCGCAGCGGCGAGATGAATGCCGCCACTACCCACAGGCCGCTGCGATTGGCGAGCCGGGCTACTTCGGCGGCACGGCGGATGTTCTCCGTGCGGTCCTCCGGCGAAAACCCGAGATCGCGATTGAGGCCGGCGCGCATTTCATCCCCATCGAGCAGCAGTACCGGGTGGCCTGCGGTCAGCATGCGCTTGTGCAGCGCGTGGCTGAGGGTGGTTTTGCCCGCTCCCGATAGCCCGGTGACCCAGACCGTGCCCGGCCGCTTCCTGGTTTCGTTCGATGCGTTCGGCGAGATGAGCATGCTGTGCGTGATCCGGTTTTCTGCGTCGGGCTGTGCGATCAAAGGCCGCGTTCGCGCTGCATCAAGCCTAGCAGCGCGGTCCAGGCACCGCCGGCCAGGCTATGGCGCTGGCGTGCCAGCAGCACGGTACCCGGCAATTCGCGCGTTAGCGGCAGCGAGTCGCAATGCGACAAACGCACGCGGAAGATAGCCGTGGTCGGCGCCAGTCCATTGTGCTGGCTGCGTGTGACCGCGATAGGGCCGCCGTAGAGGCTGGCCAGCGTGCGTTGCTCGAGGCCGGCTACGTTGACCTGGTCCGTCTCCGCGGTGGCACAGCGCACCGAGCCGAATTCCGGCAGGTTGGCGACGAAGACGCCGCTGCTGCAGGCGGTGAGCGCGGCATGGTTCTGCTCGCCGATGAAGGCTTCCGCCTTCAGCTCATTATCCTGGCCGACGATATGGTAGAGCGGCTCGCCGCGCGCCAGCCATGCGCCATCGGCGAGGAACAGGCAGCAAGAGCAGTTCCCGGTTGACCACCAGAGACGTGCGCAGCCGCGCTTGCTGGACTGCCACCGGCTCGCCCTTCTGGCGCAGCGTAGGCTCCTGGTCAAGCTCCCTCAGCGCACGGCGCGCGGTGACGCTGGCCCGCTCCCGCGCCACCGCGACCTGCTCGCGCGTTGATTCCAACGCCGTCGAGAACTGGGTACGCAACTCCGGCAACTGCCGCGCGAGTGCATCGATCTGACGCTTCCCCTCCTCCTGACGCGCCTGCGTGGCCGCGTGGGCCTGACGCTCGGCGCCCCGCTCTCCGATGTATGGGCCCAGCGTGTCGCGTAATAGCAAACACTCAGTGTTGTTGTGTTGGTTTACGCCCGCCAGATCCAGGACGGCGCGCGCTTGGTTTTGGCGCCATTTTCGCACTCGAAGGAAATCCGTCCCAAGCCCCGCCTAGGTTTGCGGGCGATTCGCGATGACACGGCCCGCCTTGGCACACTCCATGCGTTTGTACCTCCCGAGCGCAGAAACAATGCTCAAACTAACCGAACCCAAGTCCCAATCGCTCCCAAGGAGAACTGCCATGACTACCACCCTCGCCATCAAGGACCTGTCCGTCACCGAAGAACTCGACACCCGCGCCATGCGCGCCGTGCGCGGCGGCTTCGTGCCCTTCCTGCCCGTGTTCAGCGCGGTCAAGATCGACTCGACCTTCAACGCCTCGCAGCTGATCGGCCAGACGCAGAACGTCGTCAACATGAACGGCAACAACACGGCCTTCGCGGACGACATCAAGTCGCATGTCACCTCGACCCAGAACGCCCAAAACAACATCTATCGTTGAACGGCCCGGTAGATGTGGAGGTGGCCCCGCCACCTCCACTGGCAATCAGCCAATCAAGAGCATTTCAAGTCATCCAGTGAGGCCAAGGAGAACCAACATGTCATCCATCATCGTGCGCGACCTCGCCCTGCCCCAAGAACTCGACGGCAAGTCCATGACCGCGGTGCGCGGCGGCAATTCCTGGCTGCAAGGACTGGGCCCGGTGGCCAACGTCAATGTCAACGTCAACCAGAACATCGCCCAACTGCAAAGCATCAATGTGAATACGCTCAACAACGTTGGCGTGATCGACTCCGGCTTCGGCCCGCTGAGCATCGACGTCAACCCGTCGCAATGGGCCGCCACCCACGCCAAGGTATGAACGGCATGTGCCCCCGCACTGTGGAAACCCCGAGGGTTCCACGGCCAGCGCGGGTGCGAATGCACTATAACTCCGGCGTCGATGCAAGCCCCCTCTGCGCGAGTGGGCGGCTATTGTCTTGTAGTACCCCCCGGAAATGTTCCACCGTCTGCCCGGCATGGATCGTTCGCTGCAGCCAGTCCGGCATGGCGCGGGAGGACATGGCCGCCCTCGCTGCTTAAATTTTAGTCAACTCCGCTGACGCCGTCGGCACTCGGCCCCCGCGCGGCTTGTCCACAGGCTTGTCCCCTCGTGCGGTGGATAAATTCCATTCGGCACCTCTGGCGTCCCCCTCAGGCCGGCCCGGGCATGAACTTGGCTTTTGTCGCTGGCACCCGGCACCTGGGCGATACCAAGCGCCGCGCCGCGGTGACTTCCACTTCAGCGCGCTTGGCCCGCCACAGCGCCGCCCGCGTGAGAGCCGGCGGACCGCTTCGCACGCCCTGCAGCAGGCGAAAAAGCTCCGGGCAGAGTTGCGCGCGAGCGTCGCTCCCGTTAGGGATATATCCTGTTCCTCCGCGACACCTGTTCATTCAGCGTCCAGAGGTCATACAGCACGCCGATCAGGAACAGGCCGCCGCTCAACAGGTAGATCAGGCCACTGATCCATTTGCCGATATACATCCGGTGCACACCGAAGATGCCGAGGAAGGTCAGAAGGATCCATGCTACGTTGTAGTCGTACTTGCCGGGAGCAAACCGATAGTCCGCTTCCCGGTCCATGCCGGGGATCAGGAACAGGTCGATGAGCCAGCCGATCCCCAGCAGGCCCAACGTGAAAAACCAGATCGTCCCGGTCACCGGCTTGCCGTAGTAAAAGCGATGGGAACCGGTAAAGCCGAAGATCCACAACAGATAACCGATGACTTTGCTGTGCGTATCACTCCGGGGATTGCTCGATGGATGCATCGTTCGTCTCGTGCAGTGGTTTGGCGCGATGATGACATAGCCTGTAGCACCGAAGCTATAGCCAATACCATCCACCAGCACCACCGCCCAAGCAGACCAGCATCAACCCCTTTCCCCGCAAATCGGCGAAGCCCCCAAAAAAGCTCACTTCAGCGTGCAGGCAACCGCGGGCAAGCGACCGGCGCCCGCTGAAATGCGGGAACCCCGGCTCAGCCTGCCTCAACACGGTTGCGCCCATCAGCCTTGGCGCGATACAGCGCCAAATCGGCGCGCGCCAGCAATTCGTCAAGGGTCGCTTCCCCGGCCTCGATGCTGGCCAACCCCAGGCTTGCCGTGCAGGTGGGCTGCCCCGCGATGACCGATTGCTGCTCCACTGCCTGCCGCACGCGCTCGGCCATGGCAAGCGCGGCCTCCATGCCGGTATGCGGCAGCAGCACGACAAACTCTTCGCCGCCAAAACGGCCGAGATAATCCGTGTAGCGCAGCGCCTGGCCCACGGTTTGTGCGAAATGAGCCAGCACGCGGTCACCCACCAAGTGTCCGTGCTGATCATTGATGCGCTTGAAGTGGTCGATATCCATCAGCAGCAACGACAGTGGTTGGCCGCTGCCGCGCCGGTTCTTCAGTTCACTACTACCTGCGTGCAGCACAGCCCGGCGGTTCAGTACCCCTGTCAGGTCATCGCGCTGCGCCAGGTACTCGAACTCCGCGCGCAACCGCTCGCTCACGGTCAGCAGCAGGCCAAGGCAGACGAACAGCGACGCGAAGCAATACGCTGCAATGTACGTGGTCTGAATAGCCGAGGGGAAAACCGCGGAGTATTGACGGCATCCTGGAAAAGCGTCGTCGCTGCCCGCATCAGCAGGACCAGCCCCTGGAAAGCGAGGACAACTGCCATGAAGCGCGGCGCAAAACCCCGGCCGTGCTCCCAGGTCATCCGCGCATGGGTCACGCATATTGCCGCCAGCACCGTGGTAAGCAGCAACACGCGGATCCGGTAGTCGGGATGGACCAGCAGGAACCAGGTGATCCCAGCCAGGCAGCCAATGCCTAAGGTGAGCCAGAATTTCCAGGTGCAGGGCACCCCATAGAAGCGCTGGCTGCCGAAGTAGAACAGTGCACAGCCCGAAAGCAGCAGCACGTTACCGCCAAGCGCGACGAGCACGGCCGGCCACTGCCCGTCCATCGCATAGAAGGCGGTGGAAAGCGCGCAAAGCAGCGGTGCCAGCGCCCAGGGCAGCAACCCTTTGATGGAGGCAGGATAGGCGCGGCGAAAGGCCAGCAGGATGATGCCCAGGGCGATATTGATCATCCCCGTCATCGCCGACATGGAGCGCAGGTCCAGGTTTAGCATTGGTCAGCTGTAGAGATGCCGGATTGACCGTGGCCGGTGACCGGTCGGGATACTGTAGGAAATGCGGTCATGTGAGTGTGCCCATTCAAGCTGGCATTGCCCCCTGCAAGGCTAGCCGTGGCCCGTGGAGATCGGCAATGAAGCGCGTCGGGCAACTTACCAAGGGCCACGCAGTATTCCGTCCGGCGAGCCGTTAGGTCCGCGTCCAGATGGACATTCATTACACGACTCGGTTTCTCCACAAACGCTCCAGTTGGCTCTAGTTCGAATACAACGATTTGTGCACATGGCACTGTGCGCACATTGTACCGGCCACACCTCAGGCTGGCCCGGGCCTGAACTTGGTGCGCGTCGCCGGCACCCGCCGCCTCGTTGTCGCCAAGTGGGGCTGCCGAGGGGGCTGGTGGGGGCGGCACCTGAGCCGCGTTGCAGCGTAGTGCCAATATTTTTCCATACTCGATCCGGATTTTCAGCCAGACGGATGCCGGGAGGGCTCCGCCTGACAGCGGGACATTGCCTGCAGATATGGATCGAGCCGCGGACGACGGGCTTGCCGCCGAGCTAGGCTGGCCTGGCGGCGGCTTCGCCATCGCCCGGGTTGCGCAGCAGGAAGGCTTCGAGCGCAGCACTGGCCGCCGCCGGGGTTTCCTGCACCGGGTAATGACCGGCCCCCGCCAGCACCTGCAACGTCGCGTTTCGATACCACCTGAGCGTGGTGGCGCGCACGGCCTCGTCCATATTGCTGCCGTCATGCTGGCCGACCAGCACCAGGATCGGCTTGTCCGTGCCTTCCACCTGCTGGCTGATATCGGTACGGCTCGCATCGATCGCATAGCTGGCGAAAGCGGTGCCGTCGATGTTGTCCCAGCTGCTATCAACCACCGTCCGCGCAAAGGCGGACGAATAGCGGTGCGCAGTGCCGGCCGCCACCAGTTCTTCACGCCGTTGCCGCGACACCGCGGCCTCCTGCAGCATCCGAACGCGCTGCGGATCGCTGCTGCCGCCGCACGCGTCGAGGCCGGCGATGGACACAATCGCATCCACGCGCTGCGGCAGCGCCAGCGCCAGCATCTGCGCGGCCAGCGCGCCCAGAGAATGGCCGGCCACCGCGAAGCGGCTCCAGCCCAGGTAGTCCGCAAGCCGGGTGGCGTCGATCACCACCTCGCGCAGCGTCATCAGGCCGCGCTCCTTGCGCGCCTGGCCATAGCCGCGATACTCGACCGCAACATACTGGAACGCATCCAGATCAGCCCAGCGCATCAGGTCGTCGAACGCGTCGCGCGTGCCAAGCAACCCCGGGAACAGCATCACCTTGCGTGGGCCCGTGCCCACCAGCTTGAAAGACATCATGCTGCTACCTCCGCGGCCAGGGACCGCATCATCGGGAAGGATCGCGAATCAGACATGGATCGGATCCTCCTTCTGCATATGCTTGCGCAGGTCGTCGTGCGACACATTGAACTGCGGAGAGATCTTCAGCTCGGTGCCGAGCAGGGCTTCCTCCTCATCCATCTTGAAGCCGAGCGATTTGGTGGCTTCGAACATCACGCCCCCGGCGTGCGCACGTAGACCGATTCGAAGTAGCCACGATTCTTGCGGTCCGAGAAATCGGTAAAGCCCATGCCCTCGGTATCGAACTTCACGCGGGCCTGGGTATCGTAGTCGGCCACGTCGAAGGCGCCGTGGTGCACGATGCCCTCGGCCAGCGTCCAGGTACCCTGGCGCAGGTCCGGCTCGTAGCGCACGTCGATGCGGCGTCCCGCCCCGCCCTCGCCCGCTTCGTAACGGGTGAACCTGCCGTCTTCCACCGTCTTGCGGAAATACCAGGCGCTCTGCATGAACGTGTCCATGTCCTCCAGTTCACGCACGGTCACGGTCCAGTTGTGGAAGCCGCGCACGGCGTATTGCTCGGGCACATACTCGGAGCGCCAGGGCCTGCGCAAATCGATGGGATCCTCCACCACCTCGAAATCGATGCCGGCATGCACCACGCGCAGGTACTTCTCGCCGAAGCGCTCCGACTCCTGGACGATGGCAATGCCGTGCCGGCCGAAGTGCTCGCGCCAGAAATCCAGCGAGCCTGCCGGCACCGAGTAGGCGATGGCGGTGAACTGGCCGGAGCCCTTGCGTCCGCTCAACTCCGTGCGGCGCATCGGGAAGGTGGTCATCACCGTGCCGGGCGTGCCGTCCGCGTCGCTGAAATACAGGTGATAGATGGGAATGCGGCCATCGTAAAACAGAGTGCGCTTGATAAAGCGCTGCCCCATCACCTTGACGAAGAAATCCACGTCGCCCTGGGCCGTGCTGGTGCACAGCGTGATGTGATGCAGACCGCGAATGAGGTTGCCTTCCATATCGTCTCCTTAACTAGCTTAGGCTGTCCGCCCGGCCGCGCCGGATGCGGTGGCGCTGGCGGGCTTGGCTGGAGTATGGAAGCCGGGCCGGTGCGCGGCCATAGCCGGAAAGGAATACACCGAATGCCGATTCGGCATCCGGCATGCGCGGGGTCAGGCAGCGCAAGCCTCGTCGCCGCCCTCGCCCTGGTCGGCCAGCAGGGCGTGGATCAGGTCGCGGAACCATTTGTTGGCCGGGTCCTTGTGAAAGCGCTCATGCCAGAACTGGCGCACGACAAAGCCGGGAATCCGTACGGGCAACTCCATCACATTGGCACCGACCAGCCGCGCCACCTCCACGCCGGCACGCCTGGACACGGTAAACAGCGCATCGGAACTGGGCAGCGTGGTCAGCACCGTGAGGAAATTGGGCAGCGTGACGACAAAGCGCTCGGCGGGAATACTCTCCAGCAAGAAGCGCTCCAGCGCCTCGTAGCCGATCGGCAGCGGTGCCACCAGCGCGTGCGAGGCGTTCAGGTAAGCCTCCTCGCTCAGCACGCCCTGCGCCAACGGATGGCCGGCCCGTGCCAGGCAGACATAGTCCGATGCGTAGAGGCGGCGCTGGTAAAACGGCGAGCGCGAAATGGCGAAGCTGCCCATGGCCAGGTCCGCCTCGCCTTCTTCGAGCATCTCTTCCACGCCATGGCGCGGTGCGGCAATGGCCCGCACCCGGATGCCGGGCGCATGCTCCGCCAGGTGGCGCAGCAGCATGGGCAGCAGGAAGGCCGCGCCGAAATCCGTGGCGACAAAGCTGAAGCTGCGGCGCGAGACGGCGGGATCGAACTGGTCGGGACTCTCGATGGCCTCCTGCATCAGCTGGATCACGCTCGCGATGCGCGGCGCCAGTTCGCGCGCGCGCGGCGTGGGCGACATCCCGGCCGTGGTGCGCACGAACAGCGGGTCGCCGAAGTACTGGCGCAACTTGCTGAGCGACTGGCTCATCAGCGGCTGGCTGAGGCCGAGGCTGTCGCCGGCCTGGGTCAGGCTGCGCTTGCGCAGTACCGCGTCGAAGACGATCAGCAGCCGCAGGTCGAGCGAGGCGGCGAAACCGGCATTCCTTGCCATGACTGGATTCCCGTGTGGACTGTGGCGCACCGCCGGCAGCGGTCGGGCGGCGAGCGCTGCAGCAAGATCCTTTGTACCCGATCCGCGCGCACCGTGTGTGCCGCGCGCATTCAACTTCCGAATGGCACCGATGCGATTCAGCGTATCGACACCCGTATGACTGGCCGGTACCTTGCACACAGGATTCTAGCGACCTCGATGGCCGCACGGCAATCGCAAAGCGCGATGCCCATCCCATACAAGGAACCGAACATGTCATACGATGAAAGAATCGCGATCGTCGGGGCCGGCCCCGTTGGTTTGACCACCGCGCTGACGCTCGCGCGCCAGGGCGTGCCCTGCGCCGTGTTTGAGAGCGCCGATGAAATCGCCCGCGAGCAGCGCGGCGCCGCGTTTCACCCGCCTACGCTGGAGATCTTCCGCAAGCTGGGTATCGAGGCGGCCCTGACGAAGATGGGCATCCGTATTCCGGTCTGGCAGATGCGCGACCGTAGCGCGGGCGTCTATGCCGAATTCGATCTTGGCACTCTATCGACGCTAACTGACTTCCCGTTCCGCTTCCACTTGCCGCAGCACTATCTCTCCACCCTGCTGATCGAGGTGCTACGCACGCTGCCGCATGTCGATCTGCGCTTTGGCGAAAGCCTGGACTCGGTTTCCACCGACGGCGCGAGCGCTACATTGAACCTGCGCACCGCACAAGGCGCGCGCGAGGTGAAGATGCCCTGGGTGGTGGGCGCGGACGGCGCCCGCAGCACGGTGCGCAAGCGCGGCGGCTTCGGCTTCGAGGGCTTTACCTGGCGCGAGAAGTTCCTGGTCACCAATGTCGCCATGCCGATGGAAACGCTGGGCTACACAGGCACCGCCTATGTTTCCGACCCCGAACACTGGGCCGTGGTGCTCAAGCTGTACGACGATGCCCGCCCCGACCTCTGGCGCGTTGCCATGCCGGCAGATCCCGATGTCGACGACGCGGTGTTGTTGGCGCCGGCCAACGTACAAGCCCGTCTGCGCGAGACGCTGGGCGTGGACATGGACTTCCCGCTCGCCTACTCGGGCACCTACCGGGTGCACCAACGCGTGGCGGACACCTTCGTCAAGGGCCGCATCCTGCTGGCCGGCGACGCGGCCCATATCAACAACCCGATCGGCGGCTTCGGCCTGAACGGCGGCGTGCACGATGCGTTCAACCTCGGCACCAAGCTGGCCGAAGTCTGGCACGGCCGCGCCGGCGCCGAACTGCTCGACCTGTACTCGCGCCAGCGCCGCACCGTTGCCGTGGAGGTGGTGCAGAAGAACAGCATCCGCAACAAGAAGGCCATGGAAGAACGCGACCCGCAGGTACGCCGCCGGAACCAGCAGGCGATGCACGCCATCTCGCTCGATCCTGATAAGTCGCGCGAGTTTTTGCTCGACAGCTCGATGATTGCTTCAATCCGCCGCGCCGACGCCATCGCCTGAGACGCGGCGCGCTACCAGCCGGTGCCGGACGCAAGCGGCGGCACCGGCTACAACCACTTCATGGGAGACCCGCATGATGCAAGGCAGCTTTATCTACTCGCTCCCCCGCCCGCGCGCGTGGTGTTCGGCAAGGGCTCGCCGGCGCGGTCGTGCCGCATGGCATCAGAAGACGTGCTTGATACCCACCATCGCGCCGAACTGGTTCGCACCCGGTGCCGGGTTCGCGCCGGCCTGGCCATTGCTGACCGACATGCCGAGCTGGCCGCCGTTGTCGATAAAGCCGGCAGTGGCGTACACCGAGCTGCGTTTGGAGAAGGCATAGGTAGCCCGCGCCGCGTACAACCAGGCCTTGTTGCTGCTGTCGTGATAGCGCAGGTTGAAGACTTCAGCGTCCACGCTGAAGGCCGGCGTCACTGCGTAGGACACTCCGACATACCAGAGGTCGCTGCGCGGCGTGGGGCTGCCCCGGTTGTCGCGCCGCACCAAGCCAAGGCCAATCTTGGCGTCGCCCACCAGCGCATAGCCATTGAGCGAGAGCCGGTCGTCGCGCAGGCCGCTGCTGGTCAGCCCGGCGAACGCACCCGGCCCTCCGCGCAGCGAGTCATAGGCGGCGTTCACCGCCCAGCGCTTGGCGTCGTACTGGAGCAGCGCCGACCATTCGCGGCAGGCTCGCGCGTCGGCCGGGTTCTCGCCGGCGCAGTTGGTGCCAGCCGGGCTGGGACCGGCATTGGTGCCGTCGCGGCCGAAGCTGTAGGTGGCGCCCAGCGTAAAGCCGCCAAAGGTGCCCTTGTACGCAATGGCGTTATCGGCACGGGAGTTCGCCATATAGCTGTCCAACGAGGCAGAGCCGAAGGTGTTGGGGCCTAGCATGTCGGCTTCCAGGTTGGCCCAGAAGGTCATGGTGTATTGGCGGCCCAGCCCGAGCTGGCCCCACTTGCCTGCCAGGCCGACATACGCCTGGCGGCCGAACAAGCGGCCGCCCTGGTTCGAAGCGCCATTGTCGGTGCCGAAGCCTGACTCCAGCACGAACACCGCCTTCATGCCCTGCCCGAGGTCCTCGCTGCCGCGCAGGCCCCAACGCGACGGCACGGTGCCCGTCAGGCCCGGCATACGCGTCACACTGTTGCGCGCGGCGCCGATATGGTTGACGTACTCCACGCCTGTATCGACCACGCCGTACAGGGTGACCGCTTGCGCGGCGGCGAGGCCTGGCAATGCCATCAGGGCGGCTACCGTGAGCCCGGTGGTTCTCATAGTTCTCCTCCAGTCTTTGCTGTTGTGGTGATGTAACTCGAACCCGAACGCGACAACGAAAGGCAGCGCGCAACCGGTCACACGCCGTCATTGGACGGCAGAGAGCACAGGCAAACGCTGCCCCTTGGCGGCAATCCGATTTGTCGTGAATGACGGGTTAGCGGCGGGCCGGACCGCGCCAGAGGATCAGGAAGCAAGCCAGGACGTTACTGCTTGCGCGCGAGCCTCACTCCACCGAGGCCCCGGTCGAGCGTGCGATGTCCGACCACCTGGCCGTATCGCTGGCAATGAAGCGCTTGAATTCCTCGGGGCTGGTCGGCGCCAGGTCGACGTTGAGCGCTGCGAAGCGCGCCTTGACCTCGCTGGATCGCAAGGCCTTGAGCACTGCCTCGTTCAATCGGCCGATGACCTGGGGCGGCGTATTGGCCGGCGCCAGCAGGCCAAGCCAAGACGTGCTGGCGTAGCCCGGCAGGCCGGCCTGCGCGATGGTTTGCAGTTGCGGGCGAGACGGCGAAGGCCTGGCGCTGGTCAATCCCAGCGCGGTCAGCTTGCCCGCCTTGATGAACGCATCTGCGGCAGCCAGGTCGGCGAACATGACCTGGGCATGGCCGGCCACTACATCGTTCAATCCCTGCATGGTGCCTTTATAGGGCACGTGCTTCATGTGAATATGCGCCATCTGATTGAAGTGCTCAGCGCCCAGGTGGTTGGAGGTGCCGGCCCCGGACGAAGCGTAGTTGACCTGATCGGGATGGCGCCGCGCATAGTCGATCAGCTCGCCGACGCTCTTCACCGGCAGGCCAGGCGATGCCACCAGCACCTGTGGCACCTCCGCCACCAGTGTGACCGGCGCGAAATCGCGCACGGGATCGTACTTGACCCGGCCCTTGGGATAGACCGCGGGCGCAATGGTGAGGACGCCGCCGCCATCAGCAGCGTGTAGCCATCGGCATCGGCGCGCGCCACGTACTCGGAGGCAAGCATGGTGCCGGCACCCGGCCGGTTCTCCACCACCACCGCCTGGCCGAGCGAATCCTTGAGTTTTTCAGCCAGGACGCGGCTCATCACATCGGCGATCCCGCCGCTGGTGAACGGCACCACGAGCCGGATCGCATGGGTGGAAAGCGCTCGATATCGGACGGGGCGCCGAGCGACGCGCCGCACGCGAGCAGCGCGCAGGCGGACACCAGCACCAAGGCGGGACGCTTCATAGTACATTGTCTCCATCATCGTTATCGGCTGCGGCGTGAAACGGCGTGCCGCGCCTGTATGTGGAAGCATTAGACAATGTGCGGGGGCGTGCGACAGGCGCAATGGCTAATGGCCGGCATAAGCGGCTTGCATGCGCCTATAGTGACGGGCACTCCTGGCTACGGCACGTCCGGGCCGTTCGGCCGGTCCGCCGCAAGTTCTGGATGAAGGTGTTCAACGACCTGAAGACGCGAGGCACCCAAGACATCCAGATCGCGGTGTTCCCGAGTACGACACTGCAGACCTGTGTCGTGCATCTGATACGCGGCAGCCTGGACTACGCGAGCTGGAAGGACCGCCGCGTGGTGGCCCGCGCTCAAGCCGGTCTACACGGCTGCCACGGTTAAGGCCGCCGAGGCGGCGCTGTTGGCCTTCGAGCAAAGCGACTGGAGCCCAACCCAAAAAAGCACGATTGTTCGTTACTCCAGCACGGAACCATTTTGGTTGCTTTCTGCTCTCTCCTGGTTGTTTCATCCATAATAAAAAACCTGTTCTTAAGTATCGTTAACCGAGCGCTGGCACATAATACAAAATAGACGTGAAGGGAGAGCGTCGGCCAGGCAGCCGCGATAGCCCAGAGTTTCCAATCATCAGCTAACAAGGAAAGTGCCATGAAGATGACATGGATTGCGACCGTCGCTGCACTGGCCGCTGGTGGTGCGTATGCCCAGTCGAGCGTGACTCTGTACGGGATCGTTGATGCCGGTATCGAATATCAAAATAACCAACCTGGGGGCGGCCACAGCGTGACCCGCCTGACCTCGGGCAACTTGTCGGGCAGCCGTTGGGGCCTGCGTGGTGTGGAAGATCTGGGCGGTGGCCTGAAGGGCGTCTTCGTGCTGGAAAGCGGTTTCAACCTCGACACCGGCACCTCGGCCCAAGGCGGCCGTCTGTTCGGTCGTAACGCTTACGTCGGTCTGCAAAACCAATGGGGCGCCCTGACCCTGGGTCGTCAACAAACCCCGCTCTATGACTTCGGTTTGCAGTTCGACCCGATGGCCATCGCCACGAACTACTCGATCATCGGCCAGGACGCAGGCTTCACCAGTCGGGCTGACAACTCGGTCAAGTACGTCGGCACCTTCCGCAGCCTGACCGCCAGGGCCCTGTACAGCTTCGGCTCGAACACCGGTGCCGGCTCGTTTGGTGAAGTCCCGGGCAGCCCCAAGATTGGCCAAGAGTACAGCGCTGGCCTGACTTACGCAGCCGGCCCGTTAGCCATCGGAGGTGTCTACGACGAAACCAACCTCGGCCTGGCCGCGACCGGCGCGCTGACGGGTGCCAAGATCCGTCGCGCCACCCTGGCTGGTTCGTACGTTTTCGGCCCGGCCAAGGTGTACGCTGGTTATCGTTGGGCCAAGGCTCTCGACGGCGCCACGCTGCCGGGCAACCTCGGTGCTAACAACGTCTCGAATCTGTACTGGCTAGGCCTGGGCTATCAGCTAATCCCGGCGCTCTCGGTGACCGGCGTTGCCTACTACCAAGACTTCCGCGGTACCAAGGCTGATCCCTGGAGCTTCGTGGCATCGGTCGACTACAACCTATCCAAGCGCACCGATGCCTACGTGAACGTGGGTTACGCCAAAAACAAGGACGGTTCGAACCTGGGTCTGACCGCGGGCGGTTCCGGCGCGATCCAAGGCAGCGGCTTCGGCACGGTTAGCGGCTCGGAGAATCAGTTCGGCGCGGTCGTTGGTATCCGTCACAAATTTTAGACTGCCGCAAGCGCAAGCCCGCTTTTCGCTTCAACTTTGTTAGGACACGTAACGCCGGCATTCGCGCTGCACCAGGGCATTGTGCTGGTGCAGCATCACACGCTTCCTGCCGTACGACACCCTCGATCGCCGCGCCGGCCTGCGTGCAGCGCCAGGCCCAGCTTCATCGTTGGGCCGCGCCGGCGCCCGATCAGTTCGTGCTCGGCCTGGCTGTATGTGAAGAACGTCTGCAATTCGAAACTGCTGAGTTCACGCGGCACCTCGCGCGCGCCCAAATAGGTGCTCTGCCAGCCTTGCATCTCGTGCGCCTCCCATGCATTGGGCCAAACACGATACGCCAAGCAGAAGAGAACAGAAAAACCTCAAAAATCAACAACTTACGCATCAGCGTCTGCGCCGCCGCTGGGCTTGCGAATCGTCGCATATTGCACCGAAATCAAAGCTACCCCGATGTGCCATTCGTCCGTCGCGCCGGTCGGACGGTCAGACGTCGGCTTCGTCCAATAATGCGGCCATTCGACTGACGAGACGAACGTTCCCCCTCAGCGACTGAAGCGGAAATTGGCTCACCGGACGCCAAGCCGGTCATGGTGTTCATCACTCGACCGGCCGGCCGTGGCGAGCAGGGGTGGATTGTCATCCACGCCGCTGAACGAATGCAACTCCTCCCTAAGCAGCCTTTTCGGGCGGCCGCACGCCATTGGTGACGTATTGCCGGATCGCCTCAAGGATGCCCAGGTCCAACTCCTTCGCGTCAGCCACCCCGAAATGGCTGAGCCACTGTTCCACCAGCCTGGAGCGCTCAGGGTCAGATCTGTCGCTTCCAACAAGCTCTGGATCAGCCGAGCTCGGGCCGGCAGCAACTTCCACTGCGGCCAGTCGTAACACGGTCGACGCACCATCCATAAACGCGCCCATCTGGCGGCCGATCCGGCGATAGTGATCGGATTTGACGTGCGCCTGAGCAGCCGCCTCGTCGGCATAGCGCTCGACAAACACGTATTCACGTGCTTCCTCCGAACGCCACAGGTCGTACGACAGGCACCCGGCTTCCGCGCACGACTCGACGACCAGGCTGGCCGCCAGCGCTTCAAACTCGGCCTCCCGGCCCTCCTTCACCTTGATCTTCGCTATGACTCCACGCATTTCCTTGCCCCCTGATTGTTCCCGAATGTTTAGCCACGCGACAACATTCCCTGAAGTCGCGTCGCGACGATCTCCTCCGCCTGGTGCATGATCCTGTCGATCAGGTCTCCGACCCGGGGAATATCGTGGATGAGCCCGGCGACCATGCCGCAGGACCAGGCGCCCGCGTCGAGGTTGCCGTCCCGCATCACGCGCGGATAAACACCGCCGACCTCTTCGAGGATATCTGAGAAGGTGATGTCCGCCCCCAGGCGCCTTTCCTTCTCCAGTAGGCGCTCGACCCCCGCATTGTTCAGCACACGCTCGGTATTGCGCAGCGGGCGCATGACAAGCCGCGTATCGAGTTCCGTTGCCGCAATGATGGCTTGCTTGACCTTTCGATGTACCGGCGCCTCTTCCGTCGCGA
The DNA here is from genome assembly GCF_026627925.1 of Cupriavidus sp. D39. Taxonomy (NCBI): domain Bacteria; kingdom Pseudomonadati; phylum Pseudomonadota; class Betaproteobacteria; order Burkholderiales; family Burkholderiaceae; genus Cupriavidus; species Cupriavidus sp. D39. The sequence goes on from NZ_JAPNLE010000009.1 coordinate 670,367, forward strand.
CGAAGCGGGTTCCCATGTTGATGCCGGCCGCGCCCATCGCCAGCGCGGCGACCAGCGAGCGGCCGTCTGCCATCCCCCCGAAGCGACAAACGGCACCCTGAGTTCGTCCGCGGCACGGGGTAGCAGAATGAAGTTTGGGACGTCGTCCTCGCCCGGATGTCCGCCGCATTCGAAGCCGTCGACGCTGACCGCATCGCAGCCGATGCTCTCGGCCTTCAGTGCATGCCGCACCGACGTGCATTTGTGGATGACCCGGATGCCCGCCTCGTGCAGCGTCGGCAGCCATTGCTGGGGATTGTTGCCGGCCGTCTCGACAATGTGGACCCCGCCTTCGATGATCGCCCGCACATAGCCCGCGTAGTCCGGCGGATTGCGCGACGGCAAAAAGGTGAGATTGACACCGAACGGCTTGTCGGTCATTTCCCGGCATCGCCCGATCTCACGGGCCAAGGCGTCCGAACTTGGCTGCGTCAGTGCCGTAATGATGCCCAGGCCGCCAGCATTCGACACCGCGGCGGCCAGTTCCGCGAACCCGACGTAGTGCATGCCACCCTGAATGATGGGATGCTCGATGCCGAACAACTCAGTGATCTGCGTCTTCATCGACGAAGTTCCTTGTAGAAAGATATTGATTGGTTAGAACTGGTCGGCCGGCAGCGCCATCAGGCAGGCTGCGCCCGTCTCCACACGCTGCCGCAAGGTCGGGACCAGCGGCAGTTCACGCGCGAACCAGAAGCGGGCGAGTTCCAGCTTGCGGCGTAGGAAAGCCCCGTTCTCCGCGTCGGGCAACAGGCCAAGCGCGACGTCCGACATCCGCAGCCACATCCAGGCGCAGGCGACGATACCCATCATGGCCAGGAAATCGCTGGAAGCGGCGCCGGCGTCGTAAGGGTTGCGCGACGGGTCAGCAAGCCACTTCGCGCAGGCACGGATATCCTGCGCGGCTTGCCGTAGCGTATCAGCGTGCGCGCGCAACGGCTCGCGCTGTGCCGCCTCCCATGCGGTGGCATCCACCATGTCGAGAAACCCGGCCAGCGCCCGGCCGCCGCCCGCGGGCAGCTTGCGCAGCACGAGATCCAGCGCTTGCACGCCGTTGGCCCCCTCATAGAGCTGGAAGATGCGACAGTCGCGCACGAGGTGCTCGACGCCATTGTCGCGGATATAGCCGTGCCCGCCCATCAGTTGCATGGCGTCGTTGGCCGACTCGAAGGAGCGGTCGCTGAAGAATGCCTTGACGACCGGCGTCAGCAGGCTGCCGATCGCGTTCCGGTTGGCGCGCAGTGTTTCGTCGGGTTCGTCGAGCAGCGCTGTCACGTGAAGCGCGAGGGCACGAGCGGCTTCGAGGAAGGACGCCTGCTTCAGCAGCAGCCGGCGCACGTCTGGGTGAACCACGATCGGGTCCGCCGTGCCGCCTGTGCGATCCTCCGCCTTGGCGGCCCGGCCGGCCAGCCGCTCGCGGGCGTAGTTGGCCGCATGACCACAGGCGCGGCTTGCCGACGACAGCGCCTGCAGTCCGGTGACGAGGCGCGCCGAATTCATCATGTCAAACATGCCGCTCATGCCAGCCGACGACTTGCGTTGCGTGCCGCCCGGCTGGCTCGACTCCCGCAGCGGATAGGCCAGCGCATGCTCGAATGACAACGTGCAGGTCGCGCTACCCTTCAGGCCCATTTTGTGCTCGATCCCGGCCACGACGACGCCGTTCGATCCGCCCAGTGTGCCGCTATCGGGGTCCACCACACGCTTGGGCACCAGGAAAAGCCGGACCGTCGACAGGTCGTCGCGGATGCGTCCATCCTCGCCCGGGACCTTCGCCAGCACGAGGTGGATGACATTCTCGGTCAGATCCTGGTCGCCGCCGGAAATGAAGATCTTGGTGCCGCTGAGGCGCCAGCTACCGTCAGGCTGCGACACCGCACGCGTCTTCATCAGCCGCAGGTCGGTCCCGCAATGCGGTTCGGTCAGGCACATCGTGCCGGCCCAGCGGCCCTCCACCATCGCTGGGACGACGTGCTCCAGCATCCACGGCTCGCCGATGCGGCGGACCGTCGCATGCGCGCCGGCGGTCAGTATCGCGTAGAGGCCGAGCGAATTGCAGGCCGACGCGGAGAACTCACGCACGGCCTGGTCGATCCCCTCCGGCAGGCCAGCTCCGCCAGATTCCTCTGGGACCGAGACCCGGTTCCAGCCTGCCTCGCACAGCGCGGCGTATCCGGCCAAGTAGCCGGACGGCGTCCTGACCGCGCCGTTGTCGAAATGGCAGCCTTCTTCGTCCCCGGGGCCGTCCAGGGGCGCCCAGACCTTCTCGAAAAAGCGCGCGGCCTGTTCGAGCACCTGCCGCGTGTCATCGCGCGCCATGCCACCCAGCGCGTGTGGCACCGTGGGCGCGATCACATCGTGCAACAGGAAGATATAGTCGTCGACGGGCGCCTTGTAGTTTGTAGACACGGCGATTCCTTTTGATGAATGCGATCGATGGTCGGACGTCGGCCGGTCAGGCGTCACCCCGGCGATAGCCGATGCCGCGGGCGAACTTTGCCCAGGTGGCGCTGGCGAACGGCCACTTGCCGGCAGTTCTTCGGTCGATGGGTCGGCTCATGGTCAAGCTCCTTCGATATGTCGGACCGCATAGGGAATGGTGAAGCAGCGCAGCGCGCCGGCCAGGGCCGCATCGTCGGCGTCACGCGTCGGCACTCGGATCTCCACGAAGAAGCCGCGGCTGCCCCGGTCCGTGGCCTGAACCTCTGCGTCCCGGCCGATGCCGTCGAGCGCGGCGCGGAACATCCGCTCGATGGCATCGACGCGCAGCAGGTTCTTCTGGATCTTGCCGACTGACGTCTTCGGCATTTCTGGCAGCACGAAGCAGTGCTTTGGAATTGCCGCGCGTTCTGGCATGTGCTCGGCGGCGTACCGTAGGACGCTATCCGCCGAGGCGCTCGCTCCCGGCTTCAGCACCACGTAGGCGACCGGTACCTCGCCGGCATGCGCATCGGGCGCGCCGACCACGGCGGCATCCTGGACCGCCGGATGGCCGAACAGCACCTCCTCCACCATTTTCGGATCGATGTTGTGTCCGCCGCGGATGATCAGGTCCTTGGCGCGGCCAGTGATCCACAGCCAGCCGTCCGCGTCGAGGTAGCCGAGATCGCCGGTGTCCAGCCAGTCGCCGTCGAACCAGCGTGCAGCCTGCTCCTGGCCCAGGTAGCTGGGGAAGACCGAAGGCCCGCGCACGATAACGAGGCCCGGCTCGCCCGGCGCGCAGTCCCGGGCCACGCTCCCGGTGCCGTCCGGCAGCACCACGCGGACCCGCTGGTACGGCAGCCGCACGCCAGAACTGCCAACCTTGACCTGCTCGACCAGGGGCGTGATGCAGGTGACCGCCGTGGTTTCGGTCATGCCCCAGCTTTCACGGATACGGACGCTGGTCATACGATGGAAGGCGTCGGCGACGGTAGTCGAGAGGGGCGCGGTCGACGAGGCGACGTAGGTCAGCGTCGAGATGTCAGCGCCATCCAGCGGAATCGACAGCACCTGGTTCACCAACGTCGGCACGAGGATCAGCATGTTGGCCCGAAAAGCCTCGACGATGCGCCAGAGGTTCGGCAGCACGGACGGATGGCGGAATCCGGCCGACGTCATCAACACGACTGTCGCCCCCTTCGCCAGCGGGCTGAAACAGCCGACCACCGCGCCGGCGACGTGGAAAACCGGGACACCGACCACTTGCACCTCGGTCGAGTCGAGTCCCCACAGGTACTTTGACGCCCACACCCAGAACACCTGGTTGCGGTGCAGGTTGCGTGCCAGCTTCGGGGCGCCGGTCGTGCCGCCGGTGTGGAAGAGCGAGGCGGTGTCGTCGGACGAGAAGATCCGCCCAGAGACCAGGCGGTCGGAGGGATAGCGTTCGACGGCTTCGGCGAAATCGATGACGCGCACGCCAGCGACCGTCGCCGGACCCGCTCCACCGACACGAATCACCGCCGCCAGCGATGGGAGGCCGCGCGCTACGGCCTCGGCCTTGGCCCAGATCTCGGCGTGCTCGTCGCCACCAAACGCGACCAGTACCTTGGTGCCGGCCGAGCGGAACATCTGGACGAGGATGTCCGGCTCCAGCATCGAGTTGGCCGGATTGACGATCCCGGCCGCCTGAGCACCCCACAGGACGAACTGCGATTCGGGAATCGCTGGCATCAGCACCGAGACGACATCGTCCTTGCCGACGCCGAGGTCGTCCAGCAGATTTGCCGTCTGGTGGACCTTGGCGCGCAACTCGGCATAGGTCACCTGCCGCGCAGTCTCGAAGGGACGGGCGCCGTCGGTGAAGAAGCGGATGGCAACCTTCGAGGGGTCGATGGCGCAGCCGTCCATCAGCATTTCGTAGGTGGAGGCCGGCAGTTTGCGGTCCGCAAGCGGGACGCGCTCGAAGTGGGCAACGTCGGCTTCGCTCAACAGGAGGTCGGGGGTCCAGTAGTCTGGCATCGGGGCGTTCATCTTGTTGTCTCCAGTTTCTATATTTTTTGGGCGGGCTGCACCCCAAGGGCGCAGCCCCCTCCGCGCGATGACGTTCGTCGCACGGCGCCGGTTGGTGTCGGCAATCGACGGGGAATGCGCCTAGTAGTACAGCTTGGCCAGCGACTCCGCGACGCATACCGGCGTAGCCGATCCTTCCATCTCGAAGGTGACTGTCCACCCCACCTTCACGCCGCCCTGCCCTTCGTCAGCCACGTTCTCCAGGACGGTGCGGACGCGTACCTTCGCGCCGACAGGCACGGGGCCGGTAAAGCGGACGCGGTTCAGGCCGTAGTTGACGCGCGCACGTACGCCCTCGAAGCCAGTTATCTGCGCCATCAGCATCGGCAGCAGCGACAGCGTCAGGAATCCATGTACGACGGGACCGCCGAACGGCGACTCCCGCCTCGCCCGCTCGGGATCGACATGGATCCACTGGCGGTCGCCAGTTGCCTCGGCAAACAGATTTACCTCCTGCTGCGTAACCAGATGCCAGTCGCTCGGACCGGCCTCCTTGCCCTGGAACGCCTTCAGTGCTTCGATTGACGTGAAGGTCTGCATAGTGGCTCCCGTATCAGCGGTCATGGAGGTCAGCCGCACCTCAGCGCCCCTGGAATCGCGCCTCGCGGCGCTCGACGAAGGACTGGATTCCTTCCTTGAAGTCTTCCGTGGCGAAGACCTGCTCGCTCACCCGCGGGATGACGTCGATGGCCGCCTTTTCGCCGTGCTCGATGTAAGTCAGCGCCGCCGCTTTGGTCGCGCGCAGGCCGATAGGGGCGACCTTGCAGATCAGCCGGGCGATCTCCATCGCGCGCTCACGGTGCCTGCCATAGGGATGGACCTCCTGGACGAAGCCGCAGCGATACGCCTCCTCTGCCGAGAACTCGTCGCACAGGAACAGGTGGTACATCGCGTTGCCCCAACCGGTGCGCGTCAGGTAGCGGAAGTGAGCGCCGCCGAGCGGGGCGATGCCGCGCTTCGATTCGAGTTGGCAGAAGCGCGCGGTATCGGCGGAAATCACGATGTCGGAGGCGAGCATCTGCTCGATGCCGATGGTATAGGTGATGCCGTGGACGACCGAGATCAGCGGCTTGCGGCAGCGCTTTTTGAGGCCGAACGGGTCGACCTGGTCGTCTGGAATCGGCTTGGCCGTGGCAGTCGGGCCGAAGAACTTCGGCATATCGAGGCCGGCCGTTGTGTGCTCGCCTGCCGGGTCCAGCACCGCCACCCACAGGTTGTCGTCGTTGTCGAACTCGGTCAGCCGCTGCGAGAGCTGCTGCATCAGATCCGGCGTGATGGCGTTCTTCTTGGCGACGTTGTCCAGCGAAATAATCGCGATATGGTCCTCGATCGTCATGCGGACTTCGGGCGTGCCTGCTGCGTTGCTCATGGTGTTCTCCTTTTGAATCGGGATGGTTTGGATTCGGGTTCGAACGTCTTCAGACCGCGGTCAGGCCGCCGTCGACGGCGAGGATCTGGCCGGTGATGTGCTTGCCCGCGTCGCTCGCGAACAGCAGGGCCGCGCCCTTGAGGTCGTCGTCGTCACCAATGCGCTGCAGAGGCGCCCACTCCGACAGCTTCTCGACGCCCACTTTCTCGATCGTCCCCCTGGTCATCTTTGACGGGAAAAAGCCCGGCGCGATGGCATTGACAGTGACGCCATGCGGGCCCCATTCGCCGGCCAGCGCGCGCGTAAAGTTGACGATGGCGCCTTTGCTGGTGTTGTAAGCAATGGTCGGCTGCCCCTTAGGGCCGTTGCCCTTGAGGCCGGCAATCGAGGCGAGATTGATCACGCGCCCGAATCGGTTGGGAAGCATCGACAGCCTGCCGATCTTCTGCGTCAGCAGGAAGATTGAGCGCACGTTCAGGTTCATGACCTTGTCCCAGGCGGCCAGCGGGTGGTCGACGGTGGTCGCGCCCCACGTGGCGCCGGCGTTGTTGACGAGGATGTCGACCTTCCCGAGGCGTTCCATCGCTTCGTTGGCGAGGCGTTCAAGGTCGTCCTCCACGGCGTTGTCAGCGGCGATCCAGCTTGCGTCGACGCCCAGGCCGGCCAGATGCGCCTGCGCGGATTGAAGCGCGTCCGCCTTGCGCGCCGAGATCACCACGCGGGCGCCCTGCGTGCCGAGCGCCTCGGCGATCTGCAGGCCCAGCCCGCTGGACCCCCCGGTAACGAGAGCCGTGCGGCCCTTCAGGTCGAAAAGATTTGTCACAGCAGTCATTGCGTCTCCTTGATTGTGGGTGGAACTCGTCACAGCACTTCGATCAGCCCGGCGGCGCCTTGTCCGCCACCGATGCACATGGTCACCACGACGTACTTCGCGCTGAGCGGCGTGCCCTCGATCAGCGCGTGGCCGGTCAGCCGCGCGCCGCTGACGCCGTAGGGATGGCTCACTGGAAGTCCTCTCTGGGTTTGATGCTCTGGTGGTTCTGATTGGCTGTCATCGGCCCCGGGCTCAGGCGGGGGCAGCGGTCCGGACGGGCGCCCGTTGCAGGAAGCGCCGGAAAATTTCCTGTGCCTCGGGCGACTGCCGCAGGGTGTCGAACACGACCGTCTCACGCTGGAGACTGTCCCTGACCAGCATCTCGGTCGCCTCGCGCACCAGTCCGCGCGTCGCCATCAGCGCCTGGCGCGGCTTGGTGGCGAGGCACTTGGCGATCGACAGCGCTTCCGCCGCGACTGTCTCCAGCGGCATCACGCGATTGACGAGTCCAGCCCGATGGGCTTCGGCGGCTGGAATGGTGGTGGCCAGCAGCAGCCATTCGGTCGCCTTGTTGCGGCCCACTACCTGCTGCAGCAGCAGCGTGGAGGCGAATTCTGGGCACAGCCCGAGGTCGACGAACGGGAAGCGGATGCGGGCGTCGTCAGAGGCGACGACGTAGTCGCAATGCAGCAGCACGGTCGCCCCGATGCCGACCGCATGCCCGCAGACGCAGGCCACCATCGGCTTGCGCAGCGCGATGACCGCGCGCAGGAACGACATGGCGGGCGACTCCTTTTGTTCGGTGGCCTGTCCATTGACGAACAAGCCGATGTCGTTGCCGCTGCTGAAGTTGCCGCCCTCGCCACGGAGCAACACGACGCGGACGTCATCGCGACGGTCCGCCTCGGCGACCGCGTCGGCGAGCGCCGAATACATCTGCGCGGTGAGCGCGTTCTTCTTCGCCGGCCGGTTGATCGTCACGACCAGCACGCCGTCGTCCAGGTGCAGCAGCACGTCTGCCGTCATCGTTCTCTCCTTCGTTCCGTCTCGTGTGGAATCGTGTCGTTGAAGAGAGTTTGGACGTCCGGCACGAATCCGGCTGTCGGAACTTGCCCTACGCCTTGTCAGCGTTTTCTGAAGATGAGGGATGCGATCAGTCGATCAGCCGATGTTCGACGGCATAGCGCGCCAGCTCGGCGTTGCTGCAGACGCCGATCTTCTTCAGGATGCGTGAGCGATAGGTGCTCACAGTCTTCACGCTCAGGAACATCTGCTGGCCGATATCGGTCAGGCGGATACCGCGCACGATCAGAAGCATGATCTCGTACTCGCGCGACGACAGTTGCCGGTGTGCCGCCACGTCGCTGACCCGGTCAAAGCCGTCGAGCAGGCAGCTCGCGACGGCGGGCGTCATGTAGCGCTTGCCCTTCTCCACTTTGCGGATCGAATCAACCAGCTCCATTGCGTCCATGTCCTTGGTGACATAGCCGGAGGCCCCCGCCTGGAACGCACGCAGTGCGTACTGCTCGGCCGGGTACATGCTCAGCACGACCACCGGCATCGTGGGGCGCTCGGCGCGCAGCGAGGGCAGCATATCCAGGCCACTGCGTCCCGGCATGTTGACATCGAGGAGCGCCACGTCAAAGGGCTGTTCGCGCAGGCGGCCAAGGGCTTCGTTCGCATCGCTGGCTTCGGCCACGACATCGAATCCGTCCTGCTCGGCAAGCAAGCGCTTTAGGCCCTGGCGGAAGATCGTGTGGTCGTCGATCAGCAGCAGGCGAATCATGGCTGTCCTCCGTCGATGCGAGCGCCGGGATTGGCGCATTTGTTGGTGTCTTCATTGACGCCGGACGCGACCGGCACGCCGAGTCGCACGCGCGCGCCGGAGCGGGGTCCGGTGTCGAGGACGAGTATGCCGTCGAGCTCGCGTGTCCGTTCCCGCATGCCCAGCAGGCCGAGATGGCCATCGGCCGCCACACGATCGATGTCGAAGCCGAGGCCGTTGTCCGAGATTTCCAGCTCAAGGCGATCGGCTACCCAGTCAAGGCTCACGGTGACTTCGGTAGCTTTGGAATGCCTTGCGACGTTGGTGAGCGCTTCCTGGAAGATCCGGTAAATGCCGATCTCACGGTTGCGGTCCAACCCTCGCGCGGCGCCCGTGGCGCGAAAGCGGGTGGCGATACCGTAGCGCCGTTCGAACCGGCCGAGGTCGAGGCACAGCGTGTCGTGCAGGCCCAGATGGTCGAGGGCGCCCGGGCGGAGTCCTTCGGAAATTACGCGCATGGCTTCGATGGTCTCCTGCGTGAGCTGGAGGGTCTGGGCTGCGGTTAGCGCCAGCGAGGCGAGCGCCGGCGCCGCCGAGCCACCTTGCCGCGCCCGTGGCGCGCGACAGCGGTCCAACGCCTCGATGCCCCGCGACAGCCGCGACAGGTCAAATTTGATCGCCGTCAGCATGCCGCCGATCACGTCGTGCAGCTCGCGCGCCACGCGGTGGCGCTCGTTCTCGCGGACGTTGTTGGCGCTTGCGACCAGCTCCTGCAAGCGCTCGCTGGCCTCGACCAGCTCGGCGCGTTGCCGCTCGCGCTCGGTGATGTCGATGCCGAGGCCGACGATTGCGGGGCGGCCGTGGAAGATTACGCGCGTGCCATGAATCTCGAAGCAGCCTGGGTTGCGGGACGAGGTCCGGCGAATGACGAACAGCTTGGAAGCGCCAACGCCGCTGATCTGGCGCTCGTACTGGGCCATCAGCGCACCGCGTTGCGAGGGGTTCGCCACGTCGCAAAGCCGGGCGCCGAGCAACTTCTCGCGCCTGAGACCGCACATGCGCGCGAAAGTCTCGTTGACATAGCGGAAGCGGCCGTCCTGCAGGATGTAGATGCCGGCGATGGACTGCTCGACGATGCCTTTGAAGGGGACCTCGTAGTCGTCCAGGTCAACGTTCAGCTCGTCCAGCTCGGCCATGGCAGCTACCCGCTATCTGAATGATGATTGTCATGCTAGAGAATGACGAGCACAATGCAGAAAGTCAAGACAAGAACATGGGATTTGACAGATGGGACACTCACAGGCGGACAAAGCGCAAAGCAGGAAGCGCATCCTGGAACAGGCCGCGGAGCAGATTCGGGATGGCGGACTCGAATCCGTCAGCGTCGGCAAGCTGATGCGTAGCGCCAACCTGACGCACGGCGGCTTCTATGGGCACTTCGAGTCCCGCTCCGACCTGCTGCTGCACGCGCTCGAACGCGCGCTGGATGCCGGGAATGCCGCGTTCGATGCAAAAAACGGGAAGGCGTCGGTCGAGTACAGCGCAACGGTACGCAGCTACCTGAGCCGCAAGCACCGCGACGCGCGCACGACCGGCTGCGCAATCGCCGCGCTGGCGGGCGACGTGGCGCGCGCCGACGAGTCGGCGCGCGAGGCGATGTCGACCCACATCGAGCGGTTCATCGGCCGGATGGATGCCGCGCTGGGCGGGGACGATCCGGACAAGGCCGTGTTCGCGGTCAGCGCCATGATCGGGGCTCTGGTGGTGTCTCGCGTGATGGCCGACGAAAAGCGCTCCGACGCAGTGCTGGCCGCGGCGAAGCGGGAGTTGCTCGCTTTGCAGCAAATGGAATGAGCCACGCCGCCGCGATCAGGGCGACCCATGGGCTACTGCGGGTTACTTGAGCGCCTGGCCATGGTTGCGCTCATAGACGGTGGTTAGCGTAGCGACCCTGGCTCCTGCCTCGAATACTTCGAGGTCGCATTGGCACAAGGTGCCAAGCTGTTGACGCCGCACGGGCGAAACCGTTAAGGCTTCCCGCACCCGTGCACTCTGCCCAAAATAGCGGATGGTGAGCCATACTGGACTTGTTGCCGCTTCTCCCTGAGAGTACTTGTCGCATAGCCGGGCCACCGCGAGGCACTGTGCAATGTCGTCGTCATGCCATGTCGTCACTGGCAGCATTCCGCTACGCCATGGCATGTAGCTGTTTGACGGTAGCTCGCCATCCAGGACAACATGCGCGCGACCTACGATAGCCCCCGCCTGCCTGAGTTCGGCCAACCATCGCTGCTGCCGACCGTCCCCGTGCTTCAGACGTGCGTCGACGTCGCATCTGCCCTCATACAATGGCCTGCCAACGTGGGCTGTCAGCATGACCGGGCTCAGTGCACCGCACGTCGACTCCATCACAACACTTAGCAACAGCTCCGCCATACCCGGCTGTCCAAGGGTTGCGCGTGGCGCCTGCCCTTGTTGTGCGATTCGCAATGTTTCCGTAGACGCTCGTGGACCGGACGACGTGGAATCCATTTCTCCCTCCTGCCCTGTTGCAGGCGCCGCCAAGGCGCTTCCTGGTTTCGACTATAGCGAGGAGTTATCTAGAAGAGCGATATTGGGAAAAATAGGGAAAAATCTGACACGGATTCGTCGTTAACGGGGCGCTTCAGAGACAGAGAATATTGCACGCTAAGCTTTCGGGAACCCGGCCAGAAGCTGGCTACCTGGTGGCAAAGGCCTGATCCGGTTGCGGACGATGACCCAAAACGGCATCTGTAGCGGGGCACAGCAAACGGGGGGCACTGTCACCCGCCATGAGCGGCTGGTCGGCACATCAGCCGCCGGAGACCGAGTTCGGCCAGTTGCAGCCGCACGAGTCATCGCATCCGAGTGGTCCGCAAGTCCCTGCGGATTCAACCGGTCGATGCAGCGAGGATCGCTGGCGCCAAGGCACGGCGTCTATCCGTGCGGCCCCGCGATACAGATCCGCTTAGGAACTACTCTGACACAAGGCTTGCCGGATCTGCCGTACCGCCTGCAGCAATTTCGGCCGCAGCTCCTCATGCAAGCGGGAGAGGGGGAAGTAGCTGGCAGCGCCGGCAAGACTGATCGCCATAAGCGGCAAGCCACGGCCCGGGGAGAACGGCACCGCGATACCGTGCACTTCCTTTACCCACCCTCCCGCTGAAGTCACGCATCCCGTGGATTGATACTCGGTTATGGATTCCTGGATGCCCCGCTCCACGACTGGCCACGTAGTCTCATCGAGTTCCTTGATCCGCTCCATCAGATCGGCGCGCTCGGCTGGGGTGGCGGCGGCGAGCAACGCCCGGCCGGCGGCGCTTGTCCCCAGCGGAATCCGGGAACCCACATCGAGGTTGAGGGTGATGATCGACGTGCTACGGCAGCATTCGAGGTACAGCGACGAGAGTCGGTCACGCGTGACTAACGCCACGACGGACCCAGTTTCCGCAGCCAGCAGCTGCATGTATGGACGTGCCACCTGGCGAACGTCGAGGTTGGCGAGCATCGAGCTGCCGAGCGCGCCGGTGGCCGTACCGAGACGATACTTGCCAGTTTCCGGCACCAGGTGGAGATAGCCGAGCCTCGTCAGCGTGTATGTTAGACGAGTAATCGTCGACTTCGGCAGGCCACAGCGCTCAGCAATCTCATGATTGGCAAGGAAGTTGTCGCCCGAATGGAAGCAACTCAATACTTCCAGCCCACGCGCCAGCGCCGTGACAAAATGCCTGTCCTGGCCTTCGCCGAGCGATGATTCCTCCTCAGGCTCATCGGCAATAGCGGGCGGCGCCATTTCTGGATTCTTCTGGATTGATTTCGGCATCGTGTTGATTGTCTTTCCGACCTGTTCTGTTTCCACCGACTAACCCGCCGACGATAGCATACTCGCCTAGGCTTGCGCCGCGTGGTTTTCCGCTTTGTGCTTCTCCGCCATGGATTCGACCAGCAGCGCCCGCTGGTATCCCGGCCTGGCTTTCAGCCGCGCGAGGTAGCGCGTGACGGATTCCGGAAACTCATCCTGCAGACCGTTCATGGCGGCGAACTGAACGGCATAGCCGACCGAGATGTCCGCCGCCGTGAAGCGATCCCCGCAGATGTACTCGTCACTGGAGACGATCGCATCGACGCCCCGCAAGCGCCCCAGGAAGAAGCGCTTGTAGTCCACGGCGGCCTGCGGCAGCTTGCGTTCCTCGGGTTCGAGGCGGGAGTACCGCATGAAAATCGCAATGGGAAACGTCAGCGATGCTTCCCCAAAACTCAGGAAATTCAGGTACCGGCCGTACGCGGCCTCATCCGGGCGCACGCTGAGACGCCCCGATGCATGGACCTCCGCGAGGTACTGGCAGATGGCGCTCGACTCGGTCATCTTGACCGCGCCATCGATCATGCAGGGGACCGTCCCGAGTGGGTTGACGGCCAGATACGACTTGGCTAGGACGCGCGGTGGAAAGGGCAGCAACTGCAGCAAATAGGGAAGCTGCAGTTCTTCGAGCATCCATAGCGGCCGGAAGGACCGCGATCTCGCACAGTGATATAGCTCAATCATCGCTGACACTCACTCGGCCTCGAACGCCGAACGCGGGGTACCCTGCCCGGGCTTCTGGCCGTTGCCCGCCGATGCCCACTCGCGCAGCGTCGCCTTGGCCAGCTTGCCGATGCCGATTCGAGGCAGCTTCGCCACTACATGGATTTCTACCGGAATCTTGAACTGGGACAGGTTGCGCGTGCAATGCTCGTGGATGGTGTCATGCAATGCCTCAACCTGTTGACCCGAAAGCTCGGACGAATGGCCGACAAAGGCGACCACGGTCTCCCCCTGCATGTCGCACGGCTTGCCAACCACCGCCACCTCCCGGACACCGAGCACTTTCAGGATGGCGGCTTCCACCTCGGCCGCCGAGACGTTCTCGCCGCGGACCTTGATGACGTCCTTGACCCGATCGGTGAACGCGTACCAGCCATCCTCATGAAGACGAACACGATCGCCGGTCTTTAGGTAGCCCTCGTCGTCGAATGCGGTCTCCGTGGCCGCGCTATCGCCATCGTATTCACTGAAGACCGACAACCCGCGGCGTCCCCTGACCAGCAGATGGCCCGCTTCACCGGGGCGCACTTGCCGCCCGTCATCGTCGACCACCTTGACATCGTAGTAGAGGCTCGGACGTCCAATGCCTCCCGTCAGGGAACCTTGCTCGGGGTTCGAAACCAGTACCTGGATCAGCACCTCGGTCATGCCCCACCCTGCGACCATCCCCACCTTGTAGTGCGCCGCCGCGGCGTGGTCGTGCGTGGAGGTTACCCAGAGGCGAAACGCATGCGCCGGCACCGGCTCGCTGCGCAATGCCGCGAGGGTGAAGTGAACATGAGAGCCGACCGTGGCGTTGTGTTTCATGACCACCGGCCAGTACCGGCTGCGCGAAAAGCCCGGTTGCAGGACGATCGTCCCGCCCGCCCACATGGTCGAGAAGAAGCACCACGAGAGCCCGACCACATGGAACAACGGGAGAAACAGCACATGCGTGTCGTCCTCGCGAAGCCCCTGCTGCCGGGCATTCACTTCCGCCGCCCAGAGCACGTTGGCGTGGGTCCACACGACGCCCTTGGCCCGCGAGGTCGATCCGGTGGTGAACATCACCGAAGCGGGTGCGGACGGATCCGCTGGGCGTTGCGCAAGCGCGTCGCCCAGCAGCGCGGAAAAAGGCACCATCGATGCGACCGCCCTCTCCTGTGCGGGATCCACTGGCACGTGATCGAGAACGGCAACCCATGACAGGCCGGGGCAGTGCTCCGCAAACAGCCCCGCGAACTTTGGCTGAGTGACGGCGCATACCGCGCCGGTGGCCTGTGCAAAGTACTCAAGTTCCGGTCCCGCGGAGAGCGGATTTGTCGCCACGCATACCGCCCCGGCCCAGGCGCAGGCGAAGCGCATAAGAATCGTCTCCGGACAGTTCTCCATATGCACGATCACGCGCTCACCCGGCTTCACGCCACGCTGCGCAAGGCCGCCCGCAAGCTTGCGGACCGTGTCCAGGAAACCGAGATAGGTATAGGTGCGCGACGGTCCTTCGAAAGGCTCCCACACCAGCAGAGGGTGCGCACCGCGACGACGCGCAAGCTCAACGATCCAGCTCGCGATGTCATAGCCGTGGTAGGGGTTTGCCAGGTCTGCAACCGATTGACCGACTGTCAGCGACGTCATCTTTGTCTCCTCGCGCCGGGCCTCGTGGATGACCGGCCTGGTCGCGCTAATGGTTTGCATCGCAGCTTGCAAGTCTGCACTGCAGTCCACTATACTGCTCCTCGGTTTGCGTGACAAGTGAACATTGGCGCAGATTTCGTGGAAATACATCACTGTGTCGCCATCATAAAGTTCTGCACTTCGGTTTATAGAACCGTTTTATGCAGCCAAAGGGGCTTCTGACGCCGGCCAGGCCAGACGGCAGGCCAGACCACCACGCTGAGTGACTCGACACACACTAGAGGGAGACAATCCATGCATGCACCCACTGTGCAATTCCTGCTCGATTTCGGCAGTCCCAATGCCTTCCTGTCGCACAAGGTGATTCCGGCAATCGAAAGCCGAACCGGCGTAACCTTCGAATACGTCCCGATTCTCCTGGGCGGACTTTTTCGGCTGACGGGCAACCGCTCCCCCGCGGAAGCCTTCGCCGGCATCAAGAACAAGCAGGCATTTGCCCGGCTGGAAACGCAGCGATTTGTCGACCGCCATCATATTGTCGGCTACCGCTCCAACCCGCATTTCCCGGTCAACACGCTCCAGATCATGCGGGGCGCCGCGGCGGCCCTGATCGAAGGCGGGTTCGAGCAATACGTCGACGTGGTGTTCTCTGCGATGTGGGAACGCGGCCTCAAGATGGACGACCCGGCCGTGATCGAGGCGACGCTGAATGAAGCGGGTCTCGATGGCGCACGCATGCTCGCACGCATTGGCGACCAGGCGGTCAAGGATCTCCTGCTTGCCAATACCCAACAGGCCTTCGAGCGTGGGGCCTTCGGCTCGCCAACGTTCTTCGTCAACGACGAGATGTACTTCGGCAAGGACCAGCTGCGTGACGTCGAAGAGGAAATTCAACGCGTTCTGGCCAGATAGCATCCGGAAATGATATGCGCGCCGACCCCGGCGGGGGCGGCGCGCAATGCCTCTCGGCGCCTCAGTTCAGAGCCGGTTCACGCGACACCTGTCTCGCGACGCGCCGCAGATGGTAGGCAGCGTTGCCAAGGGTCTGCTCGATGGCCGTCAGCCGCCGGAAGAAATGCGAGATTCCCATTTCTTCCGTCATGCCCATCCCGCCGTGAATCTGGATGGCCTGCTGTCCGACGAATCGAGCGCCGATACCGACAAGCGCCTTCGCCGACGCGCAAGCCTGAGCGCGCCCGGCCTCGTCGTCGACATACGCCAGTGCGCGCCAGACGGAAGACTTCGCTTGCTCGGTGTGCACGAACATATCGACGAGCTTGTGCTGCAGGGCCTGGAAGCTGCCGATGGGAACGCCGAACTGCTTTCGGGTGCGCGCGTATTCGGCGGTGTCCCGGATCATCGATTCCATAATGCCAACGGCCTCGGCGCACAGGCCAATGCGAGCAATGTCCAGCGCCAGTTCGAGATGCCTCAGCGTCTCGCGGCCATCGCCCAGCAACGCGTCGGCAGGCACCCTGACGTTGCCGAAAGTCGCCTCCGAAACCGCCGCGCCATCCACCGACGGATGGGTCACCAGTCCGACTCCCGGCGAGCCGGTCGGCACCATGAACAGCCGGAAGTCGTCACCCCGCCGCGCCAGCACGATCAATACATCGAAATTGCCCGCCAGAATGCCCTTCTTGCGGCCGTTGAGCACGTATCCGCCCTCGCCCTCCGCCTCGGAAAAAGTGGTATCGATCCTGGTGGGGTCGTAGGCGGAGCTGACCTCCTCATAGGCCACCGCAAAGCGCACTGAGCCATCAATGATTCGCGGGAGCATTTCCTGCTTCTGCAGCTCGCTTGCGCCGGCCTGGATCAGCGCGCCGGGAAACACGATCGAAGCCAGATAGGGTTCATTGACAAGCGCCTTGCCGAACTCTTGCATCACCAAGGCGACGTCATTCCAGCCACCACCCCCGCCGCCGTATCGCTCTTCGAATGGCAATGCAAACATGCCCTGCTCGGCAAGCGCTTGCCAATGCCTGGAAT
This sequence comes from Cupriavidus sp. D39, assembly GCF_026627925.1. Classification (NCBI taxonomy): domain Bacteria; kingdom Pseudomonadati; phylum Pseudomonadota; class Betaproteobacteria; order Burkholderiales; family Burkholderiaceae; genus Cupriavidus; species Cupriavidus sp. D39. The sequence goes on from NZ_JAPNLE010000009.1 coordinate 687,054, forward strand.
TCCCCGAGGTTGCCGCCGCCCGTTCCGCGAGGCTATATTCGCGGGTCAGATATCGCGAAACGGCGTCAATCACGAGTCGCTGGTCTTCAGTCAGGTCGAAATTCATGTTGACGCCTTACAGATTCAATTCGAGCTTGGCGAGGATGTTCTTCTGAATCTCCTCGGAACCGCCATAGATCGTGAGCTTGCGCAGGTTGAGATAGTTCGCGGTCTGGGCCGGCGCATCATCCGGCAGCCATCCGCCGCCCGACCAGTCGAGCTCACGTGCCTCGCGAGGATAGGGCAGCGCGTCAATGCCCAATACATCGAGATAGAGCTCCGATACCTGTTGCGCAAGCTGGCAACTGCGGATCCGGTAGAGCGACGCTTTCGTGCCCACATCCCCGCCCGCATCGGCTTCGGAGAGCGCACGAAGCAGCGTGTATTCGAGCGCGTCCACCTCGATCGTGATACGTGCCACCCGCTCGCAGAAGCTCAGGTCATCGCCGAGCAAACCATCGGGGCCGGTGCGCGTGGATGCGCATTCGACCAGTCGCCGGAGATTGCGCCGGATTTGCCCGATCATTCCCGTGCTGAATCGCTCATGCCTGAGCAGGTATTTGGCACAATCCCACCCGCGATGCAACTCCCCTACCAGATTCGAAGCCGGAACACGCACCCCATCGAAGAAGACTTCGTTGACTTCGTGCTTTCCGTCGAGCGTGATGATCGGTCGCACGGTAATGCCTGGCGAGCGCATGTCGATCAGCAGGAAGGAAATGCCTTGCTGCTTCTTCGCATCGGGATCGGTCCTGACCAGACAAAACATCATGTCCGCATGCTGCGCGTACGTTGTCCATATCTTCTGGCCGTTGACGACAAACGTGTCGCCATCGAGCCGCGCGCTCGTCGACAGGCTCGCCAGATCCGAGCCCGCACCCGGCTCCGAATAGCCCTGGCACCACCAGTCGTCGCCGCTTCGGATACGCGGTAGATAGCGTGCCTTCTGCTCGGCTGTGCCAAACGCGAGCAGCACGGGCGCCACCATGCGAACGCCAAACGCAATCGGTTCGGGCGCTCCGGCGAGCGCGCATGCCTCGGCGAAGATGTAGCCCTGCACCGGCGTCCATCCCGTTCCGCCGTACTCGACCGGCCAGTTCGGCGTACTCCAGCCTTGTGCCGCCAGGATCTTCGTCCAGCGCACAATGTCGTCCTTTGTCAGCGGCCGGTTCTCGACTACCTTCCGCCTGATGTCATCCGGCAGATTCGCGCGCAGAAACGCCTGGACCTCCGCGCGGAATGCCCGATCCTGCTTGCTATAGGTCAGTTCCATGGTGGGTTTACCAGGCCTCGATCCACGGACGCAGGTCGAGTTCGTGCGTCCACGCATCCCTCGGTTGCTGGTGCAACATCCAGTACATGTCCGCAATGTGCTCGGGGTTGAGAATGCCGTCGCGCTCCTTCAGTGCATAGCGCTCCGGGAACGTCTCCCGGATAAATTCGGTATCGATGGCCCCGTCGATCACCGGGTGCGCCACATGAATGCCTTTCGGTGCGAGTTCCTTTGCCATGGCCTGGGCCAGCGCGCGCAGGCCGTGCTTGGCGCCGGAGAATGCCGCGTACCCGGCACGGCCACGCAAGCTGGCCGTCGCCCCGGTAAAGAAGATCGACCCGCGTTCGCGCGGCACCATGACCCGGGCCGTCTCACGCCCCATCAGGAAACCGGCGAAGCAGGCCATCTCCCAGACCTTGAAGTACACGCGTGACGTTGTTTCGAGGATATCGAAGCGCACGTTGGCGCCGATATTGAAGACGGCGACCTCGATCGGCGCAATCTTGGTTTCGATCTCCTGGATCAACGCCACCATTTCCTCCTCCTTGCGGGCATCCGAGGAAAACGCGTGCGCGGCACCGCCTTCGCTCTCGATCTGCGCAACCAGCGGGGCGAGCTTTTCCGCATTGCGGCGCGTCATGCACGCGATATAGCCCTCCCGCGCAAACCGACGCGCAATGGCGCCGCCGGTGGCATCCCCGGCGCCGATCACGAGTACCGCCTTCTTTTCCGACATGCTAGTCTCCTATTGATTTTGCGGAACAATGTACTGCATTGCGGTTTAGTATGGTCCGGCAGATGGTCATCGTCAACGTCATTTTGCGGAAATCTTCGATCTACGCCGCCTGATCGTCTTGTATTTGAGAACCGATTAGCAGTAATATGGCCCGCATAGCAGTACATAATTCAGGAGACAAAGGAGCCGGATGTGACGAAACAGCACGCGCAACCTTCCAGCACGATGAACCGGATCCACGAGGTCATCAGCCCGTGGGTGCATGCCCAGCCGGAAGCCCTGGCACTTCAGGACAGCCGGATCAGGCTGACCTATGCGGAACTGTCCCACGCGATCGACGCGGTTGCGGAACGTCTGCGAAACCTCGGTATACGCCCCGGAGATCGCGTCATGCTGGTTGCCGAGAACTGCGTCGCGCTGGCGGTGATGGTGCTCGCCTGCAGCGCCTGCGATGCATGGGCGGTCGTCGTCAATCCTCGCCTGTCACCCAGGGAGATCGACAACTTCCTGGAACATTCGGACGCGCGCAGAGCGTTCTACGCCGCAAATGTCTCGCGCGAAGCGCTGGACCATGGCCAGCGTGTACAGGCGACCATGGAGACGTTCCCCTACCTTGGCGAACTCGCGGTTGGCCCGCTGAACCCGACGGCAACTGTCGAACCGGCAAGCAGCGATCCCCGACAGCAAGTGGCGGCGATGATCTACACATCGGGAACGTCAGGCAGCCCGAAGGGCGTCATGCTCACGCATGCGAACTTCCTCTACATGGCGTCACTTGCGACGACGCTTCGTCGCCTGAGTCCACAGGACGTCGTCTACGGCATCCTGCCAATGGCTCACGTGGTGGGACTCTCGTCGCAGCTGCTGGGATCGGTGTCGTGCGGATGCACGCTGTTGCTGGAAGAACGATTCTCGCCAGAGGTTCTCCGCACCGCGATCTGCGCGAAGGGCGTCACAGTCTTTCTTGGGGTGCCTGCCATGTTCGCGCGCCTGCTGGACTGGTGCGCGAAGACAGGCGCGTCGCTCGCCGGGCATCGGCTCAGGGTCATTGGCGCTTCCGGCTCGCCGTTGATGCCGGACCTCAAACACGCCGTGGAATCCGCTTTGGGCATACCGCTGCAGAACGGCTATGGCTTGACGGAATTGTCGCCGACCGTCGCACAGACCCCGCTGGACGCGCCGCGCACTGACTGCGCTGCGGGCATGCCGATTCCCGGACTGGAGATTCGCATCGTGGATAGCCGTGGCAATGACGTCCAGCCACGCGAAACGGGCGAGCTATGGGTCCGCGGCCCCAACCTCATGAAGGGCTACTACAAGGCGCCGGATCTGACGCGCGCCGCTGTCAATGCGGAAGGCTGGTTCAACACAGGCGACATGGCGCGCCTGGCCGATGACGGCGCGCTGTTCATCGTCGGCAGGACCAAGGAGCTGATTATCCGCTCGGGCTTCAACGTCTATCCGGTGGAAGTCGAACAAGTCCTGAACAGCCATCCGTCCATTGTCCAGTCGGCGGTTGTCGGCCGGCAGGTCGAAGGCAACGAGGAAGTCGTCGCCTTCATCGAACTGGCTTCCGACATGCCCGTCAGCCGCGATGCGTTGATGAGCTTTCTGCGTGCCCGCCTGTCGCCGTACAAGGTGCCGGCGGAAATCCGCGTCATGCGCCCGCTCCCGGCCGCGCCGACGGGAAAACTGCTCAAGGGCGAAATCAAGAAGCTGGCCGCGGTGGCGACGGACGCGCGGCAAGTCACGCTTAGCTGAGTGCGTTCGCGCGCCTCGTATTACATAAAGCAATCATGGAGACATGCAGTGATCAGGAAAACGTGTATCAACGGACTGGGCGTCGCGGTTCTCGGACTCCTTTCGCATCCCCTGCTGGCCGCTGACCAGAACTACCCCACCAAGCCGATCCGTCTGGTCGTCCCGTTCTCCGCGGGGGCGCGCTCGATACGACGGCACGCGTGCTGGCGGAGCGCATGTCCTCCCATATGGGCCAGGCGGTCGTGGTGGACAACCGAACCGGCGCTGGCGGCATTATCGGCGTGGACAACGTGGCAAAGGCGGCCCCCGATGGCTATACGCTGTCCATCTCCCAAAGTTCCCAGTTGCTGGTCAATCAGTTCCTCTACAAGAAGCTGCCCTATAACCCCAATCGGGACTTCACGCTTGTGGCCAAGATTGCGGACTCTCCGCTGGTACTGCTGGTAGGCGAAATGGTCCCGGCCAAGGACGCCAAGGAACTCCGCGCCTACCTGAAGGCCAACCAGGGAAAGCTCTCCTACGGCTCCTGGGGCGTCGGAACCGTCGGCCATCTGAGCGCCAACAAGCTCAATGAAGTCACCGGCGCGCAAATGACGCACGTCTCCTATCGGGGCGAGGTACCCATGGTGCAGGACCTGATCGCCGGCAACGTTCAACTTGCCTTCGCGACGGGATTGCAAGCGAACATGTTCCTGCCGAGCGGAAAGCTGAAAGCCATCGGCGTCACCGGCACGTCCCGCCTGCCGACCTTGCCCAATGTGCCCACTCTCGCGGAGCAAGGCTTCGACAGCGATGTATTCAAGACCGTGGGCTGGTCCGCCATTGCCGCACCTGCCGGCACGCCCAAGCAGGTGATTCAACGCGTGGCGGACGAGGTCAAGCTGGCAACGAATCTCCCCGACGTCAGGAAGCGAATCGGCGATCTCGGCTTTGTCACCAACTACGCAGGTCCGGCGGAATTTACCGCCGTGTATCAGAAACAGCTGCCGATATGGCAATCAGTCGTGAAGGAGTCCGGTGCGTCCCTTGACTGAGTGGCGTTCGCTTTGCGCATCAAAATGCGCCTGGATCATCCGCGATCGCAGAAAGGACTGATGCGCTCTGCCAGAGAGAACTTCATGCGCGTGGCGACGGCAACGATGCGTAGCCGCGGCATCCGGGCGATTACCGTCGGAGAGATCACCGGCAAGCTGGGGCTCTCGCGGAGTTCGTTCTATCTACGCTTCGACTCCCGGTCGCATCTGATCGAAGAGGTGTTGCTCGCATACTTCGACGGCTTACGATCCGATGCCGCGGCGAGCGTGCTGGGAGTACCGATCGGACTTGCGCGACTGGTGCGGATTCTCGAGTTCTGGATTCGTGACCATGTGGCGCAACGCGGCGGTTGCCTGATCCTGAGCGGCGCCACCGAATGTGCGACATATGGCGCCGATCCCATCCGACAGGCCGTGCACCGCGTCACGACAAACTGGCGGGCCTATTTGGCCGAGCAACTCAGGGATTCGGTGGCGACCCAGCAGATCCCGGATACCGTCGATATCGAGCAGTTGACCTTCGAGATCTTCAGCTTCGTGCTCGGCATTCAACACGACTGCGTCTTCCTCGGCGAACCGGTTTCGTTTCGCGGGCGCTTGTTCCAGCGGATTCTGGAACGAAACGGTGTGGTCCTGTGCAAGAAGCTGGCGCTTCGAATCTAAACCGCCATCGGGCATGCCGTGCCGATGCATTGTGGCAGGTAGTGACAATATCTTCCAGGAGTCCCCGATGGAGCAGTTGGTAGCAGGCTGTCGCGGAGCGAGGTCTACAAGCTCATGAATTGTATGATCGTGCCCCGCCCCATTGCTTGGGTCAAAACGATCTCGGAGAGCGGGCTGGTCAATCTCGCCCCTTCTGCGAGGGCTTAAGAGTCCAACCCTCGACAAGACCGACTCGATCGCAAACGAGTTGAAAATCCATCCTTTGACGCTGGTGGCATATACGTATCTTCGTCAATGCACACAGGAAGAGCAGGAATCAATATTTCAACAGGCGCGTTCGCAACTGCAAAATTGTCGATCGTCGATACGGCGAGCAAAGACGCGTGGGCGTAATCTTGCGGCGGCGCTGGATCAAAGTGATGGCGCGATTCCGAATCGCGGGCAGGTATGTTACTCCGATGTGATCTAGACTCGTCACGTGACTACTCGTAGCTGCCGGAAAGCCTTACAGGCAAAGGCCTTCCTGGGAAACCGCCAGATTTTGCACCAAAAGTACGATTCCCCCTTGTATGGCGTCGACATTTGAGGATGCTCTGTTACCGGGGGGGCGAGCCGCCCGGTCTGCGCATCGCTGGCGCCATGCGGCTTCTGCGCCTCGGCTGGTCATTCATGCAGTGGAGCAGGGTCCGAAAAGAACCAACGGGTGATCGCGCCTATCTGACCTGAACGACGACCTTTCCCTTGGCCCGGCCTTTCTCGACATAGGCCATGGCCTCGTTGGTCGAATCGAATGAAAAGACCCGATCCATTACTGGCCGTATTGCGCCGGCATCAATCAGTGAAGTGATCTCGCTCAACTGGCGTCCGCTGGCCTTCATGAAAAGGAATGAATATTTCAGGTCACGACGTATCGCCCGCTTCCGGACTCCGTAACTCAGAAGACGAACAGCCAATCTCACGAACCACGGTGCTCCGATTCCACTTGCGAAAGCGGGATCGGGAGGTCCAGAGATCGAGATGAGTGTTCCGCCGGGCTTAAGGACGCGCAGAGATTTCTCCAGCGCCGTTGCGTCTTGGCTGTGGAGGACCACATCGTAGCCCTGCAGTACTTTCTCGAAATCGTCTTTCTTGTAATCGATGACGACGTCTGCCCCGAGGCCTCTTACCAGGTCGGTGTTGGCGCTGCTCGTGGTGGTGGCTACAGTGGCGCCAACATACTTGGCCAACTGGATCGCAAATGTGCCTACGCCACCGGAACCGGCCTGAATGAATACCTTCTGTCCTTTCTTCAGATTGGCCTTCTCGATCAACGCTTGCCATGCCGTCAGCCCCACCAGAGGGATCGATGCAGCCTCTTCCATGCTCAGTGCCTTGGGCTTGATCGCCAAAGACGCTTCCTTGACCGCGATGTACTCGGCGAAGGCGCCGATGCGGAAATCATCAGGCCGCGAATAGACTTCGTCGCCCGGCTTGAACTGCCGGACGCGAGAACCGACCTTGACTACGACGCCGGCCACGTCGTGGCCCAGGACAAGGGGCAAGCGATAGGGGAGGATCAGCTTGAACTCGCCGTCCCTGATCTTGGAATCCAGCAAATTTACACCTGCCGCATGGACCTGGACCATGACCTCATCCTCACCCAGCATCGGGCTCGGTACCTCCGTGCAACGCAACGCGCGCTGTTTCCCGTACCGATCCAAAAGAAATGCTTTCATGGTCGCTCTCATTCCTGACGCCCCCAGGTCTGCGAGCGGCCCAGCATTGGCACGCCAATGTAGCCGCGCATGCTGAGCGTCTTGCCATCGTCGGCCAGGCGGACCTTGCTGCGATAGACCTTGCCGTTGTCGGGATCAAGAATCTGGCCGCCGACATACTCTTCGCCTTCCTTCTTCAGGCCACTTAGGATGACCAGGCCGATGACCGGCGCATTCTTGTTTGCACCCTCGCATTTGTCGCACTTCGGATTCGGGTCTTCGCTCGGGGCGGGAAACACTTTCTCTATCTTGCCCTGAAGCGTTCCATTCGATTCAGTGATGCGGATCAGCGCGCGCGGCTTGCCGCTGACGTCGTCAACGTTCTTCCACAGGCCAGCGGGCGAAGCATCGCCGGCCCGGACCGGCGGTGCCGCGAGCGCCGCGGCGAGGATCAGAGCGACGCCGGCCGCTTGTTTCAAACGAAGCGTTGCCATGGCTTCAACGGCGAACGTTGCCTGGCCGGCGGGTGGCCGCCTGGCGATGCATGATGACATGGGCATTCCCTTCTCACAGATTGGATGACCGGGTATGTGCAACACGGAAAAGCGCGCGAAGCGGGTAACCGCCTATGCTTCAAGCCGCAGGTCTTTGCGAACCCCCGCATCCAGCACGCTGGCGGGCGCAAACCTGCGCAGCATGCGCATGCGCCTGGCGAGGCCGGGGGCGTAGTGAATATTTGGATGCGCCGCCATGGCCGCCTTCAGCACGACGTCGGCCACCACTTCTGGCCCGTCCGCGTTAACGAGAACTTCCTTCACCCGCCTCTCCACGCCCGCGCGAATCTCTCGATACAGAGGGTCGGCCGGGATTCGCAAAAAATCCGCCACATCCCTGGCAACCCATTGATTTATCGAGGGAATCCAGACTTTCCAGCACCCGGATGGCAGCGCCTGCCCCCAGCAAAGAACTCAATTTGCGCCGAATAGTGCCAAAAACAGCATATTTACGCAGGGGAGGCGGAAGGCATGAGCGCTTAGCCCGTCAACCTGTCATCAAAGGCGGGCAAATTCCTTTCCCTGGCACGCACGTTGTTCGAGGGCGCCCGATATCGGCCTCGAGGGGCGGAGCAGTTTCTGAAGACTGGGAGTAGACCTTGGCTTCCCCAAATGGCGACAGGACAATCTGCAACGATGACGAGGTCCGGTACATGCGGCACATCAATCTGGACTTGGTGCGGCGCTAAGGATGCAGCCGATCCACGATACCGCCTATCCCGCGCTCCCGGCTGAGCTTACCGCCGCCGAACTGGAGGCTGCGTTCACGCCAACACCGACCGAGATCCGCTTCGCGCGCAGCCAGTCTCGTCGGGCCTCAACTTCTGTCCTGATTCTCGTGCAGCTCAAACTGCTGCAGCGCCTTGGCTACTTCCCCATGCTGGCTGATGTGCCACCTATCGTGATCGATCACGTGCGCGCCGCACTGCGAGCCCCCGCCCTGTCCCGCGCAACAGTCAAACGCTACGATGCCTCTGGCACACGCTCCCGGCATCAGAAGATACTACGCGGGTACCTCCACATTCGGCCGGCCGAGGCCAACACGCTGAAATGGCTGGAGGCGCTCGCAACCGATGCGGCGCACACCAAGGTCGAATTGCCCGACATCGTCAACGTGCTGATCGAAGAGCTGATCCGGGTACGGTGCGAACTGCCGCCACTTGCCAGCCTGCACCGAATGGCGACTCAGGCCCGCAGCCGGTGCAATGACGCCATCTATCGCGCCATCTCGGATTCGCTCGATAGCGCGCTGATCGCCCGGATTGAGGCGTTGTTTAACAGTCAGGTCGGCAAATCCGGGTGGGAGCAGCTCAAACGCGAGCCCAAGCGCCCTGCCGCGCGCGAAATCGCAAGCTTCCTCAAACACATCCAGTCCCTGCGGACCCTTGCCGGGGGTCTGCCGCAGGCGCCGGCCTTGCTTTCCGTGAGCAAACGCACGCAACTGGTGACGGAGGCACGGGCGCTTGACATTGCTGAGCTCAGGTCGCTCAAGCCAGCCAAACGATACACGTTGGCAGTGCTCTTCATTCACGCGCAGTTGCAGAAGGCGCTCGATGATGTGGCGGAAATCTTCATCAAGGTCATGCGCAAGCTCGAGTCCCTCGCCAGGACCCGGCTGCAGCAATATCAGCTCGCGCATGCGGACACACTAGAAGACCTGGTCCGCCAGTTCCGTGATGTGCTGCAGGTCCTGGTGGATGACGGCATTGCCGACATCTTCCGGCTGGATAAGGTGCGTGAAGTGCTCGGCAACGATGCAGCGGGCGCGCTTGCCCGCTGCAATGAGCATATCGCGTACGCTGGCAACTTCGATCTGCCATTCATGCTGGCACCGTACCGCCAGCAGCGCTCCCTGCTCTTTCAGTGCCTTGAGGTCCTGCCACTCAAATCCAGTTCGCAGGACAAGACGGTCCTGGTGGCACTGGCCTGGATACAGGGCTTCCGGACCTCGCACCGCGAACATCTGCAACTCACCGACGACGATCTGATGAACCTTCCGCTCGACTGGATCCCGGCCAAGTGGGAGAAAGCCATCTTTCCGGACGGCCGGAGTACTCGTCTGCTCCATCGCAGGTACTTTGAGCTGTGCGTGTTCGATCAGGTCATGCGTGAGCTGAGTTCAGGCGATCTTTACGTGGAGGGCAGCGACCGTTTTGATGACTTCCGCGTCCATAGGTGGATGCAAACTTCCCTGAGAACGACAGCATCGAGTTCGGAGAACAGGGTCTGATCATCCACCGGCCCGGCAAGGCGCCTGACCCGCCTAACATGATGCTGATCGACCAGGCCATCACGGCGTCAATGCCGCAAATCAGCATCCTCGACGTACTGACCGAGACGGAGCAATGGCTGAATCTGCATAAGCTGTTCGGCCCACTGTCCGGCTTCGATGCCAAGCTCGATGACCCTCGCAAGCGCGTTATCTGCACGCTGTTCTGCTACGGTTGCAACCTGGGGCCGAGCCAGACGGCCCGGTCCGTCAAGGGGCTGAGCCGCAAGCAAATTGCGTGGCTGAACCTGCGTCACGTCACCGAAGAACGGCTCGACAAAGCCATCGCGAAGGTCATCAACGCGTACAATCAGTTCGCGCTACCGAAGTACTGGGGCAGTGGCAAACGCGCGTCCGCGGATGGCACGAAGTGGAATCTGTATGAGCAGAATCTGCTGTCGGAGTATCACATCCGTTATGGCGGGTACGGCGGGATTGGCTACTACCATGTCTCCGACATGTACATCGCGCTCTTCAGCAACTTCATTCCGTGCGGCGTGCATGAGGCGGTGTACATCCTGGACGGGCTCATCAGAAATGACTCTGAAATTCAGCCCGATACCATTCACGGTGACACACAGGCGCAGAGTGGGCCGGTGTTTGGTCTGTCCTACCTGCTGGGCATCAACCTGATGCCACGCATGCGCAATATCAAAGATCTGGTGCTGTACAAAGCAGACCGGCGCCGCAGATACGACCATATCGAGCGGCTGTGCCGCCGGTCCCTCGACTGGGACCTGATCCAACGACACTATCCCGACATGATGCGCGTTGCCGTCTCGATCAAGGCCGGCAAAATGACGCCGTCGACCATCCTGCGCCGGCTGGGTTCAGAGAGCACGAAGAATAAGCTTTACTTTGCGTTCCGGGAACTGGGCCGAGTCATCCGCACACTGTTCTTGCTGAAGTACCTGAACGACCCGGAGCTCCGGCGCACCATTCATGCCGCGACGAACAAGAGTGAGCAGTTCAATGACTTCGCGCAGTGGTTGATGTTTGGTGGCGACGGGATCATCGCCGAAAATCTGCGGCACGAACAGCGCAAGGTGATCAAGTACAACCAACTGGTCGCCAACATGGTCATCCTCCACAACGTTCAGTGGATGTCCCGCAAGCTGAAAGATTTGCAGGAACGCGGGCACCCGGTGAATGCCGAAGTGCTGAAGGCGCTGTCGCCATACCGCCGCGAGCATATCAACCGGTTCGGCGATTACCTACTCGACTTGCAGCGGCGCGTGCCGCCACTCGATTCGTCAATCGATTTCCTATTCAAATCAGCGGCTTAGCGGAGATGTGGCGGATTTTTTGCGAATCCCGGCCAGCCCTCATTTTGACGCTGTGGCATGGCCCTCATTCAGGAAGACTTGCCTCCGGACCTCTTTGTATCAGTGCCCAACGTCGGTGCTGTTGGTCTCTACGCACCCAACAGAATAATTTCATGATCATGAAATTAACAATCGCCCATGGGTTGCCCTTGACGTTCGCGGTAGCGGTCCCTTCCTTTCGCCAACCTCACCTGCTCATGCCGGAGCTTATGCGGAAGATAGTGGTGCACTCTCGGACGGGGCCGTCGGGAGGCCGTTCATTACCGATTTCACCGACCACTCATCACGCCCACTTCTTCCCTAGTGCCTCCAGACCAGCCTTTTGCAGGTCCTCCTGGCTCATCACAATGCGGAACTTGCAGTTGGCCTGGAAGTTGAGGAAGAAGGGCTCAGCAAAAGCGGGAACGTCAGATGGATTTTCGACGTTGATCAGGAATACCCCGCAGCGCATTCCGTCTTGCTCGGTAAAGTACGCTGCCTCCGGCTTGATCGTTTCCAGGATACGCTCAATGACCTCGCCCACCTTCCCGCCCCTGACGAGAACGTTGAAGGGCTCATGAGGAAATTCGACTGTGAGTAGCATCTTCATGATCCACCTTCTCCTTACGTAGTCGCTGCCCGGCAGCCAGACTTTTGCCTCAGGCGCTCCTGCCGCTTAACGTTGTCGCTGGCGGTGGGTGGGCAAACCGAAGCTGCCGCTCGCCGGCGCGCCGATACTACAAGATAGCACCGGCCACTGAAAAAGCTAGTTGGCGGCCCGTTCAAGCGCGCCGCGGACATTCTTGAACGCTTGAGCACGCGATCCTCCTTGGCAGTGGCACAGCAGGAGCGACTGCCTTGCTAGGCCGAGTGGCGTTCGGCGCGGCTTCGGCTGCTAGCCAACTCAGGCTTGATGGGGCGCTTGCATTCGGAACCGGATCGCCGACTGGGTCAAGCTCGAGGCTTGGCCGGGATTCGGGGTGAGACGCTCATGCCATCTTCGCCGATGGCACAGGGTCGAAGATGAAATTCGCGGCGGCGTAGCTGGCGTTGCGGTCCCAGACTTCCTTGCCGTCGCCGAAGAAAGTGCACCAGCGGCACACAACGCGCCCGCGGAAACACTTCCTCGTGGCCCTTCATAATGGCCAGCATGTGGCTGGTCGGCCACCACCACCACCGCAGTCGGCGCCTGGTCGCGCTGTGCCTCCGCCTCGCTCGCCTGCAGCACCACCTCCGTACGCAAAGCGGCCAGCTCACCGGCGGCGGCCGGCCTGCCAGATAGACTGCACGGCATTGGCGGAGATCGACTTGTGCGCGCCCGGTAGTGCAGCGCGATGGTCACGCGCATCTTGTCGCACAGGTCCTCTCAGAACTGTGCCAGGACCTCGGCTGGCGTGCCCATGCGGGCCATAGAGCTTGTTGGCGGTGGGGGTGATGCCGTACCTAAAAAAGCAAGGCACAGACCTCGCGGGTCTCGGGGAACTGCGCACGGACGGCGGCCACGTCTGCGGAGAGATGCGGTTGGGAGAATCAGGAGCCGAGAGCTGTGAGGGCCTCTCAGACCGCGGCATGGCCGCAGTGTCGCGCTGTCGCCTGACCGCGCTAGCCGTTCGATGTCCAATCGTCGTCGGTTGGCGCGAGGCCAATTTGATTGGCCGCCAGATAGGGCCCCAACCCGGGAAAGTCGAACAGCCGAGTTGGCATACCTGCTAGTACCAGTTGGGCACGGTCATCGAAGATAGCGACGCTAGGCTCCCCGCCAGGCGTGACTGAAAATACAAGCCGTCGATTCGAGGAAATGCCGCGTGCAGCGCCGAACTCCACAGGTTCGGGCCAAGGTAATCAGTGACCGAAAACACGCGAGCGTCCATGCCAACGGTAGTCAGCGGACCGGTAAGATCGGCGAGCACTAAAGGTCGCCTATCGGCCACGGCCAGCCGGCAAATGCATCGACTGCTTAGTTCATGCTCATCGAGCAGTAGCGGCAGGTGTTGTCCTTGGAAGCGCTCCCGAATGACCGCTTCGGCCATGCACGCGGCAAAGCTGGGAGCTGCATAAAGGACGCCGAACTCGCCGCCGGCTGCATCGAACCGGTAATGGGTCACGCCCGGCGCGCGGCGGTTGTAGTAAATAGGGTCCAGGTGCGCGCGATGGATCCGCCAGAGCGCTACCCTCTCGAGATCGAGCATCTTTGTGGTAAGCCGACGGTCGGCCAGGTCGGCCGGCGGCAGCGGACACCCCAGATCTTCTGCGCTAAAGGTCATGCGGCGCCCTGCTCGTCGCGGTACCGCGCGTCGACGAGCCGCACAACGGCGTTTATTGGGGCCGCTGCATCGGCGATCCAATCCGCCGGCGTGCGTCCCTCCAGGCCTTCTTGCGGGCGATGCAGAAAATTATGGATAACCCAACTGCTCGCGCCGGCAGCCACAAATGGTGCAAGCACAGCGGTCAGCCGCTCGGAATCGACGTGGAACTGCCACGACGGATAGCGAAACCCTCGCTCGCGCCCCGGCAGCACGAGGGCATAGAGGCGACCCGCCTGGCGGTCCTGGTTGATGGCGCGGTCCGAACGTCCTGCATAAAGCGCGGCGTCCTTAAGAGACAGGTTTTCTGGCTGTTCCCACTCCCGGGCAGCTGCCAGTCGACCACGTTCGCGCGCCTCTTGCAGCGGATCGGAATGCGCTGCCCCGCCGGCATGTGCCACAGTCTCCCCGGCAGCAATAAAAGGACGCTCGCGGACCGGACGATTTGGCTTCGCAAAGATGCGGACGATCCGACCGAGTGCCGCGTCCAGTTCGTGTTGGACTTCGACGGACAACGCGACCTCACGGGATGCGTCGTTGACGAGCGCCACTGCCGTCTCAATTAGCTCCCGGGGGTGGCGTGTTGCTGGTCGCGCGCTACCGCAGACGATGCAGCACGACGAGCGCGGGCACTCGGGAGCTGCGTAGCTTCGAGCCGGACAGGGGCGGCCGGGAAACGCGCGCGAAGAGAGATACGGCGGTGTAGGGTCATGAACATATGATAGTTCATGAAGTTCATGACGCCAACTATTTTGGCCAAGCGTAGCAGTCGAGCACCCCGCCCCTGGTCTATGGCGACTCCCCATCACTTTGAAAGATGGCAAATATGTCTTTTTGTCCACTTTCATGAGGCATTGTGCCTACCAGCACCCGGCTTAGACGTGGCTTAGACGGGAAAGGCGCTACGCTTGAGCCCCCTCTTTCGTCAGACAGAAAGTGAACCGCAGATTGGGTAGTCTTCAGGACTCCATACAACGGGCAGCCGGCTTTTCGCTAGCGTCCATAGCACCTTCGGAGATATGCCGATTCTGCAGGTGGCTGTGCATCGCCTCACAGCGGATCAACATCGTCGCCGCGGGTTCCCCGTCAGCGCCGGGACTGCCAGCTTCCGCGGCGCCCCGCAGATAGACTTGCCGGGAGACCACGGCGATGTTCACAACCGACGCCGAACGCTCGGACTGCAAGGAGGAGGTATTGCGCCATGGCGAAACTGCACCTTATAGCAGCGAGGAGATTTGGCGGTGAGGCTACACGAGGATGTCTCGGGACGGTGCCACGCCGTTGCGGGATTGACACAATCCGGCTCGCCGCGGCGGGTCGGATCGCGCGTTGCGTGACAGCGCATGGCGGTACTGAAGAGATTGTCCCGAAAAGCGATCGAGGCCTTACCGACCGGCCGCTACTGGGCCACGCCACGCGCGCCATTCCCGCTGGACGGTCCAAACGGCCATGATGAGGTCTTCCCCGGCGCCCAATGCATCAGCGACGGCAAATGGGTCACCT
This sequence comes from Cupriavidus sp. D39, assembly GCF_026627925.1. Lineage (NCBI taxonomy): Bacteria > Pseudomonadati > Pseudomonadota > Betaproteobacteria > Burkholderiales > Burkholderiaceae > Cupriavidus > Cupriavidus sp. D39. The sequence continues at coordinate 702,187 of NZ_JAPNLE010000009.1, forward strand.
TCTATAAGGACGGGGAAGAAGTATGGGCGTGCAATGCCGTGTATGCCGCCGCCCATTTCGATTTTGCACCGGTTCCAACCCACCGCTCGCCGACGGACAACTGAGGGTCGGACGGTTCCCCGGGCCGTGGGGTACGTTTCGACAAACAGACGCGTCCATTTTTCGCGGACCGGGTGTTATGTTAAATACCGTGCTGTACTTCCTCGGCCTTGCGATGCTGGCGGCACAGTGTAGGAAACCGGAATTAGCTGGATTGCGGTGCACTGCATCTGCGCACTGAGGACACCTGGTCGTCAATCGCGGCGCCTCGCGCCCTAGCCAACTGCGGCTTGGGCCAGTCGAGGCCTCAGCGCGTTGACCAAGGCATTTGCAGTGGCCAGAATCCAGTCCAACTGCGCATCATCGCCGATTCTGGCGGCACGTCCATCAGTGAGCTCGACGAGAAGACGGCCCACAACGTTCCCGTCCTGCTCGGCCGTGTGGCGTACCTCGAATCGCAGCGAATGCCCAACTTCCGATTCCAATGCGGCTTGGTCCTCGATGAGCCGCTGCAGCGCATCGCGACCTTCCGCACCAACAAACTTGAGCATGAAGCCCAGGTTCCCATTTGCTTCCCGATAGGCCGCTAGCGGTGCGACCGGCCCCGGCAACTCCATGCGCACCCAGTTGTTGCCGCCATGACGCGGCGGCATTTGGTCTGGATGGTCGAAGTGGGCGTCGGCGATAAACCGGTTCCAGAAGGCGCGATTGGCCGAGCGATTGCTGGTTGATTCGGACTCGACGCGGTCGCCGTCGTGTTCACGGCTGGCCATCCTCACCGGCACGTCGCCCCGGTCGATGGGCACAGGCACACCCTCGCTGGACACGAGCACTCTGTGCTGTACCACCTCGGTTTTGAAGGGGACCGCCGGCACCAGCAACGTACGCCCGCTCAAGTCCCGATACAGCCTCAATTCGAGCAGCGCCAGATGGGAAAGCAGCCCACTCTGGTCCGCCACCAGCCGCCGCAGCGATTGCAGGTCGCTGCGTATGCCATCCCCTGCGATGGCTAGCAGGAATTCGCCCCGACGCAAGGATGCAGACACCGCGTCGACAAAGGCGGCTTCCTGCAAGTCCGGATGGCGCGCCTTAGCCAGTGCGAACATCGGGTTGACCCCGCTCAAGCCTCGGCCGTGCTTGAGCCTAGCCTCAAGGTCGGCGTAGCTCCACTCCGAAAGCAGCGAAGCGTACTCGAACAGCTGGGCGATGACTTCCCGGCGCGCCTCCGGATTACGCCAAAGCTTGCATTCGACGAGCACCAGCCGCCCCGTGGCTGACACACCGAGCAGGTCGAGATAAACCGTCGATGTGCCATAGCGCAGCGGCAGTTCCCGGCACAGGGCAACAAAACTCTCGCCGTGCCCGAACATTTCGGGCATCGGCAGCAACTGGGGGTGGCGAAACAGCGTTTCCTGCAACCAGCGTTCGCTATGCCCCTCGGCACTGGCGAGGGCGACACGTTCAAAGGAAGTTGGGTAAGACTCAGTGGCGTCGTCGAGGAGAAAGGCAGTCATGCGGATTAGTTTGCGGAAGACCTGCAGATAAGGCGGCGCCAACGATTCTGCAATGTTTCAGGCGATTAACAAGTTGGCGCCGGAGTTTCTCACATCCGGCAACGTGCGGCGCACAGGCCGGAAGCCAACGACTCTGACTTTTGCTCACGAGGGCTACGGGAACACTAGCCCTCCGATTTTTATAGGTATCTGTGAAGGTGTTGCGATTGCTCCAATAGGGAGCACGAAACGGCCAGACCTATTCAGTCTCAGCCGGCGGCTTGGACGTCTTGTGAATTCTCAGAAGCCCCTTGAGATGACTCTCCCGCAAGGATACCTGCGTGGAAATCGATAGGGGCTGCAATCGCAACAACCCTGTTTGCCAAATGCAACAGCCCATAAAGCAACGGCTCCGACATTCGCAGCGCCGCCGCCAAGGCGTTGGCATGGCCTACGGCCGCTAGGACCGCCGCTGGCCGGCGCGAGGCCTGGCCGCGCGCTCAGCATCAAATCCCAACCGGGCCAAAACGTGCCCGGTTTTTTCATGCCGACAACCGCGAACGCCTCCCGCATTATGTCTAGCGGTGCCCTGCCCGCCGGTTTTGACTGCCGCGCAGCCGGTGGCCGGTCCTTGGGCGGACAGGGGCTCCGGGCTAACCCTTCGCCTTGGGAGCAACCGTTTATACACCAGGAGAATGCCCCGCTATAGGCCATCTCCTTATACAGAAGTCCAGCGTCCTGACCGGGCGCAGTGCGGCCAGAATTTGATGGGACTTGGGCGGGAGGGGTTGTAAACTCGCGCGGACTCGCGTTTACTCCTAGATTTTCGAGCGCGAATGAACGACGAGTCGGGGGCATGGGTGGACGAAGAATTTGAGGTGCTGGATCTTGGCGATCCAAGGCGGGACCGACGGGCGAAGGGGCTGCTGAAGCGACTGGCTGCGAGGCCGACTGCGAGCATTCCGGGCGCATGCGAGGACTGGGCAGAGACCATCGCTGCCTATCGATTTTTCGGCAACGAGGAAGTCGAGTGGACAGACATGATGCAGCCGCATTGGGAGCGCACGGCAGGGCGGGCGCGGCAATTCCCGGTGGTGCTGTGCATTGCAGACACGACCGAGCTGAACTTTAACGGCCAGGAGATCGATGGGCTCGGGCCCTTGAGCTACGAAGCGCAGAGGGGATGTATCTCCATCCGACCTATGCTGTGACGCCGGATCGGGAACCACTCGGTGTGATCGACGCCTGGATGTTGGCCCGGGAGCCGCTGGATGCAAACGGGCAGCGGGTTGGTATTACAGAGAGCGTACGGTGGACTGAAAGCTACGAACGCGTTGCAGAACAGGCCGCGATGTTGCCTGAGACTCGCCTGGTCTACGTGGCGGATCGGGAAGGCGATATCGCTGCGATGATGGAGCGTGCTAATGAGCTCGGCAATCCTGCAGACTGGCTGATACGTTCCCAACACAACCGCAGCCTTGGTGAGACAGGCAAGCTGTGGGACACGGTAGACGCCAGCGAAGCTCTGGGGAGATCGGCTTCATCCTGCCGGGGCGCGCAGGCCAGAAGGCGCGCGAGGTCAAGCAGGAGTTACGTGCGCAACGCGTGAAGCTGCCGGGTAAGACGGGGCCCGCCGTCACCTGCATTGTGGCCCAGGAGATCGGCGCCCCGGCAGGCGTTACCCCTGTCGTGTGGCGACTGCTGACCAACCGGGAGGCGCAAGATACAGATGCCGTCGTCGAGCTGATCGATTGGTATCGAGCCCGGTGGGAGATTGAAATGTTCTTCAATGTCCTGAAGAACGGGTGCAAGGTGGAAGCTTTACAGTTATCCCACATGGACCGCGTGGAACGGGCTCTGGTGTTTTACATGGTCGTGGCGTGGCGCGTTGCCCGGCTGATGCGTTTGGGCAGAACCTGCCCTGACCTGGACGCGTCGCTATTTTTTGATGCCGATGAGATACGAGGCGCGTATCTACTCGCGAAGAAGGCGCGTCCAAAGACGCCCGTCACGCTCAATCAAATGATTCGCTTGATCGCGTCACTGGGTGGTTTCCTGGGCCGCAAGAGTGATGGCGAGCCCGGCGCCAAAACGATCTGGATCGGCATGCAGCGAACCATGGATGCTGCGTTCATGATCCTGGCGCTACGGGCTGAGGACTCATGACTTCTGTATAAGGAGATGGCTATAGGCGGGTATAGATTTCCAAATCTATGCCGTATAGGTAAGCGGGGTCGGCTTAATGCCTCCACAATACAAAATATGCACCTTTATTATGTAAAATTTACAGAAGAGGAAGGACACCCGCAGGGGCCTGCCCGTGAAGCATTACATTGATTTTCAGTACCGCCCCGGCCTCGCTCCAGATCGAAAAGGCGCGTTTCGCAGCCAATGTTCATCGCTTGGCTGAAGAGCCATCCCTAAGCCGCGCTTCAATGGCGGCTTTGCCAAGGTGCCCGGGAGCAACTTTAATGCCTGGGCGCCGCGCGGCGACGAGAACTTGGACCACATTTTCACTTGGTGGGAATGGCGCAAGGCAGCACCCGGTCGTATTGGTCGCCGGCAGAAAGAGACCGGCAATATCCTTGATCGCTTTCGCCCGGTTGATGGAAATCGCACGATCCCGCTATTTCTTGCCATATGATCTGAGCACCAGAAAACGATGCTCGATTGTTCGGTGCACGCACGGAAAATAGAAGAAGCACACTACCCAGTGTGTCCGCCGCTTTTCGTCTCGGCCATGTACAAACTTCTCTCGCTGGGCATACGCGGTACAGACTGAGACCACAATCTCCTAGTTATCGTGGTGCTAACAGATGGCCCATGTACTCTTACTCCCAATCTAAGATAGCCGAGGACAACCAATTTAATCCTAGCACGACACTCAGGCGCACTCCATTCCTGTCAAGTCCAATATAGGGCTGTACTTGTATTTTTTCCGAGCCCCTGGACGATGGCCCTCAATAAACGATCAAGCTAGTTGGGCTTCTTATCGCAATCGGATCCTAGTCTAGCTGCGCCACAAGTGGCCGGCGGCGCGATTTCGGGCTATTCCTGAATTTGGGAACAGAACTATGCACCCAGTCGGGGAACGCGAGTAGGCCGAGGCAGCCAGTACCATCATTCGCTGCCACGGGGGAGGCTAAGTGTCACTGTAGTGCCTTTGCCGAACTCTGTCTCGAGTGAGATCTGGCCATCATGGAGCTCGACGATTTCACGTACGAGGGCGAGGCCCAGACCACTTCCTAACAGCCCATCCTGCCGCCTCCCCCGATAGAACTTGTCGAATGCCTGCGTGGCCTCATCGTTCTTCATACCAGTGCCTCTGTCAATCACACTCAGCCTCACTTTCCCGTGTTCATCAGGCTCCGGCGCCGAGGCAATCAATACAGTGACCTCCTTTCCGACAGGAGAATGTTTAAGTGCATTGTCGAGCAAATGACGCAACGCCCGGCTCAGTGTAGAGTAATCTGCCGTCACAAAGGTTGGCTCCGTGGCCGCCGTAACCGTTACTCCGGTGTCGGAGGAAACCACGTCTCTCGCCAAATGTACCAGATCGACCCTTTGGAAGTTCATGTCAGCTGTGCCGTGTGCCTCCAAGCGCGATAGCTCTAGCAGGTCGGACACCATGCGCAGACTGCGTTTTCCCTCCGAGCGGATTGTCTGGTAGGTGCTGTGATGCTTCTCGATGGGAAGCGACTCGGCGGCGAGCAGTTCGGCGTAACCAACTATGTTGGTCAGCGGGGTCTTGAGGGTATGGGTGGCGGTAGCTAGGAAGTGATTTGTCGTACGCGCGCGCCTTCTCTCCACGGTCGCATCGCTCATCGACAATGCGCATCCCGCACCATTAGTGGAATGCACGATTCGAACTACGTAAGCGGGTGAATCTGGAATGTCAAATTCGATCAGTCCGGTGTACTCATGCGAGAAGGCATTGCGATTTAGTTCAGCCAGGAGCGTTGTGGGCCCGGTAGAATCTCGCCCGGGACGCCGACCCCTATAAAGCAGATCAACAAACTTTCCCGGTGTCGCCCCAAGCAATTCTCCGACTGAAACCTCCAGTAGGTCGCATATCCCAGGATTGGCATTATCGATTACGCGCTGCTTGTCGAATATGGCCACCCCTTCCGCGACGGCGAGGGAGACGGCATGAAGTTGCTGCCTCGCTTCTTGCAGGAGGCCGGCGACTACAGCCTCATGCTTCGCCAATGTGGACAGGTTGCTGATCGCCAATACCTGTCTCCATTGGAGAAAGAGGATCAATGTGGAGACGAAGCTTGCGATCAGAAAAATCGCCAATAGCCTGTTGCGGTATGCAGTCAGGGCTTCGTGGAGGTTGTAACCCACTACTACGGCTAGGTTCTCCCTTGCCAGGCGATGTACTCCGTAGATGCGGTTGACTCCATCCACCGGACTGCTTTCCTCCACTTCTGCATCTGAGGCGGTGGCTAGGGCCGTCCGGATCGCTGAATCCGCAGGCACCTGCTGTCCAGCCGACGTGAACAAAGGACTCCAGCGCGCGCGGTATATAAAATCGTCGGTGCCTAGTAATCCGATCAAACCGTCATTGCCCAGATAGATACCCTTGTAGCCCTCAGTCAGGGCAAACGAATCGAGCGATACTACCACTACGCCCTTAAAATGACCGCCCGGCGCGACGATTCCCTTAGACAATTGCACCACCCAGCGTCCAGATGCACGGTCCATCAGAGGCTTACTGACGAGCAGCGTGGGCCGAGGGTTGTTGGCGTGAATGCGAAAGGATTCCCGGTCGATCAGGTCCGGCGGTTCAAAGGGCCGATTGGTCGAAGCCCTAACGAGTCCGTCTGCATCCAAGATCGAGGTCTGCAGGAACGGAACAGGTCCGAGATGGCCGTTGCGCGTCCATTCTGTCAGCGGCAAATCGGGCCCTTGCGCCACTACTGCGCCGCCGATTAGAGAGGTCCACTGGTCAGCCACCATCAATGTCTGCTCCACATGCTGGCTGACGGCAAAGGCCAGCCGATCAGCATCCACCTCTATTCTGCGCACCTCTGAACCTCTATCCCAGCCAGCCCAGACCGAGACGCCAAGCCAGACACCCACAATCAGCGCGATGGCGGTCCCAAGCGGCGTGAGGGCACGTCGCGCCGAACTGACTGCTGCTGGTCGGTAAATTTCCAGACTCATGAAATTTCCCTCGTTGACAAGGCTGGCCAAATCCACATACCTGCTGCCGAAGCGAACGAAGTTGGTGTAAGTACGCCAACTGCCGAAACGATCAAGCCCGCCACCAGCATTCGTTCATGCACGCGCCAGGGAAGGAAAAGCGCTCCGTTGTCGTGTTGCCACCGGAGAGCTGGGATGACTGGCTAAACTGCCGAGATCCCGAGGCCGCAAGGACATTCCTAAGCCTCTACCCCGCGGATCGCATGGAGACGGCGCCGGCGCCCCGCCTTTCGCGAGCAAGATCTGTTCAGCAGCCATCCTTAAGACTCGACTGACCGCCCCCATGCCGTCCAGATCGGCTGCACCGTCCCTTGCTGAGTTGAGACCGATGCTTCTGAGCGAGCGCAAGCATGTCCCAGCCAGTGACGAATGGCGCTACGAGGTCCAATTGGCTTGCCCGCTTTCGCGAACTGCTCCTGTTGCATGACCCGTCCGGCAAGTGGAAGGCGCGGGTCCGGCTAGGCATAAAATTCCAATTTTCCGGACGATGCCCACGCTGTCCGAATATGGGCGCACGTGCCGCACAATCAGTATATCCCTAAAACAAATTAGGAAAAAACTTATGCTACTCGCACCTCGATGCGAGTGTCTTTGTAAGCGCCAGTATGGAAGCACAGATCTTTGGAAATCTGCAAGGTGGGCGGAGTTGCCGTACCCCTACTTTCGTGGGGTATTGGAATACGCCAAGCGTGCCGTAAAGGCCAAGTACTAGAAGTGACTTTGGATATTCCCGTGCGGCTATCCAATGCGCAGCAAACAAGTGAATGGCTTCCAGACGGGCGACTTGGCGCGCGTCGAGGTGCCGACAGGAAAGAAGTCTGGCGCCCATCGCCGACGCATGGCTGTCCGGGCAACAGGCTCATTCAACATCCAGACACTGGATGCGTCATCCATGGCCTGTCCCACCGCTATTGCAAGATCCTGCAGCGTGGCGACGGCTACGGTTACTCACTCGTAGCGCAATCTAACAAGGAGAGCGGGAATAGGGGCGACACTTCGCGTCGCGCGCTACCCCACCCCGGTCAGAACACCGAGACTTCCCGCGCAAAACTATGAAATTACGGTTCTTGTCGATGATAGCTTGCCTCTGTGTTGCGTTGCTATCCGGGTGTGTGACACTCCCAAAAACAGAGCTGGATGTCAGCAATCGTCAAAAGGTGCATTCCGTCGCTCTCTTGCAGGTAACTGAGCCGAAGACCAAACAGGTTGTCAATTTTGGAGGTGCTGCTGGGGCCTTTGGACTGATCGGCGGTATCGCTCAGGCGGTCGTCAATTCAAATCATACGAACACGTACACGCAGCGAGTGGCCGACGGGCAAATCCTATTTGCTCCAATCGTCTCCGACGGAATCAAACGACGGTTGTCGTCAGCTGGATATCAAGTTATCGAGCTAAATGACCAGAAGGTAGCGGTCGGGCCGGATGGAAAGTCTGACGACTATTCGGCTATTCATACGGAAGCAGATAGTATCTTGAGCGTGTGGTTCACTTCATTTGGTTACGTGTCGCCCCCACAATCAACTGATTTTTTCCTTGGGTGGTTGCCCGTGCTCGCCTCATGGATGCAAAAACAAAGGAGGACATGTACTTCAAGACATTCGCTTGCGGTTGGGATATCAAGGCTAACAGCGTCCATATCGCAAGCGACGAGACCTACCGCTATGGCAGTTTTGACACGCTGATCGAAAAATTCGACCAGTCTGTAGCGGGCATCAAGGCGTGCGAAGAATCTATTGTGGTGATGATTGGAAAGGATCTAGCGCAATCGCAATAGACAGCGTTAGTGCGACCTTGACATCCTCCCTCCCTCAGCCTTCGGCTGCCGCGCGTTGCGCGGAAAGGGAGGATTCCTGCGGCGCTCAGGCACGGCGTCGAGCCATAGCCTGAGTCGCTTCGGTGGGTTCCTGCTGCTGGCGGCATTGTTGCACCGCTCACTTCACAGGCAAACCGGGCGTGTCCCGCCCTTAAAACATTGATCGCGCCGACCACATCGGCATGCTCCTCGAAGCTGGGGTAGCTTTGATTTCAGTGCAATTTGCGACGGTTCGCAAGCCCAGCATCAGCGCGGACAGGTACTCGTAAGCTATTGATTAATAGAGGATTTCTGTTTGGCCATCGATCAACCGCAAACGGCGTCATTGCGAGTTCGATTTCAGCCCGCAGCGCTTGTTTTGGGTGCAGTTTGTGACGGCAGTAGTTGTCCGACGTAGCGCTCAACTGGGAAGCGGAAGACGCCCCGAAGATTGATGCCCTCTAGCCGTGTTGGGGCGATTCGCCCGAACGACTCGGGTGCCACGGGCTGCCGTCGTTTCACTTGCCGATCGAGCACTGTCTGCATCTGACCGGTATTCCACGCCATCACGATGTTAGCCAGCAAGCTTAGCGCGTCGGCGACGGCCTGCATCTCGTCGGCGCGCCTAGCCTGCGTGGGGGCGACTCGGCCTGTATAGATCGCCCGCTTTAGCGAGTTGACCGCCTCGCCGCGATTAAGGGGTGATCGTACCTTTCGTGCGAAAAGTGGCGGTGATCAACCGGAGAGCCGCCTGCAGCAAGGGTCTGCCCGTTCCCGCATGTCACACGATCAGAGATATTGCAACCCCTTGATTCGCAATAGCTTTTGGGGCTGGACCGCCAGATTTCACACGAAAGGGACGATCACCCCAGGTTGCCTTCCGCGGGTTCGAACGCGCAGATCTGCGAGATGTCGTAGACGTAGCCAAGCAGCGCCTGGCAGCGGCCACAGGTGACGTTCTCAAAAAACCAGGTTGGAGCAACTGCCGCAGTGAAAGGTCTTCATGGATTCTTTTACCTGGCGAAGAATATTTACACGCCCCATCCGCTGCAAGTGCCGCCGCTAGCGCTCCAGCACCTGCTCGCGGGAGGTGCTCGCCAGATCCGCGGGCTGCTCGCTTTGCGGGTCGCGCTCGCCCGGCTGCGTGGTTTTGCGGCCTTCTCCCGGCTGCTCGATATGGCCGCGGGCACAGGGCTTGGCCTGTGGCTTCGAATCGGGCCTGCCATTCTCGTTTGTCATCGTCGAGCTCCTGTGTGGTGACGGTTACTGAACCGTTTGAGCCATGCTCCAACCCGCAAAATATGTGCCTGGCGCAGGGCACTTGCAAACCGGCACCGATGAATGGTTGGCGCACCCGGTCAGCTCGTGACATTGGCCATCACGGGTGTCTACCTGACCCTTCGGGTGCATCTCGCGGGGCGTAGCTGGAGGATTCTGCGGTGATGAGTGTCCCGACGCGGCGCCTGTCTTGCTCCCGGGAGTCGAAGGGGCTCCGTCGAGAGCCGTCGCCTCCTCAGTGTCGGCCTACCATTGCAGCGAGAGCTTGCGGACGTGAGCGGGCGTGCCGAGCGTCGCCGCCGACCGACACGCCGCCGGAGGCTCGGGTGACGGCGGCGCACACAGACCGGTCGGGTTGCCCGGCTCACGCGCCGTTCTGATGCGCTGCCACATGCGCTCGACGACCAGGTTAGTCCAAACCTGAACCATTCTGACACCCTCGATTTTTTCAACTATATTCAAGCATGCGGTCCGATGGCTGAAGCCGGAACGTTAGATGCCGACGTTGCATGCCCCGCGCCATGTCGCGTGGATTTTGTACGACGAACTAGGCTCCCGCACGTAAAGGAATTACGATGAATCGCCGCAGTATCCTAATTTCTGCCGCAACAACGGTCGCCGGCCCGCTTCTGCACGCTGCGGACGCAAGCGCACAAACGTCCTCCGATATCGAAGCAATCAAGGCCGCTAACCAGGCTTTCTATACCGCCCTATCCGCCAGGGACGTTAAGGCAATGGTGGCCCTGTGGGCTAACAAGCCCTATGTTGTCAATATCGGGCCGCGAAGCAAAACTATAGCCGTCGGATATGCAGATGCCGTATCCAGGTATTGGCCAGCCGCATTCGACTCTTTCTCCGAAATGGCTGTGTCGCCGGCGTCGATCGATCAAATCCAAACGGACGGAAAATTGGCTTGGGTTATTGGCACTGAGAGAGCTGTGCTCCAACCCAGCGGCGGCGGAGAGGCTCTGAAATTCGATACGTTCTTTACGAATATCTTTGAAAAAGACGGTAAAAGGTGGCTATTGATTTCTCATCATGCACAGGTCATCCCGAAATAACAGGCTGCCGTTGTCCACTTTGTGCAATTTCGATCGTCCTCTTGGGGTCGATAAGGAAACATTCAGCCCTTGGCGGAGGAATGCCCGCCACTCGGCCAAAACGGACATCGGGTTGAGGTAGTAGTCCGGCCTTGCAGCTAGTTCTTCCATCTGGAAGGTGGAACAGCTACAAGATCTACTTACGAAGGCACCTGATCCAGTGCAAGCGAACTCATCCATAGCTCAACGTGGTCGGCGCACCGTCGTGCCATTCTGTGCAACGCAACGCATGAGCGTTACCCTCTTCCTCGCCATGCCGAAGAAGAGGCGTCGCATTGAATGTTGCCAATCCGCTCATTGATGCCGGCCGGCTGAAACCGCTAGCGATCAGCAGTGCGGCGGCACGGTTGCCTCAGTACCGCGCAGTTCCCGCCTTTTCCCAAGTCGGTATCACCATTGTCGAGCGGTGCGTTCTGGTACGGCGGCGTATCCGCCCCTCGGGGTACTCCACAGCAAGTCCTGGAGCGGCTGCGAGTGGAACTGCAGACTGTCCTGCAGAATCCTGAAGTTCAGAATACCCTCGCCGAACAAGCTATTGTTGTCGGGCATGGTCGCGCCGAGGATTTCCGCCAGCGCGTACGTGCCGAGATCGCACAGTATCGGCAACTGGCAAAAGACGCGCGAATTAAGCTGGATTAGGCTCCCCGTATCTGGTCCACTCTGGACCGTTTTAGCTCACGCCCTTGGTGTGCTTCAAGGACCGGCAGCGTACCTGCAAGCTAGCGAGTCCCCGATAGACGGGGTTCCCGGTCCAGTGCGGCGTGGCATCCAGGAGCTCCAGCCCGGGCCAGCGGGCTGACAGCGCCCGAAACGCAATCTCCGCCTCCATCAATGTCAGCGCGGCGCCAATGCAAAAATGCGGGCCATGTCCGAACGACAAGTGAGAGCCCTCCCGCCGGGTGATATCCAGGCTGTCCGGGTTGCTGTAGCGAGCCGGATCGCGATTGGCAGCGCCGATCAGAGGGACCACTAACTCTCCGCGCCGCAGCCGGCGCCCATGCAGGACCACGTCCGTGGTGACCCGCCGCCCTGTGTATTGGACCGGACTCTCATAGCGCAACAGCTCGCGCAAGGCGTTCGGCAGCAGCTCGGGAGCCCGCTGCAGGTGCCGCCATTGATCCGGATGGCTCAGCAAGGCGTGCAGTCCATTGCCGAGCAGATTGCGCGTCGTCTCATGTCCCGCGAACAGTAGCATGGCGCATTGCGCCAATAGTTCGGCCCCGGACTCCACCTCGCCGCTGGCCTCGGCTCGCAGCAGGTGTCCGATCAAATCGTCGCCCGCCGCGTCCGCCACCGTTGCCCCTTGCTCCCGGCGCCGCGCGAGTATTGCCTCGAAGGCGGCACACATCTTGAGCAGGCTGACCTGCGCTCGTCGTTTTAGCCCCTGATCAGGATCCGGTGCGCCGATGAAGGCGGCCAGATCCTCGGACCAGGCCAAGAATTCCGGCTGGTCGGCCGCGTCCATGCCGAGCAGCCGCGCAATCACCATTGCCGGGAGCGGCCTGGCAATCCTCTCCATGAAATCAAACTGCCCCGTCTCGTCAATGCCATTCATCAACCCGGCCACCATATGCTCGATCGCGCCTGCGCTGGCGCGTAGGGCTGACGGCCGGAAGCCGGCATTGAGCGCCTGCCTCAGCCGCGTGTGATCCGGTGCGTCGAGAAATAGCATCGCCCGGCTGAACAGGCGCTGGAAGGGACAGAGCGCCTGCCGCGATTCCTCGCTGCCACGCATCACCCAGCCACCCGTGCGCCGCGCTGAGTAGAGGGGATCGCGCAGCACGGCCTCGACGTCTTCGTGCCTGGTCAGCAACCAGGCACCGCCGAAGAACTCCTCGCTCCAATGGATAGGGCCAGCCTCACGCAGTTCGCGGTAGAGAGGATAGGGATCGTGCAGGAATGTGGCGTTAACGAATGGGCGACAGGACGCTGGCTTCTCGATCACCGCTTCCATTTGCGCCACAGCCTCCGTTTGGGCGCGCATTCCGAGCCTGGCGAATGTGGCAAAACGGGCTGGTGCGCTCATGCAGCCTCCCGCTGCGCCACGACGCCAGACAGGCAGTCCAGCAAGCGCGCGATGTCGCCCGCCGTGTGCGCTGCCGAGAGCGCAATACGCAAGCGCGCCGTGCCTTCGGGTACCGTTGGCGGCCGGATGGCAGTGACACGGATGCCGTCAGCTTCCAGCGCGGCGGAGAGGGCCATGGCAGCGGCATTGCCTCCTACGATCAGTGGCTGGATAGGCGTATCGCTATCGACCAGCCGCCAGCCGGCCTCAGCCTGGCTGGCCTGTAATGTTTCCAGGCCTGCACGCAGTTGTCCGATAAGTTGCGCCACATGGGCGCGGCGCCGGCGCCCCTCCTCGCCCGCGATCAGCGCCAGGCTGGCCAGCAGCGCATGCGCTGCTGCCGGCGGCGCGGCGGTAGTGTAGATATAGGGCCGCGCCACGTTGACCAGATGCTCCACGATGGTTGCGTGCGCCGCCACGAAGGCGCCCGCTACGCCGGCAGCCTTGCCCATCGTGCCGATGTAGATGAAGCGTTCGGAGGCCAGTCCCAGATGCTCCAGCACGCCGCGACCGCTCTCCCCCAGCACGCCAAAGCCGTGGGCGTCGTCGACCACGATCCAGGCATCGTGGCATTCGGCTAATGCCAGCAATTCGACCAACGGCGCAATGTCGCCATCCATGCTGAATACGCTGTCGGTTACGATCAGCTTGAGGGGGCTGGCGCTACCGGCCAGCAGTCTCGCCAGTGCAGTGGTGTCGCCGTGCGGGTAGCGTTTGACATGGGCGCGTGCCAGAAGCGCCCCGTCGATCAGCGAGGCATGGTTGAGCTTGTCGCAGAACAGGGTCGCGCCGGCCGTGCCCAACGCGCTCAGCACCGCCATGTTTGCCATGTAGCCGCTACAGAAGTAGAGCGCCTGCGCCTCGGGGATATGTGAATCCAGCCACCGCGCCAGCTCGTTCTCCAGATGGTCGTGGGCCAGCGAGTGCCCATTAATCACGTGGGACGCACCGCTGCCCGCGCCATAGCGGTAAGCGCCCTCGGCAAAGGCGGAGATAACCATGGGATGGTTGGCCAGCCCAAGGTAGTCGTTGCTGCAAAAACTCAACAGCGCGCGCGGCTCGCCGCATTCATTGCTGACCGCCTGATGTGGCGCGCAGGCTGTGTGTGTGACGCACCGCCTGCGCGTCATGGTGCGCTCGGCGCGTTCGGCGGCAGCCTGGGTGAGTCGGTCAAGCAGCATGGCAGCATTGGCGGACGATTGGGGAAATGCATCTTAGATGCGTATCCGCGCTCATGGCAAACTGGGCTGCCGGCGCATTTTGCGAGCGTGTTGCACGAAGAAAGTAGAGAAATTGCGTAAAGTGCCGCCCTTTGTGCTGAATGACACCCATCAGCGTGTGCACTCTAGAAACGGTACTGCCCTCGCGTGCTCCAAAACACGGGAAATCGTATCCAATGCCGCCGGAGGCACCCCTCTTTTCTTAACGTGTATCCGAAACGCGCATAGCGCCGTCTCGCGAGGCGAATAAGGTTCAAGCGAAGAGCGCGGTACCGCTACTGACGCGCGCGCTGGCGGCGCTGTGGCGCCAGCAGCGGACCCTTTGCGTGGAATTCGTGGGGGACACCAGCGCCCGCCTGCTCGACCTGGCGGACGAGGGTCGCATCGATGTGGCGATGTCGCGGCAGCGTAAGCCGGCGGCCGGACGTGGTGGCGCCTAGATGCCGGCATTGGCGAGTTCGCGCTCCAGCGCCAGGCGCATCCTCGGCGCCGGCCACGGCCGCGGTGCGTTCCTGATTGATCTCGCGCAGCGCGCGGTGCTAGGTGGCGCTGGCCCGCTCCTGCGCCATCGCGACCTACTCGCGGGTGCGTTCCAGGTCCGTCGAGAATTGGGTACGCAACTCACCAAGCTGCCGTTCGAGCGCCTCGACCTGCCATATTCGCCCCTCGTGACGCGCCTGCGCGCCCGCTAGGGCCTGGCGCTCGGCCTCAAATTCGTCTTGCCGCGCCGCGCCGCGCGTGCTCGCTGGGCGGCGTCGGGCTCGGCCTGTACGGCGGCTTTCTCCTGCTCGGCCACCACCACCCCGGCCCGCGCCTGGTCGCGCTGCGCTTCCGCCTCGCTCGCCTGGAACCGCGCCTCGGCCCGCAAGGCGGCCAGCTCACTGCTAGGAGACCGCTCCACCCCGTCTGATGGCAGCAAGCGCATGCCAAACTCTTCCCAGTGCTATACTTGTCCTAGTAGTTGAACAAGTTCTATGGGGGAAGTGCCATGCGCACCGTTCATTTCTCCGATGCCCGCAACAACCTGAAGGCGGTCATCGACCAAGCCATCGACGATCACGACGCCATTCTGATCACGCGCCGCGACGCGCCGAATGCCGTCATCATGTCTCAGGAACAGTATGACAGCTGGATGGAAACGATGTATCTGATGTCGAATCCGGCCAACGCGAAGCGACTGATGGAGTCGATCGCGCAACTGCGCCAGGGCGAGGCCGTGCCGCACGACCTGATCGACCCGGACGCTGAATGACCCGCAAAGTCCTATTTGCACCGAATGCCTGGAACGAATACGTCTGGTGGCAGACCCAAGACAAGAAGATCCTCAGACGCATCAATCAACTCATTGCCGAGTGCCAGCGCGACCCGTTCACGGGGATCGGCAAGCCGGAGCCCTTGAAGGGCAACCTGTCCGGTTTCTGGTCGCGCCGCATCGACGACGCGAACCGCCTGGTCTACGACGCCGATGACGACTTGTTGCGTATCGGCAGCTGCCGCTTTCACTACGGCGACAGGTAACGCCGGCTCAGACCGGCTTCTGACACAATTCCTCGGCAGCCATGCCGGTGACACACGCGGAGGAGAAGGCGTGGCACTGCGCTAATTTGATTGAAATTTCAGCAAGGCGCTGCCCGGAAATGCGCATACAGCAGGCGCAGTGGCATCTTTGAGGGTTCTCTTGATTTCCGCGCAGTTTACCGGGGTAGACAACCCGAGCATTCATGAGGACTTGAGGACTACGCTGGGCGGCTCCGAGCAGCCGTCGCATTTAGCCTAGCCAATCAATCAATTTCGCGGACCGTCTATTATGACGGATAGGATCGACGGACTTGGGTTCTTGATATTCGGGGGCAATGTCGCCACCGGCTTCGAAGCCAGTGGCTTTGCGCACGGTGCTCCGGCGAAGTCGATGGCGACTTCGCGCCTAGTTTTTCAGCTCGACATTGGCAATGCTAGTCGGTGGGAATTTTAAGTGTCCTCCACCCGCCGAATCTTCGCACGAACGCCTTGGATAGTCTTACTTCCTCAGGCATACATTCAAGCTCTGAAAGCGAAAAATCGCCGTGATTGCGGACGCCGAGCTGGCCAGCGATGATGAGTACCGCTTTGGTACAGCCATCTGCGCGAGCGCGCGTCAGTACGCTGCCGATAAGGTGAGTCGCGATTTGATGGTCGCGATACTCTTGGAGCACACCGATGGATCGGACGACAACCGTCTCTCCATATTGCTCAGAACAAGCGCAACCTACTACGCGCTCGCCCAACACAGCGATATGAAAGACGCGCAGTGCTTGGTCGACGACGTCGCTAGGCAATCCACAACATTCGAGGACCTCTGCAATGGCGGCCCAATCAGTTTCTCCCGCTGCCCTGATCTGCACGCTTCTCATCATTCCCGACATCTCCTCGTGTCATATTGCGAGCTGAGGATGGAAAACACAAAAAAATGCGATTCTCCAAGACTGCGGGCTCCAGGCTGACACCTCCGCCAAGCTAATGGATAGCGGGAAAGCCCGGATATCCCGGGACGATGCACTGCCTTTCTATGGCCTTCCCGGCGTCGCATGCTTTTTGAAACTACCGCTCTCATTCAGTGGTCAGGACCGAGGAGACGTTGAATTACCGCGCCAACTCGACAAGCGTGCCGTCGCCTGACCCGCCAGTATCGCCCTGTTTTCAAATGCCGGCGGCCACGGCTGCTAGGAGCGGCTCACTCTCCAGTCTCGTTTTGTGAGGCACTAGGCCCTGCCTTGGCTTCTAGTAGCACTATCAATCAAACTGTCCGAACTCGCATCGCCGTCCCTCCATTTTCCATTGGGCTCTCCACTACCAAGCGTTAGTGGCAACGTGTCGCTGCGGTGGGCGTAGTACTTCCGGGCCAGAGAGTTGATCAGGCCCATATTGATGGCTATCAGTACCAATCCAGTCAAATTTGATATCCCCAATTTACGCATCAGACTGCCGCGATATTTTTCGATCGTCTTGGGACTGAGGTTCAAATATTGCCCAACCTGCCGATTGGATCGACCTTCGGCTACCAACTTCAGTACACTTCGCTCGCGTGCGGAAAGTATATCCAAGGCATTTTTTCGGCTGATGCTTCATGGCCACTTACAAATGAGTCGACCAAATTTCCATAAATTTCTGAACTTAGATGTTTCTTCCCTTGCATCACAGTGCCCATCGCTGCAACAAGCTCTTCAAATACGGCGTCTTTCAGTACGTAGCCATCGATGCCCGCACGCAGCGCCTCCCGGACGTATTCATCGCCTTGATGAACAGTGAGTGCAATGATGCGAATGCCTGGCGCGCGGCGCTTCATCGCGGCGATTGCCTCGATGGCAGCCATACCCGGCATCGACAACTCCGTCAATACTAGGTCCGGACGCAGGGAGATAGCAAGTTGACACGCTTCCCGCCCGTCCTTGGCTTCGCCTACCACGTTGTACTCCGCCAAGCCGGATATCATCGAGCGCAAGCCTGATCGCAAGAGACGATGGTCGTCCACAATCAATACGTCGCATTTCATATTCATTTTAATTTTCCTCCCCTCCAACGTGCGATTTCAACTACGGTTGCATGTCTAGCCTATCCGTTAAAATAAATGTTTGATATGCGGGTCAATGTACTGACTCCTCTCGGAAGCCGTCCGTAATGCAGGATTTTTTAAAGGTGCAAGGATTCTTCCGCAAGTTGCGAATTCACGACCGAAAGCCGCAGCTACGTTCTGCGAATGCTATGGCGGCGGCATTGTTCCTTTCAAGATGCCACTTTTCGGTCTTACAATCCTACGAAGAATGTGCGTTGAAATTTACCAACCAGAAGGATGAAATGCATTGTCTATTAGTCATTCATGTGAAGTTAACCCATTCTACACGCAAGCGCGATGTGTATGTATTATATAAAATACATTAATCCCGAGGGGACTGCACCTCTGCTCTCCTTCTGACGCTGCGTGCGCTCCTGGCCGATCTCACGCAGCGCTCGGTGACGGGGCCCGTCCGCGCGCCACCGCGACTTGCGCGCGCGTGCGTTTCAGCGCGGTCGAGTATTGGGTATGCAGCTCCTGCAACTGCCGCTCCAACGCCTCGGTCTTGACTACGTGTGCCTTTGCTGGACCGGAAATCCGGAATCAGCTGGATTGCTGCACAACTGATCGCCGGCCAATCCTGCCATTGGATCTCCGGAGAGCAATCGAGACCCGCTGCGGCCGCGCCGCGCTCGTTGGGAGACCAAGGCAGGCAAGTCACGCTTCCTATCTTCGCTTCATCTGTAAATCGAGGTAAGCGATGCGATCAGTCCGCCTGCCCGATGTTTGCGGTATGCCATCCCTCATACTCACGCAGGTCCTGCGGCGTTACGCCAAATGCGCGACGAAACGCCCGGGTGAAATCCGACGCGCTTTTGAATCCCACTGAATAGGCGACATCCTTCACCGCAATACCGGGGAATCGGACGATATCGTTCGCTGCGGTGCGTAGACGCATATGGCGAATATAGGCCCCGAGCCCACCTTCATGCTGAAAGAGTCGATACATCGTCGGCCGCGACAGCCCAAGGGATTCGAGCACGCGCTCGGGAGTCAGGTCACTATCGGCCAGATTGGCCTGCACGAAGCAACGGGCGCTACTGAAGGCGATCTCACGGGCAATGGCGCTCCGGCTGCCGCTCAAGCCGATTTCCTCACCGAACGCGGCCGCGATCAGCTCGACGAGCGCGCTCAGGTGGCGATGCGCTTGCGCCGCCGGCATGTGGCGAATGTTGCGGGCAAATGCCGCGACACGCTCGACGATTAGGCGCACCGACGCCTTGAAGGGGAAAGGACACGCCCATGCAAGACGCCGGGGTCGGCGAAGACATTTTGCAGACGTCTGACGGGCACGAAAATGTTCACGTGCCGGCTGTCGCGCCGCCAGACACGCACGGGTTGATCGAGATCGACCGCCAGGATGCCGACGTCGAGGGTCTTCCCTTGCCGCCGGGCGGTATGCTCGACGACACTGTCCGACGCCCCCCGAGGAACACGTGAAAGACGATGCTGCGTGCGTTGTCACGCGAGATCCTCGCGATCGAGCGATCAAGCGTGATCTGATCGGTGTAGCTTTCGGAGAACACGTACTCCCCGATATCGTATCGATCGACAGCTGCACGGAAAGGCAACCGGGTCATGTCACGCGACAGCACCACGTCGATGACCATTCCCATACGTCCGCGCCAAGCCAGCAATTGCTGATGCACGGGCAGTTCGCCGACGTCGAAACGATTACAAACGATGCTGCCCTGAAGCGCCGCACCGGCGCTGGGCATGCTCTGACGACGGGCGATATCCGCTAGCATTTCAAAGCTCGGTCGGGCCGACCGGAAAAGGTTGTTGGACAATAATAAGTTAAGGCGAGCCAGTCCGGCTACCCATGGGGCCTCCCCCAGCGACGCGTGCGGAAGCCTCGGACAGTGGCTTGCAGGAAACGTGCCTGGGTACGTCTGCGCCGTGCCTCATCAGATCGGATTCCCGCCGAAGCCCGTTGTTCGAAAGTGGGGCTGCAGATCGCATGGCGATCCGTCCGCCAAGGCAGACGGGTGCGGATGGCCGGTAAGCGACCTCCTTCGGTCGCTCCTCGATCGGCGCTTCCCGCCATCTGGCAACCGCGACGCTACCTGGCTGGCATCTTGCCCACAGCCGGGGGTTCCTGGGCAGGACGTCGCGCTGGGTGGAAACCGGCATTGCCCGGAGGTGCTGGCAAAGAGATTCCGCAGCCCCGCGCTAGCAGGGATCAGCAATTGGCATTCCAAGCGTGGCGGAATTCAATAGCCGCGCCGAATGGCTGCTGCCTCGTCTTCCCAGTCGCGCCACTCGACTTTGTGCTGCGCCAGGTACTCGTCCACTGCCACGCCGATGGTAGGGAAGAGGTGATCGGCGCCGAGCGCGGCAACCAGGCCGTAGCGCTTCAGCCGGTCCTTGACAGGGCCTTTCATTTCGGCGAAGCACAGCTCAATGCCGCATTCGCTCAATGCCTTGTGCAACTCCGCCAGCGTCTGCGCGGCGGTGACGTCGACATCGGTGATGGGTTCCGCGGCGATCACGACCCACCGCGTGGGAGTCGAGGCCTGGCTCACCGCGCGCAGCACGTGGTCGCGGAATATCTCCGCGTTGGCGAAGAACAGCGGTGCGTCCCAGCGGAACAGGACCAGCCCCGGAATGCAGCGTGCTTCCGGGTGCCGGACGATATCGTGGTAACCCTTGAGGCCGTCGACGCGGCCCAGCACGGCATCGTAGGGCCGCCAGGCTCGCCAGATGAACGCCAGCAAGGCGAGGGCCACCGCGATGAAGATGCCCTGGATCACGCCGAGCAGTGCGACGCCCGCAAAACAGGCCATCGACTGGGCGAACTCGCTGGGGCGCAGGCGCAGCAAACGCGCCACGCTGCGTATCTCGAACAGGCCGAGACAAGCCGCGACAACCACGGCGCCCAGCGCCGCATTGGGCAAGGTGCGGAAGAGGCCGGGGGCGAACAGCAGCAGCATGGCAACGCTCAGCGCGGCAATCACGCTGGTGAGCTGCGTCCGCGCGCCGGCGGCTTCGGCAACCGGGGTGCGCGACGAACTGCTCGTCACGGGGAAACCCTGCAGCAGGCCCGCAGCCAAATTGGCGGCGCCCAGGGCAATCAGTTCCTGGTTGCGGTTCACCGCGTATTGCCCGCGTGCGGCGAAAATCCGCGACAGCACGCTGATATCGGCCAGCGAAATCAGCGCCACCGCTACCGCGCCGGGCAGCAGGGCGCACAGGTCAACGAGCGACACAGCGGGTATGCGCGGCACCGGCAGCCCTTGCGGCAGGGAGCCGATGACCGGGACACCCGCCCGCCGGTCCAGGTCGAGCAGCGCCACGGCCACGGTGGCGCTCGCCACCGCGACCAGGATGCCGGGCACGCGCGGCAGCCAGCGCTTGCAACCGAGGATGAGCAGTAAGCAGGCCGCGCCGATGCCGAGCGCGACCGGGTTCAGGTCGCCGTGCATCAGGCCCTGGAAGAGGCCCGAGGCTTCCTGCAACAGGTTGTCTCCGCTCACCTGGAAGCCGAGCAGCTTCGGCGCTTGGCCGATCAGCACCGTGAGCGCGACGCCATTCACATAGCCCTGGCGGATCGGCTTGGATAGCAGGTCGGTGACAAAGCCAAGGCGGAACAGTCCTACCCCGATGCACAGCGCGCCCGACAGGATCGCAAGCATGCCGGCGAGCATCGCCGCCCGCTCGGGGTGGGCGCCAGCCAAGGGCAGCACGATGGAGGCGATCAACGCCGCCAGCGCGGAGTCGGGGCCAAGGACGAGAATGCGGCTAGGCCCGAACGCGGCGTAGGCGACGAGAGCCGCGATGCTGGCGTAGAGCCCGGTGATGGCGGGCAAATGCGCCGCCTCGGCGTAACCCATGCCGGCCGGAATCATGACCGCCGTAAGCGCGAGCCCGGCGAACAGATCCTTCGCCAGCCAGGCTCTTTCATAGTGGTGCAGCGTCGCAAGGGCTGGGACCAGGCGCAGCAGGCGACCTTCCAGCCCTGAGGCAGTCGGTGTGGAACGATTAGGGAGCCAGTTCATATCCCTGCTTTGTTCGAAGGCGCCGGTCCACATTCTAGCGCCTGGCAAAACGAAGAGGCTTACAAACAAGCAGCGTAACGGCTAGATCCGGCTTGGGGGCGTATCCGAGTGTCCGCAGCGAACCGTTGATCTTCGCCGGTGAAGGGTTCTTTCGGTTACGCGCTTGTGCTGCTCCGGGAGGGATCGCTACAAGAGTCTCGCCTCTACGCAATCGTCGACGACCGCCAGAGACACTTAGGCCGGGCCGACAGCGGCGTGGGGCCGGCGGGCACACTCTACTGCCAAGCTGCCCGGCTGCTTCCCAACCGTCCTTGTTTTCGTCCCGGAAATCGGTGATGAGCCAAAAAGAAATGCCCGCCGAAGCGGGCTTCCATCGTGCGATGACGATCAATAGCCGGCGGCCAGCCCAGTGTTGCGACGCGGGTCATTGGCGCCATAGAAGCGATTGTTGCCCACCGGCTTGCCGTTGAGGGACGGGGCGCCGACGATAATCACCGCCAGATGGTTGGCAGGCTGCGGCGGCCCGAAGTGGTGCCCCATGCCCTCCAGGATCTTGCGCGTATCCGGCGACAGCGCATAGTCCTCCATATTGGTTAGGTCCGGCAGCCATTGCTGATGGAAGCGAGGCATGTCGACGGCTTCCTGCACGTTCATGTTGTAGTCGATGGCGTTGGTCATGGTCTGCAGCACGGCTGTGATGATACGACTGCCGCCCGGTGTGCCCACCACCAGCACCGGCTTACCGTCCTTTGTGACGATGGTCGGGCTCATCGAGGACAATGGGCGCTTGCCTGGGGCAATAGAGTTGGCCTCGCCCTGCACCAGGCCATACAGGTTCGGCACTCCGACCTTGGCGGTGAAGTCGTCCATCTCATCATTCAGGATGACGCCCGTCTTGGCCGCCGTGACCTTAGCGCCAAACCAGTCGTTGAGCGTGTAGGTGACCGACACGGCGTTGCCAAATTTGTCGGCTATCGAGTAGTGGGTGGTATTGCTGCCCTCATGCGGCTCTACGCCCGGCTTGATGTCCTTCGACACTCCCGCCTTCTTCGTGTCAATCGCGGCACGGATCTTGGCGGCGTAGTTCTTGTCCAGAAGGCGGTCCAGCGGGTTCTTCACAAAGTCCGGATCGCCCAGGTAGCTGTTGCGGTCAACATAGGCGTGGCGCATGGCCTCGATCTGGTAGTGGACCGCCTGCGCTGAGTGGTAGCCCAGTTCCTTGAGTGGATAGGCTTCCAGGATGTTTAGCATCTCGCAGATGATCACACCACCCGAGCTTGGCGGCGGCGCCGACACGACGTGATAGCCGCGGTAGTCACACTCTATCGGAGCCAGTTCACGCGTCTTGTAGGAGTCCAGGTCTTCCTGCGTGATGAGGCCCTTACCTGCTTGGCTGGAAGCGACGATCGCCTGGCCCACCCAGCCCTGGTAAAAGCCTTCCGTTCCCATGGCGCTGATCGCGCGCAGCGTCTTGGCCAGGTCGCGCTGTACCAGCTTCTGGCCCACCTCGAACGGTTGCCCCTTGTTCAGAAAGATCGCGCCGGACGCCGGGTCCTCCTGGAAGTCCTTGGTCGAGGTGCGCAGCATGTCCACGTCGCCCTGGTCGAGCGTGAAGCCGTTTTCGGCCAACTTGATGGATGGAGCAATCAGGTCGGCGCGCTTCATCGTGCCGTACTTCCGGCGAGCGAACTCCATGCCGGACACGGTGCCGGGCACGCCTACGGCAAGGTGGCCCTTGGTGGAGGCGCCCTTGATAACGTTGCCCTCCTTGTCCAAGTACATGTTCGCGGTGGCAGCCTTTGGTGCGACCTCGCGGAAGTCAAGGAATGTCTTGCGGCCATCGGCCAACTGGATGGTCATGAAACTGCCGCCGCCCAGATTGCCTGCGGCCGGATACACCACGGCCAGCGAGTAACCCACCGCCACCGCGGCGTCGACAGCGTTGCCACCGCGCTTGAGCACATCCACGCCTACCCTCGTGGCCAGATGCTGTGCCGTTACCACCATACCGTTCTCAGCGGCAACAGGGGCAACGGAAGCCGCGTAGGACGGCGGCGCAAAGCTCGTCGTTAGACAAAAGGACGCTATCGCGGCGCACCACCGCAAACCTGGTTTCGGACTCATCGTGTCTCCTGGTGAATGCCGTCTATTCAGAAAGCATTAGCAGGCCGCTGAAATACCTCTAGCGGACGTCAGCGCGGGGACTGGCTGAGGCGTTGATCTGAGGAGTCCATCCAACCCAAGATTTCATGCGCGGCGCAGACACCTTCACGGAGAGCTTGTTCACTATGCGGCGGCTGGATGATTTCGTGCCGAAGTCCCATCCGCTGCGCTCGATCCGCACCATGGCCAATCAGGCGCTAGCGAAGATGGACCGGTTGTTCGCGCAGATGTATGAAGCCGATATCAAGGGCGGCCGGCCCAGCATCGCGCCGGAGAAGTTGCTGAGGGCCATGCTGCTGCAGGTGCTCTACAGCGTCCGGTCAGAGCGTCAGCTCATGGAGCAGACGCAGTACAACCTGCTGTTTCGCTGGTTCATTGGTTTGGCCATGGATGATGTGGTCTGGGTGCCCACCGTGTTCAGCAAGAACCGCGAACGGCTGATCAAGCACGACGCGGTAATCGAGTTCTTCAATGAAGTGTTGGCCATCGCGCAGAAGAAGGACTGGCTGTCGGGCGAACACTTCAGCGTGGACGGCACGCTGATTCAGGCGTGGGCAGGCCACAAGAGCTTCGTGCCCAAAGACGGCGGCGACAATGACGATAACGACGGCGCTAACTTCAAGGGGCGCAAGCGCGGTAACGAGACGCACGAGTCCAAGACCGATCCCGATGCCAGGCTCTATCGCAAAGGCAAGACCGCCAGTGAGTTGCGCTACATGGGCCATACGCTGAGCGACAATCGCCACGGCCTGGTGGTCAGCGCCATGGTGACCAATGCTGACGGATACGCCGAGCGCGAGGCCGCGAAGGTCATGCTAAACGATGCCAGGCAGGTGGCTGAGGATCTCGATGTGGAAGTCACCGTGGGCGCGGACAAGGGCTACGACGCGGAGGAGTTCATTCAGGCTTGCCTGGAGATGAAGGTGACGCCGCATGTCGCACAAAACACCTCGGGGCGGCGCTCGGCCGTCCCTGATGCCATCGCACGCAGCGAGGGTTATGCCATCTCGCAGCAGAAGCGCAAGCTGATTGAACAAGGTTTTGGATGGGCCAAGACCGTTGGGCGCATGCGCCAGGTGATGGTGCGCGGACGGAAGAAGGTCGACCAGATGTTCGTGCTGAGCATGGCCGCCTACAACCTCGTACGTATGCGTTCCCTGGGACAAATCCGTCCGCAGTCGCAGTAATCGCGGAAATGAGGCTGGAAATGGGCGTCAAATCACCGAAAAAATCGATGAAGTGACGCCAGGTTCCCGGATTGTGAAAAATGGCGAGCCTTCAGCCTTGTAGGAAGAAGCTTCGCCTTTTGTGCGGTGAGTACTTCAGCAGCCTGTTAGGCAAG
Source organism: Cupriavidus sp. D39 (assembly GCF_026627925.1). NCBI lineage: Bacteria > Pseudomonadati > Pseudomonadota > Betaproteobacteria > Burkholderiales > Burkholderiaceae > Cupriavidus > Cupriavidus sp. D39. The sequence goes on from NZ_JAPNLE010000009.1 coordinate 727,474, forward strand.
CGAATCCCACTAAGGGCATAACCCGAAACGCCTATCAGCAGCTTTGCCCATGGTTGGATTTTGGCGTGTGTGAAAAAGAGTTGGACGCAGTACGGAGACCAACTGTCTTTCGCGGCTCTTCTGGCGCACAATCTTCTCATAAAAACTCCGCACCCTCCACAAGGGAGTCACGGCGTGGACACTGGCTCTTGCAATTCTCCAACGACTCGGCGCGGAGTGCGATGTCGCCCGCGAGGCCCCGTTACCCTACGCCTTCCTTGATTGCCCCTTCTACTTAGGGGTGAAGTCCTGCCGCCTTCTGCCATTATTTGTCGTGTCGCGGCGATGCAACCAAAGCCCTTTGTTGGCGCTGCCTGCACATCCGACCAATACGGCCGTTAGAATCGAAAAGTAGCCCTCTCGTCGATTCCCTTTTCTATTGAAGATTTTCGTGAGCCTCAAAAATCCCAATGCCAAGCACCAACCGAATAGCACGCAAGCGCCAAGCGATGACCCATTGGATGGTCGCCACCGATTGACTCTTCCCATGCAAATCAGTGCAGTGCTGCTCGATCTCGCTTGGCTGAAGTGCGTTGTTCGACTAAGCGCACGCGACAGCTACAAGATTGCCACCACCGTGCTGCAGGTTGACCCCGTATCTTGTACCTTCATCTTCGACGGATGCCGAACGGATGCCGAGCGGGATTTGCTGCTGGCATCGGACGAAATTGCTGTCTCCGCTGTGCTGCGCGATGTCAGGATTGACTTCGTCATCGGCAGACCATCCCTGATCAAGTATCAGGGCGGCCCGGCCTGCGCCGCACCCTTCCCATCTAAGCTCTATCATTTCGAGCGCCGCCGCCATCCCCGCGCACGACCGCACGCCGCGATGGGCTACCGCTCTGAGCTTCACACGCCCGACGCCCACCTTCTGACGATGGATATCGCCAACCTCTCCCTGTCCGGTGTGGGACTTCGCTCCAAGGGTGCGTGTACGGACCGGTTACCGGTGGGAACGATCTTGCAGAAGTGCAGGCTCGACTTTCGCAGCCAGGGCGAACTGGAATTTGACCTCCAGGTAGTCGGGCACGGTCTAGCCTGGGAAGGCGAGCGTGCTATGCATCACATCGGCTGCACCTTTGTCGCACTCGCGCCCGGTCAGCAGACCTTCCTCCAGCGCTTGGTCTACCACATCGAACTGGCGAGCCGCGAAGGGCCAGGATGCGCGCCAATCCAGCTCTAATTGCATGTTTCCCCAATCCGCCGCTTACCAAGTGCGGACCTTCGTTCGCCGCGACCTTGAAATTGGTCATCCATTTAGTCCCGTCGGACCCAAAATGAGTGGCTACCTTTGACCCACACCGGCGACTACCCCTGCCGCTAGCGCCTCGTGCCGGGCTTTTCTTCGCGATTAAACCCGCTAGGTCGGCGAACGCAAAGTATGGCGGCGCCGGCAGCGCCGCTCCGGGCGCACCACCGCGGCGTAGCGGCGCTTTGAAAAAGCCGCAGGGATTTTTTAGTCTTAACGCAAAGTAAGTGTGGCATCCTGAAGCAGGAAGACATACCCGAATGTCCTTTGCTCCGGGCGCCGAGGCTCGATGGAGCTAGTCGGCGACAGGCCCGGCTCTATGCGCGGCCAATCGGCCCGGGGACGGAGGACGAATGGCGGATACCAGCAATCCATCTTCAACAGCAGAGCCGTCGGGTACCGCGGCCCGGTGGCCGGCTGCCCTGCTGGTGGGCCTGGCGGCTGCCGCTTTGAGCGCTCGCGCGCAGACACCGTCGCCGCTGGCCGAGTGGCAATATTCGGCCGGTGTCCCGTTGATGAAACTGTACGAGGCCAAGGTGCCCGACTGGCAGGTCCAGGTTGGGGCAGCCGCCAGCCTGCGACCGTATTACGAAGGTACCCAGCGCTATCACGTGCTCGCGGGCCCCAGCTTCGATATCCGCTACCGCGACCTGTTCTTTGTTTCCGCCGGTGAGGGCATCGGCGTGAACCTGCTGCGGGCGGACCACTGGCGCGCGGGGGTGGCGATAGGCTACAACCTGGGCCGGCGCATGGCCGACGATCCCGGCCGTCTCAACGGACTAGGCAACATCAATTTTGCAGTTGAGACCAAGCTCTTTGGCGAGTATGTGGTGTCGGCGTCATTCCCCTTGGTGGTGCGCATCGATGTGCGGCGCAGCCTGGGCGGCACCGACGGCTGGATCGGCGATATCGGCGCCTACCTGCCGCTGCCCGGCAGCTCGGAGCGCTTTTTCTGGTTTGCCGGCCCTACCGTCACCTTCGGTGATGCGCGCTACATGAGCCGGTGGTTCGGCGTCACCTCGGCTCAGGCGACGCGCTCGGGCTATCCGCAATACAAGGCCGATGCGGGCCTCAAGTCATACGGCGCGGGCATCTCCGCGATCTGGTTCTTTCGCGAACATTGGTTTGTCACCGGCGACGTTGCGGTCGGCCAACTCGCTGACTCGGCGGCGCACAGTCCGATCACGCAGAAGGCGACCAATACGGTCGTCGATCTTTCGCTGCACTACCAATACTGATGTGCCCCCGGCACCCTCGCTGCCCACTACACTACCGCGACGAGCCGCCAGCCAGCATCGTGAGCCGCGCCGGCACCAACGCGAAGGGAGCGGCCCCAGGGCATCAACCTGACTTCCGGGGCCATCGGCGCGTTCCGCTGGCCAACAATTTCACGCACTTCATCATGCATCTGCGCCAACGGCTTGCGGATCTTGGCCAGCGCCCGGACATCTTCCACCAGCTCTTGGGGTAGCTTTGATTTCGGTGCAATTTGCGACGGTTCGCAAGCCCAGCATCAGCGCGGACGTGTCCTCGTAAGCTATTGATTAATAGAGGATTTCTGTTTGGCCATCGATCAACCGCAAACGGCGTCATTGCGAGTTCGATTTCAGCCCGCAGCGCTTGTTTTGGGTGCAGTTTGTGACGGCAGTAGTTGTCCGACGTAGCGCTCAACTGGGAAGCGGAAGACGCCCCGAAGATTGATGCCCTCTAGCCGTGTTGGGGCGATTCGCCCGAACGACTCGGGTGCCACGGGCTGCCGTCGTTTCACTTGCCGATCGAGCACTGTCTGCATCTGACCGGTATTCCACGCCAGGTTGCCGATGCGATTGCTGGAATACTGATGCTCTTTTGTCGGAACCAACAGCGCAGTCCGGAGACTACCCATCCTGCGATATATGAAGCCATACAAGGGGTAGTCGTACTTTACGTGCGAAATCTGGCGGTTTGATCCTGAAAATCCATGTGGATCAATGAATTGCGAGATCACCGAATGGGAGAATGCCCGGGAACCGTCGAGCCTTACAGCAAGCGGCTCTCCACGCTACTACCGCCAGATTTTGCACGATTTGGACGATTACCCCTGTCCACAGGCTTATCCCGTGGCGCGGTGGACAAATCCTCGCCCCCTCCTCCTCAGGCCGGCCCCGCCTTGAACTTGAACTTGGTTTTGGTCGCTGGCAACTGGCGCCTGGTAGTTGCCAGGCGGCGCGTCGCAGTGGACTTCCACTTCAGCGCGCTCGGCCCGACGCAGCGCCGCTTCGAGTTCGGCGCCCAGGCCTCCCCGTGCCGTCTCGCCATGCTCAAGCGCCTGTTCTGCCTCCGCCAGTTGCCGACTGAGCGTGTCGCGCTCGGCCTGCAGCCGCGCCCGTGCCTCGGCGCCGGCCACGGCCGTCTCCTGCGCCCGCGCTTGCGCCATCGCCAGTTCGGTCCGCAGGTCCGCGAGCGCCCGCTCGCCCTCCAGGTCCGCCGAGAATTGCGTATGCAGGGGTCCCTTTGATTTCACTGCAATTTACCGGGGTAGGGGCCTAGCATCCACGCAGGTTGCCGGGCAGTGCCCCGCTGAAACCCACCCCTTTCAAGGTGATTAGACGACACGTCCAGCCTTGATGACACGGGCGGTAGAAACATGCCGCCGTGCTACGCATCCGGCCACATAGCCTTTCTTCTTCGGCGCTTTCGGTCCCCGCGTATGTTTGCGCATCGCGCGGGGATCAACGTGCGTCGCCATCTTGATCAACTCGCGACCGAGCTGAGCTGGGGTGAGGAGGTCATAGGCCTGCCACACCTCGGGCGGCACCGCGATCATCATGCCGGCATAAGTTGCCCGGATTTCGCTGGCGAGGTAATACGGTGAGAGCTCGATGTCGCTGGTATCCAGCTCATGCCGGATTCTCACCGCAGTCGCAATCACGCTCAGTACGTTATACGCGAGCGCCGCCACGCCGAAGGCCAGCAGCGCCGCGCGCGGTTGGCTCAACGAACGAATCTCACTGTTGAGCACCGATTCCAGCCGCTGAAACATATTCTCTATGCTCCAGCGTCGCCGGTATAGCCGGGCGACGGCCTCGGCCGTCAGATGGGCGGCCGGGACATTGGTCAGCAGGCGGATGACGGTGTCACCGTCCTCGGTGGCGCCATCCAGATGTAGCTCGATGCGCCGCAGCACCAGCGGCGCGTTCGATTCATCTGGGATGCTGACCGCTTGCTCGTACACGATGCCGGTTTCGACCCGGCCCATTTCGCGTAACGGCTCCAGCTCGCTGGGGCTCGGATTGCGGCCGTGCTCCCGCACGATGAAGGCGCTGCCGCGACGCTGCCAGCCGGCAAGAATCGCCCGGGTGCTGAAGTTGCGATCGGCGATCCACAGCTCGGCCGGCTGAGCCGATGCGAGCAGGGTTTCCATGATGGCCCGCTCCTGGGCATGCGCATCTTCACAGGGCACCAGATCAACGATCATCGCTGTGTCCGGGTCATAGACGACCAATGACTGCCCCGGCAAGGCCGCGCCCCGAAACCCACGTAATGGTTTCAGGCGCTTTTCGCTCGCCGGCAAATGGCTGCCATCCACGATGCGCAGGCGATAGCCGTCCACCGAGGGCGGCTGCTTGCGCAACATCGGTTGCACGACCGGCCCCAGCCGCCGCGCGCTGCCTTGCACCAGGGCACGAACCAGTCCGGGCTCGGTCCGGCTGATCTTGTCGTACAGCGCGGTGATGGAAACCGGCAACGCCGGACTGGCCTTGGCCGCCGCATGCACCGACGGGCGCAGCCCCACGGCGACCAGTGACATGATTTCCACCGTCGTCGAGAACAATAGCTCCCGCGTGTACTGCGTTTCACGCTCTTGCTCGAACAACTGGTCGATCCAGGCCGGATCAAGGGCGCGTTGCAACCCCAGGCGCGCCATCACGCTGATCGGGCTGTGTTCGAGAAAGCGTTCCACCACTGCGTCCACTATCACGCCATTGACTCCGGTTTCTGTTCGAGAGCACGGAGGGTGCCCTAATTTTCGTCACCTTGAAAGGGGTGCCGCTGAAACCCCAATCAAATCCGCATTGTCCACGCCGTCAGGTTCCGATGGGCGAGAGCGGCCTCACCGCAAATAAGTCCCTGCTGACGCGGGGTACATTTTTTAGTTACGGCCCGCCAGACTTGGAACCTCGGCGGGAATGACCCTCGCCGAACTCCAAAAGGGTGCGGGGCATCTTCCCGCGTCGCACCCTTTTTTTAACGCTGCGGGAGCGAAGGCTGTCGCCTTTGCTTTTGGGGACGGAAGCCCAAGCCTGCTAGGCCTAACGGGCAATCTCTGTGCGATTCGAAAAGGTGTCGGTATGGGTATCGATAGCGCGCGATGGCCTGATGAGGGATCCGCGCATATAACGTGAATGGGACAGCAACTCGAAGAGCATCCTGCGTCGTTCTAGTTTTCGGCGGAGGTGGAACAACCGACGCAGGCTTCAGGCGTTAGGTCTTGGCCGTGCGCGACGCGTGCGCAACGGTCTGCTTGGCCGACTTCGACGCCGTGCCGCTCGCCGCATCCGCGCAGGGGTCTCCGACATGAGACCACATCGCACTGTTCCGTTCTCGATTGGGACACCGATAGCCCAAAGCCCCCATGTGGTGGTGACGTAGACCGCCAGGCTAGCGACTACGGCGAAAAGATATCGTTGGAAGCGGACGGAGGGTGTCTTTGCCGCCTGGTAGTAGGCAAGGCAGCCAAAGGCGATGTCGCGCAGGCTCAGTTGAAGGCGAAAGTACCAGCGCACAGCTTGGCTGATGATCGCCGCCGGAAACCGATGGCCGTGATCGAGCGACTTTGTCTTTTGCATCGGTGGAATCTTACGCTATGCACTGGCCAACGTGACAAAGCCCGGGCGCAAGCCACTATTGGCCGATGCAGGCGACCAGATTATCGACGTATCGCCGCGCCCAGAGAATTGCGTGATCCTGTGCGAATTGGCTGGTTGCGTAGCATCCGAGCGCCACCGCAGACTCTGCAAAAGACTGAGGAGCCGATTGATCGCCATTTCGCACGAATCCCCACGATTCGTACAAGCCATCCCCCGTTGGATTGGCGAGGCCCTCGATTATGTAACCCCGGTACATTTCGATCGACATAGGGTTGCTCCCAAGCAATCCGTGTTGGATGAGATCCGCCGGATGCCGCATAGTCGGCAGACTCCACTAACCATCCTAGTAACACATCGGGGTATCGAGCAAGTCCGAAGTGTATTGCGTGGACGAAAGCCGACAACGCCGGGTATCACGGCCCCTACTGTCGAGGGGATGCAACCATGACCGTCGACACCATGTGCCAGATCGTAGGCGACGACCTGGTCATCCGAATTCCCGTGAGTGCGATCGCCTTTGCTGCAGAGATCAGCCTGCCGGATTGCTGCGTTTCAACCCAATGCACTACCTCTTGGGGAACGTCCGAGAGTGGCACATTTCTGGGCTATCTGGCCTTAGTGCCAGCAAAACAAGGGGGCGAGCCGACGCGACGCCAACCCATGTTTCATGCCGTGCTAGGCAACGCGCAGACATAGGCCGCCCGCGGCCATCAAGACGCGACGCTGCAGCGGCTATGGGAGGTCGGTTGCAGCCCCTTCCACGACTGCTGAGTGGCGCCCGTGTAATGGAATGTTCCCTGACCCGATAATGTCTTTCCCCTTCTCGTCGGCTCTCACCTTCCCTCTGTTCGGCCATCGCTTCACTCGCACATACTCTCAAGCCATCAACTTCTCATCGCCCTCCGCTCCCTCGCCAGACCGGTTCCGCTGGCGGTTACTGCGCGCTCAATGCGCATGTCGGAAACGCAAAAATCAGCCATTGAAAAAGGGGAAAAAACCAGCCATTCTTGAAGCCATGTTCGAGCCGGATTCCGACAACTCGAACTGGACCCACGACGCCGAAGATGCCTGCCTTCTTTATGCCAGCGATCGACGCTTAACAATGAGCCTGCCGGGGAGTCTGGGCATGGGTGTTACAACGGCGCGGATCGCCTCAGCCCTCGGGGCCGATCAACGGTTCCGGGATATTGAGTATCGTGAACACCGTGCGACGAATGCGCTGATGACCAGCGTCGTGGCAGCGATGGGAACGGCCTTGTGGGCATGGGATTACGCCCACGATCCGACGGGCGCACAACACACGGTCTGGCTACGCGCGGTTTTTCTCCCCTCCGCGTTGCCGTATCTCGCGACGCTGGCTTTCCGCGTGCCTTGGCCATTAGCGTGGTTGGCAGCATCGATGACGATTCTCGCCTGGGAGAGTGGATTCGTACTGATACTGAGCCACCTGCAGGGCGCCGCCAGCTACGGAATTTCCGGCTTCGCCTATTTCCTCGCCATGCCGCTACTGATGATGCGAGGTTTCGTGTTCGGCGCTAACGTTGCATTGACGCTGCTCATCGTCGCCTTGCCGTTGGTCTTAGCTTGCTTCGGCTGGGGACCGGGATTCGAGAACGTCAGATATGCGGAATTCACCATACCGTTCGCCGTGGCCAGTATGGCCGCCCTGTTTGCCTATGGTCAACTGTATGCAATAACCTGTCGAACCACCGACACGGATCCATTGACAGGGCTGGGAAACCGGCGGCGTTTCACCGAAGCATTGCGCGACGAGGTGACGCGTGGCCGCCACTTGCAACACCCGTTGTCGTTGATCCTCGTCGACATCGACCTGCTCAATCAGATCAACAGTACCCATGGATATTCCGCAGGGAACCAGGTGATCCGCGCTGTTGGCTCCGTTTGCCGCGAGGGGATTCGCGACGTCGATATCGCGACACGCGTCGACGGCGATGAATTCGGCCTCATTCTAGTCGGGACCCCCGTCGAAAACGCAATTGGCACCGCTAGACGCATTCGTCATCAAATCGAACAACTGCAGATCACCGCGGCCAATGGTCATCGGCTCGGTGTTACCGTCAGTATCGGCCTAGCGGAGAGCCTTCATTCCGGGAGCATTGTCGATGCCGCCGAAGAAGCCCTCTACAGAGCCAAGAAATCTGGGCGCAACCGGTTTGCGGTGAGTTGACAGTGCGATCGGTGCTGGCCATGGCTCCGCGGAGCCGTATATTTTTCGCCTGAATCCGGCTCTATTCGACCGACTAGCTCTCGGGGGCTGCCTTAGTTCTTCCGAGATAGGCAGGTCTAGGCGAGCGACCGGGGGGCAACTTTGATGGGGGACGAGCGATCCTACGTCACACAGGAGTCGAAAATTCAGGAGACAGAACGCGATCTACCGTCGCCCCCCATTCCCGCTAGTCGATCACCCTGCGCCAGTACGTTCGGTAGCGACGCCCAAGCTTTGGACCGGGTGGCGCAATTACCTGGGTGCCGCTGATGGCCATCTGATAGATATTGTCACCCAGTTTGACCGAAACGGATACGGGCGTCGGCGGGAAGCCACCACCAGGGCGCACCTCGTAGCGATCAACGGTGGTCAGCGTGCTGCTGCCATTGACGTCGAAGGTAGCGGCGCCAGTGAGATAGTTCAGCATATAGATGCGGGCCTCGCCAAGATTGCCGGTGCAAGTGTTGGTGGCCGCAGTGGCCGGCGTATTGGTGGAGAATATGACGGTACCGGCCAGCGTCGTCGAGCCGCTGACGACTTTCTCTCCCGCGCCTAGCGTGACATACCATCCACTCGCCACGGCAAGTGCCGTCTTGGCGGCCGCGATCTGGTCGGTCGTGCCGACTTGCACCAGATTGGCGGTGGCGTCATAGAGCTGGCCGGCAACACCGGTCGTGCTTCCCGCCGCGCCTTCCACGATCGGGCTCGAGCGTACGGCATAGAGGCTGTGGTCGTCCTTGATCATGTAATAGCGGTTCTGGACCGCCGTGTCGAACGGGTGCTCGCGATCGCCCGAGCCAATCAGCAGGGTATCGGTCGGGTTCAGCGCGCTGGCCGGAACAATGTCCGGCGCATAGAGGAACTTGCGCGCATTGGCCCCACTGCCGCCAAGTGAGGCCAGCAGCGTGACGGTCCAGTTTGCCGGAGAGGCGTCGCCGACGTTGATGCGCCAGATATTGGCCCCGGTATCGGCCCCGTAGATGCGGTCGATATAGCCGTCCCGGTCGGAATCGTACAGTGCGACACTGGCGGGTATGGCGTAGGCCATCGCGGAAACCGTGCTGTGGTCAACCTGCCAAAGTATCGAGCCGTCCCTTGCATTGAGGATCATCACTCCTCGTCCCACGCTGGCGGTGCCTTGCAGAGCCGTGTCATTCGCGACGTGGTCGTTGCCCATGCCGAAGATCAGGACTGGATCTGCCGAGGCCCGCAATCTGGCTACACGTAGCTCGGACCAGGTGTCACCCATTTCCTTGAATGCGGTTTCCGCACTGCTGTGTTTCCACAACAGCTTTGGCGCGATCGGGTTGCTGACGTCCAACGCGTAGAGATACGGGCCGCCGCGACGCATGCTCAGAAAGAGATAGGCCTTATCGTTACGTGTGTAGTCGATCGTGCCGTCGCCAGCGGATGAGTAGGTGTAGACCGTGGCCGAGCCATCGATAAAATAGGGCTTGGGGCTAGACGAGGAGATTGTCGGGAAATGGTTGTACATCCGGCTGAATTGAGGGAAATGCTCGGACGCGATGAAACTCCACAGTTCGCTGCCGCCGGCCGTTCCCTGGCCGCCCTTGACCGCATGCAGCATCCCATCGTTGGCGCCGTAGAAGACCACCACGTCGTCGGCGCTCCGGTTGTAGTTGATTACCGCGGGGCGGGAATGCAGTACGTCGCCGTGGGAAAAACCGCGGATATTGTAGATAGGCGGGCTTTTCGGATTGACCACCGGCGGGTCGTCAGGCAAGTTCGTGGTGCTATCTGTCTTGCTATTGCCCCCGCGCACCCAATTAATGACCGGCTCGGCAAGATCCGTGCTTTGCAGGCCAAGCATCGTGTTGACGATCGACGCATTGCCAGTGCTGAACAGCGTTCCGGACAGATACGAGCCGGCGCCACAGCTACTGGTGCAGGTGTAGACGTTGCGGCTCGCCTGACTGCTTGCGAAGGTGGTGCGCAGGTATTGACCTGCCCCTCCCTTTTCCACCAAATCGCCGTCCGGTGAATCGGAGTTGCCGCCCAGGCCCTGCGAGTTCACATAATAGTTCGGATCCCAGAAGGTCGAAGCCTTGGTCCAGAAGCTGACAACACTCGGGTTGACGAAGCCCGTGGTCTTGTTCTCCACTGTGGCGCCAAGGCTGTCGGCCAGGAACACGACGGGCGGCGAGACCGAGGTATCGGCGCTCAACTGGTATTGCTTCAGGTTACCGACCCAGTTCGGCCTGGCATCGGCATCGGGCCGGAACATGCCCAGATAGACCTGGTTTTGGTAGGTGCCGCGCACGCTCACCGAGACCGGTAGCGATACCGAGGCGAACACGGAGTTCACCGCCTGGATCCGGCTCAGGATATCGTTCAGTGCCGTCGTTATCGCTGCCTGGCTGCCGGCCTGGAAATAATCGCCACCGCCGTTTCGGGCCATATTCTTCATCATGGCCGTGAAACCGGCATTCGGCTGTGCATTGTAAGTGTCGATGGTGTAGGTGGTAACCGACCCGATGACGGCAGCGGCGCTTCCCGCACCCAGGTCAGGGCGCAGGTGCAGGAAACGGGCCCACGCTGATGGAACATCGGGCGAAGATGAGTATTTGTATTTTGTGAGCGTCGTCGACGCCGGATCCGTGGCGCCTGGCGTGGGCGGCAGCCCCCTCTTACATTGTTGCCAATAAAAATGACGTAGGACTTCGCGCAGCCAGTACCGATCGGGCCGTTGTAGCCCGATCCGTTCGCGGAACCCTTGTAGGCGAATCCACTGGACATGCCCTTGGCATAGGCGGTCAGCTTGTCCTGGTTGGTGCCTGCGTTGCCAGCGTAGTCGGCAAGTGGGTCCATCCCGGCCCAACTGGCCGAAGCGCCGGTGAAGTAGAGCCAGGTCTCATAGAGTGCGTTGGCATAATCGCCACAGTTCTGGCAAACTTTCTCGTCGCTTTGGTTGGGATTGATGCTGCTCACGATAGCCTGAAACGCCAAGCTATTGGCCTGCACACTCAGATCGCGCACGCCGAAGCGCACATAGGCGCCATCCACCTTGCTGCCTAGGTTGGTGAACATCATCAGACCGATATTGGCCTGCTGCTTAAGGCCTGCGACAAACTGCTGGATGGCCGCCAGCTCCGCACCGCCCTGGGTTGAAGTGGCCCATTGTTGAGAGTTTCTTGCCCAGTTCGGGGTATTGTCCAGGATGATGAGGATATTCGGCGCCGGCGATTTTACCCCTGGCGGCTGATTGTAGATAAAGGTGTCGTCTGAATAATCAATGCTGGCGCCGTTGGCTGTGGAGAGCACGGCCAAGGCGGCCGTGATCATCAGCCGTAGTAGTTTCAGGATGGTCACGATGGCCCCGAGTTCTGTGTGCTGCGAGTCACGGACAGGTCGCCGTTGAAGCCATACGCACCTTGGCGCCCTGGTGCACGGTAACAGTGGTGCCGGTGCGGTTATCGGTTGCCACCGCGCTGATGTCCCAGTAGGTGTCTTGCGGCGCCGACGCGGCGAAGTCAACACTGTAACCATCCGCGGCGACCATCTGCAGACAGACGGGTGCGGCGGTCTGGACCGTATAGTCCGCCACGCCGTCGTTATTGATATCGATACTGAAACTCTGCGCGATGGGCGTGGCGAAACTGCTCACGGTGCCCATCACCTTCTCGATCGCTTGTCGCGCTGCCGCAGTGGCCTCGTTCTTGACTTGCTGGTTGCCCACGATCCTCAGATTCAAGTTACCCAAGCGAACCGCCGAGACTGCCAGCAGGCTCAACACGACGAGCATGACCAACCCTACCAGCAGGCTCACGCCCGCCTCTTTACCGCTACGACGATTGGGGCGGCGCAGCCTGTTCATTCCCGCCTGCTGCTCAGATTGATGACCTGCACGGTGCCGGTATAAACGTGGCGCTTGAACTTATCCGAGAAGGGCCCGACCGAGCCGGACACGCCCATATTGAATGTCCTGGCTGACAAGGTGCTGTCGACAAAGCTCGATGCCTCCGTGTTGCGTGCCAACAGGCTGACATGCACCGTCATCACATTGGGCCAGTCGGCCAGCGCGGGCGCGGTGACAAACGGTGTAGCTGGCACGCCCGTGCCGGTGGCATCGATGCCGTAGTCCAGTTGCAGGTTCTGGATGCCGTCCACCAACGGCGTCGTGACAAAACCGGTGATGCCGGCCACGGCCGCGATCTCCAGCCGCTTGAGCGTCGGCACCGGCTTGCCGCCGTCCGCGCCGGCGGTGCAGGTGGTAGCGCCGGCGGCAAAGCGGTTACAAGGGCTGACGAAGTAGATGCGCTCGATATAGCGGCGCAACGCGGCCGGTGTCACCCCGTCCTTTTGCACCAGAGTGTACGTGGACGCAGCGCTGCGCAGCGCAGCCATGTTTGTCAGCGAAATTCAGTACAGGTTCGCGATCTGCAGTGTTGTGCTGACCACGCGCCGCAGAGCCTCGTCGCCGTACAGCCCCTTGCCGCAGCCCAGCCCGGCGGTCGGGGCCGCCGTCTTCCCTTTACCCTGCCAAGCCACACTTACCAGATAAATACCCGAGGCCGCGTCGAAGCTGACACAGCCGCGCGCGCCAATCATGGCGCCAGAATTTCCTGCGCTACTGCTCTCTGCAGCGCCGGCAAGCAGATTGCTCCAGGCAGCGAGGTCACTGTTGGCCAGGGTGTAGGCCTGGACCGTGCCGAGCGCACAGGGGAGCGCCGCCGCCGCCCCGGTTCCGAGATAAGGAAGACCATTGACGGTATCCGTGGTAACCGCATAGCAGCCTGCGGCCGAGCGATTGGCGTTGATGCGCTCGACCATGTCCTGCAACAGGATCAAGGCCTGCGCGCGCTGATAGGACTCAATCTCCGCGCGCTGGCTTGCTAGCAGCAAGCCCACTGGACCAAGCAGGCCTACCAACAGCACGATCAGCGTGACTAGCGCCTCGATCAGGCCGAAGCCCGCTTGGCTGCGATGGGGGAGCGGCCGGCGCATCAGCAGCTCCCGGCCAGGCTGCTCGCCAGCCCGCTCAGGTCGACGTTGACGCAGCGCGGCGATGCTGTACTGCCCGCCGCACTGATGCCGAAGGGATTGACCGCGGCAACTAGGCGGCCGCTACCGTTATAGACAACCGCGCCAGCCGGGCCGATGATGGTCACGCCGGGCAGTGCCTCGTGCTGGCTGAGCGTGGCAGCACCAGTGCTGACGGTCCAGCCGTATTGCCAGCCGCCCGATGCCTGTGCGATGGTGACGCTGTTATTTCGCTTGATCGCCTCGCTGCGCGCATATGTTAGCGTTGAGGCAATATCGTAGGAGGCCGCGCGGATCCGCTGGCCCAGGACAAAGTCGCGAAAATACGGCGTTGCGACCGCCATCAGGATGGCGGCAATCGTCACGGTGGCCATCAGCTCGATCAGGGTAAATCCGTTGACCAAGGTATGCTGCAAGCCCAGGGCGTCTGGTCGGCGGGGCATGTTGCGCGCGTCCATGATGCGCCCTTACCAGCAGTCGGCCACCGAGCCGGTGCCGCTCATGCCCTTGGTGCCAGCCTGGTTCACGGTAAGGTTCTGGCACTTGGTGTCGCTGGCAGCCTGCGCGCCGATGGGCGTGGCGGTAACGGTATAGCTAGGCGGTACCGCGACATTGTTGGCGGTTACCGTTACCGTGTAGTTCTTCGCTACCTCGGTCGGGAGGGTGGCGTAGCCGAGCGTTGCCATGGTGGTGGCATACTGGCGCGCGTCGAGACTGTACTGCTCCTGCTGGCTGGCAACCGCTAGAATGAAACTCTCGGCTGCGGAGCGATTGCTCCGGATCACGTATTGCGTATAGGACGGATATGCAATAGCCGCAAGGATCCCGACGATGACCACCGTGATCAGCAATTCCGTCAACGTGAAGCCACGAGGAAGGCCTGCCGCGCCTGCAGGCGCGGCAGCCGCCACCTTTCTTGCACGCCTCGCAGCAAACGGCCACATAGGCACCCCTGCTACCCGCCGGCAAGACCGACCCATGATTGTTTCCACCCTAACGAGGTTTTTCTTCGGAAACTATTCTTCTATTCACCCTACATCTTCAAGATTGACCCCTACTCCTTGCGTAACTCTGCGTAACTCTGCGTAGGCTGCTTTCTCCTTGGACGTACGTGCCGCACTGGTAACGCAATCCAGCCGCTTCCCATTGCCGATCACACCGCGCATAAATGCTGCGTCTGTCGGGTGAGACATCGTTGAAGAGATGCAGGCGACCCGATTTTGGACCGCCTGCCAATCTGACGATGGCCCACGGGGATGAGTCCATGTACAGCAGTATCGGCGAAGTGATTCGGTGCGCCACCCAACGTTGTGGGGGTAACGTAAAGCTGGTAATTTATTCCTTCCACTATAAGGCGAGCGGAACATTTTGCATTTAACAAGAACGTATTCTTGTATTTTTTACTAACAGACGCGCAATGAATATTCACATGCGCGTCATAATTCATTGCGCACATTGCATTGATGTGCCAAATCGATGTTATTTATGTTCCAATATGGTGCAACGATAGATATGATTCCAATTTCATTCCCTACCAAATGGTGGATCGCCAGCCAATCAGCGTGGTATATGCTTTCTTATGGGGTCACAATAGGTCCATCTTTGGCCTAGTAGGCGAACCGAAAAGCTCGGTCGCCTTTCTTTTTTATATTCAGCATACTGGACCACGCCAGGGGCAATCGTGGCGCGAGATCGCCTCCAAGACCTGTCAAAGCTGAGTCATCTGGCTTGGCGGGCCACTGGCGTTTCGCGCAGTTCGCGATCGCCACCCGCATCAATCAGCACTTCGACGCACGGACCGCTTTGTTAGCCACTTGCGTCCACCTTCCGCATAGAAGTCACCGTACCGATCAATCTATCCGATCCAGACCATGCTGCGAAGTGCATAGAACCACCAAACAGATGCAACGTCTTCTGCGATCACTCCCTTAGAGAGGATCGTCGACACAACTTAGTGACAGCGACCTGATGACTTCGTGGACATGAAATTCATTGATTTCGCAAAGTCCAAACCACTTGCAAGGAGAACTGCATGTTCAAGCATTTTCTGTTGCCGGTTGATGGCTCGCCACTATCTGATAGCACGTTCCAAAAGGTCATCACATTTGCCCAAGAAACGGATGCCAGAATGACAGTGCTTCATTGCGGCTCCCACGCCTTCCCGGTCGGAGCGCCAGCGCCCATCAAAGATCGCCTCGCGCAGGACGCGCAGCATCATGCCGACAGGTACCTCAAGGGGGTAGTAAGGAAGGCGAGCGCAGCTGGGATCAAATGTGAAACGGCCTACGTCAACAGCGATCGAATCGTAAAAGTCATCATGGCGACCGCCGAGGAAAGAGGGTGTGACCTAATCCTCATTGCGCCTCATGGACGGTGGGGTGTGCAGCCGCACACAATTGAGAGCCTAAGGGAGAGCATCCTGTCAGTCAGCGATATCTCGCTGGTGGTCGTCTAAGAGCCACCCCTTTCAAGGTGACGAAAGTTCAGGCACCCTCTGGTTTTATCAACTCGGAATCGGAGGCAATGGCGTGGCATTGGAGGCAGTGATGGAACGCTTTCTCGAGCACAGCCCGGTCACAGTGATGGCGCGCCTGGCGAGGCAACGGGGGGCTTGCAGCAGAAAACAGACCGAAACACAGATCACGAACTGGAAGCGGGTCGGCGGCCGAGATGTCCCTATTCAGGTCCTGGCAGACGAAGCCAACCGGAGATCGTCCGAACTGTTCGTGCGATAGCTGGGCATCCAGTATGAAGATATTCAGCCACAGCGATTGGATCGGCGATAACGCACTGCGCATCAAGGCGATTGCCGATACACCGGGTGCGTTAGTCTACGTCTTTGTCGGCGAGGCGGAACGCAAGGCGAAGGCCGGCGCGTCAATCAAGCTGCTGCCGGTGGACGGTATCGAGGCAACCAGCCAGAACGTGCGCCCGGGCAGCTTTCCCATTTCCCGCCCTCTCACGCTGATCACCCCCAGACTGCCAAAAGGGCTGACCAAGACGCTGAGCTTTGCAGGCTCAGGTCGGCGATACGGTCATCGCGGTCGAAGTAGGCATCGGACGGCAAGGGCGGAATCCGGTGATGGTTTCTAGCAGGAGGCATCCTGAGACACCACCCCACCGAAGAATGGGGCATGAAGAGTCTCAGCTGTTTCCGATTGCGAGCCGGCCGCCACCACGACAAAACCCGCTAGCAGCTTCGTCATGCTCCACTACCCAACTCGCTGGCCAGACGGTATGCCTGTCTGCTTGATCTTGGTTGACGACGGATGCACATTTCCCCGGTCCGCTGCGGCGTGGTCGGTCCGCGATCCGGCGTGCCGTGGTAGCATCACCGCTACAGGCCTCACCTACCGGTCGACTGGGAGGAAAGGATGCGTAAAGAAGACTCTCATGAGGATGCGCCAGCGTTGAATCTCGACGCACGGGCGATTCCCGCGGCGGATGCGATGCCGTCGTTTCCGGTTGCTGACGACGAGCTGGAGCGCTTGCGCTCCCTGTACAGCACGGGCTACCTTGAGGCGCCCCCCGATCCACGGTTCGGCGCCTTTACTCGACTTGCTGCCCGTATGTACGATGCGCCGATGTCTGCTATTTCGCTGATCGCGGGGGAGCGCGCATTGACCCTTTCCGCCGTGGGGGTGCCGCAGGGAATGAGTACGCCACGTGAAGATTCCTTTTGCGCTCGTTGCAGTTTGAGGCCAGGTGGCGTGATGATCGTAGAGGATGCTTCTCGACATCCCGACTTCGAAAGTAATCCTCTCGTGACGGGTCCCTTTGGCTTTCGCTTTTACGCAGGCGTCGCTTTGAAGGACACAGAGGGTCGAGCGCTAGGTGTGCTATGCGTGATCGACACCAAACCGCGGTCTATGTCCGAGCAGGACCTGGGCCCTCTGCAGGATCTTGCGATCGGCATATCGGCGATCATCCAACGCGATCAAATGCTCTCCTATGGAGCGAATCACGAGCTTGTAACCGGGTTGCCCAATCGCCAAGCATTGCGTTTCTACCTCTCGCAAAAACTGGACCAATATCGTATTGGAGGCTCCTGCCCGGTGCTGGCACATATTGACATAGATGAATTCAACAAATTGCGCGACTCATCGGATCACCGTGACATCGATGTGCTACTAAGGCAATTCGCCGATCGTCTTAGCCTGGCTTTTCCAGGTGCTGACATGCTCGCCCACTTCGGAGCGGATGAGTTTGCCGCATTGCTGCCCGTGACGGAGTCGGTGGATACACTAAGTTTGCTACTGAAGCACGCGGTGGAAACGCTTCACGAACCATATCTTGTGAACGGGACGAGTGTGGTCCTCGAAGTAACTATAGGGCTGGCCATTGCTTCCTTCCGACAGCTTAGCGTTGACGGCTTGTTACGGAATGCAAATATCGCTAGATGCAGTGTTGAATTTAACTCGCGCGAAAAATGGCGAATATATTCACCATCGATCGATACGCGTGTGGCTATTGAGAGTTCCCTTCCACAGTTGAATCTCAAAAATGCCCTTCGATTCGGTGAGCTATCACTCGCCTATCAACCGATCGTCATCGTTCCAGAACGAAGGATCACGAGCTTGGAAGTGTTGTTGCGATGGAATCATCCGCAACTCGGCCCAATCCCACCTGCGGAATTTATTCCACTGGCAGAAAGAAACGGAATGATTGTCCCCATTGGAATGTGGGCACTGCGCGAAGCTTGCCGGGAAGCTACTGGCTGGTCGAGCGACGTCAAAGTATCGGTGAATATTTCACCGTTGCAGATTACTTCTGATCTGCCGGAGCATGTATCAGAGATCCTTGCGGACAGCGGCTTGCAGCCCGAGCGGTTGATACTCGAAGTGACTGAGACGACTTTGCTTGAGCCTTCTGAAGGCAATGTTGAGATACTTAAAAAGCTACGTAATCTTGGCGTACAGATCGCGCTGGACGATTTCGGGACAGGCTTTTCTTCGCTGAATTATTTGTTACGATTTTCATTTGACGAGATTAAAATCGATCGCACGTTCGTAAGCGGCGTTCTCGGTCGGCATGAGAGTCAGACTATCGTGCATGCTGTCATTGATATTGGGCGATCGCTAGGGATTCCAGTTGTGGCAGAAGGAGTTGAGACTGCAGAGCAATTGGCATGGTTGATTGATAACGGATGTGACCAGGTACAGGGGTATTTTTGGGGAGGCCGATGCCGCGTGAGGCCGTCTTTGGTCTCGTGGGCGGCCGCGCCGTAGCCGTATGATTGCCTCGATGCCCGCCAAGTCAGTCAGTTCGTGGCCAATCCCTCTGGCATTTGACCATCCAGCGCGCGGATGATCGCCACGAGCTTGTCACTCAGCGCCGACAGGCGCGGATCGGCTACCGACCACCTGCCGTTGTCGCAAGCAGCTGCCGAGACCGCACCGCTGGGCTGGTCCCATGACATCACGCCGTAGTGGCGACCGGTCAGGTAGTGGTCCCCGAGCTCGCGCCGCATACCAGGGCGCGGGTCCGCCACGGCATAGGCGCCCTGGCCTGTGTCGCTGCGCGCGATCACGGTGGCGGTCGGCTCGTCGAAGCGAGTAACGCGGTACTTGCCGGCGCCCAGGAAGCCGGTCGACGCACGCGGGTCCTGCACGCACTGGCCGGTGCCGTGGGCGCTGGTGACGGCGCCGGCGGCCTAGTCCCACGGCACGATCCGGAAATTCGTTGTTATGCTTGGCCGGCCCGGGGTGGCGCGGGTCGGCCACGCTGAACTTCCCGTTCGTCGGCAGCGACTCGCCAGCCACAGTGCCTGCCGGCTCGTGCCAGTCGATCACGCCCAGATGGCCGGATAGGCTGGATATCATGCATGTCCCATACAAAGGAGCCTCTGCCATGGCCATGGATCTACTTGGTGGGCAGGTCGATCTAGCCGTCATGGTCTTGTCATCAGCACTCCCGCACATCGTAGCTGGCCGGGTCATCGCTTACGGCGTCACGACCGCTCGTCGCGCTACGGTTGCGCCCGCCGTACCAGCCTTGGCAGAAAATCCAACAATGAAAGGCGTCGACATGGACGTCTGGTTCGGACTCATGGCGCCAGCGGCAACGTCCTCCGCTGTGCTTGCACGACTCAACACTGAGATGATGGCGGTACTGGCTACGCCCGGGGTCGTGAGCACGTTGGCGGATGCCGGTGTGGAAATCGCGACGGGTAATCCAACGACGTTCTCATCGTTTGTGCGGTACCGGACTAACCAATACCGAGCCATTGTCCATCTAGCTGGAATCGAGGTAGTGCGCTGATATAGGCAGCACGTGTGACCACCCTTCGCCGACCCGATGGAATCACCGATTGGTTGCCTGCACGCCTGCATCCGCAAGGCGTGCAGACTTCAACTCATGGCGCTTGGCACAGCACCCAACTTGGCCAGCGAAACACATCGGGAAAATGTCGTCGCTCTTAAAGCATCTGTTGATTCGCGCTGCGCCACCTCGACGCTCGCACAGATTTCATATGGGTAGATTACGGCTCCCCAGCATTTTGCTGACCTCCATCGCATGTGCGGTGCCCCACTCGCATAGCGGCGCGAGAGCCTTTGCCAGCGTCAGCCCGAATGCTGTCAGCGAATACTCGACTCGCGGCGGAATCTCCTTGTAGTCGACGCGGTGGACAAGACCATCCATCTCCAACTCTTTCAACTGCTGGCTCAGCATCTTGTGGCTGACCGCTCCGATCAGTCGCCTCAATTCACCATAGCGTCGCGTGTCGTGAGCGAGGTGAAAGAGGATCAGGGGCTTCCATTTCCCCCGATCACGGCCAGCGCCGCGTCGAGCCCGCACGTGAACAGATCTGTCTTCATGCATCACCTTCCTGGTACTTACCAAAAAGTGCATACTAGCTAAAAGTAGAGTAAAGTTCTACCATGCCTGTCCACGATTTATGTTTTGCAAGGAGTACGTAATGGGCAGACTGACGGGCAAAGTCGCACTGGTGACCGGCGGCAATAGCGGAATTGGACTGGCCACCGCGAGGCGCTTCGTTGAGGAAGGTGCCTTTGTGTTCATCACAGGTCGCCGCCAGTCCGAGTTGGACAAGGCCGCGACGCTCATCGGGCACGACGTGCGGGTCCTTCAGGGTGACGTCACAAAGCTTGATGATCTCGACCGAATTTTTGCCGCAGTGCATGCGGAAAAAGGACGCCTCGACGTGCTGTTTGCGAACGCGGGATTAGGCTCGTTTGCACCGCTCGGAGAGATCACGGAGGCTCAATTCGATCTGACATTCGATGTCAATGTAAAAGGAACGCTGTTCACGGTACAGAAGGCGTTGTCGCTGATGAACGCTGGGGGGTCGATCATCCTGACCGGGTCGACGACAGGCTCGAAAGGGACGCCGGCCTTCAGCGTCTACAGCGCAACGAAAGCGGCCATCCGCAATTTCGCACGCAGTTGGGCGCTTGATCTGAAGGGCTCCGGAATCCGCGTGAACGTATTGTCGCCAGGCGCGACGGCGACGCCGGGCCTCATGGAAACGCTGGTCTCGGGTGCTCAACTGGATGCGTTGCTCGGCCTGTTGAAAGAGCAGACGCCGCTCGGACGCATCGCGAACCCTGATGAAACGGCCGCAGTGGCACTGTTTCTTGCGTCGGACGAGAGCAGTTTTATGACCGGCAGCGAAGTGTTTGTTGATGGAGGTCTCGCGCAAGTTTAATCGCGACTGAGCGCCACAGATATTCATTCGGCAGTGGCCGATACGCTATTCCTGGCGCTCATAAGCAGCATCTCTCCACATCGGACGAGCTACTGCTGCTTCAGTACTTCGCCGTTTAGACAGAGCGGATCGGAAATTCTTGGCCGGACTCGCTCGTTGTTTTGCACGTAATGTGTCGTCATTCCTGTCGACCATCCGCCACACCGTTTTCGTCCACGACGCACGCAGCGTGGTGAGCAAGGCTAAAGTTCGAACGACCGCTGCGGAACTCTTCGCAGTCATTGTGGCCGATGCGGGCGACCGTCTGAAAGGGGTCGGGGGACTAAACCGCTCGCACGGTAACCCTCCGGCGAAGCGCCAAGTGACTTAACCGCCAGCGCTGGTTCCTATGTTGAGGACCGAGGCAATTCGCCTCGAGCCTCGACAGGAGGACAGCCATGTCAGTCGCCACGCCTGCCATCAGCCCGCTACGCCAGCGCATGATCGAAGACATGCGGATGCGCAAGCTTGCGGACAAGTCTCAGAGCCAATACATCCACGCCGTGTGCCAGTTCACGGCCTTTCTCGGCCGCTCTCCCCACACGGCCAGCATCGAGGACCTACGGCGCTATCAACTCCATCTGGTCGATCACGGCATTTCCCCGGTTTCCCTCAATGCCGCGATCATGGCCTCGATGACTTTGCCGACCCTGTGGTTGCCTTCTTTGGTCCAGAACGTCCGAAGACGGTTCGCCTTTGAAGTGCCCTCTTCCATATAGGGGTAATCGTACTTTCCGTGCAAAATCTGGCGGTGAGGCAATAATTATCCTTACAAATCAAAGTGTTAAGAAACCATCAAATTCACCAGCTTGCATCCTTTCGATGCAAAATTTGGCGCCAGCCTTGCCAGCCTTGCCGGCCTTGCCGGCAAACGCAGCCCTCGAACCCTCGAACAATGCAGAAAGGCGCGCTGCATGTTTGTGTGCGATAGAGCACATGTGCCTAGTCGCCAGCGCGGACGAAGTATTTCGTGAACAACCGCTCGGCCTCGCCTAGGCCCTCGTCGGTTAGCCACACCGATTTCGCCCGGTTCACCGGATCCCCGATGAGCCCCTTCTCGTGCAGGCGGTTCAATGCGTCCCAGTCAAAGCTCCTCCAGGCACGATTTTCCCCGCACAAATTTAGGTAACGACTCGCTGCCCCTTACCGCGCCAGGCGTCGACCGTCGCCTGCATGCGCTGCGTGTTCCATGCGATGACCAGGTTTGTCAGTAGCGTCAAGGAGCCAGAAATCGCGATCATTTCGTCACGACGACGGCCTCGCTCCGGCGCGACCTTACCCGTGTATGTCGTACGCTGGAGCTCGTGCACCGACTCATCGCGACTGAGTAGCGCATGCAGTTCTCGGCGAAACTCAACATTGCTGAAATAGTCGCACAGGAACAGGGTACGCAGCAGCTTGCCAAGCTGTTCCGCCGCCCGATAAATCGGATCCCCTTGGGCTGCGCTGCCGAATCGCTGCAACGCGACGACAGCGCTGACACGCCCTGACTTGATTGATGCAACGAGCCGTAGCAGCCCGTCCCAGCCGTCGCGAATGGGCTTCAGTGAGATACCATGATCCACTATGGGAGCAAGATCTTTGGCCATCTCCATACCCCGTGGCAGATAGAGCTTGCGCTCCGACAAGTTGCGTAGCCGCGGGCATAGATCGAAGCCGAGCAGCTTCGATACGGCCATCCCCACGTTTGTATACCCATGCGTATCAACGGCAAGCGCGAGCAGGCCGCCATCTTCTCGCGTGTCGGTGCGCTGATGGCACACGGCACCGAGATCGATGCAAAAGGCGTTGCCGCCATGATTCAACAAGTCGATGCTGCGGCGATTTCGAGCACAATGCGTGTGCTCGAGATGTCGGGCCGGCTGTCGCGCGCCAACGCGCGCGTGGTTGAGTTTCAACGTACACACCCCATCACAGAGTTGTGGGGAACTGGGCAGCGAGCCTCGAGCGACTCGATGAGCCTGGATACTTCACCTCATCTGTTTTACGCTCGTGTCGTTGTGGCGCACTGTCCCTTCAATTGCGACCCCCGCCTGGCGCTCGTTAAGGACGATGGGCTGGTTGTAAACGATGCCGTGCTGGTCTAGGACGTGCGTGTAGATACCGACTGCATGGGTGCGCCTGCGCGGATCCATAGAGCGAAACAAGTTCGTTGGCATCGCGTGCCTTCCGCGCCAGCAGTACTTCGCTAAAGCCCGTGCGGACATCCACCTCCATCATCACATCCGCAAACTGAGCTGTGCCGATCGCCTTGAACAGCAGGTCTCGTGTGCGCCTCGGTATCCCGTCCGTCGGTAGCGCCTCAAGTGCCGAGAGGTGCAGAGCGCCATCCCTGCCGATTGTCACGCGGCCGGCTTCGCGAGCCTCCTCCAGCGCCGCGAGGCCGGCCTTCAGGTTCTCCGTCAATCGCTCGATAAAGGGCTCCGCCGTAGCTGGTAGACCCAATAACGATAGGTGCCGACCTCGCTCCGACTCCCAATCTGACGGCGGAATCAGCATCTGGTCACGCTCACGAAAGGACAGACTGTGGTTGATCCAAACCGACCCGCGGCGCAGATCTTTGCGCAAGCTCGTGATCGCGGCGGCTTCCAGAGCGCGCAGTGCACGCTTGCGATCGTCGCAGTCGACCATGGCGCGCCAGTTGGCACTAATCGGCACTCCGTGGTCAATGGGCAACTCCGTCGCGCCGCTATCGTGCAGCCTGGCGATAAGCTCGAGTTGCTGCAGGCTTGGTTCTGTGTCCCGGCCCGAGAATTCCAGTTCACATAGGGGTGCAAGGAGACTACGGATGCGCCGGTAATCATCAGTCAGCGTTTCGCGCACGCTGGCTGCATGGCTGGCGGGAGGTTTGTCCGGTAGCTCCCCAAGCAGTGTTCCAATCTCTGCAAGTCGGGCCTCAGCCGGGCGCGTGTTGTCACGAACGAGCGCTTTGATCACGACCAGTTGTTGTCGATATTCAATTGCCGATCGAGCCTGTTTCGTTGTGGTCTTGTTGTAGGCGTGCCGAACCAGATCGGAAACGCGGCGCCCTGTTTGATAGAGCAGCGAATCGGTCAACTCGAGCAGCGTCACGCGCAGGAAAAATACCAGCTCAAGAGTGCGCGTCGTTACCTTGAGCTCGCGAGTCTTCACCGGACGGCGCGCCTGAATTCGCTGTGCCCAGGCACCGGAACGTGTCAATGACTTTGCGTCACCTGGCCTCATGAATTTACTGTGCCGGGCTGTGGTGTGTTTGGGGTAATGGCCTCCGATGGCGGCGGGTTGATCCAGACTGCTGTGGGCAGCCGCGGTGGTTCAGGGCGATGCCCTTTAAACCTGTTTGGGGACGCCCTGAATGCTGTGTCGAGTGCTGCCTGACGGGTGAGGTGCAACTCCTGGGCGAGCCCATAATGAACGCTGTGCGGCGTCATGAATCCGATGCCCGAGTGCCGATGCACGGTGTTGTACCAGGCGAAGAATGCCTGGCAGTGGGCGCGCGCATCCTCAATGCAGCCGAAGCGCGCGGGGAAGTCCGGACGGTACTTCATCGTCTTGAACTGCGACTCCGAGAAGGGATTATCGTCAGATACGTGAGGCCGGCTGTGGCTTTTAGTAATGTCCAGGTCGACCAGCAACGCGGCCACCGGTTTAGAGCGCATGCTGGCACCGCGATCGGCATGAAGCGTGAGCACGCCGGGGGCGATATCGTGGCGTGCCACGCTGTCGGCGATGAGCTGTTCAGCGAGCTCCGCGCTCTCGCGCCCGGCGATCAACCAGCCCACGACATGGCGGCTGAAGATGTCCAGGATGACGTAGAGGTGGAAGCACGTCCACCTGGCTGGCCCTTTGAGTTTGGTGATGTCCCACGACCACACCTGGTTAGGCGCGCGCGCCAGCAACTCAGGCCTGACGTAGGCCGGATGGACAAGCTGGTTGCGTCGCTCGCGCGAGCCGCCATTGGTTGCCAGCAACCGGTACATGGTGCGCACCGAGCCCAGGTAGCGGCCTTCGTCGAGCAACGTGGCGTGTATCGCCGCCGGCGCGGTGTCGGCGAAGCGCTCGCTGTTAAGGGTGTCCAGCAGCACCTGGTTTTCCAGGGCATCCAGAGCCAACGGTGGCCGGGGCCTGGCAGTGGACCGTGGCAGTGGACCGATGAAGGCCATGCGACGCAGGTGGGCCCGCTGCCGGGCAGGCGTGCCGCGCGGCACGCCCAGGGCATGGCAGGCCGCGCTCGCGCCCAGGGCCGGAGTGAGCTCTTGCACAGCCGCCATTACGGCTTGTCGGTGTCGTCGTCGATCGGATTGCCCAGCAAGGCTGCAAGTTTTTTTGGACGTCGATCACCAGCAGCGCCTTGTCGAGTCGCCTCCTGAGATTATCGCGCTCGCGCGTGAGCTGCGCGATGTGCCGCGCCTCGGCCCGAGTCTCGTCGAATTTGGGTCCGCGCTTTTGTGGGGCAAGGGCAGCCAGTTCGGCAGCCTCGCGCTGGCGCCGCCACGTGCTCAAGGATGACGAGTACACGCCTTCATGGCGCATCAGCGCGCCGATCTCTCCGGGCTTGGTGCAGCGGTCAGCCGCCTCCAGTATGCGGCGCTTGTCGGCGTTGGAAAATTGCCTGCGCCGAGCGCGAGCAACGACCTCTGAATCGGTGCCGGACGCTGACGCCAGCGTCGCCGATCCGGGCGCCTCTTCAGTCGCCCTACGGGCTCCTTGCGTTGCGCCCGGATCGGACACATTTCTGACGGCGGCCATCGTTGCCTTGGATGAATTGTTGACGGTCATACCTACCTCGTTGCTCACTAATCTATCAGGGATAAGTGACGCACGTCATATTGGCACGGGGGCACGCTGCTTGTCGATCGGCACGGTGTCCAGCGTCCATGTGTGTACCCCGATCTCCTTGAGAAACCGAATCTTCTCCAGCGTTTCCGTGAGCGTCGTCGGACTGTGTCGGGCCGGCGGCGTCTTGAGCCAGTCGAGAACGGTCATGCCTGCGGCGTCGTGTTGGCTCGATAGTGCTGCGTCGGCGCGCCTCAGTTGCGCCTCAGGGACGGTCGCCTCGATCAGGGCGAGAGTGTTGCGCACGATCTCAGCCCAGACCGATCGTCCGAGATCCCGCAACGTCCGGTCGGCGGGAATCAGAATCCTTCGTTCGTACAGCCAGCAGTTCGTGTGCTGGAGCAATTCGTCGAGCGTGAGCGATTCCTTGGCATCCAGGCGCATCCATGCTTCGAGGTCCGCCCACTGGTCCGGTCCGATCGACTTCAAGCCCAGATACCCGCAGGCCCAGATCAGGTGGTCATAAAGCGTCTTGTACCGGCGATATAGAGTCCGCAGCGATGCGATCGTCGGCGTCGGTAGGCCGAGCCGCTGGCCGACATAGTGCAGCAACTGGCGAGGCAGCGTACCGACCTGGCCGAGGCTATGCCCACTTGCGCGCAGAAATACCAGTTGGATGGCCGCCCCAGCGCGCCGATCGGGCCGAAAGCGCTCATTGATCGCCGCGACGTCGCTGTCAGTCAGTGCGAAGTACCGCTCCACATCGAATTCCGACAGCCGCATCGGCAACCGGTCACTTCCCACATAGCGAAATCCCAAGCCCGGCATCTCTTGCCCCCATCGAGATGGCGCGATCCGAATCGCGGGCAGATATGTTACGCCCTCCTCTCATTCGCAGCGGCCAACAGGTGTGGGCTTGTCGGAAAGTGTTGTCGACAAAGGCTTTCGGGGAAACCGCCAGAATTTGCACGAAAAGTACGATTACCCCAAGAAGGGGCGATGGACGTGGGCAGCGAGACATCTCGAAAGCCCAGCGTCCCACCCGGCGTGATAGATCCTTGCTACTCGCCGACTGCGGCGATCCAAGGAGGTTAGTAAAGACCGCGCCTAGTGCGCCGCATTTGCGTTAACAGACTCCGTCGCTCTGCCGGATAGATCGTCTCGCTGATTTCAAGAATCTCGTTTCGGATATTCTTATAGTGGCGAACAATACGCAGGCCAGCCGAATTCTCGTCAACCTTGAGTGCCTGACTCGTAGGTTTGTCGATCAGCACGGCATCTGCAATCTGTACCAGATCGGTAATCCCCTCGTTGCATGCGGTTTCGATGATCGAACTGATCAAGGTCTGCGGGCGCGCTAGGACTTCCTCGCGAATCGCTGCAAAGCGCGCATCCACGTAGAAGTTCGCGATCGCCAAGACCTTGCCATCGCGTGCATCAACACGCGTGCCACCGAACAACAACCATCGGCTTCCCGGAGGCGCGTGCAGCCGCCGCGCGGTACTGCGGTCGAGCAATACCTCCTTGACGGATTCAATCTCTCGACGCTCGTTCGCGGCGATGCGCACGAGGTCGTCCACGGATGCCACCACCTGAACGTAGGGAGAGGAAGCATCCATGCTCTCGACCCGAGTTCCAACCGACTTCTTGCGTGACACGTAACCACGCTCCTGCAGAATGTCCAGCGCCGCGCGAACCGTCTGCCGACTCACACCATATTGCTGTGCCAAGTCCACCTCCGTGGGAAGCAGGCTTCCCACGGCATAACGACGGCTTGTGATTTCCTCGGTCAGCTTTCGCGCGAGGTCAATATACCGCGACGAGGCAGTGGCGGGCTTTGGCATCTATGGCAGTTAACAGTGCGTGCTATTTAACGGATTAGCTCCAGACGAAGTCAGGCGAAGAATTGCTCCAGAGCAGACGGAGGGACCGCCATACCGGTCGCCTTTGCCTTTTCGAGGACGATCCAGAAGTAACGGTATGTCGCTCGATCATGCAACTCGCCATTATACTGGGTTGGGCCCCAATCCGCCTTCTGGGCGGCAAGCAAGATCGCCGCGGCATCGTTGACCTCATCAAAGTCGGGCTGCATCGCTTCGACAATGGGCTTGATCTGCGCGGGATAGATGCTCCACATCCGCAGGAACCCAAACTCGCTACGAGCACGCGCAGCATCCTGACGTACCACGTGGGCGTCCTTCAGGTTCAGGCAAACATTGTGGGCGGGTACCACGCCGTTTGCCAGCGCTGCCGCTGCGACCTCCGCCTTTGCCCGCGCGATCAGGCGGTGCTCGAACTGGCCGGGGCTACGCATCTGCGAGGCAGCGATCGCTCCGTGGTGGCCACTCACGAAGTCCATTAGGCCAAAGTCAAGGACTTCAAGATTGGGAATGGTCGCGATCTGAGCCACGTCGCGCAGCGCACCATGGGTTTCGATTAGGATGTGCAGCGGGATGGCGCGGTCGAGGCGGAGACGCTTGGCCGTCGCCTGGATATAGGCAGCGGTGCCCTGCAACTTGCTCGTAGGACGTGGCCTTCGGGATGGTGATATAGGCAATCTCGCGGCCGCACTTCGACAGGAGGATGTCCACATCCTCCTTGCAGGACGCATGCGAGGGATCGTGAATGCGGGCGCCGATCTTCTTGTGAACGTTCTGCGCTGACGCTACAAGCTCCGCCACCATTTCCGCGTGAGCGACCTCCTCGCCTGCTCGGGCGCCATCCTCGCAGTCTGCCGTGATGTCAAATATAGGGCCGTACTCGATCTGCAGCGCCAGCGCTTTGTCGATGAGCTTTCGGCTGCCCGCGAAGTGCTCGCAGGCAGAAAGGACCGGGAATGCCTTTTCGCCAGCAAAGAGTGCTTTCTTGGGGTGTATCAGTTTTTCCATGAGATTCCTTTCAATTCAATGTTGCTTACGTGGAATAACGACGGTGTAGTCGAGATCGAGAATGACGTCCTTGGAGTACGTCGCCTTGCCGGTGCCGGCCTCTGGAGCCACTATGGCATCGGCCCCTCCAACGTTCTTGGCTCCGATGGTGCGGAGGCGGAGCGCGCCGACGCCGGCATCAAGGGGATAGGTGTCAACGACCTCCGTCATGCATGAAAGCGTGTCGCCTGAGTACACGGGCGACACATGGCTGCCTGCGTTGATCGCGAGCATGCCGAGGCTGTTTTCCAGGCCGTCGTATGCGAGTGCGCGGCAGATTGACATCACGTGGCCACCGTAGACGAGGCGCTTGCCTGCAGGACTCAGTGCCATCAACTGAGCGTCGAAGTGGGCCTTCGCGTTGTTCTGATAGAGCCTTGCGGCGATGCTGTGATCGCTCTCATTTACGGTCATCGAGCTCGGGTGCTCGATTCGTTCGCCTTTTTTGTAGTCCTCCCATAGATCACCGAAGCCGGTAACCGCAGTAACTTGACTGGGTCGTGAGTAGGCTGGGGTTTCAAGCCTCTCAGGCTCGACAAAGGGAGGAAGCTCCGGTAGTTCGGCCAAGGCCGCCGCGGGCTGCCCTGCCTCGCGCTTATGAACCATAACCCAGCGGACGTACGAAAGCACTTCGATCCCATGCTGGTTCTTGGCCGTGGAACGTACGTAGACCACCCCGCTCTTGCCGTTGGAGTTCTCCTTCTTCGCCAGCACTAGGCTGGCAACGGACAGGGTGTCACCTGCGAAAACGGGGGCGAGAAACCGTCCATCCGCATAACCGAGGTTTGCTACCGCATTTAGCGAGAGTTCCGGAACTGTCTTACCGAACACAATATTGAAGACCAGTAGATCTTCGATGGGCGCGCCCGAGAGGCCCAGCACCTTCGCAGTTGTCGATGCAGTATTCAGCGCCGATCGGCTGCCGGTCAGTCCAATGTAAAGCGCGCGTTCGCCCTCACCAATCGTTCGAGGCACACCGTGCTGAAAGGACTGCCCCACACGGAAATCCTCAAAAAAGTTGCCACTCCTGCTCTTCGACATGCCGCTGACCTCCTTTGCTCTCGTTTGATCAGAAAAATCTTGTAGGTACGTACATAGTATATGTATGATTCCATCACGGTCAAGAACTGGCGCAAAATACGCGACTTTTGTGGCTATTAACCGTCAACCACCATGGCAACGCCGTGAAATTAGGTACGTACTAAGGAGACTCGATGTTCAGTTCTGGCGCACTGTCCGATGTGAAGGTGATAGACCTCACGCAAATGCTCGCTGGCCCCTTCTGCACCCAAGTTCTCGCCGACCAAGGTGCTCGGATCGTCAAGGTCGAACCCATAAACGGCGAGGGCATGCGACGCACCGGCCCATTTCTTGCTGATGACAAGCTCCGCTCGTTCGGCGGCTATTTCCAGAGTGTCAACCGCAACAAGGCATCGATTGCCCTAGACCTGAAGAATCCGGAAGGCCGAGAAGTGCTCAAGGAACTCGTCGCCACTGCGGACGTGGTGGTGGAAAACTTTCGCGGTGGCGTGATGGAGCGCTTGGGCCTGTCCTATGAGGAGTTGGCCAAGATTAACCCGGCGTTGGTTTACGCAACGGTGCGTGGCTTTGGCGATAGGCGTAGCGGGGAGAGCCCTTACTATGAGTGGCCGGCATACGACGTAGTCGCGCAGGCCATGGGTGGCATCATGGGAATCACCGGACCGTCCCCTGAGCAGCCTACCAAGATCGGGCCCGGCGTTGGCGATACGGTGCCAGCGCTAATGCTGGCGATCGGCATACTCTCGGCCGTGCACCATGCACGCAGGACAGGAGAAGGACAGTTTGTCGACGTGTCGATGGTCGACTGTATCCTGGCGCTGACGGAGCGCATCGTCTATCAACACTCCTATGAAGGACACAGCCCGGTCCCCGAGGGCAACAAGCATCCGCTTCTTTGCCCTTTCGGCCTTTTCCGCGCCAAGGACGGCTGGGTTTCAATCGCTTGCGCCACTGACGAACTGTGGCGTGAACTGGCGCATGCATTCGGACGTGCGGATCTTGCCGAGTCAGCAGAATGTGCCACCAACGCAGCCCGAGTGCGGAACGCTGGTCTCGTCATCCAGTCGCTGGAAGAGTTCACCCGCCAAAAGACCAAGGACGAACTCAAAGTCATTCTGGGCGGAAGGGTTCCCTTCGGTCCAGTCTACACAGCAGATGACGTGTTCCACGACGAGCACTTCCGAAGCAGAGACATGCTGGTGGAGATTGATCACCCGGGTAGCCAACAGCGAGTAACGATCACAGGTGTGCCGATCAAGCTGAGCAAAACCCCTGGTGGCATTGGCCGTCGTGCGCCAACGGTAGGTGAGGATACCGACGCGATCCTTCGAGAAATCGGCATGTCTTCAGACAGGATCGAGCGACTGCGCAAGTCTGGAGCGGTGGCCGGCGCGTGAACTACGCATCATGCACACAGTCGGCATCATCGTCGCTAGGACAAAGCGCACTGATATTGGCTTCGACATTCGCCCCGGCACGACGCTGACACGCATCCAACTGGTCAGCCCGCTTTAGTGCTTTCTGACCTAACACTTCCTAAAAGATCATGACGAACCACCATCCGTTCATAGCGCGCAGCTCCCTTACCGTTCTCGCAGCAGCCCTTGCACTCGCCGACTATGCCAATGCGGCACCATACCCTGAGCGAGCCGTCACCTGGGTTGTACCGTTTTCGGCCGGAGGCCCGGCCGACGTTCTCGCGCGCAACATTGCAGCGAAGGTCGCTGAAAACCTGGGGCAACCAATTGTCATCGACAATACCGGCGGCGCAGGTGGCACCATCGGTGCTGCGAAAGTAGCGAAGTCCAAGAACGACGGGTACACATTTCTTCTGGGACATGTTGGCCAGATGGCAGCCGCGCCGTATCTGTACAAGAAGCTTCCATATGACCCGATCAAGGACTTTGAGCCGGTCTTCCGGCTTCCCTACACCCCCTTGATTCTCCTGGTGGGCGTAAATTCGCCTTTCAAGAACGTCGAACAGTTGATCGCCGCGGCGAAAGCCAAGCCGGGCAGCATCAATTTCGGCAATGCGGGAGTTGGCTCGACTTCTCACTTGGTTGCAGCCCTCTTCGCCCAGCAGGCAGGCATCAACATCACGTCCATTTCCTATAAGGGTGCAGGTCCTGCCATGGTCGACGTCGTGTCCGGGCGGATCGATGCTATGTTTGACCAGAGCAATTCGTCCCTGCCGCAGGTAACTGCAGGGCGGGCGCGTGCGCTCGCGCAGTCGGGAGCCAAGCGCATGCCGCAGTTCTCTGCTGTTCCGACGGTCTCGGAGTCGACAATACCCCATTTCGCTGCAGTCACCTGGTACGGCCTTTACGCTCCTCACGGTACACCAGTGGCTGCCCTCGCTACCATGAACACTGCTTATCGAAAGGCCATCGGCGATTCTTCCTTGCGCGACCGTCTCTCCAAGCAAGGCGTGCAGCTCCTGCAGGACGAAGAATACTCCGCCGCAGCGCTAAAGAAACTCAATGCCGACGAGCTCGTTCGTTGGAAGGATGTGATCACCCAGACTAGGATCACGGCCGAGTGAGTCTAAAGATGACACTCAGAGCTCAGTATGAATCGGGGTCACCGGTGCCGCTGCGGGATTCGGTGCTTTCGGATGGGTCTGCACTTCGTTCGCAAAGGGCAAGAGCCTTTGCCTCGGTCATCCTGACGGACACGGAGCTCGAGATTTGGAAGCGCCCAGGTCACTGCATGGGATGGGGCGCCCGGTCGCGCGTGTCAAGGTATCGGAATAGGCGGTCGCGATGTCCGCAAAGCTGGAGGGAAAATACGAGAATAGACATGCCGGGCCATCTGCGCTCACTACTGTTCGTACCTGCCGATAGCGACAGGAAGCTGGAGGCGTCCTTGCGCTCCGGCGCGGACGCGCTGGTGTACGACCTCGAAGAGGTTGTACCCGAAGAAGGCAAGGCGGACGCGAGAAAAGCGGCTTTCCGCTTTTCTCGCGACACATCGGGAGTCGACGGCGGCCTCGTTCTTTGTGCGTATCGACGGCCTGTCCACGGCCCACGTTCTAGAGGACCTTGCCACCGTCGTGCGCCACTGCCTGGAGGCCATCGTTTGCTCGATGGCCGGCAGCAGACCGGCCTCATCGCCATGGCGACGGACACATCGGAGGGCGTGTCAGGCCTGCCGTCGTACCGCAATGCCCAGTTACGGGTTCGTGCGCGGATGTGGGGCGCGGACGACCTGGATGCGTTTTCGTCGCATGCCGGGCGGGACCTTACCCCGCCATTCTCCGTTGCGCGAACGCTGTGCCTGCTGGCGGCCGCGCAGGCTGGCGTCGACGCGATCGACGCTGTCAGCACCAAGCCTGGCGACGAGGAGCAGAGCGTGGCAGAGGTCGCCCAGGCGCGACGCGATGGGTTCGCCGCCAAAGCGGCGGGGCTGCAAAGCCCCCACTGAAGCCCAAGCAACCATGCCCTGTCTCCCCTGCTGGCCGCTGGCCGTCATGCTGGCCAGGCACAGCTGGCGAACCTACCGGCGCGGCCACATCACCCTGCGCGATGGCCGCCGCCGGGACCTCGCGACGGTACCGATTCGCTTCTGGATCGACGTCGCAGGCAGCCTCGTCCTGGCGATTGCGCTGGCCGCGGCGGGCTCAACCCCGCAGGCTGATTCGCAAAGAGGACGGAGATCGCATGGCGACGCGTCAGCGGCACGCGTCATGACGAAGCCCATGAAGGCATCTTGCAATTTTCCACAGTGGCAAACGAGTTGACGTCGCTTTGGCACGCTCTCCGGAACGATTCCGACTAGCGGGCGGCAGGTCTGCCCGGTTGACATCGGGCTGGGCGGCTGCGGTTCCAGAGGCGCGGTGGAATGCGGTCGATCTCGGCGTTGACCCACGACTCGAGCTTCCCTTCCGCGTCCGGGTGGTGGTCGGTGAACTTGCCGTGCTTCGCCAGCACCTCGGCGCGCATGGCCTCGTGCTCGGCTTCCACGCCCGACTCCGTGTACCAGCGCGCGGCGAACTTGTGGAGAGCCGCCTTCTTCTTCCCCCGGCGTATTCAATCCGGATCGGACTGCCGTCGGCGGCGTCGTAGATCGAGGCCACCTTCTGCTTGGCGAGGTAGACGTCGGCTTCGAGGCCGTATCCGTCGTAGCCGATGAACGTCTTGATGTCCTTCAGCGTATACGCTGGGGCTGCAGCGGGGGTCGTGTTCTTCGCTGTCATCGTCTGGTTCCCCTGCGGGACCGGAGGCCTTTGGCGGGGGTGGGTTGCGGAAAAATTATCCAAACCGGTTCGGTCCGAGAAGGCGCGAAGCCGGATATGTGCCATTCCAGACTGGGATTAATATCGGCGCTGACTGCCTACCCTCGGCCAACACGAACCAGCGCCCGGCACCTCCCATTAACCGGGCGCCGTTAAACTGAAGATGGCAAACTCCGGGGCGGCGTTTAGCCAGTACCGATCGATCACCCAGCCCGCCGATACGGCCAGTGCGCTGAACGACTCGACGCTGAATTTGTGTGAGCTTTCGGTGTGCAGTCGCTCACCGGCCTTGAAAGCGAAGCCGCGGCCAGCAACGTGTACCAGCTGATCGATCCGGCTTACCAGATGCATCTCCATGCGCTGCAACTGCGCGTTCCATATCGCATGGTGATCAAACGCGTCCAGATCGAAGTCGCCATGCAACTCACGGTTGATGCGAGCCAGCAAATTCTTGTTGAAGCGGGCGGTTACGCTCATCGAATCGTCATACGCCGCTACCAGCATCGCGGGATCCTTGATCATGTCCACGCCGATGATCAGCTGGGCTTTTGCGCCAAGCAGACTCCGCACTGAGCGCAGAAACCACATCGCCTCTTGCGGCGTGAAGTTGCCGATCGTCGAGCCGGGGAAGAACCCCACGCGTGGTGCGCGGCCAACGTGTGCCGGCAAGGCCACGGCACGGGTGAAGTCGTCGGCCAGCGGCGCAACCTGAAGCGCCGGGTAGTCGCGGGAGATGCGCTCGGCAGCCTGATGCAGGGCGTCGGGACTAATGTCGATGGGCACATACGTGCCGATCTGCGGCGCTGCATCGAGGATCAGGCGTGTCTTGTCACTAGCGCCGCTACCGAATTCGACCAGCACCGCCTCGGCTGCAATACCCGACACAAGTTCGTGCGCCACGCTTTGGAGCAACGCTGTCTCGGCCCGCGTCACGTAGTACTCGGGCGTCACGCAGATTTCCTCGAACAGAGCCGAACCCGCCTCGTCGTAGAAATACTTTGGCGGGGTCGTCTTCGGATGCACCGAGAGGCCAGCGATGATGTCTGCCTCGAATCCATCGGCTTCCACGTCTGCCTTTGGCCCGGGCTCCAGATCGCGCGCAAGGCGCAGCCCGGAAAACATCCAGCGTTGCCCGGGGCGGAAGAAATTCCGGTAACTGTGTCGTGCGTGGCCTGGCGATGTGACACTCGCGCCGCCGCGCAGCACCATCTGCCCGACCATGAACTTGCCGTTGTACTCGCCGACTGCATCGGCCGATGCGCGAAACCCCGGGTACGCACCATACGCGCTTTGCGTCCATTGCCACGCGACATCCTCGGCCTGCTCAAGCAGACCCGCACCTGCTGCGGCTTCCCACTCGGCTTCGGTCGGCAGCCGTGCGCCGGCCCAATTGGCGAAAGCGACCGCTTCGTAATAGCTTATGTGTGTGACAGCGGCGTCGGGGTCGATGCCACGAAGGCCGCCGAGCGTTATCGCTCGCCAATCCGTGCCGTTTGCTGCGCGCTCCCAGTAAAGGGAGCTTCCCACTGCTCAGCTTGAACTAGCGCCCAGCCATCGGACAGCCATAGAGCAGCGCGGGTGTACCCGCCGTCGTTCATGAACCGTAGCCACTGGCGATTCGTGACCAGGCGATCACCGATTTCGAATGGCTCGATCCACGTTTTATGGCGAGGCCGTTCGTTGTCGAACGCGAACTTTGACGCGTCGTCGCCAAGATCGCGCAAGCCGCCGGCATGGAACCTGAATCGGCCCGGGCGGCCGGATTCGTCCGCAGGCCAATCGGCCTGATATGTGGGTTTAAGTGGCGACTGCGCGAACAGATGAAGGACATCCATTAGCAGCAGTTCCTGATGCTGCTCTTCATGCGCGATTCCGAGCAGGACGAGCGGCTCGAGATCAGACGCCGGCTCCGCAGCCAACAGCCTGGCCATGTGCGTATCGACGTGCCGCCGATACGCATCGATCTGCTGGCTGGTCGGGCGCGTCAGCAGCCCTCTGTGCCGCCGGGGCTGGCGCGGACCCAATGCCTCGTAGTAGGAGTTGAAGAGGTACGCATAGTTTGGATCGAACACCTCGTAACCAGGCAGGTGCTCGACGAGCACAAAGGTTTCGAAGAACCAGGTGGTATGCGCAAGGTGCCACTTCACCGGACTCGCGTCTGGCATCGACTGGGCCACCCTGTCCTCGTCCCCGAGCGGTGCGACGAGACGGTCGGTATAGGCACGAACGCGCCTGAAGCGCGCCTGCAAATCTGCAGAGGCGTCAGCGACCGATCGCTTGAACGTCTCCCCAGACTCGGACGGGTAGATGCGTGCTTCTCTGGAAGAGTTGTTCTGGCTCATGCTTTTGTTCACAGGATTTCAAACACGCTGTAGACGGGTCCGTACACGAACCGATGGCCCACACCGACCGCGATGACCTGGTTCAACCACGCATACTTTCCGGCCGGCGCCTCGAACATGGGGTTGATCCGGAAGTAGTAGCTTGCAGGGTCGACTTCTTCGCCCTTCTCCAGCCGCTGTATGACTTCAGTGGCACCGCGGCGGATACCGCGGTAAGACATCGTGATGTTGGTGCCGTCGTCGGTTTGGAGGAGCAGACGCACGTCGAGCATGGTGCTTCCGTCACTGCGCACTGTTTGCCAGTCGCTCCCGCCGTCCAGCACATTGCCAGACACTCGCTCGCCGGCGAACGTCCCCGATGGCACGATGCCTGCGCGTCGAAACGGGCCCGGCGTGTCGCCGACGACAACCATCGGCTTGACGTCCAGGCGCATGACGAACAGCGGCCGCGTTTGTACGCGCGTGAGCGGTGCAGGGAGATCCTTAAAAAGGGGGGGACATCGTATTCACCATTGCCGTTGATGGCATGGGCTCGGGTCCCACGCCAGTCATTTGAGGTTCCAACCGGGGCAAGAATTTGCCGCGATGGGGCTGCTGCGTGCTTGCGCCTACTTCAGCGGTGAGAAGTCCGTCGGGCGCATGATCCGCGACTCCATGCTCACCAAGATGTCTAGCGCCTTTACCTTGTGACCGAATTCCTGCCAGCGGCTGTCGGCGGCCATCCTGTCCCGACGCGCAAGCCGATCGTCAAATCCTTTGTAGGCCCAGATATGGACGATCTGGCTGATGTCGCCAATTTCAGTCACGAAGAATCCAATCAGGTCGCCGAGGAATTCCTGCTGTAGCGCCAGCCCCTCGCTCTTGTACAAAGCGAGCCAATCGGCGCCACGCAGCGGCTTGAAGGTGTAGGTTCGGATTTCGTAGAGCATTGGATATCTCACCTGGTGGTCAGAAGATCGCTGCGCCGTTCGTGAATTCCTCGATTGCATCGATCCGGTCGGTGTAGAAAGCAAGGTGATCCCTGATCGGTGCGACAGCCGCGAATGGGTCTTCGTAAGTCCAGACCGCATTGACCGAGCGCTCGCCGCCGATCGGGATCGAGAAGTATGCGCAGTCGCCCTTGTAGGGGCAATAGGTGATGTGGTCGTACCTCTCGAGGAGCGTCATGTCCACATCCTTCCTCGGGATATACAGGACGGCCGGGTAGCCGCCCTCGCGAAGCGTCAACGCGTCGCATGCATCTGCGATGACTTGGCCGGCTAGCGTTACCACCACGCGAGACGGGTTGTGCTCGATGGTGATCGGATGATCGGCATCCGGAACCTTGACGGTCCGGGTTGCGGCGGTGGCGTTGTTTAACATGAAAACTCTCCTTTGGATTGACGCGTCGGCCTACGGCCCCGCTTCCCCCTCTACCCCTGCGTAGCCCTGGAAAGCCCCGCCTCTCAGACCAAAATGTCTATGCCACGGCCACCATCGCAGTGATGTCGGCAACGGAGAAGCGATCACCGGCCACGAATGGGACTTGTTCCAGTCGGGCATCGAGATCGGCGAACAAATTCTCCACCCGCAGCTTGCTGCGCTCCGCCAGTTCAGGGATCTGCTCGTAGTCGTGGGGGCCAGCGATCGCGCGGCCTTTGAGACCTGGCGCGGCATTGCGGATTGCCTCCATGACCGCGGCGAAGCCTTCTAATTCGGTGCGCCGATCCCACATCGCCACCAGCGCCTTTTCCTTTGCCGTGTCACCGAGTAGGGGTGA
Source organism: Cupriavidus sp. D39 (assembly GCF_026627925.1). NCBI lineage: Bacteria > Pseudomonadati > Pseudomonadota > Betaproteobacteria > Burkholderiales > Burkholderiaceae > Cupriavidus > Cupriavidus sp. D39. Next base: position 765,606 of record NZ_JAPNLE010000009.1, read on the forward strand.
TTTCGGGTGAATTTCTTCGATGTACCTGCAGATCGCCGGCACTTCGCCGATTGCCGTACCGTCCTCCAGCACCAACGTCGGCACGACCCCGCGAGGGTAGATCGCCCGATATGGCTCGGAATGCTGCTCGCCCTTGCTTAGATCGACGGGAACGAGTGGTATTGACAACCCCTTCTCTGCGAGGAAGATGCGCACGCGTCGTGAGTTGGGTGAGGAAGCTGTGTGGTGGAATCTGATCAGGTCGGAGGTCATAGTTGATTTCCTTTATTGAGAATCGAGATGCTCCCGGGGCGGAGGTCGGGACCTGCGTTTTCGGAGCGCGTGGGAAGTGCAGGTTCGGTGGAATGCAGGCTCACATTCGCTGCATCAAGAGCAGCGCGATCGTTGCGAGGCTGAGCAAGGCGATCACGCCGGCGCCAAGGTCGACCGCCAGGCCTAGTCCCTCGTGCGTGGCCACGACGCACAGGCCGAGGGCGACCACGCCTAGCGAGAGATAGCCGAACAAATAAAGCGTCGAGAGCACTCCGCCGCGGTGTTGCGCATGGGTCAAGTCATTGATCAAGGTGAGACCACCCAGAAAAAGCATGGCATAGCCGATGCCCGCCATCGTCGTGGCCGCCAGGAATATCCACAGTCCGTGCCAAGCCGTGGACAGAGCCAGCAATGCCATGCCGGCCGCTGACGCGAGTGCGCCCAAGGTCATGGCAAGGCCAGGGTTTAGCCTACGCGCCACAATCCCGAGCACGCCAGACGTGACGGCGAACAACGCCAGCGCGGCGCCGTTGACCAGGGCATTCGGTGACCCCACCAAGTCACGGGCTACCTGGGCCCCGAGCGACAAGATCAACACGCCATGCGTATATGCAGTGGTCACTGCGAGCGCCGCAACTGCAAACGCGGGCCGCAAGGCGCAGGGGATGGACGGCGCCCTGGGGCGCCACTTGCAAGCCACCGGCTCACCCGCGCGACGAGGCAAGTGCCAGGCCGCGGCGAAAAGCAGTGCTATGAGGACAAACAGCACCCAGAAGCTGAGATGCAGCGGCCATGGCGCGTATTGCGTCAGCGCACCGCCTACCAGCAGCGCGGCCGCGAAACCGAAAGCTTGTGCAGCCGCCATAACGGATGCGGCGCGCTTCCCCTGCCCCTCCGAGTTGAACTCCACCATCGCAGCCGTCGAGGCGCCCGCGCTGAGGCCAACGCCGATGCCCATCAGGGCGCGACCAGCGAACAGCCACGACACGCTCGGTGCAATGGCAAACAGCAGCACACCGAGCAACGACGCGCCCAGCTCGAGCAACATCGTCGCTCGACGGCCAAAATGGTCGGAGAGATCACCGAATGCAATCAGGACAATCACTACGACGATCGGATAGACGGCGAATATCCCGGTGGTCACCGTGTGGGTCAGTTGCCACTGCTCGGCATACAGCCGATAGGTCATGGCGGGCGCCGCGCTGGTCCATAGCGTATGTGCGACCACCCCCGCCGACACCCAGAAACTGGTCCGTGGCCCCAGCTCGAATGGCCGAGAGCCGTCCGCAGGATGGTTCGACATCTGGCGCTCGATGGTCACGAAGCGGTCTTGCCGCCGTTGACTCGGATGATCTGGCCCGTAATGAAGGTCGCCTTGCCGGATGCGATGAACACGATGGCATCGGCGATTTCCTCGGGAGTTCCCGCGCGCTTCAGGGGAACACTCGCGAGGAAGGCGGCTTTCCTGTCGGCCGAGCCGGTGAGCCGGTCGAGCATGGCAGTCTGAACCGGACCCGGGGCAATGGCGTTGACCCGCACACCGGATGCCGCGCCCTCAAGCGCGGCCGATTTGGTCAGGCCCTCCACCGCGTGCTTGCTGGCGGTGTAGAGGGATGCGTTCGCCGCGCCACGCTCACCCATCGTCGATGAGATATTGACGATGCTACCGCTGCCTTGCGCGAGCATCGCACGCATCTCATGCTTCACGCAGAGCAATGTGCCTAGCACGTTGGTATCGAAAGTGGCTGCGTAGTTCTCGGGAGTCAGTTCCGTTACTGGTGCGAACTGGCCTTCAGTGCCGGCGGCGTTGACTGCCATGTCGAGTCGACCAAAGCGCGCGACAGTGTTATCGACCAGGCTGCTGACTTCGTCCTCATGACGTACGTCGGACTTGAGAAATTGCGTCTCTGCACCAAGCTTTTGAAGTTCAGCAACCAGCTTCTGGCCTTCTTCATCGTGCCGTCCGGAGACGACGACGAATGCGCCGTCACGAGCGAAAGCCAGCGCGGTAGCGCGGCCTATGCCGGTCAGTGCGCCTGTAATGAGGACAACGGGATGTGTGGACATTACTTTCTCCTGGACGGGCGCGCCCGCCATGCTGAGACAGAAACTTCAACCTGCGGTCTTGCCACCATCGACGGTGACGATCTGGCCAGTCATGAAGGACGACGCTTCGGAGGCAAGGAAGAGTACGGCGCTGGCGATGTCGCCCGGCTTGCCGACGCGGCCCAGCGGTACGGTAGCGGCCAGCGCGGCCTTGTTCTCGGGGGTGCCGGTAAAGTGGTCCAGCATGCCGGTGTCGACGGGGCCGGGGGCAACAGCGTTGACGCGCACGCCCGTGGTTGCGACTTCCAGCGCGGCCGATTTGGTGAAGCCCTCGACTGCATGCTTGCTGCCGACATAGACGGAAGCGTAGGCCGCCCCTTCATGACCGTAGGTCGAGGAGATGTTGATGATGCTGCCGCTCTTTTGGGCAGTCATCACGCGCAGTTCGTGCTTGAGGCTCAGCAGCGTGCCCAGCACGTTTGTGTCGAAGGTGGCGGCGTAGCTCTCGGCGGTCTGGTTGACAACCAGCCCCGGCTGCCCTTCCGTGCCGGCGTTGTTCACGGCCACATCGAGACGGCCGAAGCGGGCCACGGTCTGATCGACCAGGTCGCGAACCTGATCGTCGTGGCGGACGTCGGCCTGGATGAAGACGACCTCGGCACCAAGTTGCTGAAGCTCGGTTTCGAGTGCCTGCCTTCGGCCTGCCGGCGGCCAGAGACAACCAGATGAGCACCATTCCTGGCAAAGGCCAGAGCGGTGGAGCGGCCGATGCCGGTCAGGGCTCCGGTAATGAGGACTACGGGCTTGGTCATGATTCAAAAACTCCGGTGCGATATGATCTGCGGGGTATGGGAATGCGCCTTGCACTAAGATCCGAGGGCGGACAGGAGCCCCCCAATACGCTGCCACGCGGGAGAATCTACAGTCTCGCGACAAAATTGGAAAAGACTTTAAAAGCAGACTCACATACCTCCCAGGCATGGGGGTCGCGATACATGTACAATGGAACTTCGACACCTTCGGTATCTCATAGCGGTCGCCGAGACAGGTAGCCTGACGGTGGCGGCCGAGCGACGGCTGCACACCTCACAGCCATCACTGAGTCGGCAGATCCGAGACCTGGAAAATCAGGTCGGGGTCGAACTATTGAGCCGCAGCGCACGCGGCGTGGAGCTGACCGCAGCGGGCAAGGCTTTTATCGATCACGCGCGGCTGGCCCTTAGCCAGGTGGACGCTGCAGTCGAAGCGGCCCGCAGGGCCGCGCAACCAGCCAAGCAGCGGTTTGCGCTTGGGTTCCTCACCGGGCAGGAAATGACCTGGCTGCCCGAGGCCATGCACATCCTTTGCGACGAATTGTGCAATGTCGATGTCACTGTTTCCAGCGACTACTCGCCGGACCTTGCTGAAGGACTTGCACGGGGCAAGCTGGACCTGGCGCTCCTGCGCGTCGAGCCGGGCTTCGATCTCGCTTACAGGGTCGTGAGCCAGGAACCGCTTGTGGTGCTTATGCCCAGCGATCATCCGCTGACGTCACGCGACGCTATCCGCCCACAAGAGCTTATTGGCGAGCCCTTCATTGCCATGGCGAACAAGGCCAAGGTGCTACACGCGGTGATCGACGACTACCTTGATCGCTCGGGTGTTCAGATCAAGCCGACGCAAAGTGTTGACAACCCTGCGATGGTCATGTCGTTGGTGGCCTCTACACGAGGCTTGACGCTGATCCCAGCCTATGTCGAAAATCTGATGCCCCTTTCGGTAGTCAGCCGCCCCCTTGCTGGTGAGGTGCCGACGATCGACCTCGTCGTTGGCTACAGCAAGGCGAACCGTTCCCCCATCCTGAAGCTGTTCCTGTCCCGGCTGGATGAACTGATTGCTCGCGTATCAATGCGGTGACCGACAGCAAAGGCCAGGGGCAATCTCTCAAATGTCGGCCTCGGCGGCCTTCTTGAGCAGGAATTCAATAAATAGTCGGGTGCGCGCGGGAAGCTGCTTGCCGAAGCCATGCAGCGCATAAGCGGGAATGCGGGTCAGCGCGTGCTGGGGCAGGATCTGGACCAGATCTCCTGCGGCGAGGTCCTCCGCGACGGTCACCCGCAGCAGATAGGCAATGCCAGCGCCGGCAAGCGCGGCACGGCGTATGGAACCGCTGTCGTCCGTATCGAAGCGGCTCTCCAACAATAGCGTCGTTCCATCGGCGAATGCAACAGGCCATGGTTTGCCTCCCACGGCGTAACGAAGGCCCGTGTGTGACGCCAATTCCTCGACGGTTCGCGGTAAACCATGTTTTCGGATGTAGCTCGGAGAAGCCACCATCACCCAGTTCAAGTCGGTGATCTTGCGGCTGATCAGTTCGCTGTCGTTGAGCGCGCCCATCCGTACGGCGACGTCGTAGCCTTCGCGGATGATATCCACGAAACGATCGGTCACCTGGAGCTCGATCTTCACGTCAGGGTAATGCGCGAGAAACTCGGCGGCCCAGCAGGCGATGAGCATGCGCCCGAACTCCTGAGGAGCCGATACGCGCAGCAGGCCCTGAACGCTGGCGGCTCCCACCGCGATATCGTCTGCCTCGTCTATAGCTCGCAGCAAGGGGGCCACTCGCTCGTAATAGGCCTGGCCCTCGGCGGTCAGACTGAGCGTACGCGTCGAGCGCTGGAAAAGTCGTACACCCAGTCGACTCTCCAGCCGCGCCACGCTCTTTGATACCGCAGACTGGCTAGACCCGAGCACGCGGCTACCTGCGCTGAAGGATCCTTCTTCAGCCGTTCGAACAAACGCAACCAGGCCGGTGGTCTTTTCCAGGATTGTCGTCAACTTACCCTCCGAAGCGTCACATGGTCTTGATATGGCGAGCCCGATTGCCCACCATACCATCCCCTGGCTCGGCCGTTACCCAGATCTAGACGACTGTGAGACCCGCCACGACACGGGACGCTTCTCTCGGATCGACGCCGCGATGCTCGGGGTCTTGTTCATCGGAGCCGCCTCTTACACCAGGCTTTGCCGCTCGGCCTAGCGCCGCCCGGCCCGCCATGAGTTCCTGCGCGACCTCGGCCACCCGTTCACCGAGTAGAAACGCAGTGCGAATGTCGGACGATGGGGGCGCGACGTCGCCGCCTTGGTCCATGTTGGCCTGCGCCGCCATACCCAAGGTGTAGCTGTCGCGGTTGAGGATATCCTCGTTGGTATAGGAGCGATTATTACCATAGTTCAGGCCAAGATTTACCCAGTGCATCTGGTGCTGGGCGGCAAAAGTCACCAGTTGGACGAGAGAATTTTGCTTGTCGCCGCCACGCGATGCACCATTGGTGAAGCCCGCCGCGATCTTATTGGCCCAGCGCTTTTCGACATACTGCAGATGCGACGTCGCATCCATAAAGGCTTTAAAGGGTGCGGACAGACTGCCCATGTAGGTTGGTGCCCCCATGATGATGGCATCTGCGTTGTCGAGCAGGCTCCAATCGAGGTGCGCCTCTTCGGCTTTGACGAGATCAACGGCAACACCGTTTACGCTGGCTGCGCCCTGGGCCACCGCCTGGGCGACTTTCACGGTATGTCCGTATCCGCTGTGATAGAGCACGGCCACTTTAGTGGAATATGACATCTGAACCTCCCAATTCATCTTTGAACGGTCGCGGATGCGCCGTGAACTCATGGTAGGTTGAAGCGTCGGTCCCAGTTACCCCCCAGCGTAATGGCACTCATGCCCATTGTTCGCAAATTACCCCGGAAGCCTGAGTCATTTGTAGGTGCCTGCTGTGCCCACTCAAGTTGGCCGCAAAGAATCTTTGGACTCTGTCTCTGCGGCATCGCAGCAGCAGCCCTCTTCCGGAGACGCATGCTGCCGCTGCTCGATCACTCGAATTCGCTGCTCGAGATCGGTCACGTTGCAGGCTTGCGCAAGGTACTCATTGATCTCGCTGATGCACAGCGAATCGCGTGTGCTCGCGAACCAACTGGACAGCCTCGGAAAGAGGCATTGCAGCGCTTGCGCCCGGCGAGCGGCGAGATGCGGATTCGGGATGAATACGGACCCGAAGGCTTCCTCCGGCGTGCTGCTGCGAACCGCGGTGTTCTTGCGCGTTGACGGGGTGGTCGGCGTCGAAGACTGGCGCCGGAAAAGGCCGGTCAGCTTATTCAGTGTCCAACTAAGCATGGTTGACTCCAGATTTCGGACTGGGCAAATCTCCCCGCCCGAACAACCTTGCCGGCGTCCTCACGCCGACCGGCAGCGACCGCACCGCCAGGAAGAATCTAGAGATTCACGACCCGAAAGAAAAAGACTTTGTAGGCCGGTGGGCATACCTTCCGGGCATGGGGCAGCTCTGGCGTTGAGGCACCTTCGCTATTCCCGAGTCGTGGTCGGAAAGGGCGACCTATGGAACCAGCTTCATTTCACGCAGCCGCAGGAGTTGTCGGCGAAGACTGTCATGCGTGTCGATGACTTCGGTAAAGCCGGCTTGGGTCAGCTTGATCGTGCTGAGGACGATGTCTTCCTCCCAATTCAGGCACGCGTCAAGGAATCCCCAGTTTGCGATCTGCTCGTATGGCGTGTGGACCAGTTCGTATTTATCAACAAGCCTTTCCCACACTGGCTTCATGGACTCCATTTGCGTGGCGAGATTCATTGGCTGCGGCTCGCCCGTCTCCATGCCATAGACCTCTGAGATCACGCCCCACATATGACGCCAGCGGAACGAGTCACCGTTGGTGATGTTGAACACCTGATTGCGCGCGCCTTCGGCATCCAGAGCCCAGAGCGAAGCGCGGCCGGACAACTGGGCATCCATGGTTTGATGCAATGCCGACCATGTGCCCCAACTCCCCGGGAAGCGGAGCGGAGCGCCGAGTTCCCTGCAGATGGCGGCAAAGGTGGCGAGCCCGGTCACCAGATTCATGGGCGAGGCGATGCTGGGGCCAAATACCATGTGTGGGCGAAGCACCGTCCAGGTCGCACCGTGGCGCTCCGCCCACTCAGCCAAAAGATCCTCCTGCTGGTGATAGAAGATGGGTGCAGCGAGGCGGGGGTCGCCCTCTCGAGCCGGAGTCTTCATCGAACCCAGGTGGAAACCATAAGATTTGGCGCCGCCCATCAATACAACGTTACCCACCGGCACATCTCGAGCCGAGAGCGCTTCGAGGGTGTTTTGCAGGATCGCGATGTTGGCGTTGATCGACTTTTCCATGCTGCCGCCATCGACATAGGCCGCGAACGCCAGGTCGATCTTCCCGTCGATGCCCGCCAACGCGGCACGCGTAGCGTTGCCATCAAGCAGGTCGACAGACAGGCTGAGCGGAGCTTGGTGGCCGGCAAAATGGTGCGAGGGAGGGGCGCGGCGAGCGGCGGTGATGACCCGCCGCCCTGAATCTGCGAGAGCGGCGTCGGTGATGCCCGTGCCGAGTACACCGTAGGCGCCGGTGATGAGCAGGTTGCGCGGTACAGCTTCGTTGGTTCTCATTAGGGAAATCCTTGAATATCAGGGAGATAGCCGCTGTTTAAACGGAGCGTGCCATCAGCCTATGCCCCATGAGGTTCGTCAGCTACGGGGTACCTGGAACAGCAGCTATGCCTGAATGTCGTCGTGCCTGACGGCAAAGCCGGAGACGGCAACCGTTCAACTGCTGGACGTGGCGGACTTCTTGAGCGGAAATTCAATAAATGATCGGGAGCCGGGAATCTACCTGCCGAAGGCGTGCAGCGCATAAGCGGGAATGCGGATCAAGAGCGCTGCAGGCACGCTCGCCGGTGGCTCGATCTCGGACATCTTTGTCCCATATATTCGGAACCCCAGCCTCTTTTTAGTATTCGGATCTGTCCATACACTCTCCTCAAGGAAAGCCTGCTGTTCACCGAAATTCATCGGCAACTCATCCTCGAGGAAATCATGTTCAGACTTCATTCCCCCGTCAAAGTAGGTCCCTACGAACTCTCCCACCGCGTGGTGCTGGCGCCGCTCACCCGCATGCGCGCCGAGGAAGGTGCGCGGCCCGGCCCGCTGATGGCCGAGTACTACGCCCAGCGCGCTTCCGCAGGCGGCTTACTGATCAGCGAATGTGCCATCGCCGCACGCAACGGCAACGGCTACCTCGGAGCACCTGGCCTGTACGACGACATCCAGATTCCCGGCTGGAAGCTGGTGACCGACGCCGTGCACGCCAAAGGCGGCCGCATCTTCCTGCAGCTCTACCATGCCGGGCGCCAGTCCAACAGCCAGTTGCAGCCGAACGGCGCTCAGCCGGCGGCGCCATCGGCAGTCCCGCATGGCGGGGTCGCCTACACCGAATCGGGCTGGGTTCCGAACACACCGAGCCGCGCGCTGACCCTCCCGGAGATCGCCGATTTGATCGAGAGCTTCCGCACAGCAGCCATCCGCGGCAAGCAGGCCGGCTTCGACGGCGTTGAAATGCACGCCGCCAATGGCTACCTGTTCGATCAGTTCCTGCAGGACGGGAGCAACAAGCGCACCGATATCTACGGCGGCTCGTTCGAGAACCGGGCCCGCTTCCTGATCGAGGTCACCCAGGCCGTCATCTCGGTTTGGGGTAGCGAACGCGTGGCTGTGCGCCTCGGCCCCAGCGGCACCTGGGGCGATATGTCCGACAGCAACCCGGAAGGACTGTTCACCTACGTGGCGCAGGAATTAGCCGGGCTCAACCTGGCATACCTGCACCTGATCGAGCCACGTGTGTTTGGCAATGTCGACGATGAGAGCAAAGACCCGAACCCGGTCGCGGCACAGCTGATTCGCAAGCATTACAAGGGCACTATCATCGCCGCCGGCGGATTCAAGGGCCACACCGCGGAAGCCGTTCTGCAGGCGGGTGACGCCGATCTCGTCGCATTCGGTCGCGACTTCATCGCCAATCCCGATCTGCCCGCGCGCCTGCGCCACAAGCTGCCACTGAATCCGTACGACCGTCAAACCTTTTTTGGCGGCACAGAAGTCGGTTACACCGACTATCCGTTCTATCGCAACGACATGGTATCCGCGTAAACGAAGCATCCCTTCAATATCATCGGCGGGGAAATCGGAATCCCCGACCTTAAATTGGTCAAGTTTACGGCGAGCGACTTCAAACAGGTCCTTCTTGGCTCCGGGTTCGCCGAGGGCGCGGCCAACGACTACGTCGAGATGTTCGATACTCTCGACAAGGGCCTACTGTTCGAGCACATTCAAGAAACCAAGCCCAAAATGGCGGGGCTTTCCATCGAGGCGTTCGCAAAGCAGTTCGCCACTGCCTATCGCTAGAACGTTATACCTGCTCTGGCTATCCCCAAGGCAGGTATCGCTGGCCGGCCACTGTACACCCATCGCTCTCATCAATGATGACGCCATGAGAAATCGAACATGATCAAAGTCAGCGTGATGTACGCCAATGAGCTTGGTGCCCGTTTTGATCACACTTATTATCGCGACAAGCATATGCCGCTGGTACAGGCGCGCCTGGGTGATGCCTGCAAATACTACACGATAGACAAGGGGCATTTCAGCCGCCAACGCCGGCAATACCGCCGCCTATGTGGCGATGTGTCATATCTTCAGTGTCATATCTTCAGTGAGTCGGTCGAAGCCTTCGAGACTGGGCTCGGACCTCATGCTGAAGAATTCAACGCAGCCATGCGAAGAGCATGGCTGCCTTCGACTTCACCATGGGCCCCGCGGCGCAGTAGCTTGCTCGTGTCTAGATCTGCAAATTCCGGCTGATATAGTCGAAAAAACACGCAGCTTGGGTGAGGCGTAACGGCTCGCCGGCCGCAAGAGCCATAAGGTAACGATCTGGTCTATGAAATCATCGAGTACGATCTGCAACGCACCACTCGCCAGCGCATCCCGCACCAGGAAGGTTGGCAGGAAGGCCAAGCCCTTATCCTGAAGTGCCAGAAAACCCAGGACTTCAATCGTGTTGCTGACGAAGGTTTGCGGCAGTTCCGGTTCCGCTTCCGAGGCAGCGAGCTGGAATGGCCAGCGTTCCAGCTTGCCGGTAGCTGGAAATCTATGTAGCAAACAGGCGTGCCGAACGAGTTCGGACGGATGTGCGGGGACGCCCTGCCGCTGGAGGTAGCCGGGCGAGGCGACCAGCACCTGGCCGCAGGAACCCAGACGGCGCGACACCAGTCTTGAGTCGTGCTGCTCGCCCGTGCGAATGACCGCATCGAAGCCCTCCTCTACGACATCCACCATCCGATCGGAGAGATCGACATCCAGCTCGATTTCTGGGTATTGCGCCATGAAGCCGTCCAGCGCCGGTATGATCAACCCTGACAATTGCGGCGTGCTGATCCGTAGCCTGCCGCGCGGACTGCGGGCGGCATCAGACAGTTCGGCCACCGCCGCTTCGGCTTCGCCCAGGATGCGGCGGCATCGCTCCAGGAACAAGGAACCTTCGGCCGTAAGCGTGATGCTGCGCGTGCTGCGGTGAAACAGCTGCACCCCCAGGCGCTCCTCGGTGCGCGCGACGCTCTTGCCGACAGCTGAAGACGATACGCCGAGCAGCCGTCCCGCCTCCGTAAAACTGCGGGTTTCCGCCACCTGCACAAACGTCGAAATCCCACTGAGGCTATCCATTAGACTTCCGGACACCCGGTCCAAAGCCGTGCAAACAGAACACGCTTGAATCGATTTACCGGCTCGGGGCTTCTCCGCACTTTCGCCACCAGGAATGCGCCTTGAAGCGACGACAAAACGAATCCCGCAAGGTCTTCGATATCAGTGTCGGGAGGAAGCTCACCTGCCTCCACAGCCGCCCAAAGGCAGTAGGCAATGGATCTCTCATCGTCGGCGAATGCTCGTACCACTCGATCGACGATTTCATCGCTGTGTTCGTTGGCTTCTGCGCTGATGTTTCCACAGAGGCAGCCATCACACATTTGATTCTGGTTGAGAAAGTCGCGAGCGCTGTCGATGTAGGCAGACAGCCTGTCGAGCGGGCGCAACTGGTCATTGAGCAAAGTTGCTTGCACCTCCGCTTCTGAGCGGCTTCTATAGCGCTCCAACACCTCCAAACCGAAAGCGTCCTTGGAAGGAAAGTGGTTGGTAAATGATCCCAAAGGCACACCTGCAGCGGTTGCTATGTCCCGAACACTGGTCGCAGACAACCCGTGCTTATGAACCACCCGCGCGCCCTCAATAAGGAGCTTTTCCCTGTTGTTGAGCCTATTCATTAGCCTAATTTAGTCGTACATCTTTTTGATATCAAACTCGGGGGCTTGCTCTACGCTCCCCAACGCACTTTTGAGCCAGAGGGTTATAAGGGCTTGCACGGGCGTTGAGCGAGCGTGGTTTGGCCGACGCGCGCCTCACGCGTCGCATCCATGAGAGTTTCGAACTCAGTGACCGAACCCTACGGCAGCCCGCGGACTTGCATGACCTGCGGGCTGCCAGCGAGTCATGCGTAGCCCGGCTGAACCAGCCCACCAACCTGCAAGCCCGACGCAGGCACTGTATGCCGCCCAATGACGATTCGACAAGACTGGAAAACCACATCGCCCCGACCCACCTCTAGCATGCGTTCAAAGCAGACGCGCCAACCAGACCAGAAGCGGGTCACAGACTTCATCTACATCTCGACGGCCGAGGGCTGGTCAAACGCAGCTGCAGTAATGGACCTCTATTCACGTCGCGATGTTGGCCGGGCCATGACCGGAACGCTAGCCTACTCCAGTTTGAACAACGCTTAAAGGGGCAAGCAAAGCGTCCTGGAAACTGCCGGAAGCTCTCATCAAATCCTGCAAGCCAAGCCGCGCGTGGCGCGACTTGCTTCTTCTCGAGAAGACTGATCTGTTCAGCGCAGCCCTAACCCCCGCTTAGACAGCGCTATGCCCGCCATCAACGTTAAGGCTATGGCCAGTAATAAACCTAGCTTCGTCCGAGGCGATGAACACGATTCCATCGGCGACCTCCTCCGAACGACCAAGTCGAGCAAGCGGTACTCCCTCGACGAGGATTGCCTTGTTCTCGTCTGTGCCGGTGAAGCGGGTTAACATCCCGGTGTCGGTGGGACCAGGAGAAACGCAGTTCACACGAATCCCAGAGCTCGCGAGTTCAAGCGCAGCGGATTTTGTGATCCCTTCTACCGCATGCTTAGCGGCAACATAGACCGACGCGAATGCTGCTCCCTTGTGACCATAGGTCGACGAGATGTTGATAATGTTGCCCTTGTTGTTGCCACCGTTGGCTTGCATCGCAAGGATTTCGTGCTTCATACTGAGCAGCACGCCAACGACATTCGTGTCGAACGTTGCAGCAACACTTTCCGCAGTCTGGTCTGTAATCGGCCCAACTTGCCCTTCGGTCGCGGCATTGTTCACAGCAATGTCCAGTTTGCCAAATCGTGTAATCATCTTTGCCACCAGGTTCTTCACTTCCTCTTCATTCCGAACATCCGCGTGGATGTATTCGGCCTCTGCGCCTATTTTTTTGAGCTCGTGTGCAAGCGCGTAGCCTGCCTCCTCACGCCGGCCAGACACAACCACTCGCGCCCCTTTTCTAGCGAAAGCGAATGCGGCCGCTCGGCCGATGCCTGTAAGGGCTCCCGTGATGAGAACGACTTGGTTTTTCATTTTAGTTCCTTATATCTGACTAGGTTACATGTATGAACGTACAGCGTGAAATACGAGGAGCCACGATACGTACATCCAACAACGGGATTCCCGGGCGGTGCGAAGTAACCGGTTACGAATCATCCGCTGCTGGGTTTCTGAGAGGTGGCATTGCAATGGGTCACATGGCTACATCGTTATAGAAAGGCAGGTCGGAATAGCCGCGACGATCTCCGCCGTAAAAATAATCACGATCGTAATTGGCAATCGGTAGCCCTCGCTGAAGACGTTTAACCCATTTCCTTATACAGAAGTCATGACTCTTCCCGCAGTGCTTGAATGGTGAGGGCCGCGTCCATGGTTCGCTGCATACCGATCCAGATCGTCTTAGCGCCGGGCTCGCCATCGCTCTTGCGCCCAAGGAACCCACCCAGGGAAGCAACCAGCCGAATCATCTGATTGAGCGTGACCGGTGTCTTCGGGCGAGCTTTCTTGGCAAGCACGTATGCTCCCCGAATTTCGTCGGCGTCGAAGAACACGGACGCATCCAGATCCGGGCAGGTTCTGCCCAACCGCATCAAGCGGGCAATGCGCCACGCCACCACCATATACAACGCCAAGGCCCGCTCCACACGATCCATGTGCGATAGCTGTAGCGCTTCGACCTTGCAGCCAGTCTTCAGGACATGGAAGAACATCTCAATCTCCCACCTGGCCCGATACCATTCAACCAGCTCGATGACCGCATCGGCATCCTGTGCTTCACGGTTCGTCAACAGCCGCCAAACCACTGGCTTGACGCCTGCGGGCGCTCCGATCTCCCTTGCCTCTACACAGGTGAGCTCCGCGCCGACCAGACCCGGCAGCTTCACACGTTTTGCGCGTAGCTCCTGTTTGACCTCGCGCGCCTTCTGGCCTGCACGCCCCGGCAAGATAAAGGTGATTTCCCCAAGTACCGGGCTGGCTCCGACGCTATCCCACAACTTGCCGCCCTCGGCAAGGTTGCGGTTGTGTTGGCTGCGGATCAGCCAGTCGGCCGGCCGGCCAAGTTCCTGGGCGCGCGCCATCAACTCGGCGATATCACCCTCGCGGTCCGTCACATACACCAGCCGCGTCTGGGGCAATAGCACGGCTTGCTCCGCAACCCGTTCATACCCTTCAATCCAGCGTACGCTTTCCTTGATCCCGCCGCGGTTTCCGTCGGCGTCCTTTGGCTCGCGAGCCCACATCCAGGCATCGATCACCCCAAGCGGTTCACGGTCAGGCGTCACCGCGTAGGTCGGATGCAAAAACATGCCCCGCTGGGCTTCGTAGCTCAGCGGCCCCAGCCCCTCCATTTCCTGCCCATTGAAGTTCAGCTCGGTCGAATCAGCGATGCACAGCACCACCGGAAACTGCGCGGCCCTCGCTGCAGTGCGCTCCCAATGGGGCTGCATCACGTCCCGCCAGTCGATCTGCTCATTGCCGAGAAACCGATACGCCCCAATGGTTTGCGACCAGTCATCGCATGCGCCAGGGATGCTCGCCGTAGGCATGGCCGCAAACCGCTTGAGCAACTCCTTGGCGCGCCGATCCCGCCGCGGATCACCAAGATCCAGACTCTCAAATTCCTCGTCCACCCATGCCCCCGACTCGTTGCCCATTGCAGCCTGAAAATGCAAGAGTAAACGCGAGTCTGGCGAAGTTAACAACCCCTTACGTCGAAATTTCCGCGGCCTCAGGCTCCATGCCCCGCTGCGGGGACGGTCCTACTTCTGTATAAGGAGATGCGTTTAACCAGGTCGGGATTTGATGTGAAATAGCGACCAAATGCCACGGCATCGGCGTCTCCGCGCTCTAGGATTTCATTTGCCGTATCGCTAACAAAGCCACCCGCAGCGATGATCGGACCACGGAAAATCTTGCGCAAAGATGCCGCAGCAACAGGCGCTTGAGTGCTCGGATCCTCGTTGTCATGGTCGCCGACAATGCGCGGCTCGATGATGTGCAAATAGGCTAGATTGAAACGATTCAGTTGTTCAGCAACATAACCAAATATCGCTTGCGGATTGCTATCCAAAACATCACCGTGCTTGCCACTTGGCGAAATGCGAACCGCGACGCGGTCGCCGCCCCAAACATCGACAATCGCCTCGACTATTTCAATTAGAAAACGTGCCCTATTCTCTACCGAACCACCGTACGCGTCGGTTCGTTTGTTAACGCCATCGAGGAGAAACTGATCGATCAAGTAACCGTTCGCGGCATGTAACTCGACACCATCAACTCCAGCAGCCTTAGCGTTCTTTGCCCCTCTGCGGAACTGGTCGACAAGGCCGGGAATTTCCTCAATCCCAATCTCTCGATGCGGTGACGCCCGGAAAACGCCCCTGGGTGTGATAGCGACACCGTTGAAAGGCACTACCGATGGCGCCAAGGGTGTTGCGCCGTCCGTAAGATCTATGTGGGCCATACGGCCGCCGTGCCATAACTGGGTAAAGAAGACGCCACCTTTCTGGTGCACCGCGTCAGCCACTCTTTTCCAGCCGGCAGTCTGCTCGTCAGACCAGATGCCAGGGCTGCGGTAATAGACGCGGCCCCCGATTCCGACAGCCGGTCCTTCCGAGATGAGAAGACCGCCAGGAGTGGCCCGCTGTGAATAATATTCGACCATCAGATCACCGGGGACATCCCCATCGTCCGATCGCATTCGGGTCATAGGCGCGTGCACCACACGATGGGACAGGTTAATAGCACCGAGTTTTACGGGAGAGAAGAGTTTTGTCATGTTGCAGCGCAGCGATGCGCGAATGAGTAGATCGGCCCGCGCCCTCATTTTTGAAGTCGCTGGCCGGCCTCGCTCTGGCTAGATACACCCCAGGAAACGACTGAGGTACGACGTAGTGATTTGGCCCCTAGAAATACGGTGTACGTCCATCTTTTACGTAGGCGATGACGCGATCAACATCGACTCGCCATGTGGCCAATGTAGGCGTCCGTAGCGCACATGGAAAATACTTTGTAAGCTGGGGGTATACCTTTCAGGCATGGAATGGCTATGGAATTGAGGCATTTACGGTATTTCGTTGCCGTGGTCGAGGAAGGCAGCCTGACGACGGCCGCCGAGCTCCGGCTGCACATCTCCCAGCCTTCGCTGAGCCGGCAGATTCGCGACCTGGAGTATCAGGTCGGGGCCGAGTTGCTGTCTCGCAGCGTTCATGGCGTCGAGCTCACCGCCGCAGGCAAGGCCTTTCTGGACCATGCCCGTCTGGCGCTGGCGCAGGTGGATGCCGCGGTGGAAGCGGCGCGCAGGGCCACGCAGCCCGCAAGGACGACGTTCGCCATCGGCTTCCAGACCGGTCACGAGATGAACTGGCTGCCGCGGGCCATGTATGTGCTGCGCGACGAACTGGAGAACATCCAGGTCACGGTATCGAGCGACTATTCGCCAGACCTCGCCGAGGCGCTCGTCCGCGGCCGGCTCGACGTGGCCTTCCTGCGCGCTGAGCCGGCCTTCGACCTGGACTACGAGGTGGTGGACCACGAACCGCTGATCGTCCTGATGCCGAGCGACCATCGCCTCACCAGCCGCAAAGCGATTCACCCGCGGGAATTCATCGGCGAGATCTTCATCGGCGGTTCGAACAAAGCCACATTGCTGCGCGCCGTGACCGAGGACTATCTGCGCCGCTCCGGCCTGGACATCAAACTGGATCATGGGGTGGACAACATGGCTATGGCCATTTCCCTAGTTGCGTCGACCCGCGGGTTGGCGCTGATGCCCGCCTATGCGAAGAATCTGCTGCCGCAGTCCGTGGTCAGCCGTCCGCTGGAGGGCGAAGGGCCAACGATCGATCTGGCCGTGGGTTACAGCAAGGCGAACACTTCGCCGATTCTCAAGCTGTTCCTCTCCAGGCTTGAAGAGCTGCGGGCACCGATGCCCGAAAAGGAGAATTGAATGCTTGCGGCCGGCATCAATCGAGCCCCTTTGCGACGAAGTCTGCCTGATCGGCCCTTTGCCCTCGTTGCCGCCCGGGCCCCGGCCTTGCAGGATCTCGCCCGCCAAAAAGTTGCACGAATTCGAAGGCGTTTATCGCATCGGCATCAACGCACTGCGGCGAAATTCGGTCGAAGGCAATTGGCTCATCCTTAAGCGCAGCGGCGGTCGGGAGCGCGTCTGGCATCCGGATGCCGCCGATGAATTTCCTTGGTCATCGACGGCGTTTCCACATTCCGGGCGATAGGAATTCTGCCGGTTTGTAAAGGTATAGAGTCTTTCGATTGCGGCGAGGGGATGCGCCGGCCGTTAAAGGCCTTGCCCGCCGCGGTCAGCTTCACGCCGTGCGCGCTGCGGCTCAATCGCGAGCCGGCATGCCTGCGAGGTATGACCGCCAGCTTATAAAGTCTTTTCCAATTTTGTCACGAGATCGTAGATTGTTTCTCCCGGCCGCGCATTGGGGGCGTCCCCGTCCAGGCCGGGATCTTGGTGCCGGCTCCCCTCCCCACACCCCGCAAATCATATCGAACGGAGCTGTTGAATCATGACCAAGCCCGTAGTCCTCCTCACCGGAGCGCTGACCGGCATCGGCCGCGTCACCGCTCTGCCTTTGCCAAGAATGGTGCCCATCTCGTCGTTTCCAGGCGCCGGCAGGCCGAAGGCAAGGCCCTCGAAACCGAGCTTCAGCAACTCGGTGCCGAGGTCGCCTTCATCCGGGCCGACGTCCGCCACGACGATCAGGTTCGCGATCTAGTCGATCAGACCGTGGCCCGCTTCGGCCGCTTCGACGTGGCCGTCAACATCGCCGGCACGGAGGGCCAGTCTGGACCAGTGACGGAACTGACTCCCGAGACGATGCGGCCACTTTCGACACCAACGTGCTCCGCACATTTCTCAGGGTGAAGCACGAGATGCGCGTGATGCTCGAGTGCCCCGACCGATGCGGAACAAACGAAATGTCGTCATCGACCTATCCCTTCCAGGGATAAATCCAATCGATCTCCGGGCTCCCGTCAACTACTCGACCTGTGCGTTTCCACGTGTTCAGAAAGAGCAGCTTTGCGTCCGATCAGCGGACCGGCAGAATCGCGGCGACCGCCGCTCTGCCGTAGTGGCTCCCGTGAACCGCCCTACCCAGTCTGCCGTCATTGCCACCTATGAACTTCTCCCGGTTTTTCATCGACCGTCCCGTCTTCGCCGGCGTGCTTTCCGCGCTGATCTTTCTAATCGGTGCGATCGCCATGTTCCGGCTTCCTGTGTCGGAATATCCAGAGGTGGTGCCGCCGGCGGTGGTTGTCAAGGCACAGTTCCCAGGGGCCAATCCGAAGGTCATCGCCGAGACAGTGGCCACGCCGCTAGAAGAGCAGATCAACGGTGTCGAGGACATGCTCTACATGTCCTCGCAGTCGAATAGCGACGGCCAATTGACATTGACCGTCACATTCAAACTGGGCACGGACCCCGACAAAGCACAACAGCTTGTCCAGAATCGAGTAGCACAGGCCGAGCCACGCCTGCCCGAAGATGTCCGCCGACTCGGTGTTACGACCGTCAAGAGCGCCCCGGATCTGACCATGGTCATCCATCTGGTGTCGCCAAACAACCGATACGACACGACATATCTACGCAATTACGCGCTAATCAATGTCAAGGACAGGCTTGCACGGATACCCGGCGTTGGCCAAGTGCTGCTACTGGGCTCAGGCGACTATTCCATGCGCGTCTGGCTCGATCCGGCCAAGACCGCTGAGCGGGGACTCACGGCAAGCGACGTCGTCAAGGCCATTCGAGAACAGAACGTACAGGTAGCCGCCGGCGTGATCGGCGCATCGCCATCGACCCCTGACAACGATCTCCAGCTGTCGGTAAACGCGCAGGGGAGACTGAACACAGTCGAGGAGTTCGGTGCGATCGTGGTTCGGACTTCGGCTACGGGGGCAGTGACATCCTTACGAGATATCTCCAGGATTGAATTGGGTGCCTCCGAATACAACGTTCGGTCGTTGCTCGACAACAAGCCCGCAGTCGCATTGCTCATCTCGCAGGCGCCTGGATCGAATTCGATCAACATTTCGGACGCTGCACGCGAAATCATGAAGGATGCCAAAGCCGGTTTCCAGGATGATATCGATTACAAAATCGTCTACGATCCCACCGAGTTCGTCCGTCACAGCATCAATGCCGTTGTGCACACGCTATTCGAGGCGATCGCGCTCGTTGTCCTGGTCGTGATTCTGTTCCTTCAGACCTGGCGCGCGTCGATCATCCCGTTGCTGGCTGTGCCGGTGTCGATCGTCGGAACGTTCGGGTTGATGCATCTGTTCGGCTTCTCGATTAACGCGCTTTCCTTATTCGGTCTCGTGCTCGCGATCGGTATCGTGGTGGACGATGCAATCGTGGTGGTCGAGAACGTCGAACGCAACATCGCGGACGGCCTTGCGCCAAAACAGGCTACGTACAAGGCGATGGAAGAGGTCAGCAGTCCCATCATCGCAATCGCGCTCACCCTCATCGCTGTCTTCGTCCCGCTAGCGTTCATGACTGGGCTGACGGGCCAGTTCTACAAGCAGTTCGCACTGACCATCTCGATTTCAACAGTCATCTCGGCGGTCAACTCGCTAACGCTCTCGCCGGCGCTTTCCGCACTCCTGTTGCGCGGCCATGATGTCCCGAAGGACCGGTTGTCGCGCGGGATGGACCGCGTTCTGGGCGGCTTCTTCCGCCGCTTTAACCGATTCTTCGCACGCAGCTCCGATCGTTACGCACGTGGCGTCAAGGGCGTGGTCGCCCGCAAGACCACCGCATTCGGTGTTTACGTGCTCATGCTCGGATTGACCTGGGCAATGTTTCAGCTCGTCCCCAAGGGCTTCGTAACCGCTCAGGACAAACAGCATCTTGTGGCCTTCACTCGCCTGCCGGCAGGCGCCACGTTGGACCGCACCGAGGACGTCATCCGGCGCATGTCCGCGATTGCGCTAAAGCATCCCGATGTCGAGGCGGCGGTGGCGTTCCCCGGCCTCTCCATCAACGGGCTGACCAACAGCCCGAACTCGGGGGTGCTATTCGTCACGCTAAAACCTTTCAGCGAGCGCAGCCGCGATGACCAGACCAGCTTCGCGATCGGACGAGAACTAACCCGGCGCTATGGCGAGGTCCGCGATGCGCTCATCGGGGTAGTGCCCCCTCCCCGGTGAGACTCGGTACAATCGGGGGCTTCAAGATGATGATCGAGGACCGAGCCGCGCTCGGTTACGAGGCTCTATTCAACGCCACGGCGGCATTCACTGCTGCGGCGCGGACCCGGCCCGAGCTCGCAGGCCTCTTCAGTAACTACCAGGTCAATGTCCCTCAACTCGATGTTAGCCTTGATCGTGTCAAGGCGAAGCAGGTCGGTGTAGCGGTTACCGACGTATTCGATACTCTGCAGACTTATCTCGGCTCAGCCTACGTGAATGACTTCAACCAATTTGGTCGAACCTATAAGGTAAGGGTCCAAGCTGATGCCAGCTACCGCACTCGCGCCGAGGATATTCAGCAACTCAAGACCCGCAGTCTCTCCGGCGAGATGGTGCCGCTATCTTCCCTTGTTCGTGTGCAACAAGGATTCGGTCCGGATAGTGTAGTCCGGTATAACGGCTTCACCGCTGCAGATATGAATGGTGGCGCGGCGCCGGGCTACTCGTCCGGGCAGGCCCGCGACGCGGCCGAACAGGTCGCATTGGAAACATTGCCCAAGGGCATAAAGTTTGAATGGACCGAACTGACCTATCAGGACATTCTGGCCGGCAACACCGGGCTTTGGATATTTCCGCTATGTGTACTTCTGGTCTTCCTGGTCCTCGCGGCACAATATGAAAGCCTGACGTTGCCATTGGCGGTCATCCTGATCGTGCCGATGAGCCTCCTGGCCGCGATGACGGGCGTGTGGCTCACGAAAGGCGACAACAACATCTTCACCCAGATTGGCTGCATCGTGTTGGTTGGGCTGTCGGCGAAGAACGCAATCCTGATCATTGAGTTTGCCTGGGAACTGGAGCATGAGGGTCGCACGATCGTGGAGGCGGCAATCGAGGCCAGCCGACTGCGGCTGCGCCCGATACTAATGACGTCCTTCGCATTCGTGATGGGCGTTCTGCCACTGGTCACCTCGCACGGTGCAGGCGCAGAGATGCGCCGGGCCATGGGCGTAGCGGTGTTCGCTGGAATGATTGGAGTTACCGTCTTCGGATTGATACTGACGCCTGTCTTCTACGTGATCTTCCGGAAGCTGGCGACGCTCAGCTTCCGAGGTACGCAAGCCCAGCATCTTGCCTCCGGGCAAACCGGACCAGCGGGCACGCCATGATCCTTCTGCCAAGCTCGTCGTCGAAAGCACTCCTTGGCGCCGCCTCCTGCGGGCCTACGCCCATGATCCATGACGCGAACGCGATGCCAGAGCGGGCTAACGACTCCATTCCGAATCAGACAGCCAGGACCCTTTTTATCGGGCGCTACCTGGAAGTCGTCGCCTCTAGCCAGTCGCCACGACGTCACCCGCGGCTTCCTCGCCGCTGAATCGGTTGCCTCCATGGGCTCGGACACGCACTTTTATCATCCGGACGATGGCCACGGGCTTCTCAGAGACCCGTTTAAGGCCATCGTGGCGCCACGCGTAATCGGATGGATCTCAAGCCACGACGCCGAGGGACGGCCAAATCTCGCTCCATACCCACCATGCTGCTGACCCGCCTGCTCCATGTTTGCCACCACTTCCCCGGCTTTGTGTATGAAAGCGCTCGCTTGTGTCGGGCGTCCTACACCATCGAGATCGATGTGCGTCTGCGGCGAGGACCCAGACCGCACTGCTCGGGCTGCGGCCACCGTCCGCCTCGTCGGTGACGATCGCCCGGAACGATTGCCCGGAGTCCTGCGCCCGGTAGAGCGCAATCCTCCGAGTCAGGCACTCGTTGATCCAGATCTTCTGCCCCCCGGACATGACAGCGAAGTTCTGGCGCTGGCATTTCAATCGCGACGTGGTTTTTTAGCGGACCTGATATGACCGAAAGAAGGCTGCGAGGTGATTCAGCGCGTAGGTAAAGGCAGCGCAAAGCACGCGTTCCACCCGACCGCATGCCGCCGGGCGGAACGCCATCCCTTGTGCCACCGGCTTCCTGCTTCAGAAGCATGGCGCCATGCGCACAAGGTCTTTCTCGGCCAGCCGGCCTGCTGCTACATTTAGCCGCAATGCAGCCGACACGAACCGGATGTATCGGGCGGACACCGGACTCGCGTGCCACGGCGCGTCGGATACATTGATCTCACCTTTACTCGCATCAGGTCGCATGACGACCAAGGTTCTTGCCAAGCCATCCCGCACGCGGCGTCCGCTACTAATCCCGGTATGGAATGACACATATCCGATTCGGAGTCTTCTCGAAGCGGGACGGAATAGATAAATTCTCCACTAACGCATCCAGTTAAGAGGCTCTCATGTCACGCATTATCAAGTTCGCAAAACCCGGTGGCCCGGAAGTTCTCGAATTCATCGAGACGCAGGTACCGGCTCCCGGTCCGGCTGAAGTTAGAGAAAAACGGACAGTTCGGCAAGATCGTCGTGACGGTGTGACGGTGTGACGGTGTGACGGCGGATGAGGCGCAAGTGCACCCCATCTAACCCCACGAACACTCACCGGCAAGCACGCCTGTGAGGCATGTTCGCCAACCTGCAAAGCCTTGTTGGTGCATAAGTTACTCATCAAGGCCTGCCCACGTTGACGGGCCAACGTAAAGTACGTCACATCATGGGTACTTGGAAGTGCCAACAACCGGCATGTCTCGGCCCCCGCTCGAAACCTCTCATCATTGGAGCTCCTAATGTTCTCGACCGACGAGCAACCCAAGCGTTTCTGCGAAAGTCATGGAAAAAAGATGGCGTATGTCGATGTGGGCGACGGGAAGCCGGTAGTTTTCCTCCACGGAAACCCGACGTCGTCTTACATCTGGAGGAACGTGATACCTCACGTGGCGCCCTACGCACGCTGCATTGCGCCGGACCTAATTGGCATGGGCGACTCCGAAAAGCTCGAAGAAGGCGGTGCCGATCGATACAGCTTTGTGGAGCACCGGCGTTTCCTTGATTCGTTCCTGGAAAGCGTCGATGCCGCTCATGAAGTGGTTATGGTCGCGCAAGATTGGGGTGGCGCGCTTGCCATGGACTGGGCACGGCGACATGCCCGCGACATACGCGGCATCGCGTACATGGAGACCATGGTGCGCACCAGGACATGGGATGAAATGGATCCGATCGTCCGCGGCACGTTCGAACGATTGCGGTCTTCGGAAGGCGAGGATATGGTGTTGCGCGACAATGTCTTTATCGAAAAGCTACTTCCCGCCCGCATGTTGCGCGAGCTTACGGAAGCCGAAATGAACGTGTACAGGCGGCCCTATCTTCGCGCCGGAGACGATCGACTGCCTACCTTGACGTTCCCTCGTGAGATACCGGTTGACGGGAAGCCGGAACTGGTGGCCCGAGTTGTCAGTGACTATTCGCGGTGGATGGCCGAGGCAGACGTTCCGAAGCTGTTCATCAACGGCGAACCGGGTGGCGTCCTCGTCGGAGAAATGCGGGATCTGTGCCGCACCTGGAATAACCAGGAGGAAGTAACCGTACGAGGCAGCCACTTCCTGCAGGAGGATTCCCCTCACGAGATCGGGATCGCGATAGCAGAGTGGCTCCGGAAATTGCCTTAGAACTCGTTTCAAAATGAAGACTCCCCGCGCCGAAGGGTGCGCCAGCAAATGAGGTAGCAAGCCAGCTTGAGGAAAGCTTCGTGAATGTCAGCTCGCTACCCGAAAGCACTGGGCGAAGAGCTGCGGCAAGCTTGTCAATAAAAGGGCAGAATTTGATAGGCAGTCCGGGGCGAGCCAGCGATATGCTTCAACACGGAAACCGCCGTATGACGACACCTGGTCGCCGATCCGCGGATGAATGGTAAGGACAGGGATAGATGTTGAGCTACACGGTTTCAATCTACGATATGATTTTTCATACTCATATCGCTATGAGTATGAGTATGAGAATCCTTTCCGTGTCGGTCTTGGCGCTGGAGGGGACGAAAGGATGCTCGACGAATTGCTCAGATTAGCGCCATCCAGATTAGTGAGCGTGACGGATCCCCTATATATACAGGGGTCCAAATCGTAGCTAGCTCATAAAATTTTGGCGGTTCACGGAGCGAGGGTATTTCGCGGGTTCATCTTTGCCTTTCGTGCGGACGGATGTGTTTTCGTCCAATGCGTCTATTATCTTTTTCGAGTTAATGCGAAATAATCAACCAGGCCCCCATGGAGAAAAATGAGCAAGAAGGCAGAACGCGATGAGCAAAGCTGATTCCGTTGCTAATAACACGCCTGAGCAGTTTGACTACATCATCGTTGGTGCAGGATCCGCCGGATGTGTACTTGCCAACCGGCTTTCAGCTGATCCAGCGCGCTCGGTGTTGTTGCTCGAGGCCGGACCGGACGTCGAAACCTTCTGGGTTCGAGCGCCGGCCGGGTTGCCATTTCTGTTCCAGAACTCGAATCTGAACTGGAAATCTTCCAGCGAACCCGTGGCGAACCTTTGTGGCCGTGAGATCTATTGGCCGCGAGGCAAAATCGTAGGCGGCTCAAGCGCCATCAATGGTATGCAGCACGTGCGTGGAAACGCTCTTGACTACGACGATTGGGCCGCCGCGGGCAACGACGGATGGGCTTACGCGGACGTGCTGCCGTACTTCAAGCGCATGGAGAATAATCTGGATGGCGGTGACGGGTGGCGCGGCGTTGGCGGCCCCCTTCAAGTTTCTCGTGGCTCTTACCGGCATCCAGTCACCCGACAATTCGTCGACGCGGTGGCCGCGTTGGGAGTTCCCCTCAACCCGGATTTCAACGGACGGCAGCAAGAAGGCGTGGGTTACAGCCAGTTCACTATCGCGCGCGGCGTACGATCCTCCGCCGCTCGTTCCTACTTGGCTCCGGCGCGTGCGAGGCCAAACATGGTGGTGCGCGATCGTTGTCTGGCCCATCACCTGCTGTTGGTTGGCGGCGAAGTGGTTGGTGTGTTGTATGAACGCGATGGCGCGTTGTTTCGCGCCTTTGCGGCGCGCGAGACTTTGATTAGCTGCGGCGCCGTTGGGAGCCCGCAGCTGCTGATGCTGTCCGGTATTGGACCCGCTGATGAACTGCGCGTACGCGGGCTGTCGATTCAAGCAGACTTGCCTGGGGTCGGCAAGAATCTGCAGGACCATTTGGCCGTCAACGTCGGTTACGAAGTAAAAGCGGGTATGTCCATGAATGCGGCGCTCTCGGGCTGGCGCAAATACATGCGCGGCGTACAGTACCTGGTGACGCGTGGTGGCCCGCTAGCAATGGGCACTTCTCACGCGCTAGCGTTCGTGCGTACTCGCGCCGACCTCGACAGGCCAGACGTACAGATCAGTTTCCGGCCATGGAGCTTCACCTTCGAAAGCTCGAAGCTACGTGTGCACCCGTATCCCGGCATACAAATCGCCTCCCTGCAGTTGCGCCCTCGCTCGCGAGGCTCGGTGGCATTAAATGGGACGTCTGCGCGAGATGCGCCCGCGATTCGACCGAACTATCTTAGCGACCCCGAAGATGTTCAATGCGCTCTGCGGGCCTTACAGTTCGCCCGCGATATTTCATGTACCGCCCCGCTGCGCGATTCCATCGTGCGCGAACACTTGCTCGATGCCGAAGACCGTACCGAAGAGCGAACCATCGAGTTTCTGAGGCGCACCGCGCAGTCGCTATACCACCCAGTAGGCACGTGCAAGATGGGATGTGACGCGGATGCAGTCGTCGACAGTCGCCTGCGAGTGCGCGGCATACGACGGCTGCGAGTCGTCGACGCTTCTGTCATGCCGACTCTTGTCGGCGGCAACACCAACGGGCCGACCATAATGATCGCGGAGAAAGCGGCAGATTTGATCCGTGAAGACGAGATGCTCGGCTAATTGAAATCTGAATGCGGAGATTTAGATCGTGAGACATGAGCAGCACTTCATTAACGGTATGTCCGTCCCTGCGGGCACCTCGCAATATCTGGACGTTTTTAACCCCGCCACTGGCGAAAAGACCGCCACTGTGGCACGGGGTAATGCTCAAGACGTTGATATGGCTGTCGAATCGAGTAAACGTGCGCTGCCCGGCTGGCGGGACGTACGTCCTGCGGAGCGCGGCCGCGTGCTCACCCGCATGGCAGCGCTCATCCGCACGTTCGCAGGCGAATGGGGCGATCTGGAAAGCGAGGAGACGGGCAAGCCACCGACGCAGGTAGCAATAGAAATGGAGAATACCGCCCAGTATTTCGAGTTCTATGGCGGCTTGGTCAACGCACTTCAGGGCGAGACAATTGATCTGGGGGCTGGATACCATTCGTACACACTGCGTGAACCGTACGGCGTGGTCGCCACGATCCTTCCATGGAACTTGCCGCTGAACCAGGCTGCTCGCGCGATCGCGCCCGCGCTGGCATCCGGAAATACTGTAGTGGCCAAGCCTTCCGAGGTGACGTCCACAACCCTGTTACGTCTGGCACGGATGGCCATCGAGCAATGCGGCTTGCCGCCTGGAGTGCTCAATGTGGTGACTGGTACTGGACCGGAGGTCGGTGCAGCGCTGGTCGAACATCACGATGTGCGCAAAGTGGCTTTCACCGGCTCAGTACGTGGAGGGCGTGAGGTGGCACGCGTCGCTGCGGAGCGGCTTATACCGCTGACACTTGAATTGGGCGGCAAGTCTCCCGACGTGGTATTCGCTGACGCAGACCTGGCTCAGGCCGTGCCTGGAGCCCTGCGCGGCTTCGTCTTTAACGCAGGGCAGGCGTGTGTGGCCGGGACAAGGGTGCTTGTACAGCGGTCCATTCACGACGCATTCGTTGAAGCCATGATCGATGCGATGCGAAATCTCAAAATTGGCAGTGGCCCCGATGCGTCGATCGGGCCAATGACGACCCGTCACCAGTACGACAAGGTGCGAGAATATTTTGAGGTGGCGCATAACGAGGGTGCTGTCGCGGCTGCTGGTGGAACGCTTCCCCAGGCACCTGAGTTACAAGGCGGTTGGTATGTGACACCGACTCTTTACACCGGCGTAACCAACAAGATGCGCATCGCTCGGGAAGAGGTCTTTGGTCCGGTTGCATGTGTCATCCCGTTCGACGACGAAGAGGAGGCTGTCGCTATTGCCAATGATTCGGACTTCGGCCTTGCCGCTGGCATTTGGACAAGGGATCTCGCGCGCGCCCATCGGGTAGCTGCGCGGCTTGAAGCAGGACAAATTTACGTCAATGAGTATATGGCGGGTGGTGTCGAGACACCGCTGGGCGGGTACAAACTCAGTGGATACGGGCGCGAGAAAGGTGTTGAGGCCCTGTACAACTATACGCAAGTCAAGTGCGTAACCGTGCGGTTGTAACCGGGTATTCTGGTGGAAAGCTGCGTTTGCACTCGGTGGAAGTGGCATTCCACCAATCTGGCGGAAGGAGTGCGCCGCTACAGCAACCGGAGTAGAGACTGACTGCAGCTTTCCGCTGCTCCGGCGGCTCGCGCTTTCATGATGTGTGATGGAGTTGGTGACGCACCTCGTTATGAGACGGCGTCGCCGTTTGGTGCCCTGACTGCAGCAGCATGTCGAGTTCGGCGCCATGATCGTCGACCGCCCGCCACAGCAGGTAGGGCTCGCCGCGCAGCGTCACGAACATCTCGTCGAGATGCCACGTGCTGCCTGGCTTGCGCTGTGCGGCTTTCACACGATGCGCGAACCCCGCGCCAAATTTATCGCGCCAGCGTGCGGATCGTCTCGTAGCTGACGATTACGCCGCGATCGAACAGCAATTCCTCGATGTCGCGCAGGCTGAGGTGGAAACGGAAATACCAGCGCACCGCACAACTGATGACGACGGCGGGGAAACGGCGACCGTGATAGAGCGAGTTCTTCTTCATCGCGCCATCTTACGCGACCTCCCCAACGTGACAGTGCCGGAAGAAGGCAGCAGCTGCCAGGATGGACCACGGACCCACATCAAAGACGGCGGAAACGCCCCCAACTATTGCCGCCACAGTAACGCAAATGAAGAACCCGGAGAGAGTGACGATCTCCAACAGGAACGACAGCAGCCCGATGCCCGCCCACACGGTGAAATTCATACACCCCCTACCGTTGCATATTTTGTTTTTCCTGTTTTCATGGTAATTACGGCGAGCAAGGACCAGTTTGATGTCAAACAAGTAAGTGAAGATTCCTGCGGCTGCCAAGGAAGAATGAATGATCGTGATCGTGCCGCGGGCAGCGTGGGATGACTGGCTGACCTGCCGGGAATCAGTGTCCGTCTTTGAGTAATGCGTCTTGTTGCTGCGCTTGCGGTCCTTGAAGTTACCGCCTCCGTCGTGGTTCTCGCCATCCTTGCGTACAAAGCTCTTTTGGCCGGCTCAGAGCTGTTCCGCTGGTTTATCGGTCTGTCCAACGCGACGACTCGCCTTCGGGCTTTCATTGCCTGACGAGCTTGCAGCTTTGCTGTTCGATGCGCCCGCCAGCCCTAGATTGCGTGACGCAGGCGTCAGGACACCACCCCGCTCCCGTCTGCCATCAGCATCTCCCCTCGCCGCTCCACAATCATCCCATACGCTTGCGGCTGCCGGTGTGCATCGAAGTTGAACGTGGTGCGCTTGTAGACCTCGCAGAAATCCAAGTCGCAGCGGGCGATGGCGACCTCGTCGCCCTTGGTGATGCAGTTGGCCAGCACTTCACCGGAGGGCGCGATGATGCAGCTGCCACCAATGCCGTCCACGCCCTCTTCCATCCCCGCCTTGGCCACGCCGACCACCCAGGTGCCATTCTGGTAGGCGCCGGCCTGCATGGAGAGCTGATTGTGGAAAAGCGAGAGGTCGTCGTGCTGCGGCGCTGGCGCATTGTGCACGGGCGTGTTGTAGCCGATCAGCACCATCTCCACGCCTTGCAGGCCCATCACCCGATAGGTTTCGGCCCAACGGCGATCGTTGCAGATGGCCATGCCGATCTTGCCGCCAAAAGCGTGGGTCACGCCGAAATGGTTGCC
The DNA here is from genome assembly GCF_026627925.1 of Cupriavidus sp. D39. Lineage (NCBI taxonomy): Bacteria > Pseudomonadati > Pseudomonadota > Betaproteobacteria > Burkholderiales > Burkholderiaceae > Cupriavidus > Cupriavidus sp. D39. The sequence continues at coordinate 794,520 of NZ_JAPNLE010000009.1, forward strand.
GGGCGTGAAGTAGCGCTTTTCCAGATGCTGGAAGCGGCGCCACGGTTCGTGCTCGCGATGGCCGGGCAGGTGCACCTTACGGTATTTGCCGACAATCTCGCCCTGGCGGTTGACGAGGATGGAGGTGTTGTAGCGCACCGCCTTGCCTTGTTCGCTGGCGAGTTCAGCGTAGCCGAGGTAGAAGCCCACGCCCAGCTCGCGCGAAAGATCGAACAGCGGCTGCGTGGCGGCGCTGGGCATCTCGCGCTCGAAGAAGCTGTTGATCTCCTCGTCGCTCTCCATATACCAGCGCGGGAAGAAGGTGGTGAGCGCCAGCTCGGGGTAGACGATCAGGTGCGAGCCGCAGGCATGGGCTTCGCGCATCAGGTCGCACAGGCGCTTGACCACTTGCTGGCGGCTGTCGGCGCGGGCGATGGGGCCGAGCTGGCCGATGGCGATATTCACAATACGGGACACGGGTAACTCCAGGATGCTTTCAGCGTAGTGGTTCAGGCTAGCGGCAGGGGCATGGCGTCGATCACGGCCGGTTGGCGAGTTTGAGCACCACCTGCAGCAGGATCTGCGCGCCGTCGACAAGGTCGTCCGGCTCGGTAAACTCGCGCACGTTGTGGCTCAGACCTTTCACGCTGGGCACGAAGATCATGCCGGCGGGGCAGACGCGGGCGAGCATTTGCGCGTCGTGACCGGCGCCGCTGGGCATGCGCATATGGGTGAAGCCGAGCGCTGCGGTTTCCTGCTCGACCAGGTCGATCACCATGGGATCGAATGCCACCGGCTCGAAACGTGCCAGGCGGCGATGGCTAAGAGATAGGGCTTCCGTCTCGCAGGTTTGCTCGGCAAAGGCGAGGACATCGGCTTCGGCCTGGGCGAGCAGCCGTTCATCGGTATTGCGCAGGTCTACGGTGAAGACGGCGCGATTGGGGATGACGTTGATCAGATTCGGCTCGAAGCGCATGGCGCCCACGGTGGCGATCTGCCGGCCGCCGTAGCGCAGCGCCAGGTCGTGCACGAAATTGGCGATGCGCACGGCGGCGTAGCCGGCGTCGTGCCGCAGCTCCATGGGCGTGGTGCCGGCGTGGTTGGATACGCCGTCGACCGTGAACTCGGTCCAGGAGATCCCCTGCACCCCTTCCACCACGCCAACCTGCAGGCCGCGCAGATCTAGCACCGGGCCTTGCTCGATATGCAGTTCCACGAAACTGTCGACGCGCGGCTTGCCTACGGGCGTCTGGCCGTCATAGCCGATGCGCCGCAGCTCGGCGCCCACCGTGACGCCATCGATGCCGGTAGTGGCCAGCGCGCCTTCCAGCGGCATGCCGCCCACATAGACCAGCGAGCCCATCATGTCCGGATGAAAGCGCGCACCCTCTTCATTGGTGAAAAAGGCGACGGCGATGGGACGACGAGGACGCAGGCCGGCGTCACGCAGCGTGGCGACCACTTCCAGGCCGGCCAGCACCCCGTAGTTGCCGTCGTAGCGGCCGCCGGTGCGCACGGTGTCAATGTGCGAGCCGATCATGACGGGGGCAGGTCTTCGCTGCCGGGATACACGGCCACGCCGTTGCCGATGGCGTCGATGGTGACGGTCATGCCCAGCGCCTGCATACGCGCCACCGTCCAGTTGCGGCCGAGTTCGTCGGCATCGGTCAGCGCCAGGCGGCACACGCCGCCCCCTTCGATGGCACCGAGTTGCGCGAGATCGTCCAGGCTTTGCAGCAGGCGCTCGCCGCGAATGCGCGGCGCGGGCTCCGCCTTTGGTGCGCTCTGCCCGCTCATGCCGCGGCTCCGGCGCGCACCGCGTCCGCACTGCGGCCAACCAGTTCGGCATACAGCGCGGAATCGGTGTCGGCTTCGCTGCAGATAAACAGCAGCCGGCTCTGGCGGTTGAGCCCGAGCGCCGCACAGGCCTGCGGGTCTTGCATGGCGGCGATGGCAGCGGCCAGCCCGGCAACGGCGGATTCGCCGGCCACGATCACGGGATCGTCGCCTTGTGGCTGGGCCAGCAAGCGCATGACTGCCACCGCCGACTCGTCATCGACTGTGCAGAACGCGTCGGCGCCCTGGGCGAGGATTTCCCAGGCGAGCAGCGAGACTTCGCCGCAGGCCAGGCCCGCCATCAGCGTGTCCAGTTCGCCGGTGACGGTGGTGACCTTGCCGGCGCGCGCGCTTTGCATCAGGCAATCCGCCTTGTCGGGTTCCACCACGGTGAAAACGGGGCGCTGCTTGTCCTTGCCGTTCTCGCGTTCCCAAAAGTAACCGCAGACGGCGGCGGCAAATCCGCCCACGCCGGCCTGGATGAACACATGCGTGGGCCACGCCGGCAGGGCATTCACGGCTTCGTCCACCATCAGTTGGTAGCCTTGCATCACATCGCGCGGCACATCCATGTAGCCGGGGTAGGAGGTGTCGGAAATCACGTACCAGCCGTTGGTGCGGGCATCGGCATCGGCTTGCTGCACGGCCTGGTCGTAGTTGCCGGTGGTGCGTACCACCTGGGCGCCGAAGCGTTCGATGGCGGTCTTGCGCCCGTCGCTGACGGTGGCGTGGATATAGATCTCACAGTGGCAGCCGAACAGCTGGGCGCCCCAGGCCACGGAGCGGCCGTGATTGCCGTCGGTGGCGCAGGTCACGGTGAGTTCGGCGCACATGCTGCGCAGCTCCGGCGTACCCAGGTCAGCGATGCTTAGCTCGCGGCCGATCCGGTGCCCGATTTCGCGGCACAGCAGGCGCCCCACGGCATACGCGCCGCCGAGCGCCTTGAAGCTGCCCAGCCCGAAGCGCGAGCCTTCGTCCTTGTAGTGGATCTGGCCGACGCCTAGCGCGGCCGCCAGGTTCGGCAGGGCTTTCAGCGGCGTGGGCTGGTAGCCCTCCCAGGCGGAGATCTCGCGGCGGGCGGCGGCCAGGGCCGGCTCGCTCAGGATGGCGACTCGATGTGCACCATAGGGTTCCGCGCGGCTCAGTGCCGGATTGGGGAGAAGATCGAGCGAGAGGTTGGGGAGCGTGGTCATGCGTGTGTCTTGGTCCAGTCAGAATGCGTTGTTGCGTGATGTTGATGACGGCGCTGCGTGCCGGTCAATCTCAGTGGCCGGTCTCCAGGTCCCCGAGCACGTCGTGCGCGCGCTCCACGCGGGCCATGCGTGCGCGCGAGCGTTTGCGGTAGCGGCCTGCCATGGCGGTGGCGAGGTAGTTCACGAGGCTGACGGCGCCCACGTAGGAATCGAAGACCTGGCCGCCGTGGTGCGAGCAGCGCAGCACGGCGTCGGCCTTGGCGGCCAGCGTGGAAACTGGGGCATCGCTGAGCAGGATGAGTTTGGCGCCGGCCTCCCGGGCCAGTGTCACCATGCCGTTCAGGCGCTTCGCACGGCGTCGGAAGTCCACCACCAGCAGTACGTCCTTGCTGTCGATTTCGGCCACCAGTTCGGCATCCTTGCCCGCTTGCTCATTGAGCAGGTACACCTCGGGGCGCACCTGCGAGAGCAGCGCATTGGCATAGAAAGCCAGCATGAAGCCGTTGCGATAACCCACCACCCACACGCGGCGCGCGTTGGCCAGTTGGGTAAGCGTGGTCTCCAGCGCGCGCTCGCTGAGTTGTTCCGGCAGGCTGGCGAGCCGGCGGCTGTCGAGCTGCACGTGCGCCTCTAGCCGAGCCACGACCGATTGCGCGCCCCGCGACTCGGGCGGCAGCCCGTCGTGTTCCATCAGGTACAGCGGCGATTGCTCGGACACCTGGTCCCGCAGCGATTGTCGGAAGGCGCTGAAGTCCGCATAGCCGAGGCGGCGGAAGAAGCGCGCCGCGCTCGCCTTGGAGACGCTCGCCAGCTCCGCCAGCTCAGTGGCCGAGTAGCTGAGCAGGTCTTTCTGCCGCATGAGCAGCACGTCGGCCAGCTTCTTGTCCACTGAAGAGAGTTCGCCGTAGCACTGATGGATTTGCGCTTCCAGCGCGGGTTGAATGGCCATGTCGGGTCCGTACCTCCGTTCCGCTTGCCCGCACCAAAGTAGTCCGGGCCTGCACAATGATGAAACTTAGATTTCATGTATTGGTGCATGTGAAACCTATGTTTCAGTATTGGCGGTCTTTCATGCAAGGGCAATGCCAAGTCAGTGGCGCTATCGGGGAGGCGTTCGCTAAGTGTTTGATTTCAAGGCAACGTCGTCGAAAAAATCTCATCGCGTTCGCCCGCGCAGCCGGCATCGCCAACAGTGGCACACAACTTGCCTTTCAGTCCCGCGTGTTCCCCGACCGACTGATAAAGGTGTTTTTATGAAACGCAGACAGTTCACCGCCATCGCCAGCCTGATCGCAGGCGCCGCACTCATCGCCATGGCACCCGCCAAAGCTGACGATTCCCTAAGCGCCGTGATGGGCAAGAAGTCGATTGCGATCGGCATCCCGACCGACTTCGCGCCGTATGGCTTCATGGGCACAGACCTGAAGCCGCAGGGCCTGGACGTGGCCGTGGCGCAGATGATCGCCGACAAGCTCGGCGTCAAGGCCGATCTCGTCCCCGTGAGCACGCCGAACCGCATCCCTTACCTGCAGACCAAGAAGATCGACCTGATCGTCTCGGCACTGGGCAAGAACGCCGAGCGCGCCAAGGTGATCGATTTCACGATTGCGTATGCGCCCTTCTACCAGGCGGTGTTTGGTCCGAAGGCAATGAGCATCAAGAGCTTTGCCGATCTTGGCGGCAAGACCATCGCGGTCACGCGCGGCACCATCCAGGACGATGTGCTGCAGCAAGTGGCGCCTCCCACGCTGAAGATCCAGCGCTTTGAGGACGACAACTCCACCGTGGCCGCCTTCGTCTCGCAGCAAACGCAACTGCTGGCCACCGGCGCGGCCGTGGCTGCCGCGGCGATTGCGAAGAACCCCAAGGTGGAGGCCGAGTACAAACTGCTCCTCAAGGATTCGCCCAACTTCATCGGCGTGCGCAAGGGCGAAACCGCGCTGCTGGAGAAGGTCAACGAGATTCTGCGCAAGGCAAAGGAGGATGGCACGCTCAATGGCTACGCGCAGCGCTGGCTCGGCCGCGGCATGGGCGATTTGCCGGACTGATTGCAAACGGGTAAACGGATCGCATCGTTTCCGGACCCGTGCGCGGGCCCCATGTTGCTAGCGCACCGGCCTGCCTCGCAGGCCAGTCCCGCCGAAGACAAAAAACTCTCTAGCTGCACTGCATGATCTCATTCGACTTTGCGCCGGTTCTCTCGCAATGGCCCATGCTGCTGCGTGGCCTGTTTCTGACGATTCTCCTGACGGCGTTCTCCGCGGCCTTCGGCACGCTGGTCGGCATCGGCTGCGCCTGGGCGCGCATCCATGGCACGGCATGGCTGCGCGCGCTGGTGGGCGGCTATGTGGAGGCAATCCGCAATACGCCGTACATCATCCAGCTGTTCTTTATCTTCTTCGGCCTGCCTTCGATCGGCGTGCGGATGCCGGCGGAAGTGGCGTGCGTGCTGTCGATGACGCTGAACCTCGGCGCCTATGCGTGCGAGATCATCCGGGCCGGGCTGGAGTCCACCCCGCGCGGGCAGATCGAAGCCGCGCAGAGCCTGGCGCTCAACCGCTGGCAGATCTTTACGCGCGTGGTGCTGCCGCCTTCACTGTCGCGCGTGTGGCCGGCGCTGGTGAGCCAGGTCATCATCGTGATGCTGGGATCGGCGGTGTGCAGCCAGATCTCCACCGAAGAGCTTTCTACGCGGCCAATATGATCGCCAGCCGCACGTTCCGCAATTTTGAAGCCTATATCGTCGCCACCTGCGTCTACCTGGGCCTGGCCGTGGTGCTGCGTGAGATCCTGAACTGGGTCGGTCCGCGCTTCATCTTTGGCCGCTGAGATCGGGAGGCATACACCATGGTCGACTTTTCCCTGTGGGACATTTTTCGCAACCTGCTGCTGGCGCTGCGCTGGACAGTGGGGCTGTCGCTGATCGCCTTCGCCGGTGGCAGCGTCGTCGGCATGCTGCTGCTGGTTGCGCGCATTGCGCGCTTGCCGGGCGCCGTGCGCGGCGTGGCGCTTTACGTGCAACTGTTCCAGGGCATTCCGCTGCTGATGCAGTTGTTCCTGTTCTACTTCGGGCTGGCGTTGCTGGGCGTCGAGACCTCGGCGCTGTTCGCGGCAGCACTGTGCCTCACGCTGTATGCAAGCGCCTATCTCACCGAGATCTGGCGTGGTTGCATCAACGCCATTCCCAAGGGCCAGTGGGAGGCCTCCGCCAGCCTGGCGATGAATCTGCGCGAGCAGCTTCAGCACGTGATCCTGCCGCAGGCCACGCGCATCGCGGTGGCGCCCACGGTGGGATTCCTGGTGCAAGTGATTAAGGGCACCGCGCTGGCCTCGGTGATCGGCTTCGTGGAAGTCACCAAGGCTGGCCAGATGATTTCCAACGCCACCTTCCAGCCCTTCCTGGCTTACGGATGCGTCGCGCTGCTGTACTTCGCCCTGTGTTTGCCGTTGTCGCTGTGGAGCCGCCGCCTTGAGCGCCGCCTGCAGCCCAAGCATTGAGCCCGTCATCCCATGTTCAAGCAAATCGAAACCACCAAGCCCTTTGCCCTCGTCGATATCCAGGGCCTGCGCAAGCGCTTCGGCGCCAACGAAGTGCTCAAGGGCATCGACTTGCAGATCGGGCGCCGCGAGGTGGTCTGCATCATCGGCCGCAGCGGCTCGGGCAAGAGCACCTTGCTCCGCTGCATCAACGGGCTGGAAGGCTTCGATGAAGGCGCGCTCAGCGTGGATGGCCAGGCACTGCGCCATGGCGACGCCCGCGCCATGCGCGACCTGCGCCAGAACGTTGGCATGATCTTCCAGAACTTCAACCTGTTCCCGCACCTGAGCGCCGGGCAGAACGTGATGCTGGCGCCTACGCTGGTGAAGGACACACCCAAGTCCGAGGCCGGTAAGCGAGCACAAGCACTGCTCGAGCGCGTGGGCCTTGGCGACAAGTTCCACAGCTTCCCCGACCAGCTATCCGGCGGGCAACAACAACGCGTGGCAATCGCCCGCGCGCTGGCCATGGACCCCGCCGTGCTGCTGTGCGATGAAGTCACCTCAGCACTCGATCCGGAGCTGGTCGGCGAAGTGCTAAGCGTGGTGGAAGGCCTTGCAGCGGAAGGCATGACCTTGGTAATGGTTACGCATGAGATGAACTTCGCCCGCAAGGTCAGCGACCGAGTGGTCTTCATGCATCACGGGAAAGTGCATGAGATGGGCTCACCGGAGGAAATTTTCGGGGAGCCGAAGACGCCGGAACTGAAGCAGTTCCTTTCGGGGCTGAATGGTTGAGCGCGTGCCGATCCAGTGCCGGCCTATTGAGACTTGCATAAATGCTGACATCGCCACGTTCGCGCGGGTCAACCGACCAGGCATTTCGAGTGCGCGCATGGCGGTGGAGATATGCGCCGGATCCCAACTCCGAAATCATCGCAGCAACGCTCTTTGCATCGAGATCCGTGCCGTGCGAGGGCAGTGCGGCGTACAGCGAACGAGCTCACGCGCGTCTCGCGCCCTGCGTGCAAGTAGCACTTCGCTGATACCGATGCAGGCGGCTACCTCCATGATCATGTCGGCAAACTGGACGGTACCAATCTCCTTGAACATCGTAAGCGGCCAGCGAACCCGTCTTGACGGTGATGATCGCAGCGGCTAGGTGGCGCTGGTAGCCGGCTTCCAGCGATGTGGTAGCGATTCGGCAATGTTACTGGGGGTAATCGTACCTTTCGTGTCAAATCTGGCGGTAGTTGCGCGCAGAACCGCCTGGCAGCAAGGCTCTGCGGCTTGACAAGAGTGACGGAGAGCCCGGTGCCAAAATGATCTGGATTGGCATGCAGCGAGCCGCCTTTATGATTCAGGCGCTGCGGGGCGGGGAATCATCAGAGCAAGTGCGTGATTAACTGCAACGATGGATGGATGCCCGCCGTGATGATTATCTGCTCAGGTTCACAGCGTACCCCGCGTGCGGTACGCAGGTAATCGGCGAGCGCTGCGCGCAGAGGGGGATAGCCGGCCAATCCACCTATAAGGAGCCTCGCCTTTTGACAAGATTGGTTTTTGGTGGGTTTCGAGGTGTGGTGTGGGGAGCTTTTCCTTGGGTGGAGGCACGAGTTGGGATGAAACGGCGGGAGAGACTGCACACCTATCCCAATATATCCAGCGTGAAGATCACACTCAGGTTGTTCTCGTCGTCGAAACTTCAGATGAACAATCGTCTCCGGCGAGACTGTCGGATTTCCCAGGACGCATCCGATGCCGATGTTCCTGCGATTTAGGTCCGGGAAGCCGCTGGCGTGATCCTCGTCGTAGTTGGTGCACACCAGCAGGTCAAGCCACTTAACGCCCGCGGCTTGAAGGTGCTTGCCCGGATGCCAGGGTGTGCCCATGAAGTTGACCGAGTGCCCGCAATCGATCAGTACGCGCTGAATGCCACCGAAGGCTGGCATTGTCAACAATGCGCACTGGCCGTGATCGACATTAAAAATCTGCAGCAACCCGTCATTGACCGGCAGGCTCACGATTTCCTCCATCTGGCTTCTTCTCGTTCGGGTAGGCCCAAGCGGTGAACAACTCGATAGCGAAGTGGCGATAGAACTTCAGGTAGCGAAGAGTAATACACTTCGCCAGGCTTTAGCCGACCCGGAAATGCTCCAGATTATCGGAACCGACCCGTTCTCGTGGGTACTGGATCCCATTGACGGGACGCGTGCCTTCATTGCCGGGCTGCTGCTCTGGGGGACGCTGACGCACTCAACAATGGCCAACGCCCGGCGCTGGGAGTCATGGGCCAGCCCTTCACGGGATAGTCGTACTTTTTGTGCGAATGCTGCCCCGCCAATGAGGGATCACTTTCCCTCAGCCGCGTCCGGTGCAACCGGCGTCGGAGTCGCAGTCGACAGGAGGTCTTGGGGCTGCGCCGACTTTGTCTCACGTTTGGTGTAGGCGAATACACCAATATTGCCGCTCAAGTAGGACTTGAGCATTTCGATCTTTAGATACGTCCTTGCCTCATAGAGCTCCTTGTCCGACAGCGACAGGCCGCTGGCCGAGGCCGAGGCCACGTCCTTGGCAACGATGCCGATCTTCGCGAAGTCCAGCCGCTCCGCATAGATTGCACTGATCCGATTGAACAGAAAGCGCAAGGCCGAATAGCACACGGTCAGAATCGAGAAGCACACCGCCAGATACGGTAGACGCGTGACGAACACCGTCATCAGGTCGAGGTTGGGCTCCTTGACGTATTTGACGGAGAGGTCTACGGCGCCCCAGAGCAACTGCGTCGTCAAAATCATGATGATCCCAAGGGGAACCACGCTCAGCCAGATGAACGTCCGCGCCTGCTTTGCTCCATGGTCGGAGAACGAGGAGAACTCCTCGGAGAAGAGATTCACATTGCTGGTCAACTCGCGCAAGCGCCGTTCTGCCCCCGAGGTATCTTCTGCGAGCGAACGCAGTTGCTCCTTACCCTTCGAGATTTCCCCCTCGATGTCGCGAACGGTCGCCTCCTTCGCGCTAATTAGATCGAGGACTGTTTGCTTGCGTGCCTCGCCGCGTGTGACTTCCTCTTTCAGGGTCGTCAGCTTGGCGGTCGTTTCTGCCGCGTCGGTCTTCGCTTCCTCGAGCTCCTCCTCCAAGGCAGCAAGCTCAGTTTTCTTCGTGGCTTCCAGCTGGGAGACTGCGACATCGCGTTGCTTCACTTTCTCCTGCAAAGCCAGGACGGCAGCCTTCTCCCGTCCGAGATCCGTGATAGCGGCCTCGCGCAGGCCCTGTAGGTGCGTCAGAGACTCGGACAGGGTTGCAAAGTCTTCCGGAAAGAAGCCCAGTATTCGGATCCGAGTAATCTGAAGCGTGCGTTTGCGAAACAACTCGAAGTAGCCAGGCGGTAGATAGATCGATACGCCACTGCTGACGCAGCGCACCTCGAAAGTAACCTTGCTGGCAAGGGAATTCTCCGCGCACTTCTTGCGAACTTGGCGACTTACTAGGGCATCAAATACAGAAAGCTCGATGCCGGCACCCGACGCCGACTTCGAGAACTCGGGATAACGGGTTGGTTCACAGGGGAGACAAGAATGACACTAGACGTCACTGATAGCTCGCTGCAGGCATTGGAAGCGACACCAGCCAAGGAACTGGAAACATTTCCAACGGAGTTCATCAGCAAACTGGGCGGCATTGCACGCTGCTTGAGCGATGGCAACGACAAGCCATTCGGGATCCGCTCGGGTGAGCCCTACGAGATAAATTTTCAGGAGCCAGCGTATGTTGCCTCCGTCGAGATCGACCGCGCTGACTCTCATGAAGCTATGGCGGATCGTTCAAACACGAACCTTGGATTATGCCCCGTACGGCACACAGAGACGAGTAGATCGGCGCCCGGGCGGGCTCTGCCGCCTATGACGCCTTCGGACCGCTCGGAGCGGACCTGGAAACCGTTGAACCTAAGCATGTTCCAGCGGATACCCCCTCAGGGCCCGGGCTTGAACATTTGTGACTTGAACTCATCAAGGAGGCCGTCATGGCTCGCCTGGAAGTCAACCGATCCGGCGAACTGGAAGTGTTCGTGCGCGTCATCGAACTGGGCGGATTCTCGGCCGCTGCCCGCGCCTGCGGGATGACGCCATCGGCGGTCAGCAAGCTGATCTCGCGCATGGAGCAGCGTCTTGGGACACGCTTGATCAACCGCTCGACGCGACAGCTCCAGCTCACTCCCGAGGGCTGCGCCTTCTACGAGCGCGGAGTGCGCTTGCTGGCCGATCTGGACGAAGCGGAGCGCTGCGCCAGCGCGCACGCGGCGCCGCGCGGGCGACTGCGGGTGAACGCCAACGTACCCTTCGGCCATCATTTCCTGTTGCCACTCGCTTCGGAATTCCTGGACCGCCATCCCGACGTGACGCTGGACATCGTGCTGACCGATGAAGTCATCGACATCCTGGAGCAGCGCACCGATGTGGCTGTGCGTGCAGGCCCGCTCATAAGCTCCAACCTGATGGCGCGCAAGCTGGGCCAGACTCGCATGGTCATCGTCGGCGCGCCCGACTATCTGGCGCGCAATGGCACCCCGGCCACGCCGGACGAGCTGGCTCAACACAATCGCCTGGGAGCCAACTACGTGCGTGCTCAGCCCGGTTGGCCGCTGCGGCACGATGGTGGGGATATCGTGGTTCCCGTGACCGGCAACGCACAGGCCAGCGATGGTGAAGCGCTGCACCGTCTGGCGTTGGCCGGCGTGGGTCTGGCTCGCCTAGCCGCCTTCCAAGTACGCGAAGACATTGCCGCTGGCCGGTTGCTGCCGGTGCTCGAAGATTTCAATTCGGGCGATGTCGAGGAAGTCCATGCTGTGTTCGTCGGACAAGGCGGCTACCTGCCGCTGCGCGTGCGTGCCTTCCTGGACTTCCTAGCCGAGCGGGTTGATATCGGTGCACGCTAATCCTGTTCGACATGGATGCCGAAAGCGGACTTCCCCGGCGCGAGGTCTGGTCGCAGGGGTGCGGGCTTGTCCGGGTCGTCGTACTTGAGGGCCAGCGCGGCGCGGGCGTTCCGATTCCCCGCCAGTCGCGCCTGATCGCCTGCATTCGCGGGATTCCTTCACGGGGTGATCGTACCTTTCGTGTGAAATCTGGCGGTCCCGCCCCAAAAACTATTGCGAATCAATGGGTTGCAATATCTCTGGTCGTGCGAAAGGCGGGAAGGGGCAGAGCCTTGCTGCAGGCGGCTCTCCGGTCGATCACCGCCACTTTTCACACGAAAGGTACGATCACCCCTCATCCTGGCGCTGGCGACGCTCTTTGTAAGGTTACGACCTGGTTGAACACCGCCACCACCAGACCGCCCACTGCCCCCACAGGGCTGGCTGCATGTCGTCTTGCGGAATTCGTGGCCGCCATTAGCGGAGATAGCGGGTCTGCAACAGAAGTCGCTACCACCATCGATATGGCCACCCACCCTTTTTTCGCTTCTCCTTGCTGCAAATAGGTAGAAAGGCATTCTTTCACTTCTTCGCTCAACTCTGGACTCAGTAATGCAGACTGCAAGGACTGAATTCCGCTGCGGCGGCGAACCTCTCGCGCTAGCGCTAAGACTTGGCCAGGATCCCTACTGAGCCTAAGTGCTCCACAGTCAGAGTGTGTGGTTGGCCATTTCGTGACCGCGCTACGTACCATTGCGTCTAATCCGTATGCGCTGCTGTTCCACTTCGCGAGTGAAGATTCCAGATAGCGCATTTCCCGACTTGTGAGGCGGTACGATTTGACCGCGCGATACAATGGCTCGAAGACGATGTGCCCAATCTGCAGTGCCAGCATGTCTTCAACCTCGAGTGCCACGAGATAGCCAACGATGAGAGTGGCATCTCCTGCGACACTTCGATGCTCCAAAGAACGGAAAAGCTGTAACCAGCCGTCAGTCAACCTGAACGGCGGTACCTGCCCAATTTCGGCAAGAGCCAGCGCCTCGAGCTGGTCGGACGTAACGGTGCTTAAGCTGCTTGCCAGCAACTTTAGTCTTGCGTCCTCACTTACAAACCACTGTGCGACGACATCCCTAACCTCGTCACTACGCTGCGCGAATAGCTCTATACCGAGTTGGTCGGCTCCCTCGATGAAAACATGAAGCAGCGCCGCCACGGTGCGTGGACCTAGCCCCGGCTTCAGTGCCTGCAGAACTGCGCTCCAGTCAACTTCGAGCATGCTCGGGAGTTGACTGAGCAGCTCTGCTCGAGCAGCGTCGTCCGACGGCCACCACTCTTTCATGGCCAGGATCTCTGGCCGCAGCTTAGCTATTGAAAGCCGACTACGCTCGCTGGCCCCACGCGCAACGGTGGAACCGGGCAACTCCAGCACAAGCTCTCTAAACAGCGAAGCCCCAAAGCTATGCGCGACATCGGACTGGCAAGCATCCAGCAAGATATTGACTTGCGGAGATGACAATGCACTTAATCGCTGAACCAGCGGTCCACACTCCGCGTCGACAGGGGTATCGCGCAGGATATGCGCCAACTCCAGGCATTGCTCGAAACCGTCTGCAGCTCTGACTGCGTCGGCTACGAGATCTCGCGCAAGGCGTGGCATCCGCCCTTCGATGATCAGCGTTTGGGCAGTCCTGAGGCGCTCGAGCGGACCAGCATCGCCAAGATCGAGATAAAAGCTCGCGAGTTGCACTGCAGCGCTACGAGGCCTGGGGCTTTCTATGGCATATCGCGCCAGAAATGACCTAAGTCCTGTCGGACCGGCGTACGGTAGGTCCTCCATCATGGCATCGAAGCCTTGCGAACTTTGCACGCGAACTCCGTCGTGCAGTTCGAAAGCATCGCTGGAAAAACGAAGGGTGCACCCAAAGTCGAAGCCTGACAGGGCGCCCTCTTCAGCAGTGGTAAAAGCGAATTCCCGCCGCAACGCTGGCCACATTTGGCGCCATACCGAAAGCGCCAGCGCCTCATTGTCGCGCTCGTGCATTGCAGGAACCACCACATCATTAACGGAATGGTCACCATAGAGCTGCAACAACGCACATGAGGCTTGCGCCATCGATAGGCTCGGGAGCGAATTCCCCTGGCCGCGAGTCTTTAAGGCTATTGGGCGCTCATAGTCGCTGAGCTCGGGCGCGCTCGACTGCCGAAGCAGTAGCCGCAACAGCATTAGGTCCGGCAAGAGCACCAGCGATTGGTAGTCAAGCACCAGCGAGTGGGTCCAGACACTGCCGGGGCGATAGCCTTGCCCGGCTGACCAGGTCCTAGCAAGGACATAGCGGGATGCGGCGCGCAACGGATAGGCCGTGAGATACGATTTCCCCCGTCAACGGCCGACGATGCAAGCAGGTCGCTCAACACAAGCATTTCGGAGCGCGACTGATCATCTAGCTCCAAAGAGCTGGCCAATTCACGGTGGCCCCTCCCGTATCCGTGCAAGGCCTGTTCAATGCGGATCTCAGATTTCGGTAGCATTGCATCAATCCGCGGTGGGGAGCAGCCACCTCAGCGGTGCCGAGATGTCATGCGCATCGGCATCATGTCCGACAATGCGGATCCGTTCGGAAGGCCGACCGATCTTTTCAAGGGTACTCTTATCTTGCGGCAACCGCCCTCCCTGAGCGCTTACGCCGTAGACACGCGCGTCCCAGAGGTCGTCATTGGTCGCAAGGAACTGTGAGAGCATGGGACGCCGCGTAGCTAGCCAGGCGTCAGCTGTCGCATTACCGTTGCTCGTTACTACATCCCATGCCGACACGATGACGGCGACCTTACGCCGGCGAGAGCGCAGCGGCCGCCTGTTGGCTAGCTGAAGAAACTCAACGAGCTTCACTTCTTCAGGCATTTCCTCTGGCCGGAAGCGAGTCGTCGACTCCTCAATGACGGCCTGCCCCTCTGCTTCCGTCGTCACGCCCGGCGACTGCCCATCCAACGTTGCAGCATGATCGCCAGTAATTTCGTCGACGGGTTCAAGATCGAGAATGTCGGCGATGTCATCGATCAACAAAGCATCATCTTCACGATCCGCGTTCGTGAACAACAGGATGCCTTCCGCCTCCGATAGGGCATCGAACAAATCGATTTGGCATTGCCCAATGCAGGCCGGCTGTTCAAAGGCCTCGCCGCGCAGGTCAGGAATCCGCAGCGTTGATTCCGCGCCCGTGACGCGATCCTGTACCTGCAATTCGACCCACCCCTCAGTCGCCGGCTTGGTCCTTTCGATCGTTTCGCAGGCCAGCCACTTGCCCTCGAGCTTGTTGAGGTGTGCTTCACTTGCCGCCAAGCCGGTAAGACGGAGATGCGTGGGCACTTCATCTGCAATCAACAAGTGGCGCAAAGCGGCGATGAACGTGCTCTTGCCAGAGTTTGGCATTCCCACCACGAGCAGGCTTGTCATGATTGCGCATCCCAATATGGAACCATGAGGGCATCCATTTCCGTCATCTGTGCCGGAACAATCTTCGATAGCCGGAACGATCCCGGCTCCTCCGCCGCCAAAATGTCATCCAAGAGTTCCTTCAGGCCCCGGCCGCTTCCTCCATTGCCCGGCCCTCTCCGGGACGCGGTCACAAGTGGCCTAATGGCAACATCACAGTTGGCGCGGCGAGTCAGATCGCCAGCAAGATCCATCAATGCCGCCGTCGTACGTTCGATCAACGCGGCGGAGTTCAGGCGATCGGCCTTGGTACCAACGACCCGAAGAATCTTGCCTTCCAGGAGTCCGCATTGGCTCATCGCCATGACCAGCCTCCGCAGGTACGATACACAGGGATGCGGCGTTGCGGCAAGTCGATCCAACTCAACGAGCAAGAGGATTGCGTCGGCGCGTGCGAGCTCCGCAAACTCGGCGATCTGCGTCGGGTAATCGAGAACGGTGTCGAAGTGCTCCCCTGACCGATCCGAAAAGACCAAATCGGCGATCCCCGCATCCGTTGCGACGCGCAAATGCGTGAAGTTGAGTTGGGCTCGTCTCGGCGTTCGCGGCGTATCCGGCGTTTCACGATTCGATGCAATTCGCGCCAAATGACACCGCTCCTCATATCCTCGCAATGTCTCCGAGCCTGCAAACCGATAACCGTCGAGTCTGCCGCGATGAAGCAGCTCATAGATTGTGGCGATCATGGTCGTCTTTCCGGCGTCCGGACCGGCCACAATCCCGATAACGATGCCCCCCTCTCACGCAGCAGCTTGTCGCAACTCAGCTCGTCAAGGCTTGCCGCTCCGCCGGTCCGCGTCATCGATCTCGCGGACTGTGACACGGCCTCGCCCTCGGGGGCGACGTCTGCCTGCTCAGCCTCCTCGGAAATCGGAACGACATCCGGGCACTCATTGAAGTTCAGCCCGTTGATACAGACACCTGACTTTGGGCCTCCGCACCCTGGCACCCTGCATTCAAAAGCGGCCGAATCCATGTCTTCAGTCATTTCAGTGCCCGCAGAAGCAGGCGCTCGCGATAGAGCTGGATGGCCAACTGCTCAGCCGAAAGCTCCATATCCACTGACAGCCCCGTCAGTCGCTGGAAGCGCGGTTGCCAGTCGGCGGCGTCTTCACTGGCTGCCGCCATTCCCATTGCTGTGGTAAGCGGCATCAGATTGGCACAATCGCCCTCCGCCACATCGGCACAGTGTTGCAGTCGCCACGCACGCTCGGGATTTACAACGGCTTCGGCCAGCGCCACCGGCTTCGACGCGTCCTCACGACCCCGCTCAAGCACCATGGCGAGCAAGGCTGGTGCCGAGAACAGCCCCACGCCGGCGCTTTTGTCCGCCAGCTCCTTGCCCGCGCGCAGGGCGGCTTCCATGAGGGGCAGAGTTTTGAACCCCTTAGCCGAGTCTGAACTCCAGCCGCTCGTGACCCACCAATAGACCCGCACTTCGCCTTCGAGCCGCCGTAGGTACCCAAGAATCAGATTGTCATTGGTAGCGGACGCACGCGCAGCAGCCTCCGCGTAGTCCCCCAACTCTTTCAACACGGAGTGGGCGTGTTGCAGGCCGTTGGCAGGGTTCTGCCTCGATGCAGGCTGCTCCAAACTCGCCATTGCTTCATTGAGCGCCTGTCCCCGGGCGTTATGTTTTCGGTTCGCGAGGATGCTGCTCTCTTCCGTCTGTATTTCGGCGAGCCTCTGTTCAGCTTGGGTCACAATCTGGTCGTCAGCGACTGCCTTGCGCGTTTTTCCAAAAGCTGCCGTAACCAAGCAAAGCGCTAGTGGATCTTCGATTTTAAGATTCTCTTCGAAGCAATATGCGATCGCGCTGCCGGCAAGCAATGCTGCTTCCTTGTCCGTTGTTGCAACGTCGAAGGTTGGATCTTTCTCCGCAAACGGTGACCAAAAGCTTTCGTCGAGTTCACCGCCTTTTAACCCAAGAACTTGCCTCACGAGCGCGGGCACGTGCTTGTTACTCAGGCTATCGCACGCCGCCATCAGCCCTGCGCCGCGCGCTTCAATCAACGCAGGCGCCGTGGCCAGGCCCAGCTTGCCGTACAGCACGCCCATTCGCTTGATAGCTTCCACTATTGTTTCTCCTGTTCTTGGATCATTTCTGCCAGTTCGTCCAACTGTCCGCGTTCTTTGGCACGCATAAGGGACAGCTTAAAGCGCTCCACGTCGGTAAGTCGGCTATCGCTTTCTTCGGCGAGCCGCAGATGCCCGACGATCTCTTCTTTCTTCGAAAGTGAGAGCCTAAAGAACCGATAGACAATTGTCCTGAAGTGACGTTGTGGGTCCATCTGTCGGGTGTCCGTGCTCAAGACTAGCTCGTTCTGCGTAGGGACGGGCTCGTTGGCGACAGGTGCAGCGGTTCGCCGCAGAAACGTCGCAGGCAGATCCGGCAGGTCAATGGACGCGCTGAACATCGGCTTGTTTCCTTTGTCTTCGACGTTGCGAAACTGCGGAGGATTGCCCTGCCATTCCCTTGCATGAACGTCCACCTTCAGTCGACGTGGCGAACCCGCCTCGACATACACTTCGATCAGATTGTATCCGGGCCGCCAGTTTGGCTCAGCTCTGTGCGGATTGATGGACCCAGCGAACAGCTTGACCCAATCTCGCCCAACCTGGACACGTTGATTGTGCTCATGACCAAATAGATGGATTCTTGCGGTTCCCTCGAACGCGCGCTCGGATTCCTCTTCGTCGGCCAGCCATTTGGGCGGATGGTGCGCCATGACCATGTACTCGACGCCGTCGAGCCTGGGCAAGGTCCAAGCCCGTGAGCCCAGGAACAAGCTTCCTGCGATGTCGGCGAGTCCAGAAAGCAGTGCCGTATTGAGACCGCGGATTCTCAGCGTGGAACCATCGTTAAGCTCGAAATCGTGCTCCCAAACAAACGTGTGTTCATCCGCGAAGAAGGAGGACTGATATCTGGCGGCGAAAGAGTTGTACTCGGCAAGGGAGGCGTAGAACAAGGCTCTCGCTTCGGTCTGCGTCAGTCGCCGGGTCAGCGCCATGTCGCGATCGTAGAACGTGGTTCCCTTACGAACAGCGTCATGGCCGTCCTGGATGAGTTGATTCCGTTCTATGACGGCTCGGTCCACATCATGATTACCAGGGCACAGAAGAACCGCTTCTTTGCCACACTGCGCCGCCTCGCAGACCTCGTCGAGCCATTTCGCCGCAACGTCGAATTCATCGCGCTTGCCCGCATAGGCAATGTCCCCGGTAACGAGAACAGCGTTCATGGGCCCAAGCGTATTCACCTTTTCGGCGATGTCCCTCTGGACCAAGCGCCGCAATTCCCGATCGGGGTCAAATCCGAAAGCGGCGGCTCGCCGGTTGAAGTGGATATCGGATAGATGGACAAATCGAATTTTTTCGACTGCTTCCATAGAAGTGCTGATCTCCTGGTTCTTCATAGTTCTGGTCAGACTCAAGTGGCGACACGATTCGGCGCAGCGCCCCAGATTGCGCTGCTGACACAGAGTGTATTCAAGGTGGGCCTACGAGTCGGGCATGGTACTTCGCCGCCTCGGCACGGACGCGCCGCTGCTCGGCCGTTACATAGGTGCTGGTGGTCTGCAGCGAGGCGTGCCCAAGCACGCGCTGCACCACGTCGAGCGGCATGTCGGCCGCGACCGCCTGGGTACCGAAGGTCCTCCGCCGCCAGCGACGACAGCGTCACGCCGCGCTCGGCGATGGCCCACAGTAGCAGACGTTCGAGTTCGAGCCGGTAGGCGCGCTGGGTCGCCTCCTGCCCGGCGAAGCCGGCTAGGTAGGCCCGCACCGCTTCGAGGTCATGGCGCGCGCGCACGTAGGGAAAGCTCGCCGCGCGGTTGTTGCCGCGCTCGCCGGACAACGCGTCTGGCAGCGCCATGCGCTCGAGCGGCACGAGCCGTCGTATCGAGCTGCCGCCCTGCCCGTCCGGTGCGAACTCGATGCGCTCGGTCACCGCCACGGCCAGTTCCGGCGGCGTGTCCTCGCGCACGTCGGCGTCCACTGCCAGACCAAGCGACCTTTCGTGCCGGCGCAAGGCCACGAACGCACGCGCGCGGCCCGGGCCGATGCGCGGCAGCGCGCGCCACCACGCGGGCCCGCGCTCGTTGATCCAGCCGACCAGGTCGGCCAGCGTCCCGAGGCCGGCGCCGGCCAGGCGCTGCGCAGCCAGCGGACGGAACCACAGACCCACCGCGTGCGCGGGCACCGGCACGGCCACCGCCAGGCGCGCGGCCTGCTCGACGAGCCGCAGCGACGCCGCACCCAGACGCGCGTGGCCGTGGCGCGCGATCGACGCCTTCAGGTGCTCAGCCAGCACCGGCGAGCCGTGCCGGATCGCCAAGCGTACCAGGTCGTCGCGCATCGCGCGCAGGAAACGCTCGGGATTGGCGTGGGGATCCTCCGCGTCGGCGTCGCCGTCACTCGCGGGCTCGAGGTACTGGCGCGCGAGCGTGGTCGCGGGCACGCCCTGCACCCAGGCGCGCAGCGCCGCGAACTCGGTGCGAGTGTAGGTGCGCGGCGGCGGCGCGGTCAGTGTCTGGGGGCGGTTGGCCATGGCATGGCGTGGTGGGGTCAGGCAGCTCGCCGACGGCGAGCTGTGGCATCAGTGGAACAGCAGCGCGGCATAGTTGCGGGCGCTGTGCAGCACGTGCAGCACGTCGATGCGGGCGGGCGGGTCGCCCATCACGCGGTAGAAGATCTGGTGGTTGCCGTGCACGCGGTGGCGGATGCCGCGGTCCTCGTAGCGTGGCACCAGCGGGAAGGCGAGCGGTAGGTCGGCGAGCGACTGGCACCGGTCGCGCAGCTCCTGCACGAAGGTTAGCGCCCGCGCCGGGTTGTCGCGCGCGATGTAGTCGGCAATGGCCTCGAGTTCGGCCTCGGCCAGCGGCGTCAGGCGCACGACAATCATGCGGCACGCCCAGGCGTGCCGCCGGCCATCGCGCGATACTTGGCCTCGAGGCGATCGAACACGGTGGCCGCTTCGGTGCCCTGGCCCGCGTCGGCCTCGGCCAAGCTGCGGGTGACGGCCGCGTCGAGCGCGGCCAGTTGCGCCTCGCGGTCCTGGATCAGGCGCACGCCTTCGCGCAGCACCTCGCTCTTGGAGCCATAGCGGCCGGAGGCGACCAGTTCGGTCACGTAGCGCTCGAGTTGTTGGCCGAGGTCGGCACTGATCATGGTTCGCTCCTTGGTTCAGACACGGCCGGCATTGGCGCGTCGGCCCCGAAATTGTATGCCGTTTGATAATAGTTATCAAACCGGACCTCCCAGAAGCAGCCAAGTGCCCCATACTTAATTTTATGATATTGAAGCCTCATCGCCAGAGACTAATTGGCAGCTTTCACCTAAGCTGCCGCTGGACGTCTCTGTTGGCTTCAACCGGCGTGGGCGTCGCGCTGGTGCCAAGTTCGATGGCGAACGTGCGCTTTCCTAGCATCGTCCACCGTCCGCTGCACACGCCCGCCTCCTTCGCACTCCACTGCTACTATCTTCGGGGCGAGGACTCCCCCTTGTTGGCCGCCATGCGAGAAACCATGCGAGCGATGTAGCGCAAGGATTCGGGAGATCAGCAGACGCCGACTCATGCCGATTGGATTGACTTCAGTAGGCAGTGGCTTGCGTCATGCGCCGGTGGGTACCGGCGGCGACGCCCCGACGGTAACGCAGCCGGCCGCCTGCAGGTCGGTCAAGGTCAGGCCGTGCCTGCCCATCTGCACACGGATCCACACCATGGCTGCGGCGCGCTCGATCTCAAGAGACATAGGTATCAGGTTTTGGGAGTCGGAAAGGTGGGGCATCCGAAAGGTGCAACGATTTGGGGCGGGCGATCAATCACCCTTGCCGGCCTTCCACACCGCCTGCATCGCACCACCTCCAGCGGCGCCCCGGCCGCCAGCGCGTGGGCAATATGGGTATGTCGCCTATGTACCCAACGACATAGGCGGCACTATGTGTCCTTCCTGACTATGTCTTGCAATCCTCCAATAGCCCGCATTTTGCGGGGCGAATGCTGGAATGGGAAAGAGATAGTCTTTATTCCTACAGCAGCCTCTTGGCTTCGTGGAAGGAGTGCGTCATTAGTTTCGTCATTCATAAGCGGGCGTTCTCTCACGACCGAGTGAAAGTCCGTTCGCGCCCTTGACGGAACACTTTAGAAGAATGCGCAGGCCCTTGAGAAGGCATCCGACCACACCGCAAATCAGGACGCTACTAGCTGGCAGACCAACTCCGCGGCTTTGTCAGAAGAGAAACCTATGTCGTGCGACTGGCTGGGTAGTCGGGCGTGGCGACGCATTCTTCAGGCACTGGTCCGTGTTACCCGACATAGTCCGGAAGGGCACATAGTGGCGCAGCCAGTGCGTGCTGGCTGCCTCCAGCCGCGCCGCGCCGCGCGGGTTGGCAAGGCGCAGCGTGCCCGCGCAGGCCGTCATGAAGCCCTTGATCTGCTTGGCGAGGGTGACGGCGCCGATGCCGGCGGCGGCATCGACGGGGCTGGCGGCGCGCGCACCGGCCCACGGCGCCCGCTCGCCCAGGTCGGTGGCGTGGCCGAGCAAGGCGACCCCGCCCGGAACCCGGATGTCGCCCGGGTCGGCCGGATGGCCGCGCGCCACCAGATCCGCGCCGAGCCGCGCGATCACCGCCGGCGGCACCGGCACGCGCCGCAGCTTGTTGCCCTTGCCCAATACTTCCAGCCACCAGCCTTCGATTCGTGCCCGGGTACCTGGCCGTGGCAGGCTGACCCACGCCAGATGGGCGGTGGTGGCGGCGACCACCTCGGGGTGATCGTACCTTTCGTGCGAAAAGTGGCGGTAAGGGCAAGAAAAACCCCAACGCCAAACGAGGACGTTGGGATCGGCGGCCTTTGATTCCCGAACTATTTCTTTGCAGCACTTCTTGCGGGTGATGCAAGTGGGATTCTTTTGCCGCAGGTCACGCCCGACAGGGAATCTGAGGCAATCAACTAAAATATGGTTGATCTCTCACCATTTCTTAACGGCTGATGCGTCGATAGCAAGCAACTCACGCAACGAAGGCTGCTCTAGCAACGGGCCTGACGAAAGCCGTGCTAGAACATGCCTAATACTCGGACAACGGCGACACCTATGACTGAGGCCGCGACTAGCAGCTTGTTATCGCCAATAAATATTACGAGCTTCTCGAATACCTCGTGAACTAGCGTGGATGCCTCTCGCAAATCCACCTCCACCGCGTGCTCCTTAGAGGAAATGAGTGGCAGCCAGTATGAACTCATAAAATTTTCCCCATCGAAATAGCTACTATGCCCACCGGTGAAATATCGGTTCATAAGTCTTTCATTATTAAATCCGTAAAAACCGCATTTTCCAGCCATTCCCATATCCGGAGCAGCAAGCTTCGCCAACCATAAAATGTAATCGCCGTCTGTACAATCATTCACGATACGGCAACCAAAATTATCGATCACTGGAGACCAATCGTAGTCGCTCGGTAATACACTTCCTGCAGTAACAAGCGTCGTTAGGGGTAAATTAACCCCCGTTTTTGCCATACCTTTCAGAACCTCAGCAACCAAATAGGTCCCAAAACTGTGGCAAAAAATTACGTATCCACCCTTCGGAGGGCTTTTTATTAACATGCGAAAGTGCTGGGATAGCCTTTCGACCTCACTCGCTCTAAGTAGAGGAATTAGGAAGGATATTGTTGAGAAATAGCCATACCGATAGGAGTTAAACTTAACCTTTCCAATGTTGCCCTCAACCAGCCGCTTGAGACGCAATTGCCACTGGCCAAACGTCCTAATTCCGTGAACGGTAATCACTTCACAGGGAGACACATCAATCGCCCGGGAAATTTCCGAGGACACCTGATAGGCGACTGCTGAAGCAAGAGGAGTAAACCAAACCTCAGAATTCTCCGGCGCTTCCAACACTGTCAAACAGAATTCCTGAAAACGCGAGCGGAAAGACGCACTATCCTCAAGGTGCGCGGTGATACCGATAATCCTTCCTGGCTTTCGCAAGGATGGCGACCTATTCAGCCTGGAAAGCAGGTCAAGACCATGCTGTGGAGTTGCCAACCCTGGATTCCTCTTCGGCAATACCACATCCAATATCAGAACATCGAAATACTGAAGTCGGAGTAGCCTTGTGGCATCATCCGTGCAATCAGCCTCGAGAATAGCCTCCTTAGCAGCAATCCCTTTATTAGCCAAAAGATTGGCAATCTTTTCTCTACGCCTCTTATCGTCATCAACTATTAGTAGTTTCATTCAGAATCGGATTCAAAAAATTCATTAGCTCGCTTTTCCATGCAGATTGCGAACTATCGAAGAAAATCACACCCCCAAAATTACCCCCACAATCACCAACTAACTCCTCAGTGAGAGTTTGAAGTGAATGAGACCCACCCTTATCACTAAATGCATCGTATTGCGTAACAAATACGATCTTCGATTTACTTTTTGATCGTACGATTTTTCTCGCAATTTCACGTCCACCGAACGTCCTGAACCGCCCCCTGCCTCCGTACCGGTCTTGTCATATGTCGGAAGACTCATATCGAGAATCACGACCGGATAGCTCCCATCTGCCAAGGCTTGGCATCCAGATGTAAAGGAGTAGGCCTCACGAACCTCCACGTTCGGATAGGTAGAAGACAGGAAGCTTGCAATGTGAACCCGCTTGTGTTGATTATCTTCAACGAGCAAAATCTGCATTTCCGTAGCTCACAGTTGTATGAAAGAAGCCACTATCAAAGTCCAACCTGATGTCCGAGGATGGATTACTTGCCTTCATATGGTGGAACGCTTTACTTAATCCCGATCCCCCTCCACACGCATGAGGCGAAGGGAAGCTTCATCGCGCATCTTCCCATCATCCGCGAGCAGAGTGCTTGCATTTATTCCCAGCGCACGTTCTTCGGTAACGGGATTTGAAATACGTATTGATGGGGTTCCGCGGTCAATCGAGGCTCTAATAGTGACAGGGGTTTCCAATCCGAGACCGCTGTGACGATAGCAATTATCAATGAGGTTAGTTAAACCAATGACAAACGGCTTTGCAGACTTACTCAGAACGACCAACTGCTTGAACTCAGCGCCGCATTCAAGCTGGATGGGAGAAGCAGCACGCCGCACTGCTCCGAACGAGTTAATAGCAATTTCTAACGCCTGGTCGAGCGTTTGGTCTGCTATTGCATTTCCTTCACTTCTTTCGAACCAACCGGTAACGGTCGAAATGTCTTCCCGTATTCCATTCCTTGCATGTGTGATGGCGCTCATCAATTCTACCAAAGCGGCCCTCTTCTTAGTTTCCTCAATCCGCTGCACAAGCTCATCGAACAAACTATCGACCTTTTCACGGAAGACACCATTGAGGGCATCACGCATTTGTGTCAAACACTCCTGGGTACGCCCCCAAATCCAATTAGATAAGAAGTCAGAAAGCTCGTCCGCATCAGTACAGGTCTCAGCTGCAGTTCGGATTTCCTCCACATCGCTCGTTGTTATGTCATACCTGAACAGGCGGGTATCTTGCTCTGGAGCGCTGGCAATCTTCATCCATTCCTGCGCCTCGGACAAAACCCGATTAAAGGAAGCCGAAAAATCGGATAGATTAGAATCAATAGCAGAGAGAATATCGTCAGTTATCAGCGAATTGAAATCCATCCAGTACTGATTTTTCTTGTACTTTCCATTATCACCGATTTCGGTGATTAGCTTATGCTCTTCAAGCTTCGATCTCATAAGATTGGGGAAAAATCCGTGACGAATTTCGCCGCTGAGATTCTTGTCCAACCCATACCTCTCATCGAAAAGAAAACTATCAAGAATCCCTGTGATCAGCCTCATGACCACGGAGTTCTTCGTCCCTGACAAAACTGCCCGCGCCTCCTCGTCGTCGATGCTGCCCAAGATAATATATTTATCCTCATCATCCTCCTTCGCACACCGAAATAGCGTGAGAAGTGAGTCGACCAAAGCAATATTCTTCTTTTTTAGAGCGCCATCGTTAACGTATATTTTTGCCCCATTCAATGCTTGAGTGCCTGCATCAATAATCACCTGACCAACAATTTCCTCAACTTCCGTCATACGTGTCGCGGGGTCGATCTCGCCAAACCGGTTAAGGACATCAAGTATCTTTATTCTCTCCGCCCGCAGATCATCGGTGTTATTGAAGCAGCTAAGAAAGTCCATTATTTCGAGCGAGCATATATCCCGAAAGAATATGACGTCCGCTTTTGTCAGTTCGTTCGCACCGGCGATGAGCTCAGTGGGCCTAGTTACGCCAGCTGACAAAAGATACTCGTCAAATGTTTCATTTAAGACGTAGTCTTTTTTCGCTGAGACATATCGCGAGTAGACATAAGCGACTAGGATCGCCTGCAGGGAAACCAACTGCTCCTTCTCAATTTCAGCTATTAACGCATCCATAGGAAAGCACACGTGTGTTCGCGGATCATCCACGATGTTCCGCGAACAGACGTCTATGAGTGCATGCAAACGATCGGTATAAACACAATACTCGGAATAAAGCTCGAGATAATCTCTCTTCAGAGGAGTGATTACCCTTAAGGCCTCCATCTGAACCTGGATCTCGTCATCCGCGGCACCATCGTTAACAAGCTGACATATCTTGCGCTTCAACGATCGATATTCTGGGCATGATGGGTCCATCTCTTGCCCATACTTAACGCCGAAATTGCCTGAGTCACCATCCGCTATTGACCGTGTCATCGGCGGGACGTCGGAATCTGTAAGAATGGCGCTCGCGGCCGATACTTGCCGTTCTTTAGGAGAATAGCGCTGCGGATGCACCTGGTATACAGCGCAATTGAAATGCACCGCATCTACCATGCCGTGCATCTTAATAATCCTTGAAACAATCTCCTCTTCAGACTGGGAATCTGAAAAATCGAGTCTATACAAGCTCGAAAAATCCCGAACATAATCGATCAAAGGACTTGATTTAAATCTAGAAAGATTATCTTCCCCAGCATATGCGAGCGATTTAGCTACAATACTGACATAGGCAGCTGGCGCATCGAAATTTTGGAGATTGGAAAAGTAGTGCTGAATCACCTCTCCATACTTCCCACATTCGTAGAGCCTCAATAGCTCTTGCCCAGAATCGGAAATTGGGGGCTTAAGGCTTCGCTCACGCTGGAGCGTCAACAGCATCGGATCGTCAATCACCTCGCTGAGTTCGCTAAGAAATCGTGGGATATCGGAACTTGCCGCATCGACGTCGTCAGAAATCGCCCTATTTGCGAGATGCAATCTGATGATTTCCAATATCATCAAATATTGATCAACTATTGGATACGCCTGAACTCGTGAGAACGCGCCGTAGCAGTCGCGCTCTGAAATTAATGGGCTAGGACAAAATATTAGCGCGAGCAAATCGGCTGGTTCATCTTGGCCAGCTTCTACCAGCTCAATGATGTTGTTAATAACCAGCTTCTTCAGATGCATTGCCGCATTATCCGAGTGCGCAATAAGCTGCACGCTGTTTACAACATATATGAAGAAGTACTCCTTACTTCTGCTTTTCACCTCCTCGCAGAATCGGTGCATTTCTTCCACCTGGCCTTGGTAAAATAAGATCAAAGCCTTAGTTCTTATATACCAAAG
Organism: Cupriavidus sp. D39; assembly: GCF_026627925.1. NCBI lineage: Bacteria > Pseudomonadati > Pseudomonadota > Betaproteobacteria > Burkholderiales > Burkholderiaceae > Cupriavidus > Cupriavidus sp. D39. The sequence continues at coordinate 821,018 of NZ_JAPNLE010000009.1, forward strand.
CGATTCACCAATTTCTGTTTTTGTATCTTCAAGCACCCGGAGTGCGGTGTCATATTGCCCGAAGAGAAACGCGCGCTCGACAATCTTCTTTTGGCGGGTCAAATAACCTAGTTTTTCCGCATCACGACGAAATATTGACCGATAAATGCTCCACATGCGGCTATCCGATACACCACTTCGCAAGAGTGGATGCTTCGAGATATCTTCAACGCGGCTCGCATACCCGTTGAATGCACTTCTGAAGCGAGGCCTGTCCAAGAGCCTGTCAAAGCGCTCGTTGAATTCACGATCGTCTTCGTACGCAAGAAAGTGCGCCACCCGGCTGAGATAGACACCAAATGGGAGCGTCTTCTCCAGTATCGGATTGCTCAGCTGGGCAAAATCAGATGGAACTGCATTCCGGCGATAGGTAGGGCGTCGAGATCTTGCCATTTGGATGACGGGACAAATCGGAAGTGATTAGCTTACCGCATCTTGGCAATCCCGCCATGGACGCTCGGTGTTGCACAACGACCGACGATGAACCGTGCAATCGGCATAGGGGGCAGCCCACTGGCTGCGCCCCTGCCACACCACCCGGCATGCGGGTCCGCACCGGGCGGTTCGAGAGGTTGAGGTTAAGTGAGACGGGGCATGCCCAACTGATCGAAGTAGGCGATGGTCAGGACCCGGTTCAGCGTGTCGCCGCTGTTGCGCCACCAGCACCGGCTACTCGCCGCTGCTTGCCTGGCGGCATCCGCTGTAGCACCCAGCGCACGCAGCTCTCGGTAAATGACCCGACCACGGCGCCAGTGCTTGAGCTGGATGGCCCTCAGCCGGTGGCGCATCCACTTGTCCAGCTCGCGCCAGACCTGGGGCGTTTGCGCCAGCCGGAAGTAGGCCTTCCATCCCAGAACATATGGCCTCACCCGATCCACGACTGCCTGCAGACTCCGCCCGCCTGAGCGGCGAGTCAGTTCGCGGATGCGTTGCTTGAACGTCAGCAGCGGCTTAACTGCCACTTTGCGCTTGACCACTCCCCCTGCGGCCACCCAGAAGCTGTAGCCGAGGAACTTGCGGCCAAACGCGCTCGCCACCGCGCTCTTTGCCTCGTTGACCTTCAGGCGCAGGCTGCCGTACAAGCGCCGCAATAGCGCCATCACCCGCTCGCCCGCCCGCCGACTGCGCACGTACACGTTCGCATCATCGGCATAGCGCACGAAGCAATGACCTCGACGCTCCAACGCCTTGTCCACCTCATCGAGCAGTACGTTAGCCAGCAGCGGTGACAGCGGCCCGCCTTGCGGCGTGCCCTCGTACCGCTGCAGCACTACCCCGCCATCCATCAGCCCGCTGTTCAGATACGCCCGGATCAGCCGGATGACCCCGGCGTCCCCGATGCGCTTCTGTAGACGGTCAATCAGGATGTCGTGGTTGACCCGGTCAAAGAACTTCTCCAGATCCACGTCCACCACCACTCGCCGCCCCGACTGCACGTACGACTGCGCGGCTAACACCGCATCGTGCGCACGCCGCCCAGGCCGGAAGCCGTAGCTGTGCTCGCTGAAGGTGGGGTCCAGCATCGGCTGCAGCACCTGCAACAGCGCCTGCTGGATCAGCCGGTCCGTCACCGTCGGAATACCGAGCTCGCGCTCGCCTCCTCCGTCCGGCTTCGGAATCGTTACCCGCCGTACCGGACTGGGCCGGTACGTCCCCTTGAGCAGTTGCTGGCGGATCTCCGGCCACGCCGACACCAGATAGCGGGCGGTCTGATCAATATCCAGACCATCCACGCCAGCGGCGCCTTTGTTGCGGCGGACCCGCCTGAACGCCTGCTTCAGGTTCTCTCGCGTCAGCGCCGCTGCCAGCAGCGCCGACCCCGTGTCCTCCGGTCCCCGCCGCGGACCGCCGGCTTCGTCGCAGGCGGGTTCACGGCCGGCTTCACCGCCCGCTACTCCCTCCCGCCCCGCTCGCGCGGGCTTCTGACGCAATGCCTTCGGTATCGACATGGCTTCGAACACTCCCTCTCGTTCGGTCCTTCGTCGGCGGATTCGAGCCTTGCCGGCGCTACCCCCAACTACTTCGACCTCTGCTGACTTCTCGCTCCGGCTCGACGCCGTCGCCCTTTCAGGCATGAGGCGAGATCTCCCCAGGTAAGAACGCACTCCTTCGCTGCACAACCGCCGGATTTACGCCGCCTCCCCTTGATCACGAGAACTTCGCGGTTTCATGCCCGCTCGTCCTGGTCGGCACCGCCTTCTATCCGGTTCGTGTTCCTCGGCTCGCAGCTTCGCTCCACGCTTCCTCCCCACGATCGGTCGCCCTTTCGCAGTTGCGCTTCGCTTCGATCGCTGTGATCAACTTACGGTGGGACTTGCACCCACAGGAGTGCGCCCATGCTGGGCGCAATCGAGTAGGGTGAGGGGTTACCCCCTCAGCCCTCTCACACCACCGTACGTGCGGTTCCGCATACGGCGGTTCACGAACGAGACTGCAAGCGCCGCTGAGTATCCAGCAGCGAGACCAGCCCCATGGCGTCGAAGTAGCGTTTCGGGAAGGCATCGCGCAGATGCATCGCGCCAGCATTCCACCACGGGCCGCGCCCGTTGTAGGCTGACTTGTACGCTCGCTCGTCCGATAGCCCCTGCCGACGCAGCATCACCACCCGGGTCCGACGACGTTTGGCTTGCCGCCACAATAAGCAGCGCAGCCGCCGTCTGATCCAGGCGTCCAACTCCTCCAGCGCACGCTTGCCTTCGGTCCAGCGGAAGTACCCCATCCACCCGCGCAGTACCGGATTCAACACTGCTATCGTGTGGGCCGGGTTCCCTCCTCGTCCCGGACGCACCAGTTCCCGCACACGCTCCTTCAGCCTTTGCAGGCTGTCCGGCGCAATGCGCAACCGCGCCTGACGGTGCATTGTCAGGCTATAGCCCAGGAACTTGCGCGCCCACGGCCGCGCACACGCGCTCTTGGCCTCGTTGACCCGCAGCTTCAGCCGCTCCGCTAGGAACGCTGTCATGCCAGCCAACACCTGCCGTCCTGCCGTCTTGCTACGCACATAGATATTGCAGTCGTCCGCGTAACGACAGGACGCGAGGCCCCGCCTTTCCAGCTCACGGTCCCAATCCGTCAGCAGGATGTTCGACAGCAACGGCGACAGCGGCCCGCCTTGCGGCGTGCCTTGCCTCCTTGCCTCGACCATCCCGCCACGCATCAGCCCCGCTTCCAGATACCGCCGGATCAGCTTGAGCACCCGGGCGTCCCTCACTTGCCGTGCCACCCGCGACATCAGGATGTCGTGGTTGACCCGGTCGAAGAACTTCTCCAGGTCGATGTCCACCACCCAGCGCCGGCCTTCCCGCACATACCGCTGTGCCTGCAAGACCGCCTGCTGAGCGCTGCGCCCCGGCCTGAAGCCGTAGCTCGACTCGGAGAATCCCGGCTCAAAGATCGGTTGGAGAACTTGCAGCAGCGCCTGCTGGATCAGCCGGTCCATCACCGTCGGGATGCCCAGTGTCCTCACCCCGCCCGCAGGCTTGGGGATGTCCACCGCGCGCACCGCCTGCGGGATGTATTGGCCGGCCAGCAGCGCCGCCTTGACGCTCGGCCAGTGCACCTTCAGCCAGTCCCGCAACGCCGTCACCGCCAGGGCATCCACCCCGGCCGCGCCACCGTTCCTGACCACCTTCCGGTACGCCAGCCACATGTTGCCCTTCTCGACCACCGCCTCCATCAGCGATGGCGCCCGCGCTTTCGTTTGCCCGACAGCCGCCGTGCCAGCCTCCGCACCCCCATCGGCCCCAGGCAGGTTCCGCCCGCCTTCCTCCGCTGTGGGCTGCACTCGTTCGTGCATTTGGGCTTCGTCGGTAAGCATCGAGGTCTGTCGTCCTAATCGCGCTCATTCATGTTTGGCCCTTCAGTGCCAACCGCGCACCTAATATGGCCTCTGCTGACTTCTGCACCGCCGTCCCGACGCCTCTCGACGTCGGTAGCACCGTGGCAGCGGTGCAGATCTCCCCGGGTATGACGCACCCACCTTCACGCTTATGCCTGTCGGATCTACGCCGCATCGTTCCGTGCAAGTATCGGGCTTTGGCAATTATGGCTACCTCACCCCGATACGACGCCTCATCCGCTTCCTGTTCGTCAGGCCAGCGCTTTGCCTCGGACTTCCTTCAGACTCCCAGTCGCCCGGGAAACCCTTGTCTCTGGCTAACACTTCCCCTTGCCGGGTGTGTAAGGGACTTGCACCCTCAAGTGAGTGCGCCCTGCCGGGCGCACCACGAAAAAGGGCCTGTGACTTGCGCCACAGGCCCTTCGTAATGCTGGTGGGTCGTGCGTGACTCGAACACACGACCAACGGATTAAAAGTCCGGCCCGGCGTGGATCGCCCGCTGCAGCCAGTCCGGCATGGCGCCGCGGCCGTCCCCGCCCTGCCCGTGCGCATTGCGGTAGCGCACCGCTCCTGGCGTTGGGGTCGGCGGCGGCTCGGCAAAGCAGCCGGCGGCCTGCAAGTCAGCCAGGCTCAGCCCATGCTGGGCCATCTGGATGCGAACCCAGGTGATCGCTTGCGCGCGCTCGATTTCGATCGACATGGTGTAGGTGAAGAAATTTGGGGCGACGCCGAATCCGGCATCTTGCCGTCGTCTGACAGCGTTGGACGTCCGGGTTGATTAGAGGATGGCTGTGACGAGCATCGGTGCCGGCGGGAGGACATGGCCGCCCTCGCTGCCTAAATTTTAGTCAACTCCGCTGACGCCGCCGGCACTCGGCCCCCGCGCGGCTTGTCCACAGGCTTGTGCCCTCGTGCGGTGGATAAATGCCATCCGACACCTCCCCCTCAGGCCGGCCCGGGCTTGAACTTGGTGCGCGTCACCGGCACCCGGCGCTTGGGCGAAACCAGGCGGCGCGTCGCGGTGGCTTCCGCGTCGGCCCGCTCGGCATGCCGTACCGCCGTTTCCAGTTGCGCCCGCAGCCCGTCTTGGGCCGCCTGCCCTCGCCCGAGCGCCTGCTCTGCCTCCGCCAGTTGCCGGCTGAGCGCCTCGCGCTCGGCCTGCTGCCGCGCCCGTTCCTCGGCACCGGCCACGGCGGCGTCCTGCGCCCGCGCCTGCACCGCCGCCAGCTCAGCGCGCAGGTCCGCCGCCGCCTGCTCGCCCTTCTGGCGCAGCGTGCGCTCCTGGTCGATCTCGCGCAGCGCGCGGCGCTCGGTGGCGCTGGCCCGCTCCTGCGCAACGGCCACCTGCTCGCGGGTGCGCTCCAGCTCGGTCGAGAATTGGGTACGCAACTCCTGCAACTGCCGCTCCAGCGCCTCGGCCTGACGCACGCCCTCCTCCTGGCGCGCCCGCGCAGCCGCGTGGGCCTGCCGCTCGGCCTCCAGCTCCCCTGTAGCGTCGCCCGCGCTTGCTGGGCAGCGTCGAATTCGGCTTGCACTGCCTTCGTCTCCTGCTCGGCCACCACCACCGCCGCGCGCGCCTGGTCGCGTTGCGCCTCCGCCTCGCTCGCCTGCAGCCGCGCTTCGGCCCGCAAGGCGGCCAGCTCACTGCTAGCGGCCTCGTTGGCGGCCTGCCAGATCGACTGCACGGCGTCGGCCGCGATTTGCTTGAGCGCCTCTGGGAGGGGTGATCGCTCTTTTGCTGCAAATTGATACGGTCGCGCTCCCAAATTTCTTGTGAATCAACGACTTGCGAAAGAGTCGACATTCTCGATAAAAGGGAAGTCGGAAAGCCTTGCTGCGAGCGGCTTTCCGGACGGTCACCGTATCAATCTGCAGCAAAAGGACGATCACCCCGGGTCACAAAGCGGAGAACGCTGCAAAGGAAAAGCCCACCACAATGGTGAAGGGCTTTCTTGTTTTCTGTAGAGGCGCAGCGGGAGTTAGAGGTTGCGAATCTGGGAAGCCTGCGGACCCTTTTGGCCTTGCGTGATCTCGAACTCAACTCTGGCACCTTCTTCCAGCGATTTGAATCCGGTGCCCAGGATTTCCGTGTGATGTGCAAATGGCTGTGTCGCAGTAGACCTCCAGTAGAATGGGCTGGTGTCGAATTCCGCATGTGCGCGCAGCGGTCATGAATCCGGAAATTGCAAGCGTTTGCACTACCCGCTGGAGGTGATGCTGACCTGCGTGCGCTGGTACGTTGCCTATCCCCTGAGCCTGCGCCATGTCGAAGAGATGATGGCCGAGCGCGGTATCTCGGTCGATCACTCGACCGTGCACCGCTGGGCGCTCAAGTTGTTGCCGGCGCTGCACAAGGTGTTTCGTCGTTGCAAGCGCCCGGTGGGAACAAGCTGGCGCATGGATGAGACCTATATCCTGGTGCGCGGTCAGTGGAAGTACCTGTACCGGGCGGTCGATAAGGCGGGCCATACCATCGACTTCCTGCTGCGCGCCCAGCGTGACAAGGCCGCGGCACGGCGCTTTTTCGAGAGGGCCGTCGACCACAACGGCGAACCCGATTCGGTAACCATCGACGGCAGCGCGGCCAACCTGGCGGCGCTGCACGACCTCAACGCCAACCGTGAGACACCCATCGTCATTCGCCAGGCCAAATACCTGAACAACATCGTCGAGGTGCGACACGAAGTCGCTTACAGAAGTTGTTCGCCCTTCTCGCCGTATAGAAGGAGTGAACCACCGGTGTCACCCGGTGAATCCAGGAGCCTGAATCAAGAGCGGCTCTGACAACGTAACGAAGCGCCGCAAGGCGCAGGGTATCAATCGCGAGAGGCGTACCCTTCTGGCAGCCATAAGCGGGATGAGTGCCAGATAGTCGGTATGGTGAAAACATTTGAATCTGCTTCGTGCTCACGCAGACCAAACGCCGTCAGAGCCAGCTCGCTTGCCACCGTGGAGAATTGCATGACGCCCTCGTGGGCTTCGCCGTAACGCCTGCCACGAATGGTGAACTGGTGCAGGTGTTCGTCCGTCCGCCCCATGACTACCTGGATGACATTGTGCAATTGCGCGAGCGTCAAGTGCTCGGGAACGATGACGCGCCGCCACCGGCGGGCTCAAGCCTCGCAGGCTGATTCGCAACTGGAGGACAGAGATCGCCGGTTGAGGATCGAAGGACATGAGCACATTGTAGGTGGCTCATTATGCTCTTGCGTGAAGACTGATCTCAGCCCCCGCTTTGGCGCGGTCTGGGGACGCGTGCGTGACCTGCCCTCCAAGGATCAAGACTGCCCGTGACTCGGCCCTGTGGGCCGAGTTGTTGGAAGGGGCAACACATGTCGGCGCGACCGGGAGCCTCGAATCGCATGCTTTCAGACCCCTCCTCTTGAGAATGCACGGGGAGATTGACGTGTGTTTGTTTTGCCAAACAGTGGTCATGAAATGAGCTGGCCAGGGCCCAACACCTTACCTCGCAGACCCTTGTCATCGGGAATCTGAAACGCGAGGATTCTAAATAAAACTGATATTTTTCAAGTACTTATGTTTTTTTGCGGCATCTCTCCTGGGGTGGCACGCCCTATGCTCTATACCCTTCGAGCGCAACAAGGTGCTCCCCCAACCGAACCCTTAGGAGACTTACCATGCAATCGACCCTGATGATCAAGGATCTGCCCCTCGACAAGAAGCTCGACGGCAAGACCATGTCCGCCGTTCAAGGCGGTAGCGCCTTCTCCGTTGTCGGCGGCAACTCGCAGAACGTGATCGGCGGCGGCGGTTTTGCCAGCCCGACCTTTGGTGTTCAGGTCGGGCCGACCGTGAACACGATTGACGCGAGCTCGCATCTCAGCTTGAAGATCCCCACCCTGCAGAATTTTGGCAACGGCACCCAGGTTGCCGCGCTGTAACGAGACGGGGGAGCCCCAGGAGGGTGCTCCCCAACCGAACCCTTAGGAGACTTACCATGCAATCGACCCTGATGATCAAGGATCTGCCCCTCGACAAGAAGCTCGACGGCAAGACCATGTCCGCCGTTCGCGGCGGTAGCGCCTTCTCTGTTGTCGGCGGCAACTTCCAGAACCTGATCGGCGGCGGCGGTTTTGCCAGCCCGACCATCGGCGTTCAGATCGGGCCGATCGTGAACACGATTGACGCGAGCTCGCATCTCAACTTGAAGATCCCCACCCTGCAGAATTTTGGCAACGGCACCCAGGTTGCCGCGCTGTAACGGGATGTGGGAGCCACCCTCCGCGGAGGGCGGCCACGCGTCTTTGAGTACACAGTGGAAGATACCGCTTGCGCTATCTTCCACTGAGTTCTCCTCCAAGTTTGAGCGAGGGATTGCTGCCCCTGGACTTGGATTCAAGAGCCCGCCCTATTCGGTGGGCTTTTTTTGGTGCGCCCGGCAGGGCGCACTCACTTGAGGCTGCGGCGGGTGTCATACCCGACAGCCGCGTCAAAGTTCTTCTCTGCGTTTGAAGACCAACGGATGTCACCGCGTTCAAATACCTCAGCCGGGCGCTCCATGCGGCCGATCAGACCGTGTCGGATTTGATCACCGACGAGCGTGCCAAATGCTGACGGAAAGGCTGTTCCGAAGCTCTTTGCCGAAGCTTTCTCCGCCAAGCAGAAATTTGACGGCGTTATGAAGGATGGGCCGGCAAAGCTGCGCCTTGCCGATAAGGCCTTCCGCTCATGACTGCGGAGCGGCTAGCGGCAAGAGATCCGGTCGGTGAGGTGGCGGGTTGGTTCCGCCGGATCGGCGGCATGCTATAGGGATGATCCGGGGCTCAAACACGGCGACGGAAATCCAGGCGGGTGGCGGTAGGCTGCCGCCCTGGAAACGCTGACACTAACCACGAGTTTTGGATGATGCACTGACAGAGCGGGAGGAAAGGTACCCAGCCATGGGAGGTCCATGCGACGACGGCTGTATATGCTATCGTTTTCGAGAGAAAAATTGGGGAATTCGATGGCAGAGGCTCAGGCAATCCACCCAAGATAAGCCGCCAAAAAATCGCGATTAGCCTACGAGATCCCTTGACAGGCGACGAGGTTTGAGCGCCGGCCATTAGAGATACTATGAAGGGCCGCGGAGGCAACTCCTGGAGTAAAACGAAGATTCGCACTCTCGTTTCTCGAAAGGAGCACGCAAATGGACGCGCCTGACACAGCCCTTCATGGGCAGAATACGCCGATCACCGGCTGGCTGTACATGGCCTTTGAACTGGGCGACAAGAGCTGGAAGCTGTCGCTGGGGGACGGCGTGCACGGACCGAGCCGGCATACGCTGGCGGCTGGCGACCTGAATGCAGTCCGGCAAGTCATCGCCAAAGCCAAGGCACGCTGCGGCCTGGCACCGCAAGCCCGGGTGCGCAGTTGCTACGAAGCTGGGCGCGACGGCTTCTGGTTGCACCGCTGGTTGGCCAAGCAAGGAATCCATAACCTCGTGGTGGATTCGGCCAGCATCGAGGTCAATCGCCGTGCGAGACGCGCCAAGAGCGACCGCCTCGATTGCGACAAGCTACTGTCGATGTTGATGCGCTACCACGCCGGCGAGCGGCGGGTGTGGGCAGTCGCACCGGTACCAACTGAAGAGCAGGAAGATGAGCGGCGTTTGCACCGCGAGCTCGGTCGGCTCAAACAGGAACGCACGGCCCACAGCAACCGTGTTCGTTCGCTGCTGGTATTGCACAACCTGCGGGTCCCCCACATTGGTGACCGCTCCTGGAAGCAATGGTGGAACGCTCATGGCTCGCAACTGCCTGCTGGCTTGGGTGCCGAGATCCAGCGTGAAGTCGCAAGACTGGTGCTGGTAGTAGCGCAGATCAAAACAATCGAAGCCCAGCAGCGCGAGGCCGTGAAGGCTGGCACGCAGCCAGCCATCGCGCTGCTCGCGCGGCTCAGCGGGATCGGCGTGGGCAGCTCCTGGCTCCTGGTCAAGGAACTGTTTGGCTGGCGGCGCTTTCACAGATAGCAGGTCAGCGCGCCCGTAAACCGAGTACGGCGAGATTCCTACCGGCGCAAACCTCAAACCAGTAGTGAGGTGATGCCGACTTAAGTGTGGAGAGCAACGCGGTAACCAATCGGCGCGAAGTCGCAGGTTGCCTCGGACTGGCACCGACGCCCTACAGCAGTGGCGAAAGTCAGGTCGAGCAAGACATCAGCAAGGCGGGCAACAAACGAGCGCGCTGGCTGATGATTGAACTGGCATGTGAAATCCAATACTGAAGGGGTTGACATCCTTGCCCACAGAGCTGGCTACGCCACCAGCCAACGAGTCAGCTCACGCAATGGTTCAATAAGCGCTTCGCGCCCGGCAGCAAGCGCATGCGGCGCGTCGGTATTGTCGCACTTGCCCGCCGATTGGCAATTGCTTTGTGGCGCTATCTCGCCTTCGCGGAACTGACGCGGCGGCGAAGCCGAGGTCGGGGTGCTCAATGCCCGGGCTATTGCCCGGACTACCTTCTATCCGTGCCGGCGCGGAGCCGGGCACCACATACCACATGCGCAAAGCGCTGGGACCACCCCTGTTACCTGCGCGCCCCATCTCTAAGGACGGCTACCCGCGGGGTAGCCCGGATCAAGGATCGTTTCTCGATCTTCGCTTGGCTCTCATGCCCCTGTCTGATTTGCTCGCCCGCTGCCGCCCGCGCGCGTTCACCACTATTTGCGGCGGTCGCCTTCATAGTGTCTATCTTGTGAAGCCACGACCGCTATATTGGAAGTCAATCCTCCTCCTTCTCGCCAACCACAACCGTAAATATGCCCCCGCTCCCGAAGTTCTGATCTTGAAGGTAGAAATCGCCGAGGTCCGTGCGAATGGGCGTCGCCGGTGACGAGGGGCAAGCATCGGTAAGGTTGTAAGCTACAGCACACGCAGAGACGACTCCTGTCAGAAGGGTCGAGTCGGTCAGGCCCGTGGGCAGCAGCGCGCTGACATCTGCGGAGTAGCGCGACGCGTCTCCTGTCCCCTTAATGTCCGCGAGCGCGGCCACAAGTTCGTTGTAGGGTACGAAGTCCTGTTGTGGTTTTCCCACCGACGTGCAATCTTCACCAGAAAATTCGTCGCAAACTAGTGTGATCGGATAGGTTGGGCCCGTGGCAAAGGAGCCAAAGCCAACCGTGCCATTCTTCGTATCGTAGCGGACGTAGATCTGCCCAGCGGCGATATGGGCTACAGACTTGCTGGCACCTTGGATGAGCGTAACTGTCGCTTCGCCTTGATCGTTTCGATACACGGCTGTGCCCGGTGCTGTCTCCATCGAGACATTACGCGTGTCGCCTCTGAATGCAATTGTGACTTGTGCCTGCGAAAAGCTTTGCGAACCAAGCTTTCCGTCAGTGACGGCATAGAGCTTGTAAACAACTGGGGCCGCCCGCGCACTTCCGCTGACCGCGAGTCCAAAAGCGAGCGCGAATCCAACTGCGATAACCTGTTTCATGAGCACCTCTCATATTCAGAATTCAAATTCCGCTCCAGGTGCGAATCACTAGCGCAACGTTGGCGTCTTTTTCAGCTACTCTACTCTCGCTCGAAAGGAGTGCGGTTGAGCGACGGCCCACTCTCTTGCGGAACACCAGGCGCCGTCGGGAGCAGCACGACGGAAAAGATGCCGTTGTTGAGCGATCCGTTGTAGTCACCTTCAATCGTGCCGTCCGGCTTCAAACGCAAATACGGCTGTGAGATGAAGAAGTCTCCACGGTTCGTCTTGAGCGGGAAATCCGCTGGATCAGTGCAATGCCCTGTTTTAAAAACTGGCGGAAAGCCAATGCACGACCACGCGTGACCGGTGTAAGCACCGGGCGTGACAAGGTCCGCGTTGCCCCAAATTGACGCGCCGTCGATCGCGAGGGGATAGGCAGGCGCCACATGGCGATCAGCGCCGATCCGTGAACTGAACCCGCCACCACCATTTGCAGTGTCGCTCGAAACAAATAACTGATTCGGCAAGAAGTTGGCTCTCACGTGGTGCATGCCGCTAATGATTAAGACGCTCGCCTGGCCTTTTTCTATTCGGTAGCCTCCCGCTACAAAATTGGGGTCCCCGGGTATGGCGGCGGTGCGGCACCAACCACACATGGTGCGTTGGCAGGTGCGTTGGCAGGACAATTGAAGGACTGAATATCATTCGTATCGCCCACGAACGTCAGATAAACCTGCGCATTATGAAAGGGGCGCCCCCGAGACTGACATCGGTAACGGCGAAGATCGTGTACATAACAGGCGCCGCTGTGGCGCCGGTGCTTGCTCCTAGACACCCGACTACCGCGCTTGCAGTAAGAAAGGAACGGAGTGTGCTCGTTAGACTGGCAATCATCTTGTGCGTCATGGCTTCTCCTCTCCCGCCCCTTGACCCATCTCCTTATACAGAAGTCCAGCGTCCTGACCGGGCGCAGTGCGGCCAGAATTTGATGGGACTTGGGCGGGAGGGGTTGTAAACTCGCGCGGACTCGCGTTTACTCCTAGATTTTCGAGCGCGAATGAACGACGAGTCGGGGGCATGGGTGGACGAAGAATTTGAGGTGCTGGATCTTGGCGATCCAAGGCGGGACCGACGGGCGAAGGGGCTGCTGAAGCGACTGGCTGCGAGGCCGACTGCGAGCATTCCGGGCGCATGCGAGGACTGGGCAGAGACCATCGCTGCCTATCGATTTTTCGGCAACGAGGAAGTCGAGTGGACAGACATGATGCAGCCGCATTGGGAGCGCACGGCAGGGCGGGCGCGGCAATTCCCGGTGGTGCTGTGCATTGCAGACACGACCGAGCTGAACTTTAACGGCCAGGAGATCGATGGGCTCGGGCCCTTGAGCTACGAAGCGCAGAGGGGGATGTATCTCCATCCGACCTATGCTGTGACGCCGGATCGGGAACCACTCGGTGTGATCGACGCCTGGATGTTGGCCCGGGAGCCGCTGGATGCAAACGGGCAGCGGGTTGGTATTACAGAGAGCGTACGGTGGACTGAAAGCTACGAACGCGTTGCAGAACAGGCCGCGATGTTGCCTGAGACTCGCCTGGTCTACGTGGCGGATCGGGAAGGCGATATCGCTGCGATGATGGAGCGTGCTAATGAGCTCGGCAATCCTGCAGACTGGCTGATACGTTCCCAACACAACCGCAGCCTTGGTGAGACAGGCAAGCTGTGGGACACGGTAGACGCCAGCGAAGCTCTGGGGGAGATCGGCTTCATCCTGCCGGGGCGCGCAGGCCAGAAGGCGCGCGAGGTCAAGCAGGAGTTACGTGCGCAACGCGTGAAGCTGCCGGGTAAGACGGGGCCCGCCGTCACCTGCATTGTGGCCCAGGAGATCGGCGCCCCGGCAGGCGTTACCCCTGTCGTGTGGCGACTGCTGACCAACCGGGAGGCGCAAGATACAGATGCCGTCGTCGAGCTGATCGATTGGTATCGAGCCCGGTGGGAGATTGAAATGTTCTTCAATGTCCTGAAGAACGGGTGCAAGGTGGAAGCTTTACAGTTATCCCACATGGACCGCGTGGAACGGGCTCTGGTGTTTTACATGGTCGTGGCGTGGCGCGTTGCCCGGCTGATGCGTTTGGGCAGAACCTGCCCTGACCTGGACGCGTCGCTATTTTTTGATGCCGATGAGATACGAGGCGCGTATCTACTCGCGAAGAAGGCGCGTCCAAAGACGCCCGTCACGCTCAATCAAATGATTCGCTTGATCGCGTCACTGGGTGGTTTCCTGGGCCGCAAGAGTGATGGCGAGCCCGGCGCCAAAACGATCTGGATCGGCATGCAGCGAACCATGGATGCTGCGTTCATGATCCTGGCGCTACGGGCTGAGGACTCATGACTTCTGTATAAGGAGATGCCCTTGACCACCGTGGCTATTTACAATTACGCATCCCCCAGCATTTGAATTGTGCAGACACGTGTTGAAGCTCGACATGGGTCAACACCCGACTAACGCGATAGGGAAAACCATCAAGGATTCGCTTGACCAGGTGTGCATCGAAATGGTGCTTATCCGAACGGGCCCCACCTGGTGTGCAGCGCTTAGCGAAGCAAGGAATTTTCGGGGCGATTGTATTTCCCGGCAGGGTTTTGGGTTGGCCGGTTGGTCGGTTGACGTGCGGCCGTGGGTGCGATGTGGAGTGCATGGCGAAGATGACAGGGTTATCCACGGCGGTACCGGGCTGCCTCCAGTGTGACGATAGCCTCATCGCGACCGGAGCGGACGAAGTGGGGCACGGCGGCGAAGGCGCTGCCGTCGGCGCGCATGCAGAAAGGGACTTTTCGTTGGTTGAGCACGGCCTCCAAATCAATAATTTCCACTAAATGCGCTAGGAGGCCCCCTTACCGTCCGCCGGCTGGAGCACCTCGCCCGAGCGGCTCCGCCACCGGCGCCGATAAATCGTGCGCGTGTCGAACGCCATGTGTGAATAGGAGCGAGCGGCAGCTCGCCGCGGCAAACCGGGCGGCAAAGCGCGAACATCAACGACCGAGGTGGTCACCCCATCGCCAAAATCAGATCGGCTGGTCCGGGACAGCGCCCCGGACCGAATGCACGGGGAGATTGACGTGTGTTTGTTTTGCCAAACAGTGGTCATGAAATGAGTTGGCCAGGGCCCAACACCTTACCTCGCAGACCCTTGTCATCGGGAATCTGAAACACGAGGATTCTAAATAAAACTGATATTTTTCAAGTACTTATGTTTTTTTGCGGCATCTCTCCTGGGGTGGCACGCCCTATGCTCTATACCCTTCGAGCGCAACAAGGTGCTCCCCCAACCGAACCCTTAGGAGACTTACCATGCAATCGACCCTGATGATCAAGGATCTGCCCCTCGACAAGAAGCTCGACGGCAAGACCATGTCCGCCGTTCGCGGCGGTAGCGCCTTCTCCGTTGTCGGCGGCAACTCGCAGAACGTGGTCGGCGGCGGCGGTTTTGCCAGCCCGACCTTTGGTGTTCAGGTCGGGCCGACCGTGAACACGATTGACGCGAGCTCGCATCTCAGCTTGAAGATCCCCACCCTGCAGAATTTTGGCAACGGCACCCAGGTTGCCGCGCTGTAACGAAACGGGGGAGCCCCAGGAGGGTGCTCCCCCAACCGAACCCTTAGGAGACTTACCATGCAATCGACCCTGATGATCAAGGATCTGCCCCTCGACAAGAAGCTCGACGGCAAGACCATGTCCGCCGTTCGCGGCGGTAGCGCCTTCTCCGTTGTCGGCGGCAACTCGCAGAACGTGATCGGCGGCGGCGGTTTTGCCAGCCCGACCTTTGGTGTTCAGGTCGGGCCGACCGTGAACACGATTGACGCGAGCTCGCATCTCAGCTTGAAGATCCCCACCCTGCAGAATTTTGGCAACGGCACCCAGGTTGCCGCGCTGTAACGAAACGGGGGAGCCCCAGGAGGGTGCTCCCCCAACCGAACCCTTAGGAGACTTACCATGCAATCGACCCTGATGATCAAGGATCTGCCCCTCGACAAGAAGCTCGACGGCAAGACCATGTCCGCCGTTCAAGGCGGTAGCGCCTTCTCCGTTGTCGGCGGCAACTCGCAGAACGTGATCGGCGGCGGCGGTTTTGCCAGCCCGACCTTTGGTGTTCAGGTCGGGCCGACCGTGAACACGATTGACGCGAGCTCGCATCTCAGCTTGAAGATCCCCACCCTGCAGAATTTTGGCAACGGCACCCAGGTTGCCGCGCTGTAACGAGACGGGGGAGCCCCAGGAGGGTGCTCCCCAACCGAACCCTTAGGAGACTTACCATGCAATCGACCCTGATGATCAAGGATCTGCCCCTCGACAAGAAGCTCGACGGCAAGACCATGTCCGCCGTTCGCGGCGGTAGCGCCTTCTCTGTTGTCGGCGGCAACTTCCAGAACCTGATCGGCGGCGGCGGTTTTGCCAGCCCGACCATCGGCGTTCAGATCGGGCCGATCGTGAACACGATTGACGCGAGCTCGCATCTCAACTTGAAGATCCCCACCCTGCAGAATTTTGGCAACGGCACCCAGGTTGCCGCGCTGTAACGGGATGTGGGAGCCACCCTCCGCGGAGGGCGGCCACGCGTCTTTGAGTACACAGTGGAAGATACCGCTTGCGCTATCTTCCACTGAGTTCTCCTCCAAGTTTGAGCGAGGGATTGCTGCCCCTGGACTTGGATTCAAGAGCCCGCCCTATTCGGTGGGCTTTTTTTGGTGCGCCCGGCAGGGCGCACTCACTTGAGGCTGCGGCGGGTGCTGCGCGAGGCGGCCGGGCAGGGCGACCTGGACCAGGTCGAGCAGGTTGCTAGTCTAGGCAGGTCGATTGGGCCACCGTGGTGGACGAATTCGAATCGGTGGCGGCGCGCTCCCGCCATGCGGTTGTCCCAGGAGAAGCCCATGAAGCAAGTTGCCCGCAGCTTCGCGCTGCTTGTCGCCCTGGCCAGCGCGGCGGCGAGCTTGGTCGCCGCGCTGGCCAGGGGCGCGGCGACCATCGATCGCATGTTGGCCGCTACGCGCTCACACATCGACGGGCAGCGCAAACGCCGCAAAGGCGTCGGGTCGGCCATCCGACGCAGCATCCCGGTACGCACCTTCGTCGACTGGCGCGATCCGCCACCCGGCTACTTCGAGATCGACATGGTCGAACACTGCGGTGGCCCGAAGACCGACGGAAGACTTCGTCCACACCCTCACGTTGACCACCGACATCCCAGCGGCTGGACAGAATGCGTGGTCATGAGGACGTGCAACCAGATGCTGGTAATCGAAGGGTTCGACAAAGTGGCTGCCGATCTGCCATTCGCGATGCTTGGAGTGGACTCGGATAACGATGGCGCCCGAGTGTCTACGACTACTGCAATGGCCGTCGCCTTGAGCAGACCCGTTCGCGGGCCTACAAGAAGAACGACTAGGCCTGGGTTGAGCAGAAGAACGGCGCCGCGGTGCGGCGGTTGGTCGGCTTTGGGCGCCTGAGCGGCGCCGATGCCACGAGCGCCCTGGCGCATTGTATGCGTCATCGCGGCTGTACATCAACTTCTTCCAACCTTCGTTCAAGTTGAAGTCGAAGACGCGCGACGGCGCGCGTGTGCACAAGGTCTACTTCGCACCAGCGACGCCATGCGATCGGCTTCTGGCCCACGGTAGCGTTGAGCCTTCGATCAAAGAGAAACTGACAGCGCAGTTTAAAAGCCTGGATCCTGTGCGGCTGCTGCAAGTGATCCGGCTTGCTCAGCAGACGTTGAGCGACATCGCGGCCCACGGCGTGCGTACCGAAGCGGCGCCAGCGGGCGAATCAGACGTTGCCGTCTTCTCGCGAGCCTGTCTTCGGCGTGGATAGACAGGGAGGCGCGTCCAACGCATCGCAAGCGGCCCACCGCAAAGCACTGGTGGAGGAGTCGGGTGGATCCGTTCGCCGACGCGTGGCCGCTTGTCGAAGGGTGGTTGGTTGCCGAGCCCTCTGCGTCGGCCACCGAATTGATGGATCGGTTGGTCGCGATGGTTCCGGACGCGTATGCCAGCAAGGCACAACTGCGGACGTTGCAGCGCCGAGTCAAGGCGTGGCGCGTCGAGCGCGCGAAAGAAATGGTCCTGGGCAGCCTGCGCAAGTCCGCCGTCATGCCGACTGAAGTGTAGAAACCGTCGCGAAAAATCTGGAGGTCGAGGGGCCGGGCGCTTCGCGCCCGGCAAGCCATGAAAAAGAGATGAAGAAGAAGGCAAAACGACAACAAATCGTCGGGTAACATTCCTTCGTGAGGCAACACGACCGGACATCCTGCTTGACGCTATCCACCTGGATGCCGGCCGCGTGCCACTGCACGATCTGTTCGCGCCAGGCTTTCAGCGGCGACACGCAACTGGGCGGCAACGGTGCCGCCATGCTGTCGCGGCTGAAGACCTCGGCCAGGTCAGCGTCGGTGGGCAACGGCGTGTCGGGAGCTAGCCAGCCCCGGTTGATCGCGGTCTCTCGGACCAGGGCCAGCTTGCGCCGACCCATCGTCTTGGATCGGGCGATGTCCCGGTCAGAATCGCCCTGGCGCATCCGCACCAGGACCTGTCGGTAATGAAACATCTCGAACCTTCTGTTCATGCTCCCTTCCGGTTAAAAGCCGGAAGGGTAGCGGTCAATGAAAGTTCGAGCCCAGGCCAGGCGGTCGCTCCATTGCGGCGGCGATCTGCTGGCGCCTTTATGCCGAAGATTCGCCGGCGCCATTACGCCGGTGAATCCCTGGCACCATTACGCCGAAGATCTGGTGGCGCCTTTACGCCGGCGACGGATTGGCTCCATCATGCCGGCGATTCACAGATGCAGGGGCAACGCAGACGGGTTGAGGAAGCGTCAGTGTGCCGGCTGGTTGGTGCTCGAATGGGCGGGCAACGTGCTGTGTGAGGAAATGGGCGCGAGCGTCTTCCGTCGACGGCGGTGTGTGCGGAGCTGACGGTGGGGATGGAGATCGCGTGGCGCGGGTGTTCATGATGGAAGTGGCGCGATGGGCGGCGCGCGGATCGGGGAGTGGCGCTCGAGAATCTCGACGATGATCATCGGCGCGCCACAGTGATGGCCGATGTAGGTGGAACGGACAACGGCATCGGTGCGGTCGGCTGGTGTGTCGAGCGTAGGTACGATGTTGAGCAGGTGTTCTCCGCCGCATCCCTGTCCTGATTTTTTCCAAGAGTTTCGTCAGTTCCTGATGGAGCAGCACGTCGCACAGCACGTCACGCATCTCCAGGACGTGGCAGGTAAAGGCTGCGACCCAGTAAAGGCCTGCAGCAGCTACGAGGCTCCGGCGCATGCGTCTATGAGGCATTCTTGGCTGCTTGCGCTCATTCGGAGAAGCCGATTGCAGCTTGTACTACAGCAAGCCGATCCTCGAGCAGCGGCCCCAGCTTGCCAATCGGATGACGTCGGCCTTGCTGCAGGAGACTTGCGAACGCTTCATTGGAAGCGCCAAGACATCTGTTAGGATAGCCGGCGAGGCCTATCGCATTTTGATGGCGGTCCCAGGGCAGTTCCAGAGTCTGGTCGTCAAATTCAAGGTTAGATGACCGGCCGCTTACGATCATTCCGCCGACGGATACCGACTTGAAGCCGGCATACTGCATTGCCGTCGAACAGAACAATCTCGCTCGATCAACTCGGGGACACCGAACAAATGAAAGCGATCACAGGCGTCGATGGGTGCGGACTCGGAACCGAGTTTGGCGTTCCGAGACTTCATGCCCTATTCGCCAACTGAAACGTCGCATGGGATTCAATAAATCACTTTCCCTCCGCATCTTCCTCCTTGACAACCACAACCGTAAAGATGCCTTTGTCTTGGTAACCCTGATCTTGAAGATAAAAATCTCCCAGGTCCGTGCGAATCGGCACTGCCGGAGGCGACGGGCAAATATACGAGTTGATGGGGTAACCTGCCGCGCACGCAGAGACGTATCCTGTCAGAAGTGTCGAGTCGGTCAGGCTCGTGGGCAGCGCGCTAGAAAAAGAGTAGAGGATCGATTGGTTGGTGTCTGCGAGCGCGGACACAATTTGATCGGCGTGTGAATATTCGGCGTGTTGGGTGTATCCATTCTCGCCGAAGCAATCGGTGATAGCGTAGATTGCGGTCTGACAAGACAGGGCGAGCGGATACGTGGGTCCCGTGGCAAGGGAGCCGAAGCCAACCACGCCATTCGTCGTATCGTAACGGACGTAGATCTGACCAGCGGCTATATGAGCTAAAGACTTTTTGCCGTCTTGGATGAGTGCAACCGTTGCTTCGCCTTGGTCGTTTCGATAAACGACTCCACCCGACTCCGTCTGTATCGTGACATTTCTCGTGTCACCCCTGAATGTCAATACGACTTGGGCCTGCGAAAACGCTTGCGAGCCAAGCTTTCCGTCAGTGACGGCATGGAGCGTGTAGACAACGGGCTCCGCCCGCGCAATTCCACTGACCGCGAGTCCAAACGCGAGCGCGAGCGCGCCTCCATTGGCTAAAAGCGGTTTCATATGCGCCTCCTACAATGAGATATTTACCCCACGTGCGAAGCACCGACGCGCGTCTTCCGACGGGCTAGCGTATCGCCTCGACGGAAAAGATGCCGGTGTTGAGGGATCCACTGTCGGAACCCTGTGTACCATCCGAACGGAAATCCTGATATGGCTGATAAATGATGAAGTCCCCGCGGTCCGTCTTCAACGGGAAAGCCGCCGGATCTGAGCAACGCCCGCCAGCATTAAGAAATGGGGGAAACCGATACACGACCATGCGTGCCCGGTATATGCTCGGGGCGAGATAAGGTCCCGCGCGTTATTCGCGTCATTAATAGAAGTGCCGTCGATCGCGAGGGGATAGGCAGGCTCCAGATGGTGATCGGCGCCAACATAAGAACTGAATCCGCCACCACCATTGGACGTATCGAGCGAAACCAGCAACTGATGCGGCTTGAATTCCGCTCTTATGTTGCGCCCGCCGGTGATGATCAAAAGAGTTGACCGGCCTTTTGTGATCTTGTAACCGGTCACTCCATCTACCGGCGGATCCAGTTTCTTAATATCAATTGTATCGCCTACGAATTTCAGATGGACCTGGGCATTATGATAGAAATGCCCGTCAAGGCTGACATCGGTAACGGCGAACATCGTATATGTTACCGGCGCTGCGACGGCGTTTATGCTAACCCCTACACACGCGAATACCGCGACCGCAGAAAAAAGTAAACGCAGGAGATTAACTAGACCGGCAATTTTCTGGCACATCATGGCTTCACCCCTCCGAATTGATCTGCTTAATAGCGGCGCCGCGGCAACCGCGCACACTGCAATGGACAAGCGTTGTCGATCGCTCACGTCACAACGGACGTCGGCGGGGACGCAGGCCCGAAAACAAGGGCGTGAGATGGGGTCTCTGCAGGCCCGTAGTCGGCAGGCCATGAACAGGCGATTGGAATCAGTCATCGCGCGAAGCGGTGACACCCCTAAAACCACAACAACGTTGGCGTTGTGGCGCGTTTAGCTGAAGTGGTTAGCTGGTTGGTTCCCCACTGGCTTTTAAGCGGCGCTCATTGAAGTCGCCTGCCCATAAACGCATTGCTTCAAGATAGACTGCGCGCCTTGCAAATGCAACCTTGCGCGAAGAGGTGCGAGCGTAGTGGGCAACTCGGAACAGACGTGCACCAAGTTTTCCCGCTACGGGGTCGGCAGCCAATCCAATTCAAGATAAGCGTCAGGTTTATAGGCGGCACGTCGATGAGGATTGCGACGAGGCGGTCGAGGCTTGGCGCGATCCGGTCGCACGCGATGGGTACGCCTTGCAATCAGTGCCAGTGTGTCGTTGAGAGCAGTGTTGGCCCAGCGCAGGCCGAGTCCCGCTGAGTTCGCTTTTCGACCGCTTCCAATGGACTCTCCTTCCTTGCAAGGGAAAAAGTGTCAACCTTAGTCAGGACGGGTCACGCACCAAAAAAAAGCCCACCGAATAGGGCGGGCTCTTGAATCCAAGTCCAGGGGCAGCAATCCCTCGCTCAAACTTGGAGGAGAACTCAGTGGAAGATAGCGCAAGCGGTATCTTCCACTGTGTACTCAAAGACGCGTGGCCGCCCTCCGCGGAGGGTGGCTCCCACATCCCGTTACAGCGCGGCAACCTGGGTGCCGTTGCCAAAATTCTGCAGGGTGGGGATCTTCAAGTTGAGATGCGAGCTCGCGTCAATCGTGTTCACGATCGGCCCGATCTGAACGCCGATGGTCGGGCTGGCAAAACCGCCGCCGCCGATCAGGTTCTGGAAGTTGCCGCCGACAACAGAGAAGGCGCTACCGCCGCGAACGGCGGACATGGTCTTGCCGTCGAGCTTCTTGTCGAGGGGCAGATCCTTGATCATCAGGGTCGATTGCATGGTAAGTCTCCTAAGGGTTCGGTTGGGGGAGCACCCTCCTGGGGCTCCCCCGTCTCGTTACAGCGCGGCAACCTGGGTGCCGTTGCCAAAATTCTGCAGGGTGGGGATCTTCAAGCTGAGATGCGAGCTCGCGTCAATCGTGTTCACGGTCGGCCCGACCTGAACACCAAAGGTCGGGCTGGCAAAACCGCCGCCGCCGATCACGTTCTGCGAGTTGCCGCCGACAACGGAGAAGGCGCTACCGCCTTGAACGGCGGACATGGTCTTGCCGTCGAGCTTCTTGTCGAGGGGCAGATCCTTGATCATCAGGGTCGATTGCATGGTAAGTCTCCTAAGGGTTCGGTTGGGGGAGCACCCTCCTGGGGCTCCCCGTCTCGTTACAGCGCGGCAACCTGGGTGCCGTTGCCAAAATTCTGCAGGGTGGGGATCTTCAAGCTGAGATGCGAGCTCGCGTCAATCGTGTTCACGGTCGGCCCGACCTGAACACCAAAGGTCGGGCTGGCAAAACCGCCGCCGCCGATCACGTTCTGCGAGTTGCCGCCGACAACGGAGAAGGCGCTACCGCCGCGAACGGCGGACATGGTCTTGCCGTCGAGCTTCTTGTCGAGGGGCAGATCCTTGATCATCAGGGTCGATTGCATGGTAAGTCTCCTAAGGGTTCGGTTGGGGGAGCACCCTCCTGGGGCTCCCCCGTTTCGTTACAGCGCGGCAACCTGGGTGCCGTTGCCAAAATTCTGCAGGGTGGGGATCTTCAAGCTGAGATGCGAGCTCGCGTCAATCGTGTTCACGGTCGGCCCGACCTGAACACCAAAGGTCGGGCTGGCAAAACCGCCGCCGCCGACCACGTTCTGCGAGTTGCCGCCGACAACGGAGAAGGCGCTACCGCCGCGAACGGCGGACATGGTCTTGCCGTCGAGCTTCTTGTCGAGGGGCAGATCCTTGATCATCAGGGTCGATTGCATGGTAAGTCTCCTAAGGGTTCGGTTGGGGGAGCACCTTGTTGCGCTCGAAGGGTATAGAGCATAGGGCGTGCCACCCCAGGAGAGATGCCGCAAAAAAAACATAAGTACTTGAAAAATATCAGTTTTATTTAGAATCCTCGTGTTTCAGATTCCCGATGACAAGGGTCTGCGAGGTAAGGTGTTGGGCCCTGGCCAACTCATTTCATGACCACTGTTTGGCAAAACAAACACACGTCAATCTCCCCCGTGCATTCTCAAGAGGAGGGGTCTGAAAGCATGCGATTCGAGGCTCCCGGTCGCGCCGACATGTGTTGCCCCCTTCCAACAACTCGGCCCACACAAAAAGGAAGTTACTCGTGGCGGTGGATGGTTTAGCTGGACAGCCATGGCGCCGCGGCCGTCCCAGCCCTGCCCGTGCGCGTTGCGATAGCGCACAGCGCCAGGCAATAGCGCCGGCGGCGGCTCGGTAAAGCAGCCTGCGGCCTGCAGGTCGGCCAGGGTCAGCCCGTGCTGGTCCATCTGGATGCCGTCTGGTGGGAGCGTTGGATTTCAGGGTTGTTCTAGGCGATGGCTGCGGTGGGAATCATTGCCGGCGGGAAGACGTGACCGCCCTCGTTGCTTAAATTTTAGTCAAATCTGCTGACGGCACTCGGCCCCGCGCGGCTTGTCCACAGGCTTGTCCCCTCGTGCGGTGGATAAATTCCATCCGACACCTCCGGCGTCCCCCTCAGGCCGGCCCGGGCTTGAACTTGGTGCGCGTCACCGGCACCCGGCGCTTGGCACCTACCAGGCGGCGCGTCGCGATGGCTTCCGCATCTGCCCGCTCGGCGCGCCGTACTGCCGTTTGCAGTTCCGCCCGCAGATCGTCTTGCGCCACCTGCCCTCGCTCGAGCGCCTGCTCTGTCTCCGCCAGTTGCCGGCTGAGCGTATCGCGCTCGGCCATCAGCCGCGCCCGCGCCTCCGCGGCGGCCACGGCGGCGTCTTGCGCCCTCGCCTGCACCGCCGCGAGCTCAGCGCGCAGGTCCGCGAGCGCCTGCTCGCCCTCTGGCGCAGCGTGCGCTCCTGGTCGATCTCGCGCAGCGCGCGGCGCTCGGTGGCCCCGGCCCGTTCCTGCGCCACCGCCACCTGCTCGCGGGTGCGCTCCAGGTCCGTCGAGAATTGGGTACGCAACTCACCGAGCTGCCGCTCGAGCGCCTCGACCTGGCGTGCTGCCTCCTCGACGAAAGCATCCAGCGGTGTCTGAACGCGCTGGAGACCGCCGATCGCACGCAACCTGCCGAGCTGGAGGCGAAGACGAGTCGATTGCCAGCTTGCTCAGCGTCACCGGCCTGCGCATCACCGAAGCGCTGAACCTCGACGCTCCTGGGCGGCTATGGGTGGGTGATGCCCCTATCTCCGGGAGCCGTTGGTGGATTTCCTGTAGCCATAGACCGACGTGGTCACGTCGGCTGCTGTTCTGAGCGGAGGTTTGCTCCTGGCAGCAAGCCGCCGAAGTGCATATGCGATGGACCACCGTCAGGCAACCATCCAGTTATCCTAACGTGTCCAGCAGATTCCTTGCCTGCTGCCAGTCAGCGGTGTCGAACCCTTCCACAAAGGCTCCATGGACCCCGGCCAGCATCTGCCGTGCCTCTTCCGTCTTTCCCTGAAGTTGCCATAGCCGCGCGAGGCTCACCGCGGCACGCAGCTCAAGCGATTTCGCACTTTGCTGCCTGGCAATCGTGATTGCCCGATGAAAACACGCTTCCGCTGATTCGCGCTCGGAGGACAGGTCGGGCTGCACCTTCGAACGTTGGAGGAGCAGTTCTCCCTTGAGCCGATGCAACTCCGCTTCATAGTTGCGCTCCCTAGTGATGTCCACGGTGGCGAACGAGTCGGCTAGGACGTCCAGTCCCGCCTGGGCTTGGCCCGCGTTCGTATAGGATTGGGCCAACAGGGCCAGGTAATAGGGCCGTCCGAACTCGGCGCCGGTGGCCTGGTAAGCGGCGACGCCCTGGCATATCTGAGCGATGCCCTCCTCACGGCTTCCCTGCTCGGCCATTGCCCAACCCCGCAGGATGGTTCCCCATGCCAGCCAGAACGGAAACCCTTGTTCGACCGAAAGCGCGATGGCTGCTTCGGCGTGCTCGCGGGTCAGTTCCACCTCATGCCGGAGCTGATGCAACTGAGCCGCGTAGACTAGGGCTAATGCCATGCTGAAAGGGTGAGAGACCTCACGGGCCAATGCCAGCGCCTCCTGGCTGTGTTTGCTGGCCTGAGTCGGGAAGCCCAGATACCACCGGGCCCATGCCAGGAAGCTGAGTCCGCGGACCCCAGGGTCCTGCCCATAAAGCGCGGCATGGGTGGGATGCTGTTCAGGCCTATAGTAGGCAATCCCCTGCTCCAGGTGCTCCCTGGCGGTGCCGAAATCGCCCATGAAGAGTGCGGCTCCGCCCAGTGCAATATGCGCCTGTCCGAGCCACACCGGATCTTGCGTGTTCTCAGCGAGGCCGAGCAGCGCCTCACCCAGTTGATACGCTGTCACGTGCTGTGCGCGAATCAGGAAAAACATCCGCAATCCCAGCTTCACCTGGAAGAGCTGCGAATTATCTCCACCCTTTTCACACAAAGTCAGCGCCCGCGCATAGTTTGCCTCCACCTCGGACGCGGCATAGCCTCGCGCGGCAATCAGGGCTTGACCAAGGGTGACGCGCAGTGTCAGTTCCAGGTGCGCGCGTTGCGGCGTGTCAGGCAGCCCGGTGAGCAGTCCCAAAGCCTTACTGAGCTGACGGACTGCATCAAGATGGGCCGAACGGTCAACAGCCTGACGCCCGGCGCAGTGCAGGTACTCCACCGCCTTGGGGATGTTGCCGCTGAGACTGTAGTGGTGTGCCAGTTCGCTGCAGCGGTCTTTCAACTGGTGATGGAAGAGAGCCTCGATGGCCCGGCCCGTGCGTTCATGCAGCGCGCCGCGCTGTTCCGAGAGCAGGGAGTTGCCGGCGACTTCCTGGGTCAGGGCGTGCTTGAACGCATACTCCACCTCCGGAAAGGCAGGCTGACTGTAGATGAATTCTCCCGCCTGCAGGCCGGTCAGCAAGGGATAGAGGCGCTCATCCGACTGCCCGGCGACTTGCCGGACCAGGCTCAAGGAAAACTCCTTGCCGATGATCGCCAAAGTCTGCAGCAGTTCCTTTTCCGCCAGCGGCAGCCGGTCCATGCGTGCTGCGAGCACGCCTTGTACCGTGGTCGGAATATGCAGCGCGGCTGGGGTCGTCTCGATGCGGTAATGACCAGGTTCGCCGAGCAGTGCCTTTTCTTCGACCAGGGTCTGGACGACCTCTTCCATGAAAAAGGGATTGCCCTCGGTCTTTTGCAGGATGAGATGCTTGAGGGGCCCGAGCCCGGGGGCATCGCCCAACAACGCAGTGAGCAGGCCTTGCGCCTCGGCTGGGCCAAGGGGATCGAGCCGCATTTCGGTGGCATTATCCTTTTCTCTCCATGCGGACTGATACTCTGGCCGGTAGTTCAGGAGCAGGAGGATCCGGGCATCCGCCACGCGTTCGATGAGGAAGGCGAGGAACGCTTCAGTCTCGCCATCCAGCCATTGCAGGTCCTCGAACAGGACCTCCACGGGCTGATTGCGGCTCTCGTGCACCAGCAGGCGTGTGATGGCATCGAACGTGCGCTCGCGCCGAAGGCTGGCGCCCATGTCCACCAGCGTCGCGCCGACATCGCTGATGCCCAGAAGATGGAGCAGGTAGGGCAGGTGGTCTTCCAGGCTGCGGTCCAACGTGAGCACCTTACCTGCGATCTTTTCGCGGCAATGCCGCTCGTCGTCCTGGGCAGTGATCTGAAAATAGTTCCGCAAGAGTTCGATGAGCGGCAAGTAGGCAAAGGCCTTGCCGTGCGATACCGAGAAGGTCTCCAGCACCAGGCAACCGCGCGGCGCGCGCGCCTTGAACTCGTGAAACAGCCGCGACTTGCCGACCCCGGCCTCCCCCACCACCGCGACGATCTGCCCGTGTCCGGCCGTGGACTGCTCCAGTGCGCGGTGGAGCGCCTCCAGCTCGGCCTCGCGGCCCACGAAGCGAGCCAGCCCGCGATGTGCTGCCACTTGCAAGCGCGTGCGCAGCGCGCCGAGCCCGAGCAGCTGATAGACCGCGAGCGGCTTGGGGATGCCCTTGACCTGCGCGATTCCCAGCGCCTTGAACTCGAAATAGCCCTCCGCGAGCTTGTGGGTGGATTCGCTCACGAGGATGGAAGAGAGCGCCGCCATGGTCTCCATCCGCGAGGCAATGTGGATCGTGTGCCCCACTGGGTCATAGTCGGTGTGCAGGTCGTCCTTACGGATTGAGCGCACGACCACCTCGCCCGTGTGGATGCCTACCCTGATCTGCAGGGAAATGCCTTGCTCCAGCCGAAGCCTGTCACTGTGACGCTGCATCGCTTCCTGCATGCGCAGCGCGGCGTACAAGGCGCGCTGGGGGTGGTCCTCATGGGCGATGGGCGCGCCGAACAGCGCCAGGATCCCGTCGCCCAACGACTTGGCCACATAGCCCTCGTAGTAATGCACGGCCTCCATCATCAGTTCGATGACCGGCGTGATCAGGCGGTGAGCGTCTTCCGGGTCGCGGTCGTGGATCAGGGCGGTTGAGCCCGCCATATCGGCGAACAGGGCGGTGATGGTCTTGCGTTCGCCGGCGCTTTCGCCACGGGCTTCCAGGGCCGCCTGCTCGGCCCGGATGCGTTCGGCGAGGTGCGATGGGGTGTAATGAACGGGAGCGGCGGATGATGCCTCCAGCAACTCGCTGACGGGTGCGCCGCATGCGCTGCAGAAGCGCGCCGTCGGGCTCAGTTCTTCGCCGCAACGCGCACAGATTAGCGCCAGCCTGGCGCCGCATTGCTCGCAGAATTTGGCTCCAACGGCATTCTCGAACCCGCAGTTTGCGCAGTGCACCATGGGAGCCTCCTCCGGGACTTCCTGCAGCGAATTAGACACCCCGATGCCTTTCGTCGCAAGACCAGTGCTGTCATGCCACGCGACCGAACTTGGCAATTCGTATGCAACACATTCCGGCTGGGAAACGCCGGTATCGACTGATACCGAGGGATGGTCGGGATTCGTCAAAAATCCGCCGCACCTCCGGCTAACCGTTTGATTTCAAATCGGAACTCCCCTTCACGGCGGGCCCCGTGACTCCCGCGACGGGCACGCGGAAATGTTCCACCGTTTGCCCGGCGTGGATCGCGCGCTGCAGCCAGTCCGGCATGGCGCCGCGGCCGTCCCAGCCCTGCCCGTGCGCGTTGCGATAGCGCACCGCCCCAGGCAACGTCGCCGGTGGCGGCTCGGCAAAACAGCCGGCGGCCTGCAGGTGGGCCAGGGTCAGGCCGTGCTGGGCCATCTGGATGCGGATCCAGGTAATCGCTTCGGCGCGCTCGATTTCGATCGACATCATTTTAGGTGCACAGATTTGAGGTAGCTGCGGAGCAGGATCCTGCATTGTCGTCTCGAAGACCGTTGGGCCTCCACATTGTGCCGGCGGCTCGCTGGTGTAAAGCCACCCGCCCGCATGGGGATTGGGAATCACGTGCCCACCCCTGCTCAAAAATGCATCAGGCCCGAGGGGCCCGCCGGGCATCTGGTCCTCGCGCGGTTTGTCCACAGGCTTATCCCATCTCGCGGTGGACAAATCCTCGTCCTCGGACGCACCGTCAAGCGGGCCCCGGCTTGAACTTCGTCCGCGTCACCGGCACCCGGCGCTTGGCACCTACCAGGCGGCGCGTGGCGGTGGCTTGCGCATCGGCCCGCTCGGCGCGCCGTACCGCCGTTTCCAGTTGCGCCCGCAGCTCGTCTCGGGCCGCCTGCCCTCGCCCGAGCGCCTGCTCTGTCTCCGCCAGTCGCCGGCTGAGCGTGTCGCGCTCAGCCTGCAACCGCGCCCGCGCCTCGGCGCCGGCGACGGCGGCGTCCTGCGCCCTCGCCTGCGCCGCCGCCAGCTCAGCGCGCAATTCCGCGAGCGCCTGCTCGGCCTTCTGGCGCAATGTGCGCTCCTGGTCGATCTCGCGCAGCGCGCGGCGCTCGGTGGCGCTGGCCCGCTCCTGCGCGACGGCCACCTGCTCGCGGGTGCGCTCCAGGTCCATCGAGAATTGGGTACGCAACTCCTGCAACTGCCGCTCGAGCGCCTCGGCCTGACGCACGCCCTCCTCCTGGCGCGCCCGCGCGGCCGCGTGGGCCTGTCGCTCGGCGTCCAGTTCCCCTGTAGCGCCGCCCGCGCTTGCTGGGCAGCGTCGAATTCGGCTTGCACTGCCTTCGTCTCCTGCTCGGCCACCACCACCGCCGCGCGCGCCTGGTCGCGTTGTGCCTCCGCCTCGCTCGCCTGCAGCCGCGCTTCGGCCCGCAAGGCGGCCAGTTCGCCGGTGGCGGCCTCGTTGGCGGCCTGCCAGATCGACTGCACGGCGTCGGCCGCGATTTGCTTGAGCGCCTCCGGCAGCCCGGGGTGGTCGATGGTGACGCGCATCTTGCCGCGCAGGTCCTGCCAGAACTGCGCCAGCACCTCGGTGGGCGTGCCCATGCTGCCCTTGCGCACCAGGCCGTAGAGCTTGTTGGCGGTGGGGGTGATGCCGTACCTAAAAAGAGCAATCCGCAGACCTCGCGGTAGAGCGCGCGGGTCTCGGGGAACTGCGCGCGCAGCGTGGCCACGTCGGCGGCGAGCGTGGCCTGCAGGGCGGCGTCGGGGGCGGCGTCGGACGACGCGGATGCGGGGCTGGCAGTCATGTTTGGGCGGCGGACGAGATTAGTTTCTATAAATATTACTACGTAATACGTTAATTTACTGAGTAAAATTGCAAATCTTTAGACATAAGTGTCATTCTGTCTATTCTGTCTATAATGATGGCTACACTCACGCCATGCCGCCCGCTGCCCCGATGGAAGCCCTCCCCCTGCCCGCCCTGCACGCCCTGCCGGCCACCCCGCTCGAGCGCCTGCGCCTGCCCGCCGAACTCTCCGGCGCCGCCGGCAGCAACCGGGCCCGCGGCGGCACCCCGCAGATCGCGGCCGCCGACGATCTGGCGGCGGTGACGGCCTGGCTGGCCCGCTACGCCGACACCCCCGCCACCCTGCAGACCTATCGGCGCGAGGTGGAGCGGCTGCTGCTGTGGGCCGTGATGCAGCACGGCAAGCCGCTGTCGTCGCTCACCCATGAGGATCTGCTGCGCTACGAGCGCTTCCTGGCCGATCCGCAGCCGGCCTGGCGCTGGGTCATGGCGTCGCGCAAGAAGCTCGCGCGCGGCGCGCCCGCGTGGCGGCCGTTCGCCGGGCCGCTGTCCCCGGTCAGCGCGCGCCACACCCTGGTGATCCTCAATGGCCTGTTCGCCTGGCTGGTCGACGCCGGCTACCTGGCCGGCAACCCGCTCGCGCTGGCCCGCAGCCGGCGCGGCACGGCCAAGCCGCGCATCACGCGCTACCTGAGCCACGACATGTGGCAGGCGGTCAAGGACGCCATCGAGGCCATGCCGGGGACGCTCGAACGTGCGACCGAGCGCGAGCGGCTGCACGCGGCGCGCTGCCGCTGGCTCTTCACGGTGCTGTATCTCGGCGGCCTGCGGGCGGCCGAGGTGGCCGAGACCCGGATGGGCGCCTTCTTCTGCCGGCGCGACAGCCAGGGCCTGGAGCGTTGGTGGCTGGAGGTGACGGGCAAGGGCAACAAGACGCGGCTGGTGCCCGCCACGGACGAACTGATGGTGGAGCTGGCGCGCTATCGCGAGGCCTACGGCCTGCCGCCGATGCCATTGCCCGGCGAGGACCGCCCCATCGTGCTGCCGATCATTGGCAAGGAAAAACCCTTGTCGCGCGGCGCGCTGCACCGGGTGCTCAAGGAGATCTTCGCGCTGGCGGCCGAGCGCCTGCGCGCGCGCGGACCGGATTGGGAAAGCCGGGCCGCGGTGCTGGCCAGCGCCTCGGCACACTGGCTGCGCCATACGGCGGGGTCGCATATGACCGACCAGCAGGTGGACCTGCGCTTTGTCAGGGACAATTTCGGGCATGCGTCCATCTCGACCACCAGCGCCTACCTGCATACGGAAGACGATGCGCGGCACGAAGCTACGCAGGAACGTCACCGGATCGGGTGGAAGCGCGAAGGGTGACACGCGCACACCCTGGCCAGCATGCCTGCTTTGGTCAATGCCCCGCCGCGGCGTGGGCGGCAAGGCGAATTGCGACGGACTGCTACAATCTCCGTTCGTTTTTACTGGCTGGGCACGATGGGCTTCGAACAACTGGCGGCATTGAAGGAACAACTGGCAAAGCAAGCCAAGGCCGCGCCACAGGCCAAGACGCGTCGCGCACCCCCGAAGGCTTTGGCTCGCCCGGCGAAGCCCGTGAATGAGCTCGCTAAGCCCGTCGATCCGGTGCTGCAGGCCATCGCGAAGCTGCAAAAGCGCTTCCCGCAAACCTTTCCGAAGAATCCTGCGCCCAAGGTGCCGCTCAAGATCGGCATCTTTGAGGATCTCGTCCCGCACGTGCAGGAACTTGGCCTGACGGAGTCGGTGTTGCGCGATGCGATCCGCACTTGGTGCCGCGGCACCCGCTACTGGACCTGCCTTGTGGAAGGTGCCGCGCGCGTGGATTTGACGGGGCAGGCGGCGGGACACGTTGCACCGGCCGATGCGACCCGGGCGCAGGGACTGCAAGCACAGCGTGCGGCGCGAGCGCTATCTCGCCCCGCGACCACGCCGAAGCCCAACTGATCTGATCTGTGATGAGGGTGCCGAGCCGTTGGCGCGGGGTTCGTGCGCCGACGAAGCGCCACCACGATAATTGATGACCGCTCGCGGAGCTCCTTGGTTCGATGCAAGGCCGTCGCCGATCAGAGCGTCGGGGCTGGGGTCCGCGTCAGCGGATCTTCTTTGGCCGACTAATGGGTGTCACGTTAGCCGAAGCACGCCCGCAGCCTCGATGAGATGGATCCCCGGGATTCATAAGGCTATGTCTGAATAAACTGTTGAGATCGAGCTCTGCCCAGACTTGTTGCCATAGCGGGCTCCTGCTGGGTTACAGGATGGCCTGTGTAATGTAGGACGGCGGCGGATAACGCCTGCGGGGCGCGATTGCGGCAGGGCTGGCGGTCAGCGATCGCGTGGCACGCGGCGTGGCCGTCGTCATGGCAACCGGCGCATGGTACACGCCCGACGCCGATGGCGTGGATCCCGGGGCAGCCAATACCCTGACGCTCGATATCGGCACGTCGGATCTGACGCAAGGACGGAATGCGATGAGCTGCCTGGTCGAGGTGTCGCGCGAGCCGTAGCGGGCGGCTACTGGCCGCCCTGCGCAAACATCGGCATGTTCCGCAGGATATGTTCGAGCAGCTTGAGCGCCGCCGCCGGTAACGGCCGCCCGGCCTTGGCCACCAAGCGCGCCTGGGTGCCCCTGAACAGCGGATGATCGATCGGCACCACCGTGAGCGTTCCGGCAGCGATTTCGCGATACGCGGCGAACCTGCCGCCGATCAGCGTCATGTAGTTTTCGTAGGCAACAAACTGCTTGAGCGCCGTCAGTGAATTGGTGACCAGCACCGGCCGGATCCTGATGTTCTCCGCGAATTCGAGCATCTTGGCGGCGTGCCCGACGCCGAATGACGCCGGCATCATGGCCAGCGGCCAGGACAACATGTCCTTGACGCTGGCCGCGCCGCCACGCAATGCCAACGGATGGTCGGGCCGCACCAGCAGGCCGACCGGCTGCGACGAACTCGCCAGATACTCGATGCGCGGATGTGGCGGCGGATTGAAGGCAAGGCCGATGTGCGCGCGACTTTCGGCCACGGCGTCGAGTACCTGATCCACGCCGAGGATCTCCATCTCGATGTCGAGCAGCGGGTACTGCGCGCAGAACGGCGCCAGCACTTCATTGACCAGCGCATCCACGTACCCCTCGCTCAGGACCAGCTGGACCTGCCCCTGCTGCAGGCCCTTGAGGGCATGGAGCTGGTCCTCGAGCTTCTCCTGATGTGACCGGTAGCCGCGCCAGAACTCAAGCAGATGCGCGGCGGCCTCGGTCGGCCTGACGCCACGCGCCTGTCGCTCGAACAGAGTCGTGCCAAGTTCGTCCTCGAGCAGCCGGATCTGCCGGGTGATCACCGATGGCGATGTGTTGAGATTCTCCGCGGCGCCGCGAATGGTGCCTTGCTCGAGCACTTCGCGGAAGTAGCGCAGCCGCTGCTGATTGATTTCACGCATGTCGAACCATCCACTTGGCCGATGACAGACTCACACCATACCCGATGCGTTGCCTGGAAGACAACGAAGTGTGGACATAGTTGCTGTTGGCGATTGCCCTTGTCGCTGCCACTATCAGATCCATCAACGCGGTACCCACATAAAAGACATTGGAGACTGGCATGCTGGTGATCCCGAGCGAAAGCGCAGTAGACGACATTTCAACCCTTTACAACAAGATCAACTGGCGACTTCTGCCGTTCCTGCTGATCTGCTACCTGTTCGCCTACCTCGATCGCGTCAACATCGGCTTTGCGAAGCTTCAGATGCAAGGCGACCTCGGCTTATCCGATGCCGCATATGGCGTGGGCGCGGGGATCTTCTTTATCGGCTACGTGCTGTTCGAGATACCGAGCAACCTGATGCTGCCGCGCATCGGCGCACGCAAGACCTTCAGCCGCATCCTCGTGCTCTGGGGCATCACCTCGGCCTGCATGCTGTTCGTGCGCAACGTGCCGATGTTCTACGCCATGCGTTTCCTGCTCGGCATCTTCGAAGCAGGCTTTGCCCCGGGCATGATCTACTACCTGTCCCGCTGGTACGGGCCGCAGCGCATGGCGCGCGCCATTGCGATCGTGTTCCTTGCCGGCCCGCTCGGCGGCATTGTCGGCGGCCCGGTCTCGGCATGGCTGATCACCGCGCTGTCAGGCACCGGTGGCCTGGCCGGCTGGCAATGGATGTTCCTGGTCGAAGGCCTGCCCTGCATCCTGCTCGGCGTGCTCGCCCTGTATTTCGTGCCGAACCGTCCCGCCGACGCGGCCTGGCTGACCGAGCAGGAAAAGCGCCTGCTCGCCAACGAAATCGGATCCAGCGCGGCGCACAATCATTCCTTCCTGGCCGTGGCTCGCGATGTCCGGGTCTATGTGCTGGCCCTGGCGTACTTCTGCCTCATCGCCGCGATCTATGCGATCAGCTTCTGGCTGCCGACCTTCATCAAGGCCCAGGGCGTGAACGACACAGTGCGACTCGGCTGGTACTCGGCCCTGCCCTATGTCGCCGCGGCCTTCGGCATGTACTACATGGGCCGCCGCTCGGACCGGGTCGGCGAGCGCCGCTTCCACTGTGCCGTGCCCGCAACTGTCGGCGGATTGCTGCTCGCCGCGTCCATCCTCGTCGACGGCAATCTTGCGGCATCGCTGGTGTTGCTCACGCTCGGCACCTGCGCGCTGTGGATGACCTACACGGTGTTCTGGGCCATGCCTTCCGAATACATCAAGGGCCCGGCGGCCGCAGGCGGCATCGCACTGATCAACACGATCGGGCTATCGGGCGGCTTCTGGGGCCCGGCCATCATCGGATGGGCCAAGACCGCCACCGGCAACCTTCACCTCGGTGTGCTGATCCTGGCCGCGCTGCCAATCATCGCTGCACTGATCATCCTCGCCAACAAGCTGCCCGCGAGGCAGTAACAAGGAGTCGTCATGCTTCTACATCTCTCCACCTGGTCCGAAATCGAGCAGTTCCTCAAGCGCAGCCGCACGATCGTCGTGCCGATCGGCTCCAACGAACAGCACGGTCCCACAGGGCTGCTGGGTACGGACTGGCTGTGTCCCGAAATCATTGCGCGTGAATCGGAAAAAACCGCCGATATCCTCGTGGCCCCCACGTTTAACATCGGCATGGCACAGCATCACCTCGGCTTTCCCGGCACCATCTCGCTGCGCCCGTCCACGTTCATCGCCGCGATCGCCGACTGGACCCGCTCGCTGGTGGTGCATGGTTTCGAAAAGATCCTGTTCCTGAACGGCCATGGCGGCAATGTCTCGTCGATCGATGCCGCGTTCTCCGAACTGTACGCCGAAGCAAGCTTTGCGCGTCGTCGTGCCGGCTTCGCACTGAAGCTCTGCAACTGGTGGGATCTCGAAGGCGTGGGCGAACTGGCACGAGACCAGTTCCCGACCGGCCACGGCGCGCATGCCACGCCTTCGGAAATTGCGATCACGCAGTACGCCTTCCCCGATTCGATCAAGTCGGCCGACTATGCGCCGCCCATTGCCCCAACCGGCCCGATCCGCGAAGCCCTCGACTTCCGTGCCCGCTTCCCGGACGGACGCATCGGTTCCGATCCAGGCCTGGCAACGCGCGAGAAAGGCCGCGCACTGGTCGAACTGGCCGCGCAGTCCCTGGCGCGCGAACTCGAAGCCTTCGGCCGCGAGCCGATGCCGGACTGAAACCGGTCCGCCGGCGCCACATGACTCGCGATGACTCCCCGTGGCGCCAGCCATCTTGCCCTCCATCGACAAACATCATGCAATCACACGATATCCACCAAAGACTGAAAGCACTCGACATCGAGCTGTCCCCCGCAGGCGCGCCGGCTGCCGCGTACGTAATGAGCGCGCAGAGCGGCAACCTTGTCTACGTATCCGGCCACATTGCGAAGAAGAACGGCAACGTGTGGGTTGGCAAGCTCGGCGCCACGATGTCGACGGACGAGGGACGCGCCGCGGCCCGCGCGGTCGCGATCGATCTGCTGTCGACGCTACAGGCCCACACCGGCGATCTGAATCGCGTCAAACGCATCGTCAAGGTCATGAGCCTGGTCAATTCAACGCCCGACTTCACCGAGCAGCATCTGGTCACCAACGGCGCATCGGAACTGTTCGTCGACGTGTTTGGCGATGCCGGCAAGCATGCGCGGTCGGCATTCGGTGTCGCACAGATTCCGCTGGGGGCCTGCGTGGAGATCGAAGTCTGCGTCGAACTGGACTGAGGCTTCAGATCGAACCAAACCGTGCGGGCGGACGAACTCTCAAGGTCCGCGCGACAAACTTCAGCGCGGCAGCCAGTTGCTCACGCGAAGCGGCACAGGCCAGGCTCATGAGCGCTTGCCGAATACCGGGCAGCGGCGATAGCTTCGGAGCAGTCGGCTGCCACTTCGTTGGCGACGCTCTAGAAGCTCTGCGGAGTATTGACCCACAGCACCCGTGCATCGACGGAGCCGATATTCCTGTAGCCGTGAGGAAGGTGCGAAAGAAAGAAAAAGGAATCGCCTTTCTTCACAATCGTCTTCTGCTGGTCCACCGTCAACTCGAGCTCCCCTTCCAGCACATAGCCCATTTCTTCACCCTGGTGCTCAAGATAACCCTGAGACGAGTTGCCGACCGGAATATGATGAATATTCGCCTCCAGCAACGTGCACAGGTTATTTGGAAGTAGCGTTTCCAACGCGACACCATTTCCCGCGCGTTGATGTTCGGTCCGGAGCGTCTGCCGCTGCCCCTCGCGCATTACCGTGACCACGCCGCCCGCATCCGTCTCTTCCGAGAAAAGCCTGGCAACACTGATTCCCAGATTCACGGCGATCTTGTGAATCATCGGGAGCGAAGGACGCACTTTGTTATTCTCGACTTTCGAAAGGAAACTTTCGGTGCACCCGACCTTTTCTGCCAGCTGGCGCAAACTCAATTTTCGATTAAGTCTGGCATGCTTCAACCGGCCGCCAATTACAATTTCCTGATTTTGTCCGGTATTTTCCATAAATTATACGACGATTATATCGGGCTCGGCCAAATGTGAAGTATAACCGCATTCGTGTGCGCACATGCCAAATGATACCATTGAGTCACAAGTAATGACAGATTGATTCCTGTTAGTCAAGGTACTTGACTAACAGGAATCAACTCGGCAAACTGGCTCGCAACGAAACAAGGTAAGCAGCCAGATGAACGCCCCCACTCCTTCCTCCTCTCTCACGCAAATCGGTCCTCGCATCAACAGCCAGCGGCTCTGGGAACATGTCTGCGCCATGGCAAGGATCGGCGCCACGGCCAAAGGCGGTGTCAACCGCCAGGCGCTCACCGCGGAAGACACCCAGGGCAAAATGTTGTTGCTCCAATGGGCATCGAGGCGAGGCTATCAGACCTCGATCGACCCGATCGGCAATCTGTTCATCCGCCGTCCCGGAAAGAATCCGGGTCTCAGGCCCATATTGACGGGTTCACATCTCGATTCCCAACCGACCGGAGGCAGGTTCGACGGTGTCTACGGCGTGCTAGCAGGTTTCGAGGTACTCGAGACGCTCGACGATCACGGTATGGAGACCGAACACCCGATCGAGCTCGTTGTGTGGATGAACGAGGAGGGCTCAAGGTTCCCCCTCCCACGATGGGTTCCGCCGTTGCGGCCGGCGCGCTGCCGCTGGCCGATGCATTGGCGATCAAGGACGTCAACGGTGTCGATGTGGAAAGCGCACTGAAGGCCCAAATCGCGAAGCTGCCGGTACTGGAGAAGCGCCCGCTTGGCATGAGCGGCTTTGCCTATATCGAAGCCCACATCGAGCAGGGCCCCGTGCTCGAGAACCAGGCATGCGATGTGGGCATTGTCACGGGAATTCAGGGGCTTCATGCCTACGAGATCCAGCTGCTAGGCGCTGAGGCCCACGCGGGCACCACGCCGCTGCGGCATCGCAAAGACGCATTGGTGGCCGCCACCACGCTCATCGGACGCATTCGCGCCGCGATAGACGACCCCGCGGATATTCTGCGCTTCACCGTCGGAAGGCTGGAGGTCTATCCGGGATCGCCTAACACCGTGCCAGGCCGCGTGACATTCAATATCGATTTGCGCCATCCCGACCCCGACTCCCTGCTACGTGCCGGCGAGACGATCCTTCAGCTTTGCTCCGGCGAGATCGAGGGCTGCCCGGTGTCGGCGAAGGTTCTGTTGAGGTCCACGCCGATAACGTTCGACGATCGCGTGGTGGCAACCGTGCGCAACGCTGCCGCCGGTCGGGCAATGAAATTCCTTGACATCGTATCCGGCGCGACTCACGACGCCAAGTACACCGCACACCACATCCCCACCGGCATGATCTTCGTGCCTTGCGAAAAGGGCATCAGCCACAACGAGGCCGAGAACGCGCGCGAAGTCGATGCCGCGGCCGGGGCGCAAGTCCTCTGCGACGCCATGCTGGCGATCATGTCCGAACAACTATAGGCAGTTCCAACTGCCGCATCGAGCCCGGGCCAACCGCACACGGGCAGCCATCGGCCGCACCGCCACCGGAAAGTGTCGGTCGACGTGAAGCGAAGTTGCCACGCAATGACGCCAGAACCATTTCGACCACACCTCCCGGCGTCGATGCGCGCCGTGGCGACGCTATACACACCAACCAAAGGAGAGGTCTATGTCTCAGAAAGACCAAATTTCATGGCGCGGGACGGACGGTGCGTCCCTCTATCGAAAGGTAGATCTACGCCTGCTGCCACTGCTGTTCATTGGCTTCATGTTCGCCTATCTGGACAGAGTCAACGTAGGGTTTGCAAAGCTTCAGATGCAGAGCGACCTCGGCTTCTCCGACGCCGCCTACGGCATCGGGGCCGGAATATTTTTCGTGGGCTATGTCCTGTTCGAGGTGCCAAGCAATCTCTTGCTGCCCAGGGTTGGCGCCCGGCTTACCTTCAGCCGCATCATGGTGCTCTGGGGTATTACCTCGATGTGCATGGTGTTCGTCAATAGCGTCCCGGTGTTCTACGCCCTGCGCTTTCTGCTGGGCGTCTTCGAAGCACGGCTTCGCGCCGGGCGTCCTGTTCTACCTGTCGCGCT
Source organism: Cupriavidus sp. D39 (assembly GCF_026627925.1). NCBI lineage: Bacteria > Pseudomonadati > Pseudomonadota > Betaproteobacteria > Burkholderiales > Burkholderiaceae > Cupriavidus > Cupriavidus sp. D39. The sequence continues at coordinate 859,480 of NZ_JAPNLE010000009.1, forward strand.
GGTATGGTCCGAGCCGCATCGCCGGCGCAATTTCGATGGTTTGGCTTGCGGGCCCTTTCAGCGGAATTGTTGGCGGGCCGCTGTCGGCGTGGATCATGACGGCTTTCGCCGGTACGGCCAACCTCGCCGGTTGGCAATGGATGTTTCTCATTGAAGGCGCCCCCACCCTTGTGCTTGGCGTCGCGGCCTACTTCCTGCTTGTCGATGATCCATCCAATGCGAAATGGCTCAACGACGAGGAGAAACGCGCGCTGGCCGCGGAAACGAACACGGCTGCAGACCGGCGGCACGAATCGTTCCTCACGGTACTGCGTGATCCCAAGGTGTATATCCTGGCGGCTGCCTATCTGTGCATCATCGCGCCGATCTACGCCTTGAGCTTCTGGCTGCCGACGGTCATCAGATCCGCCGGTGTCACCAACACACAGACGCTCGGATGGTATGCGGCCATTCCTTATGTGGCTGCGGCGTTTGCCATCTTCTTCGGTGGCCGTAGCTCCGACAGGCGTCAGGAGCGTCGAATTCACATCGCCGTGCCGGCCGCCATAAGCTGCCTTTGCTTCGTTGGCTGGTACCTTGCCGACGGTAATCTCGCAGTGACAATGGTATGCGTTACCGTCGCTACCGGCCTGATGTGGATGGCCAACATCGTCTTCTGGGCCGTTCCGCCCGCGTACATCAAGGGCGACGCACGAGCGGGAGCCATCGCCCTGATCAATACAATTGGCCTGTCTGGTGGCTTCTTCGGCCCAAGCATCATCGGTTGGTCGAAATCCGTGACCGGCAGCATCTACCCTGGGTTCCTGCTGATGGCAGCGCTGTTGTCGATGTGCGCGTTTATCATCCTGTTCCTGCGCCTGAAGCCCAGGGCCGATACCGCGCTTCGCCACGAGTCGCCCATGCCGGCCAGCGTGCGTCAAGCGAAGTAAATCTCCTCCGGCCAGTGATCGCGCATGCCAGTAGTCACTCAACTATGAAGCCGCCGGGCAGTGCGATGCGGGACGAACGTCCTTCATTGCCTGCGGTCAGACCAGGCAGGCGCGCAGCCCTTGCGACGCGCGCCCTCCCAATGTCTCGCTGAAAGAGAACGTCCAAATGAAGCTCGCCGAATACACCGCCCTTGACGGCATGGGCCTGCATCACCTCATCGCCACGCGAGAAGTGACCGCAATGGAAGTAGCGCAGGCCGCATTGGCTGCCATCAAGGCGGTCAATCCCCAGGTAAACGCTGTGCTCGATTATTGGCCCGAAGAGGTGGAGATACAGTCAGCCGGCATCGTGAGCGCGGATCCGAGACCGCTCGGCGGCGTGCCGTTTCTCCTCAAGGATCTTGGCGTCGCCATGCAGGGACGCAGGAGCGAAATGTGCAGTCGTTTGGCGATGGGAACCGTCGCAAAGGACGACTCGTACGTGATGACGAGCTTCCGTCAGGCAGGCCTGATCACGCTTGGGCGAACAACCATGCCGGAACTGGCGGTTAGCACGACGACGGAACCCGTGCTGTACGGCCCGACGAGGAATCCCTGGAGTCTGCAGCATGGCGCGGGCGGATCGAGCGGCGGTGCGGGAGCGGCGGTAGCCGCCGGTATCGTTCCCATTGCGCATGCGACGGACGGAGGCGGATCAATACGGGTGCCGGCCTCCTGCAACGGGCTCTTCGGTCTGAAGCCGACCAGGGGACGCGTGTCGAACGGGCCCTATGTGGACGAAGTATGGAATGGTCTGGGCGTGCATTTTGCCGTGAGCCGAACTGTGCGCGACAGTGCGGCGCTGCTTGATGGCATCCACGGCGGCGGCGTGGGCGAGCCCTACTACATTGCCCCACCCAAAGCCAGCTATCTGTCGGAGATCCGGCAGCAGCCGGGAAATCTGAAGATCGGGTTCATGATGCATCCATGCAATGCCGCGCGTACCGACACGGGGGTTGTTGATGCCTTGAGCAAGGTGGCCAGGACACTTGAGTCCCTGGGTCATCATGTCCATGAAGTAGCGCCAGATTTGGGTGTGAGCTGGGACGCCTTTGTGCTATGCAATGCGCAAATCTGGGCTGCCAACGCGGCGCTCCGGATCAACGGCATTGCCGCAGCCACCGGACGGACGGTGGATGAGAAACACCTCGAACCTGCAACGCTCGCGCTCTACCGATACGGCATTGAGATTGGCGCCGTAGACCTCCTGTCGGCATTGCAGGTCAGGAATACGGTCACACGGGCGCTGGGGCGGTTCTTCGGCGACTACGACATTCTGCTGACACCGACGCTACCCGGACTTCCGCCTCGGATTGGTGAATACAACCGGGTAGAGACATCCGTCGATGGGCTTGGCTGGATCGCGCACGTTTTTAGCCAGTCACCGTTTACCGCGTTATCGAACGTGACCGGAACGCCAGCAATGTCAGTGCCGCTTTCCATCGACCCGCAAACGGGTCTGCCAATCGGCTCGCATTTTATGTCTGGCTTCGGGCGGGAGGACACGCTGTTCCGTCTGGCCGCACAATTGGAAACGGCATGTCCCTGGCGCGAACGGCGGCCACCGGTATGGGCAGGGTCAATCGTCAACGAGATGTCGAAACAGTAGTAACCGCTATCCGGCAAGTGGCGGGATGACAGTTTTATTGTTGCAGTCGCGACACTTTTAGTACGGTGTACGATAGCCTTTAAGCATTACAACGAGCAGCACCCTCACGGTGCCCTGAATTACCGCTCACCGAGAGAGTTCAGGCGCACCATGGGGTTATCAACCAAAGGGTGTGTCCGTGTCCGGAGACACGGGGGCAAATCCATCAACCGATGAATCCAAGATCTCCTTACTCGCTGTGCATACTGCGCCGTTAGCACCCATTAGGACTCCATGCATCGCGCATGTGTGGTTGGCGTGCTCGCTGACTCGGGCTCACGGGTTCCCTCTAAAGTGCGATGCTTTCCGCGTTGCACTTCGTCAATCTCCCCGTTCCTGCGGGTCCGCTGATTGGTGAAGTCCTTGGCGTGCGGCGCATTCGATGCGATCAGCTCCTGCTGACTGGCGTACGCGCTGTCACCGTAGACACGCCGCTCCTCCCCGTGCAGTAACTGGGGCAGCGCATGCTTGTCGTGAACGTTGGCCGGCGTCACCACCGCTGAACGCGCCAGCCCACTCAGCCAATGTGCAATTTCATGCCAAAGAACCTCGATATAGCCACCCGTGCCAAGGCCGCCCGTGTAATGGAACGTCGACGGGTGCACCGCATTGAGCGCGGCGCGCCGACGCAGGCGTTCCACGAGGTCCGGATTGGCGATATACGCACGGCCAAATGCCACCCCATCGGCGTCGCCTTGCTTGAGAACCGCCTCTGCCGCGTGCTGGTCCACCCTTCGTTGGCGATGACCACGCCGCCGAATTCGCGCATGAGCGCCGGAAGCAGCGCGCCTTCACCCTGCGTTTCGCGGATAAACGGGAAGCCCAGGCCACGCTGACCGAGCACGCGCGCCACGTAGGCGAACGTCCGTGCCGGCTGGCTTTCCGCCATCGAATGGCTCGGCGAGCGGGGTGCCAGATGCACGCCAACGCGCTTCAGGTCCCAGACCGCGGTGACAGCATCGGCAACTTTCACCAGGATGCGCAATCGAGCCGCCATCGGCATCGGTGCGGACATTGATTCCGTCCTGCAGGAACTGGTCGAGCAGGTAGCCGTTGGTCGCGTGGATCGCCACACCGTCGAAGCCGGCCGCCCTGGCATTGGCGGCCGCGCGACCGAAGTCGGCCATGATGCCCCGGATCTCTTCCGCAGTCAGCTCGCGTGGCACCACGAACGGACGCTGCGGACGCAACAGGCTGACATTTCCACCCGCGGCAATCGGGCTCGGCGCCAAGGCCTTCAGAAGAAGGGACTTTGGGGTGCCCGTTAGAAGCGAGGTCAGCATCCGATACTTGGCCGCATCCGCAAAGCGCGTGTGCATGCCGCGGCCCTTAACGTTAGACCTAATCGCCGCAGGCATATGCCGTGTCTCCTGCAGAAGGAACACACAGGCCCTCAAGGCTGGTGGGGTTTTGACGCCTTCAGGTCCGGGACGGTAACGGAAACTGTCTCGCTGCCCAGGATCTTGTGGCTGGGATCGGCCAGTTCGAGCCGCAGCTTGTGTGCGCCGGGCGTCAGCCCCACAACGATGATGGGATCCTCGCTGGTATGGGCCCAGGTGCCGTGCGCGTCGTCAACGGTTACATGAAGATGCCCTATACGCGGCGTTACCTCGACGGCGGTCTTGCCGAATAACGGCATGACTCGGAAGTTCTCTGTCCGGAACTGAACGATGACGACGCCGCGAGCCAGTGGTTCGGGCAGCGGTGGATATGGAATCAGCTTCGGTGCCGGTTCCGATTCGAGCGGCAGGATCGCCGGGGGACGGACGGTATCCGGGGCGTTCTGCGCGAAGGCAGCAATGCAGAAAACAGCGCCAGCAGCGGCGACTGACAAGTGTCTGAAGAGGGGTCGCATGGTTTTTCCTTTCGCGGCCAGGCTGGCCGGGGGTAGCGAAGCCATTTACGCTTCGCTGTTATGTAAGAGTAGTAGTTGGGACCAAAAAGCGGACTTTGACCGTGGTCCCGGCCGAATCGTAGGCCACTCCTCCATGCGTTTCAGAACCTTTTTGTACCCGTCTGTATCACCCCCTGTGTTGATACGTTTCATGACGGAAGCGGCCCAGGTACGTTACAGGCCCGATACAAAGGTCGGCTTAAATTCTTCGCAACAGGCAGCCGCAAGCTGTGACGCAGAGACCCCCTGAACCTGCTCTTGTTTGCTGCATATGCAACACAATCACGAACATGCCATTTAAACGTTCAACCCTCGTTCAGTTAGCCCTATACATCATCGAGATTTCTTTGAACCCGATTGTCAGGATTGGCACTGCAACCGCTGCATTTGCTGCTCTCATGGTGGCCGCCTCCCAGGTTATGCAGGGGCGCCCTCCAAAGCTCACACGGATGCGGCGGCCGTTCGGAAGACCACCGCCGCAAAGGTTGCCGACGTGTCAGATGCGGCGCTGGTGAAGTCGTTGCCGGGATTCAGGAACGGCTACGCCGAGGTCAACGGTGTACGGCTGCACTACGTCGTCGGCGGCAAGGGCTAGCCGCTCGTGTTGCTGCCCGGCTGGCCTGAGACCTGGTGGACCTTCCACAAGATCATGCCGACGCTCGCCGAGCATCACACCGTCATCGCCGTGGACTTGCGCGGCATGGGCGCATCGTCGAAGCCCGCCGAAGGCTACGACAAGACGACCATGGCACGTGACATTCACGAGCTGGTGAAATCGCTGGGCTATGACAAGGCCAGTGTCGCAGGTCATGACATTGGCTCGGCGGTGGCCTTCGCGTATGCGGCGAACTATCCGCAGGCCATCGACAAGCTGGTGATGCTGGAGCTGCCGCACCCGGACGAGAGCCTGTTGTCGTTCCAGCTTCTACCCGCGCACAACACCTTCGGCGACAAGCTCGACTTCGCCCATCCGTATCTCTGGTGGTTTGCCTTCAACCAGGTCAATGGGCTGCCGGAGAAGCTGCTCGCCGGTCGTATCCGGGTCGAGCAGGATTGGCTCTTCAAGTACTTCCTGGTTGGACGAGGGTGCGATCGACGCGCGGGACCGAGCCGTGTATGAGCGCGCGTACAACAGTGCTGACGCCATTCGCGCAAGCAACGCGTGGTATCAGGCCTTCACGCAGGACGTGGTAGACAACAAAGGTTACGGCAAGCTCGAGATGCCGGTTCTGGCGATGGGTGGCCCGGCCTACCGATGGATGAAGAAGGTCATTGGACAGAAGGTGTCGAACCTGACTACTGTGAATATGGAGGGCACGGGCCACTTCGTTCAGGAAGAGCGCCCAAAATTCGTCGCCAGGACGATGGTGGATTTCCTGCAGACCATCGGACCGGCGACCTGAGCCCCCATGCACGCGCCGCACACCCGGATTGCTGTATATGCAGCGTATCCGCCCGTTAGTTTTTGGAAGCACGAAAGGAAGTTGCATGAAACGAAACGAATTCTCACCGCAGCCGCACTGCTCGCCACCAGCGGTCTGGCAATGACTCTGGCCCATGCTCAGGAAGGAATCGGGCGCACCGAGATTCATCGGCACGATCTCGGAAGCTCCGGACGCGAGGTCGTGCAGGTGCGCGTTGATTTCGCCCCAGGAGCGGCGTTCGGCAGGCACACGCATCCGGGCGACGAAATCGCCTATGTCCTCGATGGCACGCTCGAGTATCAGGTCGACGGCAAGCACCAGCATGCTCGACTTCGTCAAGCTCAATGCCTCCGAGTTCTCGCGTGACGGCACCTTAGCTTGAGAAAGCGACGCACCGTACCTATTGCACAAAGGCAAGACGCATAGCCGCCGCATCATGCAATCGACCAAGGCGCCAACACGGGCCGGCCGCACGACCAGGCGTGTACAAGCGGGCGCCTTGTCTCGGCTATTTTTTATGAACGCGAGCAAATCCGGTGCTATACAAGAACAGTTGTCTGATCGCACTGGCAGAAACATCGTCGTTTCGATTCTGGTAGCTATGACGCAAAGGCGCCATGCTACCGGGAATCGCAGCCACGCCAAGATAAGTAAAGCACCGACCCGATGAACGATTCCGCATCAGCGCGAGGAGAAAAAATGACGGAGAAAATCGATCTGCCTCGTCGAGGCTTTCTGGGCACGGCCGCCTTGACGCTCGCTACAGTACAGTTTGGCGTTTTAACGTCCGCCAAAGCCCAGACCAATCAATCGAAGCCGGCGCCCCTGCCCTCGACCAGGCCGGGTACCCATGCGGCCTTTGCATCGATCAAGCAGATCAACGCAGGGCTACTCAACGTCGGCTACGCGGAGGCTGGCCCTGCTAACGGGCCAGCCGTCGTCCTGCTACACGGTTGGCCCTATGACATCCACAGCTTCGTCGACGTCGCGCCTCTGCTCGCGTCGCGCGGATACCGCGTGATTGTTCCGTACCTGCGCGGCTATGGTTCGACGACCTTCCTGTCGAAGGAATCCATGCGCAACGGCCAGCCGGCGGCCGTTGCGCTCGATATCATCGCGCTGATGGATACGCTGGGCATGCAGAAAGCCGTCATCGCGGGGTTCGATTGGGGCGCGCGCACGGCATGCATCCTTGCTGCCCTCTGGCCAGAGCGCTGTAACGGGCTGGTATCCGTCAGTGGCTACCTGATTGGCAGTCAGGCGGCGGGCAAGATGCCGCTGCCGCCTGAGGCCGAGTTTCAGTGGTGGTACCAGTTCTACCTGGCCACCGACCGCGGACGCGATGGCTATCAGAAGTACACGCATGACTTCGCCAAACTGATCTGGCAGCAGGCCTCACCGAAGTGGAAGTTCGACGACGCCACCTTCGAACGCAGTGCCGCTGCATTCAACAATCCCGATCACGTGGAGATTTCCGTACACAACTATCGCTGGCGGCAAGGTCTTGCCGCAGGCGAGCCGAGGTACGACGAGTTCGAGCAGCGGCTCGCGACGGCGCCCACCATAGGCGTGCGCACAATCACGATGGAAGGTGACGCCAACGGCGCCCCGCATCCGGCGCCCAGCACCTATGCCAGCAAGTTCACCAGCAAATACGAGCACCGGGACCTCAAGGGAGGCATCGGCCACAACCTCCCGCAGGAAGCACCGCGGGAATTCGCGCAGGCGGTTATCGACGTCAACAGGTTTTAGTGTGACAGACTAGCCCGGCCGGCATCGGGACTCAACGTCCGACGCCTGCGTCACAGAGCTGCGGAAAGATCTTCCAGACGTCCTATGAGCAAGCGCCCGCTCAGGGACCGGTCTGCTCGTATCGGTGCTCCTCACATCTTCGCATTCACATGCCGATCATCAGGTGCCCGGGCCCATCGCGGGAAAAGTGCCTGGCCTCGATGAAGGCATGCCCGACTACCAGGGCGTCTCTAATGCCTACTCTCGCCATGGCAGGGGACGACTGAAGCAAACGTACCCAAGAACGCCCTAGCCAAAAAGTGTGTTTAGGCAAGATCCGCCCGACGGACAGATCTAAAAGGGACTTGACCTCTATTGATCGTTGCGTCGTGCGTTGTACAAGTCCGTCCGCAGGTCGCCTGTCAGCTCTCAGACCACAGTACTGTGACTCCGCGTGGCGCTCCGTAGCGTTCAACGCGGTGCCAAAGAGAGCGAATGCAAGATTTCTTGGCTGGCGGCGACAACTCGATTACTCTCGTCATAAGGTGGTCGTCGCGCACAGTCCCGTGCGCACCGGTAACTGCCGAGCGGAAGTATTCAGTAGCCGCTTCATTCTTTTTGACCGGGCGGAGCCTTTAGCTGCAGGTATCGGCAACAGTCGACCTGGCGGTGGCGGTGCCGATTTGCCACCAAGGAGAATCGGCGATGAGCAACGAGTCAAGGCTGGAAGGCGACAAGCTCGCGCATCAGGTGGCAGAGGACGCGAGCCGTATCGACGACGGCGCGATCGTCGATGACCCGAGCGTGCGCGACCATCCGCGCTACCACCAGATGTTTCCGGTCCTGACGGAGGCTGAAGTCGACAAAGTGCGTCGCTTCGGCAGCCAGTGCCACTACGCTAAAGGCGAATTGCTCTATCGTGCCGGAAGTATCTGTCCGGGCATGTTCCTCCTGCTGTCGGGAAAAGTGCGGATAGTCATTCGTGATGGCCTGGGCCACCGGATTGTCCACACCTATACACAACGCGGCGAGTTCACCTCCGATATCACCCAGCTTTCGAGCAAGCCCGCAGTTGTAGATGCGCATGTCATCGAATCTGTCGAAGCGGTGTTGCTGCGGCCCAACCAACTAAGCGCCATGGTGATCAGTGAAGCCGATCTTGGCGAAAAGATCATGCGCGCCTTGATTCTGAGGCGCGTCTTGGCGATTGAACGCGGACAGGGTGCCGTTCTGGTCGGCGCCCCCGGCAATGATCGACTCCTCGCATTGCAAGATTTTCTGCGCCGCAACGCTTTTCCAAATATGGCGCTCGATGCGGAGCAGGACGCCGACGCCATCGCGTTACTTGAACGCCTGACGCCGCAGCCCGATGACTTCCCGCTCGTCGTTTGTCCGAACGGCACTGTGCTGCGAAACCCCGATGTGGGACAGCTCGCCTCCTGCTTGGGACTGATTCCCGAGTTCGATCCGACGCACGTCTACGATGTGGCGATCGTCGGCGCCGGCCCGGCGGGACTAGCGACGGCCGTCTACGCGGCATCCGAAGGGCTGTCGGTCGCGGTGTTCGACTATCGTGCACCCGGTGGCCAAGCGGGTACGAGTGCACGCATCGAGAACTATCTGGGCTTTCCCACAGGCATTACGGGTCACGCGCTGGCTGGCCGCGCGTTCGTCCAGGCGCAGAAGTTCGGAGCACATATCGGCATCCCGTGCGAAGTCAAGGCGTTGTATTGCGACAAGCACCCGCTTGTCGTGGAGCTTGCCGATGCCCGGCGCATCCTCGCGCGCACCGTGGTCATCGCCAGCGGCGCAGAGTATCGGCGTCCCGTCGTCGAGGGACTTGCGCGCTTCGAGCGCTGCGGCGTCTATTACTGGGCTACGCCAATCGAGGCCAGGCTATGCCGCAAGGAGCCGGTGCTGCTGGTCGGCGGCGGCAACTCCGCGGGGCAGGCTGTCGTATTTCTGGCATCGCACGCCGAGCATGTGCACATGTTCATCCGCGGCGCGAGCCTTGAGCAAAGCATGTCGCACTACCTGATCGAACGTATCGGCTCGCTGCCGAATGTGACGCTTCATACGCGCATTGAACTGACTGCGCTCGAGGGGGATGGGCGTCTCGAACGCGTGCACTACCGCGGTGCCGGCGGCATTGAAGGAAGCATGACGGTACATCATCTATTCGTATTCATCGGCGCCGAACCGAATACGAGCTGGCTTAAGACATGCGGCGTGTCGCTCGACAGCAAAGGATTCGTATTGACCGGCACCGACGTTGCCGAAGCTCCCGTGCAAACGCTGCTTTTGCAGACGAGTGTTGAGGGTGTCTTCGCGATCGGCGACGTTCGTTCGGGATCCACCAAGCGTGTCGCGTCGGCGGTAGGCGAAGGCGCGGCCGTAGTGGCGCAGATTCATCGTTTCTCGGCCGGCGTCCGGTGAACGCACCTGTCGACCGGAACGGCCGCAGTTAGTGCGGTATGAAGAAGCGCGCGCATGAATCGGGGGCGGGAGCGCTGTCAGTCGCGCTCCCTGTCTGGTCGGCAAGGGGAGCGTCAGACGTAGGCGCCGTCAAGATAGGGATCAACACTGCGCGCCGGGTCCGCCGAGACGCCCGTACGGTCCATGCCGGCCAGGGTGCGGGCACCGTCGATGTACGGATCGACTGCCCGCGCGCCATCGGTGTATGCGTCGCGCGACTCCTGCACCGAACGGGCACCCTCGGTATACGGGTCCCGGGCGCCTACATGGGACAGACCGGCGGCATGCGCACCGGCAGCGGCGGCAACCAGGGCGATGGCGAACACAAAACGCTTGGCGATGTTGGTAGTCATGATCGGCTTCCTTGAAAGTCTGCGTTGGATATGGCAGCCGCGGGATCGCATCGTTGCTGTTCGCCTGCGGGCTACGGAACGTATTTAAGGAGACCGATGTATCGTGCCAGTAGCGCGTAATGACCGTTTCTGTCAGTACGCGTATCGTTGCGGCGGCTTGATACAGTCGCGTACAAAAGTCTTGCGCGAACGGGCGGACCGCCATGGAACCGGGGACTCTGATGGTGCACATCCGTTCACTTGCCGAAGCGCGCCTGTGGCAGGGCCAGTCAGCCCAGCCTGACTTCCGCCGCCGGGCCTCCGCCCTCACGATTACGCAGCCTGAGGGTTCCGCCGATGGCCACCGCGAGCTGCTGGGCAATCGCCAGCCCGAGCCCGGTACCGCTGGTCTCCCGGCTGCGTGAATGCTCGAGCCGGACAAACGGCTGCAGCACCACCTCGAGCTTGTCTTCCGGGATGCCGGCGCCGCGATCGAGTACCTTGAGGACCTCGGCTCCAAGGTTGCGGTTGTGTTGCGATCCGATCAACCAGTCAGCAGGCTGGCCTAACTCCTCAGCCCGCTGCATCAATGCAGCGATGTCGCCTTCCCGATCCGTCACATAGACCAGCCGGGTCTGCGCCAGCGTCGCCGCTTGCTCGGCCACGCGTTCATAGCCTTCGATCCACCTCACGCTCTCCTTGATACCACCGCGTTGCCCGGCCGCATCCTTTGGTTCGCGTGCCCACATCCAGGCGTCGATCACCCCCAGCGGCCCCCGATCCGGTGTCACCGCATACGTCGCGTGAAGATACATCCCGCGCTGAACCTCATAGCTCAACGGCCCAGCCCCTCCATCTCTTGGCCGTTAAAGTCCAGTTCGGTCGCATCAGCAAGGCAAAGCACGACCGGAAATGGATGCATCCGCGCAGCCGTACGATCCCAATGTGGCTGCATCATGTCTCGCCACTCGACCTCTTCGTTGCCGAGGAAGCGGTATGCAGCCATGGTCTCAGCCCAGCCATCGCATGCCCCCGGAATGCTCGCCGTCGGCTTGGCCGCAAACCGCTTCAGCAACTCCTTCGCGCGACGGTCCCGTCTTGGATCGCCAAGATCCAGCGCTTCAAATTCGTCGTCCACCCACGCCCCTGACTCGTTGCGCATTTTCTCTGGAAAATCCAAGGGCAAACGCGAGTTCACGCCGGTTTACAACCCCTCTGCATCGACATCCACCCACTTCTGCCTCGCACCATCGCTCTGGCCGGCCGTACTTCTGTATAACCTTTTCATGATTCAGATCGGCATCGCCCCCAAGCATGAAAGCTCATGAGCGCGGAGAATAAACGGTGGCGCACAGGACACCAAAGACCGCAATCTCAATGGTGGCCCGACCCCGTGTATAACCAGGCCTACCCGAACTGGCTCGCACCCCCAACAGTTGCGCGGTTTGTCGCCGCAGCACAAACGGTAAAGAGACCCAGACTGATTGAGTCTGAGGAGTTTTCCAGTTCACCGATGCCCTGTGCTCCACTTTTATTTTAGCCACAGGAGAGTGACATGGAAGGACTGTCTCCACTCTACCGACGCGTTGCTGGCATCGATGTCCACAAGATGCTACACGTTGTCACGGCCGTCATTGAACACCCTGACGGCACCATCGAACAGCAAAGCCGTGAATTCGGCGGGTTCAAGCGCGATTGTCGCGCCCTGACGACCTGGCTTCTTGAACTGAATGTCGAACTCGTCGTCATGGAAAGCACGGGCATCTACTGGAAGAGTATCTATGCCCATCTCGAACGCGCGGGCATCCAGGCCTGGGTCGTCAATGCGCATTTCGTCAAGCATGTCCCAGGCAGGAAAACGGACATGAACGATTCGCAGTGGCTGGCTGTCCTGGCGCGCTTCGGGTTGGTGCGCGGCAGCTTCATCCCGCCTCACGATTTGCGCGAACTGCGCCTGGTGTCCCGTTACCGGCGTAAGCTCACTGCCATGCGCGCCAGTGAAATCAACCGGCTTCATAAAATCCTCCTCAACATTAGACATGCGAATGGCTGCCTCACCGGCTGCGAAGGTGGTCGTCAACGAGGCGATTTGGCAATGGAAACAGCGATGAGACGCCGTCAGAAGCGCGCGCGGGCAATCCTACGAGGTCGGTCGCGTGTCGTTGCGTGGCGTTGGCCACTGGAATTTCTGGGACTTGCGATTCAGGCCATCGCGAAACGCAAGTCCGGTAAATTCCATGCGCAGCCACTGCGTGACCAGACCGGCCGTGACGGGCTGATTCATGCGCCATGGTGCGACCGCGTTCATCGGGAAGGTCTCGACAAGCACCAGACTCAGCAGTTGGTTCAAAGTCCAGGCCATCGAGCGAATTTGCATCCACAACTCCAGCACGGTGCGCGATTGCTGCCAGAGATTGCTCACGCCGAACCAGCGCTTGAGATTGTGAAACAGCGGTTCTATGCCCCAGCGGCGCGCGTACAACTGCACGATCTCCTGGGCGCTCAAGTCCGTTTCGCTCGCGAGCAGCAGACGGGGCTTGGTCCAGGCCTGTTTCTTCGCATCGAAGAACTGGCACCAGACGGCACGCACCAACGCGCCCTTGAGGAAGCGCGCGCGAGCCTCGGCAGAGCGCAGGCGAACCTGCTGGTCTTTGCCATAGAGCGGCATGCGCAGTTCGATCGCGGGCAGTGCTTCGATGGCCTCGGCGTTCAGGCGCTCGCCATAGATGCGCTTGCGACCACGTCTGGGTGTGGTTGGCGGTGGCGGCACGAGAAACAGCGCGGTGTCGATGCGCGCCTGTCCAATCACGTGCATTTGTCTGCGCAGCAAAGGCAATACCAGGCGGGCGCGCATGAACCACGAATCGAACAGTACGCGCACCGGCTTGTTGGCCACGCCCGCCAGAGAGCGGACCAGCACCAGCGCGATTTTCAGCTTGTTGCGGTTGCCGGTGTTTGGCACCAGCCGCGAGAGAATTGGCAGCACCAGGTTGACCCCGCCGTTGCCCAGCGCGCTCACGCCCAGCGTAACCCAGCACTGGGCCCGTATGAATTGCGGCCGATTGATCTTGCGGCTGTGGTCGTGGCGATACGCGCAACCGGGCGCCTGCTCCGAGGAGCGCGGCACCAGCGTATCGTCGATGACCAGTGTCAGCACATCGCATGGCAGCACTGTGAGCACCAGCAAGAACAATTGGCGGGCCAAACGCACGGTGCGCAAGCTGCCGCGCCCGAGAAGCTTGTAGTAGGTCGTCCAGTGCCTGCGTCGCGCGATGGCGCTGATAGCGCGCGTCACCCAGCCTTCTGGCGAAACCATACAGCCGCACAGCAGCTCGACAAAGCTCCCGCGAGAGCGAATTGGCACGGCCAGAAGCAGAAGGTTGATCCATTCGGACAGACACAGTCGTACACGGTTGGACAAAGACATGGGCAATCGCAAGAGGACCGAAAACGATCCTCATTGGCCGCCGCGCTGCTTGCGCTAAAACCCGCGCAAGCAGCGCGGCGGCCACACGATCATTGCCCCATGTCAAGCATTTTTCGATTTCTTGAATCCATTTCCAACCCGCTCGTTGAGCGGGCCTGAATGTCTAAAGTTGAGAAAATCCTCGATGACGGTGGAATCAAACTTGGCGGCGTCGTCAGCGACCTCAACGGTTTGTCGGCACGCGCGATGGTGGTCGGCCTGATCGAGGGTAAATCGATCAGTTCGCTACTCGATATGGCACGCGGCAGACTCAAACTCAGACGCGACGATCTACAAGCCGCCCTCGATGGCGATCTGACGCCGCGGCACCGATTCATTCTCGAACACATCCATGAACACATTGCAACACTCGAGCATAGTCTGGCCGAACTCGACGCCTATATCCTTGCCGCCATGGCTCCCTACCAATGGGCGCATCGCCTGCTACAGACCATACCTGGCATCGACCAGATTGCGAGCGCCCTGATTCTGATCGAAATTGGTGACGACATGACTCGCTTTGGCAGCGCCGACCGTATCGCCGCATGGGCCGCACTCTGCCCCGGGAACAACGAATCGGCTGGCAAACGCAAATCGGCACGCATCGGCAAGGGCAATTCGGTCATCCGTTACATCATGTGTGAATGTGCCAACTCGGCGTGGAAGACCAAGAGCTCGATCGCCTCCAAATACAAAAATCTGATAGTGCGCAAGACACACAAAAAGGCAATCATCGCTCTGGCTCACAAGATGATACGGTTGATCTTCCTGCTACTGACACGCAAAGTTGCGTATCACGACCCGCAGATTGACTATGCGGCCATCAGTGCCAAGAAAAACGCGCCTCGCTGGATCAAACAACTCAAGGTTATAGGCCAATGGCCCAATAACCCATCTACGTCTCCTACCACGTAGAGATCGCTACAACGAGGGGTCGGGCCTGGCGATAGTTTTACTCGCGGGCTACGCGAGCGGGAATGCGCATGCCCGTTCTATCCAGCTTTCACGGTAAGGAGATGGGTAATGACACCGCCTTTGATGTAAAGTGAACTTAACAATTCGGGGATCGCAGTGATCTCATTACTTTTATCGGCAGTCCGAACCTGCCCCAACGTCAAGCCGGTGCGGCTGCTCCAGGCCGACACCAGATGAATCGCACTTTGTTCGCCATCATGCGAGCCGCACACGCACTTGCCGTCGATAGCAATGTGATGCCCTTCCAAACTGGACTGCGCCCGCTAATGTCTTTCAAACGTTTTCTAGACGCTCTAGCGAATTGAGCCCGCGTATCAACATGTCCGCATAGCTACGCGGGTTGATATTTGCGCCACAAATAACGACAGCTACGCGCTTGCCTGCGAGCCGAGCTCTGTATGGACCCAAGGCTGCGGCGATCGCGGCCGCACCGGCCGGTTCGACCGCGATCTTTGCCTCTTGTTGTAAAAGAGCGAGCCCAGCGCAAATCAAATCGTCGTCTATCGCAACGAGGTCGTCGAGGTGCGTGCGGCACAGCTGATAAGAGTATGGCGTCACCATAGGCGGAGCGAGGCTGTCGGCGACGGTAGAAGTGCCCCCGAGTTCAATTGCATGGCCAGCCTGAAAGCTCCGGAGCATCGCGTCAGCCCCCGTCGGCTCAACGCCCAGTACTTCGCAGTTTCGATGCACCGCCTTGATCGCTGCCGCAAGACCACCGGCAAGGCCGCCGCCGCCAACTGAAACTACCACCGCATCGAGATCAGGTATTTGCTGGACTAGTTCAAGTCCTAAGGTGCCGGTACCGCAGGCAGTCCGCTCTCCGTCAAATGGGTGGAGGAACGTCATTTTCTCCTCACGCTCAATGCGCATCGCTTCGGCAAACGCTTCAGACGGGGGCTTTAATATCACTTCAGCTCCAAAGTCGCGTGCGAGCCTGACGCGCATAGGGTCTGCGATTGACTGCATGACGACCTTCGCACGAGTACCCATCTTCGAGGCGGCCCACGCAACGGCCACAGCGTGATTTCCTGCACTTACTGCGGTTACACCACGCTTGAGCGCGTCAGGAGATAGCGCAAGCATGTTCGCAAGCGCTCCGCGAGCCTTGAATGTGCCGGTGTATTGGAATAACTCCAACTTGAGTACAATCTGCGATATTCCTTTGGGCACAGTTCCCGGCCATGGAATAGCGGGCGTGCGGCGCACATAAGAAAACAGTTGAGCAGCGGTGTTCTCTATCTGTTGTAGTGTCGGCATGTTCTCTTCTTTCTGCTTTAGTGTGGGCATGTTCTCCTCTTTCCGGAAATCTCTGCCGGTTCGGCGCGTCAAGGTTTCATCGGCTTCCACTTGTAAAATCGCTTGAGGTCGCCATCGCGACGGACCCATGAACCGATTGCTGGAAAAGCCTCACCAGTTGATGGGACAAGGTAAAGAAAATCCGCCGCTCTGCTGGCGCCAAAATGCGCTTGTGCAACCGTCCATGTTGCAAATAGCCTAAGAAGTGTAGTGGCGGGCTAGCGATTGACCAAGACCGCTGATGACGGATAGGCTGTACGTATGATGCACAGCTCAGCAATTAATCTTAGCGTGATCGAACGCGCCCTTGATTGCGATATTCGACGCACGGTGCGCCGTAGCAATACGCCCTGTAGACAAACTTCAATATCATGGGCGTTAAGCAGTGGTTTCACCGCTTCCGAACTCTGTGGCGTGGAGTTTCACGAAGTCGTGCATGCTCGTCGGAGCCTTGCCGGTGAGCCTGAACAGATCGTCGGTCATGCGGTCGTATCTTCCCTGCGCATGAAGTTTGGCCATTACGGCGAGGTGCTTGACGAGATGCGCTGGCACGCCTGCTTCGCGAAGCTTTTCGGTCCACGCCGAAACCGGCACGTCGCGGTAGCGGATCGTCCGGCCGAGTGCCTCGGAAAAGGCACGCGCGTAGTGTTCGAGATCGGCCGACTCATATCCGGTCAGGTTATATACACTGCCGATGTGCGGCGCCGGGTCGTCGAGGATGACGGATACGGCGTGCGCCACATCGATGGCTGAGATCGGCGAGGTGCGACTGCTGCCTAGCGGCAACACGAGTTCATCGTGGTCACGCACGCCTGCATCGGCGAGACGCAGAAAGAAACCTTCGAGAAAGACCGTGGGTCGCACAGTGACGACCGGCAACCCCGACCATGCCAATACCTGCTCGGCAAGCCAGTGCAGCTTGTGCTGAGGGCTGTCGGTGGTCTCCGTGATGCTCATTTCGGTGACCGTCATCTGCGACATGTTCACGAAGGCCTCGACGCCGTGATGACGCGCCACCGACGCGACGTTGACCGTCGCCTCCAGATAGGCCGACGAGATCGACATACCAAAGTAGATGCGCGAGCAGCCTTCAACTGCGCGATGCATCGAAGCGAGATCGGTCAGATCGCCCACCATGACCTCGGCGCCAAGCCGGCGCAGATCCTCGGCGCGCTCATCTTCACGCCGAACAAGCGCACGCACTTTATGCCCCTTGGCAATGAGCATTTCAGTGACGTTGCGACCGATGCCACCGATAGCGCCCGCCGCTCCGGTGACGAGAATCGGTCGATCATGCGTAGATTGAATCGTCATATCGTTTACCTCTTCGTTGCGTTCAAACGGATCGAAATCCGGCGGCCCTCACGACCTCTGTTGTTGTGCACGCCTGATGTCGCGTCACGAATATATGCATGCACACTTAAAGACGACATTCGTCCGGATAGCGTGACTTCTCGGATCGTCTGTTCAATGTTGATGATCGCCTTGCAGGAAATCAAGCATCGTTCTGGCGACGCGTTCCGGCTGCTCTTCCTGGATAAAGTGACCGCTGTTCTCCACATTGACTGCCGTGAGATTCGCCGCTTTTTGGCCGACGACTTTCTTCATCCATCCGTAGGCCGGGCCACCCATCGCAAGGACCGGCATTTGCAGCGTGGCGTAAGTCTTGTTGTCGAGCACGTCCTGGGGGAAAGCCTGATACCACGCGTTGCTTGCGCGGATCGCGTCGGCGGTGTTATATGCCCGCTCATACACTGCGCGGTCTCGCGCATCCACCGCGCCCGCATCCACCAGGAAATAGTTGAAGATCCAGTCCTGTTCCACCCGGATGTGTCCCGCGAGAAGCTTTTCCGGCAGCCCCTGGACCTGGTTGAACGCGAACCACCACAGATACGCGCGTGCCGTGCCCAGCTTGTCGCCAAACGCGCCTTGCGCGGGCAGCAGCGGGAACGACATCAGGCTGTCGTCGGGGTGCGGCAACTCTATCATCACTAGCTTGTCGGTCGCTTGCGGGTAGTTCTCCGCATAGGCGAAAGCCACGGCCGAGCCGATGTCGTGTCCGGCGACGCTGGCCTTGTCATAGCCCAATGATTGCACCAGTTCATGGATATCCTTCGACATGGTCTTCTTGTCGTACCCGTCGGCGGGCCTCGACGACGACCCCATGCCGCGCAGGTCAACGGCGATGACGGTGTAATGCTCGGCGAGCGTCGGCATGACCTTGTGGAACGTCCACCAGGTCTCCGGCCAGCCGGGCAGCAGCACCAGCGGTTCGCCCTTGCCGCCGACGACGTAGTGCAACCGCACGCCGTTGACCTCGGCGTAGCGGTTCCTGAATCCGGCTAGCGATTTCACCAGGGCCGCGTCGGATACGGCGGCGACCTTGGCCGTAGCGGTCTTGTGTACCACCGCTACATCAGTGCGGACTTGAGTCTTCGCCTGCGCGAAACTCGGAAAAGCGGTTAGCACAAGAGCGGCTATCGCGGCGCTCGCAGCGCCAATTCTGGCAATGACTTTCAAAGTGCATCTCCATCGATTTATAGGGACTAAATAAGTCGACCTGTTCACGAAATCGCGGTGCGCAGATCGTCCGGGTTTTGTTCAGCGCTCGATGGGTCGTGCACAGGGCGTTGATGAACATGTGCCGTGGGCGTGCGGTCGATCAACAGACTGAGCAGTTCCGGCCGGTTGTAGTGGCCGGCCGAATCCATCAACAACTTGCGTCGGTCGATCAGTGCAAAATCGAGGTCGGCGATGACTTCACCCTCACCCGACCGGAGCGGTTCACCGATCAACATGCCATCGGGGGTCACGATCGTGGTGAAGCAACCGCCGGAGATCGGGCCGATCTCGCAGCCTGTGTCCTTCATGATTTGCGCCTGCTGATCGGCATCCAGCCAGGCCGTTGCATTGACGACGAAGCAGCCGGACTCAAGCGCGTGCTGGCGGATATTGATTTCCATTCTTTGCGCAAACCCTTCACCGAACGCAGAACCCGGATACATCGCCGAATGGATCTGCTCGCCGTCGGCGATCATCGCGTAGCGCGCCAGCGGATTGTTGTGCTCAAAGCAAGCCAGTTGCCCAATGCGACCGACCTTGCTGTCGACCGCGCACAGACCCGATCCGTCCCCCTGGCCCCAGACCATTCGCTCGAAATGGGTCGGTGTGATCTTGCGGCGGCGTTGGATCAAGGTGCCGTCGGCATCGAACAACAATTGAGTGTTGTAGATAGTTCCGCCGTCACGCTCGTTGACGCCGATCGACACCACCATGCCAGCCTTTCTGGCTGCCTCGCCGATTGCATCGGTTGCGGGAGACGGTACTGTCACGGCCTGGTCGAGCAACCTCAGATGCTCGGTGCCGGACAAAAGCTGTATCGGCGTCTGGACTGCGGAGAAATACGGATAGTAGGGCACCACGGTCTCCGGGAAGGTGGCGAACTGCACACCCATCTGACCAAGCTCGTGGATCTTCTGCACGACCTTCTCGACGGTCCCTTCGCGGCTGTAGAGAACCGGGCTGATCTGGACGGCGGCGGCTTTGACGACTTTCATTACGAACTCCTTGATGACTATGATAGGAGGGGCACGGAGCGCCCTGCTACGCTGCATATGCAACATTGGTGACTAAAGAAAATTATGTGCGACGCGGCAGTTCGCCCGCCACGCCCATGAGCGCATTGGCACCAACCGCTCCGAGGAGGGTCGTGCCTTTAGTCTGGGCAGCCGACCACGCGGACGCGGCGCTACGGAGCAATGTTTTGCCTTCTTCCGTCGGCGAAAGGGCGCGACTGCGACCATCGTTTCCCGGGACGTCTTCGGAGACCAGCCCCTGCGAGATGAGCGGCCGCAAATTCCTTGTCAGCGTCGACCGATCGTGAAAATTCCTGCGCCCGAGGTCCGACCGGCTGAGTGGGGCAAACTCGACGATCAGTACAAGCAGGGTGAATTGACAGGCATTTATGCCGAAGGGCCGTAGCTGCTCGTCGTAGATGGCAGTCAAGACCCTGGAAATTTGCCGCGTACGCGTCAGCAGACAGTTCCGCGCAATCTCGCTGCTCACGTCATCTTCCACTTTGTGTTGAACGTCTAAAATCATGCTCGACTCATGTTGTTTATGCGATACGTTGAAGGACAAATTTCGGAGTGTCAGCGAATCCTCCGGCCTAAACGAGCGTGGCTCAGACGGCTACGCTGCTCTGCAAACTCACTACTCGATGGACGTATTTGATCGCGTAGACGTATCCCGCATGTGTCGAGCAAAGGCGGCTTTTATGAGCTTTCGTGTCACGGCCCTCAGCAAATACATTGCGATACGAAGCTAAACCACCGCGTCAGCGACACCTGTCCGAAGTTCACGTGCCTTTTCGCGGCGCCGACGTGCCAGTCGCGAATAAGCTGGGCGCCCAAACGGTCAGCTGCGGCCCGCATTCACGGCGTCGGCGTCCGGTCCGCTCAGATAGAGGTCACGGAACCGCTCGTCAACCCGTTCCCGCATCAGTTTCGAAAACAGCATCGCCGCATTCAGCGGGCGATGATTGATCACCACAGAGTCGGCTTCGCCCTGTTCGTTCAGGTGCGCCACGAGCAGAGTTTCAATCGGTACACCCTGAATCTGCGCGCGGTAGGACTCCATATACAGGCCGTTGCCGATCTCGCCCTTGTAGCTGTGATGTTGGAACTCGTAGAGTGAGACCGCGTGCTTGATCACAGACAGGATGTTCGCCCGCCCTTGGACCGGACGCTTCAGGACAGTCGCCTCAAGCGTCGCATCGTCGGCCAACCTGGCCAGCCAGAGCGGCGGCCCACCTGCAGGAGCCAGGACTGGTGCCGTATCGTTGAATTTCATGTCGGGTTTTCCTTCGGTTGTATGAACGTTGGCAGCGGGCGCGGGCATCCGCTCCCGCACCGCTGCACTACATGTGACGCTGTTACGACCTGGCACTTCTAGAGCTAATGGCATCAACGGCGGCTTCCAGCGTGATGCGTGCCTTTTCGCGCCGTCTCCGCGCGAGTCGTTCCTCGCCGACGCTGCATTCGGACTCACCGGCCAGTAGCGCATGAATGGCGGGCAGCCTGAAGATTGCGCCGCGACTGCCCCAGGTACCGTCCGGAATTTCTGTTGGAAAGACCCATACCCGCGATGCGACCTCGTCGAACGGTCGGCCCTCGGCGCGGGCGACCGCTTCCGTGACGGCTTTAACCAGCGCGTTACGCGACTCGTCGGTGTATTGCCCCTCGGGCGCCGAAGGAATAATCCGGTAGCGTACTGCCTTCGAGCGCTCTCCTCCGACGAATACCGCGGCCGGTCGGTGGAGATGAAACACAGTTACGCTCTGCGCAACCGGATTGCCCGGGTCGTACCCTTCCGCTTTGATCAGGATGTCAGTCAGTTCTTTGACCAGACGTGCTTCCGCTTCAGGCGTCAAGGCACCTTCCGGCCACAGTGCGTCGATCATTGGCATGGTGTCACTCCTTCTTCAGGTGTCTCGGTTCGCCGATCATCGGCCTTTACGGGCAGACCTGGAAGTGGCAGTATTGCCATCATTCGAGGAATATCAGACACATACGCAAATGATCACGATCCGGATCTGGGTCTATGACGGAATTCTGGCATCCGGCGTCGCGGGACCCATCGACGTCCTCAACGCCGCCAATCACCTGAGTGCACGGGAAGTCGCACATAGTCGCCATCCTTCCCCCATGTTCACCTGGCGCGTGGAATCGCTGGACGGAGGACCGGTCAAGGCCGCATCGGGCCAGAGCATTTCCGTGGACGGGAAAATCGATCCACGCAAGCGTGCAGACGCCATTCTGATAACGGCCCCTTTTTTCTCCAACATGGACGAATTCATCGGCCGCCGGAAGCAGTTGAATGCGCTGTCGTCCGCGCTACGGCGCCAAAGCGAGGCTGGCGCCGTGCTGGCCGCATACTGCACCGGCAACTACCTGCTTGCCGAGGCGGGCTTGCTGGACGGCCGGGTCGCCACGACACACTGGGCCACTGCGGCGGACTTCGCCCGACGCTATCCGCGCGTCGAGCTTCGGGCCTCGGAGATCCTGACCGCGCAAGATCGCATCATCTCGGGCGGCTCTGTGACGTCGTATCTCAATCTCGCCGTGCGGCTGGTCGAAACGTTCGCGGGCGAGAAGCTTGCCGCGATGACCGCCAAGTCGCTATTGATCGACATGAACCGGACTTCCCAAGCTTCTTACGCGAAGCTTCTCGACGAACACGGACATGCCGATCCGCTCGTCGCACGAGCTCAACAGCGCATGGAGGCGACCCTGCAGCAGGGGTTTCGGCTGAGCGAGCTTGCCGAGTGGCTCGCTGTCAGCGAGCGGACGCTTAACCGGCGTTTCAAGCTGGCAGTAGGCCTCGCGCCATTGACGTATCTGCAGAACCTGCGCATCGAAGTAGCCAAACAGTTGCTGGAATCAAGGCCCATTGGCCTTGAAGTGGTCAGTCAACGCGTCGGCTATGGTGACCTCAGCACATTCCGACAACTGTTCAAGCGCAAGACCGGTCTTTCGCCGAGCGAATATCAAATGCGATTCGCGCGCACGTCGATCACGGACGATACAGAAAGCAAGTCGCACAGCTTTCTCGATTAGCAATCCGCAACGCCGCAAAGACGGGATGCCCCGGAACCGATCCAGGATGCCGTTGATTGCACAAATCGATGCACAGCCTTGACTCTGGATTGGCCGATCTTGCGACAGACGAGCTCGACGCTCGATCCCCGATTTCCGTGGTGATGCTCGTGTGTTCCATTACCTACCTCCGCCACGATCCATTTGCCACGACCTTGCCTTCCCAGTACGACATTGGCCAAGCGAAATTACTGAAACCAGCTAGACACGCGACGCCAGGATGGCCGATGACGCAATGTTCGTCTCGACGAATCGAATGGCCGTTTGCCGAGTGGACCCGACGTCCGAACGCCCGAGCGATGACGTGGGCGATTGGCGCTTCATGGCTCCGATCTGAGCCATTGCCCGGTGTCGCATAGTCATCACACAAGACCAGCTTCGTGGTGGACTCGCACAGGCGGCCCTACCGAGGCCCGTCATTGAGGCCGTGGCCTGGTCAAACGGCTCACGCGCGTCATGACGTTGCCCGTCTGCGTCTACCACCGCCTTCATCGCCACAACGGCGAGATAGTCTGCCCGCGTTGCCTGCCTCTCCAAGAAGACCGGCGGCGCAGCGGTCCAGTACGCTCTCTAGTCAAAGAATGAAACGCTTCCCTACCGCCGAAGATACGACTCGATCCTTGAACCGTGTTGCCAGTGCGCGCATTGCCCGCCAACCGGTGCAATGCGCGCCGGCGATCAGACTAAGATTGAACTGTTCTAGCGCTTCGACAGTGTCTGGAATGATGCTTTCTGTTGCACCTGACAAATGGAAGCCGCCTAGTACCCCGTAGATCGGGACGTCAGGGAAGCGATTGCTTGCATGAGTTAATACGTCGATGAGACCTGCGTGCGAACAGGCTGTAAAAACAAACAAACCCTTGTTAGCGATATGCACGGCAACAAATCGTTCATCCACGAGGAGTTCGTCCAACTCCCATTCGCCGTCAGGGCCAAGCCTGTGCTGGCCAGGCATACCTCGCTCGAAGCTTGTCACGCGCGGGATTTCACCGCTAACGTAGAATGATTTCGACAGAACCGCCTGTTCAGCTCTCGTAATAATTAGTTCTGCACCGTTACCAGCAAGCACCTGCTGGTTTGGAATATCCTCCATCGGCATCATGCGGCCCTGCGGATTCTTGACCGCTCGCGATGCGAACATTTCTGGATGCATATAGGTTGGGACAGGCTTTCCACCGTTTGCCAAAGTTATCATCTGCAGTGCCCGTGGCATCGCTGCTGCATGATCCCAATGTCCATGTGAAAGCACCATCGCGCCGACCTTGCCAAGGTCGAGGTCGAGCCTGACGATGTTACGTTCGAATACCCACTCGTCAGGCCCCGTATCAAACAGAAGTGAGTGCGACGTGTCGCCAACACGGGCTGTAATCAGGCAAGACAAGCCGTGAGCGGCGCAACAAAGACATTCTCCGCCGAGCCATTTCATCCTGCGCCGCCAGGCGCCGGCAACCTCCGTTTCCACATACTTTGGATTTGATGAAAGGATATCGGTCACGTTATCGACTATGACCGCAATCTCCAGGCTGTCGATCGGCTCAATCATATCCGCCTCCTTAGCAGGCTGTTTCCAGGTAGATTCCAAGCTCACAATGAGCGGCTGGTGTAGGTCGCGATCCGACCGGGCCGAGACGGTCCGGTCGCTGGATCCTGACCTGATTCAATTCTCGGAGGACCGAGACATCGCGTGGGGACGGTGCGCCCTCACGGATCAGGTTGTCGCGCCTGGGAACCGCGAGACTGAAGGCCGCAGAAAGGGTAACGTGACCCCTCGAAACCTTGAGAATTGGCGCTTCTACACAACCGTGACCGATTACTGCCGACTGCATCGGGCAGTAGCCGGCCGGCACCTGGAGCGGACGCTCATCGTGCCCGCTCAGATCGTCAACAATCAGGCATTCAACGTTTGCCGTTGCTGCTTGCGACCTAACGCCGACGACCCTTGAACTCCAAATTGATTTCGGTACCGAGCACCTTGCGTGGCGAACAGTCGCCGCGAGAGCCCGACCTGATCAGTCCCGCAGCAAACCTTCCGCCAAAAAGTGCTTCCCGGACTCGCGGGCGACCAGCCACGCGTTGCTGAAACGCGGTGATAGCGGGCAGCCGCGATAAATCCAGGCCAACGTGCTTTGCCCAATTTTTTACCGTAAAAAGATAGGCGTCGGCTGCCGAGAATTGCTCTCCCAGCAACCATTTCTGGGACGTCAGGGATCGCTCCAGCAATGCATAGTATTTTAAGAGTACTTCTTGCCTTTTTCTGCGGATCAGTTCTGGCGTATCGGGATTGAAGAGCGGGGCGTAACTCGTGTGCAAATCAGAATTAATGAAACCAAGCCATTCCTGCAGGCGGTACCGCGCCATCGTCCCATTGCGAGGAACGAGATCGCGTTCTGGCTTCAAGTCCGCGAGGAACTGCATGATTGCAGGACCTTCCGTAAGAAAACTCCTGTCGTCCAGTTCGAGCACTGGAACGTTTCCCTTTGGATTGATTGTGAAAAAGTCGATTTCGCCTTGCGTGCGCTTCGTCGAAATGTCCACCTTTTCGAGTTCAATTGCGATACCGACTTCGCGTGCGACGCAAGCGAGCACGCTCCCGGCGAGTATAGGGCGAGTCGGACCTGAGCGACGAGACCGTTCTGAGCAAGATTCGTGTTCTGGTCGGTGACCCGAATCTCGAGGTCGAGCTTGTGCGGAAATCAGTTTGGTATGTGAACCAGGCATACGCGACGTCGTATTCAAAGGGAGGTGTGTTCTGCGGCGGCGACGCCACCCATCGTCATCCTCCATCGAGCGGCCTTGGCCTGGATACCTGCGTACAGGATGCGTTCAACCTTGCTTGGAAGATAGCGTACGTGGTCAAAGGCTACGCGGGCGAGCAGTTTCTAGAGAGCTATTCGTCGGAGCGCGCGCCTGTCGGCAAGCAGATTGTTCTGCGCGCGAATCAATCGCGGGGAGGTCCGTCGCGGCAAGAACGATGTTGGTGTTAACGGGGGAGTACGCGTGAGCTTCTGACCGCTGCCCCGTAAGTGATGCATAACGAGTTGTCCCGAGGCCAGCCCATCCGGTCACGGCCCTGCGCGGCAACCTGATTAAGCAGCATCGCATTTTCTCGCGGGTGTAGATCAACGCGCTGCGCCTACACCCCGGTTCTACATCATCAATGAGTACGCCAGGAGACACTCTAGTGATGATTTACCTTCTCGGATTTTTCTCTTCGAAGCGCTGTGGTTCTTCCCCTATAGAAAAGTCTTCCAAGCCGCTCGCTTTAGCGGTTACTACGCCTACTTGGCCTTGCTTCCTATAATCGGCCCCCTTGCTCTGCATTTGGATACTTGCGTATCGTCCCTGGCCTCTGAAGACCAAGTTAGTTAGATCCTATTCACCTATGTGGTCTAGTACTAAACCGATGCCGCGCTAGTGGGAGGGAATCGACGCCATACCGGGTACGATCGGCAGTGCGACCGAGCGCGACCGCCTGCACGCGGCGCGCTGCCGCTGGCTGCTGACCGTGCTGTATCTCGGCGGCTTGCGGGCGGCGGAGGTGGCCAGCACGCGCATGGGGGCGTTTTTCTGCCGCCGTGACAGCCAGGGCCTGGAGCGTTGGTGGCTGGAGGTGACGGGCAAGGGGACAAGACGCGGCTGGTGCCGGCCACGGACGAAATGATGGTGGAGCTGGCGCGCTATCGCGCCGCCCACGGCCTGCCGCCGATGCCATTGCCAGGCGAGGACCGCCCCATCGTGCTACCGGTCATTGGCAAGGAAAAACCCTTGTCGCGCGGCGCGCTTCACCTGGTGCTCAAGGAGATCTTCGCGCTGGCGGCCGAGCGCCTGCGCGCACGCGGACCGGATTGGGAAAGCCGGGCCGAGGTGCTGGCCAGCGCGTCGGCGCACTGGCTGCGCCATACGGCGGGGTCGCATATGACGGACCAGCAGGTGGACCTGCGCTTTGTCAGGGACAATTTCGGGCATGCGTCCATCTCGACCACCAGCGCCTACCTCCACACGGAAGACGATGCGCGGCACGAAGCTACGCAGGAACGTCACCGGATCGGGTGGAAGCGCGAAGTGTGACCGGGGCACCCGCCCCGGGGCCAGAATGTGCCTGGTTTGGCCGATGCCACGCCGCGGCGCGGGCGGCAACGCGAATCGTGACGGATTGCCATGCACGAGGCTTCTGTTTCTAATGTCTGGGCACGATGGGCTTCGAACAACTGGCGGCACTCAAGGAACAACTGGCAAAAGTAGCTAAAACGCCACGGGCGAGGACGCGACGTGCACCCCAGTTTCAGCCAGCCCGGCTAGGCCCGTTAAGCCCGTCGATCCGGTGCTGCAGGCCATCGTGAAGCTGCAACAGCGCTTTCCAAAAACCTTTCCAAAGAATCCCGCACCAAAGGTGTCGCTCAAGATCGGCCTCTTCGAGGATCTCATCTTGCACGCGCGGGAACTTGGAGGCATCCGAGCAGCGAACCACGCGCCACCGTCAAACAATCAATAGCTCGTCTGAAACCTACCCTGACGGAGCCGATATTGCGCGACGCAATCCGGACCTGGTGCCGCGCACCCGCCACTGGACCGGCCTACTGGAAGGTGCCGCGCGCATGGATCTGGCGGGACACGTTGCGCGGGCCGATGCGACGCGGGCGCACCAACTGCAAGCCCATCGCGGAGTGCGTGCGTTATCTCAACCCGCTACTGCACCGAAGCCGAACTGATCTGTGACGACGGCACGGCACCGCATGCGTGCGCTCGACAACTGGAATCCATTGCTCCCCGTCGAACTGCCGCGGTCACCACTGCAGCCACCATCGTTGCGCGCTGTGCTTCCTGCTCTTGTTTGGACTTGCACCCACTGGAAAAGCACCGCCTAAACAAGGCGCACACCCGTGGCGGGCATGGCACTGTCTCGGCGCATGCGCGCACCATTGCCGTGAGCCAGATGAAAACCAAATGATCCAACTTGGACCATTTGGTCAAATAAAATCCAATACTAATACTCAAGTCATTGATTAATAATGCTATTTTGCATATGGCACGATGCATGCTAGTACGGACTACCCTGGCACGGATGCAACGGCATGACGCGGATCAGGGCCCTTTGACCAAATGAGGAAAACATGAACGTCGGCGTCTTCATTCCCATCGGCAACAATGGCTGGCTCATCTCGGAGAACGCTCCGCAGTACAAGCCCACGTTCGAGCTCAACAAGCAGATCACACAGACGGCCGAGCACTATGGCCTGGACTTCGCGCTCTCCATGATCAAGCTGCGCGGCTTCGGGGGCAAAACCGAATTTTGGGACCACAACCTGGAGTCTTTCACGCTGATGGCAGGCCTGGCCGCGGTCACCTCCAAGATCAAGCTCTTCGCTACCGCCGCCACGCTCACCATGCCCCCTGCCATCGTAGCGCGCATGGCCGCCACCATCGACTCGATTTCGGGCGGGCGCTTTGGTGTGAACCTGGTGACCGGCTGGCAGCGGCCGGAGTATTCGCAGATGGGCATGTGGCCGGGCGACCAGTTCTTCGGCACTCGCTACCAATACCTCTCGGAGTATGTGCAGGTGCTTCGCGATCTCTGGGCCACCGGCAAATCCGATTTCAAGGGCGAGCATTTCGCCATGGAGGACTGCCGCGTGAGCCCTACGCCGCAGGCGGATATGAAGGTGATCTGTGCCGGCCAGAGCGACGCAGGCATGGATTTCTCGGCCAGGTACGCCGACTACAATTTCTGCTTCGGCAAAGGCGTCAACACGCCCAAGGCCTTCGCTCCGGCAGCGGAGAAGCTGATCGAGGCCACGAGGAAGACGGGCCGCCAAGTGACTTCCTATGTCCTGATGATGGTGATCGCAGACGAGACCGACGAGGCCGCCCGGGCCAAGTGGGAGCACTACAAGGCCGGTGCCGACCACGAGGCAATTGCCTGGCTTGGGCAGCAGGGCGCAGTCGACACCAAATCCGGCGCCGACACCAATGTGCGCCAGATGGCCGACCCGACCTCGGCCGTCAATATCAACATGGGCACGCTGGTGGGCTCCTACGAGAACGTCGCCCGCATGCTCGACGAAGTCGCCGAGGTGCCGGGCACCGAAGGCGTGTTGCTGACCTTCGACCATTTTGTGGAAGGCGTGCAGGCCTTCGGCGAGCGCGTCCAGCCCCTGATGAAGAGCCGCGCCCACGTGGACAGCCCCGTCCCCTCGCTGGTTCAGTCCAAGCGCCAGGCCGCATGACGGCAAGGAGGATCGCCATGACGACGCCGAAGAACACCACCCTCACCTCGTCCACGCCCGTCGGTGTGCCCGGTGCGCCCGGCACCCCCGCGCCGATGGTGCTGCCGGCACGCCCCGAGCCTGTGGCCTTGCTCGCTGCCAACACCGCCCTGATAGTCGTCGATATGCAGAACGCCTATGCCTCGGCCCAGGGCTACCTGGATCTGGCTGGCTTCGACATCTCGGGTGCGCAGGCCGCTACAGCCAACATCGCGCGCGCCATCGCCGCGGCGCGTGCCGCAGGGATCCTGGTCGTGTTCCTGCAGAACGGCTGGGATGCGAACTACGTGGAAGCTGGCGGGCCCGGTTCGCCAAACTGGTACAAGTCCAACGCGCTCAAGACGATGCGTAGCAAGCCCAAGTTGCAGGGCAAGTTCCTCGCAAAGGGCGGCTGGGACTACGCGCTGGTCGATGCACTGGTGCCACACCCTGGCGACATCGTAGTGCCCAAGACGCGCTACAGCGGCTTCTTCAACTGCATGCTAGACAGCACGCTGCGCTCACGTGGTATCCGCAACCTGGTCTTCACCGGCATCGCGACCAACGTGTGCGTCGAATCCACGTTGCGCGACGGCTTTCACCTGGAGTACTTCGGCGTGGTACTGGAGGACGCCACGCACCAGGCCGGTCCGGACTATATCCAGAAGGCGGCGATCTACAACATCGAGACCTTCTTCGGTTGGGTCTCCAACGTGGACGACTTCTGCCGCACTGTGGCACCCGAAGCCGCCGTACAACCCACACAACTCGTGCCGGCCGAGCCGGCCATCGCCTGATCTTCACAAAGAGGAGCACACCATGCCCATGCAAGCCATCATCCCGCCGGGTACCGGCACCCCCATCGCTCCCTTCGTTCCCGGCACGCTCGCCGACGGCGTGCTCTACGTCTCGGGCACGTTGCCCTTCGACAAGGACAACAACGTGGTCCACGTGGGCGACGCCGCCGCGCAGACGCGCCACGTACTCACCATCATCAAGGGCGTGGTGGAGGCCGCCGGGGGCACGATGAACGACGTGACATTCAACATGATCATGCTCAAGGACTGGGCCGATTACGCCAAGATCAACGCAGTCTATGCCGAGTTCTTCCCTGGCACCAAGCCCGCACGCTACTGCATCCAATGCGGGCTGGTGAAACCCGACGCGCTGGTGGAGATCGCCTCCATTGCCCACGTAGGCAAGGGGGCCTGACGCGATGACCTTGACCTACGATCTGCACGGCCCGGTAGACGCCTGCGAGACAGTGCTCCTCTCCTCCGGCCTGGGCGGCTCTGCCGGCTTCTGGCAGCCGCAGATCCCGGCGCTGGTGGAAGCAGGCTACCGCGTGATCGCCTACGACCAGCACGGCACGGGCCGTAGCCCCGGCACGCTACCCCTGCCCTACACCATCACCCACATGGCGCAGGACGTGGCCGAGATCCTGGATGCCACTGGCACCGCACGCTGCCATCTCGCCGGCCATGCACTGGGGGGCTTGGTGGGCCTGCAACTGGCGCTGGATGCGCCGGACCGGATCGCAAGCCTTATCCTGGTCAACGCCTGGTCGAAACCCAATCCGCATTCGGCGCGCTGTTTCGACGCGCGGCTGGCGCTGCTGAGGGCCTGCGGTCCGCGCGCCTACGTGGAAGCGCAACCCATCTTCTTGTACCCCGCCGCCTGGTGCGCCGCGCACGCGGAGCGCGTGCAGGCCGAGGTGGAGCATGCCTTCTCCCACTTCCCGGGCGAAGCCACCATGCGCGCGCGCATCGGCGCCCTGCGTGCCTTCGACGTAGATGCCCGCTTGTCCGAGATTGCCGTGCCCACACTGGTGGCGGCTGCCGCCGACGACACACTGGTGCCCTGGACTTGCTCCCGGCGCCTGGCCGACGGCCTGCCAAACGCCACGCTGGACTGCGTGCCGCATGGCGGCCATGCGCACAGTGTCACCGAGGCCGAACCCTTCAACCGCAGCTTGCTGAGCTTTCTGGCCGGCGTCACAACCCGCAACGAGATTGCCGCATGAGTACCCACCTGGACGATATCGCGCTGGGAACGCTGTTCTCCGAAGCCCGCAGCCACAACGGCTGGACCGCGGAGCCCGTGAGCGACGCGCTGTTGCAGCAAATCTACATGCTTGCGCGCATGGGCCCCACCTCGGCCAACTGCTCGCCCGGGCGTTTCGTCTTCGTGCGCACGCCCGAGGGCAAGCAGCGCCTGGCGCCCGCGTTGTCCAAGGGCAACCTGGAGAAGACCCTGAGCGCGCCCGTGACCGTGATCTCGGCCTGGGACACGGCCTTCTACGACAAGCTGCCTGTCTTGTTCCCGCATGCGGATGCAAAGAGCTGGTTCACCGGCAGCCCCGCGGCGGCGCACGAGACGGCCTTTCGCAACGGCACGCTGCAAGCGGCCTACCTGATCCTGGCGGCCCGCGCGCTGGGACTCGACGCGGGGCCGATGTCGGGCTTTGACCAAGCGAAAGTGAATGCCGAGTTCTTCGGCGGTACCACATGGACCGCCAATTTCCTGATCAACCTCGGCCATGGCGACGCCTCGAAGGTGTTCGGGCGCCTGCCGCGGCTCGACTTTACCGACGCCTGCGCGCTGGCCTGATGCGCCCCCTTCACCGGAGCCTAACCATGCTGAATACCACTACCCCTGAGGCCGCGTCCACAGCGATAGCGCCATCGTCCGCGCTACCCAAGAGCGACTACCGCGACGCGATGGCGCGCCTGGGCGCGGCAGTCAACATCATTACCACCGATGGTCCCGGTGGACGCGCGGGCTTCACCGCCTCGGCCGTCTGCAGCGTCACCGACGATCCGCCCACGCTGCTGGTTTGCCTTAACCGCGCGGCCTCTGTGTACCCCGCCTTCCTGGCCAACGGCGTGCTCTGCGTGAACGCGCTCGGCGCCGGCCAGCAGGCACTCTCCAGCCTGTTCGGCGGCAAGACACCGATGCACGAGCGCTTCGCGGCTGGCCGATGGGGCCGCAAGCTGACGGGGGCGCCGGTGCTCGAGGGCGCGGCAGTGTCGTTCGACTGCCGCGTGGTGCGAAGCACCAGCGTGGGCACGCACGAGGTACTGTTCTGTGAGGTCATCGCCCTCACCGCGCACACCGCGCACACCGACGCGCACGGTCTCATGTACTTCGGGCGCCAGTACCACGACTTGCGCTCGAATGCGCACTGAATATCTGCGGCAATGCATCGCGGGACGGATGCTGCATCAGGGCAGCGACGCCTGCGCACGTACCGCGATGCCCTCCAGCACGATCCGCTGCACGTTCTCCACCGTCTGCTCGAAGAATGCCGGGTCTTCCAGCGTGCGCCCGGTGATGGCCTGCACCTGCACCGCGAAGTCGGCGTAGTGCTGGGTGGTGGCCCATAGCGCGAATACCAAGTGGTGCGGCTCCACCGGCGCCAGACGGCCGGCGGCGACCCAAGCACGGATCACCTCGGCTTTGCGCTCCACCTGGTCGCGCAACTCGCGCGCCAGTTCGTCACGCATCAGCGGCGCACCCTGGACCATCTCCAGGCAGAACAGGCGTGAGGCATCGGGCTGGTCGCGCGAGATCACGAGCTTGCGCCGGATGTAGTCGGCGATGGCCTCGCGCGGGTCCTGCTCGACACTGAAACTGCGCAGCGGCTCCAGCCACAAAGCTAGCAAGTCGCGCAGCACCGAGACGTAGAGGTCCTCCTTGTTGGAGAAGTAATACAGCAGGTTGCTCTTGGACACGTCGGCGCGCGCCGCGACCTGGTCGAGCGAGGTGCCATGCAGCCCGAAGCGTGAGAACAGCCCCAGCGCCGCACCGAGGATGGCAGCGCGCTTGTCCTCGATCTGGCGCCACCGCCGGCTACCCGCCGGCGCCTGGCGCACGCCGGACACGGAGCTCTTGGCTGCGGCCTTCGCCACTACCGATGTTGTGGTTTTTCGCGCTGTCTTACGCGCTGTCTTGCGCTGCGCGATGGCCTTGTCCTTCTTAGTCTCTGGTGGCATGTACTGCTATTCCCTGGCGTTGCTAATGGTGTATTGAAGCACACCATGCACGAACCGTGCGCGGTGTGACAACCCGGAAAGCATGCCACAGGACGTGACATCGGGCGCACCACCACGACTCAGTCGAAATGACCACCGTGGTGCCTCATATGTTGTGGCCCTCGAAAATGCACCGATGGGGCGCGTCCGGATGCCGCGCTATGCCGCTCTCATGACGCTCACACACGGCACCCATAGGAATTTGTCCAAATGGTCCAACTTGGCACGGACGTTGCGTATCCGCTGGCGTCGCGTGCCTGCCGACGCCGCCCTCCCAGGAAACGGCTCCTTGCCCGCTACGCATATCACCCTCGACCACCGAGCGCCTGCTGGCGCCGTCCTTCCCGGGAGAAATTCGATGTCCCCAACGAGTGTCGGTGTTCCCATCATCGATCTGCAACCTTACTTCTCTGACACGCCGGAGGGCAAAGCCGCCGTTGCGCGCGCGGTGGACGAGGCCTGCAGCAGCATCGGATTCCTTGTCATCACGCAGCACCAGATCCCGCAGGACCTGATCGACCGCGTGTCGCGCGTCTCGCAGGAATTCTTCGAGCTGCCGCTATCCGACAAGCGCAAGGCCGACCGGCCCAGCCCCGACACAGTGCGAGGCTACAGCGCGGTGACAGAAGAGAGCCTTGCCTATTCCCTGGAGGAGGCCGCGCCCGGCGACTTGAAGGAGTCCTTTTCCACCGGCCCCGCGAACGTGCCTGACGATGAGTACCACCACGGCCCCGCGGCCGGCCCGCACTTCGCGCCCAACGTTTGGCCCGCGCTGCCAGGTATGCGCGAGACCTACGCTGAGTACTTCGCGGCGATGAGCGATCTGTCATGTTCGCTCATGCGCATCTTCGCGCTGGCGCTGGAGATGGAGGAGCACTACTTCGACGACAAGATCGACAAGCACATCAGCATGTTTCGCGTGCTGAGCTACCCGCCACAGGAAGAGACCCCCTGCCTGGGCAGCTGCGTGCCAGCGCGCACACCGACTACGGCAGCCTGACCATCGTGCTGCCCGACAGTCCGGGCCTGCAAGTAGCCTCCGGCGGAGGCTGGATCGACGTGCCGCACGTACCCGGCGCCTTCGTGGTGAACCTGGGCGATCTGATGATGCGGTGGACCAACGACCGATGGGTTTCCACGCTGCACCGTGTCGTGAACCCGCAGTTGGACAACATGCAGAGCAATACGCGGCGGCAGTCGCTGGTCTTCTTCCACCAGCCCAACTACGACGCCATGATCACTTGCCTGCCGGGCTGCACGGCACCGGGCGAGACGCCCCTCTACGCGCCGATCACCTCGGGCGACCACCTGACGTCCAAGTTCGTCAAGCAGACGACCTTCGGTGGTACCAAGATTGCGGCCTGATCGGGAGACATCGATGGCGCAACTCTCCTACGTCAACGTATTTGCCAAGGACGTGGTCGCGCTCAGCGGCTTCTACCAGCGTGTCTTTGGCTTCCCCGAGATCGAGGCGATCCGCTCTCCCATCTTCCGCGGCCTCGACACGGGCAAGAGCAGCCTCGGCTTCAACGCACATGATGCCTATGTGCTGCTGCAGCTCGGTAAAGGCGCGGACGACGTGTGCGGCGACAGCTTCCTCCTCAACTTCGACGTGGAGTCCAAGGCTGAGGTAAACCGCATGGTACCGGTGGCGCTGGAGGCCGGCGCCATGCTGTTGAAGGCTCCCTACGAAACCTACTACCACTGGTACCAGGCTGTGCTTCGCGACCCCGAAGGCAACGTTTTCCGCATCAACTACATGATGGACAGGCATGCATAGACGTATCGCACGCCCTTCCACCACAGGCCGTTTTTTCCTTCTCTCCCAACACAGAGGTTCATGATGAAATTGACGCGATCGATCGCCGGCTTGTTTGCCGGATTGGCCCTGCTAGGCACCGCCCTGCACGCCCAGGCAGAGGCGCCGGGCTTTACCTTGAAGAGCAAGCCCAAGATCGCCATGATCTACTTCGGCCCGAAGAACGATGGCGGCTGGACCCAGGCCTTCGACGAGGCGCGCGCGAAGGTCGAGGCGGCGCTGGGCCAGAAGATCCAGTTCGTGGAAAGCGTGCCGGAGGACGCATCGGCCATCAAGCCCGCCGCCGAGCGCTTCATCCAGCGCGGTGCCAACATCGTCATCGGCACCGCCTTCGGCTATTCCGATGCCTTCAAGGAGTTGGCTGCCAAGTATCCCGACGTGGCCTTCCTCAATGCCTCGGGCACGACGAACGGGCCCAACCTCGAATCATTTTACGGCCGCACCTATGAAAGCCAGTACTTGTGCGGCATGGCCGCCGGTGCTGCCTCCAAGAGCGGCAAGCTCGGCTTCGTCGCGGCCAACCCCTTCGGCGTGGTGAACTGGACGGTCAACGCCTTTGCGCTTGGTGCACAGAAGACGAATCCCAACGCCACGGTCACGGTAATCTACACCGGCGCCTGGAACGATCCGGTAAAGGAACGCGCTGCCGCCATGGCACTGATCGACCAGGGCGCCGACGTGATCGGCCAGCATGTCGACACGCCCACGCCGCAGCTGGTCGCGCAGGAGCGCGGCGTTTACGGCACCGGCCATCACCGTGACTTGCGCGCCTTCGCACCGAAGGCCACGCTGTGCTCCTCCGTCTGGGTATGGGACAAGTTCCTGATCCCCGAACTCAAAAAGATCGAGGCCGGCAACTGGAAGCCCGAGCCCCATGGTGCCTTCATCGCTATGAAGGATGGCGGCACAGACGTTGCCGGCTTCGGTGCGGCCGTGTCCAAGGACAAGCAAGCCGCCATCCTGGCCGAGCGCGACGCTCTGATGAAAGGCAAGCAGATCTACGCCGGCCCGCTCAAGGACCGTGACGGGAAAGAACGCGTGACCGCCGGCCAAGTGCTCTCGGACGCAGACCTCTGGAAGATGGACTGGTACGTCAAAAACGTGATCACGCAGAAATAATCAACAACCAACTGAGTAAGCCATGCCCGACGCCCTCTCCCTCTCCGGCATCCACAAGTCTTTCGATGGCTTCGTCGCCCTGGACCACGCGCATTTCACCGTCCGACGGGGCGAGGTGCATGCGCTGCTTGGCGAGAACGGCGCGGGCAAATCATCGCTGATGAACATTGCCGCGGGCCTGTACGCGCCCGAGTCCGGCACACTGCTGGTTGACGACAACCCCGTGCGGCTGGCCGGTCCGCGCGATGCGGCGCGCTATCAGATTGGTATGGTGCACCAGCATTTCAAGCTGGTGGCGCCGTTCACAGTGGCTGAAAACATCTTGCTGAGCCTGCCTGTGGCAACGGATGTCGCAGGCTACCGCAAGCGTCTGGCCAGGGTGCGCCGCACGATTGCGGAACAGGCGAAGGTGCTGGACTTCGACATCGACCCGGACCAGCGCGTGGCCCGGCTCTCGGTGGCCGAGCAGCAGCGCGTGGAAATCCTCAAGGTGCTGCTGGCCGGCGCTCGCATCCTGATCCTCGACGAACCCACCGCCGTACTGACCGACCAGGAGGCTGCACGCTTGCTGCAAACGGTACGGACTTTGGCACGCCAGGGGGCAGCAGTGGTGCTGGTCACGCACAAGATGGCCGACGTGAAGCGCTATGCCGACCGCGTGACCGTAATGCGCGGCGGACGCACGGTCGCCACAGTGGATCCGCGCGAGACGGCCGAGGCGGAGCTGGTGCGCCTCACCGTTGGCGAGGCGCCGCCGCCACTGGCGCGGCGACCGGCAAGGGCCGGCGCGCCGCGGCTGATCCTGCAGAGATTGTGCAGCGCAGCCTCCGGCGGCCCCCGGCACTCGATGGCATTGACCTCGTGGTGCATGCGGGCGAGATCTACGGCCTGGCCGGCGTGGGTGGCAACGGCCAGAGCGAACTCGCGCAGGCCATCATGGGCCTGCTGCCGGTAAGCGAGGGCACGATGGTGCTCGAAGGCTTCGGCGATCTGCCTTCCGCCTCCACCGTGCAGCGGCGCAGCCAGGGCATTGCCGCCATCCCGGCGGACCGCTATGGCCTGGCGCTGGCCGGCGGTCTGTCGGTGGCGGAGAACTTCGGCATTGGCCAGGTGCATGCAGGCCGCTATGGGCGCGCGATGCGCCTGGACCGCCGGCGCCTGGAAGCGGACGCCGCGGCAGCCGTGAAGGCCTTCGACGTGCTCGGTGTGCGCTCGGTGCGGCAGAAGGCCGCCCTGCTCTCGGGGGGCAATGCGCAGAAGCTGGTGATCGCCCGGGAATTCAGCCGCAACCCGCGGCTCGTGCTGGCCCACAGCCCCAGCCGCGGTCTGGACGTGCGTGCCGGCGCCCAGGTGCACGAACGGCTGCGGGCCGCGCGCGACGCAGGCGCCGCGGTGCTACTGATCAGCGAGGATCTCGACGAGGTCCTCGCTCTGGCCGACCGTGTAGGCGTGATTGCGCGCGGCCGCATCGTGGGCGAATTCGCCACGCCCGCCGACAGGCAGGCTGTGGGACAAGCGATGGTGGCCCATGGCTGAGCTCGCCCCCGCCGTCCCGGCCCGCTCCGATGTCTCGCGCAACAGTCCAATGTCCGGTCCGCCGCCCGAGGTGCCCGCACCCGCGCCGGCTCCTGCGCTCGCCCTCCCCGTTCCGGCCCCGGCTCATTCTCTACACGGATTTCACATGTCCACTTCCCTGCCCGAGGCACCTGCGCCTGTGTCTGCAAGTGCGCTTGCTACCCCTCATTCGGCCCACGGCGATGCCCCACACAGCGCTCCGATGTTGGCTTCCAAGCCCGAGACTCCAGCACTCGTGACTGCAATTGCCACGCCCCCGCCGTCCCGTCCACGCCGCGTGCCGCTACTGCAGCGCCGCTACACGCTGGAGTTGCGCCAGCAACTCAGCTGGCCGCAACAGGCTGCAGTGCTAACGCTGTCGGTGGCGGTCGGACTGCTCCTCTGCGGCGCCATCCTGGTGGCCGCGGGTGTGTCGCTCCAGGACCTGCTCAACGAGTTCATCGTCCAGACCTTTCTCGATGCGCAGAACTTCCGCGCGGTGCTGTTTCAGGCCGCGCCGATGGTGATGGTAGGGCTCGCTGCCGCCATGGCCTTCCGCGCCCGCTTCTGGAACCTAGGGCTGGAAGGCCAGATGATTTCTGGGGCGATCGGCGCCACGGCCATCTCCATGCACGAAATCGGGCCGCCGGGCTTGCGTCTGTGGTTCATGGCCGCAGCCGCCCTGCTCTGCGGCCTGGCCTGGGTAGTGGTGCCGATGACGCTCAAGATGCGTCTGGGCATCAACGAGATCATCTCTAGCCTGATGCTCAATTACGTGGCAGCCAACTTCCTGCTGCACCTTCTCTACGGCGCATGGAAGGACCCGAAGGACGCCTTTCCCTATTCGCCTAAATTCCAGGCATTCGAGCGCCTGCCCGACCTGCCGGGTGGCTACAGCAGCGCCATCGTGCTCGCCGCACTGGTAGCGCTGGCAGCGTGGTGGTTCGTGGAGCGCAGCCGTGCGGGGCTTTACCTGCGCTTCGTGCATGCCAGCCGGCGCGTCGCCGACGCCGTTGGCGTCCCGGTGCGGCGGCTGGTGCTGGGCGCGGTACTGCTCTCGGGCGCGCTGGCCGGACTGGCGGGCTTCATGGTAGCCGCGGGACAAGAAGGACGGCTCACGCAGGCCTTCTACAGTGGCTACGGCTTCTCGGGCATCCTGATCGCCTTCCTGGCGCGCAACAACCCGCTGGCCGCCAGCGTGGTCGCGGTGCTCGTGGCCACGCTGTTTGTGGCAGGCCGCAGCCTGCAAGTCTTCTACCAGATCCCGTTCTCGATGGTGCAGTTGATCCAGGCCATCCTGGTGATCTGTGTGGCCTCTTCAGATTTCTTCATCCGCCACCGGCTGCGCGCCGTGGCGCCACAAGGTACGTGATATGGACTTGATCGCTAACTGGCTCGGCAATCTACCGGATTTCGCCGTTCCCTTGCCCTGGCGGCGCTGGGCCTGATCATCTCTGAGCGTGCGGGTGTACTTTCGCTCGGCGCCGAGGGGCTGATGCTGGCGGGCGCGCTGGCGGGCATCGGCACGCAACTGGCCGTACACGAGCCCGGCATTGCTTTGCTGGCATCGATGGCGGCCGCCATGGCAGTGTCGGTGCTGTTCGCTGCAATGACCATATGGCTGCGTGTGAACCAGGTAATCGCGGGGCTAGCGCTGGTGTTCTTCTGCCAGGGCGTTACAGGCCTGCTAGGCACGGTGCTAGGCTGGACCAACCAGCCGGTAACCGGTCTGCCCGCCCTGCCCCTGGGACCCTTGGCGCAGTTGCCGCTAGTGGGCGGGCTGTTTCGGCAGAACCTGGTGGCCTATCTCACACCGTGCATCTTCGCGGCCGTGGCCTGGTACCTGCACCGGTCGGTTTCCGGCCTGCGCCTGCGCTCTGTCGGCGAGAACCCCCAGGCGGCTGATGCTGCCGGCATCCCCGTTCTGCGTTACCGCTTTCTGGCGGTGCTTGCGGGGTCTGCCCTGGTGGGGCTGGCTGGCGGCTACATCGCGGTCATCAGTACCAAGCTCTGGATCGCCGGCATGACGGGCGGGCGCGGCTGGATCGCTGTGGGCCTGGTCATCTTCGCACGCTGGGCCCCCTGGCGCGCCTTCGCGGGAGCGGTGGTATTCGGCGGCATTGAAGCGCTGATCCCGCAGCTGGCCGCAGCCGGAATTGCGCTGCCGCAGTACTTCTTGCTGATGACGCCCTATGTGGTCACGTTGGGCGTGATGGTGTGGGTGGCAATGACAAGGCGTGGCAGCGACGAGACGCCCGGTGCCCTGGGCGAGCCCTACCTGCGCGAGGAAAGGCGCTGACATACTACTGCAAACCATGCACGCCTAAGCGCTTGGGACGGTGCGTCTACGCACGGAAATAACGCATGCTTGACAACGACTCCTCATGCCGCATGACCATGGTAGCGCGCAACAACCAGATCGCGCTTCATCTTAAGAAAAAACATCCGTATGACACCAATTCAGCGCTTATTTCACATCAATTTTATCAAAATAAAACTGGCATAAAAATTGCTAACACTTTTTGATTGCTTTAAGCACTTTAGCTTTATAAATACGGCAATCATTTCCATAAGCATGCTTAATTTAGTCAGCTTAACTTTTTTCGTTGAAAACTCTCTTGTAAAAAAACAATATGGCAAAGCAATTGGCATTAAAGAATGGAAAGTTCGCACTCTGCGCACTGACAGCGGCAGGATCACTGACTTGCATCCAGCCGGCGAGCGCTCTCGAGTGGAGTGACACCTCGATAGGCTACCGCTACGGCACCAAGTTCGCCGAACCCTACGTGGGAGATGGCATTAGCAAGAGCATCTTCAATCTGACTCACGCCAGCGGGTATAAGTACGGCACTAACTACCTGAACGTCGACCTTCTGCAATCAGACAGCAAGGACCACAACGCACAGGAAGCCTATGTTGTCTATCGACACACACTCGATGCGGGAAAGGTCATCGACAAGGATCTCGAAGTCGGACCGGTCCGCGGCTTTGGACTGACCGCCGGCTTTGACTGGAACACGAAGAATGATCCTGGCTATGCATCAAAAAAGCGCATGCTTGTGGTGGGTCCCACCTTGATGATGGATGTGCCGGGCTTCCTCAACATTAGTCTGCTGATGCTGTGGGAAAGCAACCAGCCGGTGGGAGTCAGCAGCCGCTACCACTTCGAGGCACATCCAATGCTCAATGCAGCGTGGGGCATCCCGATTGCCTCGACGGGTCTCTCGTTTGAAGGATATATCAACTACATTGCTGCCAAGGGCACAAACGAATTCGGCGGCCCAACTTCGGCTGAACTGAATATCGACGCGATGATGATGTACGACCTCGGCACCCCTTTGCATATCGGAAAGAATACGTTGCGCGCCGGCGTTGAGTACCAATACTGGCGCAACAAGTTCGGCAACCCGCACTCGGTGCCGGGCTCGTTGGCTAAAACGCCCATGGTGCGGGTCGAATACCACTTCTGACGTATATATGCAGGGGAGATAGTCCAACTCCCTCATATCCGCGAGCAACGACCAGGGGCGTCGTCGAACACACGGTGCTTCGCAACGTGGCACCCTCCCCCAGTTTCTTTCCACTCCCGGGACACCAACCATTCCTAGCCTCGATGTGATGGTTGAGTATCTCGGGACACTCAGAATTTGTGTCGTAGCCCGGCCATGACGCCCAGGCGGCTGCCGTAGTTGTAGAACGGCGTGACGAAACTAGCCTGACCGCCCAGCGTGCGCCAAGCGCCCGAAAGCGTGGTGTAGTCGCTCTCCACGTACACATCCGTGCGCTTGCTGAAGGCATAGTCGAGCATAACCGAGCCGGTGAAGCGGTTGCCAGATTCGCCACTGTGCTTGAGCCGATCATAAGTACCCAGAGCAATCGCAGACCACGCCGAGTTGAGCGCGTACTTGACGCCGGCGTAGACGGCTTGGTTGCGATAGTCGGCAGTGTTGATCTTGCTATTGGTGTAGCCAAGGTAGAGCGTGGCAGGCCCCGCGTTGTAAGTGCCGCCCAACGTTCCCACCTTCTGGTTGCTGTTGGGCACCGTCACTCCGTAGTAGCTGGCGGTGTCGCGCATGATCTGGTAGCCACCGCCGACCATAAAGGGCCTGCGGCGTAGCTCAGGCTACCACCCGTCGAGGACGATCTGGCGATGCTGCCGGCAACTTCGCCAAAAGCATGTTGGGCCGCGATGCTGAATCCGCCGAAGATGCCGGCGTACTTCAGCATATTGTCCTGGCGGACGCCGCCGGTGTAATTGCCGCCCTGAAAGCCGACGATGGAAAGGTTGGCCAGCGCCATCGCGTCATAGCTTGCCATGACTTCGTGGATAACGGTGAACTGGCGGCCCAGTGTGACGGTGCCGAACTCACCCTGGAGCCCGACGAACGCCCTGCGGCCGAACAGCCGGTTACCTTGCAGACTCTGACCGGAGTCCGGGGCGAAGCCCGATTCCAGCACGAAGATCGCCTGGTAGTTGTTGCCAAGCTCCTCCTTGCCGAGCAAGCCCCAGCGGCTGCCGGTCAGCACGCCGTCGCTCATCTGCAGCTTGGCGTTGCCGGTGGCGTTCTCGTTGGTACTGTAGCGGATGCTGGTATCCACCAGGCCATACAGCGTAAGGCTCGACTGCGCCAGCACCGGTGTCGCCGCTGCTCCCAGGAACAATAGCGTGGTAGCGTTCTTCATCATTCTCTTCTCCATTTTCGGCCAGAAAATCGTTATCGTTGTCGTGATCTCGCAGGCATGGATGCGCTGGCATCCTCGCCTGCTGCAAGCGGCACGGATCCAAAGCGCGAGCGCATCCCTGCCGGCTCATTCGATGAGGGCGCGATGGACAATGCGTGCGGGAATCAGATCGTGCTTGGTAGCGCGCTGTTGCGCGCTTTCAGTCGGGCAGTTGGGGGCGTTCGGCTATGAACAGCGCAGCGGGAATGCGCGCCGTTGCCATGGAAGGTATGCCCGTCCACGGCAAACGCGTTCTGGTGCTTTCATCTTGTGTCTCCGGATATCGGCAGACCGCTCGGTAAGGCGAGCGCTGCAGCCTTTTTTGTGCCGCTAGTCTGCGAGATTGACGGGTGACGAACAATTGAAAATAACTGATCCGTGTATTCCTTGCGGTTATCTCGCTAGCGCCTCTACACGCGGCGCCGAAATTGATGCTCGGGTTGTCGGGAACTCGCTTTGCGCATCGGGCGACGAAATTGGATGCCATTGATGCCGCCTGCGGCAGCTAGCACATGAAGTGGATACGCCACGGACTTGCCGCGCAACGTCACCGACGTGGCCTGAACAACGTTGGTGACGTTGCGCGCGCAGTGCATGGCGCTCAGTCGGAATCGATCACGTGGTGGCGCCGCCCGGCTTAGCATGGAGCAGTTCCAGGAAATGCAGCGCCGCAAGACTCGGCGGCCGGTCCTGGCGAACAATGCTGCCATAGGTAGCCAGCTTCTGGCGGATCGGATACGCCACGATCTTTAACATGTGATGCTGGGCGTCGCGTCGAGCCACCGTCTCGGGAATGACACCGATCATCTCCGAGCGACGGATCAGGTTGATGGTTGTGAGTATCGAACCGGTCTCCACCAGCCCCCGTGGCAAGGCCGTGTGGTGGTCGCGAAATTCCCGCTCGATGACCTCGCGCATGGGGCTGCCGCAGGGTTGCAGGATCCACGGATAGGCCTGCAGCGCGGGGAAGTCCACCCGGTGCTTGCTGGCGAGGGGGTGATGGTTGCCGACGACCAGGGACAGGCCTTCGTCATCGATGGCTCGAAAAACGCAAGTCCGTGGCTCCTCCCCCACCATCCGCCCGATCACGACCTCCAGCACGCCTTCGTGCAACTGCGCAAGCAGACGATCGCTGGTGTCTACCGCGATCTCGATCGCAAGCAACGGAAACTTCTCCTTGAGCCCAACCAGCGCCTCGGTCAGCCGACCGGGCGACGCCGCCATGATGCTGCCCACCGCGAACCGCCCCGCGCTGCCGAGCCTCAACTCGCCCAGATCGCGGTTGAGTGCTTCCATGCTGCCGCGAATGCCACGGAAGTAGCCCGTCACCCGCTGGCCTGCCGCATTGAGCAACAGGCCTCGGCCCACGCGCTCGAACAGACGCTGCCCCAGCGCATCTTCGAGCTCATGGAGCATTTTCGTTGCAGCAGGCTGTGTGAGTCCGAGTTCGTCGGCCGCCGCTCTCAGGGTCTTGCGCTCCTCGATGGCCAGCATCAGCGCAATCTGCCGCATGCGAAGCCGATTGAGCAGCAACGGGGTTGAATCCTGCTTGTCAATGGAACCCAAACCAATCACTCCAGGTTATAGATCGATCAAGTTCTTTCAATATACCGAGATCAATCGCCCGCCTACTATACGGTCAACCGGCGCGGCGTACAAACCAAAAAATCAAACTGGAGACAACTCATGAAAGCGGTGATCGGCACGACGATCGCCGTCGTGCTTTTGCTCGCGGCGTCCATCGTATCGGCGCGAGACTGGCCGACGCGACCAGTCCGGATCCTGGTGGGATCCGCCCCCGGTGGCATAGCGGATTCAGTCGCGCACGCCATCGCGGATCAGTTGGGCCCCATGCTCAAGCAAGCTGTATTCGTCGAGAACAAGCCGGGTCGCTGGAACACGCTGGCAGCCGAGGCGACTGCCAAGTCGACCGACGGCCACACGTTGGAGTTGGGCATTGGAGCCGCCCACACGATCGTCCCTCACCTGCTGCCTATCGGCTACAACGGCAACCGCGATCTGGTGCCGGTGGTCTTTGTGGGCGATATCCCCAATGTGCAGGTAGTGAGCCACGGGTCGCATATTGATTCGCTACAGAAGCTGATCGAGCTATCGGATGTACCGACGGTGGCAGAGGCTGGTGCCCCTGATGTCGAGATAAGCGCCTGGTACGGGATCTACATGCCTGCCAGCGCACCGAAGTCGGTCCAGGACACGGTGCACGACACGAT
Source organism: Cupriavidus sp. D39 (assembly GCF_026627925.1). Lineage (NCBI taxonomy): Bacteria > Pseudomonadati > Pseudomonadota > Betaproteobacteria > Burkholderiales > Burkholderiaceae > Cupriavidus > Cupriavidus sp. D39. The sequence goes on from NZ_JAPNLE010000009.1 coordinate 904,066, forward strand.
CAGCACTGTGCTGAAAACACCGGCACTTGTCGCCCGGCTCCACAGCATTGGCGCCGAGATCACACCGATGACCCAACTGCAGTTTATGGCCTTCCACGCCGCGCGATACCAGCGCTACGGCAACATTATCCGCAAGAACCACATCCGATTGGACTGACCCCATGATGTCTTCAACAAAACCCGTGGTCGCGCTCACGCTCGGCGATCCCGCCGGCATCGGCCCCGAACTGATCGCCAAGCTGCTGGCCAAGCCGGCAGCGGCGGCCATGGCCAATATTGTGCTGGTCGGCGATCGCTGGCTGTGGGCCGATGGACAGCGCACCGCCGGCGCCGAGGTGGCAATGGACGATGTGGCTTCGCTTGCCGACGTCCGGGACAGGCCCGACACGGCGCGGCCAGCTTTCCTCGCGGTCCAGAGCATCGCAGCCGCCGACGTGCAGCGCAGCCGGGCCGGAGCGCCGGGCGGCCGGTCGGTGCTGCAGGTACTGGACCAGTGCATGGACGCGACGCTCGCCGGCGACATCGACGCGATTTGCTTCGCGCCGCTCAACAAGCAGGCCATGAAGCTCGGGGGCCTGCGCCATGAGGACGAGCTGCATCACTTCGCCGAGCACCTTGGCGTGACCGGCTACTTTTGCGAATTCAATACGCTCGGCGATCTGTGGACCTCCAGAATCTCGTCCCACGTACCGCAGAAGGACGTGGCCGGCCACCTCAGCGTCGAGCGCATCGAACAGGCGGCCGAACTGGTGTATCGCTCGCTACTGGCCAATGGCGTGACAGCGCCGAAGGTGGCGGTGGCGGCCTTCAATCCCCACGGCGGAGATGGCGGCGTGTGCGGCCGCGAGGAGATCGACATCATCGAGCCGGCGGTACGCGCGCTGCAGGCCCGCGCCTGGCCAAGCGACTGTCCCTTCCACGGACCCTTCCCGGCCGACACCATCTTCCTGAAGGCACTGGCCGGGGAGTATCAGGCCATCGTCACCATGTACCACGACCAGGGCCAGATCGCGATCAAGCTGCTGGGCTTCTCGCGCGGCGTGACGGTGCAGGGTGGCCTGCCGATCCCCATCACCACGCCGGCCCACGGCACCGCCTACGACATCGTGGGCCAGGGCAAAGCCAACGTGGAAGCAACGTGGCAGGCCTTCCAGATCGCTTGCCGCATGGGCACCGCGCATTATCAGCGGGCAGGCACTCCCGCATGAACCCTTCCCACTCCGGAGACCCAATGACATCCCCCTCAAAGCCGTACTGGTCGAGAAATTCGGCAATAGCTTCAGCGGCTATCACCTGGACACTGGTGCGCTGGCCTTTCGCGCGCAGCTGCCGGCATACCCCCACGAATTTGTCGTGGATTCTCGCGGCGCGTTCGCCTACGTCGGCCACTATGGCGTGCAGACCTATGCCCACGAGGGCCTGGGCGGGCACGAGGTCTTCGTGGTGGATATCGCGCGCGGCGAGCATGTCGCCTCGCTGGACTGCGCCCCTATCACCGTATCCACGGCCTGCAGATCGACCGGCAGGATCGTGTCTATGCGCTGAGCGAACATGACAACATGCTCCTGGTTTTCGATCAGCCCCAGGAAAGCCGGGTGCCGGCGCGCACGGTGCCGGTAGGCGGCGTGAAGAGCCACCTGTTCGTCGTGCGCCGCGACGGTGAAAAGGCCTATGTGACCAACCTGCAGTCGCACAACGTCACGCTGGTGCATCCGCACGATCCTTCACAGGCGCCGGTGGCGGCTAGCGTCGGCGGGCGGCCCGAGGGCTGCTGCCTGAACCACGACGAATCCATCCTCTACGTGGCGAGCCGGGATGACGCCACCCTGTCGATGCTGGACGCGTCCAGCATGCAGCTGCTGGCGACCGTTCCCACCGGTGAGGACCCGACCCGCATCTACCTGTCGCGCGACAACCGGCTGTTCGTCACGAACTACGGCGAACGCAGCATCGGTATCTACGACCCCGAGACCCTGGCCGAGCTGCATCGCGTGCCGACCGAGCACAAGCCCATCGCACTGGCATTCCATCCGACGGAGTCCTTCGCCTATATCCCGCTGAACGATAACAGCGTCGCGAGGCTGGATCTGAAGACGCTGGTGCTTTCACACGCGTTCCCGACCGGCAAGGAGCCCGACGGCCTGGTAGTGCTGGGCGGCTAGACGGCACCGCCGAGGCGGCAACAGGCCACAACACAAAGAGAAAACAGGCGCCGCGTCGGGACTCCCGAACGGGCGCCATCGTGGAGACAACATGACAACCCTCAATTCAAGCGAGCCGGCGAACCTGGCCGCGTCGGCCTCCGTGGCCGCGATTCCGCGCAAGCGCTGGCTACGCATCATCCCGCCCATCCTGCTGGCCTGCATCATCTCCTACATGGACCGCGTCAACATCGCCTTCGCCATGCCCGGGGGCATGAGCGCCGGGCTCGGCATGACCGCTAGCATGGCAGGCCTGGCAGGCGGCATCTTCTTCGTCGGCTACCTGTTCTTGCAGATTCCCGGCGGCCGGCTCGCGGCGCTGGGCAGCGGCAAGAAATTCATCGCGTGGTCGCTGGTGGCATGGGCCGTGATCTCGGTGCTGACCGGCCTGGTCACCGAGGTCTGGCAGCTCCTCACGCTGCGCTTCCTGCTCGGCGTGGCCGAGGGTGGCATGCTGCCCGTGGTGCTCACCATGGTCAGCAACTGGTTTCCGGACCAGGAGCGCGGACGGGCCAACGCCATGGTCATCATGTTCGTCCCGCTCGCCGGCATGATCACCGCCCCGCTGTCCGGCGCGATCCTGGCAACGATGGACTGGCGCTACCTGTTCCTCACGACGGGCGCGCTGTCGCTACTGTTCCTGTTCGTCTGGATCCCGTTTGCCAGTGACAGCCCGGAGAAGGCGAAGTGGCTGTCGCCCGGGGAAAAGGACTACATCCTTTCCTCGCTGAGGGCCGAACGCAACGCGGCGCGCGAGAAGGCGGTAGTTTCGGCATCCTTCGGCGCGGTGCTGCGCGACCCCACCATCTGGCGCCTGATCGCGCTCAACTTCTTCTACCAGGCCGGCATCTATGGCTACACGCTGTGGTTGCCCACCATCCTGAAGAACCTAACGCACGGCGGCATGGGGCAGGTCGGCATGCTGGCCATCCTGCCCTATATCGGGACCATGGCCGGCATGTGGGCGACCTCCTACCTCTCCGACCGCACAGGCATGCGCCGGCACTTCGTAACCGGTCCGCTGCTGGGCTTCGCACTATGCCTGTTCCTGTCCGTACATTTTCAATCGTCCGTCGCACTGTCCTACCTGTTTCTGATCGGCAGCGGCTTCTTCCTGCAGGCCGCCGCTGGCGTCTTCTGGACCATCCCGCCCAAGCTGTGCAGCGCGGAGGTGGCCGGCGGTGCCCGCGGGCTGATCAATGCCCTGGGCAACCTTGGCGGGTTCTGCGGACCCTACGCGGTGGGGGTGCTGATCCAGCGCTACGACGGTGGCGTTGGGGTCTACTGCCTGGCCGGCGCGCTGGTGCTGGCCGCCGTGATCTCGAGCACGTTGCCCGCTCGTTGCGAGCGCTGAAGAGAGACCCGCCATGACGACGGCATCTACGTCCTCCCACCCGGCACGCCCCGACGACGAGCCAGTACCGATCGTCGACGCGCACCACCACCTGTGGGACCTGTCGCAAGGCCACTACCCGTGGCTGCAGGAGGACTACGACCCACAACGCTTCTTCCTCGGAGACTACCGGGCACTGTGCCGGGACTTCCTGCCGGTTGACTATCGGGTTGCGGCCCGGGGCGTTCGCGTGGTTGCGACTGTCCATGTCGAGGCCGAGCGTTGCCGCGACGAGCAGGTGGCCGAGACGGCTTGGCTGCACGAGCTTAACGAGAAGCACGGCCTGCCGCGTGCGGTCGTGGCACACGCCTGGTTCGATCGTCCGGACACCGAGGAACGTCTGCTGCAGCACGTGCAATACCCGCTGGTACGCGGCATCCGCAGCAAGCCCGTGACCGCGCCGTCGCCCGCGCACAGCGTGCGCGGGCAGCCCGGCACCATGCAGGACGAAGCGTGGCTGCGGGGATTCTCCCTGCTCGAGCGGTACGGGCTGAGCTGGGACCTGCGCGTGCCCGCGTGGCACCTGGCGGATGCCGCGGAGGTGGCGCGGGCGTTTCCCGGCGTGCCGATCGTACTCAACCATCACGGTTTCGCCTGGGACCGCAGCGAAGACGGCTTGCGCCGTTGGCGCGCATCGATGGCAGTGCTGGCGCGTGAATCCAACGTGCACGTAAAACTCTCGGAGTTCGGACTGCGCGACCAGGCCTGGGATTGGCACGCCAACGCCGCCATCGTGCGCGACACCGTCGCCATTTTCGGCTGGCAGCGCTGCATGTTCGCGAGCAACTTTCCGGTGGCCGGGCTACGGATCAGTTTCGGTGATCTGGTGCACGGGGTCCTGCGCATGCTGGACGGACTCTCGCCGTCCGAGCGACATGCCGTGATGTGCGGGAATGCATTGAGTTTCTATCGCATCGATCCCGCCTCCCTTCCCTACTCCATCCATGATGAGGTGAGTAACTGATTGCTTCCATCATCGTCTAAGACTTGCGTTGGCACCCCGCGATGGCATGCACGTGTGGCGCGAACGGGCTGACTTTTCCAACGGTGATACGCGGGAAGCGGGCGGCTCTTTCGCATGGCAGGCGCGCCATCGTTCGGACGCGCTTGCCTATTGCACGAAGCACGGCAGTCACGTTGCCATCGTTGCGCGCTGTGCTTCCTGCTCTTGGCGCTGCCCTACGCTCCTGAATTCACCTAGACGCTGGAGTTCGGAAATTGCCCGCTCGCCATGGAAACATATCGCCGGAAAAGTGATTCGGTATGACTCGGTCCTAAACTCCCGCGAAATACATTCACGATCTCGCCGGTGCAGAAGGCCGCATGGGTCCGCTGGTTTCGTTTCCCTGCTACTTCGACGCACTACGCATTCGCGGCAGCATCGAGAACTTACGCAAGTGGGCCGGAGCACGCGGTACTGGCGACAAGACGATTCGCGACTTGGGCTTTCTTCACATTTGGCAGTGGGCTATTGGCCGCTACTGCGCATTCGGCAGAAACGGCATGCGCCGCAGTGCGAGTAAGAACGTAGATCTCGTGCGATAGACCAATGTCTGCTTGCCGGCTAACATGAGGCGAGCACCAATGGCGCTTTCAGTTTCCGCTGGCCGGCCCGAGCGGACTGTCATAGCTGCCCAGGGCGGTCTTCCCTCTATGGCGAGCTCGACGCCGGTCCTCTGATCAACGTGCATCGCCGCGTTGCCCGGCGGCACGATGTGCACCGGCGAGCCGATTCCGCCCCCGCACACCCTGCAGCCGATCGTTACTGAGCTTGGCCAAGTGGTGTTAGTGCGTTGTTCGTCTGCTGCATCTTCCTTGGTCTCAACCACGATCCAGTGCCTTGCCGACATATTCGGCGAAGGCTTTGACTTTGGCCGAATGCCGACGCTCGCTGGGGCTGACCAGATGAATCGGCATGGCGACCGTTTCCCAATCCGGCAACAACTGCTGAACCTCGCCGCTGGCAAGCTCCTCGTCGAAAAGCCATGTCGGCGAATAGCCGATGCCCATGCCTGAGAGGACCGATGCCCTCATCACCTCACTGCTGTTGGTTTGCAGATTGCCTTGCACCCGCACGATACGCGTCGTTCCCACGGGTTCAGGAGCGCCAGGGCCGGCCGTAAAACTCCAGGCATTGTGCGTGGCCAGCTCCGTGTAGACGAGACAGTTGTGGTAGATCAGGTCTTCAGGAAGACGTGGCCTTTTCATCACGCCCGGCAGCGAACGCAGGTAGTTGCGATGCACCACCACCATCCGGCAGGTCGTCCCTATGCGCCTCGCGACCAGGCTGCTGTCCGACAACTCGCCGATGCGCACCGCCACGTCGATACCTTGTTCCACCAGGTCGATGAAACCGTCGTGAAGACGCAGGTCGATCTTCACGCCGCGGTGCTCGGCCAGAAACGACTGCACCAGCGGCATGAGCTTCAAGCGCCCAAAGCCGACCGACGCCGCAATCCGAAGCCAGCCCGACAACTGCTGCTCACCGACTCGCAAGGCGCTCTCGGCCTCATCAATTTCCGCAACGAGGCGCCGCGCCTGCTCGAAGTAGCGCGCGCCTTCTTCGGTCAGCGCGAGCGACCGCGTGGTGCGCGTCAGCAGCTTAGCTCCCAGTTCGCGCTCCAGCGCCGCGACCTGTTTGCTCACCGCGCTCTGCGTCGTATCGGCCTCGTGGGCCACCGCTGAAAAGCTCCCTGCTTCCACGACCCGCACGAAAGTCTTCATTGCTTGCAGTTTGTCCATGGTCTTCGATATATGCCCAACTGGAATTAGTGATATGACCATACACCATCTATATCGGCGATCCGGAATCAGTCAAAGTTCACTTACGCAAACGCGCAACCCCACCCCCAAGGAGCACTGACATGAACCAACCCGTCGTCGTGATCACTGGCGCATTGACCGGCATCGGTCGCGCCACTGCCATCGCCTTCGCTAACGAAGGAAACAGCGTCGTCATCAGCGGTCGCCGCGAAGAAGCGGGCCAGGCGCTCGCCGCCGAACTGCGCGCGCTCGGTGCCGAAGCTGAATTCGTGCGCGCCGACGTGCGCTCCGAAGCCGATGTTCGCAACCTCATCGAGCAGACCCTCGAGCGCTTCGGCCGCCTCGACGTCGCGGTGAACAACGCCGGCACGGAGGGCCAGATGGGGCCGATCGTCGAGCAGTCGGCTGCCAACTACGAAGACACATTCGCCGTCAACGTGCTGGGCACGCTGCTGTCCGTCAAGCACGAGATGCGCGCGATGCTGGCCCAGGGCTCGGGCTCGATCGTCAACCTCTCGTCGATCGCAGGCCAAGTCGGCATTGCCGGCGCTTCGGTCTATGCGGCCAGCAAGCACGCTGTCGAAGGCATCACGAAGAGTGCGGCTCTCGAAGGCGCCGCCGCCGGCGTGCGTGTCAACGCCGTGGCTCCCGGCCCTGTGGCCACCGAGATGCTCGATCGCTTCGTCGGCGGCAGCGAAGAGGGCAAGGCGGGCTTCCTGTCCACGATACCCGCACGACGCGCCGCCGCCCCGGAGGAGATCGCCCGAACCATCGTGTTCCTCGCCAGCGACAAGGCGCGCTACCTCACCGGACAGTCCATCGCCGTCGACGGCGGCTATACGGCGCAATAGCGCGTCGACTAACCCCACCTTATCACGTTACTTTTTTCAACCCAGGAGAACCAGCATGACCACCATCAACGTCCCGACCCGCGACGAAGTTTCCCCGGCCAACCAGGCCATCTTCGACAAGCTCAAGAGCAGCCTTGGCACCGTTCCTAATCTCTACGCGACGCTCGCCCATTCCGAGAATGCGCTGGGCAACTACCTCGCCTTCCAGAACGCGAAGAGCACCATCACCGGCAAGGCCCGCGAAGTCGTCAACCTGGTCGTGAGCCAGGTGAACGGTTGCGAGTACTGCCTGGCTGCGCACACGGTCATCGGCAAGATGAGCGGTTTCACCGACGAGCAGATCCTCGAGATTCGCAGTGGTAGGGCGAGCTTCGACGCGAAGTTCGATGCACTGGCCCAGCTCGTCAAAAACATCGCGGTCAACCGCGGCCATGCGGGCGCGGCGCTGGTCGATGCCTTCTTCGCCGCAGGCTGGACCAAGGCCAATCTGGTCGACGCGATTGTCGTCATCGGCGACAAGACGGTGACCAACTATCTGCATGCAACGACACGCGTGCCGGTGGACTTCCCGGCTGCGCCCCAGTTGCCTGCCTGATCGTAGCCGCCGGGTGGGACGTGCACGTCACGCGATGGCCGTGCTGTCCGCCTCACCCGGCCAAAGATAAAGGCGGACGGTCTCCGCCTTTTCTGTACCTTTAAGGCTACGCTGAAGAAGCCGCCGTTTTCGTCGACGGCCTGCTGCTGAATTTCGGAATGAGAGATCAGCGACGCGATTGGTTCGATTTTCTTGCCCCGAAGGGCCTTGTAAGCGGGTCTCCCGACCCACTTTGGCCGCTCATGGACGCACCTGTGCCATGAGCCGCTCGCGGCTCATGTAGATGTTGCTCAACGCCAGTGCTGTGAAGGCGCGCGTGGCGTTCTTCGCCAGGCCGCGATAGCGCACCTTGACGAAACCCCATAGTCGCTTGACCACCGCAAAGACGTGCTCGACCCGCGCACGTATCTTCGACTTGTTGCGGTTCTTCGAGCGTCTGGCGTCATCGACTTCACCACTGCGCCTGCGCACACGCTGGTTGGTAAAGTCCTTCGCGTGCGGTGCCTTGCTGGCAATGAGTTCCTTCTGGCTCGCATAGGCGCTGTCGCCGTACACACGCCGCTCGGCGCCGTGCAGCAGAGCCGGCAGCGGATGCTTGTCATGCACGTTCGCAGCCGTCACTACCGCGCTGTGTGCCAGTCCCGTCTGGCTATCCACGCCGATGTGCAGCTTCATGCCGAAGTGGTAAGTAGACCCGGGGAACCGCCCCCGAGCCTCTCGCAGAACCGTACGTGACACTCTCGCGTCATACGGCTCCCGCTATCCAGCCGGTTGCGTAACCACACGCCAGTGAGCGAACAGCATCGGGTTGGTACGGCGCATCCTGTCCAGCCAGTCAGCACTTCGTCGCTTGCGTCTGTGCAGACCCTTGTACTTCCGTCGGGCCCAACGCTCAAGAGCGCAGTCGATGTGCTGGAAGATGCGAAGCATCGCAGTCTTGTAGAACGCGCCATAGTAATTCCACCATCCCTGTATCACTGGGTTGTACAGTCTCGCCACATCGGCAAGCGTTACATGAGTCTGGCGATTGAGTCGCCAACCCCGCACTGCCTGCCGCATCCGCTTCAAGGCACTCTCGCTGGCGCCCGGCAGGAAGCTGGTAAAAGACCCCCTTGCGGGCTGCGCGCCTTCCTCGGCCTGAACGTAAAACCGAGAAACGTAAAGCTCGCATGCGGATGGCGTTCGCTGCGGTTGCTGTCTCTGCAGTACACGATCTTCGATTTCTCCGGATGCATCGTCAGCCCACAAGCTGCCAGCCGTGTTGCAATGGACCGCATCACGTATTCCGCCTGCTTGCGGCTATGACAGTGAACAACCGCGTCATCCGCGTAGCGGGCAAACGGACAGTTGGGGCTGGTGCGGTGCATCCATCGGTCGAATGTGTAATGCATGAACAGGTTCATCAGGATCGGACTGACGACACCGCCCTGGGGTGTCCCCGCGTGCGGGGCACACGTACCCCGTCCGTTGTCTCGAACGGTGCAACCAGCCACCGTTCGATGTATAACAGTATCCAGTCTTCCCTGATGTGGGTGCGCACCGCTTTCATCAGCAGCCCATGATCGATCTGATCAAAGGCTGCCTTGATGTCAAATTCAACCACCCAGTCATATCGCCAGCAGCGTTCACGAGTGATCGCCACCGCCTGCTTCGCCGACCGCCCCGGCCGGTACCCGTAGGAGTCCGGATGGAAGATCGCGTCGAGACCCGGCTCAATGACCAGTTTGACTACGGTTTGCGCTACACGGTCTGCGACCGTGGGCACCCCCAGCTTTCTCGTGCCTCCCGACGCCTTGGGAATCTCCACCTGCTTAACCGGTGGCGGGAAATACGACCCCGATGACATCCGGTTCCACAGCTTGTACAGATTCTTCGACAGGTTCTGCTCGAACTCGGCGATGGTTTCATCGTCGATCCCGGCAGCTCCACGGTTGGCCTTGACCTGCCGGTATGCCTCCCATACCGTGCGCTTCGCAATGTTGTACGGCTTCGCCGATTTCACGCCGCTCATCCCCGCAGGTTGACCGCGTTCATCGGCAGGATAACGCCGCCCCTTCGCTCCATTCCCATTACAGGAACTTCAACACTACTACGGACGGCTCCGCCCCTCACTCCAGCATCGGTATTCTTCCTCATGGTGTCTGCCATTTGTCATTTCCCTTCACATCTGGAGCAAGGTTCTCCCGTTCCGTACCAAAGCCTGCGCTGAGATCATGCCGCCTATACACCGGCTGCCACCGGGCCCGTAAACAGGTGTCGTCCCGGTTTGTCCTGAAGCAAGTGGCCAGCCTCAGTTTCGACAGCGTCCTGGCCATAACGATGCGTCATCGGACGGTTGCCGGGTCGGCCGGTGGAATTTCACCACCAGCCGCCCACAGAACCGTGCGTAAACCTCTCGATTTACACGGCTCGTCCCAGCCGTTCTCCTGCTACCTTGCGGCGGCAGATCGACGCGGAAGATCAAGGCTCATCCCGGTTTCCCGGTTGGCGGCGACCTTCTTTGAGCTGAGTCATCCCCTTCGCTCCACTCCCATTACAGAAGCTTCATCACTACTACGGGATGATCCGCCCCCTTCATGTGCATCGGTACTTTCCCCTTCGTGGTTCCCACTTATAAGGTTTTCCCTTGGCATCACATGAAGAGTTCCCAAGTTCCGTACCTAAGCCCGGATTAGATTCACGCCACCTATACACCGGACACCGCATGGCCAATAAGCAGGTTCCCGCCATGCTGCTCCTGGGAAGAAAGCACGTCCCCAGTTTTGATGTCGTTTGAAGATGAGTTTCGATGCGTGATCAGTGGTTCACTTTCGTTCGTCTCTCTAATCCATACATGACGTGTTCGACCACGCCTTTTAACCGTAACGTTCACCACCGCAGCGTTTCCGACTGAAGCAGCTTACGGCTGTTTGAAGCCTGCGCCTGCACGCCGGCTTCGGAGGGCCTTCCTCCATCTCAGGTACAGCATCGCTTTCGCACATGCGAACGCGTTCTTGGCACAATGCTTTCGCTCATCTTCTCAGCACGTACCTGCCATCCTCTGCGGATGACTTCTCCGGTCGCTCACCACCACGCCTTTTGAACGCAGCAGCACCGGGTGGTTTGGAGCCTGCTCCTGCAAGCCGACTCCGGGAGGCCTTCTCCCATCTTCAGTACAGCATCGCAGGCTCAGCCTGCGTTCGTGACACACACCACTGCTGGCCTTTCCTCGTCTGATGCATTTCGGGGTCTCGCGCCTTGTCCGCATTCTTCGTGGAACTGGGCGCCCCGATGATGGTGGCATCCACGATCGTGCCGGTGCCAACCTTCAGCCCCCGCCCTTGCAGTACTTCGCCGACCTTGGCGAACAACTGCTCGCCGAGCTTGTTGCGCTCCAGCAGCCGGCGAAACTTCAACAGCGTCGTGCCATCGGGAACGCGCTCGCGCCCCAGGTCAATCCCAACGAATCGCCGCAATGCGGTGCTGTCCAGCAGCGCCTCCTCGCACGCTTCATCCGCCAGGTTGAACCAGTGCTGCACAAAGTGCATGCGCAGCATGCGCTCCAGACCAACTGGCGGGCGACCGCCTTGACCCTTCGGATAGTGCGGCTCGACAACCTCGCACAACTGCGTCCACGGCACGATCTGCTCCATCGTCTCAAGGAACACATCACGTTTGGTTGGCCGACGGTACTGTTCGAATCCGGCGCCTTGATCGGCCGCCATCGCAAGGGTCTGTTGTTTCATCCGCATTTAACGATTCACCGCCCAACGGCGTTGACCTTTTTCAGCGTAGCCTTAGCTCATCACCCAGGTGATTTCGTAACTCGTCATCAAATCCGCGCAAGATCTGCGAGCCACGATGAAGTTGCACCACCTTTCTGCCAAGCCCGTTAAATATCCCTGCGAACTCGCAGGCAATATATCCGCCTCCGACAATCGCAATCCGGTCTGGGGCGGCAGGCAGATCAAAAGCGTCGTTCGACGTGATCATCAACTGCGCGCCGGGCACAGCCGGCATGGCAGGTGTCGCGCCCGTCGCGATCAGAATGGTGTTCGCGGATACTGAGGTCCCATTTATGGTGATCTCATTCGGTCCCGAAAATTGCGCCCGCCCAGTGAAAATCTCAACTCCTGCGGCCTCGAGCAAGCGCCGATAGATGCCTTCAAGTCGGGTTATTTCGACATTTTTTGCCGCGATCAGCGAAGTCCAGCTATGGCTCGGATCCATCCGGCTCCAGCCAAAGCCGGCCGAGTCTGCAAAGCCCGGTCCGAACTGCGACGCGTACATCAATAGCTTCTTGGGGACGCAACCCCGGATAACACAGGTCCCGCCCAAACGGTATTCCTCGGCGATGGCGACTCTCGCGCCATGGCCAGCGGCGACGCGCGCGGCTCTCACACCGCCGGATCCTGCTCCGATCACGAACAGGTCAAAATCGTAGTTTTGCATGGGCACTCTCTGTTAAACGCCAGCCACATAACGGGCGTATGCCGTCGTATGCACGCTCAAAACGGTTGTCTTATCGCGGCCCTTTCAAGCGGTCTGGGGATTCGGGTAGGGATGTTTGACGGCCCATATCCGCAGCGGGGTCGTAGAGCGGTCTGCGGAAGCACTCGCTTGTCCTCACAAGAAACGTCTCTTCATACGGGCACTACTCTGCAAGATAGTCAACTTGATAGCGGGTGATCCGTAGATCAGCCAGTTCCCGCTTGACTCGCAAGTGCTCGGGATGGATTGCATAGGAGTCGAGTGCCTCTCTGGACTCGAATTCTGAATAAAGAACGACATCACACGCGTAATCGATACCACTGACGTCGACGCCGATCTCGAGTGCAGTCAGGCCCGGTATCAGCGCCTGCAAACCGTCGAAAGCCGCTCTCACCCGACGGACGCTGTCGGCCTTCTCATCGGGCGTAGTGCCTCTCAGGTTCCACATCACAATATGTTTAATCATTTTTAAACGCTCTTTCCAAGAGTATTTCGGATCGCGCCCTCGCTGATGTTGATCCTTGCGAGATCGGAAGCTGATTTCGAGGACGATATGGCGGAAGACACTCTGTGCGGCGACGCTAGGAGATTCGGATCGTCTAGCCGTCACCATGATGTGACTTTATGCGAAAGCCGAGCGACGCGGCACACCATCCCAGCAAATCAGTTTCCCACCAGGCGGGATACGCTTTATAAGTAGAGTGCTCAGAACTGGCAAATGCCCGGATGTTCAATCCAACGCCTACCGGCCACAATGGGGCTTACTCGTTTTTACGCCGAGCCGGCAACGGCGCGGGGAGCGATCTGCACTTCGTTGATTAGGTTGATTTTTCTGTTCACATTGGAATACATGTTGTTGGCCAGCAAGCTCAGCGCGTCGGCCACCGCCTGCACCTCGTCGACGCGCTTGACCTGCACCCCCACTCGCCCGGTGTAGATCGCACGCTTGAGCGCGTTGAGCGCCTCGCCGCGATTGCGCACCTGCCGCAGTTCTCGCCGGAACGCGGCGTTGACGAAGTAGTCTGCCCGGGAGGTCGCAAGCAGCAATCTGCCGGGTTGTACACCGGCGTCGTAGATCGGATCGCGCTCGTTCCCCTTCGTACCCGAGAAGGTGTCGCGCCATACTAACCTTTGTTCCCAGGCTCCCGCGCCTTCTCGACAGACCCATTTCCTCAGCGAATTCGTGATTCAAGACACTAGAAGTGCATGCGCGCCAGAGCCCAGATGCGGGTACCCTGATGTTGCCCCTGTTTGGTGTAGCTCTTAGCTCTCGGGTTATGCGGCCTTTTTACGCTGTGCCGCATGCCAGCGTTGCTCGTATTGCATGGGGCTGAGATAACCCAGCGTGGAATGCAGCCGTCGGTGATTATAAAAGGCTATCCAGTCCAGCACCGCGTCCATGGCCTCCCGCCGGGTGGCGAACTTTCTTCCGTGCAAACTGGCGGTCTTGAGCCGTCCCCAGAAGCCGACAAGGTGGCCTGAGCGGGAAACGGTAACGGATGCATCGCAAGGCGTGCGGCTCGCGACGATGCAGAAACTCGCGCATTATTGGAACACAGATTACGACTGGCGCAAGGTCGAAGCGAGGCTGAACGCCCTGCCGCAATTCATCACCGAGATCGATGGGCTCGACATTCATTTCGTCCACGTTCGTTCGAAACATCAGAATGCGTTGCCGGTCATCGTCACGCACGGGTGGCCCGGCTCGATCATCGAGCAATTGAAGATTATCGATCCGATGACCGATCCGACGGCCCATGGCGGGACTGCATCGGACGCTTTCGACGTCGTGATTCCGTCGCTCCCGGGCTACGGGTTCTCAGGCAAGCCGACCACGACCGGCTGGGATCCTGCTCGCATCGCGCGCGCCTGGGTCGTACTCATGAAGCGCCTCGGATACACGCGATATGTGGCGCAAGGCGGCGATTGGGGGAACGCTGTCACGGAGCAGATGGCCCTCCTGGCGCCACCGGAACTGCTCGGCATTCACACCAATATGCCGGCCACCGTACCGGACAACATTGCAGAGGCACTCAAGTTCGGCAAGCCTGCGCCGGCCGACCTCTCGGCCGACGAGAGGCACGCGTACGATCAGCTCGACTTTTTCTACAAGCACGGCCTTGGCTACGCCCAGGAGATGGCGAACCGCCCGCAGACGTTGTACGGGATTGAAGATTCACCTGTCGGCCTCGCCGCTTGGATACTCGACCACGACGCTAGCAGTCAGGCGCTCATCGCACGCGTCTTTGACGGTCAGTCCGAGGGACTTACGCGAGACGACATCCTCGACAACATCACGCTCTATTGGCTGACGAAGACGGGGGTCTCGTCGGCTCGACTGTATTGGGAAAACAAGCTCAACTTTTTCGCCCCGAAGCACGTCGCCGTCCCGGTCGCCGTCAGCGTCTTTCCAGATGAGATCTACGCCGCCCCGCGGAGCTGGACAGAGAAGGCGTATCTCAAACTGATTCATTACAACCGCCTCCCCAAAGGGGGCACTTTGCGGCCTGGGAGCAGCCACAGGCTTTCTCGGAAGAGGTTCGCGCAAGTTTCCGGTCGCTGCGCTGAACGCAAAGATGCAGACGACGCCGTAGTGGCGTCCTTCGCGTCGCGCTCGCTAACCGCGCAAGGAGAATTCCTGTGGTCAGCACATACGTCGTTTCATTGTGGGGCAGAACGGCAGCTCTGGAGCGCGTTCGTGACATTCGCAGAAACTAACTGAAGGGCCGGAACGGGTCGGGAAGAGCCGACCGGCAATCGGACGACGGAGGTCGCTTGCCTGCCAGTTTCAGCGGACATTCGAGCGTAGGTTTCGCCCAGACTCGCTGTGAGGCGGCCACGGCAACGCGATGGCCGCCCCGTTCGAAACCGAGTTAGCTGCGGCCTCGTGTCAAAAGTAGCGCGCCAGCGCGCGGGCCTCTTCCGCCGCCTCGAACCGTCCGGATTCCCTGTGCGCCCCCAGCAGGGTCTTCTCGACCAGGATGCCTTGCACGTCGGTGACCCCGACGAATTTCAGCCACATCTCGACATAAGGTCGCTGCAGGTCGTATTCGCGTGCTGGGGTAAACGATCCCGGCGACGAGTAATCGAGCCCGCGCGCGTAGACGACCGCCGCTTTCTTGCCTGCGAGCTTGCCAGCGAAACCCGTGCCGTCGAAAGTGAACAGCACATCCTTATGCGAAATGACGTCGATCAGATGCTTGAGCTTGTACGGAATGCCGAAATTCCACAGCGGTATGCCGAACAGCGATTTGTCCGCCGCGTGAAATGGCGCCGCGAGTTCCTCGATGCGCCTCCACGCCGACTCCTGAGCCGACGTCAGTGCCGTGCCGCCAAGGCTCGCGTACTTCGCCGCCATCGCATGGCCGTCGAATTCCGGCATCACCAGGTTCCAGACGTCCAGCGTCTGGATGGTGTCCGCCGGATTGGTCTCGTGGTAGGCATCAAGAAAGGCGCGGCAGACTTCGATGGAAGCCGAGTCCTGCTTGCGCGGCGAGCATTCGATGTAAAGCAGTTGAGCCATGTCAGAAAGCTCCTGTGGTGGTCAAGTGGAAGCGAGGCAACAAGGGGTACTCGCCAGTGCAACCACAGCGAAGCGCCTCAACGTCAAATAGAGAGTGCCGCTCGACACCGCTCTGCTGCACACGTTCGTCACGGTCGCGGACGTACGCAGCGTTACCGGCGCGGGGCGCCGGTTGCATTTGAGCCAGTCAGCCGTCGGCGCCAAGGCTCATCCTTCGGTTCTTGGGCCACAAGCAGTCCGTGCATGGCGAGTTGCAGAATGGTCTGCTCGAGCACGTTGACGGCTTACGGGCGGTCGAGCAGCAGGTCGAAGTGGGAAGCAATGCGGGACCAGTTTTCGTGAGCCCGTGCGCTGACTACGAGGGGGATCAACTGTTGGTAACAGGATTCGCAAGTTAGACGAGCGTGAGCGTCACGTCGATGTTGTTCCGCGTCGCGTTCGAGTATGGGCACACGACGTGGGCCTTGTTGATCAGGCCCTGAGCGGCCTCCCGTTGCATGCCCGGCAGCGATATTTTCAGCTCGACTTCGATGCCGAAACCATTGGGAATGAGACCGATGCCGACACTTCCGTCGACTGCGACCCCAGCGGGCATGGCGATCTTGTCGCGCGCAGCAACGAATTGCATTGCGCCGATAAAGCATGCGCTGTACCCGGCAGCAAACAGCTCTTCCGGGTTGGTGCCTTGCCCTCCGCCTCCACCAAGTTCTTTCGGCTTCGTTAGCTTCAGCTCCAGTCCGGCTTTCGGTACCACGGCACGGCCATCACGGCCGCCGGTTGCTTGGGCGTTAGCACGGTAGAGAACCTTTTCGATCGACATCGCAAACTCCTTTATTGACGTTTGACGCACACGGGCGCCGGACAGCGGCGCCCGGGAGTGCTTTAGTGACCAGCGCTCTGGCCGCCGTCGACATGCAGGATTTCGCCCGTCACGAAGGGCGCCGAATCCAGATACAAGATGGCGTCCACGATATCGCTCATCTCGCCCATGTGACCAATCGGGTGCAGTGCCCCGAGCGCCTCGTGCGTTTCCGGCGCGTGCATCGGCGACTTGATGATGCCCGGCGCGACGGCGTTGGCGCGAATGCCGCGCTTTGCGTACTCGATCGCAAGCGATTTCGTGGCGGCGTTCAGACCGCCCTTCGTCAGCGATGCCAGCACTGAAGGGACACCGCTGATTGCGTGGTCGACCAAGCTGGTCGTGATGCTGACAACGTGCCCGCTCGAGTTCTTCTCCATTTCGGCAATGGCGAGCTGGGTGATATGGAAGAAGCCAGCGAGGTTCACGCCCGTAACCGCTGCGTAGTCTTCAGCGGTGTACCGAGTGAATGGCTTGGCAACGAAGATGCCGGCGTTGTTGATCAGCGTATCGATGCGGCCGAAGCGTGCCACAGCCTCCGAAATCACGCGGCGCGCGGTAGTCGGGTCGGCGATATCGCCCGCCACCGTCAGAATGTTGGGATCATCCGACGGCCTGATGGTCCGTGCCGTTGCGACAACGCGGTAGTCGCGTTTGCGGAAAGCCTTGACCAGTTCTGCACCAATGCCTTGTGACGCACCAGTAACAATGACGACTTTTTGCGACGTGCTCATGGTAACTCTCGAATAAATGGATTCGGCGTCCTGGCCGATCCGGCCAGCGGTGTCCATGGAGATAAGTCTAGGCGGATCCACGCTGGATTCGAATAGCCACCATGGACAAACAGTAATGCGCGGTTGGTACAAATCATGCGCACCGTCGGCGCGATACTGCGTGGACGCTGCTGAATTGGCACCGAGGCGTCTTACTTCGCTAGCGATACCCACAAATTCTGCTACCGCAGCTTTTGGGCGAACCGAGAAGTGCTCCTTTCCGTCTCCTCGTGCTTTCGCCGCGTTTTTGCATTTGACGTTTGTTAGATGACGACCCCGGCAGGCGCACTCAATCCTGCCAGGGTGCAATGACCAATCACCAAACCTTAGTCGTAGAAAGCAGGGAGCAGCTTAAGCTTGTTGGATTGCTTCTTGTCATGATTGATGAAGAGCTTCGCATTGTACGTTGCAATCAACTGCCTGATTTTTTCCATTGAAGCGATTGATTCTGCATTGTTGGTATTCAATGACGGAACTATGTTTTTCTCGAAATTTCCTTCCAAATGAACAACATCGCCCGACAGGATGATGAAGCCAGAATTCTTGAGATGGACTAGCAGCGACTGGCTGCCGGGAGTGTGCCCTGGCGTGGAAACCAAAATGACGCTCCCGTCGCCGAACACATCGGTATCACCGTCGACAAGCTGAAGGTTCTTCGGCGCGCCCAAAAGTTTACGCGCCAGTGCCATCAATTGATTTACGTTGTCATTCGACCCGTTGGGGGAATGTATCCAGCTATACTCAGCCTGCTGCATCAGAATTGTGGCGTTGGGGAACAAGCTCACGTTACCTATGTGGTCTCCATGTGTGTGCGATATTGCAACCCGAGCGATATTGCCTGGCTTCAGCCCGATTTCGGCGAGTTGATCTGTCACTGTCTTGTCGAGGTGATAGACGATCAATTTCGGTAAAGTGGACCAACCTTTGGGGTCGTTGAACGCTGCTTCAGGAACGCCCGTATCCCAAAGCAACCATTCGCTTCCATGCCTTATCAGCCAGCAAGTAGATGAGAACTCGATACTGTGTCCAGCGTTCTCGCCGGGCGTCCATACCGACTCGTCGTTTGCAAGGGAGCGGCCACAATCCAACCGAAAAAGCTGTTCGGCGACACCGGCCTTGGCGGGATCCGGTAGTTTGGAGCCTGCGTGCGCATTTGGCGCGCCTTCCATCATTAACAAGAAGGCAACCAAGATAAATGACACCGCTGCTTTTGTTTGTCTCAGCATGACCACTACTCCTCAGGGAAAATGCGCGGCTCATCACCGTGCTGCGTTTTACACTGCACAAAACCTAACAACTGAAAAACTGCCAGGCAAACCAATCGCGTTTCTATTGCAGCAATTTGATGAATGTCACTGAGCATGCAATACTAACGGCTTGCCCTTTTAAACAATATAGTGGGCGAGAGCCTTGAACCGCCCGCTGCCGACATTACACACGTTATGCATTTCTCGGGGCCCGAATTGCAGCGGCCCCCGGCTTTGAGAATCAAGTCCGGCTTATTATCGAACTTCGCGACAGCCTCTCCCTCCAGCACATAGGCGCTTTCAATCCCTGGATGAGCATGCCGACCCGTGCAGGTACCTGGCTCTAGTTCAGCAATCACGGCCATTGTCTCGTAGCCCTGTGGGAAGTCGATCGTCTGAAGTGTCGTTCTCGCCTGAGCAAACGCGTTGGTTCCGGCAGCAGCAAGCAAAAAAATGGCAGTCGAAAACACCGCCAATGGTCGCGTCAATGATGACATTTGTCCTCTCCTTAATGAAATCGTTGTTATGCGGTCGTTGTCCGCGGGGAAGACTCTAGGCGGCGCCTTTTTGTCAATAAAGCCATCGAACGGAACATGAATTGTTACATCAAGGAATAAATCGCCTGCCCGTTCATCGAGTGCGACGAAAGAGTCGCAGCCGGGGTAATGCCGCCGGCGGTCAACCGTACAGTCTGGAGGAGCGGCGGCGTATTCGCGCTCTTCGCGCGCACTACGCGGGAAACGGCAGTAACGGCTATTCGCCGACCCATGCGTCGTCACGCGGCCACCTAGGGTTTACCTTAGTTGCCTCTCTGCACCCCCTCGCCTAGATTAATTATTAATTGTTAACAATAAAAGTTATCTGTTATCACTGACGAGGACAACCATGCGTATTGAGCACTTCGAGACCATCTCCTGCGATGCCGGGTGGCGAAACTACTACTTCCTGAAGGTGGTGACCTCCGACGGAACGGTCGGCTGGAGCGAGTATGACGAATCGTTTGGCCCGCCCGGCCTGACCGCGGTCATCGAGCAACTGGGGGCCCGTCTGATTGGCAAATCCGTGTATGACCATGAGGAGGCGTATGGCCGGCTTGCAGCTTCCTTGCGCCCGGCTCCCTATGGGCTCAGCGCCGAGGCCATTGGCGCCATCGAGAACGCGCTGCTCGATGCGAAAGCGAAATCGCTGGGGGTCCCGGTCTACCAATTGCTAGGCGGCAAGCACCGAGACAGCATCCCGATCTACTGGTCTCACTGCGCAACGTGGCGAATCAGCCATCCCAAGCTCTACCAACCGGCCATCGTCGATCTGGACGGTGTCAAGAAGGCTGGCGAGGACGCGCGCAAATCCGGGATTTCCGCGCTCAAGACCAACCTCTTCGTCAACGAGAACGGCAAGCCGCGCCAGTGGATGGCTGGCTTCGGCTCGCCCTACGCGCCGTCGCTCAACGTGGACAAGGCATTGCTGCGCAATCTGCGCGCGCACCTCGAAGCGCTTCGCGATGGTGCTGGTCCGGATGTCGACATCCTGTTGGACCTGAATTTCAACGCGCGCACCGAGGGCTATCTCTCGCTGATCAAGGCCATCAAGGACTTCGACC
This sequence comes from Cupriavidus sp. D39, assembly GCF_026627925.1. NCBI lineage: Bacteria > Pseudomonadati > Pseudomonadota > Betaproteobacteria > Burkholderiales > Burkholderiaceae > Cupriavidus > Cupriavidus sp. D39. The sequence continues at coordinate 924,341 of NZ_JAPNLE010000009.1, forward strand.
TGTTCTGGGTCGAGCTCGATATCTACAATCCGGAGGCCATGGCATACATCCGCCAACGGAGCCACGCACCGATTGCAGCGTGCGAGACGCTGTTTGGTATCCGCCAGTTCCTGCCCTATTTCCAGGCGCAGTCGATGGATGTGGCCATCATCGACGCGGTCTGGAACGGCGTGTGGCAAGCGATGAAGATCGCCAACGTGGCAGACGCCTTTGACGTCAACATCGCCCCGCACAACTTCTATAGCCACCTGTCGACCATGATGAACGTTCATTTCGCGGCGGCGGTTCCAAACCTGCGCGTGATGGAGGTCGACGTGGATCGGCTGGCTTGGGATGACCAGTTGTTCACCCATACGCCCGAGATCGTGAATGGTGCCATTCAGGTCCCGAAAGCGCCCGGCTGGGGTTGCGACCCGATCGAAGAAGTTCTGCGCGCCCATCCTCCACAGGTCCGCCGCAGCCATCTCGGTCTGTAAGCCCAATCCCTGGCGTGAGGGAAACAATGCCAAAGGCGGGAACGCCTTTGCCCGTCACGCCTGATCACCACTTACTACTTCCAGTCAGCTTTCGAGGCGGGGTGGAGACCTGTCGTGGATTGACACGACCAGACTCCCCTCGGAAGCCATCAGTCTCACAACAATCTGAACGGATGGCAGGATCATGACGACAGTTTCCACCTCGGCGGCGCAGCAACGCAGTGCGGCCATACACACAAGCGACGAAGTCCGGCGCGTTTACACCAAGGTCACGCGGCGCATTATTCCGTTCCTTTTCATCTGCTATGTGTTTGCCTATCTGGACCGCGTCAACATCGGTTTTGCCGCGCTTCAGATGAAGCATGACCTCGGCTTTTCAGATGCCGTCTATGGCCTTGGCGCCGGCATCTTCTTCATCGGCTATTTCTTGTTCGAGGTGCCCAGCAACCTGCTGCTAGAGAAGATTGGCGCACGCAAGACGCTGATGCGCATCATGGTCGTCTGGGGTGTCATTTCGGCAAGCTGCGCCTTTATCACGAGCCCCACGCAATTCTATGTGGCCCGCTTTCTTCTTGGCGCCTTCGAAGCCGGCTTCTTCCCCGGCATCGTGCTCTACCTGACGTACTGGTATCCGCCCATGATGCGGGGAAAAATCATCACGCTCTTCATGTCGGCGATCGCGGTATCGGGCATCATCGGTGGACCTTTGTCCGGATGGATCCTGGCCAACTTGAGCGATACCTCAGGGCTGGGCGGCTGGCAATGGTTGTTCCTCATCGAGGCGGTCCCGTCCGTTATCCTTGGCGTGCTCGTCATCTTTGTGCTTGCCGACAAGCCGGCCGATGCCCGATGGCTGTCCGCCAGGGAAAAGAGGTCGTGACCCGCGAAGTGGGTACCACAGACTCACATGGTCACGATCACTCCTTCCTGAAGACACTGCGCGACCCGCGGCTGTATGCCTTGTCGATCATCTATTTCACGATTGCCGCTGGCCTCTACATCATCAGCTTCTGGCTCCCCGAGATGGTTCGCAGCTACCACGTGACCAACGCCTTGCACATTGGCATCCTGACGGCGATTCCCTATCTGGTCACGAGCATCGGCATGGTGATCATCGGCAGGCATTCGGACAAGACACGTGAGCGCCGCTGGCACGTTGCGCTGGGCATGATCGTTGCCGCCATCGGCCTGGTAGCCGTGACATTCGTCCATACAAGCCTGCCCATTGCGCTGATTGTGCTGTCGATCACCGCACTGGGCGTTCTGACCGCGATGCCTCTGTTCTGGACGATCCCGACTTCCTATCTTTCCAGTTCCGGCTCGGCGGGAGGGATTGCCGTCATCAACAGTATCGGGCTGATCGGTGGCTTCGCCAGCCCATCCATGCTCGGTTGGGTGAAGACGACGACGGGGTCGCTGGACTACGGCCTGTACACCTTCGCGGCAGCCCTGGTAATCGGAGCTGTTCTCCTGCTCGCCGCCATGCCGCAGCGTTTGCTGCGAGAGGAAGTCCGGCACTGAATGCTTTCGACTCAGGGTTCAAGGCACAAGCAGTCATTGCGCCTTGGCCATGTACAACAATCCTTTGATGGAGTCCCTATGCGAATTCTGGTTCTCGGTGCTGGTGCGATCGGAGGCTACTACGGCGGCCGGCTGGTCCAGCAAGGTGCGGACGTCACCTTCCTTGTGCGCCCCGCGCGGCGCGCCATTCTCGAACGCGATGGCTTGAATATTCGCAGCCAATATGGCGATTTCCATGCGCCCGTGAAAACCGTCACGAAGGACGAACTAAGCGGCAACTGGGATGTCGTCCTGCTGACCAGCAAGGCCTACGATCTGGATTCCGCGATCGAAGCCATCCGCCCTGCCGTAGGCCCAAATACCGCCATCCTGCCGCTGCTGAACGGCATGGAGCACATCGACAAGCTCAACGCCGTATTCGGCGCCAACCGCGTGCTCGGCGGCCAGGCGAAAATCATCGTCACACTCGACAGTGATGGAACGATTCAGCATCTCAATGACTGGTGTTACATCAAGTTCGGCGAACAGTCCGGCGTCATGAGTGACCGCGTGCAAGCGCTGCAACGTGCGTTCCCCCAGGGCGGCGTGGTGGCGAGCGCCGTCCCCGACATCATGCGCAACCTTTGGGAGAAACTGGTCCACCTTTCCACGGTGGCCACCGTCACCACGCTCCTGCGCGCAAGCGTCGGAGAGATCGCCCGGGTGCCTGGTGGCACCGAACTCTTCTACCAGGTGCTTTCGATCCATGCCGAGGTCGCCACGCGAGAGGGATATCCGATGACCGAGGCATTCCTTGCGGAGTACCGCCAGTTGTTCGCCAACAAGGAATCGGCCTATGTCCCGTCGATATTGCGCGACCTGGAAAGGAAATCATCGATCGAAGGAGAGCACATTGTCGGTTACATGCTGGGCCACACCAGGGCACATGGGCTGGACGATACCGTGCACCGGATCTGCTGGATGAACTTGCAAGCGTACGAAGTGCGGCGGGCGACGGGAAGGCTCTGAGCCATCCCGAAGCGGCCCGTGCTGGCGAAGTGACGCCAACACGGCCTATGGTTTTGCGGCTGCCAACAACTAATTGGCCACAATTAACAATCATGATGCAGTTTGGCGGTATCATGGCAAGCATCTTTCCCGTTGCGGCAGACAGGATGGGCGGGCGTTTCCGGTATGGCGATGGAGCCCAGCCTGCCAGGACAAGCAAACATGAGTACTCGCGTTGAAATTGACAAGCGCAGCCTGGACCGACAGGCTGCCGACTGGATCCGGGACGCCATCTTTTCCGGTGATTTGGCGCCTGGCTCAAAGCTCACGGAAATCTCCCTTGCGACGCAAATCGGCCTTTCCCGCTCGACGGTTCGCGCAGGCATGCAGCGCCTGGCTACTGAAGGCCTGCTGATCCAGCACGCGTATACCGGATGGGAAGTCGTATCGCTTTCAGCAGAAGACGCGTGGGAACTCTATACACTGCGCAGTAACCTGGAAGGGATGGCCGCACGGCTAGCGGCCGCAAACATCGACAATGCCGGCCGCAAGCGACTACACGAGGCCCTGGCGGATCTGAAATCCGCCATCGCGGATATGGACCGCAGACGCATCGCTGAGGCCGACCTGGCCTTTCATAAGACCGTCGTTGCGCTGTCACGGCATCGTCGCCTCATCGTCCAGTATGGACTGATCAGCGATCCGGTCATGCTGTACATCCTGATGACCACAAAATTGATGGAATATTCCGAAGCCATCTATGCCGAGCATGAGCATATGGCCGCGGCAATCCTGCAGGGGGACACGACGGAAGCCGAGAAGCTTGCCCATGACTACGCACAGATGCACGGCGAACACCTAGTGAAGGTTCTGCGAACGCAAGGCGAGTCCCAGGAAGCCTGAGCGGGGGGCGACGCTGTAGGCAATTGCGTGAATGTGCCCAGACGACCGCGCGATGGATGCGTGGCGATCGTCCTGGTCGCACATATCAGCCAGCGCTGTTGTAGGTGGCATGGTGTGGCAACGAGAGCTCTTGTGAGCAACGGGCGACCAGCCCCTTTACTGCATCTGCGCTGCCTTGCGTTCCGCCAAGAGTTTCTGAATCTCCGCTTCCGTCTCCTTGTACTGTCCCTCGCCGTAGTGCTGATAGACGATGCGGCCGTTGGCATCGATCAGGTACGTAGCGGGCCAGTACTGGTTGCGGAACGCTGACCATGTTGCATACATGTTGTCCTGCGCCACGGGGTAACGGATGTCGAAGCGTTTGAGCGCTGCCTGCACGTTGTCCGTCGACTTCTCGAACGGAAACTCCGGCGTGTGCACGCCCACTACAACCAGTCCCTGATCCTTGTACTTGTCGTGCCACTGCTTGACGTACGGCAGCGTGTTCACGCAGTTGATGCACGAGTATGTCCAGAAATCCACCAGCACTACCTTGCCGCGCAGCTGCTGCATCGTCAGCGGTTCCGAATTAAGCCAGTGGTCGATGTTCGCGAACTCCGGGGCCTTGCCCTGATCGCCCACCTTGGGGCTCTCCGCAATGGCGCCGGTGCCGAAGGTATAGATCGCAGCAATGCCGGCTGCGGCCAGGATGGCACGAATAAGGTTACGCATGATTCAGGCTTCAGAGTTTGGATGTCTTGCCCCTCGTCCGCACGGCGAGCGAGGGGTGCAGGGATCAGACCAGCACGGTTTCGATATGGACGTTGCCATGCAGCGCCTTCGAGTACGGGCACGTACGGTGCGCGGTGTCTACTAGCGCCTGAGCCACCTCTCGTTCGATACCGGGGATATGCACGCGCAGGCGTGCCTGCAGGAAGTACTCGATGCCCGCAGTGCCCAGGTCCACTTCCGTATCCACGGACAAGTCTTCCGGTAGTTTGATCTTCTGCTTGCCTGCGGCCAGGCCGATGGCACCGATGAAGCATGCCGACCAGCCGGCGGCCAGCAGTTGCTCCGGGTTGGTGCCCTGCCCCTTGCTGCCCGGCGACGACAGTTCGATGTCGAGCCTGCCATCATCGCTTCGAGCCGTGCCATCGCGGCCGCCAGACGTGATGTGGACCTTGCCGGTGTACAGGACTTTCTCGATGCGGGTCATAATGCGCTCCTTCTACAGTTCAATGGGTGTTCAACAGCGGATTGACGAGGGTTGTGCGATGGGCGGCGATCAGGCATAGGCACCATCGAGGTACGGATCGACCGTGCGGGCCGGATCGGCCGACACACCGGTGCGATCCATGCCAGCGATGGTGCGGGCGCCGTCGTAGTACGGATCGACGGCGCGGGCCGGATCGGCCGACAGGCCGGTGCGGTCCATGCCAGCGATGGTGTGTGCGCCGTCGTAGTACGGGCTGCGCTGGTCCTGCACGGAACGTGCGCCTTCCGCGTACGGGTCGCGGGCGTCTGTCGCCGAATGGGCACCTTCACTGAATACATCGCGGGCATCCTGGACGGAGCGGGCGCCACCCAAGTACGGGTCACGGGCATCGAGGACGGAAGCCTCCGCGCCGGCAGCGGCGGCAACCAGGGCGACGGCGAGGACGAGGCGCTTGGCGTAGTTCTTGGACACGATCAGTTTCCTTTGCATTGATTGGTTTGAGAAATGCGGTTTGCGTTGTCAGCTATGGCGAAGCAGCGTTTTCGCTTCGTCGGTTGTGCGTTGCGCTGCCACGGAACGTATTTAAGACGGCTCACGTATCGCGCCCGTAGCGAAATACGGGCCGTAGTGTCAGGGAACGTATCGGTGCCGTCGGCTGATACAAATGCGTACAAAAAGGAAAGGAAACGGCGGCGAGGCGTCCCGGAATAGCCATGGGAAGGCACGGGAGAGCAGGAAAGTCGAGGCGAATAAGGCACACAGTGGCGCGAAAAGCAATATGGCCGCGCCAGAAGCTGGCGCGGCCATGCGGAAGCCGCGGTGGCCGAAATGGCTTGGGCGATGTCTCCCTTAGCCGATACGGATCTCGGCGATCAGCGCCGAACACGCCGCACCAGCAAAGACACCAGTTACGCTCAATTAGATGATTCGCCTGGTGGCCTCTCTGGGCGGATTCCTTGGGCGCAAGAGTGATGGCGAACCCGGCGCCAAAACGAGCTGGATCGGCATGCAGCGAACAATGGATCAGAAGCCAGCAGATTCGCTGGTAGCGCGAGTGCTAGCCCAACCCGGATGCAGTCTGCAGGAATAAATTCAGCGCGCGAAACTCGGCTTGCCCTCCGAGCCTGGCGCCGTCTCTGACGGCTGGTGCGGTAATGCAGTGCTTGAATCTGACACGCCATCCTTTCCCACCTCGAAGGCTTCCCACCCGCCGCCGAACGACGTGAACACCGCCACCAGCGCCAGCGCGGTGTCCTGCTGCGTCTGCGCCAGCTGGTCCTGCGCGGTCAGCAGGGACCGCTCTGAATCCAGCACGTCCAGGAAGCTGGCCGCGCCGTCCCGATAGCGCTGGCGCGCCAGCACCGCGGCGCGATCCGCCGCCTGCGCGTTGGATTCCAGCGAGCGCCGCCGCGCCAGTTGCCTGCCGTAGCCGTATAGCGAATTCTCGGCATCTTCGAGCGCGCCGAGCACGATTCGCTCGAAGCTCGCCAGGGCGCCCTGCTGCCGGGCGTCCGACGCCTGGATGCGTGCGCGCACGGTATGCAGGTCGAACAAGGCCCAGCGAATACCCGGCACGATCGTGAAGGTGTCATAGCGCGACTGCCCGATGCCCGAGAAAACCGGAGATACATAGCCCGCCAGCGCCGACACCGATATCTGCGGATAGAGATCGGCGGTTGCCACGCCGATATCGGCGGTAAATGCCGCCAGCGTCCGTTCCGCGACACGTACGTCGGGACGGCGTCGCAGCAGATCCCGGGGTGGCGGGATATTCAATGTGGGCGGCGTCTCGGGGATCGGCGCCGTTGCCAGCAGCGTCTCGTCGCGCTCCTCGGGAAAGCGGTCGGTCAGCACGGCCAGGCGGTTGCGGGACTGCTCGATTAGAATCTCAAGCAGCGGCACCGAAGCCATGGTGAAGTCGAACTGGGACTGCGCGCGCGCCACGTCCAGCGCATTCCCGCGCCCGGCCTCCAGGCGGTTCTGGGTGAGCTGCAGCGTCTCCTCTGGGTCTGCGCGTTCTGCACCGCTAGCAGGAAGCGCCGCTGCGAGCCGCGCAGCGTCACGTAGCTCCTGGCTACCTCCGCGATGAGGGAAACCTGGACATCGTGCAGGCTGGCCTCGCTCGCTTGCACGCGCGCCGCTGCCCCTTCCACCGAGCGGCGGGTACGTCCGACCACGTCGATTTCCCAGTTGGCGGTGGCGGCAACTGAATAGAAATTGCCGATCCGCGGCTGCCCCGGCGACAGCGTGGCCGTCGACTGCTCCTGTCGTTCGAACGAAGCCTCCACCTGGCCATGCGGGAAATAATCGTAGAAGAAGATCCGGTAGTCGGCCCGTGCCTCGTCGATACGGGCTTGCGCAATCCTGATCGAAGGGCTCCTGCGCACGGCTTGCTCGATCAGGCGGGTCAGCGTGGGGTCGCCGAGGCTATCCCACCAGCGGACCTCGGGCTGTCCGGCCACCGATGCATCTGGCGCGCTGATCAACAGCTCGGGCAATGGCGTGTCCGGCTGCTTGTAATCCGGGCCGACGGCGCAGCCGGGCAGGGCCGACACCAGCGCGCTGGCCAGCGCCAATGCGCAACCCGTGCGTCGCGCGCTAGCCATGACCACCCTCCTCCGCTGGCGCGGCAGGAACGGTTGGCGCCGAAGGCTTGCTGCGGCGAGCCGATAGCCGTCGTATCGCCACATACACCACCGGTGTCAGCACCAGGCTGAATATGGTCACCCCGATCATCCCCCCGAACACCCCGATGCCGAGCGCCTTGCGCATCTCTGCTCCGGCGCCTTTGGACGTTACCAGTGGCAGCACGCCAAAGATAAACGCAAAGGAAGTCATCAGGATCGGCCTTAGCCGCAGCTTGGCCGCCTCCACGGCAGCCTCGAACGTGGCCGTGCCGTCCTCCTCGAGCTGGCGGGCGAATTCCACGATGAGGATTGCATTCTTGGCGCCCAGCGCGAGCAGCACCAGGAAACCGATCTGCGTGAAGATATTGTTGTCTCCGCCCGCAAGCCACACCGCGCCGATCGACGCCAGCAGCGACAGCGGCGCGACCAGCACGATGGCAATCGGAATCGCCCAGCTTTCATACAAGGCCGCGAGCGCAAGGTAGACGATCAGCACGCTTAGCGGAAAGATGAACAGCGCGCTGTTGCCGGCCAGTTTTTCCTGCAGGGCCAGCTCGGTCCATTCGATGGAAAACCCGGCGGGCAGGTTTTCCTTGGCCAGCCGCTCGATCGCGGCAATGCCCTGGCCGCTGGAGGTCGTCGGCAGCGTCACCGCGTTGATATCGGCAGAGGTGTACATGTTGTAGTGGTTCACCACCTCGGGTCCGCTGTCCACGCGCGCCGTCACCAGCGTGCTCAGCGGTAGCATGTCGCCGCGCATATTGCGGGTACGGAGCTGGCCCACCTGCTCGGGCTCCATGCGGTATTCGGCGTCGGCCTGGAGGTAGACCCGGTAGTTGCGGCCGAACCGCGTGAAATCATTGACGTAAAGCGAGCCCAGGTAGGCCTGCAGCGAGTCGAAGACATTGGCGAGCGGCACGTCCTGGGACTTTGCCTTGGTGCGGTCCACGTCCAGGCGAATGGTGGGCACGCTGTTGCGGAAGGTGGTGAAGGCCCCCGCGAACCCCGGCTCGGTGGCGACCTTGCCGATCAGCCCGTCGGTGGCCTTCTGCAGCGCCTGCAGGCCCTCTGCGCCGCGGTCTTGCACCTGCAGCTTGAGGCCGCCGACATTGCCGATGCCGCTCACCGGCGGCGGCGGGAAGGCCGCGATAAAGGCGCCGGTAATTGTGGACAGCGTGCGCATTGCGTCGGCGCGGATGGCATCGGCGGACTGGGCCTTGCCCGCGCGGTTCTCGAACTCGCCCAGGATCGGGAACAGCACCCCGGCGCTGCTCGAATCGCTGAACCCGTTGAAGATGTCCACGCCGGCAAACATGGGCACCTTGATCACGCCCGGAATCTTCAGCAGCGCGTCGGATGCCTGGCGCATCAGTACCGATGTACGGTCCAGCGACGCGCCGTCCGGCAGCTTGACCGCGACGACGAAGTAGCCCTTATCCTGCGTCGGCACGAAGCCGTTGGGCACGGATTTAAAGCCAAGCGCGGTCAGCGCCACCAGCCCCAGATACAACACGGCGATCAACAGCGGCATGCGGATCAGCTTGCCGGAAAGGCTGCCATAACCGTTGCCCGCCTTGTCGAAGACTTTGTTGAAGCGGGTGAAGAACCAGCCGAACGCGCCGTCGATGCCGCGCTGGACGAAGTCTTTCTTGGCGCCGTGCGGGCGCAGCAGCATGGCTCCCAGGGCCGGTGCCAGGGTCAGCGAATTAAAGGCGGAAATCAGCTCGGCGACCGCCAGCGTGATGGCGAACTGCCGGTAGAACTCGCCGCTGATGCCGGTGATGAAAGCCGACGGCACGAACACGGCGGTGAGCACCACGGCAATGCCTATGACCGCCACGCCGACTTCGTCAACTGTCCGGTAAGCGGCTTGCTTGGCATCCATGCCCTCCGCCAGGTGCCGCTCCATGTTCTCCACCACCACGATGGAATCGTCCACCACGATGCCGATCGCCAGCACCAGGCCGAACAGCGTGAGGCTGTTAAGACCGAAGCCGAACGCGGCCATCGCGGCGAACGTGCCGACCAACGATACCGGCACGGCCAGCAGCGGGATCAGAGAGGCCCGCCAGGTCTGCAGGAACACCACCACCACCAGGACCACCAGCACGATGGCTTCCAGCAGGGTGTGGATCACGGCCTCGATGGATTGCTCGATAAAAGGAATCGTATCGTAGACGTCGTAGGCAATATCGTTTGGGAAGGCGGCCTTGAGCGATTCCATCTTGGCGATCATCGCCTTGTGCGTCTCGAGCGCATTGGCGCCCGGGGTGAAGTAGGTTGGAATGGCGATGGCGTTCTTGCCGGAGAACAGCGAGAACCGGCCGTAGTCCCTGGCCCCCAGCTCCACGCGCGCGACATCGCGCAGCCGCACCACCTGCCCGTCGGCGCCGGTCTTGAGCACGATGTCGGCGAACTCCGTGGCATCGGTGAGGCGGCCCTCCACCGTCAGCACCAGCTCGAAGCTATTGTCGGCCCTGGCCTTCGGCGCCTGGCCGAGCCGGCCCGCCGCCACCTGCACGTTTTGCTCGCGGATGGCGGTGGCCACGTCGGAGGGCGTCAGGTCCCGCGCGGAAACCTTGGCCGGATCGAGCCACACGCGGATGGAGTACTCCCGCGCGCCAAACAACTGCACATCGCCCACGCCCCGTATCCGCGCCAGTTCGTCGCGGATCTGCAGCAGCGCATAGTTGCTGAGGTAGGCAACGTCGTACGTACCCTTCGGCGAATAGAGGAAGAACACGGTGGCAAGGTCCGGCGAGCGCTTGCGCACGTCGATGCCCTGGCGCACCACTTCCGGCGGCAGCCGCGGCTGCGCCAGCGCGACGCGGTTCTGCACCAGCACCTGCGCACGGTCCACGTCGGTACCGGAGCGGAAAGTCACCGTGATGGTCAGGCCGCCGCTGTTGGTGGCCGTCGAGGACATGTACAGCATGTCTTCCACGCCGTTGACCTGCTCCTCGATCGGCTGCGCCACGGTCTCCGCGACAACCGAGGCATTGGCACCGGGATAGGACGTGGTAATGCTGACCGTCGGCGGCGCAATGTCGGGATACTGCGTGATTGGCAGGCGCAGCATCGCCACGATCCCGACCACCACCGTCATGATCGCGATGACCCAGGCAAACACGGGCCGATCGATGAAGAAATGGCCGAAGCGCATGGCCTCCCCTATTTGGCCTGGTCACCGGGGCCCGGCTGGGCAACGACCAGCTTGAGCGGCTGCATGGCGCCCTTGGTCGGGGTCACCTTGACGCCTGGCCTGGCACGCTGCAGGCCATCCACGATGACCAGGTCGTCCTTGCCCAGGCCCGAGCGGACAATGCGCAGGCCTTGGTTCATCGGCCCGATCTCTACCGGTTTCACGACCACGGTATTGCTGGCATCGACTGTGAAGACGATACGGCGCCCCAGGTCGGTCATCACCGCGCGGTCCTCGATCAGCAGCGCGGCGTACTCGCCGCTGCCCGGCAGCCTGATGCGGGCGAACATGCCCGGCGTGAGAATGCGGCCCGCCTTGTTCTCGAATACGCCGCGCGCCTTGATGGTGCCCGTGCCTGGGTCGATACGGTTATCGACAAAATCCATGACGCCTTCACGCGTGAACTCGGTCTCGTCGCCGAGCGCAAGCAGCACCTTCTTCTTGCCCTCCCGACCGCTCGTACGCGTGCCTGCCACCGCGAGCTTTTCATAGCGCAGGAAGGCGTTCTCGTCGGCATCGAATAAAACGTAGATGGGGTCCTGGCTGACGATCGTGGTCAGCAGGGTGCCATTGGCTAGGCCGCCGGTGATCAGGTTGCCCTGCGTGACCAGCGCCCGGCCCACGCGGCCCGTGATTGGCGCGCGCACCTGGGTGTACTCGTAGTTGAGCTGGGCCGAGCGCAGGCTCGCCCGGGCGGCGGCGAGGTTGGCCTCGCTCTGGTCCCTTTGCTTGCTGATGGTGTCGAATTCTTCCTGCGAGATGGCGTTGGTGGCCACGAGCCGCTCGCCGCGCTCCTGGTTGTTGCGCGCCAGCGCAAGGGCGGAAGTCGCGCGGCGTACTTCCGCGGCCAAGCGTTCCATCTCCACGCCGAACGGCTCGCGATCCAGCGTGACCAGCACATCGCCCTGCTTGACGATCTCGCCTTCGTGGAAATTGACTTTCTGCAGGTAGCCGGACACGCGGGCCCGTAGCTGGACCGTTTCTACCGCGTCCACACGGCCGTTGAACTCATCGAAGTCAACCACCGTCCGCCCGATCGGCTGCGCGACAGAGACCTTGGGTGCAGGCGGCGCCGGAGGTGGAGCCGCTTGCCGGGAGCACGAGGAAAGCGCACATCCCAAAAGAAGCAGCGGGATCCACGTACACACTACCGGCCGGCATCGCATGTCAGACTCCCGCAGCACAAAGGACAAGTCCTTCCCATTTGGCCGAAACGCCTTCCGGGATATCGTGATCCCCAAAGCGAGGGGAGAAACTATCTCTTCCTAAAACGATTGATCAGGGAGAGCCAAGGAGTGAGTAATCGGCCACGCGCCGTGCCGAAAGCGTTTCGACCCGTTCAAAACGGGATGTCTGTACCAACAATAGATTCTTCCCAACACTTCGTCAATACCAGCAGAAGTGGCGCTGTCCAAGCTTTTTCCCAGAAGCCGCTTCCTTAAGAGCCTTGTTTGAAGACTCAAGGATTCGCTGGCATCGCCTTGTCAGGGACAACAAGCTGCGTCCTGATGTGTCCGAGGCCATGGTCTATATCCCAATGGGAGGACTGCTGCTACGCAGAGTCGCCCATCCTCGTCGAGTACGCACCGATGCCGCGCAAGCCTGGGAGCGACATCAAGAGGTGCTCAAATCGCATGCCGATCCCAAGCCGGAAGGGTGCCGCGCTGTTGTCGTGTATCGCACTGTATCTTGCCGCGCCGGACCCACAGAACGGTACAACGTTCCCCTTTGGTGACACATTCACGATAGATGCGCGGCGTCAAATTGGGGGCATACCAGATCACTGGCCAAGCCTTCGAAAGAAACCCGATCATGACCCTGCTAATCCTTGCTTATCTGGGTGGCGCGCTTACCATCCTGAGCCCGTGCATTCTGCCCATACTCCCGTTCGTGCTCAGCCGCAGCGCAAAGCCGTTCCTGCGCGGCCGGCTGCCGATGCTGGCCGGTATGGCGTCGGCGTTTGCCGCCGTAGCCACGCTGGCATCCGTGGGGGCGCGTGGGCCGTGCGCGCCAACGAATACGGCCGCTACAGCGCACTGATATTGCTGGCGGCGTTCGGATTGTCGCTGCTGGTGCCAAGGCTGGCCGAAGCGCTCACGCACCCGGTCGTGGCACTGGGCAACCGGCTGGCCGGCAGTGGAAGCAGCGCCGACGCTTCGCCTTGGGCATCGCTGATGCTGGGCGTAGCCACGGGCATGCTGTGGGCGCCGTGCGCGGGCCCGATTCTCGGCATCGTGCTGACAACTGCAGCACTGCAAGGCGCAAGCGTGCAGAGTTCCCTGTTGCTGGTGGCCTATGCGGCGGGCGCGGCCACGTCGCTGGCAGCGGCGCTGGGCATTGGCGGCCGTCTGTTCGCGGCGATGAAACGCTCGATGGGCGTCGGCGAATGGCTACGCCGTGGGCTTGGCGTGGGCGTGCTCGGTGGCGTAGCCGCGATTGCGGTCGGCGCCGACACTGGCCTGTTGGCCCGTTTGTCCACGGGCGGCCCCGCACGGCTGGAACAGGCATTGGTCGAGAGGCTACACACGACCGCGCCGACGGCGCCCCGCTTGCCCACCACGCCCGTCCTTCAGGACGTCAACGATGCGCAGGTCGCTGGCGAGCCCATGCTGCTCGCCGCCAACGACATCACCGTGGGCTTTCCTGTCCGACTGCCGGTGGAAGGCCGACTGCCGTCGCTCGACGGTGCCGTGAAGTGGTTCAACACCGGGGCCGGCGCGGCGCCCGTGTCGCGCGATCAGTTGCAAGGCAAGGTCACGCTGGTCTATTTCTGGACGTATTCGTGCATCAACTGCATCCGCACGCTGCCCTATCTGCGCGCGTGGGCGGAGAAGTACAAGGACCAGGGTCTGACGGTGATCGGTGTACATACGCCCGAGTTCGCGTTCGAGAAGAACCCCGAGAACGTGCGCCGCGCGGTCGGAGACTTCAAGATCGGCTTCCCCGTGGCCGTGGACAGCGACTTCCGCATCTGGCGCGCCTTCAACAACAACTACTGGCCCGCCGCGTACTTCGTGGATGCGCGAGGAAATATCCGCCATCACCAATTCGGCGAAGGTGACTATGCCAACTCGGAGCGCGTGATTCAGTCCCTGCTGGCCGAAGCGGGCCGCCCGTTCTCGTCGCGCGACGTGGTGGTGCCAGACGCCGAGGGTGCGCAAGCCGCGCCCGACCTCCGGAACGTACGTTCAGGCGAAACCTATGTCGGCTACGCCCAGGCATCGGATTTCGCATCGCCAGGTGGAATTCGCCAGGACGCGTCACACGGCTACACCGTCGGCAACCTCGAACTGAACGAGTGGGGACTGAGGGGCCAGTGGACCGTCGGGGCCGAGCAGGCCACGCTCGATCGTGCCGATGGCGGCATCACGTACCGCTTCCATGCGCGCGATCTTCACCTTGTGCTGGGGCCGGCACCCGATGGCCGAGCGGTGCGCTTCCTGGTGAAGATTGACGGCAAGGCGCCGGGCACCAGCCACGGCGCCGATATCGACGCCAATGGCAACGGAGCCATCACGCAAACGCGGCTCTATCAGCTGGTACGGCAGGCGGGAGACGTGGGCGAGCACACGTTCGAGATCTGCTTCCTTGATGCGGGTGCGCAAGCCTATGCGTTCACGTTTGGCTGATCGCAGCCCATCAAGTCGTCCCGCATCATAGATACCGGCGTGGGTCGTTCCCAAACGACCACCCGTGGAGCGCGAACATGAATTGTGCCCAGCGCAGTATCGAACGTGCGCGGACGCCAATCTTTGATGCGGCGATACGTTCCACAATACGGGCACTTTCCGTATTCTTATGTCGTAGGTAAATTGTCAGCTCCGAGTTTCAGACGAGAATCGGCTCATTCCACACGCAAGCCGGCTGCTTCGATGACCTTGCGATACATCGCTGCGTCACTTCTGATCCTCTGGTCATATTGCTGTTGCGAGCCCGCTCGGATTTCCCATCCCAGCGCTTCGAGCTTCTGTTTGACGTCAGGTGACGCCATGGCCTTGGCGAGGCCGTCATGCAAGCGGTTTGCCACGCTCTGTGATGCGCCGGGTGGTAGCACGAAGCCAATGCCCACCGCTACATCGAACCCTGCAACGCCGGATTCCGCCACACTAGGCACATTCGGCATAACAGCCGCGCGATTCCGCGTGGTAACCGCGATCAGCCGGATCTTTCCGCTATCCAGATAGGGGCGCAGTGATGACAGAGACGCGGCTGCAAGGCTGACCTCATTGGCCGCCAGCGCTACGGCGGCGGGGGATGCCCCTTTATAGGGAACGTGCGTCAGTTTCATCCCGGTCTGCTGCGCCAGAGACTCCACACTCAGTTGATGCACGCTGCCGATGCCAGTGCTGCCATAGGAAAGCGGATGCGCTTTGGCATACGCAATCAGTTCCTTGACCGAATGAATCGGCAGCGAAGCGTTCACCGCCAGGAACAGCGGCGTCGTTACCGCTTCCATGACTGGTACGAAAGGCTTGCTGACGTCGTAAGGCAACGCCTTGTAAAGACTCGGGTTAATCGACAACTGCCCAGTATCGGCAGCGAAAACGGTAAAGCCGTCTGGACTGGAGCGGGCGACGAAGCTGGCCGCAACGATGCCGCCGGCACCAGGCTTGTTCTCAACCACCACAGGCTGGCCGAGCTGGATGGACAATTGCTGTCCCACCAGCCGAGAGACGGTATCCACGGCACCGCCCGGTGCCATTGGCGCAATCAGGTGAATCGGTTTCTTCGAAAGATCTTGCGCAAGGGCCGCGGTGGCGCCCAGTACAACAACAGCTATCGAGATGCCACCAATGCCCTTGCGCAGCAAACGGGAAACCAGCCTATGTGAACCCTTCAGAGGAATTGGATCTGCCTTGGACATGTCTCTTCCATCCGCGGCCCGAGAGGGCCATGTAAAATTCGGTACGG
This sequence comes from Cupriavidus sp. D39, assembly GCF_026627925.1. Lineage (NCBI taxonomy): Bacteria > Pseudomonadati > Pseudomonadota > Betaproteobacteria > Burkholderiales > Burkholderiaceae > Cupriavidus > Cupriavidus sp. D39. The sequence goes on from NZ_JAPNLE010000009.1 coordinate 940,163, forward strand.
TTTGATATCGTATGTATTCATACAAGATGTTGTCAAGATGGCACGGCGCTATTTTTTTGTCTGTGGGTTGGTGGCATCGGAGCCATCACACAGAGGTCTGGCCAGGAAGGCCTCGTCGGCACTTTGAAGACGCGCGGCATTAAAGCCGAAGAGTGGATGCACGGACGGCGATATCGCCGGTCGTGGAGACCGGTGTTTCATCGCCTGCAGGATCGCTCAAATAGCGTGCGGCCCCTTCGGGGCCGTTGCAAGAGGACGATGCACTACTGCAAGTTGTCCCAGACCTTCTTCAGAAGCGAGCGCAGCGTGGCACTTTCTTCTTTTGTCAAACCCTTGACTGCCCGCTTTTCGATCTGCGGCGCAATGGGCATTAGGACCGCTTCCAGCGAGCGCCCTGTCTCGGTCAAGTGAACATTCCAGCGGCGCTTGTCTTCGTCACTGCGCGACCTGAGAATCAAGCCCTTCTTCTCAAGCGACTCTAACAGTGCAGTCAACGATGCCTTTTCGACACGGATACGCTGCGCAAGCTCGACCTGGCTATAGCCATCTTCACGCCAAAGCGCGCGCAGCGCTGTCCATTGCGCTGGCGAAATACTGTGGTCCAGCAGGCGCTCCCCGAGTACACGGGTAAACGAGCGATGCGTGTGTCGGATCAGGTAGCCCAGTGGCTCCTGTTCTAGTTCCTCCGCGAGCGGTCTCGTGTGGTCAGTTCCGGCTGACTCATTCCTGGCTTCGTCGGTATGCTTCCGGCGCACTGCACGTGGCACGGTTCTTTTTGCGTCCATGGTTTCAGCGTTGTGAAGGGAGTGATGCAGCAACTGCAATTGCAGTCATTGCAAAGTATACGCCCATACCATCGACTAACATACGAACTGACGTACATTCTGACGATATGGTATCGTACCATACGATATGCGTACGATCGACTTTGGGGCGCGCTACCGGGAGACCAGTACGTCGCTACGGTTGAGTCAAGTAGCAATACCCTGTGGAGGTGCAAATGAAGATCGACATACACGCGCACGTGATAGACAAGGACTACCTTGATGCCCTGGTTACGCAGATGGGGTTATCGGTATCGCGTAACGCTAGTACAGGACAAACGTTCCTTCGCAAGGGAAATACCACCGTTGCCTGGTTCCGGGATGAATTCTTCGATCCGGACGAACGTGTGCGCACGATGGATCGTCTTGGGGTCGACTTGCGGATTCTCTCGCTTTCGAGTCCCAGCGTGTATGAATGGCCGGCGCATGATCAGGTGATCTGGGCACGCCGCATCAATGATGCAAACGCTCGCATGCGCGACTTGCATCCACAGAGATTCCGCGGACTTGCAGTCTTGCCGATGGCAGATGTAAAAGCCGCGCTGACCGAGCTGAAGCGGGCCATAGACGAGCTTGGCCTTGTTGGCGTCGCGATGGGTTCCAACATCGGTGGTGCACCGCTGAATCATCGCGACTTCGAGGAGTTGTGGGCGGAGATCGACCGGCGCCGTCTGCCGGTGGTGGAACACCCGATGCAGCCGCTGGGTACGGACCACATGGATGAATTCGAACTACCGATTCGCGTAGGCTTCATCTACGAAACGACCACAGCACTGACCCGAATGATCTACGCCGGCGTGTTCGAGCGCTATCCGAATTTCCCATTCATCGTTGCACATACGGGTGGATCGCTGCTTGGACTCCTGGAGCGTCTGGACAATGGCTATCGCATCTTTCCGGACTGCAGGGCGCACATTACACGCCTGCCAAGCGAGTTTGCGCGTCGACTCTACTACGACACCTGCTCGTTCTATGGCCCGGCCATCATGTCCGCACGCGAGATCGTTGGCGCGGAGCGGCTGCTATGGGGGGCGGACGACCCATTTATCGGTGCCGACATGTCGCATGTGACATCGCTCGGCATTCCGGAAAGAGAGAAGGATCTGATCCTGGGGGAAATGCTGCCCGATTGTTCTCGTTGAATTGATCAAACGCATTCCACGGTCGACCCGGGTCCCGAGACGACACATCTGTTTGCCACAAGGAGTCAATAGTGAAGACTACGAACACGGCAGTCATCCGAGCTGCCAGAGCACTAATTGCCGTTCTTTTCCTGATTGCCGGGATTCGCAAACTACTTGCCTGGAATGCTACGACGGCCTACTTCAGTGCGCTGGGCATACCATTTCCCAAACTTGCGCTGCCGGTGACCATCCTGATCGAGCTCGGCGGAGCCATTGCACTGATCGCCGGCTGGCGCATCCGAGCCGTAGCCTGGGGAATGGCGGTCTTCACGCTTGGCAGCGCGCTCATTGCTCACCGTTTCTGGCTGGCGGACCCAGTCACGTTTGGCAATCAACTCAACCACTTCCTCAAGAATCTCGCTATCGCTGGAGGCTTCCTGCTGCTGGCGCAGAGCGCGCCGCCCGTCGAGCAGCGCGACGCATCCTAGAACTTCGTCGATTGTCTCGGCATCTCTTCCTATTCCGGAGGCTTCCGACAGTTCGTGCGCTTGAAGGGCGGCTTCTTTCTGACCCCGCAGCTTCTACGCTGGCACTGCAAGCCTGCGCGCGTGACCGATGCACGAGAGAGCGTGCACCCGTTGGGGAGGCTCCCAGGGAGGGTCGCTCGAGCATGGGCGCCGCCGTTGAGCACGCGGACCCGGTGGCCGCGCCATTGACAAGCGGGATCCGCTCTCGGATGGCGCACATGCGATTGGGACCCCCGACCCATTCACCGACGGTAGATCGCGATACGTTTTCCGACGGCACCTGAGCTAACGTAACGCCTGCACGTATGCCAGGCCGACCGTCGAAAGGCGGTCAGCCGCCGCAGCGGCAGGGTTGGGTTAGCGTCTTCCGACTCGGTACATGCTGCTAGATCGCTATGGCGTTCATATCTTCACCGAACAGCATCAACCGTTTTGTCATTTGTCGCAGATTTTGAGGTGCTGCCGCTCGGCAAAGAGCCGTTCTGTTGCGCGATGCAAAGGCTTCCCCTTCCCGCTGGTTCAGCCAGGCATTTCCCCGCTCACCCCCATCGCCGGGTCGCTCACCGTATGCTTGCCCGTCTCCACCCGCCCCGCAAAGCGTCGGTAGAATGCGGGGTCGCTGTCGCAGGTCACGGCAAAGTCATACCACTGGCCGCTTGCCGCCAGGGACCAATGGCGGGAGTCGGTGCCCTTGCCGGCGACCGAGACGGGCCACGGGCCGTCCTTGCGGTAGGCCAGCGGCGTGATGGTGAAGTTGCAGGCTTTGTCGCCGGTGTTCATCAGCTCGGCATAGACATCGCCATTGGTGATGTCGTAGCACACGCGGATCTCGGGCGCTGTCCCGGTATCGGCGATCCGGGATCAGCTCGGCATAGACATCGCCATTGGTGATGTCGTAGCACACGCGGATCTCGGGCGCTGTCCCGGTATCGGCGATCCGGCTGGTGTCGCCCTTGATGTGCCGGTGGTAGCCGTTCGGGCCGATGACCCAGAGGTCATACATGCCGAGGTTGTCCTGGAGCGCGTTCCAGGTGTCGCTCAGCAGCTTGCCGGCTTCGACGACGTAGCGCCGTGGCAGGCGGCTGAGCTTGTAGCGGTCGTAGACGTGGAACACCGCAGCCTGCGTGCCTGTGTTGGAGAACAGGAGCTCCACTACGCCGGAGGCGTTGCAGCGCGCGCTGGTGTGCAGCTCATAGGGCAGCGCGCGAGAGGGCCGCGTGCCGCTGGCCTGGATCGGCAACTGCATATCAAGCGGCAACGGCACGGCGGGCAGCGCTTGTTGCGCGCTGCGCAACTGATCCGCCGCGGCGCGCGTACTGCGGCCGTTAAGCGTGGGAAGGGCTTCGTCGTTCGGTGTCTTGAAATTGAACGCGCTGGTCAGGTCGCCGCAGACGGCGCGGCGGAACGGGCTGATGTTGGGCTCCGCGACACCAAAGCGCGCCTCCAGGAAACGCAGCACCGATGTGTGATCGAACACTTGCGAGTTCACCCAGCCACCGCGGCTCCACGGCGAAATCGCGAACAGCGGCACGCGCGGGCCCGGGCCGTAGACGCGGCCGTCCGGCGCCGGCTGGCTGCTGCTGCCCGCCGGCGCGGGATGGCTGAAGTACTCGGCGCTCATGTCGGCATCGCTGAGCGTCGACTTCCCTGCCAGCGACAGGTCGGCGTTGCGTGACGGCGCCGACGGCGAGGGCATATGGTCGAAGTAGCCGTCGTTCTCATCGAAGTTGACCAGCAGTACTGTCTTGCTCCACACCTCGGGCACGGCAGTGAGCGCATCCAGGACTTCCTGCAGGAACCACGCGCCCTGCACAGGGCTGGACGGCCCCGGGTGCTCGCAATAGATCGAGGGCGCATTCATCCAGCTCACCTGCGGCAGTTTGCCCTCGCGGATGTCCCGTTTGAACGCATCCAGGTAGTTCTCGGGGCCGATGCCCGGCAGCGTATTGGCGATGCCCTTGTAGAGCGGATTGGCGGCATTGTCCGTGGCAGCATCGTAGGCGTGGTACGGCAGGGCCTGGCCGGTATTGGCATAGGGTACGCCGGGTGCGCCGCCACTGGATACCGGGAAGCCGGACGCAATGTTGGCGAGGCGGAACGGTCGGAACGCGCCCAGCATGTTGTCGCCCCATTCGTCCGGCATGTTCTGGTACGAGATCCAGTTGATGCCTGCTTCTTCCAGGCGTTCCGCATAGGTTTTCCAGGTGTAGCCCCTGTTGGCCGTGGCAGGCAAGCCGTCGATCCAGTCCCACTCGTTATTGACAAAGGCAACGCCGGCGGCGGCGCCGTTGGTTCCCGTCAGGTGGAAGGAGCGGTTGGCATCCGTGCCGGTATGCATCGAGCAGTGATACGCATCGCGGAGGGTGAACGCATTGGCCAGCGCGAACTGGAACGGTATCTCCTTCTCCTTGAAGTACCCCATGGAAGTATCCGTCTTATGGGTTGGCCAGTTTGCCATGCGCCCGTTGTCCCAGGCCTTCTGGCTGTCTGCCCAGGCATGGGGCGTACCGGCCGCGCGCTGCGCGTTGTTGGCGCTGCCGTCCAGGTGATACGGCGTGAGCACTGCGCCGTTGGTGCGCTGCTGCTGCCATACCTTGCGGCCGTTGGGCAGCGGGATGGTGAGCCGGTCGCCGAAGCCGCGAACGCCCTTGAGTGTGCCGAAGTAGTGGTCGAACGAGCGGTTCTCCTGCATCAGGATGACCACATGCTCGACGTCCTTGATGGTCCCGGTCGCGTTGTTGGCGGGTATCGCCAATGCCTTGCGGATGCTGGGCGGAAAGGCGGCCAGTGTGGCGGCGGCAAAGCCCGTGCCGGTGACTGCCCGTAGAAAGTTGCGGCGTGAATTCATCGTCTGGATCTGGTGCTCATTGGATTCGTAATCGTTCATCAAGGCGCGCAGCGCATTTCGCGGGCGGCCGGCTGCTCGGGCGTGCCGGGCGCTGGCGGGTTCGCGTTGGACGTATCGTTGTTGTCACCGCCGCATGCGGCGAGCGTCGCGGCAACGATCAAGGCGGCAAGCATTCTTGCAAGGCGCTTGGGAGGCATGGGGGTTCTTTAGAATGTGAAAGAAATAAGACTGAATATTTGCAAACAGAGACAATTGGAAAGCCGCGAGTGTAGGTCCGCCCTGTGACACGGGCATGACCCGGCGCAAGGGAGGGAGGCATTGTCAACTTGCCCAGAGTGAGACATAACGGCAGCAGGTGTAACCATCGTTCAGATGGCTAGTCGACGGATTTTTGGCGACTCTCGGCTTCCCACCGTGCGTCATCTGCTGCGCAGTGCGCTGATAGGGAAGGTTGTCCCGGACCTTGACGAGGCCCGATTGCCTATTGACGTGCCAGCCGCCACAGGCTCAGATTCACGTTCGCCGGCGCCTGGCTGTCATGGATGAAGTCGAAGGTGGCCAGATCCCACGCGACGCGCCCGCCTGCGGTCCTGACCGGCATCTTCGGCAAGGGTGCGACCACGCCCCGCGCCGCTTCGGCAAAATCCGCGCAGTCACCGAACGGCAGGCGGTACGACATCCACTGTCGTACCGCCACTGAAGCCAACTCCACTGGGGATGTAGGAACGGCACCGAATCGGCGGAAAGGCCACCACCGTGGAGCAAGCCCACTCGAAGCAGGATGTGATTCGGTATAACTCCGGTCCGAAACTCCCGCGAAATACATTCATGTTCGTGAAAGAACATGCTTCCCCCACGCCTGGCAAATCGCGGTTTAGTTCTGTTGCACGGTGGGCGGACAGGACGACGTTCGCCACCTCGTGGTATGGGATTCGGCACCACCTGCGCCGATTTGCACAGCGAGGACGCTGCACGGCACGAAGCCACACACGCGCGTCAGTGGAGGATGGGCGCCCCACTGATGCTGAGTGCTCGTCCGCCCCCTCCCCAGGCAGGTAGCTTCTGCTGCCAAACCCAGGTTTACGGTTGGAGTAGGAATCCTGGCGATTAATTGCATTTTGACGATCAAAGGATGCTCGCCACGGACAGTTACCCACCGTGTCCACGTGAGCAGCCAAGCGAAATCGCCGCGTTGATCCTCGCCCCGACGCTCTCTCCCGAAAGCTACAATGGGGCCGGATCAGGCGACACGAAATGAAGAAGCCAGACATCAAGAGATGCGAGGGATACCGGCAGTTCGAAAAGATCCATGCGGCCTTCTGCACCGGCGACATCGATGCGCTGCGGGCGGCGGTTGATGATCCGGCCGGCATTCCCAACGAACCCATGCCGCCGGGGATTGGGCCTTGCCTGGAGTACGCGATCTACCATAGCCCGCTGCCCCTTATCCGCACCCTGCTTGAGATCGGGGCGGATCCCCGGCCGGTGGATCATGCGGGTTTTCCACCGCTATTGCGGCGCTTTCATGTAGTCTCGCCCGGCCAGGCGCACCCGCACGAACGGATGTGATCGAGGTGCTCAGGCTGCTGCTAGCCTTCGGCGCCGACCCTGCGCAGCGCGGCATCAATGACTATAGTGCGCTGCACATGGCCGTGAGCGTGCGCAATTTGCCTGCGGTAAAGATGCTGCTGGCGGCGGGTGCGGACGCGACTAGCCGGACGCGCATCGACGACTGCAGAACCCCACGCGAGATGGCCGAGGCAATGGGGTTGTCCGGGATTTCACAGTTGCTGGCTGCCCATGAAGTGAGCGAACGGCTGTAGCGCCGATCAACCATCGACCCGCACCGAGCACTGTCACCCTCGCCCACCATTCAAGCCATTGAATGGGATGCCACCTCAGCGGCGTCCCGCTCGTTTCCGGCTCACCGTCTTCGCTTCTGGTCGGTCACCTTCGCTTCGCCATTGTGGCTATTCTTGTCCGCCTAGTGGCGGCCTTCGAGATATCCGGTTGCTGAGCAGCTCGGTGGCAAAGCGCCTCGTCACAGCCCCTATGTTGCCAACCTACCAAGATGGGCAACTGGCGCGAGGATGCGGCATCGTTACGGTTCGCCAGCGACCCGGCACCGCCAAGGGCGTAGTCTTTATGACTTTGGAGGATGAAACGGGGCCCATCGATGTCATCGTCTGGCCTCGGTCTTGGAGAGGCAGCGCCGCGAGGTGTTGACTGCCACGCTCGTCGGCGTAGATGGAAAATGGCAGTGCGAGGTAAGGTTCGTCACCTCACTTTTAACTCATTGCAAATATCGGCAAGTCATAAGATATATAACAAAATTATCTGTTTGTGCGACGCAAAAGTCGTATTTTTCAGTCCTATACTTAATGCAATTTTTTAACTGGCAATAGATGACGAATAACCACAACAAATTCCACCTAATTTTTAAAACAATTACACAGCACTGAGTACCTGGTGCCGTATTTGTCATTGATGTTGCCTATCGGCTACCGGCATGTTGGATGTTCACAGTGAACGCGCTAGCAAGATAGGCTCGCGTGACGCCTATCCTGATGGAGAAAAATACATCGAAGCTTGACGTCTATAAAAAGACATCAGAACGTTTCTGCGAGATAAATTCATCTCCAAGCACTGCGACGTCCTCGCTCGCAGTCTAATGCATGGGACGGACCATAGTGCACCGAAAGAGCGCACAGGTATTAGCCACCAACATCGAAATGGTACCGGGGCCTGTAGGAGGGACGAGTGAATAAAGAATTAAGAAGGTACTTGCTTGACGACGAACGCTGCATTCGGCGAAGCCTTGTCCGCAGCGAACCATACGGCCCCTCCTTTTCTAGACGGGGCGGTGTCGTGGCGGGCAAAAGCGCGAGGCGAAAAAGAGCGTAGAAATGCCCCCCGGGGAATGACATGCAGCAACCAGCGGATGTTGAATTCGACCGCATAAGCAATGCGCGCAAGGGTCGCCGCTCTTTCCCCTGAGCCATCACCTGCGCATGCCGTCGCTCAGCGCGCCACTCCACTGGCCAGCCTGTCGCCGGCTGGCGTTGTAACGCCGAACTCTGGCTAGCCGTTGACGACCACAAATCGAATTGCACCGAACCGGTGCGGCAGCGCATCCCCCTTGGCAAGCCCGAGTGCGAAGCTCGACGCGATTCCCTTCCTTCGTCCGGGTCACAGCCGAGGCACAATAGACTTGGGATAAACTCGGCTAATTCGGGCTTGCCAATCTCGCTGTGCGTACTAAAGTGCCCTGCGTGTGGAGAAGGCCTCATGGAGGACAACGAGCTCCGCCGGATACTTGGCGAGCCTGAGGGAATCTGCTGAATAGGGGCGCCCGTCTTGCGCGAGGGCTAGCAATGCAAGCAATCGGCCGAATCGTGGCCATGCATAGTGCGGAAGCAAGTACAATCAGGCCCGAAACTTCCTCCTGCCTCCCATGCAATATAAAGTCGCTCTAGCTATTGCCGCTCTGGTGCCATTTATATCTCCTTTTGCGAGCGCCCAGGTTCGTGGGGCAGGCTCAACTGCCGCGGCACCTGTCTACCAGATTTGGGCGGAATCCTACAGAGCGTCCACAGGCACACATATCGCGTATGAAGCGGTGGGCTCGAGCGAGGGCATGAAGCGCGTGCGCGAGGGAGGCATCGATTTTGGGGCGTCGGATGTGCCGCTGTCGGCGTCGGAAGCAAAGCGTGTCCATCTGGTGCTGGTGCCAACCGTGGTTACCGCAGCCGTTCCCGTTGTCAATCTTCCTTCTGTTGCCCAGGGCCAATTGCGGCTCACCGGCGACGTGCTGGCCAAGATATTCCTGGGAACGCTCGACGCGTGGGACGCTTCCGAAATTCAAGCGCTGAATCCCGGTATCACGCTTCCAAAGTTGAAGATTCGGCCGGTCGTACGCGCTGACGGTTCAGGAACGACCTTTCACTTCACGGACTATCTGAGCAATGTTAGCGACGATTGGAAAACGACCTTCGGCACGAAGTCTTCCCTCTCCTGGCCGGCCGGTTTTTTGCCCGCAAAAGGAAGCGGCGAGGTCGTCCGAGCGGTGCGAAGCAACGCTGGAACCATCGGTTACATCGACTACAACTACGTGCTCGACGCCGGCCTCAGCCCCGTTCAGTTACGCAACGCGGCAGGAAATTTCGTAACCGCTCAGGTCAACAGCTTTCGCGAAGCCGTGTTGAACAGCGACTGGAACAGAAAGGGCGATTTTTCCAGCAGCCTGGTCAACCGCCCGGGCCGAGATACATGGCCAATTACGATGGGCACGTTCATTGCGGTGCCCGAAATCAGTAAATCCGGAAAGCAAACGCTGGCTGCGCTCCGGTTTGTCACCTGGGGATATTTGCACGGAGACGACCTGGCTCGACAGGCCAAGTTCGTCCCCCTTCCGGAACGCGTTCAGGCTAATGCTTATCGCGAACTCGCGCGAGTCACTGATGAGTCCGGTGCCATGATTGGCTTGCAAAGCATGGCTAGCACTCCCGGCAACAAGCCATAAGCGCCTTGAATTCGCCAAGTCCGCGACACAGAAGGTTCTTCTGGTGATTGCGGCAACGGATTTCTCTGGTGACAAACCGCGCCTGGTTTCGCAAAGAGGGTTAGCGGTACACACCATTGCGGCCATAGTCATGAGCGCCCGAAATCCCGCAGCTAACCATCCGTCTGCGGCAGGACCAGCTGACGCGCTGGGCTATGCAGCGCTGGACGTGATGGAAGCCATTCGGACCGCTTACCAGAGCGCGGAAGTCGCCCAGGTCTATGAGGCAAACGCCGTCGTCAATGTGGCGGTGGTGCTCGCCAGCGAATCTCGCCGCACGCCGGCTCAGGTGGGCGAGTTGCCGCTGCGCAATGCCGATGGCGTCATGGTGCCGCTAAGCCGCCTTGCGGACATCACGCAAACGACAGGCCGCTACCTCATTCTGCACGATGGCGGCCAACGGTTGCAGACCGTGACCGCGCATCTCAACGGTCCTTCGCTCGGTCAGTTTGTCAGTGAGGCCCAGCGCCGCAAATTGCCGCTGAAGTGAAGTTTCCGAAGGGCTATTACTTCGCCCTATCGGGCGAGGCGCAGGGCCAGGCGCAAGCACAGCGGGACTTGCTGGTCTATTTCGCCATTACGGCCGCCGGCATCGGCCTGCTTGTCTATCTGGCATTGCGCAGTTGGCGCGGCCTGGTCCTGGTCATGGCAAATCTGCCGTTTGCGCTGGTGGGTGGCGCGCTTACGGTGTTCGCCACGGGCGGACTGCGTTCGCTAGGGTCGATGGTCGGCTTCGTCACTCTGTTCGGCATTGCGCTGCGCAACTCAGTATCGGCATTAGAAATGTAAAAAGCCGGCGTGTTGCCGGCCTTTTACTTTGATGGGAGATTATTTTCCGGCGTCAGCTTCGCACTTTTTCATAAACGACGCCTTAGCAGCACCGGCAAGCGGCTTACCGTTCTTCCCAACTGCCTTGGCTTCGCAGGCGGCTGACGCGTTGCCTTTGCTGCCGCTTTCGCACTTCTTGATAGAGGAGGCCTTAGCGGCTCCAGCTAGCGGTTTGCCATTTTTGTCAACCGCCTGCGCTTCGCAGTTCGAAGAAGTAGCCGGAGTGGTAGCAGCGGGCGCTGCTGGTTTGGCGGCGGCCGCAGGCGCAGCAGTTTGCGCGCAAGCCAAACCTACCGAAAAAAACGCTGCAACAGCGACCGCACAGAATCTTTTCATCACGGTACCCCTCCTCGGAAGATGAGGCACATTGCCTCGGCCTTATTAACGCTTGGGCGGCAGCATCGTTGACGCTGCTCCCCCTCATATGCAGGCAACGCCCGTCGGGAGACCGCATCGCCCGCGCATCTCACAGCTCGCCAGCGCTTTCGTTACATTTCTTTACAGTTGACGCACCAAGGCTCCCAGCGCGAAGCGGCACAATAACTGCCGATTTGCGATAGAGAACATATGAAACAACTTCCTTTCTTTGGGGTGCTGTCCGGCGCACTGCTCGCAATTGCGTCGACTGCCCAGGCACACGTGAATGTCGACATTGGCATTGGGGTCCCAGGTGTCGTCTATGCCGAACCTGCTCCAGTCTATGTGGCTCCACCTGTATATGTTGCACCGCAGCCAGTGTATGTCCCGCGACCGGTTGTAGTGGCTCCGGCGCCCGTGTATGCCCCTTACTGGCGGGGACGCGATGACGACGACGACCAAGGCGAGCGGAGGTGGCGCGGGCGTGGCCACGAGGAGCACGGTCAACATGGTAAACACGGCCGACACGGCCACGACGACTAGTAGTGGGCAATCGCGGACACTCACGGCACCGTATTGCTTTCGCTCATCGGAGGAAATGATGACAGCAGCAGAGCGAGTCAAACATATTTTGACGAAGTTCGATAGTCTGGCGTCCCAAGCTGGGAACATCGAGACGAAGCTCCTGATTGAGGCGCTAAAACTGCATTCCGAATTGGTGAACCTGAGGCTGGCCGAGATTGAGCAACAGTTACCCGAAGCAAACAGGGCCCAGGGAGAATGAAAAAGTAACTCGCATAGCGCGAACCGTCCGGGTATCTCGAACGCTCAACACCAACAATCCTGAGGCTGCGCCGGCAACAAGCAGTCCTTGCGGCCTGGTAGTCACGGGAATCCGCGCGTAGGCATCGCGGCACGGTCCTCGTGTTAGGCCTAGAACGCGCCTGTCCACTCGCCCATAGTCAGACAGTAAGCCTCTGAGCCACCCCGGTCCCGAAATGGCGGAGCCGGGCCAGCAAGAGGAGCGAAATCGGGCGGGTCAATGCTCTACGGTCCGAGATTTCACAGTTGCTGGCCGCCCATGAAGTGAGTGAACAGCTGTAGCGCAGCCCAACCCTCAACCCGCTCCGCGACGCTGCTGTCGATTGCATGTCCAGTCTTCTCGCTAGCCATCGACGCTGACCTGCACGACATATTGACGAATCGCGGTGGGTCGCGCGCAACGCTGGCCCATGGAGACGTTGCATCTCCGCGACCGCCACATCCTCCCACCAACGGCTCATGCCTCTGGAATCAGAAACTTGTCGCGATTCTTCCCTAGCCACGCCGGTGCCCGACCACGGCCGGTCCAGGTGGCACCAGTCTTGGGGTCCATGTACTTTGGCGGCAGCGAGGACTTCTCCTTCGCCGCAGCCTTAGGCTTGTCAGTAGCCGCCGGGCGTCCACGACGTCGTTTCGGCGCTAGGTCATCGACGGTGAGTTCATACTCTGCCATCAAATCCTGGATTTTCTCAATGACTCCAGCGACCTCGCTTTGACGAACTTCGGCGAGCTGGGTTTCCAGCTTTTCCTTTTCTGCTAGCAATTGTTTGTAGGTAGCCATCTCAGTCTCCGTCTAAATAACAGTTCAATTATCCTACAGCACTTTGCCATATTTTTACTACCTCCGTGAATCTATCCAACCCGGATGATCTTGACCGCAACAGAAATGGCTTTTTTTGAGTACAACCCTCTTTGCCTATTCCTTCCCGTCAGGAAAGACGCGATAGCAGCTAAGTGGGTGAATTCAGCGCGAGTTACCATGTGCAGAATGAGGTACGCACGAGCAAGTTCTTCGCCGATGCTTGGCTGCCCCGAGCTGAATTTGCCAAACTCGAGCCTACAAGGGCTCCGGCTATGACCGTGGCACCGGTGGGATATGCCCAATGCCACTGCCATGGCTGGCATCCCACAAGCTGAATGAAGTGTGTTCTGAAAGAGCGGCGACATCGCAGCTCCCTCCCCTTGCCCACCGGGTCTGCCCCCAAATTCCACAGCCCCTGCGGATGTCAACCGCAGGAAAGGGCTATCGGGCTCGATGCTCCGCTGGAGATTACAATACTGTGGGAGCACAGGGTGTTGCCCAAATGCGCCAAGAATGTGAGCGGAGAAGTCAATGGCGACCGCACGAGCTGGCACCAAAGGGGAGGCACTAAGACTCCTGGGGACGGAAGGCGTGACCGTGGTGGAACTGGACTATGAGGCTGGCTGGCAGGACGCGATTGAACTGGGTCGGCTCGGCCAGAAGGCAGGAATCCGCGTGGAATATCGCGGGCAAGAGAACATCGCAGTCAAATCGACGACGGCATTGGTCGCCGGCCTTATGCGGCCAAAAACGACCTTCCGACAGCGAAACCTCTATTGTCATTTTGATCTGTCCGAGCTGCCTGCAGCCGAGTTGGAGAGCCTCGAGGCAAAGGCATCCAAGCTGGGCGACTATATTCTCGCCGGGCGCCTGATGCGGGAAGTGGATTCGGTATGGACAGAGTAAGCACTTCCCCTGGCATCCCATTGGCTACTCCAGCGCGTATCCACCCACCGGCCGCGCCGGCGAGATTTCCACCTGGTCGCCGCGGATGCGACCACTCCCCACCTGCTCCTGAGCAGCCAGATGGATTAGAATCCCTCCTCATGCCTTGAACGGTCACATTATTCCTGGTGTTGAAGTCGATGCAACTCGATATCTTTGCTCACAGCCGCGACGTGATGCTACGCAATGATGTTGCCGACGCCCTGCAGCGCCGCGATGCGGTTGCTGCGCGTGGTGCGTTGCAGCTATTGCTCAGCGAGTGTCCTTCCGACGATCTTCTCCCTGCCCTTAGTACGCTGACTCGAGCCCTCGAGGAACCAAGGCCAGAGCGTTTTAGCGACCACGATGCACTACGACAAGCGCATGGCGAGATAACCTGCGAGGTCATGCCGGCTGCTGCCCGCGTGTTTGGTGACACTGCCGCCAGTGCATGGCTCGCGCCGTTTTGGCGAGCGCTCGCGCACGCAGCTGAGCACTTGCCGTTGCGCCGCAACGAGCACGATGCCCACGCAGCGCCCTTGTGGATCAAGGTCGGGGACTGGGTCGCGGCACAAGAAGCCATCGCACGTATTGCCTCGTGGCGCCGCATTCCAACTACGCTTTGCTGGATGGCAGAGGCGCAATATCACCAGCACGGACTGGAAGCCATCTGGCCGCTGTTGGCCGAGCTCGCGTGGCTTTCGGCAAGCCGTCTTGACGGACTAATGCACCGCCTAAAGGACTCCTGTCTGACTACGCTGCGCAAGACGTTCGACTCTCGCTTCGAGGGCGATGGTGCCGTCGAGGATCTGGTGTGGTTTCCCGCCTGGACATTGATCGAGAAGCCTGGCCTCGCGAACCTACTGCGTCAGACACAACAGTCGACTCAAAGCTCGCCTGAGCGTGCGATGCGTTTGCTGCTCGAACTGCTGAATTTGGAGCGGCACGGTCGCCACCATGAGCTCGTTGAACGGCGCAAGGAATTGCGCGGTTTGCAGCCAGCGCTGTTTGCCGCATACATGAGCACCCGATAGGGTTGTGTCGCAGAAAGGGCGAGTCAGCTGTCGAAGTTGGCAATGGCCGTATTGATTACGCTGACAGGGTACGATTGCTGCGCCTGGCCAGCCAGGCTCGGGAACCAGATCGATCGGGGCATGAGCCCGGCAGGTATGCGAGCGATAGCCTCAAGGACAGCACCGCCCTTGGGCGTGATGCAGGGGCAGCGCCATGAAGCGGTCTCTTCCACGTTGACAAGTTGGTGCTCGCGGAGCGCTTCCAAATCCGCGTGATTCAGTTCCATGTGATCCGGGGCGCCCTGGACTAGCATGAGGGTCGCTACTCCATGGCGGCTCAGCATCCTTGCCTCTTATATTTTTGAACGGCAGCTGGGAAGTGTAGATTGCAACCATTGCATCGAGGCCGCTTTCGCTCGGCGGCGTAGGCTGCAACCTCTTATGAGATCTTTGGTAAGCGGTCTTTAAGGCGCGCCCTTCGACGCGCGATGTCTGTCAGCCGCTAGGCTGGGTGCCACCGTCACGCCGCGCTCGAACAGCAATTCCTCGATGTCGCGCAGGCTCAGGTTGAACCGGAAGTACAAGCGCACCGCCTAGCTGATGACCACCGCCGGGAATCGGTGGCCGTGGTAGAGCGATTTCGTCTTCATCATCACACCATCTTACGCGACCGCCCCATCAACGTGACAGTGCCAGAGGGAGTCAACACCGTCATCATTTCAATCGGCGTTGGCGCAACTTGTCGGCTTCGGCAAATGCCCGCTACCGTGCGATCTCAGAACTGCGCTTCGCTCAACGCATTGACCGGCGCCGCGCCCGCCACGATGGCATCGCGCAAGCCCGATGCCTGCGACAGGATGTGCTCCGCGAAAAAATGCGCGGCAGCAATCTTGGCGTCGTGGAAGGACGGATCCTCGGCACGCTTCGCGTCCGCCGCGAGCATCGCCCGGCCAAGCTGCCAGCCCGAAAACACGATGCCGCAGAGCTTCAGGTAAGGCACGCTGCCGGCAAACACGGCATTGGGATCCGACTTGGCATTGGCCACGACGAACGCCACCACGCCCTCCAGCGCCGCGCGCCCCTTGGCCAGTTGCGCCTGCACTGCGGTGAACGCCGCGCCACCATGCTTGCCCAGCGCCGCCTCGGTCTCGGCGATCTGCGCACAGATCGCCCGGGCCACCGCACCACCGTCGCGCACCGTCTTGCGGCCGACGAGATCATTCGCCTGGATCGCGGTCGTGCCTTCGTAGATCGGCAGGATGCGGGCATCGCGATAGTGCTGGGCCGCGCCGGTTTCCTCGATGAAACCCATGCCGCCGTGCACCTGCACGCCCAGGCTGGTCACATCGATCGACAGCTCGGTGCTCCAGCCCTTGACGATGGGCACCATGAACTCGTAGAACGCCTGGCTTTGCTTGCGCACCGCTTCGTCGGCGTGTTGGTGCGCCGTGTCGCAAGCCGCCGCGGCCACATACGCTACCGCACGCGCGCCTTCGATCAGCGAGCGCATGGTCATCAGCATGCGCTTGACGTCCGGGTGATGGATGATGGTCACCGCCGCGCGCGCCGAGCCATCGACCGGACGGCTTTGCACGCGCTCGCGGGCAAAATTCACGGCCTGCTGATAGGCCCGCTCCGATACGGCGATGCCTTGCATGCCAACCGAGAAGCGCGCCGAGTTCATCATGATGAACATGTATTCCAGGCCGCGGTTTTCCTCGCCGACCAGCGTGCCGATGGCGCCACCGTGATCGCCGAACTGCAGCACGGCTGTGGGGCTGGCCTTGATGCCCAGCTTGTGCTCGATCGACACGCAGTGCGCGTCGTTGCGCGCGCCCGGTGAGCCATCTTCACCCAGCAGGAACTTGGGCACGATGAACAGCGAGATGCCCTTGACGCCCTCGGGTGCCGTGGGCGTGCGCGCCAGCACGAGATGGACGATGTTTTGCGCCATGTCGTGCTCACCGTAGGTGATGAAGATCTTGGTGCCGAACACCTTGTAGGTGCCATCGCCCTGCGGCTCCGCGCGCGTACGCACGGCAGCCAGGTCCGAGCCGGCCTGCGGCTCGGTCAGGTTCATGGTGCCGGTCCACTCGCCGGAGATCAGCTTGGGCAGGAAGGTGGCCTTCTGTGCGTCGCTGCCCGCGGTCAGCAAGGCCTCGATGGCGCCGTCGGTCAGCAACGGGCACAGCGCGAACGACAGGTTCGCCGTGTTCAGCATCTCGTTGCAGGCCGTGGCGATCAGCTTGGGCAAGCCCTGGCCACCGAACTCCTGCGGATGCGGCACGCCCTGCCAGCCACCTTCGCCAAACTGGCGGAACGCGTCCTTGAAACCGGGTGTGGTGGTGACCACGCCGTCCATCCAGCTGCTGGGATCGGTGTCGCCAATGCGGTTGAGCGGCGCCACCACTTGTTCGTTGAATTTGGCTGCCTCGTCAAGCACCGCCTGCGCCGTCTCCGGCGTGGCGTCCTCGAAGCCAGGCAGCTTGCTGACGGCGTCAAGATCAGCCAGTTCGTTCATCACGAACAGCATGTCCTTGAGCGGGGCACGATAGGTCATTTTTTGGGGACTCCATTTTGGGAACAGGGCGCGGTGCATCTGGCCGGATGCCGGCACCGCATGGTCCGGATACCGGATCGTAGCGCCCGCCGCGTCATGCGGGGATAACCAAACCTGCCCATTCATTGACAAAACCTGCCGCTTTGCGTCGCGCTGGCCGCTTGCCATGCACCCCAGCTCGATTGGCCGGATTTGTCACTAATTCGGCCATTCCTGTCAGTGCCAGAAGTGGCTGGCACCTCTAGAATGCCTCGCAGCCGGCGTCGCCATGACCGATGAATGCAACCGGCATAACGATAAACCGCCTGTCAGGAGACAAGACTATGGACCTGTTCGGTCAGATGATGTACGCGCCTTTGCAATTGTCCGCGTTGCTGGAGCAGGCGGCGCGGCACTCCGGCACGGTCGAAATCGTATCCCGGCGCGTCGAGGGCGACATTCACCGCTATACCTACGGGGACTGCCATGTCCGCGCCATGCAACTGGCCAATGCGCTCACGGGCCGCGGCATCGTGGCCGGAGACCGCGTCGGCACGCTGGCGTGGAACGGCTATCGCCATATGGAGCTGTACTATGGCGTGACCGGCATTGGCGCGGTTTGTCATACCATCAACCCTCGCCTGTTCCCGGAACAGATCGCCTACATCATCAATCATGCCCGCGACCGCGTGGTCTGCTTCGATGCCTCGTTCCTGGGCCTGGTCGAGCAGATCGCGCCGCAATGTCCTCATGTCGAGTCATGGGTCATGCTGTGCGACGCCACCAGCCTGCCGCAAGGACCGACGCTGCCGCTCGAAAGCTACGAGGCTCTGATCGGCGGGCAGCCCGGCCATTTCGACTGGCCCCGCCTGGATGAGCAGCTGGCGGCGGTGCTTTGCTACACCTCCGGCACCACCGGCAACCCGAAGGGCGTCTTGTACTCGCACCGTTCGCTTTGCCTGATGGCCTATGCCTCGGCGCTGCCGGACGCGCTTTGCCTGCGTGCGTCGGACTCCGTGGTGCCTGTCGTGCCGATGTTCCACGTCAATGCCTGGGGGCTGCCGTTCTCCGCGGCGCTGGTCGGGGCGAAACTGGTGCTGCCGGGTCCGGCGCTCGACGGCGCGTCCCTGTCGGCGCTGTTCGACCAGGAAGGCGTGACGGTGTCGGCCGGCGTGCCCACGGTCTGGCTCGGCCTGGCCGACCATATGCGCCGCACGGGCAAGCGCTGCAACAGCCTGGAGCGTGTCATCGTGGGCGGCGCGGCATGCCCGCCGCAACTGGCCAAGGCGCTGGGCGAACTGGGCATCAAGTCGGTACACGCCTGGGGCATGACCGAGCTGTCGCCGGTTGGCACCGTGTTTTCGCCCTCGCAGGGCTTCGCGCAAAAGCCGGAGCAGGAGCGCGCGCAGCTCGAGGCCAAGCAAGGCAGGGTCGTGCCGGGTGTCGAGATGAAGGTCGTCGACGCCGATGGTGCCGAGTTGCCGTGGGACGGACGCTCGGCGGGCGACCTGATGGTGCGCGGCCATTGGGTCGTGGAGCGCTACTTCGGCATGGAGGAAACCTGCCTGGAGAATGATGGCTGGTTCGCCACCGGCGATGTCGCCACGATCGACGCCGACGGCTATATGCAGATCACGGATCGCAGCAAGGATGTGATCAAGTCCGGCGGCGAATGGATTTCCTCGATCGAACTGGAAGGCATCGCCGTTGCGCATCCGGAGATCGAACTGGCGGCCTGTATCGCCTGTGCCCATCCCAAGTGGGACGAACGACCCCTGCTGGTCGCGGTAAGGCGCGCCGGCAGCACGCTCGATGCGCAACAACTACTGGCCTTCTATGAAGGCAAGGTGGCCAAGTGGTGGATCCCGGACGATGTGGTGTTCGTGCCGGAACTGCCGCTGACCGCGACCGGCAAGCTGCATAAGCTGGTGCTCAGGCAGCGTTTCGGCACCCATTACAGCGGTGCCGCCGCCTAGCCGGGCCGCTCATGCCATGCCGCGGTACGCCTTGGGCGTGCTGCCGGTCCAGCATGGCGGGAAGGCAATCGGCGAGGAATTGCCTGACCCGGTGGCAAACCATCTGGTCAAGCTCGGTCCACGCTATGCTTGGCCACGCGCTCAAATCGATTGATTGAAACTCAGGCTTGCGGCGAATCATGACCGGCCTCCCCGACCGCAAACTTCGTCATCCACGACAATGGGTCGGTTCGTAATTCCTCAGCATGCACGCGACCGGTATGCAGTAGATTGAAGATGGCGGCGCGCACAAGCACCGGGTCACCTTTCGAGAACTTGCGCTCGATGGCTAGAAGCGGCTTTGGACTGGCGACAAAGCGCTCGACCGCGTCGAGCAGTGACACCGACACGAGACCTCGCGTGGCTACGATACTTGGCAGCATGCGCTGCCATTTCTCGATCCAGATGCGTGATGCCGCCAGTTCGGCCGCGTCGACCAGCCGGACATTGAGCACATCAGCGCTGAGCTCGAGGCCCTCCTTCGCTTCTTCATCGATAACTGGATTCGGCAGGAGCGCCAAGTCTTGACGGTCAGAGTACGAGACCAGGAAGTCTGCTAAGTAGCGCCGTCCGCGAAACTGAATGAATCCGGGACGCTCACAAAAGTGGGCGATTGCCGGATCTGATTCGATCAAGACCCATTGGTCGAACGCACAGCGTCGGTAGAAGGTGAGCCGACGCTTCAGCTTCGGACTGAAGGCTTCGAAGCGATGCGCGCCGCGCGGGCGGACGAGTGCAACCGGCTCCGCCATGCGCAGGGAATCCTCCATAAAATCAATGCCTTACGAGCGGGATTCGAAGTCTAGGACGCCAATTGACAAAATTATTCCGGACGAAGGCGAATTGACGGTTTTGCTTCGTTTGGAGTGGAAGCAATATTGTCAATTCACCGGCCGGACTTCTATATACGGCGCGGGTTCCGGGGGATTCCGGAGTGACAGAATTGCTTCGTTCTACGCAACGAGGCTGGCAGCAGTACGCACTACGTGGTGTTGGCCGATGTTTTGCATTGGCCGGTGGACGGGGCGCAGTTGCCCTTGCTCCAACATGGGGCGTATCGCTGGTTGGCGCCGGAGGCAGTGCTGGCGGATGCGGGCGTACACGCCTATACGAAGGCGTACTTCGCATGAGGCGGGCCATGTCCGGTATCGAGGCCCACGTGCCCACGAGTCGAGCGGGGCATGAACACGACGTGACGCTTTCGGCGCACGCCGGCCCGGCTCCAAGCGGTGAGCACAGGACTAGAGTGCGTGCTGCTTGTCGCGTTCGCTGACATCGACTAGCCTGCTATCGATGTCGATTCTTCGCTGCGCTGCGATACCCATTTGATGCCAGAACGCTCGACCACCCGATATGGCAAGGCGCTGCAGCGCCTGCGACAGGTCTTTTCCCCGTTGAACCTGGCGGCGGCGGCGTGGCTGATTGCAACATGGGCGTTCGCGGCGTTTCAGCTCGTGAGCGAGCGGGACCGCTTGCTGCACGTCGCCGCGGAGCGTACCCAGGCGGAGGCCCGGGCGTTCGGCGCGTACTCGAAATCCAGCATCCTGCGGCTGTCCGAGTTCCTCCTCGACCTGCGGGCCAGTTGGCTGGTCGGCCAGCCGGGGTTCATCGACATGGTGCGTGAGCGGGAGAACCTGGTGGTGGACCTGTCGTTCCAGGTGTCGGTGATCGACAAGCATGGCCTGCTCATCTACTCGTCCATCGCCCCGCCCGCGCCCGGCGAGAAGGTCGACCTGAGCGGGCGCGAGCATTTCCGGGTCCATCAGAACGCGGGCGGGCGCGACATGCTGTTCATCAGCGACCCGGTGAAGGGCAAGGTCTCGCGCAAATGGTCGATCCAGTTCACGCGCCCCATCCTGCGCGCGGGCAGCTTCGACGGGGTCATCGTGGTCTCGGTCAGTCCGGAGCAGTTCGCCAGCTTTGCGCAGACGTTCACTAACCGCGATGGCGAAGTGGCGTCGGTCATCAAGACTTCCGGCCAGGTCCTTGCGCGCGTGCCGGCCCTGGAGGGCACGCTGGCCAGGGCGGTCAGCAGCAGGCCGTACCTCGCCAGCGAGTCGCCCCAGTCTGGTAGTTATCGGGCGGTGTCGGGCTCCGAAGGCGTGGAGCGGGTCTTCGGCTATTACCGTGCGCCGGAGTTCGGGCTCAATTTCGTGGTGGGCGAGTCAGTCGGCATGGTGCTGGCGCCCTACGAGGTCTATCGCCGCGTTGCCTTGGCCGGTGCCATTGCTTCCACGCTGCTGCTTGGCTTGTTGTACTACAGCCTGCGCCGCTCCATGGGGGAGCGACGGCGCCATATGGAGGAGATGCGGCTGGCTTCGCTGGTCTATTCGTCCAGCAGCGAGGCCATGGTGGTGACGTCGCTCGATGGCACCATCATCGACGTGAATCCGGCCTTTGCCGCCGCCACTGGCTATACAGTCGAGGAGGTCAAGGGCCGTTCGGGCTATAGCGTCAGCGGGGCAGGCAATGCGGCAGGGCTGGTCGAGCGCCTGCGGGCCACCGTGGCAGCCAAGGGCAGATGGAGCGGCGAATTGTCGATTCGCCGCAAGGACGGCAGCGAGTTTCCCGCCTACCTGACCGTGGATACCTACCTGGCCCACGCGTATGGCGAGCGCCGCCGCGTTGCGCTGATCCATGACATGACCGAGAAGCGCCAGGCGGAGGAAGTCATCCGGCACCAGGCGAATTTCGATGCGCTGACGGATCTGCCCAACCGCCGCCTGTTCTTCGACCGGCTGGAGCAGGAGATCGAGCACTCGCGCGGCATGCAGGATGCGCTGGCGCTGCTGTTCATCGACCTGGATCGCTTCAAGGAGGTGAACGATACCCTCGGCCACGATCAGGGTGACCAGTTGCTGCTGGAGGCGGCGCGGCGCATTGCGGCATCGGTGCGCGCGTCGGATACCGTGGCGCGGCTGGCCGGCGACGAGTTCACCGTGATCCTGCCCGCGGTGGGCGATGCCGGCGTTGCCGAGGGCATTGCCCATGCGATCCTGGAGCGGATTGCCGCGCCTTATCGCCTGGCCGGCGAGCTGGTGGTGGTGTCGGCCAGCATCGGCGTGGCGACCTACCCCAAGGACGCCGACAACGCCGAGGCCCTGCTGGTGTGCGCCGACCAGGCAATGTTTGCCGCCAAGGAGGAGGGCCGCAATCGCTGGAAGGCCTTCACCCAGGCGCTGCTGCAGGCGGAGAGGGAGCGCCTGCGCATCACGCAGGACCTGCGCACGGCATTGGCGTCCGGGCAGTTCGCGCTGCACTACCAGCCCATTGTCAATCTGCGCACGGGCAAGGTCTGCAAGGCCGAGGCCCTGATCCGCTGGGACCATCCGGTGCGCGGGCCGATCCACCCGGCCGATTTCATTGCCGTTGCGGAGGAATCCGGCCTCATCATCGACATAGGCCGCTGGGTGCTGACGGAAGCGCTGGACCAGCTTGCGCGCTGGCAGGTGCTGCTGGGCAAGGGCTTCCAGATCTCGGTCAACAAATCGCCAGTGGAGTTCTGCGCGCCTGCGAGCGGGCCCGAGTCCTGGTCCAGCATGATCGAGCGCAGGAACGTGCCGGTGGGCAGCCTCGTCATCGAGATCACCGAAGGCTCGCTGATGGAGCAGAACGCCGATGTCATGGACCAGCTCTCCCGCTTCCAGGCGGCCGGCATCGAGATCGCGCTCGACGACTTCGGCACCGGCTACTCGTCCTTGTCGTACCTGCGGCGCCTGGACATTGACTACATCAAGATCGACCAGTCCTTCGTCCGCTCGCTGACGCGGGGCTCGGACGACGTGGCCTTGTGCCGCGCCATCATCAGCATGGCGCATGCACTGCGCATCCGCGTGATTGCCGAGGGCGTCGAGACCGAGTCGCAGCGCGACATCCTGCTAGCTGCCGGCTGCGACTACGGGCAAGGCCACTTCTTCTGTCCGCCGGTGGAGGCCAGCGCGTTCGAGGCCTTCGTGAGCGCCGTGACTTGAGGCGAGCGGCGTCCTTCGGTGCCTTGGTCGGGGGCTCGTCTGGGCTTCGTCCTTGCGCACGCCGGACACCGCGCGGGGTCCGGCGCTGCGCGCCGCCGCGTGGGAACACCGGCAGCGCGCGGGACAGTGATCAAGCAGACTTTTGGACATGCGCCTCAAGCGGCGCGCGCGATTTGGTGAGCCGATAACCGATGCCGAGCAGCGCGAACCACACGGGTGCCACGTAGAGCGCCACCCGGGTACCCGGATCGAGGGACAGCAGCGCCGCAACCGCGATCATGAAGGCGACCACCAGCCAGTTGGCATAAGGCGCGCCAGGCATGCGAAAGTCCACCGCCTTGACCCGGCCGGCGGCGATTGCCTTGCGATAGCCGAGGTGGGCAATCATGATGATCGACCAGGTCCACAGCGAACCGACCAGCGAAATGCTGGTGACCCAGACGAAAACCTGCTCCGGCACGATGTAGTTGAGCAGCACGCCGATGCCCATCAGCACGGCCGAGAACGTGATGGCGGTGGACGGCACATGCTTGCTGCTGACCCTGCCGAAGGCGCGCGGCGCTTGGCCAAACTGCGCCAGCGTGTACAGCATGCGCCCGGTGCTGAAGATGCCGCTGTTGCAAGATGAGGCTGCCGCCGTGATGACGACCAGATTGACGATCGCGGCCGCCCCCGGAATGCCGATCCTCTCGAACACGTAGACGAAGGGGCTGACGCCGGGCTTCAGTTCATTCCAGGGCACCAGCGCCATCATGACGATCAGCGCGCCAACGTAGAAGATCAGGATGCGCCAGACGACGCCGTTGGTCGCATGCGGCAACACCTTCTCGGGATTCTGCGCCTCCCCCGCGGTGACACCGATCAGTTCCACGCCCTGGTAGGCGAACATGACGATCTGCAAGGTCAGCACCACGCCGAGCGTCCCGAACGGCATGAAGCCGCCATGCGTCCACAGGTTCGAGAAGCTGGCCGTCGGGCCGAGCGGTGTCACGCCGAAGAAGATGATCGCCAGCCCGATCACGATCATGGCGATGATGGTCACCACCTTGATCAGCGCGAACCAGAATTCCAGCTCGCCGAATACCGCGACCGCGATGCAATTCACCAGGTACAGCACCGCCAGGGTGGCCAGCGCCGGTATCCACTGCGGCACGTCCGGGAACCAGTAGTGCACGTAGACTGCGACCGCGGTGATCTCGGCCATCCCGGTGACCACCCACATGAACCAGTACGACCAGCCGGTGGCGAAGCCGGCAAAGGGGCCGACAAACTCCTCGGCGTAGGTTGCAAAGGATCCGGTCACCGGGCGGTACAGCAGCAGCTCGCCCAGCGCCCGCATGATGAAGAAGATCGCCACGCCGCCGATGGCATAACTCAGCATCAGTCCCGGGCCGGCGATGGCGATCGCACGCCCTGCCCCCAGAAACAGTCCGACACCGATGGCGCCGCCGATGGCGATCATCTGGATGTGCCGGTCCTTGAGCCCGCGATGGAGATCCTTCTCCTCGTGGGCCCGCTCTTCGTCGAGCAGTTTCCTTACGTCAGTCATATTGATCTCCTCTCAGACCCGCGAACGCTTGTCAGCACCAGCACGGCTCTCACCCGTGAATTGGTTCCGGCGCGCAATGACCTTCCGGATACGGGTTGCCCGGCTTCGCGCCGGTAGTGCGCCAGCATGAACCCTCCGATGTCGAAGCCGGCCCTGGCGGCCGGAAAGTCGGATTGCTGGATTTGCGGATGTGGTCATAAGTTGTCTCCTCTGGTAATCGTTATTTGGATCGATGCGGCCGGCGCTTCGCGCCCTGTCTATCGCCCGCGCGGCATCGCGCATCGTCCTGATCGCCTTCATTCCCCGACAACGCATCCCAGCGTCCGAAATCGAGGCGATCTTCTATCACTGGGTCTCGACCCTGTCAATACGTTTCCCGCGCTGCCGTGCAACGACCTTCGCGCAGCCTGCTGTCATGCCACGAGGCTGGCCGGCGGCCGGGTTCCTGGCTTTGCCTGCCGCGCCAACCCGTTCTCAGCTCACGCATTCCAAGGCGCTACCCTGGTTCAGCGTTGCCAGGTTTTTCAGCATGTCGGGCACCATCTCCTTGAGGCCGAATTCAGGTCTCCAGTTCCAATCTCGCCTGGCTACCGAGTCGTCGATAGAGTCAGGCCATCCACCGGCAATTTCCTGACGGAAATCAGGCTCGTACCTGATATCGAACCCGGGGCAATGCCGCCGGATCTCGTTCGCGATATCGCCAGGCGTGAAGCTCAAGCCCGCAAGGTTGTAGCTTCCCCGCTCGGAGATGCGGGCGCCAGGCGCCTCCATCAGCTCGATGGTCGCGCGAACGGCGTCCGGCATGTACATCATTGGCAGGGCTTCATCTTTCTCCAGAAAGCAGGCATAGGGTTGCGCCCTGAGCGCCGAATGGAAGATATCGATTGCGTAGTCCGTGGTTCCGCCGCCTGGAGGCGTCTTGTAGGAAATCAATCCTGGATACCGCAGGCTTCTGACATCCACGCCATGGTTCTCAAAGTACCAACGGCACCATCCTTCGCCCGCCAGCTTGGAGATGCCGTAGACGGTCTTGGGCTCCATGATGGTGCTTTGGGGCGTGGCGTCCGGCGGCGTTGTCGGGCCGAATGCCGCAATCGAACTGGGCCAGAATACCTTGTCGAGCCTCTGGTGACGCGCAGCCTCCAGCACGTTCAGCAGGCCGTTCATGTTGAGTTGCCACGCCCATGTGGGCGACTTCTCTCCCGTTGCCGACAATGCGGCTGCCAAGTGATAGATCTGGGTGATCCCATGCCGCTCGATGACATCGCGAAGTTGCGCCCCATCGGTTACGTCGAGCATTTGATGCGTGAGGTGCGGGTGGCGGCCGTGCGGCACCATGTCGCTCGTGACGACATTCTGCTTGCCATAGCGATCGGCCAGCGCCGACGCCAACTCCGTTCCCAATTGGCCGTTGGCGCCAATGATCAGAACCCTGGCTGGCTTTGTCATTGAATGATCCCCAGTTCCTTGCCTGCGATCTCGAACGCCTCCAACGCCTGGTCCAGCTCGGCGCTGTCGTGCAAGGCGCTGATCTGCACCCGGATGCGTGCCTGCCCCCTGGGGACCACGGGATAGAAGAAACCGATGACATAGACGCCCAGCTCCAGCAGACGCCGGGACAGTCGCTGCGCCTTTTCCGCGTCGTACACCATGACGGGAATGATGGGGTGGTCGCCGAGCTTCACGTCGAAACCCAGCGTGCCGAGCTTGCCGCGGAAGTACCGCGCATTGCGCTCGAGCTTGTCTCGCAACGTGGTATCGGCTTCGAGCAGGTCAAGCACCTTGAGTGTCGCGCCCACGATGCACGGCGCCACCGTGTTCGAGAAAAGATAAGGCCGGGAGCGCTGGCGCAGCAATGCCACGACTTCCTTTCGCCCACTCGTAAAACCACCCGAGGCGCCGCCTAGCGCTTTGCCGAGCGTTCCGGTGATGATGTCGACCTTTCCGAAGATCCCACGGTGTTCGTGAGAGCCGCGGCCACGCTGCCCAAGGAAGCCGGTGGCATGGCACTCGTCAATCCCGAGGAGCGCCCCGAACTCGTCGCAGATCTCGCGGATCTCGTCGAGCCGGGCAATCGTGCCATCCATCGAGAATACGCCATCGGTAAAGACGAGCTTGAAACGTGCGCCTGCGGCATCGGCCGCCTTCAACTGCTCGCGAAGATCCTCAAGGTCATTGTTCTTGTAGCGGAAACGCTTGGCTTTACAGAGCCGGATGCCATCGATGATGGACGCGTGGTTCAGTTCGTCGCTGATGACAGCGTCGTCCGGACCAAGGAGCGTCTCGAACAGGCCCCCGTTTGCATCGAAGGCCGAGCCGTAGAGGATCGTGTCTTCGATGCCGAGAAAGCTCGCGAGACGCGCCTCGAGCGACTTGTGCAGATCTTGCGTACCACAAATGAACCGAACGGAGCTCAAGCCAAAACCACGCTCGCCGAGCGCGCGATGCGCAGCCTCCACGACCTCCGGATGGGACGAGAGGCCCAGGTAGTTGTTAGCGCACAGGTTGATGACTTCCTTCCCATCGGTAGTCCTGATTAGGCTGCCCTGGGGAGAGGCGATGACACGCTCGGTTTTGAACAGACCGGCTTGTTCAATGGACTCGAGCTCCTGGCGGATGGCTGCGTAGAACGCGTCTGTTGTCGGCACAGCGGGGCTCCTGTAAACTGAGGGTGATCGATAAACCGAACATATTCTGTATATCGAACGTTTTGTTCACTTTACAGGACTTCATTTCATGACACAAGTCCCCCGGCGGAGGCGTTCACAGAAGGCCCCCCGTCATTGGAGCCAGGCTGCAATTGCTTCGCCAGGCACGCAAGCTCTCTCTCGACGAGCTTTCCCGGCGTGCTGGCGTATCCAAATCGATGCTTTCGCAGGTTGAGCGGAATCTTGCCAATCCCACGGTAGCGGTCTTGTGGCGATTGGCGAACGCCTTGGGCATTGGCCTGGCCGAGTTCCTTTCCGGCGGGCAGGCCGACAAGCCGACGCCAACCGTGACGGTCATTCCTGCTCACTCGATCCCGGTGATCAGAAGCCCGGATGGCAAATGCGAGTTGAAGACTCTCGGCCCGGTGGACCTTGCAAGCCGGGTGGAATGGTATGAGCTGTCGATCCATCCTGGCGGCATACTCGCATCCGAGCCGCATGAGAGTGGTTCGAAAGAACATCTGTCCGTAATGAGCGGCTGCGTCACCGTTCAATCCGGCCCCAGTGAGAAGAAAGTCCGGCACGGCGAGTCCGCGCGCTATCCGGCGGATGTTCAGCATGCCATTTCGAATCCTGGAAAAACCATGGCCACGGCATTGCTGGTCGTTGAGTACGCCCAATGAAGCCGTTCATCGGAAGTCGACAGGATCACGCCAGCACTGCAACACGAGCGCGGATATCCGCATCTTCTGCGTCATGTCCCGCGCGCGCGAAAGCGCCGATACCCTCGTCGGAACAGGTAACGGATGCCGATGCGCACGGCGGTCCGTACGCCGGCGCTCGACTGCACACCGCCGCCAAAGACGCCCGACGCACCGGAATCGGGCCCCTCTGCCACGCGTAACCCGGCATGTGCCCCCAGCGCTGCGGTCAGGCCATCGGGCGGCAAATAGCCCCGGCAGTACCGCATCGGGATGCGATTCGCAGGCCAAGGCATCATGGTGCCGTAGCGTCATAGATGCGCACCGTCATGTCAGGCCACTCGCTAATGCGGCGCTTGACCTCGGCACGGACATTCTCCGTTGTCAGGCGCAGCGTTGAAACCAGAGCCTGCGGGCCATCGGTATTCAATGTCTCCTCGAGGGGCTGCTTAATGCGCAGGCAGGTAAAGAGCTTGACTTTCATATCCACGTACTGCAGCTTGGGCTCGCGCACAGAGCCTCGCGCTTCCCTGCCCCGACTTCCCATTAGCCGTGCCCATGAAACGGTGTGGCCAGCAAGGCAGAGACCAGGGAATCCAGACGTCCAGTGCAAGCCAGTGGAAATCATATTGGCAGTACCGGTGGGACCGTGGCTATCAGTTCTGACATCAGATCGTCAGCCGTGATGCCATAGCATCCGACGCCCCCCCAAAAAAACGCCAATGACCTGCCGGAGCAGCATTCCGAGGTCAACATGGGTTCTGGTGACGGATACACCATCTCCCTCCGGAAAAAGGGCCTGCCCGGGCTACCGGAGCAGGCTCCGATGCGTGTCAAATCACGTTGATTTTTACGTGGATATTGCCGTGTGTGGCCTTCGAGTACGGGCACGTCTGGTGCGCGGCATCCACCAGCGCCTGCGCAACCTCACGCTCGATGCCGGGGATATGAACATTGAGGCGGGCCGGCAGGAAATACGCGTCACCGCCCTTGCCCAGGTCCACCTCCGCGTCGACGGCGAGGTCGGACGGCAGCTTGACCTTCAGCTTGCCGGCGGCCAGCCCGATCGCACCAATAAAGCACGCCGACCATCCAGCGGCAAACAACTGCTCCGGGTTCGTGCCGGCGCTGCTGGTGCCCGGCGACGACAGCCGGATATTCAGGCGTCCGTCGTCGCTACGGGCCTCGCCGTCGCGGCCGCCTGCGCTGGTGTGGACCTTGCCGGTGTATAGGACTTTTTCGATGCGGGTCATGATGTGTTCCTTCTACAGGTCAACTGGTGTTCAACAGTGGCTTAGCAAAGGCAGCATAGGCGCTATATCCGGAAATCGCGCCCGAGCTCACCAGCCCAGCCATCGGATGAACGCCGCGTGCGTCGACGGCGAGCACCGACTGCTGGCCATTGCGGACCCTATCGCTGGAAAGGAACCGCGTTGTCCCGTAGCCGCGCAGGTACGGAACGACTACCCGATAGCCCGCCGACGCGAGCCGGGGCGCGACATCGGCAAAGCTGTGGATGTCATAAGGCCAGCCATGGAGCAAGATCACCACTGGGCCGCGCCTCGCCCGGAGCCGGAAATGAACATGGTGATGCCAGCAATCTTCATAGATGACTGTCTGCTCAGTTTGTTTCCATGGGCGACGCTCATCGTGCCGATCAACGCAAGGTCTTGAAAGCCGCCCTGAGCTCTTCCGAGAAGAGTTCAGGCTGCTCCCAGGCGGCGAAGTGGCCATCCTTGTTCACTTCGTTGAAGTGAATCAGCTTGTGGTAGCTGCGTTCGGTCCAGCTCCGGGGCGCCTGGTAGATTTCGCCGGGGAATATCGTCACCGCGGCCGGGATCGATATGTCGACCGCGTTGAAGTTGTTTGCGTTGTTTTCCCAGTAGAGCTGCGCGGCAGATGTAGACGTATTGGTCAGCCAGTAAAGCGTGATGTCGTCGAGCATCTCATCCTTGGTCAGCGAGCGTTCGGGATCGCCACCGCTGTAGGTCCAGTCCGCGAATTTGTCGTACATCCAGGCGGCCTGGCCAACCGGTGAATCCGCGAGCGCATACCCCACCGTTTGCGGGCGGGTAACCATCATCGCGGCGTACCCGCCGCCCCGGGTATAGAGATTGTTGAGCGACTTGTACGCGGCCTTCTCCTTGTCGGAGAGTCCGGCCGGCGGCGGGTCGCCCGCTTGCAACGACTTGGCGATGTCCGGCGGCACGGTTGCCGGCATGTTGACGTGAATGCCCAGCAATCCGGGAGGCTTCTGGGCGGCCATCTTGTCGGCGATCACCGAACCCCAATCGCCGCCCTGCGCCACATAGTGCTGGTAGCCGAGGCGCCGCATCAATTCCTCCCAGGCACGCGCGATGTGGTCAGGCGTCCATCCCGTGCCCTTGGGCTTGCCTGAGAATCCGTACCCGGGCATCGAAGGCAGGACCAGGTCGAATGAATCCTCAGCGCGCCCGCCATGGGCAACGGGATCGGTGAGCGGTCCGATGACTTTCAACTCCTCGAATACCGAACCGGGCCAGCCGTGGGTCATGATCATCGGTAGCGCGTTTGGATTGCGAGAGCGGACCCAGATGAAATGAATATCGACCCCATCAATCGTGGTCACATACTGCGGCAACGCATTTAGCCGTGCCTCCGCCTTGCGCCAGTTATAGTCGGTGCCCCAGTAGTGCACCAGGTCCTTCAGCTTGCTGAACTGGGCGCCCTGTGATCTGTCGCTGACAGTTTCCATGTCAGGCCAGCGGGTTGCCGCAATGCGTTTGCGTAAATCGCTCAGTTGAGCGTCGGAGAAATGTGCATGGAACGTGCGGATCGTCGCGCCCGCGCTTGACGCCGATGCGGGTGGGTCGTCAGCAGCGAGGACCCGGGTGGTGAGAACGGCCGCAGCCAGCAGTGCCACACCGAGTGCGGGAGCGATTAACGAATCGAGTGCGAGTCGCCGGTTCGAGGAAAAGGGAAACATAGTCTGGTGCTCCTCAGTTAATGAGCCAAATAAAGGGATAAATCGGATCAGTTGAAGGTCGCAAAAGCTTGCGGCGGGCACCGCGCGTCGGTGTAGCGCCGTCCGTGCTCGAAGATGCTGAATGACTGGGGAGGCGATCGGCTCCACAAGTGATATCAGTCAGGGACCCGCGTTAAACAACATCAATGAGTTCGTGGATTCAGTGCATTGCAAGGCACCACTTGTACGCATACAGGTTGTCTTTCGCGAGGCAAGGTTACGCAAAGCGAGTGCGCAGTTCCATTGTTCGATGGTATTGGCGATACTTTCGTATCGGTGGGCGCGACGCGGCGCCGGCCGTTGCAGTTCACGCAGGCGGAATTGAAAGCGGTCCTGGATCACAACGCCTAGCTCAATGGACGTGAGCGAGCAGGAGGTCATGGCGTCAGTGGTATCGGCCCGCCGAACAGGCAAGCAGGTCGCCGTGGCAGGCGAGCGCGCGAGGAACCAGACGAATTCGCGAACGATGCGCAGCTAGACCCCCTGTGTCTTCGGGGAAATTGAGCGCATGCACATGTCGTCGATCATGCGCTGGAGTAGCGGACTGACGCTAGCCTGTGAAAAGGCCCTGATCGGGCATCTGCCATCAGAAAGAATAGAAAGCAGCCTCTCGACAACGCGCGCACATTGGAGCGCCCGGTTGCTCGACATTCGCGATACGCTCCGTCATGAAGAGTGGCTCGATAGGCCGAACGACAATGCTGCATCCACAACATACGACCTATATCGCTCGCGCTGATGCGTCCTCCGCCGGAAACCAAAGGACAGATGCTACTTCGGCTGGAAAGCCCGTCCATACGGAGGAATAAGGCATCGGGCGTCGACCGCCCATTGATACCTAAAGTGGTGCAGCCATCGGAGTGTACGGAGCCGTCCCCTCCCTCACGCAGCTTCCGGCCGTACTATCCGTGGTGCGCGGCCAAGACGAAGTTTCCGCGCCATGTTTATCAGGTCGGGGAACGAGTGGGCGTTCATCTTTCGCATGACCTGCCCGCGGTGCGCTTTAACGGTGATTTCGCTGATGCCCAATTCGCTTCCCACTTGCTTGTTCAGCAAGCCGGACACCACCAACACCATGACCTCGCGCTCGCGTCGACTAAGTGACGCATAGCGGTCCTGAAGCACCCTTATCTCAGCCCCATCGCTCAATGCCGCGCGGCTGCGCTCGATGGCCAACCGGATGGCATCGAGCAGGACTTCGTCGTCGAAAGGCTTGGTGAGAAATTCAACCGCCCCGGCTTTCATGGCCCGCACCGTCATCGGCACGTCGCCGTAGCCGGTGATGAAGATGATCGGCATGTCAGTGCGCTCGGATGCGATGTGGTTCTGCAGTTCAAGGCCGCTGAGGTCGGGTAGACGAACGTCCAACACCAGGCAGTTCGGAACCATGGCGCGCGGACGCTTGAGAAAGTCCTGCGCGGAGGCGTACGCCTCGGCCGTGAGACCGGCGAAGCGAATCAGCGCCTGCAGCGACTCACGCACCGAGACGTCGTCGTCGACGACGAAGACGACCGGCGTGGCGTGCGCCGCCGACGACGATTCCAATTCGCGTTCAACCGCGTTGGCTGGTGTCATTGCGAGCTCCAAACGTAGGTACCCCTGGTGGTATCAGGGAGGCGCCGAGCGCGGCCTGGATCGCCCTCAGCAGGGCGATGTCACTGAATGGTTTGCGCAAGCATTCGACTGCACCATTTTCAAGCACGCTCGGGCGTAGGACGTCGTCCGCATGCGCGGTGATGAAGACGATCGGAACGGCTTGCCAGTGCTGCTGCAGCTCGTGCTGCAGGTCGCGGCCGGACATGCCGGGCATGGCGATATCGAGGATCAGACAGTGCGCCTGGCCGATACATCCGGAGGCCAGAAACTCCTCCGCCGACGCAAACGCCTGGGCGGCAAAGCCGAATTCGCGCAGCAGGTCGGGCAACGATTCGCGCACCGACTCGTCGTCGTCGACTACCGCGATAAGCGAGCGCTCGACCATCATCGGTTCCTCACGCCGGTTCCGTGTCCGCGCCTGCGGACTGGCACCTGGCACCAAGACGGTTGCCGTCCGCCATGCGGCCCGCACGGCACGGAACGGAGAATGTAAACGTGGCACCAAAGCGCTCGTTCGAGGTAGCCCACAGTCGGCCGCCATGGCGCTCGATGATGGAGCGACTCACAGACAGGCCGATGCCCATGCCTTCCCTCTTGGTCGTGTAGAACGCGTCGAAGAGCTCATCCGCACGCTCCGGTTCGAACCCTACCCCTGAATCGCTCACGGCGAGTCGCACACAGTCGCCATCGTCCCGTTCAATCTCGACCAGTATCTGCCGCGGACGGTCGTCCACGCCCTGCATCGCCTCTATCGCGTTGAGAAACAGATTCAGCACCACCTGCTGGAGCTGGACCTTGTCGCCTGTGATCGGCGGTAGGTTGTCGGCCGTTTTCAACCGCAGCACAATCCGTTTCCTGCGGATGTCGCTGCGCATCAGCTCAATGACCTCACATGCGGCTTCGCCCAGATCTACCGCATCGGTCATGACGACCTCCTTCCTGAACATTGCGCGCAGACGTGTCACCACCTCCGAAGCGCGTTGCCCGTCGCGGATCGTGCGTCGCACGGTCTCGAGGGCGCCGTCGACATTGGGCGGCTCGGCGCTCAGCATGCGCAGACCGGTGCGAGCGTTGGTCATGATGCCGGTCAGCGGCTGGATGATCTCGTGCGCGATCGAGGCCGTCAGCGCACCCAGGCCGTCGACCCGGCTCACATGAGCCATTTCTGCACGCAGGCCGTAGAGTGCTTCTTCGGACTGCCGGCGATCGGTCACATCTTGCACGGCGCCGATGTAGTCCAGCTGGCCCAGCGCATCACGCGTGGCGTGAGCCTGCATGCGCACGTACTTGACCGAGCCGTCGGGCAACAGCAGACGATGATCGGACTCCAGATTCCTGCCATCTTGTGCCTGCTCGAGCGTGTTATGCACGATATGAAGATCGCCAGGGTGGACTCGCGCAGTGACCATGTCCATTGTTATCCGCGCCCCCGGCTCGATCCCGTAGATGCGATAGAGCTGCTCCGACCAGGTGATCGAACCGCTTGCCGGGCACCAGAAAAAGCTTCCGCTTAAACTGAGCTTCTCCACTTTGGCCATCAGCGCCTCGCTTTTCCGCAACTGCTCGTCCGCCCGCTTGCGCGCCGTGATGTCGCGCGTCACGCCCAACTGCACGATCGATCCGTCGCTGCTGTGCAACGGCGCGGCATGGGTTTCCATGTGTCGGCGTTCGCCGTGCAGGGTGATGATGTCGAATTCCAGGAAGCCCGTCTTGCCCGAGCAGATGTCCTGATTGAATTCGATATACCGTTCGCGATGCTCGGGAGCCACGAAATCATAGAAGCATTTCCCGACGAGCGCTTCCCGGCCCGGTGCCCCCGATATGCCAATTCCAGCCGAATTGACGCGCAGCAGCGTACCGTCGTGCGCGATGACCTTCACGCACTCGGGCGTGGTCTCCACGATCGCTCGGAAGCTTTCCTCGCTTCTCTTCAGTGCCAAGTCGCTCTGTGCGCGTTCGATGGCGATGCTCGCGATGTGCGTGAATTGGGCGATCAGATCGCGCTGGGAAGGCGTGGGGCTTCCGGGTGCCGACGAATAGAGGGTGAAACTGCCCAGGGCTTCGTGGGTACGCGACAAGATCGGCGTGGCCCAGCATGACCGCCAGCCCCGAGCGACGTTCCGCTCCCGCCACTCCTGCGTCCAGCGGGTCTCCGACGCAATATCCGGCACGATCACCTGTGTCTTGATGGACACAGCTAGTCCATAAGGTCCCGACTCGTTGCTGACGGGGATTTCACTCCCATCATCGTCGCCCGGCATCAGCCTTGGCGCGCCAACCCGCTGAAACGTCATGCTGTCAGCATCGATCAACGAGATGCCGCATCTGCATCCGCTCGCGGCGTCTTCGGCCAGTCGGCACAAGTCATCCAGGACCGAGAGCAAAGGCAGCCCCAAGGCGACCATTTCGAGCAGCCGCTTCCCGCCCGCAAGTAGCGCCTCGGCGCGCTTGTGGTTGTCGATATCAGTCTGCAGGAAATGCCAGAGAACGATTCGGCCCTCGTCGTCCTGCAATGGGAAACCTTGCACTCGAGACCATCGGTAGACGCCGTCGGCACGACGATGGCGGGACTCGAAGTCATACGGCTCGCCAGCGCTGATCGACGCATAGAACCGGGCAACAACCGCTTCCAGGTCATCCGGATGGGTCAGGCCATTGGTCTCCCACTCCTGTAGTTCCTCGAGAGTCACGCCTGCGTAATCGAGCGTATAGCGATTGGCATGAAGAACCCCACCTTCCGGCGCAAAGAGGATGACTGGCGTAGGTAAGCTATCCACGATCAGGCGAAAGCACCGCTCATTCGCGCGCAGCGCGGCTTCGGCCCGCTTGCGGTCCTCGATATCCGTGTTGATTCCGCACCACTTCACGACCTCGCCGGCAGCGTCAGTCATCGGGCTGGCGCGGACAAGGAACCAACGATACTCCCCATCGGCGCGTCGCATTCGCGCTTCCGCTTCACTCGGCTTGTTGGAAACCACGGTGGTGCGCCAGCATTCAAGCAGCGCGGGCCGGTCGTCGGGGTGGACCACCGACTGCCAGCCCTCGCCGGCCGCTTCTTCCACGGAAAGCCCGGTATATTCGCACCAGCGTCGATTGACGTACTCAGCGCGACCGTCAGGGAATGCGGTCCATACCAACCCCGGTAGCGCATCCACGGTTCGAGTGAGGTCATTCACCATTTGGTCCTTTCCTGCCGGCGCTCTACCAGCGCGAGTTGTTCGACTTTCTGCCCGCGCTCGAGCGGTCGCGCGTATGCATGTCAGTACGTGCAACTGCTATGCGGCGCCGGCAGCGCACGTCGGCTTCAGACAGCTTCGTCGAGCAACGGATAGTCGTTGTAGCCGGTGTCGTCGTCCGCGTAGATCGTTTCCGGATTGACCGCATTGAGCGGCGCACCGCGTCGAAAGCGCTCCACCAGGTCAGGATTGGCGATAAAAGGACGCCCAAACGCCGCCGCGTCCGCCTCGCCGCGTTCGATGGCCAGCTCCGCGCTCTCCCTCGTCAGCCCTTCGTTGAGGATGTAGGCCCCTTTGAAGATACGCCGCACGTCACGACCGATGCGATCGTCGCCGCGATCCAGCGCCTCGCGCGCAAAAATAAAAGCGATGTTGCGCGCGTTGAGTTGCTCGGCGACATACGTGAACAGCGCGCGCGGATTCGAATCGCGCATCGAGTATGAACTCGACATCAGGTTCAGATGCACGCCAATGCGGCCCGCCGGCCAAACCGTGAGCAACGCGTCGACTGCCTCCAGCAGGAAGCGCGCGCGATTCTCGATCGAACCGCCATAACGGTCGATCCGCTGGTTGGATCCGTCGTGCAGAAACTGATCAAACAAGTAGCCATTTGCCGCGTGAAGCTCGACGCCATCAAAACCAGCGCGTTTTGCGTTTGCGGCGCCGACCCGGAAATCCTCGACGATGCCAGGAAGCTCTTCGGTCTCCAGCGCACGCGGTACGGTGTACGGGCGCTGAGGCCGCACACGCGTGACATGGCCTGCCGGCGCAATGGCGCTGGGGGCGACCGGAAGTTGGCCGCCGTGGTAGACCGGATCGGAAACTCTCCCGACGTGCCACAACTGGGAGACGATCAGGCCGCCCGCGTCGTGTACCGCGGAAGTCACCTCTTTCCAGCCGGCGATCTGCTTCTCGGTCCAGATGCCCGGCGTGTTGGGATAGCCAACGCCCTGAGGCGTGACCGAAGTGGCTTCGGTAATGACGAGTCCTGCGCTCGCGCGCAGCACGTAGTGCCGCGCGTTGAGGGGCCCGGACTGCGCTCAGAGAACGCGCGCATGCGCGTGAGCGGTGCCATGACAATGCGGTTCGGCAGCTTCAGCGCGCCGATCTGGATAGGATCGAAGAGTGTGGACATCTGCAGGCTTCTCGTTTCGGTATTGAAGATGAAAGGAACGGCCGCACCGTTTCCGCTGACTATGGAGCGTCGTAAAGCCTACGTGCATTGCCGCAGCACCTACGATGTAACCATTGTTGTTACACCATAAATCATTCGTGCCATCAGCACAAGTCTCTCGTCATGAACGTTCGACGTCGACGAGACGAGAATGGTATGAGCGGAGCGGATTTGGCACGTCAATGGGACCCAGGCGTGTAGCCTGAAATCGCCCGTCTTGCGAGGCTGCGAACGCGCGAGGTCACCGGATTCATCAAGCCCGTCAGGTTGACAACCCATACTGTAATGAATATTGTTACAACTAAACTCACTAGTAGAGGCTTTCCATGAGCGCCAACAGCCGCTTGACCGTGGCGACCCATATCCTTGCGTGGATGGCGCTCGTCACGCGGGAAAATCCTGAGCCAGTCACGTCCGACAGGATCGCTGCGAGCGTCAACACCAATCCGGTGGTGATTCGTCGTACCCTCGGGTTGCTTGCAAAAGGCGGCCTTGTCGAAAGTTATCGCGGCGTCAACGCGGGATGGCGTCTGACCAGGAGTGCGGACGCCATCAGCCTGCTGGACGTCTTTGATGCACTTGAAGAGGGTGCGCACTTTGCGCTGCACCCTTCGAAGCCCAGCCAGGCGTGCCCCATCGGGCGAGGCATCGGATCGACGCTGAGCCACGTCTATGAGTCGATCGACGATGGCGTTCGAAAGACGCTTGCCGCCACGACGATCGAAGCGGTACTTGCAGACACCCTTGCATCGAGATCGTCGAAAAAACGCGGCTGAATCCGGGTCGGTTGCATCGGGGACATCGGTCCAAAAAGGTGATCGAATGAATCGTCGCTAAAGAAGCAATGGTGCGGGTTGTCGTCCAATCGAGCCAGCCGTCACCAGATCAAGCTGAGCCGGGCGACCGCGATACACTGCCGTTTGTCCGACGAGGCACCACTGCGCAGGTCTTTTCCACGGAAGAGCCAAGCCGAGGCCCGGGCGCCATCGTAAAGCCGATAGCCAGTACATTCAAATAATTGTCATGGATACGATCGGCGTCGCCCTGATGCTCGACGAGAATGCGTGACTGGAACTGGTGTTCATCGGATTCACGACGCGCACGGTCGGCGGCAGCGCGCTGAGCGTCCGCTGAGGGACGCCGAGCGGCCGTCCAAGCCGAGGTTGGCGACCGCCTCCTCCGTCCGGAGACAGGCAGAATGCCGACGCAGGGCGAGCCGATGGGCTGCGCCAACGGGATCATGATGACCTCGCCCTACCTCGGCGATCCGCGCGATCAGAGCGCTGCCGTATCGTATCGGCTCGCGGCAATCATTTCGTCTTCGCGCAGCGCGTCCTGGAGCACAAAGTCGAAACGCACGTGCGTGAACCGGCCAGTTACCCCTAGCGACGCAAACTCCGTCGAGCTTTCCACCTTCGTGAGCGCCACCACCAGGCCGTCGCGGGTGGCGAAGGCGAAGTCGTCATCCAGGAAGGTGTCTCCCGGGATGTTGACCTGCGTGGTCAGCGCGCGCTTGCCGCCACCCGAGACCAGGAAGTGAATGTGGGCCGGCCGGTTGCCGTGCCGCCCAAGCAGGTCGAACAACTCGGAAACCGGGCTGCCCGGCGGAATCGCGTAGCCAGGCGGCAGGAAGCTGCGGAAGCGATAATTGCCCTCGGCGTCGGTCTCGATCCGGCGGCGCAGGTTGTAGGCGGGCTGGTCAGGATCGAAATGCGAGTACCGTCCGAGTTCGTTGCAGTGCCACACGTCGACACTGGCGTGCGGCACTGGCTTGCCATCGAGGCCCAGCACGCGGCCTTCCATTACCAGCACTTCGCCTTTTCCTTCATTGCCTTCATCCAGGAGGACCTCGCGCATGGCCAGCGGCGCGCCGGCCACGTACAGCGGCCCTTCGATGGCGCGCGGCGTGCCCTTCTCACGCGCTTCGGCCTGGTCTGCCTCTTCTGCCAGGATATCCAGCAACCGGTCGAAGCCCAGGCCCGCGGTGATCAGGCCGACCATATTGGCTTCGCCCAGGCGGTTCAGCCATTTCATGGCCGACCAGAATTCCTTGGGGTGACCTTGAATTCCTCGATGGTATGGAACAGATCGGTGACGATGCGTGCGGTGACGGCGCGAACGCGGTCGTCGCCAGCGCTGACCTGGCTGCCATTGACCAGCGCCAGGAGTTGGGAGGTGGTGTACTCGGCCATGATGCATGGTCTCCTTAGATTTTAGAGTTTGCGGGGGTGAGAAATATTGAGAATCGCGTCAGTGCCGGCGGCGTTGCCTTGCTCCGTGGCCGCCGACGCCGACCGTGCGTGGTTGATGATCAGCACGGCGGCTGCCGCGACGACGCCGGGCACCGCGATGGACATGAAGTTCTGCTCCAGCGGAAGCCCGAAGCCGACCAACATGCCAATCACGATCGGCGCCAGGATGGCGCCGCCACGGCCGACGCCCAGGGTCCAGCCAATTCCCGTGGCACGGATGGCAATGGGATAGAACTGCCCCGCATAGGCGCAGCCGACGATCTGTGTACCAATGGTCGACGCGCCTGCAAGGCCGACGAGTACGTACAGCAAGCCGGCTGGTACCTGGTGGCCCAGCATGGTGATCGATACGGCGGCCAACAGGTACATGCCCACCAGGACGTACTTGATGTGAAACCTGTCGGCCAGCCATCCGCCGCCAATCGCGCCGATCATGCCGCCAAGGTTGAGCACCAGCACAAAGGTCAAGGCGGAACCAAGGCTGTAGCCTGCGCTCGCCATCAGCTTGGCCAGCCACGAACTGAGCGCGTAGACCATGAACAGGCACATGAAGCACGACAGCCAGAACATCAGTGTGCTCAAGCCGCGCCCCTCCCTGAAGAGCTGGCGGATGGGTGCACCTGCGGCGACGTCCGTGCCTGTAATCACGAAGCGGTCGTCTGCGCGCGGGGCGTAGCCAGGGTCGATTCGCCCGGCCAGCCGCCTCAACTCGTCACTGCGCCCACGCAGGATCAGGAATGCCACCGATTCGGGCATCGACTTGAGGATAAGCGGGATCAGCAGCACGGGGAGTCCCGCGGCGATGAATACGGATTGCCATCCATAGGTCTCGATCAGACCCTTGCCTAGCAGGGCCGCGAGCATGCCCCCGATCGAGTAGCCGCTGAACATCAACGTCACCATCGTGCTGCGCACGCGCTGCGGTGCATACTCAGTCATCTGCGCGATCACGTTTGGCATGACGCCGCCGATGCCAAGACCGGCCAGGAAGCGCGCCGCGCCGAACGAGAGCGGGTCTGTACATAGCCCCGCGACGGCGGTGAAGACGCTGAACAGCGCGATGCAGATCGTGATCGCCCAACGCCTGCCGATCTTGTCGGCGATGGTGCCGAGCAAGATGTTGCCGAACATCATGCCGAACAGCGCCGAGCTGACCAGCAGGCCGGCCTGCGTGGGATCGATCGCCATCTGCTTCATGATCGACGGCAAGGCGATGCCGACCACGGCCAGATCATAGCCGTCGAAAACGATGATCAATGCGCACCAGATCAGCACGCTGTAATGGAAGGTATTGAGCCTGGCGTCGCTCGCCAGTTTTTGTATATCGATTTGCCGCATAGTCTCCTCTCTATTCTTCTATCTTTCTATCGTTGTCAAAGCTTGGCCAGTGGCACGCTTTCATCAGCCAGGCTATCCGGACTGACAAGAGTGCGTCTCTCGATCAGGCGGCGCGCAAATCGCAGGTCGCGGGCGGCGTTGCCGCCCAGCGCGGCCACCACCCGTTCGCCTTCCAGGTAGAAGAAGATGAAGCCACCCGCCGCTGGCAGGTCGCGTACGACCACTTGATGGGATGGCGACGGCACGCCGTAGATCTGCAGGTTCACGCCGTATTGGTCGGACCAGAACCACGGCAAGGGGTCGTAGTGCACGGCAACGCCGAGCACCGACTTTGCCGCCGCGATCCCCTGCTCCTGGGCGTTCTGCCACGACTCGAGCCGCATGTTGCGCCCGGCCCAGCCGTTGCGCGCGACCGCGAGGTCTCCGGCGGCGAACACGTCAGGATCGCTGGTCCGGCACTGTGCGTCGACCAACACGCCGCCATCGCAATGCAGTCCAGCCGCGCGCGCCAGTTCGTCGTTGGGAACCAGGCCGATGCCCACCACCGCGACGTCGCAGACGATCTCGCGGCCATCGGTCAACTTGACCATGAGGGTGCCGTCCGCCATGCGCGCGAAGCTGGCGACATTGGCCTCCAGCAGCATCTTGGTGCCATGTGCCGTGTGCAGGTCAAGCAGCCGCTCCGACAGTGCGGCCGGTACGCTACGCTCGCA
Organism: Cupriavidus sp. D39; assembly: GCF_026627925.1. Lineage (NCBI taxonomy): Bacteria > Pseudomonadati > Pseudomonadota > Betaproteobacteria > Burkholderiales > Burkholderiaceae > Cupriavidus > Cupriavidus sp. D39. The sequence goes on from NZ_JAPNLE010000009.1 coordinate 981,529, forward strand.
TAGTCGGCACATCGCCTCGATCACAGTGGCCTGCGCGCCGCGCTGACGCGCGGTAGCGGCCACTTCCAGTCCGATCCAGCCACCGCCAACGACGGCAACGCGGGTGCCGGGGCGCAGCGTGGGCGCCAGGCGCAGGGCGTCGTCAATCGTGCGCAACACATGCACGCCCGGCAGGCTCGCGCCGGGAACGTCGAGCGCTCGGGCACGGCCACCGGTACACAGCACAAGCCTGCTGTAGCCAATGGTCTGCCCGTCAGTGAGCGTAACCCGCTTGCCGCGCGGTCCAGCCCGGCGACTCGTGTGCTCGCCAGCCATTCGATCGATAGCGTGGCCATCATCTCGGCGCTTAGCAGATGCACGCTTTCCGGCGTTGCCTCGCCCGAAAGTACCGCCTTGGACAGCGGCGGGCGTTCATAGGGGGATGCGGCTCGTCACCGATCAGCACGACCCTGCCCTTGAAGCCTTCGTCGCGCAGTGTGCGCACCGCCCAGCTTCCGGCCTGGCCGGCACCGATGACGACGATTGTGGTGAGGTTCGTATTCATGGCACTCCAGGCGTTCAGGTGGCCGCTACGACTTGCGGCAGGACCTGGATCTGCACCCGGCCGCCCGCCACACGCAAAGGAAAGGTCTGGACCGGCTTCACGCACGGCGCCTTGCGCGCCTCGCCGGTACGGAGGTCGAACAAGCCCTGATGCAGCGGGCACTCGACGCAGCCGTCCTCGACAAAGCCTTCCGACAATGGCACGCGCTCGTGCGTGCACAGGTCGTGCAGCGCGAAGAGCTCCTCGCCCACTCGGAACACCGCGACCGGCAAGCCCGCCGCCTCGACCGCGCGCGGCTCGTCCTCGATGAATTCGTCGGCCGCGCCGACGTCATGCCATGTACTCATGGGAACCGCTCCTAGATCGGCGTAGCGAGAAGGGTCTGGACACGCGAGGTGTCATAGATGACCCGTTTTTCCTTGTAGCGCCACTCGCCGTCCTGCTTGACGACGGTGTCGCGATAGCAGCCCGCCTGGTACACGACGCTCTCGCCGGCCGCGCCAGTATTGACGACGATATAGCTCGACAGCGTGCGCACTTCCTCGTCGCTCATCGACTCGATCACCAGGCCGCCTAGTGCATGGCGATAGGCATGTGCTTCAAAGATGTTTGCGTGGCGCAGCGCGACGATGCGGTCGCGCATCATCATCTGGTTGCGGCAATGGATCACCGGCGCCGGCAGGCCGCGGTCTGCGTTCTCGCGCGAGATGATCGTGTACGTGCCATCCTCCGTGAAGAAGCCCGGCCAAGCCTCGAGCAGGTTGTTGTCGATCGCGTGAACGTAGCGGCTTTGCAACTCGCTCAGCTCCCACCAGATCTGCAGGTTCTTTTCCATCTCAGTACCCCATCGCCCGCTGATATCCCGCCCAGAAGCGGCGAATCAGGTTTTCGGTGATATTGCTGTTGGTCTGCTCGGGCGCATCCAGGCCCATGCCCATATAGGAAGTCTTGTCGCCATCCCGGACGGTGCCACGCTGCACCAGTTCGGTGGCCTCGGTATCCTCCATCGAGATGAAGCCGGCCGGCCCGACGAGGTTGGCCTGCAGAAGCCGCAGCTCGCGCAGCTCCGGGGTGTCGTCCTCGTAGCCGAAGAAGTGAAACACCAGCTCGAAGTTGCTCGGACCCTTCGGCAGCAACTGGCGGGCAACCAGCGTGTTGTGGATCTGCTGGATGACCAGTTGCGGGAAGAGCGGCTGGATATGGTTGGTGCAGTCTTCTTCGAACTCGGGGATCTGCCCCAACACGTAGGGATCCTCGAGTGCGAAGCCGTCCTGCATGGAGCGGATCTTCTGGTCGGTGTACGCCGCCGCGGTATTGGTATCGGCCTTCGGCTTGGTCACCGTGATCAGGCTATGCAGGCCGTGCGTCGCATCCGGAATGGAGCGCGCGCTCATGCCGACACGGAAGATGTTGAACGTGGTGTGGAAAAGATGCAGCAGGCTCGCGTGATACGGATCCTTCACGTTCTCCAGGTAGAGCTTCCAGTTCGACTTTGAATACTGGCGCGTACAACCCAGGTACACGATGGGCTTGTGGAATACGCGATCCACCCAGGGACGCATCTCCGCACCCAGGTATTCGGGCAGTGGCGGCGTCTCGTCGCTGAAGGTGGCGAAGAGCAGGCCCTTGTACTCTTCGACGCGCAGCTTCTGCAGGCCGTGTGCCTTGGGGTCGAAGGCCTTTGCCATGCCGACGAGCGTGACCGCGCCTTGCTTCTGGCCGCGACGGAACGGCACCCCTTGCAGGTCGCCCTCGCAAGAGTAGTTCCACTGGTGATAGACGCAGGTGTGCGATTCCGCATTCCCATATTTCTCGCGACAGACCATGGCGCCGCGATGCGCGCAGCGATTGACCCAACAAGCGAACCCGTTGGCGGTGCGCGTTACCACCACCGGTGTATCGCCGACAAAGGTACTCTTGAAGTCATTGAGGGCGGGAATCTCGCTGGCCAGAGCCACGAAGCTCCAGTACGGCCCGCGATAGATGCGTTCCTGCTCCCGGTCGTAGACCTCCTGTGAGCTGAAGACGCTGTAGGGGACGCAAGAGCCGTCCGTCTGGGGGAAGAACACCTGCCGGCTGGCGGCGCTCTCGGCGATCTGTGGAGAATCTGACATCGCTGTCTCCGTGAGGTTATGTGTGTTATCGGATGGAGACAGTGTAGAAATCCGCCGCGCCGCGGACTATCCGGAAATGGTGAACTTGGGGCGCGGGCAAGTCCGCTTCTTGCGATTCGCGGCGGGACCATCCGAAAACGGCAGCGATGCCGCCGGCGTCTATCCGATTCCGGCAAAGCTGCGTTGCAGCCTCGCCCGGGCACTACTTCTGCCGCGAGCGCTGTGGCAAGATAAGGCACATAAGAGGGGCGACCGACCCCTAGTCAATGAATCTGGGTCTTATGTAGCAGTTCCAGGATGAAAGACAAACCGGTCCTCGCGTACGCTACTTGGCGATACAGCGAATGCGACCAGGCAGCGCTGCGGCGCTAGCGTCTTATGCGTCGCATGGAAACCGCCGTAAAGTCAGAATGGGGACAAAAGATGCCACTCTCGCCGCGCACCCCCGCCCTGTCGGCCTTGTACAGGAATCCGCTCTTCCGCTCGGATGTGCACGTCGAGGCGCACGAGCAAGTCGCCCGCGAACTCGCCGACCATGTCCTGCGCTGGAAACCTGGCGCGCCGGATGCCGCGATGTTCAAGGGCGAACTCAACCGCTTGAAAACCTACGCGCTACGGTATGGTGCCGAAGTCGAAGTCTCGGCACGCCCGTTCGATAATTTTGCGCTGGTCCATACCTCCCTGCACGGCGGCGCCGAGATCGAATGCGATGGGCATCGCCTCTGGGTCGCGGAAGGACGCACTGCCGTGCTCGCACCGAAAGAACGCATTCGCCTGCGCTGGTGCCCTGGTAACCAGCAGATGATCGTGAGGGTTCCGCACAGCCTGCTGCGCGAGGCCATGGCATGCGAAGAAGACAAACGTATCGACCTGGTGCCGGGCTTCCTGCTGCCGCGCTCGCTCGAAGCGCACTGGGAACTGCTCGCGCATTCGATGCTGAACCTGCTCCCGCCCGCCGGCGACGCGGCCGCGCATGCCAAGTGGGTAGACCACTTTGAACGGCACCTGGCGTTGTTCCTGCTACTGCACCAGCCCGCGGAAGTTGCGCCGCTTACCGCCTCTCGTGACCACACCATGCTGCCAAGCGAGACAGACGATGTCCACGCGAGCCGCGGTACGCGCCAGATGGATGCCGTCATCGCATATATCGAGTCCCACCTCTGCGCACCGGTATCGCTCGAGGATCTGGCCAGCGTTGCCAGAGTGAGTTGCCGCACGTTGAATACCCTTTGCCATCGCTACAACGGCATCGCACCGATGGAACTGTTGCGCAACGCGCGCCTGGACGCCGTGCGCACGCGTCTGCTACTCGATCCCGGCGCCAGCATCACCGAGACCGCGCTGGCGTATGGGTTCGGGCATCTAGGTCGCTTCGCAGCCTACTATGCGGCACGCTTCAATGAACTGCCGAGCGACACCCAGAAGCGTCGAGACTAGGAAAGCCAGGGCCGGCTGCGAGACGCCGTTGTCCACTATTGGAGTTAATCGATCTTTTTGATTTTCTTCCAGCCTTTCGTAAGCGCCATTTGCACCCCTAAGCTCGCTGAAAGCGAGTGGCTCCGACCCGAGGTTCACGAAGACGAAAATCAGCGCAATGGCCAACAGCACGCCGCCATGGCCTCACGCGATCAAGCAAGGAGATCTCGCGACGCATTCTCGATGTGGCCGAGTTCGATCACCTCGCTTTCCACCAGCATGACAGAACTGTAATTAAATCGACGCCGAGTGGTCAGCATTGTTCGAGTAAGAACCCATCGAATGCAGGCGACTCTGTCATCAGGTCTGCATGCGAGAAGACCCTGCCGGCAACCAAGGTTTAGCGCCATATTTGCAAGCTGCCAGCGCAAAGCATGAACCGATGGTATGGTGCCGACCCTGCCTCGCACTTCTTAGGTAGCCTAACCACGTGTATCGCGGTCAGGCTGGCGTTTCCTGTTACATCGGCGCGGTTGACGGATGCCGTCGTCCGCTTCGCGATGGAGCTACCGGAAAGCCTGTCTGCACGATGTCGCGGTAGACCTATCGGCGAGCCCAACTGTAGACCCAAAGCCCGGAAGCAGATTTATGATGATGGAAAACAGTCACCCGGTAGGTGACCCATTGAACGAAGCCCGCACCCCTCCCCTATGCGGGCTTGGCTAGCGGTGGGTTCCGTAACCGTGGGCGCATTTGCGTTCGTCACAACGGAATTCTTGCCGGTCGGACTTTTGCCGCAGGTCGCCCAGGAGTTCGGCGTAACGCATGGCACCGCTGGCCTCATGGTCACAATCCCTGGCGTGATGGCAGCCATCTCCGCGCCGGGCATGATGCTGGGGGCTGGACGGGTCGATCGCCGCTATATCCTGCTCATACTTTCGGTGTTGCTGCTGACGTCCAATCTGATATCCGCATTTGCACCCAATTTCGCGGTCATGCTGATCGGGCGCGCCATCCTCGGTGCAAGCCTGGGAGGCTTTTGGACTCTCGCGCTCGCCGCCGCGGGAAGGCTGGTGCAGCCGCGCGAAGCGGCGCGGGCGACTGCGATGATTCTGGCAGGGGTCACGTTTGCTACAGTGATTGGAGTCCCGTTCGGCACGTTCATCGCCAGCCTTGCGTCGTGGCGGGCATCGTTCATAGCGACCGGTATTCTCGTAACCGTGGCCATGGTAGCCCAGGCCATCCTTGTCCCATCACTGCCCTCGAAAGCTGCGTTGCGCATCGCTGATCTGTTCGCGCTCTTGCGCCGGACGCACTCACGCAGAAGCTTGATCATGGTCGCCTTCATCTTCGGCGCTCACTTTTCTTCCTATACGTTCATTGCCCCTTTCCTGTTGCAATACGCCGACTTCAGCACCGAAAGCATTACTTGGGTCTTACTGGGCTTCGGAGCCATCGGCTTCGTTTCCAATTTCGCCGTCTCGGCAACGGTAACGCGCAACCTCAAGGCGTCGCTGGCTGCGATGGTCTTGATGCTGATGATCTCGCTGTTGATGATGCCCGCGCTACGCCATTCTGCCCCGACAGTGGTAGCGATCGTTCTTGCGTGGGGCATCGCATTCGGCGCGATTCCACTGTGCCTCAGCTTGTGGATTCAGAAATCGACAGCCGATCTACCGGAAGCTGGCTCAGCACTGTTCGTTGGCATCATTCAGGTCGCGATCGCGGTTGGCTCGTCTCTCGGAGGCCGCGTCGTGGACCGGCTTGGCATTCCAGCGGACTTCGAACTCGGTGCGGTCCTCGCACTGGTCGGCCTTGCGATGCTCGGGAGCTTCCTCACCCGTCAACAGGACACTGGCTCAACTTCTGCCCCGGGAGAAAGGCTTGGGACCAGACCGGACTGCGGCCAAAGCGTATAAGTAGCGTTTCCAGCAGCAAGGCACTGAAGTGAGGTGCCTTGTTGAGGAACATCTGGCGGCGTAAGCCCCAATCACGGCGAGCATATGGAACGCCGGAGAGACATGGCGCCGCCTGCCTTGATCTGATGGAAAATTGCTCCCAGGAACAGGCGGGGGAACACCAGGCATCTGTCCACCTGTGCGCTGCGCGCTACTCCACATAGACACCACATACAGAAGTGCTCGCAGTTGTTGGTCAGCAGCCGGTAGTGGTTTTCGCCCAGCCGGGAGCGAGCCCGGCGGACGACTTCCGCGCCTGTGTACTTTGGGGAAAGGCCCGGCTCAATCCACACTTTTTGGCCGCAGGCAAAGCGCGCTACCGGGACCTCTTCGATGGGCCCCGCGAGCAGGGCACCCGAGAGCCCTGCATAGTGCACAACCTTCCCGTCGCCCACGTAGAGGCCATGATGGGTATACCCATCTCCTTATACAGAAGTCATGAGTCCTCAGCCCGTAGCGCCAGGATCATGAACGCAGCATCCATGGTTCGCTGCATGCCGATCCAGATCGTTTTGGCGCCGGGCTCGCCATCACTCTTGCGGCCCAGGAAACCACCCAGTGACGCGATCAAGCGGATCATTTGATTGAGCGTGACGGGCGTCTTTGGGCGCGCCTTCTTCGCGAGTAGATACGCGCCTCGTATCTCATCGGCATCAAAGAATAGCGACGCGTCCAGGTCAGGGCAGGTTCTGCCCAAACGCATCAGTCGGGCAATGCGCCACGCCACCACCATGTAAAACACCAGGGCCCGTTCCACGCGGTCCATGTGGGATAACTGTAAAGCTTCCACCTTGCACCCGTTCTTCAGGACATTGAAGAACATCTGTCGGGTAAAGGACTGGCGCGGTGCTCGGCTTGTCCGGCCCGTTTCCAGCCCCTCCCCATAAGAACTGCTCGTGAGGTTTTCCCTCAAGCAGCTCACCCAGTGAGATTCATCGCAAGGGTTATGAGTCCTATCGGTGTGGCGACCACTTTCACGCGAACCCCTCCGCGCCCGACAGCGGGCGCGTCTTCCAGTCCCAGAACAGTCCCAGGACTCCGTAGAGGTACTCGTTACTCCATCGTCGCCACCCGACGCTCGTCTTCTGGCGTCGCTTGCGCCGCGTTAGCAGAGTTCGAACCTTCATTTCCAGATAGTCGCGCACCTCACTGAAGGCGCGACTGGCGTTGCCGACCCGGAAGTAGTTGACCCATCCCGCCACCGTAGCGTTGAGTTTCGCGACCAACTTCACGGCCGGGGTCGAGCCTCCATGCCGGATGATGTCGCGGATCCTCGCCTTGATGGCTTGGCGAGCCTTCTTCTTGGGGGTCATCAGGACGAAGTACCCGTTCCCCGCTCGTTTGCGCACGCGACGCAGGTCGAACCCCAGGAACCCAAAGGCGTCCTCCTTCAATGTATCCACCACAATGGTTTTCTCCGTGTTCAACTCGACGCCTAGCGGCACGAGTTGTTCCCGCAGACGCTGCAGGGCACGTTCAGCCCAGCCGCGTTTGGTGTGGTGGCCACTGACGGTGATGACAATGTCGTCAGCAAACCGGTGATAGTTCACTGCCTCGTAAGGGCCCTGTGCCGTCTTGCGTCGAATCTCGTCGAACATCCAGTCAATCTCATTCAAGTAGATGTTCGCAGCGAGTGGGCTGAATGGGCCACCTTGCGGTACCCCAACTCTGCCCGCTGCTTTGATAACCTGCTTGACCAAGTGCATGACCTGAGGATCCTGAATGCGTTTCGCGATCTTGCCCAACAGGGTTGAATGTTGAATTGTGTCAAAGTAGCGCGACAAATCCACATCAACCACCGTCGACATGCGCCGCAGCACACTGCGTCTGACTTCCGCCAGCGCGCGGTGTGGGGACCGCTTCGGTCGAAACCCGTAGGAGTTCGGGCAGAAGTCCGCCTCGAATACCGCTTCGAGGATGAGTTTCAGCGCCCCCTGCACCACGCGGTCGCGGATGCATGGAACCTGGAGAACGCGGACCTTGCCATTGCTCTTCGGGATCTCTACCCTGCGGTTCGGCTTGGGTTCATACCTGCCTGTTTTGAGGTCTGCCTGAATCTCCGCAAGGAATACAGTACGTCCCGATGCCTCGATGTCTTCAAAACTCAGATCATCGATTCCCGGGGCACCGCCGTTCCTCTTGGCGATACGGTAGGCCTCGTCGAGGGTTTCACTCTTCGCAATATGTACGAAGAGCCCCCAGAAGCGATGAGTCTTGTCAGACTTCGCCTTGCGATATATCCGCCTTCTCAGTTCCTGCAGACTGCCGGATGCCTTTGTCATTTCATCCCTGCCTCACCTTGTTGGACGGAGTACTCACCGGTCCGGGCCCTTCCCTCCGGGCGCGTTTTGCTGCACGCCCATCGACAGTACTACGACCCGATCCGTCACCCTGGCACCTATGCCCGCATTTCCCACTCGCGGTTATAACGGGCATCTCCTCGACGGGCTTTCTCCGCCGGGTGCCGAGGGCTTCTCCAGTTTCCACGTTATCCTTCACACCATGTCGCCGCTGATACCCCGCCGGTGAGAGTTGCCGCATCGGACTCGTTTCGGACAACTCTTGCTGCTTTCGCGCGTTATCGACCGTCTCAGCCACCGGGTTTTCGTGTGACGAGGCTACATCTGCGTTCACTGCACGTTGCAACCTGGTGCGTTGCATACACTCCTTTCTGAGCATACTGTCGGAGGGCTCCGTCATCTTGCTTTCGCGCCATGACGCCTCCCGAGCTACGAGGCTTGAGTCTTTTGCCTCGGTCGGACTTACACCGACTGGATAACGTGTCCTTATCTGGACACACCAATCTCCCACCGGGCTCGATACCAATCGATCAGCTCGACGACGGCATCTGTATCTTGAGCCTCCCGGTTGGTCAGCAGTCGCCACACGACAGGGGTAACGCCTGCCGGAGCGCCGATCTCCTGGGCCACTATGCAGGTGACGGCTGGCCCCGTCTTACCCGGCAGCTTCACGCGTTGCGCACGTAACTCCTGCTTGACCTCGCGCGCCTTTTGGCCTGCGCGCCCCGGCAGGATGAAGCCGATCTCTCCCAGAGCTTCGCTGGCGTCTACCGTGTCCCACAGCTTGCCTGCCTCACCAAGGCTGCGGTTGTGTTGGGAACGTATCAGCCAGTCTGCAGGATTGCCGAGCTCATTAGCACGCTCCATCATCGCAGCGATATCGCCTTCCCGATCCGCCACGTAGACCAGGCGAGTCTCAGGCAACATCGCGGCCTGTTCTGCAACGCGTTCGTAGCTTTCAGTCCACCGTACGCTCTCTGTAATACCAACCCGCTGCCCGTTTGCATCCAGCGGCTCCCGGGCCCACATCCAGGCGTCGATCACACCGAGTGGTTCCCGATCCGGCGTCACAGCGTAGGTCGGATGCAGATACATCCCCCTCTGCGCTTCGTAGCTCAAGGGCCCGAGCCCATCGATCTCCTGGCCGTTAAAATTCAACTCGGTTGTGTCTGCAATGCACAGCACCACCGGGAATTGCCGCGCCCGCCCTGCCGTGCGCTCCCAATGCGGCTGCATCATGTCTGTCCACTCGACTTCCTCGTTGCCGAGAAATCGATAGGCAGCGATGGTCTCTGCCCAGTCTTCGCATGCGCCAGGAATGCTCGCAGTCGGCCTCGCAGCCAGTCGCTTCAGCAGCCCCTTCGCCCGTCGGTCCCGCCTTGGATCGCCAAGATCCAGCGCCTCAAATTCTTCGTCCACCCATGCCCCCGACTCGTTGTTCATTCGCGCTCAAAAAGCCAGGAGTAAACGCGAATCCGCACGAGTTTACAACCCCTCCCGCCCAAGTCCCATCAAATTCTGGTCGCACTGCGCCCGGTCAGGACGCTGGACTTTTGTATAAGGAGATGGGGTATACCCTCTGCGCGGCGTCACGAGTTGGGCTCCTAGCGGCGGTTCCGCGCGCATCGAGAAATCACTCCATGTCACTGCGGCTCCGGTGTTCCCTTTCCATTCCTTGTGGGCGGAGTCGTCATGGCTTCGGCCGCTTTTCATCTGCCTGGCTCCTTCGTTGCAGCGTTGCTCCAGATCTTGCGAAATCCAAGCTCGCCAGCGCGAGTGAAGCGGCGGTGACAGCCCGGTTCGCATTGCCATTAACGCAATTCCGATGCCAGACGCAAAAACACGGCGCGGCGCGTTACCCGCTTGACTGTCCTTGCTCATTCATCGCACTTTCTGAAGGGCCAGATTTTGTAGCGCACAGAGAGACCTGCCGCGCCGCTTGATCCAATGGCGTGCGCTGAGGCCGTTTGGGCTGAGGATTGATCTTTCGCGTCAAGCTGCGCTTGACCTTCCGAACCCTGTTCGGTGCGCGCAGAGAGGACTGGCTCTGACCGTTCGCACGGCACCGCATGGACCAGGTATGGGAAGAGATAAACACGCCGATCGGAATTCAGCCTGCGCGCGCTCCGGCGTTCGAAAATCGAACGCCGGCTCCCTTCGGGATCGGTACGCAGACGAATCCGGTCGCAACCAGTCGCTTGTCACCGATGGGTCCGCTTCGAGGGGCATCCCTGCTGATGGCGTTACAGGAAATATACTGGTAGTAGGCTTTTCACCCGCGAGGCGACCCTCATCCGCTGGTGACAGAAAGTTGTCCAAGAGACACGGCAGGGAACTCTGTAGGTATGGCGGCCGCGCGCGGCCGCCAGGAGATGCCAAATGCACAAGACGGGCACGCCGATGGACTGGTTCTCCAGCCCGGATCACGAAGCGAGCATCATGTCCGCCTGGGAGCACTTGCTCAGTGGGGACGAATCGCGGTCCGCGGACTTGCGCGAGGTTGTCGGCGACTCGTGGCATCGCTGTCTGCATAGCCAGGTCGATCCGGGGGTAAGCCGGGCGCAACCGCCGCTGGACGCGGATCAATTGAAGGAGTGGCGTGCCAGGCATGAACGCCTCGTCAATGCCAGTTCGCCCCTGATCGAGCAAACGCGGGATTTCCTTGCGCAAACCGGCACCATCATGCTGTTGACCGATCCGGATGGCATGATCCTCCAGCAGGAAGGAGACATGCGCATTATCGAGCCGGCGGGTGAGGTAGGACTTGTCCCCGGCTGCAACTGGAAGGAACGCAATTGTGGGACCAATGCCATCGGGACTGCCCTGGCATTGCAGCAACCCGTGCAGATCCATGGCGCCGAGCATTTTTGCGCGGGCATAAAGCGCTGGACTTGTTCTGCCTCTGTGATTCGCGATCCGGTGGATGCTGGCGTACTCGGGGTCATTGATGTGTCGGGCCTTGCCCAGACGTATAGTCGGCACAGCCTTGCCCTGACAGTCGCGCTGGCAGGGCGAATCGAGGGCCGCCTCGCCAAGTTTTCGATGGAGCGCCGCCTGCACCTGCTTGATCGCTGCATGGCCTGTTTCGGTTCGGGGCGAAGCGATGGTGTGCTCGTCCTTGATGAGCGGGGGCGCCTGGTCAAGGCCAATCCGCAGGCCGCTTCCGCCCTAGCGCGGCTAGATGTGCACGCAGTATTGAATGATGCGTTTTCCGTCCCCGGCCTGGACATCGTTGCGAACCCTGCCAAGGCCGGGCGTGCTCCCGAGTGGTTAAGCCTGGCACGGGTCGAAACCATCCACGAAGGACGGGACGTGCTTGGGTTCCTGGTCGTCATCCCCGCCGCCGTGCGTCAGGTCAGGTTGCCACCCACCCTCGGCGTGCGCGACGCTGGCAGCGAAGCAGCACCTGCGTTTAGCAGGGTTGTCGGAAAATGCACGGCATTGCGTGCCGCCGTCGCGAAGGCACAGCGGTTGGCACCCTCGAAGGTTCCGGTGCTTCTGCTAGGCGAGACCGGTGTCGGCAAGGAATTGTTTGCCCAGGGAATCCATCAGGCCAGCGCCTGCGCCGACGGCCCGTTTGTCGCGCTCAATTGCGGCGGGCTATCGCGGGACCTGCTTGCAAGCGAGCTCTTTGGCTATGCGGATGGTGCCTTCACGGGTGCGCGCAAATCGGGGGCCGCCGGGAAAATCGAGGCCGCGAGCGGCGGCACATTGTTCCTGGATGAAATCGGCGAGATGCCCCTGGATATCCAGCCCCACTTGCTGCGGGTGCTGGAGGAGGGCGAGATCTATCGTCTCGGCGAGAACTCGCCGCGCAAAGTCGACTTTCGCCTGATCGCGGCCACGCATCGCAACCTGAGGGACGAAATCGCGGAAGGGAAATTCCGCATGGACTTGTTCTATCGGATTGCCGTGACCACTGTTTCGATACCACCGCTACGTGACCGCAAGGACGACCTGCCTGGGCTGATCGCTCACTGGTTGACCCATCTTTGCGAGCGCTACGGCCTACCCGCGACTTCGTTCGACGACGAAGCCTATGGGTGCCTTCTAACTTATGATTGGCCAGGTAATGTGCGCGAGCTGCGCAACGCGATTGAAGGCTCCCTGCTGATGGCGCAAGACGATGTGATCACCACGGACAAGCTGCCACCTGAAATCACTATCGGGTCGATCCTCAGCCGAGGGGTGCTGGGCAGGAAGCGACGCCACCATTCAGCGCAAAAAGCTGTTCACTGGAAAAGGCCGAAGCCGAATCAATCCGGGAGGCGCTCGCCTACAACGGCGGCAATCTGACCAAAACCGCTTTCCAGTTGGGCATTGCAAAAAGTACCTTATATCAAAAGATCCGCAAATATGGGTTGCTCCAAGCTGTGAGTGAAACCCGCGGCAGACAAGGAAGTGGGTTGCTGGAGTGAGCCCAGCAGCAAGTCGAGACCGTACCGCGACAGAATCCCTACGCCAATCGCTGAAGCAAATGTGGCGCGGACGATGCCAGCAACGCAACCCCGGAGGCGGCGAGCAGGCTCAACACAATCTTGCGGAAAGTTGCTTCCGAAATGCCAACATACAGACGCGCGCCCAGGAGAGTGGGAATTAGCATCGCCGGCCCGACGATGGCAAACATCGGCAGCATTTCACGTGTCACGATGCCCTTTTCCACGTAGATGGCCATCGTCACAAGCAGCAAGGCGAGATTGAAATTCTGAATGATCGCGCGCTGTTCATCCTTGTCGAATCCTCGCAACGTGCACCACAGTGTGGGAATTGTGCCGGTGAAGCCCCCGATGCCACCCATGATCCCCCCGACGCCACCCACGATCCCGTCGGCTACCCTCCCACCCGCCGTGATCGTCGGCAGGTTTCGTGCCGCAAGCATTGTGGGGCACCACAGCACAAGGAACGTGCCCAGGAGAGCCTTGAAGAGTTGAAGGTCGAGCGCCGGAAGAATCGCAACGCCAATCGGTATGCCCACCAGGCCGCCGATCAAGAAAGGCAACAGCCTGCCCAGCTTCAATCCTCGGCGCATGGTTACCGCGGCGATGATCTGCCCCGTCAACGCTCCAAAGACGGCCATTGCCGCGGCCAGTTTTGGATCCAGCGACCAGGCCCAGAACGACATTGCAGTGAGTCCAAAGGCGAAGCCCGACAGCCCTTGAACGAAGCCCGCAACAATGGCTCCAATTGCAACAACCAAGATCACTGCATCCATGCGTAAAGGCCTATTCTTATTGGGGAGTCATCTGAGAATGCGCGGTCAATCGATGTAGCCACTGTAGTCGGCCATGTCATCTCCGTGGTTAAATGCCTGGAAATCTATTGTTAAGCTGAACTGAATGATCCGAAGCCTGAGACCTTCCAGCGCGACGACCAGCAGTTGACACGCACGGGGTGCCCCAGGTGCCCCGCGATTTGCTGGCGCATGCATGCATCTGCATCCGCGAAAACGATGAGGACGTGACACTGTGGCATGTTCGCCTGCTGGCCGACTGGCAATTCGACAGTGCCCCCGTCGCCCTTCTGGTTGCGACGCGCAAGGGCCCCACCGCCCGCGTGCAGGCGCTTCTGCAAACGTGAGCGCATTGTAGGTGGCTCATTGACCTCTCGCGAGAGGTCCTGATCTTAGCCCCCGCTTTGGCGCGCTCTCGACCATCACGGCGATGGCCACCGGCGAGCTGAGCTCGAACCGCTCGTACGCGGTGATGCCGGCCTCACGCAGGTGCCGGTCGGCCTGCTTGTATCCAAATATCTTCTTTGGATTAAAGAAAGACTTGGATGGTTTATCTTTGCGCCGGCGTGACCCACACTTCCGCATACGCTCCCCTAACGGCTCTGGTGCAAATCGTGGGGGCCGGTGGGTGATGCTCGGGTTTTTGACTAGCGCGAGCCCGCAATGAGTACGCTGAGAGCCATCGACTGGTTGTTCAACAGGTGGCACTTCGACCGCGAAGTCATCGTCCTGTGCGTGTGCTGGTACATGCGTTACAAGATCAGCCTTAAAGGCGATCAAAAGGCTAGAGCTCGCTCCAAAGACCATTACGCTGGACGGTTACGTGGCGTCCAAGTCTATCAACTTGCCGTCTGAGCGAGCTCGCGCCCGTTTGGCTGATCATTGGGAATTTCATCATGAAAATTGGATTTGTAGGACTTGGCTCGATGGGTGCCGCGATTGCGATTAACCTGATCGAGTCCGGGCATGACGTACATGTCTTCAATCGCAATCCCGCCCGCGCCGAACCTCTGCGTGCGGCAGGTGCTAGCATCGCGACAAGTCCTGCGCAGGCGGCGATGTCGGCCGACGTCGTGTTCACGATGGTGTCCGACGACGCCGCGCACGTAGCGGTCACCTTCGGCGAGGCGGGTATCGCCACAACGCTGAAACCGGGCGCGTTGCACATCTCGATGAGTACCATCAGTGTGGCAACCGCACAGGACCACGCAGCCACGTACCGCGGAGCCGGTCTTGGCTTCGTGTCGGCACCAGTGTTTGGCCGGCCCGATGCAGCGGCGGCGCGCAAGCTGTTCATTATGGCCGCTGGTGCGGATGAGCACCTCAAGGTTGCCGTGCCGCTTCTTGAGCTGCTTGGGCAGTCGGTCGGCATTGTCGGCGAGGATCCTTCTCAGGCCAACCTGGTCAAGCTCATCGGTAATTTCATGCTGTCCGTGATTATCGAGACATTAGGCGAGGCATGTGCGGTTGCGGGCAAGGCGGGCCTTGACCCTATGCGCCTCGTTGAATTGTTGACGAGCGCAAATTTCAATGCGCCGCCGTACAAGATCTATGGCCCGCTGATCGCATCGCAACGATTCCAGCCGCCTGGCTTCTCGTTGCCGCTTGGCCAGAAGGACAACCGCCTGATGCTCGCGGCCGCCGAGGCGCTTGGCGTTCCCCTACCGCTTGCGAGCCTTGTCCATGACCGATTCTTGAGCTTACGCTCACAAGGTATCGGCGCTGAGCATGACTGGTCCGCGATTGCGCTTTGTGCCTTGACCGACGCGGGCTTGAGCAAACAACTCTACGGCGGCTGAGCGTAGTCGATATGAGGCGGCTTGCCTGGGAAACCGCGGTTCTTTCTAAGGTGCCGTCCCGGCTTGTGGTGCAATTCAGCACGGGGCGGGAAGCCGCCCGTTTCTGGAGCCGAGCTTGTAACGTAGCTACCCACGCACGAAAAGGACTAAAACTTCGCGATCAAGGTGGCGCCCGTTGAACAACCTGTCGATGTCTTTGCGTTTGCCCATCGGCTCGCGCTCTCCAAAGTATCAGACCGGCACGTCCGAATTGCACCGCAACCCCGGCAGCCAAGAACAATGAAGGACCATTGATGACACACTTTGCGTTCACGCCCGGATCCGTCGCCGTTATCACGGGCGGGGCTGCCGGCATTGGGCTCGCCGCTGCCAAGCGGTTCGCGCAGCGCGGACTTCGCGTCTGCATCGCTGATCTCCGCGCGGACCGACTCGCTCGCGCGGCCCAAGAGGTCGCCGTTCTTGCGGCCAACGGAACAGCCGACGTGATGGCGTTCGAGACGGACGTCAGCCGCCTCGAAGACCTGCGTCGGCTCGAAGCTGCAGTCCAGGATCGTTTCGGCGGCACAGATGTACTCGTGAACAACGCCGGCATTCAGCCTGGCAGCGGCCTGTTCGGGCCCGGCGCGAACTGGGAACGGGTGCTTGACATCAACCTGTGGGGCGTCATCCGCGGCACGCAGACCTTTGTGCCCGCAATGATCGCGCGCGGACGCCCGGGTCTGGTCATTAACACCGGTTCGAAGCAGGGCATCACCACGCCGCCTGGCGACCCGGCCTATAACGTCTCCAAAGCTGGCCTGAAGGCCTTTACCGAGGCGCTACAGCACGAGCTGCGCAATACGCCGAACTGCCGGATCAGCGCTCATTTGCTGATTCCGGGTTTTGTTTTCACGGATCTTGCTGCCCGAGGTCGTACCGAGAAGCCGGCCGGTGCCTGGACGCCAGAGCAAACCATCGATTTCATGATGGACCGGTTGGGGGCCGGTGACTTCTACATTCTCTGTCCCGACAACGATGTGCCGCGTTCGCTCGACGAGCGACGCATCCTCTGGGCTGCAAGAGATATTGTCGAGAACCGGCCGCCGCTTTCGCGCTGGCATCCGGATTACGCGAAGGCATTCGAGGTCTTCAGCCAGAAGACAGACTGATGATCGATTGCGCTGTACGTCGAATCCGACGACAGCGAGCTATGTGCCGCTGCCGTGTCGAGCGCGCAAACACGCAGGACATTGCTGCCCGCTGCGGTCCACGGCTACTCGGCGCTGCTATGGGACAGCATCAATGGCGCCGGCGCCTGGGAGACAAATCCCTGGAGATGGGTGGTGGCGCTCGGGAGGCCCAACGAATGACGCTATTCGTTTCTGAGATCCATCCCAAGGCCACCGGCCAACTCACAGTCAATGACACCGGCTGCATATGCGAACAGCCATGCTTCCGCTTCCTCGGCCGTCTTGGGGGCTGGATCCAGTCCGGCGTAAATCGAACCCCGACACTCTGATCCAGACCGGAAATCTGCACCCGGCCATAGTGTTCACCAGCATTGACGGCATCTGGCATGACAAGCCTAACCTTGAACCCTTTGTACGACTGTTCTCTTTCGCGCATGCGAATCTCCAGGAATGTGAGACGAGCCTAGCACCAGCATCACGCGTGAAGTTGAGCCGAGTCAAGTCACATCAATGCCAGTTTGTGGACGCGGCAGCACAACGGTTCATCGAATTGACCCGCCGGGACTGGCGGATTGGAGAATGAGGTGAGCACGTATCTCGCGGTGAATGAGATTGCCATGCACCGGGAGCCGTCACCAGACCGAGTCCGCGACTTGTGCGTGCAACTGCGCACTCAAGTGCATTGGCGAAGACGTCAGCGCGGCTCCGGCAGCCACATTGCGGCCGGAGCAAACCAGTCCTGATAGGCTCCAATAGTGGAGGCCCTCCTCTTCTCATCAATACTTCTTACTGATCGCAACTTGATCAGATGCCTCTATTGGCAGCCTGCCGAGGTACTCACCCGTCACGGTCCATGAAGGGTGGTGCAGCCTGGCCTGCCATCCGCTTGCGCCAGTCCGTGGCGCTGCAGCCAAAAGCGGTGTGGAACCAGTGGCTGAAGCTGCTTTGCGCCGAAAAGCCCAACAGGCTGGCAACCTCGGCGACCGGCAGGTCGCTCTCTTTCAGGTGGCACATCACCAGTTCCGAGCGCACCTGGCTAAGCAGGGCTGAGAATGTCAGCCCTTCCGCGCTGAGGTAGCGGTGCAGCGTGCGGCGATCGATGCGAAGAAGAAGCGCCACCTGCTGGGTAGTGCAGCGCCCTCCCGGGAGCAAGGCCAGCATCAGTTCCCGGCATGATTCGCGGACGCCTTCATCGCGGCGCCGCAGCGCCGCCTCAAGGTAGTCCCGTGCGAAACGCGCAGCGCCCGGATTGTCAGGCGTGCGCGGCATCAGCAGATCGGCCGCCGCGCAGACCAGCCCGTTGAATGGCTGATTGAACTTCGGGCTGCGGCCGAAGAAGGCGCGGTGGGCCGACACGTCGACCGGCGGGCGATGCGTGAAGCAAACCTCCAGCGGCCGCCACCGGGGCCCGATCAGTTCGCGCAGGGTGCGGAACTTCACGCCGACCGCCAGTTCCATTGCCTGCCGCGTGGCCAGTCCGGGGCTGGGCAGAAGATCTTCGCGGATGATGACGGCCTGCCCGGCATCCTCGATGCGGGTGATCAGCGTGGCGCTAAGCAGCTTCAGGTAGCGGCACAAGGTATCGAGCGCCTGCCGTGGGGTAGGCTCTTCCTTCAGCACCAGGCTGATGGGCCCCAGGTTAGAGAAGGTGCGCCGCGCCGCCAGCCGCAGGGCAAGGTCTTCCACGCCGGTAGCGCGCGCGGTGACTTCGAGCAATTCGCGCACGGCGTGGCTGGGGATGAGCGTCTCAGGGTTTTCGAGCAGCCGTGCTGACAGCCCCACTCCTCGCAGGAAAGCGTAGGGATCGCGCCCGAGCGACTCCATCAGCTCGATGTAGCCGTTCAGGCTGGCACTGCGAATCAGTTTATCGACGTGTTGCATAGGTTCCGCCAACGCCCCGGAGCACCACGACGCCCCAATAACCCTTGAATACCTGCGGTCCGCTGACGATGATTTCACCGACTTCCCCGACCGGCAGTACCGTGAGCGTCGTCGGGTCGACCACGCGGGCTTCAGTGTTGAAGGTCGGCAGACCGAGACATTGCTGCTTATGCCGATGGCTCGGATTGTTGTGTGTGGCGGCCATTGTTTCCGACAGGCCGTATCCTTCCAGGTAACTGAGCCCGAACTGTTGGTCCAGACGTTCAGCAACCGCTTGCGGCATGGCCGCCCCTCCCCGCCAACGTGGCGCAGGGTCGTGAGATTGAATCGCTCAAGATTCGCGCTGGCAAGGAGGTCGATCACCATGGTCGGATTGCCCATCCAGTGTGTAACCCCATGCTGCGAGATGAGCTGGCCCGCCGTGTCGCGGTCCCAGCGGGGCAGCATCACAATCGTGGCCCCGCAGTAGATCGGTGCGTTCATGCCATGCTGCATGCCGCTCACGTGAAACAACGGCAGTACCGAAAGTACAACCGATTCGGCCCCGCATGCCGACCAGAGGCAGTTGCCGATCGCGTTATGCATGACGGATCGATGCGTATGGATGCAACCTTTGGGAGCGCCCGTGGTGCCGGAGGTATAGGGCATGACAGCCATGTCGTCGACTTCGGCGTCATGCCGTGCAGGGACATACCGTGCCGCAAGCGCATCGGACCAAAGCGATACCTTGCCGGCAGCCCACACAGGCAGCTCATACGCCTGCGTCATCCACGCCGGCAGCGAAGGCCCGGGCGCAGCATCGACATCAGGTAGTCCGTCCGCATAGCGGGTCACCAGCACGCGTTGAAGATGGCCAGCCGACAGCAGGTCCGCGCTAATGCCCGTTTCGAAGGCGTCCGCTGCACACACGACCATCCGAGCCTCGCTGTCCGTCACGTAATGATGGAACTCGTCAGCCTTGTTCATTGGGTTGACCGGCACAACAACCGCCCCGGCGCGCAGGATTGCGTAGTAGGCAACGATGAACTGCGGGCAGTTCTGCATATACAGCAACACCCGATCGCCTTTCCCGACGCCGGCTTCATGCTGAAGCCATCCGGCAATCGCCAAGGCTTGCGCATGCAGATCGCGAAAGCTGAGCGCATAGCCATAGCAGTGAATTGCGGTCTTGTGCGGGAAACGCTGCGCAGTGACTTCCAGGTTGTACCAGAGGGACGTTTCCGGCGACACAATCCCGGTGGATCCCTTGCCGGAATCTACGTGTGCCGGCGGAAAGTCCTGCCTTGTGTGCAACATCGCTTGCTCCCCCACGTCCTTGACACTCTGTCTGAGCCCCGGCCATCGTTTCGGCGTCTGAATCATCATTCGGGCTTGAAGTTGATCGAGCGCAACAGTTCGCCCTGACGTTCGGAGGATTCACGTACGTCTGCGGAAAGCTCTTCGCTGGTTGCCGGCGAACCGATCTCCATACCGAGGTCTTCGATCTTCTTCCGGATGTCGGGCGATTGCATCACCTTGAGCGTGGCGTCGCGCATCCTGGCCACCACGGCTGGCGGTACGCCTGGCGCTGACCAGAGCCCCATCCAGCTGACTTCCTTTAGGGCGGGAAATCCCAGCTCGGCAAAGGTCGGTAGATCAGGAAGCGCGGAGATCCGCTTGGGGTAGGCAATGGCAAATGCCTTGAGCTTCCCTGCCTTGATGAATGGAAGCGAAGTTGCCGGACCGTCGAACATGAGCGGAACGTGTCCCCCCATTACGTCTTGCAGCGCAGGTGGCGATCCCTTGTAGCTCACGGTGCCCGTAGTTAGTCCGGCAAGACGATTGAATTGCACACCGATGGTCTGGCCACGCAAGCCGACACCGAAATTCGCATAGTCGACCTTACCCGGGTTCGCCTTGACATACGTGATCAGTTCGCCCAGGTTTTTCGCGGGCAGGCCAGGATTGCCGACGAGTACGAGGCCCTGCCGGGTAAGCTGCGCAATTGGAACTATGTCCTTGAACGGATCGTAAGACATCTGCATGGTGTGGGGCACTTCCGAGGCAATGCCCTTTTGAATCAACAGGAATGTGTATCCGTCCCGTGGCGCCGACAGCAGGCCATGGACGCCGATGGTTCCCGCTGCGCCGGCCTTGTTGTCGACGATCACAGCCTGTCCAAGCGGGCGTTGCAACTCATGCGCAAAGAGGCGCGCCACGATATCGGCCGTGCCGCCCGGAGGGGCACCAACGATGATCCGCACGGGCCTGGTCGGCCATTCGGCGGCATTCGCCGCTTGCGCGGTCGACAACAGCGGAACAAATGCAATCGTGAGCGCCAGGGTCTGGCGTGCAATCAGGGGGACGCGTTTCATCGCAGTTCCTTTCGTGGTGCCAGCGGCTTGCCGGCTGTGGTGGCGACTGGGTACTTCGGGCGGCAATGCCCCCGGGATCAGCCCGGGGCGAACAGGTGCGTCAGCCGGGGTGGGAACAACGGCGCGCACGGGGCAGCAGAGAGTCGTCGGGAAGCTGCATGTCTCACTCCAGGTGTTGATTGCGTTTCCTGGTTCCTGGGCCAACTTGCTTTGATGCAGCGGCCCGGCTCTGAAATGGCCTTCGATCAGATTCTGTGGGCTCACTCCTCCGGGCGCTTTGCTTCGCACGACAGAATCTTGCGGATCGCGACAATTGAGGTGCCCGACACCGCCCGGTCCAGACTTCACAAGGTGACTTCATGGGCGCGTTGGCGCGCAGCGCGCCTCTGATCTGGTACGCCGAGATCGCCCAGACCTTGGGCATCGTAGCCAGGGATGGCTCCATCGCTGGCGCTGGCACCTTGTCCCGAATAAGCAAATGAATGTCCCGGATCAGCAAGCGTTGATTGCGGCTGCCGCAGATACTCAAGCCACCGGATCGAAGCCGGATGACGCAGACATACGCACGAAGCGGATGGCCGGCGCCTGCATGACGCTGGCGGGCCGGGCCCCGCACAAGGCGCCCGGCGAATGCCAGCCGGGCGACATTTCCTACCGAACCGACAGCAGCCCTTCCCCTTGGAGAACCACCATGAATTTCCTCGACGGCCACCTTTTTCCCGAAAACCAGCAACCGCTGATCATTACGGCTGCGCCCTATGCACCTGGTTGGTTGCCTGCTGACTTTCCTGAGGACATCCCGGTCACGATGGAAGACCAGATCCAGAAGGCGGTGGACTGCTACAACGCGGGGGCCACGGTGCTGCATCTGCATGTGCGCGAACTCGATGGCCGGGGCAGCAAGCGCCTGTCCATGTTCAACGAACTGATCGCCGGCGTGCGCAAGGCGGTGCCTGAAATGATCATTCAGGTTGGCGGTTCCATCTCCTTCGCCCCCGAGAACGAAGGCCAGGCCGCCAAGTGGCTGGCTGACGATACCCGCCACATGCTTGCCGAGCTGGAACCGACGCCGGACCAGGTCACGGTGACCGTCAACACCTCGCAGATGAACGTCACCGATCAGGCCGAAGATGCGGATTTCAGGGGCACGTCGCGCGCGAATCCCGCCATCTTCGACGCCTACAAGGAAATGACAGTACCTGCGCAGCCGGGGTGGGTAGAGGAGCACGTCCGCCGCCTGACGGCCAAGGGCATTCAGAGTGCATTCCAGTGCTACAACCTCAACAGCTTTGAGTCGGTGGAGCGGCTGATGCGCCGCGGCTTCTACAAAGGCCCGCTGGTCATGAACTGGGTAGCAATTGCCGGCGGCATGGACACTCCCAATGTCTACAGTCTCGCCAACTTCATTCGCGCAGTGCCCGATGGCGCGGTGGTCACTGTGGAAAGCAACGTGCGCAACGTACTGCCGGTCAACATGATGGGCATTGCCATGGGCTTGCACGTGCGCTGCGGCACCGAGGACTGTCTGTGGAACCAGTCGCGCACGGAGAAGATGAGCACCGTGAAGCAGATCGAGCAGCTGGTGGGCATCTCGCGCGAATTCGGCCGCGAGATCGCCACTGCAAAGCAGGCGCGCGAGATCTCCAGGATCGGCGTTTTCTTCGACACGGTGGAGGAATCTCTGCAGGAGAACGGCTTCGCGCCCAATCGCAACGGCGGCAACCAGGGCTTCCTGCGCAAGACGTTCTGAGCGCTGATCCGGGCGACGGGCGACGGGCGTTGCCAACTGGCGGTGGAACGCAGACCGGGCGAAGCAGGTGACATCTGCCAGGCCCAGGTGTTTACCCCAACTTCTATATAGGAGTCTTGACACAGCCCGTGCTCTTAAATACCTTCAGCTTCAGCAGCAGCCGCCCAGTGACGAATTGAGCGCACCGTTGCTCCTCGCCGACGCGGCGATGGATTCAGTTGCCAAAGGATTCGCCCGAGTGATCATATGAGTACCCTGATTCGCAGCGCCCTCCTGGTCAAGTACTCCGAGATTGCCCGGACCCTGGGCGTCGACCCGGAGCGCATGATCCACCACGTCGGTGCCGACCGGACATGCATCCTTTCGCCGGACCTGCATGTTCCGGAATCATGGCTGGCGAAGGTGCTTGAATCCACCGAGCAGGCGTCCAGCTGCTCATCCGTCGGCCTGCTGATGGCTGAGGCGTGGCGGCTGTCCGATTTCGGTCCCATCAGCCTGCTGCTCCAGCACCAGCCGACGCTGCGTCATGCACTGGGG
This sequence comes from Cupriavidus sp. D39, assembly GCF_026627925.1. Classification (NCBI taxonomy): domain Bacteria; kingdom Pseudomonadati; phylum Pseudomonadota; class Betaproteobacteria; order Burkholderiales; family Burkholderiaceae; genus Cupriavidus; species Cupriavidus sp. D39. The sequence goes on from NZ_JAPNLE010000009.1 coordinate 1,004,581, forward strand.
CAGGTGGAGACATACCGTCATCTCCTCAGCGAGTCCGTCACTGTCCACGTTGAAGAAAGCGATGAGATCGCCGTCGTCCATCAGCATCTGACTACGGAGAGGCCGAATCCGGGACGGCAGCCTGTCGAGCTTTCGGTCGGCGCGCTTCTGTCGCTGATGAAATCGATGCTTGGGGGACGGTGGAAGCCGCGAAGCGTACACTTCTCGCATCCTGCGCCCGCAAGTCTCCATATTCACCATCGACTGTTCGGCACAAGGGTCGAATTTGGCTGCGGCTTTGACGGCATCGCATTGGACCGCCAGGACCTTGACCGGCCCAATCCGCTGGGCGACGTGAGCCTCTCCCGCTATGCCAAGGAGTTTCTTGACCATAGCTCGGTCGGCAGGCAGGTTTCCATGGCCTCCAATGTCCGTCGCACGGTCCACTTGCTTTTGCCGCGGGAGCGAAGCGGTATCGACCAGGTTGGCGAGAAGCTCGGACTGAGCGCCCGCACGCTGCAACGACGGCTTGAGCAGGAAGGCGAAGAGTTCTCCTCCCTGGTGAATGACGTCCGGCGTGGCTTGGCCAGCCGCTACCTGGGGGATCATCGATATCCCGTGTCCCAGGTCGCGATCCTGGTCGGGTTCTCCGAGGTAAGCACCTTCTCCCGCTGGTTCAGCGCGCAATTTGGCAAGTCGCCGACTCGCTGGCGAGGTGACCTGCTCCAGTGAATGGGCTGGCCTCATCAATACCACGGCCCTCGCCCCGACCGGGCGATCCGCATCGATATCCAGGGCCCGGCACAACCTATCAATACCCCCGTTTGACTGACGGCGGCCTCATTCACGGCTGCTGCCGGCATCCTTCGTCTGCAGGCACCTGACCGCAGCGCGCCGTTCGCTCGATTCCGACGGATGCATTCGCGCCTGGCGCGATTGGCCAAGTTGTGGCGTTTCCTGCCAAGCGGCGGCGGGTGGAACTGCTGAGAATCCCTAAGCGTCACGGCTCAGGAGCGCTGGTCTTCCATTTGTCAGATCTCCTGAGCCTTTAAACAGGAGACAGGATGAAGGCAGTACGCGTAATACCAGGCGCCGACGGTGGCCGGCTTGAGGTGCAGGATCTTCCCGTTCCAAATCCGGGTCCCAACGAAGTGTTGGTCCGAAATTTTGCGTCGGGCGTCAACTTTGGCGAGATCAAGTACATGCGGGAGCACCGGGCCGGCAACCCGATGACCGCTGGCGTCGAGTTTGCGGGCGAAGTCGTCCGCGTCGGCGAGCAAGTCAGCGGCTGGCGCGAGGGCGACCGGGTCATGGGCCATGGCCGCGGCTGCCATGCCCAATATGTTGTCGCTGCCCCGCTGGCGCTGATGCCGGTCCCGAAGGATGTCTCATGGATCGATGCAGCCGCCTTTCCCAATGTGTTCATCACAGCCCATGACGCGCTGATCACCAACGGCGAACTGAAGGCAGGCGAATCGGTCTTCATCAATGGCGCCTCCGGTGGTGTAGGCATGGCCGCCATCATGATTGCGGCCGCGCTGGGTGCTAGAACGGTGATCGCCTCGTCGCGGTCGGCGGCGAAGCTGGACCGCCTCGCCAGCTTCGGGGTGGATGTTGGCATCGATGCATCCCGTGATTCGCAGGTGGAGGCCATCATGGCAGCCACCGACAAGCGTGGCGTAGACGTCATCATAGATACCATCGGTGGCTCGGCATTCGAGGACCACATCAAGAGCCTCGCGGTAAAGGGGCGCCTTGTCAATCTCGCGAGACTAGGCGGGGCAAGCACTGCGCAGGTCGATATCAACCTGCTGTGGCTGAATCGCCTGAAGCTGATCGGTGCGACGTTCCGCACGCGCAGCGAGCAGGAGCGCCTCGATTGCATCCAGGCTTGCGCACGCGACCTGCTGCCGTTTTTCCGCGAAGGCAAGCTTCGCCTCCCGATCGACCGCACCTTCCCGATGGATTCGATCGCCGACGCCTATGCGTACATCGCGAGCAGCCAGCACATGGGCAAGATCGTGCTCGTTGCCGACTAACTGCTGAAGCTGACCTGCTGCACCCGACAACCCGCCCACGACATCTCGCACCCGGAATCCTCCCCACCCGTGCGAACCGTGGCCAGTCTCGTTGCGACGCAACGCCGAGCGGCGATCAGAGGTTTGATGACAAGTCCGGCGCGCGGGCTTGCACCTGTGGAGCGGTTTGGCGTGACCCGCCAAATTGTGGCGCGATGGGTCAAGCGCATGGGCAGGCCAGTGCCGACAATGGAATCCAAGCTATCCGCTACCCGCTGGCGGGCCTGTCAACTTCCTACGTCAAAGGAAAAGTCGCTATGCAAATCAACCCCTCACCTGCTCGATTGGTGCCGAACTGTCGGGTGTGAATCTCGCCGATGTGGCGCGGAACGATTCGCTGTTCCCCGAGATCAAGGCACTACTGTTGAAACACCGGGTGCTGTTCTTCCGCGACCAGGACATTACGCGCGCCGACCATGTTGCTTTCGCCAGGCGCTTTGGTGACCTGGAAGACCATCCTGTCAACAATACGGTGCCGGGCTATCCGGGCCTGATCGAGATCTACAAGAGTGACAAGCGGGACCACTTCGAGAATACCTACCACACCGATGCGTCGTGGCGGGCGACTCCGCCCAAGGGCGCAGTGCTGCGCTGCATTTCCTGTCCGGAGGTGGGTGGCGACACCATTTGGGTGAACATGGTGGACGCGTACAAGAACTTGCCGGAAGAGATCAAGCAGAAGATTGCCGGCCTGCGTGCGAAGCACGGGATCGAGCATTCGTTTGGCGCGATCATGACGACGGAGGAGCGCGAGAATTTGGTGCGGAAGAACCCGCTGGTGGACCACCCGGTGGTCAGGACGCACCCTGAGACGGGAGAAAAGATCCTGTACGTGGGGCCATTCTCGACACACTTCATCAACTACCACACGCCGGAGAATGTGCGCGTCGGGCAGGACAAGACCCCTGGCGCGAGCCTGCTGCTGAACTACCTGCTCAGCCAGGCGGCGATTCCGGAATACCAGGTGCGCTTCCGCTGGAAGCCGAACAGCGTAGCGATCTGGGACAACGTGGCGACACAGCACTACGCCGTGAGCGACTACTGGCCGGCGCCGCGCAGGATGGAGCGCGCGACCATCATGGGCGACCGTCCCTTCTGAGCCTCCCAAGGACGGTGCGCGCCAGGCACTGCGCGGACGCTGCCGGGCGCAACCGCGTTGCCACCAGACGCTAACCAGGCACGGCAACCCGTCGCCGCGCCAAGGCCAGCCAGTGCGTCCTCACGCTCAACGGCTCGCCACTGCTGGATGACCGCTTCGGCAAGACATTCAATGCTAACGAGGAACTCGAATTCCATGACCACCAGAAAGCCGCCGACGGTTGTGATTGTCCCTGGCCTTCGCGATCACATGCCGGATCACTGGCAAACGCTGCTGGCTGAGCGTATGCGAAAAATCGGAAGAGCGGTACACATCGTGCCCCAAATTGACCAGGACAAGATCCTGCGCAGCGCACGGGTGGCCAACCTTGATCGGGCCGTGAACGGAATTGATGGCCCGATCATCCTGGTTGCCCACAGCGTTGGTGTCCTGATCATCGTTCACTGGGCGCAGCAAACGAAGCGCGAAATCGAGGGCGCGCTGCTAGCCGCGCCCCCGATTTCGACGCGCCGTTGCCGGCCGGCTACTCCGATCCGCAGACGCTGGCAAGGAACGGCTGGACGCCGGTGCCGCGCGAGCGCCTGCCGTTTCCAAGCATCGTCGTCGCCCGCCGCAATGACCCGATCGGCAACTTCGAGCGAATCCGCGAACTCGGGGACACCTGGGGCAGCCGCTTCGTCGACGCCGGCAACGTCGGTCATCTTTCGCCGGCTGATGGATATGGCACGTGGCCGATGGCTGAGGCGTTGATTCAGGAGTTGCAAGCAGCAGGGAGGGCTTCAGCGGTCGGGTGAAACCTGCGTGGTACCGTCGGCCGCCAATGGATTCAATCCGGGGCCGGGCAACAGGGTCTACCGCGTGGACTCCGGCGGCCTGGCCGGTTCCCGCTGGGGCCTGTGTGGCGTAGAGGACCCTGCCCGCCTCCTTCGCCTTCCCTGTGCTTCCTCTTTCCGCGTTGGCTTGCTGCGGCACCTCCGGGGCCACTTTGCACCCATGCGCTGAGATCTTCCTGCAATCCGGACAATCCCGCCCCCTGCCATTGGGGGGCACACGGTGCCTGGCTCTGAGCATGATGGCGGCGTAGTGATGGCCGTAAATAAAACAGACACGAGGAGAAAAGGTAGTGAAATCATCCAGCAAGCTGAGCAAGCTTAATCTTGCACTCATCGCTGTGGGTGCAATCTGCGCCGGCGGCGCACACGCACAGAGCAGCGTGACGCTGTACGGCGTGGCGGACATAAACGTGGAGTACGCCAACCATGTTGGCGCCGTTCCCACCGCCGCCAACAAATTCAATGCCGGCCCGTCCAACGATGTTTACCGCATGAACTCCGGCGGCCTGTCCGGCTCGCGTTGGGGCTTGCGCGGCGCGGAGGATCTTGGCAACGGCCTGAAATCCGTTTTTGTACTGGAAAGCGGCTTTAACCTGGATACCGGCACGTCGCAGCAAGGCGGCCGCCTGTTCGGTCGCCAGGCCTACGTGGGCATCCAAAGCATGCAGTTCGGCCAGGTGACTTTCGGCCGTCAGTACACCTCGATGTTCGAGAGTATCGCGAACTTCGTGCCGGCTGCGTTTGCCACGCAGTATGAGCCGATCGTGATGCTGACCGGCGCGAACTTCCGCGAGGACAACACCATCAAGTACTCCGGCCAGTTCGGTGCCGTGTCCGCCCTGGCACACTGGTCCTTCGGTACCGGCCTGGCATTGCCCACGACGGTGGCCAACGGTCCGTTGCTCGGTGGCAACGGCGAAGTGCCGGGCCAGTTCCGCCGCGACACCGCCTATGGCGCAGCGTTGACCTATATCTCTGGCCCTGTCGGTGTGGCCCTTGCTTACGACCAGTTCAACCCGACCATTTCCAACCCATTGACCGCTGCTGCCCTCGGTAGCGGCAGCTTCAAGAAGGCGACCGTCGCGGCAAGCTATGCGTTCGGCCCGGCAAAGATCATGGGCGGCTATCGCTGGGGCCAGAACAAGGACCAGAATGGCAGCCTGATCGAGCGCGACGACTTCTACTGGATCGGCGCCACCTACCAGGTGACGCCGGCGCTTGGCCTGACGCTCGAGTACAACTACGACAACGTCAAGAACTTCTTCGCCAGCACGTCGGTGCCGAACCCATGGCAAGTTGCGTTTATCGCGGACTACACGCTTTCCAAGCGGACTGACATCTACCTGACCACGGCATATGCAAAGAATGCAGGTCTGGGACTGGACTCCCCGATGATCGGCTTTGCCAACAGCCTATCCCTTGGCAATAGCTACACGCTTGCCAGCGGCCAAAGCAATATGCTCGGTGTCGCCGTAGGTATTCGCCACAAGTTCTAAAGGCAGCCCAACGGCTGTGACAAGGCCTTGTTTGCGCAGCGGTCCTAGCAGGCCTGCGGATACGCTTACATGCATGCAGCCCCCGCTCATGCTCTTTGTGCCGCCTCGGCGGCATTTTTTTGGCACTGACGCAGCCCACACAGATCACTGTGCAACTACCGGGTCGAAAAGACCTCCTGCTCACGACAAACGCCGCCCCAACGTCTCGGGCACCATGGCGAGCCCGATCAGCGAGACAACGCCGCAGCCAATGACATAGAGAGCCGGCGCGTTAGGGTTCCCCGTGACCTGGATCAGCATCGTCGAGAACAACTGCGCGAAGCCGCCGAACACCGCGATCGCCACGTAGTACGTGACCGACATGCCCGTTGCGCGTAGCCGCTGCGGCAGCACCTCGCTGACCAGTACCATCGTGGCGGGAGAGGTCATCGCCATCGGTACGGCCAGCAGCCCTACCACGACTAGCAAGCACGTTAGGGATGGAAAGCGGTTCAGGAGCGAGAAGGCAGGATAGATCATGACGAGCAGCGCCACCCGGGACCACCACACCACTTTCCGGCGCCCGATGCGATCGCAGAGCCAGCCGGACAGCGGTGCGAACACCGCCAGCACCAGCGAGGCGACGAAGCCTGCCCAGATGGCGTCACCGCGCGAGATATGCAACTGGAAGGTGGCGTAGTTGGCCAGGTAGAAGGCAATGATGTGGACCGAGGCCGCGAGGCCGATCATCAGCAGCACGCTCGCCAGCAGTTCACGCCAATGTGCCTTCAGCAACTTGCGGCCGCCGTCCTTTTTCGTGGCCTTCTTCGGCTCCAGCACCAGCGTCTCTTCCAGACGGCGCCGGATGATCTGGCCGATCGGAATGACCAGGATGCCAATCAGGAAGGCGACGCGCCACCCCCAGGACTCGAGTGCGGAAGGCGGCAGCGCATGACTGAGCACCAGTGCAACCAAGGCAGCGAAAACAGCGGCAACGCCCTGGCTGGACGCCTGCCAGCTGGTGTAGAAGCCCCGCGATCGCTCATCCGCATACTCGAGCAGCATCGCGCTGGCAGAGCCCATCTCGCCGCCGATGGCGAAGCCCTGGATCAGGCGGGCAAGAATCATCAGCACGGGGGCAAGGACGCCAAGTTGCGCATAGGGTGGCGTCACCACCAAAATCAGCGCACTGAAGGCCATCAGCCACATCGAGAGCACCACCGCCGGCTTGCGGCCTACGCGGTCGGCATACGCACCGATAACCAGGCCGCCCAAAGGCCGCATCAGATAGCCCGCCCCAAATGTGCCGAAGGACAACAGCAACTGGCCGAGAGGATTGCCGACTGGAAAATACAGGGGAACGATCAGGAGGGCGAAGAAGTTGTAGACACCTGAGTCATACAAGCTCCAGCGCGCCACCGATGGTAATGGCGGAAACGGCCGAAACCTTGGATAGCGGCTTGGGCGCGGAGGTGTTCGGCATGGCGCGTGGGGATGTGGCTCCCATCGCAGTCGGATCAGAGGGCATTGGTGTCTCCTGCCTTGCGGCGGTGGATCAGCAAGTACATGGCTCGCTGCCGGTAGTCGTTACTGAGGGGATGGGATTTGCGCATCCGCACCGGTATCCGCTAGTCCAGGCGCACCCCCGATTGCTTGACCACGATGGCCCACTTCTTCTGCTCAGCGGCGATAAACGTGCTGAACTGCTCGGGGGTGCTGCTGGCCGGTTCATAGCCTCTGCCGACCAACTGATCGCGGACACTTGGCATGTTCAGGGCTTTCGCAATCTCCGTGCTGAGGCGAACCACGATCTCCTTCGGCGTCCCGGCAGGTGCCACCAGGCCATACCATTCGCTCGCCTCGACCCCGGGGAATCCCGCTTCCGCCATCGTTGGCACATCCGGCAGCATGCTCAGGCGCTGCTTGCTGGCTACCGCGATGGCTCTGATCTGCCCGGATTTCACGAACGGCAGCACTGCGGGAAGGCCGTGAAACATCATCTGGATATGGCCGCCGACCATGTCGGTCAGTGCCTGCGGCCCGCCCTTGTAAGGGGCGTGGATGACGTTGATGTGGGCTGCTTCCTTGAACGACTCTCCGATCAGGTGCTGTTGGGTTCCCGGCCCTGGCGACGCATAGCTCATGAGCCCCGGCTCCGATTTGGCGCTGGCCACCAGTTCCTTCACCGATTTCGCCACCGTCGGATTCACCACCAGCACATAGGGTGAACTGGCCAGCAGGCTCAGCGGTGCAAAATCCTTGCTCGTGTCGAAGGGCAGGTTGCTGTAGAGGCTTGGGTTGATCGTCATCGGTGCGCTTGCCACCAGCAGCGTATAGCCATCCGGTGCTGCCTTCGCGCCCATGCCCGCACCAATATTGCCGGTGGCGCCGGGCCGGTTGTCCACCAGGACCTGCTGGCCAAGGCTGATGGAGAGTTTCTCCGCCACGGTACGGGTGACGGAGTCGACGCCGCCGCCGGCCGGCCACGGTACGATGATACGGATCGGCTTGTTTGGGTACCCACCCTGCGCCCACGCGCAGGGGACGGTAGCAGCCAGTGCAATGGCAGACAGAAACAGGCCTGCACGGCGTAGTACGAAGTTCATCACGGTCTCCAGACTTTATCGTGTTTTGATGATGCTCTACGCGCAATCTTGCTTGCCTCGCCCCGGGTGCGCGCCGGTATGCTGCCTCTGGCTCAAGCCTTGGCCTTGCGTTTCGGCCCGGCTTCGCTCTGGGCACCAAGGGCGCTACGCCACTCGGTCATCAAGCGCTCCCATCTGGCCCGGACTGCGGCCAAATTTCGCGCCTTGACGTGGCCGTACCCGCGAACGTCTTCCGGCAGGCGCGCGATTTCCAGTGCCAGGTCGAGATTCCGTTGCGACAGCGTTTGCAGAAGCTCTTCGATACTCTTGCAGTACTCCCCGATCAGTGCCCTCTCCACCTTGCGTTCCTCGGTGTAGCCGAACGCATCGAACGGGGTACCACGCAGGCCTTTGAGCTTGGCCATCACCCGGAACGCGGTGCGCATCCACGGGCCGAATGGCCGCTTGACGAGTTCGCCCTTCTCGTTCTTCCTTGCCATCAAAGGCGGCGCCAGATGGTGGACCAGCTTGAAGTCGCCCTCGAACATCGCGGCGACCTTGCCGATGAAGGCCGGGTCGGTATGCAGCCGCGCCACTTCGTACTCGTCCTTGTAGGCCATCAGCTTGAACAGGTAGCGTGCGACCGCTTCGGTGACCTTGCTGCTGCCAAAGCGCGACTCCACAGCCTGGACCTTGGCAACAAAGTCCTCATACTGCGCGGCATAGGCGCGGTTCTGGTAGCTGGTGAGGAACTCGGCGCGCTTGCCGATGACATCGCCGATCGAAGGCTTCCTGACGAACTGAACCACCTGGGCATCGGCGGACCGCACGGGCACCTTGGCCAGATCGTGCGCGCAGTGCCGGCCCCACTCAAAGGCCGCCTTGTTGTTGTCGACCTGCACGGCATTGAGTTCGATCGCGCGCATCAGCGCTTCACGCGACAGCGGCACCCTGCCCTTCTGCCAGGCGTAGCCGAGCAGCATCAGGTTGGAGTAGATCGACTGCCCGAGCAACTGCGTCGCCACTTGTTCGGCATCAAAGATGCCGATCTGGCCGGCCTCGACGCCTTGCGCGATCGCCGCGATGGCCTGGTCGCTGTGAGACTGCCAGTCCGGATCGAGGACAAAGGCCGAAGTCGGTGTCACGTGGCTGTTGAGCACGACGAAGGTGCGGCCGTGCGACATGGTCGCCAGCGTTGCCTTGCTGGCACCGACCACCGTATCGGAGGCGATCACGAGGTCCGCCATGGCGACATCGACGCGCGTTGCGTGCAGGGCGTCGGCTTCGTTGGCAATCTGGATGTGGCTCCAGGTGGCGCCACCCATCTGCGCCATGCCGGTGGCATCCTGCGTGCTCACGCTCTTGCCTTCCAGGTGGGCCGCCATGCCGAGTACCTGGCCGATGGTCACAATCCCCGTCCCGCCCACGCCCGCCACCACGATGCGCTGCGCCTTGGCGGCATCCGGCAGCTTCGGCTCGGGAAGCGCCGGCATATCGGATAGCTTCGCCTTGCGCGCCGCCTCCGGCTTCTTGAGCTTTCCACCCTCCACCGTGACGAAACTCGGGCAGAAGCCCTTGACGCAGGAAAAGTCCTTGTTGCAGGTGTTCTGGTTGATCTCCCGCTTGCGGCCGAACTCGGTTTCGAGCGGCTGTACTGCTACGCAGTTGCTCTCGACCGAACAATCCCCGCAACCTTCGCAAACCAGTTCGTTGATGATGACGCGCTTGTCCGGATCGGACATGGTGCCGCGCTTGCGTTCCCGCCGCTTCTTGGTAGCGCACGCCTGGTCATAGATGATCACGGTGGCACCCTCGACCACCCGCAACTCGCGCTGCACGGCATCCAGCTCATCCCGGTGGCGTACGGTGACGCCAGGCGCCAGGTCCTTGACGACAGCATACTTCTGCGGCTCGTCGGTCACCACGACAATGCGCTTCGCCCCCTCCGACGCCAGTTCGCGCGTCATGCCCGGCACGTCCAGCTGCCCGTCGACCGGTTGCCCGCCCGTCATGGCAACGGCGCTGTTGTAGAGGATCTTGTAGGTGATATTGACGCCGGCATTGATCGATTGCCGCACCGCCAGCGACCCGGAGTGGTTGTACGTGCCGTCGCCCAGATTGGCGAACATGTGCGCGCGCTTGCTGAACGGCGCCTGCCCCATCCAGGGCACGCCCTCGCCGCCCATCTGTGTCCACGACGTGGTCGAACGGTCCATCCAGACCACCATGCCGTGGCATCCGATCCCGGCCATGGCAATGGATCCGTCCGGAACACGGGTGCTGGTGTTGTGCGGGCAACCTGGGCAGAACCACGGCAGACGGTCGGTGCCGCGGCTGTCGCCGGAGGGGAACTGGCGATCCTTGGCCTCGATTTGCGCCAGGTGCACGTCCATCCGTGCGGCGACATCCGGGGGCACGCCCAGCTTCTTCAGGCGGCTCGCGATGGCCTTGGCGATCAGCGCGGGGGTCAGGTCGGCCTTGGCGCGCAGCAGCCAGTCTTCTGCCGGCTTGCGGTGGCTCCATTCACCGCCGGCGCCTTCACCGTCGGCCGGCTCGTACTTGCCGATCACGGCAGGCCGTGCGTCGGCGCGATAGTGGTACAGCTCATCCTTCACCTGCTGCTCGATGATCGGGCGCTTCTCCTCGACTACGAGGATTTCGCGCAGGCCGTGCGCGAATTCGCGCACGCTCGTTGGCTCGAGCGGCCACACCACGCTCACCTTATGTAGCCGCACGCCAATCGCGCGGCACAAGGCATCGTCCAGGCCAAGGTCAGCCAGCGCCTGCCGGGTATCGCTGTAGGCCTTGCCGCTGGCGATGATGCCGAGACGGTCATTCGACCCTTCAATCACGTTGCGGTTGAGCCGGTTTGCGCGGACATAGGCAAGCGCCGCCGGCCACTTGATCTCCATCATCCGCGCTTCCGCCGCCAGCGGATCATCGGGCCAGCGGATATGCAAGCCGCCCTGCGGCGTGGCGAAATCTTCGGGCAGCAGGATGCGCACCCGGTCGGCATCGGTGACCACCGACGCGCCCGCCTCCACCACCTCCTGCACGGTCTTCATGCCAGCCCACAAGCCACTGAAGCGGCTCATGGCCAAAGCATGCACACCCAGATCCAGAATATCCTGCACGCTGGCGGGAAAGAACACCGGCAGCCCGCAGGCGATAAACGTATGGTCGCTCTGGTGCGCGAGCGTGCTGCTCTTGGACACGTGGTCGTCTCCGGCCAGTGCGATCACACCACCCAGCGGCGCGGTGCCTGCCAGATTGGCGTGCTTGAGCGCGTCGCCGCTGCGGTCCACCCCCGGGCCCTTGCCGTACCAGATACCAAACACCCCGTCGTACTTCTTGCTCTCGGCATCGAACTCAAGCTGCTGCGAGCCCCACACCGCGGTCACGCCGAGTTCCTCGTTGACGCCGGGCTTGAAGACGACATGATTGTCCGCGAGGTGCTTCTTGGCCTGCCACAGCGCCTGGTCGTATCCGCCGAGCGGAGAACCCCGGTAGCCGGAAATGAACGCGGCGGTATTATGGCCGGCCAGTGCATCGCGTTTGCGCTGCAGCAGCGGCAGGCGCACCAGTGCCTGGACGCCGCTCATGAAAGCACGCCCCGTGTCCAGTGCGTACTTGTCGTCGAGCGTGACGATTTCCATGGCCTTGCGTGAGGCGTCTGAGAGAGGGGCATTCATAGGGCAGGTACTCGCCAATTGTGTTGTGGGGAGGGCGACCAGCGCCCGCCGGGCTCGCAAGGACCCGGTACGTGTGGCGCTTCGGTGCTTATTCTGGTGCTGATGTCGGAAATCGCACGCCGAGCCGTTCGCCAAGCACGCTTAACTCCTGCGCGATCGCGGCAGGCAGCGCAATCCCGTGCTCGCGTGCCTCGCGCTCCAGTGCGTCGCCACGATTGCCGGGCAGCCGCGCTTCATCGCCGCCTGCGCAAAGGTAGGTCTCGGTCCATTGACTCATATACTCGCCAAAGGGCGCCTGCCCGGCGAAGGATTCCGGCTTTACCATCCAGAGGAACCCGTCCTGCATGGCGGCGGCACGGCCAGGCAGGAGATTGCCCGGCGCCGGTGCGTGAGACGCCGTGGTTGCCGCCAGGGCACCGGCGAGGCACTCCACCATCATGGCAATGCCGATGCCCTTGTGGCCGCCCATGGGCAACAGTGACCCGCCCAGCGCGCGCTTTGCATCGGTGGTTGGCCGGCCGTCCGCATCCAGCGCCCACCCTTGCGGGATCGGCTTTCCCTCGCGTGCCGCGAGCAAGATATGGCCACGCGCGGCCACGCTGCAAGCCACGTCGAATACGATCGGGGCCTGCCCCGGCAGCGGGCAACCGAACGCAATCGGGTTGTGCCCGATCGCCGCGCGCGGGAATCCCTCCATGGCGAGCGCCGGCGGCGTGCGTTGCCCGATCATGGAGAAAGCACCGGCCTCCGCCGCCAGCAGGGCGTGGATGCCGAGCGCCCCCAGATGGCCGCACGATTGCAGCACGATCAGTACGGAAGCGCTGGTCTCCAGGGCTTCCAGTCCCAGGCGCACCGCATAAGGACCGGCGATCTGCCCCATGGCGCCATCGGCCTGCAGCACGATGCCGCCGGGGAAGGACCGATATGCCATCTCCGGCCTGGGATTGAACTCGTTCGCCCGCAGCCGCTCCACGTAAGACGCCAGGCGAGTCATGCCGTGCGTCTTATAGCCCTGCAACTCGCTGCGCACCAGGATGGCGGCGGCTTCGGCAGCTTGTTCCTGCGGCACGGAGCAGCCTTCGAATACCCGGGTCGTCCACTGCTCAAGCGCCTGAACGTTCCAATGCGTGCTCATGAGGCCTTCTCCCGCACCACCATCAGGCGCTCGGAAAACGGGCCGGAATAAACCGTCTGGTAGTACAGCGGCCGGTCGCGCAGCGTATAGCCGCGCAGTTCCATGACGAAGCCCGGCTGCCCGGCTTCGAGACCGAGCTCGCGGGCCGCTACCGACGGGATTTCGTCGAATCGCATCCACTGGTCCACGCGCAACGTCGGGAGCGCCAGGCGCTGCCCGAGCAGCTCCCGCAGATTCTTCTCGAGATCATCGCGTTCAACGCCGCCCAGTTGCGCGAAGTCCTCCTCGCGCAGCCAGAACTCGCTGTACAGGTCGAAGCGCCCGCCCACATTGATGATGCGTTCAATGCGAACGAAGGCTTCGCCCTCGAGAAACTCCGACCACGGCCCTTTGCGCTTGAGCCGCTTGACCGAGCGCGCATGGACGTAGGAAGGCAGCTCGTTGCCCTCGGCATCGCGAAAGCGCAGGTAGCGCACATCGGCAGGCGCGACCCTGGCGCCCGAGACGAAGGTGCCGCGGCCCTGCTCGCGGGTGATCAGTCCGGAGTGCGAAAGACGTGCCAGCGCCTTCTGAATGGTGCCCACGCTGACGCCATGCGCCGTGGCAAGCTCTCCCTCGGAAGGCAACCTGTCACCCTCGCGCAGCGCACCGGATTCAATGGAACGGATAATGGCGTCGGAGACGCTGATCAGCTTTGTCATGTTGGCTCAGAGGCTAAGTGCAAATCGACTGATTGCGGTTTCCCTGATGTCCAGCACCTCGCTGCTGAGACGGGTGCCGGACGCCACATCCATGGCGTAGGCATACAGCCGATCACCGACATCAGAGATCTTTTGTCCCTTCTCGAGGATCCCGCTTGCGTCGAAATCAATGTTATCGGCCATGGACTCCAGCGTATTGACGTTGCCGCAGACCTTGACCGTCGGAGCGACCATGCTGCCGATCGGATTGCCCACCCCCGTGCCAAAGAAGGTGAGCTGGCAACCGCCGGCGGCAAGTGCACTGAGATTTTCCACTGCCGCCGCCGGAGCGTCCATGAAATGCAGGCCTTTTTTCCCGGGGCTTCGCCATAGCGCAGCACGCCAACCAGTGGACTCGAGCCAGCCTTGGCCATCGCGCCCAGGGCTTTCTCCTCGACCGTGGTCAGCCCGCCGCGCTTGTTGTCGGGCGAGGGCTGGGATTCGCGCATATCCACGCCACGGGTAATCGCGAGGTTCTCCATGCCGCGGACCGCCCTGACGAAGGCATCCCTGACCGAATCGTCGACGGCGCGTTCGGCAAAGAGGTGCTCCGCGCCAATGAACTCAGACGTCTCGGAAATGATGATGGTGCCCCCTCTTCGATCACCCGGTCGGCCAGACGGCCGATCGTCGGATTGCAGCTCAGGCCGGAGGTGGTATCAGAACCGCCGCACTCGACGCCCAGGACCAGCGACGACACCGGGCAGGGTTCGCGCCTTGCACGCGAGGCCGCAAGCGAAAGCCTCAAGGCCTTTCGGGTGCCGGCGGCAATGCAGTCGATCGTGCCGTTCGGTTGCAGATGCACCGTTTCCACGGGTTTCCCCGTGGTCCTGATACGGCGCGCCACCTCCTCCGTCGACGAATCTTCGAGCCCCACCAGCAGGACTGCGGCGACATTGGGATTGCGTCCCAGTCCTGCCAGCGACTCATAGGCGAAATCCAGGTCGGCGCCGAACTGCCCACGGACAAACAACGTGGTGACCGGGATGCAGCCGCTCACGGTCTGCGCAATGGTGCGCGTAACCGGGTTGCAGTTGTCCATCACGGAAATCACCGCCACCCAGTTGCGTACGCCAACTGTGTCGTTCTCGCGGCGGTAGCCAAGGAATGTCATTGCCATTTGCTTACCTCTTTTCCAGATCGCCGCGGGCGCGGGTCGACTCGATGTTGTGCACGTGCATGTGTTCGCCAACCTTCAGGTTCCGGCTGGCCCGCCCGATGACCTGCCCGTACTTCAGGACACTGGCGCTCAGCGGGGTATCCGCGATACAGACCTTATGGCCGAATGGCACATCCTGGAGCAGCGTCATCTGTCCCGATGCCTCTCCTTGAAGGGTGCAGGGCTCGCCGGCACGGCCGGCATCGAGCAGCGTGGCGACGTTGTCCGCCTGGTTGAGTACGATGGCACGTGGCATTTGCTGGATTCCTATATAGGTGTTTGATGTACTGTAGTTAATCGAAAGCCAGCATGTCAAGGTTTACTGGGGCAATCCACTACTCTCCCACGTAAGTCCTATATAGAAGTTCTTGACAGCAACACGCACTGTGCCTATCTTCACAACAAGGGCGGCACAGCAGTGCCCGCGAATTCAGGAGACAGAGAATGAAGGTGGCTTCCCACATGGAGAAGATTGCGAAGCTGGAAGCATTGCGCGAACGCCTCGATCCTCTTCAGGACTTCGAACTGTGGTTCTGGACCGGGATGACGGCTGGCACGCACGCAGTCAATGCGGCACTCCATCATGCCGCCGTCACGCTGGACGACGACGTGTTCCCGACGCAGCCAGGCGCCTACCTGGTGCCGCAGCCGGACGGCTCGCTGCGTGCGGCATTCGGCCCGCTGGGCGATGTGCTGCACGTGGGCAGGCCCAAGATCGACGCCCCCGTCCCGGACGATGTGGCGGCGATGATGCATGAGATGGAGATCGTCGAACGCCATCGGGATCCGTGCCTGCGCGAGGGGCTGGCGCCGACGGCGGCCATTGCCGGGGAATGCGATGCTGCCCTTGGCCGTTGCCTGCGGCTATTGGCCAGCCGGATGCATGGAGGCAAAGATGCACGTTGACGCCCACATCGCCATCGCGCGCCGGATCGAGCGCTCGCTGCAGAAGTGCGGCCCAGCCGACTACGAGATCAAGATCGAGGCCGCCATGCTGGCAGGCACGCACTGGTTGAACGCCGCGCTGCATCGCGTGCGTGCGAACCGGCCGGACAGCGACGTCTTTCACACTTACCTGCTGATCATCAACGAGTTCCGACGGCTCAGCATCGCGGACGGCGAGTTGATGCAGATGCTGGCCGAAATCGAGGATATCCGGCCGCCCTTTGTCCGCGGCAACCTGGCGGGCGGCGAGCGCGCCGCCGAGCGCGCCCTTGAATTGCTGGCGCGGATCCGTACGAAGGCCCTCGCCAGCGAGTGATCAAACGAGTGATCAAACTACTGCAGCACCATATGAAAAGGAGACAGCAGTGAAAGCAGTACGTGTCATACCGAGCCCTACTGGCGGCAAAGTGGAAATACAGGACATCCCCATTCCAGTCGCTGGCGCCGGCCAGGTTCTGGTCAGGGTGCGAGCCGCCGGTCTCAACCGGGGCGAAATCAACCAGGCGCGTGAGTTGCGCACAGGCAATACGATCACCGCGGGCGTCGAGTTTGCCGGGGAGGTGGCAGCAGTCGGCGACGGCGTGAGCGGATGGCGCAAGGGGGATCGGGTCATGGGCCACGGTCGTGCGTGCCAGGCCGAGTATGTGATTGCCGATCCACTGGCGCTGATGGCCGTGCCCGATGGTCTTTCCTGGATCGACGCCGCGGCATTCCCCAATGTCTTCATCACGGCCCACGACGCAGTGATGACCAATGGCCGCCTGCGTGCCGGCGAAGCGGTACTGATCAACGGCGCATCAGGCGGCGTGGCCATGGCCGCGATCCAGATCGCGTCGCTGTTTGGCGCCAAACCAGTGATCGCCACTTCACGCTCGGCCGCCAAGCTCGATCGCCTGAGCCAGTTCGGTGTGGACGTGGGCATCAATGCATCGAGCGAATCGCAGGTCGATGCCGTCATGGCTGCCACAGGCAATCATGGCGTCGATCTCATTATCGACACCGTGGGCGGCCCGGTCTTCGAGGCAAATATGCAGAGCCTCGCGGTCAAGGGACGGCTGGTCAATATTGCCCGGCTGGGTTCGAGCACGGCGCAGATCGACCTGAGCCTGCTCTGGCTCAAGCGGCTGACGCTGGTTGGCGTGACATTCCGCACGCGCTCAGAGCAGGAACGGCTGGAGTGCATCCAGGCTTGCGCGCGCGACATGCTGCCCTTCCTGGCGGCTGGGCGGATCCGTCTGCCGATCGACCGCACCTTCGCAATGGACGCCATTGGCGAAGCGCACGCCTATATGCAGCTTGACCAGCACGTCGGCAAGATCGTTCTGGTCGCGGACTAATTCATCCTTTTGAGTTTTCAAGAACGAACAGGAGACATTCATGGGTATCCAGGTCACACCGCTCACCGGCTCGGTTGGCGGGTCGGTGGAAGGCATCGATTTGAACCAACCGATTGACGATGCGGCCTTCGAAGTGTTGCATCAGGCGTTCCTTGAATATGGCGTGCTGGTCTACCGCGGCCAAAGGCTCCAGCCCGAGGCCCAGATCGCATTTGCCAAGCGCTGGGGTAAGCCGGTGCAAAACAATCCGCTGCTGAGAGGGCTGCCGGACTTCCCGGAACTCGCCCAGGTCACCAAGATTCCCAAGGAGACGGCATCTACCGAGGCCTGGCACTCCGACTCCATCTATACCGAGGTGCCGCCCAAGATCTCGATTCTCTCCGCGGTGGTGGTACCGCGCGGCGGAG
Organism: Cupriavidus sp. D39; assembly: GCF_026627925.1. NCBI lineage: Bacteria > Pseudomonadati > Pseudomonadota > Betaproteobacteria > Burkholderiales > Burkholderiaceae > Cupriavidus > Cupriavidus sp. D39. The sequence continues at coordinate 1,022,045 of NZ_JAPNLE010000009.1, forward strand.
ACACGATGTGGTGCAATCAATATCTGGCCTATGAGCGCCTGTCTCCCGCCATGCAACGCATGCTCGAAGGCCTGCGCGTACGCTTCACGGGATTGCGGCTCGCCAGGATGACGGGGTCGGATTCGGTGCCCTCGGCGGTCCACCCGCTTGTTCGCACCCATCCGGAGACACACCGCAAGGCGCTCTATGTGGGGCATCCCGACACGGCACACTCCATCGAAGGCATGACGCCCGCCGAAAGCCGGCCGCTCCTCGACTTTCTCTATGAACACTCGACCAGCCCCGATAACGTCTACCGCCATATGTGGCAGCAAGGCGATGTCGTGATGTGGGACAACCGTTGCACCATGCACTATGCCGTGCACGACTATGGCGAGGCCGAGCGCATCCTGAACCGGGTGACGCTGGAAGGCGAAGTCCCCTGTTGACAAGCAGCGGGCCCGGCTGCGGAACATGCGCGGCCGGTGCCCTGGTTGCCGGCGGCTTCCTTCCCGCCGGTCCGGATCGAATCCCTGTCCCCAGATGCTAGTCACGGCTTCACGCGCGCTACGCGGGTTTCCAGTGCCCCGCCATGGTCCCGCGTGGGGAAGCGCTTCTTGAACTGAAGGTGCCCGGCAGCCCGGTCACGAGGCCGCCGGGCGACAAGACAAGAGCATAGGAGAATACACAATGCAGATGGGTATCCCGACAGAAGTTCGGGCAGGCGAAGCACGCGTTGCCGCCACCCCGGAGACAGTCAAGAAATATGTTGCACAGGGCCACCAGGTTACCGTGCAGGCCGGTGCGGGATTGCGCGCCAGCCAGCCCGACGCCGCCTACGAGGCGCTCGGCGCCCGCATCGGCAGCGCCGCCGACGCCTTGGGCGCGCAGTTGGTGCTCAAGGTCCGCGCCCCGACCCCGGCCGAGCTGGCCCGGATGAGCGAGGGCTCGGTGCTGGTCGGCATGCTCAACCCCTTCGATGCCGAGAACAAGGCCCGCATGGCCGCCGCCGGCATTGTCGGCTTCGCGCTCGAGGCGGCGCCGCGCACTACCCGCGCGCAGAGCATGGACGTGCTCTCCTCCCAGGCCAATATCGCGGGCTACAAGGCGGTGCTGGTTGCCGCCCACCATTACCAGCGCTTCATGCCGATGCTGATGACCGCCGCCGGTACCGTCAAGGCGGCGCGCGTGCTGATCCTCGGCGCCGGCGTGGCCGGCCTGCAGGCCATCGCCACTGCCAAGCGCCTGGGCGCCGTCATCGAAGCCTCCGACGTGCGCCCCGCCGTCAAGGAGCAGATTGAATCGCTGGGCGCCAAATTCCTCGATGTGCCCTTCGTCACTGACGAAGAGCGCGAGATCGCCCAAGGGGTGGGCGGCTATGCCCGGCCGATGCCGGCGGACTGGATGCGGCGCCAGGCCGAACTGGTGCATGAGCGCGCCAAGGGCGCCGACATCGTCATCACCACCGCGCTGATCCCTGGCCGCCAGGCGCCGGTGCTGCTCAAGGAAGAGACCGTGCAGGCGATGAAGCCGGGCTCGGTGGTGGTTGACCTGGCTGCGGCGCAGGGCGGCAACTGCCCGCTCACGGTGGCCGACGAAGTGGTGGAGCGCCATGGCGTCACGCTGATCGGCCACACCAACCTGGCCGGCATGGTTGCGGCTGACGCGTCCGCGCTCTACGCGCGCAACGTGCTCGACTTCCTCAAGCTGATCATCGACAAGGATGGCAAGCTCGCCATCGATATGAACGACGACATCGTAGCGGCTTGCCTGATGACCAAGCGCCGTGAACTGGAATTGACAAGCTGAGGAGAAGTCGATGGAAATGGTGAACCACACGGTGATCAACCTGATCATCTTCGTACTGGCGATCTACGTGGGCTATCACGTGGTCTGGACGGTCACGCCCGCCCTGCACACACCCCTGATGGCGGTGACCAACGCAATCTCGGCCATCATCATCGTCGGCGCCATGCTGGCGGCCGGCCTGACCGAGGGCCCCGTCGGCCGCACCATGGGCGCGCTGGCGGTGGCGCTGGCCGCGGTCAACGTGTTCGGCGGCTTCCTGGTGACGCAGCGCATGCTGGAGATGTTCAAGAAGAAAGAACCCAAGGCCAAGCCGGCGGGTGCCCATGGCAAGGAGGCCACGGCATGAGCAATCTCGTGAGCATGAACCTCGTCACCCTGCTCTACCTGCTCGCCTCGGTGTGTTTCATCCAGGCGTTGAAGGGATTGTCCCATCCTAGCTCCGCGCGGCGCGGCAATGCCTTCGGCATGATCGGCATGGCCATCGCCGCAGTGACCACGCTGGTGCTGATCGCCAAACTGAAGCACGACTTCGTGACGGCAAGCGCCGGCCAGTCGTCGGTCGCCGAAGGCCTGGCGTTGATCTTCGGCGCGCTGGTGGTCGGCGGCGGCATCGGCGCCTACGTCGCGAAGAAGGTCGAGATGACCAAGATGCCTGAACTGGTGGCCGCCATGCATTCGCTGATCGGCCTGGCCGCGGTCTGCATCGCGGTGGCCGCGGTGGCTGAGCCGGCCGCCTTCGGCATTGCGCCAACGGGATCGCACGACATCCCGCTGGGCAACCGGATCGAGCTGTTCATCGGCTGCTTCGTCGGCGCCATCACCTTCTCCGGTTCGGTGATCGCCTTCGGCAAACTGGCCGGGCGCTACAAGTTTCGCATGTTCCAGGGCGCGCCGGTGTCCTTCGCCGGGCAGCATATGCTGAACCTGCTGCTGGCGGTGGCCATGATCGGCTTCGGCGTGCTCTTCTTCCTGTCGCAGGACTGGCTGCCCTTCCTGCTGATGCTGGCGATTGCCTTCGTGCTGGGCGTGCTGATCATCATCCCGATCGGCGGTGCAGACATGCCGGTGGTGGTATCGATGCTGAACTCGTACTCGGGCTGGGCGGCGGCCGGCATCGGCTTCTCGCTCAACAACCCGATGCTGATCATCGCGGGCTCGCTGGTGGGCTCCTCGGGTGCCATCCTCTCGTACATCATGTGCCGCGCGATGAACCGTTCGTTCTTCAATGTGCTGCTGGGCGGCTTTGGCAACACAACGGCAGCTGCCACGGCCGGCGGTGCGGAACAGCGCAATGTCAAAGCCGGCTCGGCGGACGACGCGGCCTTCCTGATGGGCAACGCCGAAACCGTGATCATTGTCCCGGGCTACGGCCTGGCGGTGGCGCGCGCGCAGCATGCGCTCAAGGAACTCACCGAGAAGCTGGTCGAGAAGGGCGTGACGGTGAAGTACGCCATCCACCCGGTGGCGGGCCGCATGCCGGGCCATATGAACGTGCTGCTGGCCGAGGCCGAGGTGCCTTACGACCAGGTCTTCGAAATGGAAGACATCAACAGTGAGTTCGGCCAGGCGGACGTGGTGCTGGTGCTGGGCGCCAACGACGTGGTGAACCCAGCCGCCAAGACCGATCCCAACTCGCCGATTGCCGGCATGCCGATCCTGGAGGCCTACAAGGCCAAGACTATCATCGTGAACAAGCGTTCGATGGCGGCGGGCTACGCGGGCCTGGATAACGAACTGTTCTACATGGACAAGACCATGATGGTATTCGGCGACGCCAAAAAGGTGGTCGAAGACATGGGCAAGGCGGCCTGAGGCAGCTTTGGCTGGCCGCCTGCGCCCATTGGCGAGCGGTGGCCGGGAAACACCCGCATCCATTCTGGCAATCAAAGGAGATTTGGCATGAAAGCGCATCCCGCCCCTAACCCGTTTGCCGACCTGGAAGGCAAGGTAGCGCTGGTGACCGGCGCCTTCGGCGGCCTGGGCCGGCACTTCGCCCTGACCCTGGCGCGTGCCGGATGCCGGGTTGCACTGGCCGGACGGCGCGTCGGCGAAGGCGAGGCATTGCTTGCCGCGCTCCGCGACGAAGGTGGTCAAGGCTGCGTGGTTTCGCTCGACGTCAGAGACGCGGCCTCGGTGGCGTCGGCCTTCGCGAGTGCGGCCAGCGCGTTGGGCACGGTCAATATCGTGGTCAACAGCGCAGGCATTGCTGTCACGCGTCCCGCCATCGAGGTGGCGGAGGACGAATGGCAGAGCGTGATCGACACCAATCTGAGCGGCGCGTGGCGGGTGGCACAACAGGCGGCGAAAATGATGCGCGATGGCGGCAAAGGCGGCAGCATCGTCAACATCGCCTCGATCCTTGGTATGCGCGTCGCCCAGCAAGTGCCTGCCTACACCGCGGCCAAGGCTGGCCTCATTCACCTGACACGGTCGCTTGCGCTGGAATGGGCGCGTTATGGCATCCGCGTCAATGCGCTGGCGCCGGGGTATTTTGAAACCGACATCAATCGGAGCTTTTTCGAGACCGATAGCGGCCAGGCGCTGGTAAAGCGGATACCGCAACGCCGGCTCGGGCAACCGGAGCAACTCGATGGTGCGCTGCTCCTGCTGGCGTCGGACGCCTCGGATTACATCACCGGCGCCGTCTTGCCCGTGGATGGCGGGCACATGGTCAGCACGCTTTAGCAGGCTTTAGCACGAAACGCACGACACAAGCAATCGAAGAGACCTCGTAGTGGATCGCGGATCCAGGAGACAGACACGATGACGCATGCCAGCGCGCAAAGCGAGACCGCCCCGGCGGATGAACACACGCTGGACCTGGATTGCACCAGACTGGCAGTCTTGATGCACGAACAGGGCCTGATCGAGCGGCCCTCGCTGATGGCGGAACGGCTGGCCGGCGGCCAGTCCAATCCCACCTATCGGATCTGGTGCGAAGCGCAACAATATGTGCTGCGCACCAAGCCGCCGGGCAAGCTGCTATCGTCCGCCCATGCCATTGACCGCGAATATCGCGTGATGCGTGCCCTGCAGGGCAGCGAAGTACCCGTCCCGCGGCTCTTCCTCTACAGCGAGGATACGTCGATCCTGGGCAGCCCCTTCTACGTCATGGAGTTCCTGCAAGGCAGGGTGATGTTCGACCAGTCGCTGCCCGGCCTGTCGCGCGCAGAACGCACGGCGATTTATCGGGAAATGAATCGCGTGATCGCCGCCTTGCATCGGGTGGACTATCACAAGGTAGGCCTCGCCGACTATGGCAAAAGCGGAAACTACATCGCACGGCAAGTGAGCCGCTGGTCGCGCCAGTGCGAAGAAACCGGTACGGACGGCAATACGGCGCTGGCAGCCCTGGCGGACTGGCTTGCGCGCCATCTTCCGCCGGAACACCAGACCAGCCTTGTGCACGGCGACTTCCGCCTGGACAACCTGCTCTTTCATCCGACCGAGCCGCGCGTACTCGGGGTCCTGGACTGGGAATTGTCGACGCTAGGCCACCCGGTGGCCGACCTTGCCTACCAGTGCATGGGCTGGCACATCCCGGCGTCGCTCTGGCGCGGCATCGGCGGGCTGGACCTGCATGCTCTGGGCATTCCGGACGAGGCCACCTACATCCAGTGGTACGGCAACGCCAACGGCATGCAGGAGATGGAACATTGGGACTTCTACCTCGCCTATAACTTCTTCCGGCTTGCGGCCATCATGAACGGTATCGCGCGGCGCGCAGAAGGCGGCAATGCGGCGGCAGCGGATGCGCTGGAAACCGGCCGCAAGGCAAAACCGCTTGCGGAACTGGGCTGGGAGTATGCGACCCGCTACGGGGCAACGCGGCCAGGGGCATGGGCGCGCTAATCCCGTGCAGCGGCCGCCAGCGGGCCCGCTTTATGTGTCCATCCCCGCAAGCGACGTGCCGGCACTTGAGCCGCGCAGACTAAGCAACGTGTGCCCCCCGCAGCGGGGGGCATGCATCGACCTTGCGGAAGCTAGACTCGGCGTCGGGATCTTGGCATTCAGGCTCGCATTGGGGTTTCCGATGCTCGTACTCTCGGTGGCCCGAACGTGCCTGGTCGATTCAAGGCACGCGAACTACGGAACGGCGATGCCACATTCCCACTACCTATCGACATAACTGGTAAGGGATATCCAAATTTCCCGTTATGCCGATTAGGCCGAGCGCTCTACGCTCGCTCATCCACACAGGAAAGCCCCCTCCATGTCTTCGATCGCTCAAGCCAGCAGCCCCACTCTCTCCACTGCCCTGAACTTGCGGAACCGGCTGCTTACGCTTTTGCCCCTTGGATTTACTGCCTGGCTGGCGCTGCAGCTTTCAGAGCACCCAGCCATCGCCAAGACGGGCCTGAGCGCCCTGACACTGGCCATGTTCGCAGGCATGTTCGCCGGGAACACGTTGCCGCGCGGGTGGCTCACGCCGCTGGCGTCCGGCATGCAGGTCGCGCGGCATCACATGCTGCGCCTGGGCGTGGGGTTGTACGGCCTGCGCCTGACGTTCGATGCGATCGTTGCGCTGGGCCTGGCCGGCGTCCTGATTCCACTTGCCATGCTGGTCTCGACCCTGCTGTTGGGCACCTGGATCGGCGTCAAGCTGCTGGGGCTAGAGCGGCGCGAAGCGCTTGTGGTCAGCGCGGGCAGCGCCGTATGCGGTGCCGCTGCCGCCATTGCCATGGCCTCCGTGGTGAGGACCGACAATCGCCAGACTGCCGTTGCCGTGGCTACGGTCGTGCTGTTCGGGACGGTCGGCATGGTGCTCTACCCTTACCTGTTCGACCTCGCCGTGGGTCACATGCACATGGCGGTCAGCGAACGCACTTTCGGCATCTTCACCGGCGCCACCCTGCATGAGGTAGCGCAGGTCATCGCGTCCGGCAAGATGGTCAGCGATGCGACGGCCGATGCCGCCGTCGTCGCCAAGATGGTGCGCGTGCTGGCGCTCGGCCCCCTGCTGCTGATCATGGCTCTGTGGACCCGCACAAGCGAGCGCAAGCAAGGCCTCGATACCGGGGCCGCCGGCTGGTCCGGTCTCCTGCGCTCGGTACCGTGGTTTGCCCTTGGCTTTGTTACCGTGATGGCCATCAACTCCGCCGGCATGGTGCCACATGCCTGGAAGCCCGGATTGATCGCACTGGACAACTGGCTGCTTGCCACCGCCATGCTCGCGATCGGCCTGCAAACACGCTTGATCGACCTGGTCCGCACCGGCCGCGCGCCGATGATCCTGGCGGGCATGTTGTTCGTGTTCCTGATCGCAGGCGGTGCGGCGTTGTGCTGGTTCGCCGCCTGAGCGCCGGCAGATAAAAAGACCAACCCCAGAGGAGAAGCCGTGGAGAACCATCAGAACCCTGATCAGATATTGCCAGCGAGGCGCACATTCCTGCGGGGTGCGGCTGCAATTGGCGCACACGCCGCGCTTGGCGGCTTCGCGTTCGACGCAATGGCAGCCGCAAGTGCTAGCACGGTGGACTTGCCTTTCGATAACGGCACGCGCGAACTGGTGGCATTCCCCCAGAAACGCCCCCTGATCCTTCTGACCAGCCGTCCCCTGCAACTCGAGACGCCCTTCAGCGTATTCAATGAAGGCGCCATCACGCCAAACGATGCGTTCTTTGTGCGATACCACTGGAGCGGCATTCCCACGTCCATCGATGCAGACAGCTACCGGCTGCAAGTGGGCGGCAAGGTTGCCAACCCGTTGGCGTTGTCGCTTGCGGACCTGAAGCAGATGGCCGACCCGGTCGAACTGGTGGCGGTCAATCAGTGCTCGGGGAATAGCCGTGGCTTTCTCACCCCGCGCGTCAACGGCGGCCAGCTGGCAAACGGTGCCATGGGCAATGCCAGATGGATGGGGATTCCGCTGAGAAAGGTACTGGAAAAGGCTGGCGTGCAAGCCGGCGCCGTGCAGGTCAGCTTTGACGGACTGGATCACCCGCCGCTGGACAGCAGTCCGGACTTTGTGAAAGCGCTGCCTATCGATCACGCGCTGGATGGCGAAGTAATGCTGGCGTGGGGCATGAATGGCGCGGATCTGCCCTTGCTCAATGGCTATCCACTGCGGCTGGTTGTGCCGGGTCACTATGGTACCTACTGGGTGAAGCACCTTTCGAAGATCCAAGTGCTTGAAGGCGTCTTCGACAGCTTCTGGATGAACGCCGCCTACCGCGTTCCCGACAATGGCTGCGCATGCGTCGAGCCGGGCACGTCGCCCGCGCGTACGACGCCGATCGGCCGCTTCAACGTGCGCTCCTTCATCACCAGCCTGCAGACCGGGGGCAAGGTTCCGGCCGGCCATGAGACGGTCGTGCGCGGCATCGCGTTTGACGGCGGGTACGGTGTTTCCGAGGTGGCCTTCTCCTCCGATGGCGGGCAGACCTGGAACGCAGCGCGCATGGGCAAGGATCTCGGCCGCTACTCCTTCCGGGAGTGGAGCGTGGCCTTCCGCCCCTCGCGCAAGGGCAGCTACGATCTGCGCGTACGCGCCACCAATCGAATCGGCCAAAGCCAGCCGCTCAACGCGCTCTGGAATCCGGCTGGCTATATGCGCAACGTGGTGGAAACCACCCGCGTCAGCGCAATATGAGGTACAGCATGATGTCTCCTAAACTGGTACGCGCCAGCCTCGCCGCCGCAATGGCAGTCGTGAGCGGCATTCCCGCTGCCTTTGCACTGGAAGTCACGCTACCCGCGGAAACCGCCAGCTATCGCGCTAGCGAACTCCCCGGATACCGCCTGGTGCAGCAGAACTGCATGACCTGCCACTCCGCCCAGTACGTGCAAAGCCAGCCGCCTTCTTCTACGCGCGCCTATTGGGAAGCCACGGTGAAGAAGATGAAGAAGCCCTTTGGCGCACCGCTGAAGGACGAGGACATGCCGGCCATGATCGATTATCTGGTCAAGACCTACGGCGCCGAACGGGGCAAGGACAGCCCGGGAACCGCCGGCGCGCATCCGGCCGTGCAAGCATCCACAGCGCCGCAGGATGCCAGGAGCCTGCTCAATGCGAACAACTGCACCGCTTGCCACACTGTCGACAAGAAGCTGGTCGGGCCAGCGCTGCACGATGTCGCGGCGAAGTACGCCGGAAAAGCGGATGCCACCACGCAATTGATGCAGAGCATCCGTGCCGGCGGAAGCGGGAAATGGGGCGCCGTTCCCATGCCCGGGTTCCCGCAGCTAAGCGAGGCCGAATTGAAAACCCTGGCAAGCTGGGTGCTCACACAGTAGCAACAAGCCTGCGCGGGTTATCGGACAGATCACCGACATGGACAACATGCTTGGTCACGCTTTACTCCTGGCTTGCGAGGGGGCGATACGCGGCGTATCTGGCACCACGGCATCCTCCTATTGCGTCGGGCCATTACCGGGTCGAATACGAGCGCGCTGGGTTCATGGGGGTTCGATGCCGATACGCAGCCAGCGCACGCGCAGGCTGACCGCTCCGCTGCCTGCCGAGCCGCGTGGCGGGCGCTAGGAGCTACGAATGAATGCACGCACTTGCGGGTATACGCTCTCGCGCCAACGGCTGCCGGCAAAGATGCCATAGTGCCCGCAGCCTGCAGCGACAATATGTTGCTTGCGCCCGTCCGCGATACCGGTGCACAGTTCGTGCGCTGCCGCGGTCTGGCCAGCCCCCGAAATGTCGTCCAGTTCGCCTTCGATGGTCAGCAGGGAGGTGGCCGTGATGTCCTGCGGCCGAACCGGCAAACCGTCGATCTCCCAGTTGCCGTTCGCGAGCCGGAACTCCTGAAAGACGTCACGAATCGAATCGAGGTAATACTCGGCGGCCATATCGAGCACCGCGTTGTATTCATCGTAGAAGCGCACGTGCGCTTGCGCGTCGTCTGCGGCGCCCTCGACCAGGCTCAGGTAATAGTCGTAGTGCGACATCAGGTGACGGTCAGGATTCATCGCCACAAAGCCAGCATGCTGCAGGAAGCCCGGATAGACCTTGCGGCCGTGTCCTGGGTAGTTCGCCGGCACCGTGTGGATCAGATGATTCTCGAACCACGCGAACGACCTCTCCTGGCCAGGGAATTCACTGCGGTGGGACTGCGGCGCGCGTCGATCGGGCCGCCCATCATGGTCATGGTCTTGGGCGTCTTCTCGCCAGCGGAGGCCAGCAGGGAAATGGCCGCGAGCACCGGCACCGTGGGCTGGCTCACCGACACCACATGCAGGTTCTCGGCACCGACGTGGCGGATGAATGCCTGGATGTAATGGATGTAGTCAGCCAGATGGAAGGCGCCGTCCTCAAGCGGCACCATGCGGGCATCGATCCAGTCGGTCACATAGACCTTATGGTCCTGCAGCAAGGTCTTCACGGTGTCGCGCAGCAGCGTGGCGTGGTGGCCCGATAACGGCGCGCACACTAGTACCACCGGCTCGTTCTTGAGCTGCCTGATGGTCTCAGGATCGTCCGCATAGCGCTTGAAGCGCACCAGCCTGCAGAATGGCTTCTCGATAATCGTCTGCTCGACGATTGGGATCTCGCGGCCATTGGAGCGGACCGACCGGATATCGAAGGACGGTTTCTCGTAGGCCTTGCCGAGCCGGTACAGCAATTCGTAGCCGGCCGCCAGCCGAGTAGCGCCGGGTAGAAGGGAAAGCGGACTCGACGGATTGGTCAAGGTCTTGGCCGTTGCCTGCGCCCACGCGGTGAGTGGTTGTAACAACGAGCGCTGAAATTCATGCAACTGGTAAAGCATATTGATTTCCCGGTCGGACAGACTGGCCTGAAGCTAGATTGAAGATTACCCGCGTGGAAGCCCGGTGTGTCTGCAGCAATAGGCGCTAGCACACAGAAGGCAACGGAAAAGGCAAGGGAATCGGCAATGGAATCGGCAATGACGTTATATTGCAATCACGCGGCTGCCCACTTCCCTTGCCGGCCCTTTACCCCTATTCACCCTCCCCCTGCACCAGATCCCGTCGAAGCTGCTTCTTGTCGATTTTCCCGACACTGGTCTTCGGGATCCCGGAAACAAAGACGATCCGCTGCGGATCCGGCACGGCATACCGGCTGATGCGCCTGGTTTCCACGTGGCGCTCCAGGTGACGGCGAATCTGCTCGACAGTCAGTGCGCTATCGTCGACGCATACCGCGGCCATCGGCCGCTCGCCCCATTTGTCGTCCGGCACCCCGATCACCGCGCATTCACGCACGCCGGGAATCTCGCAGATCAGGTTTTCGACCTCGATCGAGGACACCCACTCGCCGCCGGTCTTGATGACGTCCTTGAGACGATCCACCACCTGTACGTAGCCGTCCGGGCGCATGACCGCCACATCCTGGGTATGCAGGTATCCACCGGCCCAGAGTGCCTCCGATGCCTCGGGCTGGCCAAGGTAGGACAGCGTCAGGTATGGCGAGCGCAGCACGATTTCCCCTTGCGTCTTGCCGTCACGCGGCACATCGCGCATCGCGCTGTCGACCACGCGGAAATCCACCAGGGGAATCGGCCTGCCGGTCATGCAGCGCATGCGAACGCTCTCATCGATATCGTCGGGAGCGCCTCCGGGCGGGAATTGCGACAGCGCGACAATTGGCCCCGTCTCCGACATGCCATAGCCGGCAAACACATCGATGCCTTGCGTGACAGCGGCTTTGCAAAGCGAGGCCGATAGCGCGGAGCCGCCGATGACCATCTTCCATCCGCTAAGATCAGTCTGCTGCTCGCCGGCCTTTTGCAGCAGCATCTGGAGAATGGTGGGCACGCAATGGGAAAAGGTCACCTTCTCCGCCTTGCGCAGGCGTAGCAGGTTCTCCGGCAAGTAGCGCCCCGGGAGCACGATCTTGAGTCCGAGCATGACGGCAACGTAGGGCATGCCCCATGCCAGCACATGGAACATCGGCGTGATGGGCATATAGACGTCTTCGCGGTGGAGCCGCTGGCCATCGCGCGGAGCACATAGCGTGGTCGCCGTGGCGAGCGTATGCAAGACGATCTGGCGGTGGCTGTAGCTCACGCCTTTCGGATCGCCAGTGGTGCCCGTTGTATAGAAGATGGCCGCCGTGGTCCTCTCGTCGAAATCCCGGAATGCAAACTCGGCCGGTGCCTGGTCGATCAGCGCCTCGTATTCCCCCGCGACCGGCAGGCTGATCTCCCGCAGCGCCTGACCATCTGCTATCACGATGATCTTGCGCAGGTAGCGCAATTCCGAGCGTATCTGCTCCACCAGGGGCAGGAAGTCGGCATGGACCAGGGCTAACTCGGCACCCGAGTCGTTCAGCGTATAGGCAATCTGTTTGGGAGAGATGCGCACGTTAACCGTGAAGAGCCTCGCGCCCATCATAGGGATGGCGAAATAGCTCTCCAGGTAGCGGTGGCTGTCCCAATCCATGACCGCAACGGTCGACCCTTGTACGACACCCTGTGCATCCAGTGCGCAGGCAAGCCGCCCGATACGCTGGCGGAACTCGCTGAAGGTAAAGCGCCGCTCCCCGCAGTAATTGATTTCCTGGCTGCCATGGAGGCTGACCGAATTCAGAAGCAGTTGCCCAACAAGCAACGGATAGTCATACGCGGATGGAGTTGCCGACGCATGGCGCGCGGACGGTTCAAATGCTTGCATAGGAAGTCTCCGTGTAGTGTTTGTGAGTAGCATGCTCCGCCAGCGACGTCGCGCGCCGGCCTGATGCGCTGGATTCTCCCCTAGTCCCACTCCGCACCCCCCAAGGCAGGGGGCGATGCCACGGACGCCAGGGTAAGAATGCTGGCAAGGGGCCGTTGGGCCTGGTATGCGTTGCCTACGTCTTTGCGCTTCTTGCAGTACGCAGCCACCAAGCCAGGGCCGCTATCAACAACAAGGAGACACTCGTGGAATGCATCAAGTGGTTTGACCGGGGCGGTCGTGCACTCATGGCCGCCGGCACCGTGGTCCTGTGCCTCGCTGGCCAGCAGGCAGGCGCCGAAACCTGGCCTGCCAAGCCGGTTCGCATCGTCACGGCTGCGCCCGCGGGCGGCACCGCCGACATGCTCGCCCGTAGCCTGGCTGACGGGCTGACCAGGCAACTTGGCCAACCCTTTATCGTCGACTCCAAGCCGGGTGGCTTCGGCGCCATTGCAGTGCAAGACATGCTGGCAGCGCCGCATGATGGCTATACGCTACTGGTCATCCAGGATGGCATCGCGTCCGAAGCCCCTTTCCTGGCCAAGCAGCGGTTCGACCCCTTCAAGGACATCAAGCCGGTTGCGGAGCTGGCGCGCGGCGGGTTGGTGCTTGTCGGCAATCCCGCCTTGCCCGCCAAGACCCTTGGCGAGCTGATCTCCTATGTCAAAGCCCATCCCGCCTCGGTCAACTATGCGTCCTACAGCACAGGCATGCTCGGGCATACCATGGGCCCGCAGTTGAATGAGCTTGCCGGCATCGACATGAGCCATGTGGGCTACAAGGGATCTCCGCCGGCGCTCCAGGATGTGATGGGAGGGCATGTCCCCCTGATGTTCGATGGGACAGCGACTTCGCTGCCGCTCATCAAGGCTGGCAAACTCCGCGCCTTCGCCGTCAGTTCGCCGAAGCGCCTTGCGACGCTCCCGCAGGTACCCACGTTCACCGAACTTGGCTACCCTGCGCTTAACCAGCTCGCGTGGATCGGCGTCTGGGTAGCACCTGACGTGCCAGAAGCGATCCAGGACCGCTTGCGTGCGGCAACCCGCAAGGTGCTTGAATCGGCATCGGTACGGGATCGCATTGCCGAACTCGGCCTGGACGTTGGGGTTCCCAGGAGCCAGGCTGAACTGGGCGCCTCGCTGCGCACGGCGCACGATCGCCAGGGCGCACTGCTAAAGGCGATTGACTTCAAGCCAGACTAGCCATACCCGCTCGTACACAATACCGCTAGCCAGGAACGCTTGCCCATGAACACGCCAAACACAAGCATGGATCTTGTGCCCAGCCTGACAATCGTGCTGTCATTCCCGCTACGCGTCGCGCAGCAGGCCTAGCAGTTGCGCCCTGCGCACGATTTGCTTGCGCGTGCCGGCATCGAGCTTGGCGGACAGATTCTTCAGGTGCCATTTGACGGTCTCTTGCCCGATGCCCATGGCAAGCGCGATTTCCTTGTTGGCAAGGTGCCGGGCCAGCAGTTCCAGGACATTGCGCTCTTTCGGCGTCAGCACCATGCTGGGCGCCGCGCGCGGCCCGTCTGCGCCAGTCGCGGCGAGGGGACGTGCCGCCGGCGCCAGCGTGGCGGGATCAAGACGCCGGGCAACTGTGGATTCAGTCTCGATATCGCGCGCCCAGTCCGCCAGCGCGGGATGGACGTCGCGCACGCCGCGCGTCACCCCGTATGCCTCCAGCAGGTTCATGGCTTCACGCAGCAAGGCAAGGCTCTTCTCCCCGCAGCGGTCCATGGCCAGCGCCCGCAGCGCCATGATCTCGATGCGCACGACCTCGCGCTTCATCGCCTCGGCCCCTGCTTCCGCCCGCGTGAGCTGCTGCTGCGCCGCGCGCCAGTCCTGCTCGGCAATGCACGTATAGGCATGCGCCAGATCCTGAAGCAGGACCAGGTTGCGCTGCCGGATCGGAGACTCGGGCGCGGCGTTGTCTGCAACGATCTCATCGATGCGCCGCCGCAGGGTCCGGCACGTCTCCGAGCGAAAACGCCCGCTATGCAGCCGCAACTGCTCTGTCAGGCTGGCCACGCACAGCCTGGGCAGGTTGCGGGCAATGCCAACCGCATACATGGTCTCGAGCAGGTCGAGAGCGCGATGCTCGACGCCCCTGGCGGCGGCGATGCGGGCCGCCGTGCGGTAAGCCAGCAGCACCGTGTCTGGCGTCCCGCCACGCTCCAGGACATCCAGGCGATTGGCCAGCAGCGCTGCCGCTTCGTCAACCTGGTCCCGCGCATAAGCGGCGGCGGCCAGCAAGCCGGCGATCATGCAGGAAAACGGATGGCGCCGGCCCAGCTCTTCGTCGGCGCGGGCCAGTGCCGGGCGCAGCGTGCGCTCCGCCAATAGCACCTGTCCCTCGAACAGGTACCCCAGCCCGATGATGTAATCGCGCCAGCGGATCACGTAGCGGTAGGCAAGACTGGCGTCGCCGCGCGGCGCGTTCTGTTCGTAACGGCGCGCCTTGGCATACTCCCCTGCCGTCAGCGCGCGCACGGCCAGGCGGTTGGCATGCGCCTGCTGCAGCCACGCATCGTTGACGGGCGGTGCCTCCCCCAGCGATCGAACAGTGCCGCGACGCGGTCCGGCTCGTCCGCGTAGTAGGCCGCGGCGCTCAGGATCAGGTCGATCTCGTAGCGCATGGCATCGTCCGGCGTCGCATGGCGCAGGATTTGCCGCACTTGCGCCTCGGCCTGCTGGTGGCGCTCGCTCAGCGCCAGCGCCCATGCCGCCGCTAGGCGCAGGCGTGGATGCCGGTCCAGCTCGGACTCGGGCAGCCATTCGAGCCATTCGAGCACGGCGGACAACTGGCCGCGCGTGGCGGCGTCATGCAGGCAGCGCTGCGCCAGGCCGTAGGCAGTCTCGCGCTGGCCGCTGGCGAGCGCGTGGCGCGCGGCAGCCTCGGTCATGCCATGATCGGCAAGCCAGTGCATCGCACGATCGTGCATCCCGGCGAGCTCCTGAGCCGGGAGGTCCGCCAGCCGGGTGCGCAGCGCATCGCGTGCCATCGCATGCAGGCGGAACCACTCGCCATGCTGGTCCGAGACGACAAACAGCGGCGTGTCACGCATCAGACGCTGCAAACGCTCCTGCGCATCCGGCAACCCCGTCACGGCGTGGCAAAGATCGGCATGCAGCAGCTCGACGATCGAGATGCGCGTCAGGAACCCGGTATCCGCATCGGAAAGCCGGGCGAGCAGCGCGGTAACGAAGTGTTCTCGCATGCCTGCGGTACTGCTGGCGAAGGCATCAATGGCGGCAACGGGATCGGGAGCATGGGCGATTGCCGCCAGCGCGAGTTGCAGGCCGAGCGGCCAGCCCTCGGTCACGTCATGCAACCTGGCGCAGGCGTCGGCCTCCACGCTGGCCTCAAAGTGCCTGCCGATCAGCGCGATCGTCTCGTCCAGGCGGAAACGCAGCAAGCCGGTATCGACTTTCACGCACTGGCCATATGGGCCCAGCCGCTCCACGACCGTGTCGAAGCCGCCGCGGGCCGCCACCACGATGCGCAGGTTGGATGGCAAGTTGTTAAGCAGGTAGATCAGCGCATCGCGGCTAGCGTCCGGCAGCCGCTCGGCCTCATCCAGTATGAGCACGACATCCAGCGCAAGGTGGGCAACCTCGCCCAGCCATGCCGTGAACCCCTCCAACAGTCCATCGGTTGCCCTCTCGCCTTCCAGCAGCCGTCCGCCGAATGCAGCGCGCCCGCAGCCTGAGCGAATCGCGCTCGTGAGGCTCATCAGCAACCGGCGGGGATCGTTGCCCTCATCCAGCGACACCCAGGCCACGGCGCTGCCGCGCATGATGTATTCGCGGTGCCACTGGATCAGCAGGGATGTCTTGCCGAAGCCGGCAGGCGCTTGCACGATCGTCACGGGCCGGTCAACGAACCGCTCGCTATCCGAACGCAGGCGCGACCGCGCTAGCAGGTGGCGCGGTGCGCGCGGTGGACTGGTCTTGAGCAGCAGTTCCGATGCTGCGATGCCAGTGCCACTGGTGGGATTTGTCATCAAGTAAGCCCGGCAGGCTATGCCGATCAAGTGGGTTGAGCGTATCCGGCGGGTCAGCCGAAGCGCACGGCCGATGCCGCGGATTATAGCCACGCCGGGTGCATTGCTGGTCGCTCTCAGGGATATCCCTGTGCCCTATCCCCCCGCTGCTGGGGGAGCCCCCACCGGCGCGCTCCTACCATTCAATCCACAATCAGGACGATCAAACAAGGGACGCAATGCCTGCAACCGACAACCCAATCGCTACGACGCCCGGCGTCCATGCACCAACGTCGCCCTAACCCGCTCTAACCAGAAACCGGCCCAGACCATGTTCCGCCATCTGTTCGTCCCTGTCGACCCCCGCGACCACGACGCCAAAGCAACGCTGCAAGCGATCGCACTGGCCCGCAGCCACGGTGCGCGCATCAGCTTCCGGCATGCGCAGGATAGCTGTACGCGTGGCCAGTCGCAGGTCCGCGAGGCGCTGGTCCGGGCAGATGCGGCGGCACGTGCACAGGGCGTAGCGAGCACGTTCGCCAGTCTCGTTGCCGAACATCCGGCGCGGGCCTTGCTGGCCGCGGCGGACCAGGCCGGTTGCGACGCGATTGTCCTCGCCCATGGCACGGGGGATCTCGCCGAGCCGGCGTCACCTGCCAGGGACATGCTGATGCATGCCCGCATTCCCGTGCTATCGATCGGGGCTGCTTGCGCACCCGCGCCCATTGCGGCAATCGATTTGCTGCACAACGCGTACAGCCGCCTGGCCACGCTGCTGCACGCCTGGCTGCGCCTCGTCGAGGCGCCGCCGGTGGCGGGCGCGCCGATTGTCGCGGCTCCCATGCTGGCAGCCGTCGAATATGTGCACCAGACGATTCATCCGCTGCACCGGCGCAAGGAGGCCACGTTGTTTCGCCGCCTGAGCCAGCGCAGCGAAGCCCTGCGCGCAGAACTGGACGAGCTGTCCCGCCAGCATTTGCGCCAAGAGAATCTGCTTGATGACCTTGCCGTGCAAGTGGAGCAAGCCGCTGCCAGCGCGTCCGCCTTTACAGCGCTCGCCCGGGTGGTCGAGCAGTATGCCCGCCTGGTATGGGAGTACAGGGGCCGCGAAGAAGGCGTGGTATTGCCGGCGGCGCGCCACTACTTCACTCAGGCCGATTGGGATGCGCTGCATGTCGCGCTGACCCAGGCCATCGATCACCGCGCCGGGATTCGCTCCGACGCCACTTTTGCACAGCTGCTAGCCGCGCTTGCCCCAGCCGCACCGCCGGGTGCCTGAACGCATCCCGGCGGATCGCCGCTAAACCGAATCAACCACATACTGAATATAACGAGGAGGAGTCAACATGCCACACGCCATTCGAATCCATGAAACCGGCGGCCCGGAAGTCTTGCAATGGGAGGAGGTCGCCGTGGGCGATCCGGGTCCCGGGCAGGTGCGCTTGCGCCATGAAGCCGTTGGCCTGAACTTTGCGGACACCTACTTTCGCTCGGGCCTGTACCCGATGCCACTCCCGGCCGGCATGGGCGTTGAAGCCGCCGGCGTGGTCGAGTCCGTCGGAGCCGGCGTCAGCCAGGTCGCGGTGGGCGATCGCGTCACCTATACGGGCTTTCTGAATACGCTCGGCGCGTACAGCACCGAACGCCTGATCCCGGCTGCGGCGCTGATCAAGCTGCCCGCCGGCATCGCCTGCGAGACAGCTGCCGCCATGACCATGCGCGGCCTGACTTCCGCTTACCTGATGCGCCGCATCCACGCTTTCAAGCCCAACGACACCATCCTGCTGCACGCCGCCGCCGGCGGGTCGGCCTGATCGTCTCGCAATGGGCGAAGCTGCTCGGCCTCACCGTGATCGGCACGGTGTCGAGCGAGGCCAAGGCGGCCGTCGCCCGCGCCCACGGCTGCGACCATATCATCGACTACAGCCGTGAGGACGTGGCCAAGCGTGTGCGCGAACTGACCGACGGCATCGGCGTCAACGTAGTGTTCGACAGCGTCGGCAAGGACACCTTCGAGGCTTCGCTGGATTCGCTCAAGCGCCGCGGCCTGATGGTCTGCGTGGGCACCGCCTCGGGCCCGATCCCGCCGTTCAACCCGCAATTGCTGGCAATGAAAGGGTCGCTCTACCTGACCCGCCCGGCCCTGGCCGACTACATCGCCGACCCCGCCGAAAAGAGGGAACTGGCGGATGAACTGTTCGCCCATGTCGCGGCCGGCCGCATCCGGATTGAGATCAACCAGCGCTACGCCCTGCAGGATGCGGCACAAGCCCATCGGGACCTGGAGTCGCGCAAGACCACCGGATCCTCGATTTTCGCGGTCTAGGAGGGCATCATGCGTGTCGAACAATTGACTTGCGCCATCGGCGCCGAGCTGACCGGCGTCAACCTGGCCGATGCCATCCACGATGGCGACCTGTTTGCGCAGATCCGGTCTGCGCTCATCCGGCACCGCGTGGTGTTCCTGCGCGACCAGGACATGACGCGCGCCGAGCACGTCGCCTTTGCGCGCCTCTTTGGCGAGCTGGAAGACCACCCGGTAGCCGGCAGCGACCCCGATCATCCCGGCCTGGTGCGGATCTACAAGAATCCGGACCAGCCGAACGATCGCTACGAGAACGCGTGGCACTCGGATGCCACCTGGCGCCCGGCCCCGCCCCTCGGCTGCGTACTGCGCTGCGTGGAGTGCCCACCGGTGGGCGGCGACACCATGTGGGCGAACATGGTCCTGGCCTATGAAAACCTGCCCGAGCACATCAAGAGCCAGATCGCCGACCTGCGCGCGCGCCACAGCATCGAAGCCAGCTTCGGCGCCGCCATGCCAATCGAGAAGCGCCTTGCGCTGAAGGCCCAGTTCCCGGACGCCGAGCACCCGGTCGTGCGCACCCACCCGGAGACCGGCGAGAAGGTGCTGTTCGTGAATGGCTTCACCACGCACTTCACCAGCTTCCACACGCCGCAGCGTGTTCGCTACGGCCAGGACGGAAATCCGGGCGCTAGCCTGCTGCTCAACTACCTGATCAGCCAGGCCAATATCCCCGAGTACCAGGTGCGCTGGCGCTGGCAGCCCAATAGCGTGGCGATCTGGGACAACCGCTCGACCCAGCACTACGCCGTCATGGATTACCCGCCCTGCCATCGCAAGATGGAGCGCGCCGGAATTATTGGCGACACCACGTTCTAGGCGGTCGACAGGCTTAGCGCAATTGAATCTGCCCCAATCCGACATGGAGTAACAAATGCAATTTCTCGACGATTCCCTGCATCCCGAAAACCAGGACAAAGTAGTCATCACCGTGGCGCCCTACGGCCCCGAGTGGATGCCGGCGGATTTCCCCGAAGACATTCCGGTGACCATGGAAGAACAGGTGCAGAAGGCCGTTGACTGCTACAACGCGGGGGCCACGGTGCTGCACCTGCACGTACGCGAACTCGATGGCAAGGGCTCCAAGCGCCTGTCCAAGTTCAATGAGCTGATCGCCGGCGTGCGCGCCGCGGTGCCCGACATGATCATCCAGGTCGGTGGCTCGATCTCGTTTGCGCCGGAAGACGACGGCCAGGCCGCCAAGTGGCTGTCGGACGATACGCGCCACATGCTGGCTGACCTTGACCCCAAGCCGGATCAAGTGACGGTAGCCATCAATACGACGCAAATGAACATCATGGAGCTGCTCTATCCGGAATACCTGGAGGGCACCTCGCTGGCCAACCCGGCTTTCCAGACCGCCTACAGCGAAATGACCGTGCCGGCCGGCCCTGCCTGGGTCGAGGAGCACCTGAGGCGCCTGCAGGCCTCCGGCATCCAGCCGCATTTCCAGTTGACGGGCATCCATGCGCTCGAAACGCTTGAGCGCCTGGTGCGCAAGGGCGAGCCTACACGGGACCGCTGAACCTGACCTGGATCGGTATCGGTGGCGGCTTCGACGGTCCGAATCCGTTCAATTTCGTCAACTTCGTCCATCGCGCGCCGGATGGTTGCACGCTGACCGCCGAATCGCTGTTGAAGAACGTCCTGCCGTTCAACATGATGGCCATGGCGATGGGCCTGCACCCGCGCTGCGGCATCGAGGACACCATCATCGACCAGCACGGCAAGCGCATGACCTCGGTGCAGCAGATCGAGCAGTGCGTGCGCGTCGCCCGCGAACTCGGCCGCGAAGTGGCCAACGGCAAGCAAGCGCGCGAAATCTACAAGATCGGCGTGCAGTACAAGGATGCCGACGAAACCCTGGCAGTGCATGGCATGGCGCCCAACCGCAAACCGGGCCAGGTGAACCTGCCCTTGCGCGCGGCCTGACGCCAGCCTGGGCAAGCGGGTGGGCGAAGATGCCCGTCCGCTTGCCACAGATCGCAAAATCTTCGCCTCATTCGCGACGCCATAGCGGCATCAGACCGCAGGAGACTTTCATGGGACAGTACCTTTCCGAGACCGCCCCCGCGGACACGGATCTCACCGCCAAGCCGGCACGCTCGCATGCCTACGCGTGGCTGGTATTCGCCCTAATCTTTGCGCTCCTGCTGTCCGACTACATGTCGCGGCAGGTGCTCAATGCCGTCTTTCCTCACCTGCGGCTCGAGTGGGGCCTGTCCGACGCCAAGCTCGGCTCCCTCAGCGGCATCGTCGCGCTGATGGTCGGGCTGTTCACGGTCCCGTTCTCGCTGGTGGCCGATCGCTGGGGCCGCGTCAAGAGCCTGGCCCTGATGGCGCTGCTCTGGAGCTGCGGCACGCTGGCATGCGCGCTCTCCGCCAGCTACGGGCATATGCTGGCCGCCCGCTTTTTCGTCGGCATTGGCGAGGCTGCCTATGGCAGCGTCGGGCTGGCCGTGATCCTGAGCATCTTCCCGCCGTCCATGCGTGCCACCCTGACCGGCGCCTTTACTTCCGGCGGCATGTTCGGCGCGGTGCTCGGCATGGGGCTGGGCGGCGTCGTGGCGGCGCGCTTCGGCTGGCGCACGGCGTTTATGGCCATGGCCGTATTCGGCCTGGTCGTCGTGCTGATCTACTGCGTGACCGTTACCGAAGGCAGGCTCGCGCGCCGTGCGGCAGGGGCACCGGCCACGCGCCGTGCCGCGGTGCCAGGCCATGCGCGTACGCCCTTGCTGGCGACATTGCGTGGGCTCTTCTGGGCACCATCGCTGGTATGCGCCTATGTCGGCAGCGGCCTGCAGTTGTTCATCGCTTACGCGATCATGGCCTGGATGCCGAGCTACCTGAACCGTTACTACGACATGCCAGCCGACAAGGCCGCTCTGCTCGCCGCCGGGCTGCTGATCGTCAGCGGCGTTGGCATGACCTTGTGCGGGATGCTGACGGACTGGGCAAGCCGCAAGGCACCGGGCCGCAAGCTAACGCTCGCGATCACCTTCTGCCTCGTATCGTGCGTGCTGCTGTTGGCGGGCTTCCGCCTGCCGCCGGGTAGCGCGCAGTTGCTGCTGATCGCTTGCGGCTTGCTGCTGGCAATGGGTACCTGGGGCCCGGCCGGCGCCATGGTGGCGAATCTCACCCGCCCCACGACCCACGCAACCGCGCTGGCGATGCTGACGCTGGCCAACAACCTCCTTGGCGCGGCGCCTGCGCCCTACCTGACGGGCGTGCTCGCCGACAGGATCGGCTTGCTGGGTGCCCTGCAGCGGATTCCGCTGATGTCCCTGGGCGCTGCGGCGGTGTTCTTCATTGCCCGGTCGCGCTACCTGCGGGACCTGCGGCTTGCCGAGTCGCGCAATGAAGCGGACAACGCCGCAACCTGAGCCCTCCGACAATGCCTTTATCCGTTGAGTAGACAAGATGCATCACATGGAAATGCCCCCGAACGTCATCGTTCCCGGACTGCGCGAGCACGTGCCGGAACACTGGCAGACCTTGCTGGCCGAGAAACTACGCACCGCCGGGCGGCAGGTCTGCATCGTGCCCCCGCTGGAGCAAGACAAACTTGACTGCGCCGTGCGCGTCGCGGCCCTGGAACGCACGCTGGCGAGCCTGCGGGAGCCGGCCTTGCTGGTGGCCCACAGTGCCGGCGTCATGATTACGGTGCACTGGGCGCGCCGTTCCGCGCGCCCGGTACGCGCCGCCTTGCTGGCCGCGCCGCCCGACTTCGATCATCCGCTGCCCGACGGCTATCCGGACCAGGATGCGCTGCGCCTGAACGGCTGGACGCCGGCACCGCGCACAACATTGCGCTTCCCGAGCATCGTAGCGGCCAGCCGCAACGATCCGCTCAGCCGCTTCGAGGAAGCCGCAGGCCTCGCCCGTGCATGGGGCAGCCAGCTGGTCGACCTGGGTAACGTAGGTCATCTCAACCCCGCCTCGGGATATGGCGAGTGGCCACGTGCCGAGTCGCTGCTCAGGGAGCTAGCCGAACTGTCCGGGCTGGAACCGCGGAAAGACTGACAGGCCAGGCCAGCCCCCCGATCGCCAGCGTGCGTCAAGCCGGATCTCTCGCTTAGCTTCGGCTCGATCTGTTCCTGACCTCTGGCGTCTATCGCCGCTACGCCGAGCGCTTCATGCGCCCAGAACAGATCGATGAAGTTGATATTGCGCTGTTTGTGGCTAATGGTGTACGGAGCGGTCAAGCAACAGCTTGACGCATAGCGAACACTCAGTGCCTGGGGCCACTACGCCACTGACGTATGGTGTTGAGGGAAGCCGTTAAAAAGCCTGGGACGCCAGCGTACACCGGAGTATCGTCTTCGTAAAAACGGGCGCTGCCATGCGATGCACGGTCGAGTGATCGACCGGGACGAGACAAAGGGCAAACGGCAACGAGGCCGGATCAACGTTCCGCACGCACGCCGGTAGTCTGGGCGATCTGCTGCCAGCGGGCAGCATCGTCCGCCAGGTATTCCGCGAACTTGGCGCTGGGCAGCGGCGTGACGATGCTGCCTTCGCGCGCCAGCCGGTCGCGCACCGCGGGAAGCTGCATGATCTTCAACAGGGCGCCGTTGAGTTTTTCCACGATCGCCGGGGACGTGCCCGCCGGTGCCAGTACTCCCGACCAGAAGCTCACCACGAAGCCCGGCTGGGCTTCCTGGATCATGGTCGGTACCCTGGACAGGGCGGGCAACGGTTCCTTCGTTGTGACAGCTAGCGCGCGCACGCGGCCATTCTTGATATAGGGCAGCACGGGCAACACATTGCTGAACATCACTTGCACCTGCCCCGCCATCAGGTCCGCCATGGCCGGGCCGCCGCCCTGGTAGGGCACGTGCGTCCAGTCGAGCCCCGCCTTCTTCTTCAAGAGTTCCGTGGCGAGTTGCTGCGGCGAGCCAACACCGGTGGAGGCATAGTTCACGGCGCCCGGGTGCGTCTTTGAATAGCTCAACAGTTCAGCGAACGATTGGGCCTCTAGCGTGGAAGACGCGACCAGCACGAACGGCGACTCGGACAATAGCGTCACCGGCACGAAATCCTTCGTCGGATTGACCCGGCTCTTGGCGTCGACGGCCGGGTTGATCGTCACGTTGGCGGTTGCCATCAGCAAGGTGTAGCCATCGGGAGCGGCACGCGCGGCGGCTTCGGTGCCGATCGCGCCGGAGGCGCCGCCGCGATTGACGACCACGATGGGCTGGCCGAGCGCCTTCGACAACTCAGCCCCCACCACGCGCGCCAGGATGTCCGTTCCGCCCCCGGGCGGGTAGGCGACAATCATCTGAATCGGCTTGGTCGGGTAACGAGCGTCGTCTTGCGCCACTACGGGCTGCACGGTCGCCGCCAGCGTGGCGAGCGCGGCCGCCATGCCCCATTTCGCATATGTCATCGTTGTCTCCATATTCCATTCTTCGCGCTATCCGGACTCATGTCGGCTATTCCGCACGGATGCCGGACTGCTTGACGATCTGCGCCCACTTGCGCACCTCCTCGCGATGGAAGGCGGCAAATTCCGCCGGCGTATCGACCACGGGATCCACATATAGTGCCGCGATTCTTGCCCGGACGTCCGGGGTGGACAGCACCTTGGTTATCGCACTGTTCAAGGCGGCCACCACCTCCTGCGGCACCTTCGCCGGCGCAAACACGCCGAACCAGCCTAGTTGCTGCAGCTCGGGCATGCCCTGCTCACCGAACGTCGGCACCTCGGGCAGCAACGGCGAGCGCTGCGCCGAGTTCACCGCAATGGCCCGCACCCTGCCGTCCTTGATAAAGGGCATCACCGCACCGGTCGTCACCACCATCGTGCTGATCTGGCCGCCGATCAGGTCGGTCAGCGCAGGGTTGCTGCCGCGGTAAGGCACGTGGCGCATATTCACGCCGGCAAGCTGCGCCATGCGATAGCCCAGCAGGTGCTGGGGCAACCCGATACCGGGAGAGCCGTAGGTCATCGCGCCGGGCTGGGCCTTGGCAGCCGCCAGCAGTTCACGCAGCGACTTGATAGGCGAGTTCGCCGCCACCACCAGCACTTCCGGCGCAGTTGCCACCAGGCTGATCGGCGTGAAGTCGCTGACCGGGTCGTAGGGACTCGGATGATGCATGGCCGGCACGATGGCATGGGTTGCGGCATGCCCGAGGATCAGCGTGTAGCCGTCCGCCGGCGCGGCCTGGACATATTTGGTGCCGATCAGGCCCGAGGCACCGGCGCGGTTTTCTACTACCACCGGCTGCTTCCACATGACGGACAGCCGCTCCGCCAGCACGCGGGCCAGGAAGTCGGTGCCGCCGGAGGGCGGACCCGCCACGACCAGCTTGACGGGCCGGTCCGGGAAGGTGCCCGCAATCGCCGTGCCGGCGGATGCCACCATCATGAGCGCGCCTAGCCCACGGATCATCGCATGGCGCAGCTGGGTCGTATTCATCGTTGTCTCCTGAAGCCTCTGCGTGCGCCTTCTGCGCGGCGCTATGCCTTGTCGCACCGCTCTAGCGTCGCGTAGGCGACGCGGGTCGCGCGTGGAACGCCTTGCTGTCGCGGGTATGGAAAGCGAGCACCTCGCGATCGATCTCCGGCCAATACCCGGCGCGAAGCCGGATGGCCCCCTGGCTGAATGGCAGCGGATTCGCAAACAGCCGCTGGCGCACTTTCAGGAAACCGTTCATCTCGCCGGCGTTGTCGATGGTGTGCGCTGCCACGCAGGCCTCCATCCAGCAGCCGATCTCGATGGAAACGCCATCGCCCATCACCGGCGTCATGCCAAGTTCGCGGATGCGGTGCAGCGCATCGCGCAGCATTCCGGCATTGCCCACCTTCTTGAGCTTTAGCTTGACGAATCCGACATTACCGATACCCGCCGCGCGCTCGATTTCCTCCATACCGTAGATGGATTCGTCGAGCATGACCGGTACCGTCGATACCGCGGCCACGGCAGCGTTGTCGTCCCAGTCGTCGGCGCCGCAGGGCTGCTCCAGCAGCTCGATGCCGTGCGGCTGCAAGCGCCGCGCAAAGGCGATGCCATCCTTGCGGCTGAAGCCGCGGTTGGCGTCCAGCCGCAAGCTGGCGCGCCCCGCCACCGCCGCCTGGATCGTATCCAGCCGGTCCAGATCGTCCTGCCAGGCGTAGCCGACCTTCACCTTGAGCGTGCAAAAGCCCTGGGCGATCAGGCTGTCGACCTCGTCCCGGATGCGGGCTGGCTCATGCTCCTGGCAAGGCGCCAGCAGCGGCACGTCCACGTCGTGGCCAGGATGCAGCATCGGCTCGCCACCCAGCATGTCCAGCGCGGCCAGGATGGCGCTGACCACGCCTGGATTGGGCAGGATCCAGGCCGTCACCAAAGCCGCGGCCTGGTCCAAGCGCAGCCCGACAATCCGCTCGGCCAGGGTGGCGGCCACTTGCCAGGCGCCCTCAATGGACTCATGCGTATAGCCGGGGATGATCAGTGCCTCGCCCCAGCCGCAGCGCCCTTCGCTGTCCCGGATCTCGATCACGATGGGATCGAACAGCCTCAGGTCGCCCGACGATAGGCGGTAAGGCGCGATCAGTGGAAAGGCGAGTTGGTGCACGGTAACGCAATCGATGCCCACGGCGGCGCTCCAGGGAAAATTGGCTGTATGCGTCACATCGGGTAGTGCATGCATGGCCCCACTCCTCACACTACCGCCTCGCCGGTGATCTGCGTGCGGTACATCAGGCGCCGCGTGAACGGATCGAAACTGTCGCGCCGGTGCATCGTGCAACGGTTGTCCCACAGGATCATGTCGCCGAGCTGCCACTGCTGCCCCCAGACAAATTCCGGCTGCGTGGCATGGGCCCAGAGCGCATCAAGCAGCGCCTCGCTCTCTTCGAGCGGCAGGCCGGCCAGGTAGGCGTTGCGGCGACGCCCGAGAAACAGGCAACGCCTGCCCGTGACCGGATGGGTGCGCACGACCGGATGCACGGCGCCCACGGTGTGACGGGGATCCGTGATGTCACGAAAGCCTACGCGCAGCTCCCCGCGCTATTGCGGCTGGCGTCATGTACGCAGCGCAGGTGATCCGCGCGTTCCTTGAGCTCGCCTGGCAGGGTTTCGTAGGCGCGATACATATTGGCGAAATGGGTGTCGCCGCCTGTCGGCGGAATCTCCACCGCATAGAGCGCGCTGCCCTTGGGCGGCGTCGCGTTGTAGGTCATGTCCGAATGCCACACCGCCTCGTACGATCCCAGGCCGCCGACCGGTTTGCCGTCGACAAGCACGTTCGAGAGCACTGTGATCTCCGGATGCTGCCAGGCGAAGTCCTGGCCCATCTTCTGGCTGGCCACCGGGGCGCGGTCGAGGTCGCCGAACAGCCGGGAGAAATCGGCGAGCCGCTGCAGCGGCACTTCGCCGTTGCCCCGAAAGCGCAGCACCAGGTGCTCGGCCCAGGCCTGCCTGACCTGGCGCAACTGGTCGGCGGACAAGTCCTGCCGGATGTCCACGCCAATGACGTCGGCGCCGAGCGCCTTGCCGGAGGGGACGATTTCGATCGAGGCGACAGCGAGAGCGGCTTCGGCCATGGCGGATTTCCTTGCGCTTGGTGGTTGGGAATGGCTCCACAGTAGGCCTGGCGGATTTATCCGTCCAATTTCATTATGTGATAGATTTATTTGTCAACGATATAAATCCATGAAATCGAAAATCACGCTGCGCCAGCTGGAAGCCTTCCTCGCCGTGGGCCGTACGCTCAGCTTCAGCGAGGCCGCCCGGCAGGTCCACTTGTCCCAGCCAGCGCTGAGCGCCACCGTGCGCAAGCTGGAAGAAAAGGTCGATGCGCAGCTCTTCGACCGCACCACGCGTCACGTGGCGCTGACCCCCGTCGGTGTGGAACTGCTCGGCATCGTGGAGGGGCTGTTCGAGAACTTCGACAGCGCATTCGCAGCCGTGCGCGACTTTGTGGACGGCAAGCGCGGCCGGCTGGCAATTGCGGCATCGCCCTCACTGGCGGCGGCATTCCTGCCAGAGGTGATCGTCGCATTCGAGGCGGCGCACCCCGGTGTCGTCGTGCAGGTGCATGACGCCCTGTCGGACGTCTCGATCGAATTGGTGCGCCAGGGCACAGTCGACCTGGCACTGGCTCCGGTCAAGGCCGACGAGCACGACCTGCTCTACCGCGAGCTGTTTCAAGATAGCCTGGTGCTGCTATGCCATACCGAGCATCCGCTCGCGCAGTCACGCACGGTGACCTGGCGGCAAATGCAGCCCTACCGCCTGATGTCCCTGAAGAGCACCAGCAGCGTACGCCACCTGATGGAAGCCGCGTACCTGCAGCAAGGCCGCGCACTAGCCCCCGCCTTCGAGGTGGAGCATGCTAGCACCGTCATCGGCTTTGTCGCCAACGGCCTGTGCGTGGGGGTGTTGCCGCTGTCCCTGCTGCCGCTGCTCAGGGTTGGACAGGTCACCTACCGGCGTATTACGCATCCCGAGATACAGCGCACCATCTGCGCGATTACGCTAAAGGCGCGCACGTCGTCTCCGGTCGCCAGGGCATTTCTCGAGCTCTGCGGCGAGTTCGCGCAAAAGAGAAAGGGCCCGGTAGCCAATGCCGGTCGCTAACGGCGATATACCGAGATCGCAGCACGGGCAGGCGTACTTGACGCGAGCGCCGACCATCCCGGGTGCGCCTCACCGCCAATAACTCTGAGTCCTTCTCTGTCAGTTCAACCTCACAAAGCTGCGCTTCAAAGAGCAAGCCGGGCCGCGGTGCTGGCCAGTGCCTCGGCGCACTGGCCGCGCCATACGGCGGGTTCGCATATGACGGACCAGCAGCTGGACCTGCGTTTCGTAAGAGACAATTTCGGGCCCGCATCGTGCCACGTTGCCGTAGCGGCCGAGTAAGATGGCGCGATGAGCAAAGCTAAATCGCTCTATCACGGCCATCGGTTCCCCGCGGCAGTGATCAGCCACGCCGTGCGTTGGTGTCTCCGCTTCAACCTGAGCCTGCGCAACATCGAAGAGCAGTTGTTCGAGCGCGGCGTGGTCGTGAGCTATGAAGCGACTCGCCGCTGGTGTGACAAGTTCGGCGCGGGCTTCGCGCCGCAAGCCCGACTGAACCTGGCATCTCGACGAGGTGTTCGTGACGCTGCGCGGCGAACCCTACCTGCTGTGGCGCTGCTGTGGCGCACCGTCGATCTGCCGATACTGCGGCCCGTGATCGTCAACGTGACAACGCCTGCGGTACTCCTCTCACTTCGTCCCAACAATTATGCAAGTTGCAGTGGCGGTGGCAACAAGCCTGCCATCCTGCAGCAGTTCCCCACTGACGTTGCACACTTCCTTGCCCCGGCGAACCAGGCTGGCACGCCCAAGCAGAGGACCAGTTCGCGCTGGGCGCAGGAACGAGACATTGAGGTTCAGCGTGGCGCAAAATTCATGTTCGGCCAGCGTGGCTGTAACCAGGAAGGCCGTCACATCGTCCAGCATCGCACTAAGCATGCCGCCCTGCACTTGCCCGGCCGGGTTCAGAAAAGCGGCGGTCGCCACATACTCCGATTCGAGCGTCCCTGCGCTGAGATCCACTGCGACAATCCTTCCGCCCAGCGTGGTCGAAATCGGCGGTGGCGCAATAGCGCCGCGCTGCAGTCTGGCGAAATAGCTATCCAGCGACATCGTCATGAAATCCTCCCGGCTCTCGCCATCAGCATCCCCTAAACCGCGGCGCGCGCTTTTGCTGCCACGCCAGCGCGCCTTCACGCAAATCATCCGACGCGTCGGCCTGTGCGATATCGCGGGCTATCTCGTCAGCGTCCAGCCTGCCCGCGGCGATCCGGTTGAGATGCTTCTTCATGCCCAGCAGCGCGAGCGGCGCCATGCCCGCGAGCGTGCCGCTCAGTTCCACAACCATCTGTTCCAGTGCGTCGGCTGATGAAGCCAACCGGTCCAGGAAGCCACAGGCCAGCATCTCCTGCGCATTGAACTTGTCTGCCATGAGCAGCAGCCGCTTGGCTGTCGGCAAGGCCAGCCTCGACACATAACGCTCCAGTCCGCTACGGTAGAACAGCAACCCCAATCGCGCCGCCGGCACAAACATCTCGCAGGCGGGCACCCCGATGCGAAAGTCGCAGGCCAACGCCAGGTCCGTGGCGCCCCCGTACACGCCGCCGTTCAGCACGGCGATGGTGACGGGCCGCGCCTGCTCCAGCGCGTTGGCCAGTGCCTCGAAGCGTGCGCCGGCGTCGTCCGCGGCCACATTGCCGATATTGAAGCCGCTGCAAAAATGCCGGCCCATCGCGCCAAGGCGCAGCACGCGCACCTCATGGCGAGCATCGATGGCTGCCAGGTGCGCGCGCAGCAAGTCAAGATCTTCAAGCTCAAGCCGGTTTGCTACCGCCGGACGCCGCAGCGTGATGGTGGCCACATGGCCGTCGATGACAAGCTCGGGCGCCTGGCCAGTGACAGTTGTGCTCATGCGGCCTCAGTGAAAGCCATAGATCTGCATGGTGGACTCGCCCGCCTCGACGCGCGCAAGGATTGCCGCCTCGTCGGCTTCGCGCCGCCGGGCTTTTTCCACTACCTCGGCGGCCCCGCCGCGCGGCAGCACAACGACACCGTCGCTATCGCCAACCACCAGGTCGCCCGCCGCGATCCGGCAATCGCCAATCAACAACGGCTCATTGAGCCAACCGATCGCGCCATAGTCCTTGCCGGTGCCGCGAATGCACAAGCCGCGCGCAAAGACCGGGAATCCGATCTGCTCGAGCAGCACGCCATCGCGCACGCACGCGTCGATCACCAGGCCTGCCAGGCCGCGCACCTTGGCGGCGGTGGTCATGATCTCGCCCCAGTAGCCATGTTCGTAGACGCCGCTGGCGTGGACGACCAGCACGTCGCCGGGCCGGGCGAGGTCGAGCGCCCGGTGCAGCCAGAGGTTATCGCCCCCGGGAGAATGCACCGTCAGCGCCGGGCCACACAGGCGGAACTCAGGCGCGACCGGCTTGATGGCCGAAGGCAGAGCGCCGATCTTTCCGCCCGCCTCGTGCAGGGTCGCGGTCGGCAGCGCGCGCGCCGCCTCGACCACGTCAGGCGCCACGCGTGTGAACTCGCGGCGGGTGGTACTTTCAGCGTCATGCTCTTTCATACTCATGCCTCCCTGGTCTGCAACTGGTGATAGTGGAACTGCCGGCGCGCTTCATCGAGCCGCATGCCGCCGCGCACCGCTTCGCGGATCGCGTTCTCCGCTCGTTCCACCTCTTCCGCTGTGTCAAGCACCCTGGCTTCGTGCTCCTTTGGGATCACCACCACGCCGTCGGCGTCGCCGCGCACGATGTCGCCGGGCTGCACCCGCGCGTCGCCAATGTTGACCGGGATATTGACGGCTTCGACCTGCACCCGGTCCTTCCCGGTACGCATCCAGTGGTCTTTACTGAACACCGGGTAGCCCAGCTCCGTGCACAGGGCGACGTCGCGGCACACGCCGTCGATCACGGTGCCGGCGATGCCGCGGCGATGCGCGATCTCGGTCAGGATGTCGCCCCATACGGTGGCATTGTCCCGCCCGCCGTTGTCGAGCACGAGCACGTGCCCGGGGGCACGTCGTCGATATAGTCGCCCACCGTACCCGGCGGATTGGATGCCGGACCGTACAAGAGCGTGTACGCGCGGCCAGCCATGCGGAAGCTACCGCTGCCTGGCTTGATCCGGTAGCACTGGCCCACAATGCCCAGCTTGTCGAGGGCGTCGCTCAGGGTTGCGGTATCGAGCTTGCCGGCGCGTTCGACGTTGATATCCTTGGTATCGCTCATTCTCTCAATCCGTAAGCATGTGTTCGTAGTTTCCCCCATCACCTCACTGATCGGGGTTCCCGCAAGAATCGCCTTGGCCATCCTGGCTTCCTTCGCAACGATGGACTCCGCGGCCTCGAGCACGCGCTCGATGTCGCGTGCAGCGATAAAGATCACCGCGCTACGATCGGCCAGCACGTAGTCACCTGCCTTCACCTTGACCGCGCCGATCTGCACCGGCACGTTGGTTCCCTTTTCGACCACACGACCGCGAGCAGTGAATGCGGTGAGGCTGCGGCTAAAGATGGGGAAGTCGTAGGCCAGGGCTTCGTCTATGTCACGCACCGGGCCGTCGGCCACCACACCCGCGACGCCTCTCGCCTTGGCGCCCAGCGACAGCAGCCCACCCCAGCTACCAGCCTCGATGCCGCTCTGCTGTTCGACCACGATGATGTGGTCCGGCCCCGCCTCCTCGATGGCCGTGCATCCCAGGTGCCGGGGCGGGCCAGGTGGCGGCTCTCCGGTGCCGAGCCTGACCGTGACGGCCCGGCCCGCGATGCGGCCGGCGCCGGAGCGCTGCGGCAGCCCGGTAACCGCGCCGGGCAGTTGCAGCTTATCCAGCGCATCAGAAACCGCGCAGCAATCGAGCCGGCGCAGGCGTTGTACGTTGGTGTCTGTCATAGCGGTGTCCTGTAGCGAATAAGATAACGGCATCATGGCAAGGTGCGCCAGGCGGCGAAGCACAGGCCGGTTCCGGTCAGTGCCGGGCTGCGGTAGCCGGGCGTGTAGGACACCCATTCGAGGTCCAGCTCCTTGACCGCTTCGACGACGATCAGCCAATTGCGGATTTCCGAGCTGCCGGCCTGCAGCTGCCTCGGGTCCAGCGAAGCGAGATAGTCGATGTTCTTCTCGCTGATCGCTTTGATGATTGACTCGTCGAGCGCCTCGTCGACGACAAAGTGGCTCAGACCGCCGGAAGCCAGCACGCCGACGCGCAAATCTTCCGGGTAGGCGGCGATGACCTCGCGCAAGGCGGCCCCAAGCTGCACACAGCGGCGCGGCGTAGGCTGGTTGGGCGGATCGAACGTGTTGACGATCACCGGAACGATCGGCAGGCTGGTGTCCTGCAGATAGCGCCGGTGGATAAACGAGAAGGCGTGGCCCTCGAATTGCCCGTGTTCCAGTCCGTCCATGGCCGCGATGTCGAAGTTGCGATCGCACAGCTCGCGGATCATCCAGCGTCCCATTTCGCCATGCACCGGGTAGTCACGGTCGGCCTCGGGTTCCTGGCGTGCCATGCGCGCCTTCTTGTACCAGCCGTCCGACGTCCCCAGTTCGCTGCGGGCGTTGCGAATCGTCTCTCCGT
Organism: Cupriavidus sp. D39; assembly: GCF_026627925.1. NCBI lineage: Bacteria > Pseudomonadati > Pseudomonadota > Betaproteobacteria > Burkholderiales > Burkholderiaceae > Cupriavidus > Cupriavidus sp. D39. The sequence continues at coordinate 1,054,905 of NZ_JAPNLE010000009.1, forward strand.
AGTAGATGGCGAAGGCCGGGTTGTTGGTCGTGCGGAACAGCTCGGTCTGGTCGTCGCCGACCACAAGCAGCACGTCCAGCCTGGCCGCCCGGATGCGCTCGCGCAGTTCATCCATGGCCGCCTCGACGCGGTCGTAACGCTCGCCCATCCGGTCAGGCGTTACCATCGCCTCGGCCTCGGCGGGCGCGTTGGCGAGCAACGTCGCATACGTGGTGGGATTGCCAGCGCGATCGTAGTAATGCGGGTTCTTGGGATCGATCTGGCGGAAACCGTGTTGCCAGTCTTCGCGTTGGGAGACCAGCATGATGCTGTGCGACGAGCCGAATGCGGCAACGAGTCTTGCCATTGCTATGTCCTTGGAATCAAACAATAAAACCGGCACGCAACGCTTCGATGCGCTGCTCGGAATAGCCGAGTTCGGCCAGGATCGCCTGCGTGTCGCAGCCCTGCTCGGGCGCCGGACGGGCCTGAGCTTCGCGCGGATGGCGCGACAGCCGAATCGGCTGGCCGACCAGCGAGATGTCGCCGAGTTCCGGATGCGCCATCGGCCACGCCATGGCCAGGTGCCGGACCTGCGGGTCGGCAAAGACCTGATCGATGTTGTGGATCGGCCCGCAAGGCACGCCGGCCTTGAGCAGGCGCTCGGTCCATTGCGCGGTGGTCCGGCCCAGCAAGGCCTCGCCGATGGCGGCATTGACGCGCGCGCGGTTCTGTACCCGCTCCGGATCCGTTCCCAGGCCGGGCTCGGTCACCAGGTGCGAAACCTCCAGTGCCTCGCACAGCCGCGTCCACATGGTCTGCCCGATCGCTGCGATGTTGAGGTAGCCGTCCTTGGTGGCGAACACGCCGGTCGGCACGGTCAGGGGATGTTCGTTGCCGCTCTGCACCGGGACCTTCTTGTCGATCAGCCATTGCGCGGCCTGGAAGTCGAGCATGGCAATCTGCGCTTCCAGCAACGAGGTCTGCACCCACTGGCCCTCACCGGATGCTTCGCGCTCCAGCAGTGCCGTGAGGATCCCCATTGCGCAGAAGTGCCCCGCGCACAGATCGGCAATCGGTATGCCAACCCGCATCGGTCCCTCCCCTGGCTTACCGGTCACGCTCATCAGGCCACCCATGCCCTGGGCAATCGAGTCGAAGCCCGGCCAGCGCGCATAGGGACCATCCTGCCCAAAGCCGGAGATGCTGGCGTAGACCAGGCGCGGGTTGATCTCGCGCAGCGCCTCGGGGCCGATACCCAGGCGGTCCTTGACGTCGGGGCGGAAGTTCTCGATAAACACATCGGCGCGCCGGACCAGCTCTTGCAGGATCGCCAGCCCCTCGGGCGACTTCATATTGAGGGTCAGGCTTTCCTTGTTGCGATGCAGGTTTTCATAATCGGCGCGGTTATGATCGCGCCCGCCGATCATGTCGTCGCCACCCGGCGCGCCGGGCGGGATCTCGAGCTTGATCACGCGCGCGCCCATGTCCGCGAACAGCCGCACGGCAGTCGGGCCGGCGCGCACACGCGAGGCGTCGATAACGGTGAACCGGGACAACGCGCCTTTGCGCTCGGACTTGTCCTGCATGGATATCTCCTTCATGGACGCTTCTCTCAGGCAGGGGTGAACATGGGAACGGCGTGTCCGCCTTCGCTTGGCTTGAACACCACCTTGACGCGCTGGCCGATGGTGACAAGCGCAGGATCGCAATCGACCAGGTTGCTCATCAGCGTGACGCCTTCATCCAGGGTCACGAAGGCCAGGGTGTAGGCTGCCTCGCCGCGGCCCATGGTGCTGAACGAATACACCGTGCCGGTGCCGGCCGCGCCGGTCCATTCGGTCCGCTCGCTCAGGCAGTGGGGGCAGATGTCACGCGGGTAGAAATGCGTCTCTCCACAGTCGGCGCAGGTCTTGACCAGCAAACGGCCTTCGTCGGCGGCGCTCCAGAACGGCAGGCTCTCGGGCAGCGCGCGCGGCGCCGGAATCTTGCGCGGACCGGAGGGCGCGGCTGGTCCCGCGGCGGACTTGACGGGCGGCGTAGCCTTGGATGTGTTCATCGTAGTCATACCCTTTCCAGAATGAGCGTGGCCGCGGTATGGCGCGAGGCGAGCGCACCGCCAATGCCGCTGGCAATCGCCAGGTCGCAGTTCTTCACCTGCACGGCGGGATGCGCCTCGCCGCGCAATTGCCGCACCGCCTCGATTACCTTGGTGACACCGCCCCGGTTGGCCGGATGGTTGTTGCACAGCCCGCCGCCATCCGTATTGAAGGGAAGCCGTCCCACCCCGGCAATGAGACCGCCATCCGCGACAAACCTGCCGCCCTCGCCCTTCTTGCAAAAGCCCAGGTCTTCAAGCTGCATCAGCACCGTGATGGTGAAACTGTCGTAAAGGGAGGCGTACTTGATGTCGGCTGGCGTGACGCCGGCTTCGGCAAACGCAGCCGGGCCTGACCAGGCAGCTGCCGACCATGTCAGGTCGATCTTGCCGCCCATTGCATGCTTGGGCGCTTCGCCAGTGCCGCGCACCTTGACCAGCGGGCGTTTGAGCTGCTTCGCGATCTCGGGCCGCGCCACGATCAAGGCGCCGCCGCCATCGCTCATCACACAGCAATCGAGCCGGTGCAGCGGGTCCGAGATCATCGGCGAGTTCACTACGTCTTCCACCGTCACCACGTTGCGCAGCATGGCGTGCGGATTGTGCTGGGCGTGATGGGACGCCGCCACCTTGATCCACGCCAATTGCTCGCTGGTGGTACCGAACTCGTACATATGGCGCTTGGCAACCATGCCGTAGAGGTTCTGCGTGGCCGGGCCGAAGGGCAGCTCGAAGGCAAGCTCCGGCGCGTCGGGATCGGGCGCTTTCAGCGACAGCGCGGCACCGGCGGCGCGTGGCCTGCCTGCCAGCGTAATCAGCGCTACATTGCAGCGGCCAGCAGCAATGGCTTGCGCCGCGTGCGCAACATGCAGGATGGGCGCCGAGCCGCCGCACTCCGTGGAGTCGACGTGCCGCACCTTGAGCCCAAGGTACTCGACCATTGTCGTGGTGCCCAGGCCTGGTGCATCGCCAGCGCAGAAATAGCCATCGATGTCGCTCTTGCTCAGGCCGGCGTCTTCCAGCGCGCCCTTGGCGACGTCCGCGTGCAGCCGTACAACCGACAGTTCATCGGCCTTGCGGGTGGGATGCTCGTACGCCCCCACGATATAAGCGCTTCCGTTCAGACTCATGGCGTTCTTGAAATGTAGGTGGGAAAGCAGGCGCGGGATGCGTCACTGCTCGGGGTGAAGCCGCTAGCCTTGATCACTGGTCCCCAGTAGGCCAGTTCCTTGCGCTGGAGCTGGTCGAGCTCGGCGGCCGAACGGAAGTCCGGGTTCAAGGCCGCCTTGCTCATCAGGATGCTACGTACCTCGGGCAACGCCAGCACCTGCTTTAGCGCGGCCTGCATGCGCTCGATCTCGGCCTTGGGGGTTTTGCCCGGCGCCCAGACGCCGGCCCAGGCATCGCCTGTCGCAACCTTGACACCCTGCTCCATGACGGTCGGCACATCCGGCATGACGGGTGAGCGCTTGTCGCCGAACACGCCGATCACCCTGACCTGGCCGCCGCCCTGATGCTGCGCGATGTCGCCCGCGGTCATCACGGCAGCCGGCAGCTGGCCGCCAAGCAGGTCGGTGGCCAAGGGGCCGTTGCCGCGGTACGGCACGACATTGAGCTGCAACCCGGCGGCCTTGGCGAACTGCAGTCCGGTGAAGTGGGTCTGGCCGCCGAGCCCCGCTGTGCCGAACACGCCCTCCTTCGGATGGCTCTTGACCCAGTCCACGTACTCTTTGACGTTGGTGGCGCCGGTCCTGCTGCTGACGGCGAGCGCCAACGGATACGACACCACCACGGCCACCGGCGCCAGGTCCTTCAGCAGGTCGTACTTGAGCACCGACGGTGGATAGAGCAGGCTCGGGAAGATGCTGGTGGCGTTGGGCGCGACCATATAGGTGAGCCCGTCCGGCGCACTGTTCTTCAGCACCTCGGTGGCCATCCGGCCACCGGCGCCCGGCCTGTTCTCGACGATCACCGTCTGGCCCAGCACGCCGTGCAGCTTGTCGGCGAGCACACGCGCCACGGTGTCCGTAGAGCCGCCGGGCGCGAAGCCTACCAGCAGGCGAATGGGAAGCTTGCTCTGGGCCTGGGCGCCAAACGCCAGTCCCAGGGCCATTACGCAGAACGTAGTCTTGATGGATCGGATGAAAGCCATGTCTTGTCTCCTGTCTGTCGTCTTTTTCGGGAAACGCTCGGCTCTACGGCCGCTGCGCAAACCTTTGCAGATGATGCGACGCGTCGCCGAAGAGCTGGTTGATGACCAGCAGACGCTTGGCGTAGTGGCCAGCGCGGCATTCGTCGGTCATACCCATTGCGCCGTGCAGCTGGATTGCCCATTGGCCCACCTGGCGCCCGGCCTGGCCGATCACGACCTTGGCGGCAGACACCAGCCGGCGCCGCCGCGCGGGGTCGCCCGCATCCACTGCCATGGCGGCGGCGCAAGCCATCGATTTGCTCTGTTCGAGCGCGATCAGCATGTCGGCCACGCGGTGCTGGAGCACCTGGAACTTGGCCAGCGTCGTGCCGAACTGCTTGCGCGTCTTCAGGTGCTCGGCAGTGAGATCGATCAGCGCTTCCAGCGCGCCGGCCGCTTCGGCGCACAACACGGCGCTGGCGCGGTCGATGGCGGCTTCGATAAGCGGCGACGCGTGGCCAGCGTCGCCAAGAATGGCATCGCTGTCGACCTGCACGCCATCCAGCACGACATGAGCAGCATGGCGACCATCCAACGTGGCGAAACCGTGCACCGCTACGCCGGGCGTCTTCGCGTCGACCAGGAATAGCGTCAGTCCGTCGTCATCGGCCACGTCTCCCGCAGTACGCGCAACCACGATGAAGGCATCGGCGCCGCCGCCTTCGAGCACCAGCGTCTTGCGCCCCTCGATGCGCCAGCCATCGGCGCTCGTCTGCGCCCGGGTGCGCACCCGCGACAAGGCGTAGCGCGAGTCGGCCTCACTGGCGGCGAGCGCCAGCTTGCACTTGCCGGATGCCACCGCCGGCAACCATCGGCTGCGCTGCTGCGCCGTACCCGCCTGGTCCAGCAACTGCCCGGTCAGCACCACGCCCGACAGCCAGGCACCGCCGCCGAGGCACCGCCCCAGTTCCTGCGCCACCAGCATCAGTTCGACCGTGCCCTGGCCGCTGCCGCCGAATTCGCTGTCGAAAGGCAGGCCCAGCAGGCCCAGCTCGGCCATGCTGGCCCAGCGCTGGGCGCCAAGCTCCGGCGCTTCCGGATTGCCGCGCTGGTGCGCGGGGTATTCGCCATCGCAAAAGCGGCGCACCGCGTCTTGCAAGGCGATATGGTCGTCGGTAAAGGAGAAATCCATGGTCCGGTTCTGGTTCAGGCCGCGAGAAAGGCCTTGCTGATGAGGTTGCGCTGCACTTCGTTGACGCCGCCATAGATCGACAGCTTGCGCGAATCGAGATAATTCGCCGCCAGCGCCGCCACCGAGGGCGGACTGGCTGCATCGCCCGGCGTGCTTTGCTCGTAGCCTGGCGCACCAAGCAGCGCCGCTTCGTCAAAGGGCACGGCATGCGGCCCCGCCACCTCGACCAGCAGTTCATAGATCGCCTGGCGCAGTTCGGTGCCGCGCACCTTCAGCATGGACGCCTCCACGCTTGGCACCCGGCTGCGCTGGTTGGCCCCGAGCATGCGCAGCGCCGTGTACTCCAGCGCCATCAACTCGATCTCGAACTGCGCGAGACGAGACTGCAGCAGCGCGTCGTCGCCCAGGCCCTGCTCATCGGCGAGTACGCGAGCACGCGCAAGCTGCTGCTTGCACGAGCCGATGCCGGCGATGCCGGTGCGCTCGTGGCCGAGCAAGTATTTGCCGTAGGACCAGCCTTTGTTGATTTCGCCCACCAGGTTCTCGACCGGCACCCGCACATTGTCGAGGTAGCACTCATTGAGGTCGGTGCCGCCTTCAAGCATGCGGATCGGCCGCACTTCCACGCCGGGCGAAGCCATGTCGATCAGCACGAATGAAATGCCCTCTTGCGGCTTGGCCGCATTCGGGTCGGTGCGCACCAGCGCGAACATCATCGAGCACCAGTGCGCGTATGAAGTCCAGACCTTGTGCCCGTTGACGATGAAATGGCTGCCGTCGGGCTCCAACACCGCCGCGGTACGCACCGCCGCCAGGTCCGAGCCGGCACCCGGCTCCGAGAATCCCTGAGCCCACCAGGTATTGCTGTGGCGAATGTCCGGCAGGTATTTCGCCTTCTGTTCCGGCGTACCGAATGCAATCAGCACCGGCCCCAGCATCTGGATGCCGCTGGCGATGATGCGCGGCGCACCGCCGAGCAGCGTCTCCTCATCGAAGATATAGCGCTGCAAGTGACTCCAGCCAGGGCCGCCATGCTCGACAGGCCAGCCCGGCGTGATCCAGCCGCGCGCCTCGAGAATGCGGAACCAGGTCACATAGTCGGCATGCTCGAGCCGCAGCCCGAGCTCCACCTTGCGCTTGATATCGGCCGGGAGCCGGGCCTTGACGAAGGCGCGCACTTCCTGCCGAAAAGCTTCGTCGGCGGCGGAGAATTCTAGTTGCATGGGAATTCCTCAGGCAGCTGGGTTGCAGACCACCAGCGCATCGAGCGCCAGCACGCGGTCGGGATAGGCAACCAGCGGATTAATGTCGATCTCGATAATCTGGGGACTGGCCCGCATCTGCTCGCCGACCAGCGCCACCACGCGCGCCACCGCCGGCACGTCCACCGCTGCCGCGCCGCGGATACCCTTTAGCAGGGACGCGGCCTTCAGTCGCCCGAGTTCCTCAACGATGTCGGCCTCGGCCATGTCGGCGGGAATCAGGCGCACATCCTGCAAGGCTTCGATCCACACGCCGCCCAGGCCAACCAGCACGACAGGCCCCCAGTCGGCGTCGCGCTTGGCGCCCACCACGAGTTCCAGCCCGCGCGCGCCCATCGCCTCGACCAGCGCGCCATCGAGCTGCAAGTCGGGCCTGTGCGATGCCACGTTGGCGTGCAGTTCGTGCCAGCCCGCCCGCAATGCCGCCTCGTCGGCCAGGCCGACGATCACACCGCCGACATCGCTCTTGTGCGGCAGCGCGCTGGCTTGCGCCTTGATCACGACCGGGTAGCCGATCCGCGCGGCGATGCGCACCGCCTCGTCGGCGCTGCCAGCGAGCGCCCCTCGGGCACCGCGATACCCGCGGCCGCCAGCCAGGCCTTGCCCTGGTATTCGGCGAACACACCGGACGGCGGTACGGGAGCCGGCAGCGGCAACGCGCGCGCCGCACCCTGGCTGGCACGCGCGGCACGCTGCAAGGCCTCGCCGTAAGCCGCCACGCGCGCCAGGGCGCGCAACGCACGGTCAGGCGAGCGGAAGAATGGCACGCCGCTGGCGCGGATCGCATCCACGAAGAACGGCTCGATCGGGCCATTGTCGCCGGTGATCACCAGCACCGCCGGCTTGGCCGCCTGCGCAATGGCCGGCAGGATATGCTCGGCTTTATCGCGCTGCGCCACCTCCGGGCCGGCCGGGATGCTCAGCACCATGCTGCCGATGTGCTCGTCGGCCAGCATGGCGAGCAGGATCTCGCCGATCAGCCCAGGCTGGCGTACGCCGATCGTGGTGTAGTCCAGCGGGTTCTCGGCTACCGCATAGCCCGGCAGCAGGCCGGTGAGGCGCTGCGTCGTCGCTGCAGTCAGGGCGGGCAGTTCCAGGCCAAGCCCGTCGCAGAAGTCCAGCGCAATATTCTTCATTGCGCCGGACCCGGTCATAAAAGCCGGCCCGCCGCTGGGCGGAACCGGGAAACGCAGCAAGACTGCCGCTGCGTCAAAGAGCTCATCCAGGGAATTCACCAGTACCACCGCCTCGCGCGCCAGTGCCACCGAGGCGGTGGCATGATCGCCGGCCAGCGCACCGGTGTGAGACTGCGCCGCCTCGCGCGCCCTTGCGCTCTTGCCCGGCATCAGCATCACGATGGGCTTGCCGACGGCGCGTGCCTGGCGCGCCAGTTGCAAGAAGAGCCGCGGCCGGCGCACCTGTTCCGCATAGACCGCGATGACGCGCGTCTGTGGATCAGCGATGTAGTACGCCAGCACGTCTTCGATACCGACCGAGGCCTCGTTGCCCGTCGAGACGGTCGCCGTCAACGGCAGGCCGCGGCCCATCACAGCATCGCGCAGGTTGGCAGCCATGGCGCCGCTTTGCGCAACCACGCCGATGCCCGGGCGGCCGTTGCACGGATAGGACTGCACCGGCTCGAAGGTCACCGGCACGCCGGCCTCGAAGTTAGTGAAACCCATGCAGTTGGGTCCCAGCAGCAGCATCCCGGCATCACGCGCCACAGCGGCAAGCGCATCCTGCCTGGCCCGGCCTTCCTCGCCCGCTTCGGCATAGCCGGAGGCAAACAGCACTGCGGCATGCGTGTGGCGGGCGGCCAGTCCACGCACGGCCTCTAGCACACCGGCCTCCGGAATCGCCAGCACAGCCAGATCGATCCCCTCGGGCAACTCCCCCACCGTCTTCACGCAAGCCCGGCCGTTGATCTCGCTGCTGCTGCGGCTGACCAGGTGGATGGCGCCCGCATAGCCGAAGCGCTCCAGATTGGCCAACACGAAACCGCCGAAGGAACGCGGGTCTGCGGACGCGCCGACGATGGCGATCGATTGCGGCTTGAGGATACGGTCTACCGGCATGGCGGCGTGACCGGAAAGATCGCGGACTGATGCAGGACTGCGCATGGAAATAAGGCCTTTTGAGATGGGGTTCCGGACGCGACCAGGAAGGTCTCAACCGAGGTGTTTGACCATTGTGGCATACCACAACACCGTTTTCAATACACCAGAATCAACTACTGAAATCCATCTCTCAGTGATTTCCCTTAGTGATACTGGCTGGTAGCGATGCCTGGCCCGGCAGTCACCGAGTGATTTCAATCGATGGTGGCACAGATCCCGAAGATAGCGCGAAGGTCTTTGTTTATAAGGCATTTCCGAAGGGACCAGGATGGCTGTAGGTGCCCTCGGAAGTACTGGCAGCATGTCGATCAAGTGCTGTTTTCCACCCGCGACCCAGCAACAACCCAGCAACAACCGCTTTTTTCCAGGCACCAGAAAAATATTCTGTTTGCATACCAGAAAGCTGTTGTTGTATATTTTTTGGCAACCCCGGTCTAATCGCCGGCCGTGACCTTCAACGTAAACCGCTGATGACTTCAACCTCCGTTCGCACCCGCCCTCTCCCTAGCGAGGGGATGGCCTTGTCCGCGGCAGCCGATCCAGTGCCGCGCACGGGCCTCGCCATAGACATTCGCGCCACGCTGGAGGAGGAAATCGAAAAAGGCATCCTGCCACCTGGCAGCGCGCTGGATGAGCGTGCGCTGGCGGTCCGCTTCGACGTGTCGCGCACGCCCGTTCGCGAAGCGTTGCAGCAGCTTGCGGCACGCGAACTGGTCTGTATCGCGCCGCGTCAGTGTGCAACCGTGGCGCGGCTTTCGATCAGCAAAGTGCGGGCAATGCTCGAATACGTGGGGGAACTTGAGTCGCTGTGCGCCAGGCTGGCCGCCCGGCGAGCCGACGAAAGCCTGCACGCCACGCTCGACGCGGGCATTCACCACTGCCGGCAAGCCGCGGAGACAGGCGGCCAGCAAGCGTATGCGGCCGCCAATGCCCTGTTCCACGAGGCAATTTACGCGGGCTGCCGCAATACGTATCTGGCCGAGCATATCCGCCAGGCACGCAGGCGCCTGCAGCGCTACCGCACCCAGGATTTCCTGAACAGGAGCCAGATCGCCAGGTCCCTGAGCGATCACCAGGAGATCGCGCGCGCCATCCAGTCCGGTGACGAACTGCAGGCAGGCGCCGCGATGCTGTTGCACGTGCCCGCCGGTACCACCGGCTTTTCCGAGTTCCTGGCCACTGTGCCGATGAACTTCTTCGCAGGCGAAACCAGCACCGAAACGCCCTGACAGAGGCATTCCATGACACGTACGCTCCGCTCGCTCGATGTCCCCGGCCTGGCGCACAACGCGCCGATCCCGGTCGGCGCTCGCGTGGGCAACATCATCTGCTCCTCGGCGATTGCCGGCAAGGATCCCGCCACAGGCAGACTCCCGGCGGATGCCGCTGCGCAGGCGGAACTGGCCTTTTCGAACCTGCAGCGGCTGCTTGAAGTCGGGGGCGCGACCCTCGCCGACCTGGTCAAGCTCACCGTCTACGTGAAGGACAACAGCGTGCGCGAGGCGGTCAACGGTGAGTGGCTGCACTATTTCCCGGACCCCTCGACCGTCCCGCGCGGCACATCGTCGTACACGACCTCCAGCACGGCATGTTGCTGCAACTTGAATGCATGGCCGTTGTGGCCAGCGAAACCAAAGGCTGAACCTCATGATCATCGATTCCCACGCGCATATCGTCATGCCTCCCGAAAGCTTCCGCTACATGGCGGAGCTGGTAGGAGGCCGTGCCAACCCGTCAACCACGCCGAAGGTGCCGGATGCTTCCGTGCGCAAGGTGGCCGAAGAACTGGTTCAGAGCATGGACAACGTCGGCACCGACGTGCAGTTCATTTCGCCGCGTCCCTACTTGCAGATGCACTCGGTCAAGCCCGGCCGCGTGACCGAATTGTGGTCGCGCCATTGCAACGACCTGATCGCACGCTTCGTGGCGCTGTTCCCGGACCGTTTCCGCGGTGTCGCGGGATTGCCCCAATACATGAACGAATCGCCGGCGCTGCGCGCAGTGCCCGAGCTGGAACGCTGCGTCAAGGAACTCGGCTTTGTCGGCTGCCTGATCAACCCCGACCCGACCGAAGGCGAAGGCCCGACGCCTCCCGGCCTGGGCGATCCGTTCTGGTATCCGCTATACGATGCCATGACCAAACTCGACGTACCGGGCCTGATCCACTCGGCCGGCAGCTGCAGCGCGCGCGAGTCCTATACCCTGAAGTTCATCAACGAAGAGAGCATTGCCATCGTCTCGCTGCTGGGCTCCAAGGTCTTCGACACATACCCGGGCCTGAAGATCGTCGTGGCACATGGCGGCGGCGCGATTCCCTACCAGATGGGACGTTTTCGCTCATGGTCGGTCCGCAAGGGCGATACGGTGAGCTTCGACGAACAGATCAAGCGCTTGTACTTCGACACCTGCAACTATTCCAAGGAAGCCATTGAGCTGCTGCTCAAGGTAGCCGGCACCGACAACGTGCTGTTCGGCACGGAAAAGCCGGGCACCGGCAGCGCGCGCGATCCGGTCTCCGGACGCGATTATGACGACATGAAGCCGGTGATCGAGAGCATCGACTGGCTCAGCGAGCAAGAGCGCAGGAACATCTTCGAGTGCAATTGCACCCGCGTCTACTCGCGCGCCTTCCGCAAAGACGAGGAGTGCTGAACATGGCCATGACCCGCCAAGACAATGAATTGCTTACCCGCGTGGAGAACGGCGCGCCGATGGGCGAGATGATCCGCCAGCATTACTGGATCCCGGCCGTACCCTCGGCCAAGCTGGAAGCGGACGGTGCGCCGGTGCGCGTGCGGCTGCTGGGCACCAACTACGTGGCGTTTCGCGCCACCGACGGCCATGTCGGCGTGCTCGACGAGCAATGCCCGCACCGCAAGGCTTCCCTGCTGATGGGCCGCAACGAAGACAACGGCCTGCGTTGCCTCTTCCACGGCTGGAAGATCAATGCCAGCGGCGAGGTCATCGATGCGCCGAACCACGTGGGCGATCAGGCGCAGTTCTGCAAGCACGTGCGCGTCAACCGCTATAGCGTGGAAGAACGCGGCGGCATTGTCTGGGTGTGGCTTGGCAAAGGCGAGCAGCCGCCCAAGTTCCCCGACTTGCCGTTCACCCGCCTGCCGCACGACCAGCGTTCGGTCACCAGCCAGGAAGTGCCGACCAACTGGGTGCAGGGCGTGGAAGCCTCGATGGACTCTTCACACGTCGGCGTGCTGCATGAATCCACCACGCAGATTACCGCCGGCGCGGGCAACGAGCGCCTGCACATGACCCAGGCGCTGGCGCCGCGGCTGGAATTCGAAGACATGCCGTATGGCTACCGCTACGCCGCCGTGCGCGCCCTGCCCGACGACAAGATCTACGCGCGCGTCAACAAGCTTCGTCATGCCGTGGTACGGCATCATCTGCGCGCCCGATGCCAAGGGCCCCGGCACGGTGTTCTTCTCCACGCCGGTGGACGATGTCACGCACCGCGCCTGGTTCGTGCATTTCAACCCGCACCGGCCGCTGGGCATGACGGTGATGTCGGCCACTCCCGATGTGTGGGATTTCCCACCGCTGCCACCGGGCGGTCCGGAAAACAACTGGGGCCAGAACCGCGACCTGATGAAGCGCGGCCATGCCACCGGGTTCCCGCAACACCTGGGCACCGAGGACTTCGCCATGTTTATCGGCCAGGGGCCCATCGTGGACCGCACCACCGAACAGCTCTGCTCGGCCGACGGCGCGGTGCTGCGTGTGCGGCAGGCTCTGCTCAAGTCCGTGCGCGAGTTCACGGCGGGCAAGACGCCGACGCTGGCCGACAACCCAGATCTCGACTACGCCAAGGCGGCGTCCGTAGGTGGCGTGCTGCCGGCAGGCAGCGACTGGCGCACGCTGACGCAAACGCCCTGAGCCATCCGCACCGTCACAAGAAAATACGGAGACAAGCATGACAAGCTACCGCCGACGCCGGCTCCTGCTGGCGGCGTGCGCGGGCCTCGCCGCGCCTGCCGCAGCGTACGCCGGCATGCAGGGAAAGCCCGTGATCCGCATCCTGCTAGGGCTGCCGCCCGGCGGCGGCACCGACGCGATCGCCCGTTACTTCGCCGACTGGCTGCCGCAGATCCTGGAGCAGCCGGTCATCATTGAAAGCCATGTCGGCGTTGGCGGCCGTCTCGCCGCGGACGTGCTGATGGCGGCGAAGCCGGACGGCCTCGCCTACATGATCGCCCCCAACGCCACGCCGACCTTCCAGACGCTGGTCTTCGGGCCGCAGCTCAGGTGGAACCTCTGGCGCGACTTTGCTCCGGTGGCCGGCCTGGTCTCTTACCCATTGGGGATGGCAGTACGGATGGATACGGGCGTCAGCAATGCGCGCGAATTCGTGGATTGGGTCAGGAAGCATCCCGACAGCGCCGTCTTCGGCACGCCGGGCCTGGGTGGCATGAACCACTTTCTCGGGATGCAGTTCGCCAGGGCGGCTGGCATCGCGCTGTCGGTGGCGCCCTACAAGGGCACGCCGCCCCTGATCAACGACCTGGTGGGAGGCCACGTACCCGCGGCCGTGACGTTGCTGGACGACATGCTGAAGTACCACCGCACCGGCAAGGTGCGGATGATCGGCATTTTCAGCGCGAAGCGCTCGCCTCTGGCTCCGGATATCCCGACCATGGCCGAGCAAGGCATCAACGTGACCTCCGGCGACGGCTGGACCGCAATGTGGGCGCCAGCCGGAACCCCGGGGGCCGAGCTCGAACGGATGCAGCAGGCGTTGCGCAAGATTCTGTCCATGCCGCAAACCAATGAGTTCCTGATGAAGCGCCTGGCGGTAGTGCCGGACTTTATCGATGCCCAGGATATGGCCCGCCGGCAGCGCGCGGAGCTCGCGGCCTGGGAACCCATCATCAAGGCGTCCGGCTTCAAGCCGGAGTAGCCGATCGCCCGCGGGAACACGCCAATGCTTAGTGAGGACAAGAATTGTCAGCTGACCCAAGTGGGGCCGGACGCGCCAATGGGAGAAGTGTTGAGGCGACACTGGCACCCGATCGCCGGCATCGACGAACTGGACCGCAACCCCATCAAGCGGGTGCGCCTGATGGGCGAGGACCTGGTGCTCTACAAGGACCTGAGCGGTACCTACGGCCTGGTTGACCGGCATTGCGCACACCGCCGCGCCGACCTGGCCTACGGCTATGTCGAGCAATGCGGGCTGCGCTGCAACTACCACGGCTGGCAATACGACCAGCAGGGCCGCTGCGTAGACCAGCCCTTCGAGCAAATGGCCGATCCGCATGGCAGGCTGAAGGCGCGCGTGCGCCTCAAGGCCTACCAGGTCCAGGCCAAGGCCGGCATGCTATGGGCCTATATGGGTCCGCAGCCGGCGCCACTGCTGCCGGACTGGGAGCCGTTCAGCTGGCGCAACGGCTTCGTCCAGGTGGTCTTTGCCGAGGTGCCCTGCAACTGGCTGCAAGCACAAGAGAACTCAATCGATCCGGTGCACTTCGAGTGGATGCATGCCAACTGGGGCCGCCGGCTGCGCGGCGATTCCGCAAGCTACGCGCCACGGCACCTGCGGCTCGATTTCGAGGAATTCGAGCACGGCTTCCTCTACAAACGCATCAGCGAAGGCACGGACGAGCACCATCCGCTATGGACCATCGGCCGCGTCTGCCTGTGGCCCAATGGGTTCTTTCTTGGCGACCACTTCGAATGGCGTGTTCCCGTCGACGACGAGAACACGCTGAGCGTGACCTGGTCCTTCATCCGCGTGCCACGCGAGGCCGAGCCCTACGAGCAAGCCGTGATCCCTTCGTGGACCAGTCCGATCCGCGACGCGCGCACCGGCCGATGGATCTCAAGCCATGTCATTAACCAGGACATCATCGCCTGGGTCGGCCAGGGCCGTGTCACCGACCGCAGCCAGGAGAACCTCGGCGCCAGCGACCGCGGCATCGCCATGATCCGCCGCCGCCTGTTCGACGATATCGACGCCGTGGCGCAGGGCCGGGATCCCAAGGGGCTGATCCGCGATCCGCAGGCCAACCATCGCGTGATGCTGCCCTGCGACTCGCGCGCCTTCTTCCTGGAGGGCCTGGCGCTGGAGCAGTACGCCAACCATCCGAAGTGGAACAAGCTGTTGTTCCACTTCATTTTCCACGCCGGCCAGCCGGACGAGGTCAAGCGCGCCTACGAGGCAGCCACGGGCGTGAAGCTCAAGGACATTGACGTGGTCGAGATCTAGCCAAAGCCATCCGCCACGAACCCACGCAGGCCCAACCCCGGGAGACACCCATGAGCATTACCGAGACACTGCAAGTCAGGGTCAAATCCATTACCTGGGAAGCGGAAGGCATCCTCAGCTACGAACTCTGGCCGGTAGCCCCGCACAAGGAACTCCCGCCGTTCGAAGCCGGGGCGCACATCGACGTGCATCTGCCCAACGGCTTGATCCGCAACTATTCCCTGTTCAACTCGCCGCAAGAACGGCATCGCTACCTGATCGGCGTCAACAAGGACCCGCAGAGTCGCGGCGGCTCGCGCTATCTGCACGAAGTGCTGCGCCCGGGCGACACCCTGACCGTCAGTGCGCCGCGCAATAACTTCCCGCTCGAGGAAGCGGCCGCGTCGAGCGTCTTCATTGCCGGCGGCATCGGCATCACGCCGGTCCTCGGCATGATCCGCCGCCTGCAGACGCTGGGCCGGCCGTGGCAACTCTTCTACGCGGCACGCACACGCAAGAATGCCGCCTTCGTCGAGACCCTGCAGGCACTGCGGGACGATTCCGGGGCCACGCTCCAGCTCAGCTTCGACCGCGAGCCCGGCGCCAGCATGCTCGACATCGCCGCCATCACCGCCGCGCTGCCGGCCGGCGCCCATGTCTACTGCTGCGGCCCGCTGCCCATGCTGGACGCCTTCGAGCAAGCCACCGCCGGCCTGCCGCCCGAGCGAGTGCACAGGGAATATTTCGCTGCGCGCGAGAGCGCCGCCACCGCAGGCGGCTTCACCGTCGAACTGGCGCGCAGCGGCCGCAGCATCGAGATAGCCAGCGGACAGACCATTCTCGACTGTCTGCTCAGTGCCGGCATCGAGCCGCCGTACTCGTGCCAGGAGGGCATTTGCGGCACCTGCGAGGTACGCGTGCTCGCAGGGTTGCCGGACCACCGCGACCTGGTGCTCAGCGAGGCGGAAAAGGCGTCGAATCAACGCATGATGATCTGCTGTTCAGGCGCGAAGGGCAGCAAGCTGGTGCTGGATCTCTAGTCCTGCAGAACCTACGAAACCCCGATTTCCCTACTCAATGGAGTGACAGATATGAGCGCCGAACTCGTTACCTACGAACTCGAAGGCCCGGTCGCACTGATCGGCCTGAACCGTCCCGACAAGCGCAACGCCATCAATGAAGAGGTGATTTGTGCCCTGCGCGATGCCGTGGTACGCGCCGGCGAAGAAGCCGACGTCGGCGTGCTGTTCGGACATGGCAGCAACTTCTGCGCAGGCCTGGACCTGAAGGAAGCCCTGGCACGCGCGGCTGGCGAGGCTGTGCGCCCGCGCAAACGCCGGCGCCATTCATGGCATGAGGTGTTCGACATCATTGCCCGCGGCCCCATCCCGTTCGTTGCTGCGCTGCATGGCGCCGTGGTGGGCGGCGGCCTCGAACTGGCCACGGCGGCGCATATCCGCGTGGCGGACGAATCGGCGTTCTTCGGACTGCCCGAAGGCCAGCGCGGCATCTTCGTCGGCGGAGGCGGCACGGTCCGCGTACAACGGGTGGTCGGCTACACCGTCATGGCCGACATGATGCTGACTGGCCGCCTGCTAACGGCAGCCGAAGGCGAGCGCGAGCATATCGTGCGCTACGTTGTGCCGGCGGGCAAGGCGCTGGATAAGGCGCGTGAGCTGGCAGCGAAGATCGCGCAGAACACGCCCGACACCAACTGGCGCATCACCAACGTATTGCCGCGCATCAACGACCTGTCGCACGACGACGGCCTGTTCATGGAGTACCTGAACTCCAACATGGCGCGCTCCCCGGAGACCGCCGAGCGTCTGCGCGAATTCGTCGAAGGGCGGGCCAAGCCGCTCGTCGCCCCCGGAACCCAACTGGACTGAATATGACCATGACCGCTACGTCTCCTGACAACGACGCCCGCACAGAGCCCGATACACAGGCCCAGCGCGATGCCGCGGCAGCCCATATCCGCTTCGCCGAGGCCGAGGCGGCGAGGATTCCCGATATCCGCGCTGACCTGCCGCTTCGCCCGATCGGCAGCGTGGCCGTGATCGGCGCCGGAACCATGGGCGGCGGCATCGCCATGGCGCTCGCCAACATCGGCATTCCGGTGACCCTGATCGATAGCGGCCAGGAAGCCCTGGATGGCGGCCTGCGCCGGGTGCGCGACAACTACACCGGCAGCGTTTCGCGCGGTCGGCTGGAACGGTCTGAAATGGACCGGCGCATCGCCCTGATCAGCGGCGCGATCGACATGGCACAAGCAAGGCACGCGGACCTCGTGATCGAAGCCGTCTTCGAGGACCTGGCGCTCAAACAGCAGATATTCCGCCAACTTGACACCATCGCCAAACCGGGGGCTATCCTCGCCACCAACACCTCGGGGCTGGATGTCGACGCGATTGCCGCGGTCACGCAAAGGCATCAGGACGTCGTAGGCGCCCATTTCTTCAGTCCGGCGCATGTCATGCGCCTGCTGGAAGTCGTGCGCGCGCAGCGAACCGCCCCGGACGTCATCGCCACGCTGATGGAACTCGGCCGGCGCATGGGCAAGATCTCCGTGCTCGCGCGCATCTATCCCGGCTTTATCGGCAATGCGCTGTTCCGCAACTACACGCGCGAAGCGCACTTCCTGCTCGAAGAAGGCGCATTACCCCACGAGGTCGACCAGGCCTTGACACGCTTCGGCTATGCCATGGGCATCTTCGCTGTTCACGACATGGCCGGCAACGATGTTGGCTACCAAACACGCAAGGCCCAGATGGCGACGCGGCCCAATGATCGGCGCTGGAACGACCTGATCATGCAGCTGACGGAGATGGGACGGCTCGGGCAAAAGAGTGGAGCCGGCTGGTACCGCTACGAGCCGGGCAGCCGCACGCCGCTGCGCGATCCGGTGGTCGAAGACTTCATCGTTCGCGAGTCGGCCCGGCTGGGGATCGCGCGCCAGCCGATTTCCGAGGAGGAGATCATCAAACGCTGCCTTTACGGCATGATCAATGAAGGCGCGAGACTCCTCGAGCAAGGCATCGCGCTGCGCCCAAGCGATATCGACATCGTCTACGTCACAGGCTATGGATTCCCGGCTCACCACGGCGGGCCAATGTACTACGCCGACCGCATCGGGCTGGCCAAGGTCTACGCGGACATCAAGCGCTTCCACGAACAGCATGGCTTCTGGTGGCAGCCTGCTCCCCTGCTCGAGCGCCTGGCACGAGAGAACGGGCGTTTTGCCGATCTACAAATGCGCACCTGAGAACAAGACGGCATGGCCGGCGCCATAGGCGCGCGGCGGGCAGGCCGTGGACTCGGCACGCTTGGCTTGCTCCACCGCTTGATGAGGCGCAAATCCGACCCGGGCTTGCGTCCGGGTCGCACGCCAATGCGTGCGCACATTGCGTGCCCGGCTGCTGCGCCCCACCGCATTTCCCTGGCCTCGCCCGTGCGCAAATCGATAATTTCGTATTCACTGAACAACATTAACGTATACCACTAAGAGCCATACGAATACCAATATGCGATTATGGAATCCGGAAGCACGAACTCGCCAATACGGAAACCAGAGCGCAACCTGGATCAATACGGAGGAGAAGGTTCATGAAGAAAAGTATCGTCGGCGTTGGATGCGCCATCGCAAGCATGGCGGCATTTGCCCAGTCATCGGTCACCCTGTATGGGGTCGTTGATGCCAATATCGAGTACACCAATCACAACCTGGGCAGCGGTGCCAACGGCCATTCGAAAGTAGCGCTGAATTCGGGGGCTGTCCCCGAGCCGCTGGGGCTTGCGTGGCGCCGAAGATCTCGGCGGCGGAAACAAAGCGATCTTTGCCCTGGAAAGTGGCTTCAACATCGACACAGGCACATCCGGGCAGGGCGGCCTGCTGTTCGGACGCCAGGCATGGGTGGGGCTTGCGTCCGGCAGCCATCAACTGACGCTCGGGCGGCAATACACGTCGCTCTTCCTGATCATGGCGAACTACTCGCCCACCGCATATGCCACGCTGTACGAGCCAGTGACGCAAATTGCCGGTGGGTCGCTTCGAGAAAACAATATGGTGAAGTACCATGGCAGTTTCGGCCCGCTGACGACCGAAGCGCACTGGAGCTTCGGTGAGCAACCCGGTTCGATGCAAGGCTCGGCCGGCTATGGCGCGGGCGTTGATTATTCGTTCGGATCAGGCGGCATCGCCATCGCTTACGACAATGTGAATGGCCCTGCGACCGGCGGCAACTACACGCGGGCCCAGAAGGCAGCGGTCGGCGTGCGTTACCAGATCACACCGAGTTTGCTCGCCCAGGCCGCCTACCGCTATGGAAAGAACGACGCGCCGGCTGCCGGGACGGTCGCGCGTGACGATATCTTCTGGCTCGGCCTGAACTACCAGGCAACGCAGGCACTGGTATTGACTGGCGTCGTGTACTACGACAACCTGCGCTCCCTGCGCACGGCAACCGGCAGCACTAACCCCAGCAACCCGTGGCAGCTCACGTTCATCGCGGACTATTCCCTGTCCAAGCGCACCGACGTTTACCTGAGCACCGCATACACGAAGAACGCTGCGCTGAACTTCGAGAACTTCAACGGTGCCATTGCTGCGTACCAGCTTGCCGCCAATGAGCACAATCAGATCGGGGTTGCCATCGGCATGCGGCATAAGTTCTAAGCGCAGCTCCGGCGGCCGGCCGGAGCGAGTTTTGGGCCGATGCCCGCCCCCACCCCTGGGGGCATGCGAAATCAGCTAGCAGTGGCGCGGCTCAGGCCGCGTCTGGCCCTGGGCTTGGCGTCGCCTTCCTCGGAGGTACCGCCACCCCTCGGCCGCTTGGTGCCGGATGTTGCCGCGGAGGGCGAACCACCCTGCCCCACCTCGTTTTCGAGGTAACTCGCCGGCAGCGTCGAGAGAAACTCGGAAAATCCGGTGGTCCCCACCGGCGCATGCTGGAGCATGGCGTCATGCGCCGCGATCTCGTCGCCATGGAGAATCGCATCAGCCAGTTTCTGATGGTCTTGCAATGCTTTCTGCCGTTGCGCCGGCGTCAGGAAAATCTTTGGCCGATAGCGCTGCATCAGACGCCGGATGCCGTGAATCTGCTGGGCAAGGTATTCGTTGTGGCTGCCGGAATAGATCAGGTCATGGAACGCAGCATTGGCCTCGGCAAATCGTTTCCCATTGTTATCGTTGGACGCCTCGACGCACTGCGCCATGCTCGCCTCAAGCAACAACCGCTGCTCGTCGTCCATCCGCCGCGCCGCAAGTTTGGCCGCGACGGCCTCGAGTTCGCCAAGCAACTCGAGCGTTTCACGCAGTTGCGTGACCGACAGCCGTGACACGAAGACGCCGACACGGGGAGCGATGCGCACGAGATTCTGTACCGCAAGCTGCTGCAAGGCCTCGCGCACCGGCGTACGGGATACACCAAAGCGCTCAGCCAGCGTGCGTTCGTCCAGCAGCGTCCCCGGCGGTAGCTTACCACTCTCGATCTCTGCCTCGATGGCAGCCTTGATCTCGGCGGCCATACTCTGTTTTGGTTGTAGTGTCATAGGGAATATTGGTAAGCGAAGACTACAGGGAATCTCATACTGCACGAACCAGGCAACGCATTCTGCACGGCTCATGCGTTCAAAAGGCCAAATCCCCATCTAAGTATACCAAATGATAACATTGGCATTCCAACGGTTGATCTAGGGGTGCTGCATAGTACTTCGCGCGCCTCTGTCTTCACCGGTGGTACCGCTCTGCCGATCGCCGACAAGGAGCGGCCCTTGTCGCGGCGCCCTGCGCCTGGTGTTCAAGGAAGTGTTCGCGATGGCGGCCGACCGTCTGCTTGCACGCGGCCCCGATTGGGAAGGCTAACTGACGTGCTGGCCAGCGCGTCAGCGCACTGGTTGCGTCACACCGCCGGCAGCCACATGACGGATCAGCAGCTCAACCTGCGCTTTGGGCGGGACAATTTCGGGCACGCCTCCATCTCGACCACCAGCGCCTACCTGCATACGGAGGACGACGTCCGCCATCAGGCTACCGGGAACGCCCACCGGATTGGATGGCCGTGAGAGCGTTGGCGGCTGGCGCACCGATGCCGATACGAGACGGCAACTCGCCACGCTGCTCCGTCCGCCCTACTATAGTGATCAGGGAAGGAAGCGGCTGTAAGGCTGCACGCGTCAAAGCGCATCTGATGAGGGATCGCGCCATGTGGACTGACTCAGCGGCACGGGAAGTTGTGATCCCGGCCGGGAACGTGTACCTGCAGGGCATACTCACACTGCCGCCGGGTGCCGGCTCCTTGGTATTGTTTGCGCATGGTAGCGGCAGTTCCCGACATAGCCCGCGGAACAAGTACGTGGCCGCCGAACTCAATCGGAGCGGCATGGGAACGCTGCTGATGGACCTCCTATTGCCGCAGGAGGACAGCATCCCGGCCACCCGTTTCGACGTTGATCTCCTGGCTGAGCGGCTAGTGCAGGCGACAAAGTGGGTGGCACAGCAGCAGGCGATACCGCTGCCGTTGGGCTACTTTGGGGCGAGCATCGGCGCCGCCGCGGCAATCCGTGCCGCGAGCACGTCGCCAACCCGAATCCGCGCTATCGTGTCACGAGGTGGCAGAGTCGATCTGGCGGGTCGTGACGCTCTCGCAAAGTTGCTTGCGCCTACCTTGTTGATCATTGGAGGGCTCGATTCAAGCGTGATCGAACGAAATGAGGCGGCATTTGCCTTGCTTATATGCCAAAAGGAACTTGACATTGTGCCTGGTGCCACCCACTTGTTCGAAGAGCCCGGCGCACTGGAAACGGTCGCTCGGCTGGCGACCCAATGGTTTGAGCGCCATCTTGCCAAGGCATAGCGCAACCAGCCATGCCGGCGCGGCGTACTCGGAATGCCTAGCGAAGCCCTGCCCCGGCATGAGGCAATCCTGGTCTGTGCGTACTCCTGCCATTATTCGCGCCTAGCCGCGAGGCGTGCCCGAAGTCGATCTGCACGAAGCGCTTGTCGACCTGCTGGGCCGTCATGTGCGAGCCGGTGGTATGACGCAGCCAGCGTGAAGGAGGGCGTGCAAAAGTTGGGGAGGCCTATTTCGTCAGGCGCCCTGGTTTGCGGCGAGGATGTCACGGTTAATTCTGTTCGTTGGCCGGTGCCGGTTTGGCGATGCTGGCCCGATGGATTTGCTGTGACGCGAGGCGGCGATCTCGAGCGCCGAGATGCGGTCGGGTGAGAGTTCCCCATTCAAAACCGCGACCCTGACCTGCACCATGCAGTGCGCCCCTTCGTCCGTCCAGCGCATCTGTCGCTTCTTGGCCATGCGATGGCTGACGACCTGGTTCACCGCGGACTCCGCGATGCTACTGCTGATCGGCAGGCCCTTTCGATGCGGAGCGCCGTAGTTGACCAACGCATGCGCGTTGTTCCTCAGGTACCAGGAGACTTTATCCAGGTTCCACTCCACGCGGTGGGGGCGTTCGCAGTATTGGCGGTACTCAACACTTGCGGTCCTCGGGATGGGCGTTTCAGGGGGTAGAGAGGTTGCCTGCCCGAACAGCTCGGACAGGCTAGCTTCGCGAAAGCGCCGGCTTAGACCAGGTTGATCACGACGTCGATATTGCCCCGTGTGGCTTTGGAGTATGGACAGGTCTGGTGCGCGGCGTCCACCAGCGCCTGGGCGACTTCGCGCTCCAGACCCGGCACGCGGACATTGAGACGAGCTTGAAGCAGGAAAACGCCTCCAGCTGTGCCCAGGTCCACTTCTGCGTCAACGGCCAAGTCAGGCGGGAGAGCGACCTTGATCTTGCCAGCAGCGATCCCCATCGCACCAATGAAGCAGGCCGACCAGCCGGCGGCGAACAGCTGTTCCGGATTGGTGCCGTTGCCCGGCGAACCAGGAGACGAAAGCTGAATGTCCAGGCACATACGATCAAACCGAGCGGTCATCACCGCTGCGGGACGCGCTATCCGACCAAGCGGGGATCTGCGGCATGTTCGCCTTCGGTATAGCCATCGCGATTGCTGATGCGGGCGAGCGTGGCCGCGGCAACTGCACTTCGGGCAGGCGGCGCCCAGACGCCGATGCGATCCAGGCTTGCAGCGAATCGGGCGGAGCCATCCACATTGCGGGCGCCATCCGTGTAGACGTCTCGCTTGTCAATACGCGCGCCGTCAGTGAACGGGTCACGCTCTCCGATGCGCGCAGCGGCGGCGCCAGGGCCATAGCCATGACCGGAAGCCAGGTCGGCCGCGGACACGGCCTGTACCCCGCCCGCGGCGGCCGCAAGGGCAACGATCGAGACAAAGCGCTTTGTAAAGGTTGCGACGTTGATGATTCTCATGATGAGTTCCAAAGTTACGTGTAGAACCGTTGCGCCGGTGTCCGGCGCGGCCAATGTTGCAACGCCGGCGGGATCCTCTGCTCTTTGCTGCCGCCGCCGCGCTACTGGATGCATTTAAGGCGACCGATGTATCTGGTCCGTAGCGACTTGGCGGTAGCGCTGTGAGCACACGTATCGCACTGGGCAAGCGATACAAACGAATACAAAATCGATCGTCGCGGTTAATCGATCGTCGCGGTTGCGAGAAGGAAGGGTTATGGGAACAAGGGCAGGCCGCACCCCGAAGGGCCGCAGGATGCCGCGCTCGGGGTCTTTGCAAAGGGAGCCCGGCATGCCTGCCGGAAAGCAAGGTGTGCCTGAACCGGCGCACCGCAGGCGCCCCGCTTTGTATCGCAACGTATCGGACTGTGGCCTTGACACCGTTCCTTACCGGCCCCGCCCGTCGCCGATACATCGCGGACGCGGATGGCAACGGCACCGTCACGCAGACCAAGCTCTACCAGCTCGTTCGCCAGTCGGGTGCGGTCGGCGAGCACACCCTCGACATCCGTTTCCTGGACCCGGGCGTCCAGGCCTTCGTCTTCACTTTCGGCTAACGCGAAGGGCCCGGAAGGATGTTTCCGGGCCCTCATTCAGCCGCCTGCCGGCAAGGCAAGCGTTTCAACAACCATCCCCAGCCACCGTATCAGGCCGCCGCACATACCGCGTCCAGCACGCGCTCCAGCTGCCTCGCCACGTTGTCTGCCGATGCGTAGCCCGCCGCCACCTGATACAGCTTGTTGCCATCGCGAGGCACCAGCGTCGGAAGGCTGCTCACGAGCGGGGCAACAGCGGTTGCGGTGCTTTCGCCTATTCGCGGCCGTACCCTCCCCTCCGGGCGTCTCGATCACGAAGACGTCGCCCGGCTGCATCTCGGCCCTGCCGATGTGCGGTAACGCATCCCGGGTGCCGTTCGCGCGCTCAATGTAGTTGTTGCCGAGTGCACCGGCGCCACCGCCCGCCACGCCGAAAGGCGCGTGCACGCGGTTGTTCGACAAGATCGAGGCGATCATTGGCGTCAGGAAGCGCACGCGTCGGATCGCGCCGTTGCCGCCCCGCCAGCGCCCGGCGCCGCCCGAGCCGTGGCGGATCACGTGGCTGTCGAGCCTGACCGGATAGCGCCACTCGAGAATCTCCGGATCCGTCAGGCGCGAGTTGGTCATATGCGTCTGGACCGTATCGGTACCATGGTAGCCGTCGCCTGCGCCGCTGCCGCCGGAGATGGTCTCGTAGTACTG
Organism: Cupriavidus sp. D39; assembly: GCF_026627925.1. Lineage (NCBI taxonomy): Bacteria > Pseudomonadati > Pseudomonadota > Betaproteobacteria > Burkholderiales > Burkholderiaceae > Cupriavidus > Cupriavidus sp. D39. The sequence continues at coordinate 1,079,494 of NZ_JAPNLE010000009.1, forward strand.
GTAGCGGGCGTTGCCGAACGTGAAGTTGTTCATCGTTCCCTGGCTCGACGCCACAACCCCCAGCGCACCATAGAGCGCGTTCGTGATCGCGGACGACGTTTCCACGTTGCCCGATACCACCGCCGCTGGAAAGACAGGGTTTAGCATCGACCCCTCCGGGACGATCACGCGCAACGGCTTGAGGCAGCCGGCATTGAGCGGGATGTCGTCCTTCACCAGCGTGCGGAACACATACAGCACCGCCGCCATGCAGACCGCCTTCGGCGCGTTGAAATTGTTCGGCAACTGCGCCGACGTTCCGGTGAAGTCGATCGTCGCGCCTTGCTTGTCGGGGTCGACACGAATCGCCACTTCGATCACGGCGCCATTGTCGAGCGGATAGCGGTAGCGGCTGTCCTTCAAGGCGCCGACGACGCGGCGCACCGCGGCTTGCGCGTTGTCCTGCACGTGGCCCATATAGGCCAGCACCACATCGCGGCCGAACGCGCCCACCATGCGACGCAGCTCGTCCACGCCCTTCTGGTTCGCCGCCACCTGGGCGCGCAGGTCAGCCATGTTCTGGTCGATGTTGCGCGCGGGATAGCGCCCCGAGGCCAGCAACGCGCGCGTGTCGGCATCGCGCAGCGTGCCGCCCGCGATCAACTGCCAGTTGTCGATCAGCACGCCCTCCTCCTCGACGTGACGCGAGTCGGGGGGCATGGAGCCCGGCGTGGTGCCGCCGATGTCCGCATGGTGGCCGCGCGAGCCCACATAGAACAGAGGCTCCGCACCGCGCTCATGGAAGACCGGTGTAATGACGGTCACGTCCGGCAGATGGGTACCGCCATGGTACGGATCGTTGAGCATGAAGACATCGCCGTCACGCATCTTGCCGCGATTACGTTCGATCACGGTCCGAATACTCTCGCCCATCGAGCCGAGATGTACCGGCATGTGCGGGGCATTGGCAATGAGATTGCCGTCGCGGTCAAAGATCGCGCAGGAGAAATCGAGCCGCTCCTTGATGTTCACGGAGTACGCCGTGTTCTGCAAACGCAGGCCCATCTGCTCCGCGATCGACATGAACAGGTTGTTGAAGATCTCGAGGCGCACCGGATCGACGGCTGTATCGGGCGCACGCCGCGCGGCACGCGCAAGCACCCGCGTGAGCACCAGGTTGCCCTGCGTAGTCATCTCGCCGCGCCATCCCGGCTCGATCACCGTGGTTCCGCTCTTTTCCGCCACGATCGCGGGACCGTCGAGCGTATCCCCGGCGAGTAGCGCTTCACGCTGGAACAGGCCGGTGTCGAGCCAGGCGCCGCTGGCGTACATGCGCACGGTTGCCACGCGCTGCGGCGCCCCGATTCGCGCCGGACGAGCGGTGCGATGTCCACCGGCGCGTCCGAGCGCCCGATGGCCTCGACGGATGCCACTTCGGCAATCAGCTGCGCGCCGTCAATCAGGAAGGAGTAACGCTGGCGATAAGCTGCCTCGAACGCCGCACGCATATCCGCCACGGAGCCGAACGGCACTGCGATGGCCGAGTCGGTGCCGTCGTAGCGCAGATGCACGCGCCGGATCGTATCGATGCGCTCAGCCGCCACGCCCTGCGCGAGGAGGCTGCGTTGCGCGTTGGCGGACAGCGCGTCGAGCGCGGCCTCGAGTTCGGGCAATGCCGCGTCGCTCAGTATCGATTCGACCGCGCGCTCGCGCATCGCCGTCTGTTCCGCGAGGCCCATGCCATACGCCGACAAGACACCTGCCAGCGGATGCGCCAGCACCTGCGTCATGCCCAGCGCATCGGCCACGCCGCATGCATGCTGGCCGCCCGCGCCGCCGAACGTCGTCAGTACATAGTTCGAGACATCGTGGCCGCGCTGTACCGAGATCTTCTTGATCGCATTGGCCATGCTGCCGATCGCGATCTCCAGGAAGCCCTCGGCCAGGGCTTCGGGGGTCTGGCGCTTGCCGGTCGCCGCGGCGATCTCGTCGGCCAGCGCGGTGAACTTGCGCACCACGGCGTCGCGGTCGAGCGCCTCGTTCGCCTGCGGTCCGAACATCTTCGGGAAGTATTCGGGCTGGATCTTGCCTAGCATCACGTTGCAATCCGTGACCGCAAGCGGACCGCCGCGGCGATATGCCGCCGGCCCCGGATTGGCGCCGGCCGATTCCGGCCCCACGCGCAGGCGCGTGCCATCGAACCCCAGCACGGAGCCGCCGCCCGCTGCCACCGTGTGGATGCTCATCATGGGCGCGCGCATGCGCACCCTGCCACCTGGGTCTCGAACACGCGTTCGAACTCGCCGTGATAGTGCGAGACATCGGTGGAGGTGCCGCCCATGTCAAAGCCGATCACGCGCGGGAAGCCGGCTTGCGTGGACGCCCTCACCATGCCGACGATGCCGCCGGCGGGCCCGGACAGGATGGCATCCTTGCCCTGGAAGTTGTCGGCGCGCGTCAGGCCGCCGCTGCTCTGCATGAACTGCAGGTTGACGCCGGGCATCTCGCCGGCCACCTGCTCGACATAGCGGCGCAGGATCGGCGACAGGTACGCGTCCACGACGGTCGTGTCGCCGCGGGAGACCAGCTTCATCAACGGCGACACCTCGTGCGAGACGGACACTTGCGCAAAGCCGATCTCGCGGGCCAGCGCGGCCACGGCCTTCTCGTGCGCCTGGTGACGATAGCCGTGCATGAGCACGATGGCCAGCGCGCGCGTGCCCTTGCCGTACACGGCCTCGAGCGCACGGCGGGCGCTCTGCAGGTCGAGTTCGCTCACCACCTCGCCGTGCGCGCCGATGCGCTCGTCTATCTCCACCACTTCGTCGTACAGAGACTCGGGCAGCACGATATCGAGATCGAACAGTCGCGGCCGGTTCTGGTAGGCAATGCGCAGCGCATCGCGGAAGCCGCGCGTGGTCACCAGCGTGGTGGGCTCGCCCTTGCGCTCCAGCAACGCGTTGGTCGCCACGGTAGTGCCCATCTTGACCATTTCCACCTGCGCCGAGGTGATCGGCTCTCCGGCGGCCAGGCCCAGCAAGTGACGAATGCCCGCGACGGCGGCATCGCGGTACTGCTCAGGATTTTCCGACAGCAGCTTGTGGGTCGTGAGGGTGCCGTCAGGCCGGCGCGCGACGATGTCCGTGAAAGTGCCTCCCCGGTCGATCCAGAATTGCCAGCGGGAATCCATCTGCGGTGCGGGAGTATTCAGTTGAGTCATGATGCGAAATGCCAGAATTGCCAGGTGTGGAGCGCAGCGCTAGCGCGCGCTGCGCCGACGAATCCGCCCGCGAGCCGCGCGCAAGGCACGGCTCGCCGGACAAGGGGTAAGGAGGATACGGGTCGAGGTGGCGGCCGGCGCCCTGGCGCCGGCTGCCGGGGACTTACATGCCGGCGGCTTCGAGCTCGCGGCCACGGGTTTCCGGCAGCGTCAGCGCGGCAATGATCAGCACGCCATAGGCCGCCGCGGCGAAGATGCCGATGCTAGCGCCGAGACCATATTGCTTGGACAGCGCGCCGATCAGGAAGGGAAAGAGTGCACCGACAGCCCGGCCGAAGTTGTAGCAAAAGCCCTGGCCTGAGCCACGCACCCGCGTCGGGAACAGCTCGGTCAGGAACGCGCCCATGCCACTGAAAATCCCCGAAGCGAAGAAGCCGAGCGGAAAGCCGAGCCAGAACATGGCACTGTTGCTCAACGGCAGCATCGTGTAGCCAAAGGCAACCGTCATCGAGCCCACCGCGAAGAGAATGAAGTTCGGCTTGCGGCCAAGCCTGTCGGTCAGATAGGAACTGACGAGGTAGCCGATCCACGAGCCGAAGATGATCATGGCCAGGTAGCCCCCGTCCCCATCACAGTCAGGTGACGTTCGGTCTTCAGGTACGTCGGCAGCCAGGTAGTGATCGCATAGTATCCGCCTTGTGCGCCAGTCGCCAGCAGCGCCGCGCGCACCGTCGTCGACAGCAGCTTCGGGCTGAAGATCTCCGTGAAACGGGGACGATCGCTCGCCTTGCCTTGCGCCGCCTTCTCCTTTTCGTAGACGTCAGGCTCCTTCACATAGCGGCGGATGACTACCACCAGCAGCGCCGGGAGCAGGCCGATGAGAAACAGCGCGCGCCACGCCAGTTCAGCGGGCATGACCGAGAACAGCACGGAATACAGGATGGCCGTCAACCCCCAGCCAATCGCCCAGCCCGACTGCACGAGGCCGACAGCCTTGCCGCGATCCTTGGCGCGGATCACCTCCCCGATCAGCACGGCACCGGCGGTCCATTCACCGCCGAAGCCGAAGCCCATCAGCGCACGCGCAGCCAGGAGCTGCTCGTAATTTTGCGCCAGTCCGCACAAGCCGGTGAAGACCGCGAACCACACCACCGTCAATTGCAGCGTCCGCACCCGGCCGATGCGGTCCGACAAGATGCCGGCAACCCAGCCGCCCAGTGCCGAAGCCAGCAATGTGAGCGTGCCGATGAAGCCGGCGTCGGCCAGGCTGATACCCCAGGTAGCGATCAGCGTCGGAATGACGAACGAGAGCATCTGCGTATCCATGCCGTCGAGCATGTAGCCGACCTTGCAACTCCAGAAGGCGCGTTTCTCGCGCGGCGACGCATCGCCATACCAGGAGAACAGGCTGCCGCCGGCGTCGACGGGCGCGGCTGGTGCCAGGGAGGAAACCGTTGCGGGATTGGCGGCAGCCGCCGCCGCGGGGGTGTTGTTGTCCATGAAACGCTCCTAGGCGCGTAGGGTGAACGGTATTTCGCGCGAGTACCGGGGCCGGCCCCCTTTGGTGGATGAGTACGGCCTTCCGCCTCGCGCGGATCCTTCGGTAACCGCCGGTGGTCTTCGGCGTCCGGCCTTGCTAAGGGAAAACGGACCGCGTTGCTCCGGCGGCCTAAAACACGGCAAGCGAGGCGTTCTTGATATCGGTCACCAGCATGTGGCCGGGCTTGTGCGCGACCGCCAGCGGCAACCTGGCGGCCATGATCGCGGTCTGGGGTGTGACGCCGCAGGCCCAGTAGACCGGCAACTCGCCCGGCTTGATCGTGACGGGATCCCCGAACTCGGGCCTGGCCAGGTCTTCGATCCCCAGTTCGGCCGGGTCGCCGATGTGAATTGGCGCACCATGGACGGCAGGGAAACGGCTGGTGATCTGCACGGCGCGAATCGCATCGGCACCGCGCATGGGCCGCATCGATACCACCAGGTCGCCACCGAAAACGCCCGCGCGCCGGTTCGCGATCCTGGTGCGGTACATCGGCACGTTGCGGCCTTCCTCGACGTGGCGCAACGGAATGCCCTCCTTAGCCAGCATCTGTTCGAACGAGAACGAGCAGCCGATGGCGAACACCACGAAGTCGTTCTGCCACAGGTCGGCCAGCGATTCGGTTTCTTCGGCGAGCCGCCCGTCGCGATAGACGTTATACGCAGGCACGTCGTTGCGAATATCCACCTCGCGCCCGAGTACCGGCACATGCCATTGCCCCGGCTCACCTACGCCCAACAATGGACACGGCTTCGGATTGGTCTGGCAGAAGCGCAGGAAATCGCTGGCGTGCGCCGACGGCAGGATGGCCAGGTTGGCTTGGGCGTAGTCGCCGCAATAGCCTGCAGTTGGGCCACGGAACTGGCCGCTGCGCACGGCCTGGCGAAAGTCGAAAGGCATCAGGTTCTCGGGCATCTGCGTTCTCATGTCGTTATGACGTTGTCGTGTATGCATTGAACGATAGAGAGTAAAATTTTTTATCGCCAACGACTTTTTGTTGGCACCTCCGTATAGAATTTCTTAACAATTTTGCGGGTTTTCCCCTACCCGCACCGAGCTGGTGCCAAAGCGGGACGAACGCTAATTGCCGGGATATCCGCGGCAATTTGACGCCTTCTGCAGCGATCCGCTCCACCGCCTGATGAATACGCGATTCCTCGAAACCTTTGTCACGCTGGCCAAATTGCACAGCTTTCGTGCGACAGCCGCCGCGCTGCACGCGACGCCTGCTGCCATTTCCCAACGGATAAAGGCACTGGAAGATGAGCTGCAAACCGCGCTGGTCGATCGGGAGAGTCGCGAATTTCGCCTGACACCCAATGGCGAGTACCTGCTCGGATACGCCAAGGGCGTGGTTGAGGCCGCACGGCGGCTGCAGGCCGCCGCCTCGGGCGACAGCAAAATCCGCGGGCGCCTGCGCCTGGGCGTGATCGAGACCGTGGTGCACAGTTGGTTGCCGAACTACATGCGACGGCTCGCCGCAGACTACCCCCAGCTGGAAGTCGAACTGACCGCCGATGTGAGCGTGGTGCTCCAGCGCAGGCTGATTGCCGACGAACTCGATCTCATCATTCGCGTCGAAGGCAGCGACGAAACCAACGTGGTGTGCAATGCACTTGCCAACTATCCCGTGCACTGGGTAGCGCGCGCAGGCTTGCTGTCGCACGCGCGCGGCGGGCTCGCCAGACAGGTGCTGCAGCATCCCATCCTGACGTTCGGTCGAGGGACCGCGCCGCATCGCGCGCTGGAGGACATCGTGGCCAAACTCGCGGGAGCCAACGGTGTGCCACTGTCGGAAACCCGAATTACCGGGTCGCCGTCGATTGCCGTGATCGTGCAGCTCGTGCGCGACGGTTTCGGCGTGGCCGCTATTCCGCGCCTGTTCGTCGACAAGCTGATCGAGAGCGGCGAAGTCGTGGAGTTACCGCTGCAGCCCGCGCCTCCGTCCATCGTGGTGTCGATGTCGCGGCGCGCCGACGCGCCGCTATTCGTGCACGGCGCCGCCAACTCGGCACGCGCGGCCTGTGCAGAATACTGCCGCAACAGCAACAGGCGGCTGGTTGAGCCGCTGTGACGTCGAATGACCGCACGCGCCCCCTTTTTCGGTGACCAGGAAGATCTGAGCCACAAGTAATAAAGTGGAACTTGCAGCACTTATCTGCACTTTCTTGTGAGCGCGCGGCGTCGAGGCTAGATGGGTTCTGCGGGCGAGGGCCGAGGGACGGTCGCCTAGCCCGGTAACGATCCAGACCCATGCCCAGCGCGCGCATGATCGGTACGGCACCGGATCGGCGCCACCGTGGAACAAGCTCACATGAAGCAGGAAGCGGTTCCGTTGGACTCAGGTGCCGGCACGCCCACGCCGCGATGCGGCGTGGACGTTCAGGAAAGGCATCGCGATTCGCTTCGGCGGCGCGCCGCGCTGGCCTGGGCAAAACGGAAAGTCCGAGCGGGGATCCAGGCCAACGCCGGGGCCAAGCTCAGCGGGCGGCGAGACGGCTTTGCACCTCGCGCGCGCCCAGCCTGGAGATATCCTCGTTGAGCTCCTCGAACACCACCTTCTGCACTTCCTTGTCAAGGTGCTCGCGCAGCATGCCTAGGAACTTCGGCGCGGCGGCGAGGCGGAGCTTGTCGTAACGCTGCTCCACGCGCGCCTGTTCGAGATATTGGCTCAGCATGCGGGCAAACTCGACACGTTCTTTTTCGGCCTGATCGATCCGCGGCGCCATCGAATGCATCGGTTCGCCCTTGCCGGCAAAGCGTCCCTGCGCATCGTCGCGCAACTCGCCATCCTTGGCACGTCCCAGTGGATTGACGAAGCCCTTGATCTCCTCGAGATCCCGCTCCATCCCGTGCGCCTGGAAAATCCGGGCTCGGCTGCCATCTGCGGTAAGCGTCCAGATAGTCGTCATTTCTAACTCCTTTCGTCGCGGCAGTAGGGATGTAAAAAGGATAGGCCCGGACCGGGCGATAGTCCCGACGGCCTTTGTAACGCCAGCCGCAACACGCTAACCTCATATTCAGGCCCGGATACAGGTACATGCTGAGGATCGTGTACGCCGCATTTCCAAGCGCGCGGCCCTCTATCCAGAGCGCGGAAAGCCAATGGCAAAAGCTGGAACCGACCAGATCCCCGCCACCCTGATTCCCGGCGACGAGATCGGGCCTGTGGTTGCCACCACCACCGTGCCGGTCCTTGCACATACGCCTTCCCGGAGATTGCGACATGGCCATCCAGCTCAACCACACCATCGTCTTTTCTCATGACAAGAAGGTGTCCGCCGACTTCTTCTGCGAGATCCTCGGACGTCCCGCGGCCGTGCCGTTCGGGCCGTTTCTTGCCGTACGGCTGGACAACGACGTCACCCTGGACTTCATGGACGCGCAAGGCGATGTTGCCCTGCAGCACTACGCCTTTCTGATCAGCGACGTCGAATTCGAGCAAAGCCTCGCCCGAATCCGCGCGCGCAATCTGATGTACTGGTCGGACCCATACCGCCGCCGCCCCGGCGAGGTCAGCACGGACGATGGCTGCCGCAGAATCTATTTCGAGGATCCGAGCAAGCATTTTCTGGAAATCTTCACGAAGGGATAAGACGCATGCGCATCGAGAGGAGGAGGCCCGACGCCTGCCACGGGCTTCGGCATTGCGGCTGGCTGGCAGGACGACTCGATCTACCCTAAGGCAGGCAGATCGAGCCGGGCGCGAGCCGGGCGACTACGCAAGCACCGTCTCCCTTGCGCTCAGCGTACGGTGAACACCGAGATCCCGGCGTTAGGAAACGTCGCGTCTTTTCCCGGCAGGTATGGCACATAAACTTGACCCGACGGCCCGTCGACCGCAACCGAATGCGCGCCGGCGCCCACCGCCAGTTCGGCGATGATCGTTCGGCTGGACCCGTCCACAATAGCCATTTTCGGAGTGAAGCCCGAAGCCGCCGCCGTGCCATTGGCTGTCCAGTGCCGTGCGGGCAGGAAATAACGGTTCGACACGTTGTCGTAGGCAATCTGATCGACGCCGCCGAACGGAAGTCTCGCGAGCACGTTGCCGTTGGTGCGGTCGAGAATCAGCGTAATGAGTGGCTTGCCCGCGCCCGGGTCGCATCCGACCATCACATCCTGGTTCGGTCCGAGCGCAAGGCCGCTGGGCGCACACGAGCCCAGCGGAAACGCTTTCGTGACGACCGGTTTCCCGGCGACAATCGAACTCGTCGGGATCACGTCAAGTTCGCCGTCCGGATTTGCCGCAGTTCCGTCGTTGTTGATGAGGATGCTTTTCGTGCCCGGGTCGTACGCGCATGACTCGAGGCCCGACGAACCGGTGAACGTCAAGCGCCCAACGATGGCCTGCGTATCCGTGTTGATGAACGTCGTGTACGGCGGGGTCTCGGCTGGACTTGTAATGGCGACCAGGTGATCGTCGGAATCGAAACAGCCTCCGTCGACGCGCGTACCTGAAGTATTGAGCGGAATCGTCTTGACAAGTAGTTGGGAAGAGGTGTCGATGATCTTAACCGAATTGACGTCTCCCACGTACAACGTGGTCGTGCCAGGCAAGCCTACCAGTCCGTTCGGTCCCGAGGTGTCCAGGCTTGCCCCGATGCCCAAAAAGCCACCCGGGATTTGCTCGAGCAGTTTATTCGTACTGGTGTCGACCACATCGATCGCCTTGTTGTTGCGGTCTGCCAAAAAGTATTTGCCATGATCGGCATAGCTGACATCGAAGGTGAACGGCGGGTTTGTCGCATTCGGCACCGCAATATTTGTCACCAGATGAGGCTGAGTGAGGTTTGCCTGAGCGAGGTTGTCCTGAGTGGGGTTGTCGTTTGACCCTCCGCATGCAGCAACCAAATACACGGCAATCGAGCATACGGCGGCCAGCGCACCGCGGTGCACGTTCTGTCTTTTCATGGCTGTCTCCTGGAACTACGCCGACCGTGAACAGGTCGGGAGGTTTCGATTTAACTTGCTTGCGCACGATATATTTCCGTGCCGTCCATTTCCATGGCTCGACAATGAAAAACATCAAATTCTATTCAAAATCTTTAATCATAAAATCCCCTTGATAAATTGATTAACCAATGCGTTGATGCACTGAATATCGCTTGCCAGGTCGACGCCGGTATCAACGCGAGTGCAAACAACCGTCTTCGGGTTAGAGATCGCGTGGATGTGATTGCACAGGACCAGGCGGTGCTCGTCGTGTGTCTCTTTAAGAACGGACAAGATAAGAACGGACAAGAACGCGGACCACTGGCTGTATCGGCACCTACCACCCGCAAACCAATGTCTGGTGCCATTGGAAAGCCGTTGCAGACGAATTTCGAGCGTTATAGCTTGCCGGCTCGTTGCGAGACATTCATGGTCGGCCCTCCCTTTCGCCGGGTTGGCTGTGCAATTGCTTCAGCGGCATGGGCATGGGCTGTCTCCTCTTGCGGCTGCGGCGAACTCGCCCGGTAGCGTCACGAAAGTCCGCCCGCGTCGCACGGACCGGTCCATTTCTGCTGCCTTTACTTCCCCTTGCGCGCGGATAGCGGGGCCAAGCAGGCCTGGCTGTCGGTGACGGGCGTGAGCGCCGCGGCATGGCCGGTAATGAAGCGCCTTCGTATCGGCGCCAGCACGAACTTGGCGGACAGGCCGGCGGCAATGGTGACCAGTGCCGCCACCGTGAACACCGCGTCCCAACTGCCCCGCGCCGATAATACCGAAGCCAGCGGCACCAGGATCGCCGCGGTGCCCTTTGCGGTATAGAGCGTGCCGGCATTGGCGGCCGCGAACTTGCTGCCGAAGGTGTCCGCGCACAGGGCCGGGAAAATCGAGAAGATCTCGCCCCAGAAGAGAAAGGTCAGCGCCGCGAAACCCATGAACCAGTAAGGGTTGTGGCCGAACGTCATCAGGCCCAGTAGCGCCAGGCCCTCGCCAATGAAGATGAAAAACATGGTGTTCTCGCGGCCGATGCGGTCGGAGATGAAACCGCACAGCGGGCGCGTGAGGCCATTGCAGAGGTTGTCGATCGACAGCGTCATGGTGAGCAGCGGCAGCGTGAAGCCCAGCATGGTCACTGGCATCGAGGCGAAGCCGAAGTCCTTGGCAATGGGCCCCAACTGCGCGGTGGCCATGATGCCGCCGGCCGCCACCGCGACGAAGGACGCATAGATGATCCAGAATACCGGCGTCTTCACCATTTGCCCCGGCGTGAACTCGACCGGGTTGGTCAGCACAGCCTTGGCTGCGGCTACACCCTTGGGCGGTCGCGGCTTGACCAGCAACAGCGCCATCAGGAAGATGCACACGCCCTGCAGGATGCCGAAGGTGAGGAAGGCCTGCTCGTAGCCGGCGCGCTGGATCATATTGGCGATCGGAATCACCGTCAGCGCCGAGCCAGCACCGAAGCCCGCCGCGGTAAGGCCGGCGGCGAGGCCCCGCTTGTCGGGAAACCATTTGAGCGCGTTGCCCACACAGGTGCCGTAGACGCCCCCGGCGCCGATGCCGGCCACCACTGCGGCGAAGTACAACTGGGGCAGGCTGGTGGCATAGGCGTTGATCACCCAGGCTAGTCCGACGCAAAGCGCGCCGCCCGCCACCACGGGGCGCGGCCCTAGCTTGTCGACCAGCCAGCCCTCCAGCGGCACCAGCCAGGTCTCGGTCACGATGAAGATGGAAAAAGCGACCTGGATAGCGGATTCACCCCAGTGATGCTTGGCATTCATGGGGGTGACGAACAGCGTCCAGCCGTACTGGAGGTTCGCCACCAGTCCCATGCAGACCACACCGATACAAAGCTGGAACCATCGGTTGTGCAGCCAGCCGCCGTGACTCACGGCAGGGCCTGCCGCGTTAAAGTGCGCCATGTGTAGTCTCCTGGATGGTGCGTTTCGCGCTCTATGGCACGGATAGCGGGGCTTCTCTTGCGGGGGAGCCCTTGGTCTATTGGGCGCGCCAGACATTGCGGCACGTGAATTGATGCTAGCCCATCCCGGTATCAGCAATACATAAAGTTTTTTACCATTATCATTACTGATCGTTTATATATTGCACAGGACTGCACGATGAGGAACGCCACGTTGCGTCAGCTGAAGGTTTTCTAGACAGTCGCACGCCAGCTGAGCTTCTCCCGCGCGGCGAAGGGCGTGGAAGGCCTGACAAAACATAAGCGATGATTTATGGTCTTTCTATATAACTTTAATTATCGCAAATCGTTCGGCACACCTATGCTCCGCTCAAGCCCACCTCTTCCAGAGAGCAAGGAATCCGATCCTGAACCAGGGTCCAGTCCGAAACGCACAACAGCCTGCCGGCCGGCACCACGGCCTCGCGCAGCGATGACGAGGACCATTTGACCGCCTACGATGCGGCCTTCACCGAACTCGGCCTGCGCTTTCGCTGGGACGCCGGGATGTACCACTGGCTGTGCGGGATCGAATGCGAGAAGACGCGCGTCGCCCGCTATATCGAGGAATACCACGCCCATTTGCTGAGGGCCTACGACGCGGACTTCCTCAGCCAGCTAATCTTCGACAAGAAGAACGAGTACCTGCGGGCGAGGGGGCGGCAAGCCAACTGAGGCTGCGGTTTCACGTCGGTGAGAGGGGCGCTGACAGGCGCTTTTTTTGCCGTACATTGGACTCTCGTTTGGGCGTTGGTCTCCCGCGTCGGCAATCGTGCGATACGTGTGTGCAGTGCATGCTCGTTTCATCATTGTCCGACCATGTTCCGTAACATGGCATGACCCCACGTCGACCAAGGCGCCAGCCGTCGCACCAGGCTCAGGCCTGGACTGTCTCCAGCTGCCTCAACAACGAATCCACACTGCCCTTCGCATCCCCAAACCACATCCGCGTGTTGTCCTTGTAGAACAGCGGATTGTCCACCCCCGCATATCCTGCGGCCATGCTGCGCTTGGACACCACCACTGTCTTCGCCTTCCATACCTCGAGGACCGGCATGCCGGCAATCGCGCTGCCCGGATCTTCCAGCGCGCCGGGGTTGACGATGTCATTGGCACCCACCACCAGCACCACATCGGCCTTGTCGAAATCCTCGTTGATCTCATCCATCTCCAGCACGATGTCGTACGGTACCTTGGCCTCGGCCAGCAGCACGTTCATATGGCCGGGCAGGCGCCCCGCCACCGGATGGATGCCGAAGCGCACCTTGACGCCCTGCGCGCGCAGTCGCCGCGTGATCTCGCTGATGGTGCCCTGCGCCTGCGCCACCGCCATGCCGTAGCCTGGCACGATGATCACATCGGCCGCGTCGCGCAGTAGCGCCCCGACCTCTTCACTTGACACCGGCACCACCTCGCCTTCCGCGGCGGCGCCAGCCTGCGCCGCCGCGGTGCCGAAGCCGCCCAGGATCACCGAGAGGAATTTCCGGTTCATTGCCTTGCACATGATGTAGCTGAGAATGGCGCCGCTCGACCCCACCAGCGCGCCGGTGATGATCAGCAGATCATTGCCCAGCATGAAGCCGGTGGCCGCCGCGGCCCAACCCGAGTAGCTGTTGAGCATCGACACCACCACCGGCATGTCTGCGCCGCCGATGGCCATTACGAGGTGCGCTCCGGCCAGCAGCGCGATCGCCGTCATCACGGCGAGCGGGACCAGGCCGTCCTGCGCCGACGGCGCGGCCAGAAAGGCGTAGCCCAACCACACGCAGGCACCCAGGGCGGCGGCGTTCAGCAAATGCCGGCCCGGCAGTAGCAGCGGCCTGCCGCCCAGCGTGCCCTGCAGCTTGAGAAAGGCAACGAGGGAGCCCGTGAGGGTAACCGCGCCGATCAGAATGCCCAGATAGGTCTCGATCTCGTGGATGCTCTTCTCCGCGCCGGCCAGCGGCGCCGCGCCGAGATAGTTGGCATAGCCCACCAGCACCGCCGCCAGGCCGACGAAACTGTGCAGCACGGCCACCAGCTGCGGCATCTGCGTCATCTCGACGCGGCGTGCCAGCAGCGCGCCGGCCGCCGCGCCCACGGTCATCGCCGCCAGCACCACGCCGATGCCGTCGCGGCCCGACACCAGCACGGTGGTCACGATGGCGATCACCATGCCAGCGATGCCGAGCAGGTTGCCCCGGCGCGCCGTGGCCGGGTGGCTGAGCCCGCCCAGGCTCAGGATGAAAAGCGCACTGGCGCTCACGTAGGCGATCTCACTGATTCCCGATGGCATGGCCTTCTCCTCAATCGCGCCGGAACATCTTCAGCATCCGCTGGGTCACCAGGAAGCCCCCGGCGATGTTGATGGTGGCAATCAGCACCGCGATGCCCGCGATCACGCTGCTAACCGCCGAAGGACTGCCCAGTTGCACCAGCGCGCCGACCACGATAATGCCGCTGATGGCATTGGTCACGCTCATCAGCGGCGTATGCAGCGACGCAGTGACATTCCACACCACCTGGTAGCCGACGAAGATGGCGAGCACGAACACCGTGAAGTGCGCCAGGAAGGCCGGCGGCGACACCGCGCCGAGCGCCAGCAGCGCCACTGCCCCCAGCACCAGCAGCGCGACCTTCCAGCCGGTGCGTTTGCCGCTTTCCGTGGCCGTGGCCGCGGCCGCGGTGGGCGCCGGCGTTTCAGCCGGCGCAGCAGGAGCAATTTCCACCGTCTTCGGCGGCGGCCACGACATGGCGCCACGATGGAGCACGGTGGCGCCGCGGATCATGTCGTCGTCCATGTCGACCGCCAGTTCGCCATCCTTGCCTGGCGTCAGTTCCGCCAGCAGGTGGCGCAGATTGGTGGCATAAAGCTGGCTGGCCTGGGCGGCCATGCGGCTGGGCAGGTCGGTGTAGCCGATCACCGTCGCCCCCGCGCGCTGCACGATCTCGCCGGGCGCCGTCAGCTCGCAATTGCCGCCCTGCTCCGCCGCCATGTCGACGACTACGCTACCCTGGCGCATGCTCTCCACCATGGCCGCCGTAATCAGCCGTGGCGCGGGCTTGCCGGGGATCAGCGCGGTGGTGATGATGATGTCCACTTCGCATGCCTGCTCGGCGAACAGCTGCATCTCCGCCTCGATGAAGGCCGTGCTCATCTCCTTGGCGTAGCCGCCGCTGCCGCTGCCGTCTTCATCCACTTCCACCGAGAGGAACTCGGCGCCCAGGCTTTCGATCTGCTGCCGCACTACCGGGCGCGTATCGAAGGCGCGCACCACCGCGCCCAGGCTGCGCGCGGCGCCGATCGCAGCCAGCCCGGCCACGCCGGCGCCGATCACCAGAACCCGCGCCGGCGGGATCTTGCCGGCGGCGGTGATCTGCCCGGCAAATGGCCGGCCAAAGGCATGAGCGGCCTCGATCACCGCGCGATAGCCCGCCATATTGGCCATCGAACTGAGCGCATCGAGCTTCTGCGCGCGCGAGATGCGCGGCACGCAATCCATCGCCAGCACGGTGGCGCAGCGCTGCGACAGGCGTTGCAGCAGCGCGGCCTGCTGCGCCGGCCAGATGAAGCCGATCAGGGTCGCACCCTTCTTGAGCAGGGCCGCCTCTTCCACCCCGAGCGTGGGGTGGGCCTGTGGCGGCCGCACCTTGATTACGACGTCGACCGTGGCCCACAGGCTGGCGGCATCGACGATGTCAGCACCAGCCGCACGATAGGCCTGGTCGGGGCACGCCGCCTGTGCACCGGCGCCGCTCTCGACCACCACCCTATAGCCGAGCTTGATCAGCTCCCTGACCGAATCGGGCGTCGCGGCGACCCGCCGCTCCCCGGCGTGTACTTCGAGGGGCACACCGATTGTCATTGCCATCTTGTTCACCGTTCCCTGGATGTGCGCGGCCTGCCGGGGCTTGAGACCCTGCCGCGCCGGCTGCCTAGCCGCGCAAATGGTTCACCAGCGCGCCGATCCCTTCGATCGCCACCTCCACCACCGCGCCGTCCTTCATCGAGCCGACGCCGAGCGAGGTACCGCAGGCGATCACGTCGCCGGGCATCAGCGAGAGGTCCTGCGAGATCCGACTGACCTGCTCCTGCGGGGAAAAGATCATGTCGGCGAGCGGGTAGTTCTGCCGCTCCACGCCATCGAGCCGCGTCACCACGCTGGCCGAGCGCCAGTCGAAATCGGCGACGATGACGGGCCCCAGGCAGCCGAAGGTATCGAAGCCCTTGGCGCGGCACCATTGCGGGAAGCTGGGGTCCGCCGCGATCAGGTCGGCCGCCGTCACATCGTTGACGATGGTGTAGCCGAAGATATGGTCGGCAGCCTCGGCCGGCGAGACATTGCAGCACTTGCTGCCGATCACGATGCCCAGTTCGCCTTCATAGACGATCTTGCCGACATAGCTTTTGGGCCGCACGATCGCATCGCCGGGCCCCGCCACCGAGCTGGCGGGCTTGATCAGGAACAGCGGATGTAGCGGCACGGGCTTTTCCAGCTTTTTGGCCAGCGCATGAAAATTGTTCCACAGCGCTACCAGCTTGCCTGGCTCGCAGGGGCTGAGCGGCGTCACCTCGCCCAAGTCCAGCACGATGCCGGTTGGGACCGGCTCACCGAACATGTCTCCGCCGTATTCGGTGACGCGATCGTTCTCCAGCACGCCGAAGCCGATATTGCCATCGGCGAGCCGAAAGCGTATCCACGATTTCATCGCAATGTCTCCTGCATGATTATGGGGTGCGCTCGGGCCGTGCCGAGAGGCTGCGGGCCGTCGCATCTTGTCCCGCATGCTAAGCACGCGCTCGATCACCGTTTAGTGCGCGGTCAAATGGCACCGTCGGCGCGCAATTGAGCAACCTGATCCGGGGTATAGCCAAGTTCGGCCATCACTTCGTCGGTGTGTTCGCCCAACAGCGGCGAGCGCGTAACGTCGGTGGGGCTGTCGGACAGCTTGATCGGGTTGCCGACCGTCAGGTACTTGCCGCGGGTCGGGTGGTCGACCTCGACCACGGTGCCGGTCTTGCGCAGCGACGGCTCCGCGGCGATCTCCGTCATCGACAGGATCGGGCCGCACGGGATGTCGTACTTGTTCAGGATCTCCATCGCCTGGAATTTGGTCTTCGACATCGTCCAGCGCTCGATCTCGGCGAAGATCTCTTGCAGCTTCGGCAAGCGCGCGGCCGGCGTCTTGTACTCGGGGTCGTCGATCCACGCCTCGCGGCCTATCACCTTGCAGATCGCGCCCCATACTGGCGCCTGCGTGATGAAATAGATGTACGCGTTGGGATCCGTCTCCCAGCCCTTGCACTTGAGGATCCAGCCCGGCTGGCCGCCGCCCGATGCGTTGCCGGCACGCGGCACCACATCACCGAAGGTGCCGTTCGGATACTGCGGATACTCCTTCATTACGCCGGTGCGCTCGAGCCGCTGCTGGTCGCGCAGCTTCACGCGGCACAGGTTCAGCACGCCGTCCTGCATGGCGGCAAGCACCTTTTGGCCACGACCGGTGGTCTTGCGCTGGTACAGCGCGGTGACGATGCCGAGCGCGAGATGCAGACCGGTGCCGCTGTCGCCGATTTGCGCGCCCGAGACCATCGGCGGGCCGTCGTCGAAGCCGGTGGTCGACGCGGCGCCGCCTGCGCACTGCGCGACATTCTCGTAGACCTTGCAATCCTCGTAGGGGCCCGGGCCGAAGCCCTTGACCGACGCGACGATCATCGCCGGGTTCAGTTCCTGGATGCGCTCCCAGGTGAAGCCCATCCGATCCAGCGCGCCAGGCGCGAAGTTCTCGACCAGCACGTCGCACCCCTTCACGAGCGCCTCGAGCACCTTTTTGCCTTCCGGATGCTTGGTGTCGATCGTGACCGAGCGCTTGTTGTGGTTGAGCATCGTGAAGTAAAGACTGTCGACATCCGGAATGTCGCGCAATTGCTCACGCGTCACGTCCCCCACGCCCGCTCGTTCGACCTTGATCACATCCGCTCCGAACCACGCCAGTAACTGCGTACAGGTCGGCCCGGATTGCACATGCGTGAAATCAAGGATGCGAACACCATCCAATGCTTTGCCCACTTCAGTCTCCCGGCTTAACTTATATATCGTCTGCTGGTTCGCGCCCGGCCCATACACGCGAGTCATGCGCTGGAGGTGGCCTCCAGTTCCGCCAGGCGTTTGCTCAAGTTGCGCTCCTCGTTAAAGCGGCTGGTTTCATCGCGGATCACGGCCACGATCCCGGTCACGGCTTGTTGGGGCGAATGCAGCAGGGCTACCGTAAAGGCGATCGATAAGGCTCGCCCATCCTTATGCGCCGCCGGAACGCGCAGCACCTTGTTACCGTAGCGGGTTTGCCCGCTTGCCATGGTCTTGTGATAGCCGTCCCAATGACGCCCGCGCAAGCGTTGCGGAATAATCAAGTCCAGCGACTGCCCGATCGCTTCGCTTTGCGTGAAGCCAAACATGCGCTCGGCGGCAGGGTTCCATAGCGTGATGGCCCCGCTGGCGTCCGAGATGACGATTGCATCGCCGACTGCCGCGATCAGTTGCTCGAAGTCGATAGCTGCTTGCATAGACCTACCCGAAGTTGAAAAACTGCTGTTCAAGTGATGAACCGACTCAGTACAGCGCTCGGACGGGGCGCCGTACCTGGCAGCACCGAAGCCGAAGCTTCGGATCCGCGGTTGCCGTCTTCAAACAGCCTGGAGGTCGCGCAAGCGCGCGATCTGCGCCTTGCTATATCCGAGGCTGGCCAGCACATCCTCGGTGTGCTCGCCCAGCAACGGCGAAGCGGTGATTTCAGGCTTCAGGTCGGAGAACTTGATCGGGCTGCCTACCGTGAGATAGGTGCCGCGCTCCTTGTGCGGGACTTCGGTGATGCTGCCGCTCGCGCGCAACGACGGGTCGTTGGCGAGTTCTTTCATGGTCAGCACCGGCGCGCACGGAATATCGAACTTGCGCAGAATGTCCACCGCTTCGAACTTGGTCTTGTCGGCCAGCCAGTCTTCGATGGTCTTGAAAATCTCGAAGATATGCGGCTGGCGCGCCTGGGCCGTGCTGTAGGCCGGGTCCTCGATCCATTCGGGCTTGCCCAGCGCCTTGCAAATCGGCGCCCATGCGTGACCCTGTATGGTGAAGTAGATGTAAGCGTTCGGATCGGTTTCCCAGCCCTTGCACTTCAGCACCCAGCCCGGCTGGCCGCCGCCGCCGGCATTGCCGCCACGCGGCACCACATCGCTGAATGTGCCGTGCGGATACTGTGGATATTCCTCCAGGTAGCCTAGCCGGTCCAGGCGCTGCTGGTCGCGCAATTTGACGCGGCACAGGTTCAGCACGCTGTCCTGCATCGACACCGCCACCTTCTGGCCGTTGCCGGTTTTATCGCGCCCGATCAGGGCGGTCAGGATGCCGATCGCCAGGTGCATGCCGGTATTGCTGTCGCCCAGCGCCGCGGCGCTGATGGTCGGCGGGCCGTCCCAGAAGCCGGTGGTGGAAGCCGCGCCGCCGGCGCACTGCGCGACATTCTCATAGACCTTCAAATCGTCGTAGTGATGCCCGTCGCTGAAGCCCTTGACCGACGCCACGATCAGCTTCGGGTTGAGTTCCTTGAGGCGCTCCCAGGAGAAACCCATCCGGTCTAGCGCGCCTGGGCCGAAATTCTCCACCAGCACGTCGGATTCCCGCACCAGCTTTTCCAGCACTTCCTTGCCTTCGGGCTTCTTGGTGTCCAGGGTCAGCGACTTCTTATTGCTGTTCAGCATCGTGAAATACAGTGCGTCGACATCCGGGATGTCGCGCAACTGGCTGCGCGTCACATCGCCCGAACCGGGACGTTCGACCTTGATCACGTCGGCGCCGAACCAGGCCAGCAGTTGCGTGCAAGCGGGACCGGCTTGCACGTGCGTAAAGTCGATGATTCTGATCCCTTCGAGTGGCATGCTCATGATCGGTGACTCCTGAATAGCTATCGTTGGTTATGCGCTGATGCAGAAATGTTCGCTGCGCCCCGTTCCGGGCCCCACGCCTTACTTGTACATGGTCTGTGCCATCGTCCCCGGCGCGTAGACCGAGGGATCGACCCAGATGTTGATGACCGCGCTCTTGCGCGTCTTTTGCACCGACTCGCGGGCGCGCTGCAGTGCGCCCGCGATCTTCGCCGGGTCGCGGACTTCCTCGCCATAGCCGCCAAGCATCTCGGCGAACTTGCCGAACGGCACGTCGCTGAGCAGGTTGCCGACGTTGCCGCGTTCGTCACCGTACTTGGCAAGCTGCCCGTAGCGAATCTGGTTCATTGCCGAGTTGTTGCCGATGACCGCGATGTACGGGACGTTGAAACGGTTGGCGGACTCCATGTCAAACGCCGTCATGCTGAAGGCGCCGTCGCCGTAGTAGCACAACACTTCCTTTTCGGGATTGGCGAGCCCGGCCGCGATCGCAAAACCGGTACCGACGCCGAGCGAACCCAGCGCTCCCGGGTCCATCCATTGGCCCGGACGACGCGGTCGCACTGCCTGCGCCGAGATCGTCACCACGTCGCCGCCGTCGCCGATATAAATAGTGTCGTCGGCGAGGAATTCGTTGATTTCATAAGCGACCCGGTATGGGTGAATCGGCGTGCTGTCGGATTTGAACAGTGGCATCAGCTTGGCCGTTGCCACTTCCTCAGCTGCGGCCAGATCGCGCATCCAGGCCTGGCGAACCTGGCGCTTGTCATGCTTGATACGGCCGCTGGCAGCCTGCAGCACCGCGCCCAGGATCGCGCCCGGATCGCCGACCAGGCCCAGGTCGATGTCGCGGTTCTTGCCGACCGTGCGGTAGTCCATATCGATCTGCACCAGCTTGAGGTCCTTGCTGATGCGTTTGCCATAGCCCATCCGGAAGTCGAAGGGCGTGCCAACGATAATGATCAGGTCGGCTTTGGCGAACGCTTGCGAACGGGTGCGATCGAAGTGATGCGGGTCGCCCGGCGGCAGCAGGCCGCGGCTGGCGCCGTTGAAGTAGCCTGGGACATCGAGCCCGCGCAGCAGCGCGACCGCCTCCTCATGGCCGCGCGCGGTCCAGACCTGTTGGCCGTACAGGATGGCCGGCCGCTCCGAATTGACCAGCATGTCGGCCAGCTTCTCGATGTCCCGCGGGTCGCCGATCGACCTGGTGGAAGCACGATAGTGGCCCGGGCACGGAATCACCGCCCGCGCGAGGTCGACTTCGCGGTCGAGCACGTCGCGCGGGATCTCCAGGTAGGCCGGGCCGGGCGCGCCGTTGAAACATTCGCGCGCGGCCATCGAAATCATGTCGGCCACCCGCTCCGTGCTCGGAATGGTGGCGGCGAACTTGGTGATGGGCGACATCATGTCGACGTGCGGCAGGTCCTGCAGCGAGCCCATTTTGTGCTGGGACAAGGCGCCCTGCCCGCCGATATGGATGATCGGGCTTTCCGAACGGAAGGCGGTGGCCACCCCGGTGACGGCATTGGTGCAGCCAGGGCCGGCCGTGGTCACCACGCAGCCGAGCTTGCCGGTCTGGCGCGCATAGCCGTCCGCCGCATGCGCGGCGATCTGCTCGTGGCGCACGTCGATGATGCGGATGCCTTCGTCCACGCAGCCATCATAGATATCGATGATGTGGCCGCCGCACAGGGTGAAGATGGTGTCCACCCCTCGTTCTTGAGCGCGCGCGCCACCAGGTGGCCGCCGGAAACGACGCCGGCATCGCGCGTCTTCTGCTTGAGAGTGTCTTCGGCCGTGGTGGTCTCGGGCCGCGTGGATACGACTGCAGACATGTTTGGGTCTCCTCGTTGACTTTTGCGACTGGGGTGAACCAGCGTTGCTGGTATCTCGACGCCCTTTCGCCCTTGGTTCGCCTACTGGCAATTGCTGCCGGTCTCGTGGCTTCGATCATCTGCTGACCGCCTCGTTGACATACAGTATGTGATATATCAAAAGGCCACAAGAAGAATTTGCATCTTTGATCTAAAAATTGACGCTGCGGTGCAGCAGATAGCTATTTTTTGCCGTGAATTGAGCGAAATCACTGAATTTGACCGATTCATTCCAGTTCCGCACAAGATTTCAGGCAACCGAAAAAGCGTTTTTACAATCACTTTATCTAGTTTATATATATTACATATAACATTTCACAAATCGAGTTATCCGGTTTCGCGGCTCGCCTGTGCCCGGCAGCGATCGCCTGAAGGTGTTCCAGGCCGCCCACGGCACCGAGGGGCATCTTCATGCTCGGCAAGATCGGCGACTCGGCCGAGGAAGAGGCGGCCCGGTCCCTGAAGGACGCCCGCGCGAGCGGCAAGAAAGCCATCGCTAAGTAAGCAGAAGCGGCGGACAGGTCTGCCGCTTCTGCTTCAGCCCGCCCAGCTCATTACAGGAAATCGGCGTGCTTCTCGACGTATTCCGCCAGGTTGAGCGAGTGCTGCCGTACCAGTTTCTCGGCCAGCTCGGTATCGCGCTTTTCCAGCGCCTCGATGATGCGCAGGTGGTCCATGATCGAGCGCACTCCGCGCTCGCTCTGCGAGATGGTCATCTTCCGGATCGCGCGCACGTGGATGAAGATGTTCTTGATCGCGTCCATGATGGCTTGGGACTTCGACAACTGCACGATCGCCTGATGGAAGACTAGATTGGCGTCCGAGTATTCCTCGATATGCTCGGCCGGGGTGGCATCGCGGAAACGGTCGAACATATGCCGAAGCCAGGCGATCTCGTTGTCGGTGGCGCGCAGCGTGGCCAGGCGGGCCGCCATGCTCTCGAGCGCCGCCCACACCTGGATCATCTCGATGATCTCGCGCTTGGTCTTGCGCACAATGTAGATGCCGCGCCGCGGCACGGTACGCAGGAAGCCCGCCTGCTCCAGCAGCGTCATGGCTTCTCGAATCGGCGTGCGGCTCACGCCCAGTGCCTCGCTGAGGACCCGTTCATCGAGCCGGATCTCCTCGTGTGACTGGTAGATGTCGGCGTCGGCAATGGCCTGCCGCAGCATCGCGTAGGCTTGGTCGCGCAAGCTAGCCCCGGCATGGATGGGCTGCAGCGACAGGGTCAGGGCAGCGGGTTGAACCTCGATTTGGCTTTGCGCAGACATGAATGAACTTGTTTCGGACCGGGGCCGTGGCAATCGGAATGGCTGCCCCCGACGAGCCCGCACAACTTACCCAAGAACAACGTCTCATCAGCGCAAAGCACAGCGCAATCCGCCTTTGTCATGAATCACGCCGTCGGGGCATGGGCGAGTTTCACCACGGGAATATCACAACGACTGCAATGTCAGCCCGACGACGCGGCCCGCCGTGCCGTCGGGGTGATGCCGCGGCAGCCACTGCGCCGCATGAGCCGCTCACTCGCGGCCGGCACAACGGCATCCGCCAGCTCGCTTGGCTCCCGCTTGCTAGGCCGCCTGCGCCATCCGCTCGCGCTGCTTGATCAGGGCAAGCACCGCGTCGATCATCGGCGTGCGCTGCCCGACCAGATGGCCCATTTCCTGCACCACCGTCAGGAGCGGATCGATCTCCATGGCCCGCCCCCTTCCAGGTCCTGCAGCATCGAGGTCTTGTGTGCCCCTACAGCCCCTGCACCGTCGATACGCCGCTCCACGTCGACACGGAAGTGCACGCCAAAGCGTTCTGCAATCTCCTTGGCTTCCAGCATCATCTCGCGCGAAAGCGCTCGCGTGCCGGGGTCCGAGGTAATCACATCCAGGGTCGCATGGGTGAGCGCGCTGATCGGGTTGAAGCACAGATTGCCCCAAAGCTTGAGCCAGATCTCGTCGCGGATACTGTCGCGGATGGGTGCATCGAGGTCGGCGGCCACCATCATCTCGCTCAGGCGCCGCACCCGCTCGGACTTCGAGCCGTCTGGCTCCCCCAGCGGGAATTTCTTGCCATAGACGTGGCGGATGACGCCGGGCGCGACGATCTCCGCAGCCGGATAGAGCACGCAGCCGATCGCCCGCTCCGGCCCCAGGCCCCGCCACTGGCGGCCACCCGGGTCAACGCTTTGCAGCGTGGTGCTGGCGTACTGGCCGCCGTGTTGATAGAAGTACCAGTAGGGAATGCCGTTGACGCCAGTTACCACCGCCGTATCCGGCCCCAGCAGAGGCTGCATCAGATCCACCACCCCCGGCACCGAATGTGCCTTCAGCGTGATGAAGACGTAATCCTGTGGCCCCAGTTCGCGTGGATCGCTGGTGCAGTTGACCTTGGCCACTCGCTGCTCACCGTCGATCTGCAGCGTGACGCCGTTGGCCTGCATGGCCGCCAGGTGTGGCCCCCGCGCCACGAAGCTCACCTCTGCTCCCGCGCGCGCCAGTTGTGCGCCGATATACCCGCCGATGGCGCCGGCACCATAGATGCACACTTTCATATTGCTGTCTCCCGCTGGATCGTTTTGATATATCACATACTATATTTCATCGCGGGAGGCCACAACCACAATCTGAGGCGACCGTCGTGCCATCGGCACCTCATGCGGGGCAAGGGCATGTACCAACGGCAGCTACAGGAGGGCCGTCGGGCTTGCCGTATGAATCTTGCTGTGTCGCCGGCGTGGCGCCGGATCGTCGCAATGCTGTTTGGCGAACCAAAAATAATGCCTGGCGCGGAGGGCTCTGGTGCAAATTACGGGCTCGTGCGAAGAACGGCGTCTTCACCGTTACGTCATCGTGCTGAAAGGACGGCCTTCCGAACAGCAGGCGCAGTGGAATCCTTGAGGCGCAGCTCTGTGAAGTTGAATTGACCTTTGCGAATGCGATGCATCAACTCGATGCCGGAGATCGTAGCGGCTGCATGCCTGAAGCGTTTGCAACCGAGCATCGCATTGACCCTGGACTTGATGTTGCGATGATCCTGCTCGATCAAGTTGTTTAAGCACTTCGATGATCGCAACATCGTGTCCTCGGGCAGCAACGTCACGCGCGATGAGACGCCGCTTAACCGTCCAGCGTGATGGTTTTCGGAGCGAGCCCTTGACTCGAGATCGCCTTCGCGACGAAGGCCTTTTTCAAGACTATCTTTCGATCCACCTGATCGGCCTGTATCGAAGATAAAGCGGCCAGGTCATTGAGGACTGCCCCGAGGACGCATTCAGATGGCCATGGTCACAAGCAGCAAGGCGAGATTGAAATTCTGAACGATCGCACGCTGTTCATCCTTGTCGAATCCGGCCGGCATGGAGAACGAGAGCACTATTCTGTGTGTGCGCTGGTACTGTCGCCATAAGCTGTGGTACCGCGATGTGGTCGAAATGATGGCCGAGCTCGGACCGGGGTGCACGGCAAGCCGCCGATCTTGATGCGGAAATCGATAAGGCGTCTAATTACTCAGAAGCAGGCCGAGGAAGTCAAGAGGCTGTATGCGCTGTGCAAATTGCGGGTTCGAGAGTGCCATGAGAGCCAGATTCTGCGAGGCGTGCGGGACCAAGCTTGCACGGATCTGCCCGAATTGTGGCTACGAACTGAGTCCCACCGCCAAGTTCTGCAGCGAATGCGGCTCGCCCCTGAACGAGTCATCCCAAACGTCGTCCGCCCTCCCTGATCCCGCCGTTCCCGCGCCCATTCACTACACCCCTGCCTACTTGGCCGAGCGCATCCTGGCCGAGCAGGCGGCCCTGGAAGCCAGGGGCGCAACGGCCGGCGAGCGCAAGACCATCACGGCCCTGTTCGCCGACATGGCCGGCTCCACGGCGTTGATCCACGACCTGGACCCGGAAGAGGCCCGCCGCCTGATCGACCCCGTCATCGCCCTGATGATGGAGGCCGTGCACCACTATGAGGGCTACGTGGCCAAGTCCCTGGGCGACGGGATACTGGCCTTGTTCGGTGCCCCCATTGCCCACGAGGACCATCCCCAGCGGGCGTTGTATGCGGCGCTACGCATGCAGGACGCGATGCGCCGCCACGGTGGCCGGATCCGTCTGGAGCAAGTAATACCGCTTCAGATCCGGGTAGGAATCCACACCGGAGAGGTGGTGGTGCGCTCGATCCGCAAGGACGACCTGCGCACGGACTACGACCCGGTGGGGCACACGATCCACATCGCCTCCCGGATGGAATCGATGGCCACGCCCGGCTCCGTCCTCATGAGCGAATCCACCCATAAGCTGGCCGAGGGGTATTTCGAGTTCAAGGCCCTGGGGGCCACCCAGGTCAAAGGAATTCCCGCGCCGCTCGCCGTCTATGAACTCCTCGGCCTCGGGGCGTCGCGCACGCGCTTGCAAGTGGCAGAGCGCCGCGGCTTGGCACGGTTTGTGGGCCGGGAGGCCGAACTGGAGCAATTGCGCAGGGCGTTGGAACAAGCCAAGGCGGGGCACGGGCAAATCGTCGGGGTGGTGGGCGACGCCGGGGTCGGGAAGTCGCGGCTCTTCCATGAGTTCAAGGCGCACTCACAGCGAGGCTGTCTGGTGCTGGAGACCTTCTCGGTTTCGCACGGCAAAGCCTTTGCCTATTTGCCGTTGATCGAACTCTTGAAGAACTATTTTCAGATCACCGCCCAGGACGATGAGCGAGGGTGCCGCGAGAAGATCACCGGCCAGGTGCTGAACCTGGAGCGCAGTCTGGAAGACTTGTTGCCCTACCTGCTCTATCTGCTGGGGATCAGCGCGCCGAGTTCGGCATTGCCGCACATGGACCCCCAGATCCGGCGCCAACGCACTTTCGAGGCAATCAAGCGATTGCTGGTGCGCGAGAGCCTCAACCAGCCCGTCGAACTCCTGTTCGAGGACCTGCAATGGCTCGACAGCGAGACCGAGGCTTTCCTCGCGTTTCTCATCGACCGCATGGCAAGCGGGCGGATTCTCCTCCTCGTGAACTACCGGCCCGAGTATCAGCCTGGCTGGGGCCACCGAAGCGACTACACCCAACTGCGGCTGGATCCCTTGGGCCAGGTCGAAGCCCAAGGATTGCTCACTGCCCTGCTGGGCAATGATCCCGGACTCATGTCCCTCAAACTGCTCATCCTCAAGAAGACCGAGGGCAACCCCTTTTTCATGGAGGAGGTGGTTCAAACCCTGGCCGAGGAGAAAGCACTGCTCGGCGAGCCCGGGCATTACCGGATCGAGAAGACCCCGCCTGCGCTGCATATCCCGACCACCGTGCATGGCGTACTCGCCGCCCGCATGGATCGGCTCCCCATCGCGCAGAAGGAGTTGCTGCAGAGCCTTGCCGTGATCGGCAAGGAGTTTCCTTTGGGCCTGATCCAGCAGGTCGTCGCGCAGCCTGAGGACGACCTGCGCCGTCTTCTGTCCGGCCTGCAGGTCGCAGAGTTCATTTACGAGCGGCCAGCATTCCCGGAGGTGGAATATACATTCAAGCATGCCCTCACCCAAGAAGTCGCCGGCAACTCCCTGCTCACGGAACAACGCAGCGTGCTGCATGAACGCACGGCGCAGGCCATCGAGGCGCTCTTCCACACTCGGCTGAAGGACCACTGCGGCGAGCTGGCACACCACTACAGCCTCAGCGGCAACATCCCGAAAGCGGTGGAGTACCTGCGCTGTGCGGGGCAACAGGCCCTCCAGCGCTCCGCCAATCTCGAAGCGATCCGGCACCTCGGCGCGGCCCTGGAGCTGCTCAAGCGCCTGCCCGACACACCGGAACGCGCTCGCCAGGAACTCACATTGCAGCTTACCCTCGGTCCGGCCTGGATGGCCGCCAGAGGTTATGCCGCCCCGGAGGTGGAGGTGACCTATACCCGCGCGCTGGCATTGTGCGAGCAGGTTGGCGAGACGCCGCAGCGCTTCTCAGTGCTGTTGGGACTGCGGATGTTTTATCAATTGCGTGCGCAGTACGAAACGGCACATAAGCTGGGTGAGCGGCTGCTCAGCTTGGCTCAGGACGCGCAAGACCCGGAGTTCCTCGTGGAGGCTCATAATCTGCTGGGAACGACGTTGTTCTTTCTGGGCGAGTTCAGAGTCGCCCGTGCCCACCTGGAGCAAGTGCTGGCCCTCTATGATCCGGAGCAGCATCACGCCCATGCCTATCTGTATGGGCTGGACCCGGGCATACGTGGGCTTACGTTTCTGGCCTGGATCTTGTGGTATCTGGGCTATTCGGATCAGGCCCGCAAGCGAAGCCAGGAGGCGCTTACCCTGGCCCAGGAGGTGTCTCACCCCCATAGCCTGGCGCACGCCCTGGTGTTTGCCGCCGAGCTCCATCAGTTTCGGCGGGAGGCGCAACTGACCCAAGCATGCGCCGAGGCCGTCATCACGCTCTCGACCGGCGGATTTCAAGCTAGTTGACGCCTAAACTTTTGACTTTAAGCGGCAAGTTTTGAGTCTAAGCCCTCCAATGGTTGGCGTCGCTGTTCGGTGGCGTGGTGATCGGGGTTGAGATGGACGACGAGGACCGGCTGCCAGTTACGAATCGGGCCGCTCCAGCGATGCGGGTGCCGTGCTTTTGCAGCTTCGTAGACAGCAGCGCGTTGGATGAGCAGCGCAGTGTCCAAGCCGGCATGTCGCTCCGCGGGCGTGACGAAGTTGATTGCACTATGACGATGCTCGTGGTTGTACCACTGTACAAATGTGTCGACCCAATGCCGGGCGGCGAACACAGTGGCGAACGGCCGGCATGGATGAGTGGGCCGGTATTTCATCGTTCTAAAGAGCGATTCAGAGAACGGGTTGTCGTTGCTGACCGCGGGGCGGCTGAACGAAGGCGCTACGCCCAGCGCTTGCAGGGTAGCGAGCATCGTGGCCCCCTTCATTGGGCTGCCGTTGTCCGAGTGCAGCACAACCTGATGCGGCGCAATACGCTCGCGCAGGCAAATATCGCGCATCACCTGGGCGGCCAGTTCGCTGCTCTCGGTTTCATAGACTTGCCAGCCAACGATCTTGCGGCTAAAAATATCCAAGAACAAGTACAAGTAAAAATACAGGCCTTTCACATGGGTAGGCAAATAGGTGATGTCCCAACTGAACAACTCATTCGAGGTCGTCGCGCATAGCGCGCGCGGCTTGCTGCGAGGCTGGGCCGGCTGCTGGGCACCTCGGTGTTTGAGCTGGTTTTCCGCTTTCAGAATGCGATTAAATGTCGACTCCGAGGCAAGGTACTGCCCTTGATCGGCCAACCGCGGGACGATCTGGCTGGGCGGGAGATGACCGAATTCGGCCGAGTTGGCCACTGCCAACACGCGCTGGCGCTCCAGGGCGCTGAGTCGGTTTTTAGGCAGTTGCACCCGCATAGGCCGCTGATCGCCTCGTTGCGTATCGCGCCGCCAGCGTTGCAAGGTGCTCTCACTCAGATTGATCGCCGCACAAGCCCGATCCTGCCGTGCCCCCATCGTCATGGCCTCTTCCAGCAAACCAATGATCTGATTGCGCTCTGTCAGGGCGGTCATCTGACCTCGTCCTCCCAGAGCGCTCGGAACTTTTTTGCAGCACCAGCAATGCCGCCGCCTCCGCTAAGGCGCGGTCTTTGCGCTGCAGCGCTCGCTTGAGCTGCTCTACTTCTTCTTTCAGCCCACGCAACTCCGGACCAGCACCGGTCGCGACACCTTTGCCTTGGAGACAAAACGCCGCCTTCCACTCCGCCAGGTGATGGGCAAACAAGCCTTTTTCCCGGCACCATGCATGCAAAGCTTCCTCCGACAGACCGTGCGTTTCCTGCAGCGCCAGCAATTGCTCTTCCGCCCGCCAATCCTGCGGGCGTCTCTCATGCTGCGCTAGCGCGCCAACCTGGCCTGCCGGTTTCTTTTTCATCCAGTTCTTTAAGGTGTGATAGCTGACGTTCAGATCTTCCGCCACGGCATGTACTGTCCGCTCTCCGCGGGAATACGCCTTGACCCGCGCTTGCTCTATGAATGCCGAAGAATACTTTGCTTTCATCTATGCCTCTATCTTTCTCTTGAAAAGAATTTAGAGGCGTCAACTAGTCTGCCACGGGGGCGACCGAGCAAGGGTTTCCGTTCTGGTTGGCTTGGGGAACCATCCTTCGGGGCTGGGCGCTGGCCGAGCAGGGAGGCAGCGAGGAGGGAATCGCCCAGATACGCCAAGGCCTGACCGCCTACGAGGCCACGGGGGCTGAGCGGGCACGGTCGTATTTTCTGGCGCTGCTGGCCGAATCCTATGGGAACGCGGGGCAAGCCAAGGCGGGACTGAGCGTGCTGGCCGAGGCGCTGGCGATGGTGGACAAAACAGGAGAACGTTGCTACGAAGCGGAGTTGCATCGGCTCAAGGGAGAACTGCTGCTCCATCCGTCGAGCATCCAGACCCGCGCATCCGCGGGCCACGAAGACGCTGAGGCGTGTTTTCACAAGGCGATCGCGGTAGCCCGCCACCAAGGCGCCAAGTCGCTGGAGCTGCGCGCGGCGCTGAGCCTGGCTCGGCGATGGCAACGACAGGGCAAGACGGAGACAGCCCGACAGAGGCTGGCCGATATCTATGGCGCCTTCACGGAAGGCTTCGACACCGCTGACTTGCAACAGGCCCAGGCGCTGCTCGAGGAGTTAACGTAAGCGAAGGGGGACGCCCGGGCCCATATTCGAGTGCGGTTGTTAAGGATCGTTAATTCTGCGAATGGCGACCACTAATTCTGCGAACGTGGCGCGACGTAGGCAACCAGCCGAAGAACGGGTACTTCCGCAATGTCCGTGGTGCGACGAACAGTTGCCCGAGAAACAATGAGCGTTTGGCGGCGCGGTCAGGACAATGCACGCCAAGGCCGAAGGGATTCACTGCTTCGCGACCCAGTAAATCGTAGCCCGCCATCCGGTGGGCTTTTCGACAGGTTTTGAATCAGCCGGCGAAGCGCCGGTTCAGGCTTCTACCCGCTGTTCCTTGAACAGAACAACCGCGCAGAAACTCAGCTGTCCCACGCCATACTGTCATTATGGCATCGTTACGCCTCCCTTTCCGGTAGTTATGTTATCTAATAGCACAATACGCCTGCTATAGCGGGTATATCGACGTCTATATTGACATACCGATATAGATACCGGACCATACGGTATATCCGCGTGTCCGGGCGTACTTGCCGAGTAACCTACGTTATGCCTGCTATTCGAAGCACATCGACAGGTGATGAAATCGCCGCTGAAATCGGTGCAAGACTGCGCTCCAAGCGCCTAGAACGCAACTTCACGATCGAAGACCTGGCGAAGCGCGCCGGGATCGGCCGGACCGCTCTAGGCGATCTAGAGGCCGGACGGGATGTCCGCGTATCCACGCTGGTGAAGGTGATGCGAGCGCTGAGCATGATCGGCAGCCTAGATGCGGCCCTCCCGGATACCTTGCCATCAAGCGAAGCGCTGTCCGCGCGAGGCGAAGTCCGCAAGCGCGCCTATAAACCCAAGGAGCGATAGTTTGGTGACGCAAAGGATAACGCAAAGGAAGTCGCGCTCGCCGCAGCGTGCCCGTCCGGCACAAGGCGTTCTCGCGAGCGCCCATGTCCTCATGCACGGCCAGACCGTCGGTGCCGTCACTGAGTTCGATAACGGCCGGATTGGCTTCAACTATGACCCGGAGTACCTGGGCACCGGGGGACCGAGCATTTCCCCTGAGTTCCTGCCATCCCAGTCAGGCACGTTCGAGTTTCCCGAACTGCGGCGGGTCGACGCGTTTCTGGGTCTGCCCGGCGCCCTGGCGGACGCGCTGCCGGACACCTTCGGCAACCTGATCATCAAGAAGTATTTCGAGGACCGAGGCGAGCCTGACAAGGCGATGAGCCCCGTGCAGCGCCTGCTCTATATCGGCGACCGCGCAATGGGGGCGCTCGAGTTCCGGCCCAGGATCGACCGGCGGGCGACGGCGGGCGAGAGCGAAGCCCTTGAGGTTGGCACGCTCGTGGAGGCCGCGCGCAAGCTCGTGGCCGGGGAACAGGATGGCGCGATCCAGGAACTGATGCGGATTGGCGCAAGCGCCGGCGGCGCGCGGGCCAAGGCGCTGATTCTTTGGAACCGTCGGGATAAGCAGATCCGTTCCGCGTTCGTCAAACCGCGCAAGGGCGAGGAAAGCTGGCTGATCAAGTTCGGCGGCGTCGAGTCGGCCAACCCGAATGACCATCACGCCCAGCCTTTCAACCGAGTTGAATACACTTACGCTCTCCTGACGAAGGAACTCGACATCGACATGGCGCCGGTCGACTTCATCGAAGAGGACAACGGCCGCTTCCACTTCCTGACCAAGCGATTCGATCGCGGCGAAGGCGGTGGCCGAGTGCATATGCACAGCCTGGCCGGTCTCACGCACATCGACTACAACATCCCGCGCGCCTACAGCTACGACCAGTACTTCCGCTGGATCCGGGCCTTCCAGATGCCCCATACAGCGATCGAGGAAGCCTACCGCCGAATGATCTTCAACGTAGTGGGACGCAACCAGGACGACCATGTGAAGAACTTCGCTTTCCTGATGTCACCCACCGGCGAATGGAGCCTGTCACCCGTCTATGACCTGACGTTCTCCGCAGGCGCTGGTTACACGCTGCAGCACCAGATGACCATCGGCGGCAAGGCGGACAATTTCACCGTGGACGACCTGGTCGACTTCGGCAAGAAATTCGACGTGGCCAATCCCAAGGCCGTGATCGAGCGCACCGTCGATGTCTTCAGCGGCTGGGCGGCGCTGGGCCAACACTGGAAAGTAGCACCGAAGGAGATTGAGGCGCGCGCCGGGCGCCTGCGCCTGTTCAAACTCTGAGCGCTCGGCTTCTTCTCCCGCCTGAAAGGCCGGAGATTCCTACTGCACTACCCGATGTCTCGACAGGCAAATTGGGCGTGCCCCGCCTAAAATATTGATCGCGCCGACCACGTCGGCGTGCCCCTCGACGCAGCACTCCACGCACATGCAGCGCTTGTGTGCCGCGATTCTCGCCGTTCTTTGCCTGGCAGGTATCCTGGCCGCTCAGAACTCCATATCCAGCTCGTCGATCTCTTCGGGCTCCCGCCCTGCCGCCTCCATCCATTCCAGCATCTCCGGCAACGCCATGATCGTGCGGCAATAGCCTTCCGATACCACATCAAGCTTGACCTCGTAGGTGCGAAACCGGGTGACGACTGGCGCATACATGGCATCGGCCATGGTGCGCGCTCCGAACAGATAGGGCCCGCCATAAGCCGACAGGCATTCGCGCCAGATGGCGGTGATCCGATCGATATCGCTCTGGGCGCGCGACCAGACCTTGAAACCGGAGCGGTGGACACGCAGGTTCATCGGCAAGGCTGCGCGCATGGCGCTGAATCCCGAATGCATTTCGCCGCAAATCGCCCGGCAGTGAGCTCGGGCAATGCGGTCCTCGGGCAAAAGCCGAGCCTCCGGCCGCACTTCGTTCAGATACTCGGCAATGGCCAGGGTATCCCAGATCGTGACACCCTCGTGTTCCAGTCGCGGCACAAGGGTCGAGGGCGACAGCAGCAAGAGTTCCGCGCGGCTGGCCGCGTCCGTCACCGGCACCAGGATCTCCTCAAAATCCATCCCGCTGAATTTCGCCAGCAGCCAGCCGCGCAGCGACCACGCGCCATAGTTCCTGCTGTTGATGGTCAGGGTTGTCCTTGACATGGCGAACTCTGAGATATAAAGGAGTGACTTAGTAATATCGACGCAACGTCATGCGTATCGCAGCGGCGTATCGCAGCGTGGCTGCCGATGTGCGTTTTGTGAGTCACCCCATGATTTACCAGGCGTACCAGATGCTGGCCGACCTGATAGCTCCACTGCAGTCGGCGACCGACGATGCAGCCGCGTCCTGCGCTGCGTCGCCAATGCTTGCGTCCGGGCCCGCATTCGCGCGGGAGTGGTGCGCGCTCCTGGAATGGAGTTCGCTAGTGCGCCTGCGCCACGAGCGCCCCCTTTTGACATCCCCGCGGTCCGAGGTAACGGTGCCAGCGGTGCCAGCGGTGCCAGCGGTGACAGGGTTGCGGTGAGCGAAGAGGTGGTGCTCGCCACGCCGTTTTGCTCCCTTTGCATTTTAGGCGGGACATCACGCCCGGACAACCACGTGTGCTGCTGATCGCGCCTCTGGCGGGCCATTTCGCCAGTTTGCTGCGCGCCACGACAGCCACAATGCTGGCAGACCACGATGTCTATCTCACCGACTGGCATAACGCGCGCGACATTCCGTTGTCCTGCGGGTCCTTCGGCTTTGACGAGTTCGTCGCCCAGTTGATCAGCTTGCTCGGCTGGCTCGGCCCAGGAACGCACGTAGTGGCGGTCTGCCAGCCGGCGGTGGCCACCCTGGCCGCCGTCGCGCTGATGGCCGAAGACCGCGATCCTGCGCTACCGCGCAGCATGACGCTGAT
The DNA here is from genome assembly GCF_026627925.1 of Cupriavidus sp. D39. Lineage (NCBI taxonomy): Bacteria > Pseudomonadati > Pseudomonadota > Betaproteobacteria > Burkholderiales > Burkholderiaceae > Cupriavidus > Cupriavidus sp. D39. The sequence goes on from NZ_JAPNLE010000009.1 coordinate 1,113,322, forward strand.
GGCCGGGCCGATCGACACGCGCATCAATCCGACCCGCATCAATGAACTGGCGGTACGCACCCCGCTCGCGTGGTTCGAGGCCAACCTGATCGACACCGTGCCGGCACGCTTCGAGGGAGCGATGCGGCGTGTCTACCCCGGCTTCGTGCAGGTGTGCGCCTTCCTGTCCATGAACCTGGATCGGCATATTGCCTCGCTGATCCAGGCTTACCAGTACAAGCTGGATGGCGAGACGGCCAAGGCCGAGGCGATCCGGGCCTTCTACACCGACTATTTTTCGACGATGGACCTGCCGGCCGAGTTTTATCTCGAGACCGTGAGCCGGGTGTTCCAGCAGCATGCCCTGCCGCGAGGCTGTTTGACGGTCGCTGGGCGGCCCGTGGACCTGCGCGCCATCCGCCACACGGCGCTGCTGACGGTCGAGGGGGAAAACGACGATATCTGCGCGGTTGGGCAGACCGAGGCGGCGCAGGAGTTGTGCAGCGCGTTACGGCCCAACCTGAAATCCCACTATGTCCAGACTGGCGTCGGGCACTACGGCGTGTTCGCCGGCCGGCGCTGGGCGACGCAGATCTATCCACTGCTGCGCAAGCTCATCCACGAAACGGAACAGCGCTGCGTGGAGGCCGCCCAGCCGGTGCACGGCTGATGGCGCTCTCGAGAGGCCCGCCCTTCCCGTCCCACATCAGAGAAGCACCAGCCCACGCATGCCACTTGCCTGCAATTGCCTGCAATTCCCCGCCGGGCCGACCGTCCAATACGCGTTCGAGGCTGGGCAAGGAAAGCAGGCGCCACCTGCCCCGCATCGCACGGGCGCAGATCAGCCGCTGCGGGTGGCTTGCTTCTCGGTCAAGCCTTGGCGGTGCGCGACGCGTGCTCGACGATCTGCTTAGCCGTTTTGGATGCCGTGTGGCTCGCAGTGCTGAAGTTCTGCTCTGCGGCCTCGACCGCTTGCTTCGCGGTTTGGTACATCGACTCACACAATTTATTGGTTGCGGCGATCACCGCGGTGAGGGTGCCCACTGCGCCTTCCGAACCGGCCGGGGCGCTGCTGGCGAGAGCATCGACCAACTCCTGCATGCGGCGCGTGTACGCTTCGAACTGCGCCTCGCTCACCTTGGTGAACTCGGCCTGGGTGGCCGCCCCGATCTCGCCAAGGCGTTGGCTGTAGGAGAGCACCTTCTCGCCGACGGGCTTCATCAGGCCGGCCTGCAGCGCGAGCCACTCCTGCGGGCCCTTGGCGGACAACGCCATCTGCAAGTTCTCCTGCGCCTCTACGATCGTCGACTTCATGACTTGCAGATTCAGCTCAACCAGTCTCTCGAAGCCATCGAAGGCCTTGTTCACCAGGCCGAACATCACAGCGACGTTGGCCTGCTGTGTGGCGGTGAATTGTTCGGGGGAGATGGGTTCATCATGCACTCCTGAAATTGGCCGGGTGCGCGGCACCTGCCGTCGGACGGCCATGCTTGTGCGATTGCCAAGGCTCGAGATCAGCGTGAACGAGTGACGTGAGATCCCGGACGTTCTCGACAAGGAGGGGAATTGCCAGTTCATGGCGGACCCGATCCATTCAATATCGCCCCACCCGTATTTGCAAGGCTAGGCATGCGTTTTTTTGAGCGCTTTCGCGCCTGATACCTGCAGCGCATACGCAGCCACCTACATATTGAGGACGATGCGTGGCACCAGGGCACGCAGGAGCGCCACCGGCTGGGCTGGAGCACGAAGCATGGGCGATCACTTGCGCATCGAGGCGTGGCGCTGGAAGGCTGGCGTTAAACATGACGACATAAGTATTGCAGCATGTATGATTGCGTGGTTACTCTAATGGAGAGGCAGCCATGCGCAGACTCGAGATTGCAGACGCACAGATCATGCAGTTGGCGATTCGACAGGAGATCGAGCGAAGCGAGGAGTCGCGGTATGACCACCGCCTGCACGGGGTGCTGCTGGTCAGCATCGGTTACTCGTGCACTGAAGTGGGCCAGATGTTCGGTCAAGCGGCCACGACAGTTCAGCGATGGGTCCGACGTTTCGAGCGGGGCGGTTTCGACGGATTGCGGGAAGGTGAACGGCCCGGTCGCCCGCGTGCGTTGAATGACTCGCAATGGCGTCGCATCGAGGCGGATCTGCGCAAGACACCACGCGACTTCGGATTTGAAGCGGGCCTGTGGGATGGGCCCGTTCTATCGGAGCACTTGCGTCAGCGCTATGGCATCAAGCTGGGCGTGCGGCAGTGCCAGAGGCTGTTTCGCCAGATGGGTTTCCGGCTGCGCAAGCCGCGCCCGCAGGTCGCCCAGTCTGATCCTGTTCGCGTTGCGGCGGTAAAAAAACTGCGGCGACTGGCAAAGCGCGACGACATTGAGTTATGGAGCCTGGACGAATGCCATTTCCAGCAACACGGATCGCGCTGTCGCATGTGGGTGGCCCCGGAAATCCGCGATCCGGTGTTGATGCATGCGCCGACGCGAAAGTCGGTGGCATGTTTTGGCGCCGTCAGTCTGAGCACGGGTCGCTTCATCTGGCAGGTATGCCCTGTCTTCAACGCAGAAACGTTTGCATCCTTTCTTCGCCAACTACTGCGCCATCGACGTCGCGGCAAGCGCATCGTCGTGGTCCTGGACAACGCCAAGTACCACCATGCCGTTCTGCTCAAACCGTTACTGCACAAATACAGGCGGCACATGACGTTGTTGTTCCTGCCACCATACAGCCCGCAACTGGCGCCTATCGAACGCGTATGGAAACTGACACGGCGCCTGGGGTTACATAACCGGTACTTCGCCACCCTCGTAGAAGTTCTCTCGGCAGTCGACGCCTGCTTCCAGCAATGGAAGAGACCAAACGAGGTACTACGACGACTATGCTGCATTATTTAAGACGTTGTGTTTAGAAGGGTGGCGTTAAAATGTGCGCCGCCGAGAGACCTACAAACAAAAATGAAAAAAGCGGGCCGCGTCAAATCCTGGCATGCCGACAAGGGCTATGGGTTCATCGACATCCATGCCGACTTGAACGACATCTTCTTTCACATCACCGCGCTGCAGAGCCGTGCCGTCCAGCCCAAGCCTGGCGACGGCGTGACGTTTGAACTGGGCAAGGGCAAGGACGGCCGCACGCAAGCTACCAGCGTCTCGATACTGGGCGCGCCGAAGGGGCAGAGCCAGGCGAGCCGGGCAACCCTGCTGCCTGCCTTCATGGCGGCAGTGGCGTTGATGGCCATTGCGGGCGGCGCCCTTTGGGGATACCTGCCACGATATGCCGGCCTCGTCAGCCTTGTGATGAGTGCCGTTGCGTTCCTTGCCTACGCGTTCGACAAGAACAGCGCCAAACGCAATGCATGGCGCACGCCCGAGGCCTGGCTGCACTTCCTGGCGCTGTGCGGCGGCTGGCCGGGCGCGCTTGCCGCGCAGCGCCTGCTGCGCCACAAGAATCGGAAGCAGCCGTTCCAGCTGGTCTTCTGGGGCACCGTTGTCTTGAACCTTGGCGCCCTCGTCATGTGGAAGACGTATTTGCCTGGCTGAAACAACGAAGGGGGTTACGGCTTTTTACTTCGCCGTAACCCCCTTTGCCTTGTCTTCGCCTGGCGCGGCCTGCGCGCCAGGACCAGAACCCTGCTTAGCCTTCCTTCAGGAACGCCTTCAGATGGTCCGCGCGGCTGGGATGCCGCATCTTCTTCATCGCCTTGCTTTCGATCTGGCGAATCCGTTCGCGGGTCACATCGAACTGCTTGCCGACTTCTTCCAGCGTGTAGTCGGTAGACATGTCGATGCCAAAACGCATGCGCAGCACCTTGGCTTCGCGCGGCGTCAGGTCGTCGAGCATCTCGCGCACGGTGGCGCGCAGGCTCGCGTGCAACGCGGCTTCGGCGGGAGACGCGGTGTCGGAGTCGGCAATCATGTCGCCCAGGCTCGTGTCGCCGTCTTCGCCAACCGGCGTTTCCATCGAAACCGGTTCCTTCGCGATCTTCATGATCGAACGGACCTTCTCTTCCGGCATTTCCATGCGCTCGGCCAGGGCCGCGGGATCCGCTGCCTTGCCGGTGCGCTGCATGATTTCGCGCGAGATCCGGTTGAGCTTGTTGATCGTCTCGATCATGTGCACCGGCACCCGGATCGTCCGGGCCTGGTCGGCGATCGCGCGCGTCACGGCCTGGCGAACCCACCAGGTTGCATAGGTGGAGAATTTCCAGCCACGACGATACTCGAACTTGTCGACTGCCTTCATCAAGCCGATGTTGCCTTCCTGGATCAGGTCCAGGAACTGCATGCCGCGATTCACGTACTTCTTGGCGATCGAGATCACCAGGCGCAGGTTGGCTTGCGTCATCTCGTGCTTGGCCTGGCGCATCTGCCGCTCGGCCGCCAGCATCTGGCGATTCACCAGCTTCAGCTCCGACAGGGGCAGCACCACGCGGGCGTGGATGTCGATCAGCTTTTGCTGATGCGCTTCGAGGTCCGGCAGGCTACGGGAGACGGAGTCGCTGTACGAACGCGACTCGCCGGCGATCCCGCGGCCCCAGGCGAGATTGGTCTCGTTGCCGGGGAAGCGTTCGATGAACTCCTCACGGGGCATGCCGCAACGCTCGACCATCAGCTGCAGGATCTGGCGCTCGACCACGCGCACTTCTTCCACCACCGTCTGCACATCGGCACACAGGCGCTCGATGGTCTTTGCGGTAAAGCGGATCGACTTGAGTTCTTCCCGAACCGCGAGCTGTGCCATGAGGAAGCCTTCCGACTCCACGCCGTGCGCGGTGTAGGCCTTGCGCATGGCTTCGAAATGATTGGCGACACGAGCGAAGCGGGTCAGGCAATCGTCACGCAGCTTGGCCAGGCTGGCGGTTTCGTTGGCTTGCGCAGCCGCACCTTCGTCGACGGGCTCGTCCGAGGCGCTTTCATCCTCGGTGACGACTTCGTCGCGGCTGGTGTCGTCTTCGGCTTCGGCGACTTCGCCCTCGCCTTCGATCAGGCCGTCGACGAGTTCATCGATACGCGTTTCGTCGCGGGCGACACGCTCCGACAGCTCAAGAATCGTCGCAATGGTGGACGGGCAGGCAGCGATGGCGTGCACCATGCGGTTCAGGCCATCCTCGATGCGCTTGGCGATCTCGACTTCCTGCTTGCGGGTCAGCAGCGTTGCCGAGCTCATTTCCCGCATGTACATCCGCACCGGATCGGTGGTGCGGCCGAATTCCGAGTCGACCGTCGAGAGCGCGACTTCCGCCTCTTCATCGGCCTGGTCGTCCGAGGCGGCGACCGCGCTGTCGCGCAGCAGCAGCGCTTCGGCATCCGGCGTCTGCTCGTAGATCGTCACGCCCATTTCGGCGAACGTGCTGACGATGCTTTCCATCGCCGCGGTGTCCGTGAAATTGCCTTGCAAATGGTCGCTGATGTCCGCGTGCGTCAGGTAGCCTCGCTCCCTGCCCAGCTGGATCAGTGCGCGCAGTTGCTGGCTGCGCTCCGTTGCTTCGGTTGCGGGATCAGCTTGAGTCGTGGACGCCGCACCCCTGCCGACAGGCTTTTTGCCGGTCAATGCTGTCTTTGTTTCTGCCACCGTCCGTTGTGCGCCACTCGCCATTAACTGCTGCTCCCTTGCTGAATTACTTCTTAACTGTTGCTGTTGCCCGTACGAGGGTACACCCAACGCACCTCTGGCTGTGACCCATCACAGGATGGGTACCTGTCGAGAGATGCATGGCTGACGCCACCACTACCGGGTTCTCCCAGTATGGTGGTCTGCGCTCGTTTAGGCCAAAGGGCGATATTCTACCTTCGTTGGTGCGACGCAGCACGTGCTAAAAGTTATTTACCGCATCGCCGAGGTCCTTCAGCCCCTCTTAAATTTGCGTTGCCAGGCCACTCCATGCTAGGCAATAGCCCCTTTTTACCCACAAAACGGGCAAATTACCCGTTAAATGTGATGCAAAAGGCCGATATGGCATCATCGAGATTTGTGGCCGAAAGTACCGTCAGGATTTACATACACATTTGTTTTTTTCTTGCCAGCCAGGCTACCAGGCCCGGAAAGGCCGACTTCTTCTCTTGGCGGGGCGGATGCCGATTTCCCTGCCCGGATGCCCAGGTCCGCTTGCCTGCCAGCGGCAGCCCCGGGATATCCGCCTGGCCTGGTACTCGCGGTAGGCCGTCACCGTGACAATGTTGCACACCGGCGCCAGCCGCACTTCCTCTACAGAGATATAGACCACTGCGAAGTTTTTCAAGTGCGCGTCTGCATTGCGCAACGCATAGTTCACGAGCAACCGCGCAAACAACCGCCTCGCACTGTCCTGGTTAGACTGCACGCCTGTGTATCGCCAGCCACCCCACTCCCTTAGCCAGAGACATGCACCTGATCGACATTGGCGTGAACTTCCACTCCTCCCAGATCGCCCCGCACACCGACGCGATCCTTGAGAGGGCCACCGCAGCGGGCGTGGTCGGCATCCTCGCCACCGGCACCTCGTTGGAATCGAGCCGGAAGGCACGCGACCTGGCCAGCCGGCATCCCCATCTCCTCTTTGCCACGGCCGGCGTCCACCCGCACGGCGCCAAGGACTGGTCGCCAGCGGTCCTGCAGTCCCTCCAGGCCCTTTGGGAGAGCCCTGGCGTGGTGGCAATCGGGGAATGCGGGCTCGACTACAACCGCAACTTCTCGACGCCCGCCGACCAGCGCCATGCCTTCGAGGCACAGCTTGAGGCCGCGGCTCGCTGGAAGAAGCCGCTGTTCCTCCATTGCCGGGACGCCTTCGAGGATTTCTACGCCATGGTGGCACCCGCCGTGCGCGCGGGCGCCCACGGCGTGGTGCACTGCTTCACTGGCGCAGCCGATGAAGCCGCCGCCTTCGTAGCGCTAGGCCTGGACATCGGCATCACCGGCTGGGTCACGGATCTCAAGCGCGGCCAGGCGCTGCGAGCAGCCGTGCAGGCCATCCCGCTCGAGCGGCTGCACCTGGAAACGGATGCCCCCTATCTCGGCCCGAAGAACCACAAGAACCGGCGGCCCTACAACGAGCCCGCCAATCTCCCCTGGATCGCACAGGCGGTCGCCGAATTGAAGGGACTGACCACGCGCGAAGTGGCGGAGCAGTGCACCCGCAACAGCCGCCGCCTGTTTGGCATTGCGGCATGAGGCGCCCTGCCTCAAACCTGCTCCTGCGCCCGCTGGAGCGCAGCCACCTGCATTTCGTCCACAGCCTGAACAACGACGTCGAGATCATGCGTTACTGGTTCGAGGAACCGTACGAAACCTTCACCGAGCTGTCGCAGCTATACGACCGCCACGTGCACGACCAGCGCGAGCGCCGCTTTATCTGCGAAAACCTGGACGGCGAGGCCGTCGGTCAGCCAGCCAGCTCGCCCACCGCCCTCCACGCCTGATCAATGGCGGACGTCAACGACGGGCTGCCGGCGCTGTCGCTATTGGCGATCACCACGTTGCCGGCGCGGGCGCGCAGGCGCTCCAGCACGGCCTGCGCTGCCGCTTCTTCCTCGAACAAGCTGTTGGGCATGTAGCTGTAGCCGTGCGCCCAGCGGTTGACCGTGATGCCACGGATGACGTCCTTGGCGGCAAAGCCGCCTGGCGCCAGCATGCGATCGAGCTGGCTGCGCACGCCCTTCTCCAGCTCGCTGAATGGCGTTCCCAGCAAGAAGGCGCGCCCCGCGCGAAAGCGCTCGCGCGCCTGCATGCCGCTGTCCGGCACGGTGGGCACATAGAGCATATGCAGCACCACCGGATCGGCCGGACGCGCGCCGGCCGGCTTCTCCAGCCACAGGTCGGTGTAGGCCATGGCGGGCGCGTGGATGCGGCTGGTCTTGAGCGCCTCGAAGGCACGCCAGTTGTCCAGCGCCACCTTGGTGTAGACCACGGGCGCCTTCACGTCGGATCGCAACGCTTGCTTTTGCGCATCCGGCAGGCCGGGCATGATGAACGGGATCATCATGTTGTAGCCGGCCAGCACCACGTGCGCGGCTTCGACCCTGTGCAGGTTGCCCTTCCAGCCGTAGGTCACACGCGTGATGCGCTGGTCGGGTTCGACGGCGATGGCCGTGCTGTTCAGCCGCACCTTCACCTTTGCATCCTCGCTATCGAGCCGGCTGTAGTCGAAGCTAGCCGCGCCGATCGCGTCGGGGCTGGCGATGCTTGCCACGCCCGGGATCAGGTTCTGCACCAGCAGCCGCGCCAGCGTGGCGTTGCCATCGGCAAACCAGAGCTTGGACGCGGGCGACTTGCCAAGGCGCTGGTTGAGGCTGGGCGCTGGCATGCTCTTGCCGGCCGGCAAGCCGATGGCCAGCGCGTCGAACACGGACACGCCGTCGGCGTCGAGCGCATAGGCATCGTTGCTGCGGCTGCGGAACAAGCGCTGGCCGTCCAGTCCCAGGCCGGCCTTCTCGCGCAGGAAGGCCGCGTAGCTGGTGCGCTTCAGGTAGGCCAGCCGCTCGCCGTCGCTCATGCCGGCCAGGTAATCCGTGCCGCCGTCGGCCAGCCGCGCCAGCGCGGCGCGGTCCTGCTGCGGCAGCGGTGCCTGGTCGAGGAAGGCCTTGAAGGCGGCGGCATCCGCAGGCTGCGCGCCCATGCCTGCGCCCATGCCATTGCGGGCATCGATCAGCCCCGCAAACGGATCGCCGGCAAGCAGCTGGTCCCGGCCAAAATGCTCCTGGTCGAAGAACACCGAGCGGCCCATGCCCAGCTCGCGGTACGGGTCGCGCTCGGCGGCCTGATGGCGCTTCGCGTCCACACCGAGGCCGGCCAGCAGCGTGGCCACCGCGCGGCTGTCCAGCGCGGTCGATGGCATCTCGGCGCTGCCGCCGTATGTCACCAGTTTCTGCCCGCGCACAGTGAACTCGTTGCGCTTGGCGTGCCCGCCGAAATCGTCGTGGTTGTCCAGGATCAGGATGCGCTTGCCGGCGCCAAAGCGGCGCTGGTAGAACCACGCGGCCGCCAGCCCGCTGAGCCCGCCACCCACCACCACCAGGTCGAAGACTTCGCGCGCCATCACGGCGGGATATTTGGCGCCCTCGCGGGCCAGGCTGTGCGCGAGCGTGTAGGTGCCCGCATGGTTGCCGCGCAGCCCGGTCAGCGCCGGCGGGTAGCCGGCGCCACGTTCGGCGGCCTGCAATAGCTGGGAGGGCGCCAGCCCCGCGGCGATGGTGAGTGCGGCGCCGTTGAGGAAATCTCTGCGCGTGATGGTCATGGCAATAGGATTCGCTTGATTTGGGTGGCGCGCGGGCTCAACGGGATGCGGCGGCGTCCCGCTGGCGGCCGAGCGCGGCGCGGCGGGCAGCGACAGTCGATTCCTTGACCGGGCTGGCCTGGTTGCCCCAGCCCGTACGGATAAAGGTCAGCACGTTCGCCAGTTCCTGGTTGTCCAGCGTCCAGCCATAGCCGGGCATGTGGTAATCGGTGGCCGCGGTGCCCACGTGCGCGGTCACGGCGCCATCGAGCAGCAGGTTGGCCAGCGAGGACGGATCGGGATCCACCACGGTGGGATTGCCCGCCAGCGGCGGGAAAACACGGGCAAAGCCCTTTCCGTTGGCGCCATGGCAGGGCATGCAGAACTCGGCGTACTGGCGCGCGCCGGTGGCGTCGAAACGGCCCTGCGCGAGCGTGTCGGCGGTGCTGGCGTCATAGACATATGGCGTTTCGTCGCTGCGCGCTCCGGGCACTGACTTGAGGTACGCGGCAACGGCCTCCAGGTCCGGGCGTGTCATGAACTGCGTGGACGACGCAATCACCTCGGACATCGGTCCAAAGGAGGTCGCGTGCGTGTTGCGGCCGGTTTGCAGGTATTCGGCAATGTCCTCGCGCGACCAGTTGCCCAGCCCGGTGCGCGGATCGCCGCGCAGGTTGGTGGAGGCCCAGCCCTCCACGCTGGCGCCGGCCAGGAAGTGGCGGCTGCGCTCATCCAGCCCCTTCTCGGCCATCAGCGTGCCGCGCGGCGTATGGCAGGCGCCGCAGTGGGCCACCGCCTGGACCAGGTAAGCGCCGCGATTCCACGCGACGCTCTGGCCCGCGTCGGTGCGAACCGGGCCGGACTCCAGGAACAGCCAGTTCCAGACGCGCAGCAGCCAGCGCATGCCGAACGGCCAGCGCATTTCGGGCTCGGCGGCGTGTTGCCGCACGGCCTTCACTTCGGTGCGCAGGTAGGCGTACAACGCTTGCACGTCCAGCTCGGCGAGTTTGGCGTAGGACGGGTAAGGCATGGCGGGATATAGCCGCTTGCCATGCCTGGCCACGCCCTCGCGCAGTGCGCGGTCGAATTCCTCGAACGAGTAAGCGCCAATGCCGCTGTCCACGTCCGGCGTGATGTTGGTCGAATAGACGGTGCCGAGGCCGGTCTTCATTGGCAAGCCGCCGGCAAAGGGCGCGCCGCCGGCGCTGGTGTGGCAGGCCGCGCAGTTGGCAACCTTGGCCAGGTAGCGGCCACGCTCGATCTGCGCGGCGCCGGGGGCGTCGGCCGCCGCCGCGAAGCATGGCGCCAGCAATAGGACAGCAAAGGCAACGGAAGCGGAAAACCGCCTTATGGCAAAGCGCATGGGGCTGATTATCGTTTTAAGCGCCGCGCTGGCGTTCAGTGCGGCGAATGTGCACAGCCCGCACGCAGCGGGCTGTACTTCGTGGTTGCGGGCCTGGATGGCCCCGTGGGCACGGGATGGATTGACGGGCTCGCGTTTCAGGCGTGCGTCACCGCCCAATGGGCCAGCGACACGAGCAGCAGCACCAGCCCCGCTGCCAGCGCCACGCCGGTCAGGATCAACGGCACCGGCCGCACGGCCTGCAGGTCGCGCATATGTTCCTGGCCCTTGCGCAGGCCAAAAATCCCCACAACACCGTCAGCACCAATCTCAAGGGGTTCATTTCGCTCTTCCTTACATGCTTGCCAACCGCCGCGTGACCTTGCGGCGCTTTGGCTTTTGGTAGTTACGGGGGATTATGGCGTCGGCTGGCAAGGAATAACAGAATCAGATCTGCGATAATTTTGCGTATCAGTTTGAGCGCCTGATACTGCGCCCGTCCTTTTCCACGGCAACGCCCCCTGCCCTCATGAAGCGCTACGAAGAACTGGCGGAAACGCTGGCCAAGGACATTCGCAACGGCAACCTGCCGCCCGGCGCCAAGATGCCGTCGATCCGCAAGACCGTGACACAGTTCGGCGTGAGCCCGGCCACCGCGTTCCAGGCGTACTACCGGCTGGAGGAGCGCGGGCTGGTGCGGGCACGCGAGCGCTCCGGCTACTACGTGACCGGCCAGGTCGGCCGGCCACTGCCGCAACCGGCCGTGCGGCCCTCGCACCCTCGCACCAGGTCTCGACCGATGTCGATATTTCCAAGCTGGTCTTCTCGGTGCTGGACGCCGCGCGCGATCCGCAGCTCATCCAGCTTGGCTCGGCCTTCCCTTCGCCCGAACTGTTCCCCTGGGAGCGGCTGGGCAAATCCCTGGCCCGGGCCGGACGCGAGCTCGATCCCTGGTATTCGGTCAACGACATGCCCGCCGGCCACCTGGCCCTGCGCCAGCAGATCGGCCTGCGCTACCTCGGCGCGGGCGCGCCGCAGCCCACCGACGAGATCATCGTCACCAACGGTGCGCTGGAAGCTCTCAACCTGTGCCTGATGGCGGTGACCCAGCCCGGCGACGTGGTGGCGATCGAATCGCCCGGCTTCTATGCCGCGCTGCAGGCGCTGGAGCGGCTGCGCCTGCGCGCGGTGGAGATCCCGGTGGACCCGCGCGAAGGCATCGACCTGGACGCACTGGATGCCGCGCTCCAGCGCCATCCGATCAAGGCCTGCTGGTTCATGACGCAGTTCCAGAATCCGCTGGGCGCGAGCATGTCCGAGGCCAGGAAGCAGGCGCTGGTGGCCTTGCTGGCACGCCACGGCGTACCGCTGATCGAGGATGACGTCTATGGCGAGCTGTATTTCGGCAATCGCTGCCCCCTGCCCGCCAAGGCCTTCGACCAGGAAGGGCTGGTCATGCATTGCAGCTCGTTTTCCAAGACGCTGGCGCCGGGCTTCCGGGTGGGCTGGGTAGCGCCCGGGCGGTATGGCGAGGCGATCAAGCGCCTGCGGCTGATGACCACGCTGTCGGCGGGCGTGCCCACGCAGGTGGCGCTGGCCGAGTACCTGCAGAACGGCGGCTACGACAAGCACCTGCGGCGCCTGCGCCATCTGCTGGAGATGCAGCAGGGCCAGCTGATCGCGGCGATCGGCCGGCATTTCCCGGAGAACGTGCGGGTCTCGCAGCCCGCCGGCGGGTACTTCCTGTGGGTGGAGTTTGCCGCCGGATTCGATGCGCTGGCGCTGCATCGCGCGGCGCTGGAACATGGCATCGGCATTGCGCCGGGCCCGATCTTTTCAGCACGCCAAGGCTATCGCAACTGCATCCGGCTGAACTATGGCCACCTGTGGAGCGATGCGGTGGAAGCCGCCGTGGCCAAGCTGGGCGAGCTGGCGAAGGCGCAATTGCAATAAGGCGCGTCAGGTTATCGTTCCGCCCCGGGCATGCCTGCCCAGATACCATTCCCCCAGCTCGAACCCGGCCTGCACCAGCAGCGCAAGCACGGCGGCCGGGATGGCGCCCGCCATCAGCAGCACATGGTCGTTCAGCGCCAGCCCGGTGGCAATGCGCTCGCCATAGCCGCCAGCGCCGACAAAGGCGGCAATGGTGGCGGTGCCCACGCTGATGATGGCGGCCGTCTTGATGCCGGCCAGCAGCACCGGCATCGACAGCGGGAGCTCCACATAGCGCAGCACCTGGCCGGGCGTGAAGCCCAGGGCGCGCGCCGCCTCGCGCATGCCGGCTGGCACCTGCTGCAGGCCGGTCAGCGTGTTGCGCACGATCGGCAGCAGCGCATAGAGGAACAGCGCCACCATCGCCGGCCAGACGCCGATGCGCCCCAGCAGCGGGATCAGCATCGCCAGCAGGGCCAGCGACGGCACGGTCTGCAGCACGCTCACCGCGGCCATCAGCGCCTGCCCCAGCCGCTGCCGGCGCGCGGCGACGATGCCCAGCGGCACGCCCAGCAAGGTGGCCGCGCCAACCGCACCCAGCACCAGGGCCAGGTGGCGCCAGGTCAGCCGCAGGGTATCGCGGCCAAACAAGGTGCCGGCTAGGCCGGCGCGCGCGCCGGCCGTTGCGTCCGTCGCGCCGGCATTGCCATGCGCCAGGAAGGCCCGCGCCACGGCGGCAAAGGATTGCCCATCCAGTTCCGCCGCGGCATTCATGGCGATCATGTCCGCCGCGCTCACCTTGCCGGCCAGCCCCGTCAATGCCTGCCAGGCGGCCGGGAAGCGCTGCGGCAGGTCCAGGCGGTAGAGCACCACGGCGTCATAGCGGGGGAAGTAATGGCGGTCATCCGTCAGCACGCGCAGCCCGTATTTGCGGATCTTCGCGTCGGTGGAATAGATGTCGATGGCGTCGACCTGCCCGTTGGCCAGGGCTTCGTAGGCCACGCCGTGGTCCAGCCCGAGCGGCCGCTGGCGCAAGCCGTAGCGCTGCGCCAGCCCGGGCCAGCCATCCGCCCGGCCCAGGAATTCATGCGACAGCCCGAGACGCAGTTGCGGCCGCGCGGCCAGGTCGCCCAGCGTCGCCAGCCCGAGTTGCTGCGCCTTGTGCGCCTCCACGGCGAGCGCATAGGTGTTCTCGAAGCCAAGCGGAATCCCTGCCGCCAGGCCCAGCGGCGCCAGCGCCTGGTTGATCTGCGCCAGGCTGGCGCCGGCGGGCAGCTTGAGGATTTCGCTGGAAACGGTGCCGGTGTAGTCGGGATACAGGTCGATGCTGCCGGCCTTGAGCGCCTCGAACACGATCGCTGTGTTGCCAAGGCCCGGCGTGTGCTGTGCGCTGCCCTGGGCGGCAGCGGCCTGGGTGAGGATTTCCCCGAGGATGTAGGACTCGGTGAAGCGCTTGGAGCCGACCCGCAGGGTATCGGCGCGGGCCGTGCCGGCCGCGGCCAGCAGCGACAGGCAGGCCAGCGCCCAGCACAGGAGCATGGCCAGCCAAGGCTCGGTACGGCGCGGGCTTCCGGGTTGCAAGGTCAAATGAAGCGCTCTCCTGGGCATGGTGCGTGGCACGCGGACTGCCGGGCCGGTTCATCACATGATACGTGCATGGCCTCGACAGCGACGCCGGCGCGCACCCACTTTGTGCCGCATGAGCACATATGAAAATAGTATTTGCAATCTGAATGCTAGCAGGGTGAGAATCCACAAAACACATACATAGCATCAGCAACTCGGGCCCCCATGGAAATCCGGCAACTGGAAGCCTTCGCGGCAGTCATGACCAGCGGCAGCGTGACCGCCGCCGGGCGCCTGCTGGGGCGCTCCCAGCCGGCCATCACGCGCCTGATCCAGGAGTTGGAAAGCGAGATCGGCTTTGCGCTGTTCGCCAGAAGCGGGCCACGCGTGAGCCCTACCGAGCGTGGCTTCCTGCTGTATGAGGAGGTGGAGCACGCGCTGGTCGGCCTGCAGCAGATCCGCGCCCGCGCCGCCGAAATCGCCCGCGAGGAAAACCGCTCGCTGCAGATCGCGGCCACGCCGGCCCTGGCGGCCGGGTTGTTGCCCCTGGCCCTGGCCGGCCACCAGCCGGATCATGCGACGGCCACAACGGCCGGGAAGGCAGGCTCCCCAGCCACGCCAGCCACATCCATATCAATAGCGCCTCCCCCGAAAAGGTCGTGCATTCGGTGCTGACCGGCGCGGCCGAGATCGGGCTGACCAGCCTGCCGCTGGAGCACCGCGGCGTGACCGTGCACTGGATCGGGCAGGCTGCCTGCGTGGCCGCGGTACGCGCCGACGATCCCCTGGCGGCGCTGGCCACCATTCCTCTGGCCGCCTGCAGCGGCCGGCGCATCGTCACCATGCAGAACCCCTACCGGCTGCGCCGCCGCCTGGACGAGGCCTTTGCCCGCGCCGGGGTGGAGCCGGCCGCGCTGATCGACACCAACTCCTCGCTCAATGCGCTCACCGCCGTGCGCGCCGGGCTGGGCATTGCCGTGCTGGAGCCGGTGACCGCGCGCGGCGTGCCGCTGGCCGATATCGTGGTGCGCCCCATCGATGCCGACATTCCCTTTTACTTTGGCGTGATCACCCCGCAGGCCAGGCCCGCCAGCGCGGCGGTGCTGGCGCTGATCGACACGCTGGCTGACGCGGCCCGCGCGCTGCTGCCGGACTTTACCCAGCGCGGACCGGAACAGCACGGCGCGCTGCTGCAAGCGCTGTATGGCGACGCCGCCGCCACCGAGCCGGCCGCCGGCACGCCCTACGACACGGAACAAACCGACCTATGAACTCGCCCGCTGACACCTTCCCGGCAGCCGCCGCCAACGCCGCCGGCCTTGCCGCCCTGGAAGCGCGCCTGCGCCAGGACCTGTCTTGGCTGGAACTGCCCGCCAAAAGCTGGACCGTGGCGCGCACGCACGACGGCGAGCCAGTGCTGGACGTGGCCGTGATCGGCGGCGGCATGGCCGGCATGGCCGCGGCGGCCACGCTCAAGCACCTGGGCATCAACGCGCGCATCTTCGATCGCTCGCCGGAAGGCTTCGAAGGCCCTTGGGCCACCACCGCGCGCATGGAAACGCTGCGCTCGCCCAAGCAGCTCACCGGCCCCGCGCTGGGCCTGCCCGCCCTGACCTTCCGCGCCTGGTTCGAGGCGCAGTTCGGCGCCGACGCCTGGGAAGCGCTGGACAAGATCCCGCGCCTGCAATGGATGGATTACCTGCGCTGGTATCGCCGGGTGCTGGACCTGGACGTGCGCAACGAACACGGGGTCGAGCGTGTGGTGCCCCGCCCCGATGGCCTGGTGGTGCTGGAAATCCGCTCGCCCGCCGGCGCGCAGACCGTGCTGGCGCGCCGCGTGGTGCTGGCCACCGGCCGCGACGGACTGGGCGGCGCGCACGTGCCGCCCTTCGCGCAGGACCTGCCGCGCTCGCGCTGGGCGCATTCGAGCGATGTGTTCGACTACAGCACCTTGCGCGGCAAGCGCGTAGGCGTGATCGGCGCGGGCGCGTCCGCCATGGACAGCGCCGCCACCGCGCTGGAGGCGGGCGCGGCCAGCGTCGACCTGTTGATACGGCGCGCCGACATCCCCCGCGTCAACAAGGGCAAGGGCGCGGGCAACCCCGGCCTCACGCACGGCCATCCCGGCCTGCCGGATGACTGGAAATGGCGCATCCGCCATTACATCAACGCCCAGCAGGTGCCGCCGCCGCGCGGCAGCACGCTGCGGGTCTCCCAGCACGAGAACGCGCGCTTCAACCTGGCCTGCCCGATCGAGCGCATCGAGCAAGCCGGCGACGGGCTGCTGGTGCATACGCCCAAGGGCGCGTTCGAGCTGGATTTCCTGATCTTCTCCACGGGCTTTCGCATTGCGCTGGAAACGCGCGAGGAGTTCGGCGCCTTCGCCCGCCATATCCGCTACTGGCGCGACCGCTACACCCCGGCCACGGGGCAGGAAGACCAGGAGCTGTCGGACTCGCCGGACCTTGGCCCGGCCTTCGAATTCCTCGAGAAGACGACGCACGCTTGCCCGGGCCTGTCGCGCATCCACTGCTTCTGCTATCCGGCGGCGCTGACGCACGGCACCGTATCCGGCGACATCCCCGCCATCAGCGACGGCGCCAGGCGCCTCGGCCAAGGCATCGCCGCCCTGCTCTACCAGGAGGACGTGGCGCTGCACTACGCCAATATGGAAGCCTTCGCCGAGCCCGAAGTGTTCGGCGATGAGTGGGTCCCCGCCGGGCCGCCCCGGCGCTGCCCAGCGACGCGGCGAACGCATCATGAGCCGCTGGCCGATTCGATGGCTGGCCAAGCGGCTGGCGCAATCGCTGCTGGTAGTGCTGGCGATGACGGTGATCGTGTTCGCCGGCCTGCACGCGATCGGCAATCCGGTCGATATCCTGATCGGCCAGGACGTGGACCAGGTCGAGCGCGCGCGCATCATCGCCAGGCTGGGGCTGGACCAGCCGCTCTGGCGCCAGTATCTCGCCTTCCTGCAAGGTGCCCTGCATGGCAACCTGGGCAACAGCTTTGTCTATAACGTGCCCGCCATCCAGCTCATCCTGCAGCGGCTGCCCGCCACGCTGGAACTCGCCGTCGCGGCGCTGCTGCTGGCGGTGCTGGTAGGCGTGCCCTGCGGTCTCTTTGCCGGGCTGTACCCGGAGCATCCGGTCTCGCGTGTGCTGATGACCGGCAGCATCGTCGGCTTCTCGCTGCCCGCCTTCTGGGTCGGGCTGATGCTGATCATGGCCTTCAGCGTGCGGCTCGGCTGGCTGCCCTCGGGCGGGCGCGGCGCCACTGCCGAGTGGCTGGGCGTGCCGTGGTCGTGGCTGACCGCCGACGGCCTGCGCCACCTGATCCTGCCGGCCATCAACCTGTCGCTGTTCAAGGTCTCGCTGGTGCTGCGGCTGACCCGCGCCGGCGTGCGCGAGGTGCTGCCGCAGGACTGGGTCAAGTTCGCGCGCGCCAAGGGCCTGTCGCCGATCCGGGTGGTGCTGGGCCATGTGCTGCGCAACACGATGATTCCGCTGGTCACCGTGCTGGGGCTGGAGTTCGGCTCGACCATCGCGTTTGCGGTGGTGACCGAGAGCATCTTCGCCTGGCCCGGCGCCGGCAAGCTGATCCTCGACAGCATCAACGCGCTGGACCGCCCGGTGATCGTTTCCTACCTGATCGTGGTGGTGTGCCTGTTCGTCACGCTGAACCTGATCGTGGACATCCTGTACAAGCTGCTCGACCCGCGCGTGCGGCTGGAGGCCGCCACATGAGCGCCATCGACAACACCGCTGCCGCCGCTGCGGCGGCGCCCCAGGCGCTGCGCCGCGAATCGCCGTGGCGCCGCATGGCGGCGGATTTTTCGCCTCGCGCACCGCCGTGTTCGGCCTGGTGCTGCTGGTGGTCCTGGTGCTGGCCGCGGTCTTCGCGCCGCTGGTCACGCCGCAGAATCCGTACGACCTGCTCCAGCTCGACGTCATGGACGCGCGCCTTGCGCCCGGCACGCCGAGCGGCACCGGCACCTACAGCTACTGGCTCGGCACCGACGGCCAGGGGCGCGACATTTTCTCCGGCATCCTCTACGGCCTGCGCATCAGCCTGAGCGTGGGCGTGGGCTCGGCGCTGATCGCTGGCGTCATCGGTACCCTGCTCGGCTTGCTGGCCGCCTATGCCGGCGGGCGCGTGGACAGCGTGATCATGCGCACCGTGGACCTGCTGCTGTCGTTCCCGTCGATCCTGGTCGCGATGATGATCCTGGCCTTCCTCGGCAAGGGCGTGACCAATGTGGTGCTGACGCTGGTGATCCTGGAGTGGGCTTACTATGCGCGCGCCGCGCGTGGCCAGGCGCTGGTGGAAAGCCGGCGGGAATACGTAGAAGCCGCGCGCGGCCAGGGCATTTCCAACTGGCGCATCGTGGTGGGCCATATCCTGCCGAACTGCCTGCCGCCGCTGATCGTCATTGCCTCGCTGCAGGTGGCGCGCGCCATCACGCTGGAGGCTACCCTGTCCTTCCTCGGCCTGGGCGTGCCGGTGACCGAGCCCTCCCTAGGCCTGCTGATTGCCAACGGCTACCAGTTCATGCTGTCCGACGAATACTGGATCAGCTTCTTCCCCGGCATCGCGCTGCTGGTCACGGTGGTGGCCATCAACCTGGTGGGCGACCGCCTGCGCGACGTGCTCAACCCGAGGTTGCAGAAATGACCACGCCGGACATCAACAACGCCGCGCCGACGCTGGAAGTCCGCCATCTGCGCACGCACTTCGAAACCCGGGCGGGCGTGCTGCCGGCAGTGGACGACGTGTCCTTCACCGTGCCGCGCGGCCGCATCCTCGGGCTGGTGGGCGAATCCGGCTCCGGCAAATCGGTCACGGGCTTTTCCATCATGGGCCTGGTCGACGCGCCGGGACGCATCGTCGGCGGCGAGATCCTGTTCCAGGGCCGGGAGCTGACCAGCATGCGGCCAGCGGAGCTGCGCCGGCTGCAGGGCAACCGCATCGCGATGATCTTCCAGGATCCGATGATGACGCTCAATCCGGTGATGCGGGTGGACGCGCAGATGATCGAGGCCGTGCGCGCGCACAGCCCCGCCAGCCACAAGCAGGCCCGCGAACTGGCACGCGACACGCTGGGCATGATGGGCATCCCCAGCCCGGAGGAACGCCTGCGCGCCTACCCGCACCAGCTCTCCGGCGGCATGCGCCAGCGCGTGGCGATTGCCATCGCCATGCTGCACCGGCCCGACCTGATCATGGCCGACGAGCCGACCACCGCGCTGGATGTCACCATCCAGGCGCAGATCCTGTCCGAAGTGCAGAAGCTGGCACGCCAGCATGGCACCGCGCTGATCTGGATCACGCACGACCTGTCCGTCGTAGCCGGCCTGGCCGATGAAGTCGCCGTGATGTATGCCGGCCGCATCGTGGAGCAAGGCCCGGTCGACGCCGTGCTGGACCATCCGCTGCACCCCTACACCGCCGGCCTGATCGGCAGCCTGCCGAGCCTGAACAAGCGCGGCCAGCGGCTGCGCCAGATTCCCGGCATGACGCCCAACCTGCTGACGATGCCGCCGGGCTGCGCCTTTGCGGCACGCTGCCCGCGCGTGTCCAGTGCCTGCGGGCAGGCGCCCGTCATCACCTCGCCGCAAGCCATGCGCCAGGTACGCTGTTTCCATCCAGGCCAGCCGGCCGTTGCCGCGGAGTTCGCATGAAGCCGACCGGACACGCTGCCGGCGAGCCGCCGCAATTGCCCGCCCTGATCGACGCTCATGGTCTCGCCAAGCGCTTTGGCGAGCAGTATCCCGGCCGTTTTGGCCGCGCGCTGCAGCGCATGGGCTGGTCGGAGCCCGCGCCCGTCACTCACGCGGTGGACGGCGTGGACCTGCAGATCCGCCGGGGCGAAGTGGTTGGCCTGGTCGGCGAATCCGGTTGCGGCAAATCCACGCTTGGCCGCATGGTGGCCGGCCTGCTGCAGCCGTCTGCTGGGCAGATCCGTGTGGATGGCCAAAGCATCGAGGGCCTGGATGCGAGCGAGCGCCGCGCACTGCGGCTGAAGATCCAGATGGTGTTCCAGGATCCGTACGCCAGCCTGAATCCCCGCTTGCGCGTGGACCGCATCGTCGGCGAAGGCGCACGGCTGCACGGGCTGGTGGACGCGGCCGGCTTCGACGATTACGTTAGCGCGCAGCTGGAGCGCGCCGGGCTGGACCCGGCGCTGCGCCAGCGCTACCCGCACCAGTTCAGCGGGGGGCAGCGCCAGCGCATCGGCATTGCCAGGGCGCTCGCCGTGCAGCCGGAATTGCTGGTGTGCGACGAGGCGGTGGCTGCTCTGGACGTGTCGATCCAGGCGCAGGTGCTCAACCTGTTCATGGACCTGCGCGAGCAGCTTGGCCTGACCTATCTCTTTATCAGCCACGATCTTGGCGTGGTGGAGCATGTATCGGACCGCGTGGTCATCATGTACCTGGGCCGCGTGGTGGAGAGCGCGCCGACGCAAGACATCTTCCGGCAGGCCAACCACCCGTACACGCAAGCGCTGCTGGCGGAAATCCCGCGCCTGGACTCGCGCCACAAGACCTTCACCGCCATCAAGGGCGAGATTCCCAGCCCGCTGGCGCCGCCGCCGGGCTGCCACTTCCATCCGCGCTGCCCGCATGCCATGGCGCGCTGCCGGACCGAGGTGCCGCGCCTGCGCGGCATCGCCGTGAACCATCTCAGCGCCTGCCACCTGAACGAGGTTGGCTAATGCGCGCCACGCTTCTCAAATACTCTCATCGCCCCGAGGAAACCTGCCCATGAAACGCCTGCTGTCCCTCTCGATCAGCGCCACCGTTGCCGCCATGCTCTGCGCCGGCGCGGCCTGCGCGCAGTCCTTGTCGATCGCCTTTGCCGATCCGCTTTCGTCGCTGGACCCGCAGCTCAATAACCACGCCGGCGACCGTTCGGTGGACCTGCATTTCTGGGACCTGCTGATCGAGAACAAGGACAACAAGCTGCAACCGGGGCTGGCCCTGTCGTGGAAGGCGCTGGACGACAAGACCTGGGAATTCAAGCTGCGCCGCGATGTGAAGTGGCAGGATGGCAAGCCCTTCGGCGCGGAGGACGTCATCTTCTCCTACCAGCGCGCGCGCAATGTGCCGGGCAGCGTGGCGTCGTACGCGGGCTACCTGCGCACCATCGAGTCGATGAACGCCAAGGACCCGTACACCCTGGTCATCAAGACCAATATCCCGAACCCGGACCTGCCGCTGAACCTGGCCTCGATCCATATCGTCAGCAAGCATGTGGGCGAGAAGGCCAGCACCGAGGACTACAACAGCGGCCGTGCCGTGGTCGGCACCGGCCCGTACAAGTTCATCTCCTACACGCCAGGCGACCGCGTGATGATGGCGCGCAATGACGGCTACTGGGGCGGCAAGCCGGCCTGGCAGCAGGTCAACTACCGCTATATCAACAACGGCCCGGCCCGCACCGCCGCGCTGCTGTCCGGCGACGTCGATGTGATCGACAAGGTGTCGGTCTCCGACCTGGCCAAGCTCAAGCAATCGCCCAATGTCAGCGTGTTTCCCTACGCCGGCCTGCGCGTGATGCTGCTGCAGCCGAGCTTCAAGCCCGGCCCAAATCCGTACATCACCGATAACGCCGGCAAGCCGCTCGACAAGAACCCGCTGCTGGACGTGCGCGTGCGCCGCGCGCTGTCGCTGGCCATCAACCGCCAGGCGGTGGTGGGCCGCATCCTGCAGAACACCGCCAGCGTGGCCAACCAGTGGATGCCCAAGAGCACTTTCGGCTACAACCCGGAGGTCAAGGACATTCCCTACGATCCGGAGCAGGCCAAGAAGCTGCTGGCCGAGGCCGGGTTCAAGGATGGCTTCAAGCTGACCATCCACGCGCCGAACGACCGCTATCCGCAAGGCCCCGAGACCGCGCAGGCGGTAGCCCAGTTCTGGACCCGCATCGGCGTCAAGACCCAGGTGGAAGTGGTGCCCTGGTCGGTCTACGCCGGCCGCGCCAACAAGAACGAATACGCGGTCAGCATGCTGGCCTGGGGTAACGGCACCGGCGAGGCCAGCTATGCGCTGGTCAACGTGCTGGCCACCGTGGATGCCAAGAAGGGCCTGGGCGCCTCCAACTGGGGCCACTACAGCAATCCGGCCGTGGACAAGACGCTGGACGAATCCACCGCCGAGTTCGACGTGCCCAAGCGCGAAGCCATCCTGCGCCGCTCGGTCAAGCTGGTGTCGGACGATGTAGGCGTGCTGCCGCTCTACCACTACCAGAACATCTGGGCCGCCAAGAAGGGCCTGAAGGTAGCGCCGATGACCAGCGACCGCACCGCGGCGATGATGGTCACGCGCGACGGCAAGTAAGGCGGAGCGGCGAACATGGCACAGCTTCACATCACGCCGGTCGACGACCTGATCGACGTCGCGCGGCGGATTTCCGTATCGGGCCTGCGCCCCGGCGAAACCATCGCCATCGCCACGCGCACGCTGCGCGGCCGAGGTATCCCCTGGGCCAGCGAAGCCGTGTTCGTGGCGGACGCCGCCGGCACCGTGGACCTGGAGCGCGACGCGCCACTGTCCGGCAGCTACGCCGGCGTGAGCGCCATGGGCCTGCTGTGGTCGCAGCGCCCGGTCGACAGCGACAGCCGCGAGCAATTCCATGCCGACGCCACCCGGCCGCTCGTGACCGAGGTCACGGTGCGGGCAGGCGGCGGCGAAACAAACGGCGAACTGGTGCAGCGCCTGGCGGCTGCCGGTGTGACCCGCCGGGAAGTGCGCGAGGACGGCCTGGTCGGCACGCTTTACTTGCCCGCGGGCCCCGGCCCGCATCCGGCGGTGATGGTGCTCAACGGCTCGGGCGCCGGCCTCAACGAACCGCGCGCCGCGCTCTATGCCTCGCGCGGGTACGCCGCGCTGGCATTAGCGTACTTCAAGGCGCCGGGGCTATCGGACTACATCTCCAATACGCCTTTGGAATACTTCGAGCGAGGCCTGTACTGGATCCGCGAACACGTCCGGCCGGCGCACGATTTCATCGCGCTGTCGGGCCAGTCGCGCGGCGGCGAGCTTGTGCTGCTGCTGGGCGCGACCTTCCCGGAGCTGGTGTCGGCGGTGATCGGCTACGTGCCCGGCGCGGTGGTGCACAGCGCGCAGAACGCCGCCGACCCCGCCATCGGCCGCGAAGGCCCGGCCTGGCTGCACCACGGCAAGCCGCTGCCGCACGTGTGGGAGAACAACCGTACGGCAAGCTGGGCGCCCTTTGACGAAGGCCCGGCGCCGCACCGGCATGAACGCGCCATCCTGACCGCGCTGCAAGACCCCGACGCGGTGGCGCGCGCCCGCATCCGGGTCGAGGATATCCGCGGGCCGGTGATGCTGCTGTCGGGCACCGACGACGGCTCCTGGCCTTCCAGCCTGTATTCGCGCATGGTGGCGGACAAGCTGGCCGAGGCCGGGCATCCGCATGCGGTCAGGCACCTGGATTTCGAGGAGGCGGGCCATGCCATCCTCTTCCCCTACGTGCCGACCACGCAGATGGTCTATGCGCATCCGGTGTCCAGGCGCATCAGCACCACGGGCGGCACACCGGCGGCGAATGCCGTGGCGGACGAGCAATCGTGGATCGGCGTGCGCGAGTTCCTGGCGCGTGCGGTCGCCAGCCATGCCGGCCAGGCCTGAACGACCGAACAACAAAATCACTGAGTCAAGACCGAGAACCCATCATGACCCAAGCCAACCCAGCCACCGCCGACGTGGTGGACCACGCAGCCGGCCTCGCCGCCGGCTCGGCCACCCATGCACTGCGCCATCAGCGCGAGAAAGTCGCCGCCTCCACGCAAGGCAGCTATGACGCGCTGTTCGATCCCGCCCTGCCCGGCCTGCCGCTGACCGAGCGCCTGCTGGTGGCGCTCTATGCCGCGCGCCTGACACCCGCGCCGGAACTGGTTGCGCATTACAGCGCGCGCCTGGCGCAGGCCGGCGCCGATGCCGCCCTGGTCGCCGTGGCCGGGCAAGGCGATCCGGAATCGCTGGCCGATCCGCGCCTGCGCGCCATCCTCGCCTTCACCCGCACCCTGATCGAGAACCCGGTCGCCGGCGACGAAGCCGCCCTCAAGGCCCTGCCCGCCGCCGGCCTGGCCACGCCTGACGTGGTGACGCTGGCCCAGCTGATTGCATTCCTGTCCTACCAGGTGCGCCTGGTAGCCGGCCTGAAGGCCCTGAAAACCCTGCAATCCCAGGAGGCCGCAGCATGAGCGCACCCATCAAGGCAAACGGCTTCACCAACGAGGTACTTGACTGGAAGGCCTGGCTGGACGTGGTACAGGTGGACCAGGCCACGCCCGAGCAGATCGCGGTGCTGGAAGAAAGCCATCCCAAGGCCAAGGTATCGGACTACTACCTGTTCCTGGTGCACCAGCCCGAGATCCTGCGCCAGCGCTCCACGGCCTTCAACGCCATCATGTACGCCCCCGGCGGCATGGCGCGCGCCGAGCGGGAGCTGGCCAGCACGGTGGTGTCGCGCATCAACGGCTGCGTGTACTGCGCGTCGGTGCATGCCCAGCGCTTCGAGCAACTGGCCAAGCGCAACGATGTGATCACCCAGGTCTTCGAGGACCCGCATACGGCGGGCACCACCGCGCGCGAGCAGGCGATCTCGAAGTTCTCGATCGCGCTGACCGAGCGGCCGGATGCGGTCAACGCCGACACCTTGCGCGCCCTGCGCGAGGTGGGCGTGAGCGACGCAGAGATCCTCGACCTGATTCACTCGATCGCGATCTTTGCGTGGGCGAACCGGTTGATGCTGAACCTGGGGGAGCCGGTGTTTCCGGTTGACGGGGGCTGAGTGTAGTGTTAAGCGCTGCCGGCTTCGGCTCGCGCCCGCCCTCTCCCCAACCCCTCTCCCGCACGCGGGAGAGGGGAGCTAAGCCTGCGAGAGATTGAGGCTATGCGCTTGCGGATCGCTCGGTTTGCTCCCTCTCCCACGCAGTGGGAGAGGGGCCGGGGAGAGGGCGGGCGCTCGCTCGACGCTAGCCTTCAATCTGGCTTGGAGCACTGCAATGCACCGCCAGCCAGACGGTCGGCTGTTGCGCATCGGTCCACGCCACGCGATGCCGGCAATGCGCCGGCAGATGCAGATAGTCGCCGCACGCAAGCTTGCGCGGCTCGGCCTCGCCCTCGATATGCAGGCCGGCGCTGCCGCTCACCAGCAGCACCCATTCGTCCTGCGCGCTGTCGTACCAGAAGCCCTTCGGGCTGGCCTGGCCGTTCGAGACGATGCGCTCGATCTTCAGGCCGGGCCGTTCCAGCAAGGCGTCGAAGCGCTCGGCAGTCCGGTCCACCGGTACCTGCGCCAGCAGGTTCCCCTGCGGCACAGGCGGCGGGTTGCCCTTGGCATCCATCATCGTCTCCGGTTGAGCGGCACGCCTGCCGCCAACGTCATTCGCCCGAGCCCGGCGCGAGCACGTCGCGCGCACCATTGCGGCCCATCGGCGAAACCAGTCCCGCCACCTCCATCTGCTCGATCAGGCGCGCGGCACGGTTGTAGCCGATGCGCAACTGGCGCTGCACGGCGGAAATCGACGCCCGGCGGCTGGTGAGCACGAAGGAGGCGGCTTCGTCGTACAACGGGTCGGCCTCCGCATCGCCACCGCCTTCGCCGAACAGGTCCGACGCTGCGGCCTCGCCAGGATCGCCCGCGAGGATGGCCTCGTCGTAGTCGGGCTCGCCGAACTGCTTCCAGTGCTCCACCACGCGGTGCACTTCGTCATCGGCCACAAAGGCGCCGTGCACGCGTTGCGGATAGCCGGTGCCCGGCGGCAGGAACAGCATGTCGCCCTGCCCCAGCAGGCTCTCGGCGCCCATCTGGTCGAGGATGGTACGCGAGTCGATCTTGGACGAGACCTGGAATGCCACCCGGGTGGGGATATTGGCCTTGATCAGGCCGGTGATCACGTCCACCGACGGGCGCTGCGTGGCCAGGATCAGGTGGATGCCGGCGGCGCGGGCCTTCTGCGCCAGACGCGCGATCAGCTCTTCGATCTTCTTGCCGGCCACCATCATCAGGTCGGCCAGCTCGTCGATCACCACCACGATGAACGGCAGCGTGCGCAGCGGCTCGGGCGCATCGGGCGTGAGCGAGAACGGATTGGGCACATGCTCGCCCGCGGCCTCGGCGGCGCGGATCTTCTGGTTGAAGCCGGCCAGGTTGCGCACGCCCAGCGCCGACATCAGGCGGTAGCGCTTTTCCATTTCGCCCACGCACCAGTTCAGCGCGTGCGCGGCCTGCTTCATGTCGGTCACCACCGGCGAGAGCAGGTGCGGGATACCTTCGTAGACCGATAGCTCCAGCATCTTGGGGTCGATCATGATCAGGCGCACATCGTCCGGCGTGGCCTTGTACAGCAAGGACAGGATCATGGCGTTGACCGCCACGGACTTGCCCGAGCCGGTGGTGCCGGCCACCAGCAAGTGCGGCGCGCGCGCAAGATCGGTCACCACCGGGTTGCCGGTGATGTCCTTGCCCATCGCCAGCACCAGATGGGAGTTATGCGCGAGGAACGACGAGGCGGCCACGATCTCGGACAGGCGGATCATCTGGCGCCGCGCGTTGGGCAGCTCCAGCCCCATGCAGGTCTTGCCGGGAATGGTCTCGACCACGCGGATGGAGGTCACGCCCAGCGCCCGCGCCAGGTCCTTCATCAGGCCCACCACCTGCGCGCCGCGCACGCCCATGGCGGGATCCACCTCGAAGCGCGTGATGACCGGGCCGGCCGAGGCGCCGACCACCGACACCGGCACCTTGAACTCCGCCAGGCGCTGCGCGATCAGGTTGCCGGTTTCCTGCAACTGCTCCTCGGTCACCTGCTGGATGTCGGCCGTGGCGGTTTCCAGCAAACCTAGGTCCGGCAAGCGGTAGTCCGAAATACGGGAAGGCGGCGGCGTGACGGCAATGACTTGCGACGCCGGCACTGCGCTCGCCGCGGGTGCCGCGGATACCGCGGCGGCTACCGGCGCATCGAGCGCCACCACCTTGCCGACCACGGCCGGCAGCACGATGCGCGGCTTGGCGCCGGCGGCGCGGCTGGCAATGTTTCGGGCAACGGGGCCGGCGCTTCTTCTATCGTGGGCTCGGGATTGGGAGCGCTGTCCTCGCTGCGGTGCTCGACCAGCAGGTTGGCATCGAGAACGCCCTCGGCGATCTCTTCCGTGGTGTCTTCGAGCTCGGCCGCAGGCTCGATGTCGGAGTCGGCTTCGGCATCCGGAATGAATACGATGTTGGGAGCGGCGTCGGCCTCCGGAGCCGCTTGTGCTCCTACTTCAGGCTCGACTTTGGCTTCGACCTTAGCGTCCACGGCCGGCTCGGCGGCGCCTTCCGGCTCCTGAGCGATTGCCGGTTCGTCCGCCTGGGGCGCAACGGCAGCATCTGGCAATGCAACCGCCTCGGACTCGGCCGGGACAGCCGCCCCGGTATCCATGGCGGACGCCTCGGCAACAACTTCGCTATTGGCTTCGGCTGCCACTTCCACCGGGCTTTCGATCGATGCCTCGGCCACGACCGGCGCTGCCTCCTCGCTTACCGCATCGGTGACCGCATCGGTGGCTGCCTCGGCGACGGCAACGGCGGCTTCCGGCTCAGGCTGCGCATCGGCCGCCGGAGCAGCCGGAGCAGCAGGGGCAGCAGGCCGCGTCGACTTCCAGGCGCTGGCCAGTGCGGTCAGTTCCGCCATCAGCGCCTCGGCTTCCAGGCGGAGTTCGTCCAACGTCACGGAGGGCGTCGCGCCTTCCCCGGCGGATTCCGCGCGCGGCTGCGCAACCTGCGGGGCATCAGCGGGTGCGGTGGCAGGTGCGGCGGCGGGTGCGGCGGCGGGAATGGCAACATCCTCGGGGGATAGCACCGCCACAGCCTGCGGCTCGGCGGGCGCCACTGCGGGGGCTGCCTCGGCCTCCAGCACCTCGGTTTCCTGCGCCTGGCTGGCCGGCTCTTCCGCCGCCGGCCGCGCCTGCACGGCGGCAACCTGTTCGCTTTGCTGCTTGCGCGCACCGTCATCCTGCGCAACCGGCATGACAGCCGGCGGCACCGCGGCAGCCGTCGTCACGCTCTTTGCCGCAGCGGGCTGGGCGGGTCGCGCGTTGGCTTGCGGCAGTGTCGTGATGGCCGAGCGTGCGCTCATCTGCGGCTGGCGCACGGGGCCGCTGACCACGGTAGCGCGTGCAGCCGCTGCCGGGGCAGGACTGGCGGCGCGCGCCTGCACTGCCCCCGCGGCACTGGCCGCCGCAGCCGACGCCGCGGCGGATGCCGTGCGGGCGGTTGCCGGGCTGGTGGCTTGCGGCTGGCTGGGGGTGCGCAGCGGCGCCGGCCTGACGGGCGCCTTGGCTGCAGGCGGCGGAGATACGGGCGCGGAGGCCTCAGGCTTGGCGGCGCCCGGCGGCCCGGCCTGCTGCAGCCAGATCTCGCCCGGCTGCGGCGGCGAATTGCGGGTGCGCGCCGGCGGCTGCCAGACCGGCTGGCGCCGCGCCGATACGGCTTCGATGCCCTTGTGGCGGGGCACGTAATCGGTCGAGCCCGGCACCGCGGCATGCGTGGCGCCGAGGTGGGTGGTCTCCCAGCTGTCCGGCTCGCGCGCGGTGCGGGCGGGCGTGCGCAGGGGCGCCATGTCGGCCTCGTCCGGCTCAGGCAAGCTGGGCTTGCGCAGGAACAGGCTGCGCCAGGTTTCGCCAAACACCATCGGCGCGGCCAGGGCCAGCACACCCAGCATCAGCAGCAGGCTGGCGCTCCAGCCAAGTATGCCGGAAACCAGGGTGCCCAGCGCGCGCCCGGCGCTGCCGCCCGACGTGCTGCCTGCCATGCCACCCTCGCCCGCCGCGCCTGTCAGCGCTTCGAGCGAGGCGCTTGCACACAGCACGATCAACGTGCCCAGCCATACCCGCAGCGTGCCGCGTCCACTGAAGAACCGGCGCTCGCCGGCGAGCAGGCGCGCCACCTGGCGCCACACCAGCGGCACAAGCCACAAGGTCGAAAATCCGAACCAGCCAAAACCCATTATCGAAACGCCATCATCAAATACCTCGGGCGACGATTGTAGCGGGTCTGGGCGCGGCGTTTCCGCCCAAGATGGCACGCGCAACGGAATATCGCCTGTTTTCCAGCACCACGCGCCCTCCCCCGCCACGCGAACCACGCGCGCTGGCGTCGGCATCCGCCCGTGCGAAGGCGTGCCCGCGGTGCGGCATGTGCGCTAATATGGACGAAGCCTGCCTCGAATCCACTCGGCCGTTCTCATCGGCCGATTTCCATCGCCCCAATCCCGAGCCAACCATGCAGACGCGCTACGCCGGACTGTCCGCCCTGGTGGTCGATGACCACCCGTTCCAGTTGCTGGCGGCGGAACAGTTGCTGACCCAGCTGGGCGTGAGCGACGTGCATTGCGCCGCCGACGGCCGCATCGCGCTGGACCTGCTGGCCGCGCGCAAGGTCGACCTCGTGCTCTGCGATATCGAGATGCCGGGGCTCAACGGGCCCGGCATGATGGACGAGCTGACCCGGCGCAAGGACCACGCCTTCGCCGGCGCCCAGCCCCTGTGGGTATGGGTGTCCGCGCTGCAGGACGACATCATCGATTCCCACGTGAGCCTGGCCGATTCGGTTGGACTCGCCCATGTGCGCGCGGTGCGCAAGCCGATCTCGGCGGTGGTGCTGGAAGAAATCCTGCAGGATGCGCTGGAGCGCGACCTCACCGCCGAAGCCCCGGCGGCCGCGCCAAGCCAGCCGGACGACCGCGACCTGCTGGCAGCGATGCAGACGCCCGGCGCCATTTTCATCATGCTGCAACCGCAGTTCAGGATCAGCACCGGCGCGCTGGCCGGCGCGGAAGCGCTTTGCCGCTGGCGCCATCCGACCATGGGGCTGATCCGGCCCGACCTCTTCATCCCGAGGCTCGAGGCGCTGGGCGAGGCCGATGCCATCTTCCAGCTGGCGGGCCAGCAATGCCTGTCGGTGCAGCGCCAGTTGCTGGCGCGCGGCGTGCGCATCCCGCTGAGCATCAATGCTTCCGCGCAGACGCTGTGCCGGCCCGGCGTGCTCGACGCCTTCGACGCCATGGTGGAAGCCAGCGGCATGCCGCGCCAGTTGCTGAATATCGAATTGACCGAGGGCTACCCGGTAAACGACACCCGTGCCCTGTCGATTGCGCTGAACCGCCTGCGCCTGCTTGGCTACGGCGTGGCCATCGACGATTTCGGGATCGGCATCGCCACCCTCAAGCTGCTGGCGGACCTGCCCTTCACCCAGATCAAGCTCGATCGCTCGTTCGTGGTGGCGGTGCCGGGCAACAGCCAGCGCGCGGCGATCTGCCGCAACGTCATCAACCTCGCGCGCGACCTCAAGCTGGAATGCGTGGCCGAGGGCATTGAAACCCCGCGCAGCGCGACGCGCTGCAAGCCCTGGGCTGCGACCTTGGCCAGGGCTACCTGTGGTCCCCCGCCCTGCCGCCCGACATGTTCGTGGCCGAAACGCTGGGCCGCTGGACGCCCTGAGGGCGCCCCGCAGCGCTGCGGGCAGCTACGCTAGTTCCACTTGCCGTTGACGCCGCCTACGCTCAGGCGCCCCGCGCCCAGCAGCGCGACCGCGATGGCGCCGCCCAGGAACATCGCTTGCAGCTCCAGCGCCCAGCCACCGGTGTCCGCCAGCATGGCTAGCTGCTTCATATGCACCAGGCCCACCGCCACCAGCATATTGACGACCACGATCAGCGCGGCGACCCGGGCCCACAAGCCGAGGATCAGCAGGACCGGCGCCACCACCTCGCCGATGTAGACACCATAGGCCAGCGCCGGAGGCAGTCCGGCCTGCGTCACCACCTGCGTCACGAACCCCGGCCCGGCGATGAGCTTGGAGATCCCGTGCAGCAGAACCAGCACGCCTAGCACGATCCGCAATACCGCCTTGCCCAGGTCCTGCGATGGCTGAGAACCACTCATGGTCGTCACTCCTTGTCCGGATCAGAAAACGAAAGCGCGAATGTGCCGCCTGGAGCCGAAGCGCCTCTGGCTCCACGCGCGACATGCATATTTACCTTAGTGCGCCGCGCCGTGAAGGTAAAGGCACAAGTTGCGCGCACGTCTCAGATCTGGCCGATGGGCCGGTGCATGCCCGGCTGGCGCGGCGGCTGCATGCCCGCCTTCCAAGCCGTTTCGGGCAGGATGTCGGCAAGGAAATCCAGGAAGCGCCGCAGCGCCGGCGGCATGCCCTTGCGCGAGGGAAAGACCGCGTGCAGCGTCCCGACCGGCATGATCCACTGCGGCAGCAGCACCTCCAGCTCCCCGGTCTCGATGGCATCGCGGCAGAACATGCGCGGCAGCATCGCCACGCCCACGCCCGCGATGGCCGCCGCGCGCAGCAAGGCGAATTCGTCGGTGACCAGGCGCGGGTCGTAGGGCACGTAGATCGATTGCCCGGTATTGCAGGTCAGCGTCCAGACATGCTTGCCGTCGTGCGGCTTCTGGTTGACGCCGGGCATGCCGTCCAGCGCCTCGGGCGTGCGCGGGCGGCCGATGCTGTCCAGCAACGCCGGGCTGGCTACCAGCATGAGCGGGCTCTCGCCGTAGGTGCGCACCACCAGCGACGAGTCGTCCATCACCTCGCGCACCCGCAGCGCCAGGTCGAAGCCTTCGGCGATCACGTCCACGCGGCGGTTGGTGGCTTCCAGTTCGATGCGCACGCCGGGGTTGGCCTGCATGAAATGCCCGATGGCGGGCGCCAGCAGGTTCTGGGCAATCGCCACGGGGCAACTCACGCGCAAGGTGCCTCCGGGTTGGTCACGAGCCTGGTCGATCACTTCACGCGCCGCTTCCGCCTCCGCCAGCATGGCGCGGCAGCGCTCGTAGTAGGCCTCGCCGATGGGCGTCACGCGCACCTGCCGGGTGGTCCGGCGCAACAATTGCACCCCCAGGTCGCGCTCCAGCTGGGCAATGCGCCGGCTTAGCCGTGATTTCGGCACGCCACTGGCACGGCTCGCGGCCGAGAAACTGCCGTGCTGGACCACCTGGGCAAACAGCGAAAGGTCGTTCAGGTCTTGCATGGGTCATCCTTGGGGAAAGGAGCGCGCCAGGGTAGCAGCTCGGCTTGCGTTCTGCCCCTGGAACAATAAGTTCTATTTTGCCCCACTACCGGCATCAATGGCAGACCGCTATCTTTCATTCATCCAACCCGAACCCCAGTGGAGATGAACATGAAGATCTTGCAAATCGACTCGAGCGTACTTGGCGGCCATTCCGCTTCCCGTAGCCTGACCGCCAAGGTGGTTGCCGACCTGCGCGCCAAGCACCCTGAAGCCACCCTGACCGTGCGCGACCTGGACCAGGACGCACCGGCGCACCTGTCCGGCGCGCTGCTGCCCGTGCTGGGCGGCCCGAAGGACGGCCTCAACACCGTGCAGGAGAGCGAGCTGCAACGCACTGAAGCCTTCCTCAAGGAATTCCTCGAAGCCGATGTGCTGGTCGTCGGTGTGCCGCAATACAACTTCGGCATCCCCAGCCAGCTCAAGTCCTGGATCGACCGCATCGCCCAGGCTGGCCGCACCTTCAAGTACACCGAGACCGGCCCGGTCGGCCTGGCCGGCGGCAAGCGCGTGATCGTGGTTTCGTCGCGCGGCGGCGTGCGCCAGGACGCCAACGCCCTGGACCTGCATGAACAGACCGTGGACGTGGTGTTCCGCTTCCTGGGCATGACCGACATCACGTACGTGCGCGCCCACGGCCTGGCAATGGGCCCCGAAGCCCGCGAAGCCAGCCTGGTCGCCGCCAACGGCGCCGTGGCAGCACTGGCAGCCTGATCGCGGCGGTGCGGCCTCGCGCCGCACCGCCGAAGCGCAAGACGTCCGCCCGCAGTCATGCCGGCGGGCGTTTTGCGCTTGCGCCCGCGTGTCTTGCAGCGCCGCGCCCTGCTATGGATTCGTGTAGGCGCGAGCCTGCTATGCCCACCGCGCGATCGGGTCTATGATGGTTCCGAACGCCTTAGCGGTTTCGGTGCATGTCCATCCAGGGGGAAGCCCGCGCGGCCTTGTTGTGCAGGCCTGGGTCGGAACCTGTCCGCAATCCACACGCCACGGCCAGCCGCAGCCCAAAGCGGCATCCGCGGCAGATGCATAGTCCGATCCGGGAGCCCGCATGTCCTCTGCCCTGCTGCCTGCCAGCGCCGTGCATCCGCCGCACGAGCCAGCCCTGCTGTCCAAGTACCGCCACGTACGCGCGGCCACCGAGGCCATGGTCGCCGACATCACCGACGCCGACGCCACGGTGCAGTCCATGGACGACGCCAGCCCCGCCAAATGGCATCTGGCGCATACCACCTGGTTCTTCGAGGAGTTCGTGCTGACGGCGCGTATCCCGGACTACGAGCCGCTGGATCCGCAGTATCGCTACCTGTTCAACTCCTACTACGAATCCGTCGGCGCCCGCCACCCGCGGCCACGCCGCGGCCTGCTGTCGCGGCCGTCGCTCGACGAGATCCTGGCTTACCGCGAGGCCGTCGACGAAACCATGCTCGGGCTGCTGACCAGCGCGCAGACCGATGCCGAGGCGGCGCTGATCGAGCTTGGCCTGAACCACGAGCAACAGCACCAGGAGCTGCTGCTGACCGACATCCTGCATCTGTTCGCACAAAACCCGCTGAAGCCGGCCTTCGCGCCGGAGCTGCTGGCGCCCGTGATCGCCGATCCGCGCCCGGCTGCGGAATGGATCCGCTTTGCCGGCGGCGTGGTCGCCATCGGCCATGACCGCGACGGCTTTGCCTTCGATTGCGAAGGCCCGCGCCACAACGTGCTGCTGCAGCCGTACCAGCTGTGCTCGCACCCGGTCAGCAACCACCAGTGGTTCGAATTTATCGAGGATGGCGCCTACCGTACCGCCGGGCTATGGCTGTCGGATGGATGGCGCTGGGTGTGCGAACAGGGCATCGAGGCGCCGCTGTACTGGGAGGAGCGCGAAGGCACCTGGTGGCAAATGAGCCTGCGCGGCATGCAGCCGGTGGATCCGGACAGCCCGGTCACGCATATCAGCTTCTATGAGGCCGATGCCTTTGCCCGCTGGGCCGAGCGCCGCCTGCCCACCGAGGCGGAATGGGAGCACGCCGTGCGCAACCTGCCGGCTACCGGGAATTTTGTCGAGGGACGCGTGCTTCGGCCCCTGCCCGATCGCCAGAATACGTCCGGCGTGTTGCGGCAGATGTTTGGCGACGTGTGGGAATGGACTGCCAGCCCCTTCCAGCCCTACCCGGGCTTCCGGCCTAGCGCCGGCGCGGTGGGGGAATACAACGGCAAGTTCATGTGCAGCCAGATGGTGCTGCGCGGCGGTTCCTGCGTCACGCCGGAATCGCATATCCGCGCCAGTTACCGCAATTTCTTCTACCCGCACCAGCGCTGGCAGTTCACCGGCATGCGGCTGGCCGACGACGCTTGAAAGTCTGAACGCGTGGGCGCTTGGGCAAGAACCAAGCAAAAACGCGCCGGGTTTTAGCCCGGCGCGTCAGCTTGATGACAAAGCCGGATCTGCGTTGTCGTGCTCCCCTCTCCCACTTGTGGGAGAGGGGCTGGGGGAGAGGGCGGGCGCTCGTCACGCCTGCGTGCTGAAAAACACCTCGGGCCTCGCTTCAAGTAGCTCCTAGCTAAGCCACCCCTCTCCCCAGCCCTCTCCCCCTGAGGGGAGAGGGAGAAATAGCCGTCGTCATGGCGCGCGGCTTTGGCCCGTTCGGCGGCTTCGGCTAATGCATCAGGTTTGTCAGCGGTTTTAGCCTGGCGCGTTTTTCTTCATCTCAGTTCCAGCCCTTTTGCGGAGGCTGCGAGCTTAACGGCGTCTGCGGATACAGCTTCTGCCAGCGCGACCTCAGTCCGTCCGCGATCTCCTTCTGGTGATAGCGCTCGGCAAAGTCGATCACGGTCATGCCCTGCTGGTTCTTCAGCCGCATGTCGGCGCCTTCGTCGAGCAGCAGCTTGACCGTCTCGATATGCCCGCCGCGCGCCGCCATCATCAGCGGCGTGCTGCCGTTGGGGCTTTCCGCGTCGATATAGGCAGCATGGTCGACCAGAAACTTGACGATCTCATTGTTGCCGTTGGTCGCCGCGTAATGCAGCGGCGTCCAGCCCGTCTTGTTGATCTCGACCTCCATCTGGTCGACCATCAGCTTGACCAGGCCCAGCTCGTTCTGCAGGCTGGCCATCATCAGCGGTGTCTCGCCGGCCGCATTGGCCTTGTCGAAATCGATGTCCTTCGCGCGGATCAGCGCCTCCGCCACCTTCAGCGACTTCTCGCGCAACGCCACCACCAGCATGGGATTGCCCTTGGCATCCACCAGGTTGGGATTGACCCCGCGCGCCAACATCTTCTGGGCCGCCTTGACGTCATCGAACTCCACCGCATGGCGCATATCGTCGACAGGCGTGGCCCAGGCCATGGTGCCTGCCAGCATGGCGGCGACAGCGGCGAGGTGTCGGACAGATTTCATGTTAAGCATGAGATTTCCTATCTATATGCTTGAAAAGACGGAAGAAATTATCCGATGTACGCTCCGCCAGTTCCTCAACCGGGATGCCGCGCAGGTTGGCGATGAACTCGCCCACGTGGCGCACCCAGGCCGGCTGGTTGGTCTTGCCACGGTATGGCACGGGCGCCAGGTATGGCGAATCGGTCTCGATCAACATGCGGTCCAGCGGGATCTTGCGCGCGGTTTCCTGCAACTCCACCGCGTTCTTGAAGGTGACGATACCGGAGAACGAGATGTGGAAACCCTGATCCAGCGATTGCCGGGCGACCTCCCAGTTCTCGGTGAAACAATGCATCACCCCCGGCTTCGCCCGCGCTTTCCTCGCGCATCACGCGCAGGGTGTCTTCGACAGACGAACGGGTATGGATGATCAGGGGCTTGCCAGTCTGCCGCGCGGCGCGGATATGGGTGCGGAAACGCTCCCGCTGCCACTCCATGTCGGCGATGCTGCGGCCTTCGAGCCGGTAATAGTCGAGCCCGGTTTCGCCGGTGCCGACCACCCGCGGATGCGCCGACAGCGCCAGCAGGCGCTCCAGCGTGGGCTCCTCGCCCTCCTCGTAGTCGGGATGCACGCCGACGGTGGCGTACAGGTGCGGATGCTGCTCGGCGAGTGCCAGCACGCGCGGGAAGTCTTCCAGCGTGACCGAGATGCACAGGGCATGCGTCACCTGGTTGGCGCGCATGTTCTCAAGCAATTCGGGCAGGCGCTCGGCCAGTTCGGGGAAATCTAGATGGCAGTGGGAATCGACAAACATTGGGGCGGTTTCCGGAGAGAGACGCCGCCGCGGGCGGCGCCACCCGCCATTGTATATGGTCGTGCCAGCGCGCCAGCCGCATGGCCGCGCCTGGCTCGCGTGCGGTCCTACTCAGCCGGCTTC
Organism: Cupriavidus sp. D39; assembly: GCF_026627925.1. Lineage (NCBI taxonomy): Bacteria > Pseudomonadati > Pseudomonadota > Betaproteobacteria > Burkholderiales > Burkholderiaceae > Cupriavidus > Cupriavidus sp. D39. Next base: position 1,149,725 of record NZ_JAPNLE010000009.1, read on the forward strand.
GTCAGATGCCGGCCAAGGATGATCAGGTCGCGTTCGACCCCATCGAGCACGGCCACGCGCGGCAGGTTGCCCCAGCGCTCGAAGCCCAGCGAGGCGAACAGGACCAGGCTGGGCGCGTTATGGCCAAAGACGAAGCCCAGCAACGTGTTGACCCCGATCTGCGGCGCATGCGCGATAGCCTGCTGCAACAGGTAGCGCCCCAGGCCCTGCCCGCGGCGGGTGGCGTCCAGGTAGATCGAGACTTCGGCGGTGGCGCCGTAGGCCGGGCGTCCGTAGAAGTCGGAAAAACTGAGCCAGCCGGCCATGCGCCCTTCACCGTCCTCGGCCACCCACAATGGACGTCGCTCAGGCTGATGCTCGTCGAACCAGGCCTGGCGCGATTCCACCGCCACGGGCTCGGTGTCCGCCGTGACCATGCGCGAAGCGACGGTGCTGTTGTAGATGGCAACGATGTTGGCCAGGTCGCGCTGCAGCGCGGGACGGACGGTAAAGGCGGTATCACGCATTGTTGAATTTCTTCTAGGACAGACTAAACAAGTCTTGGAAAAAACCAGCTACATCAAAGACTTAAGCCACAAATCTAAGGTCAGCTATAACGTCTGGCTGGGCCGGCCGGACTCAATGGTCTTGCCCAGGATCTCTTCCACCGCGCGGCGCAGGTTGCGGCCGTTGTCGTCATCCGGCAGGTGAATCCCGATGCCGGGCGTCTTGTTGGGCGTGCCAACCGGGGTAATCCATGCCACCTGGCCGGCGATCTGGTACTTCTGCGGCCGGTCCAGCAGCGAGAGCACCAGGAAGACCTGCTCGCCCAGCCGAAAGGGACGGTTGCTCGGGACAAAGATCCCGCCGCGATGCAGGAAAGGCATGTAGGCCGCGTAGAGGCCCGCCTGGTCCTTGATCGACAACGAAAGCACGTTGGGCCGGGAAGCTGCGCCCGGGACCGTCGGTGCCCCGATGCCGCCGGCGGCGGCCAAGCCTGCGGCCCCGGGAACGCTGGCGCCCCGTGCCCCTGTCACGTCTGTGTTCATCACTGACCCCTTGTTACTGACTTTTGGCCTTCAGGCCATATTGGACTTGTTCAACGAATTCGACTTACTGAAACAACTGCCGGTATTCCAGAAACACGGACTCCATCACCAGGCGAGCCGCCAGCGGATGGTTCTCGCTGCGGCGGTGGCCCACCAGCCGCGTGGAGAACGCCTGCAACCGGTGTGCATCCGTAGCCTGTGCGCAACGCGCCAGGGCAGCCTGCTCGCGCGGAAAATAACGCGGCCCCGGGGTTGCGGCCAAGCGGGCCGACAGCAGATCGTACGTCCAGCGCTGCAGGATGCCAAGCACCGACGGTACGGGCAGCTTCTGCACCTGCTCGGCGGCCGCCAGCGCATCGAAGCCGGCGCCCGCGCCAAGCTGGCTCACCAGCCAGCGCTGCATCGGCTGCTCCTCTGCCTCGGCGGCATGCAGCGCGGTCAGCGGCGAGCCTCCGGCCAGCGCCAGCTGCGCCTCGGCGTCCCCCACGCCCTGGCTGCTCAGCCAGCGCATGGCAGCGTCGGCCGTAGGCCGTTGTACGGAAAACTGGCGGCAGCGCGACAGGATGGTGGGCAGCACGCGGTCCAGCCGGTCGGTCACCAGCAGGAACACGGTGGACGGCGGCGGCTCCTCCAGCGTCTTGAGCAAGGCGTTGGCGCCTTCATGCTGCAAGGCGTCGAGCGGATAGACCACCACCAGGCGCCGCCCGGCGCGGTGCGTGCCGATGCCGACCGTTTCGATCAGGGCCCGCACCTGCTCCATGCGGATAACCTTGCTGGGCGCTTTCTTCTTGCCGCTTTCATCCGTCTCCGCGTCGCCCGCCGCCTCCATGGCCTCCGGGCGCACCACGCTGAAGTCCGGATGGTTGCCCTGGCTGAACCAGTGGCAAGCGGGGCATGTGCCACAAGGCTGGCCATCGGGGCGCGGCGTCTCGCACAGCAGCCCCTGTGCAAAATGCAGCGCCAGGTCGCGCTTGCCGATGCCTTGCTGGCCGTGAATGAGCAAGGCATGCGGGAGCCGCTCGCGCAGCGCGTTCAGCCGTTGCCAGTCTTCTTTCTGCCAGGGATAAAGCATGCGGATCAGTGAGTTAGGGTTGAAACTTGGTGTGACTACGCAGGTAGCGCGAGCGACAGGCGACGGCGGGCTCGGCCAGTCCCACCATGATCACGATTCTCGAATAATGCTGCCAATTCAAAGTGTTGCGAGGATTTTCTCAAGCTCTACCTGAATCTCGGGAATGCTCCGGGTGGCGTCGATGACCCGGAAACGCTGCGGGGACTCCGCCGCGCGGCGCAGGTACTCCTGCCGCGTGCGCTCGAAGAAGGCGCGCGATTCGGCCTCGAACTTGTCGGGCTCGCGGGCGCCGGCCAGGCGCGCGCTGGCGGTTTCCAGCGGCACATCGAACAGCAGCGTGAGATCGGGCTGCAGGCCATCCTGCACCCAGGTTTCCAGCACTTCGAGCCGTGCGCGCGGCAGGCCCCGGCCACCGCCCTGGTAGGCAAAAGTGGCATCGGTGAAGCGGTCGGAAACCACCCAGTCGCCGCGCGTCAGGGCGGGTTCGATGACCTCGGCAATATGTTCGCGGCGGGCGGCGAACATCAGCAAGGCCTCTGTTTCAAGGTGCATCTTGCGATGCAGCAGCAACTGCCGCAGATCCTCGCCAAGCGGGGTGCCGCCGGGCTCGCGGGTGGTGACCACGGGTGCGATGCCCGCCAGGCGGGCACGCAGGCGGTCCGCCACCCATTCCACGTGGGTGCTCTTGCCGGCACCGTCGATGCCTTCGAATGTGATGAATTTTCCGCGCATGGGGAGACTTATTTGCCGCGCTGGTATTTATCTACCGCGCGGTTGTGTTCGGGAAGCGAGTTGGAGAAATGGCTGCTGCCGTCGCCGCGCGCCACGAAATACAGTGCGTCGGACGGGGCCGGCGCGGTGGCGGCGGCCAGCGAGGCCAGCCCGGGCAATGCGATCGGGGTGGGCGGCAGGCCGTTGCGTGTGTAGGTATTGTAAGGGGTGTCGGCCTGCAGGTCGCGCTTGCGGATATTGCCCTCGAACGCTTCGCCCATGCCGTAGATCACCGTAGGATCGGTCTGCAGCATCATGCCCTTCTTGAGCCGGTTGACGAACACGGCGGCAATCAGCGCTCGCTCGGCCTGCTGGCCGGTTTCCTTCTCCACGATCGAGGCCATGATCAGCGCATCATAAGGCGACTTGTACGGCAGGTCGGGCGCCCTGGCGTTCCAGGCGTCCGTCAGCCGGCGCTGCATGGCGCGATAGGCATGCTTGTACAGTTCGAGATCGCTGCTGCCACGGGCGAACAGGTAGGTGTCGGGGAAGAACAGGCCCTCCGGCCCCGGCTCGGGCGCGCCGATGGCCTTCATCAATTCTGCGTCAGACAGGCCGCGGCTATCGTGCTTGAGCGCCGGGTGCGCATCCACGGCGGCGCGCATCTTGCGGAATTCCCAGCCTTCGATGACGGTCAGCACATAGTGGTTGACCTCGCCCCGGGCGATCTTGCCGATCACCGACAGCGGCGTAGCGCTATTGTCGAACTCGTAGCCGCCGGCCTTGAGGTCGGCGCCGTGGCCGGTAAGCCGCACCAGCAGCGCAAACAGGCGAGGGTCCATCTGCACACCGCCGCGCTGGATCTGGCGGCCAACGCTGGCCACGCTGGAGTTAGGCTTGATCACCACCTCGATGGGCGAGGCAGTCAGCGTGAGCGGACGATTGGCCCACCAGGCAAAGGCGCCGGCGGCGGCAATCGTAAAAATCACGGCGACCAGCACCAGCCGCAGGAAAAGACGTTTCATGTAAAGAGAGAGTAGCGGCGCACAATGCACCGCGGCAAAGCCGGGCTCACCCAGTGATGACCATGGGCATCCCGGCTGAAATGGCGACAGCCTCATATAATACCGGGAGCCTTGCACCTTTAGCCGCTTGTAGCTCCTTGCACCTTCCATCCGGCGCATCCGTGCGCCCCTTGCTTGCGATACCTGCCATGAATGCCCCTGCCCCAGACCGTGCCACCCAGTTCGAAGCCGTGCGTCAAAGCGGAGTCGTCTGCCGCCCCGCGCACCTGGGCCTGATCCGGGTTGCCGGCGAAGACGCCGGCAGTTTCCTGCATACCCAGCTGACCAATGCCGTGGACGACCTGGCCGCCGGCACCGCCCGCCTGGCCGGCTACTGCTCGCCCAAGGGCCGGCTGCTGGCCAGCTTCCTGATATGGCGTGACGAGGAAGGCATCGTCCTGCAGCTGTCCGCAGACCTGCAGCCCGCTATCCAGAAGCGCTTGTCGATGTTCGTGCTGCGCGCCAAGGCCAAGCTGTCCGATCTCACGCCGGCCCGCGCCGTGCTGGGTGTGGCGGGCGCCAGTGGCGCCGCCGCCCTGCAGGCGGCAGGCCTGCCCGCGCCGGCCGAGCCCTGGGACAGCGCCGCGGCTGCCAGCGCCACCGTGATCCGGCTGCCCGACGGCGCCGGCCTGCCGCGCTGGCAGGTGGTGCTGCCGGCCGAACAGGCCGACGAAGTCCAGGCTGCGCTGTCGGCACAACTGGTGCCGGTGGATGCCGTGGTGTGGGACTGGCTGGAAGTACAGGCCGGCGTGCCGCGCATCGCCGTTGCCACGCAGGAGCAGTTCGTGCCACAGATGATCAACCTGGAGCTGGTCGGCGGCGTGAGCTTTCGCAAGGGCTGCTATCCGGGTCAGGAAATCGTCGCGCGCAGCCAGTACCGCGGCACGCTCAAGCGCCGCATGTGGCTGATCCATGGCGAAGGCGAGGTGCCGGCCGCGGCCACCGAGATCTTCCGCCCCGAGGATCCTGAGCAGCCCTGCGGCATGTTGGTCAATGCCGCCGCCGCGCCGCAAGGCGGCTGGGACGGCCTGGCCGAACTGAAGATCGATGCGGCGGGTGGCGCCCTGCACCTGGGCAGCGCTACCGGCAGCCCGGTGCGCGTGGGCGAGCTGCCCTACGCGGTCCCGTTCGGCGACGCCGCCTGAGTCCCTGGCAATAGCCATACTGGGAATAACCATGAGCGACCACCTTTACGTCTATTTCCGGGTACCCGAAGCCCGTGCCGATGAGGCCATTGCGCACTGGCACCGCTGGATGGAGACCGTTGCCGAAGCGAGCGGAATTGGTGGTACGCTCTTACGCAGGCCCGAGGCGCGCGACGGCATGCAGACCTGGATGGAAGCCTACGCCGATGTGCCGCCAGCCTTCGACCAGTTGCTCGATGGGCTGTGGCGGCAGAGCGGGCTGCAGCAGTGGATCAGCGGCGAGCGGCAGGTGGAGCGTTTTGTCGATATCGACCAGCTCTGATGGTGGCCGCGGAACGGCCCCGCCGCAGTGGTCCCCGAATGACGAAACCGACGATCGAATCGCAGACAATGCAGTGAATGTGGCAACCGCAGTGAATGCAGCAAAGGAAGCGCTATGTGCTTGATTCTGGTGGCCTGGCAATCGCACCCGGACTATGCCCTGGTGGTGGCCGGCAACCGCGACGAGTTCTACGCCCGCCCGGCGTCGCCTGTGCATTGGTGGGAAGACGCCCCCAGGTGCTGGCCGGCCGCGACCTGGCGGAAGTGATCGGCGAGCCGGGCACCTGGATGGGCCTGGCCGGCGACGGCCGCTTTGCCGCCCTGACCAACTACCGCGCCCCTTCCGAAAAACGCACCGATGCCCGCTCGCGCGGCGAGCTGGTAGCCGGGTTCCTGCGAGGCGACAGCAACCCCCAATCCTATCTGTCCGGGCTGACGCCCCGTAGCGGCGTCTACAACGGATTCAACCTGCTGGCGTGTGACCTGCGCGAGCTCTGGTGGTACAGCAACCGTGGCGCATCGCCCTATCCGCAGCGCCTCAAGCCCGGCATCTACGGCCTGTCCAACGCCTTGCTGGATACGCCATGGCCCAAGGTGCGCAGCCGCGTCGGCGCGCTCGCCGAGACCCTGGCCGCCGATACCGGCTTGGCCGGCGCCAGCATCGAGCCCTATCTGGACCTGCTCGCCAACGATCGCCAGGCCTTGGATTGCGAACTCCCGCGCACGGGGTGACCCCGGAGTGGGAGAAGCTGCTGTCCTCCGCCTTCATCCGCTCGCCCAGCTATGGCACCCGCGCCAGCACCGTACTGCGCGTGCGCCATGATGGCCGCTTCGAGCTCAGCGAACGCAGCTTCGACGCCAACGGCCGCACCGGCGAGGTGTCCTACCGCGGCCACCTGCGGGTGGCGCGCGACGCCGGCTCGATCCCCGCGCCGCGCTAGGGCGGCTGGCTCAGTACTGCTGGGCCGCCAAGCCGGTCGGGCGCAATGCCACGTTCAGCGCCCGGATGGCGGCGGGGTCATTGCGCACGGCCAGCAGCCATGCATCGTCGAAGTGCCCGATCTCCAGCAGTTGCATGCCGTGCGGCGCCAGTTCGCGGTTGACATGCACCAGGTAGAGTGCGGCGGGCTCCATATCGAAATCGTTGTCGTCACCGCCTAGCGGAATGCCGTCTTCGTCGTAGAGATCGTCGACGTCGATGGCCGAGACGCCGGCCGCGCGCAGCGTCGCGAGGCGCGCCACGGCTTGCACGCCCAGCGTGCTGAAATCCCGCCAGTCGACTTTCACCAGGCAATGCTCCGCGAGCCAGGGCTGCAGCCATGCGGACAGCAGGTCTTCGCCGGCAGGGGGCTCGCCCGGCGGGGCGCGGTCGAGGTCCAGGGCCGGCGTGGCATCGGCCAGGGCCTGGAGCAGGCGGGAACGGATTTCTGACATGGACGGGATCAACGCGAAAAGCGGCGGCAAAAACAAAGACCGCGATGGTACAGCGTAGACGGCTGACCGCAAGCCCCGCGTGCCATGGCTTCAGGCCGCAGCCGCCAGCCTGGCCGGCAACGCGGCCCGAACCGCCTCGCTCACGATGCCTGCCAGCCGGGCAGCGGGCGCCTCCAGCTCAGCATCCTTGCGGTAAAGCGCCAGTGCCAGCGAGGGCAGTTCGGGCAGCCCGCCCTCGCCCGGCTTCCAGGCCCTCACGGACGGCGGCAAGCCCATGTCTGTGCGGATGGTCAGCCCCAGCCCGGCCGCTGCCCCGGCCCACAGGCCGCCCAGGCTCGCGCTGCTGAAAGCCACCCGCCAGGCCATGCCGGCGCGGTCCAGCGCGGCGGTGCCGGCCGTGCGGAAACGGCACGGCGCCTCGAACGCCACCAGGGGCAGCGGGCCGCTGCCTTGCCACGGCGCGCGCGCGGCGGCGGGCCCGATCCAGCGCATCGGCAACATCGCCACCTGTTCCACATGCGGCATCCGCACGCCGTCGTCCCACGCCAGCGCCAGGTCCAGCCGGCCGGCGGCCACGCTGTCCAGCAGCTCGGTGTTGCGCGCCACGCGTGCCTCGATCTTCACCTTGGGATGCGCACGGGCGAACCGGCCCAGCACCTGGGGCAGCAGCACTTCGCCAAAATCCTGCTGCAAGCCGAACCGCACCCAGCCCTCCAACGCCACGCCGTGCACGGCGGCGGCGGCCTCGTCGTTAAGCTCCAGCAGCCTGCGTGCATAGGCCAGCATGGTCTCGCCCGCCTCCGTCAGCGCCAGTCCCCGCCCGGCCTTGCGAAAGATCGCCGTGCCCGCCTGCTCCTCCAGCTTCTTGAGCTGCGCGCTGACCGCCGAGGTGGAGCGGCCCAGCCGGTCGGCGGCCCGCGCATAGCTGCCAAGCTCCATGCCCACCACGAAGCTGCGCAGCACATCGAGGTCGAAGTTCACAGCTGCCATTGCAAACCGTCCTGTTCTTTGGGATGTTTAATCAATAATTATCTGATATTCAGGATTATTCTGGAGCGGCAGAATCAGTGCGTCAAGGCCTGCATGTGCCGCTTTCCCAAGGATGATCCCGTGCCCCGCGTTCCCGCCCCGCTCCCGTTTGCCGCTATGCCTGGCCCTGCCGGCGCAGCCCTCGCCCCACGCCACGGCCCGGGTCACCGCTGGAAAGTACTGGCCCTCGGCGTCGCGGCCAATGCCAGCTTTGCCGCCGCGTTCTCGGGCATTCCCACCACCGCGGTGCTGATGCGCGCCGGCTACCGGATCAGCGATGGCGAGCTGGGTTTTTGCCTGGGCATGATGGGGCTTGGCATTGCGGTAAGCGAAGTGCCGTGGGGCTTGCTGACCGACCGCTGGGGCGACCGCCGCGTGCTGCTGACCGGCCTGGTGGCCACCGCGCTGTGGCTGGTGCTGATGGCGGCGTTCGTGGCGCCGCTGCCGGGCCATATCCCGGGCAACGCCGTGCTGGCGCTGGGCTTGCTGATGCTGGGCCTGCTGGGTGGCAGCGTCAACGGCTCCAGCGGCCGCGCCGTGATGGCGTGGTTCCGCGAAGGCGAACGGGGCCTTGCGATGAGCATCCGCCAGACCGCGGTGCCCGCCGGTGGCGGGATTGGCGCGCTGACGCTGCCGATGCTGGCGCAGTCCTTTGGCTTTGCCGCGGTCTACGGCACACTGGCCGTGCTCTGCGGCGTCACCGTCGTATTTGCCTGGCGCTGGATGCACGAGCCGCCGGCCGGCCCGGCGCGCGCCACGTTGCCCGCAAGCGGTGCGCCCGGCAAGGCGAGCCCCGGCCCGTTGAGAAGTGCGCAGGTCTGGAGGCTGGTCAGCGGCATGGGCTTGATGTGCGTGCCGCAAGTGGCCGTGCTGACCTTCGCGACGATCTTCCTGCACGATTTCAGCCACATCGGCATTGCCGCGGCGGGCATGGCCGTGGCGGCGGTCCAGGTAGGCGCCGCCGTCATGCGGGTATGGAGCGGCCGCTGGACGGATCGCCATGGCAACCGCCGCACCTATATGCGCGCTTGCAGCTTGCTGACCTTGCTTGTGTTCGCCACGCTGGCGGGGCTGACCTGGCTGTGCGCAGCCGCACCGGGCTGGCATGCCGTGCTTACGCCGGTGCTGATGGCTTGCCTGGTGCTGGGCGGCATCTGCACTTCGGCCTGGCATGGCGTGGCCTTCACCGAGCTGGCGACGATTGCAGGTGCCAGCCGCGCGGGCACCGCGCTCGGGCTGGGCAATACCTTTGCGTTCTCGGGCTTCTTCCTGGTGCCGCTGGCGATTCCCGTAGTGGCCGCCGGCTATGGCTGGGCGGCCGTATGGCTGGCGGCCAGCGCAAGCGCGCTATTGGCGCGGCCCTTGTTTGCGCGGCAGGCCCACGCCTGACGACAAGCCGGCCATCGCGCTCAACGCAGCAATTTGCGCATTTCCACGTGAGGAATGCCGGCCTCTTCAAATTCCTCGCCGACCTGCTCGAAGCCCACTCGCGCGTAGAACGGGGCCGCATAGCTCTGCGCATTGAGCACCAGCTCGGGGTAGCCAAGCGCCGCGGCCTTGGCCATCAGGGCGTCCAGCACCATGGCGCCGACGCCGCTGCCGCGCGCGGACTTGAGCACCGCCATGCGGCCGATGTGGCCATCCGGCAGCAGGCGGCCGGTGGCCAGCGCGCTGCCGTCCTCGGCCAGCGCCAGGGCGTGCCAGCTCGGCTCATCCCATTCGTCCCATTCCAGCTCCACCGGCACGCCCTGCTCTTCGACGAAGACGGCATAGCGGATGGCGCGCGCGGTTTCGCGTGCTTCGGACCAGGGGGCGAGGCGGATGGTGATTGTCATAGGTGTTCGGTACGAAAGCGCAAAGCGCAAAGCGGTGAAAAAACAGCCAGGGGAGCGGCCCGTCATGATACTCCGGCCACAACGTGGGCAAGCGATACCAACAATTGCTGCAATGCAGCATAAATGAAGGGATAGGGGTAATTACCGATCGGCATTCCTCCCGGCAAATTTGTATGATGACCATATTACCTAATCACCTGAGGCCTCCCGTGTTCCAGAAAGTCCCGGCCCGAGCCCTGACAGACACCGTTGCTGAACAGCTGCTGGAGAAGATCGAGAACGGCGCCTTCGGCCGTGGCGACAAGCTGCCCACGGAGGCGGTGCTGTCCGAGGAATTCGGCGTCAGCCGCACCGTGATCCGCGAAGCCATCGCGAGGCTGCGCCACGAAGGCGTGGTGGAATCGCGCCAGGGCAGCGGCGTGTTCGTTACCGAGCAGGCCGGCATCCGGCCGCTGCGGATCGACTACACCGATGTGGCCACGCTGGAATCCGTGCTGCACATCGTGGAATTGCGCCGGGCCATCGAGGCTGAGGTGGCGGCCCAGGCGGCGCGCGACCGCACCGATGCCAGCATGATGGCCATCGACTCTGCACTGGCCCGCATCGACGCCGAGGAAGCCGCCGGCGGCGATGGCGTGGCTGCCGACGTGGCCTTTCACCGGACCATCGCGGAGGCCACCGGCAATCCGTTCTTTCTCAAGACGCTGGCGTTCCTGAGCCAGTACCTGGAAACCGCTACCCGTGTGACCCGTACCAACGAGGCGCGCCGCGCGGATTTCTCGCGCCAGGTGCGCGAGGAACACCAGGCCATCGTGGCCGCCATCCGCGCCGGCGACGCGCTGGCCGCGCGCAACGCGGCCGAGACCCATATGTACAACGCGGCGCGGCGCCTGTCCCATGGCGGGCAGCCCGACACCGCCACCGACCTTGCCGACGCGCCCGCGCGCGGCCTCTCCCACTGATCCACTGATCCACTGATCACCGCCCTCCCGGCAGGAGTCTTCATGAGCAAATCAATTGGCGTCATCGGCCTCGGCGCGATGGGCAACGGCGTAGCGCACAGCCTGCTGCGCGCCGGTTTCAAGGTACATGCCTGCGACCTGCGGCCCGACGTGCTGCAGCGCTTTGCCGATGCGGGAGGCATCCCCTGCGCCAGCCCGGCCGAACTCGGCGGCAAATGCGATGTGGTGGTGACGCTGGTGGTCAACGCCGCGCAGACCGAGGCCGTGCTGTTCGGCGAACAAGGCGCGGCAAGCGGCCTGCGCCCCGGCACCCTGGTGATCGCCAGCGCGACCGTGCCGCCGAGTTTTGCCGAAGCACTGGGCAAGCGGCTGGGCGAGCGCGGCATCCTGCTACTGGACGCACCGGTTTCCGGCGGCGCCGCTCGCGCCGCCAGCGGCGAAATGACCATGATGACTTCCGGGCCGGCCGAAGCCTATGCGCTGGCCGAGGATGTGCTGGCCGCCATGGCCGGCAAGGTCTACCGACTGGGCGACGCGCATGGCGCGGGCTCCAAGGTCAAGATCATCAACCAGTTGCTGGCCGGCGTGCATATCGCCGCGGCGGCCGAAGCCATGGCGCTGGGCCTGCGTGAAGGCGTGGATGCCGATGCCCTGTTCGAGGTCATCACCCACAGCGCGGGCAACTCGTGGATGTTCGAGAACCGCGTGCCGCATATCCTGTCGGGCGACTACACGCCGCTGTCCGCGGTCGATATCTTCGTCAAGGACCTCGGCCTGGTGCTCGATACCGCGCGCACCAGCAAATTCCCGCTACCGCTGTCGGCCGCGGCGCACCAGATGTTCATGATGGCGTCCAGCGCGGGACACGGCGGCGAGGACGATTCCGCGGTGATCAAGATCTTCCCCGGCATCGAACTGCCGGCAAAGAAGGCCGAGTAAGGAAAGCCAGGATGACTGCACAGAACCCTTCCCCGCGCGCCCTGCTCGGCTGCATCGCCGACGACTTTACCGGCGCCACCGACCTGGCCAACACGCTGGTGCGCAACGGCATGCGCACCGTGCAGACCATCGGCGTGCCGGCCGGCGGCGAGGCGCTGCCGGGCGTGGAGCAAGCCGATGCGCTGGTGGTCGCGCTCAAGTCGCGCACCATCCCCGCCGCTGACGCCATCGCGCAATCGCTGGCCGCGCTGCGCTGGCTGCAAGCCCAGGGCTGCCGCCAGTTCTTCTTCAAGTACTGCTCCACCTTCGACTCCACCGATGCCGGCAATATCGGCCCGGTGGCCGAGGCCCTGCTGGCGGCGCTCGGCAGCGACTTCACCATCGCCTGCCCGGCATTCCCGGAGAACGGCCGCACCATCTTCCGCGGCCACCTGTTCGTGGGCGATGTACTGCTCAACGAATCGGGCATGGAGAACCACCCGCTCACGCCGATGCATGACGCCAACCTGGTCCGCGTGCTGCAGCGCCAAAGCCAGGCCAAGGTTGGCCTGCTGCGCTACGACGCCGTGGCGCGCGGCAGCGACGCGGCCCGCCAGGCCATTGCCGCCTTGCGCGGCGATGGCGTGAAACTGGCGATTGCCGATGCCGTGAGCGATGCCGACCTGCATACGCTGGGCGAGGCGTGCGCCGACCTGCCGCTGCTCACCGGCGGCTCCGGCCTGGCGCTTGGCCTGCCCGCCAATTTCCGCCGCGCCGGCGTGCTGCCGCAACGCACGGACGCCGACAGCGTGGCGCCCGTAGCCGGCCCGGCCGTGGTGCTGGCCGGCAGCGCGTCCAAGGCGACCAATGCGCAGGTGGCGCAGTGGCTCTTGGCCCAGCGCCCCACCCTGCGCATCGACCCGCTCGCGCTGGCGCAAGGCGCGTCCGTGGTTGAGGAGGCGCTCGCCCTGGCGAGCTCCCAGGCGGAGCCGGTGCTGTTCTACGCCACCACCACGCCTGAGGAGGTCAAGTCGGTGCAGGCCGCGCTGGGCGTGGAGCGTGCCGGCCATCTGGTCGAGCAGGCGCTGGCGGACATCGCCGCCGCCTTGAAAGCACGCGGCACGCGCCGCTTCGTGGTAGCCGGCGGCGAAACCTCGGGGGCTGTGGTGCAGGCGCTGGGCGTGCAAGCCTTGCGCATCGGCACGCAGATCGCGCCTGGCGTGCCCGCCACCGTCACGCTGGAAGCACGGCCGATGGCGCTGGCGCTCAAGTCCGGCAACTTCGGCGGCGTGGACTTTTTGATGAGGCCCTGCGCCAGCTTGGAGGTGAAGCATGAGCACCGAAGCCAGCCTGCGCGAAGAGATCTGCCGCATCGGCGCCAGCCTCTACCAGCGCGGCTACACCGTCGGCAGCGCCGGCAATATCAGCGCGCGCATGGAGGACGGCTGGCTGATCACGCCGACCGATGCGTGCCTGGGCATGCTGGACCCGGCCGCCATCGCCAAGGTGGACAGTGGCGGCAACTGGGTGGCCGGCGACAAGCCGTCCAAGACGCTGACCCTGCACCGCGCCATCTATGACAACAACCCGCAGGCCCACGGCGTGGTGCACACGCACTCCACCCACCTGGTGGCGCTGAGCCTGGCGGGCGCATGGCAACCGGACGATGTGCTACCGCCGATCACGCCTTACTACGTGATGAAGGTCGGGCATATCCCGTTGATTCCCTACCATCGCCCGGGCGACCCGGCGGTGGCGGCGCGTGTTGCCCAGCTGGCCGCTGAAGTGCGCGGCGTGCTGCTCGCGCGCCTTGGCCCGGTGGTGTGGGAGGCCACCGTCTCGCGCGCGGCCTTCGCGCTCGAGGAACTCGAAGAAACCGCCAAGCTCTGGCTGATGCTCAAGGACAAGCCTGACCCGCTCGACGAGCAAGCGCTGGCCGAACTGCGCGATACGTTCAAGGCGCGCTGGTAGGGACTCAGGCATGTAGCCAAGACACAGCCCAGGAAAGCAGAAACAAGAGCAAAGCAGAACCGCCCGCCGCACGCCCTCGCTGACGCCTGGGCCGCGGCAAGGGCAGCGTTCGCCCACGGCTTGCCGCTAACAACGGAAACAAGCCGGAACCAAGCCGGAACCAAGCCGAAATACGGAGACAACCATGAATACATCCACCCAGGCCGCGCTAGCCGGCGCCGGCCAAGACATCGACCGCGACATAGAAAAGCGCGCCTACAGCAAGGTGTTCTGGCGCATCATGCCGTTCCTGATGCTGTGCTACGTCATCGCTTACCTGGACCGCGTCAACGTGGGCTTCGCCAAGCTGCAGATGGCGCAGGACCTGGCGTTTTCCGAAACCGTGTTCGGCCTTGGCGCGGGGCTGTTCTTCATCGGCTACTTCCTGTTCGAAGTGCCCAGCAACCTGCTGATGCACAAGATCGGCGCGCGTATCTGGATCGCGCGGATCATGATCACGTGGGGCATCATCTCGGCGCTGTTCGTGTTCGTGAAGACGCCCACCACCTTCTACATCATGCGCTTCCTGCTCGGCCTGGCCGAGGCGGGCTTCTATCCCGGCGTGATCCTCTACCTGACCTACTGGTATCCCGCCAACCGGCGCGCCAAGATGATCGCGCTGTTCATGTCGGGCATCCCCGTGGCCGGCATGTTCGGCAACCCGCTGTCGGGCTGGATCATGGACGCCTTCCATGACTACGGCGGCATGCGTGGCTGGCAATGGATGTTCCTGATCGAAGCCGTGCCCGCGCTGCTGATCGGCATCATCACCGTGTTCGTGCTCAAGAACGGCATCGACCAGGCGCCGTGGCTGGATGCGGACGAGAAGCGCGTGCTCAAGCGCAATATCTCCGAAGACGCGCGCCAGGCCAGCGCCTCGGGCACCGGCCACTCGCTTGGCGCCGTGTTCAAGGACCGCCGCGTCTGGTGGATGTGCCTGATCTACTTCTGCTTTGTCACCGGGCAATATGCGCTGACGTTCTGGATGCCCACCCTGGTCAAGACCAGCGGCGTTACCGGCAACCTCAATATCGGCCTGCTCAGCGCCATCCCGTTTATCTGTGCCATCGTGGTGATGAACTTCCTCGGCCACAGCGCCGACGCCCGCCGCGAGCGCCGCTGGCACCTGATCGTGCCGGCGCTGATGGGCGCCGTGGGCTTTGCCATTGCCGCCTCATTTACCCACAATACCGTGGTGGCCATCGCCGCGCTGTCCCTGGCTGCCGCCGGCGTGCTGACCTGCGCCCCCTGTTCTGGTCGCTGCCGACTGCCTTCCTGTCCGGGCTGGCCGCGGCCTCGGGCATTGCGGTGGTGAATTCGGTGGGCAACCTGGCTGGCTTTGTGGCACCGTACATGGTGGGCTACCTGACCGACCTCACCCACAGCACGCAGTCGAGCATGTATGTGCTGTCGGCCATGCTGGTGATCGGCGCCGGGCTGGTCTGGCTGACGCCCGCCAAGCTGGTCAACCGCTGATGCGCCCTTACAAGAACAGCCAAGAACAGCCAACAACCTCTTCTCCTGGAGCACCGCATGCCGCGTTTTGCCGCCAACCTGTCGATGATGTACACCGAGCACGCCTTCCTGGACCGCTTCGCCGCCGCGGCGGCGGACGGTTTCAAGGCCGTGGAGTACCTCTTCCCGTATGAGCACACTGCTGCCGAAATCCGCGCCCGCCTCGATGCCAATGGCCTGACGCAGGCGCTGTTCAACGCGCCGCCGGGCGACTGGAACGCCGGCGAGCGCGGCATGGCCGCCCTGCCGGGGCGCGAAGCCGAGTTCCGCGATGCCTTCGCCCGTGCGCTGGAATACGCTGCCGTGATCGGCAACAACAAGGTCCACGTGATGGCCGGCCTGGTGCCGGCCGGCGCTGACCACGGGCGTCATCGCGCCTGCTACCTGGAGAACCTGGCGCATGCCGCGCAGGCCGCTGCCGCCCAGGGCGTCACCGTACTGATCGAGCCGATCAATGCGCGCGACATGCCGGGTTACTTCCTCAACCGCCAGGACGACGGACAGGCCATCTGCAAGGAAGTCGGCGCGGCCAACCTGAAGGTGCAGTTCGACTGCTACCACTGCCAGATCGTGGAGGGCGACCTCGCCGTCAAGCTCAAGCGGGACTTCGCCGGCATCGGCCACATCCAGATCGCCGGCGTGCCAGAGCGCCACGAGCCGGACCTGGGCGAGCTGAACTACCCGTACCTGTTCGACGTGATCGACGGCCTGGGCTATGACGGCTGGATCGGCTGCGAATACCGTCCGCGCGCCGGCACCTCGGCGGGTTTGGGCTGGCTCAAGCCTTACCTGAAAGGCTGAAAGGCCGCATCTGCGCCAAGCGAATCCATCAAGCCAACCGCGCCGCCCACGGCCGCAAAACTGGAAGACGAACATGCAAGTACTGATCACCGGCGGGGCCGGGTTTCTCGGCCTGCAACTGGCCCGCCAACTGCTAAAACGCGGCACCCTGGACATCGACGGCAAGCCCGTGGCCATCGCAGGCCTGACGCTGCTCGACGTGGTAGCGCCGCCCCCGCTGGACGACGCGCGCGTGCGCGTGGTCACCGGCGACCTGTCCGATCCCGCGGTACTGGCGCAGGCCATCGATGCGCGCACCGGCGCGGTGTTCCATCTGGCGGCGGTGGTCAGCGGCCAGGCCGAGGCGGATTTTGACCTGGGCATGCGCGTGAACATGGATGCTGCGCGCGCGTTGCTGGAAACCTGCCGGGCGCTTCACGTGAAACATGGCATCCGGCCACGCGTGGTGTTCACCAGTTCGGTAGCCGTGTACGGCGGCACCCTGCCCGCTGTGGTGCAGGACGATACCGCGCTCAATCCGCAATCTTCCTACGGCGCGCAGAAGGCCATCGGCGAGTTGCTGCTGTCGGACTACAGCCGCCGCGGCTTTGTCGACGGCCGCGTGCTGCGGCTGCCGACCATCAGCGTGCGGCCGGGCAAGCCCAATGCCGCCGCATCGTCGTTTGCCAGCGGGATCATCCGCGAGCCGTTGGCAGGCGTTGCCGCCAATTGCCCGGTCTCGCCGGAAACGCCGCTGTGGCTGCTGTCCCCGCGCGGGGCGATTGCCGCGCTGGTGCGGGGCATGGAAATCGATGGCGCCGAATTTGGCCAACGACGCACGGTGAACCTGCCCGGCTTGTCGGTCACGCCGAAGGAAATGGTCGCGGCATTGCGGCGCGTGGCCGGCGACAGCGTGGCGGATCGCGTGAGCTGGGAGCGCGAGGCGCGCATCGAGAATATCGTCGGCACCTGGCCTGCCGCCTGGAATACGGAGCGCGCGCTGGCGCTGGGATTCCAGGGCGACGCGGATTTCGATGCGGTGATCCGGGCGTATATGGAGGATGCGGGAATAGCGTCGCGTTGAATTTTCAGGCGCATTCGAGCGGCGCTGGCTTGCACGCAGGCCAACGCCGCCGCAGTGAAGGCCTTCAGAGGCCGGGCGGCTCAAGCGTCCGGCTTCACCACTTCATAAGCCGTGATCGTTTCCCGTACCGGCCCCGGGATCGGCGCCGACTTCTGCGTAGCGGGATCCGCGCAGACATAGACGATCTCGCCCGTGACCAAGTGCTCGTCGCCACGGTACATCTCCACGCGGAACAGCATGCTGGAGCGGCCCAGGCGGGCAATCCGCCCCCGGATCTCCAGCATGTCGTCAAAGCGCGCCGACGCGTGATACTCCAGCGTGGACTTCACCACGAAGATATCCACGCCGTGCGCGTGCAGTACATCCTCCGGATACCGGATGCCCACCGCCCGCCAGTACTCCGTCACGCAGATATCGCAGTAGGTCAGGTAATGCGCATTGAACACGATCGACTGCGGATCCACCTCGGCCCAACGCACCCGCAATGGCATGCTGTGACGGAAATCTTCCTTTGCCATGTCGGCGTTCCCCCTTGATTGCCGGCCAAACATCGGCCCGATATCGGCATAGGGGGCAGCCCACTGGCTGCGCCCCTGCCACACCACCCGGCATGCGGGTCCGCACCGGGCGGTTCGAGAGGTTGAGGTTAAGTGAGACGGGGCATGCCCAACTGATCGAAGTAGGCGATGGTCAGGACCCGGTTCAGCGTGTCGCCGCTGTTGCGCCACCAGCACCGGCTACTCGCCGCTGCTTGCCTGGCGGCATCCGCTGTAGCACCCAGCGCACGCAACTCTCGGTAAATGACCCGACCACGGCGCCAGTGCTTGAGCTGGATGGCCCTCAGCCGGTGGCGCATCCACTTGTCCAGCTCGCGCCAGACCTGGGGCGTTTGCGCCAGCCGGAAGTAGGCCTTCCATCCCAGAACATATGGCCTCACCCGATCCACGACTGCCTGCAGACTCCGCCCGCCTGAGCGGCGAGTCAGTTCGCGGATGCGTTGCTTGAACGTCAGCAGCGGCTTAACTGCCACTTTGCGCTTGACCACTCCCCCTGCGGCCACCCAGAAGCTGTAGCCGAGGAACTTGCGGCCAAACGCGCTCGCCACCGCGCTCTTTGCCTCGTTGACCTTCAGGCGCAGGCTGCCGTACAAGCGCCGCAATAGCGCCATCACTCGCTCGCCCGCCCGCCGACTGCGCACGTACACGTTCGCATCATCGGCATAGCGCACGAAGCAATGACCTCGACGCTCCAACGCCTTGTCCACCTCATCGAGCAGTACGTTAGCCAGCAGCGGTGACAGCGGCCCGCCTTGCGGCGTGCCCTCGTACCGCTGCAGCACTACCCCGCCATCCATCAGCCCGCTGTTCAGATACGCCCGGATCAGCCGGATGACCCCGGCGTCCCCGATGCGCTTCTGTAGACGGTCAATCAGGATGTCGTGGTTGACCCGGTCAAAGAACTTCTCCAGATCCACGTCCACCACCACTCGCCGCCCCGACTGCACGTACGACTGCGCGGCTAACACCGCATCGTGCGCACGCCGCCCAGGCCGGAAGCCGTAGCTGTGCTCGCTGAAGGTGGGGTCCAGCATCGGCTGCAGCACCTGCAACAGCGCCTGCTGGATCAGCCGGTCCGTCACCGTCGGAATACCGAGCTCGCGCTCGCCTCCTCCGTCCGGCTTCGGAATCGTTACCCGCCGTACCGGACTGGGCCGGTACGTCCCCTTGAGCAGTTGCTGGCGGATCTCCGGCCACGCCGACACCAGATAGCGGGCGGTCTGATCAATATCCAGACCATCCACGCCAGCGGCGCCTTTGTTGCGGCGGACCCGCCTGAACGCCTGCTTCAGGTTCTCTCGCGTCAGCGCCGCTGCCAGCAGCGCCGACCCCGTGTCCTCCGGTCCCCGCCGCGGACCGCCGGCTTCGTCGCAGGCGGGTTCACGGCCGGCTTCACCGCCCGCTACTCCTCCCGCCCCGCTCGCGCGGGCTTCTGACGCAATGCCTTCGGTATCGACATGGCTTCGAACACTCCCTCTCGTTCGGTCCTTCGTCGGCGGATTCGAGCCTTGCCGGCGCTACCCCCAACTACTTCGACCTCTGCTGACTTCTCGCTCCGGCTCGACGCCGTCGCCCTTTCAGGCATGAGGCGAGATCTCCCCAGGTAAGAACGCACTCCTTCGCTGCACAACCGCCGGATTTACGCCGCCTCCCCTTGATCACGAGAACTTCGCGGTTTCATGCCCGCTCGTCCTGGTCGGCACCGCCTTCTATCCGGTTCGTGTTCCTCGGCTCGCAGCTTCGCTCCACGCTTCCTCCCCACGATCGGTCGCCCTTTCGCAGTTGCGCTTCGCTTCGATCGCTGTGATCAACTTACGGTGGGACTTGCACCCACAGGAGTGCGCCCATGCTGGGCGCACATGAAAACGGCGCCGGCCCCGGACAGGGCAGCGCCGGCATTAAGCGGCCAAGCCAGGCTTATTGCGGCTTGTTCAGCCCAAGCTTGTCGATAATGGCCTTCTCTTTCTTGACCGTATCGGCGGCGAAATGCGCGTATTGCTCGCTGCTCATGTAGAACGGCTCCATGTCGAACTTGGTCAACGCATCGCGGTAGTTCTGCATTTCCATGGCTTTCTTGAAGCCGTCATGCAGCTTCTTGACGATCTTCGGATCGGTGCCCTTGGGTGCTACCACGCCGAACGGCGAGGTCTGCACGATGCCCAGGCCCAGTTCCTTCAACGTCGGCACATTGGGGAAGCGCGCCGAGCGCTTCTCGCCCCAGGTCGACAGCAGGCGCAGCTTGCCGGACTCCACGTACGGCGCCCAGGCCGGGGTGTCCGCCACCGACATCACGTGCCCGCCCAGCAGGGCCTGCATCGATTCCGAGTTGCCCTTGTACGGAATATGCGAGAACTGCACGTTCTGCTTCATGGCCAGCTCTTCCATGGTCAGGTGCAGCGTGGTCATCGAGCCCGGCGAGCCGTAGGTCAGGCGGCCCGGGTTGGCCTTGGCGTAGGCGATGTAGTCCTGCATGGTCTTGATCGGCGAATCCGCCGGGACCACCAGGCCGAACGAGTAGCCGGCCAGGTTGATCACGTAGGACAGGTCCTTGACCGGATCCCAGTTGATCTTGGTGGTGTACGGCAGGCGGTAGACCGGCATGGCTACCTGCGCCAGCGTGTAGCCGTCGGGCTGGGTCGATTGCATCAGCTGGGCGGGCAATACCCCGCCCGCGCCTGGCTTGTTCTCGATGATCACCGGCTGGCCGAGGATCTTGGAGGCGTTTTCCGCCAGCACGCGGAACGGCAGGTCGGTGGAACCGCCCGCGGTGTAGCCGATGATCAGGCGAATCGGCCGTTGCGGGAAATTGTCCGCCTGCGCCAGGGCCGGCGCGCTGGCCAGCCCCAGGGTAGCCGCGGTGGCGGCGAGCGCGCCCGCATGGGCGAGGAAGTGGCGGCGTTGCATGAGTCTGTGTCTCCTATTGCTACTGCTACAAGTAATGCACTACACGTAAAGCCAATGAAATCGGGGGTTCTGCGACCGCTTCGATCTGGCTGCCGGCCCCTGCCGGCGAGCCGCGCTCAGCCGTCGAAGGCAGCGCGCAAGGCGGCGACCGCGTCGCCATGGGCGGCAGCCACCGCCGGGACGAAGCGTCCCAGCTTGAAAAAATCGTGGATCATGCCCGGGTAGTCGGCCACTTGCGCCGGCACGCCCGCGGCGCGCAGCTTGGCCGCGTAGGCCACGCCTTCATCGTGCAGCGGGTCGTAGCCCGCCACGGCGATCCAGGCCGGGCAGCAACCGCGCACGTCGGCCCCCGTGCCGCCGCCGTCCAGCGGGGCAAAGCGCCAGTCGTCGCGGCTGGCTTCGCCATCCAGGTATTGCGAGAAAAACCACTGGATCATCGGCGCGGTCAGCAGGTAGCCCTCTGCCAGCGCACGGTGCGACGGCGTGTCCTGGCGCGCGCAGGTGCCGGGATAGATCAGCATCTGCAGGACAGGCCCCAGGCCCAGATCGCGCGCATGCACGGCGCAGGCGCTGGCCAGCGTGCCACCCGCGCTGTCGCCACCCAGGGCGATACGGCTAGCGTCGGCGCCCAGGCGCGCCACCTCGGTGAAGACCCATTCCATGACATCGAACGCGTCATTCGCCGCATGGGGAAATTTCCACTGCGGGCCAAGCCGGTAGTCCACCGACAGCACCATGCAATCCGCTTGCACGCACAGCAGCCGGCTCAGGGGATCATGCGAGTTGACGCTGCCCACGGTGAAGCCGCCGCCATGGAAGTACACCAGCAACGGTAACGGCTCGGCCCAGCTGGCCTCGCGCGGCGCGTACAGCCGCACCGGGATGTCGTAGCCATCGCGCGCGGCCACCGTCAGGTTTTCCACGCTGTGCACGGGCAGCGGTGCAATATCCATGATGGGCGCGCTCTTCTCGTACGCGGTCTTGGCGTCGGCCGGGTCCAGCTCGTGGATGGACGGACGCTTCACGCGCCCGATCAGCTCCAGCAACGCGGCCACCTGCGGGTCGAGCGGCGCCGACGGCATGCCGGGCAAGGCAGGCGCGGGCTGGGCGGGCGCGGCAGTGAAAGCAGGCGGGACAGCGGACATGAACAGTCAGAATCAGTAGCAACGAACCTTCGGCAGCAGCCGAATCTCCAGTGGCGTCAACGCCGCTGGCGTTCGAATTGTGAACGATCGTTCGATTTTAGTATGATTCCAGATGTTTCGGCAGCAAAGCATATGAAATTTCCCTGGGACTGGTCAGGGCGGCAGGTTTTGCGCGATCATCGACCATCGTCAGAAAAGCCGGAAGCCAGAAGAAATAAAACCCTCATCGACGGAGACAGCATAGATGGCCTTCATTTATTACCTGACCCACATCCACCTGGATTTCGGCACCATCAGCCAGCTCAAGGCAGAGTGCGAGCGCATCGGCATCCGGCGCCCGCTGGTCGTCACCGATAAAGGCGTGGTCGCCGCCGGTGTGGCCCAACAAGCCGTGCAGGCCCTGGGCGGCCTGTCGCACGAGATCTTCGACGAAACCCCTCGAACCCGACCGAGGCCATGGTCAAGAAGGCCGCGGCGCAATATCGGGAAGGCGGCTGCGACGGGCTGATCGCGGTCGGCGGCGGCTCCTCCATCGACCTGGCCAAGGGCATCGCCATCCTTGCCACCCACCCCGGCGAACTGACCACCTACGCCACCATCGAAGGCGGCAGCGCCAAGATCACCGAGCGCGCCGCGCCGCTGATCGCCGTGCCGACCACCTCGGGCACGGGCAGCGAAGTGGCGCGCGGTGCCATCATCATCCTGGAAGACGGCCGCAAGCTCGGCTTCCACTCCTGGCACCTGCTGCCGAAGTCCGCCATCTGCGACCCGGGCCTCACGCTCGGCCTGCCGGCCGGCCTGACCGCCGCCACCGGCATGGACGCCATCGCGCATTGCGTGGAAACCTTCCTGGCGCCCGCCTTCAACCCGCCCGCCGACGGCATCGCCCTGGACGGCCTGGAGCGCGGCTGGAAGCACATCGAACGCGCCACCCGCGACGGCCAGGACCGCGACGCACGCCTGAACATGATGAGCGCCTCCATGCAGGGCGCCATGGCCTTCCAGAAAGGACTGGGCTGCGTGCACTCGCTGTCGCACCCGCTCGGCGGCCTCAAGGTGGACGGCAAGACCGGCCTGCACCACGGCACCCTGAACGCGGTGGTGATGCCGGCGGTGCTGCGCTTCAACGCCGACGCGCCCAGCGTGGTGCGCGACAACCGCTACGCCCGCCTGCGCCACGCCATGGGCCTGCCGGAGGGTGCCGACCTGGCCCAGGCCGTGCACGACATGACCGCGCGCCTCGGGCTGCCCACCGGCCTGCGCCAGATGGGCGTCACCGAAGACATGTTCGACAAGGTGATCGCCGGGGCACTGGTCGACCATTGCCACAAGGCCAACCCGAAAGAGGCCAGCGCCGCGGATTATCGGCGTATGCTGGCGGAATCCATGTAAGTGCCGCGGCGGGCCGGCAGCACAGGTGCGCGGAACAGCCGGGGCGATCCAGCTTTATCCACCCAGCACGGAGAAGAGGTCATGACAGGGGAACACCTGCAGGTCTTGCACGGAGACATCACCCGCATGGAAGTCGACGCCATCGTCAATGCCGCCAATAGCGGCTTGCTCGGTGGCGGCGGTGTCGACGGCGCCATCCACGGCGCCGGCGGCCCCGCCATCATGGCCGCCTGTCGCGGCATTCGCGAAACCAAGGGCGGCTGCCCCACCGGCCAGGCGGTGATCACCACCGGCGGCCTGCTACCCTCGCCTTACGTCATCCACGCGGTCGGCCCGGTCTGGCAAGGGGGCGACCACGGCGAAGATGCCCTGCTCGCCAGCGCCTACCAGGCCAGCATCGCGCTAGCCGCGCAGCACAAGCTGCGCACCATCGCCTTTCCCAATATCAGCACCGGCATCTACGGTTTCCCGCGCGAGCGCGCCGTGGATATTGCCATCGAAGCGGTACGCAAGGCGCTGGTGGCGGCGCCCACCATCGAGCAGGTCAGTTTTGTCTGCTTTGATGATGAGAACTACCGGCTGTATCGGCAGAGGCTGACTTGAATGGGGGCGGCCTTCGCTGGAGGTATTGCGAAGGCCGCAGCCATGATCGAGGTCGACGGGGAATCGGCATCTTCTTGCGATTTCCCGTTTCTTGTTCATGAAGATCCCTGTTCCCGCCCTGTGCCCGGCCTAATTCCCAACCACCACCCCTTCCAACGCCCACCCCACCGCGGCCTGCGCATGCAACGCCGTGGTATCGAACACCGGCAGCGCCACGTCATCCTGCCCGATCAGCAGCGCAATCTCGGTGCAACCCAGAATCACCCCGCCCACGCCCTGCGCCTGCAAGCCGTCGATGATCCGGCGGTACACCTCGCGCGAGGCGTCGCGCACGATGCCGTGGCATAGCTCTTCATAAATGATCCCGTGGACCAGCGCGCGGTCGTCGGCTGCGGGCACCACCACTTCGATGCCGTGCTTGTCCTGCATGCGGCCGCGATAGAAATCCTGCTCCATGGTGAAAGCCGTGCCGAGCAGGCCGACCCGCGGGACGCCGGCGCGGCGCAGGGCCTGCGCGGTGGGATCGACGATGTGGAGGAAGGGAATGTCGAGCGCGGCTTCCAGGACCGGGGCCACGCGGTGCATGGTGTTGGTACAGAGCAGCACGAAATCCGCGCCCGCGGCCTGCACCTGCAGGGCGGCCTGCCGCATGGATTCGCCGAGCTCGTCCCAGCGTTGCGCGTGCTGCAGTGCCTTGATCTGCTCGAAGCTGACCGTGACCATGACGCTGCGCGCGTTGTGGTGGCCGCCGAGGCGTTGCTTCATATCCTGGTTGATCAGGCGGTAGTACTCGGCCGAGGATTCCCAGCTCATGCCGCCGATCAGTCCGATCGTCTTCATCTTGACCTTCCTTGCGCACCGGCGCTGTCGAATCAGGTCAATGTAGCAGCAGGCGCCGCCCTGCCCCATGCACAGTGCGGCGGGTTCCGACCGGGCCAGCGCAGGCGCGCGTGCCTGACGCGGCCCGCCATGTCAGATCAAGGCAGGTTCGGGCAGATCAGGGCAAGGCGCTGCGGATCAGCAGGTTGATGCGCTCCGGCTGCTCGTGGATGACCCAGTGCGTGCCGTCCGGGATGCGTTCCAGCCGCATGTCCGGGATGAACTTGTCCAGGCCTTCCAGCAGGCTCTTGGGCAGCGCGGTGTCGCGCTCGCCCCAGATCACCAAGGTCGGCACGCGTACCGTGAAGGCGGCGGGATCCAGCTTGGAGATATCGGGGGGCGTTTCGCCCGGGCCCGGCGGGTGCATGGGCGATGCGCGGTAATAGTTGACGCCGCCGGTCAGCGAGTGAGAGCCGCCAGCGCCGGGCTGCGACCAGGCCGCGTGGTATTTCTCGCGGGTCTCGCCGGTAGAACCAGGGCGCGGGCTGCTTGCCCTGTCCATTGAGGAAGCCTTCCAGCTTGGCGAAGCCGTCGGCCGCCAGCGCTTCTTCCGATCCCGGTGCGCGCAGCCAGTTCATATAGGCCGAGGCGGCTTGCTGCTGAGGATCGCTGGTCAGCGCCTTGGCGAATACGTAGGGATGCGGCGAGTTGATGATGACCAGCCGCTCCACCATCTGCGGAAACTGGATGGCCAGGTTCCAGCAGATCGCCCCGCCCCAGTCGTGTGCGACCACCACGCAATGCGAGTAGCCCAGCGCGTTGATGAACTGGACGAGGTCCTCCACGATGTGGCGGGGCCGGTAGGCCTCGGCTTCGGCCGGCTTGCTCGACAGGTTGAAGCCGCGCAGGTCCGGCGCCACCGCGAAGTGGGTCTTGCCGAACTCGGCTAGCTGGGCTTCCCACTCATACCAGAACTCGGGGAAGCCATGTACGAACAGCACCAGCGGCTTGCCGCGCTCGCCCGCGCTGGCGTAGTGCAAGCGCGTGCCATTGGGCAAGGTGGCGTACTGCAGATGCCGAATGACTGCAGGTTTGGTCATGAATTCCTCCCTTGCCGCAATGGCTGACTGTCTCTGGTGGACTTGCTGCTGGCCGCCCCGGGGGCGGCTCCCCTCGTTATCCGCGCAAGGCTGCGACGAGCCCGGCGCGCACTTCCGGCTTGTCGGCGAACGGGTCGCTCGGGTTGCGCTGGCTAATGATATCTTCGAAGCGCTGCCGCACGGGATCCAGCTGCTGCGGATGCGAGTAAATATAGAAGCCACCGTCGCGGATGGCGTCGAAGGTGAGCTGCGCGACTTCGGCGGCCGTGACCTTGCCCGAGCTGACCGCTTTGTCCGACATGGCTTGCGACACCAGTTGCGAGCGCGTGGGCGGCGCGTCGTTGGCCAGCCCGGCCGGCCGGTTGCGGCCCGATTGCGTGATGCCGGTCGGTACGAAATACGGGCACAGCACCGAGCAACGCACCTGCTCGCTGACCAGGCTGAGATCCTGGTATAGCGATTCAGACAGCGAAACCACGGCGTGCTTGGAGACGTTGTAGACGCCCATCGCGGGCGGGCTGAGCAAGCCAGCCATGGAGGCCGTGTTGACGATATGGCCTTCGAACGACGGGTCCTTGGCCGCGGCCGCCAGCATCAGCGGGGTGAAGATGCGCACGCCGTGGATCACGCCGAAGAGATTGACGCCCAGCACCCATTCCCAGTCGCGCTCGGTGTTTTCCCACATCAGGCCGCCCGCGCCCACGCCGGCGTTGTTGAACAGCAGGTTGACCTGG
This sequence comes from Cupriavidus sp. D39, assembly GCF_026627925.1. Taxonomy (NCBI): domain Bacteria; kingdom Pseudomonadati; phylum Pseudomonadota; class Betaproteobacteria; order Burkholderiales; family Burkholderiaceae; genus Cupriavidus; species Cupriavidus sp. D39. The sequence continues at coordinate 1,175,887 of NZ_JAPNLE010000009.1, forward strand.
CCAAAGGCGGCGATGGCGGCATCGGCCAGCGCCTGCACCTGCTCGGCCTTGGACACATCCACGCGCACGCCGATCACCGGCACGCCTTGCGCCTTGAACTCCGCCACAGTGGCGTCCAGTGCATCTTCCTGCACATCGGCCAGCACCAGCTTCATGCCAAGCCCCGCGCCCAGCTTGGCGAATTCCTTGCCGAAGCCCGATGCACCGCCGGTGATCACAGCCACCTTGCCCTGGAATTGCTTCATGTTGTCTGCCTCTCGTTGCTTTCGTTTTATGGGATAGCCTTGCCGCGTGCGAGGCTTAGCCCGCGCGCTGCACTTGATAACCTTGGCGCGGGAAATGCACGTTGACCGCGCCCGCACGCGGATCCTGGCGGCGCAGCGTGGCACGGTGGGCGTCCAGCGCCACCAGCACGCCGGCCACGGGATCGCGCGCGTAGTCCGTTGGCGTCACGGTGACCGCGTCGCCGGCTTCGAAGCCGCTGTCGGCGGCCACCCCGCCCGGCAAAGCAGCCGGATCGGCGTGCCGCGCCACCTCCAGCGCCGACTCCGCGCTGACCACCCGCACTGTGCCATGGCCGAAGGCTTTCATGCGCGCATACCAGGCTTGCACCGCCGGATACGCGTCCAGCAGTTTGGCCAGTTCGCTGGCGCGCTGGATAAACCAGACGTTGTGGTATAGGGAAAAATCCGCCACCGACAGCGCGTGGCCGGCCACGTGCGCCACCCCGCGTTGAACTGCTGCTCGAGCCGACCGAAGGTTTCGTGCAGCAGCGCGATGGCCTCGAGCAAGGGCATGCGCAGCGCATTGGTGTCGCCGCGCATGGCCTTGCGGTCCGCGGAGAAAGCCTGGATCTGCGCCGGCGTCAGGTGGCCAAGCATGCTTTGCGCGCCGGCTGGCTGGAACAGGTAGGTGACGGCGGCGGTAAACAGCGCGGTGTCGATCCAGCCAGCGACAAGGCGCGTGGTGGCGGCCTGCACGGCGGGATACAGCGGGCACGCGGGCGCCGCGCTGTCGATCACTTCGCAGATCAGGGCGGTGTCGCAATAGATGTCGGCCCCCACCTGCAGGATCGGGGTGCGGCGGTAGCCGCCGGTCAGCGCGACCACATCCGGCTTGGGCAGGATCGGCGGGATTTCCACCGCTTGCCACGCCAGGCCCTTGGCGCCCATCAGCAGGCGGATCTTCTCGGAGAACGGCGACGTTGCGTACTGGTGAAGGATAAGGTCTGCCATGGTGTCGGTATCGCTCGTGTTGCCAGCCTGAAGCCAGACTGAAGCCAGACTAAATTCAGCCTGAAATTTTTCTTATGCCTGCTGCCGGTGCGTCGGACGGATGCCGCCACGCTTCGCAGCAAGGCGCGTGCCTGCAAGTGCTTTTCCCTACCGCCCCGTTTGCTTCAGCGCCTTGAGCGCCATGTTCTCGACCAGGCGCGGGGCCAGCAGCTTGAGCCACAGGCCAAGCCGGCCCTTGCCGGTCATCACCAGTTCGCGCTTGCGCGCGGCCATGGCCGCCAGCATCTGGCGCGCGCATTCCTGCGCGCTCATGGCGCCGTCCTCGCGCAGCCGGCTCTCGCCCAGCGGGCGGCCGTCGGGGCCGAAGCCGTTGATGCGCGTATCGGTCGCCACCACGCCGGGAAACACCACGCATACGTCCACGCCGGAGCCGCGCAGCTCAGCCCGCAGCGCCTCGCAGAACCCAGCCAGCGCGAACTTGCTGGCCGAGTAGGCGGTGCGCCCCGGCACGCCGATCTTGCCGGCCAGGCTCGACACCGCCACCATCAGGCCGCCGCGCTCGCGCAGGTGCGGCAGCGCCTCGCGCGTGCACCACATGGCGCCGAAGTAGTTCACGCGCATGACCTGCTCGTAGTAGCTGTAGTCCGATACTTGCTCAAAGTAGCCGTGGGCGGACACGCCGGCATTGTTGACCAGCACATCGAGCCCGCCGTACTGCGCAACCACCGTGGCTACCAGCCGCCGGCAGTCGAACTCGTCGGACACGTCGACGCGCCACACGCCTACATCGTCTGCCGGGTGCTGGCGGCGGATGCGCTCCGCCAGCGCTTGCAGCATGTCGACACGGCGCGCCGCCAGCGCTAGCCGCGCGCCCTGCTGCGCCAGCAGCAGGGCCAGTTCCGCGCCGATGCCGTCGGAAGCGCCGGTAATCAGCACGACCTTGCCGGTGAATGGTGCAAAGGCGGCCATGACTTCAATCCAGCAGGTCGGGCTGTTCCTTGACGATGCGGGCGTACAGTGGCTGGAACTGGAACCAGCCCGCCTGCGCTGTGCCGACGATCGAGTAAGCCTGGCGTGCGGCAGCGTCGGAGATAACCTTCAGTGGCGCGTTGGTGCGCGCGGCGGCGGCCTCTGCCAGCAGCTGCACCTGGCAAGAGCGCTCCATGGTGATGAACCACCAGGCGGCTTCGTCGACGGTCTTGCCCACCGTCAGCAGGCCATGGTTCTGCAGGATCGCAGCCTTGTTGCTGCCCAGCGCGTTGGCAATGCGCTGGCCTTCGTCGAGCTCCACCACCACGCCACCGAAATCGTCATAGAGGGCATGGTCGTTGTAGAAGGCGCACACGTCCTGTGTCAGCGGATCCAGCGTGCGGCCCAGCGTGGACCAGGCACGGCCATGGGTGCTGTGCGAGTGCGCGGCGGCGACCGCGTCGGCCCGGGTCTGGTGCACGCGCGAATGGATGGCGAAAGCCGCGGCATTGACCGGGTAGTCGCCTTCCACCACGTCGCCGTGGTGGTCGCAGCGAATCAGGTTGGACACCTTGACCTGGCTGAAATGCACGCCGAACGGGTTGACCCAGAACGTATCCGGGAACTCGGGGTCTCGCGCGGTGATGTGGCCAGCCACGCCTTCGTCAAAGCCGAACTTGGAGAACAGGCGGAAGGCCGCGGCCAGCCGCTGCTTGCGGTGCAGGCGCTCCTCGGCCGGCGTATCGAACTTCGGCGGGCGCGGCAGCACGCGGTACTTGGCCTTGACCTCTTCGGACATGCCGGCGGCCATTTCGTCCTGGTCGGCCTGGGGCTTGGTGCTTTCTGCTGGAGCATTCATGGGGTGTCTCCTTCTTCATAGTTGGTTTGCTCCCTCTCCCGCGTGCGGGAGAGGGGTCGAGGAGAGGGCGGGCGCCGGCTACGCTGTCGTGCCGGAAAAAGCCACTGGCTTCGCTTCCAGTGGCTCCTAACTAAGCCCCCTCTCCCCGGCCCTCTCCCCCTGAGGGGAGAGGGAGAGGCAGCCGTCGTCATGGCGCGCGGCTCTGGCCCGCTCGGCGGCTCCGGTGCATGCCTCTGGTTAGACCAGCTTGACCAGCTGCTTGCCGAAGTTCTTGCCCTTGAGCAGACCCATGAAGGCTTCCGGCGCGCTCGCCAGCCCTTGCGCGACGCTCTCGCGGAACTTGAGCTTGCCTTGCGCCACGGCGGTGCCGAGTTCCTGCAGGGCTTGCGGCCACACGTCCATGTGCTCGGACACGATAAAGCCTTCCACGGTCAGGCGCGACACCAGGATCAGCTGCGGGTTCTTCAGCGGCATCGGCTGGCCGTCGTAGCCGGCGATCATGCCGCAGATGGCGATGCGGCCAAAGGCGTTCATGCGGGCCAGCACGGTGTCCAGGATCTCGCCGCCGACGTTCTCGAAGTAACCATCCACGCCGTCCGGGGTGGCTTCCTTGAACATCGCGTACAGCGCCTTGCTGTCCTTGGCGGCCTTGTAGTCGATGCAGGCATCGAAGCCAAGCTCATTGACCACGTAGTCGCACTTGTCCTTGCCGCCGGCAAAGCCCACCACGCGGCACCCATGGAGCTTGGCCAACTGGCCCACCACGCTGCCGACAGCGCCGGAGGCGGCGCTCACCGCGATGGTCTTGCCGGCCTTCGGCTGGATGATCTTGTTCAGGCCATACCAGGCCGTCACGCCGGGCATGCCGACCGAGCCGAGATAGGCGGACAGCGGGATATGGGTGGTATCGACCTTCTGGATGCCGATGCCGTTGGTGACGCCCATTTCCTGCCAGCCGAACATGCCGACCACCTTGTCGCCGACAGCATACTTGGGGTTCTTGGTCGCCACGATCTCGCCGACCGTGCCGCCGATCATGACTTCGCCCAGCGGCTGCGGCGTGGCGTAGGACTTGCCTTCGTTCATGCGGCCGCGCATATAGGGATCGAGCGACAGGAAGTGGTTGCGGACCAGCACCTCGCCTTCGCCCAGGTCAGGCACGGGCACCTCTTCCAGGCGGAAGTTGTCAGGGGTCACGGCGCCGGTGGGACGCGATGCCAGGACGATGCGCTTGTAGGTGTTCGACATGATGGCTTCCTTACAGTGAAATGGACAAGGACACTCGTCCTTTGTCGTTCGTTGTGGGTGGTTGCTTGTCAGCTAGCTTGCTATTTCATCAACGACAGCGCCAGCGCCCGATACGCGCGATGCGTGACGGGGTCGTTGGCGCCGTTGGCGGCGATGGGATGCGAGGCGTAGCGCACGATGGTGAGCTCCGCCTTGGGATCAACATAAATACGTTGGCCGTGGATGCCTCGTGCCTCGAACACGCCGTGGTCATCGTTCGAGACCCACCACATCGAGCGATAGCTCCAGCCGGGCAAGGTGGCATAGCCGGCCTTGGCAAACTTGGCAGGATCGCCGCCGCGGCGGATGTCCGCCACCACTTCAGCCGGGATGACCTGCTGGCCGTTGAAGCGTCCGCCGTTGCGCATGGTCTCGCCAAAGCGGGCCAGGTCGCGCAGCGTGGTGTTGAGGCCGCCGCCGCCGGATTCGCTGCCGATGCTGTCCACCATGAAGTAGGCATCGTTCTCCGCGCCCATCTTCTGCCAGACGCGCTCGGAAAGCAGCTTGGCCAGAGACTGCCCGGACACGCGCTTGACGATCCAGGCGAGGACTTCGGCATTGACGGTCTTGTAGGCGAAGGCCTGGTCATGCTCGCCTTCCTTTTTCAAGGTGGCAAGGAATTCGTAGAATGTCTTGGGCCCGGCATAGCCGGGCTCGCGGGGCATCATGCCGCCGGCGCGGCTGTAGTCCCAGACCTCGGCCTTGGGATCGGCGTAGTTTTCCGAGTACTTGACGCCCACCGTCATGTCCATGACTTCGCGCACGGTGGCATCAGAGTAGGCGGTGCCCGCCATCTCCGGCAGGTAGCGCGTGACGGGCGCGGCAGGGTCGAGCTTGCCGTCCGCCACCAGCATGGCGGCCAGCGTGCCGACGAAGGACTTGGTGACCGACATCGCGATGTGCGGGGTATGGTCGTCCAGCGCGCCGAAGTACTTCTCAAAGACCACCCGGCCCTTGTGCATCACCAGGATGCCGTCGGTATAGGTCAGGCCCAGCATGTCGTTGAACGTGCGGCGGGTGCCGTCGGCATCGGTGAAAGGCACGCCGCCGATATCGTGCTCGGCACGCGGCAAGGCCGACACGGGCCCGCGCCCGTGCCAGACCGACGCGGTCGGGACCAGTTCGCGGATATGCGAAAAGCTCCAGCGGGTGCGCGGAAAGCCGTTGCTGGCAGGGGTGAAGCTGATGATCTTGGCGGCTACGGGGGAAGCCCTGCATCCAGCCCGCCGACACGGGATCGGTGGCGGCTGCATCCGGGAACACCGGCGCGGCTGGCGCTGCTACCGGTGCGCTGGCCGAAGGAACAGGTGCATTCTGGGCTTGGCCCGGCTGGTACATGGCAAGGGTTCCTGCGCCGAAGGCGGCAAGCACGGTCAGTTTCAATCGCCGCGTGGCGGCAATCCGTTCAAACAGCATCTTGTCTCCATTTTTTGATTTATAGGTGCTGCGCGCCGCCGGCCCTGGTGGCCCTGCCGGTCTTGGTGGCTAGTATCCCCTCCCTGTCCAGCGCCCCGGCTCAGCCGTCCGCGCCGGTATCCGAACCGCCGCTCGCCGCCCGCTGCGGCGGCACGCGCTTGACGAACTTGAACGTGCCGGACCCGCGCGACACGGTCTTGCCATCGGCATCGACAATCTCGGCCTCGCAAAAGGCCATCGTGCTGGTGCGGTGCACGCACTGCCCGCGGGCGATGAGCTTGCCGCGGCCAGGGGCCATGAAGGTTGTCTTCATCTCGATGGTCACCACGCCACGGCCGTCGGGATCGGTGGCGCGCCCGGCAATGGCCATGGCCACGTCGAGCAGCGTCATCAGCACGCCGCCGTGGGCCATGTCCCAGCTGTTCTGGTGGCGTGTTTCGAGCGCCAGTTCGATCTCGCTGCCCTCCTTGTCCATGCGGGTGCATTGCACGCCGAGGTCGGCAAGGAAGGGAATCTTGAGGGGAAATCCGTTGGTTTTAGTCATGGTTGCAAATGAGGCGAAGACGGTACGGCTGGCCGGCTGACAAGGAGTAAAGGCCCGCCCTGCAGGGGCCAACCGCATTAGAGCATGGACTTTATACCGCGCTCACGCCGCCATCCACCGCCAGTACCTGGCCGGTGATGTGCTTGCCGGCAGCGCTGGCGAACAGCAGCGCCGCGCCCTTCAGGTCCTCGTCGTCGCCCAGCCGGTGCAGCGGCACCGACGCGCACATGGCTTCCACGCCCAGGCGGTCCAGCGATCCCTGCGTCATTTTGGAGGGAAGAAGCCCGGCGCCAGCGCATTCACCGTGATGTTGTGCTCGCCCCACTCGGCCGCCAACGTGCGGGTGAAGTTCACCACCGCGCCCTTGGAGGTGTTGTAGGCAATGGTTTCCATCGATCCCGGCGGGTTGCCCGCCAGGCCGGCGATGGAGGCCACGTTGATGATGCGGCCGTAGCGGCGCGGGATCATCGACAGCTTGCCGATGCGCTGAGAGAGCAGGAACACGCCGCGGATATTCAGGTTCATCACCTTGTCCCAGGCTTCCACCGGATGGTCCTCGGCGGGCGCGCCCCAGGTGGCCCCGGCGTTGTTGACGAGGATGTCGATGTGGCCGAGCTTGGCCAGGGCCTCGTCGGCCAGGCGCACGATATCCGCGTCGCGGGCGCCGTCGGCGGCGATCCATTCGGCATCGATGCCAAGCCCTTTCAGGTGGGCTTGCGCCGCTTGCAGCTCGTCGGCCTTGCGCGCCGACAGCACGATGCGCGCGCCCTGCTCGCCAAGCGCTTCGGCGATCTGCAGGCCGAGCCCGCGCGAGCCGCCGGTGATCAGTGCGGTCTTGCCCTTCAGGTCGAACAATTGCTGGATGGTGTTCATGGTGTCTCCCGATTTGGTGTGGCGCGCGCAGACAGGTGCGCGCGCCTGATCAACTTGTGCGAGCCGCCGGTCAGAACCAGGCGCCCTGCATGTCCAGCGTAGTGCGGTCGAGCGAGGCCAGCAGGTCAAGCTGCGGCCCCACCTTGGGCAGTTCCCAGCGGAAGAAATATTCCGCCGCCGCCAGCTTGCCGCGATAGAAGTCCTGGTCTTCCTGGCTCTTGGCGCCCGCCAGCGCGGCCTGCGCGACCAGTTCCTGCTCCAGCCACGTCCACGACAGCACCACATGGCCGAACGCTTCCAGGTACACCGAGGCGTTGGCCAGCGTCACCTTGGCGTCGCCCGCTGCCCACAGCGCCTGCGTGACTTCCGCCACGCGCTTGACGGCGGCACCCAGGGCCTTTGCGTGGCTGCCCAGCGCGGCATCGCCGCTGGCCAGGGCGTGGCCAATCGTGGCCTGGATCTCCTCGCCAAGAACCTTGAAGGCCGCACCGTCCTTCATCACCACCTTGCGGCCCAGCAGGTCCAGGCCCTGGATGCCGTGGGTGCCTTCGTGGATCGGGTTGAGGCGGTTGTCGCGGTAGAACTGCTCGACGTTGTACTCGCGGGTGTAGCCGTAGCCGCCATGCACCTGGATGGCCAGGCTGTTGGCTTCCAGGCACCATTGCGACGGCCAGCTCTTGGCGATGGGCGTGAGGATATCCAGCAGCAGCGCCAGGCGCTCGTGCTCCGCACCCTCGGCGGCACGTTCCTGGTCCACCAGTTGCGCGCAGTACAGGTTGAGCGCCAGCCCGCCTTCCACATAGCTCTTCTGCGCCAGCAGCATGCGGCGGATGTCCGCGTGCTCCACCAGCCGCACTTGCGGGCTGGCCGGATCCTTGCCGCCGGGGCCGATCGGGCGGCCCTGCGGGCGGTTGCGCGCATAGTCCACCGAGTGCAGGTAGCCGGTATAGCCCAGCATCACCGCGCCCAGGCCCACGCCGATGCGGGCCTCGTTCATCATATGGAACATGCAGGCCAGGCCCTTGTGCGGCTCGCCCACCAGGTAGCCGATGGCACCGGCCTTGCCGCCCGGCTTGTACTTCATGCCTTCGCCGAAGTTCAGCAGGCAGTTGGTGGTGCCGCGATAGCCCATCTTGTGGTTCAGGCCGGCCAGTACCACGTCGTTGTGCTCGCCCAGGCTGCCGTCGGCATTGACCAGGTACTTGGGCACGATAAACAGCGAGATGCCCTTCACGCCCGGGATCAGCTTGCCGTCCGGGCCGGGGATCTTGGCCAGCACCAGGTGCACGATATTGTCGGACAGCTCATGCTCGCCGGCCGAGATCCACATCTTGTTGCCGCGCAGGCGGTACTGCTGGCCCAGCGGCGATTCGCCGTCGTAGTCGGCGCGCGTGGTGATGTCCGACAGCGACGAGCCGGCCTGCGGCTCGGACAGGCACATGGTGCCGAAGAAGCGCCCTTCCATCTCCGGCTTGACGAAGGTCTCCACCTGCGCCGGCGTGCCGTGCGTGAGCAGCAGGTTGGCGTTGCCGATGGTCAGGAAAGGATAGGAACTGGTGCCGACGTTGGCGCCCTTGAAGTAGGCGAAGCCGGCCTTCTCCACCACCACCGGCAACTGCATGCCGCCGATGTCGTAGTCCTGCCCGGCCGCCATCAGGCCGGCCTCGCAGAAGGCCTTCAGCGCGGTCTTGACCTCGGGGATGATGGTGACGGTCTCGCCGTCGAAATGCGGCTCGTGCTGGTCGCTCTTCTTGTTGTGCGGCGCGAACAGGTCGGCGGCGATCTTCTCGCAGGTATCGAGCGCGGCGTCGAAGGTCTCGCGGGAATGGTCGGCGTAGCGCGGAATACGGGTCAGCCCTTCGACCTTGAGCCATTCGTACAGCACGAAGTTCAGGTCACGGCGGGAAAGGATCAGCGACATGGCAGGAAACGGCTCCCAGACTGAAAGGGAAAATCAAAGATGCGCGATCCGGCGGCGGCGATGGCGCTATTGGCAGCCTCGCGGCGGGGATCGTCGCTGTCTCCACAACGGCACGCTCGCATGGCGCACCGCACATTCTGTAAATTCTCTAAATGGCGCGGGGAAAGAAAAGGCGCTCGCGCGCCCGTCTCTTTCCTGCCGTGCTTAGCTACCTTCGCCCAGGCGAGCGATGGTGCCCTGCGCCACCGCGCAGAGCTTTTCCTCGCCATCCTTGACCATGAACACATCGCATCGCACCACCGCTTGCTGGCGGCCGCGGTTGAGGCATTCAGCGCGGGCAATCAGCATGTCGCCAATCGCCGGGCGCAGGTAGTTGATCTTGTACTCGGAGGTCACCACCGGCGCCGCCATGGCCGCGCCGCCCGCATAGGTCAGTGCGTTGTCAGCCACGTAGCTGACCACGCCGCCATGCAGGAAGCCGTGCTGTTGCCGCAGGTCCTGCCGGATAGGCAAGCGCAGCTCGGCGCGGCCGGGCGAGAGCGCGGCCAGCTCGGCGCCGACCAGCACCAAGAAGGGCTGGCTGGCCAGCACCTCCCGGCCATGGGCCAGCATCGGGTCGGCTTGATCGCTCACGGTGCGTTGCCGCCGCTCAGAGGACTTCGAACAGGCCGGCAGCACCCTGGCCGCCGCCGATGCACATGGTCACCACCACGTACTTCACGCCACGGCGCTTGCCTTCGATCAGCGCGTGGCCGACCAGGCGAGCACCCGACACGCCGTAAGGGTGGCCCACCGCGATGGCGCCGCCATTGACGTTCAGGCGGTCCATGGGGATGCCCAGCGTGTCGGCGCAGTACAGCACCTGCACGGCGAAGGCTTCGTTCAGTTCCCACAGGCCGATGTCGGCAACCGTCAGGCCGGCCTTCTTCAGCAGCTTGGGCACCGCGAACACCGGGCCGATGCCCATTTCGTCAGGCTCGCAACCGGCCACGGCAAAGCCGCGGAACGCGCCCAGCGGCTGCAGGCCCTTGGCCTCGGCCACCTTCGAATCCATGACCACGACCGCCGAAGCGCCGTCGGAGAATTGCGATGCGTTACCGGCCGAGACCACGCCGCCGGGCATGGCGGTGCGGATCTTCGATACGGCTTCCAGCGTGGTGTCGCCGCGGATGCCTTCGTCGGCCGAGACCGTGACTTCCTTGGTCATCAGTTGGCCCGTAGCCTTGTCGGCCACGCCGGCGAGCACCGTGATCGGCACGATTTCATCGTTGAACTTGCCGGCCTCGAGCGCGGCGAACGCGCGCTGCTGGCTGCGCACGCCGTATTCGTCCTGGCGCTCGCGCGAGACGTTGTAGCGCTTGGCCACGTTCTCGGCGGTTTGCAGCATGTTCCAGTAGATTTCCGGCTTGTTCTTGGTCAGCCAGCTTTCCTGGATCATGTGGCGGTTCATTTCCTGCTGCACGCAGGAAATGCTTTCCACGCCGCCGGCCACGAAGATGTCGCCCTCATCGGCGATCACGCGTTGCGCGGCCATGGCGATGGTTTGCAGGCCGGACGAGCAGAAACGGTTCACGGTAGCGCCGGGAACGGTCACCGGGCAGCCGGCGCGCAATGCGATCTGGCGCGCGATGTTGGCGCCGGTGGCGCCCTCCGGGTTGGCACAGCCCATCAGCACGTCTTCCACTTCACCGGCGTCGATCTTGGCGCGGGCGATGGCGTGCTGGACCGCATGGCCGCCCAGGGTCGCGCCGTGGGTCATGTTGAAACCACCCTTCCAGCTTTTGGCCAGGCCGGTACGTGCGGTGGATACGATGACTGCCTCTTTCATGTCTTGCTCCTCAGTATCTCTGGTATCTGGTGACCTGCGGCGTGCGTTCACGTCCCGCAGTGTCTTGCAATAGGTCTTTGGCTGGGTTCAGCCGTGTTAGCCAGGCTTGGTCAGGCTTAGTCAGGCGATGCGTCAGGTTCAGTACAACAGGCCGGCAGATTGCAGGCGCTGTACGCCAGCGGCTTCCAGGTTTCGCCACGCGTTTGCCAGCGAGCCGTCGAGATCGATGGCGCGACAGGCGTCCTCGACCACAATGGCGTCAAATCCGGCCGTCCGGGCATCGAGCGCGCTCCAGGCAACGCAGTAGTCCGTTGCCAGTCCCACGCAAAACACCCGGCGCACCCCGCGCTCCTGCAAATAGCCCGCAAGCCCGGTGCGGGTGGTGCGATCGGCCTCCATGAAGGCCGAGTAGCTGTCCACCTCGCGGTGATGGCCCTTGCGGATCACCATCTGCGCATGCGGCACCTCCAGCCCGGCATGCAGCGCCGCGCCGTGGCTGCCCTGCACGCAATGCGTGGGCCACAAGACTTGCTGGCCATAGGGCAACGCCACGGTCTGGAACGGCTGCGTGCCGGCATGGTTGGCGGCAAACGAAACGTGGCTGGCCGGATGCCAGTCCTGGGTCAGCACCACATGCGCAAACGCCGCCGCGAGGCGGTTGATCACGGGCACGACTTCATCGCCCTGCGCCACGGCAAGCGCGCCGCCGGGCATGAAGTCGTTCTGCACGTCGATGACCAGCAGGCAATCTTCGGGGCCGTATTGCTTGGCCATGCCGCTACTCCTCGCTTGGTGACCGGTTTGCGATCAATGTTGAGAACCCCGCGCAGCCTGACTGCGCCGCGCGAACATCGCCTTGGCCGTGCTTAGCCGTTGAAGCCCTTGCCCTCGGCAGCCAGCTTGACCAGCAGCGGGGCTGCTTTCCAGGCTTCGCCGTGGTAGCCCTTGGCATAGCGCGCCATCGACTGCGCCACGTTGAACAGGCCAACCTGGTCCGCGTACAGCATCGGGCCACCACGGAACAGCGGGAAACCGTAGCCGGTCAGGTAGACCATATCGATATCCGAGGCCTTGGAGGCAATGCCTTCTTCCAGGATCTTGGCGCCTTCGTTGACCAGCGCGAACACCAGGCGCTCGACGATCTCCTCATCGGAAATCTTGCGGCGGGTGATGCCCAGGTCCTTGGAGTGCTGCACGATCATGTCGTTGACCTGCTGGTTCGGGTACGGCTTGCGGTCGCCCGCCTTGTAGTCGTACCAGCCCGCGCCGGTCTTCTGGCCGTAGCGGCCCAGTTCGCACAGCAGGTCGGCAGTCTTCGAGTACTGGATTTCAGGCTTGTCGATGGCGCGGCGCTTGCGGATGGCCCAGCCGATGTCGTTGCCGGCCAGGTCGCCCATGCGGAACGGGCCCATGGCAAAGCCGAACTTCTCGATGGCCTTGTCCACTTGCTCCGGCAGCGCGCCTTCGTCCAGCAGGTAGCCAGCCTGGCGGCTGTACTGCTCGATCATGCGGTTGCCGATAAAGCCGTCGCACACGCCCGACACCACGGCGGTCTTCTTGATCTTCTTGGCGACCTGCATGACGGTGGCCAGCACGTCCTTGCCGGTCTTCTCGCCACGCACCACTTCCAGCAGCTTCATCACGTTGGCCGGGCTGAAGAAGTGCATGCCGACCACGTCTTGCGGGCGCTTGGTGAAGGAGGCGATCTTGTTGACGTCCAGCGTGGAGGTGTTCGACGCCAGGATCGCGCCCTGCTTCATCACTTCGTCCAGCTTCTTGAAGACGATTTCCTTGACGCCCATTTCCTCGAACACGGCTTCGATCACCATGTCCGCATCCTTGATGTCGTCATAGGACAGCGTGGTGGTCAGCAGGCCCATGCGCTGCTCGACCTTCTCTTGCGTGAGCTTGCCCTTCTTGGCGCTGTTCTCGTAGTTCTTGCGGATCGTGGCCACGCCGCGGTCCAGCGCTTCCTGCTTGGTTTCCAGCATGATCACCGGGATGCCGGCGTTCAGGAAGTTCATGGTGATGCCGCCGCCCATGGTGCCGGCGCCGATCACGGCAATCTTCTCCAGCTTGCGGGTGGGGGTGCCTTCCGGTACGTCCGGGATCTTGCTGGCGGCACGTTCGCCAAAGAAGGCGTGGCGCAGCGCGCGCGATTCAGGCGTGGTCACCAGGGCCATGAAGCCTTCGCGCTCAGCCTTCAGGCCAGCGTCGAACGGCGTGAGCGAGGCAGCCACGGCGTCCACGCACTTCAGCGGCGCCGGGAAATTCTTGGCGACCGCGGCCACGGTATTGCGGGCAAAGGCGATGAAGCCTTCCGCGTTCTCGTGCTTGACCTTCAGGTCGCGCACCTTGGGGTACGGGCCGGGGTTGGCCGCCACCGTCTTGGCGAAGGCCACGGCCGCGGGCAGCACGTCGCCGTCGACGATTTCGTCGAACAGCTTGGTGCCGGCGAATTTTTCGCTGGGGATAGCATTGCCCGACACGATCATGTTCAGGGCGGCTTCCAGGCCGATCACGCGCGGCAGGCGCTGCGTGCCACCGGCGCCGGGCAGCAGGCCCAGCTTCACTTCCGGCAGGGCGATCTGCGCGCCCTTCGACGCCACGCGGTAGTTACAACCCAGCGCCAGCTCCAGGCCGCCGCCCATGGCGACGGAATGGATCGCCGCCACGACGGGCTTGCTTGACCCTTCCACGACCTTGATCACCGAGTGCAGCGTCGGCTCCTGGGTGGCCTTGGGCGTATTGAATTCACGGATGTCCGCGCCGCCCGAGAAGGCTTTGCCGGCGCCGGTAATGACGATGGCCTTGACGGCCGCATCGTCCAGCGCACGGGTCATGCCTTCGACGATGCCAAGCCGGGTGCTGAGACCCAGGCCGTTGACGGGGGATTGTCGAGCGTGATGACGGCGACGCCGTCCTGAACCTGATACTGCGCTGTCATGCTGGTTCCTTTGGTAACTAGAAGTTGTCTCGGGATTCGAATTCTCGAATTAATTTTTTCTGCGCGGCCCCAAACCACCGCCCGGCCGCCGGAGAAGCCCTGGGCTTGCACCCCTCGGCCGGCGCCCACCCTATCGCGAGCGGATCAAGCATACACAAAATAGCACGGTCGTTCAATTTCATTTTGGGGCTTCCCTGGCGCCGCCATGCGCGTTGTTCATGGCGGATCTCGCCCCCGTGCATTCAGGCTGCCAAAGCCCACCAAAAAGCTAGGGTAAGCCCGGAGCGCCATGGCTCATCCGGCACATTCCCCGCCCCCTGAGGATTGCCTCTAGTCACAGTAGGCGACTTTCCTGACATAAACCGCCGTAACCCTCGGATTTACCCGGATAACCCGGTAGACTCGCGCGCTTTGCCCGCTCGGGCGCCCCACGAGGCGTCGCCCGCCGAAGTTCCAGTGACCCTGATGTCTTCCCATCCTCACCCTCACCAGCATCCCGTCGTCGAGCATGACGATCTCCAGCGCAAGCTCAAGGCCCGCCACCTGACCATGATCGCCATCGGCGGCGCGGTCGGCACCGGGCTGTTCGTGGCCTCCGGCGCATCGATCTCCCAGGCGGGGCCCGGCGGCGCGCTGCTGATGTATTGCCTGATCGGCCTGATGGTGTATTGCCTGATGACCAGCCTGGGCGAGCTCGCCGTGCATATGCCGGTGGCCGGCTCCTTCGTCACCTACAGCGCGCTCTATGTGGAGGAAGGCTTTGGCTTCGCGCTCGGCTGGAGCTACTGGTTCAGCCTGGCCGTGACCATTGCCGTGGAACTCACGGCGGCGCAACTGGTGATGCAGTACTGGTTCCCGCACATCTCCGGCGTGATGTGGAGCGCGGGCTTCCTGTTCTTGATGTTCGGGCTCAACGCCTTCTCGGTACGCGGCTTTGGCGAGGCCGAGTACTGGTTCGCGCTGATCAAGGTAGCCACGATCCTGATCTTCCTGGCGGCCGGGCTGATGATGATCTTCGGCATCCTCAAGGGCGGGCCGCAATCGGGCTGGCACAACTTCACGCTTGGCGACGCCCCCTTCGTGGGCGGCATCCCCGCCATGTTCGGCGTGGCCATGATTGCCGGATTCTCCTTCCAGGGCACGGAGACCGTTGGCGTGGCAGCCGGCGAGGCCACCGACCCGGCGCGCACCATCCCGCGCGCCATCCGCCAGACTTTCTGGCGCATCCTGCTGTTCTACGTGCTGGCGATCCTGATCATCGGCGTGCTGATCCCCTACACCGACCCCAGCCTGCTGCGCAACGACGTCACCGACATCGGCGTGAGCCCCTTCGCGCTGGTGTTCCGCCATGCCGGCCTGGCCTTCGCCGCCGGGCTGATGAACGCGGTGGTGCTGACCGCCCTGCTCTCCGCCGGCACCTCCAGCATGTACGCCTCCACGCGGATCCTGTACGGCCTGGCGGTCAGCGGCCGCGCGCCACGGGCATTGGCGCGGCTCTCCGCCAATGGCGTGCCATACAACGCCCTGTTCGCCACCACCGCCGTCGGCGCCCTGTGCTTCCTCAGTTCGTTGTTTGGCGACAAGGCGGTCTACCTGTGGCTGCTGAATACGTCCGGCATGACCGGCTTCATCGCGTGGCTCGGCATCGCCATCAGCCATTACCGCTTCCGCCGGGGACTGGTGTACCAGGGCTACAAGCCGTCCGACCTGGCCTACCGCTCGCCGCTCTATCCCTTCGGCCCCATCTTTGCCACCGTGCTGTGCGTGGTGATCGTGCTCGGCCAGAACTATCAGGCATTCAGCGATGTGCGCGGGCGCTGGCTGGAGATTGTCGGCACCTATATCGGCGTGCCGCTGTTCCTGGTGCTATGGCTGGGGTATCGGCTGGTCAGGAAGACGCGGCTAATCGACTATGAGGACATGCCGTTCAACTGCAAACGTGCGGGCGAGGCGGAGGCGGTTGGCGTAGGTGCGCCGGAGCGCTGAGCGAGCGGCCTAGCCGCGCACACCTAGCGCACCACATACTGCCAGTGCCTGCGCCGGAATTTAGTCTCCTGGCACCTGCGTGGTGCGGGGGGACTAGGCGTGCATAGAGATGTTCACTTCAAAACATCTCGACGCCATCGTCGCCATCCGGCTCCCGCTACTCAAGAAAGGGAACTGGATGCTTACCCAATACCTTCTCCGCTCAATTTTCAGCTGGGAACTTCGCATCCAGATTGCGAGCTTTACGGTTGGCGATGGTTTCGAACAACCCCACCAACCAACACATCGGGCAACCCCGAAACAGCAGGAATGCGCCGATAAACAGCACGGGAGTAACAAAGACATAGGCTTGTTGGTACGCGCTCAAATACAGCGCTAAGCCAATCAGCACGAAAGCGCCCAGGCCTTTCAGCAGGTGAACACCGATGGATCGACTGCGGAACATAGCTTTCCCTTTCTATAAATGAGGGCAGAATGGACGCCGCCGTACCGACATCACGCGTCGTCGGCCCAATAGCTGCCAGCCATCAGTTGGTCGCGCATCAGACCGCGGGCGCGATGCAAGCGGCTTTTGACCGCGGCCACCGAGATATTGAGGTGCGTCGCGGTCTCCGGCGCGGACAGTTCTTCGATATCGCGCAAGATCAGGATTTCCCTGTAATGCGGCGGCAACGCAGCAATCGCCACCACCAGATCATGACGCAGTTGATGCGGCACCGGCACTTGGTACAACGTTTCCTCAAGCGCTTCCGATAGTGGCACCGTCTTTTTAAAGACCGAAAACAGCCGAAAACACTCACGCTCGACGATGCGAAACATCCAAGCTGCTAGTGCCGACAGCTTTTGCAGCGTGTGGATCTTGCTGTGCAGTTTCCACAGTGCGACCTGAACCGCGTCCTCAGCGTCTTCATTGGTGGCGCAAGTGCGGCGGGCGAAGCGCCTGAGGTCCGGCTGCATGGCGATGAGCAACTGGTCGAGCGCGCGTGAGTCACCCTGAAAGGCAGCTTCCACCAACTGAGCATCGAGTCGTCCCATGATCAATCGGAGCGTTTCAGCTTGCGGCCGAACATGGCACACATCGGGCAGAAGCCGATGAAGCCGGTGCAGGCGAACACAACGCCAGCGGCCACCGCCACCCATTTGATGGCAGGTTCCATCGGCATGACGAAGGAGGCGATTACGATAACCAAGCCGATGCACAAGCGCAGTGCGCGCTCCCATTTCGGAAGATTCTTCTGAAAAAACATATAACCTCTCTTGCGGTTGAAGGACAGCGTTCCTACAGGGTAGGAGGCGGCCAGCGCCGCAAAGGATTCAAAAATTCCTGTTTTTTTGTCGTTCCAACTGCCGCCCAATGCACGCGCCAGTTACAGCCTGGTTTCCAGGACTTTGGCCCGGCTTTGCAGCAGATAACTCTCGACCACTAACTACGCTGCGTCGTGGTAGTTACATTGCTTGCGCACCCAGCCGCCTCCAGCGACGCTTGCTGGGTGCGTATCGACACGTTGGCAGCTAGTGTCCTGCGTCAGAAGTTCCTTGCATTATTGACACCACATAGTAGTCTGCGTTGAAGGCACGCAAACGGCGAGGCGGTGATGAGAGGAAGACCAAAGGCGGAACTCGTGTTGGATGAGGCCGAACGTGAGCAACTCAAGGCGCTGACGATGCGGCGCAAGACCGCACAGGCGTTGGCGTTACGCGCGCGCATTGTGCTGGCTAGCGCTGAAGGCTTGGACAACAAGACCGTCGCGGCAAAGCAGCGTGTCACTCAGCAAACCGTATCGAAATGGCGTGCGCGCTTCGTGGCGCATCGGCTCGATGGACTGCTCGATGCGCCGCGCCCAGGGGCACCGAGGTCCATCGATGACGCACAGGTGGATGCGGTTATTGCCAAGACGCTCGAATCCGTGCCAGCCAACGCCACCCACTGGAGCACGCGCAGTATGGCTCGCGCGGCAAATCTATCTCCGTCGACCGTGACGCGTATCTGGCGTGCCTTTGGATTGCAGCCTCATCGACAGGAGACCTTCAAGCTCTCCACCGACCCATTGTTCGTGGAGAAGGTGCGCGATATCGTGGGGTTGTACCTCGACCCACCGCTCAAAGCCATGGTGTTGTGCGTTGACGAGAAGAGCCAGATTCAGGCACTGGACCGCACGCAACCCATGCTACCGCTGGCGCCTGGCATCCCCGAGCGACGCACGCACGACTACATGCGCCATGGCACGACAACGTTGTTCGCCGCGCTGGACATCGCCACTGGAAAAGTTATCGGTGAATTGCATCGCAGACATCGCAGCAGTGAGTTCCTGCAGTTTCTACGCACGATTGAAGCCAACGTGCCACCCAAGCTCGATGTGCATCTCGTCATGGACAACTACGGCACGCACAAGACGCCGTCGATCAAGGCTTGGTTCGCTCGCCATCCGCGCTTCCATGTTCATTTCACACCGACCTCCGCCTCATGGATCAATCAGGTGGAACGCTGGTTTGCAGCCATCACGGAACAATACATCCGCCGCGGCACGCATCGATCAACCCGACAACTTGAGCAAGCCATCCATCAATACCTCGACCTGAACAACGCCAACCCCACGCCTTTCGTGTGGACGAAGTCCGCCGATGACATCCTCGCCAGCATCAGGAGATTTTGTCTGCGAATTTCTGACGCAGGACACTAGGACTAGAGCTTTAGGCATGGCGACTCTCCTTGTGGAGAGGTGGCCAGCGCGGGATGCCATTTGCCGCCTTCGGGCACCACTCGGTCAACCACCCACAGTGCGTCGCGTCAGCAGCAACGTCAGGGCATAGCTCTTTCGCGAAATCAGGCCATGCTTTCTGGAGACTGCATCGTTTGCTTGACCAGGGCGCCGTGACCGGCGACAAACTCATCGGAGAGTGAATCGGGCTCTTCCTCCGTCCCAAGTTCCCCCTCCCATTTTGCAACCACGGCAGTGGCGATACTATTGCCCAGGACATTGGTCGCCGTGCGCCCCATGTCAAGGAACTGATCGATTCCCATCACAAGCAGCAGTCCGGCTTCCGGCAGGCCGAACATCGGCAAGATGGCGGCTACCACCACCAGCGAGCCGCGCGGGACCGCGGCCATGCCCTTGCTGCTGACCATCAGGATCAGAAGCATGGTGATCTGGTGCCCGAGCGACATGTCGACATTGAAGGCCTGCGCGATGAAGACCGCGGCAAACGCCTGATACACCATCGAGCCGTCGAGGTTGAACGAGTAGCCCAGCGGCAGGACAAAGCCGACGAGGCGCTTCTTCACCCCAAAGCGCTGGAGCCGCTCGATCATCTTTGGGTAAGCCGCCTCGCTGCTGGCGGTGGAGAAAGCGATCATCATGGGTTCGCGGATGCCCTTTGCCAGCTCGAACATGCGCCCCTTGAGAACCGCATAGCCTGCGATAAAGAGCACAGCCCACAGCGCCAGCAACGCGAGATAGAACGCGCCGATGAACTTGCCATAGGTCACCAGTACGTCGAGCCCCTGCACGGTGATGGCCGCGGCAAGCGCTGCAAAGATGCCGACCGGGGCGAACAGCATCACCGTATTGGTGATGCGCAACATCACGTTCATCAGTTCGTCGACGGAACGTTTCAGGAACTGGCCGGAATCACCGGTAGCCTTGCCCAGTGCAACGCCGAAGAAGAGCGAGAAGATCAGGATCTGCATGATCTCGTTGGTCGCCATGGCCTCGAAGATGCTCTTCGGGAAAATATGCGTGACGAACTCTTTCAAATTGAGCGCGCTGGTCTTGAGATTCGTGCTTCCGCCAGCGTCCGGCAGGACCATGTTCAGGCTGACACCGGGTTGCGCCAGGTTCACGAACAGCAGTCCGATGCTCAGCGACACGAGCGATGCGACGATGAACCAGGTCAAGGCCTTGGCGCCGATGCGGCCGATTGCCTTGGCGTCGTCCATGCTCGCGATGCCCGAGACCAGCGTCGCAAATACGAGCGGGGCGATGATCATCTTGATCATGCGCAGGAAGATCTCGGTGATGATCGAGAAATTGCCGGCGATCACTTTGGCGGCTGCCGCGTCAGCCGCCATGCGGTGACAGGCATAGCCGACGATGACGCCCAGGACCATGCTGAGCATGATCCAGCGGGTAAGTTTGTTTGTGGTTTTCAAAGCTTCGCCTCCTGGCCAGTTTCCGATATCGGCGCCCGCGGCTGGTCTGGGCCAAGGGCTGCCTTTGCCGCCTCGCCGACGGCGGGCTGCGCACCAACCTTGGCGGGCAGACGCCATGCGCCAAGGCCTCGACGCACAGTGCATCCCGCTCATGTCGATAAGACAGATTATCCAACACTAGACAAACCGTCAACACGATGAAAACCCGAGGTATTTCGGGAAGACGAGGGCCCAGCGCCGGCGGCACGCGCACGAGAGCCCCGCTCGCCCACAATGCGCGCGAGCAAACCCCGCTCGATGATCGCAGGCGCCTGCCTTCGGGCAACGGCCGCAAAGCGGAAACATTGGAGGAGATGGCCAGAGCGAGGCCAGGAATGCAATTGCGATGCCGGGGGACTTCCGGTGAACGCAAACGCCATCGTGTGCGCAGCCTGATGGACAGGCTCGCACGGATGACTATCGGTAGAAATGGGCGAATCTGTCCCTGACGGTGATACCGCTGGCCCCGGCAATCACGCCGCCGGGGTCAACGTCGCCTGCGCCACGCTGCATGGCCAGCCGGCGCCATGCGCACCGGCCGCCCTGCACGCGAGTCATGCCAATCAGCCTGCAAGCAATGCCGCAAACCGGTCGATATCGATGTTCCCGCCGCTGATGATGACCCCCACGCGCTTGCCCTTCAGTTCGGCCTTCATCGCGCGCGCGGCCGCAAAGCCGAGGCAGCCGGTGGGCTCCACCACCAGTTTCATGCGCGATGCGAAAAAGCGCATGCAGTCGACCAGTTCCTCGTCGGTCGCGGTCACGATGTCATCGACATCGCGGCGAATGATCTCGAAGGTGTAGTTGCCAAGGTGCTGCGTCTGCGCGCCGTCGGCGATGGTCTTGGGTGTCTCGATATGCACGATCGAGCCGGAGCGGAACGACTGCTGGCCGTCGTTGCCGGCGGCTGGCTCCACGCCGTAGATCTTGCATTGTGGAGCCAGTGCGCGCGCGGACAGCGCGGAACCGGAGAGCAGCCCGCCGCCGCCAAGGCAGACGAACAGGGCATCCAGCTCGCCGGTTTCCTCGAACAGTTCCTTGGCCGCGGTGCCCTGCCCGGCAATGACATCCGGATGGTCATACGGCGGGATCAGGGTCAGGCCGTGCTCCTCGGCCAGCTTGCGGCCGATTGCCTCGCGATCTTCCGTATATCGGTCATAGATGACCACTTTGGCGCCGTAGCCGCGGGTCGCGGCTACCTTGGCGGCCGGCGCATCATGGGGCATCACGATCGTCGCAGGGATGCCGAGCAATGAGGCCGACAACGCAATGCCTTGCGCATGATTGCCCGAAGAATACGCCACCACCCCTGCCCGCCTCTGGCGCTCGTCGAACTTCGAGAGCGCATTAAAGGCGCCACGAAACTTGAAGGCACCCATGCGCTGCAGGTTCTCGCACTTGAAGAAGAGTTCCGCGCCCACTTCCTTGTCCGCAGTGCGCGAGCGCATGACGGGGGTGCGGTGAGCATGGCCCTCAAGCCGCCGGGCGGCTGCTGACACATCATCAAAAGTGGGTAGATTCAGCATGATCGTAAGTCTCGTTTGAGTAAGAAGGCTACCAGGGCCAGTGAATGCTGGTGCCCGCTTGCGCGGCGGCGGCTCGCCGATGGAGCAGGCGAGCCACCGTCAGGTCCTGCAGCGCCAGGCCCGTCATATCGAAGACGGTAATGTCGGCATCGTGGCGGTCAACTTGCGCCTTGCCGGCCAGCACGTCGCCGATTTCCGTGCAAGGCGTATCCGGCGCCCACTGCGTTTCGCCGATCTGGCGGGCCTGGGCCCGGTCGTCGACAAACAGCCGCGCGCGCGCCAGCAGGCCGTCGGGCAACTCGCGCTTGCCGCGTGTGTCCGCGCCCACGCAGTTCAGGTGCGTTCCGGCCTGCACGGCTTGCAGGTCGAACAGCGCACCGCCGCCAGGCGTTGCGGTGATCACCACGTCGCTGCCCGCCACCGCCGCATTGCGATCAGCGGCATGGGAAATCTCGCAGCGCTCGGCGAAGGCGCGCTCGAACGCGGCGTCGGGCTTGCCCGTCACCGTAACGTATTGAACCTGCGTGAGCGAGGGCAGCAGCGCAAGGGCAAACGTCAACTGGATCCGCGCCTGCACGCCAGTGCCGAACAAGCACAGGCGCTCGCTGTCCTGGCGTGCCAGTAACTGAAGCCCCAGGCCGCCAGCGGCGCCGGTGCGCATCGTGGTGACGGCGTTGCCATCGATCATGCACACTGGCCGGCCGGTTGCCGGATCGATCAGCATGATCGTAGCCTGATGCGGCTCGCCGCCTACCTGGCGGTTGGCCGGCCAGAATCCGGCCGCCTTGAAACCCAGCAGGTCCTGCGACTGGACATCGCCGGACTTGATGCCGAACACGCCACCGGTCGCCAGTGGCTCCCGAACCAGCGGAAAGACACGGCCCTCGCCCTGGCTATGCAGGACAAAGGCTTCGTTCACCGCCTCCAGTGCATCTGCCGGCTGCAGCAGTGACTCGACCTGGTTCTTGTCGAGCAGGAGCAAGCGCGCCTCACTTGGCATAGCTATACACCGTAGCCCGCGACACGCCGAGATGCAGCGCCACGATTTCCATGGCGCGGCGCACCTCCATGAATCCCGCCTCCTTGAGTTCGCGCAGCAACGCGCGCCTGTCTTCGGCCTTGAGGGATCGCGGTGTAGTGGCAAGGCGCGCGGCAAACTGGTCGATGCGGCCCCGAATGGCATCCGCGCCGGCCGGGTCGAGCGACTCCTTCATGGCCGCGCCCGCGTCCACGCTGCCAAACTGGCCCAGCACGTTTTGCAAGCTGCGGAACAACGTCAGGTCGACGTTCATGCACAGGGCGGCCACATAGCCCCCGGTCGAATCCTTGATGCCGATCGACGTGCTCTTGGCCTGCCGCCCGTCGGCGAACTGATTCGCATAGTTGGCGATCACCTGCGGATACTCGGGGTCGGCAATCCGGGCAAGCCCCAACTCCAGTTGCGGGGTCTCCCACCTGGCGGCCCGACAGGTTGTTATGGATGGCGAGGATGGCGTGCTTAGGGTCCAGCAGATCGTGGACAACCACCTCGCAAAAGGGCGCGAAGGTCTCGCTCAGACCTTGGGCCACCTGCTTGAGTTGCTCGAGCAGCGCTTGCTGCTCGGGCGTGCGTTCTGGCGTGCGTTTTTTCATGCGGACACATTATCCAGATATAGACAATTTGTCAATACAGCGAGTAACCGGGCGACAAGAGGGGTCGCGGTTGCAGCCTGCCATAAAAGTTATCTATTAGCTACTCAGACCTGGCGCGATCCGACAATGTTGGCGATCAGGTTAGCGCATGCGGCCGTTGTCAGATCGAGACACTTACCTGTCACACGGCCGTCACGCCATCATCACGCCACCGTCATGTGGCCCATGCATCGTAGCGGTCTTTCGACACCATTCTTCTCCTACATGCGCATCCTCCCGTCCGCGACCGTCATTGCCGTTATCGCCGTCACCGCTGCGGCCTGGGCTTTACCCGTCGCGGCCCAGGCCACAGCCCCTGCCGCCTACCCCGCCACCCTCGCCGGCCACGCCATCCTGCCCGCGCAGAGCTATATCGCCGCGCCCAAGGATGCGCCGCAGGATCTGCAGGCAAGCGGCAAGTTCACCACCGGTGCGCGCGTGGAAAAGATCGGCGCGGTGGAGGGGCTGTCGAACGGCCGCCCGACGGGCGTGTCCTTGCCCTTCAAGGGCCAGCCGCTCCAAGGCCACTCCGGCATCAAGCACATGGCGGACGGCAGCTTCTGGGTGCTGACCGACAACGGCGCCGGCAGCAAGGCCAATTCGCCGGACTTCATGCTCTACCTGAATCACTACAAGGTGGACTTCAAGAACGGCAAGCTCCATCGCCTGGGCACCGTGTTCCTGCACGACCCCGACAAGAAGGTGCCCTTCCGCATCGTCCACGAAGGCACCAAGCAACGCTACCTGACCGGTTCGGATTTCGATACGGAGAGCTTCCAGTTCGCCGGCGGCGCGCTGTGGATCGGCGACGAGTTCGGGCCCTTCCTGATCAAGGCCGACCTGCAGGGCAAAGTGCTGGCCGTATTTGACACGCTGGTCGATGGCAAGGTCGTCCGCTCGCCGGACCATCCCGCCGTGACCACACCGGGCGTGCCGGGCGGCGCGGTGGACTTCCAGGTCAAGCGCTCCAAGGGCTTCGAAGGCATGGCGTCTTCGCCGGATGGCAGCAAGCTCTACGCACTGCTGGAAGGCCCCGTATGGAACGCCGAGGCCAAGGACTTCGAACGCATCGATGGCAAGGAAGCCCTGCGGGTCCTGGAGTTCGACACCCAGGCCGGCAAGTGGACGGGCCGCTCCTGGAAGTACCCGCTGGAAGCCAACGGCAACGCCATCGGCGACTTCAACATGATCGACGCCACCACCGGCCTCATCATCGAGCGCGACAACGGCGAAGGCACGGCCGACAAGGCCTGCCCCGAAGGCCAGAAGCGCAACGACTGCTTCTCGGACATCGCGAAGTTCAAGCGCATCTACAAGATCGAGCTGACCGACGCCAACGCGGGCGGCCCGGTGCGCAAGATCGGCTACATCGACCTGCTCAATATCGCCGACCCCGACAAGCTGGCCCGCAAGCCGCTGAACGACGGCGTGCTCAAGTTCCCGTTCTTCACCATCGAGAACGTGGATGTGGTCGACCCCACCCACATCGTGGTCGGCAACGACAACAACCTGCCCTTCTCCAGCAGCCGCGAGCCTAACAAGGCGGACGACAATGAACTGGTGCTGCTTGAGGTCGGTGAGTTCCTGAAGGCACGTTGAGCCTGGCTGGCGCGGCGCGCCTTGCGCCGCGCCGGTCCTTGCGTCACGCAGCTATTGCGCGTTCCACGGGTTGAACAGACTCACGCCGCACGGAACGAAATCAGCCTCGTTGCGTGTGACGACGGTCATCCCGTGTACCAAGGCCGTGGCGGCGATCAGCGCATCCCGTTCGGCGCGCCGGTCGGGCACATGCAATCGGGCACAACGTTGGGCGATCGCGGTATCAATCGGCAAGACGCGATTGGCGAACTCGGGCATCACGTGATGGTCCAGCCATGTCCGCAACAAAGCACCCTGACTGGCATCCCGGCGCTCGACCTGCAAGACACCAGCCTCCAAGCTCCAAGACGGTCACGACTGACAGAAACAGCGAGCCGGCATCCACCGTCTGTGTCCAAGCCGTCACGTTGGCATCGGCTTTGCCCGAGCGCACCTTGCGCAGCTCGGAAACCACATTGGTGTCGAGGATGTACATCATAGGTTGGCCGGCCGCGATCCGAGATTAGCGCGAGGCGGATCGAACTCGATGTCTTCGACGCCAGGCATGGCGAGCGCGTCGGCGATGTTGCGGCGCTGCTGCGTGAGCTTTTGGTAATCCTCGAAACTCAACAGCACATGCGCAGGCTTGCCGCGATCGGTAATGAAGACCGGACCGTCGCGGGTCGCTTTTTTAGCGCGGGTGACGTCTTGATTGAGTTCCCGGCTGGATAAGGTAGTGATGGTCATGGCGGCACCTCCAGTACACATCCCGATAATGTAGGTACGTTACTACAAATCAGGAGAGGTCGCAACATCGGGCCCATCGACCAGGCGCGCGGCGCCGTCTACACGGAAAAGAATACGGGGCACGATGGCTCGGGTCATGGGGGTCGATGCGCTGCCCTCGCGAAGAGCAAAGTCCATAGCCAGTTTCACCATGGCGCCATGCATCACGCCCTTATAGAGCGCCGGCACCTCAAACGCGCCAAGCCCCGTCAGCCCGGAGGGAGAAAAACCCGGTGCCTTGCACACCGGTGATACCGCCTGCAGGACAGGACATGGACGGTATCACCGCCCAGCCCCTGCCACCTGCCCTACACCTCCAGCCATTCCTTGCGAATGGCAGCATTGGCCTTCAGATCCCCCGGCGTGCCTTCGAACACGATATGCCCGTGCCCCATCACATAGACCCGCTGGGAAATATCCAGCGCGATGGCCAGCTTCTGCTCGATCAGCAACACCGACACGCCACGCTCCTTCAGGACTTTCAGGTAATCGCCCACCAGCGTGACGATCATCGGGGCCAGCCCTTCGGTAGGCTCGTCGATCAGCACCAGGTCGGGGTCGCCCATCAGGGTGCGGCACAGCGTGAGCATCTGCTGCTCGCCGCCGGAGAGCACGCCGGCGGCGGTGTTCTCACGCTCCTTCAGGCGCGGGAACATGTTGTACATGTCCTGCACCGTCCAGCGGGGCTTGGACTGGCGCGGATTGCGCTTCTCGCCAAGTTGCAGGTTCTGGCGCACCGTGAGCGTAGGGAAGATATCCCGGTTCTCCGGCACGTAGCCCACGCCCAGATGGGCGATCTCGAAGGTGCGCCGCCCGAGGATCTCCTCGTCGCGAAAGCGCACCGAGCCCTCAGCCTTGACCATGCCGAGGATGGCCTTGGCCATGGTCGAGCGCCCCACCCCGTTGCGGCCCAGCAGCGCGACGATCTCGCCTTCGCCGATATGCGCATCGACGCCGTGGAGGATATGGCTCTTGCCGTAGTAGGCGTGCAGGCCCTGCACGTCCAGCATGCGCTTGCCCATCAGTGCGCTCCCTCAGTAGCAGGATCGTCCAGGGTCGTGCCCAGGTAGGCTTCCTTGACCTTGCGGTTGGCGCGGATGGCTTCGGGCGTGTCGGTGGCGATGACCTCGCCGTAGACCAGCACCGAGATACGGTCGGCCAGCCCGAACACCACGCTCATATCGTGCTCCACCATCACCAGGGTCTTGCCCACGGTGACGCGACGGATCAAGCTCCACCGCATGATCGGACTCAGAACGGCTCATGCCGGCCGTGGGCTCGTCCAGCAGGATCACCTCGGCGCCGCCGGCAATGGTGATGCCGATCTCCAGCGCGCGCTGCTCCGCATAGGTCAGCAGGCTGGCCTGGGTGTTGCGGCGGTGCTGCAGGCCGATCAGTTCCAGCACTTCGTCAGCCCGCTCGCGCGCGTCGCGCAGCTCCGAGAGACGATGCCAGAACGAATACTTGTAGCCCAATGACCAGAGCACCGCGCAGCGCAGGTTCTCGAACACCGACAGGCGGTGAAAGATATTGGTGATCTGGAAGCTGCGCGACAGCCCCATGCGGTTGATCACGAAGGGCTGCAGCCCGCCGATCTGCTGGCCATTGAGCTTGACCGTGCCCGAGCTGGGCGCAAAGCGGCCAGAGATCAGGTTGAAGGTGGTCGACTTGCCGGCGCCGTTGGGGCCGATCAGCGCATGCCGCTCACCCTTGGGGATGGTCAGGTTGACGCCCCGGATGATCTCGGTCTGGCCGAATTTCTTGCGTACGTCGTTCAGTTCCAGTGCGGCGCTCATGCCGTGCCTCCCGCCATTTCGGCCTGTACCTTGTCCCACGTGGCGCGTACCCGCGTGCGGGCAGCGCGGCAAGCCAGCAGGCCAGCCACCCACAACGCTGCCGCCACCAGCCACGGTGCCACGGTGCCGGCGTCGAAGCCGATGCGCAGCAACGACATCTCGGTGCCGTTGGCGCTATCCACCTGCACCTTGTAGACCAGTTCCACGGTGAGGATCACCGCCGCCAGCAGCACCAGCCCGGCGGCCGCAGCGATGCCGTAGTCGGGCAGCATGCGGCGCAGCTTGCCGCGCGCGAGCAGCGGCACCTGCATCATCAGCAGGCTGGCGATGCCGCCGGGCACGAACATGACCATCAGCACAAAGAACAGGCCAAGGTACAGCAGCCAGGCCTTGGTCAGGTCCGACAGTGCCACTGCGAACAGGATGAAGACCACGGCGCCGATCACCGGGCCGAAGAACACGCCCGCACCGCCGATGAAGGCCGCCAGCAGCACCCCTCCGGAGCGCACCGCACTGACGTTCTCGGCCGACACGATCTCGAAATTGATGGCCGACAGCGCCCCCGAGATGCCGGCGAAGAACGCCGACAGGATCAGCACCAGGTAGCGCACGCGCTGCGTGTTGTAGCCGATGAATTCCACCCGCTCCGGGTTGTCGCGCACCGCGTTGGCGATGCGCCCAAGCGGCGTCTGGGTCCAGGCGTACATGGCCGCCATGGACAGCAGGCACCACACCGCGATCAGGTAATACACCTGGCGGCCGGGGCCGTAGGTGATGCCGAACACGGGGTCTCCCACCATGCGGTTGGTGGAGATGCCGCCCTCGCCGCCGAAGAAATCCGGGAACATCAGCGAGCTGGCAAATACCATTTCCCCGATGCCCATGGTGATCATGGCGAAGGTGGTGCCGGACTTCTTGGTGGTGACGTAGCCGAACAGCACACCGAAGAAGGCGCCGGCCAGGCCGCCAACCACCGGCAGCAGCGAGACCGGCAGCCATACCTTGCCCGCGCCGACCATATTGAGCACGTGGATGGCGATGAAGGCGCCCAGGCCCGCGTACACCGCATGGCCGAACGACAGCATGCCGGTCTGCCCGAGCAGCATGTTGTAGGACAGCGCGAAGATAATCATGATGCCCATCTGCGACATCAGCGTGATGGCGAAGCCGCCGGTGAAAAACAGCGGCATCACCAGCATCAGGGCGGCGGTCAGGCCCCAGACCGCCCAGCGTGCCAGGTTCATCGGGCGGTAGCGCATGGTGCGGCCCGTCACGACCGCCTCGCGGCGTTGTTGCATTGTCGTCTCCATGCTGTCAGCCCTCCCGGGTACCCATCAGACCACGCGGGCGGAAAATCAGCATCACCACCAGCAACAAATACGGCAGTACCGGGGCAACCTGCGCCACCGTGAGCTTCCATAGCGAAGACAGCGGCGTGCTGTCGGTAATCTGCAGGCCGATTGAGCCCAGCAAGCCAGCCAGCGAGGCGTCGAGCGTGACGGCAAAGGTTTGCAGCACGCCGATCAGCAGCGAGGCGATGAAGGCCCCCACTAAAGACCCCATGCCGCCCACCACCGCCACCACGAAGATGATCGACCCCACCGCTGCCGCCATCGACGGCTCGGTAATAAAGGCATTGCCGCCGATCACGCCGGCCAGCCCCGCCAGCGCAGCGCCACCGCCAAAGACCATCATGAACACGCGCGGCACATTGTGGCCAAGCGCTTCGACCATCTCGGGATACGTCAGCGCCGCCTGGATCACCAGCCCGATGCGGGTGCGGGTGAGCACCAGGTAGATCGCCACCAGCATGGCCAGCGACACCAGCATCATGAAGGCGCGGTACTTGGGGAACGACGAGGTGAATACGGTAAACAGCGGCCCGTCCAGTTCGGCCGGGATGCGGTAGGGTACGGCGGCCAGGCCCCATACCAGCTTCACGCCTTCCTCGATCAGGTAGGCCAGGCCAAAGGTGAACAGCAACTCGGCCACATGCCCGAACTTGTGCACGGTGCGCAATCCGAAGCGCTCGACCAGCGCCCCGGCGCCGGCCACCAGCAGCGGCGCGAAGATCAGCGCGGGCCAGAAGCCGATCTTGCTGGCGATGGTGTAGGCAAAGTACGCGCCCAGCATGTAGAAGCTTGCGTGCGCGAAGTTCAGCACGCCCATCATGCTGAAAATCAATGTAAGCCCGGAAGAGAGCATGAACAACAGCAGCCCGTAGCTGATGCCATTCAACAGGGAAATGACGAAGAATTCCACAACATATCCTTCATTCTGACGCCGGCCAGCCACTTGGCTGCCGGCAGTCGGCCGGTCTGGAAACGGTTGCACGCGGGTGCAAACGGGTGTGCGCCACCCACCCGGGGCCGCAAGCGCTGCCCCGGGCCGACCGAAGTATGCAGGATCGGGCGGCGCGCCGGAACCCGACGCGCCGCCCGCCAAGCGCGCAGGCTTAGCCCGGGCGCTTCATCTGGCAGGAAGTCGGCTGCGCTGCCACGTACTGGTCCATCAGCGCATCGGTCTTCCAGCCAAAGCCGGTGTTTTCCTGGTCGAACTTGACCTCCTTGCCATCAACCTTGGTCCAGGTGGCCACCACCAGCGATTGCTGGGCCTGGTGATCCGAGCCGCGCATCTCCACCGTGCCATTCAGGCTTTCGGCCTTGATGCCTTCGAGCGCCTTGGCCACCTTGACCGGATCCGTCGACTTGATGTCCGTGAACGCCTTGCCCAGCATGGAGATGCCGGTGTACGCGGCCATCACGTAGAAGTCGTCGTTGTACTTCTTCTTGAAGCCTTCGATGACGTCACCGCCCTTGAAGCCCTTGTTGTTGGGGTTGTAGTAGCCGACGTACTTGACATGCCCGGCTTCCGACGGCCCCATGGCGGTGGGCACGCCAGTGGTGGCGGCGTAGTAGGTGTAGTAGTTGGTGCTCAGGCCCGCGTCCTTGCCGGCCTTGATCAGCAGCGCGAGGTCGCTGCCCCAGTTACCGGTGATGACGGTATCTGCGCCGGAGGCCTTGATCTTGGCCGCATACGGGGCAAAGTCCTTGACCTGTGCCAGCGGATGCAGGTCTTCGCCGACGATCTGGATGTCCGGACGCTTGCGCTTGAGGTATTCCTTGGCGGCGCGCGCCACCTGGTGGCCGAACGAGTAGTTCTGGTTGATCAGGTAAACCTTCTTGACGTTGGGATCCTTGGCCAGGAAGGTGGTCAGGGCTTCCATCTTCATGTCGGAGTTGGCGTCGAGCCGGAAATGCCAATAGTTGCACTTGCTGTTGGTCATGTCCGGGTCCACCGCGGCGTAGTTCAGGTAGACGATCTCCTTGCCCGGATTGCGCTCATTGTGCTTGGCCACCGCGTCTTCCAGCGCCATGCCCACGGAGGAGCCGTTGCCTTGCACGATATAGCGGATGCCCTGGTCCACCGCCTGCTTGAGGATGGTCAGGCTTTCCTGTGGCGAGAGCTTGTTGTCGAAGCCAACCACTTCAAACTTGTTGCCACCGCCCCAGTTCTTCTGGTTGGCGATGTCCGCCACATACTGCCAGCTCTTGAGCTGGTTCTGCCCCACCGGCGCCATCAGCCCGGACAGCGGGTCGATAAAGGCAATCTTCACCGTATCGGCAGCCGCGACCCCGGAACCCATTGCCGCGAAAATGGCCGTGGCGGCCACGAGCGGACGCAATCTGATCATGCTTGTCTCCTTCGGTTTTATTGTTGGCTGTTGTTGATCCCGGTTCGCGGCGGCGCTCTCTCCCACGACCTCGCGCGCCGCGAACCTGTCCTGCAATCGCCGGCATCGAAGGCCGGCAAGCATTGGCGGCTCTATGGCCGCCTTGGGGTCAGGCCGCCGGCAGGCGGTAGTCCTTGAACTGCTCGCGCAGCTTGAGTTTCTGCATCTTGCCGGTCGCGGTGAGCGGAATCTCGGTGACAAAGACGACGTCGTCGGGGATCCACCATTTGGCGACCTTGCCTTCGAAGTACTTCAGCAGTTCCTCGCGCGTCACCTCGGCCCCCGGCTTCTTCATCACGACCAGCAGCGGGCGCTCGTCCCACTTGGGGTGATAGCAGGAAATGCAGGCCGCCATGTGCACCGCCGGGTGGGCGGCCGCGACGTTCTCGATATCGATCGAGGAGATCCACTCGCCGCCGGACTTGATCACGTCCTTGCTGCGATCGGTGATCTGCATATAGCCGTCGGGGTCGATGGTGGCCACGTCGCCCGTGGGGAACCAGCCATCCACCAGCGGCGACGCGTCGTTGCGGTAGTAGTGCTCGATCACCCAGGGACCGCGCACATGCAGGTCGCCAAACGCCTTGCCATCCCAGGGCAGCTCGTTGTCGTCGCCGTCGACGATCTTCATGTCCACGCCGTAGATCACGCGGCCCTGCTTTTCCTGGATCTTCTGCTGCTCGTCTTCCGGCAGGTCGTTGTGGCGCGCCAGCAGCTTGCAGGAGGTGCCCAGCGGGGACATCTCCGTCATGCCCCAGGCGTGGATGGTCTCCACGCCGAGCGCCTTGAGCGCGCGGATCATGGCGGGCGGCGCGGCCGAGCCACCGATCACGGTGCGATGGAAGGTGGAGAACTTGAGATTGTTGGCCTGCACATACTGCAGCAGGCCCAGCCATACGGTGGGCACGCCGGCCGAGAAGGTCACCTTCTCCTGCTCGAACAGTTCGTAGACCGAGGCGCCGTCGAGCTTGGCGCCCGGCAGCACCAGCTTGGCGCCCACCAGCGGCACCGAGTACGGCAGGCCCCAGGCATTGACGTGGAACATCGGCACCACGGGCAGGATCACGTCACGGGCCGAGCAGCCCAGCGCGTCCGGCAGCGCCGATGCGTAGGAATGCAGCACGGTGGAGCGATGCGAATACAGCGCGCCCTTGGGATTGCCGGTGGTGCCGGAGGTGTAGCACAGGCTGGAAGCCGTGTTCTCGTCGAACTGCGGCCACGTGTAGTTGCCGTCCTGCGCGTCGATCAGGTCCTCGTAGCACAGCAGCGCAACCTTGGCGTTGACCGGCATGTGCGAGCGGTCGCTCATCATCACCCAGCCCTTCACGCCCGGGC
This sequence comes from Cupriavidus sp. D39, assembly GCF_026627925.1. Classification (NCBI taxonomy): domain Bacteria; kingdom Pseudomonadati; phylum Pseudomonadota; class Betaproteobacteria; order Burkholderiales; family Burkholderiaceae; genus Cupriavidus; species Cupriavidus sp. D39. Next base: position 1,208,366 of record NZ_JAPNLE010000009.1, read on the forward strand.
AATGCGCCGCCACGCCTTCCACCAGCGGCAGGAAGGTGGCATCGAAGAACACGTACTGGTCTTCGGCGTGGTTGATGATGTAGGCGACCTGCTCGGGGAACAGGCGCGGGTTGACGGTATGGCATACCGCTCCCGAGCCCGATACGCCGTAGTAGATCTCCAGGTGACGATAGCCATTCCAGGCCAGCGTGCCGACACGGTCGCCCGACTGCACGCCCAGCGCGGCGATGGCCTGGGCCAGCTTGCGCGAGCGCAGCTCGCAGTCGCGGTAGGTATAACGGTGCAGATCGCCTTCGGTCCGTCGCGAGACGATTTCCGTGCCGCCATAGTGGCGTGCGGCGTGCTTGATGATGGAGGAAATGAGCAGGGGTTCGCTCATCATTTGACCCATCAATGCCATGGAATAGTCTCCTGTGATTTCTCGGAATCCGTCAAAAAAACGAACAACCGTTCTATTTTTGGGCCGATTGTTCCCATACTTTGATGAAGCGTCAACGGGAATCCGTTGTGCGCCGCCATATCCGGCATGCCGGATGGCTGCACATCTGCCCCATGCCGGTGCGCTGGGGGCAGGATTCAAGTTCAGTCTGGAAACATTGCGGTGACAACAGCGGTCAGAGATGCGAGTGACGGCGTGGAAGTACAATAACGCCTGCCATGTTGCACCTCAACATGTCGTTTTCCCTAGCCTGCAAGCGCACTTGCGGGAAATTCGACGAGCCGGCGCTGCACCGCCCAGCTACCCAAAGTGATGCCCCTGTGAATTCTCCCGAGCTAACCAACCTTCCCCAAGCCTTGCCTGAGGCCGCCGTCCCCGCCCCGCTGGACGCTGCCGAGCCGCGGCCGCCGTTCACGAGCGTGCCGGGCTTTGCAGAGTTGGGCCCGCGCTTCTTTACACGGCTCGCGCCGACGCCGCTACCCTCCCCCAGGCTGGTCAGCGTGTCGGCCTCCGCCGCCGGTTTGCTCGGCTGGGATGCGGATGCCGCAACGCAGCGTAGCTTCATCGAAACTTTTGCAGGAAATCACGTGCCCGAGTGGGCCGACCCCTCGCCAACGTGTACTCGGGCCATCAGTTCGGGGTCTGGGCAGGCCAGTTGGGCGACGGCCGGGCGATCCGGCTGGCCGAGGCGCGCACCGCCTCCGGCCCCTGGGAAATCCAACTCAAGGGCGCCGGCATGACGCCCTACTCGCGCATGGCCGATGGCCGCGCCGTGCTGCGCTCCTCGATCCGCGAATACCTGTGCTCCGAGGCGATGCAAGCGCTGGGCGTGCCCACCACCCGCGCCATGTGCATCATCGGGTCCGACGCCCCGGTGCGCCGCGAAACCCTCGAGACCGCCTCCGTGGTGACGCGCCTGGCGCCGTCCTTTATCCGCTTCGGCCATTTCGAGCATTTCGCGGCCCGCGAGGACATCGGCGCGCTGCGCCAGCTGGCGGATTTTGTAATCGACCGCTTCATGCCCGAGTGCCGCGAGGACAAAGAGCCCTACCAGGCGCTGCTGCGTGAAGTCTCGCTGCGCACCGCCGACCTGATGGCCAAGTGGCAGGCCGTGGGCTTCTGCCATGGCGTGATGAACACCGACAACATGTCGATCCTAGGCCTGACCATCGACTATGGCCCCTTTGGCTTCCTCGATGCATTCGACGCCAACCACATCTGCAACCATTCCGATTCGCAAGGCCGCTACGCCTACAGCCAGCAGCCGCAGGTTGCGTTCTGGAACCTGCACTGCCTGGCCCAGGCGCTGATGCCGCTGTGGCGCGAGGGCGATGGCAACGCCGACGCCGAAGCCAACAAAGCGGCTACCGACGCCGCGGTGCAAGCCGCGCGCGCCGCGCTGGATCCGTTCCGCGAGCGCTATGCCGCGGCCTTCTTCCAGCAATACCGGGACAAGCTAGGCCTGCGCCCGACGGGCGGCCCCGACGCCGACGACGAGCCGCTGCTGACCGACCTGTTCCAGCTGCTGCACGCCCAGCGCGTGGACTACACCTTGTTTTGGCGCAACCTCGCCCGCATCTCCTCTGCCGATGGCAGCCAGGATGCCCCGGTGCGCGACCTGTTCCTGGACCGCGCGGCGTGGGACGCCTGGGCCGAAGGCTACCGCGCCCGCCTGCGTGCAGAGAACTCTGTCGACGCCGCGCGCACCGTGGCCATGCTGGCGGTCAACCCCAAGTACGTGCTGCGCAACCACCTGGCCGAGACCGCCATCCAGCGTGCGCGCGAGAACGACTTCAGCGAAGTGGACCGCCTGCTGGCCGTGCTGTCGCGCCCGTTCGACGAGCAGCCGGAGGCCGAAAGCTATGCCGCGCTGCCGCCGGACTGGGCAGCCGGGCTGGAAGTGAGCTGCTCGTCATGAAGGCGCAGCGGCAATGTAAGGTTTGACAGGGCAGATACGACCAACTGGCCCTGGGTGACGAAAAGCGGGCTGCGCAACAAGCTGTGCGCCTGCCGAGTCTCCCGGCCAACGAGAAAGGAAAGCCGAATATGACCACGCACAAGACCGAAGCCGAGTGGCGCGAGCAACTCTCCGACATCGAGTACCGCGTTGCCCGCGAAGCCGCCACCGAGCGGCCCTTCACCGGCCGCTACTGGGATCACTGGGAGCGCGGCACCTACCGCTGTGTCGGCTGCGGCACGCCGCTGTTCGAAGCCAGCACCAAGTTCGACGCCGGTTGCGGCTGGCCGAGCTACTTCCGCCCGATCAACGGCGAGGTGATCGACGAGCACACCGACCGCACGCACGGCATGGTCCGGGTGGAAGTCCGCTGCAAGGAATGCGGCAGCCATCTTGGCCACGTTTTCGAAGATGGCCCCGCGCCCACCGGTTTGCGCTACTGCATCAACTCGGCTGCGCTAAAATTCGACGAGCGCGACCCCGCCGACCTCAATGCGGGTGACGCCGCGCCGACATCGCCCGACACGCCGCGCTAAGCCCGAACCGCCCGCGCGGCGGTTCGCCGCCAACCCAGCCCTCGACCTCGCGTCGCTCTATCCTGTCCGCATGAAATTCCTGTTCGACCTGTTTCCGGTCATCCTGTTCTTCGTCGCCTTCAAGTTCGCGGGCATCTATGCCGCCACCGGAGTGGCGATCGCCGCCACGGTCGTGCAGATCGGCTGGGTCTGGCTGCGCCACCGCAAGGTCGAGCCGATGCAGTGGGTCAGCCTGGTGATCATCTCCGTGTTTGGCGGCGCCACGCTGCTGCTGCACAACGAGACCTTCATCAAGTGGAAGCCCACCGTGCTGTACTGGCTCTTCGCCGCCACGCTGACGCTGTCGGCACTGATCTGGCGCAAGAACCTGATCCGCGCCATGCTGGGCAAGCAGGTCACCATGCCGGAAGCCGCCTGGGGCAAGCTCAACGCTGCCTGGGCCGCTTTCTTCGCCGTGATGGGCGTGGTCAACCTCTACGTGGCCTACCAGTTCTCCACCGACGCCTGGGTCAACTTCAAGCTGTTCGGCAGCATGGGCCTGATGCTGGTGTTCATCCTGGCGCAAAGCGTCTGGCTGTCCCGCCACATGCAGGAAAACACCACCGAGTAAAGCGTCCCGGCGGGCCATGCCCGCCGCGCCTCCCCAAGATTGATCGCTCCGGCCCCTGCCGGACCCCACCAGGACACGCACCTCAGCCAATGGCCGCCGAACCCGCACAAATCGAAGCCCTGCTGCGCGCAGCCCTCACCCCCTCCAGCGTCGAGGTACGCGACGACAGTGCGCTGCACGCCGGCCATGCCGGCGCCGCGTCCGGTGGCGGGCATTACCACGTCACCATCGTCAGCGCGCAATTTGCCGGCAGCACCCGGGTAGCCCGCCATCGCATGGTGTATGATGCGCTGCGCGATCTATTCCCCACGCAAATCCACGCGTTGGCGGTGACCGCGCTGACTGACCAAGAACTTGAATCCCGCGAAACCTCCCGCGATTCCTCGAGCAACTCTCAGATCTGATTCCATGAAGACCACAGTCCTCTCGTTCAGCCTGGCGGCTGTGCTTGCCGCTGGCAGCTTGCCCGCCCTCGCCCAGAACGCCGCCGTCGTGAATGGCAAGGCGATCCCCTCGGCCAAGCTGGACAAGCTCGTAGCCGGCACCGGACAGCCTCCCAGCGCGGAACTGCGCGACCGTGCCCGCACCATGCTGATCGACCGTGAGCTGCTGCTGCAGGAAGCCAACAAGCGCGGCCTGACCCAGCGCGACGACCTGCAGGAACAACTGGAACAAGCCAAGCTGAACGTGCTGGCCGGTGCCGTGTTCGAAGACTACGTCAAGACCCACGGCGCCAGCGACGACGAACTGCGCAAGCAGTACGACAAGATCAAGTCCCAGTTCGGCAGCGGCAAGGAATACCACGCCCGCCACATCCTGGTCGAGAAGGAAGCCGACGCGCGCGCCATCATCGCCAAGATCAAGGCTGGCGCCAAGTTCGAAGACCTGGCCAAGGCCTCGTCCAAGGACCCGGGCTCCGCAGCCAACGGCGGCGACCTCGACTGGGCCAACAGCAGCAGCTACGTGCCGGAATTCTCGGCCGCCATGACCGCTCTGAAGAAGGGCCAGATGACCGAGACCCCGGTCAAGACCCAGTTCGGCTGGCACATCATCCAGCTCGACGACACGCGCGACGCCAAGATCCCGACGTTCGAGGAAGTCAAGCCGCAGCTGGTGCAGATGCTGATGGGCGACCAGAACTGGCAGCGCGAGCAGTTCCAGGCAATGATGAAGTCGCTCAAGGACAAGGCCAAGATCCAGTAAGTGGATTCAGGCTTGCCGTGACGGGAAAACCGGCGCCGATGGCGCCGGTTTTCATTTGCGCGAGCGGGATACCGCTGGTTTGCTCCCCTCGCCCACTTGTGGGAAAGGGGCCGGGGGAGAGGGCGGGCGCTCGTTACGCTGTCGTGCTGGACAACACCACGGGCTTCGCTTCAAGTGGCTCCTAGCTAAGCCACCCCTCTCCCCGGCCCTCTCCCCCTGAGGGGAGAGGGAGAAACAGCCGTCGTCATAGCGCGCGGCTTTGGCCTATCCGTCGGCTCCGTTCAATGCCGCTGGTTTGCTCCCCTCTCCCACTTGTGGGAGAGGGGCCGAGGGAGAGGGCGGGCGCTCGTTACGCTTGTCGTGCTGGACAACACCACGGGCTTCGCTTCAAGTGGCACCTAGCTAAGCCACCCCTCTCCCCGGCCCTCTCCCCTGAGGGGAGAGGGAGAAACAGCCGTCGTCATGGCGCGCGGCTTTGGCCTGTTCCGCCAAGCGTTCGCAGGTATCCATGCGCTGCGCCCCGCAGTTGCCGCATCAGCCGCGAGAAATCGATCCCCTCCCCTCATCGATACAAGCATGCGAGATCAGGCCATAGACGATGGCCTGCAGCGTCACCGAGGCCTCCTCGACCACCGCGGCCTGCGGCGCGTCGGCCGCGCTTAGCAGCGCCCGGCTCCACAACGCGACGAACCGCGCATACATCTTCTGGTAAGCCCCGCGCCCCGAGTAATGCCGCTCCAGCAGGTAGATCGGGCCCCACCGCTCCGGCGTCTCGCGGTGGTGCTCCACGTTGACGGCAATCAGCGCGTCCACGATGGCCGCCATCGATTCGCCCCGGCACTGCGCGAGACGCGCATCCATCGCCAGCACGATGCGTTTGGCGCGCAGGTGCAGGCACACCTGCGCCAGCTCTTCCTTGCTGCCGAAGTACTCGTAAAACGTTCCCAGCCCCACCCCGGCCAGGTCAACGATGGCGCGGATCGTCACCTGCGCATAGTCCTGCCCGGCCAAAAGCCGAACAAGGGCCTCCTGGATGGCCAGCGACGTCTGCCACGAGCGCGACTGCACTGGCCTGCGGCGCGGCTTTGCCGGGCCTTTTTGCTGTGGGTTCATCGTGCTCCGAAAGCCGAACATGAAGGCTGGCCATTCTATCTAGAATGGCCCTTCGAATCTAACGGGTGGCGGCAAGGCCAGCCAGCCCGGCCCAAGGAGACAGCCCGTCATGAACGCTACCCAAGCTACCCACGCCACCCACGTCATCACCAACCAGGTTCCCGAGCTTAAGGACTACAACCTCTACACCAGCGACCCCGCCATCCGCCGCGCCGTTGCGCGCGCCGGTGCAGGCTGGAACGAGGCGGAGCTCAAGCGCCAGGGCGCGGTGCTCGGCGCCGAGCAAACCATCCGCCACGCCGAAGACGCCAACCGCTACCACCCCGAGTTGCACACGCATTCGCGCATCGGCGAACGCATCGACCAGGTGCGTTTCCATCCCGGCTGGCACGAGATGATGGCCATTGCGCGCCGCAGCGGGCTCGCCAACCTGCCCTTCGCCGATACGCGCCCCTCGGCATGGGCCTCGTATGCGGCCTCGCTGTATATGCACAGCCAGATCGAGTCCGGCTCGCTGTGCCCCACCAACATGACCCAGGCCTGCATCCCGGTGCTGCGCAAGGAGCCCGGGCTGTTCGCGCAGTTCGGCGACAAGCTGCTGACCCAGGCCTATGACCCACGCGACATCCCTATCGAGCAAAAGGGTTCGATCAACGTGGGCATGGGCATGACGGAGAAGCAAGGCGGATCGGACGTGCGCGCCAACACTACCCGCGCGGTGGCCAGCCGCGGCGAAGGGCGCGGCGCCGAGTACGTGATCACCGGCCACAAGTGGTTCTTCTCCTCGCCGATGTCGGATGCCCACCTGGTGCTGGCCAATACCGATGCCGGCTCCTCCTGCTTCTTCGTGCCGCGCTGGCGCCCCGACGGCAGCAAGAACCCCATCGAGATCCAGCGTCTGAAGGACAAGGTAGGCAACCGCTCCAACTCCAGCAGCGAGGTCGAGTTCCGCGATGCCTGGGGCATCATGGTGGGCGAGGAAGGCCGCGGCATTCCCACCATCCTGGAGATGGCCACGTACAGCCGGCTCAACTGCTCGCTGTCCAGCGCCGGCTTCCTGCGCCAGGCGCTGGTGCAGGCCCTGCACTACGCGCGCCACCGCAGCGCCTTCGGCAAGCCGCTGATCCGCCAGCCGCTGATGATCAGGCTGCTGGCCGACATGGCGCTGGAGGCCGAGGCCGCCATGCTGCTGGCCATGGACCTGGCCACCGCCTTCGAAGCTACCGACGACCCCGCCCGCCTGGCATGGCGCCGCATCCTCACGCCCGCGTCCAAGTTCTGGATCTGCAAGCGCGCGGTGGAGATGACCGGCGAGGCCATGGAAGTCTTCGGCGGCAACGGCTATGTGGAGGATGGCCCCATGGGCCGGCTGTTCCGCGAAGTCCCGGTCAACTCGATCTGGGAAGGCTCCGGCAACGTGATGTGCCTGGACGTGCTGCGCGCCATCGGCCGCAACCCGGACGACTACCTGCGCGTGCTGGACCAGATGAGCACGGTGGGCGCGGGCGAGCCGCGCATCCAGGCCAGCGTGGCCGCGCTGCGTGCGGCGCTGCGCCTGCCCGAAGACGAACAGCAGGCAGAGGCGCGCCGCACCACCACGCGGCTGGTGCTGACCGCCCAGGCCTGCCTGATGCTGCAACATGGCGAACCGGCTACCGCGCAGGCTTTCCTGGCCAGCCGCTTCGACCCCGAATGGGGCGCAGTGATGGGCATCAGCGCGGGCGGTGGCGATGCCGCACGCATCCTGGAGATGGCCTGGGCCGCCTGACCCTGCCAGGGCGGCAAGACACGACAAAAACACGACAAAGCCGCCTCCAGGCGGCACGAGGAGACAAGCCTTGCACCTGGTATCTGCTGCGTGCGGGCCGGGCCGACGGCAGGCGCGACGGCTCCGGTACCTGATAACGGCCCTCAGGCCGCGCAGAGTTCCAATAGCTGCTCGTCGCGAAAGCCCCACTGTGCCGGGTCTTCGAAGCCCACGATGGTATCTTGCGCCGCGCTCAGGTCCAGTGTCTCCGGGCCAAGGTGCGCAGCCTCGCTCACCGAATAGAACACCTTGACCAGCGGGCGCAGCGGCTCGTTGTCGTTTTGCGCGAAGACCACCGCCAGCCGTCCGGAGCGCAAGCGCAGCACCGTGCCCAGCGGATAGATGCCGATGGACCGGGTAAAGGCCTGGAACACGGTACGGTCGAACAGCGTATCCACCCGCACCGCCATGTACTCCAGCGCCCGCGCTGGCGTCCACGCCTGGTGCCCGGGCCGGTTGGAGGTCAGCGAGTCATAGGTGTCGCACACCGCGGCGATCTTGGCATGCACGCTGATCTCGTTGCCGTGCAGGCCAAACGGGTAGCCGCGCCCGTCGATGCGCTCGTGGTGATGCATGCAGACGTCGAGGGGAATATTGCTGTAGAGCTTGGCCTCGTTGAGGATGCGGTAGCCCACCGAAGGATGCCGCTGCACCATCGCCACCTCGGCGGCGGTCATCTCGCCCTGCTTGTGCAGCACGTGCGTGGGCACGGAAATCTTGCCGATATCGTGCACCAGGCCCGCCAGGCCGAGTTGCTGCAACTCGCCCCGGTCCAGGCCGAGCGTGCGTCCAAGCGCGATCATCAGCGCGCAGACCGCGAAGGAATGCAGGTAGGTGTAGTCGTCCCGCACCTTGAGCCGTGCCAGTGCGATCAGGGCCTGCGAATGGCGCGTGAGCGAATTCGAGACGGAATCGACCAGCATCAGCGCGCCCTCCACCTCCAGCGCCCGGCCCATGCGGGCATCGGTGAACATCGAGCCGACCACCGCCTTGCCGCTCTTCATGACTTCCCGCGCCAGCCCGAACTCCACCTCCAGCGGTACGCCCGACTGCGGCACGGCGCCGGCCGGCTCGTCGGCGACGGGCTTCACGTTCAAGGATCCCGTTGCCGCCGGCTGCACGGGCGGCGGCACGCCCTTGCCCTTGAGCAGGTCGATCCAGACCTCCTCGACCTTGGAGGCGATCATCTGGTCGATCTGTTCCCGGCTGTTCACCAGGAACCGGGAGCGCCAGAAAGGATGCTCCAGCCATGGCCCCCCCACCCTGGCCACGAACATCCCGACTTGAAGCTGTTGGGTCTTGATCCGTTTCAGCATGCCAGCTCCTCGCGTACAGATTGAATAAGGCGTGGTCGCTTAACGGCAAGGATGCGGATTACTTTAGGGTTGGCGCAGGCTCTGGTGCGCGTGGCGTCCTCGAGGCGGCGGCGCATGTGGATATTCGCAACAAGCCGGATTCTCGTCGTACACGCAGACGCCGCGGCCGCTCGGCCTCCCTGGCGGAGCAGTTCGCGCCCAGTCGGGAACGCACCGCCGGCAGGCCCGCAGGCATGCAGGCATGCAGCTTGGTTATGGCTTTGCCCAGAATCGGCAATTCTCAAGTAAGCGCTTAGCCGGGATACTTGTGCATCGACGCACCCTGTTTGCGACGAACCCCGCGGCAAACCACACAAAATCTGGCCCGTCCACGCGGCGAGGCCGAACCTGGCTTAACAGGAGACCACCATGTTCCGAGCGACCCGCCCCGCCCTGCGGCGTCATCCAGCTTACTGGCGTGCCGCCCGCGCCATCGGCCTGATGCTAGCGTTGCCTGTCTTCTCGCAGCCCAGCGCAGCGCAGGCCTGGCCGGACAAACCGATCCGGCTGGTGGTCAACTTCCCGGCCGGCGGCGCCGCCGACACATTGGCGCGCGGCCTCACCCCCGGGCTGACGGCAGCGCTCAAGCGGCCCGTGGTGGTGGATAACCGCCCCGGCGCCAACGGCATCATGGGCGCCGACGTGGTCGCCAAATCGCCCGCCGATGGCTACACCTTCCTGCTGACCTCGGGCGGCGCCATTGCCATCGACCCCTTCCTGTACAGCAAGATGCCTTACGACCCGCAGAAGGATCTGACGCCGGTGGCCTCGGTGGCCTTGGTGCGGGTGTTCCTGCTGGTCCACCCGTCGGTGCCGGCCAGGACGCTCGCCGAGTTCGTCAGCTATCTGCGCGCAAATCCCGGCAAGCTCAGCTTTGGCTCGGCCGGAAACGGCAGCACCCCGCATATCGCCGCCGAGATGTTCAAGCGGGCCGGCAAGCTCGCCCGCGCTGAGCGACCTGCTCTCCGGCCAGGTTCAGTTCATGTTTGATCCCGGTCCCGGCCTGCAGCACGTGGCCGCCGGCAAATTGCGGCTGCTGGCCGTGGCCAGCGGCAAGCGCGCTGCCCAGTATCCCGACGTGCCCACGCTGGCCGAAGCCGGGCTGCCGGGCGTGAATGGCGATTCCACGTTCGGCGTCTATGCGCCGGCCGGGACGCCACGCGCCGTTGTCGAGAGAATGAACAAGGAGATCAACCAGGCAGTGGCCGCGAACGTGCTGCAGGACAGCGTCAATCGCATGGGCGGTGCCGTGGCGCCGCTTTCGATCCAGGCGTTTGCCGAGCGGCAGGATGCGGATCGGGCGCGCTATGGGAACTTTATCAAGGCGGCCGGGATGACATTGGACTGACGTTGGCGCGAGTCGCCCTTCAACCCTTACGCTGGCCCTTGCCGGCAGCGGCTTTCCCATGTGCCCGACTGGCGGCAGGTTGCGGCGCGGCCTGCGTCTCCCCGGCCTGGGCGGACTTCATGAAGCGGCTTTCGCTGGTCATCACGCCGACGATCCGGGCGAGTTGGCGGCTCAGGCTGATGTAGGCGTGGCCCATGCGGGCATCGAAGTACAGCGAATCGCCGCGCGCCAGCTGCACCCGCTCGCCGCCGTCGAAATGCACCTCGATCTCGCCGGAGAGTACGTACACGAACTCCTCGCCGGGATGGCGCGCGAAATCCTCGGGCCCCGAGATGCGGCGCGCGTGCACGGTGCTGACCACCGGAATCATCTGCTTTCCCACCGCCTCGGTGCCGAGGAATTCATAGGAAAACGCCACGCCCCGGTAGGTCACGCCCTCGCCGGCCCGCGTCACGACGGGCCCCTGGAACGGCGCCGTCTTCGCGCCGGCGCCCGCGAACATCGAGCCCATGTCCATCTGCAGCGCCTTGCCCAGCGCGGCAAAATTCTCGTAGCCCAATGCCAGCTGCCCGCGCTCCGCGCGCGAGATGGTGGTGATCGAGACGCCTGACAGTTCGGCGAGATGCGCCAGCGTCCAGCCAAAGGCTTTGCGCGCACTGCGCAGACGCTTGCCAAAGGTCTCGCGGTCGAGCGTGCGCGACTCGTCGCTGCCGTCGCTGCCGCGCTCCTGGGCGATGTGTGTTTTCAAGCCTGCGTCCTTTTTTCCGTTGGAGCGGATGCTATCAGACGGCGCAGCCGGGTACATCCCATGCTGCTCACTTTAGTGCAAAATTTGCGTATCCGCAATTTGCATATTCGCAAATTCTTGAATACACTCACTCGCATTCCAAAGCACGAGCACCCGGTCAGGGCGCTCAGCCTCCCCGACATCCATGCGCACAAATCACGCCACTCCGCCGATTTCAGCTGACTTCCTCATCATCGGGGGCGGCATTGCCGGTGCGTCCGTCGCGCACTGGCTGGCACCGCATGGCCGCGTCATCGTGCTCGAGCGCGAAGCGCAGCCCGGCTACCACTCGACCGGCCGCTCGGCGGCGCTGTTCATGGAAAGCTACGGCACCACGCAGGTACGCGCGCTGACGATGGCAAGCCGCGCCTTCCTGCAAGATCCGCCGCCGGGCTTTGCCACGCATCCGCTGCTGACGCCGCGCGGCGCGCTCATGATCGCCGGCCCTGGGCAGTTGCCCCTGCTCGAAGCGCACTGGGAGGTACTGCGCGCCATCGCGCCCGATGCGCGCCTGCTGAGCACCGAGGAAGCCTGCGAGCGCGTGCCCGTGCTGCGGGCGGAACAGGTGCTGGGCGCCGTGTACGAGCCCGACGCCGCCGACATGGACGTGCACGCCATCCACCAGGGCTACCTGCGCGGCATGCGCCAGGCCGGCGGCAAGCTGGTGTGCGATGCCGAAGTCGCAGCCATTGCACGAGTGCAAGACCACTGGCGCGTTGAGGCCGGCGGAGCGGCGTACGAAGCCCCGGTGCTGCTCAATGCCGCCGGCGCCTGGGTCGACGTGATTGCCCGGCTGGCCGGCGTGCAGCCGCTGGGGATCGAGCCCCGCCGCCGCTCGGCCTTTATCTTCGCGCCGCCCGCGGACGTCGACACGAGCGGCTGGCCAATGGTCTTCGGCGCCGGCGAGGACTGGTACTTCAAGCCCGACGCCGGCATGTTGCTGGGTTCGCCGGCCAACGCCGATCCGGTCGAGCCGCAGGACATCCAGCCCGAAGAGATGGATATCGCGCTGGCGATCCATCGCATCGAGGAAGCCACCGCGCTCTCGATCCGCCGCCCCATCCGCACCTGGGCCGGGCTGCGCTCCTTCGTCGCCGACGGCGACCTCGTGGGCGGCTTCGACGACGCGGCGCCCGGCTTTTTCTGGGTCGCTGCCCAGGGCGGCTACGGCATCCAGACCTCGGCCGCCATGGGCGAGACCTGCGCCGCGCTGGCGCGCGGCCTGCCGGTGCCCGCGCATCCCGCGTCGTTCGGCCTGACCGCTGAAATGCTGGGGCCCGCGCGGCTGCGCCGCCTGGCTGCATCGACCTGAATCGCGTCTGCCCCCCAACCGCCAATCGGCTAACAGACCAGGAGCTCATCACCGTGCGTGTCTTCAGTGCCTCCCTCGCCACCGAAACCAATACCTTCGGGCCGATGCCCACCGGCCTCTCGTCCTTCAAGGACCGCGGCTACTTCCCGGCCGGCCAGCATCCCGACCAGATGACGTTCTTCTCGGGCCCATTGTGGGCCGCCCGGCTGCGCGGCAAGGAACGCGGCTGGCAGTTGTGCGAAGGCGTGGTGGCCGGCGCGCAGCCCAGCGGCACGACCACGCGCCATGCCTACGAAACCCTGCGCGAGGAACTGCTGGCCGACCTGCGCGCGGCGCTGCCCGTGGACATGGTGCTGCTCGGCCTGCACGGCGCGATGGTGGCCGATGGCTACGATGACTGCGAAGGCGACCTGCTGCAGCGCGTGCGCGCCATCGTCGGGCCCGAGGTGGTGATCGGCGCGGAACTTGATCCGCACAGCCACCTGACGCCGGAGATGGTCGAGCACGCCGACGTGCTGATCGCCTTCAAGGAATACCCGCACACCGACGTGCTGGAGCGCGCCCTGGAACTGGTCGACCTGTGCGCGGCCAAGGTGCAAGGCAAGGTCCGCCCCGTGGCTGCCGTGGTCGACTGCGAGATGATCGTCACCGTTCATACCTCGCGCGAGCCAGCACGCGGCTTCGTGGACCGCATCCAGTCGCTGGAAGGCCGGGACGGCGTGCTGTCAGTCTCCATCGCGCATGGCTTCTCGTGGGGAGACGTGCCCGGGATGGGCACCAAGGTACTGGTCTACACCGATGGCAACCAGGCCCAGGCCGATGCGCTGGCCCGCCAGCTGGCCGACGAACTGATCGGCATGCGCGAGGCGCTCACGGTGCGCTATCCGGACATCGACACTTCGCTCGACGAGGCCCTGGACTTCAACGGCGGCCCGGTGGTACTGGCAGACGGCGCCGACAATCCCGGGGGCGGCGCGGCGAGCGACTCCACCTTTATCCTGCGCCGCATGATCGAGCGCGGCATCGACAACGCCGCCGTTGGTCCACTGTGGGACCCGATCGCGGTGCGCATCGCCTTCGACGCGGGCGTGGGCGAGCGCCTGGCAATGCGCATCGGCGGCAAGATCAGCCCCTCTCCGGCGATCCGCTGGACCTGGACTGCACCGTCAAGGCGCTGCTGCCCGACATGGTGATGACCGGCCTGTCGAACACGCCGGTGCAGATGGGCGATTGCGCGCTGGTGCAAGCCAATGGCATCGACATCGTGCTGATCACGCTGCGCAACCAGGCGATGGGCACGGACCTCTTCACGCAACTGGGCTGCGACCTTGCGCGCAAGAAGATCATCGTGCTCAAGTCGTCGCAGCATTTCTACGCCTCCTTCTCGAAGGTGGCGAAGCACGTGATCTACGCTGGCGCCCCCGGCGCCGTGACGCTCGACCTCACGACCCTGCCCTACCGCAAGGTGCGCCGGCCCAAGTGGCCGCTCGACGGCGCCGCGGCCTGAGCGCCCCCTGCCTGTTGGCAACGACAACAACGACAACGGAGACCCGCAGATGACACTGAATCGTCCCCTGTTCGCCGCCCTCGCGGCGAGCGTCCTCGCCCTGGCGGGCGCCAGCCTTCCCGCGCTGGCGCAGACCAAGACCCTCAAGGTCGTGGCCCATGCCGACCTGAAGATCCTCGACCCGACCTTCACCACCGCCTACATCACGCGCAACTTCGGCTACATGGTGTACGACACGCCGTTCGCGCAGGACGCGAGCGGCAAGCCGCAACCGCAGATGGTGGAGAAGTACAGCAGTTCCAGGGACGGCAAGCAGTGGAGCTTCACCCTGCGTCCCGGCCTCAAATTCTCGGACGGCAGCCCGGTCACCTCGGCCGACGCCGTCGCCTCGTTGCAGCGCTGGGGGGCGCGCGACAGCCTGGGCCGCGCCATGGGCGACGCCGGTGCCGAGTGGAAGGCGGCCGACGCGCGCAATTTCACGCTCACGCTCAAGGAGCCCTTCGGCATGGTGCTCGATGCGCTGGCCAAGCCATCGGGCTTTCCGCCGGTGATCCTGCCGGAGCGGCTGGCCAAGATGCCGGCCACCTCGCCTCTGCCCGAGGTAATGGGTTCCGGCCCCTTCGTCTTCAAGCGCGACGAATGGGTGCCGGGCAACAAGGCGGTCTTCGTGCGCAACCCGAACTACGTGGCGCGCAGCGAACCGGCGAGCGGTCTTGCCGGCAGCAAGAAGAGCCAGTTCGACCGCGTCGAATGGCTCTACCTGCCGGACGCCAACAGCGCCATCGCGGCGCTCAAGCGCGGCGAGGTCGACCTGGTCGAACAGGTGCCTCCGGACTACATCGCCCCGTTGCGAGCCGACACCAGCATCAAGATCGGCTCGGGCGGCGCCTACCAGGGCGTGCTGGTGATGAACCAGTTGCATCCGCCCTTCAATAATCCGAAGGTGCGCCAGGCCTTCCTGCAAGCGGTGAGCCAGGAACGCTTCACCGCGGCCATGGGGTATCCGCTCGACATGCGCATGAACTACTGCGCCACCTATTTCATCTGCGGCGGCCCCAACGATACGACGGCCGGCGCCGAGCCGTACCGCAAGGCCGACCTGGCGCGCGCCAAGCAGTTGCTGGGCGCGGCCGGCTACAAGGGCGAGAAGGTGGTGGTGCTGGTGCCGACCGACGTGCCTCAGCTCAACGCCGAGGCCCTGATGGCGGCGCAGACCATGCGCAGCATGGGCATGAACGTGGACATGCAGAACATGGACTGGGCCTCCATCGGCGCGCGCCGTGCCAAGCGCGATGCGCCCGAGGCCGGCGGCTGGAACATGTACGTGACGGTGGCGGGCGAGTTCGATTCGAATTCGCCGATCACCAACGCCTACCTCAGCGCCGCCTGCGGCAACAGCCTGCCCGGCTGGCCCTGCGACAAGCCGCTCGACGAACTGCGCACCGCCTGGATCCGCGAGACCGTGCCGGCCAGGCGCAAGGAATTGCTCGATGCCTTCCAGAAACGCGCCTATGAGGCCGTGCCCTATGTGAATGCCGGCCAGTACTCGGCGGCCTTCGCGGCGCGCGCCGGCCTCAAGGGCGTCGACAAGCTGTGGGCCGGCATGCCCACGGTGTGGATGCTCGACAAATAAGGGGCATCGGACTTTCGTGTGGGTCGCCGGGCGAAGCCGGCGCAGGCGTAGCAAGAGCTCGCATGCAATCTCGCGCAGGTGTGGCTCCTCTCCCGCGCAGCGGGAGAGGGAGCAAACCAGCGCATTGCATCATGTCGCTCTCGCTCGGATGGAGGACGCACACGAAAGTCCGAATGGCCACAAATATGGACGAGCACGATCAACCGAGGAGACACGAACGACCATGAGCTACCTGCTCCGACGCCTGGCCGCGACGCTACCCGTGATGGCGGTGGTAGCCATCGTGGTGTTCCTGCTGATCCACTTGTCGCCGGGCGACCCGGCCGCGCTGATCGCGGGCGACCTTGCCACAGTCGATGACATCGCCAAACTGCGCGGCGCGCTGGGCCTGGACCTGCCGCTGTGGCGGCAGTTCGTGTTGTGGCTCGGCCGGCTCGCGACCGGCGATCTCGGCACCTCTATCTTCACCCAGGTGCCGGTGGCCCGGTTGCTGGCGCAGCGGCTGGAGCCCACGGCCTCCATCGCCGCACTGACCATGCTGCTCACCTTGCTGGTGGCGGTGCCGCTGGGCACGCTCGCGGCCTACCGCGCCGGCAGCTGGATCGACCGGCTGGTGATGCTGTTCGCGGTACTGGCGTTTTCGCTGCCGGTGTTCCTGGTGGGCTACCTGCTGGTCTATGCCTTCGCCATCCAGCTGCCGTGGTTCCCGGTGCAGGGCTATGCGCGCTTTGCCGATGGCCCCGGCGAGTGGCTGCGCAGCCTGGTCCTGCCCTGCGTCAACCTGGCCCTGGTCTATATCGCGCTGGTGACCCGCATGACACGCGCCACCGTGCTTGAGGTGCTGCACGAGGACTACATCCGCACTGCGCGCGCCAAGGGCCTGGGCGTGCTGCCGGTGCTGGGCCATGCGCTGCGCAACGCCGCGATCCCGATCGCCACCACGATCGGCATGGGCATCGCGCTGCTGATCGGCGGCGTGGTCGTCACCGAGACCGTGTTCGCCATCCCGGGCATTGGCCGCCTGGTGGTCGACTCGGTGCAGCGCCACGACTATCCGGTGATCCAGAGCGTGCTGTTGATCTCGGCCGGTGTCTACGTGCTGATCAACCTGATGATCGACCTGAGCTACCGCCTGTTCGATCCGCGCATCAAGTACTGACATCCTGTGCCAACCCCATCCTTGCCGCGAGACCTGCCGCCATGTCCACCTCCCTGCCCGTGACCGATGGCGCCGCCCCTAGCGCGGCGGTGCCGGAGGACGCCCCCTTCGTGCTGCCGCGCTGGCACTGGGCGCGCAAGCACCCCACGCTGATCGTCGGCGCGCTGTTGCTGGCCGCGATTGCCGTGCTCTCCATCGGCGCACCCTGGATCGCCACCTTCGACCCCCAGGGTATTGATCCGCTGGCACGCATGCAGCCGCCTTCGGCCGAGCACTGGTTCGGCACCGATGCGCTCGGCCGCGATGTGTTCAGCCGCGCGGTCTGGGGCGGGCGCGTCTCGATGGTCGTCGGCCTGTCGGTCGGCCTGCTCGCGACCGTGTTCGGCGTGCTGCTCGGCCTCGCCGCGGGCTTCGTGCGCTGGGCCGATTCCTTCGTGATGCGCGTGATGGACGGCTTGATGGCCATCCCCGGCATCCTGCTGGCGATCGCGCTGATGGCCGTCACGCAGGCCAGCCTGACCGCGGTGATCGTCGCCATCACCATCCCCGAAGTCCCGCGCGTGGTGCGGCTGGTGCGCTCGCTGGCGCTCGCGCTGCGCGAGCAGCTCTACGTCGAGGCGGCACATGCGGTGGGCACCCGCCTGCCGGTGATCCTGGCGCGCCATGTGGTACCCAATATGGTGGCGCCGCTAATCGTGCAAGCCACCTTCGTGGCCGCCGCCGCCGTGCTGACGGAAGCGGCGCTGTCCTTCCTCGGGGTAGGCGTCCCGGGGCAAACACCAAGCTGGGGCAACATGATGGCCGAGGGCCGCAACTTCGTGGCCGTGGCGTTCCACATCATCCTTTACCCCGGCATCCTGCTGGCCGCGACGGTGCTGGCGATCAACCTGCTCGGCGACGGCTTGCGCGATGCGCTTGATCCGCGCCTGGCGCGGCAACTCTGAACCCGGGAGCCCATCAATGACGACGACGATGACGATGTCCCGCGTTGCCCTGGCCACCGGCGAGCCGCTGCTTGAAGTAGACGACCTCCACACCCATTTCGACACGCTCACCGGCCCGGCCCGCTCGGTCAACGGTGTCTCGTACACCGTGCGCGCCGGCCAGACGCTTGGCGTGGTCGGCGAGTCCGGCTGCGGCAAGAGCGTGACGGCGCTGTCGATCATGCGGCTGCTGCCCACGCCGCCGGCGCGTATCCGCGGCGCCGTGCGGCTGCGCGGCACCGACCTGCTGCAGCTCAGCGAGCGCGAGATGCGCCGCATCCGCGGCAACCGCGTGTCCATGATCTTCCAGGAGCCGATGACCTCGCTGAACCCGGTGCTCACGATCGGCCGGCAGATTGCCGAGACTGTGCAGCTGCACCAGGGTGCAAGCCGTGCCGATGCGCTCAAGCGCGCGGTGGAAATGCTCAGGCTGGTGCAGATCCCCGAGCCCGAGCGCCGCATCAACGAATACCCGCACCAGCTCTCCGGCGGCATGCGCCAGCGCGTGATGATCGCGCTGGCGCTGGCCTGCAACCCCGAGGTGCTGATCGCCGACGAGCCCACCACCGCGCTCGACGTGACCATCCAGGCCCAGATCCTGGACCTGATCCGCCGCCTGCAGAAAGAGCTAGGTATGGGCGTGGTGATGATCACGCACGACCTCGGCGTGGTGGCGGAATGCTGCGACCGCGTGATCGTGATGTACGCCGGGCGCAAGGTCGAGGAAGCCGGCGTCATCGACCTGTTCGACCGCCCGCTGCACCCCTACACCCGCGCGCTGATGGCCTCGATGCCCTCGATGAACACCAGCAGCCAGCGCCTCGCGGAAATCCCCGGCCTGGTGCCATCGCCGCAGGAGGCGCGCCGCGGCTGCGCGTTCGCGGCGCGCTGCCCGCATGCCGACACGCGCTGCGCGCGCGAGACTCCGCAACTCACGCGCCACGGCGGCGACCATGCGGTAGCCTGCTTCGCGATCGAGGAAGGCCGCATCGAGCGCAACCCGCAAGCCCAGGAAGCCATCGCATGAGCACCACCACCGCAACGCCATCGCCTCTCCTCAAGGTCGACCGGCTCAAGAAGCACTACATCGCGCCGCAGCGCTGGCTGGCGCCGCGCAAGCCGCCTATCCAGGCGGTGGACGGCGTCTCCTTCACCGTCGAGCGCGGCGAGACGCTCTCGCTGGTCGGCGAATCCGGCTGCGGCAAGACCACCACCGCCAAGTCGGTGCTGCGCCTGGTCGAGCCCACCTCCGGCTCGGTGCAGCTCGACGGCGAGGAACTGCTGGGCCTGCCCGCGAGCGCCATGCGGCTGCGCCGGCGCGATCTGCAGATCATCTTCCAGGACCCCTACGCTTCGCTAAGCCCGCGCGTGACGGCCGGCGAGATCGTCAGCGAGCCGCTGCGCAATTTCGGCATGCATTCGCGTGCCGAGCGCGCTGAACGCGTGCAGTGGCTGTTCAGCAAGGTCGGCTTGCGGCCCGAGGCGGTCAGGAAATTCCCGCACGAATTCTCGGGCGGCCAGCGGCAGCGGCTGGGCATCGCGCGCGCGCTCGCGCTCAACCCCAAGCTGATCGTCTGCGACGAACCGGTGTCGGCGCTCGACGTCTCGGTACAGGCGCAGGTGGTCAACCTGCTGATGGACCTGCAGGCCGAGTTCGGCATCGCCTACCTGTTCGTCGCGCACGACCTGGCGGTGGTGCGCCACATCAGCCACCGGGTCGCCGTGATGTACCTGGGCCAGATCGTCGAGCTGGCCGAGCGCGACACCTTGTTCAGCGCGCCGCGCCACCCGTACACGGAGATCCTGCTGTCCGCCGTGCCCGTGCCCAACCCGCGCACGCCGGCCCGGCGCCTGTTGTTGCAAGGCGATCCGCCCAGTCCGGCCAACCCGCCGCCTGGCTGCCGCTTTCACACGCGCTGCCCGCTGGCGCAGGCCGTGTGCAAGGAACAGGCGCCCGCGCTCACCGAACGGCCTTCCACCACCGGCAGCCATCAGGTGGCCTGCCATTTCCGCTAACCGACTCGTTCCATCCCAAGAAAGGAATCCGATGTCCGACCCTACTTCCACGCACTACGACCTGCTCATCGTTGGCGGTACCGTGATCGACGGCAGCAAGGCACCCCGCTTTGGCGCCGATATCGGCGTGCGCGGCGGCCGCATCGCGGCGATCGGCAACCTGGCAGGCCACACGGCCGACCGCACGCTCGACGCCGGGGACCGCATCGTCGCCCCGGGTTTCATCGATGCGCACACGCATGACGACCAAGCCGTGTTGTCGCAAGCCGCCATGCCCTTCAAGATCTCCCAGGGCGTGACCACCGTGATCGCCGGCAACTGCGGCGTCAGCGCCGCGCCCCTGCGCGCCGACATGGACCTGCCCATGCCGCTGAGCCTGATCGATTCGCCGGCCGAGGGCCGCTTCACCACCTTCGCGGCCTACCTGGATGCGCTGCGCGCCACGCCAAGCTCGGTCAACGTGGCAGCGATGGTCGGCCATTCGACGCTGCGCGCGGTCACCATGGCGGCGCTCGACCGGCCAGCGAACGCCGACGAGATCGCTGCCATGCAGGCGCTGGTCGAAGAAGCCATGCAGGCCGGCGCCATCGGCCTGTCGACGGGCACCTTCTACCCGCCCGCCGCCAAGGCTACGACCGAGGAAATCATCGAGGTCTGCCGGCCGCTCAGCGCGCGCAAGGCGCTCTACGTCACGCATATGCGCGACGAGTCCGACCAAGTCATGCAATCGCTCGAAGAGACCTTCCGCATCGGCCGCGAGCTCGACGTGCCGGTGGTGGTGTCGCACCACAAGCTGCAGAACACGGCGAACTTCGGCAGGAGCCAGGTCACGCTGCCCTTCATCCGCGAGACCATGAAGCACCAGTGCGTCTCGCTCGACTGCTACCCGTACACGGCGGGTTCCACCATGATCCGCACGGACCGCGGCATGCTCGAAGGCCGGGTGCTGATCGCCACCAGCCAGCCGCACCCCGAATGCGCGGGCCGCGATCTGGACGACATCGCCAGGGAATGGGGCGTGGCCAAGGACGAAGCCGCGCGCCGCCTGCAGCCGGGCAGCGCGGTCTACTTCCTGATGGACGAGAACGACGTGCAGCGCATCCTCGCCTTCGACGAAACCATGATCGGCTCCGATGGCATTCCCGTCGGCGAAAGCCCGCATCCGCGCCTGTGGGGCACCTTCCCCCGCGTACTGGGCCACTACTGTCGCGAGATCGGCCTGTTCCCGCTCGAGACGGCGGTCTGGAAGATGACCGGCCTGACGGCGCGCAACTTCAGCCTGCATCAACGCGGTACGCTCGAAGTGGGCCACCATGCCGACATCGTCATCTTCGATGCCGCAAACGTGCGCGATGCCGCCAGCTACGAAACCCCCACCCGCCCGGCCGAAGGCATCGACACCGTGATCGTCAACGGTGCAGTGACGTGGCAGCACGGCGCGCACAGCGGGGCGCGCAACGGGCAGGTCATCACCCGGCAAGCCACGCCATAAGGCGCAAAGCGCGATACTTACGCTTGCTTGCGGACCGCCGCCACCGCCTTGATCTCGATCACGAGCTCCGGGCGGGCAAGCGCGGCCACGCCCAGGATCGTCCACGCGGGAAAGTCCGATTTGATGAACCGTTCCTTCACGGCGCGGAAATCGGCAAGCTGTTCGCCCAGATTCACGTGGTACGACACCAGTTCCACCAGGTCGGTAAAGTCGAGCCCGAGATGCCCGAGAATGGCTTCCAGGCGCCCGAATGCCAGTTCGATCTGCTCCTTGGGCGTTTCCGCAATGGAGCCATCGGCGCGCATGCCGACCTGACCGGCGATGAACGCCAGCCCGTTCGCGGTGACCGCCGGGGCGTACTGGAAGAGGTCGAATACCCGGTTGCTGCCGAAAGCAGGCTCATTCCCGGGAAGACGAAGACGCTCAATATGACTCATTGCCCATCCTTGACAACAGTTGTTGTAGTTTAGCTACGCACATGCCGATTGGCGCGCCTGGCTGCTGCGGACCCATTATGCCCACGGCACGCAGCAGCGTTGATGCGTTGGCGCTGCCACGTAGCCGACACCACTTGTTGCCCTGCCATCACCCACAGGCCGACTTGTCAACCCGCCCGAATATCCAGCCAACGCCCTCGGGCATTCGTCCCAAGGCGCGGCTGCACGGCTACAATGGCCCGCCACTCGCTTGCCGTTCACACCATGTCCACAACGTACACGCTTGTCGGAATCGCGCGCGCCAAGGCTCACCGCCGTGAGGTCCTGGTCGCCAAGCTGGCCGCGCTGCGCCTGCGCGGCGCCATGGAACCCGGCTGCCTGCGCTACCACGTGGGGGAAGACGCCGAGGATGCCGAGGTGTTCGTGCTCTACATGGAATGGAATTCCAGGCACGCGCTTGAATCGCACCTCAACAGCGAGTATGTGCGTGACTTTCACGCCACCCGGCAGGAGTTCCTGGAGGGGGATATCAATTTCCGGTGGTTGAACGCTGCCTGACGGCCGCCCCGGCCGTGGTCAAGAAGTACGTCAAAATACGCTTTTACAGCGAAAGCCGAGCCTTTCCCGACTCAGGGCTCCCACCCGCTTGTCATTCCCCCAACACCGATCTATCACTTTGAGTGACGCTCCAGCGGATACGGGGCGCAACACCCGGAGTGCATCATGGACGTCAAGGATGGTTTCGTCGGCACCATCGGCCATACGCCGCTGGTCCGGCTGGCAGGCCTGAGTGAGGAGACCGGTTGCGAAATCCTCGGTAAGGCCGAGTTCCTGAATCCGGGCGGCTCGGTCAAGGACCGGGCGGCGCTCTACATCATCCGCGACGCCGAGCGGCGCGGCGTGCTCAAGCCTGGCGGGACCGTAGTGGAAGGCACCGCCGGCAATACCGGCATCGGCCTGGCGCATATCTGCGCCGCGCGCGGCTACCGCTGCATCGTGGTCATCCCCGACACCCAGTCACCGGAGAAAATGGAACGCCTGCGCCTGCTCGGCGCCGAGGTGCGCCCGGTACCGGCCGCACCCTACGCCGACCCCAACAACTACCAGAAAGTGGCCGGGCGCCTGGCCGAGGAGACGGAAAACGCCATCTGGGCCAACCAGTTCGATAATCTCGCCAACCGCCAGGCCCATTACGAAACCACCGGCCCGGAGATCTGGCATGACACCGCCGGCAAGGTCGACGCCTTCGTCTGCGCCACCGGCACGGGCGGCACGCTGGCGGGCGTCGCGCGCTTCCTGAAAGAGAAAGAGCGCAACCCGCCTGTGCGCATCGTGCTGGCTGACCCGCATGGCAGCGGGCTGTATCACTTCGTCAAGCACCGCGCGATCAAGGTAGAGGGCAACTCCATCACCGAGGGCATCGGCTCGAGCCGCGTCACGGCCAACCTGGCGGACACGCCGATCGACGATGCGGTGCAGATCGACGACCAGGCCTGCGTCGACATGGTTTACCGGCTGCTGCGCGAGGAAGGCTTATGGGTGGGCGGCTCGTCCGGCATCAACGTGGCGGCGGCGGCATGGCTCGCACGCGAGATGGGGCCGGGCCACACGATCGTCACCCTGCTGAGCGACCGCGGCGACCTGTATGCCGGGCGCCTGTTCAATTCGGCCTGGCTGGCGGCCAAGGGCCTGACGCCGCATGTGCCGGTACCTGGTGGGGTGGCACGGCAATGAGACTGGCTACGTAGCCTCTTTCAAGCGCCGCCACAAGGTGGTGGCGCTGATGCCCAACTGGTGACAGGCGGCGGCGCGGTTGCCGCCGCATTCCGCCAGCACGCGGCGGATATGCTCAGCCTGGCTGGCGCGTGCCACGCCCGCGAGCGAGCCGGCGTCTGTCGCGTCGCCGTCGCCACTCCCCGCCGCTTTGCGCACGCCGCCAGCCGATGGCGCAGGATCGCCCTGCGCCTGCGTGCCAAACAACTCTGGCGCTGCCGCATGCAATTCCTCGAGCAGGTCCGCCGGCGCCAGCTTGCGCCCTGCCACCAGCACCGCGATGCGCTCCGTCACATTTTCCAGTTCGCGGATATTGCCCGGCCACGCATAGCCCGACAGCCTTGCCCGCACCGCCTGCGGCAGCGGCTGCGGCACCGGCGTGCCCAGACGCTCCTGGGCACGCCGGTACAGCAGTTCGGCCAGTTCCGGCAGGTCGCCGGCGCGCTCCCGCAGCGGCGGCATCTCGATGCGCAGGATATTGAGGCGGTAATAGAGATCCTGGCGGAAGCTGCCCTGCCGCACGAGTTCACCGAGGTTGCGGTGCGTTGCGGCAATGACGCGGACGTTGACGGGGACGGCGTCCAGCCCACCAATCGGCAACACCTGCTTTTCCTGCAGCACGCGCAGCAAGCGCGTCTGCAACGCGGGCGGCATGTCGCCCACCTCATCAAGGAACAGCGTGCCGTTGTGGGCGGACTCGAACAGGCCGGCCTTGCCGCCGCGGCGCGCACCGGTAAAGGCGCCCTCTTCGTAGCCGAACAGCTCGCTTTCCAGCAGGGTCTCCGGGAACGCCGCGCAATTGACCGCCACGAACGGGAATACGCGGCGCGGGCTGGCGTCGTGCATGCCCTGGGCCAGCACCTCCTTGCCGGTGCCGCTTTCGCCGCCCACCAGCACGGTGGAATCCACCGCCGCGTAGCGCCGCGCCAGTTCGCGCAGGTGATGCATCGCAGGTGAGGCGCCGGCGAGGTCGTCCAGGCTGTAGCGCACGCCGGCCGGCCGCGCGCGGCTGCGCGAGCGCAGGTTGCGGTCGACCCGATGGATGGCATTGGCATCCTGCAGCGTCAGCACGGCGCCGGTGGCGCCGCTCTCGGTGACGATGGGGATGCGGTTGACCACCACCATCTTGTCGCCAAGCTTGTGAATGGCTTCGAGTTCCTTGCTGCCGCTCTGCATCACGCCATCGAGCGACAGCGCGGGGGCCAGCGCTTGCAGCTTGCGGCCCAGCGCGGCGGCCGGCGCCGTGCCAAGAAAACGCTCCATGGCGGGGTTGTAGGTCTGGATGCGCCCTTCCGCGTCGACCGCGGCCACGCCTTCGTTCAGGTGCGCCAGGATGGTGTTGACGTAGTCGCGCCGGCCGGACTCGATGCGACGCAGCCGCGCGGCTTCAATCACGTCCTCCAGCGCGCCGCGCACGGAATTGCCGGAATACAGGAACACGCCGATCAAGCCGATCTTGTCGGCCAGGTCGGTCACCAGGCCGGGCCCGACCACCACCTGCACGCCCTCCTGCTTGAGCGCCTTGACGCGGGCCGCGGCGTCATCCTCGGTCAGGTAGGTGTAGGCCGGGATGGACAGCGAAAACGTCCGGACGAATTCGTCCACCTCGGGATAGGTGGCAGCATGGGTCACCAGCGCCACCCGGGGCGAGATGCGCCGCGCCGTTGCCAGCGCGCTCATCACATCGAACCCCGTCACCTTGACCAGCACCACGGGCACGTCCACGTGCTGGCGCAGGTAGGCGCCGTTTGAGCCACCCGCCACCACGGCATCGAGCCTGCCCTCGCGCGCTTCGCGGGCGACGGCGCTCGCAGCGGCCGCGTAGCCTTTGCCCACGATGCGGAACTCGGCCTGCGCGGCGTAGGCCGGGATCAGGTCGGCAAAGGCGCGAGACAGGCGGCTGATGCCAATGGCCCAGATCCGCGGGCGGGCCGGCGTGGCGGTGGCGGAAGGGGTGATGGGCGGGAGGATGCCGGATTGCATGGAGACGGAAAACGCTGCAGATACGCCGGAAGGCGCTAACCTGGAGATTGTGCGCCAATGCGGATTGCATTTCAATATTGAAATACAATGCTTTCACATTTGAAATTCATCACATACCCGGGATGCAACGCAGCGCCAGGCACGAAGCCGCAGGAACCGCCGCCAGCCCAAGCCTGGCAAGGGCACCTGCCCGACGCGCCCCATCCTCCGCGCGGCCCGATGCACGGCCAAAACAGGCTGGCACACCCCTTGCGGTTATCAGCCGTCCACTCCTAAAGCGATGATCATGACCTTCTCCACTTCCGACCTCGCCCGCTCCGCCGGCGCCCGCTTTCGCCAGGCCCTGGCCGACGAGCATCCCCTGCAGGTCGTCGGCACGATCAATGCCAACCATGCCCTGCTGGCCAAGCGCGCGGGCTACCGCGCGATCTACCTGTCGGGTGGCGGCGTGGCCGCGGGCTCACTCGGCCTGCCTGACCTGGGCATCTCCAACCTGGACGACGTGCTGACCGACATCCGCCGCATCACCGACGTGTGCGACGTGCCGCTGCTGGTCGACGTCGACACCGGCTTCGGCGCCTCGGCCTTCAACGTGGCGCGCACCACCAAGTCGCTGATCAAGTTCGGCGCCGGTGCGATGCACATCGAAGACCAGGTCGGCGCCAAGCGCTGCGGCCACCGCCCGGGCAAGGAGATCGTCTCGCAAGGCGAAATGGTCGACCGTATCAAGGCAGCGGTCGATGCCCGCACCGATGAGAACTTCGTCATCATGGCCCGCACCGACGCGCTGGCCGTAGAAGGCCTGGACAAGGCCATCGAACGCGCCGTGGCCTGCGTGGAAGCCGGCGCCGACGCCATCTTCCCGGAAGCCATGACCGACCTGGCCATGTACCGCAAGTTCGTCGACGCCGTGAAGGTGCCGGTGCTGGCAAACATCACCGAATTCGGCGCTACGCCGCTGTTCACCACCGAGGAACTGGGTGGTGCCGGCGTGTCGATGGTCCTCTACCCGCTGTCCGCCTTCCGCGCCATGAACAAGGCTGCCGAAAACGTGTACGCTGCCATCCGCCGCGACGGCACGCAGCAGAACGTGGTCGACACCATGCAGACGCGCGCCGAACTGTACGAGAGCATCGGCTATCACGCGTACGAACAAAAACTGGATGCCCTGTTCGCCCAGGGCAAGGCCAAGTAAGCACACCAGCAGCACACGAACAGCACACGAGCACAGCAACCCCAAGGAGACTCCCCCATGTCCGAAGCGCAACCGCTAGCCGCCCCGAAGCCGAAGAAGTCCGTCGCCCTGTCTGGCGTTACCGCCGGCAATACCGCGCTGTGCACGGTCGGCCGCACCGGTAACGACCTGCACTACCGCGGCTACGACATCCTCGACATCGCCGAGACCTGCGAATTCGAGGAAATTGCCCACCTGCTGGTGCACGGCAAGCTTCCCACCCGCGCCGAACTGGCCGCCTACAAGGCCAAGCTCAAGGCCCTGCGCGGCCTGCCCGCCAACGTCAAGGCCGCCCTCGAATGGGTGCCCGCCAGCGCCCACCCGATGGACGTGATGCGCACCGGCGTGTCCGTGCTCGGCACCGTGCTGCCGGAAAAGGACGACCACAACACCCCCGGTGCGCGCGACATCGCCGACCGCCTGATGGCCAGCCTGGGCTCGATGCTGCTGTACTGGTATCACTACAGCCACAATGGCCGCCGCATCGAGGTGGAGACCGACGACGACACCATCGGCGCGCACTTCCTGCACCTGCTGCACGGCCAGAAGCCCTCGGCGCTGTGGGAACGCGCCATGCAGACCTCGCTCAACCTGTACGCCGAGCACGAGTTCAACGCCTCCACCTTCGCCGGGCGCGTGATCGCCGGCACGGGCTCGGACATGTACTCGTCGATCTGCGGCGCCATCGGCGCGCTGCGCGGCCCCAAGCACGGCGGCGCCAACGAAGTGGCGTTCGAGATCCAGAAGCGCTACGACAGCCCGGACGAGGCGCACATCGACATCTCGCGCCGCGTGGAAAACAAGGAAGTGGTGATCGGTTTCGGCCACCCGGTGTACACGGTTTCCGACCCGCGCAACCAGGTGATCAAGGAAGTGGCGCGCCGCCTGTCCAAGGATACCGGCTCGATGAAGATGTTCGACATTGCCGATCGCATTGAAGCCACCATGCAGGATGGCAAGAAGATGTTCGCCAACCTCGACTGGTTCAGCGCGGTGAGCTATCACATGATGGGCGTGCCGACCGTCATGTTCACCCCGCTGTTCGTGATCTCGCGCACCTCGGGCTGGGCAGCGCACATCATCGAGCAACGCATCGACAACAAGATCATCCGCCCCAGCGCCAACTACACGGGTCCGGAGAACCTGAAGTTCGTGCCGATCAAGGATCGCAAGTAATCTAGCCATCTAGCCGGATGCCGGTTTGCTCCCCTGCATCGCCCGTGGGAGAGGGGTAGCTGGTCGCAAGGTGCGGCCACTACCCCTGATCGTTACTTTATTTCTTCCCTACAAAATGAACACTGCAAACCGCAAACCGCTGCCCGGTACCCAGCTGGATTTCTTCGACACGCGCGCCGCGGTCGAGGCGATCCAGCCGGGCGCCTATGACAAGCTGCCCTACACGTCGCGCGTGCTGGCCGAGAACCTCGTGCGCCGCTGCGACCCGCCACGCTGACCGCTTCGCTCAAGCAGATCATCGAGCGCAAGCAGGAGCTGGATTTCCCTGGTTCCCGGCCCGCGTGGTTTGCCATGACATCCTGGGCCAGACCGCGCTGGTCGACCTCGCCGGGCTGCGCGATGCCATCGCCGCCCAGGGTGGAGACCCGGTCCTGGTCAACCCGGTCGTGCCGACGCAACTGGTGGTGGACCACTCGCTGGCCGTCGAGTGCGGTGGATTCGATCCCGACGCATTCGAGAAGAACCGCGCCATCGAAGACCGTCGCAACGAAGACCGCTTCGACTTCATCAACTGGACCAAGAAGGCGTTCAAGAACGTCGACGTGATTCCGCCTGGCAACGGCATCCTGCACCAGATCAACCTCGAGCGCATGAGCCCGGTGGTGCAGGTCAAAGACGGCGTGGCCTTCCCCGACACGCTGGTCGGCACCGACTCCCACACCCCGATGGTGGACGCGCTGGGCGTGATCGCCATCGGCGTGGGCGGCCTGGAAGCCGAAAGCGTGATGCTGGGCCGCGCCTCGTGGATGCGCCTGCCGGACATCATCGGCGTGGAACTCACCGGCAAGCCGCAGCCGGGCATCACCGCGACGGACACCGTGCTGGCCCTGACCGAATTCCTGCGCAAGGAAAAGGTCGTGTCGTCCTACCTCGAATTCTTCGGCGAAGGCACCGCCCACCTGACGCTGGGCGACCGCGCCACCATCTCCAACATGGCGCCGGAGTTCGGCTCCACCGCCGCGATGTTCTACATCGACGAGCAGACCATCAAGTACCTCAAGCTCACCGGCCGCGACGATGCACTGGTCAAGCTGGTGGAAACCTATGCCAAGGAAGCCGGCCTCTGGGCGGACAGCCTGAAGCACGCCGAGTACCCGCGCGTGCTCAGGTTCGACCTGTCCACGGTGGTGCGCAACATCGCCGGCCCGTCCAACCCGCACAAGCGCGTGCCGACCTCCGAGCTGGCCGCGCGCGGCATCAGCGGCAAGGTCGAGAACGAGCCCGGCCTGATGCCGGACGGCGCCGTGATCATCGCCGCCGTCACCAGCTGCACCAACACCAACAACCCGCGCAACATGGTGGCTGCCGGCCTGCTGGCGCGCAACGCCAACAAGCTCGGCCTCACCCGCAAGCCCTGGGTGAAGAGCTCGCTGGCGCCGGGTTCCAAGGCGGTCACGCTCTACCTGGAAGAAGCCAACCTGATGTCGGAGCTGGAGCAGCTGGGCTTTGGCGTGGTGGCCTATGCCTGCACCTCCTGCAACGGCATGTCCGGCGCGCTGGATCCGGTGATCCAGAAGGAAGTCGTGGAGCGCGACCTGTACGCCACCGCCGTGCTGTCCGGCAACCGTAACTTCGACGGCCGCATCCACCCGTATGCCAAGCAGGCCTTCCTGGCCTCGCCGCCGCTGGTGGTGGCCTACGCCATCGCCGGCACCATCCGCTTCGATATCGAGAAGGACGTGCTGGGCACCGACGCCGATGGCAAGCCAGTGACGCTGAAGGACATCTGGCCGTCCGATGAAGAGATCGACGCGGTGGTTGCCGCCAGCGTGAAGCCGGCGCAGTTCCGCAAGGTCTACGAGCCGATGTTCGCCGTGACCGCCGACACCGGCGAGCAGGCCAACCCGCTGTACGACTGGCGCGAGATGAGCACCTACATCCGCCGCCCGCCCTACTGGGAAGGCGCCTTGGCCGGCGAACGCGCGCTCACGGGCATGCGGCCCCTGGCCGTGCTCGGCGACAACATCACCACCGACCACCTGTCGCCGTCCAACGCCATCATGCTCGACAGCGCAGCCGGCGAGTACCTGGCCAAGATGGGCCTGCCGGAGGAAGACTTCAAGCTCCTACGCAACCCACCGCGGCGACCACCTGACCGCGCAGCGCGCCACGTTTGCCAACCCCACCCTGAAGAACGAAATGGTGGTGGTGGACGGCAAGGTCAAGCCGGGCTCGCTCGCCCGTGTCGAGCCGGAGGGCAAGGTCACCCGCATGTGGGAAGCCATCGAGACCTATATGGCCCGCAAGCAGCCGCTGATCGTGATTGCCGGCGCCGACTACGGCCAGGGCTCCTCGCGCGACTGGGCCGCCAAGGGCGTGCGCCTGGCCGGCGTGGAAGCCATTGCCGCCGAAGGCTTCGAGCGCATCCACCGCACCAACCTGGTTGGCATGGGCGTGCTGCCGCTGGAGTTCAAGCCTGGCGTGAACCGCACCACGCTGGGCATCGACGGCACCGAGACTTACGACGTGATTGGCGAGCGCACGCCGCGCTGCGATCTCACCCTGGTGATCCATCGCAAGAACGGCGAGCGCGTGGAAGTGCCGGTGACCTGCCGCCTCGACACCGCCGAAGAAGTGTCGATCTACGAGGCTGGTGGCGTGCTGCAGCGTTTTGCGCAGGACTTCCTCGAGTCGTCGAAGGCCGCTGCCTAAGCGCGCGCAGGCGCATCGACCAGCAACGTGTTCGGGCGGTACGGCAACGTACCGCCCGGTTTCATCAGGACAAGAACTCCATGGCCCACGTACCCCAGATCAAGATCCCCGCCACCTACATCCGTGGCGGCACCAGCAAAGGCGTATTCTTCCGCCTGCAGGATTTGCCCGAAGCCGCGCAGGTACCGGGCGCGGCCCGCGATGCGCTGCTGATGCGCGTGATCGGCAGCCCGGACCCTTACGGCAAGCAGATCGACGGCATGGGCGCCGCGACCTCGAGTACCAGCAAGACGGTCATCCTCGCCAAAAGCAGCAAGCCCGATCACGACGTCGATTACCTGTTCGGCCAGGTCTCCATCGACCAGCCCTTTGTCGACTGGAGCGGCAACTGCGGCAACCTCTCCGCCGCCGTCGGCCCCTTCGCCATCAGTGCCGGGCTGGTCGACCCCAGCCGCATCCCGCACAACGGCGTGGCCATCGTGCGCATCTGGCAGGCCAATATCGGCAAGACCATCATCGGGCACGTACCCATCACCAATGGCGCCGTGCAGGAAACCGGCGACTTCGAGCTCGATGGCGTGACCTTCCCCGCCGCCGAAGTGCAGCTTGAGTTCATGGACCCGGCGGCCGAGGAAGACGGCGCCGGCGGCGCCATGTTCCCCACCGGCAACCTGGTGGACGATCTCGAGGTGCCGGGCGTCGGCACGCTCAAGGCCACCATGATCAATGCCGGCATCCCGACCATCTTCCTCAACGCGGAAGCCATTGGCTACAAGGGCACCGAGCTGCAGGACGCCATCAACGGCGACGCCAAGGCCTTGGCGATGTTCGAGACCATCCGCGCCCACGGCGCGGTGCGCATGGGCCTGATCAAACATACCGATGAGGCCGCCACGCGGCAACACACGCCGAAGGTCGCCTTTGTCGCCAAGCCGGCCGGCTACGTGGCCTCCAGTGGCAAGCAGGTTGCCGCCGGCGACGTCGACCTGCTCGTGCGCGCCTTGTCCATGGGCAAGCTGCATCACGCCATGATGGGCACGGCCGCCGTCGCCATCGGCACCGCGGCGGCAATCACCGGCACGCTGGTGAACCTGGCCGCCGGCGGCGGCGAGCGCAACGCCGTGCGTTTCGGCCATCCCTCGGGCACCTTGCGGGTGGGAGCCGAAGCCAACCAGGTCGACGGCGAATGGACCGTGACCAAGGCCATCGCGAGCCGCAGCGCCCGGGTGCTGATGGAAGGATGGGTGCGCGTGCCCGGCGACGCGTTCTGAGGCCGGCTGACGCCGCGGCCTGGATTTCACCCCGGTGCGGGGCCGGCCACGGCGCCCGCTACCGGGAGTATCCCGGAGCTACCACTATCGGCGCACCGGACAGGTCTCTCGCGGCTTGGCCTCGCCGTGTGAATGGCAGTCGGCTCGCGTAGCGAGCGGACTGCCATTTTCCATTCAAGCCTTACCTCTCGCCCTGCAGGCTCGCCTGGCCCGCCGAAGCCGAGTGCGGCCGGAGTTGCGGGATCGCGCGAGATGGCACTGGTTTGGTCGTAAGGTGCAAATGCTTGGCGGTTAATTGCGTTAGTGATTTCAAGCCAGGGATCTCAGTCGTGCGGCACAGGTGGCTTGGGGGTCTGTGCATCGACAGGCACGAGGATGACCTCGCCCGATGCCACCAGCCGGAGTTCGCCGCCGGACTGCTCGGCGAACACTTCCGCCCTCGCAAACACCTGCCGCTTGCCCGCCTTGGTCACGCTGGCCCGCGCCACGAATGCCTGCCCCACGGCCGGCGCCATGCAGTTCACCGAATAGTGGGATGCCATCACCGGCCCCGCCACCGTGGTGGCCGCGAAACCGCAGGCGGTATCGACCAGGGCGCCGATCACGCCCGCATGGAGGAATCCCGCGTATTGCGTGGCTTGGTCATGCCAGGCCATGCGAAGCTCCGCCGCTCCGCCCTCCGCGCGGATTACCTCGAAGCCGAGCCACCGGTTGAATGCGGCGGTCTGGTTGACGCGCTTGACCGCGTCCAGCGAATAGGCGCTCTTGGTGGTCGCGCTGGTGGTCGCGTTGGTCGTCGCGTTGGTGCTGTTCGTATTTGCTGTCATTGCATTACCCTGCCTGGTTGAGATCCAAGGAAAAACTCACTGCATGGCCCGGAAGGTCGCGTTGGCCCTGGCGCAAGCCACGCCGTCGGCGGTGACGAAAGCCTGGGCAAAGCACAGCGTCCCGCCGACCTTGGTGAACGACGTTTCGAACAGCAGCCACTGCCCGATCCGTGCCACGCCGAGGAAGTCGATCGACAGGTTCACGGTGACCAGGCTGCGCGGCTCGGCGAACTGCATGCCGCACGACAGCCCCATGGCGTTGTCCGCCAGGGCCGTGATCAGCCCGCCATGGGCAAAGCCGCGCGCATTGGTGTGGGCCTGGGCGAGCTTCACCGCCAGCACGATGGCCTGGTCCGAGCGTTTCGAGTACAACGGCTCCCAAGGGTCGGTCAGCGGACTATGGCGAAAATGCGGCGCAAAGCCGGGCGGAAGATCGGCGGGAAGTGCGGCATGCTCGGCCGTGGGGCTGGTCATCGTGGTGTCTCCTGGTCGGATCGGTGAGGCTGCGATTGCCCCACCACTATTTTTAATGTAGACCAGTCTATATAATTCTCGAGGGATAACAACCCCTCCAACAACCGAGGACTTCGTCACATGGCCGCTCAAGCCAAGCACCGGGACAAGATCATCCGCTCCGCCGCCGTGCTCTTTCGCCGCTACGGCTATGCCGCCAGCGGCACCAACGACATCGTCGCACTGAGCGGTGCGCCGAAAGGCTCGCTCTATCACTACTTCCCGCGAGGTAAGGAGCAGATCGCCGAGGAAGTCATCGCGTACGCCGGGGAACTGGTGCGTACGACGCTCGCGCAGCTATGCGCCGAGCATGAGTCGCCCGGGGCGATCGTGCGCGCTTATGGGGTGTTGATGGCCGGGTGGATGGCGCAGTCCGATTACCGCGACGGCTGCCCGATCTCGACCATCCTGCTGGAAATCGCTCCCGAAGCCGAGGGCGTCGCAGCGGCCGGCAACGCGGCGTTTGCCGCCTGGGAGGCTGTGCTTGCCGACGCCTTCGCCGCGCA
Source organism: Cupriavidus sp. D39 (assembly GCF_026627925.1). NCBI lineage: Bacteria > Pseudomonadati > Pseudomonadota > Betaproteobacteria > Burkholderiales > Burkholderiaceae > Cupriavidus > Cupriavidus sp. D39. Next base: position 1,242,055 of record NZ_JAPNLE010000009.1, read on the forward strand.
TGGAATTCCGCGGGCGCGCGCCACCGAACTCGCCGGCCTGGTGATCTGCGGCTGGCAAGGGGCGCTGACGCTCGCCAAGGTGGCCAAGAGCGGGCAACCGATCCGGCGGGCGGTGGATGAACTGGCGCGGCAGCTCGATGCCGAGCCGCTGAACATAGTCCAGGACCAGCTTGGCTGACTGAGTGCGCACGTTCATAGGTGGCCCTCGCCAAGGATGCGATCCAGAATTTCAACATTGCGAACGTGAGGGCCTCCAACGTGACCCTCAATGACAAGGTCGGGGCGTGCTTCCAGGCCATCGTCGCGCAAGGGCCGGTGGCGTCAGGATCCCGTCCCCTCTCTCAGAACAAAGCACTGCTCATCAAGGCCTTGGCCACCAGTTCGACCTGGTTCTCCCCTTCCGCGTAGACCGAGACCTCGGTCACCACCTGGCGGCGCCCTCGCCTCACCACGTTGGCGACGGCGCGCAGGTCGGCCGCGCGGGCCGCTTCGAGATACTGGATGTTCAGCGAACTGGTGGCGCCGCCGCGCAGCTTATCTGCATCGGCGCCCGAAGCCGCAGCCGCCGCGCCCGCGACGTCGATCAGGGTGGCGATCACGCCGCCGTGCACGATCTCGCCAACCGTCACGTTGGCCGCGCTGAAGGGCAGCAGCAGCTCCACCTGGTCCACGGCCAGCACATCCAGCGCAATGCCCAAGGCACGCGCCACGGGCGAGCCCATCAGCACCTGCTCCACGGTGTGGCGGATGCGCGAATCGATAGGCGGCGAGGCGGCGGTGCTTGCAGCGCTGGACAAGGCGGGGATCAGGGACAGCATGGGGGCTCCTCAGGGTGATCGGTAGTTCAGGCTCGCTCCAGCTTATGCGCACCGGCGGAGCGGCTCAATAACCTTGCAGGTAATCGGCTGGCAGCCAAGACCGGCCCATCCACCCGTTTATAATGGGCGCCCATCCGTCCCGCCACCCAGCCGCATGCCGTCAAACCCGCAAGACCCCAGCCAATCCGCCCAGCAATCCAGTGGGCAGCCGGAGTCACAGCCAGGCCAACCCCGCGGCGACGAAAGCCTGTTCGACCGCCCGGACAGCCCGTGCATCGGCATCTGCTCGACCTTGTTCGACGAGATTTGCCAGGGTTGCGGCCGCAGCGCGATGGAAGTCAGCAACTGGGTCTTCATGGACGATGCGGAAAAGCAGGTGGTGTGGGAGCGCATCACGCGCGAGGGCAAGGGCAAGCGCTTCCGCCAGGGCTGATTCTCCCTTCCCTCGGTGGCCAGCGTTGGCTCAACCGCCTGCCAGCCGCCGCTCCATATCCTCCACCTCGCGCCGCTCCAGCCGCTGGCGCGCCAGCTTGCGCCAGTTCTCGGCCAGTGCCGGCAGCGCCGCCATGGCGGCCAGGGCGCCCGCATCCAGCCGATCCACATACAGCACGTGCAGCAGCCGCTGCAGGCTCCAGTCCGGACTCGGCCGCTCGACCAGCATCAGGCTGTCGCCCCGCCTCAGGTCGCCCGCCTCCAGCACCCGGTAGTACCAGCCCGTGCGCAGGCTTTGCTGCACCGCGCGCGCCATGCCGGCGTGCCCGAATCGATGGTTCAGCTTCCAGCAGGGCTGGCGTGCCTGCGACACCTCGACCAACGCCCCGCCCAGGCGAAAGCGATCGCCAATGCAGACGTCGGCCTCGGTCAGGCCGGCGGTGCTCACGTTCTCGCCAAACGCACCGGGCCGCGCGAGCACCTCGGCAGCCTGCGTGGATAGCGGCGCGAGCGCCTGGCGCCAGGCCGGATAGTGATCGAAGGCGTAGTGGTGGATGGCCTTTTCCGGGCCGCCATGGTGCTTGGGGTCTCCTGCCCGTCTCCGGCCAACCCCAGCATGGTGACGCGCACCGCCGCGTCAACCGCATGCTTGTCGATGCCGCTGGGTACGCCCTTGGGCCCAAACGGGCGCACAGTGCCCAGCAGCGCGCAATCGATGGCAATGTCCACCTCGGTCATCGCCTGCCGGCCGGTTGCAGCACCAGCGTATCGAAGGCCTCATTGCCCGGCGCGCGGCGGCCCGGCGCCATGGTGATGTACTGCACCGCGGCCCACTTGTCGGTCCAGTCGCGGTAGTGGGTCGACATCACGTTGCCCGACTGCCCGGTCGAATCCATGAAGCGCGACTCGGCCAGGTCGGACAGGTCGTAGATGGCACGCAGGCTGGCCGCGTGCACGCTCTCGAACGGCGCCGCCTCGTCGCGCAGATTGTGGCGTCCCACGTTGACCGTATAGGTGTCGCCGCCACTGGGTACCTTGACGTTGAACAAACCCGCCAGGTAAGGCTGCTTGCCGAACGGCTTGTGCTCGGACCGGGCTGCATGCGCCTTGCCCCAGCGCCAGCGCTCGGGCTTGTCGCCGTAGCGGCGGTCCAGGTCGGCAATGGCCAGGCGCCAGGCGCTGGCGATGGCGTCGTCGCAGCTCTCCTGGGTGGGCGTCTTGCTGTCGTCGCACCAGAACGCGCCCTGCCCCCGCGGATTTCGCAACACGTTGAGCATGGGCTGTTGCACGTTACGCTGCTCCCACAGGCGGTTGAACAGCGTATCTCCCACCTTGTCCTCGAACAACACGCGCGACAGCTCGCGCAGCCATGCGGTTGCCACCAGCGGCTCGGACAGCCCGGCCTGCATATCGCCGTCCCATTTGCGCAGCGACTCGATCAGCGCGCGCTCGCGCTGTGGCAGCGCCGGATTGCTGGCGAAGGGAGATGCCAGCAGCAGCGGCAAGGCGTCGCGCACGGCCAGCGAGAGCGTGTCTTTCTGGATCGCGCCAAAGCTGTCCATGGTGTGCCGCTCGGTGGCGTCGATCAGCGTGCGGATGCGCTGGTAGCGATACGGCACGGTCCATTCGCTGGTCAGGAAGTACGGGTAGTCGTCCTCGACGATCTTCTGGTTGGCGGTGGCGATCACGCCCTCGGGCGGATTGAAGCTGCGCGGCAACTGCTCGAACGGGATGAAGCCGGTCCAGTCGTAGCGCGCATCCCAGCCGGGGGCCGGCGCCAACCCCTTCAGGTCATTGTCGGCGCGGCGCAGCGGCACACGGCCGGGCGCGATAAAGCCGATGTTGCCATCGACGTCGGCGTAGACGATGTTCTGCTGTGGCGAATGGAAATCGCGCAGCGCTGCCAGGAAGCTGGCCCAGTCGGTGGCGCGGTTCAGCGCCAGCCCGGCCTGCACGGTCCGGTCGTCGGCACGCAGCGCGGTCCACTGGAAGGCCACCACGTACTGCGCGCCGAGCGGGGCCGCGGCGGTCGCCACCGGCTCGACCGCATCGGAGATCACCGGGCCGTGGCGGGTCTCGCGCACGTTCAGCGTCACGTCGGGCGCACCCTTGACGTGGATGGTCTCGGTGCGCGTGATGAAGTCTGCCCAGCCGTCCGGAGTCTGGTAGCGCTGCGTGCTGCCAGGCTGCAAGCGCTCGATATAGAGATCCTGCACGTCCGGCGCGGTATTGGTGAAACCCCACGCGATGCGCTGGTTGTGCCCGAGCACCACCGCCGGCATGCCGGGCAGCGTGGCGCCCGTGACATCCAGCCCGGGAGCCTGCAGCTGGGCGAAGTACCACAGCGCCGGCGCCTGCAGCCCGAGGTGCGGATCATTGGCCAGCAGCGGCTTGCCCGAACGGGTATGAGCGCCCGACACCACCCAGTTGTTCGAGCCCATGCCCTCCACGTAACCCGCCGGCGCCCGCTGCTCGACGCGCGCCATGGCCGTGGCCAGCGGCGCCAGGTGCCGGTAGAGATTGCCGTAGTCCATGGTGCGCAGCGGCCGATCGCCGGGATAAGGCGCCAGCAGCTCATTGATGCGCGCCACCGGCAGCACCTGCGCCAGCCGCATGCGCAGCGTCTCCTGGGTCCAGTTGCCGCCCAGGTCCCACGCCATCATGGTCTGCCAGGCCAGCGTATCGGCCGGCTCCCAGTGCTCGGGCCGGGTGCGCAGAAGCAGGAACTCCGGCGGCAACGGTCCCTTGTGGCCATCGATATAGGCATTCACGCCATCGGCATAGGCCTGCAGCACGGCCCGGGTCTCGGCAGAGGATTGGGTCAGGATGGCCTCGGCGTTGCGCCGCACGCCCAGGGTACGCAGGAAGCGGTCGGTATCCAGCGCGCTCGGCCCCAGGATTTCCGCCAGGCGACCGGACACGATGCGCTTGCTCATCTGCAACTGCCACAGCCTATCCTGCGCGTGGACGAAGCCGAGCGCAAAGTAGGCATCCTGCGCATTGGCCGCCTTGATATGCGGCACGGCATGGCGGTCCCGAACGATCGATACGCCATCACGCAGGCCGGGCAGCTTCAGCGTGCCCGCGGTCTGCGGCTGCGATGCCTGGCGATACCAGACATAAGCGCCAAACGCGCCGACCAGCAGCAGCACCGCCAGCGTCAATACCAGCCAGGTCAGCCGTTTCAACCAACGCATCGATCCCTCTCCCCGCGTGGCGTGCCGCGCCCGCGTTCTTATTTATGTTTTTGGTCCCGTGTATCTTGCCCCGTCTGCAGGCCCGCAGCCCGCTTGCAGGCCAATGGAACTCCGGCATTATCGCCGAATCATGAATCCGGCCAACGTGAAATCGGCCAACGACTCAGTCAACCAGCCGGCCAAGTAGCCGGCCAGCGAAGCGGCCCATGAAAAATGCCCGGACCAGCCGGGCATCGTTCCTCGCGCGAAGGCGGGGGCGCACGGGTCAGCGCCCGCCTTCGCCAGCCTCCGGCCTCAGGCGGCCGGCTTCTTCATTTGCAGCGACTTGTACTCGAGGAATTCCTCAAGCCCGTACTTGCCGGCCTCGCGCCCGTTGCCGGACTGCTTGTAGCCGCCAAACGGCGCCTGCATGTTGAACGGGCCGCCGTTGATGTCGACCTGGCCGGTGCGGATACGGCGCGCCACGCGGATGGCGCGCGCCTCGTCGCCCGACCACACGCCGCCGCCCAGCCCGTAGATGCTGTCGTTGGCGATGCGCACGGCATCTTCCTCGGTGTCGTAGCAGATGATCGACAGCACCGGGCCGAAGATCTCTTCCTGCGCCACCGTGGCCTTGGGATCGACATTGCCCAGCACCGTCGGCTTGACGAAGAAGCCCTTGTCCAGGCCTTCCGGCGCCTCCGGGCCGCCGGCTACCAGTTCCGCGCCCTCGTTGATGCCGCGCTGGATATAGCCGGTCACGCGGTCCTTCTGCGCGGCCGAGATCAGCGGGCCGAGCCGGCTGGTTTCCAGCAACGGGTCGCCCACGGTATAGCCTTCGACCACCTTCTTGGCGATCGCCTTGACCTCGTCGTAGCGTGCGCGCGGCACCAGCATGCGGGTGTGCGCCGAGCAGGTCTGCCCGGAGTTGAGGAAGCAGGCGCCAACGGTACCCTTGACCGCGGCAGCCAGGTCCGCGTCATCCAGGATCACCGAGGCGGACTTGCCGCCCAGCTCCAGCGCGACGCGCTTGACACTCTGCGCGCCCAGCTCGGACACGCGCTTGCCGGCGCGCGTGGAACCCGTGAACGACACCATGTCCACTTCCGGGTGGCTGGCCAGTACCTCGCCCACCACCGGGCCATAGCCGGTGACCAGGTTGAACACGCCCGGCGGCAGCCCGGCGGCTTCGATCACTTCAGCCAGCACGAAGGCATTGAGCGGCGCCACTTCCGACGGCTTGAGCACCACGGTGCAGCCCGCGGCCAGCGCCGGCGCCACTTTCAGCGTGATCTGGTTGAGCGGGTAGTTCCACGGCGTAATGGCCGCGACCACGCCCACCGGCTCGCGAACCACCAGCGAATTGCCGACTTCTTCCTCGAACGCGAAGGTATCGAGCAGCTTGGCGGCCTGCGCCCAGTTGTAGACCGGGCCGCCCACCTGGATGGCGCGCGCCAGCTTGATCGGCATGCCGACTTCGCCGGCGATCAGCTGCGCCAGTTCTTCGCTGCGCTCCTTGAGGCCCTCCGCAATCTTGCGGATATAGCCCGCGCGCACGCTGGGCGGCGTGGCCGACCAGCTGTCGAAGGCGGCCCGCGCTGCCTGGATGGCATCCTCGGCGTCGCGCGCGTGGCCTTCGGGGATGCGGCCCATGACGGCTTCGGTCGTGGAGTGGATGACGTTGATCAGGCCGGTACCGTGCGGGGCAATCCACTTACCGTTGATAAAGAGTTTGTCTCGTTGTTGCATGGCCACAGTTTTCAGTTGGGTGAATAGGCGGGTGCAAATTTTGTTACTTTTATGGTGCACCACATTGTAGTGCGCTTTGGCGACTCGTTTTTTTGCAGCGCGCCAGCGTCCCAAACAACGTGGCGATAATCGGCCGGCGAGCCGCATGACGCCAAGTGCGGCCCACCGCACGGCGCGGCCTATCACAATGGAGCGAGACATGACCGACCCGGTTTTTCATAAGACCGAGCAAGGCCATGACGAAATCCGCACGCGCGCACGCAAGCTGGACCATAAGTTGCGCGCCTTGCTGCTGATCGTCAATGGAGAGCGCCGCCGCAGCGAATTGCTGGCCCAGACCGGCGGCATGGGCGTCGGGCCTGAGGCCATCGACGCCCTGCTGGCTGCCGGGCTGATCCGCGCGCAGGATGCGCAGCAGCCAGCGCCAACGGTTACCAGCCCGCCAAACCCGCCCGCCAGCATGGCTGACCATGGCGATGCCGAGGCCGACAGCCTGTTCTCCATGTACGGAATGCGTGGTGCCAATGTGCAGTTACGGGACGACGCCTTGCTGGCGCAAGCCCCTCCAAGCCACCGGCGGTGCCTACCAGCAGCTTTATCACTTCTATACGGACGTCATCGGCCATCACCTGGGCCTGCGCGGCTACCTGCTGCAGGTCAAGGTGGAAAAGGCCGGCAGTCCGGCGGAACTGGCGGCATTGCGCGATCCGCTATACAGCGCCCTGCACAAGGCCAAAGGCGAGATCACTGCCGGCGCCATCATCGACCAGCTCGACAGGATGATGCGCGACAACGGGCAGGCATCGGCCTGAGCGGATGCGACCACAAAAACAAGAAGGGCCGCGCTTGGCGGCCCTTCTTGTTTGCCCGAGGCTTTTACTGCTTAGTCGTCGATGCCTTGCGACTCCAGGTACTCGTCATACGTACCCAGGTAGTCGGTCAGCGTGCCGTCGTTGCGCACTTCGATCACGCGCGTGGCCAGGCCACTGACGAAGATCCGGTCGTGCGAGACGAAGATCAGCGTGCCGGCGTATTTGTCGAGCGCGATCTGCAGCGATTCGATGGATTCCATGTCCATGTGGTTGGTCGGCTCGTCGAGCGCCATCACATTGTGCCGGCCCAGCATCAGCTTGCCCCAGATCATGCGGCCCTTTTCGCCGCCGGACAGCACCTTGACGGACTTCTTGATGTCGTCGGCGGAGAACAGCAGGCGGCCCATCGTGCCGCGCAGCGACTGGTCGTCGTCGCCGGCCTGGGTCCACTGGCTCATCCAGTCGATCAGGTCGCGGTCGACCGGGAATTCCTCGAAGGTGTCCTGCGGCATATAGCCGACATTGGCGTTCTCGGCCCACTTGATGGTGCCGCGATCGACTTCCACGCCGCCCTTGACGGTGCTGCCCAGCAGGCTGCGCAGCAAGGTGGTCTTGCCGGCGCCGTTCTCGCCGATGATGGCCACGCGCTCGCCGGCCTGGATCGCGATCGACAGGTTGTTGATGACCTTGCGATCGTAGGTCTTGGTCACGCCCTCGGCTTCCACGGCGAGGTTGTGCAGCTTCTTGTCGAACTCGAAGCGGATGAACGGATTCTGGCGCGACGACGGCTTGATGTCCTCGACCTTGATCTTGTCGATCTGCTTCAGGCGCGACGTGGCCTGGCGGGCCTTGGACTTGTTGGCCGAGAAGCGGCGCACGAAGTCCTGCAGCTCGCCGATACGCTCCTTGGCGCGCGTATTGGCCGCCACCTGGCGCTCGCGAGCCTGCATGGAGGCTTCCATGTAGTCGTCGTAGTTGCCCGGGTAGACCTTGAGCGTGCCGTAGTCCATGTCGGCCATGTGCGTGCACACGGAGTTCAGGAAGTGGCGATCGTGGGAAATGATGATCATGGTGGAATTGCGCTCGTTGAGCACGTGTTCCAGCCAGCGGATCGTATTGATGTCGAGGTTATTGGTCGGCTCGTCGAGCAGCAGCACGTCCGGGTTCGAGAACAGGGCCTGCGCCAGCAGCACGCGCAGCTTCCAGCCCGGCGCCACGTTGCTCATGGTGCCCTGGTGCTGGTCGGTGGGAATGCCCACGCCCAGCAGCAGCTCGCCGGCGCGCGCTTCGGCCGTGTAGCCGTCGTACTCGGCATACTTGGCCTCCAGCTCGGCGGCCTTCATGTAGTCTTCGTCGGTGGCTTCCGGGTTGGCGTAAATCGCATCGCGCTCGGCGGCGGCGGCCCACAGCTCGGTATGGCCCATCATGACCACGTCCAGCACGCGCATGTCTTCATAGGCGAACTGGTCCTGGCGCAGCTTGCCCAGTCGCACGCCCGGCTCCAGCATGACGGTGCCGGCGGATTGCTCGAGATCCCCGCCGAGGATCTTCATGAAGGTGGACTTGCCGCAGCCGTTCGCGCCGATCAAGCCGTAGCGGTTGCCCTCGCCGAACTTGACCGAGATATTCTCGAACAACGGCTTGGGGCCGAACTGCATGGTGATGTTTGCGGTAGAAAGCACGTCTGGGACCTTGTATGGATGATGAGGCGCGGGACTTGCCGCGCTTGCCTCGGGCTGCCGCCTGCCAAGGGCTGTGCAAAATGCGATTCGCTTGGCTTCTTTGGCAACGGGGTGGCATAAAGCCAGGCATGGTGACCTGGCGGCGCGTTGGCGCGGGACCCGGGCAGGGAAATCGGGAAACAACCCGCGATTTTACCACTGGCGGGCAAAGGAACGAAGCGATAAGCCTCAGATGTGGGCGCAAGCCGCCGCTTTCAACACCGGGTAGCCCGACAGCGACAGGGAAAACCCATCCGCACGTGCGCTCAACTGCGCCTGCCCGCCCACCGGCAGGGTCAGCTTGCGCGGGCAATGACCGAACGGCAGGCCGGTGAGGACCGGCACCGACAGGCGCGCCTGCATGTACGCCACCACCGCAGGCAGGTCATAGCCGTTGTCGTAGTCAGTCACGCGGTAATTGGAAAAGTCGCCCAGCAGGATCGCGCGCTGCGCGCCAAGCACGCCGGCCTGGTCCAGCTGCAACAGCATGCGCTCGACCCGGTACGGCGGCTCGTTGACGTCTTCCAGGAACAGGATGCCGCCCTCTACGGCCGGCATGAATGGCGTGCCCAGCAAGCTGCACAGCATCGCCATGTTGCCGCCCCACAGCGTGCCCGACAACGCGCCGGTAAAAGGCTGGCCGCCGGCCTGCGGCGCATCCACGTCGATGGTGTACGCCGGATCGCGCAGCACGCCGTTGAAGTGCTGCCACATGAAGGGATCGACCACGTCCGCGCCAAAATCCGCCAGCAGCATCGGGCCGGCAAAGGTGACGCCGCCGGTGGCCGCCAGGTACGCCAGCTGGAAGGCCGTGAAATCGCTATGGCCGACAATCGGCGTCTGGCTGGCGCGCGCCTGCTCGGCGATGCGGGCGAAGTCCACCTGCTCCAGCAGCCGCGCAATGCCGTAACCGCCGCGCACCGCCAGCGTCAGCTCGCGCGCCGCGCCGGTGCCGATGGCGTGCAGGTCGGCCAGCCGCTCGGCATCGCTGCCGCCAAAGCGCAAGTAGCGGCGCGCCAGCACATCCGGGTTGCCGACATGAAAGCCCTGCCCCTTGAGCCAGGCGCATCCGCGCGCGGCGATGGCGACGTCATGCGGATAGCCGGAAGACGCGATCAGGCGGACCTCGGTGGCTGGCGTGGGCGTGGTCGTGGGCTGGCTCATGCGTCGGGGTTCTGGCTTGGGTCGGTGTCGATGGAGGCAATGGGTGCGGCAGCGTCGCAATGGGCGCAGGCAGGCGCATTGCTTGCCCGCGCAGTCTGGGCGGCTTCTTGCGCCGCTGCTTTCTGTGCGGCCTTCTGGGCCCGGCGCCTGCCGCCAAAGAAATCCTTCAGCATGCGCGAGCACTCGTCGGCCATCACGCCGCCGGCTATGGTGGTCTGGTGATTGAGCTGCGCCTGCTCGAACAGGTTGAGCACGCTGCCCGCGGCGCCGGTCTTGGGGTCGGTGGCGCCAAACACCACGTGACGAATCCGCGCGTGCAGGATCGCGCCGCTGCACATCACGCAAGGTTCCAGCGTCACATAGAGCTCGCACTCCGGCATGCGGTAGTTGCCGATCACGCGGGCAGCGGCGCGCAGCGCCTGCATTTCAGCATGAGCGGAAGGATCGACCGAGCGGATCGGCAGGTTGTGGCCGCGCGCGATGATGGTGTCGTTCCACACCACGACCGCGCCCACCGGGACTTCGCCGGCGGCTTCGGCCAGGCGCGCTTCGTCCAGCGCGGCCTGCATATAGCGGCGCTCGCGCTCCAGCGCAGGATCCATGGAAGGATCCGGCCTTTCCAGGCTTGCCTCGGACGGGAGGGTCGGCGCGGTCATCGCGGCTGCATCATCCCGGCGGGTCAGTCCTGCGCCGGCAGGCTGAAGGCGGCGCTGACCTCGGCCCAGCAGTTCGGGGTCTCGAACAGCACCAGGCGGGTGAGCTGCAACTGGTGGCCAAAGCAATCCTTGAACACCGGGGCGAGCATGTCGAAGGCGATCTGCGCCAGGTTCTCCACGGTCGGGATGGCATCGAGCACCACCGTCTTGTGCCCGTCCATGGTCTGCAGGAAGTTCAGCAGCGCGGTATCGCCGCGGTAGATCAGGAAGGCGTGGTCCCACTTGGACACCAGGTGTTCCGTGGCCAGCGCCTTGATGTCGCTGAAGTCCAGGATCATGCCCTCGTCCGAGGCGCCGGCGCGATGCAGCACCTCGCCCGACAGCGTCAGGTCCAGGCGATAGCGATGGCCATGGATGTTGCGGCACTGGCCGCCATGGTTGGGGATGCGGTGGCCGGAGTCGAACTCCAGCCGGCGGGTAATGGAAACTTGCTTGTTCATGTGGACCAATGGGTGCCCAGGTGTGCCGGTGCGTACCGGCGCGATTTGCACGATTTGCGCGATTTGCCTACCGGATGCCGAGCAGCTTGTGGGTCTGCAGCGAAAGGCGCCAGAGCGGACGGCGCTGGCAGAACTCCACCGCCAGCGCGGTATTTTGCCGTGCCAGCGGGCCATCCATGGCCTGCACCAGGAAATAGCGGAAATCAAGGCGCTCGTATGCGGCGAAATCCTGCCCATCCTGCGGGATCACCACCTTGAGCTCGTCGCCGCGCGTGACCACCAGCTCGGCGCCCATCTTGGGGCTCACGCAAACCCAGTCGATGCCGTCCGGCACCGGCAACGTGCCATTGGTTTCGATGGCGATCTCGAAGCCGCGCGCATGCAGCGCGTCGATCAGGGGCGCATCCAGCTGCAGCAGCGGCTCGCCGCCCGTGCAGACCACCAGCGGGCGCCCGGCGGCGCTGCTCTCCACGCCTTGCGGCCACTGGGCCGCCACCTTGTCGGCGAGCGCCTCGGCGGTGCGGTACTTGCCGCCCTCGGTGCCGTCGGTGCCGACAAAGTCGGTGTCGCAGAACTGGCAGACCGCGCCGGCACGGTCTTCCTCGCGCCCGCTCCAGAGATTGCACCCGGAGAAGCGGCAGAACACGGCTGCGCGGCCCGCGTTGGCGCCTTCGCCCTGCAGTGTGTAGAAGATTTCCTTGACGGCGTAAGTCATGCTGGCTGGTAAAGCTGTAGTTAGCTCTTGTAGGTGGTGCTGTGGGTGGTGCGGTGATGCAGTCATCATGCGGCGCGGCATGCCGGCCTTGCCGTGTGGCAGCCAGCGCATACAGGCCTCGGCCGGCCGGTACACGGCGCGCGGCGAATGCCGGACGGGCAACTGGCGACGAGTGGCAACTTAATGGCCGCGACTTAATGGCCGCGACTTGATGGCCAAAAAACAGCGCAAAAACCTGCGGCTAACTCGCTATTTTCGCACAGGAGTGCAATCCGCTCCAGCCACCTCCTTGATTTCCCCTATTGCCAAGGCCCAGCCCAAGCGCTGGCCTTTGCCCGCGCCGGCCTAAAGTTGTGCCCAGGCCGCCTCGCGCAGCTTCCCCCGACAAAATCCAGGAAGCTCGCGATACGCGCCGAAAGCTGGGTGTTGAGGTAGTAGACCGCGTTGATCGATTGCCGTTCGTCGATGGTGTACCCCATCAGCACCTGCACCAGGTCGCCACGGCGCCGGTCCGCATCGGTCATGAAGTCCGACAAGCAGACCAGGCCCTCGCCCGCCAGCGCCAGTTGGCGCAGGGTTTCGCCGCTCGATGCCGACAGATGCGGCGCGATCTGCACCTCTTCGCCCACGGCGCCGCGCAAGGGCCAGCGATTGAGCGATTCGGGCTGGGTGAAGCCGATCAGGCTGTGGCCGGCAAGGTCCGCCACGCTTTCCGGCCGACCCCGCGCCTTGAGATAGGCGGGGCTGGCCAGCACGCGCATGCGGCTGCTGGCCAGCGGGCGGGCATGCAGCGTGGAGTCCCGCAGCGCGCCGATGCGGATTGCCACGTCGGTGCGATGCTCGAGCAGGTCGATGATCTGATCGTTGGTATTGAGCTCCAGCTCGATTTCCGGATACGCCCGGCGGAATTCCCCGATCAGCGGCACGATCACATGCAGCATGAAGGGTGACGCCGCATTCACCCGCAGCCGCCCCGCCGGCCGCTGGCGGCGCACGGCCATCTGCTCTTCCGCCAGTTCCACCGAGGCCAGGATGGCGCGCGCGTGGGCCAGCAGGGCGTCGCCCTCCTCGCTCAGCGCCAGCCGGCGCGTGGTCCGGTGCAGCAAGGTGGTGCCCACCTTGTCTTCCAGGCGACTGAGCGCGCGGCTGATGCCGGAGACGGTCTGCCCCAGTTGCTCGGCCGCGGCTGTGATGGAGCCGCTGTCCACCACGGTGGCGAAGGCCTGCAGTTCTTCGAGTGTGATCTTCATTGTTGAATATTAAGCAAACACTCGCTGGAAATCACCCTATTTTCTGCAATAAAGCTTGGCCGACGACTTGAGCGCCCCGCCGGCGCGAATGGCCAAGCACCCGAACCGTTCTTGAGTATTTATCAAGTATCTTATCCAGATACCCCACTTAATCAGCAAGAAAGACAGCGGCAAACTGCGCCCATTCCATTACCGGACGCACCTGGAGCCCACCATGCCCATTGCCCTGTTCTCACTGACCATCAGCGCGTTTGCCATCGGGACCACCGAATTCGTCATCGTCGGCCTGATCCCCACCATCGCCGCCGATCTACACATCACGCTGCCCTCGGCCGGCCTGCTGGTCAGCCTCTATGCGCTCGGCGTGGCCATCGGCGCCCCCGTGCTGACCGCCCTCACCGGCCGCCTGCCGCGCAAGGCGCTGCTGCTGTCGCTGATGGCCCTGTTCACGCTGGGCAACCTGCTGGCCTGGAAGGCGCCGGGCTATGAATCGCTGATCCTGGCGCGCATCCTGACCGGCCTGGCTCACGGCGTGTTCTTCTCGATCGGCTCCACCATCGCCACCAGCCTGGTGCCGAAGGAAAAGGCCGCGAGCGCCATCGCCATCATGTTCACCGGCCTGACCGTGGCGCTCGTCACCGGCGTGCCGCTGGGCACCTTTATCGGCCAGCATTTCGGCTGGCGTGAGACCTTCCTCGCGGTATCGGCGCTCGGCCTGGTCGCCTTTGTCGGCAGCCTGATGTTTGTCCCGGCCAATATCCGCCACGGCGCCCCTGCCTCGTTGCTGCAACAGGCCAAGGTGCTGGCCGAGCCGCGCCTGCTGCTGGTCTATGCCAAGACCGCGATCGGCTATGGCGGCTCGTTCATTCCCTTCACCTTCCTCGCACCCATCCTGCAAGACGTCTCGGGCTTCAGCGCCGGCGCGGTCGGGCTTGTCATGGTGGTGTACGGCGTATCGGTCGCCGCGGGCAACATCTGGGGCGGCCGCCTGGCCGATCGCCACGGCCCCATCGCCGCGCTCAAGATCGTGTTCCTGCTGCTGTCCATCGTGCTGTTCGCGCTGTGCTTCACCGCACCGCACCGCTGGCTGGTGGTAGCGACCGTGCTGGCCTGGGGCGCGTTCGCCTTCGGCAATGTGCCGGCGCTGCAGGTCTATGTGGTCAAGCAGGCGGAGCGCTATACGCCGGGCGCCGTCGATGTGGCATCGGGCCTGAATATCGCCGCCTTCAACCTGGGGATTGCCGGCGCGGCCTGGGCCGGCGGCCTGATCGTGACCCACATGGGCCTGATGCATACGCCGTGGATCGGCGCGCTGGTGGTGCTGGTGGCGCTGGGCCTGACCGCATGGAGCGGCCGCCTGGACAGGCTTGAAGCGCAACCCACGGCTGGTGGCAAGCTAGCCGCTGGCGGGGCCTGAGCCCTCATCGCTAGCCTCAGGCCGGCCGGGATCACGTCTTTGCCCGTACGTAGCCCGCCCCGATGCCAAGCCCGCCCATCCAGAAACCCACCGCCAGCCCGATATTGATGACCGACGTATGCACGGTATTGACCAGCGGACCGGGATGGGCGGCCCGCATGGCGCGGGCCGCCATCGCCGGGTTCATTGGCACGCCGGCCAGGCCGATCAGGATCAGTCCGGCCACGCTGACGACCTTGTTGTCGGCAAAGCCCGCAAAAACGGCCAGGGTGATCGCCAGAACAATCAGGCCGCCCAGCAGGATGGGCCTCGTGTACCTGTCGGCAAATCGCCCCACGATGGCGTTGCCGACCACGTTGGCGATGCCATAGACAACCAGCAAAGCGCTCACGGCGCCGGCCGAAAAGCCCGCCAGCTCCGTGAGCGCCCGCCCTCTCCCACAAGTGGGAGAGGGGAGCAACCCGGCGGTAAAGTAAAAGCATCCGTCGGTGTAGCCGTGATTTCCGCCCCCAGGCGGCAATCACCTGCCCGCGATGCGCAGCGAGCCGTCAAGGTTTTCATCTCCCGTTATGGGGCGCCTCGTCGGCAGGCAAAAAGAGCGGAAAAGAGGGACCCATGTTTGAACATCGCCTTAAGGCGATGTGAGTTTGGGTCCCGGCCGCTCTTTTTGCCTGACGACGAGGAGTCTTTCGCCCCATCCGGGTCGCCTTCTTTGCCTACATTCTTGGCGAGACAAGAAAGTAGGTCGCCTCCCCGCAGGGGAGGTGAAACTGCCTTTGACGTTAAGCTTTTGACGTTAAGCAGTTGAATTTGCAGTGAAGCAGCGCAGATGGTGAACAAGTAAGCGCTCGAGGGCCAACGCCACATCCAACGGCCGCAAGCGGCCACCCTTCCGATCAGTGTCGATCAGGACAGGCCGAGATAGTCGCGCTTGCCGATCGGCACACCCTTGTGGCGCAGGATGTCGTAAGCGGTGGTCACGTGGAAATAGAAGTTCGGCAGCGCAAAGCCCAGCAGATAGGACTTGCCGTCGAACGTGACGGGCTCGGGGCGCAGCTTGAGCTCAATGGTGCGCGCCTCGCTGCCCTCGAGCTGGGCGGGCTGGATGGTCTTCAGGAAGGCCACCGTCTTGGCGATGCGCTCCTGCAACTCCGGGAAGGTGGTTTCGGTGTCGGCAAACGACGGCATCTCGATGCCAGCCAGCCGCGCCGCGCAACCCTTTGCGCTGTCGCTGGCGCGCTGCACCTGCGCCCGCAGCGGGTCCATGTCCGCCACCAGGCGGGTCTGGATCAGGTCGGCGGGGTCCATGCCCTGCGCCTGCGCGAATGCGGCGCCCTTGTCCAGGATGGCCGACAAGCTGCCGAAGGCCCGGATAAAGGCCGGGATCGATACTTCATACATCGAGAGTGACATGGGGGTGTCCTTGGAGTGGTGATTGCCAGACGCGGCGTCCCGCCACCCCGCAAACTGGGCCTGGGCGGGATGCGCGACACGGCGAGGATAAACCTTCCGGCGGTTTCTCGCCGGCCGGCTGCTGGCGGCCCCGGACATGCACAGCCCCGCGAGCAGGATTGAAGTCGCCGGATACATCTCCATGTGATATTTACAAATGCCTCGTGCACGCTTTACAAGGGCGGTGCGGATTTGTGGCCGTGGCGACCCTCCCCGCCGGGATCGCAAGCGCAGCCTGCCGGTGCTGCAAGACGCCTTCGGCGCAACCTGCAGCAAATGGCACGCTCTTTGCGGTGCAGGTGTTGGCGTGAAACAAATAAAGCGGCGCAACAGCAGCCGCATCATCACCACGTAGCACGTAGGGGAGCGTTGCACATGCACACCAGCCTAGAACCGGTCCGACAGCGCCGGTCGTTCGATGTCGTCCTGATCGATACCAACCCACTTGTCCAGCTAGCGTTAAGACAGATTCTCATCAGCATCCCCGGCATCGACCGAGTGGATTGCATGTATCCCGATGCACTGGCGAACTTCCACGCCCACGGCAGCCTCCTCGTGCCAACCGACCTGCTGGTGCTCGGCCTTAGCCACGACAGCGACGGCGGCCTTGGCCTGCTGATGGACGCATGCCGGTTCATCCGGCCGCGCGGCATGCTCATGCTCACGGAAGACACGCCGCTGGGCTGGGTGGACCAGGCGGCCGGCGACATCCCCTTCGCCTGGCTACCGAAGTCGGCATCGCTTGCCTGCCTCGACACAACCGTTCATCGCCTGCTCCAGGCAGGCGCGCAGCCACCCGCAGCCATTGCGCCTCGCGTGCTGCCGATGCCTTTACACCGCGCGGCCCTGCCCCCACCACTCATGCTGCAGGCGCCGGCCGACAACCCGGAGCATGAAGAAGCGCGCCAGCTCGGGCTCACGCTGCGGCAATACCAGATCCTGGTGCAGCTGGCACAAGGCTATCCATTCAAGACCATCGCGCGGGCGCTGCACCTTTCCGAATCCACGGTCAAGACGCATGCCCAGACCATCTACAAGCGCCTGGGCGCCACCAGCCGGAGCGGCGCGGTGTATGCTGCCCGCCAGCAAGGCGCTACCTTGCAAGTGCTTGAACGCGCGAGCGCCTGAACCAGCCATCTCAACCGCGCGCGCCCTCCCCGGCGTGCCGCCCGCTCACGATGCCGGCAATGCGTAGCCGCTGGCGCAGCGCCAGCAACGTTACCAGCGCCATGGCCATCGCCAGCGCGAGCAGGATGCCGCGAAGGTCGCGCCTGGAAGCCTCAGGCCGGCCCATGCCACTCGCGTACAAACCCCTCGGGCGCCGGCCGGCTGGCCGGGCGCACGGCTTCCTTGGGTGTACCGACATACAGGAAGCCAACCAGCGTTTCCTCGTCGCCAAGGCCTAGTGCCTGCCGGACGCCTTCGTCATAGCTGTTCAGGCCGGTCGCCCAGAAGCCGCCGTAACCCAGGATATGCAGAGCGTTAAGCATGTTCATGGTGGCCGCGGCCGTCGCCAGCAACTGCTCGATTTCTGGCACCTTGTGCCCGCGCTCGAGATGCACGCCCAGCGCGATCAGCATCGGCGCGGCCATGGCCTTGACCCGGAAGCGCTCGCCATCGCTTTGCGGATCGCGAGCCTGCGCCGCCCGCACGAACACCTCGCCGAGCGCGGCGCGCGCCTCATCGCGGATCACGATAAAGCGCCACGGCTGGAGCTGGCCATGATCCGGCGCCCGCAAGGCCGCCTCGAACACCAGGTCCAGTTCCTTCGGCGATGGCGCGGGCGCGCCCAGCGGCCACGGCGACTGCCGCGACAGCAGGAATTCAAAGGCCATCTTCTGCGGGCCGGAAAGCGCCAGATCGATATCGGCCGACATGACATCCTCTCTATTGGGTTCTGGCACGCTCGGCGCGCCAGTCATTCCTGGACGCTCGCTTGCGCCTACAGGGTTTCCGCGCTGCGCACAAAATGCATGGCCTGCGGCTGCTCGACCAGCACGCACTGCTTGCCCGTGCGCGTCGGGCATAGCGGTCAGGAGCGCGTAGCCAAGGTCCTGATATTGCCGATCGATAGATTATAAATACGAATCATTGCCAATACGTGTGCTTTGTCGGGCATGCGGCGTGTCGCTGAACCATGACCATGTATCCAAATTTCCCAATTTGGGTAAAATGGTCCATATGGACTATCAAGGAGATGGTTATGGCCCTACCCGTCACTACCGATCTGCTCGGCGAGTTGCCGCGTACACCGGCCTCCGAGGTCAAGAAGCATGGCTGGCGTGGCGTCATGCGAACAGTATCCCATCACGGCAAGGTGCTCATCACCAACCACAACGACCCCGAAGCCGTCATCCTTTCCACCCGCGAGTACACCGCCATGGTGGAGGCGGTTCGGGCCGCCCAGGCCAATGCCCCGGCCACGCTTGAGGCGCTGCGCAAACGTTTTGACGAGCGCCTTGCGTCTCTGGACGCCAACGACGCCGGCGACCGTTTGCGCGCCCTGGCCGGCCAACCTGCCCGGCTTGATGGAAAGGTGAAAGCCGGAACCGGATACTGATGGCGCGGCCGGTCCTCTACGTGCTGGCCGGCGTCAACGGCGCAGGCAAAAGCTCGATAGGCGGTTACCTCCTCGCTCGCGCCGGCCTTGCCTCGTTCAATCCCGACACCTTCGCACGTGAATTGCGGGCTGCCACGGGATGCGCGCAGGAGGACGCCAATGCCGCGGCCTGGCACGAAGGCGTGCGCCGCCTGGATCAGGCCGTCTCCGAGGAACGTACCTATGCGTTCGAAACAACCCTTGGGGGTAACTCGGTCCCGGCAAGAATCAGAGCCGCCACGCAGTCGCACGACGTGATCATCTGGTTCTGCGGGCTCGCCTCTGCCGATCAGCACGTCGCGCGTGTCAAGGCGCGTGTGACGATGGGCGGGCACGACATCCCCGAAGACAAGATACGTGAACGCTGCACTACCTCACTGGCCAACCTGATCGCGCTGATGCCCCACCTGGCGCATCTCCAGGTCTACGACAACAGCATCGACGCCGCGCCCGGCGACGCCGTGCCCGACCCCCGCCTGCTGCTGGAAATGTCCTACGGCAAGCTATCGTGGCCAACCTCGCCGCAGGACCTGAGGCGAACGCCCGAATGGGCCAAGCCTGTCGTCGAAGCGGCGCTCGCACTTTGATCATCCTGGCTGGATAGCCTGCCCCGCCTGCCTCGACCATCGATAGAGCCAGCGTTCGGTGGGCCTCATGATTTAAGATAACCCCTATCCCCTCCGGATGAGGCGCGCATCGCCTCGACGACGACATGAACGTTCCCTTCCCGATTCGCAAGGAGTGTCCGCCAGGCGCCTGCACATGCGGTCGCGAAGCGCTGCTGGACGACCCGCAATCCGACATGCGGATCCTCAGGCTCACCCAGGAAGAGGAAAAGCGGCTGATCGCCCGCCTTGAAAGCCTGTCGAGCCTGTCCGACCTGAAGGACATGGAAAGGCGCATGCATGCGCAACTGGGCATCGTGCTGACGATCGCGCCCAGCATCCACGAAGTGCGCACCGTGCGCGGCATCAGCATCCAGGTGGAGGAGCAAGCCGGGCTGTGCCGCAAGACCAAGCAGGCGATTCCCGCGGCTATCCGCCGTTGCCTGGAGACAAACCCGGATATCGCGTACGCGATCCTGAACTCCCACGACTTGCTGGACGGCGCCTAGGGCTTCTCCCCACCTATCATTCCGCCACGATCTTCCTGTCGCTGGCGATGCGCTTCCACTGCGCAAGATCCTGCCGCATGCGCGCGCCGAATTCGGATGGACTCATTGCCTTGGGCACTGAGCCGTCCGGTTCGAGCACGACACGCACATCCTGCGACGCGGCGATCTCGTTGATCTCCCGGTTCAACCTCTGCACCAGCGGCGCGGGCGTGCCGGCCGGTGCAAGGACACCAACCCAGATCTCGATCCCGTAGCCTGGCACCGATGCGGCCAGCGGCGGCAAGTCGGGAAAGGCCGCATTCGGCCGCTGCGAGGTTACCGCCAGCGCCCGTACCTTGCCGGACTTCAGCTGGGTCACGAGCGAGCTGTAGTTGGACATCATGACATCGATCTGCCCCGCCGCCAGGTCGATCAGCGCATTGGAAGCCCCCTTGTACGGGACATGCATCATCTGGACTTTCGAGATGTCGCACAGCAACTCCGTGGCCAGTTGCGCCAGGGAGCCTATCCCCGCCGAGCCATAGGTCAGCGCGCCCGGTTTCGCGCGCGCCGCCGCGATCAGCTCGGCCGGCGACCTGACCTGGGTCGAGGACGAGACTGCCAGCAACAACGGCCCCTCGGCGACCATGGACACCGGCGTGAACGCGGCTAGCGGATCATAGGGCGAGCGAGGCTGGGTGGCGGCAGCGGTCAGGAAGGTCGACGACGTCAGAAGCAGCACCGACCCGTCCCGTGGCGCCTTGGCCACCGAGTCGGCACCAACGACGCCTGCGGCCCCGGGCTTGTTTTCCACGATGACCGTAGTCCCCAGGCGCTTTGCCAGCCCCGGCGCGATCGCACGCGCGATCACGTCGTTGCTCGCCCCCGCCGAAAACGGCACGACAATTCTCATCAAAGGCGGCAATTTGGCCTCGGTCTGTGCCACCACCGTGGTTACCGCGGACATCGCGGCAAATAACAGCGCAATGCGGGCTAACGTATTTCTCATTCGGCGCACCTATCTCAGTGGGTAGAGCAGCATGGATGTCAGGAGCCGGACGCCGGGTGCCAGCCCCGGGTCCCGTGGAATCCGCCAATATCCGGCCTAGGCAGGAATATCAAGGTCCAGCAGCGGCGCGTACTGCTGGGCACCGAAGATGTCGCCATCGCCGGCGCTGCCGCTGGGCCGGGTGCGATAGATCGTGAACTTGATGGCGTACGCGGGATCGTACTCGACGAAATCCGAGATCCGTTCGACCGGAATCCCATATAGCGCGGCCATGCTTTCCCGGCTCAGCACGCGCGAGCGCTTGACGCGTTCGTACTCGGCCGCCTCGCGAAAGATGATGTCGAAGGTGATCTTGTTGACCCCTGCGTTCTTGCTGCGGATCGTCTTGGCGAGTTGATGCAGTTTCTGCGTTGTCTTTTGCATTGTCTTTTGCATTGTCTTTTGCGTTGTCATATGCGTTGTCATATGCGGCTCCAGGCTCAGACGCCAACTTCAATGAGATGGGTGGGGAACAGCGCCATGGGGTCTTGCACTTCCACCGTGTGGTTCAGCGTCCAACGGTAGGCCGCGCTGGCGTGCAGGACTTCATCCAGCGGGAACGACACCGAACCGGCCGTGCCTTTCACGTCGGGCAAGCGCGCATAGAACATCTGGCGCAAGCCGATCATCGTCACCTCCTCGGCCATCTCACGGGTCGGGGCGACCCCCTGCACCAGCACGCAAAGCTCGTGCCCCGGCCGGTCGCGCAGCGGCTCCAGCTCGCCCATCACGCCATCGCGGCCGTACACGTTGTAGTGCAGTTGATAGCCGCCGTCGCCGAAACGCGCGCGCACCTGCTCGCGCGCCCATGCAATCACCCGGTCCACGTTGGCAATGGTGTAGGGGTCGCGGATGCCGCACAGGCCAACGAAGCGCTCGCCCACCTTCCCCGCCCCCTCCAGCTTGACCCGGACCGTTTCCGCCTCGATAAAGCGCGAACCCGTGATGCGCGTGGCGCGTTCGCCGGCCTGCTCGTACCGGCAATGCGTCATGTCCAGCTTGCCCCCGGCGACAAACTCCTCGTACGGATTGGAGCGCTCGTACATCGCATGGCCGGATACCGAGGCTACGGTGCAGCGCTGCTCGGGATGCATCGCCGTGACACGGACATCCTCGAACGAGATTTCGCCCATCACGGTTTCCTTGCCGCCATAGGGCTCGGCGCAGAACGACGCGCACTCGAGCACCTTGCCCAGGTAATAGGAATGATCGGCGGAAAAGCCGTGGTGCAGCGCCGGCGCGGCAAAGACCGCGGCATCCGAACTGCGCCCGCCGATGATCACGTCGGCGCCCTGGCGCAGCAGTTCCACATAAGGATGGACACCGGCCATGGCGACGATACGGTCGGTCGCGTCGAGCTCGCTTTCGGTCAGGTCGGCAAAGCCGTCAAGCCCGCGCACCTCGCTTCCCCGCCGCATCGTCTCGCGCAGGAAAGCCTTGTCCACCTCGGAATAGAAGTAGCCGACCCGGAACTTCTTCAGGCCATGCCTGGCCGCCAGTTCGCTGATGATCCGCACGAACAGGTCCACGCGGCTGTTCGAGCCAGTATCTCCGGCCGAGCCGATAATCATCGGCACGCCGAGTCGGCGCGACGCCAGCAACATTTGCTCCAGGTCGTGGCGTTGCCACGCTTCGGGACTCGTCGAGGTGTCCGATCCGAGCGGCACGGGACCCACGTCATCGCTTCCCGAATCGGCCGCGATGTAGTCGAGGCCCGCCTCCACCCCCAACCCAAAGCTCTCGGTACGCAACGGCGCGAAGCCGAGATGGCCATTAGGGCAAATGATCTTCAGGGACTGCATGCAGGGTTCTCCAGATGGTGTCTTCCCCAAGCCGGGCTTGACAGATCACTTAGAGCAGGTTGCATGCCATCCTGCAGCGCAAAGAAATACCTTTATTTTTCAATAAGTTAGAACATGACAATCCACATACCGCGTGATTTACACGCATTTCGCGGCACAACTTGCGCGAGTCTCACGCGCCCTCCTCGCCGCTTCCAGCGGGCGGGGCCAGCAAGCCCAGCTTCATCATCTGGTGCCGCAGCGCGTGTCGGCTCAGCCCCAGCCTCTCGGCCGTCGAACCGAAGTTCTGCCGGCATGAGGCCAGCGTCTGCTCGATCAGGGCGCGCTGGAAGCGCGCAGTGGCTACGTGATAATCCTGCGCCGGCTCGGACGCCCCATGGCCATTGAATGCAACTGGCAGCGCCGCCGGATCGTCCAGCGCACCGGTGGGCCGCGCCACGTCCCGCAGGATTCGCGCCGGCAAATGATCCGGCCGGATGCAATCGCCTTCTTCGAGCAGGCAGATGCGTTCCAGCAGGTTCTCTAGTTCACGCACATTCCCCGGCCACCGGTACGCCCGAAAAATACGCTCCACCTCCGGATCCAGCCGCCGGAAGTGGCTGCCGTACTGCGCGTTGTACTTCGCCAGCGCGTTGCTCACGAGCAGGAAGATGTCATCGCCGCGCTCACGCAGCGGCGGGATATTGATGGCGATCACCTGCAGCCGGTAGTACAAATCCTCGCGAAACTTGCCGGCCTTGACCTCGCTCAACAGGATCTTGTTGGTCGCGGCGATAAAGCGGGCGTCCACGCTGATGGGACGCACCGCGCCGACCCGGCGGAAACGCCGCGTGTCCAGCAGCGTCAGGATCTTGGACTGCATCACCGGATCCAGCTCGCGGACTTCGTCCAGGAAGACCGTGCCGCCATTTGCCGCCTCGATCAGCCCCTCCTTCCTGCTGACCGCGCCAGTGAACGAACCACGCTCATGGCCAAACAGCTCGGACTCGAGCAACTGGGCAGGAATCGCCGCGCAATTGATGTCGATGAACTCGCGCCCAGCCCGGTTGGACTGCGCGTGGAGCATGCGCGCCACCAGGCTCTTCCCCGTTCCGGTCTCGCCATAGATCAGCACGGTGCTAGCCTGGCTGCGCCCAACGCGGGCGACCAGTTCACGCAGGGCGACGATGGAGGGGTGCTCCCCAACGAGCTGCGGGCGAGAAGGTTCGTTCATCATGGGGTTCGAGAGCCGGCGCCGGGGGCGGGGACGTCCCAGCGGCCGGCACGTTGAGGTTGGTGATCTGCGCGGAAGATTAACCTATTCCGGCGAAACGCCAGGCCGCCGTCAGAGGTTCTTTCACGCGCGCGCCGCTGGCCGCCGGCAGGCAATAGGGATAGTTTCTGTCACCATCCTGGCGCTGCACGATTTCGACCTTGATGCCGAACCTTTGGCGAACCAGCTCGAATCCCCCGAAAACACCGTTGCGCGGCCCGAGAAATCGACGCGGGTGAAACAAATTTTCCCGATCCGGCCACTAGCACTACCGTTGCGGGGAGCGGGCCTGCAGCGGCTGGCCCAGACTGACCGGCATTGATCCTGCAAGCCCAACAGGCCTGCCTGCGCCTATCGCGAGAACACAAATGCCGACCTCCGCAGCTCCCCTCCGCCGGCTGCTTTGCCTGGCGGGTACAGAAAAGAAACGATTGCTCGCCGCCCTGCCGCTCACGGTAGCCGCCGCCGTCCTGGAGCTGCTGCCCTACTGGATACTGTACCGCGCCATCGCGCTGACACTGCTGGCCGACGACGCGCCGGCGGCCAGCGCGCTGTACCGGTTGGCGGCCTGGCTAGCGCTGGCGCTGCTCGGCAAATATCTGTGCTACACCGCCGCCTACGCCCTGAGCCACCAAGCCGCCTACCAGTTGCTAGCCTACCTGCGGCAGCAGTTGGCGCGACGCCTGTCGTGGTTGCCGCTGCGTGACTTGCAGAGCTTTCGCTCTGGCGAGCTCAAGCGCATTCTGCTGCAGGATGTCGAACAGCTGGAATCCTTCATTGCCCACCATACGGTCGAATTGCTGGCCGCGCTGGTCACGCCGCTGTGCGTCGCACTGCTGCTGTTCCGGACCGACTGGCGGCTAGCGCTAGCTGCTCTGGCCACAGTGCCGCTGGCGGCGCTGGCCTCGGCGCTGCCGCTGCGCCGGATGAACGCACACTTCGAACGCTACACCCGTGCCGAAGCAGCGCTCAATGCCACCCTGGTCGAGTATGTGCGCAATATGCCTGTAATGAAGGCCTTCAATCAGGACGTCATGCGCTTTGAGCAGCTGCGTCAACAGTTGCACGACTATTACGCGCGATGATGCTGGGCGCCGGCATGCTCAAGCCGCTGCTCAAGCTGACCCAGTTTTTCTCGGACTTCCAAGCGGTGCGAACCAGCCTGGGGCGCATCCTGCCGCTGCTGGATGCGGCAACCGTGCCCCCGGCCCAGAGGAGGAGCTGCCGGCGCCGCTGAATGTCGAACTGCGCGCCGTGTCCTGCGCCTATGGCGCGCGCCAGGTGCTGCACACGGTCGATCTACAGTTGCCGGCGGGCAGCGTCACGGCGCTGGTCGGCCCCTCGGGCGCCGGCAAATCCACGCTGGTGCATCTGCTGGGCGGGCTGCTGCAGCCGTCGCAGGGCACGATCACGCTCAATGGCATCGCGCTCGACACGCTGTCCGATGCGCAACGCTGCCGACTGATCGGCGTCGCCACCCAGGAGGCCTTTCTGTTCCAGGGCACTTTGCTGGAAGAAGCGGGGCTTGTCGAGGCCATCGGTGATGCCCAACGTGCTTGAATGCTCGCTCATGGCAGCGCGCCAGGCACCCAGTTGCTAATCGCGTTGCCCGGGCGCAGCGAAGCCGCCGGCGCAGCGCCCGGGGCGTTCACCGCTTAGCTGCAGGATCATCCTTAGGGTCGATGTAGTTGATGTCGAGCGGGCCCGAACCGTGGATCTGGATGACGGTCGGCGTCTTGGAAAACGCGTAGTGGTGGGCCTTGCCCGGCAAATAGTGGAAGCCGCCCGTCTTCAGCGCATGTCCTTGAGCAACGTCCATCTTGTCGCCTGCGCCAAGATAGAGCGTCCCCGAGATAACAGTCAGATACTCGGATTGGGTGTGCCAGTGCGGCGGCACCTTGTAACCCGCCGGCGTCTTGAGCCGAATCACGAACGGGCCTTCCTTGCCGGGGTCGCCATAGAGCACCGCGAGCTTGGCACCCTTGGGCAGCGATTCGGGTGCATCGCCCCATTTCATCGCGGATGGATTGACCATCTCCATCCCGGCCATGGCAGGCTCTTCGGCGCATGCCAGCATGGCGGTGCCCAACGAAAGCAGCAGGCCCGCCGCCAGCGGCGCAAGCTGCAGGGAACACGTCTTCATGTGTCTTCTCCTTCTTGTCTCGGCGCCTGCCCGGGGGCGGCAGATAGCGGCCGCCACATCGCTTCCGAGGGTGCCTTGCAATCATCGTAGTCAAGCGCGCCGCGCTTACAAGCAAACCACGACATAGAGCGGCAAATCCACCGATGCCGGGAGCCGGCTTCAGCCGATGCATTCCGATCGCTGAGGCGCCGATGAATCCCTCGCGATCAATCCTTCACGGTGACGATGGTCACGCGACGATTCTCGGGCGCAGCGGGGTTGTGCAGATTCAGCGGCTCGGTAGAGCCTTTGCCGACCGGCGTCAGACGGTCGGAGGCAACGCCCCCTCCAGGGTGAGGTACTCCACCACTGCCGCGGCACGGCTCTCGGAGAGCTTCAGGTTGGCATTTGCCGAGCCGCGTGGGTCCGCATGCCCTTCGATTCGAAACTTGTATGGCGAGAGCTTTACCGACTGCAACCCGCGAGCGACCTTGCCAAGCGCGGCCCGCGCACCTTCGGTCAGTTTCGACGAATTGCTGTTGAATGTGATCAGCAAATGCGTGGATGGATCTTTTGTCGGGCTACCGGCCTCCTGCGCCGCATAGACATCGCGGTGCATGATGCCGAGCGTCTCATTCCTGTCGGCTGCGTCTTGCGGGGTCAAGGCATTGGTGATCGCTTCCTCGCTGATATCCTGTTCCCGCATGATGTTATCGCCGGCGCGAGCGGCAGGCCAGGCAGCCACGATGCAGAGCGCCGCGATCGACATGCGTAGCAAGCGGTGCACACCAAAAGTGACATGGGTGATCTTTGCCATGTTGGATCTCCAGGTATTTGGGCGTTTCCACGCCAGTGCGACGCGCCATCACGATCGGCGCCAATCATTATCGGTTTCCAATAGCATGCTCCAGGTCCGTCAAGGACTCCTATTCCAGGCATTGAACGAGAGCCGAAATCTGGCGAAGCCTTGCGCCTGGCTTCATTTCCGGAGCCTGAAGGATGGGAGGCGTCGGCGCGCCTGGCCTCGCGTCGAGGAACCGTGCAAGGTCCTGAGCGCGAACCGCGACGCTGAGTTCAGGGTTGTTCGTGTATCGGCCCACGATCATGCCAAGCAGTGCCCCCTGTGCGTCGACGACCGGGCCTCCGCTGTTGCCTTCATGCAAGGCGGCGCGCAGTACCAGAAGGCGATGGCCCTTGGGCTGAGCGGTGCCGTGCACGTATCCACGCGTCATGACAGGCACAAGAGGCGACGACGGCGTGAGACCAAAGCCAATCGTATAGACCGACATGCCCTGATGGACCGATATGGCGAGAGGTCGTGCAGCCGTCTTCACGGCGCGGTTCGTCGCGAGTAGCGCCACGTCCAGTTGCTCGTCGATTGCCACCAGGGATGCAGGTATGCTCGTCATGTCGCGTGGCCAGACGTTGATCCGCTCGCAACCGCGAACGACGTGCGCGCTGGTGAGCATTTCGCCTGACTGGGTCACGAAGAACGCCGTGCCACTGCGAAACATCCCTTCGTGGCTTTTGTCCTTTCCGGCGGCGCGGCTTGCATGCGTTCGGGCGCCCGCAGCTTTCATGTCGCCGCCGAGATGCCCGATATCGAAGACCTCGGTACGCTCCGCTCCCCAGCACGCAGGCCAGATGCCGATCGTCCCCATTGCCAATAGCAGGCACAACAGTGAGGAGCGTTCGCGTCGGTACATGGACAGATTCGGGAAATCGCTATTAGCTGGCAAGCTCCCACTCACCGTTTGCGTTGCGACACGCCCGTGAAGTCTGTTCGTACGACTTTCCTTCCTTCACATAGGTCTCGGTAAATTTCCGGCACGTCTGGGCAGTTGGAGACTTCGTATATCCGCTGAGCGGTTTGATGGTGCCGGAATTCCCCGTCTTCGCGTTATGCCAGGTCCTTGGCTGGTTGTTCTCGGCAGTCTGCAACGCATGTTTTAACGCGGCCTGGCGCGCTTCGCGGTCGCGTTCATCCATCTCCCTGCCGATGATGCCGCCAAGCAGCGCACCGGCCATGCCGCCCGCGACAATGGCGCCCGCATTGCCATGGCTGAAGAGACCACCGAGCGCAGCGCCAGCCCCAGCGCCAATCAGTGCGCCCGACGTGGTCTTGTTCATGCCTGTCGAATCGCCTTGCGCACACCCTACAAGAATCGCGCTGGTCGCCGCGGCGCAGCCAATTGCTACAGTCAATTTGTTCATTGCATTCTTCCTTCGACAATCAGGCGAGATCGCTCCCAATAACTACATTGCCCAGACACCGGCTCGAGCGCGTCGTGCCTCCTGCTCGGCAGTGGCATATCGCGCCGGCGCACCGTCCCTTGTGCGAGCCCAGCCGTTTCTAAGGGCGTGCTCACCAATGTCTTCTCCATCCGCGAAGCACTGGAAAGCCTTGTCTTTTGCAAAACACTGAAGCTGGTTGCCCTTGCCCTTGAGGTAACGCTGCATAGCCTGGGCTGGCTTTCCGTCTTCACCGTGTATGGAGGAAAGGTTGACAATCTTTCCCGAGACGATCAGCGCTCCCGAATCGAGCACTTGGGCGACATTTCCCTCAAGGTCTGGCTTGGCTTGCCGCGATGCCGGATTGCTACCGTTCGGTCCTGCCGGGGGGACGACGGATTCGCTGGGGCCGGAGGCGTTGGAATCAGAGCGATCGGTGGCAGGTTGATCGGCTGCTCCTGTACGGGTGGCTCGGGCACGGTAATCTGCTGCGGCACATTTGCAGTCGACGAGGGCGACGCGGGCGAGGGTTGCGGATGCCGCGTCAGTGCCATCAAGAGTATGCCCGCACCAATGACCAGGCCGGCGGCAGCCGCGCCGAGGCCGACAACGCGTGACCGCGGGCGCGCTAGCACCGGATCCGGCTTGATGTTCGTGTTGTAGGTTGGAGGATGCGCAACTGGTCGGGATTGCGATTCGTTTGCAGCCGGCGCAGATGCCGGGGGTGCCGCAGTGCTCGCAGTGCCCGCAGTGCTTTTAGCGGAATCCACATGGCTGCGCAGTCGGGCGCCTCTGTTCACGCTCGGGTTCGCCATCGTGTTCACGCTCGGGTTCGCGCTTGTGTTCAAGCCTGTGTTCACGCTCGCGACACGGGTCGCCTGAAGATCGAGCGCGCTGTACGTCTGAAGCACTCCTTCGCGCACGATATCGGGCGCGTCCGCAAGCAGCGGCGAAGCCCCCAATGCGCGGCCAAAGTCCTCTACCGTGTAGAACCGCTCCTCAGGCACCTTGGCAAGCGCCCGCATCAGTGCGTTTTCGACGCCGGGATCGAGGTCCGGACACAATGCGGCCAGAGGGGGCGGTACCGTCTCCACCTGCGCGCGGATCAGCTCATAGTCGCTGGTCGCGTTGAAAGGCAGTCGCCCGGATATCAGCTCGTACAGAACCGTCGCAAGGCTATACAGGTCACTGCGGCCGTCGCCCTCGTGGCCGCGCAATTGCTCCGGCGAGGCGTAAGCCAGTGTGCCGACGACATCGCCTTGTTGCGTGAGGCGTTGCGAGCCCTGAATGCGCGCAATGCCGAAATCCATGATTTTCAGCGTGCCGCTTTCCGTGAGCATCAGGTTAGACGGCTTGATATCCCGGTGAATCACGCCCATCTTGTGCGCGTAGCGCAAACCCATGACGGCCTGAATGATGACCGCGAGGCTATCCCGCACGGGAAACCTGCCAATGCGCTGCAGGATTGTCTCAAGCGTGTGGCCGTGAACAAGCTCCATCACCATGCACGTGGTGTCGCCATCCCTGAACAGCGCATACAGCGTCGTGATGTTCGGATGATTCAGCTTGGCAAGGCTGGTCGCCTCCGAGCGAAAGCGGTCCAGAAAGCCCTTGTCGAGGCTAAGTTCAGGCCGCAGGGTCTTGATGGCCACATCACGCTCGAGCTCGGTATCGAAGGCGCCATAGACTTCGCCGATCCCGCCACGCCCTAGCAGGGTGCGAATTTCGTAGTGGCCTATCTGCCTGACTGACATGGCGAATCCATCAACCCGTTACGTTCGGGGGGACGTTGGTCTCGCGCGTTGAGCGAACTGACGCGCCACGCCTCGTCGGTTGCCGCTGCAAACTGCAGATGGCGACCGACGCGTTATCCAGCCCTCCTGCCATGCGGGCGAGCTCAATCAGTTTTTGACAGGCGTCGACCGGCTCAAACTGCATGATCACCGACGCAATCGTCGCGTCATCGATCTGGTCGCTGATGCCGTCAGTGCATAGCATCAGGACATCGTCATGTTCGAGGGGAAACCCATCCGGTGAAACGGCTGGCTCATATTCCGGCGCTCCGAGTGCCCGCAGGAGTACATTCTTGTCGGGGTGTCTGTTTGCCTCTTCTGCTGTGAGCAGACCCTCGCGGAACATCTCGCCGACCAGGGAGTCGTCTTCAGTCAATTGCCGAAACTCGCGTTGGCGCAGCAGGTAGATCCGGCTATCGCCGATGTGGGCGATATAGGCCAGGTCGTTGACAATGGCAACCGCGCTACAGGTGGTTCCCATGCCATCGCAGCTCGGCTCGGCGGCGACATGTTCCCCAATAGCCTGATTGGCAACGAAAAATGCCTTCTTCAGCGCCTCCGTGGGCAGGCCCGGATCGCGGTAATACTCGTGAAGCACCGTGCGCAGCGCAATCCGGCTCGCCACTTCGCCTGCCGCATGCCCCCCATTCCATCCGCCACCACGGCCAGCGCGCCGGCATGCGCAAACGGATCGTCCTCGCGGGGAATCATGCAGCCAACCGCGTCCTCGTTCTGGCCGCGCACGCAACCTACGTCGCTTAGCATCGCGCACCTGACCATAAGGCGGGATTGATCTGCTTTACGAGCCTGGTCGGCGCACATGGCAAGCTTCCCCGTTGGACTCAGTTAAGGAGCAAATCAAGTCCGTACTTGATCGGGACCGCGAAAGTCACCCGTTCGTCGCCCATCGAGCGGGAATAGGTAAACAGCCCGATCACCTTGCCGTCGCCGTCGAACACGGGGCCGCCGCTATTGCCATGGCCTGTCGCGGTCACGGTAAGCTGGTAGACATCACCCAGGTCATCGTAAGTCTGGACATTCTTTTCAGACTTGACCGTGTCGCCGACCTTCGCGATGATGCCTTCCGTGACCGTAGGCTGAGGAATCAGTTCGACGAAATTGGTAATATTGCCGCCTTCACTCGATTGAACGAGCGCGTGCTTTTCCTCGGATATGCCTGGATAGCCGAGCACTGTCACCCGCTCGCCCACGCGCGGTCGTGTACCCACCGATGCAAGGTTGATCGTGGGGAGTTTGCGCGTAGCGTCAATCTTGATTTCCGCCACGTCCGCTTCGGCCGACGCCTTGACAAGACGCGCCTCGATGCTGTCCCGCGTATTGGGGAAGCGTACCGACAAGCTTTCGTTGCGCCCCTCGAGGAGGGCCAGGGACATGGTACCGAGCGCCATGCCTCCTGGTGCCGCGAAGTTCGGCCTGATCAACCTCACCGCGTGGTCGAAATCCCAGCCTTTAAGCTGTCGATAGGCCTTTGGGTTGATTCGCGCCATGGTGATTTCACCCTGGCCGCCCGTCGAGATACGAATCAGTATGCCGCCATTCGAGTCGAAGTCCATCCAGCCCGGCACCTTCCATCCTTGCGCGACGTGCTTGTTCGTCAGAATGAAGCCCTGGTCCTTGACCACAAAGCCACTGCCACGTCCCCCTACCTCGATCGGAATGCCGCGATGATCGTCGTCGTCGGTCGTCAGCCAGCGCTGGACCGGATTGTTGTCGATCTGGAGATAGCAGGGAAGTCGCAGGTTCTCGACGATGCAAATACGCTGATAAATGGGGCGGCCCGTATTCTTGTCAACGATGTGCCAGCGGGCCTCCACGACCACCGTTGCCTCGCCGAATTCTGCGACGATTGCCTCAGGACTCCTGCCAAACAGAATGCCGAAATGCGCAAATGCGCCGACGACGATGGCTGCAAGCACGGCTGCGACGCCCGCGCCGATGATCAGCCTGCGCCCGGTGGAGCGCCTTTCCTGATTCATCATCCGCAGCACGGTCTCTTTGCCCACGCGATCATCCGTGGCCGGAGTCGGCTCCGCGCGGACTGTGTCCGCCGGCGGCTGGCCGCCCCGGGTTTCCTGCATTGCCCCCGTGTGCGCGCTGGCCCGCCCTGTCGCGGGAACAGCGGAGGCAGGCACAGCCGTGGGAGAGCCCACGCGCGTTTCAGCTAACGCTTTCGCGCTCAAGCGTGTCGGTGCGGGAGCAGGAACGGGCCGAGGTTCCAGATCGAACGTCAGACGCGGTCCGCCTTCGCCCAGTTCGATGG
Organism: Cupriavidus sp. D39; assembly: GCF_026627925.1. Lineage (NCBI taxonomy): Bacteria > Pseudomonadati > Pseudomonadota > Betaproteobacteria > Burkholderiales > Burkholderiaceae > Cupriavidus > Cupriavidus sp. D39. The sequence continues at coordinate 1,274,139 of NZ_JAPNLE010000009.1, forward strand.
TGTCACCCGGCTCCAGTAGCGTCTCATCATCGACCCGGCGGCCGTTAAGGAATGTGCCGTTGCTGCTGCCCAGGTCGACCAGCATGTAGCGGGCCGGATCGTCTTTCTTGATTTGAATGGCAGCATGCTGACGACTCACCAGATCGTCGCGTTGCGGGTCAAAGACGACGGTGGCGGTCGGATCGCGACCCAGAATCAGTTTATCGAACCGGTCTACCTCGAATTGCTCGATTTGATGGGCCTTCGAGCCGGATAGATGCGTGATGATGATGCGTCTCATCCCGGTCTCCCTTATGGTTGCCGGGTGGCTTTTTTAAAGCCATCGATATCGCAGGGCTTGTCGCGGCCGATGCTGCCCCTTGTCTTTCTTGTCTTATGCGCAAGCGTGGGAACGATCCTCTGTTCAGCAGCCGAAACGCTGTCGCGGGATTGCGCCCGTGCCGACATGACGTGAAGCGACAAAGCCTCGCCCCGTCCCATCGCAATGGAACGCAGGCGTAACACGGACAAACGCGAGGACCGCCAACGCATTGCGCGCCCCTGAACAGTGCCGGCAGGCGTCTCGTCTGAGAGCACTGTTGGCAGCCTTCCCCCGGGCACTCGAAATGCGCTTTTTGGCGCTAGATGTGACGCTAAAGTGGTTCTTCTCGAATGAGTATAGGTAATGCGGAATAGGTTCGCAAAAGTGCGAACCACCCTGGAAAATTACTGCTCGCGAGGTGTAATGGAAGTCTCTTGGCCGTGCTCGGCTATCTTCAGTACGGACATTTGGCCGACCTGCTAACGTCCTTGAACCGTGCTCGACGAACACGCAGGTGAGCTCGTCGCCAATGTATAGCACCGCCGCTCCTGCATTTTTACGGCCGCAGGAGAAACACTGCCGGACTCACGATATCGACGCCATGGAAAGGATGCAGGACCAGCAAATCCGCATCCCCCGTTACGATGACTTCGGCCTCGCCGTTGAGCGCTACGTGGAGGAACTTGTCATCCTTGGGGTCGCGGCATGCCGCGACCCGATGGCTGATCGGGACAATTCGCGCAACCCCTCCCAGCAACCGCAGGAAATGCTGGCGATCCGCGATAGAGACATAGCGGTCGAACTTGGGCCTGGCCAGGACTTCAGCCAACTCGCCCAGCGTCTCCTCGGACAACAACAAAACGCCTGATGCCAGCGCATGGTCCACCGCCTTTGCCGCCACGCCAGTGGGAACGAGCAATCGGCTGATCAGCGCGTTGGTATCCAGTACCAATCGGCGATCATTCATCACTGGCCAGCAGCTCCGCCAGTTTCTCCTCCGTCACGCCTGCCGCGGCAGCCGAGGCCCCGACCACATCGCAAAACCTTTGGAACTCTGCCACATTCAGCTGCGTCAAGCGCTGATATTCCTGCATGGACATGACCACGGCAACGTCTCGCTTCTGTCGCTGAATCACGATCGGTTCGCGAGCTGCCGCTTCGATCACACTAGCAAGGGCCTGCTTGGCTTCGCTCGCTGTTACGGTTCGCATGGGCACCTCCAATCTGTACGTTTTGTACAAATTGTACTCTCAACTACCATCGCTACCGATCAAAATCAACAGGTATGAAAAAAGCCTGCGGACTCGTGGCTTAGCGCTTTCAGCCCTGAGGGCGCCCTGAACACTTGAAAATGCCTTAAAAGTTACTCACAAGCGCTTCGGGCATTTAAGCGTGGCTCGCCGGCCGCTTCCGCCCGGCAAAATCATGTGTCGGAGCCGTTCGCTTCGAGCGACGGCTCTTTGCTGCGACAGGCGCCGACGATTCGAATTGGTCGACCTTGAAGCACCGCCCCGCCGCCCATTCAGCCTGAAGCGCGTCGCGTATCTGGTGCAGTTCCGCGCACTGCCCGTCCAGCTTCGCGCGAAGTTCGTCGATCTCGCGCAAGCGTTGGTCGATTCGCTCCAGCAGCCCCTCCTTCGAGAAGCCTTTCATTGCCTCGACCGCAGCGCGCATCTCCTCAAGCGAGAAACCGAGCCGCCGCGCCAGTTGAATCTGCCTCAGCCGTTCCGCTGCGGCGTCGTCGTAGATACGGTAGCCATTCGGGCCACGGCCTGCCTTGGGAAACAGCCCGCTCTGTTCGTAAAAGCGGATCGCGGACGTCGTCATGCCGGTGCGCGCCGCGAGTTCGCCGATCTTCATCGTGCTTGACCTTAAAGTGGGCTTGAAAGTTAGTATAGGCGCATCGTACCCGCCGAACAGGTTATCCGATGACAACTACGCTTTTCACTCCGCTGACGCTGCCCAACGGCAGCGCCCTGCCCAACCGCATCGCGAAAGCCGCGATGGAGGAAAACCTCGCCGACGCAGGTCAATTGCCCGGCGCGGCACTGTGGCGTCTCTATGCCGCCTGGGGTGCCGGCGGTGCGGGTCTGCTGATCACCGGCAACGTGATGATCGACGGAAGAGCGCTGACCGGTCCCGGCGGCGTCGTGCTGGAGCGGAACACGCCACTCGAACCGTTCAAGCGGTGGGCGGCCGCCGCTCGCCAGCATGGCGCCCGGATATGGATGCAGATCAATCATCCGGGCCGCCAGGTTCTTGCAGCGCTGGGTCACCAGGCGTGGGCACCGTCCGCCGTTGCGCTCGACCTCGGCCGGCACAGCAAATTGTTCGCCGAACCGCGCGCGATGACGACGGCCAAGATTCACGAGGTCATCGAGCGCTTCGCCGACACGGCCGCGGCGGCCGAAACGGCCGGATTCGACGGGGTGCAGATCCACGCGGCACACGGCTACCTGATTTCGCAGTTCCTGTCGCCGCTGACCAATCGGCGCAACGACGAATGGGGCGGCTCGCTGGAAAACCGGGCCAGACTTCTGCTGTCCGTCGTGCGTGCGGTACGTGCGCGAGTTCGGTCCGGATTCTGCGTCGCGGTCAAACTCAATTCCGCCGACTTCCAGCGGGGCGGATTCTCCGAGGACGAAGCCCGGCAAATCGTGCTGTGGCTCAACGACCAGGCCGTTGACCTCGTCGAACTGTCCGGCGGAAGCTACGAGAGCCCGGCGATGCAAGGCCGCACCGCGGACGGCCGCTCGCTGGCCCGCGAAGCGTATTTCCTGACGTTCGCCAGCGACGTTGCCGCCATCGCGGCGATGCCGGTGATGACGACAGGCGGCATTCGCCGGCAGTCGATCGCGGAAGCGGTACTGCACGAAGGTGTCGACGTCGCCGGGATGGCGAGCGCGCTGGCGTCCGTACCGGACCTACCGAATCGCTGGCGCGACGGTCAGGCTGTAGACGCATCGATCATCCAGGTCCGATGGCAGGACAAGGCAGCTGCCGGACTCGCGACGATGGCGCTCGTCAAGCGTCGCTTGCGCGCGATCGCCGCAGGCGGGCACCCGCGGCGCTGTTACTCGCCGGTCTACAGTCTCGTGCTCGACCAGATCCGGACGCGCAAATTGACGCGGCGTTACCGTGAGTGGAACGACACTCGTATCTGAGCATCGCATTGGCGGCGAAACTCGAACTCGCTCAACCATCGACCCGCGCCGAGCAATGTCACCCTCGCCCACCATTCAAGTCATCAAATGGGATGCCACCTCAGCGGCGTCCCGCTCGTTTCCGGCTCACCGCTGTCACCAGGCCATGGTGAACAGGTGCAGAAGAATCAGCCATGCAGATTCCAGCTTCGTGGGCGCGTAAAGCGCATTTGGGATGCCGAAGGGGTAGCGCTGCGGACCCAGCGCCGTTCACGCTGCGGCAGGCTCGAAAAAGCTCGCCTTTGGCTAGATGGCCCACTGGAGCCCGAGGGGCGTGTCATGGGGCCAGGCTCGCCAGTTATTCCTCGACATTTGAAGCGCACGGTTACCCCAAACTGGAAGAAAACACGCCGCTCAACAAATAGCCTCCGCGTAGCATGAATCGGCGATCATCATCTAACGGCCCACCCCGGGCCCGCTCCTGCGCCACCGCGCCTGCGGGCGCGACGTATTTGCTGTGGCGGCTTAGCTTGTTTGATTGGTACGTTCTCCGTAGTAGAACATTGGTAGCCGAGCTATATGGGTGAGGAAGGATCGGCAGTCTTCGTTTCCGATGCAGATCTTGGAGCGTTCAGTCGCGGCGCCAAGCAATACTTCCTTCGCAGCGCCGTCAGCCCTATCAAGCGCGACCGCACGCGCGCGCTGGTCGGTGAGATCGTCATCGACGAGGAAATAGCGCTTGGAGAGCAGATGCGCAAGCATAAAATCGCTCAGCGCCTCCTGCACCGATATCGACAATCCAAACACTCTCTTTGGCATATTTGCCGGATTGACGCCTCCCCAGTCATATGTCCCACCCTCCCGGTTTCGACGTGGGTTGACGGTGAATTTCGATGACATGGTACCGACTGCCATCACGTGAATGCGGTCTGTCGATTGTCCCAAGGAAGACTGCGCTTCGTGAACCGCCAGCATGCCAGGCGCATTGGCGTAAAGACCGCCGTCAACGTATTGATTGTTGTTGAACGTATATCGTGGAAAGTATGCGGGCGCCGCGCTTGTCGCCATGGCCACATCTACCAGCCGGCATTTGTGATCTCGCTTGAAATCCGGATGATGCGGGGTCTTGAAGATCTGCGGCCTGCCAGTCGAGTAATTGATTACCGGTATGATGACCGGATGCCTGCATGCTCCGAGGACCTGGTCGCCAAATATCTTGCTGTCGCAAAGCAGCGACTGTAACGGCGCGGAAGAAAATGGTGCGCGCCAGATTCCCGCCAGGGACCAGCGTCGCTTGAAGATCGTTCCCCCATGGTTGGCGAGAAGTTCGACAATGCGCTGCGCAGGGATTTCCATCGCGATGGCCAATGCCAGAATGCCACCGATCGATGTGCCCGTTACAAGATCGAACCGAGTGGCGATTGGCGCGCCAATCTCGTCCTCGAAGTCAGCCAGCAACTTGGCCGTATACAGGCCGCGAAAGCCTCCGCCTGACAGCGCCAAGATCTGAAACCGTTCTGAGCCTGCAGTTGTCATTCGGGACCTCCTCGCTGGGATTTCGACGACACGTCTCAATCACGTCACGGGACTGTGCAGTAAGAAGCATATAGTCATTCATGGACGACAGCGGTAGACGACACTGGAACGGCTCAGGATCTTTACGTCGAGACAGGGGCGTCGACTGACGCTGGCTTTTTGAACAAGCCTTGGCATTCCTCCTTTGGAAACGTAATCGAGATGAGGCTTTCGTTAATATCTGATGTTACGTTAATTTAACGCTCGGTCACCGAGGAATTGCAAGTATATATTGTCAAGCATGCGCGTACCGTTCCCTGGAGGCGGATCGCCATGAGCCATACAAGACCAGCCGATCCTCCCTGGAGAAGGTCCATGAACGTGAGCGCAACAATCGATGAACAAGGCGCAACTATCCGCCTGGTGACCAAGACCTACGCACGGTTTCTCGTCCTTATATTTGCACTAGTTCCAGCGTATCTGGTTGCCTACCTTTTCTTCTTTCAAGATCCTACGCTGAAGTTAGAAAACCACCTGTTTCACGAAGTCGCAATCGCTGCAGCAACACTCGAGGGCCTGTTCGTCACGTACGTGACATGGCGCTGTTACATGTCCTCGGGGAGTCCTTGTTGCGCTGGATGACCTTGGGCTTTCTCGGCTTTGTGCTGATCTACACTCTGCATGGGGCGTTCACCGGATTGGCTCACCACAATATCTGGCTGTTCCTGCTCTATGGACCAGCTTCACGTCTCGTCATGTCCATACTGTTATTTATCGGCCTGATTTCATTCGGACGATCGCCAGATGCCGTCGAGAAACGCTCTAACTTAAAGTACTGGTGCACGTGGATTGGTGCGTTTCTTTTGATTGACATAGCGGTCGCTTACCTGGCTAATACAGCCATTGCGGGCAGCCTGTGGGTGCGACTGTCCATGGAAGGGGCGCGCTAGTCTGTTCCGTCTTGAACGTCGCGGTCCTGCTGATTCGCCGAATCCGCTCGCCACTCATGCTGATTTTTGGCATTGCGATTACTGCATTTGCGCTATCTTCGCTCGCATTTATCCTCGGTCGCCCCTGGAATCACATGTGGTGGCTTGCTCACGCGATCTTTGCCGGCGGCTTCTTCTTTCTGAGCTATGGGATCATCCAGGCGTTCCACACAACGCGCTCGTTCGCGACGATCTACAGTCAGGAGGAAATGATGGCTCGCCTGGCGGTTGCCATGGCACGAACAGAAGGCGCGCTTCAAGAGCTGCAACGAACGAATCAAAAGTTGGAGCATCTGGCCGCCACTGATCCGCTCACTGGCGCAGTGAACCGACGCCAATTCATCAAGCTTGTCGAAACTGAGATTGCGCGCGCAAAGCGGGACGGGGCGCCGTTCTCCGTCCTTGCGCTCGATCTGGACCATTTCAAATCCATCAATGACCACTACGGGCATCAAGTCGGCGATGAGGTACTACAAGGGTTCGTGCACAAATGCCTCGAAGCAATTCGCCCCTATGACGGCGTAGCGCGAGTTGGGGGAGAGGAATTCATGGTCTTGCTTCCCAAGGCCCCGCTTGATGCATCTCCTTATACAAAAGTCCAGCGTCCTGACCGGGCGCAGTGCGACCAGAATTTGATGGGACTTGGGCGGGAGGGGTTGTAAACTCGTGCGGATTCGCGTTTACTCCTGGCTTTTTTGAGCGCGAATGAACAACGAGTCGGGGGCATGGGTGGACGAAGAATTTGAGGCGCTGGATCTTGGCGATCCAAGGCGGGACCGACGGGCGAAGGGGCTGCTGAAGCGACTGGCTGCGAGGCCGACTGCGAGCATTCCTGGCGCATGCGAAGACTGGGCAGAGACCATCGCTGCCTATCGATTTCTCGGCAACGAGGAAGTCGAGTGGACAGACATGATGCAGCCGCATTGGGAGCGCACGGCAGGGCGGGCGCGGCAATTCCCGGTGGTGCTGTGCATTGCAGACACAACCGAGTTGAATTTTAACGGCCAGGAGATCGATGGGCTCGGGCCCTTGAGCTACGAAGCGCAGAGGGGATGTATCTGCATCCGACCTACGCTGTGACGCCGGATCGGGAACCACTCGGTGTGATCGACGCCTGGATGTGGGCCCGGGAGCCGCTGGATGCAAACGGGCAGCGGGTTGGTATTACAGAGAGCGTACGGTGGACTGAAAGCTACGAACGCGTTGCAGAACAGGCCGCGATGTTGCCTGAGACTCGCCTGGTCTACGTGGCGGATCGGGAAGGCGATATCGCTGCGATGATGGAGCGTGCTAATGAGCTCGGCAATCCTGCAGACTGGCTGATACGTTCCCAACACAACCGCAGCCTTGGTGAGGCAGGCAAGCTGTGGGACACGGTAGACGCCAGCGAAGCTCTGGGAGAGATCGGCTTCATCCTGCCGGGGCGCGCAGGCCAAAAGGCGCGCGAGGTCAAGCAGGAGTTACGTGCGCAACGCGTGAAGCTGCCGGGTAAGACGGGGCCAGCCGTCACCTGCATAGTGGCCCAGGAGATCGGCGCTCCGGCAGGCGTTACCCCTGTCGTGTGGCGACTGCTGACCAACCGGGAGGCTCAAGATACAGATGCCGTCGTCGAGCTGATCGATTGGTATCGAGCCCGGTGGGAGATTGAGATGTTCTTCAATGTCCTGAAGAACGGGTGCAAGGTGGAAGCTTTACAGTTATCCCACATGGACCGCGTGGAACGGGCCCTGGTGTTTTACATGGTGGTGGCGTGGCGCATTGCCCGACTGATGCGTTTGGGCAGAACCTGCCCTGACCTGGACGCGTCGCTATTCTTTGATGCCGATGAGATACGAGGCGCGTATCTACTCGCGAAGAAGGCGCGCCCAAAGACGCCCGTCACGCTCAATCAAATGATCCGCTTGATCGCGTCACTGGGTGGTTTCCTGGGCCGCAAGTGTGATGGCGAGCCCGGCGCCAAAACGATCTGGATCGGCATGCAGCGAACCATGGATGCTGCGTTCATGATCCTGGCGCTACGGGCTGAGGACTCATGACTTCTGTATAAGGAGATGCGCTTGATGTAGGCCTTTCAATCGGCGAGCGAATTCGGTCAACCATAGAGAACGCTGTGTTTGACAGCGAGCTTGGGCGTAGTGTTGGCATCACGGTCAGCATTGGGGTGTCCCAATTTGGGCGCGACGGCAATACGATCGACACGATCTTTCGCGCGGCCGACGAGCGGCTTTACCGCGCGAAAGACGAGGGTCGCAACTGCGTGATTGCCCTATAGAAATTGTTTGAAAGCCGCTGTTGGCGAGGAAAATCGTGCTGCGCTCCGCTCACGATCTCTCGCTACAACTCGGATAGGTAATCAGTGTGCCTCGGATGCGCTGAACCGTCGCCTGTAGTAACCCGGACTGGTTCCAAGCCGAGTCCTGAAATGATTGCGCAAGGTGGCTGCAGCACCAAAACCGACTTGCACGGCGATTTCATCCACGGATAAGCCGGTCTCTTCGAGCAATGCCCTGGCCCGGCCCAGGCGCTCGGAAAGCAGCCACTCCCCTGGCGGCATCCCCATCGTACTGACAAAGTGCCGCTGAAAGGTTCGGGCACTCATCGCCGTTTGCTTTGCCATTCTGACAATCGACCAGCCCTCGTCCAATGTTGCGCGCACCGCGTCCACCAAGGGTGCCAGCGAAGAGCCGCTACGCTTTGAGACCGGCTCGTCGATGTATTGGGCCTGCCCGCCTTCGCGGTGGGGTGGCATGACTAGTCGGCGTGCGACCTGGTTGGCTGCGCGCGGGCCAAGGTCCCGGCGAATCAGGTGGAGGCACAAGTCGATTCCCGCCGCACTGCCGGCAGACGTGAGGACATCGCCGGCATCGACGTAGAGCACGTCCGCTTCCACGTGGACGTCCGGATATCGCGCCGCGAGTGCTGCGGCATGACGCCAGTGCGTAGTCGCACGCTTTCCGTCGAGCAATCCTGCTGCCGCCAAGACAAAGGCGCCCGTGCAGATTGACATGACGCGCGCCCCGCGTTTGTTCGCCTTCCTCAACGCGCGGCAAAGTTCCGGCGGGACGTCCGCTTCGATACCGCGCCACCCCGGGATGATGATGGTCTTCGCTTTGGCCAGGAGTTCGAGGCCACCGTCAGCCTGTACCTGGATGCCACCCGAACCGCGCAAGCTCCCCGATTCGGCGGAACAGGTCATGAAGCGATACCAGCTCTCGCCCATTTCAGGTCTTGGCAGACCGAACACTTCAACGGCGCAGCCGTATTCAAAGAGGCTCAGGCCGTCATACACGACGACGGCGACCAGTCCTGCGTTGACAGACGAATGTGATTTGGTCTTTGGCATGATAGGGACGGAAATTGGCTTTGATGCCACTAGCGATTGATTTTGCCCCATCTGCTCCACGTCTCGCAAGACTCTCCCCCGTGTCTGTTGCGTGTGCTGCGGTCCTGATCGCCACCGCTCCTCTCAGGTTGGCACGATCTTTACGCAAATTGTCGCTCGCGCCACTAGTGGGTTCAATTTGCGCCGCTTATCCTGTGGTCGGTGGTTCGCGGTACGGCAAGCGACGCGCGTCCGCCAGCAATTTCAACCCGCAGAGAGAGTGAAAGTGAAAGACAAACTATTCATGCTTCGCCCCGGCTTTTTTCAGGCTCGGAAGGTCCGTTCTATTGTGGAGATTCCGTTGCCGTTGAAGGCCTGCTCGGTTTCTTCCCGCAGTTGCGCAATGAAGTTGATGTCGAATACATCGATGCGCCCCGCCCTCGCATGGCAATTGTCGAACTGATCGGCGAGGCGAACCAGTCTGCCCCGGTCCTGGTGCTCGGCCCCGGGCGGGCGCCGGTCGATGACAGTGTGGAGATTCACGTACACGGTCAGACGCGTTTTATCGATTCGCCCGACCATATCCGTCGATACCTGTCGTCGCAGTATGGTGTGGCGCGTCCCGCCTCCTGACTACAGGCCAACCCGGTTCATGCGTGAAGAGGCCTTCCATGCAGCCCCGGCGCGCCATCGCAACCATTGCGATCGGCGGCATCGTCTACCGCAACAATGCGGTACCCATGCGTGGCGGGCCTCGACTTCGACCCTGTTCGGTAATCGGTTCAGGCAATCGCCTGAAGTCTCTTGAATAAGCTACGGATTCTCCAATGTCTTCGCCCAAGCATGCCAAGGTCCTGATTCTCGGTTCCGGCCCTGCCGGCTATACCGCCGCCGTCTATGCAGCGCGCGCCAACTTGTCGCCGGTGCTCGTCACTGGCTTGGCGCAAGGCGGCCAGCTGATGACCACGACCGATGTCGAAAATTGGCCGGCGGACGCAACGGGGGTGCAGGGCCCCGAGCTGATGCAGCGCTTTCTCGACCACGCGGAACGCTTCAACACCGAGATCGTGTTCGACCACATCCACACGGCAAAGCTCGACGCGAAGCCGATCCGCCTGATCGGTGAATCCGGCGAGTACACCTGCGATGCGCTGATCATCGCGACCGGCGCATCCGCACAGTATCTTGGCCTGCCGTCCGAGGAATCCTTCATGGGCCGCGGCGTGTCCGCCTGCGCGACCTGCGATGGCTTCTTCTACCAGCAACAGCATGTGGCCGTGGTTGGCGGCGGCAATACGGCAGTCGAGGAAGCGCTGTATCTGGCTGGCATCGCGAAGAAGGTCACGGTGATCCATCGCCGCGACAAGTTCCGCGCCGAGCCGATCCTCGTCGATCGCCTGCTCGAGAAGGAGAGGCAAGGCGCCATCGAGATCAAATGGAACCACGTGCTCGACGAAGTGAATGGCGACGCGGCCGGCGTGACCGGCCTGCGCCTCAGGCATGCGCAAACCGGCGAGATCGCTGACCTCGCGGTGCAAGGCGTCTTCATCGCCATCGGCCACAAGCCGAACACCGATCTCTTCAAGGGCCAGCTCGAGATGACGAACGGCTACATCATCACCAACGGCGGCCTCTGCGGCAACGCCACGGGCACGAGTGTGCCGGGCGTGTTCGCGGCAGGCGACGTGCAGGACCACATCTACCGGCAGGCGATCACCAGCGCCGGCACGGGCTGCATGGCAGCGCTCGATGCGCAGCGATATCTGGAAAGTACGCCGGGGCCTGCATTTCTTCATGGCTCCATCCCAGTAGAAAATTCGTCTAATTAGAAGCGCGATGGCGGGAGTAATTGGAAGCCTTTTGCGGGAGTCGAACACTATGATTTCTCTCACAAACAGCGCGAAACCGGCTTGCCAATCCAGGACCAGACAACGCGCAATACCAGATCACGCCCCCACCATGAGAACAATATTCCGGCTCTCCAAGGCGCATCCCGCATCGGTAGGCGAGCGCTATCCGCGGCATATGTCGTCGCCGCTTTCGTTTGGCGCGTCGCTGCTGTTCGCTTCGATGGCGTCGCGTCACCGATAAGCAATCCCCCTTCGACAACAACATGACAAGCTCACTAGCGTCTTCCCTGCTACGCCCGGTCCCCTATATGGGCGTGATCCACGTCGTTCACGAAGCCGTCAAGCTCGGCTTCCGGAACGGTCATCCCGACTGGTGCAACCTCGGCCAGGGGCAGCCTGAAATCGGGCCCATGGCAGGCGCGCCGGAACGGCTGGCTTCACTGCAGTTCGACGTGGCCGATTGCGCCTACGGGCCGGTCGGCGGCATCGATGCCCTGCGTCAGGCGGTCGCGGACGATTACAACCGTCGCTATCGTCGCGGCAACGCATCGCAGTACACGAAGGACAATGTCGCGATCGCGTCCGGTGGGCGGCTTGCGCTGTCGCGCCTGCTCGCCACTCTTGGAGAAATTCGTCTGGGCCATGTCGTGCCCGACTACACCGCCTACGAAGATCTGATCGCTTACCACCGCCATCGCTTCACGCCGGTCACGCTGCCGGTGGGGCCCGAAGACGGCTTTGCCATCCCGGCGCAGGCGCTCGAGGGAATGATCGCCAGGGAAAAACTGGACGCGCTGCTGTGGAGCAATCCCAACAACCCCACGGGCGCCGTGGTGCGAGGTGAAGCGCTGGCGCAGTATGTGGCGGCGGCGCGCGACACGGGCTGCTGGATGCTGCTCGACGAATTCTATTCGCACTTCGTGTTCGAAGATGACCACGCCCCCGCGGACCAGCCGGTGTCTGCCGCCGAGTTCGTCGAGGACGTGGAGACGGACCCGGTCGTCATCGTCGACGGCCTGACGAAGAATCATCGTTACCCCGGCCTGCGCGTAGGCTGGGTGGTGGGGCCGACAGACGTGATCGACATGATCAGCCGAGCGGCAAGCGCCATCGACGGCAGCCCGCCGACGATCGTGCAACGGCTTGCCGTGCAGGCGCTGCAACGCGACCGTGCGGATCAGGAGACGTCCGCATTGCGGGAAATGTTCGCCAGGAAGCGCCGCATCATGCTCGACGCGCTGACCGAAATGGGTGTCGAAATCCCCTGCCCCGGCAACGGCACGTTCTATCTGTGGGGCCGAGTGCATCGGCTGCCCGCACCGCTGAACACCGCGGACACCTTCTTTACCGAGGGTCTCAAGCGCAAGGTCATGACCGTGCCCGGCAGGTTCTTCGACGTCAATCCGGGCAAGCAGCGAGCGACCGAGTATATCGACGCAAGCTGGGTGCGCTTCTCGTTCGGCCCGCCCGAGTCCAATCTCCGCATGGGACTGGAGCGCTTGGGCGACATGGTCAACAGCGCCAGGCAAGGGTAATCCGGATGTCCCCCGATACCTACCTCTCGCACGGCGTCATCGATCCGGACGATTTCGGCGGCGTCGTCAATCCGCCGGTTTTCCATGCGTCGACCGTGACGTTTCGCAATCTCTACGACATGGAAGCGCGCGGGCGCGCCATGTCGGGCGCCGACACGGATGTCATGTGGTACGGCCGCAAAGGCACGCCGACCACCTTCGCGTTGCAGAATGCCTTGGCGCAACTCGAAGGCGGGCACCGTTCGCTGCTGGTGTCGTCGGGCCTGGCGGCGTGTACGAGCGCGATCATGGCGTTCGTCAAAGCCGGCGATCACATCCTGGTGAGCGACAGCGTCTATGGCCCGACGCGCCACTATGTCGAAACGGTACTGGGCCGCTGCAACGTGTCCGCGACGTTCTACGACCCCACGCTTGGGTCCGACATCGCGGCCTTGTTCCGTCCGGCCACGACCCTCGTGTTCGCCGAGTCACCGGGTTCGCAGACGTTCGAAATGCAGGACATTCCTGCCATTGCGAAGGTCGCGCACCGGCATGGCGCGGTCGTCGTCATCGACAACACGTGGGCCACGCCCTTGTTCTTCAAGCCATTCGAGCACGGCGTGGATGTCTCCGTGCATGCGGGGACGAAATACATCGTTGGGCATTCGGACGCTTTGATGGGTGTGATCACGGCCAACCGTGAGTCATGGAACACGGTGCGCGACTATGTCTTCGCCACTGGTCAGCACGCAGGCCCGGACGACGTTTATCTCGCGCAGCGGGGCTTGCGGACGATGGCCGTGCGCCTTGAGCGGCATCAGCGTAGCGGACTGGCCATTGCCGATTGGCTGGCGGGCCGCCCGGAGGTGGCCCAGGTGTTGCACCCTGGGCTCCCTGGTGCGCCGGGCCACGCACTCTGGCGTCGGGATTTCACGGGGGCTTCAGGATTGTTCAGCGTCGTACTCAAGCCCGGATATGGGCGTGAGGGGTTCCGCGCCTTCATCGACCACCTGAAGCTGTTCCGCCTGGGCTTTTCCTGGGGCGGATTCGAGAGTCTGGTGATGCCCTTCGATCCCAAGGAGGAGCGCCTCGCAGCCGCCTGGCCGTATGCCGGCCAGGCATTTCGATTGCACGTGGGCCTTGAGGCCAAGGAGGATTTGATCGCCGATCTGGAAGCCGCGTTCCACCGACTTGTCGGGCAATAGCGTTGCCCTTCAAAAAAATATCTATTCCTATATTGGACTCAACATTAGACATGCGAATGGCTGCCTCACCGGCTGCGAAGGTGGTCGTCAACGAGGCGATTTGGCAATGGAAACAGCGATGAGACGCCGTCAGAAGCGCGCGCGGGCAATCCTACGAGGTCGGTCGCGTGTCGTTGCGTGGCGTTGGCCACTGGAATTTCTGGGACTTGCGATTCAGGCCATCGCGAAACGCAAGTCCGGTAAATTCCATGCGCAGCCACTGCGTGACCAGACCGGCCGTGACGGGCTGATTCATGCGCCATGGTGCGACCGCGTTCATCGGGAAGGTCTCGACAAGCACCAGACTCAGCAGTTGGTTCAAAGTCCAGGCCATCGAGCGAATTTGCATCCACAACTCCAGCACGGTGCGCGATTGCTGCCAGAGATTGCTCACGCCGAACCAGCGCTTGAGATTGTGAAACAGCGGTTCTATGCCCCAGCGGCGCGCGTACAACTGCACGATCTCCTGGGCGCTCAAGTCCGTTTCGCTCGCGAGCAGCAGACGGGGCTTGGTCCAGGCCTGTTTCTTCGCATCGAAGAACTGGCACCAGACGGCACGCACCAACGCGCCCTTGAGGAAGCGCGCGCGAGCCTCGGCAGAGCGCAGGCGAACCTGCTGGTCTTTGCCATAGAGCGGCATGCGCAGTTCGATCGCGGGCAGTGCTTCGATGGCCTCGGCGTTCAGGCGCTCGCCATAGATGCGCTTGCGACCACGTCTGGGTGTGGTTGGCGGTGGCGGCACGAGAAACAGCGCGGTGTCGATGCGCGCCTGTCCAATCACGTGCATTTGTCTGCGCAGCAAAGGCAATACCAGGCGGGCGCGCATGAACCACGAATCGAACAGTACGCGCACCGGCTTGTTGGCCACGCCCGCCAGAGAGCGGACCAGCACCAGCGCGATTTTCAGCTTGTTGCGGTTGCCGGTGTTTGGCACCAGCCGCGAGAGAATTGGCAGCACCAGGTTGACCCCGCCGTTGCCCAGCGCGCTCACGCCCAGCGTAACCCAGCACTGGGCCCGTATGAATTGCGGCCGATTGATCTTGCGGCTGTGGTCGTGGCGATACGCGCAACCGGGCGCCTGCTCCGAGGAGCGCGGCACCAGCGTATCGTCGATGACCAGTGTCAGCACATCGCATGGCAGCACTGTGAGCACCAGCAAGAACAATTGGCGGGCCAAACGCACGGTGCGCAAGCTGCCGCGCCCGAGAAGCTTGTAGTAGGTCGTCCAGTGCCTGCGTCGCGCGATGGCGCTGATAGCGCGCGTCACCCAGCCTTCTGGCGAAACCATACAGCCGCACAGCAGCTCGACAAAGCTCCCGCGAGAGCGAATTGGCACGGCCAGAAGCAGAAGGTTGATCCATTCGGACAGACACAGTCGTACACGGTTGGACAAAGACATGGGCAATCGCAAGAGGACCGAAAACGATCCTCATTGGCCGCCGCGCTGCTTGCGCTAAAACCCGCGCAAGCAGCGCGGCGGCCACACGATCATTGCCCCATGTCAAGCATTTTTCGATTTCTTGAATCCGTTTCCAACCCGCTCGTTGAGCGGGCCTGAATGTCTAAAGTTGAGTATATTGGAGACAAGGCATGAAATCCCTGAAGTTGCTGTTGCAAAGCGCGTGCATCGCGACCCTCCTGAATGTCACGGCGCCCGCCGTGCACGCTGAAGATCTGCTGGATTCGGTCAAAGTCAGCGGTGTCCTGAAAGTCGGCATGGAGGGCACTTACCCACCCTTTGGCTATCGCAATGCCGACGGTCAGCTCGACGGCTTTGACGTGGCCGTGGCCAAAGCCGTGGCTGACAAGATGGGGCTCAAGGTCCAGTTCATCACCACCGAGTGGAGTGGCATCATTGCCGGCCTGCAAGCCGGCAAGTTCGACGTCATCGTCAACCAGGTGGGCATCACGCCGGCGCGCCGCCAGGCCCTGGATTTTACCCAGCCATACGTCTTTTCCGCGGTCCAGGTACTTCAGCGCAGCAATGACAAGCGCGAGTTCAATTCGCTTGAAGAACTGAAGGGAAAATCCGTCGGCGTCACCCTGGGCAGCAATTATGCCGAACTGGCGAAATCCGTGCCGGGTATCCTGGTGCAAACCTATCCGGGTACGTCGGAAAACCTGCGTGACCTAGCGGTCGGGCGCATCGATGCAGCCCTCAATGACCGCCTGATTCTGCCGTACCTGATCAAGAACTCCAAGATGCCGCTACGCACTGGCGCGCTGCTCGCTGGCACGAAGCTTGAGATGGGCATCCCGTTCCGCAAGGGCAATCCCAAGTTTGCCAAAGCCATTGACGACGCACTGTACGCGTTGCAGCAGGATGGCACATTACGCAAGCTGTCCATCGAGTGGTTGGCTACCGACGCCAGCAGACCCATCGCCCAGTAATCGCTGCCACTCCGGCCGGCTCGTTCCATCGCTGCAGGCATGGGCCCGGCCGGCCACGCGGCCTCTGCTACGGATTGAATCATGGAATCTCTTGATCTAGTTATTCATGCATCGCCTGTACTCCTGCACGGAGCGGCGATCACCGTGAAATTTGCCTTGGCGTCGATGGTGTTCGGCCTGCTGGTCGGGATCGTGGTCGCCATCATGGGTATCAGCACCAGTCCAATCCTTGGCGGCATTGCCCGCACCTATGTCAGTGTCATGCGCGGCACTCCGCTGCTGGTGCAGATGTTTGTCGTCTACTATGGCCTGCCAGACCTCGGCATTTCCCTGGATCCCACCAGCGCCGGCATTCTTACCCTCACGGCCAATGCCGGCGCGTACCTGTCGGAAAGCATGCGCGGCGCGATTCTCGGTATCGGCAGAGGGCAATGGAGCGCAGCGCACAGCCTCGGACTGAGCCATCTGCAGACGCTGCGTTACATCGTCTGCCCGCAGGCCTTGCGGCTTGCCGTGCCAAGCCTCGGCAACACGCTAATCAGCCTGATCAAGGATACGTCGCTGGTGTCTGTCATCACCGTGACAGAGTTGCTCAGGTCGTCCCAGGAAATCATCGCATCAACGTTCCAGCCGCTTCCCTTGTATCTGTCGGTAGCAGCGATCTACTGGCTGTTCAGCACCGGATTGTCATGGGTACAGCGTCGCCTCGAGGCGCGTCTGACACTGCCTGTGACGCGTTGACTTAACGGGTCGGAACCCCGAAGAAAGCAATCTGCAAGTAGGAGACAAAACAATGATCGCGCTCGAAGGCGTATCGAAGTGGTACGGTCAGTTCAAGGTGCTTGATGCGTGCAGCACCCAGGTAGAAAAAGGCGAGGTCGTGGTCATCTGCGGCCCGTCCGGATCAGGAAAATCCACGCTGATAAAAACGGTCAACGGCCTCGAGCCGTTTCAGCAGGGCCGGATCAGTGTGGACGGTGTGATGGTCGGCGATCCGAAGATCAAGCTCGCCCAGTTGCGTGCGCGGGTTGGCATGGTGTTTCAGCATTTTGAGCTGTTCCCGCATCTGTCCATTCTCGACAACCTGTCCCTGGCGCAGGTCAAAGTGTTGAAACGCCGCAAAGAGGAGGCACAGGAGAACGGCATGCGGCTGCTCGAGCGCGTCGGCCTGAAAGCGCATGCGCGGAAATACCCCGGGCAGCTTTCGGGCGGGCAACAACAACGCGTTGCGATTGCGCGCGCGCTGTCGATGGATCCGATCGCCATGCTGTTCGATGAACCGACATCGGCGCTCGATCCCGAAATGATCAATGAGGTGCTGGACGTCATGGTCGAACTCGCACGCGAGGGCATGACGATGATCTGCGTCACCCATGAAATGGGGTTCGCGAAAAACGTCGCCAGCCGCGTGATTTTCATGGATGGCGGCGCCATCGTCGAAGATACCGGCAAGGAGGCCTTCTTCGGCGACCCGAAGTCGGCCCGTGCGAAGGAATTCCTCGCAAAGATTCTGCATTGACTCACACCACCTTGCATGAAGGCGGGGAAGTCGAGGGCCATCAAGGTCCCCGCTGACAACGCCCGCCGCCGCCCCGTCTTGGTCCACCTCCCCCAAAGTCGAAACCATGAAGATCTCGGATCACCTTGCCTCCTTCTCCCGCCTCGATCTGGTCGGCGCGGCCACGCCCTGCAAAAGCTTGATCGCCTGTCCGGGATGCTCGGGCGCGATATCTACATCAAGCGGGATGACACCACGCCACTTGCGTTTGGCGGAAACAAACTGCGCAAGCTTGAGTTCCTGGCGGCAGACGCCTTGCGCCAGGGCGCCGATACGCTGGTAACGGCCGGAGCCATACAGTCGAATCATGTCCGGCAGACGGCCGCGCTGGCGGCCCGTCTTGGGCTACGCTGCAGCGCTTTGCTGGAAAACCCGACCGGCACGGCAGATGGCGACTACCTGCACAGCGGCAACCGCCTGCTGCTCGATCTGTTCGACGCGCAGGCCGAGCCAGTTGCCAGTCTCGACAACGCCGACGCACAGTTGCAAGCCCTTGCGGAACGGCTGCGTAGCGAGGGCCGCAAGCCTTATGTCATCCCAATCGGCGGGTCCAATCCGCTGGGGGCATTGGGGTATGTACGCGCCGGCCTGGAGCTGGCCCAGCAAGCCGAAGCGATGGGTCTTGCATTCTCGGCGGTCGTGCTGGCGTCCGGCAGTGCCGGAACCCATGGCGGGCTTGCGTTAGCGCTCGCACACGCGATGCCGGATACACCGGTCGTCGGCGTTACCGTGTCGCGCAGCGTCGCGGCGCAAACGCCGAAGGTGGCTGGGCTGATCGAAGGTACTGCTACGCTGCTCGATGTCGAGGTGCCGGCAGGGCTGAAAGTCGAGCTGTGGGACGAGTACTTCGCACCTTGCTATGGTGAACCCAACCAGGCTGGGCTGGAGGCCATCCGCATCCTGGCCGGTACCGAAGGGGTGTTGCTCGATCCCGTTTATACGGGGAAGGCGATGGCCGGCCTGCTCGATGGTGTCGCGCGCCGGCGCTTTACCGGCTATGGCCCGGTGTTGTTCCTGCATACCGGAGGTGCGCCGGCGTTGTTTGCGTATCGCAATGCAATCGACATGGAAATACGGACAGCGGCTACGACGATCCCAACGACGTCTGCGTTCTGACCGATGGCACACTAGATCTCGATATAACGAGTCTTTCTCAGTTGAAGCTGATATTTGCCTTCCGCATAACATCGCGCCAACGAGCGATATCCGCCTCCAAGGTTGCCTGAAACTGCGCTGGTGTATCGAGTACTAGTGCGCGAGCACCGCACCGAGATTGAATTCATCGGCAACTTTCTTCAATCGCCTGTCGCGCGTCCAGATGGTGATGCCGGGTTGTAGCCGCGCGGACGCCAACAGTGACGTGTCGACATATCCGATTTCACGATTGAACAAACCTTCGCGCTCGATCAGATAGAACGTCTCCTCCGGCGTTGCAACTGGCGCGCGCGGCAGATCGAGCAACGCGCCAAGCACGACATCACGGTCACGCAGACTACCGAGCGAAATCTCGCCTATGACATATGGATGAGCCAGCACACGCTCCTTGGTAAGCAGGCTAATCAGCATTGGCTCAGAAGCGTTGATGTGGTCAATCCAGACCGACGTGTCGACAAGAATCATTCGACGTCCTGCCGGCGACGCGGTGGCCCCTTGATGCCCGGTTGGCTACCGCCAAGATTCGCAAGTCGTTTCGCGGCTTCACGCTGGATCAAGGCCTTTAGCGCTTCGCGCACGAGTGCCGTTTTTCCTCCAGGCCTGTATAGGCTTGAGCCTTGGCGATCAAATCGTCATCAAGCGCAATAGTCGTACGCATGGAAGCCTCCGTAGGTGTAAGCACCAGTTATAGCATCGTTTGATGCTTACAGTAGTGCGCTTTGTCATGTCGTAATGAGCGCATTTTGCCGCAACATTCCGATGCAGTTGCACGCGAGAACTGCGAAAACCGCCAGCGAACACAGACGAGATATCGCGTACTCGGAAAGATGAGCGTGCCATTCAGTGGGTGGGGCGCAGGCCTTCACCACATCTTTCTCGACGAGAGCGGCAATTTCTTCCGGCTGCTGGGCGTTCGTCTGGGCAAAGACAGCGACGCTGCGTGACGCGCGCGCGGCGGCCTCGTCGGTGGAGGGGCGCCCAGTGTCGACGCAAACGCGCCGCCACGATCAGTGCCCGGGTAAGATGGATGGCCCTCTGACGGGTTTCCAGTCCGCGACGATACTTCACCGGCTCGACGTCAGTTCCGCAGTTCGCGGCGCAACACCTTGCCGACGTTGGACTTGGGCAGGCTGTCGACAAATTCGATCAGCTTCGGCACTTTGTATGCCGTCAGCCGATCGCGACAGTACGCGGCGAGCGTGTCGGCATCCAGCGCTGCATTCGCGGTCTTCACCACGTAGATCTTGACGGCCTCGCCGGTCTTGCCGTCGACGACCCCGACGCAGGCGCATTCCGCCACACCGTCGCACCCGCTCACGATCGCCTCGATTTCATTCGGAAAGACGTTGAACCCCGATACGATGATCATGTCCTTCTTGCGATCGACGATCTTCAGGTAGCCCGCCGCATCGATCACGCCTACATCACCCGTGCGGAAGTAGCCGTCGCTGGTAAAGGCAGCGGCATTCTCTGCCGGCTTGTTCCAGTAGCCACGCATCACCTGCGGGCCCTTCACGCACACTTCGCCCGCCTCGCCGTCCGTGGCTTCCGTGCCGTCGTCACGCAGCAGGCGGACATCCGTCGAAGGCACCGGCAAACCCGTGGTGCCGTTGAAGGCATTGATGGTTGGCGGATTGAAGCTGACGACCGGGCTGGTTTCCGATAAACCGTATCCCTCGCGGATGACGACGCCGGTCAGCGCCTTCCAGCGCTGGGACGTGGCCGGCACGATGGCCGCGCCGCCACCGGCCGCCAGGCGCAGCGCGGAAAAGTCGACCTCGCCGATGCGCGGATGCAGGGTCAGGCTGGCAAACAGGGTGTTGACGCCGGTAAAGACCGTGCAGCGCGCGGCCTTGAGGACGTCAATGAAGGCATCCATGTCGCGCGGATTGGGCACGAGCCAGTTGTGGGCGCCGATCGAAAAGCAAGTGAGGAAGTTCACCGTTAGCGCGAAGATGTGGTACAGCGGAATCGCCGTCACCACGACCTCGCCACCCGGGACAAGGTTGTCCGGCGAGATCGCCTTGAACTGCATGACGTTCGCGATCAGGTTGCGGTGCGAGAGCGCCGCGCCCTTGGACAGGCCGGTGGTTCCACCCGTGTACTGCAGGAAGATCAGGTCGTCGCCGGTCACTGCCACACGCTCCAGCGGCAGGTTCGCGCCTTGCGCCAGCGCCGCTTCGAATCCGACTGCGCCGTCGATACCGCCCTGCCCGGCTGCGCCGACGAGAATGACTTGCCGGATCGCCGTGCGCGGCATCACTTGCGCCACCGTGGCCGCACCGCCACCGAACACGATGATGGTCTTTGCCCCGGCATCACTGAGTTGATGCCCCAGTTCGCGCGCCGTATAGAGCGGGTTGACGTTGACCTGGATCGCGCCTATCCGCGCGATCGCGATCAGAGCGATCGGGAATGCGATCAGGTTCGGCAACATCACGGCAACGCGGTCGCCCTTGCGCACCCCTAACTCCGACTGCAGGTAGGCCGCCAGTGCCCGCGACTGCTGATCGACATCGCGATAGGTCAGCGTCCGCCCGAGGCAGGTAAATGCAGGGCGCGCGGCATGCTCGCGCATGCCCTCGTCGAACAGCGCCACTAGCGATGGGCAGGCGTCGGGATTGATCTCGTGCGGAATGGCGCCATAGCTGGCGAGCCACGGTTTTTGCTTCATGTTGTTTTCAGTCTCCTGTTTGGGTGATGGCCAGGTAGATGCCTTGCCGCGTTGCCAAAGCATGCCCATAACGCCCACAATCCCGTTGTTACATCACGTCAGAGTTTTGTCATTTGCCGACAGCCGTGCGATTTTCACCTTTGACTTGCCGAAGAAGCGCACTTCGCGATCACAGCGCTACCGGCGCCCTTACGCACCACCCACCAGCCGAACGCCGTCGCGGTGAAATACATCAACAGGCTGTAGACCGCGGCCGGGAGCGACATCGTGCCGTTCTTGAGCACGACCAGCGCCAGGTAGATTGCCAGCGCGCCGTTGTGGACGCCAATCTCGAACGCGATGGCGCGGTTCTGCCCTTCGGTCAGGCGGACGGTCTTGCCGATAAGGTAGCCGACCAGCAGGCTCGCCAGGTTGAAGACCAGGCACGCCGCGCCCACGATCTGGAAGTTGGTGGAGATCACGACCCATTCCTTCACCACGATCGACACGATCAGCAGCACCAGAATCAGCGACGACGCGATCTTGACCGGCTTGTCCATCGTTTTCGAGAAGCTCGGCAGCTTCGCATGGATGAACATGCCGATGGCCACCGGCGCGAGCACCAGCGCGATGACTTCCATCGTCTTCTGGAACTGCAGCGGGATGTAGGCCTGACCGCCCATGAACTGGCTGAGGGCGAAGTTGACGATGGTCGGGATCGTCACGATGGCCAGCACGCTGTTGATGGCGGTTAGCGAGATGTTCAGCGCAACGTCGCCCTTGAACAGGTGCGAGAACAGGTTGGCCGTGGTGCCGCCTGGCGATGCGGCCAGCAGCATCAGGCCCACCGACAGTTCGGCCGAAACGCCGAAGGCCTTGCAGATGAAGAAGCACAGTGCGGGCAGCAACAGCGCTTGCGCCAGCAACCCCATGGCGATGGCCTTGGGCTGGAAGAGGATGCGCTTGAAGTCTTCAAGGCGCAGGTGCAGGCCCAAGCCCAGCATGATGATGGCCAAGGCCACCGGGAGTGCGATCGTGGACAGCGCGCTTTCTTGCATGAGTGTCTCCTGGTTATCGTTATGTAGCCGGGCCTTGCGTTATCGAGCGCAGCAGACTTTGCGTGGGGTTCGCGCTCATCGTTGTCTGCGCATCGTTGCCGCAATTCCATGCAAATGCTTAGTTCTTGTAGCTGGGGTCGATCCGGTCCAGCTTGCGCAGCACTGCCGGCCAGGCGATCTGCGCACCCTGCCCGGAGGTTCCCGTGCGGACCACTTCCTTTACGTTGCGCTGAATGTTCGGGTCAACGCGAATCAGCTCTCCGCCGGCCTGTGCCGAGATCTGGATCTGGCAGCAGGTCTCGAGGAAGTACATGGACACGAATGCCTCCGCCACGCTAGCGCCCACCGTCAGCAGGCCGTGGTTGCGCAGGATGAGATAGTTGTTGTCGCCGAGATCGGCCTGGAGCCTGGGCTGCTCGTCGGGGCGCAGCGCAATGCCTTCATAGTCGTGGTACCCAAGGCTGTGCAGCACCAACGTGGATTGCTGGGAGATCGGCAGCAGGCCTTCGCGCTGTGCGCTCACTGCGACGCCGGCGCGGGTGTGCGTATGCATCACGCATTGCACGTCGTGGCGCGCCTCGTGGATGCAACTGTGGATCGTGAACCCGGCGGGGTTGACCGGGAACGGCGACTCGTGGAGTTTGTTGCATTGCGCATCCACCTTGATCAGCGACGACGCGGTGATCTCGTCGAACATCAGCCCGTAGGGATTGATTAGAAAGTGATGGTCCTTGCCTGGAACCCGCGCACTGATGTGGGTGAAGACCAGATCCGTCCAGCCGTAGAGGGCTGTCGCGCGGTAGAGCGCGGCGAGTTCGACGCGCAGTTGCCACTCTTCGGGGCTGGTGTGGGCTTGGAGGGAAGGGGTGTTCATGCCGGGTCCAAATAGTTGATGAGCAGTAAAAGTCAGGATTGAGCCGGCGCCTGTGCCTCGGGGTTGAGGCAATTGGCCAACGGCGCGCCGCGCAGCGCGCCCACCAGGTTCTGGAAAGCCTCGCGCGTCATTTGCTGGTGTGTCTCGTGCGTGGCCGCGCCGAGGTGAGGTGTCAGCACGACGTTGGGTAACGTCAGTAATTCGGGGTGCACTTTCGGCTCCCCCTCGGTCACGTCGAGCCCGGCGGCGGCAATGCGGCCCTCGCGCAGTGCGGCGGCCAGGGCCGCGTCGTCGACGACGCCGCCGCGTGCGGTGTTGACCAGCACGGCGGTCTTTTTCATCAACGACAGTTCGCGAGTGCCGACGAGGTGGTGGGTGGCGGGTCCATAGGGCACCTGCACCATCACCGCGTCGCTTTGGGCGAGCAGTTCGTCAAGCGGCAGCCAGCGCACGCCGAGCGCTGCTTCCTCCTGCTCGCTCACGCGGCGCCGGCTGTGGTAGAACACGTCCATGTCGAAGCCCCGGCCGCGCCGGGCCAGCAGCGCGCCGATGCGGCCGAGGCCGATGATGCCCATGCGCCTGTGGTGAACGTCCTGGCCGGGCAGCGGCGAGAGTTGTCCGACCCAGCGGCCGGCACGCACGAAAGCGTCGGCCTCCACGATGCGGCGCGAAGCTGCAAGCAGCAGGCCGAAGGCCATGTCGGCAGTGGCGGCGCACACCGCGCCGGGCGTGTGGGCCACCCGGATACCGCGCGCGGTGCAGGCCTGCAGGTCGATGTGGTCGAAGCCCGCGCTGATCGTGATGACGAGCCGCAGCCGCGTGCACGCCGCGAGCAGCTTGGCATCGATGCGATCGCCGGGGATCACGAGCACGCAGTCGGCATGCTCGAACAGCGGGGCCAGGTCGCCACCCTCCTCGCGCTCGGCGGGCATACGGACCTCGCCGAGTTCGCGCAGGATCGCCAGCGAGGCGTCAGGGAAACGCCGCGACAGGGCGATGAGGGGCTTGTGCGCGGTGGTCGTGCCAGCGTTCATTTCAAGTCCTTTCTCGGGCGGGCCTTTTGAGGCTGGGTGGCGGTGGCTTCGGCATGCATCGTTGTCTCCTTCAGGTAGTGGGTAGCGCTGAATGCAGGCCAACGATAGGCGCATTCCCGATTGCGGGCTTGATTCTGAGTGACAAATTCTTGATCCCATGCGACACTTCGCGGATGACGGTTCACCACAACCTCGTTCGCGCCGCGGCATTGGAGCGTTACTCGTCCCTGGTGCAGTCGCTCGGCGGAGAACCGCACGCGTTGCTCGCCAAAGCAGGCCTCGACGAAAGCTCGCTCAACGACCCGGATCGGTACCTGCCCTATCGAAACGTGCTGCAGGCCATCGAGATCGGCGCCATGGAGTTGGGCGTGCCCGACTTCGGACTGCGCCTTTCCGATGCGAAGGACCCCAGCTTTCTGGGGGTGCTGTGGCTGGCCATCCAGTCGGCCCGCAGCGTTCGGGACGGCATGCTGATGGCAGGCCGGCACATGCACTACCATGCGCCGGGTATTGCCATTGAGGTGCGCGAGGCCCATGGGTCGTCGCACGAGCAGGTCGGACTGCGCTTCCTGCTGCCGGACCTGCCGCTGCTGCCGCAGGCAACCGAGCACGCAGTGAGTCACATCTGCAAGGTAGTTCGCGTACTGTCGGACGGGAAGGTAGGCCCTGCGGAGGTTCACTTCCGCCACGCGCCAGCGGGCAGCAAGCGCCAGTACCGGGAACACTTGGGGCTGGTCCCCTGCTTCCGGTCAACGTTCGACGGCATCCTGGTGGAATCGGTCGCGTGGCGCAGACAGCTTCCCCGACAGAACGATCAGCTCCAGGCCTTCGTGGAGCGCTACCTCGTCGCGGCGGCGCCGCGGGCAAAGACTTCGCTGATCGACCAGGTGCTCCAGGTCTTGCGCACCCAGATGAGGCTGGGACCGGTCAACCTCGTGGTCGTCGCGCGCGTGCTGCACCTGCATCCGCGCACCCTGCAACGACGGCTCCAGGAGGACGGGCAGACCTTCGAGAAGCTGAAGGACACGGCGCGACGCGAACTCGCCGGCCAACTGCTCGCGCAATCGGACATCGGCCTTTCGCAGGTGGCGCAGTTGCTGGACTTCGCGGACCAGTCCGTGCTGACCCGAGCCTGTCAGCGCTGGTTCGGGAAGCCACCGTCGGTTGTTCGTCGGGACTGTTAGAGAAGACGCTCACGGCGAGTACCTACGAAGATATCGTGTCCAGAACCGGTTCAAGGTCTGCCCTGTTTGGCGATCGGCGTTGACACAGCAAGTTTTCTTAAGGAATCTATTCAAGGAGCCACATGACCGCAACAAAAGCGTGCCCGATTGTTTTGCGCAGTCGTCACGGTATCGTACATATCCTCGCATTCAAGCATCCGGCCGCAGGCTACCAGTTGGCAAAGGGCACTATTGAGCAGGGCTCCGCCGGAGGCGGCAATTCGCGAGCTCTGTGAAGAGTCAGGGATCTGCGACGCTCACGTGGTTTCAGATCTCGGTCTTTGGAACGCTTCCTATTGGGAACAAATCTGGTCTTTCCAATTGTGCGAGTCAGTGGCGAAATTGCGCGACGAGTGGACCTTCGAGACTAGCGACGACGGCGGCCACATGTTTGAATTTTATTGGCACCCGCTGCAGCGGGACTTGCCCGAACAATGCCACCCCTCTTTCAATCGGCTTTACGCGAGATTCGTATTCGAATCGGAACACTAACTAGGTCGGCGTTGTCCTCGATTCCGCAGTTGTAAATAACCTCTACTAATCCGAAGTTTGAGGGCCTGAAACGCAGCTAAGCAAGAGATGGCGCGCCTTTGCGCCATTTTTTGCGTCCTATTTGTTCCCATGTAAATCGTTCAATGTTTGGTGAGATTTACCTTGAATTGCAGGCCTCGTTGGCTATGCTTTAGCCCATGTATATCGAGACCGTCCCCAATCGCAAATCCCCGCCCGCGATCCTTCTGCGTGAGGGCTATCGTGAGGGCGGCAAGGTCGTCAAACGCACCCTCGCCAATCTGTCGCACTGGGATCCGCAACTCATCGAACACTTGCGCATCTTGCTCAAGGGCGGCATCGCCGTTGCGTCAACCCAGGCGCTGATGAGCATCGAGCGGTCGCTGCCGCATGGCCATGTGGCCGCCGTGCTGGGCATCGCCCGGCGCTGCGGCCTGGCCAAGCTGCTTGACCCGGCACCCGCCCCGGTGCGCTCACTGGTGCTGGCCTTGGTGGTGGCGCGCGTGTTGGCGCCGGGCTCCAAGCTCGCCACCTGGCGCATGTTGCAGCCGGAGTGTGCAACCCATTCGCTGTCGCAGGTGCTGGGACTTGGCGCGTTCGAGGTCGAGCGGCCCCCCGTGCCAATATGACGTGCGTCACTTATCCCTGATAGATTAGTGAGCAACGAGGTAGGTATGACCGTCAACAATTCATCCAAGGCAACGATGGCCGCCGTCAGAAATGTGTCCGATCCGGGCGCAACGCAAGGAGCCCGTAGGGCGACTGAAGAGGCGCCCGGATCGGCGACGCTGGCGTCAGCGTCCGGCACCGATTCAGAGGTCGTTGCTCGCGCTCGGCGCAGGCAATTTTCCAACGCCGACAAGCGCCGCATACTGGAGGCGGCTGACCGCTGCACCAAGCCCGGAGAGATCGGCGCGCTGATGCGCCATGAAGGCGTGTACTCGTCATCCTTGAGCACGTGGCGGCGCCAGCGCGAGGCTGCCGAACTGGCTGCCCTTGCCCCACAAAAGCGCGGACCCAAATTCGACGAGACTCGGGCCGAGGCGCGGCACATCGCGCAGCTCACGCGCGAGCGCGATAATCTCAGGAGGCGACTCGACAAGGCGCTGCTGGTGATCGACGTCCAAAAAAACTTGCAGCCTTGCTGGGCAATCCGATCGACGACGACACCGACAAGCCGTAATGGCGGCTGTGCAAGAGCTCACTCCGGCCCTGGGCGCGAGCGCGGCCTGCCATGCCCTGGGCGTGCCGCGCGGCACGCCTGCCCGGCAGCGGGCCCACCTGCGTCGCATGGCCTTCATCGGTCCACTGCCACGGTCCACTGCCAGGCCCCGGCCACCGTTGGCTCTGGATGCCCTGGAAAACCAGGTGCTGCTGGACACCCTTAACAGCGAGCGCTTCGCCGACACCGCGCCGGCGGCGATACACGCCACGTTGCTCGACGAAGGCCGCTACCTGGGCTCGGTGCGCACCATGTACCGGTTGCTGGCAACCAATGGCGGCTCGCGCGAGCGACGCAACCAGCTTGTCCATCCGGCCTACGTCAGGCCTGAGTTGCTGGCGCGCGCGCCTAACCAGGTGTGGTCGTGGGACATCACCAAACTCAAAGGGCCAGCCAGGTGGACGTGCTTCCACCTCTACGTCATCCTGGACATCTTCAGCCGCCATGTCGTGGGCTGGTTGATCGCCGGGCGCGAGAGCGCGGAGCTCGCTGAACAGCTCATCGCCGACAGCGTGGCACGCCACGATATCGCCCCCGGCGTGCTCACGCTTCATGCCGATCGCGGTGCCAGCATGCGCTCTAAACCGGTGGCCGCGTTGCTGGTCGACCTGGACATTACTAAAAGCCACAGCCGGCCTCACGTATCTGACGATAATCCCTTCTCGGAGTCGCAGTTCAAGACGATGAAGTACCGTCCGGACTTCCCCGCGCGCTTCGGCTGCATTGAGGATGCGCGCGCCCACTGCCAGGCATTCTTCGCCTGGTACAACACCGTGCATCGGCACTCGGGCATCGGATTCATGACGCCGCACAGCGTTCATTATGGGCTCGCCCAGGAGTTGCACCTCACCCGTCAGGCAGCACTCGACACAGCATTCAGGGCGTCCCCAAACAGGTTTAAAGGGCATCGCCCTGAACCACCGCGGCTGCCCACAGCAGTCTGGATCAACCCGCCGCCATCGGAGGCCATTACCCCAAACACACCACAGCCCGGCACAGTAAATTCATGAGGCCAGGTGACGCAAAGTCATTGACACGTTCCGGCCCGTCGCCTTGGAACAAGGGAAAACTTTCCGGGCAGAAGCCGCCACTGAAACTCAAGGAGGTTCGGGCGATCCGCACCAGGCTGCATATCGCGGCATGGCAAGGTTATGAGGCAGCCAGGGTACGCGAATACCTGAGCGGCACGGCGGACGAAGCGGAGGTCGTAGCGCAGGAACTGCAGGTCAGTCGGACCGCATCCACTCGGTGCCTTCGTTCGTCATTGGCAAGCATCGCGTGAGCGGCGGTCAACCACCTGAGTATTTAAGCGGGGTGATGCAGGCCGCGGCCGCCAAAGCCGGGAATGTGTGAATGGCTGCCGGGGTCTCCTACCTGCGCCAAACATGGCCGATGCAGCACCTCCGTAGCCGGAGAGTTGCAGCCAATCCCGCCAATGCGCCGGGACAACGCTCCAGAAGCTGGTCGGCGGAGTGTCGACGAATCCACAAATGTACCCGCAACTAGTGCTTACCCCAGAACACTCCAGCGAATCCGAAGGTATCATGGCCTCTTTGCAAACGTTTGCAATACTAAGGTAACCGCCTCATGAGTGAGTCCTCATACATAGCGCATCCGTGGCCACCCGCCAGCCCTGCCGCGCATTGGCATCGCAGGTGCGTGCGGTCCGCTCCAGGCGCTTGGAGCCGACATACATGGCCTGTATGCCGGCTCGTGAGGCTTGCTAGGCGAGGGGTGCCGAAGCGCGGATCGCGCTCAAAGCCGCTCGATAAACCAGTCGCAGATCAAGCTCAGGGCAGGTTCTGGCCGGTCGAGCTGGACATGCGCGGCGCCGCCTTCTGCTTCGGTATAGACGCGCAGCTCCTTGTGGCGGGAGCTCGCCTCGGCAAACAATTCCTGCGCCTCGATGAGTGGCGTTTGCCGGTCGTGTTCGCCATGAACGATCAGGAAGTCGCAAGTAATGTTGGAGGCGACCCCCTTCAGGCGGAACTTCTCAAGCTTCTCGAAGGCCTGGTCCCAGGTCTGCACGCCCATGATCCGGAGGAAATGCTTCCCGGTGGTGCCCAGCGCGGCATTGGCATCGAGTTGCTGGATGCCGGCGCCCTTTTCATATCCGACACGGCGCTGCCAGCAAGCGTAGTAGTCATAGATGGCCGCCCATGCCACGCAAGCCTTGATCCGCTTCTCGAAGCAAACGGCGCGCGGAGCGTAGTAGCCCCCATCGAGGCCGCCATCAACCCGATGCGATCCGCGTCCACATCGTCCCTGCCCGATACATAGTCGACCACTGCCGACAGGGCCACTTCGGAGTCATGCCGCGCTACGAGACCCTTCACCCGAAGGGTGGCGCCCTGACCCGGGCCGTCAAAGCCAAGGCAATTGATGCCGCGCGCAGCGAGCGCACGTGCAACGTAGAACATTTCCTCCTTGGTGCCGTCGAGGCCGTCGTGCAACAACACCGTGGGCGCCCGACCGGTCACGTTCTGGGCTTTGACGAAGTATGCCGTGATAGCCGAATTCTCGAACGGAATATCAAGAATCTCGACCTGCGGGGAACTAAGCTCGGCAAATTCCCTGAAACAGTCAAGATGCTTGCCATAATAAATTGGCGCGCGTGCATCGTCCGGATCCAGGAACGCTTCCGTCCATTGGTAGTACTGCGCGGCGCGGAAATAAGCCTCCCGCGCGGTGACCGAGTGCCCCTTGCCCGCCGCATCCCGCGCTACGCCTTCGACTTGTTCGGAAAGCGTGTGCCACGCCTTGTGCCACGCCTCGGTATCACCCGCGGCACCGGCTTTCGAAGCTTCGTGCAGATTGCGGCAGACCCAATCTATCTCTCCAAAGATGCCACCGCCCGCCATGCAGCGCAGCACCGAGAGCGACCACATATAGTTGCCGGGAAAATACTGAAACATAGTTCCTCCAATTAATAACTCATTTTTAAATACCGCACAATCCGTAATGCTCTATCTATTTAACAACCTTACTATTTCCGTCTTGCCCAGGAATCGCTTCGACGGTTAAACTTTAAACGAACACTAAATTATCAGCATAACCAAAGCATCCCCCGGTTACCCAATCGTCCCAAGATGGCGAAGGCACACCAACGAGGATTCAGGAGACACATCAATGGCCAAGGACCGGCTCATTCGCATCGTTCATGGCAGTTTCGGACGCGCCACGCTTCATCTGATCGAAGGGGCGCTTGTCGCACACGCTCACGCCGAGTTTCATCTGATTTTCAAGCTGGGCGGCTCGGACGCTCTCTTCAAGGTGGACGACAGCACGGTCACGGTGTCTGAGGACCGCGCACTGCTGATCAATCCATGGTCGACACACGCCAAACTGGATCAAGGCCCCGAACGGTCCCTCCTGCTGGCGCTCCTGCTCGACCCCGGCTGGCTTGGAACCACCCTGGATATTGAGAACGCAGCAACCGGTCTGCAGTTCAGGGAGCTCGCCGCTGGAGTGGATGGCGAGATAGCGACGGCACTCGCCGCGCTCAGCGGCTGCCTCGCGCACGGTGAAACCAATGCGACCACAAGCTGCGAGGAGGCCGTGGCCCAACTGGTAAGAGCAATCTCGGCACGATATGCCAAGCTTCGTTCCATGACCGAGGTCCTGGCCACATCAAAGCCGCTTGACTATCGAATCAAACGCGCGGCGGAGTTCATTCGGAACCATGCATGGGAGAACCCGAATGTAGAAACCGTGGCGAATGCAGTGGGCATGTCGCGAAGCCGTCTTTTTGATCAGTTCAAGGCTTGCATGGGGATCTCGCCCCAGCAGTACCTCGACTGGGTTCGCGTGGGCCTTGCCACCCGGCTGCTGACAGAGCGTCACACGAGCATCGGCGAAGTTTCGCACCAGTTGGGCTTTAGCGCACAAAGCCACTTCACGCGCTTCTTCGTCCAGCATCTGGGGATCAGCCCGTCGGAATTCCGTCGTACGGGCATTGTCGCTGGCGTGCAGTCCGGGCAGTAGTGCGCGCCAGCCATCTGCAACAGGCTGTCAGGATCGCAGTGAATCCGAGATCTTCTGCCTGATTCGGGGTTCGAACACGGATTTCGGAAGCATCCCATGCACGGTTTTGGCCGGGATGGAAGTGTAATTGCTAGCCGTCTGGTTCGAATACTGGGTAATCCGGAAGTTCGCGGCGATACTGGCGAGCGAGTAGACATCCTGCGTGTCCATGCCGGAAGCTTCGCTCAACCAGCTGATCATGTGTCGCAAACACGCCGTCAGGGCACCATCCAGGTTCTTGCCGAATCCCAGCGCAATCCAATGTGAAGGCGTCTCTGCCATTGGCAGGGCGAGGGCATTTCGCTTGTGCAGAAAGTATTGGATCTGCATGTCCTCCATCGCGGTTTCAATCGCAGTCTGATTGACGACGCCATCGCCTTGCGCCGCATGAGAGTCTCCTGTCCAGACCATCCCGCCCGGGCGCTGCACCGGCAAAAACAGCGAGGTTCCCTCGACGAGTTCTCGCAACACCAGGTTGCCGCCATACGGTCCGCTGAGGATACCGCTGACGGGCTCGTCTGAAGCGGGCTGGACTGCCATGACGCCTTGAAACGGGGCGAGCCTGATACGAATGCCCGGCGCGAATTCTGTGTACTTGCGCGACTCGTCAAACTCAAAGTAGCGCAGGTATGGTTTGCTAAAGTCGTTCGGCAGCGCGCCTACCCCTTTGGGCGCCGAGTTCCAGCCCCACCCAATCGGGCGCAACCGGACCATGTGACATTCAATCACGTCTCCAGGCATGGCCCCCTTGACTTCGACCGGACCAATGTTCGAGTAGGGTCCTTGCGGAAACCGCTTGCGCACGGGTTCCCGCTCCTCAAAGCTCATGCCGTACCTGGCGCCATTGGCCCAGTTCACCCAGGTATTCGGGTATGCGACCAGATCACCCGATTCGACCGTTGCTACTGGCGCGACCTTCGGATCCAGTATGCCGACTCTCACGGTCTCCGATGTCGAGACGATACGATGAATCCTGCCTGGCTTGCGTACCGGAAGTGGGGAACCAACCGCATTGTCCGCCAACGCATTTCCCTCGGGCGACGCTGTGACGGATGCCTGAGCCATTGTCTTTGCCGATCCCACACCGATTCCTGCGACGGCTGCCGCCTTCAGTAGTTGCCTTCTGTCGATCAACATCTTTTGTGCTCCTCCTTCTGAGAATCTGAATCTCTGGCTTTCACCTGATCGCCGGCTTTCCGGCTCATTGAAGTTGCGCGACGTACTGAGCAACAGCCTCGATCTCTCCATCGCTCATCAATGGCACGATCAGGCTCATCAAGCTTCCCCGGTCCGCCTCGCATGCCCGTCCTCCATGCGTGCAGTTGCTTCTCCACGTACTCGGATTGCTGGCCACCGATCCTCGGAAAATCGGGAGCAATACCCTCACCGCCGGGCCGATGGCAAGAGACACACGCCGGCAATCCATTTGCTGGATTACCCTTCCAATAGATCACGCGACCAGGTTCGACCAGGTCCGCCGAGACTGGTTGACTTCGTGCTGGCGGCCGATGACTGAAATAGCGGGCGAGATTCTGCATTTCATTGTCATTAAAGGGTTCCATCACCACGCGCATCACTTCGTTGTTACGTAGCGGCTTCTCACCAGCGGTCCCCTTGAATTGCCGCATCTGCTTAAGCAGATAGTCCGCATTCTGTCCCGCGAGGCTGGGATACGCCCCTTGGTGGCTTTGACCGCCGACGCCGTGGCACGCCGCACATACCTGCTCTGCAACACGCCGTGCATCCGACAGGTCCCATGCTCCGGATTCAGGTTCACCCCGGGCCTGTGAGATGAGCACAAGCAAGGCCGCGATCAAGGCAGCGTGGGTTCGGCGTGTCGGACGGCGTCTCACAATGATGTCCCCTCGGAAGATTGACTGGCTCAATTCAGATAGGCGCCTGTTTTGGCGACAATTCCCCTGGCACGCTCGGTCTCGCTGGACAAGCGACTGGATAAGGCGTTGGAGCCAGACTGGCTGAAAGTGATATCCACACTCAGTTCAGCCATGTGTTTGCGAACTTCAGGATCATTCATGATGTTCCTGGTTGCTTCGCGCAACCGGTCTATGACCGGCCCGGGAGTACCCTTGGGCGCGAACAATCCATACCAGACCGTGATGTCGTAACCCGGGATGGCTTCGGCAATCGTCGGCACATCGGGCATGGACTTCAGGCGACTTGGTGTCCCGACTGCGAGCAGCCGCAACTTGCCGGACTTCACATGCGGCATGTACTCCAGCAATGGGCCGGTTGCCAGATCAATGTGGCCTGCAATCATGTCATTGATGGTTGGACCGCTACCCTTGTACGGAATATTGGTGATGTCAACGCCAGCCATCGTCTTGATCATCTCGAGCGGGTAGCTCGTGGGTCCTCCGTAATTCACCTTGCCTGGATTTGCCTTGGCAAATGCAATCAGGTCGGGAACAGACTTGTATGGCGTGTGTGGATTGGTCACCAGTACCAGCGGAGATTCCCCAAGCGGGGCCACGGGTGTCAGATCTCGCGTGACGCTATATGGAAGCTTCCTGTAGAAGGCAGCGTTGACCGCATGAATGCTGTTGAGAATTCCAATCGTCTGCCCGTCTGGTGCGGCTCGCACAATTGCCTCGGCACCGATGTTTCCACTTGCGCCGGGCCTGTTCTCAACCACGACGGGTTGGCCGAGCACATTCGACAACCGCTGCGCCAGCGTTCTGGCCAGCACGTCATTGATGCCGGCTGGAGGGAAGGGAACGATGAAGGTAACGGGCTTTGCAGGCTTCCAGCTTGCCGACGCAGGTTCGGCCGCCGATGCCGCGCTCTCACTGCCAGGCAGGACTCCGAGCATTGCGGCGGCCAGACTTGCGAGTATGGCTAGCCTGGCTGATGCCACCCGAAGCGCCGGGGTATTTAGACTCAACATATGATCGTGTCTCCTTGATTTCGTGATGCCAGCACGCACCGGTTACGTCTTGCTCCCTACTTTACCGATCCGACGGAATGGCGTTTTCCTTACCGACTAGCCATTTACCAGGAAGTCCATCATTTTTGCCTGGCAGGCTTTCCCGGACATTTACCGAATCCTCCGCAAAATGCGTCGGGTGCGATCGCATGCAACGACTCCTGGTGCAGGATTGAGATCCGTCCATCAAGAAAGGGAAGATAAATGGATACGAAAGACCTCGTTTTAGTTGGCCATGGACCCATACATGTCATCGCCTTGCATGGCTGGTTTGGTCATGCGCGAAGCTGGGGACATTTTCCAGGTGAAATCGATGTGGAGACCTTCACCTATGCTTTCATCGACTATCGGGGCTATGGATCCCGTCGCGATCGGGAAGGTACCTTCAGCATTGGCGAAATTGCCAAGGACACGTTGGCCCTTGCAGATGGGCTTGGATGGGACCGCTTCGCATTGCTCGGCCATTCGATGGGTGGGAAGGCCATGCAGGCCGTCTCCGTCCTTGCCCCCGAGCGCATTACGGCAATGGTGGGTATCACACCTGTTCCACCGACGCCTGTCGAGTTCGATGCTTCCACGCGAACGTTGTTCGAGAGCGCCGCCCGCAGCGTGGAAGCCAGAATCGGGATTATCGATACCACCACGGGTAACCGGCTTGGGCGGGCATGGCTCGCGCGAATGGCACAGGATTCCATCGCGCACTCCGAGGTCGCGGCGTTTGCCGCCTACTTTCAGGCATGGGCAGACACCGACCTGTCGGGGCGCATTGCGGGCATCGAAATTCCCACACTGGTGCTGGTCGGGGAACATGATCCGTCGCTGACCGCGGCGTTCATGGAAGAGACCTACGGCAGGTTGTTTCTGAATGTGGAAATCGAGGTCATTGGTAATGCGGGTCACTACCCCATGAACGAAGCGCCAGTCGATTTGGCCACGCGAGTCGAGAGCTTTCTTGCCGGCTTGGCTGGTAGGATCTGAGGCGACAAGCGCCGGCCGCATACTGAACGGCCGGCGACGTACCCGAAGGCGGGATTCGCAACGTCTGCCCCTATGGGGTTTCCGTTGCACCGATCGCGGCGATGCCACGCCTGCCCGCCTCCTCGTCCATGTCTGACGCCCCCCGCTGACGCCAACAGCACCAGCCAATTGACCGCCGATATAGATCCCGAGCGAGCCTTGCGACGGTAAAAGAGGACCACCATAGACGAGGGAACTCATCTGCCCGAAGACAATAGGATTGGCTCGATAGCGCTGCGCCAGTTCGGCACCAGATGCTCCGCCGGTGGCCGCTGTCGCCAACGCCTTGCCGCGAGCGACATCGAATGTCGCAAACGGGGCTCCGTCCATCCGCACGCCAGTCACAAAGTGGCCTGCTGCATCCACGACGACAATGCTGACGGGTGTCTTCTTCTGCCCGGCGAACTGCGCCGCGGCACTAACGAGATGACTTGCTGTTTCCAGGCCAAGTCCCTTTCCTTGTACTGCTTGCTCTGCGCAAGCCGGAAGGGAGCCGCACAACTGCAATGCAGCCGCCGCCAGCACTAGGTATCGCATCGTTCGTCCTCCCCAACGGGCAAGGCTGCAGAAGGGAGCAGCCGATCAGCATAAGAACTCGCAAAGGCCGAATGGGCGGCTGCAGGAGGTATCGCCCAGTCGGCCACGCCAGGGCAAACTATCGCCCCAGTTGCAAAAGGTGTTTTATCAGATCGTCCAATCTTTGCATCAGAACAGTTGGCGCATGCCAAACATCACGCCCTGCGGGTTGGATGCACCAGCGGGTGACACGTCATTGGGGAAGTTTGAGAACGTGTAGTTGGCCTGACCCTTGTTCCAGATCTTGCTGGCATTTGCGTATAGTGTCGTGCGCTTGGACAGATTATGTTGGTAGCCCAGGGATGCCTGGTCGCCCCGGTTCGACGTACCAACCGTGCGCTGCATGCCATACGCCAGCAGCACCAGCCCGCTTGGACCCACAGGTACGGAAACGCCGACATGGTAGCCGCGGTCCTTGATCGTAGCCTGCCCCGGATTCCAACGTGTTGCCTGACGCCCGTTGACGAATACCTTCAACCACGGGAACTCATACGTTCCCCCGATTGCGCGCTCGTCCCGATCGGCATTCGCGACGCCGCCAATGCTGTAGGTTCTCTCATAGGCCAGGCCGAGCCAGAGCGGCCCTCTGCCATAGGTAAGTCCGACCGCCTTCAGCCAGTCAGCGTCGCGCGGTGGCGCGGTGCGCTCGGCCCCGAGCGAATAAATCAGACTAGCTTGAAAGCCCGCCAGCTCGGGGCTCTCATACCGGATGGAATTGTCGGCGCGGGCAGTAAGGCTACTGCCCGCGGGGCCGCTGTTCTGCAAACGCCCAAGCGGGCCATACGGCGAGAAGCCAAAGGCTGACGCCTGCCCCTCGATGTAGTAGATAGGGGTATTCTGCCGGCCCAATGTCACCGCCCCCACTGCGTGCTGCTCAGGCCTACCCAGGCCTGCCGGCCAAACAGCCGGCCACCTTGTTGCACGGTACCCGAGTCCAACGCGAGCCCGGTCTCCAGCGTAAACACGGCAGACACGCCGGAACCCAGATCCTCCTTGCCACGCAAGCCCCAGCGGGATTGGTAAAGGCCGCCGTCCTCCACGCGCGTGGCGTGCTTATCGCCAGACTTGACGTACTCAATGTACTGATCGGCCACGCCATAGAGCGTGACTCCACTCTGTGCGCTTGCCAAACCCGGCGTGACAGCTGCTCCCGCCAACAAAAATGCTCCCAGCTTCTTCATGCTCTCTCCTTGTCCCATCCACCGTGCGCAGCGGTGTGGTAGTTCGCGCGGTCAATTGCCGCGCTGCAAGGGTACGAGCAAGAAGAAAGGAGGTATTAACCCAATCGTCCCGCCAATTGCAGTCAAGTCCGGAAAGGCGCTGGGGCAGGCAAGAAGCCCAGCGAAGACGTTAGTTGCGTTTTTCGCAGGCAGTGTGACACCGGTAGGTGAACGGCCAATCTCGACTTCGGCTCTGCGGCGGCGCCCGGCACTTTTTGGCAAGCAAATCCCTCCCGCAGACCGCAAGGACCCGCGAAGAGCAAGCAGGTGCGGCCTTCAGGGCCGCACGCTAGAGATTTTTGCTCAGCTCATAGTTATACGGATCGCTCGAGAATCGTTGCGATTGTTCGGCGCTTACAACATGACTTGCACAGCCCAGCACGCCAAGAGTCAGTGCGCTGAGAATCGCTGCCGCGAGAATTCTTGTCATGATTTTCCTCGGCCGGGAGTGCCCTTGCGGGCGGGAATTCCGAACTTAATTCTAGTCGTTGCCGTTCCTGATGCGACGCCGCCTGCTGGGCCTGCGCAACGCACTGCCACGCCGCATGCATCGCTTGCACCGGTGTATGCGCCGGTCATCGAGTGCTGATCCAAGCGCACCGCTGGGCGTTCTACACCAAAGCACCAGATTTCTGCATACAGCAGCCAGGGCTGTCATTGATCAGCCTTGCAGATGCCAATTGGGTGATTGGATTTCGTCGCGATGACGCTGCACACGCTCGGTTACTTCCCAGATTTGCGCCGATTGGCAGAATTGTTGCCGGATTCCCGCAAGCCACACCAATAAATTGCGTCAAACCCGAATTACCCCAGTTGGGTACAGACATCCTTGTACGCTGCGGCCCGGATGCCTGCCCGCCCTGCCGCATCGCCCCGGTGACAATGTATGCAGACCAAGCATGCCGGTGATAGTATCCACGTCCAGAGCGTTTCCTGATGGCAGACGACCCACAAATCGATAGCCAGCCGGCATCATGCATTGTTAGTAAAGCCAGACGCCTTGTCGTGTCTGACTTGGTGCAATGACCTGGACTCTCCGCATGCGATTGCCCATTTCCAACCAAGAAGCTGCCGAGCGGGCCATACAGCGCGACTCATTGGGCTGCATGGCGCAAGCATTGCTCCTCGATCAGGCGCTCGCTGCCGGAGATCTTTGCTTTTTTCGCAAAAGCTCGGCGGTCGAGCACGTAAGTCAGGTGGTGACGCCAGCTTCCGGACGTGGATTTCTGGCAGGCGTGTCGCTGGTGGATGGGCATCGCCGACGCATCTTCCATCAGAATCGCGCAAGCACGCATGCGTTTGAAGCAGGCTCCGTTTACTTGCGCAACTTCCAGGATGACTACAAGGCCGATCTCTCCGGCACCTTCGATTTCGTACTGATCGAACTCCCTCCCTGTTCATCGAGCGGACAGCCCTGGAATTGGGCTGCCCCGCAAGTCTCGAGTTGCGTCACGCCGCGGCGCTGCGCGACCCTGTGCTGGCGCATCTCGCCCAGGCACTCCTGCCGGCTCTCGACGGTGCCCACGGTGCAAGCCGATTGTTTATCGATCAACTCGGACACGCGATCGGGACACATCTGGTCGAGCATTATGGAGCCGTCAACCCCGGGCGCATTCGTCCAATGGGCCGGCTTTCTTCCCGCATACTGGCGCGGGCGCAAGAGTATCTCGCCGCACGGCTGGACGACAGCACCGTGTCCATTGCCGAAGTCGCCGATGCCTGTCAATTATCCCGAAGCCATTTTTCGCGGGCGTTTCGCCAGAGTACTGGCAAGACGCCGCATGAATGGCTGCTGGAGCGTCGCCTCGAGCGCGCGGCGGCGCTCCTTAGCACCACGGAGCTTCCGATCGCAGGTGTCGCCGCTTCATGTGGCTTTGCCGATCAAAGTCATCTCACGCGCAGCTTTTCCAAAAGTCTTGGCCAGACTCCGGGTAACTGGCGACGCACGCAGCAGGACCTCATGCCCTGATTTTCCCCTCTGGACTCCATTACCGCTGTCTTGCGCACAATAGAACAAGGAAGAGCACAGAAATTCAAGCCAGCGGGCAGGCACCCCACGTACATTGCCGTTGACGCGGCGTTCCTCCGGCACTGAGTAGATTCGGCTGGCGCGCGTCACGCACGCCAAGGGGAGGGCCGAGCATGACTGCGATGCTAGCGACGTTCGCCCGGGTCCTCGCCATTGCTGGAAGCATGGGGGCACGAGCCGCACGAGAGTGCCACATCCATTCCGTCTGCAACCATCTGTTCAGCGCCGCCCGCCTCGAAAGCGAGCCTTCTGCCGCCGGCTATCCGGCGCACCGTGGCGGCATGCCCGCATCTACCACCGAACCAAAGGTGGGGCACGGCAGATGAAGCCATCGTTCCGCTTCTGCGTCGAGGGGGATGTCCGTTCCCGGGTCCTGTGGAAGGATAGCGACCGTGTTCTCGGCCGCTGGATCATCGAACTCGACGGCCGGCAAACGCCTGTTCTGGCGGTCTGGCCCGCTACCGAGCGCCCGACTTCCTCCAATCTCTCCCGCCTCACGCACGAATATGGGCTGAAGGAGGAGTTGGATGGGACATGGGCGGCCCGACCGCTGGAGCTTGTGCGCGAAAACGGTCACACAGCACTGCTGCTCGAGGACCTTGGTGGCGAGCCGCTAGCCGGGCTGCTGGGTTCTCCCATGGAGTTGGGCCGCTTCCTGCGCCTGGCCATCAGCATCGCCGCGGCCCTGAGCCAGCTCCATCGGCGACGCCTGATTCACAAGGACCTCAAGCCAGCCCACATCCTGGTGAACGATAACCTTGGGTCGGCCCGGCTCACCGGCTTCGGCGTTGCCTCGCGCCTGGCACGCGAGCGCCACGCGCCAGGTCCGGCCGAGGAGATTACCGGCACGCTGGCCTATATGGCCCCCGAGCAAACCGGGCGCATGAACCGGCCGATCGATGCCCGCAGCGACCTTTATGCATTCGGCGTCACCCTTTATCAAATGCTGACTGGCGTATTGCCATTCGCTACCGACGACCCGATGGGCCTGGTGCACTGCCACCTGGCCCGGCAACCGATGCCGCCAGCGCAGCGGATCCCGGGTATCCCGGAATTGCTCTCCGACCTGGTGCTGAGGCTGCTTGCCAAACCAGCAGAGGAACGCTACCAGACGGCGGCAGGGCTGGAAGCTGACCTGCGGCGCTGTCAGGTCGAATGGGAGAACCGGAGCCGCATTGATGCGTTCCCGCTTGGCGCGCATGATGTGCCCGAGCGGCCGATGACCCCGTCGCGGCTCCATGGACGTGAGCGCGAAATGCAGGCGCTACTTGCTGCCTATGATCGGGTAATGGCAGACAGCGCGCCGGAGCTTGTGCTGGTTTCGGGGTATTCCGGGATCGGCAAGACTTCGGTCGTACATGAATTGCGCCAGGCCGTGGTCTCCCGTTATGGACTTTTTGCATCGGGCAAGTTCGATCAATTCAAGCGAGACATCCCCTATGCCACGCTGGCACAGGTGCTGCAGAGCCTGATTCGCCCACTGCTGGGCAAGAGCGAGGCAGAGCTCGAGCCGTGGCGCCAGGCACTGGACACGGCGCTGGGGCCGAATGGCGCACTACTGGCGCCCCTCATTCCAGACCTCGAGTTGATCCTGGGGCCGCAGCCGCCTGTAGCAGCCTTGCCGCCAAGGGACACGCAACATCGCCTCCATCAGGTATTCCAGTGCCTGCTCGGCGTCTTTGCCCGGGCCGAGCACCCCTGGTGCTCTTTCTCGACGATCTGCAGTGGCTGGATACGGGAACGCTCGATCTGCTCGCATACCTTGCGACTCAATCAGAGATGCGCCATCTGCTGCTCGTCGGCGCCTATCGTAGCAATGAGGTAAAGGCCAGCCATCCGTTGCTACAGCGATTGTCGGCCATACGCCAGGCCGGTGGGCAGGTGCGTGACATCAAGCTTGCCCCGCTTGGGGTGACCGACGTCGGCCGGCTAATCGCCGATGCCCTCCGCTGCCCGCCGGCGCGCGTTGCTGCCCTGGCTGGTCTCGTACAGGCCAAGACCGCTGGCAATCCGTTCTTCGCCGTACAGTTCCTCACGGCCTTGGCGGACGAGGAGTTGCTCGCCTTCGATCAACGGGTCGCGGGCTGGTCCTGGGACCTT
Organism: Cupriavidus sp. D39; assembly: GCF_026627925.1. NCBI lineage: Bacteria > Pseudomonadati > Pseudomonadota > Betaproteobacteria > Burkholderiales > Burkholderiaceae > Cupriavidus > Cupriavidus sp. D39. The sequence continues at coordinate 1,315,604 of NZ_JAPNLE010000009.1, forward strand.
GAGCAGATTCTGGCCAAGGGGTTCACCGAAAATGTGGCGGACCTCATGCTCAGCAAACTGGGGCGCCTTCCAGAGGGGACGCGGGATGCACTGCAGCTGTTGGCCTGTCTTGGCAACGACGCCACGACCGCGCTGCTGACGATAGTTCATGGCGGAGACCAGACTCTCCTTGAGGAAGCGCTTTGGCCGGCGATTCACGCTGGGCTCGTGGTGCGCCAGGAGGATACTTGCCGCTTCCAGCACGACCGCATCCAGGAGGCCGCCTACCGGCTGATCCCCGAGGGTGCGCGGCCGGCGGCACACCTTGAAATCGGCCGGCGACTGGCCGCGGGCACGCCGCCAGAGGCAGTCCCGGACCGCATCTTCGAGATCGTCGGCCAACTCAATCGCGGCGCCGCCCTGATTCACACTACCAGGGAGCGCGAGCAAGTGGCCGAGCTGAACCTGCTCGCTGGCGAACGCGCCAAGGCCGCAACAGCCTACGCCTCGGCGCTGAGCTGCCTTGCCGCCGGAACTGCCCTCCTGCGGGGAGACGCCTGGAAGCGCCGACCCGAGCTGGCTTTCGCGCTCGATCTCCACCGCGCCGAATGTGAGTTCCTGACCGGCGCCTTGCCCGTGGCGCAAGCGCGCCTTGCCGACCTCGCGGATCGAGCCCGCAGCCTTCCTGACCTGGCTCACGTCACCCAGCTTCAACTGGAGCTGTTCCTGGCCTGCGGCCAGCGCGCGCGCGCCGTCGAGGTGGGCCTCGACTACCTGCGCCGTGCCGATATCCACTGTCCGGCACAACCGAGCAAGGAAGACGTGCAGCGTGAATACGGCCGGATGTGGCAGCTGATTGGCAACCGCCCCATCGAGGCGCTGCGCGACCTGCCACTGATGACGGATGCGGTCTCCAGGGGCACGATGGATGTCCTGACGGCGCTCATGCTGCCAGCCTGGTACACGAACGTTGACCTGGGCTCCCTCATCATCGGCCGGATGACCAACCTCAGCCTTGAACATGGCAACTGCGACGCATCGTGCCTGAACTATGCCTGGCTCGGCCTGCTCCTGGGACCGCAATCCGGCGACTACGATGCCGCATTCCGCTTCGGCCGTTTAGGCGTGGACCTGGTGGAGCAGCACGGACTGGACCGCTTCAAGGCCCGCGTCTACCAGGCGTTCGGGGGCCACGTCATGCAGTGGACTCGCCCGATTCGGACCGCGCGCAGCCTGGTGCAACGTGCTTTCGACGTGGCGAGCAAGCTCGGCGACCTCACCTATGCGTCCTTCGCGCGCAACAATCACATTACCCAGATGCTCGCCATTGGCGAGCCGCTCGCCGAGGTGCAGCGCGAAGCCGAGGCCATGATCGACTTCGCGTACAAGGCGAGGTTCAGCCTGGCTGTAGACAGGGTCACGCCCCAGCTCCAGTTGGCCCGCTCGCTGCTCGGACGAACTCCGGTCTTCGGTACATTGAGTGATGCCGGCTTCCATGAGGAGTCATACGAGCGATATCTTGATGAGCCTCCGGGTCCCACGCTCGCCACCTGCTGGTACTGGGTCCGCAAGCTGCAGGCTCGCTGTCTTGCAGGCGATTATGCAACCGCATTGGCGGCGGCAGATCGGGCGGAGCAGCTGCTGTGGACGTGTCCATCGTTCTTCGAGCAAGCGGAGTACCACTTCTACGCCGCGCTGGCGCGCGCCGCTCACGACATCTCGCTCGCGGAGCCAGAAAGGATCCGGCATATCAGGATCATCAGCGACCACCATCGCCAACTCCTGCTCTGGGCGGAACATTGTCCGGAGAATTTCCAGACCCGCGCCGCATTGGTGGGTGCCGAGCTCGCACGCCTCGAAGATCGCGAAACCGATGCGATGAACCTCTACGAACAGGCGATCCGCAGCGCGCGAGACAGTGATTTCATCCATAACGAGGCGCTCGCTAACGAACTGGCGGCGCGCTTCTACGCTGCGCGGGGCTTTGAGAAGATCGCCAGGGTCTACCTGCAGGATGCCCGCCACGGCTATCTACGTTGGGGCGCCGACGGCAAGGTTCAGCAACTTGACGGGCTCTATCCACACCTTTGCGGCGAAGAGAGCGCGCCTGCGCCGACTGCGACGATTGGCCTGCCGCTGGAACGCCTGGACCTTGCCACGGTAATTGCCGTGTCCCAGGCGATCTCGGGCGAAGTGGTGCTGGACAAACTGCTCGACACGCTCATGCGCAGGGCGCTCGAACAGGCAGGCGCCGAGCGCGGAGTGCTGGTCCTTTCCCGAAGAACCGATCTGCGCGTCGTTGCCGAAGCCACAACCCGCGGCGATGCAGTCACCGTTCAACTGCTCGACGAGAGCGTTTCCGCGGCGGTGCTGCCTGTATCGATGCTTCACTATGTGCTGCGCGCCCGGGAAAACATCATCCTTGACAATGCGACTACCCAGAACGCGTTCGCTGACGATCCGTACATCCAGCGGCGACACGCCCGTTCGATCCTGTGCCTGCCATTGCTGACTCAGGCCAAGCTGATTGGCGTACTCTACCTCGAGAACAACCTTGCCCCGCGCGTCTTTGCGCCGGCCCGGACCGCGGTACTGAAACTGCTCGCATCGCAAGCTGCAACCGCGATCGAAAACGCCCATCTGTATCGCGATCTCGCACAACGCGAAGCGAAGATCCAACGCCTGTTGGAGGCCAACTTCATAGGCATCTTCATCTGGCACCTCGACGGCCGCATTCTTGAGGCCAACGACGCGTTCCTTCACATGCTGGGCTACCACCGCGACCATCTCGTATCGGCCAGCCTCAATTGGGCGGACCTGACGCCTCCGGAATGGCATGAGCGCGACGCCAGGCTGGCGCAGGAGTTCAGGCTGACCGGGAGCGTGCCGCCGCCGTTCGAGAAGGAGTTCTACCGCAAGGATGGCAGCCGCGTACCCGTGCTGATTGGGTCCGCAAGCTTCGAAGAGAGCGAGGATCAGGGTGTCTCCTTCGTGCTCAACCTGACTGAACGCAGGCGCGCCGAAGAAGCGCTGCATCATGCGCAGGCCCAGCTTGCTCACGTCACGCGGGTAACAACGTTGAGCGCACTGACAGCATCGATCGCCCACGAGGTCAACCAGCCACTGGCCACCATCATCACCAACGCCAATTCGGCTCTGCGCTGGCTCGCCCGCCAGCCTCCCGATCTTGGGGAAGTGCACGATGCGGTGGAGAGCATTGTCCAGGCCGGGCATCGCGCCGGCTCGGTGATCGGGGGATGCGTGCACTGTTCAGGAAGACGACTGCTGTCAGTGTGGCGCTGGACTTGAACCGACTCATCGAAGAGACCAGAACCCTCGTCCACTGCGAGGTGATCCGTCATCAAATCCTGGTCCAGACCGATCTGGCCGCCGACCTCCCGCAGGTCGTGGGAGATCGGGTGCAGTTGCAGCAAGTATTGCTAAACCTCTTGATGAACGGCATCGAGGCGATGAAGGACGTGACCGACCGCCCCAGGGTGCTGCTGATTCAGTCCCGGTGCGACGCGGCCGGAGCCGCCCTGGTCGCGGTTCACGATACAGGCATCGGGCTGGAACCACAGGCTGAGGAGCGAATCTTCGACGGCTTTTATACAACGAAGACGGAAGGCCTGGGCATGGGTCTCACGATCTGCCGAATGATCGTCGAAGCGCACGTAGGCCGACTGTGGGCAAGCGCGGTTGCGCCTTTCGGCTCCGTCTTTCAGTTCACCCTGCCACCCGCGCACAATTAGAGCGCCTGCGCGAGTGACAGGGATGACGAATCTTGCAATCGTCAAGCCAAGTCGAACCGATCAAGATTCATCACTTTGACCCATGCGGCGACAAAATCACGAATGAACTTCTCCGCGGCATCGTCGCTTGCGTAAACTTCCGCAAGCGCACGAAGCTGTGCATGCGAACCGAAGATCAGATCGACGCGCGTACCCGTCCATTTCCGCTCACCGGTCTTGCGGTCATATCCGTCGAACACCTCGCGGGAAGGCGAAAAGGGCCTCCATTCCGTCCGCATGTCGAGCAGGTTTCGATAGAAGTCATTGGTCAATGTTTCCGGCCGATCAGTCAGGACCCCGTGAGCCCCCTCCCCCGCGTGAACGTTCAGGACGCGCAGCCCACCGATGAGAGCGGTCACCTCGGGCGCGGTCAGCGTCAGCAATTGCGCCTTGTCGATCAGTAGTGCCTCGGCAGGAATGCTGTTCTTCCCCTTGAGGTAGTTGCGGAATCCATCGGCAACCGGCTCGAGCGCATCGAAGGATTGCACGTCGGTCTGTTCCTGCGACGCGTCCATGCGTCCCGGCGAGAATGGCACCGTCACCCGATGGCCAGCCCGTTCCGCCGCGAGCTCGATGCCCGTGCCACCGGCCAGCACGATCAGATCCGCCAAGGAGATCTTCCTGCTCCCCGACTGGGCGTCGTTGAATTCGGACTGGATGCCTTCCAGGACCTTCAGCACGTTCGCCAATTGCGAAGGCTGGTTGGCAGCCCATGCCTTTTGCGGCGCCAGACGGATGCGGGCACCGTTGGCCCCGCCCCGTTTGTCCGAGCCACGGAAGGTCGATGCCGATGCCCAGGCCGTCGACACCAGTTCGGCGACCGACAGACCCGACGTTCGGATCTTCTGCTTGAGCGCCTCGATGTCGTTCGCGTCGACCAACGGGTGATCGACTGCCGGGATCGGGTCTTGCCAGATCAGCGCTTGCGCTGGCACTTCCAGGCCAAGGTAACGGGCGCGTGGTCCCATGTCGCGATGGGTCAGCTTGAACCAGGCACGCGCGAAAGCTTCCGCAAACTGTTCAGGATTCTCCAGGAAGCGCCGCGAGATTTTCTCGTAAGCCGGATCGAAGCGCAGCGACAGGTCGGTCGTCAGCATCGTGGGCCGCAGCTTCTTCGATGCATCATGCGCGTGCGGAATCGTCTCGTCAGCGCCCTTGGCTACCCACTGATGTGCACCGGCCGGGCTCTTGGTCAACTCCCAGTCGTAGCGAAACAGGTTCTCGAAGAACCCCATGCCCCATTTCGTCGGTGTCGTGGTCCATGTCACTTCCAGACCGCTGGTGATGGTGTCGGCGCCCTTGCCGGTGCCGAATGCGTTCTTCCAACCCAGCCCTTGCAGATCCAGATCCGCGGCCTCCGGTTCCGGCCCGACGTTGGTGGCAGGCCCTGCTCCGTGCGTCTTGCCAAACGTATGCCCTCCGGCGATCAGTGCGACGGTTTCCTCGTCGTCCATTGCCATGCGACCGAAGGTCTCGCGAATATCGTGTGCGGCTGTAATCGGATCGGGCTTCCCGTCCGGGCCTTCCGGGTTCACGTAGATCAGACCCATCTGTACGGCTGCCAGCGGGTTCTCAAGGTTGCGCCCGTTATCGGCGTGGCCGCTTGCGGCATCGCGACCGTAGCGGGCATCGCCGCCAAGCCAGGTTCGCTCATTGCCCCAGTAGACGTCCTGATCCGGCTCCCAGGTATCCTCACGGCCACCGGCGAAGCCGAAGGTCTTGAATCCCATGGTCTCAAGCGCCACGTTACCGGTGAGGATCAGCAGGTCTGCCCAGGATATCTGATTGCCATACTTCTGCTTGATTGGCCAGAGCAGGCGACGGGCCTTGTCCAGGCTGACGTTGTCAGGCCAGCTATTGAGCGGTGCGAAGCGCTGTTGCCCGCGTCCAGCTCCTCCCCGGCCGTCACCGATGCGATAGGTGCCCGCACTATGCCACGCCATGCGGATGAAGAGTGGGCCGTAGTGTCCGAAATCCGCCGGCCACCAGTCCTGCGAGTCGGTCATCAATGCCGCCAGGTCCTTCTTCACCGCAGTGAGGTCGAGACTCTTGAAAGCCTTGGCGTAGCTGAAGTCCTCGTCCATCGGGTTGGACTTGCCGGAATGCTGGCTTAACAAGTCCAATCGCAACTGACTCGGCCACCAGTCGCGATTCGTCGTACCGCCGCCTGCGGCATGGTTGAACGGGCACTTCGCTTCGTGAGACATGCGGGATTCTCCTATGTCGGAGGCACCAGACTCTCGATCTGAACACGAGAGATCAGGCACCTGTCTGCTGGGAACTGTCACCACGCCGTTGCGGCGGGCTCGGCTAATGAACCCGGGAGGTTCAATAAACTGGAATGTGAAACGGGACCCGCGTAGCCGCGATGGACGCTCCGGATGGAATCTGGGGCCTGCCTCTATGCCTGCCTAAGGGGCAGACTCGCCATGGCGTACCTGCAAGACCTGCTCGATGCACCGGATGATGTCTGTATCCTGAAACGGCTTTTTTAGAAAGCAAGCCGCGCCGGCTGCCATGGCACGTTCCTCGGATCCCTCTTCGGCAAAGCCCGTCATGAAAATGACCGGCTTGTCGAAGCCGCGCGCACGCAATCCGTCATAGAGAGCAAAGCCATTCATTCCGGGCATCACCACATCCGTGATCACGCACGCGATCCGGTCAAGCGCGGCGAACTGCAAGAGATCCAGGCCTCCTGCGAATAGCTCCGCTGAGAAGTCATAGGAGCGAATCAGCCTTCCCATGGCATCTCTGACAGAAGCGTCGTCGTCAACGATAGCGATCACCGCAGTGGCAGTCACACTGAATCCTCGCGTGGTCTTTGCGGTGACCGGACATGGCCGAAGCTTTGTGCACCGCTCGCATTCAGCATAACCGCGTCCGGCGCGACGCCAAATAGTACTGAAGTATTGCCCAGGCTTCTCTGACGCCACTCTTGATCTACCGAACCCATCCATTCGTCTCGCGAGCCGGATCGCCCAAGTGCACGAAACGCGGCAGCCGAGGGCTTCGATCGCCGCTACCAGCCTAGAAGTTGTGCCGCATGCCTAGCGCAAAAGTCTGCGGATCGGCGCCGGCGCGAATGCCTAGCTGATTGATCGCAAAATCATAGATCGCATTTTTCTTGTTCTCGATCCGGCTGTAGTACGTGAACAGTGCCGTGCGTTTTGACAACGGATACTCGTACCCTCGGTGTGGCCGCGGGATATGCGCTGCTGCGTTCGACCTATCTGCTCAAGAAGGCAATCGACCCTGTCGATGCCATCGCGCGCCGATGGACCCTGATTGCATTGCCCGTGACCGTCATCTGCGGGCTGGTCCTTTCCGCGGCTACGCTGCATCTGAGCCTGATCGGCACCGAACGCTGGCACCAGCATAGCGTGCTGGCCCCGCTCTGCGTGCTCGGGCTGATTGGGGCGCTGGCGGTATCCTGCATCGCCGGCACGACCTGGACAGGCGGCCGGCGCGGTCCGTCCCGTGGCGCGGTGTTGCTATTCCTGGTGTCGTTCGGCGGGCTCGCCATCAGCCTGTTTCCGTACATCGTGCCAGGCAAGCTGCTGCTGACCGATGCGGCATCCGATAGTCAGACACTTGTATTCATGCTGATCGGCATCGGCATGCTGCTGCCCGTGATGCTTGGCTACAACCTCTATCAGTACCATGTGTCTCGCGGGAAGGTCTCAGCCTCAACGGGCCAGCCTCCCTGCTCGCGACGGGCTGGCCGCAAGGCCAGCCCGTTTGCTTTCCCGCATCGCAATAGACGATGCCTATTTCACCGCTTCCGCGAGGAACCAGGCGCGACGCTGCGCCTGGTCGATCCAGGTTTCAAGCAAACCGGCGGTAGCCACGTCGGCGTGTTCGTCGCAAGCATGGTGTGCCTCGAGCATTGCCGCCACCAGCTTCAGGTTATCGGCATGCAGCTCGCGCAGCATCGCGTGCGGCGACACCGACTCCTCATCGTTGTCACGCAGCCGCTGCAGGCGCGCAATACCGCCAATCGAACGCAGCGTGGTGCCGCCGATCTTTCGCACACGTTCGGCGATGTCGTCGGTAGCGGCGAAGATCTGCGCCGCCTGTTCGTCAAGCAGCAGATGGTAATCGCGGAAATGCGGGCCGGACATATGCCAATGAAAATTCTTGGTCTTCAGATAGAGCGCGAAGACGTCCGCCAGCAGTCCGTTCAGATGGTCGGAGAGCTCGGTGACGGCAAGTCCAGGGTCAGAATCGGTAGAAGCGCGTTGCATGGTGACTCCTGCAGAAGGATAGAGGCGGGCAAACGGAGGCCCGGCTAGAGCATAGCCCAGGAGATCCTCGCGGGTCTTGTCAGTAAGCCGATGGCTTTCGCAAATGCATTGCGCGTTGGCGCCAGTACTCATACTTTGATCTGATACCGCCCCCGACTGCATTCCCCTAGGATCAGGCTCGGCCCATGGTCCACATGCAAGACGAGGCCCACACCGCATGCGTAGCGAAACGAGTCGCCGGTTGCTGAATATTGCCGCCTGTACATTGGCGATGATCATCTTCGTGATCGATGCATTCACGCCGCTTGATATTGCCGTGGCGGTGCTCTATGTGCTGGTCATCCTGATGGTGGCGCTGACCGGATCGGAGCTGGCCACGCGCGTCGCCTCGGCTGCGTCTCTGTTGCTCACCATGGCTGCGTATCTTCTGTCGCCAAGCCATGGCGCAGGACATGGCCAGGAAATGCGTAGCTTCTTTGCGCTGCTGGTCATTGGCGCGACCACGCTGCTGGCGCTGCGAAACCTTGAGGACATGAGCGAGCTGCAGCGCGCCAAGGCAGCTCTGGCGCGCAGCGAGGCCTTTCTGGCCGAAGCCCAGCAACTCAGCAAAGCAATGCGCAGCCGTACGCCAGGATCGGACTTGCAGGCTCTTCGTCGATGCTTCCCATCCTTTGGTTTGCCTGTCGCCATCCCACCCACATGGAATGGCAAAGCGATCGACCCACGGCGTGGCGAGTGCTGCATTTATCGATCGAAAATCAAGCCTAATCGGGACGGAGGCGTTGCGTGGCGTGCAACGCTGACTTGCATCCCGTTGTGATTCAACTTGCGCTTTCCAGCGCCTAAGCTTCGGACATCGCAACCTGACACCCAAAGCCATAGCCATGGAAACCACAACCTCCCCCGTCTTCAACAAGGTCGGCCATGCCGCGGCGCCGATGTCCAGTGCGTTGATCGCGCTTTTCTCGCTGTGCGCCGGCGTGCTGGTCGCCAACCTCTACTACGCCCAGCCGATCATCGAGCTGATTGCACCGGCCGTTGGCCTGTCCGCGCAAAGCGCCAGCGTGATCGTGTCGCTGACCCAGATCGGCTATGCCGTCGGCCTGTTCTTCCTGGTGCCGCTGGCCGACCTCCTCGAAAACCGTCGCCTGCTGACGATCAGCGGCGTAGCCGCAGCCATCAGTCTCGCGGGAGCCGCCACCTCGTCGCAGCCAGGCGTGTTCCTGCTGGTGTCGCTGCTGCTGGGCCTGAGCTCGGTCAGCGTGCAGATCCTGATTCCGCTCGCGGCACACCTTGCACCCGAATCGCTCCGCGGGCGTACCGTGGGAACGATCATGGGCGGCCTGCTGTCCGGCATCCTGCTGTCGCGCCCCCTGTCGAGCATGCTGGCCCAGTACTTCGGGTGGCGCGCGGTGTTCTACATCGCCTCCGCCATGACGCTGGCCACGGTGGCGATCATCACCACGACGCTGCCGCGCCGGGTGCCGGAGCATCGCACTACCTACGCCAACCTGCTGGCCTCGTTGTGGCATCTGTTCACGCGCTACCCGGTACTGCGTCAGAGGGCGCTGTACCAGGGGCTGCTGTTCGCCGCATTCAGCCTGTTCTGGACTGCAGTGCCGATGGAGCTGACGAGCCACTACGGCCTGTCGCAATCACAGATCGGCATCTTCGCGCTGGTCGGGGCACTCGGCGCGGTGGCGGCTCCGATCGCTGGCCGGCTGGCTGACGCGGGGCACACACGCATCGCCTCATACGTTGCGATGATCGCGGCAGCCGTTAGTTTTATCCCGGGAATTGTCGGTGGCGCTGGCGGTCTGTATCTGCTCGCACTGACCGGCATCGTGCTCGACTTTGCCGTGCAGATGAACATGGTGCTGGGTCAACGTGCGATCTACGCACTCGATGCCAACAGCCGCGGCCGTCTGAACGCCCTGTACATGACGGCCATCTTTGCCGGTGGTGCGGTGGGGTCGGCAGTTGCCAGCGCGCTCTACACGCATATGGGCTGGGCCGGCGTCGTCGCGACTGGCAGTGGTCTCGCCCTGGCGTCGCTGGCAGCCCTGGCGCTGGCTTCCCGACGCTAAGACCGTTCCTTATCGAAATCCGTCAACAGGAGTCCTTGTCATGACATCCCAACTGTTTGCTCCCATCAAGATCGGGCAATTGCATCTGAACCACCGGGTGGGCATGGCGCCGCTGACACGGTCGCGCGCAGGCCAGCCGGGCAATGTGCCCACCGCCATGAACGTGGAGTACTACCGGCAACGCGCCTCGGCCGCGCTGATCATTACCGAGGCCACACAGATCTCCCAACAAGGTCAGGGCTATGCGTGGACGCCCGGCATCCATACGACGGAGCAGATCGATGGCTGGCGCGCCGTGGCCGACGCCGTGCATGCCGAAGGCGGCAGGATCTTCCTGCAACTGTGGCACGTGGGTCGCGTCTCGCACCCATCGTTCCAGCCCGGCGGCGCGCTGCCGGTGGCGCCCAGCGCGCTGCCGGTGCCCGGCAAGACGTTCATTGTCGACGCGGACGGCAACGGCGTGTGGGGCGAAATCCCGACGCCGCAGGCACTGACCGTCGAGGGCATCGCGCAGATCGTGCAGGACTACCGTCAGGCCGCGCGCAATGCCATCGACGCGGGCATGGACGGCGTGGAGATACATGCGGGGAATGGCTACCTGCTGGATCAATTCATCAACTCGGAAAGCAACCATCGCTCCGACGCCTACGGCGGCAGCATCGAGAACCGCGCGCGCCTGCTGCTCGAGGTAGTCGATGCCGTGACGGCGGAGATCGGCGCCGATCGCGTGGCCGTACGGCTTACGCCGATGGGCCGCTTCATGGGTATGGGCGATGACACCCCAGAAGCCACGTTCGGCTACATCGCGCTTCGTCTCAGCGACAGGTCGCTGGCGTATCTGCACCTGGTGGAGCCCGCGATGGTCGGCACGGTCAAGGACGAAGTCGCCGATCCGCGCTGGGACAGCATGATCCGCACGATGCGTGCGGCATTCCAGGGTGTGCTGATGCTGGCGGGCGGCTACGACGGCGCATCCGCGGAAAAGGCGATTGCCGACGGGCGTGCCGACATCATCGCATTCGGACGGCCGTTCATCGCCAATCCCGACCTGCCTCATCGAATCAGGACCTCGGCTGCGCTCAACACGCCGAATCCGGCCACGTTCTTCGGCGGAACAACCGTTGGCTACACCGATTATCCGGCGCTTGTCTGAGCGCGGTGGGCGGCGGGAGCACGGATCATGCAGATGGTCCTTGTCACGCAGCGCCTGGCAGCGGTCATGCTCCATGCCGGTCTCCCGCCCGTATCCTCACCTCCGAAACATCAATTTTTTTGAACAACACTGACAATCATGACTGGCTTGTCGCGCACTTCCGATCGCTATAGTTCTGCACATGGACAGCGCGACAACGCCACCGAGCAAACAAAGCGCCGCCATTCCAAAACGCAATATCATTGAATTATTTTCATCCGAGAGAGCACCATGTCGAACGCCAAGCTTGAAGTCCTGACCCCGCGCAACAGCCAATTGATCATCATCGACCACCAGCCCCAGATGGCCTTCGGTGTGCAGTCGATGGACCGCCAGACCATGAAGAACAACGTCGTGGGCCTGGCCAAGGCGGCGAAGATCTTCGAGGTGCCGACCACCATCACCACGGTCGAGTCTGAATCGTTCTCGGGTTACACCTACCCCGAACTGCTCGACGTCTTCCCCGGCAAACAAACGCTGGAGCGTACCTCGATGAACTCCTGGGACGACCAGAAGGTGCGCGACGCGCTGGCCGCCAATGGCCGCAAGAAAGTGGTGGTGGCCGGCCTGTGGACCGAGGTCTGCAACACCACGTTCGCGCTGTGCGCGATGCTGGAAGGTGACTACGAGATCTACATGGTGGTCGACGCTTCTGGCGGCACGACCAAGGAAGCGCATGACTACGCCATGCAGCGCATGGTCCAGGCAGGCGTGGTGCCAGTGACCTGGCAACAGGTCATGCTGGAGTGGCAACGCGACTGGAAGAACCGCGAAACGTACGACGAGGTAATGGCCGTGGCCAAGGAGCACTCGGGCGCATATGGCATGGGCGTCGATTACGCCTACACGATGGTCCACAAGACCGCGCAACGCACGGCAACCCCGCACGAATCGCTGGCGCCCGTGCACGCGCCGGTCATCGAACGCTGATTCAGGCGCGCCGTCAGTCAATCCCGGGAGCACACAACATGAAACCAGCTCGAAGCGTGGTCAATGGCGCCCTGCTGCTTGGATGCTGGCTGGCGATCAGCACCTCAAGCGTAGCGGTGGCGGCGATCGTCGCACAGACGCTAATCACTTGATCGTACGGTCAGCGGGGGAAGCCCTCCCCGCTGATATCCCCTTGCACCTGACCTGGCTCGTGCTTGGGATCAATCGACTACCGAGTCCATCGTCAGAATGATCCAGCCGACATTGACCGCCGACTCCATTCGACGATGTGCATCCGCTGCGCGGGCCAAAGGACATGCGCTATCCACAACCGGAACCAGGCGCCCGTCTCCTTCGAGCCGCTCGCTCCAGTGTTCGCGAAAACGTCGCACCATTGCATGCTTCGAATGGTGTGATGCAATTTTGCATCAGTCGCGATGTCATGTTTTCCGCCTCACGGCCGGCTCGTAGAAATCCTCGGGCGCTGTACACCCGTATCGGAAGCGATCAGGTCTTCAGGAAACCGAGGATATCGGCATTGATCTCATGAACATGGGTCATGACGATGCCATGCGAGCCGCCCGGGTACACCTTCAGCGTTGCGTTCGGAATGAGCTTCACTGACTGCTGCGCGGAGATCTCGATTGGCACATTCTGGTCGTCGTCGCCGTGGAGAATCAGTGTCGGCACAGAAATCCTCTTCATGTCCCCGGTATAGTCGACCTCGGAGAATGCCCGAATGCAGTCGATCTGCCCCAGGATGCCGCCAGACATGCCCTGCAACCAGAATGCGTCAACTGTGCCTTGGGGAACACTGGCGTTCGGACGATTGATACCAAGGAACGGGCCAGCGAGATCTTTGAAGAACTGCCCGCGGTTGTCAGCCAATGCCTTCCGGATTCCGTCAAATATTTCCTTGGGCACGCCAGCGGTTGTGGGGGCTACCGAGCCGACCAGAATCACCTTCGCGACACGTCCGCTGCCATGACGACTGACGTAGCGTGCGATCTCGCCACCGCCGATCGAGTGCCCGACCAACGTTGCGTCCCGTGCTGCGGCGTGCCGTGATTGTCCAGATACGAAGGCGCGGAGCAAAAGAGGCGTCGCACAGGGAACAAACGCCGTTCGATCAGCGAATTCCGCCAGCGCGGCACCAAAGTGCCCGAGCGCAAAGCCGGGCAGCATCTGGATGCGCAGCCTTCCCGTGGGTGTGGCGCGAAGTTCGCGCATCTGGTCGGTCAGATCGTTGACGCGTCCGACGACTTGCGCGCATTCGCGATGGAACGGCGCGTTGATCGCTTCGCTGATGCCCCTTGGTGGTGTGCTCGGCAACCTGTGCGCTGGCTGGCTGATGGACCGATGGACGGCCCGGCGCACCATCACCCTCGCCTTCCTGCTGACTGGTGTCCTTGTGCTCATTGCGGGTCAATGTGCCGGCCACCCCATGCTGCTGGGCATCCTGTTGTTTGCCTCCGGTACTGTCGTGACGGCGCCTGTAACGTCCATGGCCTCGTACGCAGCAGTGCTCTACCCCACCGAAGGCCGCGGCACGGGGGTCGCCTGGATGTTTGGCGTCGGGCGATTCGGCGGCGTCGCAAGCGCTTTCGTGGGCGCCACTCTGCTGGGGCTCGGCTGGACCATCGGCGCTGTCTTCAGCTTGCTGATTGTTCCATCGCTGATCGCGGCATTCGCCTTATGGGCCATTGGGCACAGTCGATCCAGTCGCGCCGAACATGGAGAAATGAGCCATGAGACGGCAAATCAACGCTGACAGCTAGTCGCGCATGTGATGGGTGCGGAGTTCTTCTCCTGAACTACTGCAAGTGGAGTAGACAGGTTCAAAGAACTACAAAACGCTCACTTATGGCTTCTTGCCCTCTTTCCCCAAAAGATACCTTTCGATTCGCGAATCGGGAAGAAACCAAAATGCAGCCATCGCAATTAGAATAAGTGTTGCTGCAATGCTGCTAAAAAACTTACCACGATCGCCAGTGCGTAGACAACCAGAGATAATCTCCCCTTCAGATCTTTGCCAATCGCACCTGCGAGGGAGGAGCCCTTCCCCTCCAATGCCATGATGACACGTTGCAATACCCAATAGGATACGGCACACATGAACAGCACAAAGGCATACAACGCGGTTGGAACTTCCGAGAATTCTGACTTTCCAGTCCAGGTGGTGGTTATGGGAATCATCGTCAACCAGAACAACAGATTGAGATTGGCCCACATGACCTTTCCATTGATGCCGCGCACCATCTGGAACAAGTGATGGTGATTATTCCAATAAATTCCGACGTAAATAAAACTGAGCACATATCCGAAGAAATGATGGGCCTCCGCTTGCACTCCGTTCCAGTTAAATTCGGCGGGAAGCTGAATCTGATACAGCATCAGCGTCAGGCTCACCGATATGACACCATCACTGAAGGATTCCAGTCGGCTTTTGTTTATGACCATGGCCTCCCTCAGATTAATTGTTTACGAAAGGACAGGCTGGCCAGATACAAAATTACCAGCGCGAAAGGCAGCACGCTCCAGAATCCAACACGCATGTAAAGCACGGCACCAAGAAACGCGCCCAGGACGAAACCAACTACGATGCTCCCGCTTTTCAGCACGGCCACCCCATGCTCTCGGCTGAGCGTGCGTACGAAATTCGATAAATCGATACCGAACTGAGTGGTATTGCCAGTCATCATGGTGCTGGGGCTGATGTGCTTGATCAACGTCTTGCTCGCCGTATTGCGGATTGCCAAGGCCATCAGGCCCAGGCCGCCGGTCAGCGCCAGTTCGCCCGCGTCGGGGTCGCGAAGCGGATCGAAGTACAGGCCCACCAGCATGAAGCCCAACAGGAACACAGCCTCCGCCACGAACAGCCAGCCCAGGGTCTTGTGGGACTGGCTACAGCGGTCAATCCACATTTTGGCAAACATGACCGTGGCGATAAATAACGGAATGGCCCCCAGTTTGATCCACATGCCCGCCCCTCCCTTCACGAAGGCCGCGCCGGCCAGCACCAGGTTGCCGGTCACATGGGCGGTGAAAAAACCGAGCAAAGCGATGAAGCCTATGGTGTCGATGGCCCCTCCCACGACGGTGAGCAGCACTGCCGTGCGGCATTGCGCCCACAAGCTGATGGCAGAGTTGTCGTGGGGCTGCGAATCGCTGATGGCTGTCATGTCGTATACATCCTGCAAATAGCGTTAATCGCCTGAATTGAGGGCAATCATGTCGGTTTGATCATGTCACGCGCATAGGCGAGGCCCGTGCCATACCCACCACCATGCTCAACCACGATCGAGCGCGCCTTCTCATATGTGTCATGACGAGTCCAGTCCCTCTGGAATTCGAGAAGGAGTTGGAGCCAGGAAGTCATCACTGCGCCAGCGGAAGCCATCCGTCGCAACGCAAGGTCATGGCTTGTTGGTGTCAGTCCACCGCAAGCATCGGCAACGACGTGCACTTGATATCCCTCGGACAGCGCAGAAAGAACCGGGAAGCTCACGCAGGCCTCCGTCAGCATGCCCGCGATGATCAGCGTACGCTTTCCGGTAGCCGTAATCGCGTCGCGCACCGCATCATCTTCCCAAAGGTTCATGTTGCGGCGTTCAATCGGCGTGACGTTTGGCAGCACTTCCCGAAAAGCCGGCATCAATGGGCCGCTGTACACCTTCGACGCCGAAGTGGAGACCACAACCGGCAAGTCAAAGGCGACCGCCGTCTTCGCGACGGCAAGGCCATTACTGCGCAGAATCTGGGGGTCTTGAGAACCCGCAGCGAACGCAAGGCCTGCCTGTTCATCAACGAGGATCAATGCGCAATCGGCGGGTTCGAGCAACGGTAGTTTGGACATGGGAGTTCTCCTGTTCATTTGAGACTGCGATCCTGTGACAATCCGCAGCCTTCGCCACGAGTTAATTCAATTAGATTGACGTTGTTTGACGGCGTTTTTTGTCATTTCGACGCCATGGGGCTAACTACAGCAGCGAGAGCTTCGCCAAAAGTGATTGATTCGCGCACACATTATTCAAATATTTTGAATTTCGAAGTTCGTGAAACGGACGCTTCGGAGTGCGGTGAGGGATGCGACTGCGCACCTGCCAGACCCTACGCGTTCATACAAGCCCGATTAGCGCTCCGTCAGACGAACCGTGGGATGGGTCCTCGCTGCGGCGTCTGGCCCGGGAGCACGATCTCTTCCCGATCAATGTAGCACCACCCCCATCCCTCAGGGGGGTCATATCCCTCAATGATTGGATGTCCGGTTTTTTCGAAATGCGCGCGGGCATGCTTGAGAGGAGAGTTATCGCAGCAGCCAACGTGACCGCAGGTTCGGCACAACCGAAGATGCACCCACGGGCTGCCCACCTTGAGGCATTCTTCATAACCCAGGGCGCTTGGCACGACATCACGGATCGTATCCGCATGGTCACAGGTCTTCATGCCACCTCCTTTGTCAGTTTGCTGAGGTAACTGTGGATCTGGGAGATGGCAGCGGCACCATCGCCGACCGCAGCGGCAACTCGCTTGGTCGAGCCAGCGCGGACGTCGCCGATTGCAAAGACTCCAGGCATGCTGGCCTCGAGAGATAAGGTCGATGCGCCAGTAAGAATGAAGCCCTTGTCATCCGTCGCAATCGAGTCGTTGAGCCAGCAGGTATGCGGCGTCGCGCCGATGAACAGGAACAGGTGGCAGATATCGTAGTGCGTCGAGGTGCCGCTGGCGCGATCGCGAACGGTGGCGCTGGCGAGCGTGTCGCCAGTGGGGGCGAGTCCGGTCAGATCCGTACCGACATGAATCTCCACGTTGGACAGTGCCGAGATGCGGTCGATGAGGTAGCGGGACATCGTCTCCGACAGGTCTCGCCGGACGAACACGTGAAGCCGCTTCACGTGTGGCGCGAGAAACACGATCGCCTGGCCCGCCGAGTTGCCGCCGCCGACAAGAGCGATTTCCTTGCCAGCACACAAGCGGGCTTCGATCGGGGATGCCCAATAGGAAACTCCGGAGCCCTCGAAATGCGCGAGACCGGCAATGTCGGGGTGTCGGTAGGCGGCACCTGAGGCAATCACGATAGTACGCGCGGCCACTGTCGAGTCGCCGGATAGCTTGAGCGTCAGCCGATCCTCGTGGCGATCGAGCCGCCCAACGCTCACAGGGATGGCCACCTCAGCCCCGAATTTGAGGGCCTGGGTGAATGCGCGGCCAGCCAGCGCCTGTCCTGAGATGCCTGTAGGAAAGCCAAGATAATTTTCGATTCGCGCCGACGCGCCGGCCTGGCCGCCCATGGCGCGCTCGTCCAGAACGATCACCGAGAGGCCCTCCGAAGCGCCATAGACCGCTGCGGCCAACCCGGCCGGTCCCGCGCCGACGATGGCGACGTCGTAGGTCTTCTGCTGCTCGATCTTGGGGATGATGCCGAGACAGGCCGCCAGCTCCCGCTCATCGGGCCGCTTCAGCACGTTGCCGCTAGGGCAGACCACCAGCGGCAGGTCGGTGGGGAGAAGCGCCATCCGCTCAATAAAGCTGCGCCCGCCGCCATCGACTTTGGGATCCATGACGTGGTTGGGATAGCCGCAGCGGGTCAGGAAGCCCTGGAGGCGCAGAAGATGCGCATCGTCTGGCGCACCAATCAGGATCGTGCCCGAGCCGCCGTGTTCGATCAGCCTGACACGGCGCAAGATCAGCGCGCGCATGACGATCTCACCGACCTCCGCCGATCCGATCATCAGGGCTCGCAAATGCGGCGGATTGAACGGAAGCAGCGTAGCGCCATCAGGACCGGCTCGCGCCGAGGCGATCGACGCACGGCCGTCAATCTGGCTGACCTCTCCCGTGAACTGCCCTGCTCGATGGGTGGTGATTGGCGTTTCCTCGTCAAGACCATCCCGGCGCTGAACGTCGATCGAGCCATCCAGCACGAGCCAGACGGGCACATTCCTCTCCCCCGTGGCGAAGACAATCTCACCCGACGCAAAATACCGCGGCGGACCGCTTGCGAACCGGCGCGCCGCCTCAACCTGGATCGGTGTCAGGACGGGGAATATCTGGTGCCTGCGCTCTCCGACACCGTCTGTCTGCTGCTGGATCATATGAGCGTTCTCCTCTCGAGAGCGGCGTCTTGAGGGTTCATTGCCACGAGCCGTCAGCTTCGGGAAGGTCGGCGGTTGTCTGCGTGAACCAGATCAGCGTCACGCGAGGTGAGTTTCGATCGGCAACCCGGCTCTCAACGTCTTCGTGACGGGCGTGCGCTCGGCAATCTCCGCCAGACGCGTTTTCTGGCTGTCCTCCAGCCCCTTGATCACAAGCGTCCGCTCGATGCGGAGCTCGTCTGCCCCAAGAAGCCGCAGGGAAACTTCGAGCGACTCAAGGACCCAACCTTTGCGTTCGGCATACATCTTGAGCGTGATGGCGGTGCACGCTCCCAAGCTTGCAAGCAATAAATCGTAGGGGGCCGGTCCAGCCCCTTGTCCGCCGAGCGCGTGGGGTTCATCGGCCGTGATTGCGTGGCCCGATACGACGATGTTCGTGCGATAGGGCGTCGATCCAATCTGCGCGGTGCCGTGTGTCATGGTTCCTGTCTCCACTGCACGATGGGGATGTGGGATGAGCTTGTTTTGCTAGAGTATTCTCGCAACGCGTCTGATATATCAATCAACCTTTAGTATGGTCGATCGGCTCCGCGGCATCTCGGGATACTCAAATTCAAGAAGCGCGGCGTTGCTGGGATCGAAGCTGGCATCACTCATGGCCACTACACCTTTGGCGCATTGAATCAGGCGTTCCAGAGCGACGTGCTGTCGCTGGCAGCCGGGATTGCACGGGAAGCGCAGGTCATGAGCGAGCTGGCGGCAGGCCATAGGGAAGAGGCAGGCTGAAGCGGGGGCTACCGGCAAGAAGACCGATCCCGAGCGCCGTTCGGCGCATTCAATTCGGGCTGGCCAGGCGTGCGCGGCTTCCTGGCCGGCTCCATAAACGCTTCATAAGACAAGCAGACCTTGTCAGTAGGCGCCCCTCAGAGATACGGGTGTAGATTGAGACCGCCGTACACGTTGCTTGTTGGAAGCCGTCCTCTGTCACCGCGATCCAACGCCGCCCCCTGAACGGCATCATCGCATCCAGCCATGACTCGTAACCCTAGCTGGCTGTAGCCGCCACATTGGCCCGCGCCTTATGCAATTTTTTGTAACTGTCGATCAGGCGGTGGTGCCTATCGAAACCCTTCAGTTTCATACTCGTTGGCGTTAATCCGAAGAAGCGCACGCTGCCGTCCACTGACCCCATTACCGCGTCCATCCGAGCGTTGCCAAACATCCGACGGAAGTTGACCGCGTAGTCGTCTAGTTCCAGGTCGTCATCGAGCAGCACCTCCAGCACCACATTCAAGGCCTGGTAAAACAATCCGCGCTCGACCGTGTTGTCGTTGTACTGCAGGAAGGCTCCTACCAGCTCTTGCGCCTCCTCCAACTGCTGCAGGGCGAGATGAATCAGCAGCTTCAACTCGAGAACTGTCAGCTGCCCCCAGTCCGTATTCTCGTCAAATTCGATGCCGATCAAAGTGGCAATATCGGAGTACTCATCCAGCTCACTGTTATCCAACCGCTCAAGCAGATCCTCCAGGCCGGCATCGTCCAGGCGATGCAAGTTCAAAATGTCGGCGCGGAACAACAGCGCCTTGTTTGTGTTATCCCAGATCAAATCCTCTACCGGGTAAACTTCCGAATAACCAGGCACCAAAATCCGGCAGGCTACGGCACCCAGCTGGTCATACACCGCCATGTAAGTCTCTTTGCCCATGTCTTCGAGAATGCCGAACAACGTTGCGGCTTCCTCGGCATTGGAGTTTTCACCCTGGCCAGAAAAATCCCACTCAACAAACTCGAAATTCGCTTTGGCGCTGAAAAAGCGCCACGACACCACACCGCTGGAATCGATGAAGTGCTCAACAAAGTTGTTTGATTCCGTCACGGCGTTACTGACAAAGGTGGGCTGAGGTAAATCGTTCAGGCCTTCAAAACTGCGCCCCTGCAGCAATTCCGTCAGACTCCGTTCCAGCGCCACTTCGAAGCTTGGGTGCGCGCCGAACGAGGCAAAGACACCGCCTGTCCGCGGGTTCATCAAGGTGACGCACATCACCGGATAGGTCCCGCCCAGCGACGCGTCCTTTACCAGCACCGGAAAGCCCTGCTCTTCCAACCCCTGAATTCCGGCCAGAATGCCGGGGTATTTCGCCAGCACTTCGTGCGGCACATCAGGCAATGCGATTTCACCTTCCAGAATTTCGCGCTTTATCGCCCGTTCGAAAATTTCGGAAAGGCATTGCACCTGCGCTTCAGCCAGCGTATTACCGGCACTCATGCCATTGCTGACGAATAGGTTTTCGATCAGGTTGGATGGAAAATACACCACTTCGCCGTCCGACTGCCGCACATACGGCAGCGAACAGATACCGCGCTGTACATTGCCGGAGTTGGTGTCGTACAGATGCGAGCCATGCAACTCGCCATCGGAATTATAAATTTGCAGGCAGTATGCATCCAGAATTTCAGCCGGCAGCGCATCCTCCGGGCCAGGCATGAACCAGCGCTCGTTCGGGTAATGAACAAACGCCGCATTGGCGATGTCCTCGCCCCAAAACGTACCGCCATAGAAATGGTTGCAGTTCAGGCGCTCGATAAACTCCCCTAACGCCGACGCCAACGCGCTTTCTTTGGTCGCTCCCTTGCCATTGGTAAAACACATCGGCGAGTGCGCATCGCGGATATGCAGCGACCACACATTGGGAACGATATTGCGCCACGAAGCGATTTCAATCTTCATGCCCAGATCCGCCAAAACGCCCGACATATTGGCGATGGTTTGCTCCAACGGCAGATCCTTGCCCACAATATAGGTGCTGGCGTCAGAAGCCGGCTTCAACGCCAGCAACGACTGAGCATCGGCATCCAAGTTCTCTACCTCTTCAATGACAAACTCGGGTCCGGCTTGCACCACTTTTTTCACCGTACAACGCTCGATAGAGCGCAAAATACCTCGGCGGTCCATGTCCGAGATATCCGGCGGCAACTCAACCTGAATCTTGAAAATCTGTTGGTAACGGTTTTCCGGATCAACAATATTATTCTGCGACAGGCGGATATTTTCGGTAGGAATATTGCGGGTTACGCAGTACAACTTCACAAAGTAAGCGGCACACAAGGCCGATGAGGCCAGAAAATAATCGAAGGGACCAGGCGCCGAGCCATCGCCCTTATAACGGATAGGCTGGTCGGCCACTACCGTGAAGTCATCGAACTTGGCTTCAAGACGTAGTTTATCGAGAAAGTTGACTTTAATTTCCACGGGAGAATTCCAAAAATGGTGCTAAAAATGATGTAGCCGCTACTATCTGCCGCCACGCCGGTGCCGTGCAATGCATCGATGCTTTCCACAAACGCTGCCGCATACGGATAATTTGACAGGGGAACGCCACGGCGCAAGACATGGCTGGAACCGGCGAGCTTCCATGTGCCATGGCGATATCCACGGCAACGCCAAGTGCAGTTGTACCAAACTGAATCGCCACGAGTTCCTCCAACACTCTCCAGAATGCGAGAACTACCAGGCGACAATCCGAAATATAAAGCCCTGTAAAAACAGGGCTTTAATAGTCAATCAACTAGCGAATAATGTTTCCCAACGGGAATTTCACTCCCACTCGATCGTCGCCGGCGGCTTGCCCGACACGTCATACACCACGCGATTCAAACCACGCACCTCATTGATGATGCGGTTCGAGCACCGCCCCAGCAGCGCGTACGGCAAATGCGCCCAATGCGCCGTCATGAAGTCCGTGGTCTGCACCGCACGCAGCGCCACCACGTAGTCATAGGTGCGGCCGTCGCCCATCACGCCAACGGACTTGACCGGCAGGAACACCGCAAACGCCTGGCTGGTCAGGTCATACCAGCTCTTGCCCACTTGCGAGGGCTCGCACATGCCGGCGGCGGCGTCTTGCTCGGTGGCCACCGTGCCACGCAGCTCTTCGATGAAGATCGCATCTGCGCGGCGCAGCAGCTCGGCGTAGTCGCGCTTGACTTCGCCCAGGATACGCACGCCCAGGCCCGGGCCCGGGAACGGATGGCGGTAGACCATTTCCGGCGGCAGGCCGAGCGCCACGCCGAGTTCGCGGACTTCGTCCTTGAACAGGTCGCGCAGCGGCTCAAGCAGCTTGAGGCCCAGCGTTTCCGGCAGGCCGCCCACATTGTGGTGGCTCTTGATGGTGGTGGCCTTCTTGGTCTTGGTGCCACCGGATTCCACCACGTCGGGGTAGATCGTGCCTTGGGCCAGCCACTTCGCGTTGGTCAGCTTCTTGGCTTCGGCCTGGAACACTTCGACGAACTCGCGACCGATGATCTTGCGCTTTTGCTCGGGATCGGTCACGCCGGCCAGGTGGCCGAGGAACTGCTCGGAGGCGTCGATGGCGATGACCTTGGCGTGCAGGCGGCCGGCGAACATGTCCATCACCATCTTGCCTTCGTTCAGGCGCAGCAGGCCGTGGTCGACGAACACGCAGGTGAGCTGGTCGCCGATGGCGCGATGGATCAGGGCCGCGGCCACCGACGAATCGACGCCGCCGGACAGGCCGAGGATCACTTCTTCGTCGCCCACCTGTTCGCGGATCTTGGCGACGGCTTCGGCGATATGGTCGTGCATGACCCAGTCAGGCTTGGCGCCGGCGATCTTCAGCACGAAGCGCTCGAGCATGTCGCGGCCCTTGGCCGTGTGCGTGACTTCCGGGTGGAACTGCACTGCATAGTAGCCGCGCGCTTCGTCGGCCATGCCGGCGATCGGGCAGCTCGGCGTGGAGGCCATCAGCTTGAAGCCGGGCGGCAGCTCGGCAACCTTGTCGCCGTGGCTCATCCAGACCTTGAGCATGCCGTGGCCTTCGGGCGTGGAGAAGTCCTCCAGGTCCTTGAGCAGCGCGGTGTGGCCATGCGCGCGCATCTCGGCGTAGCCGAACTCGCGATGGTCGCTCCATTCCACCTTGCCGCCCAGCTGCACGGCCATGGTCTGCATGCCGTAGCAGATGCCCAGCACCGGCACGCCGAGGTCCCACACGGCCTGCGGCGCGCGCAGCTGGTGGTCTTCGTAGGTGCTGGCGTGGCTGCCGGACAGGATGATGCCCTTGGGCGCGAACTCGCGCACGAATTCGTCCGTGACGTCGTTCGGGTGGATCTCGCAGTAGACGTGCGCTTCGCGCACGCGGCGGGCGATCAGCTGCGTAACTTGCGAGCCGAAATCAAGGATGAGGACTTTGTCGTGCATGATGGGCGGATGGCGTTTCGTCCGGTGCGGGCTCGGTCATCACTTCGGTGCCCGGACCATAGCCGGGCGGTGGCGTGACACTCGGCTCGCGCCGGTATTCGGGTGATTGCGGCCGGCGTGCCACGGGGCGGCGCCGGCATCCTTGTTTTGCGTTTCTTTTTGCAGCTCCCGTTGTTCACGTTGCTCGCGTTCGCGCACGCGTACGCGCTTGGCGGCCGGGATCTGCACCGCGGCGAAGAAGGCCAGCATCGCGGCCAGCACCGGCAGCCAGATCTTTCCGGCGCCCTGCACGGGCAGGTCGAACATGAGCATCCACGCCACGATCAGCACCGCGCTGGCCAGGTTGACCTGCCCGACTGTTCGCGCCACCGCCACCGTGAGCTGCCCGTTGACGGTCGCCTGCCACAGGAGCAAGGCCAGGCCGATCAGGGCCACGCCGAGCAACTGCCCGTACATGGCGGGCTGCGGCTGCGGCAATTGCAGCGCGCTGTAGAAGGTCGTGAAAGGCGACAGCAGCATGACGATGCCGAGCAGCAGATTCAGCAATGCGTCCAGGAACAGCACGGCACGCAGCAATACTTTCATAAGAACTCCTCCGGCCTGGCGCGGGGCCTGGCTTGGGGGCGGCGCCGGTCGGCGCAGCCGGCGCGCGGCTGGCAGGACATCCGGGTCCCGCGCAGCCGCCAGTTCATAGAGACCTGCCTGGTCGACGCACTTGTTCGACTCAGCCCGACTTAGTCGATGTAGTAGTTCGGCGCTTCCTTGGTGATCTGCACGTCGTGCACATGCGACTCGCGCATGCCCGCGGCGGTGATCTGCACGAACTCGGACGTCTCGTGCCAGTCGGCGATCGAGCTGCTGCCGCAGTAACCCATGGAGGCACGCACGCCGCCGCACATCTGGTGGATGATGGCGGTGACCGAGCCCTTGTAGGCCACGCGGCCTTCAATGCCTTCGGGGACCAGCTTGTCGACGTTGGCGGTGTTGTCTTCCTGGAAGTAACGATCTGCCGCGCCGTCTTTCATCGCGCCGACCGAACCCATGCCGCGGTAGCTCTTGAAAGAACGCCCTTGGTACAGGAACACTTCGCCCGGTGCCTCTTCGGTACCGGAGAACATGCCGCCCATCATGACCACATGCGCGCCGGCAGCCAGTGCCTTGGCGATGTCGCCCGAGTAGCGGATGCCGCCGTCGGCCACCAGCGGCACGCCGGTGCCCTTGAGGGCTTCGGCCACGTTGGAGACCGCGGTGATCTGCGGCACGCCCACGCCAGCGACGATACGGGTGGTGCAGATCGAACCCGGGCCGATGCCAACCTTGACGCCGTCGGCGCCATGATCGACCAGCGCCCGCGCGGCCGAGCCGGTGGCGATGTTGCCGCCGATCACCTGCACCTGCGGATAGTTCTGCTTGACCCAGCGCACGCGGTCCAGCACGCCCTGGCTGTGGCCGTGGGCGGTGTCTACCACGATCACGTCCACGCCGGCCTTGACCAGCAGGTCGACGCGTTCATCGTTGTCAGGGCCCACGCCGACTGCGGCGCCTACGCGCAGCTGGCCGCGGTCATCCTTGCTGGCGAGCGGATGCTCCACTGCCTTCTGGATGTCCTTGACGGTGATCAGGCCGTTCAGCTCGAAATCCTTGTTGACCACCAGCACGCGCTCGAGGCGGTGGCGGTTCATCAGGCGCTTGGCGTCCTCCAGCGAGGCGTCTTCGCC
Source organism: Cupriavidus sp. D39 (assembly GCF_026627925.1). Taxonomy (NCBI): domain Bacteria; kingdom Pseudomonadati; phylum Pseudomonadota; class Betaproteobacteria; order Burkholderiales; family Burkholderiaceae; genus Cupriavidus; species Cupriavidus sp. D39. The sequence goes on from NZ_JAPNLE010000009.1 coordinate 1,340,855, forward strand.
CACCGTGACGAGCTTTTCGCGCGGGGTCATCTTGGCGCGCGCGGGCGCGTCGAGTTCTTCCTCGAAACGCAGGTCGCGGTTGGTGATGATGCCGACGACCGTCTTGCCTTCCACCACCGGGAAACCGGAGATGCCGTATTGATGTGATAATGCAATCACATCACGGATCTTCATGTCTGGGGGAATCGTGATGGGGTCACGCAGCACGCCGGATTCGTAGCGCTTCACGCGCGCCACTTCCCGGGCCTGGTCGGCCGGCTTCAGGTTCTTGTGGACGATGCCGATACCACCGGCCTGCGCCATGGCAATCGCCAGGCGGGCTTCCGTGACGGTATCCATGGCGGCGGATACCAGCGGAATGTTCAATTCGATCGAACGGGTCAGGCGGGTACGGAGCGAAACATCCCGGGGCAGTACCGACGAATAGGCCGGCACGAGGAGCACGTCATCGAATGTGAGTGCTTTCTGGACAAGACGCATAGCAATTCCTCTAGGCGCAAAACCGAATTATACAGGAATGGCACGTTTCTTGACGCGCCTGCGAGTGCCCTTGTTCAAGTCTGCTATGCTCTTTGTCTTTTTTCAGGGATAGGCAAGCAACAATGGGTATCGGCGTACTGTGCGGCCTGCTGGCCGGCGCCTTCTGGGGCATGGTGTTCATTGCCCCCAAGCTGCTGCCCGTATTCTCCCCCTGGGAACTCGCGATCGGCCGCTACCTGGCCTACGGGCTGGTCGCTTTCATCGCCGCGGTGCCGCTGATGAAGCGCATTGCGCGCAAGCTCACGCGCGCGGATTGCCTTGCACTGCTACGCCAGGCCTTCACCGGCAACCTGCTGTACTACGTGCTGCTGGCGTTTGGCGTACAGCTTGCCGGCGTGGGCCCCACCTCGCTGATCATCGGCATCCTGCCCATCTCCGTCACCATCATGGGCCGGCGCGACCATGGCGCCGTGCCGCTGTCGCGCCTGATCTGGCCGTTGCTGGTGGTGGCCGCCGGCATCGCCTGCATCAATATCGACCTGTTCTCCGGCGCAGGGCACGCGCATGGCGCTGCCGCGGGCGAGGCGGTGCGCAGCGTCTGGCAACGCCTGGCCGGCGTGATGTGCGCGGCCGGCGCGCTGGTGTGCTGGACGCTCTACGCGGTCGATAACGCACGCTACCTGCAGCGCAACCCGCAGTACAGCGGCAATGAATGGTCCGCGCTCTATGGCATCTCCACCGGCGTGGTGTCGGTGGTGCTGGCGCTGCTGGCATTGCTGGGCTGGCTGGTGGCCGGCGACAGCCTCGCCGCGGCCAGCGGCGGGCGCGACTGGCAATGGTTCTGGATGGTTAACGCGGCCGTGGCGCTCGGCGCGTCGCTGATCGGCAACAACCTGTGGAATATCTCCAGCCGCCGCCTGCCGCTCACCTTGTCGGGCCAGATGATCGTGTTCGAGACGTTGTTCGCGCTGGCGTATGGCTTTGTCTTCGACCATCGGCTGCCACGCCCGCTGGAAATCGCGGCCATTGTGTTGCTGATGATTGGCGTGGCCTGGTCGGTGCGCTTGCACGCTGTCGACAAGTCTGCCTAAACTAGCGGCCAATCCCGGCAGCCAAGGGCGCGCGAGTCACTCGCGCAGTGGGGTTCCAGCCCTGCGCGCCCTGCTGCCGCACTTGTCACCGCAGGCTGCCTCCCTACACGCCAAGCCATGAAACGATCGACCGCGCTCTTCAATCTCGCCACGCTGGCCGCCCTCGCCTGCCTGTGCCAGGCTGCCACCGCCCAGACGGATTCGCAATGGCAGTGGCGCGACGGCAATGGCCGCATGGTCTACAGCGACGTGCCGCCGCCGCCCTCGGTGCCTGCCGCCAGTGTGATCAAGGCCCCCGGACGCTTTGCCGGCAGCTTGCGCCCGATCGAGCCTGGCGGCTCGCCAGCGGCGGGAGCTGGCCCAGCAGGCGTTGTTGCAGGCACCCAGCCCGCGCCGGCCGCGAAGGGCGATGGCAAGGTAAAAGCGGAGTCCATGGCAAGTGCCGAGGAGGCCTTCCAAAAGCGCCGTGCCGCGCAGTCGAAGCGGAAGCGGACCAGGCCGCCAAGGACCTGGCCGCGCAGGAACGCCAGGTGCGCTGCGCGCAATCGCGCAACTATGCGACTTCGCTGCAGCAGAACCGCCGCATTGCCGTGCCAGCGCCAGACGGCACGCCGCGTCATCTGAACGATGACGAGCGGCAGGCCGAATTGCAACGCGTCAACGCCAGTCTCGAGCAAAACTGCGCCTGAGCGCCTGAGCGCCTGCGTACTCCGTGCCGGCGCCAGTCAGCCGCCACGTAGCCATTTCAGCCCTTCGCGCGTGCCGCCCTTGCGGGTCTTCTGCACGCGCCGGTTGCGCGCCGACTTGGGATCGGCCACCAGCGGGCGATAGACCTCGATGCGGTCGCCGGCCCGCACCAGGGTGTCCGGTGTCTTGAGCTTGCTGAAAATGCCGACCCGCATGGTGGCGGGATCCACCTCCGGACAAGCCTGCAGCAAGCCTGAAGCGGCAATCGCGGCGACAATGGTGGTGCCGGGGGCACCTCGAGTTCCTTCAGGAAGGCGTCGCCAGGACGGGCGTAGCAAACCGAGATACGCACCGCAGGTGCAGTGCCGGGGATGCCGGCCTCGTCAGCCATTGCCATAGACCACTTCGGCACGCTTGACGAACGCGTCGACAAACGTATTGGCGATCATGTTGAACACCGGCCCGATGATTTTCTCCAGCAGGAAGCTGGAGAACTCGTAGTGCAGGTGGAATTCGATCTTGCAGGCATCCTCGCGCAGGGGCGTGAAGCGCCAGGAACCGCTGAAGGTCTTGAAGGGCCCGTCCTCGAACACCATATCGATCTTGGTGGGCCGCTCCTGCGTATTGCGGGTGTGGAAGTACTGCTTGATGCCGTTGAAGTGGATGTAGATCTTGGCGTCGAGCATTGTCTCGGTCTGCTCGAACACCTCCACGCCACCGCACCAGGGGAGGAACTTGGGATAGTCCTCGACTTGCGTGACCAGGTTGTACATCTGCTCGGCGGAATGGCCGAGCAGCACGGATTTATGGACGTCTGCCATGTAGTGGGGAATCATGGCCCGCGCGAAGCGCCGCCAGCGCCATGACGCACTGCGGAATCCACCGGAGCGGGCCGGTTTGCTAGAATCCCGATTTTAGCCCACGCGCGCGCCGACGGCACCCCGGACGCGCACGATAGCGCTCAAACCACGGCCTTATGGCCTTGCGTGGCCCTGCAGCGTCGCCGCAGCGGCTTTCCCCTTCGTTTTTGGTGTTTGTTTTACTTATCTCCATTTCCACTATCCGGACCGCATGACCATCGCAGACAACAAGAAAGCCTTTTTCGACTACTTCATCGAAGAGCGATATGAGGCGGGGATCGTGCTCGAGGGCTGGGAAGTCAAGGCGATCCGCGCGGGACGCGTGCAGATCAAGGAAGGCTACGTGGTCATTCGCGACGCCGAGCTGTTCCTGATCGGCGCCCATATCAGCGCGCTGAACAGCGCCTCCACCCATATCTCGCCCGATGCGGTGCGCACTCGCAAGCTGCTGCTCAAGGCCGAAGAGATCAAACGCCTGATCGGCAAGGTGGAGCAGCGCGGCTTCACGATCGTGCCGCTCAACCTGCATTACACGCGCGGACGCGTCAAATGCGAGATCGGCCTGGCCAAGGGCAAGAAGATGTTCGACAAGCGCGAAACCGAGAAGAACCGCGACTGGCAGCGGGAGAAAGCGCGGATCATGAAGGGCGCCGGAAAAGAGTAATAGACCGAGGCAGCCTGGCAGCACGCCGCAAGACTGCCGCCTCGCTTCATCGCCCTTCTTCAAGCCCCCTTCTGCTGGCCTTTGACGATCTGCAGCGCCGACGCAATCATGGTGCTCATGTCACCAAGGTTGCCCGGCACGATCAGCGTGTTGCCCTGCTTGGCCAGACTGCCGAAGGCGCTCACGTACTCCTCCGCCACCTTCAGGTTCACCGCCTCCATGCCGCCGTCCGTGCGGATGGCATGTCCGATCTTCTCGATGGCCTGCGCGTTGGCCTCCGCCACCGCCAGGATCGCAGAGGCCTCGCCCTGCGCCCGGTTGATGGCCGCCTGCCGCTCGCCTTCGGACTTCTGGATGGCGGCCTCGCGCGCGCCCGTGGCCAGGTTGATCTGCTCCTGGCGCTTGCCTTCCGACGCGGCGATCAGCGCCCGCTTTTCACGCTCGGCGGTAATCTGCGCCTGCATCGCGTGCAGGATTTCCTTGGGCGGAGTGAGATCCTTGATCTCGTAGCGCAGCACCTTCACGCCCCAGCTCGCGGCGGCCTCGTCCAGCGCATTGACCACGCTGTGGTTGATGTACTCGCGCTCCTCGAAGGTCTTGTCCAGCTCCAGCTTGCCGATCACCGAGCGCAGCGTGGTCTGCGACAGCTGAGTGATGGCCACCACGAAATTGCTGGATCCGTAGGACGCTTTCATCGGGTCGGTGACCTGGAAGTACAGCACGCCGTCCACCTGCAATTGCGTGTTGTCCTTGGTAATGCAGATCTGGCTCGGCACATCGAGCGGGATTTCCTTCAGGACATGCTTGTAGGCCACGCGGTCGATGAAGGGCAGCACGACGGTCAGCCCCGGCGTCAGCGTGGCGCGGTACTTGCCGAGGCGTTCCAGCACCCAGGCATGCTGCTGCGGCACGATCTTGAAGCTTTGCGCCACCAGCACGATGACGGCGACCAGGATCAGCAGGGGCAGCAGGCTGCCGAAGAATTCGAACATGGGACCTCCGTGACGGGGTTGAAAAAAACGAACGGCGAGAAACCGGTGGAAATCGAGGCTGCGCCCTACCGCGGGCTGACGAAGAGCGTATTGCCGCGTACCTCGACGATGCGAAAACGCCCAGGCGCTGCCGGGCCGGCCGCCTGGAGCTCCACGTCCCAGTCGGTGCCGCGGTAACGCACCCGCGCCCGCCCGGCCTCGCCCCAGGCCGGCACCTCAAGCTCCTGGCCGATATCCGGGTTGACGTTGGGGTCTCGTTCCGCCGCGTCGCGCTTGACGCGCCCGTAGCGGGACCGCCGCAGCGCGACAAAGCCGGCTAGCGCCACCAGCGCCGCCATCAGGGTCTGGGCGGCTGCGCCAAGCCCGGCCAGCGCACCCAGGCCGCCCACGGTGGCGCCCAGCGCCACCATCAGCAAATACAAGGTGCCGAGCCCCAGTTCCGCGATCACCAGCACCGCGGCCAGCGCAAACCAGATGTAGTACGGCGCCATATTTCCCCTCCTTGCTTACCTGCTCACCTGCCTTTGTCCTGGCCACGGCCAAGACAAAAAACCCCGCAGCGCCAGAGCGCCTGCGGGGTTCGGAACACCTGGCGCAGGGCCGGTGTACCGCTATTGTGACGTCAAATGCCTCAGGAAGCCAGTTGCTTCCAGGTATCGACCACCGAGTCGGGGTTCAGCGAGATCGATTTGATGCCTTCCTTGGCCAGCCACAGCGCAAAGTCCGGGTGGTCCGAGGGGCCCTGGCCGCAGATGCCGACGTACTTGTCCAGGCGCAGCGCAGTGGAGATGGCACGCGACAACATGAACTTGACGGCCGGGTCGCGTTCGTCGAAGTCCTTGGCCAGCAGCTCCATGCCGGAGTCGCGGTCCAGGCCCAGCGTGAGCTGGGTCAGGTCGTTCGAGCCGATCGAGAAGCCGTCGAAGAACTGCAGGAACTCCTCAGCCAGGATCGCGTTGGACGGCACTTCGCACATCATGATGACGCGCAGGCCGTTCTCGCCGCGCTTCAGGCCGTGCTTGGCCAGCAGGCCGATGACCTTCTCGGCCTGGCCAAGCGTGCGCACGAACGGCACCATGATCTCGACGTTGGTCAGGCCCATGTCGTCGCGCACGCGCTTCATGGCCTTGCATTCCATCTCGAAGGCTTCGGCGAAGTCTTCGGAGATGTAGCGCGAGGCGCCGCGGAAACCCAGCATGGGGTTTTCTTCGTCCGGCTCGTAGCGCGAGCCACCGATCAGCTTCTTGTACTCGTTGGACTTGAAGTCCGACAGGCGCACGATGACGGGCTTCGGGTAGAACGCCGCGCCGATGGTGGCGATGCCTTCGGCCAGCTTGTCCACATAGAACGCACGCGGGCTGGCATGGCCGCGGGCCACGCTTTCCACGGCCTTCTTCAGGTCGGCATCGACTTGCGGGTAGTCAAGGATGGCCTTCGGGTGGACACCGATGTTGTTGTTGATGATGAACTCGAGGCGGGCCAGGCCAACACCCTGGTTCGGGATCTGGCAGAAGTCGAAGGCCAGTTGCGGGTTACCGACGTTCATCATGATCTTGACGTCGATTTCCGGCATTTCGCCGCGCTGCACTTCAGTGACCTCGGTTTCGAGCAGGCCGTCGTACACACGGCCTTCATCGCCCTCGGCGCACGACACCGTCACCAGCGTGCCGTCCTTGAGCAGGTCGGTGGCGTCGCCGCAGCCGACCACGGCCGGCACGCCGAGCTCGCGCGCGATGATGGCCGCGTGGCAGGTACGGCCACCGCGGTTGGTCACGATGGCGGCGGCGCGCTTCATCACCGGTTCCCAGTTGGGATCGGTCATGTCGGCGACCAGCACGTCACCGGGCTGCACGCGTTCCATTTCGGACGGGTCATTGATCACACGGACGCGGCCGGTGCCGATCTTCTGGCCAATGGCGCGGCCGCTGGTCAGCACGGGCGCGGTGCCCTTGAGCTTGAAGCGCTGCTCTGCCTTGCCCGCGGACTGGCTCTTCACCGTTTCCGGGCGCGCCTGCAGGATGTAGATCTTGCCGTCGCGGCCGTCCTTGCCCCACTCGATGTCCATCGGGCGGCCGTAATGCTTCTCGATGATCATCGCGTACTTGGCCAGCTCCGACACATCGGCGTCGGTGATGGAGTAGCGGTTGCGCAGTTCGATGGGCACGTCGACGGTCTTGACGCGGCCGGCTTCGCCCGGCGCGGTGAATTCCATCTTGATCAGCTTGGAGCCGATCGAGCGGCGGATGATGGGGTACTTGCCCGCTTGCAGCGTGGGCTTGAAGACGTAGAACTCGTCCGGGTTGACCGCGCCCTGCACCACCGTTTCGCCCAGGCCGTAGCTGGAGGTGATGAAGACGACGTCGGGGAAGCCGGATTCGGTGTCGATGGTGAACATCACGCCCGCGGCGCCCACGTCCGAGCGCACCATGCGCTGCACGCCGGCGGACAGCGCGACGATGTCGTGCGCGAAGCCCTTGTGCACGCGATAGGAAATGGCACGGTCGTTGTACAGCGAGGCGAACACGTGACGGATCTTGTCCAGCACGTCGTCGATGCCGCTGACGTTGAGGTACGACTCCTGCTGGCCGGCGAACGACGCGTCCGGCAGGTCTTCGGCCGTGGCCGAGGAACGCACGGCGAACGAAGCCTCGGCGCCTTCGCGCTCTTCGGCGCGGGCATAGAACTCGCGGATTTCCTTTTCCAGGCGGGGCTGGAACGGCGCTTCGACGACCCAGCCGCGGATCTCGGCACCGGCTTCGGCCAGGGCCTTGACGTCGTCGACGTTAAGGGCCTTCAGGCGATCGGAAATGCGTTGGGTCAGGTTGCTGTGGGCGAGGAAGTCGCGAAAAGCCAGCGAAGTGGTGGCAAAGCCGCCGGGCACCCGCACGCCAGCCTCGGCCAGCTGCGAGATCATCTCGCCGAGCGACGAATTCTTGCCGCCCACGGTTTCCACATCTTCCTTGCGCAACTGCTCGAACGGCAGCACGTAGGCGCCGTCAATTGCCGGGTTGTTCATAAAAGCCTCAAAACAAAGTAAGAAACCTGTTGCTGACGCCCGGAATATTGTTGGAGTTCTGCTACCGGACGGATCGCTTGGCTAAACAGTCCCAGCGGCTCACAATCGGTATGCGATCGTGATTGCTGCAGCGCACATTGTTGACAATTCGTGGCCGAATCGTTGTGCCAACAGCGCTGACGGAATTGCTTAGCGAAAAGATCGCCGCTATTCTACCGTGCCGCACCGCACTTTCGCGGAGCGCGGATTCAAAAATAATTGTCCATACATGTCCCTGCCCGACGCTCCCCAGCCCGATGCTCCCGCTGCGCCCCTTGCGCCGCAGCAACCCCAGGAACCGAGTAAAGAGGAGCGCCCCGCCATCCGCACGGTCTTTATCGTCTCCGATGGCACCGGCATTACCGCCGAGACCTTCAGCCACTCGATCCTGGCCCAGTTCGAGATGCGTTTCCGCAAAGTGCGCATGCCATTCGTCGACACGCCCGAAAAGGCGCACATCGCGGTGGGCAAGATCAATGAGGCCTTCTACGCGGAAGGCGTGCAGCCCATCGTCTTCACCACCCTGGTCAACCAGGAGTCGAACAAGGCGATCCGCCGCGCCAAGGCCATGATCCTGGATATGTTCCAGACCTTCATCGAGCCGCTGGAGAAGGAGCTCGGGCTGAAGTCCACCCATGCGATCGGCCGTTTTCACCAGAACGCGGACACCGAGGCCTACCAGAACCGTATCGAGGCGATCAACTTCTCGCTCGCGCATGACGACGGCCAGTCGCACAAGAACCTGGCCGAGGCCGACATCATCCTGGTGGGCGTGTCGCGCAGCGGCAAGACCCCGACCAGCCTTTACCTTGCCATGCAGTATGGGCTGAAGGCGGCCAATTACCCGCTGATTCCCGACGACTTCGAGCGCGGCAAGCTGCCCACCGCGCTCTACGCGTTCAAGAGCAAGATCTTCGGGCTGTCGATCAATCCGCAGCGCCTGGCCGAGATCCGCAACGAGCGGCGCCCGGGCAGCAAGTACGCAGCGCCGGAGAACTGCCGCTACGAGGTCAACGAGGCCGAGGCCATGATGCGCCGCGAGGGCATCAAATGGCTGTCGTCCACGCACAAGTCGATCGAAGAGATCGCCACCACGATCCTGCAGGAGATCAAGGTGGACCGCGACAGCAATTATTGAGGAAGCATCGAGCCGCGGATGAAGCCAGCGGGGCAGAGGGCGGGCGTTGGATGTGGCGTTGGTCCTCGAATGCCTAGTTGTTCGCCATCCACGATGCTTAACGTCAAAAGCTCAAAAGCTTAAAATCAAAGGCAGTTTCACCTCCCCTGCGGGGAGGCGACCTACTTTCTTGTCTCGCCAAGAAAGTAGGCAAAGAAGGCGACCCGGATGGGGCGAAAGACTCCTCGTCGGCAGGCAAAAAGAGCGGCCGGGGGCCAAACTCACATCGCCTTAAGGCGATGCTCAGACATGGCCCCCTCTTTTCCGCTCTTTTTGCCTGCCGACGAGGCGCCCCATAACGGGAGATGAAAACCTTGACGGCTCGCTTCGCGTCGCGGGCAGGTGATTGCCGCCTGGGGGCGGAAATCACGGCTACCACAATTGGTTGATCTTTCCGCCGGTTTGCTCCCCTCTCCCACTTGTGGGAGAGGGGCCGAGGGAGAGGGCGGGCGCTCGACAGCGCTGTCATGCGCTCAATTGCTGATTCCAATGGCAATCGCCACGGGCCAGGCGCGAGATCGCGTCCTTGACGAATGCCCGCCCTCTCCCCCGCCCCTCATCCGCCGCGCGGCAGAGGGGAAAAACCTCGGGCCAATCCTTCCACGCACCTGGCACCTGGTATCAGCCCTGCCGCCGCTGCCGCACCGCCTCGAACAGGCAGATCGCCGTGGCCGCGGCCACGTTCAGCGATTCCAGCCCGCCCGGCTGGGGAATGCCAACCGTGCGGCTGATCTTGTCCATCCACTCCGGGCTCACGCCCGCGCCTTCATTGCCCACCACCCAGCCGACCGGACCACGCAGGTCGGTGTCGAACACGGCTGCCTGCGCGTGCGAGGACGTGGCCAGCAGCGGCACTGCCAGACGCGGCGCCAGCATGTCGAGCGTGCAGTGCTCGACGATGTTCAGGTGGAAATTGGCGCCCATGGCGGCGCGCAGGGTCTTGGTCGACCAGGCGAAGGCGCTGCCGGTGACAAGAAAGGCGTGCTGGATGCCCGCGGCCGCGGCGCTGCGCAGGATCGAGCCGACGTTGCCGGCATCCTGGACGCCGTCCAGGATGATGCAATCGGTGTCGATATGCGACGGCAGGTGGCCGGTGGGCGTGTCGATGACCAGCATCAGGTCGATGCCGTTGACCACGCCGGCGATCTGGTCAAACAAGGCATCCGCCAGCAGCACCACGCGCTCGGGCTCGATCTGCCTGAGCAGCGCCGCCACTTCGGCATGATCGTAGTGCCGCTCGGACACCACGCACTGCACCGGCTGGCCCAGCGCGTCCAGATAGGCTTGCGCCAGGTGCACGCCATCGAGCACCGAATGCCCCGCCTTGCGGCGCGCATGCGTGGAGCCGGTCAGCGCCTTGAGGTGCTTGAACAGCGCGTTCTCGCGCGAAGTGACGTGCTTCACAATTGCGGCTCCGGGAATGCTGGCACCGGGGCGGCGGCAACGGGTGCGATGCGCCCCAGCGCGATGGCTTCACGCACGGGCGCAAACGAGCGCCGGTGGTGCGGTGTGGCGCCGAACTCGGCCAGCGCTGCCAGGTGCTGCGGCGTACCGTAGCCGGCGTGGGCATCGAAGCCGTACTGCGGGTACGTGGCGTGCAGCATCAGCAGTTCGCGGTCGCGCGCCACCTTGGCCAGGATGGAGGCCGCCGAGATGGCCTGCACCTTGGCATCGCCCTTGACGATGGCCTCGACTGCAAAACGCACCTGCGGGCGGCGGTTGCCGTCCACCTGCACCAGGTCCGGCTCCAGGCCGGAATCGGCCAGGCCATGCACGGCACGCTGCATGGCCAGCATGGTGGCATGCAGGATGTTGATGGTGTCGATCTCTTCCACCGACGCCTGGGCGATATGCCAGCCCAAGGCGCGCTCGCAGATCTCGTCGAACAGCGCCTCGCGACGGCGCGCGGTCAGCACCTTGGAGTCCGCCAGGCCCTGGATTGGACGAGCCGGGTCCAGCACCACGGCGGCGGCATAGACCGGGCCGGCCAACGGGCCCCTGCCCGCTTCGTCCACGCCGCACAGGTGGCGGACCTGCGCGCCGGCGCCGGTCAGGTCGAAACCGAGCTGGGCCGAATCGCCCTTGGCGGTGGCTGTGGGTCGGCGCGCCATTACACGCCCCTCCGCTGCCGGATCAGGTCGGCGACCACGGCCGAAGCGATCTCGGCGGTATTGCGTTTAAGCGTCTGGTGCATCTGGGTGAAATGGTCGCGCAGGAACGCGGTGTTGCCTTCGTCGTTCAGCTGCAGCAGCGTCTCGCGCGCCAATGCCTCGGGCGTGGCGTCGTCCTGCAACAATTCGGGCACGACAAAACGCCCCGACAGGATGTTGGGCAGGCCCACATAGGGCAGGTAACCCTGCCGCTTCATGATCTGCGCGGTCAGCCAGGGCACCTTGTACGAGATCACCATGGGCTTCTTGTACAGCGCCGCCTCCAGCGTGGCGGTGCCGCTAGCCAGCAGGATCACGTCGGCGGCTTCCATGGCCAGGTGCGACTGCCCGTCGATGACGGTCAGCGGGATCTGCGGGTACTGCTGGTGCAGGCCCGCGACGATCTCGCGCAGCGGTGCGCTGGCAACCGGCAGCACGAAGGCGAGATTGCCGTCCATGCTGTGCATGCGTGCCATCGCCGCGAAGAACGTCGCGCCCAGGTTGCGCACCTCGGACTGCCGGCTGCCGGGCAGCACGGCCACCACGCGAGGCCCGGCCGGCAGGCCGAGCTTCTCGCGGGCGCCCTGCGTGTCCGGCACCATCGGGATCACGTCGGCCAGCGGATGGCCCACATAGGTGGCGGGAATCCCGGCGCGGGCGTAGATCTCAGGCTCGAACGGGAACAGGCACAGGATGTGGTCGACCGCGCGCGCGATGGTGCGGATACGCCCCCGCGCCAGGCCCAGATCGACGGGCTGACGAAGTGCACCACCGGAATGCCGGCACGGCGCAGCGGTACCTCGAGCCCGAAGTTGAAATCCGGCGCATCCACGCCGATAAAGCACAGCGGCGGCTGCGCCAGCAGCTTTTCCTTGATGGCGCGGCGCGTGGCGAGGATCTCGCGCAGCGAGCCCAGCACCTCCACGTAGCCGTTGACCGAGAGGGTGTCCATCGGCCATTGCGACTCGAACCCCTGCGCCATCATGCGGGGCCCGCCGATGCCGGCATAGCTGACTTCGCCGAGGCGGGCCTTGAGCCCGCCCATCAGCAAGGAGGCAAGCAGGTCGCCTGAGTTCTCGCCAGCCACCATGGCGATGGTGCCGCGATTGCCCGCGCCCGCCGCGACCGGCGTGGCCTCCATGGCCGGTAGGACACCGTCGACCATGGCTGTATCCGGCTTCAGCGCACAATGCCGCGCTGCGTGGCGGCAATGAAGTCTAGGAAACCCTGCAGCGCTGCCGTGGCGGTGCCTTCGGCCTGCGCGATCAGTTGCGCGATCTCGTTGCGGGCGGCTTCAAAGCTCAGGTCGGACTTGTACAGCACCTTGTAAGCCTGGCGCAGGGCCGCGATCTGCGCGGCGTCAAAACCGCGGCGGCGCATGCCTTCCACGTTGATGCCGTGCGGCGTGGCCTTGTTGCCGCCCTTGTCGCCAGCGGCGATCACGAACGGCGGCAGGTCCTGCACCAGTGCCGAGGCGCCACCCAGCATGGCGTGCGCGCCGATGCGCACGAACTGGTGCACCCCGCTCATCCCGCCAAGAATGGCCCAGTCGCCCACCTGCACGTGGCCGGCGATCTGCGCGTTGCTGGAGAACACCGTGTGGTTGCCCACCTGGCAATCGTGCGCGATGTGCACGTAGGCCATGATCCAGTTGTCGTCGCCGATGCTGGTCACACCCAGGTCCTGTACCGTGCCGGTGTGGATGGTGGTGAATTCGCGAATGGTATTGCGATCGCCGATCACGAGCCGGGTCGGCTCGTTGCGGTACTTCATGTCCTGCGGCGTGCCACCCACCGAAGCGTACGGCCCGATGCGGTTATCCGCGCCAACGGTGGTATGCCCTTCGATGGTGGTATGCGCACCCACCTGGGTACCGCTGCCAAGGCGCACGTGGGGACCCACGATGGAAAACGGCCCGACCGTCACGTCGGCTGCAAGCTCGGCCTTCGGGTCGACCAGTGCGCTGGGATGGATTTGCGTCATGCGTCCTGTCCTATGGTCTGAGATGAAAAGATTGAACGGTCAATACAGTGAGCCAATACGTCCAGGACCTGCCTTCAGGGCGTAGCCCTGATGACTGGCTTGTTAGTCGGCTTGTTTGACGGTGCACATCAACTCAGCTTCGCAAGCCACCTTGTCGTCGACGGTGGCAAATGCCTTGAACTTCCAGATGCCGCGAATATAGCGTTCAACCGATACGGTCATGTGCAGCTGGTCGCCCGGCGTCACAACCTGCTTGAAACGTGCGCCGTCGATGCCGACGAAGTAATACAGCGAGTTCTCCTTGCGCTCCATGTCGGCGCCAAAGGTCAGCAGGCCGGCCGACTGCGCCAGCGCTTCGAGGATCATCACGCCCGGCATCACGGGGTGACCCGGGAAATGGCCCTGGAAGTACGGCTCGTTCATGGTGACGTTCTTCAGCGTTTTGATACGCTTTTGCGGCTCCAGTTCAAGCACGCGGTCTACCATCAGGAACGGGTAACGATGCGGCAGCAGCTTGAGGATCTTGCGGATGTCGATATCGACGGCGTTCATGATTTTTCTCTTCGGTATGCGGGATAGAATTGCCGGCGTCTTGCCCTTGCAAGCGCTTCTCAAGCTGAATCACGCGGTCGCGCAATTTGCTCAGGCCTCGCAAGGTGGCTGCGGTGCGCTCCCACTCGCCATGCGGCTGAACCGGGAATACGCTCGTGAAATGCCCGCCGGGCTTGGGAATGGATTTAGTGATCGAAGTGCCACCGGAAACCGTGGTGCGGTCGGCGATGTTCAGGTGGCCGGCAAAGTTGGCCGAGCCCCCGATCACGCAGAAGCGCCCGACCTTGGTACTGCCGGCAATCGCCGCGCAGCCTGCGATCACAGTATGCGCGCCGACCCGCACGTTATGCGCGATCTGTACCTGGTTGTCGAGCTTGCAGCCGTCCTCGATGACCGTGTCTGCCATGGCACCGCGATCGATCGCGGTATTGGCGCCGACCTCGACGTCATTGCCCAGCACGGCGCGGCCGGTCTGGGGAATCTTGACGTACTCGACGCCGCCCGGGCCGATATCCGGCGCAAAGCCGAAGCCATCCGCACCCAGCACCACACCGCTGTGCAGTATGCATCTCATGCCCACCACGCATTGGTGATAGACCGAGACATTGGCGTAGATCAGCGTGTCATCGCCGATCTGCGCCCCCGCGCCGACAAAGCCGTTGGCCAGGATGCGCACCCGCTCGCCGAGCCGGGCCCTGCTTTCGATCACCACGTTGGGGCCGATAAAGCAGGACGGCGGCACCACGGCGTCGGGCGCCACGCTGGCGCGCGGGTCGATGCCGGTACGGTGGTCGGTGTTGGCGCGGCGCTCGAACCCTTGCGCAATACGGGCAAAGCACACGTAAGGGTTACGTGCCACCAGCCAGTTGCGGCCGTCGGCCTGCCCTTCGGCCCGGATGCGCTCCAGGTCGGGCGCCGACACGATGACGGCGCCGGCGCCGGAGGCCAGCGCCTGCGGCAGGTACAGGGGATTCGAGAGGAACGAGAGCTGGTCGGGACCGGCCTGGTCGAGCGGCGCGAGGCCGCGCACGGCGAGGTCGGGATCACCCACAACCTGCGCGCCGGTATCGGTGGCGAGCTGACCCAGTGTGGGTGTTTGCATGGCAGTACTTCCTTGGACGGCGAAAACTGGCAGCTTACTTGCTGCCGGCGTTCAACGCTTTCATCACATCGTCGGTAATGTCGATGCGAGGATTGACGTACACGGCCTCTTGCACGATCAGGTCGTACTTGCGCTGCTCGGCAAGCTGGCGGATCACGCGGTTGGCGCGCTCGAGCACCTGGGCCAGTTCCTCGTTGCGGCGCTGGTTCAGGTCCTCGCGAAATTCACGTTGCTTGCGCTGGAATTCGCGATCCAGATCGGCCACTTCGCGCTGGCGGCGTTGACGGTCGGCATCGGCCAGCACGGCCGTGTCCTTGTCGAGCTTGTCGGCCATGCCCTTGATCTTCTGGGCCATGTCCTGCAACTCGCGGTCACGCTTGGAGAATTCCTGCTCCAGCTTGACCTGGGCCTGCTTGGCGGGCACCGAATCGCGCAGGATACGCTCGGAATTGACCGCGGCGATGCGTGCTTCCTGCGCCGTGGCGGGCGCGGCAGCCAGCAGCGCGCCGGCCGTCAGCGCGGCGGCGGCCAGGCTCTTGATCAGTGGGAATGTTGTTTTCATGAATCCGTTCCTCAATCCTTCTTTTCTCTATTCTCGCTCAGAACGCAGTACCGATCTGGAACTGGAAGCGCTGTACCTTGTCGGTCTCGTCCTTCTTCAGCGGGAAGCCCACGCTGATCTTGAGCGGACCGATCGGCGACAGCCAGGACATGCCCAGGCCCGTCGAATACTTGAGCTGGCTGAACACTATCGGGGCCCCTTCCTCGTACACGTTACCAAAGTCGAAGAAGGTGAACAGGCGCAGGGTCCGGTCCACGCCCGAGCCCGGCAGCGGGAAGATGAATTCGACATTACCGATCATCTTGGAGGCGCCGCCGATCGGGTTGCCGTTCTGGTCCTTCTTGCCCAGCGTGCTGGTCTGGTAGCCGCGAACCGAACCGATACCACCGGCGTAGAAGTTCTTGAACACAGGGAACGGCGTGTTGCCATAGCCGTGACCGTAAGCCACTTCACCGTTGAAGGCCAGCGTGAAGGCCTTGGACAGCGGATAGAAATATTGCTGCTGGGCACTGGCGCGATAGTACTGCGTATCGCCGCCGGGCACGCCCACTTCAAGGTTGACCTGCGTGTAGGGTCCCTTGGTCGGGACCAGCGCGCTGTCGCGACGGTCACGGGCCCAGCCGATCGTGAACGGGAAGTTGTTGATCGGGTCGCCGCTGGACTTGCCGATCTTGGTCAGCCACTGGCCGTACTGGAGCGGGGTGTTCGGCGAGATGGTCACCTGGGTGCGCTCGTAGCCGATACCGAAGAACACGGTATCGGTTTCCGTAAACGGCACGCCGAACTTGACGTTGCCGCCTTCCGATACGATCTTGTAGTCCTGGTCACCGGTGTAGTACAGCGGCCGCGACGTACGGTAGTAGATATCGGTCGAGCGGCTGATGCCGTCCACCGTGAAGTACGGATCGTATTGCGTCAGCGAGATGGTACGGAAGGACTTCGCCGTGTTCACGTCCAGGCCCAGGCTGGTACCCGAACCGAACACGTTGTCCTGGCGCAGGCCGGCCTGCAGCACCAGCTTGTCCGTGGAGGAGAAGCCCAGGCCCAGGCTGATCTGGCCGGTCGGCTTTTCGGTCACGTTGACATTCACATCGACCTGGTCGGGCGCGCCGGGCACGTCTTCGGTGGTGATGTTGGTGTCGGTGAAGTAGCCGGTACGGTTGATACGGGCCTGCGATTGCGTCAGCTTTTCGCTGTCGAACCACGAGCTTTCCATCTGGCGCATTTCGCGGCGCACCACTTCATCGCGGGTCTTGCTGTTGCCCACCACGTTGACACGGCGGACATAGACGCGACGGCCCGGGTCGACCATCAGGGTCAGCGCGACTTCACGCTTTTCCTTGTCGATCTGCGGCTGCGGGTTGATGGTGGTGAACGCGTAGCCGTAGGTGCCCAGCAGGTCGGTGATGGCCTTGGTGCTCTGGGTCAGCTTCTCGGACGAGAAGACCTCGCCCTTCTGCAGCTTGAGCAGCTTTTCCATCTCGGCCTGCTTGCCGAGCAGCTCGCCCGCCAGGTGGATGTCCGACACCTTGTACTGGTCGCCTTCCTTGATGTTCAGCGTCAGGAAGATGTCCTTCTTATCCGGCGTGATCGACACCTGCGTCGATTCGATGGCGAACTCGAGGTAGCCGCGGTTCAGGTAGTACGAACGCAGTGCCTCCAGGTCGGCGGTGAGCTTTTGCTTGGAATACAGGTCGTTCTTGGTGTACCAGGACAGCCAGTTCGGGGTCGACAGCTGCATTTCATCGCGCAGCGTGCTTTCCTTGAAGGCCTTGTTGCCGACGATATTGATCTGGCGGATCTTGGCCACCGGACCTTCGTCGACATTGAACACCACCGATACGCGGTTGCGGTCGACCGGGGTGATCGTGGTCTGGACGTCGGCCGCGTAGTAGCCACGCGCCACGTACTGGCGCTTGAGCTCCTGCTCTGCCTTGTCGATCAGGGCCTTGTCGTAGTACCGGGCCTCGGCCACGCCCACCGCGCGCAACGAGCGGCGCAGGGTGTCCTTGTCGAATTCCTTGATGCCGACGAATTCGAGCTGGGAGATGGCGGGACGCTCTTCCACCTGGACCACCAGCACACCGTCCTCGGAACGGATCTGGACATCCTTGAAGAACCCGGTGTTATACAGGGCACGAATGGCGTCCGCGCCCTTGTCGTCGCTGAAGGTTTCGCCGACCTTGACCGGCAGGTAGCCGAACACCGTACCCGGCTCGACCCGCTGCAGGCCCTCGACACGAATGTCCTTGACGACGAATGGCTCCGCGGCCCAACTCACTGGGGTCCAGGCCGCGATGATGGCACTCGCCAGCACGCCCAGCGAGATGCGCTTATGTCTGATCAATCTTGATCCCCTCTTTGATTCCATGCAGGATTGGGCTCCGATGCTTCACGGGGCTGCGCCTTGGCTCGGCAGCCGGCGCGGGGTGTCAGTGACACCCGCACGCCGCAGCCGGCAACCTATGTCTAGCCGCGCGCTAAAAACAGCCGGCTGACATCGTTGAACAAGGCGAGCGAAGTCAGGAGCAAGACGCAGGCGATGCCGACCTTCTGCAGCACAGCCTGCCAGCGGTCTGGTACGGGCCTGCCAGTCAAAAATTCAACGCAATAATACAGCAAATGCCCCCATCCAATACCGGAATAGGTAACAAATTCAATACACCGAGGCTAACACTGACCAACGCCAGGAAGCCGACAAAGGGCTGCCAGCCGAGGTGGGCGGCACGCCCCGCGTAGTCCGCCACGGTCAGCGGGCCGCTCAGGTTCTGCAGCGACGCCTGCCCCACCAGCATCTTTCCGAGCAGCTTGAGCGAGAGCGCGCTCGTGCTCCAGACCTGCCCGACCGCGCGGCTCAGCGCCTCGACCGGCTGGTAGCGCACGGTCTCCATCTCGACCGCCTGGCTCAGCGCGGCGCCGAGCTTGCCGGTGGCGGCGGCTGCCGCGCTGGCGCCCTGCGCAGCAGGGACCGTATCCAGCTTAACGGGCACATCCAGGCGCCGGCCCTCGCGCTCGATGCCAAGCGTGACCTCGGCGCCGGGCTGCGCCCTGACCCCGCGGATCAGCTCCCCGGCCTGGGTCAGCGGGCGTCCCTGCCAGGCCACCACGCGATCGCCCTGGCGCAGGCCGGCGCGTTGCGCGGCGGAGTCCGGCAGGACTTCGGTAATCGTGACCGGGCCGCCCTTGAGGGCCAGCCCCAGCGTGGCAAGCGGGTCTTGTTCGGGATTGCCGCCGGTATTCGGCAGCCGCGGCAGCTTCACATCGCGCTCGGCGCCATCGGCCGCGCGCACGTGCAGCACCGCGCTGGCGTCGCCAAAGCCCTGGGCGAACACGGCCATGCGCAGGTCGTTCCAGGAACGCACCTGCTCGGTCTGGCCATTGGCCTGCAGCGCCAGCACGCGATCGCCCTCGCGCAAGCCCGCCTCGGCCGCGGGCGTGCCGGCAGGCGGCGCCGCGACGATGGGCACGGCCTCGCGCATGCCACCGGCAAACAACACGAAATACAGCACAATAGCCAGGGCAAAATTGGCCAGCGGCCCGGCTGCCACGATGGCGAAGCGCTTGGCCACCGGCTGCCGGTTGAAGGCGCGTGGCAGGTCGGCGGGATCGACCGGCGCATCATGGCCCGGATCGCCCTCCCGCTCGTCGAGCATCTTGACGTAGCCACCCAGCGGAATCGCGGCGATGGTCCATTCGGTGCGGTCCCGCCCCTTGGACACCCAGCGCACCAGCGGCCGCCCGAAGCCGATCGAGAAGCGCAGCACCTTGACCCCGCACAGGCGCGCGGCCACGTAGTGACCCATTTCATGGAAATAGATCAGGATGCAAAGGGCAGCGACGAAAGCAATTACGGTTTGCATGGCAGGCAGCTTGTCGTCAGGGGCTTAACGCCTCGATAGCACAAAGGAGACGCCGGGCACGAGCCCCGGCAACCGGTGCGCCGGCATCGGCCGGTGCGCCGCTATTGTCGCCGATCCCGGCCGCGCCTCCACCGGCGTCATCACGAATGCCCGCTTTCCAGCAAGGCGCCGGCGCGGCGGCGCGCCTCCTGGTCGGCGTCCATCACGCCTTCCAGCGTGTCGACGCTGCCGGGCGAGGCCTGCGCCAACACCTGCGCCACGATGCGCGCGATGTCGGTGAAACGGATCCGGCCTTGCAGGAACGCCTCGACGGCAACCTCGTTCGCGGCGTTCAGGATGACCGGGGCCACCCCGCCTGCCCGCAAGGCGTCGAACGCCAGGCCCAGGCAGGGAAAGCGCGCCAGATCCGGGGTTTCGAAGGTCAGCGCGCCGGCACGGGTAAGGTCCAGCGGGGAAACGCCCGCGTGCATGCGCTCGGGATAGGCCAGCCCGTAGGCGATCGGCGTGCGCATGTCAGGGTTGCCGAGTTGGGCCAGCACCGAGCCGTCGGCGTAGGACACCATCGAATGCACGATGCTCTGCGGGTGGATCAGCACCTCGATGCGGTCCGCCGGCGCGGCAAACAGCCAGTGCGCCTCGATCACCTCCAGCCCCTTGTTCATCATGGTGGCGGAGTCGACCGAGATCTTGCGGCCCATCACCCAGTTCGGATGGGCGCAGGCCTCGTCCGGCGAGATATCGTGCAAGGTGGCCGGATCCCGGGTCCGGAACGGGCCGCCGGAAGCCGTCAGCAGGATCTTGGAGACGCCCGCGCCCAGGCGCGGATCGTCCGCCGGCAGACACTGGAAAATGGCATTGTGCTCGCTGTCGATCGGCAGCAGCGTGGCGCCGTGCTCGCGCACGGCATCCATGAAGAGCCGGCCGGACATCACCAGCGCTTCCTTGTTGGCCAGCAGCACGCGCTTGCCAGCCCGCGCCGCGGCCAGCGTGGGACGCAGCCCGGCTGCGCCGACGATGGCTGCCATGACCGAATCGGCTGCGGGATCGACCGCCACCGCTTCCAGCGCTGCCTCGCCATAGTCAACCTCGGTCTTCACGCCGGCCGTGCGCAGCAGCGCCTCCAGCTCGCTCGCTGCCTGGGCGGTGCCGACCACGGCGTGGGCCGGGCGGAATTCCCGGCATAGCGCAGCCAGCTTGTCGACCTGCCGATGTGCCGTCAGCGCATGGACCGCATAGCGCTCGGGGTGGCGCTTGACCACATCAAGCGTACTTTCCCCGATCGAGCCGGTGGCACCCAGGACGGTAATACGACGCATATCAGATCAACTCAAAGATAGATGGCCAGCAAGGCGGCCAGCGGAAACACGGGCAAGAGGGCATCGATCCGGTCGAGCACGCCACCATGGCCTGGCAACAGCCTGCTGCTGTCCTTCATGCCAACCTGGCGCTTGAGCAGCGACTCGAAGAGATCCCCCACGACGCTGGCGACCACCAGCAGGGTAGACAGCAGCGCCACGACGGCCAGGCCGTTATGGTCGGCCATGCCAGAGAACCAGGTCGGGGAAAAAGCTTGGGTAGCGGCAAGCCCGAGAGCGATCAGCAGCACCACCAGCCAGCCGCCGATGGCGCCTTCCCAGGACTTGCCCGGGCTGATGGTGGGGGCAAGCTTGCGCCGCCCGATGGCCTTGCCGACAAAGTAGGCGCCGATATCGGCCGCCCAGACCAGCACCGCCACCGACAGCAGCACCCCGATGCCCAGCTCGCGCAGGATCAAGGTGGCGTGGCCGAACGCGGGCAGCATGAACAAGCCGAGAATGGCGCCCAGCAAGGTAAAGGACGGGCTGGCCTGGCGCACGCCGCGCGCCAGCAGCACCACGGCGACGCCCCAGCAGGCCACGCCGACCTGCAGCAGGCGGGTCAGCGCCTGGCGGTCGGCAGCATCATGCCAGCCGACCAGGGCGACCAGGCAGGCCACCGCATAGACATAGGGCCAGACGCCGCGCAGCCCGATCAAGCGACCGAATTCCCAGCCCGCCAGGACGACGATCACCGCCACCAGGCCGGCCAGCGCCGACGGGGGTGCCAGGAACAGGATCGGCAGGATCAGCAGCAACAGGCATACGGCGGTGATGACACGGGTAAGAAGCATGCGCTGCGGGATTCCGGTGAAAAAATGGAAAACGGCTTCAGGCGGTGCCGGAAAGGCCGGGTGGTGCCACCACTTGCGCGCTGGTACGGCCGAAGCGGCGCTCGCGCTGCCGGTACGAGGCAAATGCCTTGTCGAGCTCTGCGGCGCTGAAATCCGGCCAGAACACGTCGGTGAAATAGAGCTCGGAGTACGCCAGCTGCCACAGCAAGAAATTGCTGATGCGCTGCTCGCCCCCGGTGCGGATGAACAGGTCGGGCTCGGGCGCGTAGGCCATGGCCAGGTGCGGCGCGAGCATGGATTCGTCCACGGATTCCGGATCGAGCATGGGCGAGCGCGCCAGCATCTTGCGCATGGCCTGGAGCAGGTCCCAGCGGCCGCCGTAATTGGCGGCGATGGTCACCGTCAGGCCGGTGTTGCCGTCGGTGCGGGCCTCGGCGTCGGTGATCAGCTGCTGGATGCGAGGGCTGAAGCGGCTCAGGTCGCCAACCACCCTCACCCGGATATTGTTGGCGTGCATCTTGACCACCTCGCGGCGCAACGCGGTCATGAACAGCCGCATCAGGAACGAGACTTCGTCCGCCGGGCGGCGCCAGTTCTCGGAACTGAACGCGAACAGGGTCAGGTACTGCACGCCACGCGCGGCGCAGGCTTCCACCACGGCCCGGACGGCATCCAGGCCACGGCTGTGGCCGGCAACGCGTGGCAGGTGCCGCTTGGTCGCCCAGCGGCCGTTGCCATCCATGATGATGGCAACGTGGCGGGGCACATAGGTGGAGTCGGGGACGCTGAGCGTGGAACTGATGTGATGCATGATGGGAAACGGTACCGGACACAGCGGCGGCTGGCAAGCCACCGCATTATGCGTCACACCGTCATGATCTCCTTGTCCTTCTCGGCAACCATCCTGTCGATCTCGGCGACGAACTTGTCGGTCAGCTTCTGGACATCGTCCTGTCCGCGGCGCTCGTCGTCCTCGGAAATGGCTTTGTCCTTGACCAGCTTCTTGAACTGCTCGTTGGCATCGCGGCGCAGGTTGCGCACGGCGATCTTGGCGCCCTCGGCCTCACCCTTGACGACCTTGGCGAGTTCCTTGCGGCGCTCTTCGGTCAGCATGGGCATTGGCACGCGGATGGTCTCGCCCATGGTCGACGGGTTCAGGCCCAGGTCCGCGTCGCGGATGGCCTTCTCGATGGCGCTGACCATCTTCTTTTCCCACGGCTGCACGCTGATGGTGCGCGAATCGGCCAGGCCGACGTTGGCCACCTGGCTGATCGGCACCGGGGAGCCGTAGTAATCCACTTGTACGTGGTCGAGCAGACCTGTGTGTGCACGACCAGTGCGAATCTTGGCCAGGTCGGCCTTGAACGCTTCAATGGTCTTTTGCATTTTCTGCTCGACGCTCTTCTTGGTGTCGGCGACGCTCATTTTTACCTCCGAAAACGGGTAACCATGATCCCGGACGGCGGGATCGAAAATGAATCATTCTACTCTTTGCCGGCACGCGCGCCACCTTCGGCGGCAGCGCACCAGCGCCTGGTGCAGCACTTATACGTGCACCAGCGTACCTTCGTCTTCGCCCAGGATCACGCGTCTGAGCGCGCCCGGCTTGACGATGGAGAACACCTTGATCGGCAGCTTCTGGTCGCGGCACAAGGCGAACGCCGTGGCATCCATCACCTGCAGGTTGCGCGAGATCGCCTCATCGAAGGAGATGGTGGTGTAGCGCGTGGCGCTGGGGTCCTTCTTCGGGTCGGCGGTGTAGACGCCGTCCACCTTGGTCGCCTTGAGCACGATTTCCGCGCCGATTTCCGCGCCACGCAGGGCGGCAGCGGTATCGGTCGTGAAGAAGGGGTTGCCGGTGCCGGCGGCGAAGATCACCACCTTACCCTCCTCCAGCTGGCGGATGGCGCGCGGGCGGATGTAAGGCTCGACCACCTGGTCCATGCGCAGGGCCGACTGCACGCGGCCAACGATGTCGGCGTGACGCATGGCATCCTGCAGGGCTAGCGCATTCATCATGGTGGCCAGCATGCCCATGTAGTCGGCCGTGGCGCGGTCCATGCCCGCTGCCCCGCCGGCCACGCCGCGGAAGATGTTGCCACCGCCGATCACCACCGCGACCTGGACGCCCAGCCTCACGATCTCGGCGATGTCATTGACCATGCTCTCGATGGTCGAGCGATTGATGCCGAAGGCATCATCACCCATCAGGGCTTCGCCGGACAATTTCAGTAGGACGCGCTTATAAGCTGGCATATTGATCCCCGGGGCTGGTTCGGCTCGTTCTGTTGAGTCGGATATTTGAAGGCAAGCGGCACGGATCGGCGTGCCGCCGCTATAAAAGCCGGTTTTCGGGGTGGCCTGGTTGCTGCACGGCAAACGCAGAACAAACATGCGCTTGAAGCACGGCAGGTCAGACGACTGCGGAAACGGGCTACTTCGCCCGCGCCGCACGGGTAAGCGCGGCGCGGTCATTTGTGCCGAGGGGCACCTTGCGGTGCCCCTCGGCATTATACGGCGACCGGTGGGGCACCCTACCGGGCACCCTGGTCGCCAGGACTTCAGGCCTTTTGGGCGGCTGCCACCTGGGCGGCCACTTCAGCGGCAAAGTCGTCCTGCTTCTTCTCGATGCCTTCACCGACCACGTACAGGGTGAAACCCTTGACCGTGGTGTTGGCGGCCTTGAGCATCTGCTCGACGGTCTGCTTGTCGTTCTTCACGAAGGTCTGGTTGAACAGCGACACTTCCTTCAGATACTTCTGCACCGAGCCGTCGACCATCTTGGCGACGATTTCGGCCGGCTTGCCCGATTCGGCAGCCTTTTGCTCCGCAATGCTGCGCTCCTTGGCGATCAGCTCGGCGGGCACGTCGGCGGACGACAGCGACACCGGCTTCATCGCGGCAACGTGCATGGCCACGTCCTTGGCGGCGGTTTCGTCGCCGTCGAACTCGACCATCACGCCGATGCGGGTGCCGTGCAGGTAGGCAGCCAGCTTGCCGCCATTGGCGTAGCGGGCAAAGCGGCGGATCGCCAGGTTTTCGCCGATCTTGCCGATCAGGGCGGTACGGGTGGCTTCAACGGTCACGCCGTCGATTTCCAGCGCCGACAGCGCAGCCACGTCGGCCGGGTTCTGCTTGGCGACCAGTTCGGCGACCTTGTTCGAGAACGCCATGAAGTCGTCGTTCTTCGACACGAAGTCGGTTTCGCAGTTCAGTTCCACCAGCGCGCCGGTGGTACCCTCGATGAAGGACACGACCACGCCTTCGGCGGTCACGCGCGAGGCGGCCTTGCTGGCCTTGTTGCCCAGCTTGACGCGCAGCAGCTCTTCAGCCTTTTCCATGTTGCCGTCGGCCTCGGTCAGGGCCTTCTTGCACTCCATCATCGGCGCGTCGGTCTTCGCGCGCAGTTCTGCCACCATGCTTGCGGTAATTGCCGCCATTTGTCACTCCTTGAATGGTTCGCCCCGCCCTATCCCGCCGTCGGTGCGGCAGGATCCGGGATCCGGAGGTATGTTCAACTTCACCCGCGCCAGATCATGCCAGGGGCGGATGACAACAATTCGAAAAAAGGGGCGTAAGATTCGCCCCCTCGATTGCCGGAAAGCCCCGGCTGCGCGCAGCGCCCGGCCCTGGGGCCGGTCGGCTAGCGGTGATGTGTCAGCTTGCGATGCGCGCGGTATGGGGTCCTTACGGCAGCAAGCCTTTAGGCTTCTTCGACTTCGACGAAATCGTCACCGCCGCGGGCGGCTTCAACCACGTCCTGCACGGCGTTTGCACGGCCTTCCAGGATCGCGTCGGCCACGCCGCGCACGTACAGGGCAACTGCCTTGCTCGAGTCGTCGTTACCCGGGATCACGTAGTCGATGCCTTCCGGCGAGTGGTTGGTATCGACCACGCCGATGACGGGCACGCCCAGCTTCTTGGCTTCGGTCACGGCAATCTTGTGGTAGCCGACGTCGACCACGAAGATGGCGTCAGGCACGCCGCCCATGTCCTTGATGCCGCCGATGGACTTTTGCAGCTTGTCCATTTCGCGCTCGAACATCAGGGCTTCCTTCTTGCTCATGGTTTCCAGCGCGCCGGCTTCCTTGGCGGCTTCCATGTCCTTCAGGCGCTTGATCGAGATCTTGACGGTCTTGAAATTGGTCATCATGCCGCCGAGCCAGCGGGCGTCGACGTAGGGCATGCCAGCGCGGCCTGCTTCTTCAGCCAGGATTTCGCGCGATTGACGCTTGGTGCCCACGAACAGCACGGTGCCGCGATTTGCTGCCAGTTGACGCACGTACTTCAGCGCGTCCTGGAACATCGGCAACGTCTTTTCGAGGTTGATAATATGGATCTTGTTGCGGTGGCCGAAGATGTACGGAGCCATCTTGGGGTTCCAGAAGCGGGTTTGGTGGCCAAAGTGGCAACCGGCTTCCAGCATTTCGCGCATGGTAACGGACATGAAAAATCTCCAAAAGGGTTAGGTCTGAAGTCCGCCCCGACATTCCTGAAAAGGAACACCCCGGATGGACGGACTCGCAATTTCAAAAACTTTGTATATTTAGTAAGCGCAAGGCGCCCACCAAATACAGCGGCCACAAGTTAGTAGCTGCCCCGGCCTGCGAGCTGCTGCCGGCATGTCACATCGACACGCCAGGAAGCCGCAAGAAAGCCAGCCAGAGATTGTAGCAACAAAACAGGACTTCGCTCAAGAGGCCAATCGCCATGGAAAGGAGGCGCCCATAGCCGGCGAAGCCCGTTTTCGGCTGCGGTTGGTGGCCGATGGTGCGATAATCCCACTTTCAGATTCGATTTGAGGCGCAGCCCGTGGCTTCGCCGCCACTTTTGCGAGCAGCATGAGCATCCATATCAAGAACGCCGACGACATCGCCCAAATGCGGGTAGCCTGCCGGCTGGCCTCCGAGGTCCTCGACTACATCACGCCCTTCGTCAAGCCGGGAGTCACCACCGGCGAACTCGACCGGCTGTGCCACGCCTATATGCGCGAAGTGCAGGGCACGGTACCCGCGCCCCTGAATTATGCGCCGCCGGGCTACCCCCTTCCCCGGCGCCATCTGCACGTCGGTCAACGACGTCATCTGCCACGGCATCCCGGGCGAGCGCGTGCTGAAGTCCGGCGACGCGGTGAACCTCGACATCACCGTGATCACCAAGGAAGGCTACTACGGCGACACCAGCCGCATGTTCATCGCCGGAGAGGGCTCGATCCTGGCCAAGCGCCTGGCTCAGATCACCTTCGAATGCATGTGGAAGGGCATCGCCCAGGTGCGCCCCGGCGCCCGCCTCGGCGATATCGGCCATGTGATCCAGGTCCATGCGGAAAGCGCCGGCTATACCGTGGTGCGCGAGTACTGCGGCCACGGCATCGGCAAGAACTTCCACGAAGACCCGCAGATCCTGCACTACGGCCGCCCCGGCACCGGCATGGAAATCCAGCCCGGCATGATCTTCACGATCGAGCCGATGGTCAACGCAGGCAAGCGCGATATCCGCACCATGCCCGACCATTGGACCGTCAAGACGCGTGACCGCAGCCTGTCCGCGCAGTGGGAGCACACCATCCTGGTGACCGAGACCGGCTACGACGTGCTCACCGTCTCCGCGGGCACGCAGGCGCCGCCGTCGTTCGTCACTGATTCTGTTGCAGCCTGACGCTACGGGCGCCAAAGTTGGCGCCCTTCTTATTTCAGCCGTCCCTTCGATGCCCCAAGCCCTAGCCATGGACGCCACGCCGGAAATCATCCTCGCCACCCGTGTTCGCGATCAGCTGAAAGCCGACAAGCAAGCCGTGTTCGCGGACTTCAACGCGCACGGCCATGTCGGCCACCTGCTGACGCGCCTGCGGCGCGCGGTCGATACCGCGCTGGTCGAAGCCTGGCGCGGGCTGGGCCTGCCGGACGACAGCGCGCTGGTGGCGGTGGGCGGCTACGGGCGCGGCGAGCTGTTCCCGTTTTCCGATGTGGATGTGCTGCTGTTGCTGCCATCGGAGCCCGACGAGGACACCACCTCCAGGCTGGAGAAGTTCATCGGCCTGTGCTGGGACCTGGGGCTTGAAATCGGCTCCGCCGTGCGCACCGTGGACGACTGCATCCGCGAATCGCGCCAGGACGTGACGATCCAGACGTCCTTGCTGGAAGCGCGCCTGCTGACGGGCAACCGCAAGCTGTTTTCCGAGCTGCAGACGCGCTACCAGGCCGACCTGGACCCGCGCGCCTTCTTCCAGGCCAAGCTGCTGGAAATGCGCCAGCGCCACGCCAAGTACCAGGACACGCCCTACTCGCTCGAGCCCAACAGCAAGGAAAGCCCCGGCGGCCTGCGCGACCTGCAGGTGATCCTGTGGATGACCAAGGCGGCCGGCCTGGGCGACAGCTGGAAGGAACTGTTCGAGCGCGGGCTGCTGAGCGAGCGCGAAGCGCAGGAGCTCGCCCGCAACGAGCGCCTGCTCAAGACCATCCGTGCGCGCCTGCACCTGGTGGCCGGACGCCGCCAGGACGTGCTGGTGTTCGACCTGCAGACCGCGCTGGCCGAGTCCTTCGGCTATCGGCAGAACAATAACAAGCGCGCCAGCGAGCAGCTGATGCGCCGTTATTACTGGGCGGCCAAGGCGGTCACGCAGCTCAATATCGTGCTGCTGCTCAATATCGAGGCCATGCTGTTCCCGAGCGAATCCAAGGTGACGCGTGTCATCAACGAGCGCTTCGTGGAACGCCAGGGCATGCTCGAGATCACCAGCGACGATCTCTACGAGCGCGAGCCCCACGCCATCCTGGAAACGTTCCTGGTGTACGAGCGCACGCCGGGCGTCAAGGGCTTGTCGCCACGTACGCTGCGCGGCCTGTACAACGCCCGCACGGTGATGGACGCGAGCTGGCGCAACGATCCGGTAAACCGCCGCCTGTTCCTCGCCATCGTGCAGGAGCCGCAGGGCATCACCCACGCGCTGCGCCTGATGAACCAGACCAGCGTGCTGGGCCGTTACCTGATCAATTTCCGCCGCATCGTCGGGCAGATGCAGCACGACCTGTTCCACGTCTACACGGTGGACCAGCACATCCTGATGGTGGTGCGCAACATGCGCCGCTTCGCCATCGTCGAGCACACGCACGAATTCCCCTTCTGCAGCCAGCTGATGGCCACCTTCGACCGCCCCTGGGTGCTGTGGGTGGCGGCGCTGTTCCACGACATCGCCAAGGGCCGCGGCGGCGATCACTCCAAGCTTGGCACGGCCGACGCGCGCCGGTTCTGCAAGCAGCACGGCATCGAGCGCGAAGATGCCGACCTGATCGCCTGGCTGGTCGAGCATCACCTGACCATGAGCCATGTCGCGCAGAAGCAGGACCTGACCGATGCGGACGTGATCCATGCCTTCGCCCGCGTGGTCGGCACCGAGCGCTACCTGACCGCGCTCTACCTGCTGACGGTGGCCGATATCCGCGGCACCAGCCCCAAGGTGTGGAACGCGTGGAAGGGCAAGCTGCTGGAAGACCTCTACCGCATCACGCTGCGCGTGCTGGGCGGCGCGCGCGTGGACCCGCATTCGCTGTGGGCGCAGCGCAAGGACGACACCATTGCGCAGCTGCGGCTCAAGGCGTTCGACCCGGAACTGGGCAAGCCATTGTGGGCCCAGCTCGACGTGGCCTTCTTCCTGCGTCACGATGCGCGCGACATCGCCTGGCTCACGCGGCACCTGTACAACAAGGTGGACAGCCCGGTGCCGGTGGTCAAGGCGCGCCTGTCGCCCGCGGGCGAAGGCCTGCAGGTGGCGGTCTACGTCAAGGACCAGCCCGACGTGTTCGCGCGCATCTGCGGCTATTTCGAGCGCAAGAGCTTCTCCATTCAGGAGGCCAAGATCCACACCACGCGCCACGGCTATGCGCTGGATACCTTCCAGGTGACCGACCCGGGCATCAGCAGCGATGCCAGCGGCAACTACCGCGACATCATCGCGCTGGTGGAGCACGAACTGGCAGAGCGCCTGCAGCAGCAAGGCACGCTGCCGGAACCCGCCCAGGGGCGGCTGTCGCGCCAGTCGCGCAGCTTCCCGATCAAGCCGCGCGTTGACCTGCGCCCCGACGAACGCGGCCAGTACTACCTGCTTTCTTTGTCGGCCAACGACCGCACCGGCCTGCTGTACGCGATCTCGCGCGTACTGGCCAAACATCGCACCTCGGTGCATACCGCCCGCATCAATACGCTCGGCGAGCGGGTGGAAGACGTTTTCCTGGTCGATGGCAGCCGCCTCGGCTCGGATAACAAACTGCAGTTACAGCTTGAACAGGACCTGCTGGCGGCGCTGGCCATCTAGGCCGGACGCCCCACATAGAAGATATGACCGATAGCAATTCGCCCAAGCGCAAGACGCTGGGCATCAAGACCGCCGCGCCCGAGGGCAACGCCCGCAAACCCGCCGCCACCCGGCCGGTGCGGGTGTCCGACCTGAACCGTGGACGCGTGCGCGCCGTGGTCGACGGCATCAAGCAGGCACAGGAACGCGCCGGCGGCCGCAAGAAGGCGGAAGACGCTGGCCAGCGCCCGCCGCGCGGCCCGCGTACGGGCGAGGGGCAGGACCGGCCGCGCCGCTTCGGTCCAGGCGAGGGGCAGGACCGTCCGCGCCGCTTTGCCGGCGAAGGCAACGATCGCCCGCGCCGTTTCGACTCCGGCGAAGGGCAGGACCGTCCGCGCCGTTTCACCCCGGGTGAAGGCCAGGATCGGCCCCGCCGCTTTGGCGGCGACAGCAATGACCGCCCGCGCAACTTCGGCCCCGGCGAAGGCCAGGACCGTCCGCGTCGCTTTGCCCCGGGCGAAGGGCAGGACCGTCCCCGCCGCTTTGCTGGCGAAGGCAATGACCGCCCGCGCAACTTCGGCTCCGGCGAAGGCCAGGACCGCCCGCGTCGCTTCGCCCCGGGCGAAGGCCAGGATCGTCCGCGTCGCTTCGCGCCCGGCGAAGGGCAAGACCGTCCGCGCCGCTTCACCCCGGGCGAAGGCCAGGACCGCCCGCGCCGTTTTGCGCCCGGCGAAGGCCAGGACCGCCCGCGTCGCTTCGCCCCGGGCGAAGGCCAGGATCGTCCGCGTCGCTTCGCGCCCGGCGAAGGGCAAGACCGTCCGCGCCGCTTCGCCCCGGGCGAAGGCCAGGATCGTCCGCGTCGCTTCGCGCCCGGCGAAGGGCAAGACCGTCCGCGCCGCTTCACCCCGGGCGAGGGCCAGGACCGCCCTCGCCGCTTTGCCGGAGAAGGCAACGATCGCCCGCGCAATTTCGGTCCCGGCGAAGGCCAGGACCGTCCGCGCCGCTTTGCCGGCCAGGGCGACGACCGCCCTCGCCGTCCCGCTCCCGGTGGCGACAATGACCGTGCGCGCCGCTTCGGCCCGGGCGAAGGACAAGACCGTCCGCACCGCTCCGGCGATGCCGGCCGGCGCGACTACCAGGGCGCCCGTCCCGAACGTACGGAACGTGCGGAACGTGCGGCCCCCGTGCAAAACGCGCCCCAACCTAGCTCCGATGGCCTGGTGCGCCTGTCCAAGCGGATGTCGGAACTCGGCCTGTGTTCGCGCCGCGAAGCCGATGAATGGATTCCGCGCGGCTGGGTACTGGTCGACGGCCAGCCCGTCACCGAGCTCGGCTCGCGCATCAGCCCGGACGCCAACATCGAGATCCACCAGGCTGCGCGCTCCGAGCAAGGCGAACGCGTGACCGTGCTGCTGCACAAGCCGGTCGGTTACGTGTCGGGCCAGGCCGAAGATGGCTACGAGCCCGCCGCCGTGCTGTTCGCGCCGGAAAACCAGTGGGAGCTGGACCCCACACGCAAGCGCTTTGCCCCGTGGCAACGCAAGAGCCTGGCGCCTGCCGGCCGGCTCGACATCGACTCCACCGGCCTGCTGGTGCTGACCCAGGACGGCCGCGTTGCGCGCCACCTGATCGGCGAGGACTCGACCGTCGAGAAGGAATACCTGGTGCGGGTGAGCTGGGATTCGCCGGAAGGCCTGGTCGAGCGCGACATCTCGCACGTGTTCCCGGTGGAACTGATCGAGAAGCTGCGCCACGGCCTGTCGCTGGATGGTGAGGCGCTCAAGCCGGCCAAGGTGAGCTGGCAGAACGAGGAGCAGTTGCGCTTCGTCCTGCGCGAGGGCAAGAAGCGCCAGATCCGCCGCATGTGCGAACAGGTTGGCCTGCGGGTCGTGGGCCTGAAGCGCGTGCGCATGGGCCGCATCGTGCTGGGCGACCTGCCGGTGGGCCAGTGGCGCTTCCTTGGCGCCTTCGAGAAGTTCTAAGCACCAGCCGAAGCAAGCTGGCGGCCGCCATGGCCGCCCTGCAAGTCCACCATGGCGCGCGCGCTGCCCTGCGCCAATCGCTTCACAGCTGCGGCGCGCGGCAAGCGGCGCCGTGCGCATTGGCCGTCTCCGCCAGCCCGAACACCGCCTTGGCGCCGCATTGCGAGCCGAGCATCCGCTCCTGGTTGTGCCCCACGCCAACCACCTCGAACGCCTGGTGGCGCACCGGTGGGCGCTGGCTGCCCAACGGCACGGCAAGGTATTGCTGGTAGCGCAGGTAGCCGCGCGCGCGCTCCAGCCGGGTCGGCCCCTCGGCCTCGGCGCCGCAGGCCTTGTCGAGCACGCGGTGGTTGGGGTCGTTGTCTTCCGAGCCCACCAGGTAGGTCACCTGGCGCTGCTGATAGCGGCGGAACAGCGCATCGCCCGTCGCGCCGCGCGCATAGGGCACCATGTCGCGCATGCCATAGCGGTATTTGTCGTAGTCCGCGCAAATGGCCGTGTCATAGGGCGCAAAGTCCTTGCCGCGCGGGCGCTCCGGCGTGAAATACAGATACGACGAAGGATTCGCCACCACGTAGCGCAGATCGATGTCGCCCGCACGGATGCGCTCGTCGACGTTGTTCAGCACCGCATAGCGATGCACCAGCTGCGCGCCGCCCGAGTGGCCGGCCACCGTCACGCGGGTCACCGCGGGAAAACGGGCCTTGTTGGTCACCATGCCGACGAGGTCGTCCAGCACCTGCAGCGAGCTGACCGAGAACGGCGGGTTGACCGCGTCCTCCCCGCCCATCCAGCCCTGCACGCTCCACATCGGCATGCCGTCGAAATGCTTGCCCTTGGCCGCATCCGGCGTGCCGGGGAAGTTCGGCGCGAGCAGCAGCACCTCGTCGGGATTACGCCCGGTTTGCTTGAGCAGCGCCGCGCCGGCCGTGAAGTAGTCGTCGCCATTGCGCTGCAGCCCGTGCTGGACGAAGATCACCTCGCGGATGCCGCGCAGGTCGCCGTCCAGCGGATGGTTGGCGTAGACCGGGAAATCGTAGGCGCTCGCGCCCGTGCCGAGCCTGATCCGTTGCCATTGGGGGCAGCGGCTTGCGGCGCCGTGCCGCCCGCCGGCGCGGCCTGCTTCGCGGCACTGTCCGCGCCTGGGGCGGCGCAGCCGAACTGGGCCGCCGCGGCCAGCGCAATCAGTGCGATCGACGCGCAACGCGCAAGCCGAATTGTCTTCATGTCCTGTCTCCTGATGCTCGATGTGGCGCGCCGCTTGGCGCGCGCCAGTGTTTTCGTTCGTAAAGCCGCATCATCCTAGGCCGCCGCAACCTGGATGTAAAATATATGCCACAGTGGAGATACATATCTAAAAGATATGTATCCTGCAGCGCCGGCCCGGAAACAAATCATGGAACTGAGACACCTTCGCTACTTCCTCGCGGTAGCCGAAACCGGCCACATCACGCGCGCCGCCGAGCAGCTCGGCATCCAGCAGCCCCCGCTGTCGCAACAGTTGAAGGCGCTCGAGGCCGAGCTTGGGGTGATCCTGTTCGAGCGTCAGCCACGCGGCG
The DNA here is from genome assembly GCF_026627925.1 of Cupriavidus sp. D39. Classification (NCBI taxonomy): domain Bacteria; kingdom Pseudomonadati; phylum Pseudomonadota; class Betaproteobacteria; order Burkholderiales; family Burkholderiaceae; genus Cupriavidus; species Cupriavidus sp. D39. Next base: position 1,374,050 of record NZ_JAPNLE010000009.1, read on the forward strand.
TGATCCTCACCGCCGCCGGGCGCGCGCTGCGTACCGACGCGCTGGACATCTTTGCCCGCCTGGACCAGGCGCGCCAGCGCATGCAGCGCATGGCGCGCGGCGAGGAAGGCATGCTATCGGTCGGCTTCACCAGCTCGGCCGCCGCGCACAAGCTGACGCCGGAGGTGCTGCGCGCCTGTCGCCGCCGGTTTCCCGGCATCGCGCTCAAGCTCAGCGAGAACAACGCCGCCGAGGTCATCGAGCAACTCGCCGCGGGCACGCTCGATGTCGCGCTGTTGCGCGCGCCGGTGGGTCGCCCCGAAGGCCTGCGCTTCGAGCTGCTGCTGGAAGAGGAAATGGTGATCGCGCTGCCGCTGGACCATCCGCTGCTGCGCAAGCGTGCTGAGTCGGCCCACACGTCGGCCCAGGAAGCCATCTCGCTGCGCGCGCTGGCAGACGACGCGTTCATCCTGGTGCGGCGCCCAGGCGCGCCGGGCATGTATGGCGATCTGCTGAAGGTGTGCGAGCGGCTGGGCTTCACGCCCCGCGTGGGCGCGGAAGTCGAGCGGATGCTGAGCAACCTTAACCTGGTAGCCGCCGGCGCCGGCGTGACGGTGGTGCCGGCCTCGATGGCCGGGCTCAACCCGCACGGCGTGGCTTACCGCCGCATGAAAGAAGCCGACCAGCTGCGCGCGCCGCTGACCCTGGCTTACCGGGAGCGCGACGACAACCCTGCCTGCGCGGCGCTGGTCGCCCTGACCCACCGCATCGCGGCACGCCATCGCCGCCAGGGCAATCGCTGAGCAGTCGTCGCCGCTCAGTCGTCGCCGCTCAGTCGTCGCTATTGGGAGGCAGGTCGGGGAACAGCACCTCGGTAAAGCCGAAGCGCGTGAAGTCCGTCACCCGCATGGGATAGAGGATGCCCTGTAGGTGATCGCATTCATGCTGCACCACGCGCGCGTGGAAATCCTCGGCCACGCGCTCGATGCGCCCGCCCATCATGTCATAGCCGGTGTACTTCAGGCGCGTGAAACGCGACACCACCCCGCGCAGCCCCGGCACCGACAGGCAGCCTTCCCAGGCTTCATCCTGCTCCTCGCCAAGCGGCGTCAGCTCGGGATTGATCAGCACCGTCTTGGGCACGGTGGGTGCGTCGGGATAGCGCGGATTGCGGTCGAAGCCAAAGATCACCACCTGCAGGTCCACGCCGATCTGCGGCGCGGCCAGGCCAGCGCCGTTGGCGTGATCCATGGTGTCGAACATATCGTCGATCAGGAGGCGCAGCTCCGGCGTGTTGAAGCGCGTGACAGGGCGCGCGACCTGCAGCAGGCGCGGGTCGCCCATCTTGAGAATGTCACGGATCATGCTTGATCTCCGGTTTTAAGCTCGGCCAGCAACGCCAGCATGGCGGCCTCGTCCAGCACGGGCACGCCGAGCGCCTCGGCCTTTTCCAGTTTACTACCGGCTTCCGCGCCAGCCACCACATAGTCGGTCTTCTTCGACACCGAGCCGGCCACCTTGGCGCCGGCGGCTTCCAGCATTTCCTTGGCGTCCTCGCGCGAGAGCGTGGGCAGCGTGCCGGTCAGCACGAACGTCTTGCCAGCCAGCGCAGCGGGCGCGGCGCGTGCCGCCGGCTCGCTCTCCGGCCAGTGCACGCCGGCGGCGCGCAATTGCTCGATGACTTCCACATTGTGTGGCTCGGCCAGGAAGCTGGCGATGGACTGCGCCACCACCGGCCCCACGTCGTTGACCTCCAGCAAGGCGGCCTCATCGGCTGCCAGCAGCCCGTCGAGCTTGCCGAAATGCTTGGCCAGGTCCTTGGCCGTCGCTTCGCCCACATGGCGGATGCCAAGCGAGAAGATAAAACGGTTGAGCGTGGTCTCGCGCGAGGCCTCGATCGCTGCCACCAGGTTGGTGGCCGACTTGTCGGCCATCCGGTCCAGCGCGGCCAGCTTGGCGACGCCAAGCTTGTAGAGATCGGCCGGCGTGTGCACGATAGCCATATCGACCAGCTGCTCGACCACCTTGTCGCCCAGGCCTTCGATATCCATGGCGCGGCGCTGCGCGAAATGCAGCAGCGCCTGCTTGCGCTGGGCCGGGCAGATCAGCCCGCCGGTGCAGCGTGCGATCACCTCACCTTCCAGCTTCTCGATATGCGATCCGCACACCGGGCATGCGGTGGGCATGACAAAGGCCCGCGCGTGGGCAGGCCGGCGCTCCGGCACCACCGCCACCACTTCGGGAATCACGTCGCCGGCACGCCGCACGATCACGGTATCGCCGATGTGCACATCCTTGCGACGGATCTCGTCCTCGTTGTGCAGCGTGGCATTGGTCACCGTCACGCCGCCCACGAACACCGGCGCCAGCCGCGCCACCGGCGTGATAGCGCCGGTGCGGCCAACCTGCACCTCGATGTCCTCGACCACCGTGGTCATTTCCTGGGCCGGGAACTTGTGCGCCAGCGCGAAGCGCGGCGCGCGCGACACGAAGCCAAGGCGCTCCTGCTCGGCCAGCGCGTTGACCTTGTACACGACGCCGTCGATATCGTAGGGCAAGGCCGCGCGCCGCTCGCCCACGCCGCGGTAGAAGTCCAGCAAGCCCTCGGCGCCCAGCACTACCGCGCGCTCCGCGCAGACCGGCATGCCGATCTCGGCGAACCAGTCGAGCATGGCGCTGTGCGTCTGCGGACGCGGCGCACCTTGCAGATCGCCCAAGCCGTAGGCAAAGAACGACAAGGGGCGCTTCGCGGTGATGCGCGGATCCAGCTGGCGCAGGCTGCCGGCGGCGGCATTGCGCGGATTGACGAAGGTCTTTTCTCCGGCCTCGGCCTGCCGCGCATTGAGCTTGTCGAATTCGCGGCGGTACATGAAGACTTCCCCGCGCACTTCCAGCACCGCCGGCAAGTCCGCGGCGTCGCCGCGTAGCCGCAGCGGAATTGCCTTGATGGTGCGCACGTTGACGGTCACGTCCTCGCCGGTCTCGCCGTCGCCACGGGTGGCGGCCTGCACCAGCCGGCCGCCCTCGTAGCGCAAGGACATGGCCAGGCCGTCGAACTTCAGCTCGCAGGCATATTCCACCGCCTCGGCGGCGCTGAACAGGTCGGCCGCGCCCTCGGCGGGCGCGGCGCGCCCCAGCCCCTGTGCGCAACGCCGGTCGAAGGACACCACGTCCTCATCCTCGAAGCCGTTGTTGAGCGACAGCATCGGGATGGCGTGGCGCACCGTATCGAAGGCGGACAGCGGCTGCCCGCCCACGCGCTGCGTGGGCGACTCCGGGGTCAGCAAGTCGGGATGGACGGCCTCGATGTCCTGCAACTCGCGGAACAGCGCGTCGTATTCCGCATCGGGCACCGACGGCGCATCGAGGACGTAGTACTGGTAATTGTGGCGCTCCAGCTCGGCGCGCAGCCAGTCGGCGCGCGCGGCGGGAAAATCGCTGACAGGCGCGGGGCTTGCGCCGCCGCACCTTCTGGTTTGGTGCTCATGCTGGAGGGACTGAATCCGTTGTCGTCGTTGTCGTCGATATCGTCGATGCCGAACTGGCGTTTCAGAGACTGAACAAACGCAGCGTCACCGGCGAGCCCGCAGGCATGCCGCGCGCCTCGAGCTTGTCGTAGAGCGTCTGAAGCTGGCCGAAGATGGCGACGAAGGACGATTCGCTCAGCGGCCGCATATTGTCGTCGACCAGCTGCGCGCCCATGCGCTGCGCCAGGCTGTAGCCGTACTCGCAAACAGTCTTGAACGGCTTGGTCGCCTGCGCCGCGGACGGCACATCGAGCAGCAGCGTGATCTGGCGGCCAGCCTTGGCCGTGAGGTCATCGCGCAGGAAGTTGGTGTCGCCGAACTGCAGCGTGAACAAGGCCCGCTGCACGCCCTCGGCGTTGGCCTGATAGCGCGTGAAGCGCGTGCCATCGCGCGACAGCACCAGCCCGTCCTGGGTCGCCACGGTCTGCACATAGGCGGCCGACCATGGCGCGCCGTCGGAGATCACGTTGACGCCAAGCTGCACGTCACAACTGGCGGCAAACGCATCCAGCTCGCGGCCATTGGCCACCGTCTCGGTCATGTCCGGCAGCTCGGCGGAGGCGTCGAGCGCTTCGGCCAGCGCTTCCACCGCATTGACGAACTCGGAAAACTCGAGCGCATTGAGCGCGCCGCCGCGGTTGGCGAGCTGCACCGCGACCTGCAGGTCTTCGTACTGATGGCCGGCGGTGACCGGCTCCCAGGCATTGGCTTCGCTGCGCAGGCCTTCGATATGCACCTGCTTGGTCCCCGCGCGGCGCAGGCGGCCGGTGAGCGGCAGGATGCGATCGCCCGAGCTCTTGCGCTCCAGGTGCAGCGGCACGATGCAGTCGATCAGCGGATCGATGACGGCCGGCGTGGGCTGGCCATCCAGTGCAACGGGCTCGGGCTGCGGTTCTTTGGCAGGCGCAGGCTCCTGCTTGGGCTTGACCTGTTCGGCGTGTTCTTCATGGTCCGCAGCGTCATGCGGCTCAGCGGACCCGGCAGGCTGTCCCGACTCCTCGGCATGCCCGGGCTTGCCGGCAGCCGCATGGGGCGCATGAGTCGATGAGGGCGCCGCGGCAACGGCGACTTCGTCCGCCAGGGCGTCGTCGGCATCGGCCGAGCTGGCGGCCATGCGAGCCGCCACGGCGGCGGCGTCCAGCGGCGAGGCCGACAGCGTTGGCTCGCGGCGCTCGACCTGATGCTCGGGCGACGGCTCGTGCAGCTTGGCGCTGACTTCCGGCTTGATCACCGGGCTGACCACCGGCTCGCGCATCGGCGGCAGGTCGTCTTCGGGCTGCAGCGCGCGCGGGCGGCGCGCCTTGCGGATCTGCCACTGGTTGTAGGCTACGACCAGCAGCAGCAGGACAATACCGGCAACGATCAGGGCTGTCTGGAGCGTCATGCTGCCTCCGCCATCGAGATCGCTGCGTCCATATCCACGGCGACGATACGCGATACCCCTTGCTCCTGCATCGTCACGCCAATCAACTGGTGTGCCATTTCCATTGCGATTTTATTGTGGGAAATGAAGACGAACTGGGTCTTGTCCGACATGCGCGCCACCATATTGGCGTAGCGCTCCGTATTGGCATCGTCCAGCGGCGCGTCCACCTCGTCGAGCAAGCAGAACGGCGCCGGATTGAGCTGGAACATGGCGAACACCAGCGCGATGGCCGTCAGGGCCTTCTCGCCGCCCGACAGCAGGTGAATGGTCGAGTTCTTCTTGCCCGGCGGCTGCGCCATCACCTGCACGCCCGCGTCGAGGATTTCGTCACCGGTCATGATCAGCTTGGCTTGCCCGCCACCGAACAGCAACGGGAACAGCTCGCCGAAGTGGTGGTTGACCTGGTCGAAGGTCCCCTGCAGCATCGCGCGGGTTTCCTGGTCGATCTTGTGGATCGCGTCTTCCAGCGTGGTGATGGCGTCGACCAGGTCGGCCGACTGCGCATCGAGGAAGGTCTTGCGCTCGCGCGCCGCCGCCAGTTCGTCCAGCGCGGCCATGTTCACCGGCCCGAGCGCATTGATGGCGTTGTTCAGGCGCGTGACCTCGCCCTGCAGGTAGGAGGGCTTGAGATCGGGCGTGAGCTTCTCGGCCAGCGCGGCCTCGTCCACCTCGGCGGTGGTCAGTTGCTCGCTGAACTGCTCCTGGTTCAGGCGCGCGGCCTGTTCCTTCAACTGGTACTCGGTGATGCGGTCGCGCAGCGGCTGCAGGCTGCGCTCGGCGGCCAGGCGCTGGTCGTCGTACTGGCGCAGTTGCGCCGACAGCGCGTCCAGCTCGGTGCGGGCGAGCTGGAGCTTTTCTTCCTTCACGGCACGCCGCTCCAGCGCATCCTGCAGGCCGGTGTGGGCGGTCTGCTCGTTGATGGTTTCCAGCTCGACGCGGGCGTCTTCCAGCGATTGCGCAAGACGCTCCGACTGGTCGCCGGCGGTCTGGATATTGCGGCGCAGCTCGTCGATGCGGTTAGCCAGGTTGCGCTCGGCAAACAGGGCTTCCTGCGCCGCGCGCTCGAAGTCGCGCAGCTGGTGCCGTGCCGATGACAGCTTGCTGTCCAGCGCTTCGAAGGCCATCTGGTGGTCTTCGTGGGTAGACTGCATCTCCGCCAGGGCGGCGTCATGCTGCTCGAAGCTGGCTTCGGATTCCGCGCGGATGGCGCGCTGCTCTTCGATCTGCGCGGCGATTTCCGCCAGTTCCTCGCGAATCTGGCCGCTGCGCGCGGCGTAGCGCTCCATGGCCTGCGACAGCTTGAGCACGTCCATCTGCAGCGCGTGCACGCGGCGGGTGGCTTGCTCGCTGCGCCCGCGCGCCTCGGTGAGCGCCGCGCTGGCCTGCGTGTAGGCTGCTTCGGCGCGGACCGCCTGGCTCTTGGCCTCGTCGGACAGCAGCAGCTGGGCGCGCGCCTGCTTCTGCAGGTTTTCGATTTCCTGCTCGCGGGCCAGCATGCCGGCCTGCTCGGAATCGGCCGCATAGAGGTGGACCGAGTTGCGGCCCACCAGGTGGCCCTCGGCCACCACGAACGACGCGCCTTCCGGCAGCGTGGCGCGCTGGGCCAGCGCCGACGCCATGTCGGCAGCGGTGTAGATGTCGGCCAGCCAGTCCTGCATCACGGCCCGGATGCCGGGCTCGGTGATCTGCACCAGCGCCATCAGCGGGCGCAGGCCGGCAGGGGCTTCCTGCGGGCGCGCGGCCGGCGGCGGCGAGTAGAAGGCCAGCTTGGCAGGCGGCGCGTCGGACAGGAAGGACTTGATCCAGTCCAGGTTGGAGACTTCGAGCGCGCCGAGCTTTTCGCGCAGCACGGATTCCAGCGCGCTTTCCCAGCCCGGCTCGATATGGAGCTTCTTCCACAGGCGCGGCAACTCGGCCAGGCCGTGCTTGGCCAGCCACGGCTGCACCTTGCCTTCGGTCTGCACGTTTTCCTGCAACTGCCTGAGCGCGGCCAGGCGCGCTTCCAGCGACCCGATCGCGGCGGCCTCGCGCTGCACGCGCTCCTGCGCGCTGCGGCGCTCACTGTCCAGGCGCGGCACGCTATCGGCGGAGTCAGCCAGGATGGCCTGCGCCTCTTCCAGCACGGCATCCTGCTCGGCCAGCTCGGCGCGCTGCTCTTCCAGGCGGATCTCATCGGGACGGTCCAGCCCCTTTTCTTCGCCGGACAAGCGCTCGCGGCGCTGCTCGAGCTGCTGCAGCATCTGGTCGGCGCTGCGCTGCTGCGCGGCCTCCAGCTTGAGTGCCTGCTCGGCCTGCATGATGCTGGCGCGCTGCTCGTTGGACAGCACCTGGGCATCGCGCCATTGGGCTTCCAGCGTGGGCAGCTCGTCGGTCTTGTGCGCGACGGCCTCCTGGGCCTCGATGGTGCGGCCTTCGGCCACCGCCAGTTCTTCCTCGGCCTGCGCCAGGGCATCGGTAGCCTGCTCGGCCTTGCCCTGCCACTGCTCGCGCTGCGCCGTCAGTGCGGCGATCTGGGCCTGCACGCGGTTGCGCGACTCCACCACATAGCGGATCTCGGCTTCGAGCTTGCTGACTTCGGCATTGGCCTCGTACAAGCCGCCCTGCGCGGTGTGCATATTGTCCGAGGCCGCGTAATGCGCGGCGCGCATGGTCTCGAGCTCGGCCTCGACGTGGCGCAGTTGCGCGGTTTGCGCTTCCAGGTCGATCTGGGCCTGCTCGATGGCGCGCGTGTGCCGCTCCTGCTCGGCCTGGGCCTCGCGCTTGCGCAGCAACCACAACAGGTGCTGCTTTTCCTCGCCGTCGGACTGCAAGGTCTTGAAGCGCTGGGCCACTTCGGCCTGCCCTTCAAGCTTGTCCAGGTTGGTGCCAAGCTCGCGCAGGATGTCTTCGACGCGGGTCAGGTTCTCGCGCGTGTCCGACAGGCGGTTTTCGGTTTCGCGGCGGCGTTCCTTGTACTTGGACACGCCTGCGGCTTCTTCCAGGAAGATCCGCATGTCGTCGGGCTTGGCCTCGATGATGCGCGAGATCATGCCCTGCCCGATGATGGCGTAGGCGCGCGGCCCCAGGCCGGTGCCCAGGAAGATGTCCTGGATGTCGCGGCGGCGCACGGCCTGGTTGTTGATGTAGTAGGAGGACGTGCCGTCGCGGGTCAGCACCCGCTTGACGGCGATCTCGGCATATTGGCTCCATTGCCCGCCAGCGCGCCCCTCGGGGTTGTCGAACACCAGTTCGACGCTAGCGCGCCCCGCCTGCTTGCGCGCGGTGGAGCCATTGAAGATCACGTCCTGCATGGACTCGCCGCGCAGCTCGGAGGCACGCGACTCGCCCAGCACCCAGCGCACCGCATCGATGATGTTCGATTTGCCGCAGCCGTTGGGACCGACGATGCCGACCAGTTGGCCGGGCACTTGAAAATTGGTGGGATCGACGAAGGACTTGAAGCCCGCCAGCTTGATCGAGGACAGTCGCACGGTTGGTCGTGGGGTATCTAGCGTAATGCAGCGTTCAGGAGAGCCGGGCCCCAACGAGAAGCGGGGCCGACGCGTGCCGGTTGCGCCCCATGCCTTCTCTCTTGTGCCCGATAGATGGCGCTAATCATACCATCGCGCCTTCGGCGTCCGGGCGCTTTCCGGGCTAAGCGCAAGGCATTTCCCTGGGGGATTTGGGCCGCTTCCCATACACCTTGTGCGGTTCGCGCCCCACACTCCGGCAATGCGGCCATGCGGCGAAGACCACCACCCTGCGCTGATTGACGTCGTTTGCTCGGCACCGGCGGGAAACTTCCGAGGGTTAGTGCTAGTCTCTTCATTGTCAGCGTGATCCTTGAGGCCCATTGCGCCCGCCGTCCCGTTACCGGCGCAATGGCTGCCTCCGGCCAACGCGGAGCCCGGCTTCGCGACCCTTCTGGGAGTGTTCAGCATGACCGCCTTCACCCCGGCGATATCAGACGGCAGATCATCCGGCCAGGATGCCGGCTTTGTAATCAAAGCGCCACCCTGGTCCCTGAGCGACATCGATTTCCAGGCCATCGACACCGCCCGGGTGCGACCCGATCGCGAGTTGTTCTACCTGCTGGTGTCGGCGTCCTTCGTCGAAAGCGGCTCGGACACGTATGCCGGCAACCTGGCCCACTACTACGCCGCCAACCCCGAGGCTTCCAGCTGGCTGTCCGAACACTGGGAGGCGGAGGAGCTGCAGCACGGCCTGGCCCTGCGGCGCTATGTGGAACATGTCTGGCCCGAATTCGACTGGGAGCGCGGCTACGCGCGGTTCTTCGAGGAATACCGCCATACCTGCTCGATCGACAAATTCGAGCCCACTGAAGCCCTTGAGATGGCCGCGCGCTGCGTGGTCGAGACCGGCACCGCGGCCCTCTACCGCTCCCTGGAGCAAGCCAGCGACGAGCCGGTGCTGCGCAACCTGACGCGGCGCATCGCCGATGACGAGGTGCGCCACTACAAGCATTTCTACCGCTACTTCAACACCTTCAACGGCGTGGAACGGCTCGGCCGCCTGCGCGTGCTGGGCGCTTTGGTGCGCCGCCTGCTGGAAATCAAGAACGAAGACGCGGAGATCGCGCTGCGCAATGTGCTGCGCATCGAGCGCGGCACCGAGGATATCCCGCAAAAGGACGTGCGCAAGCTCAACTCCGGGTCAGCGCCGTGATCCGGCGCAACCTGCCGATCGAGATGACGGTCAAGATGCTGCTGCGCCCGCTGCGCCTGCATGCCGGCGTGGAGCGCGCCATCCGCAAGCCGCTGGTGGCGGTGGTCTCGCGGGCGATGCTTTATTGAGGCCGAGTAAGGCCGAGTAAGGGCGAGCGCCAGCTATTGCGGCTGCAGCGCCTGGTCCGCACCGGCGGCGGCGTCGGCACGACGTGCCTTGGTGCGGTGCACCAGCCCCGATAAGGCGCCAGCCGCCACGATGCAAAGGCCGCCGGCGGCCTCTTTCCAGCTCAGCGTCTCGGTCGCCAGCCACCACGACGACACCGCCGCAATCACGATCTCGAACAGCATCAGCAGCGATACCCGGTTGGCCGGCAACCGCTGCAGCCCGTACTGGACCACCGAATTGCTCAACACCAACGTGGCGGCGAGACCCAGCATCAGCGCCAGGCCGCCCCAGCCGGTCAGCGGCGCCAGCGCCACGCCGCCCGGCTCCAGCAACAGCGCGCACGGCAGGCCGACCGCCGTGCAGCCCAGGTAGACCATCACGGTGCGCAGGCGCGCATCCATCTCCGGATAAAGTTGCCCGGCCCGGCGCGACAGCACATTGTTGACGGCAAACCCCATGCCGCCGATCAGGCCGGACCATTCCGCCGCGCGCGTGGGCAACGGCAGGCCCACTTCCGGCGTCCACAGCATCAGCCCCGCGCCAAACAGCGCAAGCACCACCAGCAGCAAGCCGGGCGCCGACAGCTTCTCGCCCAGGAAGACGCGGGCGAACAAGGCCGTCCAGACCGGCGTCAGGTAGAACAGCAGCAACACTCGCATCACGTGGCCGTTGACGCTGCCCCACACAAAGCCGGCGTTGGTCACGCCGGCCGCCAGCCCGATCGCCACGAACAGCCACGACCAGCGCAGGCCGCCCAGGTGGCGGGCGAAGGCCACCAAGGCAATCAGCGCGGCCATGGCGCTCACCAGCGCGGCCGCCGTCATGCCGCCCAGGCCCCAGCCGGCCAGCACCCGGTAGGGAAACCAGGCGATGCCCCAGACTGAAGCACCCAGCAGGATGGACAAAGTGGATTTAAAGGCATGCGGGTCGGCCGCGGCCGACGCGGTGGAAGCTGGAGGCAGATGGCTCATGGGAAAACGGTTAAGGCTGCCGGTCGGGCAGCCAGTCAGTATTGGGTATCGGAAAATCACCGCGGGACACTCGGGGGCAATCGGGGACAATCGGGCACAGCCGGGGCGGCGCTCCACCAGGGCCTTACCGGCACGCGGGAATGCCCGGCAATCCTTTATAATGACCGGCTTTGAGCTTGGCCCTTGCGGCCTGAACCTGATCGTGAATCCCCGCCTCGACCTGCTCCAGCCCTATCCGTTCGAGAAACTGCGCGTGCTGCTGGCTGACGTCAAACCGAACGGCGCGCTGCCCGCGATCAGCTTCGGCATTGGCGAACCCAAGCACCCCACGCCCGAGTTCATCAAGACGGCGCTGTCGAATGCACTGCAGGGACTGGCGAATTATCCCACAACGGCCGGATCCGATGCACTACGACAGTGCATGGCCGCGTGGCTCCAGCGCCGCTACAACCTGCCAGCTGTCAACGCCGCCACCCAGGTGCTGCCGGTGACCGGCTCGCGCGAGGCGCTGTTCGCCTTCGCCCAGACCGTGGTCGACGCCAGCCAGCCTGGCGCGCTGGTGCTGTGCCCCAACCCGTTCTACCAGATCTACGAAGGCGCGGCCCTCCTGGCCGGCGCCACCCCGGTGTTCGCTAACAGCGACCCGGCGCGCAACTTGCGCCCGCCTTCGATCGCATCCCTGCCGAGACCTGGGCCAAGGTGCAACTGGTTTTCGTGTGCTCTCCGGGCAACCCGACCGGCGCCGTGCTGTCGCTGGAAGACTGGCGCGAACTGTTCGCGCTGTCCGACCGCCATGGCTTCGTGATCGCCTCGGACGAGTGCTACTCGGAGATTTACTTCAAGGAAGGCGAGCCGCCGCTGGGCGCGCTGGAAGCGGCGCACAAGCTGGGCCGCGCCGAGGGCGCCCATCCCTTCGAGCGCCTGGTGATGTTCTCCAGCCTGTCCAAGCGCTCCAATGTGCCGGGCCTGCGCTCGGGCTTCGTGGCTGGAGACGCCGCCCTGCTGAAGAAATTCCTGCTATACCGTACCTATCACGGCGGCGCCATGAACCCGGCGGTGCAGACCGCCAGCGTGGCGGCCTGGAACGACGAGGCCCATGTGCGCGACAATCGCGCCGCCTACGTGCGCAAGTTTGCCGAGGTCACGCCGATGCTGGCCGAGGTGCTGGGCGTGGCGCTGCCCGATGCCGGCTTCTACCTGTGGGCGGATGTCTCGCGCACCGGCCTGTCGGACACCGAGTTTGCCGCGCGGCTGCTGGCCGAGCAGAACGTCACCGTGCTGCCGGGCAGCTACCTGGCGCGCGAGGCCGACGGCATCAACCCGGGCGCCAACCGCGTGCGCATGGCGCTGGTGGCCACGCCCGAGGAATGCCTGGAAGGCGCGCGCCGCATCGTCGCCTTCTGCAAATCGCTGGGCTGAAACCAGAGGACGCGGGCGACGCGCACCGCACACACCGTATTTTGTTGTAGACAACGATCAACCACTGAAAAGACGCATATGACGCAAGCACTGCAAGCCCTGATCGACCAGGCATGGGAAGACCGCGCAAGCCTCTCGCCCAAGTCCGCCCCCAACGACATCCGCGAAGCCGTGGCCAACGTGATCGGCCAACTCGACACCGGCGCCCTGCGCGTGGCCCAGAAGCAAGGCAAGGAATGGATCGTCAACCAGTGGATCAAGAAGGCCGTGCTGCTGTCGTTCCGCCTGGAAGACAATGCGCCGATGTCCGCTGGCGGCTTCGCCCAGTTCTACGACAAGGTGCCGACCAAGTTCGCCAACTGGACCGCTGACGACTTCGCCAAGGGCGGCTTCCGCGTGGTGCCCCCGGCGGTAGCCCGCCGCGGCTCGTTCATCGCCAAGAACGCCGTGCTGATGCCCTCGTACGTCAACATCGGCGCCTACGTCGATGAAGGCACCATGGTCGACACCTGGGCCACCGTCGGCTCGTGCGCCCAGATCGGCAAGAACGTCCACCTGTCCGGCGGCGTCGGCATTGGCGGCGTGCTCGAGCCGCTGCAGGCCAACCCGGTCATCATCGAAGACAACTGCTTCATCGGCGCGCGCTCGGAAGTGGTCGAAGGCGTGATCGTGGAAGAAAACTCGGTGATCTCGATGGGCGTGTACCTCGGCCAGTCGACCAAGATCTATGACCGCGAAACCGGCGAGATCCACTACGGCCGCGTGCCGGCTGGCTCGGTGGTGGTGGCGGGCAACCTGCCCTCCAAGGATGGCAAGTACAGCCTGTACTGCGCCGTGATCGTCAAGAAGGTGGACGCGCAAACCCGCGCCAAGACCAGCCTGAACGACCTGCTGCGCGGCGACTGATCTCGCCCGCCGCATCGAGGGGAGCGCCCCTGGCCCGGAACCGCGCGCGTGCGCGGCCGGTCTGAACCGGAATGCCGGATCAGAACGCTAACGCTCCCCTTTCCCCGCTCTCCAACGGTTCCCGCTCAATGGATACCGCCGCCGGCCGCCGCTGGCCCGCCCTTCGCAAGCGACTCATGGCCCTGGACCCGACCACTGTCACCACCGTTCTCTCGCTGCTGCCCACGATCCTCGAACAGGCCAACAAGACCATCGAGAAGATCAAGAAGGGCAAGCGCCGCGATGGCAGCACGGACATGCCAGGCCCGGACACGCGCGACCCTGCCGCACGCATCGCGGATCTCGAAAACGCCGCCATGCAGCAGGCCGAAGCCGTCAAGCTGCTGGCCGAGCAACACGCCATCACCATCGAGGCCCTGCGCCGCGAGGCCGCACGGCTGGATCGCCGGTTGCGCCTGATGACGGGCGTGGCCATGGCCGGTTTCGCGCTTGGCCTCGCCGGCCTGGTGGTCGCCCTCAACCTTTTGCTGCGCTAGCCAGACCGGCCGGCCCTCTCGTTCCTCCGCTCATCGCCATGACTGTCCTGCTCTACGGCATTCCCAACTGCGATACCGTCAAGAAAGCCCGTACCTGGCTCGAATCCAACGGTGTGGACTACACCTTCCACGACTTCAAGAAGCAAGGCGTGGACGAAGCCATGCTGCGCGGCTGGCTCGCGCATGTGCCGCTCACCACCCTGCTTAACCGCAAGGGCACCACCTGGCGCGCGCTGTCCGATGCGGACAAGGCGCTTGCGGAACAGGATGCCGGCGCGATTCTCCTGATGCAGCAAAGCCCTTCGCTGATCAAGCGGCCGGTGCTGGCCCACAAGGGCAGCGTCAGCGTGGGGTTTTCGCCGGATAATTACGCCAGTTTGTTTTAGAGCCCTGAAGCGCTGGCCGAAGCCGGCAGGATGCGCCAGCGCCGCTTGCGGTGCCCGAGGGTTGTTACTCCCTCTCCCCGGCCCCTCTCCCGCTCTCGCGGGAGAGGGGAGCAAACCAGCGGATGTCCCGAGCGACACAGGCGTCCCGGCGAACGGCAGAAAACCGGGCAGCTCTTCGACAGGCCGAAGCCCGCATGCAACTGCCCCATAGCTAAGTCCCTTGGACCTATTGATTCCTCTCATGACCGCCACCCTCGCCCTCACCGAAGACCTGATCCGCCGCCGCTCCGTCACGCCCGCCGATGAAGGCTGCCAGGCCGTGCTGGAAACCCGCCTGAAGGCGCTCGGCTTCGCCTGCGAAGCCATCGTCAGCGGCCCGGACGATTTCCGCGTGACCAACCTGTGGGCCGTCAAGCGCGGCACGCGCGGCCAGGAGGGCAAGCTGCTGGCCTTTGCCGGCCATACCGACGTGGTGCCCACCGGCCCACTGGAGCAATGGGGCTCCGACCCCTTCCTGCCCAGCCACCGCGACGGCAAGCTGTATGGCCGTGGCGCCGCCGACATGAAGACCTCGATCGCCGGCTTCGTGGTGGCGGTGGAAGAATTCGTCAAGGCTCACCCGGACCACGCCGGCTCGATCGCCTTCCTGATCACCAGCGACGAAGAAGGTCCCGCGCATGACGGCACCGTCAAGGTGGTCGAAGCGCTCAAGGCACGCGGCGAACGGCTCGACTACTGCGTGGTGGGCGAGCCCACCTCGGTCGACACGCTGGGCGACATGGTCAAGAACGGCCGCCGCGGCTCGCTCTCCGGCAAGCTCACCGTGAAGGGCGTGCAGGGCCATATCGCCTACCCGCACCTGGCCAAGAACCCCATCCACCTGGCAGCGCCCGCGCTGACCGACCTGGTGAACGAACGCTGGGACGAAGGCAACGAGTATTTCCCCGCCACCAGCTGGCAGATGTCGAATATCCACGGCGGCACCGGCGCCACCAACGTGATCCCGGGCCATGTCACCATCGATTTCAATTTCCGCTTCTCCACCGCCAGCACGCCCGACGGCCTGAAGGCGCGCGTGCATGCCATCCTGGACCGCCACCAGCTCAACTACGACCTGGACTGGACCCTGGGCGGCGAGCCCTTCCTGACCGCGCGCGGCGACCTGTCCGAAGCGCTGGCCGGCGCCATCGCAGCGCAGACGGGCGTCAAGACCGAGCTGTCCACCACCGGCGGCACCTCCGATGGCCGCTTCATCGCCAAGATCTGCCCGCAAGTGATCGAGTTCGGGCCGCCCAACGCGAGCATCCACAAGATCGACGAGCACGTGGAAGTGCGCTTTATCGAACCCCTCAAAAACATCTACCGCGGCGTGCTGGAACGCCTGATCGCCTGATCGCCGCGGACAAAAGAAAGACCACATGACCACCTCCTCCCCTCTGCGCACCGTGCGCGACCTGCTGCGCTTCGCGGTCTCGCGCTTCACCCAAGCCAAGCTGTCCTTTGGCCACGGCAGCGCCAATGCCTACGACGAAGCCGCGTACCTGACGCTGCATACGCTGCACCTGCCGCTGGACACGCTCGACCCGTTCCTCGACGCCCGCCTGCTGCCCGAAGAAGTGGACGCCGTGCTGCAGGTCATCGAGCGCCGCGTCACCGAGCGCGTGCCCGCGGCCTACATCACCAACGAGGCCTTCATGCACGGCCTGCGCTTCTACGTGGACTCGCGCGTGATCGTGCCGCGCAGCTTCGTTGGCGAACTGCTGCATGAAGGGCTGGAACCCTGGGTAGGCGACAGCGCCGAGATCGGCCCGGTGCTGGAGTTGTGCACCGGCTCCGGCTGCTTGCCGATCATCGCCGCGCACGTCTGGCCGAAGGCCCGTATCGACGCAGTCGATATTTCGCCGGACGCACTGGCCGTGGCTCGCCGTAATGTGGCGGACTACAAGATGGAAGACCGCATCAGCCTGTACGAGGGCGATCTGTACGCACCGCTGCCCGCCGGCGCCAAATACGATGTGATCCTCACCAACCCGCCTTACGTCAACGAAACCTCCATGCAAGCGCTGCCGGCCGAATACCAGGCCGAGCCGCGCATCGCACTGGCCGGTGGCGATGACGGCATGGACGTGGTCCGCCGCATCATTGCCGGCGCCAAGGCACACCTGAATCCGGGCGGCGCGCTGGTGGTGGAGATCGGCAACGAGCACGCCAATGTGCAAGCCGCGTTCCCCGATCTGGAGATCGTCTGGTTGCCGGTCAGCGCCGGGGAGGAGCAGGTGTTCCTGCTGACGTACGAGGCACTCCCAGGCTGAAGCCATCAGCCTGGCTTGCGAGCGTGACAAGGGCCGGAATCTCCGGCCCTTGTGCTTTCGTCCAGGATGATTGACGCCGGCCGCGGCTTGCTCTACCAGAGTGCCAGCGCCTTCACCGTCGCCTCGCGCACCTGCTCCACCACGCTCTCGCGCCAGTCATCGGCATCGCCGTAGAACGCATGCCACATCGCCTGCCGGATCAGGTTGCGCTGCCCTTCGTCCGCCTCGGGATGCAGATGCAGCCAGTGGTCGCCGCGCAGCGCATCCAGCACCTCCGTGACCGGCACCGTGCCGAACTCGAGCGCGATGCCGCTGTAGTCCAGCGCCGGCAAGGTTTCCGGCGCCGCCACCCACGCCATGCCATTGAGATTGGCCGAGGCAGACGAGCCGTCGTAGATCGACGTGACATTGCGGCCCCAGATGGCACGCACCCTGTCGATATGCTCCGCATGGTCCGGCCCCATGTAGATCGGCTCCCCATAGCCCCACGGCCCCAGGCCGGTGTGCACATCGATCCAGCGCAGGGCCTCGCGCCCGGCGCCGAAGCGCGCCAGGATGCGGCGCAGCGTGTAGTTGCTCCATGTCGCCTTGTTGCCACCGAAGAACAGCCCTTGCGGTGCCTGGTACTGGCCGGCGCTCACCGCCGCCTGATACCAGGGCAAGCCCTTCTCGGCCACCGTCTTCATCAGCGCGGCCTGGTCGGCCTCGGAAGGCGGCCAGTGCTCGGGCAGCAGCATGGGCGCCACCTCGGCGTACGGCGCGTTGTCGGGCAGCGGCTGGGTGAAATCCATGAAATTGCGGTTGAGGTCAACGTTGTCCTCGTTGACACGCCGCATATGCGAGAAGCCATAGGGATTGACCGCGTGCACCAGCAGCAGCGCCACGCCGGCGCCGGCGCACGCCTGCAGCAGTTCCGTGTCGCCCAGCATGGCAACCTGCGCCCCGGAGCCGCAGAACCCTTCCACGCCGTGCATGCCGGAGGTCACCATGAGCATGCGCCTGGCCTCGGCATCGCCCACCCAGGCGACATCCATGGCGAGTTCCTCGTCGGCGCAGCCGCGCTTGGTGGGATGGGGGAAATCGGTCAGGGTGCCGCCGGCAGCCTGGGCCGCGTCACGGAATTTCTGCCGGGCTTCGGCATAACTGCGGGAAAAGCTGGTGTGCAAGGACATGACAGCAGATTTCGCGCTCGGCGAGGAGTAGGGGTGCCGCTATTAAACGCCAACTTGCCGGGTATTGCCATCCGAAGCCACCCGAAGCCGGCCAGCTAGCTTTTGCCGGCCTTGCCGCCCTTGGCATCCACCGGCGCCACCTCACGCAGCAACAGGGAGCGGAACGCATGCGGATGCATCTGGATGCCTGCCGCGGCGATCTGGGCGGCGGACAGCACCAGGTGGCGCGCCAGCCAGTCATGGATGCTGCGCAGGAAGCGGCGCTGCTCGACGCGGTTGGACTCCTGGATCACGCGCTCCAGCTTGACGTGCGCGGTATAGACATCGAGCAGGTTGATGGTCTTGAGCTTGGGCGGGGTGGTTGCGCTGCGCTCGATGGCGAGGATGCGCTTGACCTGGGCATCCGGCAGCTCGCCGGTTTCCAGGTAGGACTGATACACCTCTTCGAGGGCAGGAAAACGCACGGTGGGCTGGACGCGCGGCACGCTAGCCACCTTCTCCATGCGCAGCACCAGGTAGCGGATGGCCGACGCGCGCCGCAGCGCGGCGTCGCTGGCCTTGCTTTGGCGGCCGCCGCCCGCCGCGCCGCGGGCACGCGGCGCGGCGGGGCCGGTGGCCTCGAACGCCTCGTTGTCCGGCGCGGTCGCCTCGGGCACGGGCACGGGCTGGCCGGCGTCCCGCTCGGTGTAGTCCGGCACCAGGTACAACAGGTCCGGCTCAGCGAGCACGGCCCGCGCGCAGGCCTCGCCAAAGGGGTGCTCGTGGCCTTGTCCGTCGCGCAGGATAAAGGCCTGGCCGTTGCCAAAGCCGTGGTGGCGGCCACGGCCGACCTTCTGCCGGCAGCGTGTTCCGGGTTCGACAAAATCCTTGCGTACGGGAGTCCAGCTTTCGTCCACTGTTTGAATCATGAGTCCGGGTGTGACTGAGTGAAGCGGTGAACGCCGTAATGCGGCGGGCCACCGTACCGCCATTGTCCCATGCCGGGACTTAGCGCCCCCTCGGCCAGGCAAAACTGACCGGCCCTTGATCTTCCGCCTGAATCAACCGCTGAACTTTGGGAATTTTCCCAGCTCACCGAGAGGGAAAGGATGCCAGCATTTGATCACCCGAGTGCTTCCCAGATATCAAATGATATTCAAGCCGCCGCCTGGCGCCGCGCGACCAGTGATCCTGCTCAACCTCCTGATCCTGCTGAGTGCCATACCGCTCGATGTCATGTTGCCATCGTACCCGGACCTGGCCAGCTACTTCCGTGCCAATATCACAGATATCGTAGCGTCCATTGGCATCTTCGCCATTGGATTCTCAATTGCGCAATTGTTCGTCGGCCCGCTTTCGGACCGCTTCGGACGCAAGAAGCTCTTAGTGGCCGGACTGATTTGCGCCATTGCCGGTGCAACAGGCTGCCTTCTTGCGCCGGACTATCAGGCGTTCATCGTTTGCCGCATTCTTCAATCCGCCGGCTGTGCTTGTTTTATCCTCGCGCAAGCCATTGTGCAGGATGTATTCAAAGGGCAAGACGGCGTAAGCATTCGAATCATCACGACTACGCTCGGCGGAATCTACATTGCGTGCGCGCCGCTACTGGGCTCGCTACTGCAATCGATCCTGGGATGGCGGGGCAGCTTCCTACTGTTCGTAACAATCGCCGTCGTCATACTGCTATATGCTACAAACCACTTCAATGAGACCGCCACAGTGCGCCGCGGAGGATTTTTCTTCTACGGCAGAGAATATTCGAGAATTCTCAGAAACCGCATCTTCCTTGCCTACTCCCTGATTGGAGCGCTGGCATTCTCCTGCCACCTTGCCTTCGTCATCGTTTCGCCAATCCTGTTTCTCGAGACACTGAAGATGGACAACTACCAGTACTCCCTGGTGTTGCTGATCTATGGTCTTGCCTACTTGACCGGCGGCTTTGCCGCGACATACGCCGCAAAGCGGATGGAGACACACGATCAGATCAGGCTCGGCCTGATGTTCATGGCGATATCAGGTGGAGTGATGTGGCTAATGCTGCTATGCGAAATTCCCCTCGCGCTTACAGTGCTGCTTCCCATGTTGCTATGTACGGCCGGAGCGGTGCTCGTCCGCCCCGCAACGGCTACCGAAGCGATGACACTGTTCGATGAGATTGCTGGAACAGCGGCGGCAGTGGGCGGCACTATCAGATTTGCTGCTGCGGGAGTCGCGGGCGGCATCGTGAGCAAGTTCGGCGAGAACACAGCCCAGAGCCTGTCCCTGACCATCCTATCGTCCGGCGTCGCGGGCATGCTCGCCTTCCGGCTGCTCAAAGGAACCACTCCCTCCAAAGCGACATGAGTCAGTGGTTCGGATTGATCAGTCCTCTATGCATGCCTGCCACCATCCACTAGGCGCAAATTGATTATCGCGCCCTACTTCAGCATGAACGACATCGCCGACAGGCAGTTCAGCATGCGCACGGCCGCCTGCACCGAGGCGGCATCGAATGCCAGCGTCACGCCATCCACTCGCTCCAGCGCGGGCCACTGGCAGAACAGGTCGGCATAGGCCGGGCCCTGGGTCTGCAGTTGGCAGCGGATCGGGCCGCTGATGTTCAAGGCTTGCCCACCCTGCTCGCGCACGGCCTGCTCGGCCGCCGCGGCAATTGCCTCGCGCGCCGCGGCGGGCGACAGCGTGGTGCCGCTGCCCTGACCGCCCGCTTCCTTGGTCTGGACGTAGCGCGCCCAGGGCATCAACGGGCGGGTTTCATCCACGAAGACATCGTCGCCGCTGGCCATCAGCACCGGCACGCCGAATTCCCCGCCAGCGCGCCGTAGATCCCGGCCTCGCCCAATTCCTGGCCGTTGAGCCAGATGCGGGCGAACGCGCCGCTGTTGATGGTGTGGGCCAGGATGCCGCGGCTCTGCGCGCGGCCGTGGTAGCCGACCATGAAAACGCCGTCGCAGCCGGGCACGCCGGCCATCATGCCGAGGTAGCGCGGCTTGCCGAGTACCAGGCGCGCGCGCGGATCGAGCAGGTCGGGCAACAGGTTGCGGAAGCCGCCGTGCGAGTCGTTGACCAGCACGTCGGTGGCGCCGCCGGCGAAGGCGCCCTGCACCGCGGCGTTGGCCTCGGCCGTCATCCAGGCGCGGGCGCGTTCGTACTCGCCGTTGCCTGCGCGGGTCTGCTCGGCGTGGAAGACGCCGGCCACGCCTTCGATGTCGGTGGAAATCAGGATCTTCATGCGGTGGGGAGTCAGTTCGTCTGGGGCAACGGTTGACGCGCGAGCCGCTGCGGCAGCTCGGGCATCAGCTCGCGCAGTGCAACGCGCTGGTGGCCATTGCGGCCTTGCACGGTCTCGGCCTGCCACAGCGCATGCAGAATGGCCTGCTCGACGCTGTCGGCGGCGGCGTGGAAGAGCGCGTCGAGGCGCGTTTCGTGGAGCATCGCCAGCGCCGGCATGGGCGCGTCGGCCAGCTGCGGCACGGTGTAAGCGGTAGAAAAAGCGAGCGCGATATCGCCCGAGCCGTGGCCGAACACCGAGCCGGTGCGCGCCAGGCCCGCGCCCGCGCGCAGCGACAGCCGGCGCAACTGGCGCGCGTCGAGCGGCGCGTCGGTGGCAACGATCATGATGATCGAGCCCTTCTCCGGGCCGGACTCCAACTGCGGCGCCTGCGCCTGCGCCTGCAGCCGCTCGGCCAGCAAGCCACCAACGCGCGTGCCGGCCGCGGTGAAGGTGGGCAAGGTGCCAAGCTTGGACTGCACCAGCACGCCCACATGGTATTCGCCCACCTGGCGCGAGGCGGAGCCGATGCCGCCTTTCAGCCCGAACGACGACATCCCGCGCCCCGCCCCGACCGCGCCCTGCGCGAACGCCGTGCCGGCCGCGGCGCAGGCATCCGCGTAATGCGCTTGCTGCACGGCCATCGCCTGGATGTCGTTCAGGTAGCCGTCATTGCACTCGAACACCAATGGATTGACGGTGGGCCAGGCGCGGCCGATCTCCGGGTTGGCCGCAATGGCCTGCCGGATCTGCGCCTGCGCCAGCGCCCCCACGGCAAAGGTGTTGCTCAGCGCGATGGGCGTCTCCAGCACGCCGAGCTCTTCCACCTGCACCAGGCCCACGCTCTTGCCAAAGCCGTTGAGCACCGTGGCAGCGGCTGGCACCTTGTCGGTGAACAGGTTGCCGGCGTGCGGCAGCACCACCGTCACGCCGGTCTGGCAGGCGCCCTCGGCCAGCGTGCAGTGGCCCACCGCAACGCCGGGCACGTCGGTGATGCTGTTGCGCGCGCCGGCCGGCAGCGCGCCGATATGCGGCATGGCTTCAGACATGTGATGCGACATGTGATGCCGCCCCTTAGCGCCGGTCGATCTTCGGATCGAGCGCGTCGCGCAGGCCGTCGCCCAGCAGGTTGAAGGCCAGCACGGTGAGGAAGATCGCCAGGCTAGGGAAGATCGCCACATGCGGCGCGGTCACCATGTCGGCGCGCGCCTCGTTGAGCATCGCGCCCCACTCCGGCGTGGGCGGCTGCGCGCCCAGGCCCAGGAAGGACAAGCTGGCGGCGGTGATGATCGAGGTGCCGATGCGCATCGAGAAGTACACCACGATGGACGAGATGGTGCCTGGCAGGATGTGGCGCATCAGGATGGTGAAGTCGGACGCGCCGATGCTGCGCGCGGCTTCCACATAGGTCAGGCGCTTGAGCATCAGCGTATTGCCGCGCACCAGGCGGGCAAAGGCCGGGATGCTGAACACCGCTACCGCGAAGATCACGTTGGTCATGCCGTTGCCGAGGATGGCCACGATGCCGATCGCCAGCAGGATGCCGGGGAAGGCAAACAGCACGTCGGAGATGCGCATCACGATGCGGTCCCACCAGCCTTCGTAGTAGCCGGCCAGCAGGCCGAGCACGGTGCCGACGATGGCGCCGATGATCACCGAGAAGAAGCCTGCCGCCAGCGAGATGCGGGCACCGGCCAGGATTCGGCTGAAGATATCGCGCCCGAGCGAATCGACGCCGAACCAGTGCGCGGCGGAGGGGCCGGCATTGAGCGCGTCGTAGTCGAAGAAGTTCTCCGGATCGTAAGGCACCAGGTGCGGGGCGAGGACCGCCACCGCCACCAGCAGCAGCACGAACACGCCGGCGCCCAGCGCCAGGTGCTGCTTGCGGAATTTGCGCCAGAACTCGGTCCAGGGCGTGCGCACGGCTTCTTGCGCGGCGGCTGCGGCGGCAACGGCGGGCTCGCCATTGGCGGGCGTGGATAGCTGGGTCATGCCGGCCTCACTTACTTGTAACGAATGGCGGGGTTGATGACGGTGTACAGCACGTCGACCACCAGGTTGATCAGGATGAACTCGAGCGAGAACAGCAGCACCTCGGCCTGGATGACCGGGTAGTCGCGCATCTCGACCGCGTCCACCAGCAGGCGTCCGAGGCCAGGCCAGTTGAATACCTTTTCCACCACGATCGAGCCGCCCAGCAGGAAGCCGAACTGCAGGCCCATCATGGTCACCACCGGAATCATGGCGTTGCGCAGGCAGTGCTTGGCCACCACCAGGAATTCGCCCACGCCTTTGGCGCGCGCGGTCCGCACGAAATCTTCATTCAGCACCTCGACGAAGGAGGCGCGGGTAAAACGCGCCATCACGGCGGCCACCGCGGCGCCCAGCGTGATCGACGGCAGGATGTAGTGCTTCCAGGTATCGGCGCCGATCGACGGCAGCCAGCCCAGCTGCACCGAGAACACTTCCATCAGCAGCATGCCGAGCGCAAAGGCGGGAAACGAAATGCCGGACACCGCCAGCGTCATGCCGAAGCGATCGGGCCAGCGGTTGCGCCACACGGCCGAGCTGATCCCGATCACCATGCCGAAAATGACCGCCCACACCATCGAGGCCAGCGTCAGGTACAGGGTCGGCATGAAGCGGTCGCCGATTTCCTCGCTGACTGGACGCTTGGTGCGCAGCGAATTGCCAAACTCCCAGCGCAAGGCGTTCGAGAAGAAACGCACGAACTGCTCGGGCAGCGGCTTGTCCAGGCCGAGATCGCGGCGCACCAGCTCCACCGTGGTCTGGTCGGCCTCGGGGCCGGCCGCGAGCCGGGCGGGGTCGCCCGGCAACAGGTGGACGAACAGGAACACCAGCACTGCCACGATCAGCAATGTGGGGATCACGCCCAGGAATCGTTTGAGAAAGTAATTCAGCATGAAGCACCGGATGATTAAAGACCGCGGGCCGCCCGCCCTGCCCCCGCGACTGTGGGCAGGCGGCCGTGCACGGCTTACTGCGCTGTACCGCTAAGCGATGACTGACCGCGTGGCACCGCTCTGATGGGACGTGCCTCGCGTCAAGCCAATGCGCTTACTGCTTGATGTCGATGTCGTCGAAGCTGAACGAGCCGTCGGGCATCACGTAGGCGCCGGTCAGGCGCTTGGCGCGCGCGAACAGCACCTTCTCGGTCACCAGGAACGCCCAGGGTGCATCCTTCCAGATCTGCTCCTGCGCATCCTTGTACAAACGTGCCTTCTCGCCACGGTCGGTGGTGCGCAAGGCACCGGCGATGTCGGCATCGACCTGGTCGTTCTTGTAGTACGCCGTGTTCAGCAGCTTGGGCGGCATCGATTCGGAGGCCAGCAGCGGACGCAGCGCCCAGTCGGACTCGCCGGTCGACGACGACCAGCCCACGTAGTACATGCGCACGCCGGCGTCTTCCGGCTTCTGCACGCTCTCGACCTTCTCGACGCGCTGGCCGGCTTCGAGCGCTTGCACGGTCGCCTTGATGCCGACCTGCTGCAGCTGCTGCTGCACGAACTGGATCACCTTCTGCGCGGTGGTGTGGTTGTACGCGGACCACAGCGTGGTCTCGAAGCCATTCGGGTAGCCGGCTTCCTTGAGCAGCGCGCGCGCCTTGGCCGGGTCATACGGCCACGGGCCCAGCTTCTCGGCGTAGTCCACGCCCGCGGGCACCACGCCGTCCATCGGCGTGGCATAGGTGGCGAACGCCACCTTGGCCAGCGCTTCCTTGTTGATGGCGTAGTTGATGGCCTGGCGCACCTTGGGGTCGTTGAACGGCTTGACCATGGTGTTCATGCTCAGGTAGCGCTGGATGATCGACGGCGAGGCGATCAGGTCCACCTTGGCATTGCCCTTGAGCACGGCCGCCTGCTCGAACGGAATGCTGAAGGCGAAGTCCGCTTCGCCGGTCTGCATGATGGCGGCGCGGGTGTTGTTGTCCACCACCGGCTTCCAGGTGATGGTGTCGATCTTGGGATAGCCGGTCTTCCAGAAACCGGCAAACTTCTTGCCCTTCAGGTGATCGGGCTGCTTCCACTCCACGAACTCGAACGGGCCGGTGCCGACCGGATGGAAGGCGATGTCCTTGCCATATTTCTGCAGCGCGGCGGGCGAGATCATCACGGCGGACGGGTGGGCCAGCACGTTGATGAAGGGCGAGAACGGCTCCTTCAGCGTGACCTTGACGGTGTTGGCGTCGATCACGTCGGTCTTGGCCACGCGGTTGAACAGCGTGTAGCGCTTGAGCTTGTTGGCCGGGTTGGTCACGCGGTCGAAGTTGGCCTTGACGGCGGCGGCATCGAAGGTGGTGCCGTCGTGGAACTTCACGTTCTTCTTCAGCTTGATGGTGTACGTCAGGCCATCCTTGCTGGCTTCATAGCTCTCGGCCAGCACGTTGACCAGCTTCATGTCCTTGTCGAAGCCGAACAGGCCTTGGTAGAAGGACTTGGCGGCGGCTTGCGACAGCGTGTCGTTGGCGTCGTACGGGTCGAGCGTGGTGAAGGTGGAGTACACCGCCATCACGGCGTCCTTGGCGGCAAAGGCGGGACCTGCGCCGAGCGCGGCCAGGGCCAGGCCACCGGCGATCAGCTTGGAAGGGGCCAGACGAAAACGGGTCATCATCGATTCTCCTTGGGGTTGCGTCGGTTCATTACGTCGGTTCATGCGTCGGCTCATGCGTCGGCTCAGTAGGCGCCGCCGATGGCGTGCCGGGCTACAAAATGATGGGAAGCGGCGTTGCCGCCGACCGCCACCAGGGGCTGCACCAGCGGCTCGTCGCCAAGTGCGCGGATCGGGCTGGGCATCTCCTCCAGGAGCGGCTCGCGCTTGAGGTGGCGGCGCGCCGGATCGGCGATCGGCACCGCCGACATCAGCTTTTTGGTGTACGGGTGCTGCGGGTTTTCAAAGATGGCGCGGCGCGGGCCGATCTCGACGATCTGGCCCAGGTACATCACCGCCACGCGGTGGCTCACGCGCTCCACCACCGCCATGTCGTGCGAGATGAACAGGAATGCAATGCCCATCTCGCGCTGCAGGTCCAGCATCAGGTTGACGATCTGCGCCTGGATGGAAACGTCGAGCGCGGAAACCGATTCATCGGCAACCACCACCTTCGGGTTCAGGGCGAGGGCGCGCGCGATGCAGATGCGCTGGCGCTGGCCGCCCGAGAACTCATGCGGGTAGCGCGACGCGTGTGCGGCCGACAAGCCCACCTTTTCCAGCAGCCAGGCCACGCGCTGCTCGGCCTCCTTGCCGCTGGCCACCTTGTGCACCAGCAACGGCTCCATGATCGAGTAGCCCACCGGCACGCGCGGGTCTAGCGAGGCGAACGGGTCCTGGAAGATGAACTGGATATTGCGGCGCAGGGTCTGCAGCGCACTGCCGTGCATGTGGCTGATGTCCTGGCCATTGAACTCGATGCTCCCGCTCTGGCTGTCGACCAGGCGCAGCAGCGAGCGGCCGGTGGTGGATTTGCCGCAGCCGGATTCGCCCACCAGCGCCAGCGTCTCGCCGGGGTATAGGTCAAAGCTCACGCGCTCCACCGCATGCACGCGGCGCGCCACGCGGCCCAGCAGGCCGCCGGGCACGTCGAAGCGGGTCACCAGGTCGCGCACGCGCAGGATCGGCGAGGCGTCCACCGCCACCGTGTCCTGCGGCACCGGCGCCACCGGCTCGCCCTGGTCCAGCTGCACCAGCGGGAACTTGGCCGGCCAGTCGGTGCCGCGCATGGCGCCCAGCTTGGGCACCGCGGACAGCAGCGCGCGGGTGTAGGGATGCGCGGGCTTGCCGAAAACTTGCTCGGAGGTGCCCTCCTCGACCTTCTCGCCGCGGTACATCACCAGCACGCGGTCGGCCACTTCGGCCACCACGCCCATGTCGTGGGTGATGAACACCACGGCCATGTCCATCTCGGACTGCAGGTTGCGGATCAGTTGCAGGATCTCGGCCTGGATGGTGACGTCGAGCGCCGTGGTGGGCTCGTCGGCAATCAGCAGCGCCGGCTTGCACGACAGCGCCATGGCGATCATCACGCGCTGGCGCATGCCGCCGGAGAGCTGGTGCGGGAAGCGGTCCAGCACGCGGCGCGCCTCGGGAATGCGCACGATCTCCAGCATGCGCAGCGCTTCGGCGCGCGCCTGGGCGCGGCTCTTGCCCTGGTGCAGGCGGATCGATTCGGCAATCTGCTCACCCACCGGGAATACCGGGTTGAGCGAGGTCATCGGCTCCTGGAAGATCATCGCCACGTCGCTGCCGCGCACGCGGCGCATGGCGGCGCCATCGGCGGTGGCGAGATCGAGCACCTGGCCATTGCGCCTACGCAGCGCCATGCTGCCGGTGGCGATCTTGCCGCCGCCGTGTTCCACCAGGCGCATCAGCGCGAGCGAGGTCACCGACTTGCCCGAGCCCGATTCGCCCACCACGGCCAGCGTCTCGCCACGATCGACGTGGAAGGACAGGTTACGCACGGCTTCCACCGTGCGCTCCGAGGTGGAGAAACGCACGGTGAGATCGTTGACGGCTACCACGCGTTGCGGTGGCAGGACGATGGTCGACTGGGAAGAGGATGCAGCCACTGGGCCCCCTTAGTGCCTAGGTTGATGCTTTGCTTGATGCTTTGCTTGATGCGTGCTTGCTGTGCGGATGCCGCCGTCGTGCTCGCGCGCGCTCAGCCGTAGATCCACACATTGACCGGCTCGCCCACCCGGGCGAAACCGCGGTACATGCCTTCGGTATTGAACGGCAGCGTGACGTTGCCCTCGCGGTCCACGGCGATCAGGCCGCCGCGGCCTTCGATGGCGGGCAGCTTTTCCATCACCACGCGGCGTGCGGCTTCTTCCAGCGGCACGCCCGCATAGCGCATCTGCGCCGCCACGTCGTACGCGGCCACGGTGCGGATGAACATTTCGCCGGTGCCGGTGGCGGACACCGCCGCCACGTCGTCGGCAAAGCAGCCGGCGCCGACGATGGGCGTATCGCCCACGCGGCCTACCTGCTTGTTGGTCACGCCGCCGGTGGAGGTCGCCGCAGCCAGGCGCCCCTGCGCATCGACCGCCACCGCGCCTACCGTGCCGAACTTGGTGTCGGGATCGATGGGCTCGGCGGCCAGCGTGGCGGCGTCGTGGTCCAGCAGGGTCATGCTGCTGGCGGCGCGCGCGCGTTCCCACTGATCGGTGCGCGCCTGCGTGAAGTAATAGTCGGGCGTCACCAGTTCCAGGCCCTGGGCCTCGGCAAAGGCTTCCGCGCCCTCGCCGGCGAACAGCACGTGCTGGCTTTTCTCCATCACCGCGCGCGCAGCCAGCACCGGGTTGCGCAGGCGCTTGACGCAGGCCACCGCGCCGGCGCCCAGCGTGGCGCCGTCCATGATCGCGGCGTCCAGCTCGTAGGTGCCGGCGTGGGTCAGCACCGAGCCGCGGCCGGCGTTGAACAGCGGGCAATCCTCCAGCAGGCGCACAGCCTCGGTGACGGCATCGAGCGCGCTGCCGCCGTCGGCCAGCACGCGCTGGCCGGCTTCAAGCACGGCGCTCAGCGCGGCGGTGTATTCGGCTTCCTTGGCGGCGTTCATGGCGGCACGGGTGATGGTGCCGGCGCCGCCGTGGATAGCAATGACTGGGGTGTTCATGAGGTTCACGATGCGTTCGGGGAAGATTTCTTGCGGCGTGGCGAGGCCGCCTTGGGGCGGCCATTGGCCGCTTCGTCGTGGCGCTGCTCACGCCCTTGTCCCGGCGGCACGCCGTGCAGCCACGGCAGCAGGAAGTCGGTCATCTCGGCGGCGGCCTTGACGGCATGCGCGGCGCGATACGCCACCGCGCCGCACAGCGCCTCGATAAAGGCCAGCACGGCCGCATCCGAATTGGCCGAGAGCTGGCGCCCGGTGTGGGCGTACAGCGCGATATCGGCCAGCGGCACCAGCGGCGAAGTGGGCCCGTCGGTCAGCGCCAGGATGCGGGCGCCATGCGAGCGGGCACGCTTGGCGATGGTCACGGTGTCAAACACATAGCGCGGGAAGCCGATCACGATCAGCAGGTCGCGCGGCTGCAGCTTGAACAACTGGCGCGCCGCGGTGGACGCGCCGCCCGCGCCCGAGACCGAGATCACGGTGCGGCAAGACATGTCCAGCCCATGCTGCAGCAGCCCGGCCAGGAAGCCGCTGGCGCCGAAACCCACCACAAAGATGCGTTCGGCCGCCAGGATGGCCTCCACCGCGCGCTCGCAGGTCTCGGCATCGAGCGCGCGGCGCGAGGCTTCGAGGTTGCGCACGTCCTCTTCCAGCGACGCGGCAAACACCTCGGCCACCGTGGCAGGACGCGCCAGTTCGGTGCGTAATTTCTCAACTGGTGCAAGCGTGGCCTCGAAGCCGCGCACCAGTTCGGCGCGGAACTGCGGGAAGCCTTCGAAGCCCAGCGCATGCGCGAAGCGGTTCGCGGTGGCGACCGACACCGCCGCGGCATCGGCGAATTCGTCGATGCGCATGGTGGCGGCGCGGAACGGATTGCCCAGCACGTACTCTGCCATGCGCTGGTGCGCCGGCGTGAGCGTGGGCAAGGCGCGGGCGATGCGCTCCGAGATTGAAGCGCTGCCGTTGTTGCCGTTGTTGCCGGAGGAGCCGTTGGTACCGTTGGTCATGGCGCGGGGGGTGGGTTGGTCGGAGACGCGCGCGGCGGGAAACATCGTTTTCATCCGGCGCGCATCCATGTAAATAAATTTACACGCAAAGCGCATGCCATGAAAATAGAGTTTTACCAGCCCAAGGGTTTTCACCTAGCAACGGAGGCAACGAAGACGGCCATGCGCCATGCGCCGCGCGTTCCGGAGGCGCTGCCATGCGAAGCGGCTACAATGCCGGGTTGCCCCGTGCCATGCCGGGGCCGGTTAGAGCAACAAAGCAACCGCCCCAGACCCGCAGCCTTCTTCAGCCTTTCCCCTCCCGTGATCCGAATCGACCAGCTAGTCCTCCAGCGCGGCACCAAGGTGCTGTTCGACCACACCAGCGTGACGCTGAACCCCGGCGAGCGCGTCGGCCTTGTCGGCGCCAACGGCAGCGGCAAGTCGACCCTGTTCGCCATGCTGCGCGGCGAGTTGCAGGCGGACGGCGGCGACGTGGCCATCCCGCCGCAGTGGCGTACTGCCCACGTGGCGCAGGAAACCCCCGCGGTGATGCGCAGCGCGGTGGAGTACACCATCGACGGCGATACCCGGCTGCGCGACATCGAAGCGCGCATTGCGGCCGCCCAGGCCAGCGGCGACGGCAGTGCCGAGGGCGAAGCCCACGCTGCCTTTGCCGATGCCGACGGCTACACGGCGCCGGCGCGCGCGGAGGCCCTGCTGCTGGGGCTGGGCTTTACGCTGGCGCAGGTGTCGCAGCCGGTGGCCTCGTTCTCCGGCGGCTGGCGCATGCGGCTGAACCTGGCGCAGGCGCTGATGTGCCCATCCGACCTGCTGCTGCTCGATGAGCCCACCAACCACTTGGACCTGGACGCCATCGTCTGGCTGGAAGACTGGCTGGCGCGCTATCCGGGCACGCTGGTGATGATTTCCCACGATCGCGAATTCCTCGACGCGATCTGCAATGTCACTGTGCATATCGAGAACCAGCAGCTGCGCCGCTACGGCGGCAACTACAGCCAGTTCGAGACGCTGCGCCTGCAGCAGATGGCCCTGCAGCAGTCCGCCTACTCGCGCCAGCAGAAGGAGATCGCCCACCTCGAGTCCTTCATCACCCGCTTCAAGGCCAAGGCCAGCAAGGCACGCCAGGCACAGAGCCGGGTCAAGGCGCTGGAGAAGATGGAACGGCTGGCACCGGTGCATATCGCCGCGGGCTTTGCCTTCGAATTCCGCGAGCCGGATTCGGCGCCCAACCCGATGATGGTGCTCGAAGGCGTGGACTGCGGCTATCCTGCTCCCGCGCCGGACGCGCCGCCCGTGACCATCCTGCACAACCTCACGCTGTCGATCCAGACCGGCCAGCGCATCGGCCTGCTGGGCGCCAATGGCCAGGGCAAGTCAACGCTGGTCAAGACGCTGGCCGCCTCGCAGGAAGCGCTGGCCGGCACGCTGCGCCAGGGCAAGGGCCTGCAGATCGGCTACTTTGCCCAGCACCAGCTGGAAACGCTGCGCGACCACGAGTCCCCGCTGCAGCACCTGGCCCGGCTCGCGCCGGACACCCGTGAGCAGGAGCTGCGCGACTTCCTCGGCAGCTTCAACTTCCGCGGCGAAATGGCCACCGCACCGATCGAGCCGTTCTCCGGCGGCGAGAAGGCCCGCCTGGCGCTATCGCTGATCGTCTGGCAGAAGCCCAACCTGCTGCTGCTGGATGAGCCGACCAACCACCTGGACCTCGACACCCGCGAGGCCCTCACCATGGCGCTGGCGCAGTTCGAAGGCACGCTGATTGTGGTCTCGCACGACCGGCACCTGCTGCGCGCCACCACCGACCAGTTCCTGCTGGTGGCCGACGGCACCATCCAGCCGTTCGACGGCGACCTGGACGACTACCGCGACTGGCTGCTCAAGCAAGCCGCGGCCAAGCGCAACGCCGCGAGTGCGACCCACGCGCAGGAAGACGGCGACACGCCGGCCGCCGCCACCGCCAACCGGCGCGACCAGCGCCGCGCCGAGGCCGACGAGCGCCAGCGCCTGACGCAGTCGCGCAAGCCGCTGACCAAGGAACTGGAAAAGGTGGAAAAGCGCATGGCCGTGCTGCAGCAGGCCAAGAGCGAGATCGACACGTTCATGGCCGACGAGGCCAGCTACGCGGAGGCCAACAAGGCCAAGCTAATGGAGATGCTCAAGCGCCAGGGCGAGGTCGGCGGCGAGCTGGACAGGCTGGAGGAGCGCTGGCTGGAACTGCAGGAGCAGATCGAGCTGATCGTCTGATTGGTCTGATCGTGTAATCGCGTGAAGGGTGCCGGGGGCGCCAGCCCCGGGATGCACGTGCCGGCAGCAGCCGGCAGCGGCAGGCAGGCCAGGCAGATCAGCGGTAGTTCTTCTCGCGCCGGATCATGCCCACCGCCAGCGTGGCGGTCAGGATGAACAGCCAGATCAGCGACCAGGCCGGGATCGACAGGCCGAAGATCGGGGGCAGCGGCGTGGTGCACATGCCGTCCGAGTAGAACACCTGAGGCAGGATCTTGGCCGTGGGCAACTGGTTGACCCAGTTCTCCAGCGGATCGATGCCGCAGCTGGCCTTGGGGTTGAGCAGCAGCGAGACGTGATAGCCCGCCACCGCGATGCCGGCCACGCCGGACAACATGCCCAGGCCCTGCCACAGGCTGCGCGTGTTCTGCGCAATGGCGGCCAGCAGCGAGAACAGGCCGATGCCGACGAAGGCAAAGCGCTGCATCACGCAGAGCGGGCAAGGCTGGTAGCCCTCCACATGCTGCAGGTAGAGGGCGTAGCCGACCAGGCCGAATGAAATCGCGGCGATCAGCAAGAAGAAACTACGGGAATTGGCTTGCATGGCTCACTAGCAAAAAGGGCCGGACGACATTCGCCGACGCGCAATACAAGGCACATTATTACCGATTTTGCGAAAGATGCCCGCGCAATCCCGCGCGATGGGCTCGCCGCCGCTTGCGGCGGATTGACGCAGGCCGCCATACCGCCGCCGCGCGCTGCCCTGGCTCAGGCGCCCGCGCCTATGCCGCCCATCGTGGCAGGCACGATGCGCCGGTGCAAGGGCGCCACGAACAACATGTACACGCGCCCCAGCGCATTGCGGTTGTGCACTACCGTGGACACCGCCACCGAGGCCTGGCCGCCGGCCGCCGGCTCGGGCGGATCCAGCTTGCATACGGACAGCTTCACCTCCAGGTGCTTGTCCGCGTCGCCGAGCACCACCTCGCGCTCGGACAGCGCGAGCAGCGAGAAGATGCCTACGCGATCGCCCACGCGGTAGGCGCTGGCCGGCTTGCCGGCATCGACGTCGCCGAGGTTGCCCAGGTCCTTCAGCCCTAGCAACGCCACCACGCGGTTGCGCAGCGTCATCAGGCAAGTCACCCACGCCGGCGTGCGCGAGACCATGTCCAGATAGATTTCCAGCGCGGATTGCCCCGCATCGGCCAGGCCCACGCGATAGGCGTCGAAAAAGTCGGCGCTGGCCAGGCTGGGCGCGAGCAAACTGGAGGCGGGTACGTCGATGACGGTGACAGGCTGGCGCATGGCTCGCGTGGCGTGGACGGATGACGGGGCCCAGTATAGCTAGCGGCCAGCCAGGCACCAAGCGCGTGGCGTTCAGGGTGTGCACACGTCGCCGGGCAAGTCGCGCCAGCG
Organism: Cupriavidus sp. D39; assembly: GCF_026627925.1. Taxonomy (NCBI): domain Bacteria; kingdom Pseudomonadati; phylum Pseudomonadota; class Betaproteobacteria; order Burkholderiales; family Burkholderiaceae; genus Cupriavidus; species Cupriavidus sp. D39. Next base: position 1,407,043 of record NZ_JAPNLE010000009.1, read on the forward strand.
CTGCGCCGGCAACCGGTACAGCCAGTGCTGGCGCAGCGGGCTGTCCGGCGCAACGGCCGGGTGCTCGAAGGTGCCGTCCGCCACCATGCCCAGCCGCTCCATCACGGCCCGCGAACGGGCGTTGGGCAGCGCGGTGAACGAGACGATTTCCGCCAGCGCCAGTTGCTCGAAGCCAAAGCGCAGCGCGGCCCGCGCCGCCTCCAACGCATAGCCCTGCCCCCAGTACGCCTGCGCCAGGCGCCAGCCGATTTCCACGCAGGGGGAGAACGGCAAGGCCCACGCGGGTTCGTTGAGGCCGACCATACCGACAAATGCCTCATCGTCCTTGCGCTCGACCGCCCACAGGCCCCAGCCGCGGCCGGCGATCAGCGCCTGGCAGCGCAGCGCCATGGCGTCGCTGGCCGCGCGGTCCAGCGGCGCGGGGAAACACGCCATCACCACCGGATCGGCGTTGAGCGCGGCAAAGGACGCGAAATCCGCCGCACGCCACTGGCGCAGGCGCAGCCGCGCGGTTTCCAGCACGACCGGCTCATGGCCAGCCGCACCTGCCGCCGAAGTGCGTTGATCGCGCATGGTGACGTTTCTCCTGGGCCAGTGTCAGCGCACAGCGGCGCCCTGCTCCGCCCGGCTGCGCTCGTAGGCTTTGAGTGCCTGCGCATCCGTGTGGCTGACAAATTCGCAGATCAGCAGCGTCTTGCCCGGCAGCGCAGCACTTTCGCGCGCCACGATGGATACCGTGCCGAGATCCCGCTTGGGCTGCTGGCCGGCCGGCAGTGCACGGGCGAAGCCCTTGGTGGCGGTGCCCAGCAACGTGGAAGCCTCCGGCTTGAGCTGGTAGCGCGCGGCCAACGCATCGGCCTGCTGGCCCTGCACCAGCACGCCCACCGACGTCCCCGCGAATACCACCTCATCGCTATCGAAGCCGTCCTGCCCGATGGGCCGCGGCAGCTTGTAGATGGCGGCGCCTAACCTGGACATGTCCGCCTTGGCGAGCTTCTCGGCGGCGTCGTAGATCGCGGTGGCGGATTTGGTCGTATAGGGCGGCTTGCACAGCGCCGCGTCAAAGAACGCCTTGGTGGCATCGGCGGGAGCAGCGGCGGCGGACAGCGACAGCAGCGTGGCGCCGCAGCCGATCGCGGCTAGCACGCCGGCGTGACGGCGGACGTTGAAAGTGCGCATGGATGAACTCCGATTAAAAAAGTGCTTCGGAATATACCCAAAATTGCATCGAAAGGGGCAGGAATGGGCTGAAAGCCTCACTCCATATGCCGAACCCGGTCAATCGCCTGCTCCAGGCGCTCCACCGCTATCACTTCCAGCCCGTCGATCTTCTGCTTGGGCGCATTGGCCTTGGGAATCACGGCTATCGAGAAGCCCAGCTTGGCCGCCTCGCGCAAGCGATCCTGCCCACGCGGGCTGGGACGGATCTCCCCGGCCAGGCCGATCTCGCCAAACACCACCAGGCCGCGTGGCAGCGGCTTGTTGCGCATGGAGGAGTGAATGGCCAGCAGCACCGCCAGGTCGGCCGCCGGCTCGGTGATCTTGACCCCGCCCACGGCGTTGAGGAAGACGTCCTGGTCGAAGCAGGCAATGCCGGCATGGCGGTGCAGCACCGCCAGCAGCATGGCCAACCGGTTCTGCTCCAGCCCCACCGCCAAGCGCCGCGGGTTCGGCACGTTCGCGGTATCCACCAGCGCCTGCACCTCCACCAGCAGCGGCCGCGTGCCCTCCTGCGTCACCAGCACGCAGGAACCGGCCACCACCTGCTCATGCTGCGACAGAAACAGCGCGGACGGGTTGCTGACCCCGCGCAGGCCGCGCTCGGTCATGGCAAACACGCCCAACTCGTTGACCGCGCCAAAACGGTTCTTGAAGGCGCGGATGAGGCGGTGCGAGGAATGTGTGTCGCCCTCGAAATACAGCACGGTATCGACGATGTGTTCCAGCACGCGCGGGCCTGCCAGGCTGCCGTCCTTGGTCACGTGGCCCACCAGGATGATGGTGGTGCCGGTGCTCTTGGCGATCCGGGTCAGCTGGGCCGCGCATTCGCGCACCTGCGCTACCGAGCCCGGCGCCGAGGTCAATGCATCCGAGAACAAGGTCTGGATCGAGTCGATCACCGCCACCTCGGGCTTCTCCACCTCCAGCGTGGCCTGGATCTTCTCGAGCTGGATCTCGGCCAGCAGCGCCAGGTGCGGGCTGTCCACACCCAGGCGCTGCGCCCGCAGCGCGATCTGCGCGCCGGACTCCTCGCCGCTGACGTACAGCACACGGCGCTGCGCCGAGAGGTTGGCCAAGGCCTGCAGCAGCAAGGTGGACTTGCCGATGCCGGGATCGCCACCGATCAGCACCACCCCGCCCGACACCAGGCCGCCGCCGAGCACGCGGTCGAACTCCTCGATGCCGCTGGAAAAGCGCGGCACGTCGGCGGCGTCGATCTCGGACAGGCGCTGCACCATGGCGGAGGCCGCCAGCGGCTGGAAGCGCTTGGTCGAAGGGGTTTCCGCCACGCTCTCCACCAGCGTGTTCCATTGCTGGCACTGCGGGCACTGGCCTTGCCAGCGCGGCGAGGTGCCGCCGCATTCGGTGCAGGTATAGACGTTCTTGGGCTTGGCCAACTGAGGTCCTAGGGGATGCCAAAGGGAATGCTGAGGGGAATGCCGAGGGGAATGCCGAGGGGAATGGCGGGGCTCGGAATCGGTCGCCTGGGCCGGGACGAACGTCCCGGCTCTTGCCTTGCACGGCCGCTCAGGCCAGCGCAGGCTGCTCCGGCGCGGTCAGGGTCGCCACGGTGACGGGCACCCGGGGCGCCAGCGCGCACATCAGCTCATAGCCCACGGTGCCGCTGGCCATGGCGACGTCGTCGATCGGCAAGCCCTGGCCCCACAGGGTCACGGCGCTGCCCACCTTGGCCTTCGGGCAAGGCGTCAGGTCGACGCAGATCATGTCCATGGAGACCCGGCCCACCAGCTGGGTGCGCACGCCATCGACCAGCACCGGTGCCGGCTTGTCGCCCCAGCCAGCGGCGTGGCGCGGATAGCCATCGGCATAGCCGCAAGCCACCACGCCAATGCGCATCGGCCGCTCGGCCTTGAACAGCGAGCCATAGCCGACGGTATCGCCCGGCTGCAGGTCCTGCACCGAAATCAGCTCGCTGTGCAGCGACATGGCCGGCTGCAGCCCGAAGCTGGCCACATCGGCCGCGACGCCCGAGGGCGAGGCACCGTACAGCACCACCCCGGGACGAACCCAGGCGCGGTGGGCCTGGGGATGCCACAGCGTGGCGGCCGAGTTGGACAAGCTGGCCTCGCCCGGCAAGTTGGCGGTGGCGGCGTCGAACACTTCCAGCTGGTGCGCGATGCCGCGCGCGCTGTCGGCGTCCGAGAAATGGGTCATATGCACGATGCTGCCCACGCATGGCAGGGTCCGCGCGCGCTCCCACGCCGTGCGGTACTGCTCCGGGCGGAAGCCCAGCCGGTTCATGCCGGTGTTGAGCTTGAGCTGGATGCCCAGCGGCCCCTTGGGGCGCGCCACTTCCAGCATGCGCAGCTGTTCTTCACAATGCACCGCGGTGGTGAGACGGTACTGCTCCAGCAAAGGGACGTCCTGCGGCTGGAAGAAACCTTCTAGCAGCAGGATCGGCCCCTGCCAGCCCAGCTCGCGCAGCAGCACGGCTTCGTTCAGGTCGAGCAGGCCAAAGCCATCGGTGGCGCGCAGGCCGGCGAATGCACGGCGGATGCCGTGGCCATAGGCGTTGGCCTTGATCACGGCCCAGACGCGCGACTGGGGTGCGCAACGGCGCACTACGTCCAGGTTGTTGGCCAGGGCCGGTTGGTGAATGACGGCGTGAATGGGTCTTGGCATGAGATCGCTTCTAGTGCTTCTAGTGCTTCGAGGGGCTTGCGGCGCGGCGGATCGGCGGGGGTCCTGGCTGGCTGGCCTGACCACTCCCGCCGCCTGGATGCACCATATCCGGGAAGACCCGGTACGCGCAGCGCGTCGCGCAGACGTTATTTGAACACATTAGGCCAAACATTTAGGGAATCGCTGCGCGCTTGCGCTGTCCAACCGGCGGCCCGTGAAGGCTCGGAATCGCCTTATTTTCGTGTTATAAAGCCGGACGTTCCGGCCATGTTTTAAAAGTGATGCAATATGTCGAACACAGTCAGGCAGGCTGCACAGCGATCCGACGGCTGGTCCGGGCATCATTTTGACAACGACGCGGGCCCAGGTTCCCTTCAGGCAATAACAGCGCCCAGCGACGCGCTGCTGCCAGACATGTACGGTGATAGCGATGGAGTCAGAGTCCAAAGTATGAAGAAGGGTTTTTATACCATCATGGCCGCGCAGTTCTTCTCTTCGCTGGCCGACAATGCGCTACTCATCGCCGCTATCGCCCTTCTGACCGAGCTGCACTCCCCACAGTGGATGACGCCGCTGCTCAAATTGTTCTTCGTGCTGTCCTATGTCGTGCTGGCCGCCTTTGTGGGCGCCTTCGCCGACTCGATGCCCAAGGGCAAGGTGATGTTCATCACCAACACCATCAAGATAGCGGGGTGCGCCATCATGATGTTCGGGTTGCACCCGCTGCTGGCCTACGGCATCGTCGGGTTCGGCGCAGCGGCGTACTCGCCCGCCAAGTACGGCATCCTCACCGAGCTGCTGCCGCCCGAGAGACTGGTCGCCGCCAATGGCTGGATCGAAGGCCTGACGGTGTGCTCGATCATTCTGGGCACCGTTGTGGGCGGCGCGTTGATCTCGGTGCACATTTCAAAGCTTCTGCTCGGCATCGATGTTCCCTACATCGACACGGGCATCAACACCCCGGCCGAGGCAGCCATGGTGGTGATCATGCTGTTCTACGTGATCGCGGCCGTGTTCAACCTGTTCATCCCCGAGACGGGGGCCCGCTACCCGCAGCAGGAAAAGAACCCGATCAAGCTGATCGCCGAGTTCGCGGATTGCTTTACCGCGCTGTGGCGCGACAAGCTCGGCCAGATTTCGCTGGCCGTGACCACGCTGTTCTGGGGCGCCGGCGCCACCTTGCAGTTCATCGTGCTGAAGTGGGCGGAAAAATCGCTCGGCCTGAACCTGTCGCAAGGCGCCCTGCTGCAAGCGGTGGTGGCGGTCGGCGTGGCGGTAGGCGCGATGATGGCGGCCATGCGCATCCCGCTGCGCAAGTCGCTGTCGGTGCTGCCGTATGGCGTGGCGATGGGTGTGGTGGTGATGCTGATGGCCTTCTACACCAAGAACAGCCTGCCCGACATTTCGCTGGATGTGCTCGGCATGCACATGCCGCTGTACATGGCGATCGCCTACGTCTTCCTGATGCTGGTGGGAGGCATGTCCGGCTACTTCGTGGTGCCGATGAACGCGCTGCTGCAACACCGCGGGCACGTCCTGCTGTCGGCCGGCCATTCGATCGCCGTGCAGAACTTCAACGAGAATGTCTCGGTGCTGCTGATGCTGTGCCTGTACGCGCTGCTGATCAAGCTCAATGTGCCGATCGGGATCGTCATCGTCGCCTTCGGCATCTTCGTGTGCGTCACCATGCTGCTGGTGATGCGCCAGCACCGCTACAACGTGCGCAACTTCAATTCGCTCGCCATGATCGGCGAGGACAAGCACCACTAAGCGTCGCTTGACCCGCAGACCGGGTCAGGCCACCGGCCTGGCGATGCGCTCGCGCGCCCGCTCCTCCCAGCCCGGCGGCACCACAAACCCGCGGGTACGCTCCCGCCACACGCCGGGCTGCCCCGCCGGCTCCACCTCGCACAGCATCACCGGCGCTTCCCGGCGCCAGTTCTTCTCGTGATGCGTCTCCGCAAAACGCAGTGCCAGTGCTTCATGGATCGCTTCGGCGGTTTCCGTGTGCGCCTGGGCCACCCTGGCCGGCGCCATCCACGCCGAGCGCGGCAGCCGGTACCAGCGCGAGCCCTCGCGCTTGCCAGCCCAGGCCAGCCAGTCGGGCAAGGTGGACCACCATCCGTGCAGGTGATCCGGGGCGATGCCCAGGCTGCCGATGGCGGCCGGCACCACGCCGTCCCGATAGAACAGCCAGCCGAGCAGGTAGACCTCGCTGCGGTCAACCGGGCGACCCAGCAGCGCCAGGGCCTCGGGGGTGCGTGACAGCGGCAGCTGCCTGCGCACGATATGTTCGAGCTTGTCGCCCAGGCGGTCCACCAGGTTGGGGCCGACGAAGCAATGGCGGTCCAGCACGGCAGCGCCCGCCCCGCCGCCGCGCGGCGCGCCATCCGCCGCGGGTTCGACCAGCAGGTAGAACTTGGCCGCCATCTCCCAGTGCACGGTCGCGCCGCTGTCCACGTCGCGCCAGACAAAATCGAGCTCGCCCAGCGTCTGCACGCCGTGCGCGCCGGCACGGCGCACCGGCAGGTTCGCCGCGAGCAGCTCCAGCCCCTCGGTGTGTTCCAGCGTGAATTGCAGCAGGCGCTCCGCATGCCGGCCCAGCCGCAGGCTGGGCGCTGGCGACGGGCCGCGCACGCGTTGCTGCTCCAGCCCTGCGGCGAGCTCGGCAATGGTGGGGGGCAGCGCGGCGGGGTCGGCAGCGGGCAGCCAACGCTGCCAGGCGGCCAGCGCCCCTTCAGGCCAGCGCGCGAGCGCCGCTTGCGAACGCCCGGGGGCGTTGCCATTGATGATGGGATTGCCTGCCTCGCCCGTCGGCAGGAATGCCAGCAACGGGGGCGACAGCGAGCACCAGGCGAGCTCGCGCAGGCGCTGCGAGGCGGCATGGCGCCAGAGCGGCGCCATCTCGATGGCGCCGCCGGGGCTTAGCGTGAACTCAGGCCTTGGCTCCCGCACGGGCATGTACCTCGCGGGCCAGGCACAGGTCTTCCCAGGCACGCGCCTTGTCGGACAAGGTGCGCAACAGGTAGGCCGGGTGGTAGGTCACCACCACCGGAATGCCTTCGTAGCTATGGACGGTGCCGCGCAGCTTGCCGATCGGCGTGGTGGTGCGCAGCAGTGACCGAGCCGCAAAGCGCCCCAGCACCACGATCAGCTTGGGCTGGATCAGCGCGATCTGCCTGCGCAGGTAAGGCTCGCACTGCGCGACCTCCTCCGGCTCGGGATTGCGGTTGCCGGGCGGGCGGCACTTCAGCACGTTGGCGATAAACACGTTGCGCCCGCGTGCCAGGCCGACGGCGGCCAGCATATTGTCGAGCAGCTTGCCGGCCTGGCCCACGAAGGGTTCGCCCTGCTTGTCCTCGTTTTCGCCCGGGGCTTCGCCGACCAGCATCCATTCGGCCTGGCGGTCGCCCACGCCGAACACGGTCTGCGTGCGGCCATCGCACAACTGGCAATCGGTGCAGCCGGAGATCCGCTGTTCGAGCGCGGCCCAGTCCAGACGGGCAATCACGGCCTCGCGCGTGCTGGTATCCGCCGCCACAGGCTCTGGCGGCATGCGCGCGACGGCGACTTCGGCCGGGGCCGGGGCCGGGGCCGACGCTGCCGCGTCCATATCGGCTTGCGCCGACCACGCGGACGGCGCTGCTTCGGCCTTGGCCTCATCCACGCGAGCGTCGGCCACGGCGGCAAGCGCCACCGCGGCCTGGGCCGCTTCGCGCGAAGCCGTGTCTTCGTGGACGGCGGTATCTTCCGCGCTCGGGTCGGCGAGCCCCGCCATCGCGGATGGCTCGACGGCCTCCGGCAGGGCCGGCGCGCGGCGCAGCACCCATTCATCGGCAATGCCGAGCACTTCGAGGAACCTGGCGCGGCGGCTCATGGCATGGCCTCCGTGGGCGCCCACGCGCGGCGCAGCACAAGCGCATCCTCACGCGTCTGGCCGGCTGCGGGGTAATAGCCCTTGCGCCGGCCGATCTCGGCAAAGCCTGCCTGCCGGTACAGCTCGATGGCGCCCACGTTGGAAGGCCGCACTTCGAGCAGCATGGTGTGGAGATGGTGCGCGTGCGAGGTAGCCATGGCAGCGGCCAGCAGCAGCCGGCCAAGGCCGCCGCGCTGGCGCTCCGGGTCCACCGTGATATTGAGCAGGTGCATCTCGTCGACGACCGGCATCAGCACCGTGTAGGCGATCAGCACGCTCCCGTTATCCCGCAAGGTCAGGCCGATGTGCCCGGCCTTGACGGAATTCTCGAAGTTGCCGCGCGTCCATGGGTGGCTGTAGGCCCGGGCCTCGATCTGCGCCACGGCTTCCACATCCAGCGCCGTCATGCGGCCGAGGCTCCAGCCTGCCGGCAAGCTTGGCATCACCGGCACTTCAGGCCATTCGTATCCGGCGCCGGACGCGGCATCCGCGCCGCGGCCGGAACTGGCCGCGCTGCTTCCCGGTGGCTGGTTGCGCTCGACGCTCACGGCTGCTCTCCCGCGGCCAGCGCAGCACGCTGCGCCGCCACGGCCTGGCGCTCGGCGATGGTCTGGGCCACCTTGTCGCGCAGGTAGATCGGCCTGGCATCGGCCGCCGCGACGGTTTCATTGCGGGCCAGCGCGCGCAGGGCAATCGATACCAGGGCCGGCGCCGCGGGCAAGGCCTCGGGCACGCTGTGCAATGCCAGCGCCGTGGCCTTGAGGCGCTCGCCAAACACGGCAGCGGCACTGCCCGCCAGCCAGAACGGCCCGGGGGCAGGCTGACGGCCTCCGGCGGGCACACCTGCATGTCGGTCGCCGCCTGCCACTCCTGCGCGGCGCCGTCCCAGCGGAACGCGCCTGCATAGGCTTCGTCCATGCGGGCGTCCAGCGCTACCAGCACCGATACGTCAGGTGGCAACGCGGGCATGCCTTCCCCGCCCAGGCGCACGCGTTCGGCGCAGGCCATCAGCGAATTGACGGGAATGACCGGCAGGTCGGCGCCAAAGGCCAGGCCCTGGGCGACGCCGCAGGCGGTGCGCAGGCCCGTGAAGGAGCCCGGCCCCGCGCCAAAGGCGATGGCGGCACAGTCCGACAGGGCAATGCCGGCCTCGGCGAGCAACTCGCCGGCGGCCGGCAGCACGCGGGAGGACGAGCGCGGGCCGGTATGTTCATGACGAACCAGGCACTCCAGGGCGCCGCCATCGGCAATGCGCCCGAGCGCCACGGAACACCACTCGGTGGAGGTTTCAACTGCAAGAATCCAGGACATGGAGAGATTGTATCCGGAGCGACCTCAAAAGCTGAACTAGCGCGGTGCGCACGCCCCGCCCCGGCGCGCCGGACTGAAGCGTTCTTCGGTTTCTTCCGGCTCAAACGCGCGGTCGCGGGCGCTATCATCGCGGCTGCCGGGTTTTTCCCGAACACCGAATCCAGAACGCTTCCCCCATCCAGCCAGGAGAACCCCATGAGCGACCTGCAGGCACGCTTCGCCCAAGCCCAGATCGACGTCAAGCAACTGACCGAGCGCCCCAGCAACATGACCCTGCTGCGCCTCTACGCGCTGTTCAAGCAAGGCAGCGAGGGCGACGCCCATGGCGACAAGCCGGGCATGACCGATTTCGTCGGCCGCTACAAGTTCGAAGCCTGGGAAACGCTCAAGGGCACCGCCCAGGAAGAGGCGCAGGAAAAATACATCGCGCTGGTGGAAGAGCTGCGCAGCGGCGCCACCGCCTGAAGCCAAATCGGGTAGCCGGCTCTGCGCCGGCCCCCGGATTTACGCTTCGGCCAGCGGCCTGGGCCGGATCCGCCAGGCCGCCAGGATGGCGGTAGCAATGACGAGGCCGACCGCCAGGAAGGTCTCGTCGAAAGCGCGAATGCGCGCGGCCGGATCGCCGTCGGTGCCCAGCACCGCGCCCTGCGCGGCCAGCCGCCATTGCAGGCCCACACCCGCCAGGCTCACTCCGATCGCGCCCCCAGTTGCCGGATGAAGTTGATGCAGCTGGAACCCTGCGCGATCAGCGAATAATCCACGCCACGCATCGAGCCCAGCGTCAGCGAAGGCAGGATGCAGCCCAGCCCGATCCGCCCCAGCACCGCAATCCCCACCAGCAGCAGGTAAGGCGTGGCCTGGGACCCCATCGCCAACAGCAGGAACGAGGCCGACAGCAGCGCGAGCCCGAAGGACACCTGCAGGTGCGCGGAGATGCGATTGGTCAACCGCCCCGCCGCCGCTATGGTCAGGGCCAGCGCGATGCCGGCCGGCAGCAGCACCAGCCCGGCGCGCGACGGCGTATAGGCCAGCGCCATCTGCATGTAGACGGGCAGCAGGTAGGTCGATCCGAACAGCCCGGCGCCATAGATGAACGCCACCACCGCCCCGGCCGAAAACTGCCGGTAGCTGTACAGGCGCATGTTCATCAGCGGATGCGCTGCGCGCAACTGCCACAGCACGAACGCCACCAGCATCAGCACGCCAAAGCCAGCCAGTGCCATCCCGGCGGGCACGCTCTCGCGCATCTGCACCAGCCCGTTGAGCAGGCTCACGGTGGCAATGCCGGCCAGTCCCAGGCCCTGCCAGTCGAGCGGCTTGCGCTCGCCCATCATGGCCGAGTCCACCGCCATGAAGCGGCGCGCCATCCACAGCCCGATCAGCGTCAGCGGCACCACCACGAAGAAGATCGAGCGCCAGCCGAAGGCCTCCACCAGGAAGCCGCCCACGCTGGGCCCCAGCGCCGGCGCCAGCACCACGCCAAAGCCGAACATGCTGATCGCCTTGCCCTGCTCGCGCTCCTCGAACACCCGCAGGATCAGGATATTGGGCAGCGGCTGCAGGATCCCCGCCGCAATGCCCTCGGCCACCCGCATGGCGATCATCACGCCATAGGTCGGCGAGAATCCGCCGACCATCCCGCCCGTGCCCAGCAGCAGCAGGCTGCCCATGAACGTGCGGCGCAGGCCGTAACGGTTAAGCAGCCACGGCGTGAGCAGCATCGACAGCGTCATGGCGATCATGAAGCTGGCCGCCACCCATTGCGCGCTGTCCTGCCCCAGCACGAAATGCCGGCTCAGGTCGGGAATGGCCACGTTGACGATGGTCGACGACACGATCGAGGAGACCGTGCCCAGCATCAGCGTCAGCAGCACCAGCCAGCGATGACGGCTGCCATAGCGCGCCCGCAGCGACTCACGGGTCGGGCCGCCCGGCTGCTCGCCGGCGGCAGGCGACGAGGGCTGCCCGCTCACCCCAGCCGTCCGAGGGCGGCCAGTTCGCGGATCTTGCGCACGGTGTCGAGGTCGGCCTCGTGATAGGCCGACTTGACGATTTCGGCGAAGCGGTCATCGCCGCTGTCGTCCACCGTGGGCATGGTGGTTTCGTAGACAAAGCGTAGCAGCAACGCGCCCGGTCCCGGCGTCTCGATCGCCATGGTCAGGGTGCCGCCGGCGTGCTCGTCGGTGGGGGCGGTTTCATAGCGCACGACACGGCGTTGCTCGAAAACGACGCGGTCGCGGATCGTGGCCTTGCCGAAATGCAGCTTGCGCTCGACCCAGTCGTCGCCCTGCTCCACGATCTCCGCGCGGTCCAGCCCCATCACAAACAGCTCGGGCTCGGCACTGCGCAGCACCAGCCCTTGCCAGAGCTGCTCCGGCGTGAGCGGGTCCAACTGGATATTTTGTGGATCGTTGATCTCCACCAGGTGCTCGAAACGCAACTTAACTCTCCCGATCTATTGTTAGCCGATATTATGAAGGTCTGTGCCAAGGTCCGCAGCAAACTTTCCCGGAGCCCGCCCATGAACGCCCTGCCGTCTCCCGACACCCGATCCGACACCCTTTGCGCCGTCGACCCGCTGCAGGTACTGGTCTACGCCGACTCGTTGTCCTGGGGCATCGTGCCGGGCACGCGACAGCGCCTTCCCTGGCCCGTGCGCTGGCCCGGCCGCCTGGAACTCGCCCTGAACGGCGCGATCGCCAAAGGGCAACGCCCGGTGCGCATACTGGAAGACTGCCTCAACGGCCGCCGCACGGTCTGGGACGATCCCTTCAAGCCGGGCCGCAACGGCATCCAGGGCCTGGCGCAGCGCATCGAGATGCACTCGCCGCTGGCGCTGGTGATCCTGATGCTCGGCAGCAACGATTTCCAGTCCATGCACCCGCATCACGCCTGGCACGCCGCGCAAGGCATCGGCGCCCTGCTCGACACCATCCGCGGCGCGCCGATCGAGCCCGGCATGCCCGTACCGCCGGTGCTGGTGCTGGTGCCCCCGCCCATCACCACGCCGCGCGGGCCGCTGGCGCCGAAATTTGCCGGTGGCGAGCACAAATGCGTGGGGCTGGCGCAAGCCTTCCAGGAAGTCTGCCGCGCGCGCGGATGCGACTGTTTCGACACCGGGACGGTGATCCACAGCAGCGAAGTCGACGGCGTGCACCTGGACGCCGCCGACCATATCGCCCTGGGCGATGCGCTGGTGCCCGTGGTCAATGCCTTGCTGGTGCCCATGCGCGCCTGAAGCCCTCGCCGGCACCGCTTTCAGCCTTGCGCGTCACAGGCGCCGAGTACAACACTCCTGACAGTACTTGTCAGGAGGGCCGGCGCACAATCCCGTTCTTCGGGCGGGATGCTTCCATGCGGGCTCCGCCCCCATTTCAAGCAGGAGACTGCGATGCAATTGCTGATCAATATCGACGTCGACGACCTCGCGCACGGCGTCGGCTTCTACCAGCACGGCCTCGGGCTGCGCCTGGCGCGCAAGCTGTTCGACGGCTCCGTGGCGGAAATGCTGGGCGGCAGCGCGCCGATCTACCTGCTGGCCAAGGCACAGGGCACCAGGCCCAGCACGCGCGCCGATGGACGGCGCGACTATCGCCGGCACTGGACGCCGGTGCATCTCGACTTTGTGGTGGAGGACCTGGAAATCGCAGTGGAACGCGCGCTGGAAGCCGGTGCCGAGTTGGAGGACTGGCCGCAGGATTTCGCCTGGGGGCGGCAGGCGATGCTGTCCGACCCTTTTGGCCATGGGCTGTGCTTTATCGAGTGGAAAGGTGATGGCTATGGCCCGGCCGAGGCGGGAGAGCAAGCCAGGGAGGCCGTGTTGCAGGACCGGTAGCCTGACGTGCGCCGGGCATTGCCGCTCAGGCAACGCGAGTGCCTTATGCGAGAGCCTTATGCGAGTGCAAGCGTCAAATGCCCTACCGGCTCTGCCGCAAGCGTGACTTTGATTTCGATGTCGTAACCCAGCCGGGTCAGGCACTCCATCAATTTGCGTTCGGACAAGTTGGCAAAGTCACCTCGCAGCATGCTCGACACCTTCGGCTGCGCAATGCCCATCCGGCGCCCCGCTTCTTCCTGGGTCAGCCCGAGGCGACGCACGGCGCGCGCGATCTCGATCACGAGGCCGGATTTGATCTTGAGCTTCTCGGCATCGGGCAGGCCCAGGTCGGCAAAGACATTGCCGGAGCCCGTTTCGATCTCGATGCCGTCAATCGTGCGCTTTGCCATGCCTCTAGCTCCTTTGCGTGCGCCTCTGCCACATTCAGCCTGGCGCGAATGATGTCCATCTCTTCTTTCGGTGTCTCGATCCCGCGCTTGCTCTTCTTCTGGAAGCAGTGCAGAACGAATACCACCTGCGGGAACCTCACGGTATAGACAGCGCGGTAAGTCCCGCCTACATCATCTTCGACAACCTCCAGAACACCTGCCCCACCGAACCCCCTTAGCACCTTTGCCGCATCGTGCTGGCCGCCTCGTTGCGCGAAATCCAAGGCATGGCCGAAGAATCTCCGCACATCGATTGGCAGCGCCATCAGGTCCTTCTTGCTGCTTCCAACCCAGACCAGCAATTTTTCGTCGCATGGAATCATCGAATTATATCTGAAAAGGTATAAATAGCCAGCATTCGGCTGCCCCCCGGCGCCAGTGAGCCGCCGCCGGTTGCCCTTCCGGGGCCCGGATTCAATGTTTGCAAAATCAGGTCGTGGGAGTAGAGACGGATGCATTGTTCCGTGGGACCGCGGCACAGGGCGTAGGCGCCGTCTGAATTGGCGCAGGGAAATTTCTGCGCGCAGTGATGCGGCGAACGGCCATCCATAAAAGTGGATATGCAAGCGCGGTTTGCTTCGTTGGTGGCGCGACAACCTTGTTCTATCGTGTCTCGGGTGCAACATTGAGAAGACAACCCGGCATGCCCAACTTCGGTCCGGATCTGAGCGATCCCTTCGTCGCCCGCGCAGTGGTGCTGCGCGAGGCCTTCCATACCGATGCCGTCGCCCGCGACAAGGCTGGCGGCCGGCCCATCGAACCAATCCGCTTGCTCAAGGAAAGCGGCCTGCTCTCAGCCGGCATTCCCACGGGGTACGGCGGGGGCGGTGCCTCGTGGCTGTCACTGCTGCGCGTGGTGCGGGAATTCGCGCGTACCGATGGCTCGTTGGCCCACCTGTTCGGCTACCACCATCTGCCCGTGCACGCCGTGCAGGCGCGCGGCACGCCCGCGCAGCAGGAGCGCTGGCTGCGCGCCGCTGCCCAGGAGCAATGGCTGTGGAGCAACTCGGGCAATGCGCTGTCGAAAACGTCCAGCGCGCAGCGCGCGCCCGGCAACGATGGCTGGCTGGTCACCGGATTCCGGCCCTTCTCCAGCGGCAGCCATGTGGCGGACGTGATCCAGCTTGCCTGGGAGAATGCGCTCGGCCAGCGCCTGATGGGCGTGGTGCCGGCGGATCGCGCGGGCATCGTGATCGAGGATGACTGGGACGGCATCGGCCAGCGCCAGACCGGCAGCGGCACCGTGACGTTCAACGGCGTGCTGGTGCGCGACGACGAGCTGCTTGGCAAGCCTGACGATCCGCTCACCCCTTTCGCATCGCTGACCACCCTGTTGCAGCAAAGCGTGCTGCTCAATGTCTTCGTCGGCACGGCACAGGGCGCGCTGGACGAAGGCCGCGCCTACACCGCCACGCAATCGCGTCCGTGGATCCACGCGGGCGTGGAGCGCCATGTCGATGATCCGTGGGTCCAGCGCAAATACGGTGAGCTCGCCATCCGCACCTTGGCGGCGACCGAGCTGGCCGACCAGGCGGCGCGCAGCCTGGATGCGATCTATGGCTACGGACAGGCGCTGACGCTGGCGCAGCGCGGGCCGGTAGCCATCGAGCTGGCTACCGCCAACCTGTACGCCGGGGAGACCGGACTGGCCGTATCGAACGAGATCTTCGAGGTGATGGGCGCGCGTTCTGCCACCAACGCCAATGGCTTCGACCGCTTCTGGCGCAACGTGCGCACCCACACGCTGCACAACCCGGCCGAGTACAAGAAACGCACGGTGGGCACATGGTTGCTCACGGGCGAATTCCCTCGCCTGCCATCTATCGCTGAACCCGCCGAACACCATGAGCCGCGACTGCTGGCCTGCGCGCCCAACATTCGATTACGGCTACCGACCGAGACCCCATCATGACCGCCAACGTCGCCTATCTCCGCGCACAGGCTGAACCAGCGCCCACGCTGTTCGAGCCCGACACCAGCAACCCATTCATCGCCCGCGCCGTCGCACTGCGCGATCGCTTCGCCGAAGACGCCATCGCCCGCGACCAGGCCGGCGGGAAACCGGCGGAGCAGATTCGCTTGCTCAAGGAGCACGGCCTGCTTGCGCTGCTGCTGCCACGCGAAATCGGCGGCCAGGGCGAAACCTGGTCGACCGTGCTGCGCATCACGCGCCTGTTCGCGCAGGTGGATGGCTCGCTCGGCCATCTGTTCGGCTATCACTACAGCAGCCTGCTGAGCCCGCGCTTGCGCAACGCGCCGCAGAAGGCTTTGAGCCTGTGGCGCCGCTCGGCCGAGGGCAACTGGTTCTGGGGCAACACGGCGAACAGCTTTTCCAAGAGCCTGTTTGGCCGGCGCGAAGGCGAATGGTTCGTGCTGGACGGCTATCGCCCCTTCACTTCCGGCTCGCATGTGGCCGACTTCCTGGCGATTGCCTGGGAAGACGCCGACAGCGGCGAGCGCCGCTTTGCCGCGATTCCCGCGGACCGCCAAGGCATCTTGATCGAGGACGACTGGGACGGCATCGGCCAGCGCCAGACCGGCAGCGGCCGCGTCACCTACCGGGGCGTGCGCGTGCACGAGAGCGAAGTGCTCGGCCAGCCGGTGCCGTTGAACCCCACCGGCGCGCCGGCCGAGCCCTACCGCACGGTCACGCCGCTGCAGCAGCAAAGCGTGCTGCTCAATGTGTTTATCGGCACGGCGCAGGGCGCGCTGCGCGCAGGGCGTGAATACACGGTGCATCAGTCGCGCCCGTGGATCCACTCGGGCGTGGAGCGCCATGTCGACGACCCGTGGGTGCGCCGGCAATACGGCGAGCTCTGGGTCAAGACCCAGGCCGCCACCGCGCTGGCCGACCGCGCGCTGCTTGCGCTCGACGGCGTGATTGCGCGCGGAGAAGCGCTCGCCGCCGAGGAACGCGGCGCAGCGGCCGTGGCCATCGCGGCGGCCAACGTGCTGGCTGGCGAGGTCGCGCTGCAGGTCTCCAGCGAGATCTTCGAGGTCACCGGCGCGCGCTCGGCGGTGCGCAAGACCGGCCTGGACCGCTTCTGGCGCAACGTGCGCATCCATACCCTGCACAACCCGTCCGAGTACAAGACCCGCAATGTCGGCCGCTGGGTGCTGGGCGAAGGCCATCCCGAACCGGGGACCTACCAATGAGTGCATCGAACCGAGCGCGCCAGCGCCAGCTCCACCTCAATATCAATATCCTGCACTCGGGCTTCGTGCCGTCGGCCTGGCGGCTGCCCGAGAGCGATCCCGCCGCCTTTGCCGACGTGCGGCACTACATCCGCGTGGCGCAGATTGCCGAAGCCGGCAAGCTCGACGCGGTGTTCCTGGCGGACAACGCCGCCATCGTCGACCAGATCCATTTCCGCCCGATCCCCGCGCTGGAGCCGACGGTGCTGCTGGCCTGCATCGCGGCGGCGACCACGCATATCGGCCTGGTCGGCACGGCGTCCACCAGCTACAACGAGCCCTACAACATCGCGCGGCGCTTCGCCACGCTGGACCATGTGAGCGCGGGGCGTGCCGGCTGGAACGTGGTCACCACGGCCGATGCGCCCTCGGCGCGCAACTTCGGGCGCGATGCGGCACCGGACCACGCGCAGCGGTATGCGCGCGCATCCGAGTTCACCACGGTCGTCAAGGCGCTGTGGGACAGCTGGGAGGACGACGCCTTTATCGGCGACAAGGCATCGGGCCGCTTCGTCGACACCGCCAAGGTGCAGCCGATCGCGCACCATGGCGAGCATTTCAGCGTGCAGGGGCCGCTCAACCTGCCGCGCTCGCCGCAAGGCCATCCGGTGCTGGTGCAGGCCGGCGGCTCCGCCGACGGGCGCGAGCTGGCCGCACGCCATGCCGAGGCCGTGTTCTCGGCGTCGCAATCCTTCGAGGAATCGCTGGCCTACGGGCGCGAGCTGAAAGCGCGCGCGCAGGCGCTCGGGCGCGGGCCCGACGCCGTGCGGGTGCTGGCGGGCCTGACCACCATCATCGGCGCCACCGAAGCGCAGGCACGCCAGCGGCGCGACGCGCTGATCGACCTGATTCCCTGGGACTACAGCCTGGCGCGGCTGGCCGGCACGCTAGGCATCACGCCGGACCGCCTGAAGCTGGACGAGCGGCTGCCGGACCACCTTGTCCTGCCCGCCAACGGCAATGGCAACCACACCTTCTTCAACGCCACGCTGGCGCTGGCGCGGCGCCATGGCTACACCGTGCGCGAACTGATCCGCGAGCTGGCGGGCGGCGGCGGGCATCGCGTGATCGTGGGCACGCCTGAGCAAATCGCCGACGACATCGAGCACTGGTTCCGGCATGGCGCGGCGGATGGCTTCAACCTGATGCCGGATGCGCTGCCTGACGGGCTGCAGGACTTTGTCGACGGCGTGGTGCCGATCCTGCAACGGCGCGGCATCTTCCGCACGGAGTACGAAGGCAGCACGCTGCGCGAGCACCTGGGGCTGGCACGGCCACAGGGCCGGCAAAGCGCTCGCAAGGCCGCCTGATATCCCCTGATCCAAGCAAACAACAGACACAAGCAAATAACCGACAAGCAATCATGGCTCAACGTAGCGGTTTCCTCAGCCTGGGCGCCTTCCTTTACCCCAGCGGCCACCATATCGCCGCCTGGCGCCATCCCGATGCCAAGGCCGACGCGGGCATCGACTTCAAGCACTACGTCGCGCTCGCCCAGGCCGCCGAGGCGGCGAAGTTCGACCTGGTCTTCCTGGCCGACGGCGTAGGCACGCGCGGCGACGATGTCGAGTTCCTCAGCCGCACCGCGCACAGCTACCAGGCGCAGTTCGAGCCCATCACGCTGCTATCCGCGCTGGCCGCGGTGACCGATCGCATCGGCCTGGTCGGCACCGCCTCGACGAGCTTCAACGAGCCCTATCACGTGGCGCGCAAGTTCGCCTCGCTGGACCATATCTCGGGCGGGCGCGCCGGCTGGAACCTGGTCACCTCGTCCAACGAGCACGAAGCCCGCAACTTCAACCGCGACCACCACTTCGCCCATGCCGACCGCTACGAGCGCGCCGCCGAGTTCGCCGACGTGGTCACCGGGCTGTGGAACAGCTGGGAAGACGATGCCTTCCTGCGTGACAAGGCCAGCGGCCGCTACTACGAGCCCGCCAGGCGCCATGTGCTGCGCCACAAGGGCAAGCATTTCTCGGTGCAGGGGCCGCTCAACGTATCGCGCACGCCGCAGGGCCATCCGGTCGTGGTACAGGCCGGCTCCTCCGAAGCCGGCAAGGAACTGGCAGCACGCACGGGCGAAGCCGTGTTCACGGCGCAGCAGACCGTGGAGGATGCCGTGGCCTTCTACGCCGACGTCAAAGGCCGGCTCGCGAAATATGGGCGCGAGCCGGACGACCTGAAGATCCTGCCCGGCGTATTTCCCGTGGTGGGCCAGAGCGAAAGCGAAGCCAAGGAGAAATTCGAGCAGCTGCAAGCGCTGATCGACCCCGTGGTCGGCCTGGCGCTGGTGTCCGGCCTGACCGGCGGCTTCGACCTGTCGGGCTATGCGCTCGATGGCCCGATTCCCGAGCTGCCCGAGACCAATGCCAGCAAGAGCCGCCAGCGGCTGGTGATCGACCTGGCGCGGCGCGAGAACCTGACCATCCGCCAGCTTTACCAGCGCGTTGCGGGTGCCCGCGGCCACTGGCAGGTGATCGGCACGCCAGAGCAGATCGTCGACCAGCTCGAAGAGCGCTTCCGCAAATACGGCGCCGACGGCTACAACATCATGTCGCCGGTGCTGCCGGGCGGGCTCACCGATTTCATCGCACTGGTGCTGCCGGAGCTGCGCCGCCGCGGCCTGTTCCGCGCGGAGTACGACGGCAGCACGCTGCGCGAGCACCTTGGGCTCAAGCGTCCCGCGCACCCAGCCGCTTCCTCCAGATCCGCCGCCCAAACCCTTGCCGCTGCCGCATGACTACCACCTCTTCCCTCCCCGCTTCCGACCCCGATTTCCTCGCGCGTGAAACGCTGCGCCTGCTCGGTCCCGCGCCAGACAACTGGGTGCCGGACCACGCCGGCATCGACCACAACGTGGCCATCGTCGGCGGCGGCCAGAGCGGCAGCGCCTACGCCTTCGCGCTGCGCCGCGCGGGCATCGGCCGCGTGACAATGCTGGACGCCGCGCCCGACGGCGCGCTGGCCGGCGTCTGGCGCACGCGCGCCCGCATGCAGAAGCTGCGCACGCCCAAGAACCTGGTCGGGCCGGAGCTTGGCCTGCCCACGCTGGGCTTCCAGGCCTGGTATGAAGCGCGGCACGGGGCTGAGGCCTATGCCGTCATCGACCGCATTCCTCGCCTGGCCTGGGCCGATTACCTGGACTGGTACCGGAGCTTCCTCGGCGTGCAGGTGCGCTATGCCACGCGGGTGGTACGCATCGAACCCGTAACCGGCGCCGCGGTGCAGCACTTCCGGCTGCATCTGGAAGTGAATGGGCAGCCGCGCATCGAGACGGCGCGCAAGGTCATCCTGGCCAATGGCGTGGCCGGCAATGGCGCACCGTTCGTGCCAGCCGTGCTGTCGCGGGCCGTGGCCGCCGGGCTGGCCGCGCATACGGCCGATGCCATCGACTTCGACGCGCTGCGCGGCAAGACGGTCGCCGTGCTGGGCGCGGCGGCATCCGCCTTCGACGCCGCCGCCGTGGCGCTGGAATCCGGCGCGGCTGCCGTGCACCTGTTCGCGCGCCGCGACCATATCGCCGCCACGCCGGTATCGCGCGTGCGCGCCTACCCCGGCCTTTACGACAACTACCACGCCCTGCCCGACGCCACGCGCTGGGAGCAAGCCATCCGCTATCGCCGCGCCGGCTCCACGCCACCGGCCGATTCCGTTGAGCGGGTGCTCAAATTCCCGCAATTCCATTTGCACCTGGGCACGTCGCTGTCCGGCGCCGAGGTGGAATCCGGCCGCATCGTCACCCAGGTGCAAGGCGAGAACCTGCGCTTCGACTTCGCGATTGCCGGCACGGGCTATCTGGTGGATCCGTCGGCTCGTCCGGAACTGGCCGACATCGCGCCGCATATCCTGCGCTGGCGCGACCGCTATGCAGCCCCGGCCGACGCACGCGACGACGACCTCGCCGCGTCGCCCTATCTGGGCAGCGGCCTTGAGTACCTTGAGAAAACACCAGGCGCCGCGCCGTGGCTGCGCGATCTCCACGTGCACAACCCTGCTGGCTTCGCCAGCGTCGGCGTGCCGCTGGGCGATGTGCCCAGCATGCGGCGCGATATCCCGGGCTCTGTCGCCCGCATCAGCCGCGATCTGCTGCTGGCGGACCTGGCGCTGCATGAACAGCGGATTCGCGGCGACGTGCCGGCGGATTTTGGTGCGGCGCTTTATGCGGGTGCGCTGTGGAAACCGGCTGATGCCACGCTAGCTGCGGCGTGAGGCGAGGACGCGTGACAGGGAGGCCGTGGCCGGCATGTCCGGCACCGGCTGCCTTCGGCTATCGGGTCACGTTGACCCGGTAGCATCGGCGCGGTCCGCCTGATCTGCCTGATCCGCCTGATCAGTGATGAAGCAAGAGAACCAGGAAGAGAACGGAGGCGAGAAGACTCAGCACGGACCGGACCGCATGTAGCCTTCCCCATTTGTCCAGCAGGATCCGCGTTTCAGCCGAAGCGAGATCGCGCTTGCCCTCAAGCAGTTGCGCGTTGACATGCTTGATCACGAGCAAGGTGAACGGCACAACGCTGCCGATGAGCACCGCGCCAATCAGCCACATCGTGCCGCCCCCGAGCAGCCCTGAGGCCACACCCGCAAGACAGCTCAGGATTGCCAGCGGCGCCTGCATCAGCGTCGCGCGCTTGTAGCTTGGCGCCCAGACCGTTGCCGCCGTTTTCGTGTCACATCCCATCCGCGCGGGATGCTCGACAAACGTAATGTAGACCGCTGCGCCCGAGAACAGGGTGCAGCAAAAGGTAGCGATAAACTGGGCAGCCTGAAGCATCTTTGCCTCTCCTGCTGGAATGAGCATTCCAAGCCTTATCGGTCGGCGTGAGCAGATCGCGGAAAAATTCCGGCAAGAGCAAGCCTGGTCCGGATCATGTTACGCCAGATGGCATGGGCGCGAATCGCGTCGGCTTACCTGGAGCCTGGAAATAAAAAACCCGCAGCACCAGGCTGCGGGTTGTTTAACGCCGAGGCAGGCGCCCCGGCAAGGCCAGTGTACGGCCAGCCCGATCAGATCTCTTCGTACAGCGGCAGCGTCAGGAACTCAGCAAAGTCTTCCGACGTGGACATCTGCTCGAAGATCTCGCCGGCGCGGTCATACGTCTTGGTGTCGCCACCGACGAATGCCTTGACCTTGGCCAGCTCTTCCGGGATCAGCGCGCGCACCATCTCGGCGGTCACCTTGCGGCCATCTTCCAGCTTGCCCTTGGGCGAGCGGATCCACTGCCACACCTGCGAGCGCGAGATCTCGGCGGTGGCGGCGTCTTCCATCAGGTTGTGGATGGGCACGCAGCCGTTGCCGGCTAGCCAGGAGCCGAGGTAGTGGATGCCGACGTTGATGTTCATGCGCAGGCCGGCTTCCGTGATCGGCGTTTCCGGCTGGAAGTCCAGCAGGTCCTTGGCCGCCACGTTGACGTCGTCGCGTTGCTTGTCGAACTGGTTGGGCTTGTCGCCCAGCACTGCCACGAATTCCTTCATGGCCGGCTCGACCAGGCCCGGGTGCGCCACCCAGCCGCCGTCGTAGCCGTCGGTGGCATCGCGCTTCTTGTCGTTGATGATGCCTTGCATGGCGATGGCGTTCTTTTCCGGATCGTTCTTGATCGGGATCAGGGCGCTCATGCCGCCGATGGCGGGCGCGCCGCGCTTGTGGCAGGTCTTGAGCAGCAGCAGCGCGTACGAGCGCATGAACGGCGCGGTCATGGTGACCTTGGCGCGGTCGGCCAGGCAGAAGTTCTTGTCGACCTTGAACTTCTTGATGCACGAGAAGATGTAGTCCCAGCGGCCGGCGTTCAGGCCAGCGCTGTGCTCGCGCAGCTCATACAGGATTTCTTCCATCTCGAAGGCGGCCAGGATCGTTTCGATCAGCACGGTTGCCTTGACGGTGCCTTGCGGCAGGCCGATTTCGTTCTGGGCCATGACGAAGACGTCGTTCCACAGGCGAGCTTCGAGGTGGCTTTCCATCTTCGGCAAGTAGAAGAAGGGGCCGGCGCCGCGTGCGATCTGTTCCTTGGCGTTATGGAACAGGAACAGCGCAAAGTCGAAGATGCCGCCGGAGACGCGCTGGCCGTCGATGGTGACGTGCTTTTCGTCCAGGTGCCAGCCGCGGGGGCGCACCTGCAGCGTGGCGATCTTGTCGGCCAGCTTGTAGTGCTTGTCGTTGGAGTCCAGCGTGAGGGTGCGGCGCACGGCGGCCTTGAGGTTGACCTGGCCCTGCAACTGGTTGTGCCAGTTGGGGGTGTTGGAGTCCTCGAAGTCGGTCATGTAGCTGTCCGCGCCGGAGTTGAACGCGTTGATGACCATCTTGGCTTCGACCGGGCCGGTGATTTCCACGCGGCGGCAATGCAGTGCCGGCGGCACCGGCGCGACCTTCCAGTCGCCTTCGCGCACGCTCTTGGTTTCCGGCAGGAAGTCGGGCAGCTCGCCGGCGTCCAGGCGCTTGGTGCGCTCGACGCGGGCGGCCAGCAGTTCCTGGCGGCGCGGCTCGAAGGCGCGATGCAGTTTGTCCACCAGGGCCAGTGCGGCCGGCGAGAGGATGTCTTCGTAGGCCGGCAGGATTTCGCCGGTAATCTTCATGCCCGCAGGCAGCGTGATGGCCATCAGTGTTCTCCTGTGATCGATGGTTGAGTTGGGGTGCCCGCCGTCAAACCGCCGCACCTTGGGTGCGCACGAATTCGAGCAGGTCGTTCATGTCGTGCCCGGTGCCGGAAGGGCTCACATCGAGCCGCTCCGCCGGATGACCGGCACGATTGATCCAGAACGTGGTGTAGCCGTACCAGGTGGCGCCGCAAGCGTCCCAGCCATTGGACGAGACGAAGAGGATCTCCCCGGCCGGCACGCCAAATGCCTTGGGGCCCAGCGCGTAGGCCTCGGGCGCGGTCTTGTACATGCGCACCGCATCGACCGACAGCACGTGGTCGAACAGCCCGTGCATGCCGGCGCTCTTGACCGAGATGTCCAGCATCTCGGGGTTGCCGTTGGAAAGAATGCCCAGCGGCAGCCCGGCGGCCCGCAGGCGCTTGAGCGCCCCGAGGTTTTCCGGGAAGGCCGACAGGCACGCGTACTCCTTGAGCAGCTGCGCCTCCAAGGCCGGGTCCAGCACCAGTTGCAGGCGCTCGGCCGCATAGCGCAGCGCATCCACCGTAAGCGCCCAGAACGGCTTGTAGTATGCGCCGTCGGGGGCGGCCATCGAGCGAATGCGGGTGTAGTCGATCTGCCGCTCGCGCCACAGCAATGCCAGCGCCTCGCCCTTGCCCGGAAACAATTGCTCCGCGCGCGCGGTGACGGAATACACGTCGAACAGCGTGCCGTAGGCATCAAAGACGACTGCGCGGATCTTTTGCATGAGCTGGAGCGGTTCCTTTGGACAAACCCGGCAAACCCGGCAAAGCCGGCAAGCCAACACCACTGCGTGGGCCTGTACACCAATGAATGCATAGCATTGTAGGGAGACGTTGCAGTGCGGCAAAGTCGGTCAGGGTCACTTGATCTTTTACTTTTACCCCACTAATCTTCGCTAACGGTATAAAGATAAGGCACCAAATCCACCCCATTGCCTCACCCACCTCGTTTTTTGGGCGGTATGAGGCACAAAACTGGCGAGCTTCGTGGATCATTTCAAACAATTGGAGACCTTCGTCTCGGTAGCCGCTCGGGGCAGCCTTTCGGCGGCCGCGGCGGCTGAAGGCGTGGCGCCCGCCATCATCGGCCGGCGCATCGATGCGCTGGAAGAGCGCCTGGGGGTCAAGCTGCTGCTGCGCACCACCCGCAAGATCAGCCTCACCTTCGAGGGCTCGGCCTTCCTGGAAGACTGCCAGCGCATCCTCAACGACCTGCACAACGCCGAGGCCAGCGTCTCGGCAGGCGGCGTCAAGGCCAGCGGCCACCTGCGCGTGACCGCGCCGGCTGGCTACGGGCGCAAGCACGTGGCGCCCCTGGTGCCGCTGTTCATCGAGTCGCACCCGGACGTGACCATCACGCTGGACCTGTCGGACCGCGTGGTGGATCTCGTCAACGAGGGCTTCGACTGCGCCATCCGCCTGGGCGACCTGCCCGACTCCAGCCTGGTGTCGATCCGCCTGGCGGAGAACCGCCGCGTGGTGGTGGCGTCTCCCGAATACCTGGCGCGCCATGGCGTGCCCGCCCTGCCCGAGGATCTCACCCGCCACAACTGCCTGGCCTTCGGCGCCAGCGCCAACGTGCAGCGCGGCTGGGCCTTCCAGCAGGAGGGCCGCCAGGTGACGGTCAAGGTGGGCGGCACCATGGAATGCACCGATGGCGCGGTGCTCCACGCGTGGTGCCTGCATGGCCACGGGCTGGCATGGCGCTCCTGGTGGGAGGTCGGGCAGGAAATTGCCAGTGGCCGGCTGGTCACGGTGCTCGACGAATTCCAGGCGCCGCCGATCGGCATCCACGCTGTCTTTCCGCAGCGCAAGCACCTGCCGCTGCGGGTGCGGCTGTTCATCGACCACCTGAAGAACACTTATGGGAATCCGGCCTACTGGCGCCGCGCGGAACAGGCATCCGCCGCCAGCAAGCCGCAACTGGCGGTCAATTCGTAGTTCGATTTGATTTAGGGCAATGCTGCATGCGCCACCCCTGCCTACAATGAAACCTGACAGGTGCCATGCGGCCTGCCTCCGTCCACACGTCAATTCGGTCCACGCGGTCCATTCGCCCCAAAGGAGTCCAGCATGTTCAAGCACATCCTGCTACCCACCGACGGTTCGGAACTGTCCAAGAAGGCCATCGACGGCGCGCTGGAGCTGGCCAAGACAATCAACGCGCGGGTCACCGCCTATGTCTGCCTGGAGGAATATCCCTACACGCCGTTCAGCGAGATCGTGGTGGAGGCACCCCAGGCCTTCCGGGACCGAATCGAAAGCCAGGCCAAGCTGTACCTGAAAGAAGTGGAAACCGCCGCCAGGGCCGACGGCATCAGCTTCGACGCCGATATGTCCACCTTTGCCGTGCCCTACCTGGGCATCATCGACGCGGCCGAGCGCCATGGCTGCGACGTGATCTTCATGGCCTCGCACGGCAGGCGCGGCTTGTCGGGCCTGCTGCTGGGCAGCGAAACCCAGAAGGTGCTGACGCACACCGACATCCCGGTGATCGTGTATCGCTAAGTGCGCCCTGGCGCCGGGCGCCAGTCAACAAAAAGGCTGGCCACCCCGAGCGGGGCAGCCAGCCTTTTTGCTTGATCGGCCCGCCGATGCGGCCAGGCCGGCCAGGATCAGCTGCTCTTCTTGATGCGGTCCTCGATGTGCTTGGCGCGGTCTTCCGAGCCCGGATGCGACGAGAACATGCTGGACTTGCCGCCATCGAGCTTGGCCAGCTTCTGGAACGCCGTGACCAGGCCGCGGGTGTTGGCCTTGTTCTTGGTCAGCACGTCGAACGAGTAGTCGTCCGCGGCGCTTTCCTGCGTTTGCGAGAATTGCGCGTTGATCAGCTGCTCGCCCATTTCGCCCAGTTGCGAGGCCGACAACGCGGCCACGGTGCCGCCGGCGGCGGCCAGCGCGCCGCGCGCGGCCATGGCGGCGTACGCCACCTGCATCTTGTTCTTGGTGTGGCCCAGCGCCACGTGGCCCAGCTCATGCCCCACCACGCCGCGCACTTCGTCGTCGGTCATCATGTCCATCAGGCCGCTGTACACGCGCACGCAACCGTTGGCCATGGCCCAGGCGTTGACGTCCTTGGTCAGGTAGACCTTGGCGTTGACGCTGGGCAGGTCGCCCGATTGCAGGCCCGACATGATCTTGGTCAGGCGCTTGCTGTAGGTGCTGTTGGCGGCCGCGATCTTGTTGGTCTTGTCGAGCTCTGCGCAAGACTGGTCGGACATGGTCTTGACGTCGCCGTCGCTCAGCGAGGCCGCCTTGAACATCGACGTGCCGGCGCCCAACATGCCGTCAACATTGGTGCCGGCGCAGCCGACCACAAAGGCGGATAGAGCAACGATGGCCGCCAGGGAGAGTTTGTGCTTCATGATTGATCTTCTTCTTGGGATGTGCACCGACCGGGTTGCCTGCCAGTGACTTATATGGACATGTGCCGGTGGCTCACCGGCGACCTGCTGCGCGCCTCTTCTGGCACACGGCGGAATCATATCGCTGAAATCGTCCCAAGTGAACCTGAAATGTCTGAATCGATACAGACACAATATTTGACATTTCCGCGCGTACCGGCCTCGGCTCTCCCTTTCCGGGCCGGGCGCCTGCCTGCCTGGCGCCAAAAGCAAAAAACCGCGCCGTCCCTGAGAGGGAGACGGCGCGGCGCCTAATTGAGGGGCGTGATGGTCGCACGCCCTTCAGGTGACCAGCTCTATTGATCTGAAGATCTGAAGCCTCAGGCCACTTTCTTGTCGTCGAAGAATTGTTCGTCTTCGGTCGAACCCTTGAGGGCGGTCGTGGACGACTGGCCGCCTTCGATGGTCTGGGTCACGGCGTCGAAGTAACCCGTGCCGACTTCGCGCTGGTGCTTGACGGCGGTGAAGCCCTTCTCGGCTGCCTTGAACTCGTTTTCCTGCAGTTCGACGAAGGCGCTCATCTGGTTGCGGGCATAGCCGTAGGCCAGGTTGAACATCGAGTAGTTCAGCGAGTGGAAGCCGGCCAGCGTGATGAACTGGAACTTGTAGCCCATGGCGCCCAGTTCCTTCTGGAACTTGGCGATGGTGGCGTCGTCCAGGTTCTTCTTCCAGTTGAACGACGGCGAGCAGTTGTAGGCCAGCATCTTGCCCGGGAACTTGGCGTGGACGGCTTCGGCAAACTTCTTGGCGAACTCCAGGTCCGGCTTGCCGGTTTCGCACCACACCAGGTCGGCCACTTCCGCGTAGGCCAGGGCACGGGCGATCGATTGCTCGATACCCGGCTTGGTGCGGTAGAAGCCTTCCACCGTGCGCTCGCCGGTGCAGAACGGGCGATCGCGCTCATCCACGTCCGAGGTCAGCAGGTCGGCGGCTTCCGCGTCGGTACGGGCGATCACCAGGGTCGGCACGCCGGACACGTCGGCGGCCAGGCGCGCGGCGGTCAGCTTGGCAACGGCTTCACGCGTCGGCACCAGCACCTTGCCACCCATGTGGCCGCACTTCTTGACCGAAGCCAGCTGGTCTTCGAAGTGAACGCCGGCAGCGCCCGCGTCGATCATCGACTTCATCAGCTCGAAGGCGTTCAGCACGCCGCCGAAACCGGCTTCGGCATCAGCCACGATCGGTGCGAAGAAATCGGTGTCGCCCTTGCCTTCGCTCCACTGGATCTGGTCGGCGCGCTGGAAGGTGTTGTTGATGCGGCGAACCACTTGCGGCACCGAGTTGGCCGGGTACAGCGACTGGTCGGGGTACATTTCGCCGGCCAGGTTAGCGTCGCCCGCGACTTGCCAGCCCGACAGGTAGATGGCCTTGAGGCCAGCCTTGACCTGTTGCATGGCCTGGTTGCCGGTCAGCGCGCCCAGCGTGTTGACGAACGGCTCGGTGTTCAGCAGGTGCCACAGCTTCTCGGCACCGCGGCGGGCCAAGGTGTGCTCGATCTGCACGGAGCCGCGCAGGCGCACGACGTCATCGGCGGTGTAGTGACGCGCGACGCCCTTCCAGCGGGGATTGGTATCCCATTCTTTTTGCAGGTTCTTTGCTTCGGTTTCGTGGGACATTTCACTCTCCTAGTGTTTAAGACGGGGATGGCATTGGAAACTTGCGACAGGCTAGGCGGACCGTGGTGCCGACTTGCCGACCAGGGCACTTTCGGGGGTGTTCAGGCGGCGCTGATTTGCTGGCCTCGCCACCCCTGTTTTTTGCCGTTCAGGTCATGTGTCTTATATAAGAGTGTAGGGAAACGTCCCGCGTCGCAACAGGTCGGAATGCAGTCCTTGCTTAGTTTTTTCTTATTTATAATCAATGGCTTGCGATATACTTTTCACGATGTGGCAGGCAATCTTCCATCATGAGAAATGCCCGTTGTGCTTCGCATCTACATTTTTTGCCGCGCAAAACATCATTCCGCATTATGAAATTTCGGAATTTGGCGCCATCCGTGCCTGCCGCAATGCCAGCGGTTCCGGGCCGCCATCGATATGCCCGGCCAGGTCGCGCACCATCGCGGCCATGGCGGCGGGGTCCGCCAGCGGCAGCCAGTGCCGCGCGCTGACCTCCCGGCGCCACCAGCGCCCCACCCAGCGCGACAGATCCTCGGAGAGCGCCGGCCTGACATAGCGATCCAGCAGCGGCACGATCACCTGCACCGGCGCGTGGGCGTGGCGCTCGCCCGGAGAAAGCAGGCGCGGCAGCATATTGGCGCGGTACAGCGCCAGCCCAAAGCAGCCGTCCGCGATCTGGGTGGGATTCCGATCCGCCTCGATGCGCTCGGTCCGCTTCAGGTAAAGCGGCCAGGCGCGGCCCATCCAGAGCCGCCAGCTGAGTTCCGGCAGCCACGGCAGGTGGAAGAGATAGATGTACCAGGACGAGGCCATCTGCCGCAGCGAGCGTGAAAGCGCCGTGAACGACAGGCGCCGGTTTCCCCGCATCCAGTGGCCGACATGGTCCAGGCAAGGCCCGGAGCACGACGTGAACGAGGCGATGCGGCCGCGCAGACGTGGCTCGGTGACAAACTCCCAGCACTGGATCGAGCCCCAGTCATGGCCGACCAGGTGGACGGGCGCATGCGGCGAGACGGCATCGATCACCGCGCTGAAGTCTTGCGCCAGCCGCTCCAGGCGGTAGGCCGCCACCCCTTTGGGCGCCGTAGAGCCGCCGGCGCCCCGCACGTCATAGGCAACTACGTAATAGTCATTGGCCAGCAGCGGCGCCACGCCATGCCAGACGGCGCTGTTGTCCGGATAGCCGTGCACCAGCACGATGGCCGGGCGCGCGGGATCGCCCCAGGTCTTGACGGCAAGCCGCACGTCGCCGGACTGGACGAAGCGCTG
This sequence comes from Cupriavidus sp. D39, assembly GCF_026627925.1. Classification (NCBI taxonomy): domain Bacteria; kingdom Pseudomonadati; phylum Pseudomonadota; class Betaproteobacteria; order Burkholderiales; family Burkholderiaceae; genus Cupriavidus; species Cupriavidus sp. D39. The sequence goes on from NZ_JAPNLE010000009.1 coordinate 1,436,498, forward strand.
GTTGGGAAGGGAGTTGGAAGCTTGCATGCTTGACCATGACATCGGACGATGGAATGGTTGCCGATGCTACGCCAAGACCCGCCGCGCGGCGAGCGCGCGGCGTGGCGTTTCAAACGCGAGGGGCTAGCGGGCGCGCCGGTAGGCTACCCAGTCGCCGGAATCGATGCGCGGCAGGCCCGCGACCGCCTCCTCGCCCACCGGATAAAGCAGGCAGCTGACGGCTTGTTCGCCAACCGCCACCACGCGCTCCTCGCGCACAAACAACGAGGCCTGGCCCGGATAGACTTCTTCGATCTCGTCGAGCACAGGCACCAGCGCGGCATCGACCTCGTACAAGTCGCCCGCCACGCCGGGCGCGGCGGCGTCCAGCACCAGGCCGGGATACGTGCCGAAGTCATAGAGCCGCCCCGGCACGGTCGCGCTGCCGATCAGGCGCGGCGCGGCAATGCCGTGCTTGCGCGCGGCCGCGTTGAGGTCGTTGACTTCGCCCGCGCGCAGCGTGCCATAGACAAAGACCACCGGCATGCTCAGCCCTCCAGCTTGGTGTCCGCCACCAGCACGCCATCGGCGTCGGCATAGACCCAGTTGCCCGGCCGCACCACGGCGCCGGGCATCTGCACGGTGACCTCGCGCTCGCCCACATTGCGCTTCTGGCTCTTCTGCGGATGCAGGGCCAGGGCGCGCAGGCCGATATCGCACACCGCAAGCTCCCCGCTGTCACGCACGCAGCCATTGACGATGATGCCGACCCAGCCGTTCTTCTCGGCCAGCACGCCAAGGTTGCCCCCACCAGCGCGCAGCGCAGCGAGCCGCCGCCATCGACCACCAGCACGCGGCCGTTGCCGGGCGACTCGACCGCCTCGCGCACCAGCGAGTTATCCTCGAACACTTTCAGCGTGGCCGCCGGGCCGGAGAACGCGGCGCGCTTGCCGAACTGCTGGAATACCGGCGACAGCACGCGCAGCGAGCCGTCGGCCAGGCGTGCCTCATTGGCGTCGCACAGGTCAGTGGTAGCAAAGCTCATGAAGGACTCCCGAATCAGGAAAGTGGAAATTGGAAATTGAAGGCTGCATGCGGAACCATGGGGCCTAGGGACCGCCCGGATCGCGCTAGCGCGATCCGGGCGGGTGCCGGCGTCAGCCGGCGGCCGCCCGCTTGCCCGCCACCTCGCGGCGGGAGCGGTTGCCATTGCCCACGGTGACGGCGGTGAAGATCGCCAGCATCTGGAAGGCGCCGATCATGAAGAAGACCCAGCTCGGCCAATGCGCATCCATCAGCATGCCGAAGAACAGCGGCCCGCTGGCCAGGCCGATATCCAGGCCGGAGTAGACCACGCCATAAACCCGGCCCGTGGCGCCAGCGGGGCTGCCGCACGCACCAGCAGGTCGCGCGAAGGCCCGGCCGTGCCCGCACCGAAGCCGATCACGCCCATCAGCACCGGCACCATCACGGCCGGCAGCACGCCCAGCCCCACCACGATGGCGACCAAGCCGGACAGCGTGAAGCTCATCGCGATCAGGCGGTCGTGGTTGCTGGTGCGTCCCGCGGCAAAGCCGCCCACGATCATGCCGCCCGCGCTGCACAGCATGTAGACGGTGTACGACGCCGTGGCGAGCGTCAGCGGCATGCCGTAGAGCTGGGTCAGCGCGGTCGGCGCGAAGCTCTGGATGCCGGAGAACGAAAAGGTGGTGACGAGGAAGAAGGCCCAGCAGATCCACACTTGCGGCAGCTTGAGGAACGCCAGCATGCTGCCGCCCGCCTTGGGTGCAGCGCTGGCCGGCCTGGGCGCCGCACCGGCGGCGGCGCGGGGATCCAGCACATGGCGAAAGGCCAGCAGCACGGCCAGCACGCCAAAGGCCACCGCCGAGGCACAGGCAAGCGCGGTGCGCCAACTGCCGAGCTCGGCAATGGTCACCAGGAAGATCGGCGCCGCAGCCCAGCCGAGGTTGCCCGAGATGCCATGCACGGAGAACGCATGGCCCAGCCGCGGCTGGGAAACATGCTTGTTGAGCAAGGTGAAATCGGCGGGATGGAACACCCCGTTGCCGATCCCGGCCACGCCCGCGCCAAGCAGCAGCATCGCGTAGCTCGGGCTGATGGACAGCAGCAAGGCCGCCGCGCCCAGCAGCCCGAGGCCGCCAAACAGCACCGGCTTTGCGCCAAAGCGGTCCACCACGAAGCCTGACGCGGTCTGCACCACGGCCGACACGGCAAAGAACACCGTCATCAGCAAACCCAGCTCGGCATAGCTCAGGCCGAACTCGGCCTTGATCCACGGGAAGAGAGGCGCCAGGAGCAGGTGAAAGAAGTGGGAAACGCCGTGGGCCAGCCCGACCAGACCGATGACCTGGGCGTCGTGGCGCAGCGGATTGCGAACGGGATCGAGGGTGGCAGCAGTCATTGGGCGGCTATCGGGCTGGGCTTGGCATGGCGCGCCGGCCATGCTGCCAGGCACAAGAAGCGCGCTGCGAATACCGCATCATAGAGTAAAAGCACCCCTGGCAGGGGTGCTCTGCGCGCTACATCTGCTTGAACAGATAGGCGTACTGGCGTGCCACCGGCAAGGTTTCCGAGCGATTGCGCAGCTTGAGCGCGAGCCGCCCCAGCGACTGGTTCACGGCGCTGGCCACGCAGTCGATGTTGACCACCGTGCCGCGATGGATCTGCCAGAAGCGCTCGGGGTCGAGTTGCTGCGACAGCTCGCGCAGGCTGGTGCGGATCAGCGCTTCGCCGCTGGCGGAAACCACGTTGACATACTTGTCCGTCGCCTCCAGGTAGATCACCTCGTCCACCGGAATGATGCGGACCTCCTGGCCGACCAGTGCCTTGATAAAGCGCAAGTAGCCATGTTGCGGCGCGCCCGCCGCCTGTTGCGCGGGCCCGCCGCCGCCCGGCTCCAGCGTCTCGAGGCGCGCCAGCAATTGCGCCAGGCGATCGGTATCGATGGCGGCGCCGCCCTCCTCGCTGGCCTGCGCCTGGGCCGCCAGCCTCGCCTTGAGGCGGTGCACGGTGGCCTCCAGCCGCTCGGGCTGCACCGGCTTGAGCACGTAGTCGACCGCCTCGCGCTCGAAGGCTTCCAGCGCGAACTGGTCATATGCCGTGACGAACACCACCAGCGGCGGCGGATCGAACGCCATGAGCTCGCGCGCCACGTCCATGCCGCTCATGCCAGGCATGCGGATATCGAGAAACGCTACCTGGGGCTCGTGCTGGCGGGCCGCCTCCAGCGCGGACACGCCGTCATGCACCACGGCGACGATCTGCGCTTCGGGCCAGAGGCTGGACAATTCGGCATGCAAGGCGCGCGCGAGCAGCGGCTCGTCGTCGGCAATCAACAGGGTCGGGGCCATGGAAACGGGAGTAAGGGGCGGATCGGTCGAAGCAGTCCAAGCGGCGGTCTAAGCGCCTAAGCGGCGAGGCGCCTCAAGAATGGGAAATGCCTTGCGTGGCGGCGCTCACAGGGGTGATTGCGCGCGCGCCTGCGGCCTTGGCCGCGGGCACCGGCAGCGGTGCGTGGGCTGCGACAGGCGCCGCCGTGCGCACAACCGGCAACGTCAGCCGGACGATCACGCCGCGCGGCGTGTTTTCTTCCATCTGCATGCTGGCCGCCGCCCCGAAAATCCGCGCCAGCCGCTCGCGCACATGGGTCAGCCCGAGGCCGGAGCCCTTGGTCACGGCATGCCCGAAACCCACCCCGGTATCGGTGATCACCACCTGCACGGCGCTGTCGCCCTGCGCCCGGGCCGACAGCACGATCTTGCCGCCACGCATGCACGGCTCGATGCCGTGGCTGACCGCGTTCTCCACCAGCGGCTGGATCAGCATGGGCGGGATCTCCACCTCCGCCAGCTCGGGCGGGAGCTCGATCTCATAGGCCAGGCGCGTGCCGAAGCGCAGCGCCTGGATGTCCAGGTAGCTGCGCAGCAGCTCGAACTCCTGGCGCAGCGTGCATTGCTCGGCGCGCGTGTGGGACAGCGACATGCGCAGGAAGCCGATCAGCCGCTGCAGCAGGCGCCTTGCGGCCTGCTGGTCGGTGGCAATCAGGCAATCCAGGTTGGCCAGGGAGTTGAACAGGAAATGCGGCTCGATCTGCGCCTGCAGGGCCATCAGTTGCGCGCGCACCAGCTGCTTCTCGGCTTCTTCGCGCTGCAGCGCATCGAGCGCGGCCTGCCGCTCGAGATGCGCGAGCTTCTCCCGTGACCAGTAGAAGTAAATCATGCTGGCCGACGCAAGCATGCCCACTACCAGGCACATGCGCAGCATATCGGTAGCTTCCTCGAAGGACTTGGCCGGCTCGTTCAGGACCACGCGCGTGGTCCAGCTGCCCATGATCACGCCCAGCGGCACGGCCACTGCGGTCAGGCACAGGAAAGGCCAGCGCCGCGGCCTGTCGTTCCACCAGATCAGCACGCGGGCAATGTCGATCAGCAGCCAGATCGACAGGCCGATCAGCTGGCTGTAGACGAAGTTGTGCCACAGCGAGCCGCCGGTGCGGAAACCGTAGTTCAGGCTGACGGCGATGATGGTGTTCGCGCACAGCACGAACACCAGGTCGCGCGCGAGGATCGAGATCCGGGAGGGAATGGCGGCAGGACAGCGATCCAGCGATTTCATAGGGGCAAGGTCGGGGACAACTGATCGTTATTGTAGGGGCCGTTCACGGGCGCTGCCGTCCTTTGCCCGGCTTATGCGCATCTTGTGCCTCATTTTCGTGGGCGGTTTCGTCCGTGATGCGGCCATGCAAAGCGGCCCACCACCGCCCCGACAGCACATAGCGAGGAAAGGTGATCCATTGCTCGGCCAGGATGCGGCGGACAATATCGAGCGGGCCATCGAACGGCTCGGGCCGTACCGCTTCGAGCCGGTGCCCGCGTCCTTGCAGCATCATCGACAAGCCCATGCATATCATGCCCAGCCCGATTGCCTGAGCGGACAGCGAGAGCACGCCATAGACGAGCAGCACATTGCCGGCCATGAACATCGGCACCGCGACAATGTGCAGCAACAGGCTGAGAGGGTGATTGTGATTGCGGGCGTAGCCTTGCCATTGCCAGCGCAGCAGCCCTTGGGGGCGTGCGCTCATGGCTTCTGCCCTCCCTGGCTGGCGCGGCGCCAGGCCAGGCGGCGCACGAGCACGATGGCGCCCAGGGCGATCAGCAGCACGGGCCAGCCCTCGCGTAGCAGATAGGCCGGCAGGATGCCGCCATTCTGCGCGAGGAGCACCGCGCCCAGTGCAATCAGGATGATCGGGGCGATCAGCCCCTTGCCGCCACGGCCTTGCTTCATCGCGCTCTCCTCGCGTGCGGACCCGCGCACCGTCGATATTGCAGTGCATCAAGCCATGTGGCGGCAGCAATCTATGCCACCACGGACAGTGGTGACTTTACGCGGACACCGGCCGGGACGAAAGTGGCGTGCGACGAATGGAAAGCGGATGGCGCGAAAGGCGAGGATGCGGCGCGATCGGCACCGCGGCCTCTGCGGGCCAATGAGACCCATGAGGCCCAGGAAGCCGTCAGGCCTCGACCACCTGCCCGCCCGCTGGCTCGGACAGCGCGCTGCTGACCGTGTCGCGCGAGAGATGCGGCGCGAACATGTTGATGAAGGCATGCGCGTAGCCGCGCAGGTAGGCGCCGCGGCGCACGGCCACGCTAGTGGTGTTGGGCTCGAACAGGTGGTCGGCCGCGATCCGCACCAGCCCGGCGTCCTTGCGTTCGTCGTAGGCCATCGAGGCGATGATGCCCACGCCCAGTTCCAGCTCGGCGTACGTCTTGATGACGTCCGCGTCCATGGCGGTCAGCACGATTTCCGGCTGCAGCCCGGCGGCGGCGAAGGCGCCATCGATCTTGCGGCGCCCGGTGAAGCCGGCGTCGTAGGTAATGATCGGGAAGCCGGCGATGTCTTCCAGCGTCGGCTCCGGTAGGAGCGTCAGGGGTGCTCGGGCGAGACCACCAGCACGTGGCGCCAGGTGTAGGCCTCGAACGAGGTCAGCCCGGCCTCGCTGGCCACCGCCTCGGTCGCGATGCCGATATCGGCCTGGCCGCACAGCACCAGCTCCACGATATGCGCGGGCGAGGCTTCCTGTAACGCCAGCGTCACATGGGGGTAGGCGCGGCGGAAGCTCTGCACCACCTTGGGCAAGGCATAGCGGGCCTGGGTGTGGGTGGTGGCCACCGTGAGGCGGCCGGTATGGCGCCCGGCGAATTCGTCGCCCGCCTGGCGCAGGTTCTCGGCCTCGAGCAGCAGGCGTTCGACGATGCGCACGATTTCACGCCCGGGCTCGGTCAGGCCGGTCAGGCGCTTGCCGTAACGCTCGAAGATCTCGACGCCAAGCTCCTCCTCCAGCTCGCGGATCTGGCGCGACACGCCGGGCTGCGAGGTGTAGAGCGCATTGGCCACCTCGGTCAGGTTGAATTGGCGGCGCACCGCCTCGCGGATGGAACGTAGTTGCTGGAAGTTCATTGTGCGGCTCCTGCCGGCGTGCCCCTGGCGCTAGCCGGGGCGGATGAATGGGGTTGGACGAAGACACGCAGCCGGCGCGGCCGCACGGCGAGCAGTTCGCCCTCGCGGAAGCCCTGGTGGCGGAAGCGCTCGAGCGGCAGCGCCACCTCGATGACTTCCTGGGTGTCTTCACGTTCCAGTTCGAGCTGGGCCACGGGGCCCAGGGTGAGCGCGCGGCGCAGCGTCACGGCAATGCCGTCGGTGCCGGGCGAATAGCGCTCGAGATCGAGATCGTGCGGGCGGACATAGGCCACGGCATCGCCGGCGGTTTCATGGCCGCTGCCGATCACCGGCAGGATCGAGTCGCCGGTGTGCAGCAGGCCGCCCCGCTCCCCAACCTCGAGCCGGCCGTGGAACAGGTTGACGTTGCCGAGAAAGCCGAACACGAACGGCGTGGCCGGATGGTTGTACACCGCCTCCGGCGTGCCCGCCTGCTCGACATGGCCGCGGTTCATCAGCACCACCTGGTCGGCCACTTCGAGCGCTTCTTCCTGGTCGTGGGTGACGAACACGCTGGTGACATGGAGCTCGTCGTGCAGGCGCCGCAGCCAGCGGCGCAGTTCCTTGCGCACCTTGGCATCGAGCGCGCCGAACGGCTCGTCGAGCAGCAGCACGCGCGGCTCCACCGCCAGCGCGCGGGCCAGCGCAATGCGCTGGCGCTGCCCGCCGGACAACTGCGGCGGATAGCGCTCGGCCAGCCAGTCGAGCTGCACCAGCTCCAGCAGCGCGCGCACCTTGTCGCGGATCTGCGCCTCGCTGGGGCGCTCGGCACGCGGCTTGACGCGCAGGCCGAAGGCCACGTTCTCGAACACCGTCATGTGCTTGAACAGCGCGTAGTGCTGAAACACAAAGCCAACCTGGCGCTGGCGCACGTGCTGGTGCGAGGCGTCGCGCCCTTCCAGCAGGATCTGGCCAGCGTCCGCGCGTTCCAGGCCGGCAATGATCCGCAGCAGCGTGGTCTTGCCGCAGCCCGAGGGGCCCAGCAGCGCCGTCAGCTGGCCTTCGTCGAAATCGAGGGTGACGTCGTCGAGCGCAACGAAATTGCCAAAGCGCTTCCGCACATTCTTGACCTGGATGCTCATGATGCCTGTCCTTGCAATTTGCCAGCGCTCGGGTTCTCCGGCGCAAAGTTCTCGTCTTCCCTGTGCTCGCGGCTCGCCCGGTATTCCACCAGCGTCTTGATGCCGAGCGTGACCAGGGCCAGCAGTGTGAGCAGCGACGCCACCGCGAAGGCTGCGGCGAAGTTGTATTCGTTGTAGAGAATTTCCACGTGCAGTGGCATGGTGTTGGTGAGGCCGCGGATATGGCCCGACACCACCGAGACCGCGCCGAACTCGCCCATTGCCCGCGCGTTACACAGGATCACGCCATACAGCAGGCCCCAGCGGATATTGGGTAGCGTGATGCGGCGGAAGGTCTGCCAGCCCGAGGCACCCAGCACGATGGCGGCCTCCTCTTCCTCGCTGCCTTGCGCCTGCATCAGCGGGATCAGCTCGCGCGCCACAAAGGGAAAGGTGACGAAGATGGTGGCCAGTACGATGCCCGGCACCGCGAACATGATCTTGATGTCGTGCGCCTCCAGCCACGGTCCCAGCCAGCCCTGCGCGCCGAACAGCAGCACATAGACCAGGCCGGAGATCACCGGCGACACCGAGAACGGCAGGTCGATCAGCGTGGTCAGCAGGCTCTTGCCGCGAAAATCGAACTTGGCGATGGCCCAGGACGCCGCCACGCCGAACACCACATTGAGCGGCACCGCGATGGCGGCCACCAGCAATGTGAGCTGGATCGCGGCCACGGCATCGGGCTCGACCAGCGAATCAAGATAAGTCTGCACGCCTTTGCGCAGCGCTTCATAAAAGACCGAAGCCAGCGGGATGAACAGGAACAGCGCCAGGAACAGCACCGCGATGGCGATCAGGGTGTAGCGCACCCACGGCGCTTCACCCGTGGCATCCCGGAAACGCGCGGCGGGGGCAGCACGGCCGCCCAGGCCCTTGGTAGCGACGCCGGCCATTTCAGCTCTCCTTGTCCGGCGCCACGGAAGCGCGCACTGCCTGGTGGTGACGGCGCGTCCACGCTTGCAGCAGGTTGATCAGCAGCAACAGCGCGAAGGAGATCACCAGCATCACCACCGCTACCGCGGTAGCGCCCGCGTAGTCGTATTGCTCCAGCTTGGAATAGATCATCAGCGGGGCGATCTCGGAGACCATCGGCATATTGCCGGAGATGAACACCACCGAGCCGTACTCGCCGGTGCCCCGTGCGAACGACAGCGCAAACCCCGTCAGCAGCGCCGGCAGGATGGTCGGCAGGATCACGCGGACAAAGGTCTGCAGGCGCGTGGCGCCCAGGCTGGCCGCGGCTTCTTCCAGCTCCTGCTCCGCGTCTTCGAGCACCGGCTGCACCGTGCGCACCACGAACGGCAGCCCGATAAAGGTCAGCGCCACCACCACGCCCAGCGGGGTGAAAGCCACCTTGACGCCCAGCGGCTCCAGGTAGCGGCCGATCCAGCCGTTGCCGGCGAACAGCGCGGTCAGGGCAATGCCGGCCACCGCGGTGGGCAGGGCAAAGGGCAGGTCGACCAGCGCATCGATCAGGCGCTTGCCGGGAAAGCGGTAGCGCACCAGCACCCAGGCAACGATCAGCCCGAACACCGTGTTCACGATGGCGGCGATCAGCGAGGCGCCGAAGCTCAGTTGCAGGGAGGCGACCACCCGGGGCGAGCTCACCGCGGTCCAGAAGGCCTCCCAGGTCATGGTGAAGGTCTTGAGGAAGGTGGCCGACAGCGGGATCAGGACGACCAGCGTCAGGTAGAACAGCGTGAAGCCCAGCGAGAGGCCGAAGCCTGGCAGCACGGTAAAGCGCTGCTTGCCTGGCTTGGCGGGCGCGCTTTTGCGCGCTTGGCGGTCATCCGGCCGCGCCGGGGGCGGATTGTCCGCCAAGGAAATCGAGGGTGGCATGTTGTCTCGTCTGTGCCGTCGTATCCGCCTCCGGAGAAGGGCTTCCGAGCGGGATTCGCTGGAAACCGAAGCAGCGGGGGCGGCTTCTTTATGACGCCGGCGCATAACGCTCCGGCCTACGAGACAAATTCTGCAGATGCCGCCTTATAAACAGAACGAATCTTTACGTATGTTCTTAGGCGTTTTAGATATAAGGAAACGTAGACGACACTTCCATCCCGCCTTCCCAAGGCCCGGCGCGGTCGCCGGACGGGCCGGCGCTGCCGTCCGCCTCGATCCGCTGGATCAAGGTATCGAGCAAGGCGAGCCCCTCAGGCCACTGGTCAAGGCCAGAATCGGCGTTAATGTGACCTAGCATGCCTGCATCATGGAGCTCGCTGCCCCATAGCGTGCCCCAACTGAACGCGGTGCGCTGTTGCATCCAGGGATCGTTGCGGCTGGCCACCAGGATGGTGGGAAACGGCAGCCGGTACGCGGGCAGCAGCCCGGCCACGCCAAATTTGTCGGGATCGGCGGGGGCCACCAGCACTGCGCCCGCAATGCCCTCGGGATCAAGCGCCGCCTGGCGCAGAGTGGCCAGGCAGCCGAAGCTGTGCGCCACCAGGATGGCCCCGCGCGGGGCCACGCGTTGCGCTCGCATGACGCTCTCGGACACGCGCTCTGCCCACAGCGGCAGGCTCGGGCGCGACCAGTCGTGCTGCTCTACGCGCTGCCAGTCGGGAAAGCGCTGCTCCCAGCGGCTTTGCCAGTGGCCCGGGCCACTGCCATGCAACCCTGGCACCGTCAGGATCTGCAAACCCTTGGGCACCTTCAACCGTACGTCGGCGGGTCGCCCGCTTGCGCCCGCCTGCCCGCCGCGCTGCTCCCGCGCGGCCGGCCTCTTCGTCTGCGTCATTTCGGCTCCTTGGTCAACGCCATCGGGACGCCGCCGGATCCGTTCCGGGGCACCCCGCCCTCGAACTCCTAAATGCGAACCTCGCCGGCCACTTCATGCAGGTGGCGCGCGCTCACCGCCGCGCCGGTGAAGCTGCCCTGCCCCAGCACGATGCCGGCTGCCTGCAGCCGCTCGGCATTCTCGGCGTTCTCCAGCCGGCGCCCGATCAGCGTCACGCCGGCACTGTCGGCACTGGCCTGCAGCCCGGCCAGCTGGCGGTCGGTCCAGTTGCGGCGCATGTCCAGCTTGAGCCAGTCGGGCAGCGCGTGCGCCATCAGCGCGCCGGCCTCCGCCGGGTCCGATGCCTGCAGGCTCACGGCAAAGCCGTTGCGGCGGTAGTTGCCCACCACATGCAGCAGCAGCGGCAGGTCGTCGTTGGCGCTGGCCGGCACCTGGATCACGAACCGGTCAAGCGGCAAGCCCAGCGACTGAAGCGCGCGCCGGAAGGCCGAGCCGTGATCGTCGGCCACGGCAGCCAGCAGCCGGTTGTGCACGTTGAGCACCAGCTTGCGATCGCCGTCGGCCGCAAAATAGTTGATGGCATGCACCAGGCGCGAGAGCCGGTCGAGCGAGACCAGGGAGGCATCGTCCGCCGCCATCGCAAACAGCTTCCATGCACTCAGGCCAACGCCGTCGCCCGCGTACGTGCGCAGCGTGCCTTCGTGCGCCACCACATCGCGACTGGACAAGGTGATGAGCGGCTCGAACGCGCTGGTCAGCGAGCAGTTATAGAACTGGCCCTGCACCTGCCCACGCTCGTCGCGCCACAGTTGACGATCGTTTTCTGGCCGGCGCGGCAGCGCTTCCAGGTAGTGGGTGAGCGCCGTCAGTGCCGCGCCTCTTTCGTTCGCGCTTGCCATTGCGATTTCCTTTGCGTTGCGCTTGCGCCTCGGGCGAGGCTTCAAAGCTTGGCCAGGGATACCTCGGTAGCCTTGACCAGGGCAACGACTTCGCTGCCGATGGTAAGGCCGAGATCCTTGACCGAGCGGGTGGTGATGACCGAGGTGACGATGCCGGCCGGCGTCTCGACGTCGACCTCCGAGACCACAGGGCCTTCGATGATGGCAGCAACCTTGCCGCGGAACTGGTTACGTACGTTGATCGCCTGAATGCTCATGATAGAAGTTCCTTTGCGTGAGTGAAAATGAGAAATGCGTAAAACTTTGGTTCAGCGGATGGCGGCCGCGCGGGTGAGTGACGTTGCCCGCTCACCCGTGGCTGCCGCCGCTTAAGCGGGTTGCGCCGGCTTCGCTCAAGGCTGGCTGCGCGACCCTTGTTTCATACTTGTTTGCCTTCTCGCTGGCGTCCTTGCTTGCGGCAGGGTTTGCGCGCTAGATCGCCCAGCGCACTGAATCGACCGTGCGCGCCACCGACCAGTCCACTGCAGACAACAATGCTTGCCCGTGCTGGCTCTCATTGACCGGCGATGTGCCATCACGTTGCATCACCCGGCGCAGCACCGCGTCCTCCAGTTGCGCGAACGCCGCCGAGCCACGCTGGCGCGGACGCGGCAGCGCCACCCGCTGGTCCAGCGCGATGCGGCCGTCTTCGATCAACACCACGCGGTCGGCCAGCGCTACCGCTTCCGACACATCGTGGGTGACCAGCAGCGCCGTGAAGCCCAGGCGCTGCCACAAGGCCTCGATCAAGCCCTGCATCTCGATGCGGGTCAGCGCATCCAGCGCGCCGAGCGGCTCGTCCAGCAGCAGCAAGCGCGGGTGATGCACCAACGCACGCGCCAGTGCCACGCGCTGGCGCTGCCCGCCCGACAGGCGCGCCGGCCACTCGCCCGCGCGCTCGGCCAGGCCGACCTGGCCCAGCACCCTGGCCGCATCGGCCAGCCGCGCGCGCGGCAGCCCCAGCGCCACGTTGTCCAGCACCTTCTTCCATGGCAGCAGGCGCGCGTCCTGGAACATCACCCGGACCGCCTCGCGCTGCTTGTTGCCAGGCACGCCGTCCAGCGTTACGCCACCGCCATCACTGTCTTCCAGGCCGGCCACCAGCCGCAGCAAGGTGCTCTTGCCGCAACCGCTGCGGCCCACGATGGCGAGGAACTCGCCCGGCGCGGCCTGCAGGTGGATGCCGTGCAGCACCTCGCGCCCGCCGTATCGCTTCACCACCTGCTGCACGCGCAGCGCGAGGCCCTTGCCATCCTGGCTGGCGGGCACATCGGCCAGCGCGGCTTGCTCGATCGGGTTGCTTTGCATATCGGGTTCTCCTTGGCCGGCGGCGCTCAGTGCGCCTGGTAGCCGGGGTGCCAGCGCAGCCAGAATCGCTCCAGCCCGCGTGACAGCAAATCAGCCAGCTTGCCCAGCAGCGCGTAGAGCAGGATGCCCACCAGCACTACGTCGGTCTGCAGGAACTCGCGCGCATTCATGGTCATGTAGCCGATGCCCGACTGCGCCGAGATGGTCTCGGCCACGATCAGGATCACCCACATCAGGCCGAGCGAGAAACGCACGCCGACCAGGATGTTGGGCAAGGCGCCTGGCAGGATCACCTCGCGGTAAAGGCGCCAGCCCGACAGGCCGTAGCTCTTCGCCATCTCGATCAGCCCGGGGTCGACCGCGCGGATGCCGTGATACGTGTTCAGGTAGATCGGGAAGAACACGCCCAGCGATACCAGGAACAGCTTGGCGGTCTCGTCGATGCCGAACCACAGGATCACCAGCGGGATCAAAGCCAGCGGCGGAATATTGCGCACCATCTGCAAGGTGCTGTCGAGCAGGGTCGCGGCCGGGCGGAAGGTGCCGGTCAGCAGGCCCAGCGCCAGCCCGAAGCCGCCGCCAATGGTGAAGCCGAGCACGGCGCGCCAGGTGCTTACCCACACGTGGCGCCACAGTTCGCCCGTCACGGCCAGGCCCCAGGCGGCCTTCACCACATCGAGCGGCGCCGGCAGGATGCGGTTGGACAGCCAGCCCAGCTGCGAGGCCAGTTGCCACGCCACCACCAGCAGCACCGGCACGATCCACGGCGCGGCCGAGCGAGACGCATGGCGCAGCCAGTCAGGGTTGCGTGCAGGCAGGGTCAAGGGAGCGGACATGGTTGCCTCCTACCCGCGCGCCGCGCGCGGCACGATGCCGGTTGCCATGACTTCGCCAAAAGGGCCGGACAGCACCTTGCCCTGCAGCTTGTCGCGTACGGAGCGCGGCAGCAGCGGAAAAACCAGCTCGGCGAAGCGATAGGCTTCTTCCAGATGCGGGTAGCCGGAAAGCACAAAGGTATCGATGCCCAGCGCTGCGTACTCCTTGATGCGCGCCGCCACGATGTGCGGGTCGCCCACCAGTGCCGTGCCCGCGCCGCTGCGCACCAGGCCTACGCCGGCCCACAGGTTGGGGCTGATCTCCAATTCCGCGCGGCTGCGTGCGCCGCCACCGGCATGCAGCGCAGCCATGCGGCGCTGCCCTTCGGAATCCATCCTGCCGATCACCGCCTGCGCGCGCTCCACCGTCGCATCGTCGAGCTTGCTGATCAGCTGATCGGCCGCGGCCCATGCCTCGTCCTCGGTCTCGCGCACGATCACGTGCAGGCGGATGCCGAACTTCACGGTACGCCCATGGCGCGCCGCGCGCTGGCGCACGTCGGCGAGTTTCTTCGCTACCTCGGCCGGCGGCTCGCCCCAGGTCAGGTAGGTATCCACCTGCTCGGCCGCCAGCTCGTGCGCGGCAGCCGAGGAGCCGCCGAAGTACACCGGCGGATGCGGCCGCTGCAGCGGCGGGAACAACACCTTCGCGCCCTTGACCTTGAGGTGCTTGCCCTCGTAGTCGAGCTCAGCGCTTTCATGGCTGGCGGCCAGCACCTCGCGCCAGATACGGATGAACTCGGCCGAGGCTTCGTAGCGCTCGGCATGATCCAGGAACAGGCCATCGCCCTCCAGCTCCGACACATCGCCGCCGGTCACCAGGTTCACCAGCAGGCGTCCGCCCGACAGGCGGTCAAACGTCGCCGCCATGCGCGCCGCCAGCGTGGGCGCCATCAGCCCGGGGCGCACCGCCACCAGGAAGCGCAGCCGGCTGGTGACCGCGGCGAGCGTGGAGGCGACCACCCACGGATCCTCGCAGGAGCGGCCGGTGGGAATCAGCACGCCTTCGTAGCCAAGCGTATCGGCCGCGGTGGCGATCTGCTTCAGGTAATCGATATTGACCTCGCGCGCGCCCACCGAGGTGCCGAGGTAGCGGCTGTCGCCGTGCGTGGGGATAAACCAGAAGACCTGCATGTCCGTGCCTCTTCAGCTCTGTTTGTGGATCTTGGCCGCCCGGCCCTCGCCGGACGCGCCCAGGCCGATCGCCAGCAAGGCAGCGCCCAGTGCGCCGGTGACTAGCGCCACCAGCAATACGTGGCGCAGCGGCGCGCCGGCTTGGATCGGCATCGGGATAGGAATCAGGGATCGGGCACGGCAGATGCGCGGCGGGCGCGCGCCCGCCGCAGGCTGCGTCTTACTTCTTGCCAGGCTGGTAGACCTGGTCGAACGAGCCACCGTCGGCGAAGTGCGCCTTCTGCGCTTTCTGCCAGCCGCCAAAGGCCTCATCGATGGTGAACAGCTTGACCTTGGGGAAGTTGCTCGCATACTTGGCGGCAATCTTCTCCGAGATCGGGCGGTAGTAATTCTTGGCCGCGATTTCCTGGCCCTCGTCGGTGTACAGGAACTGCAGGTAGGCTTCCGCCACCTTGCGCGTGCCCTTCTTGTCCACCACCTTGTCCACCACCGCCACCGGCGGCTCGGCCAGGATGGAGATCGACGGCGCAACGATGTCGAACTTGTCCGGGCCCAGCTCCTTGATCGCCAGGATGGCCTCGTTTTCCCAGGCAATCAGCACATCGCCCAGGCCGCGCTCGACAAAGGTCGTAGTGGCGCCGCGGGCGCCGGAATCCAGCACCGGCACGTTCTTCAGCAGCTGGCCGACGAACTCCTTGGCCTTCTGCTCGTTGCCGCCCGGCTGGCGCAGCGCGTAGCCCCAGGCCGCCAGGTAGTTCCAGCGCGCGCCGCCCGAGGTCTTCGGGTTAGGCGTGATCACCTGCACGCCCGGCTTGACCAGGTCGTTCCAGTCCTTGATGCCCTTGGGGTTGCCCTTGCGCACCAGGAACACGATGGTCGAGGTATAGGGCGACGCATTGTGCGGCAGGCGCTTTTGCCAGTCCGGCTTGAGCAAGCCCTTCTCGGCGATGGCGTCGATGTCATAGCCCAGCGCCAGCGTGACCACATCCGCATCCAGCCCATCGATCACCGAACGCGCCTGCTTGCCCGAGCCGCCGTGCGACTGGCGGATGGTCAGCGCGTCGCCGCCCTTGGCCTTCCACGCCTTGGCGAAGGCCGCATTCACGTCCACATACAGCTCCCGCGTGGGATCGTACGAAACGTTCAAGAGGGCGGTGTTGGCCCACGCGGTCTGGGTGGAACCGATGACGGCCAGTGCCGCGAGTCCGATGGCCAGCTTGCGAATCATGTGTCTTGCTCCCGTATTCTCGTCGTGAAATGGCGCGCTCGCGCCGCGTTTCATGGCCCTCCTTGCGTGGGAAGGCTTGTGTCAGGGAGGAAGACTACCGAGGGGGCTATGTGAAAGGAACGAATGGTTTCGCCGATCCTTGCACGTTTTCCGCATAAGAATTTGCGGAAATATGGGCATGCCGTAGGGGGATGGTCGAAGGTGCAGTCCTGCCGCGAATGATGTCCCAAAGACTGCTGCCGCACAGCGTAGGGCATCCGGGGCCTGCATGCGTCGCGTTCCCGCGATCCCGGCAGGCGCAGCATCGCCCCGTTCAACGTCACAGGCCCATCTGGCCCGCTCCCGGCAACAAGGAGAGGGTGCATGGGGGCCCGCGTGCTACGGATAGCGCCGACGATTGGTCTTCAGGGAACCAATGCGTATAATTCTCATTTGCAATTGCCGTGTTGGCGAGAGCGCATCTCACCGTACCCCGGTGGGGCTGATCGTTTTAGCGACGGATTTCAAACCTACACGACATGAAGAACTTGATCATTTATCTGACATTACTATCCGCTATCGGCGGCGCCCAATCATTTGCCAGCACAGATGTCGATCAAATTGACCGTGACAAGGAGAAACTGGCGAATGCCAGTACTTTCTCGCTTGGCATGGTGGGATTCACTGGACATATCAGCGAAAGCGAGAAGATCTATAGAAAGATACTAAAAAACAGGGAGGCGAATGAGATCTTCAAGGAAATAATAAGATCCAAAGAATCTACAAATGAAGCAAAACTCTATGCCGCGTGCGGACTCCGCACGTTATCCCCGTCCCTATTCAAGAAGGAAGCATCCGACATTCTTCCAAATGGCGGTTCAGCCAGCGTATTGAGAGCAGACATTCTCAACAAGGAGAAAATGACCGACCTGATCGAATCAATCGGCAAAAACGGCTGCAATCAACTTGGCAAACAATAAAATCACAAAATATGTAAACCACCGAAATTTGCAGCCTCCATTTGTCGTTCACCATGGAGGCCCGTTTGTGTCAGCCTGCAAGACTATCAACCTGCGCCCTTCACGCGGGCAGGCCACTGGCCATCGGCGATCAGCGAGCGCACCGTATCCATCAGCAGGTCCAGCACGGCCGAGACGGCGATTGACAGCGGCATGGTGGCGGACCGGCACAGATAGACGGGGCGCGACATGCTCGGTTGGGTGATCCGCGCCGCGGACAGCAAGCCATTGCGCAACTCGGCGCAGACCGATGCGTAGGAAAGGATCGTGCACCCCACGCCTTGCGCGGCGAGATTGATGAGCTGCGGAATGGCATTCACCTCCGCCAGCACCGAGAGCTCGACATGATGAGCACGCAGATAGCCATCGATCAATGCGCGCAGGCCATGCTCGGCCGCAGGCAGGATCATGGGGAAGCGCTGAAGGTCCTTGAACCGGACTGCTTTGGTCAGTTCTGCTCCGGTCTTGCGGGCATCGGCGAACTGGCCCGGAGGCGCCAGCAAGACGAGATCCTCGTCGACAACGTGCTCGAACAGCAGGCCGGAGCCGGCATCCGCCTGGAAGGTCAGGCCAAGATCGATGCGCCCGCTCAGCAGGTGATCGGGGATATACCCGGTGCTTAGCTCGACCACCTGCAACTGGACCTTAGGCCAGCGCCGGATGGTTTCGCGCACCAGCGGCACGGTCAGTATCTTCGCCATGGATTGAGGCAGGCCGATTGCGACCCTGCCGGCCGGATCGGTCATCAGGTCACGTACGTCCTCGCACGCGACGTCGAGCCGCTTGAGGATATCCCTGGCGTGGCTCTCGAATCTCAGCCCCGCGGCGGTCTGGACAACGCCCTTGTGGCTGCGCATGAAGAGAGCCACGCCCAGATCCTGTTCGATGTGCTTGATCTGCAGGCTCAGCGCCGGCTGCGCCAGATGCATGTTCTCCGCGGCCCGGGAAATCGATCCCGCCGATACCACGGCCAGAAAGCACCTGAGTCCACGTATATCGATCGACATAAGCCAGTCTCCGCATGCCGCGCCACGGGGCCCGCCGGTCGGCGGCACGGTGGCAAGATGGCTGGGTATAGCACAGATATATAGTCACTATCAAATATCTATCTTGGACATATAGCCTGCTGCCGGCCATAGTGACGCCAGCTTCCGCGCACCGCACGCGGATTCCAAGACAGATGATCCACGGAGACACCATGGCACTCAGCCGCCGTACATTCCTGACGGGCGCAGCCGCATCCTTGCTCACCCGCCCGCTCCTTGCGGAGCAATGGCCGTCGCGACCGGTCAAGCTTGTCGTCCCGTTCGCCGCGGGTGGCCCCGGGGACTTCGTGGCACGCCTGATTGCCATACCGCTGGGCAATCGGCTCGGCCAGCCCGTGGTGGTCGAGAACAAGCCCGGCGCCGGCGGCAATCTCGGCACGCAGACTGTGCTCGACGCCAATGCCGACGGCTATACGCTGCTGCTGAACACGGTCGGCATGCACGCCGTCAATCCGCTGCTGTTCCCCGACTTGCGCTTCCGCCCGCAACGCGACCTGGTGGCCATCGGCGTGGTGGCGACGGTGCCGAACGTGCTGGTGGTGCACCCGAGCAAGCTGGGCGTCAACACCCTTGCGGACCTGGTGCGCATCGGCAAGCAGCGGCCGAACAATCTCACCTACGCCACCTTCGGCGCCGGCAGCTCGCCGCATATCTATGGCGCGCTGCTGCAGAAGGAGGCGGGCTTCAGCGCGGTGGCCGTGCCCTACAAGGGCAGCGCGCCGGCAAGCACCGATGTCATGGCCGGGAATGTGGATTTCCTCTTCGACAGCATGACCACCTCCATCGGCCAGATACAGGGCGGCAAGCTCAAGGCGCTGGCGATCACCGCCGCGGCGCGCTCGCCCCTGCTGCCGGATGTGCCGACGCTGCAGGAAGCCGGCTATCCCGCGCTGGACCTGAAGTTCTGGCTGTCCCTGCAGGCCAGCGCGAAGACGCCGCCCGCCCTTGTCGAGAAGCTGCGCCAGGCCGTGGCGCAAAGCGCAAGCGATCCGGGCTATGGCAGTGCGCTGATTGCACGTGGGGCGGAGCCGTTTCACATGGCGCCCGCCGATTTGCAGGCCTATGTGAATCGCGACGCTGCGCGATGGACGGCCCTGGCCCGGTCCATCGACATCAAGCCCGAGTAGCCGCCCGGCTTCCCATTGCGACAACACGACGGCGGACTTGCACCCGCAAGCCTGGGCGGAGTCCGCCGTCGACCTGTTTCGGAGACACATTCATGATCGCATTGCAGGGCATTCGCGTCCTCGATCTGAGCAAGGTGCTGGCCGGCCCCTTGTGCGGGCAGTACCTGGGCGAACTGGGCGCCGAGGTCATCAAGGTCGAACCGGTCGGTAGCGGCGACGATACGCGCGCCTGGCTGCCGCAGGATCGCGGGCAGTCCGCCACCTTCCTGGCCGTCAACCACAACAAGCGCAGCCTCGCCGTCGACCTCAAGACCAGCGAAGGCAGGCAGATCGTGCAAGCGCTGGCGGCCAAGGCGGACGTCGTGCTGCAGGGCTTCGGCGGCGGCGCCGCCGCCAGGCTCGGCGTGGACTACGACACGCTGTCCGCCCTGAACCCGGCGCTGATCTACTGCGAGATTTCCGGCTACGGCCGCTCGGGGCCCCTGGGCCAGGAGCCCGGCTACGACGTCATGCTGCAGGCATTCAGCGGCATGATCAGCACCATGGGCCAGCCCGGCGGGCAGCATGCACGCGCCAGCTTCTCTCCGGTCGACCTTGGCACCGGCATGCATGCGTTCAGCGGCATCCTGGCCGCGCTGATCGAGCGGCAGAAGACCGGCCGCGGCATGCACCTGGAGGTGTCCCTGCTGGATACGGCCATGGGTTTCATGGGCTATCTCGCCCAGAACTACTGGCTCAGCGGCAAGGTGCCGCGGCCTATGGGCACCGCGCATCCGGCCATGGCGCCCTACCAGGTGTTCGACGCAGCCGACGGGCCGGTGATGATCGGCGTGGGCAACGACGCGCAGTGGCGGCGCTTCTGCCCGGTCGCCGGGCTGCAGGATGTCGTCGACGCGCCGCGCTTCGCCACCAACGCGGCCCGCGTCGCGCACTTCGCCGAGACGGTCGAGATGGTCCAGGCGCGCATCCGTACCCAGCCGGTGGCCTACTGGCTGGACGCGCTGCGCAAGGCGGGCGTGGCCTGCTCCCCGATTCACACGCTGGACCAGGCGCTGGCACACCCGCAAGTGGCCGAGCGCGCGCTGATCGCCGAATCCGAGCATCCGGTGCTGGGCAAGGTGCGGAATATGGGCTTGCCCGTTCGCTTTCGCGGCGGCAGCCGGCAAGCGCACCGCGCGCCGCCTTTGCTGGGCCAGCACACGGACGAGATCCTGTTGCAGGCGGGCTACACGCCCGAGTCCATCGAACAATTCAAGGCGCGCGGCGTGGTTGCCTGCGCCGAAGCCAATGACACCCACGGCCTGTCCACGGCCGCATGAATCCAGGAATAGCCATGCCGTCAGTCAAGTATGAAGTACGCGACAGGGTCGCCGAGATCCTCCTCGATAGCGCGCCCGTCAATGCCCTGAACGAGGCCATGATCGACGATTTGCTGCTCGCGCTGCGGCGCGCGGCCCAGGATGATTCGGTCAGGGCCGTCATACTGGGCAGCGCCCTGCCCCGGCGCTTCTGCGCCGGCCTGAGGCTGGATGCGCTGCATGGCGCGCCGCCGGCGCGGGTCCACGGCCTGGTCGACAAGCTGTACAACGATCTGTGCGACGCGCAATTCCACCTCGGCAAGCCGTCCATTGCCGCCGTGAACGGCACCGCCCGCGGCGGCGGCATGACGCTGGCAATCTCCTGCGACATGATCGTCGCCGCCGACACGGCCACCTTCGGCTACCCGGAAATCGACGTCGGGCTGACTCCCGCCATCCACTACACACACCTGCCACGCGTGATTGGCCGCCACCGCGCGTTCGACCTGCTTTTCACCGGACGCGCGTTCGACGCCGCCGAGGCCATGTCCCTCGGGCTGGTCAGCCGCGTGGTGCCCGAGCAGGACGTCATGCGCGAGGCCAGGGCGCTTGCCCAGACGCTGTGCGCGAAATCGCCCGTCGTCGTCAGGATGGGACGCAAGGCCTTCATGCACGCCAATGACAACGGCTACCGGCGCGGCGTGGCCTCGGCAGTGGAAAGCTTCGGCAATGTAGTGGCGACGGACGACGCGAGGGAAGGCATCGCCGCGTTCGTGGAGAAGCGCAAGCCATCCTGGCAAGCCTGATCGTCCCGATCTCAACGAAAGCGGAGTGCACGCATGCGATTTCCAGGAACCCTGCGCCGGAGCACCCCAATCTTCCTTGCCCTCCTCGCGGCCCAGCCGACCGGCACCGACGGCGCACTGACGGGACTCGCGCAGGTGCGCGCGGGGACGGTACGGCTCAACGCCGGAAGTCAGCGAACTCGCGCCGAACCGGAGCACCTGCGTGCTGGCCATGCGTACAACGGTGCATAACCAGTCCGCGGTGCTTGTGCTGGAAGGCACGCAGCGCTACCTGTTGAAGAAGCGCCAGCCGGACTAGGTTCCTGCCGCAACCTGGAGTCCAGGGCCAGCGGTGCTCTCCTTGCGGCACCAGGGGAGGCAGCCACACCTGCCGCCCGCTCCCTGGGCCGCCGTGGCTACCCGGCGGTACAATTCCGCCGGTCTTGCTCACCCATCACACCGACACGGGATTGTGCTGCCCTTGCCTGCCGCCTTTGGCGTGGCGCAGTGCCGGCAACATCTCGGAAGGCTCCGGCCGGTGCGTGTAGTCAGGATTGACCTCGGCATAGAGGATGGTCCCATCCTGCCCGATCACGTAGCGCGCCGGCATCGGCAGCGTCCAGCTCGCGTCGCCGTTGAACGCCGGCAGGTCGTTCTTCAGTTGCTTGTACAGATCCACCAGATAGTCCGGCAGTGCGAAGCGCAAGCCAAACGCGGCAGCCACGTCGTTATGCGTGTCGCTGAGGATGGGGAAGCTCAGCTTGTTGGTGCGCACGGACTTGCGGCTATTGACTGCGTTCTGCGGCGAAATGGCCACCACGCTGGCGCCGGCTTGCCTGAACGCCGGCACGGCCTCTTCCAGCGCCTGCAGTTCCATATTGCAATACGGGCACCACACCCCGCGGTAGAAGCTGACGATGAGAGGCCCTTGCGCCAGCAGTGCCTCCGAGGAAACCGGTGCGCCCTCCGGGTCCGTCAGCGTGAAGACGGGCGCCTTGTCCCCCGCCTTCAGCGCGCGGCCTGCTTGTCCCGAGGCAATCAGTTCAGCGGTGGCCCGCTCCATGATGGGATGGATTTCCGGTGGTGCGAAATACGGCGCCTTGCCGGCCTTGAAGTCCGCCTTGAAGGCGTCGAGTTTTTGCTGCAGTGACATGATGACTACTCCATCTGATCCAAGTAAGCTGCTCGATGCGAAGGTGCACGTTGCTGGAATCATGTTCGGTCAAGCCGCTTCACGGCGGTAGGCGAGCCGCGGGAATATGATTCATTCTTTTGAGGCATAACCCGGCGGCAATCCAATGAGAGGAAACACATCGTGGACAGGATGACTGCCATGGAAACATTCGTTGCCGTCATCGAGGCAGGCTCTTTCTCGGGCGCCGCGCGGCTGCTGAAGGTCGGGCAGCCCTCCGTATCGAAGTCGGTCGCACAGCTGGAAGACCAGCTTGGCGTGCGGCTGCTCGTGCGGTCCACCCGCGGCCTGTCGCCGACCGAAGCAGGAAAGAATTTCTACGAGCACGCCAAGCGCGCGATCGAGGAAGCGGATGCGGCGGAGCATGCGGCCAGGGGCTCGGGCGCAAGCCTCTCCGGCCGCCTGCGCGTGACCGCGGCCGTCACCTTCGCGCGGCTGCATATCGTCCCGCACCTCAAAGCCTTCCTGGCCGAGCATCCGCAACTGGTGGTGGACGTGCTGCTGGAGGATGGCAATATCGACCTGCTCGAGCATGGGGTGGATGTCGCCCTGCGCATGGGCGCGCTGCGAGATTCGGCCATGACCGCCAGGAAGATCGCGCAAAGCCGGCGGGTCGTGGTCGGCACGCCGCGCTACTTCGCCGCTGCCGGCGAGCCAAAGGTGCCCGCCGACTTGCTCGCGCATGAGGCCATCGTCTACGACCGCGAGGGCGGCGGCGATGCCTGGGCATTCCACCGGGGCGGCGCCGAGGTATCCGTCGAGGTGTCCGGCCGCTTGCGGGTCACGGCCGCCGAGGGCGTACGCGCCGCGGTGCTCGCGGATATCGGCGTGGCGATCGGCTCCGAATGGATGTTCGCGCCGGAACTGGCCAGCGGCGAAGTCAGGCAGGTGCTCGCCGAATGGACGCTGGCGCCGGTCGACCTCTGGGCGGTATTTCCGACCGGCCGCATGGCCAGCGCCAAGGTCAAGGCTTTTGTCGCGTTCGTGGAAGCGGCACTGCGCCTGGACATCGCTTAGCGAAGAGAAAAAACTAGTCCGCGTGAAATGCCGGCAGGACTTCGGCGGCCAATTCTTCAATCACCTCGCGCGGCGCACGTTCGGATGCCTGCAGGTTGAGCGAAACATGATGCGTGCCGCTGCCGCGCATGTCCCGCAGCAACTCCCTCAGCCCATTTCGCCCGGTGCGATAGCCAAGCGAGATTGCGGTAGGCGGCTCGCCGGCATCGGCGCTCAGGTCCAGTTGCATCGCCACGCCAAAGGCGCGGAACTGCCCGGGCGCGGCACGCTCAACCGCCGTGCGCCACATGCGATAGCGCTCCCGCTGCACCGCGGGCTCGCGGTGATAGGTCATCCAGCCGATGGCATGGCGCGCGATCCAGTCGACGCTCTGCCCGCCCGAGCCCACGGCCAGCAAGGGAATGGCCGCGGGGAGCCTGGGGAGCAGGAAAAACTCGGGCGTGTCGTCATGGACCTGATCCGGGATCACCCGGGAAGGCGCTCCCACCGCCGCCGCCACCGTCTCCCAGTGACGCAGGTACAAATCGCGCCGTGCGGCCGTAGCCTGCCCAAACGCAGCGTACTCGGCAGGACGGTCGCCAGAACCCAGGCCGAGCACAAAGCGGCCCTGCGACAACGCGCTGACTGAAATCGCCCCTTTGGCGACATGCAGCGGATGCCGCAGCGTCAGCACGATGGCGCCGCTCACCAGCGCGATGCGCTCGGTCTGGCTGGCCAGCGCGCCAAGGAACACCCAGGGATCGAGATGCCCGACCGGGTCCGGGTAGTCGGCGCTGTTCAGCGGCACGTCGCGCACCCACAATGCGCGGAAGCCGAGTGCGTCGGCGAGCTTGGCCAGCGCCACCTGCTCGCGGAAGTCCGCGACGACCTGGCCGGATTGCAGCATCGGCAAGGTCAGGCCGAGCGAGAGGCGGCCTTCCTGGAACACGCGGTCTTGCACGGCAGCGTTGTGCGGCGAAGGGGCTTGTGTCTGAGGCATTCGAGTCCTCCGGAGGGACTTGCGGGTCGCTGGCCCGTTTGCGGGGACCGTCCGGCATATTAGCAGTCGCCACGCGCTGGCCGCTGCGCACAACCGGGTGAGCCGGGCGGATAGGAACCCATAGCGCCGGGCGGACAAGCGGCAAAGAAAAAGCCCGCCCCACTTGCGTGGCGCGGGCCAAGTTTCCGTATGCTGGAAACGGGTAGACAAGTCATGAAGAGCGCCCCCGCATCTCCATGACGGAAACCATCTTAGCGGGGCGCACCATTCTGGTTCTTGACCCATGTCAAATGGGCGCCCGGTTTGTGCAAAGGAGGTACGGCGGATGTATGGAGCTTGTATGGATTCGCCAGCTTCAGGTCAGGTCAAGCCAGGTCATCGAGCTTGACCGCAAAGCCGCGCTGCACGCCGGGACGCGCAAACAGGGCGTCATACCACCGCTTGACATTGGGGAACGCCTCCAGCGGGACCTGATGGCGCTCGTGGCGCCACGCCCAGCCCAGAATCGCGAAATCCGCCACGGACAGGTCGCCGGCCACGTATTCCACTTCCGCCAGGCGCCGGTCCAGCACGCCGTAGAGGCGCCGCGTTTCTTCCGAATAGCGCTTAAGCCCATAGTGCCGGTCGGCCTCCGGCTCGACCGTGCGGAAGTGATGCACCTGGCCCGGCATGGGCCCGAAGCCGCCCATCTGCCACATCAGCCACTCCAGCACCGGCACGCGCTCACGCAGGCTCGCGGGCAGGAACTTGCCGGTCTTCTCGGCAAGGTAAAGCAGGATCGCGCCGGATTCGAAGACGCTGATCGGTTGTCCATCGGGGCCATCGGCATCGACGATGGCCGGGATCCGGTTGTTGGGGCTGATGCGCAGGAAATCCGGCTGGTGCTGCTCGCCCTTGGTGATGTTCACCGTCTTGACGGTATAAGGCAGCGCCATTTCCTCGAGCGCGACGCTGATCTTGCGTCCGTTCGGCGTGTTCCAGGTGTGCAGGGTGATAGTCATGGGAATCGGTCCGTGATGAAGGTATCCAGGCTCAGCTTAGCGGCGCCGCGACGTACTGGCGGAAGCCGGCACGCTCGGCAACGCGCGCATACCAGCGCTCGATATGGCGCAGTGCGGGACGGTCGATCTGGCCGTCCAGGCCGAACCAGCGGCGCGCGTAGGCGCCCAGCACCAGGTCGGCGAGCGTGAAGACGCCGCCTTCCATATAGTCGCGCCCTTCCAGGTGCTGGTCGAGCATCCGCCACAGTCCCGCCACCACGCCGGCTTCGGCGGTGAGGCGAGCCACATCGCGCTCGGCGGCGGGCGTGCGCACAAAGCCCCAGAAGACCGGCCGTTCCGCCGGCTGCAAGGTCGACAGCGACCAGTCCAGCCAGCGGTCCACGCTGGCGCGCACCTTGGGCGCGGCCGGGTACAGCGCGCCTGCCTTGCCATATTCCATGGCGAGGTAGCGCAGGATGGAATTCGACTCCCACAGCACAAAATCGCCATCGATGATGGTCGGGACGCGCCCGTTAGGATTCATGGCGAGATAGTCGGGCTCGTTGTTGCCGCCGAATTGCATGCCGGCGTCGATCCGCTGGAACGGCAAGCCAAGTTCTTCGCAAGCCCACAGTACTTTCTGCACATTGACCGAATTCGCACGGCCCCAGATCGTCAGCATTCGATGCGTCCCCGTTGAAGATTCCCGCGTTTCGCGGAAGCCTTCAACGATACACCAAGGCGCGGATCGGGGCCTCGGCGTCGCTCGGCCGGATCACTACCGCTGCGGCATGTCCGCGGCCGAGTAACCCAGGCTGACCGTGGCGTCCTGCGGAATCGGCGGCATGCCCGCATTCCACGCTAGCCACGCCTCGCGCATCGCCGCCAGCCGCTGGGGCTCGCGTTTTGCCAGGTTGGCGCGCTCGCGCTCATCGCGGCTGAGATCGAACAGGTACTCGTGTCCGTCCACCTGCAGGTACTTCCAGTCGCCGTCGCGCAGCGCGCGCTGGTCGCGGTGGTTCATGCGCCAGTGCAGCGGACGGTGGAAGCGGTGCGCCGCATCGCGCAGCAACGGCATCAGCGACACGCCGTCGAGCGGGTAGCCGGCATCGGCCTGCACGCCCGCCGCGTCCAGCATCGTGGCCGACCAGTCCATCGTCATGCAGTGCTGCGCGCTGGCGCCGCCCGGCGCGATCACCGCGGGCCAGTGCGCGATCCACGGCACGCGGATGCCCCCTCGGTCAGGTCCATCTTGCCGCCCACCAGCGGCCAGTTGTCCGAGAAGCGCTCGCCGCCGTTGTCACTGGTAAAGACGATCAGCGTGTTGTCGAGCTGGCCGAGCTGGCGCAGCGCCCGCACCAGCCAGCCGATGCCCTCATCCATGTGGCCGATCATGCGCCGGTAAGTGTGGATGTTGCCGCCGTCGAGATGGAAGAGGTTGTTGCTGACCTGCGGCGCCAGCGCGGCGTCGTCGCGGGTTTCCCACGGCCAGTGCGGCGCGGTGTAGTGCAGGCTCAGGAAAAACGGTGCGCCCTGCGCGCTCATGCGCGTCACGTAATCCACCGCGCGCCGCGACAGCAGATCGGTCAGGTAGCCGGCCTCCTGGTGCGCCGCGTCGTTGTGCCACAGGTCGTGGCGGCCGCTGGAATCGCAGTGCGTGAAGTAATCGACACCGCCCGCCATGGGCCCGAAAAACTCCTGGTAGCCCGACAGCAGCGGCCCGAACGCCGGTGCAAAGCCCAGGTGCCATTTGCCGATCAGCGCCGTGCGGTAGCCCTGCGCCTGCAGCAGCGAGGGCAAGGTGGGATGCGCCGGCGGCAGGCCCAGCGTGTTGTTGCCGCGGCTCTTGCTGTTGATCGGCTCCTCCGCCGCGCCGCGCAGCCGGTACTGATAGCGCGCCGTCATCAGCGCAAAGCGCGTGGGAGAGCACACCGGCGAGTTGGCATAGCCCTGCGTGAGCATCAGGCCGTTGGCGGCCAGGCTGTCGAGCACCGGAGACACCGGCACGCGCCCGCCATAGCAGCCCAGGTCCGCATAGCCGAGGTCGTCGGCGACGATATAGATCAGGTTCGGTTTCATTCGACCTTCATGCCGGTAGCGACGATGAGTTGACGATAACGATCGGACAGTTCCGACAAGCGCCGCGCGGCGGCCGCGCCCGTGACGCCTTCGGGCTGCAGGTCCAGCGCCTGCATGCGTGCCTGCACATCCGGCCGCGCCAGCGCATCGCCGATGGCACGCTCAAGCACGCGCACCACCGGCTCGGGCGTGGCCGCCGGCACCATCGCCACATACAGTACCTCATGCTCCAGGTCCTTCATGCCCAGCTCCGCCACGGTGGCGATGCCCGGCGCCAGCCGCGAGGCGCTGGCGGCTGGTCACCGCCAGCGCCGTCACCTTGCCCGCCTTGACGAAGGGCAGCATGCTGGGCGTGGCCAGGAAGCCGCCATCCACCTCGCTGCCCACCACAGCGGTCACCGCCGGCGTGCTGCCCTTGTAAGGCACATGGTTCAGCCTGAGGCCGGTGGCGCGCTGGAACTCCTCGATGGCCAGGTGGCCCGGGCTGCCGCTGCCGCCGGAGCTGAAGTTCAAGCGCTTCGCCTTGGCCTGCTTGACCAGGTCCGGCAAGGAGGCGATGCCCGACGACGGGGACGTGCCTACCAGCAAACCCGAACTGGCCAGGATCATCAAGGGCTTGAGCTCGCCGGGCCGGAACGGCATGGTGCTGTAGATATGCGGGTTGACGGTAAAGGTGGTATCGATGCCGAACAGCACCGCGTAGCCATCGGCCGGGCTCTTGGCCACCGCGCCCGCGCCCAGGTTACCGCCCGCCCCCGGCTTGTTCTCGACCACAAAGGCCTGCTTGAGCTCGCCCTGCAGCACCTCGGCCACCGAGCGGGCCAGCAGGTCGGACGGGCCGCCCGGCGGGAACGCGTTGACGAAGCGCACCGGCTTGGCCGGATAGCGCTCCTGGGCGTGCGCCGCGAGTCCCGGCGCGCAGAGCAGCAGCGCAAGGGTTGCGGCCCGCAGCGGGGCGGAAAGGCGATGGAACATGGCGTGGTCTCCGTTGTTATGATGGCGCCGGCTGGCACCAGCTTGCTGGCGCCTACGTGCCGCACAACTGTACGTGCCATGCCATCGATTGTTCTAATCAATCATTCCCAGACCCATCGCCAGTCCATCGCGGCTAGCCGGCCACGCCCGGATGGACAGGTTGCACGCGATGTCGCGTGCAACGCTCCGCTGCAGCCGAAGCGTCGGGCCTGAATCGCAAGTGCCTTGCGCTGCCCAAGCCAGGCACTATCCTTATCGATACAGCCCGTGGCGGGCCTGTTCGATGAGCGTCACCCCACATGAAACAGATCAAGAGCATCCTGGTAGCCAATCGCGGCGAGATCGCCATCCGCATCATGCGGGCGGCCAGCGAGCTGGGCATTCGTACCATCGCCATCTACTCGAACGAGGACCGCTTCGCGCTGCATCGCTTCAAGGCGGACGAAAGCTACCTGGTCGGCAAGGCGATGAAGCCCACCCAGGCCTATCTGTCCGTGCCCGAGATCCTGCGGGTGGCCAAGCATGCGGGGGTCGATGCAATTCACCCCGGCTACGGCTTCCTGAGCGAGAACCCGGACTTTGCCCAGGCCTGCGCCGCCCAGGGCATCGTCTTCATCGGGCCGGAGCCGGAAGTCATGCGCACGCTGGGCAACAAGATCGCCGCCAGGCAGGCGGCGCAGCGCGCCGGCGTGCCCGTGATGCCTGCCACGCCTGCACTCACGGGCAGCCTGGACGATGCACTCGCCGCTGCCGAGGCGATCGGCTATCCCGTGATGCTCAAGGCAAGCTGGGGTGGCGGCGGGCGCGGCATGCGCGTGATCGAGAGCGCGGACGACCTGCGCGCCCAGCTCGACGTGGCACGCCGCGAAGCGCTGACGGCCTTCGGCAACGACGAGGTGTACCTCGAGAAGCTGGTGCGCCAGGCGCGCCACGTTGAAGTCCAGCTGCTGGGCGACACCCATGGCAACCTCGTCCACCTGTTCGAGCGCGACTGCTCGATCCAGCGCCGGCACCAGAAGGTGGTGGAGCGCGCGCCGGCGCCCTATCTCGATCCGGCCCAGCGCGAGGCGCTGTGCCAGGCCGCGCTGCGCCTGGGGCGCGAGGTATCCTACACGCACGCAGGCACCGTCGAGTTCCTGATGGATGTGGAGACCTCGGCGTTCTACTTCATCGAGGTGAATCCCCGGATCCAGGTGGAGCACACGGTGACGGAGCAAGTGACCGGCATCGACCTGATCAAGGCGCAGATCAAGGTGTCGGAAGGCGCGCGCATCGGCGACGCTGCGTCCGGCGTGCCGCTGCAGGCCGGCATCGAGGTGCGCGGCCACGCGCTGCAGTGCCGCGTCACCACCGAGGACCCGGAGAACGGCTTCAACCCCGACTATGGCCGGCTGACCGCCTACCGCACCGGCGCCGGCTTCGGCATCCGCCTGGATAGCGGCACCGCTTATGCCGGCGCGGTCATCACGCCCTACTACGACTCCTTGCTGACCAAGGTGACCGCATGGGCGCCAACGGCCGATGAAGCGGCCCAGCGCATGCTCCGTGCCCTGCGCGAGTTCCGTGTGCGCGGCGTCTCGACCAACCTGCGCTTTCTGGAGAATGTGGTCTCCCACCCGAAGTTCGCCGCTGGCGACTACACCACCCGCTTCATCGACACCGAAGCCAAGCTGTTCCGCTTCACGGCGCGCAAGGACACCGCGACCAAGCTGCTGCAGTTCATCGGCGAGACCACCGTGCACGGCAGCCCCGAGATGCGCGGCCGCACCGCGCCGGCCGGCACGTTCGGGCCGCCGCGCCTGCCGGTGGAGGCCGGTACCCCGCCCGTCCAGGCCGGATTGCGCCCTTGCTCAAGCAGCTTGGCCCGGAAAAGTTCGCGGCGTGGATGCGCGAGCAGAAAGCCGTCCTGCTGACCGACACCAGCATGCGCGACGCGCACCAGTCGCTGTTTGCAACCCGCATGCGCACCCGCGACATGGCGCAGATCGCGCCGCACTACGCGGCCAAGCTCCCGGGGCTGTTCTCGGTGGAGTGCTGGGGCGGCGCGACCTTCGACGTCGCCATGCGCTTTCTCAAGGAGGATCCGTGGCAGCGGCTCGAGAAGCTGCGCAGCGCCATGCCGGACATGTTGCTGCAGATGCTGCTGCGCGCGAGCAACGCCGTGGGCTACACCAACTATCCGGACAACGTGGTCCGTCATTTCGTGCAGCAGGCCGCGGCCACCGGCATCGACCTGTTCCGGGTCTTCGACTCGCTCAACAGCGTCGACAACATGCGCGTCGCCATGGAGGCCGTGCGCGAATCCGGCGCCCTGTGCGAAGCGGCGATCTGCTATACGGGCGACCTGTTCGACGCGTCACGCCGGTACACACTTCCCTACTATCTCAAGATGGCGAAGGAACTGGAAAGCGCGGGCGCGCACATCATCGCCATCAAGGACATGGCCGGGCTATGCCGGCCGGCAGCGGCGAAAGCGCTGGTCAGCGCGCTGAAACAGGAGACCGGCCTGCCGATCCACTTCCATACGCACGACACCAGCGGCATTGCCGCCGCCAGCGTGCTCGCCGCGATCGACGCCGGCGTGGATGCGGTGGACGGCGCCATCGACGCCCTGAGCGGCCTGACCTCGCAGCCCAACCTGGGTTCGATCGTCAGCGCGCTGCAGGGCACCGAGCGCGCCCCGGCGGTCTCGCCCGCGGCCATCCAGGAAATCTCCCGCTATTGGGAAGACGTGCGGGCGTACTACACGCCTTTCGAATCCGAGATGCGTGCCGGCACGTCCGACGTCTATCTGCACGAAATGCCCGGGGGCCAGTACACCAACCTGCGCGAACAGGCCCGGGCCATGGGCCTGGAGCCACAATGGGCCCGCGTGGCGACGACCTATGCCGAGGTCAACCAGCTCTTCGGGGATATCGTCAAGGTCACGCCCACCTCCAAGGTCGTGGGCGACATGGCGCTCTATATGGTGGCCAACAACCTCAGCGCCGACATGGTGCTGGCGCCGGACAGCAACATCCAGTTCCCCGACTCCGTCGTCTCCCTGTTTCGCGGTGACCTGGGCTTCCCCGAGCAGGGCTTTCCGCGGGCGCTGCAGGACAAGGTGCTCAATGGCATGGCGCCGCTCACGGCACGCCCCGGCGCCGTCATGCCGCCGGCCGACATGGAAGCCGCGCACGCGGCGGTACAGGCGCTGCTCGGCCACGCGCCGACGGAGAACGACATCTCCGCCTACCTGATGTACCCAAAGGTGTTCGCCGACTTTGCGCATGCGCGCAAGACTTATGAGGACGTATCGGTGCTGCCCACCCCGGTGTTCTTCTACGGCATGCAGGAAGGCGAGGAAGTCGCCGTCGATATCGCCCAGGGAAAGACGCTGATCGTCCGCCTGCTGGGCAAGTCCGTGGCGGACGACGACGGGCAGGTAAAGCTGTTCTTCGAGCTCAACGGCCAGCCCAGGCTGGTGCGCGTGGACGCCACCCGGGACGGCGGCGGCAAGCGGCGGCGCGCGCCCGCCGAGGAAGGCAATCCCCTGCATGTGCCGGCCCCCATGCCCGGCGCGGTCGCCTCGGTCTGCGTCAAGGCCGGCGACATCGTCAAGGCAGGCGCCACACTGCTCTCGCTCGAAGCCATGAAGATGGAAATGACCATCCAGGCCGAAGCCGACGGCGTGGTCGAGATGGTCCATGTCAAGCCGGGAGACCTGGTGGAAGCCAAGGACCTGCTGGTGGCGATGAAGCCGGCTTAGGCCGCCGCAACTACCTGCAAGCCGATCCTCAGAAAGACCGCGGCATGCCAAGGATGTGCTCCCCGACATACGACAGGATGAGGTTGGTCGAGATCGGCGCGACCTGGTACAGGCGGGTTTCGCGGAACTTGCGCTCCACGTCGTATTCCGCGGCGAAGCCAAACCCACCGTGATACTGCAGGCAGGCGTTGGCGGCCTCCCAGGAGGCATCCGCCGCCAGCAGCTTGGCCATGTTGGCCTGCGCGCCGCACGGCTGGTGCTCGTCGAACAGCTTGGCAGCCTGGAAGCGCATCAGGCTCGCCGCTTCCACGTTGACGAACGCCCGCGCGATAGGGAACTGCACGCCCTGGTTCTGGCCGATGGGCCGGCCGAACACCACGCGCTCGTTGACGTACTTGGTCACCTTGTCGATGAACCAGTAGCCGTCGCCGATGCATTCCGCTGCAATGAGCGTGCGCTCGGCATTCAGGCCATCCAGGATGTACTTGAAGCCCTTGCCCTCCTCGCCGATCAGGTTCTCGGCCGGGATCTCCAGGTTGTCGAAAAAGAGCTCGTTGGTCTCGTGATTGACCATGTTGATGATCGGCTGGACCGTCAGGCCCTTGCCGATGGCCTCGCGCAGGTCCACGAGGAAGATGGACATACCTTCCGACTTCTTCTTGCACTCCGCCAGCGGCGTGGTCCGCGCCAGCAGGATCATGAGATCCGAGTGCTGCACGCGCGAGATCCAGACCTTCTGGCCGTTGACGACATACTTGTCGCCCTTGCGCACCGCGGTGGTCTTGATCTTGGTGGTATCCGTCCCGGTGCTCGGCTCGGTGACCGCCATGGATTGCAGGCGCAGCTCGCCGCTCGCGATCTTCGGGAGGTACTCCCGCTTTTGCTCGAGGGAGCCGTGGCGCAGCAGCGTGCCCATGTTGTACATCTGGCCATGGCAAGCGCCCGAGTTGCCGCCGGCACGGTTGATCTCTTCCATGATGACCGAGGCCTGCGTCAGGCTCAGCCCCGATCCGCCGTACTCCTCGGGGATCAGGGCGGCCAGCCAGCCGGCGGCGGTCAGTGCATTGACGAATTCCTCGGGATAGCCCCGGACCTCGTCGATCTTGCGGAAATACTCCGACGAGAACTGCCCGCACAGGTCGCGGATGGCTTCGCGGATTTCTTGATGTTCATCGACTATGTTCAGCACGGGATGTCTCCGTAAGCGTTTTGCTTTGTCTGGTTCGGTTTGATTCGGATTGATTCCGATTGATTCCAATTGATTCCGATTGGGTGAGCCTGGCTTAGCCAAGCTCGGCGGTAGCGGTCATGGCGAGGGCGCCGTCCGCCTGGCGAATCCACAGCGCGACCGTCTTGCCGTCCTCGCTCACTTTCCCGCAGGCCTGGAAGCGCTGGGGAACATGGGTGGGCCGCACGCCCTTGAAGGAGAAGCTGCTGACGGTGGCATCCGGCAGATTCCTGCGTACCAGGTCGAGCAGCAGCACGGCCAGCAACGGGCCGTGGACGATCAGGTCCGGATAGTGCTCGACGGTGGTCACGTACTCGTGGTCGTAGTGGATCCGGTGGCCATTGAACGTCAGCGCGGAGAAGCGGAACAGCAGCACCGGGTCGGGCACGATGTCGCGGGACCAGTCTTCGTCCGTGCGCGCGGCAACCGGCTCCGGCGCCGCGGCGCCCGGAGCGGCTTGCTCGCGGTAGACGATGTCGTGCTCTTCCGTCACGGTCAGGCCCTGCGGCCCCGAATATCTGTGCTCCACGGTCACGAAGGCCAGCGAGCCGGTGCGGCCCGTCTTGGCGTTCACGTCGAGGATGGTGGAGGTCTTCGACACCGCGTCGCCAACGCGCAGCGGCTGGTGAAAGCGCAGGCGCCCGCCGGCCCACATGCGGCGCGGCAGCGGCACGGGCGGCAGGAAGCCACCGCGATTGGCGTGGCCGTCGACGCCCAGCTCGGACTGCCGGTGCAGCGGCAGGAAATACAGCCAGTGCCAGAGCGGCGGCAAGGCATCGCCACGCACGGGGGCCGGGTCTTCACGGTCCAGGGTCGCGCAAAGCGCCTTGACCGGGAACGCGGTGATTTCGTCCTGGGACTCGGTTGACTTACCGATCCACTCCTTCAGTTTGGCAGTGTCCATCAATCTCTCTGTGG
The DNA here is from genome assembly GCF_026627925.1 of Cupriavidus sp. D39. Lineage (NCBI taxonomy): Bacteria > Pseudomonadati > Pseudomonadota > Betaproteobacteria > Burkholderiales > Burkholderiaceae > Cupriavidus > Cupriavidus sp. D39. The sequence continues at coordinate 1,470,710 of NZ_JAPNLE010000009.1, forward strand.
TTATGCTCGGGGTCAGTCGTTGATGTTGATCAGGCCGGCGCCCGGCCCGCGCGCTCAAGCAGGCTCACGGCGCGCGCAATGACGGGCGCGTCGATCATTTCGCCGTCCAGCTGGAATGCGCCCGGGCCTGACCTTGCCTGCTCGACCACTCTCGCGGCCCAGGCCAGTTGCGCTTCGGTTGGCCGGTAGGCACCGTTGACTTCGGCCACCTGCGCGGGATGAATGCAGAGCTTTGCCCCGAAGCCCAGGCGCCGCCCGCGTTCGGTGGCGTTGCGGAGTTCGTCGACATCGGCAATGGCAACCGTCACCCCGTCCACCGGCGCCGCAATGCGCGCGACCCGGGACGCAAGGACGAGCATGGAGCGGAAAAACAGCAGTTCCTGGTCGTCGCCTTCGATGCCCATCTCCGTGCGGAAGTCCACGGTCCCGAATACCAGGCGGTCAACGCCCGGCGCGCCGGCCACCTCGTTGATATTGGCCATGCCCCTGGCGGTCTCGATGAGCGGGAGCACCTTCACGCCGGGGCGAAGGTGTTTTGCCACCAGCGCGACATCCGCCGCGCTTTCCGCCTTGGGCAGGACGACGCCCGTCACGCCTGCCTCGCCGCAAAGGCACAGGTCATGCTCAAACCATTGCGTCTGCGTGGCATTGATGCGCACCATGCCGGCCCCACCGCCAGCCAGGTACGCCTCCAGCAGCCCCCTTGCCCGGTCCTTGTCCTCGTCGGACACCGCGTCCTCGAGGTCGAGAATGACCGCGTCCGCGCCTGACGCGTTGGCTTTGGCGAAGCGTTCGGGACGATTGGCGGGCACGAAGAGATAGGAACGAGCGAAAGCGGCGGTTGCCATGAGGTCTTTATCCGGATAGCGGGCAATAGCGGGCAATAGGTTCAGATCGCGCCTTCGGCGCTGAGGCGGGCTACATCGTCCGCGGTGTAGCCAAGCTCGCGCAGGATGCGCTCGCTGTGCTGGCCAAGCGCGGGAATCGCGTCCATGCGTGGCTCGAACGACTGCGGCGTGCCGGGCGGCAGTAGCGCCGGAATGACGCCGACGGGCGACTGCACCGAGGTCCAGCGCTCGCGCGCCTTGAGCTGCGGATGGTCCCAGACGTCGCGCATGTCGTTCATGCGGGCATTGGCGATCTGCGCGCGCTCGAGCCGCTCGATCACCGCCTCGATCGTCAGGGCGGAGAACACCGTCGTGATGATCTCCGTCAGTTCAGCGCGGCTCTGTGTGCGCAGGGAGTTCGTGACAAAGCGCGCGTCGGCCGTCAGCTCCGTCCGCTCCAGCACGACGCGGCAAAAGGCCTCCCACTCGCGCTCGTTCTGCAGGCCCAGGATGATGGTCTTGCCGTCGCCGGCGGTAAAAGGGCCGTACGGGAAGATGGTCGCGTGCGAGGCGCCGGCACGCGGCGGCGGCGTTGCGCCATCGAAGGCGTAATAGAGCGGGTAGCTCATCCACTCGACCATGCTCTCCAGCATCGACACGTCGATATGCGCGCCCTTTCCGGTCTTGCCGCGCTGCAGCAGCGCGGCCAGGATGTTGGTATAGGCGTACATGCCGGCGGCGATGTCGGCAATGGAGCAGCCTGCCTTGGCGGGGCTATCTGGGGCGCCGGTGATGGAGACGAAGCCGGACTCCGCCTGGATCAGCAGGTCATAGGCCTTCTTGTCCCGGTAGGGACCGTCGTTGCCGTAGCCTGAGATATCGCAAACGACCATGCCGGGGTAGCGCTGCGACAACGCCGCATAGGAAAGGCCGAGCCGGTCCGCCGCGCCCGGCGCCAGGTTCTGCACCAGCACGTCGGCCTTGTCGAGGATCTTGTCCAGGATGGTGGATGCCTCGCTGTGCTTGAGGTCCAGCGCCAGGCTTTCCTTGGAACGGTTGGTCCAGGCGAAATGCGAGGACAGGCCATCCACCCGTTCATCGTAGCCACGCGCGAAATCGCCCACCTTGGGCCGCTCGACCTTGATGACCCGGGCACCAAGGTCCGCCAGCTGCCGGGTACAGAACGGCGCGGCAATGGCGTGTTCGAGGGAAACGACGGTGATGCCATCCAGGGGGCGCATAGCAGCCTTATCCGGTCAGGGTCCCGCCTGCCCTGCGCAGCGCAGCGGCAAACGGGAGAAATGGGTCCACGGCGCCCCGTCCCAGCCGGAAGTCGCCACGCTTGGGCGGCACGCCTGGTGCAGCGTCCGCCGGAGCTAGTCTCTCAAAGTGAGGGGTATCGGTATATCTTGTTTTATCGAAGCAGCCATTCGCTTTAGTGGAAACCATCGCCTTGCCAGCGCGGCCGCCGCATGAATTGCGGCGCCAGCGACCCCTTGGTACAGTGGCGGCGAAGGAGTATCCATGCACTTTGACTTTGCCGACCTCAGGCTCTTTGCCCGCATCGCCGAGGAAGAAAACCTCTCTCGCGGTGCGAGAAAAGCATTTTTGTCCCCAGCTGCTGCCAGCGCGCGCCTCAAGTCCCTGGAAGACCAGTTGGGCACCCGGCTGTTCTACCGGGAGAGCAAAGGACTGGCGCTGACGCCCGCCGGAGAACGGTTGCTGCGCCACGCGCGGGTCATCGAGCGGCAGTTCGAACATGTGCGCAGCGATTTCGAGGAGTTTTCGAAGGATACCGTCGGTCACATCCGCATCTTCGCGAACACCACCGCGGTCACGGAGTTCATGCCGGAAGTGCTTTCCCGCTTCATGGCGGAGCGCCCTGCCGTGACCGTTGACCTGCAGGAGCGCCTGACGCGGGACATCATCCGGGGCGTGCTCGACGGCAGCGCGGACCTTGGCATCATCTCCGGGCCCCTGAACCCGGAAGGGCTTGAAGTGGTGCACTTCAGCACCGACAAGCTAGTGCTTGCCACGCCCATCGGCCATCCGCTCACGCAAAAGAGCAAGGTCTCGCTCGCCGACACCCTCGAGTACGAGCACGTGAGCCTGCACGAAGGCAGCACCCTGCATGCCTTCCTCACCGACCTGGTCCGCGAGCAACGGCGCAAGCTGCAGATCCGCATCCAGATTCGCAGCTTTGAAGCGATGTGCCGCATGATCGAAGCGGGCGTGGGCATCGGCGTGGTGCCGCTCTCCGCGGCGCTGCGGCACCGCCAGACCATGAAGCTCGCCATCGTCGAGCTGGACGACCCGTGGGTGATCCGCGAGCGCGCGGTCATCGTGCGCGAACTGCAGGGGCTGCCCGGCTGCGCGCGCGCCCTCATCGACGAGCTGATCAACGTGGCGCAAGCTGCCGGCGGAAGCCCGGCAAAGCTCATCGGCTGACGACGCGAACGCTGCACCGAGGCATCTCGCCAAGGCACCGCTACCGCATGGTGAACGGATTGCCGGAGCCCGCGCCGGTATTGATCCAGACGCTCTTGGTCTGCAGATAAGCCCGGATCGCGTCGATGCCGTTCTCCCGCCCCAGGCCGGAGTCCTTGTAGCCACCGAATGGCGACATGACACTGACCGCCCGGTACGTATTCACCCAAACGGTGCCGGCCTGGATCTGCTCGGACATGCGGAACGCCCTGCCGATATCGCTGGTCCATACGCCCGCCCCGAGGCCGTAGCAGCTATCGTTGGCGATCGCTATCGCTTCGCGTTCGTCCTTGAACTTCAGGATGGACAACACCGGGCCAAAGACTTCCTCCCGCGCGATGCGCATCTGCGGGGTAACGCCGGTGAAGATGGTCGGCTCGACGAACCACCCGTCCCCGCACGACGCGGGCTGGCCGCCCAGCACCAAGTTGGCGCCCTCGTCCTTGGCAATCTGGATGTAGGAAAGCACCTTGTCATACTGCGCCGGCGTGGTAATGGGGCCGACCTGCGTCGAGGCGTTCATCGGGTTGCCAAGCTTTGCCGTCCTGGCCAGCGCCACCAGCTTGTCCACGAATGCATCGTGGATGTCTTCCTGCAGCAGCAAGCGGGAACCGGCAATGCAGGTTTGTCCGCTGGCCGCGAAGATGCCCGAGACGGCGCCATTGACGGCATCCTCCATGTTGGCATCGTTGAACACGATGTTGGGCGACTTGCCGCCAAGCTCCAGGCTGACATGCTTGAACTGCGCCGCGCACTGCTGGTTGATCACGCGGCCGGTGGCATCGGACCCCGTGAACGTGACCTTCCTGACCAGCGGATGCGTGACGAGCGGCGAGCCGACCTCCGCGCCGAAACCCGTCACGACGTTGAAGACGCCCGGCGCAAAGCCTGCCTCCTGGAACAGCAGCGCCAGCTCCAGCGCGGAAACGGAAGTGAATTCCGACGGCTTGACCACCACCGTGCACCCGGCGGCCAGCGCCGGCGCGATCTTCCACGCCAGCAGCATCAGCGGGGAATTCCAGGGCGTGATGGCGGCCACCACGCCCAAGGGCTCGCTGCGCGTGTAGTTGAAGTAGCCCTTCTTGTCGAGCGGGATGACCGTGCCCTCGATCTTGTCGGCCAGGCCGCCAAAATAGTAGAACCACTGCGGCAGGTACTTCACCTGCCCGCTCATCTCGGCGAGCAGCTTGCCGTTGTCCTGCACTTCGAACTCGGCCAGGCGCTCGGCGTCCCTGGCGATCAGGTCGCCGAGCCTGCGCAGCAACGCGCCACGCTGGGTGGCCGTCAGCTCCGCCCACGGTCCCACGCGGAATGCGCGATCGGCTGCGCTGGCCGCGCGGTCCACGTCGGCCGCCGTGCCGCGGGCAACCTCTGCCCAGGCTTTGCCGGTGAAGGGATTTTGGGTTTCGAACCAGCGACCGTCGCTTGCATTCACGAAGGTCCCGTCGATGAACATTTGATACTGCTTCATGGCGCAATGCTGTCCGGTTAGGTTGGAAGTGCAGGATGGATGCGCAGGATGGCAAGCTGCCGCGGCACGGCTGGGACGGCTAGAACGGCTCGAAGCCCAGATGCTGGCGGAACCGGTTCTTGACGAATACGCCGTCGCGCGGCGGCAAGGCGCGCTGGTGCTCCTCGGCGCCGATGCTCACCCGGGCCACGGTCATCCCGCCGGCGTTGCGGATCGCGTGCGCCAGCGTCTCGACTTCGTCGATGTCGAAGATCTCGAGCGTCGAAGCCACGCCGCAACCCTTGGCCACCTGCGCGAGGTTGGTGCCCAGGCTGGTGTGGCTTTGCTGCATGCCGGTCTCGCCAAAGTGCCCGTTATCCAGGATCACCACCGCGAGGTTCCTCGGGTTCTGCGCAGCGGCGGTCGCCAGGCTGCCGATGCCCATTAGTTGCTCGCCGTCGCCCGTGATGGCGATGACCTGCTTGTGCGGCTGTGCCACGGCCAGCCCGAGCGCCACCGAGGTGGATCCGCCCATGGCGCCCCACAGGTAGAAATTGCTCGGCCGGTCGCCGGCGGCAAGGACGTCGTACGAGGGCGAGCCGAGACCGGTCACGACGAGCGCATCGGGAAACTGCCTGAGCAGCGCGGCAACGAAATCGCGGCGGTTGATCGCCGGCTTGGAGGTCGAGGTAGTCATAGGTTCAGCGCACCCACTTTTTGCGGCCGATGAGGCTTTGAGAGAGAAGAATCGCGACGCGTTGCCCGGCGTCGAATGCGGAAGACAGCCCCGCATCGACCAGTTCCGCAGCGTCCTGCGGCGAGTCCACGCGGTACACCGTGATGCCCATCAGCTTGAGCGCCCCCTCGGTAGCCAGGCCCATCGGCCCCTGCCAGGGATTGAACTCGGCGTACTCGCCGCGCATGGTCACGATGGTGAAGAACGGGAAACGGCAGCTTTCCAGCAGCGAGAACATGTTCACGCAGTTGCCCACGCCGCTGCTCTGCATGAGCAGCACCGCGCGCTCGCCGCCCAGCCACGCGCCGCTGACCACGCCGACGCCCTCTTCCTCGGTGGTGAGGACGATGTCGCGGATCTCCGGGTCGGCCTTGGCCCGCTGGATGACATGCGAGTGGCCGGCGTCCGGCACGTAGGCAACTTGGCGGACCCCGGCTTGCTTGATGACTCGGAAGATGTCTTCTTGCCAGGCAAGGGGCTCAGGATTTGGATTTGTCATGGGAAGTGATCCAGGTAGGGGAACAACGCTGTTATCATAAAATTGAATGGAATCATTTATGAAATACAATAATTTGATTCCTCCATCAGTAATTTGGATAGCCGGGCATCACCGGCCAACCATCAGGATCTCGCACCCCACGCCCATGGACATCAAGCAACTTCGCGCCCTCCTGGCCATCGCCGAGACCGGCAGCGCCACCAAGGCCGCCGAGCTTCTTCGCATCGTGCAGCCGGCCGTCTCCCGGCATGTACGGCTGCTTGAAGAGGAGTTCGGCGTAGAGCTGTTCGAGCGCGAACGGCATGGCATGGTCCTGACCGACGCGGGCCGGACCCTGGTTGAGTACGGCCGCCGCGCACTGCGCGAGCTTGACCGGGCCAAGGCGGAGATCCAGCCGGTGGCTGGGACGATCTCCGGCACGGCGGCGCTCGGCCTGCTCCCCAGCACGTGCGAGCTGCTGGCCGCGGCGCTGGTCGCCACCGTGAAGGACAAGCACCCGCAACTGGTCATGCGGCTCAACGTGGGCTACGCGGGCAACCTCATGCAATGGCTTGAGTCGGGCGAGGTCGAGATCGCGCTGCTGTACGACATCAAGGCTTCCCCGGCCTGCAGGTCGAGGCGCTGCTCGACGAACAGCTCTGCCTGATCGGCCTGCCCGGCACCGTGCCCGCGGGCGCCGCGCACACCATCGAGAGCCTGCGGGACCTGCCGCTGGTGCTGCCCAATGCGCCGCACGGCCTGCGCACGGTGGTCGAGCATGCGTGTGCGGTAGCCGGGGTCTCGCTCACGGTCGCCGTCGAGACCAACTCCCTGAGCGTGCAGAAATCCCTGGTTGCCAAGGGCTTTGGCTATACGGTCCTGCCCAGCTCGGCGGTCTCCGAAGAACTGGAAAGAGGCACGTTGGCCGCAGCGCCGATCACCTCTCCCAACCTTTCCCGGCGCATCGTGCTGGCGCATCCGGCCACGCGCCGGATGTCGCCTGCCGCCAGCTTCGCCTCGGCGGAACTGGTCACGCTGATCAAGCGCCTGGTGCTGGGTGGCGCCTGGCCAGGGGCCACCTGGATTGGCGCGTAGCGCGGCCGGGCGCCGCCGAGGGCTGCACTCAGTCCGCCTGGATGTTGCCCGCCTTGATGACCTCCGCCCAGCGGCGCGTCTCCGCCTGCACGAACCTGGCGGCCTGGTCCGGGCTGGAATCCACCACGGGTTCCACGCCGATCTTTTCCATCCGCTCCCGTACTTCAGGGTCCTTGACGGCCTGTTGCAGGGCCGCGCTCAGCTTTTCGATCACGGGCGCGGGGGTGCCGCGGGGCACCATCACCATGTTCCAGATCGAGGTTTCATAGCTGGGAAAACCCGCCTCCTTCATCGTCGGGACCTTCGGCAGCACGCTCGAACGCGTCCCGGTCGTGACCGCGAGCGCCTTCAGGCGCCCGGCCTTGATCATGGGCGCGGAAGTGGAAACGGCATCGGTGATGAACTGCAGGTCGCCGGACATCACGGACTGGATCGCCTGGCTCGCACCCCGGTAAGGCGCGTGGACGATGTCCAGGTGTTCCTGGTACTTCAGCAGTTCTACGGCCATATGCAGCGCGCTGCCCTTGCCCGCGGAGCCGTAGCTGTACTTGCCGGGGTGCTTCCTGATGTCGTCGACCAGTTCCTTTGCGGTGTTGGCTTTCACCGATGGGTTCACCGAGAGCACCATCGGCACGGCGGCCACGATCGACACGGGCACGACCGCGCCGCTGTCATAGGGAAGCGTCTTGTATAGCGACGCGTTGATGGCGTGCGAGCTGGTGCCGAACAGCAGCGTGTAGCCATCGGCCTTGCTCTTGGCGACGGCGTCGGTGGCAATGCTGCCGCCCGCGCCTGCCCGGTTCTCGACCACGATCGACTGGCCCAGCAGCATGCCGACCTTGTTGGCGACGATACGCGCCACCAGGTCCGTGCTGCCGCCGGCGGCAAAGCCGACCACCATGCGGATGGGATGGTCGGGGTACACCGGCTGGGCGTGCGCGCCAAAGGCGACGAGCGCACCGATCCCGACTTGCACAATCAAGCGTTTCATGTCTCTTCCAGATTGTTATAGTGCGGGCCCGGCGGCAATCGCCAGACCCGTGGAGACGATGGTAGCCAGCGGGCAAGACAATGGTGAAATAGAAAATTACGCTGCTGCCATCAGCGAACTAGATGCCTGCAGTGCTGGCCCGGGCGCGCGCTGCTACCGCCCTGCCGCAGGCAAACGCAAAAACGCCGCGCTGCGGCTGCAGGCGGCGTTCTTGCGATGACGGCGGGCCCTGGCCGGCCCGCGCTGGCACCCGTCATGCCATCTCGTTAGTCCGCTTCCACCTTCATCGTTCTCAGTAGCGGTTGCCATTTGTCGCTCTCCGCCTTGAGCCAGGTGTGCAGCCCTTCCGGCGTCTGCTTGTCGACTGGCACGACCTCGGCGCCGAGATCATCGAGCCGCTTCGCTACCAACGGGTCCTGCAGGCCCTTCTGCAGGGCTTTGGTCAAGCGCGCGGTGACGGCTGGCGGCGTGCCCTTGGGCGCGTAGACCCCATGCCAGACCTTCATGTCGAAACCCTTGAGACCGCCCTCCTGCAGCGTCGGCGCATTGGGTAGCGCCTTGATGCGCTTGGGCGTGGTCACGCCATAGAACCTGAGCCGGTTGGCATTGATATGCGGCAACGTCGACGTGGTCTGGTCGCACAACAGGTCAACCTGCCCGCCAAGCAGCGCCGTAAGCGCCGGCCCGGTGCCCTGGTAGGGAATCGCGGTCATCTTCACATGCACCGCCTCCTCGAACAGCAGCCCGCACAGCTGGGATACCGCCCCCAGCCCAGCATTGGCCAGGGAGACCTTGTCCTTGTTCTGGGTGACGTACTTCACCAGGTCTTGCGCGGTGGCCGGGGGCAGGTCCTTGCGCCCGAGCAGCGTCATCGGGACATCCGCGACTTGCCCGATGTACTCGAAGTCTCTCAGCGGGCTGTACGACAGCTTCTTGTACAGCGCGGGCGCCGTCGCCATCCCGTTGTGGTGGATCAGGATGGTGTAGCCATCCGGCTGGGCCCGCGCGACATAGGCCGCCGCGACGGTGCCGCCGGCGCCGAGGCGGTTCTCCACGATCACGCTCTGGCCAAGATCCTTGGACATCGCCTGCGCGAGTGCTCGCGCCACGACATCCGTCGGGCCGCCCGCCGAAAAGGGAACCACCAGCGTGACCGGCTTGGACGGGAACCCATCCGCGGCCATCGCGCCCGAGGCAAGCGCTGCCGCAAGCGGCCCGAAAACCATCCACTTCAACCCAGTGCCTACGTGCTTTATCGCGGTCATGCCAATCATCGTTGTCTCCGAAACTCGTGCCGGCAAGCTGAGGCGCTTGCCTGTTCTAGGGTGCTGGCCGAAGGTTGCCGGATAAGCCCGCGCGAGAGAATCCGGATTATCTGAACGGGCCATACGACGTGGCCGAACGCGGGCCCGCCGCCGTGTAGCATTCGTCGCATTGATTGACGCCATGGCGCCGCTGGACTGTAATGCGGCTTCTCGCGTGAGAGCCTTGCCAGGCCACGCGATCACGAACATCCGATTCACCAGGGTCGCCTCCATGCCAGCTTCCGTGCCAGCTTCCGTGCCAGCTACCAGCCGCCTGAACCAGCCGCAATCGATCGAGGACCTCCTGCTCTACCGCCTGAGCTGCCTGCTGGCGGATGCCGGCGGCATCGTGATCCGCTATTGCGAGGGCCAGTTCGGCATCACGCGCAGGGAATGGCGCCTGCTGGCCCTGCTGGGCGCACAGGGTGCGCCGCGTGAGATGAGCTCGTCCGAGCTGGCGCAACTGGCCCACCTGGACCGTCCCCGCGCCTCCCGCACGATCACCGCCCTGGTCGACAAGAAGCTGGTCAGCCGGGTGGCGCGGCCGGACGATGCGCGGCAGGTCACGCTGGCGCTGACCGCTGCGGGAGAGGCGCTGTACGGCGAGATCTTCCCGCTGACGAAACAGGTCAACCTGGAACTGCTGGATGCGCTGGAGGACAAGGAAGTGGCGCAGCTAGGTGACATGCTGGGGCGGCTTGAGCAGCGCTCGCGGCAGATGGCCGCGCGTGGCGGCCTGCCGCTCGCGGACCGGCGGCGTGGTGGCAGCGGGCGCAGCCGCCAGGCGCCGGCGCAGGGCGATGCGCAGGTGGCTGGAAATGGCAAGTAGCCCGCCTGCTTAGCGCCGGCAGCTTCATGCTCAAAGCCTGCTACCTGCGCAAGGCCTGAGCACGCGCGCCACGGTCAGCGCCGCGCCTCCCGCGCCGCGAATCGGGCCTCCAGCAGCGCGGCGAATTCCTCGGTGATCGCGGAGCTGGCCGACTGGCTGGGCAGCGCCATGCACACTTCCACCGGGCAAGCCGGCAGCAGCGGCAGCACGCGCAGGCCGTGCGCGAACACGTCAGCCACGTACGGATTCACGATGCCGATGCCGGCGCCCTGCGCGGCCATGCTGCAGATGGTCCCCGAATAAGTGGTCTCGATGGTGGCCGACGGCTCTACCTGCCACTGCCGCATGCCCCGCAGGAATGCCACATGCAGTTCGTCATCGGCGTTCAGCGTGAGCAGGAACTGGTTGTGCAGGTCGCGTACGTGAATCGTGGCGCGCCCGGCCAGCGCGTGGCCGGGATGCATGACGCAAACCGCGTTGGTGCGATGCATGACGCGCACGTCGAAGTGGGGATCGTCGAGATGGCTGGTGGACAGCACCAGGTCATACTGGCCATTGAGCAGGCCCTCGCGCAGGTGGTGCCCGCCTACCGTCTGCAGATTGACGTGCACGTCCGCATGGCGGCGCGCGAACTCGCCGACCACTTGCGGCATCACCCCCAGCCCGAGTGACGGCGTGCAGCCGATCCGCAGCACGCCGGTGCCGGACTTGCGCAGCACCGCCACGTCCTGCTCGATCCTTGCCAGCCCCATGAAGTGATGCTGCACGGTATCGAACAAGCGGCGCGCTTCCTGCGTTGGGCGTAGCCGCCCCTTCTGTGTATCGAACAGCTTGAGCCCCGCCGCGGCCTGCATCTGGGCCAGCAGCCGGCTCACCGAAGGCTGGGTCGTGTGGAGCATCGCTGCAGCCGCGGTGGTGGTGCCGGTCAGCATCACCGCCCGGAAGGCTTCGATTTCTCGGAAATTCAGGGTTCTCGCCATGGGAAAACGTCCGGATCGATTAGACCCGCAAGATATACCACGACTGCATAGTCTCCCCGCGATAAAGCATTATTCAGAATAATGTCGCTCCCCTACACTCGCCGCACGATCAAGACGAACGCCGCCGCCGATAGCCGGGCCAGCGGCAAAAAAGAGGAGAACACACCGATGAAGCGGAAGCTGCTGTTGAATGATGACTGGAAATCCTGCGTGGCCGCGGCCGTCCTGGGCGCCGCCTTCGCAGGTGGCGCGTTCGCGCAGCAGGGCTACCCCGACAGGACCATCCGTATCATCGTGCCGTTCAGCGCGGGCGGCAGCTCCGACATGCAGGGCCGCATGCTGGCGGACCGGCTGGGCCGGCTCTACAAGCAATCCGTGGTGGTGGAAAACCGTCCCGGCGCGGGCGGCCATATCGGCGGCAAGGCGGTGGTGGATGCGCCGACCGACGGCTACACCCTGCTGCTTGGCTCAATCGGCCTGCACGCCACCTACAACACCTACAAGAAGCTCAACTACAACCCGGCCACGGACCTGAAGATCGTCACCGTGCTGGCCGAAATGCCGCATGTGGTCGTGGTGAACCCGAAGGTGCCGGCCAACAACCTGAAGCAACTCGCCGCAGCCGCGCGCCAGCGCCCGGACACGATGACATTCGGCTCCGCGGGCGTGGGGTCGTCGGTCCATATGATGGGCGAGCTCTACAAGCTCAACGCCGGCGCACCGCTGGTGCACGTGCCGTACAAGGGCAGCGCGGCAGCCATGACCGACCTGCTGGGCGGCCAGATCGACATGATGTTCGAGAATCCGCCGACCACGCTGTCATACATCCGCTCGGGCAAGCTCAAGGCGCTGGCCGTCACCGGCAAGACGCGCTCGCCCGCGCTGCCCGACGTGCCGACGGCCGCGGAGTCCGGCTATCCGGGTTTCGTGGCGACGTCGTGGACCACCGTGGCCGTCAGCGCCAAGGTGCCTGACGCGATCGCCGACAAGCTCAACGCCGATATCCGGCAGATCGTCGCCACGCCCGAATTCCGCCAGGGCCTGCAGGAGCAAGGCATGACCCCCGTGGCCAACACCCGCGACGCCGCGCAGCGCTTCATCGCGACGGAAAAAGCGCGCTGGGACCAGGTCATCGCCAAGGGCAAGATCAGCGCGGAATAACGCGGAACAACGCGAAGTAGCGCGGAACAAAGCGGCGCGATACCAAGGCGGCAAACCCGCCTCGCGCCAGCATATCCAGTCTCAACGGAAACCCAGCTTCATGCATTCCTCACGCATCATTGCCAGCCCGCTACCCTACCGGCGGCTGGGCGCCGACGGCCTCCACCACTTCTTTGGCTACTACAACAAGAGCACCTGGGACCGCAGCCAGCGCTACGTGCTAGCGCAGCGCGTGCCGATGGCCGACGCCGAACTGGGGCCGGACCTGGTAGCCGAAATCGGCTTCTTCGACCTGCAGGACGGCGACCGCTTTCACCGCGTAGGCCAGACCACCGCCTGGAACTGGCAGATGGGCGCACAGCTACAGTGGCTCGACGGCGCGCCCCGGCAGGCAGCTCATCTACAACCGCAGGACGGACGACGCATCGGCCTTCTTCCCGCATCTGGGCGCGACGGTGCATAACGTGGACACGGGGGAAGACAGGACCCTGCCCATGCCCGTGTATGTGGTCGCGCCGAACAGCGAGTACGGCCTGTGCGTGAACTACCGCCGCCTGTACATCACGCACCAGACCATCGGCTACAGCGACGCGACGCCGCAACCCGCGCTGCCCAACGCGCCGGCCGACGACGGCATCCACTACATGGACCTGCGCACCGGCGAGACGCGCCTGGTCCTGAGCTACCAGGACCTGCGCAACTTCCACCCGAAGGCCTCGATGGACAAGGCCATCCACTGGGTCAGCCATATCGAGATCAACCCGCGCTCGTCGCGCGTGCTGCTGCTGCACCGTTGGACCGAGCGAGTGAAGGACGAGACATGCTTCCTGCACCGGCTCATCACGGCCAATCCCGATGGCTCCGACCTGCGCCTGCTGGAGTGCTCCGACCATCCGCTGCCGCAACTGGCGGCGGATTTCGATCCCGGCGCGGTCGGCACGTTTGACTACGAGAAGTCCGAGTACCAGATCTCGCATCCGCTGTGGCAGGACGATGCGCACATCATCGTATGGGGGCCGCATGCCGGCAGCATCCACTACCACCTCTACCACGACAGCGAGGGCGGCGGGGTGCAGGTCGTCGGCGACGGCGTGCTGACGGAAAACGGCCACATGACATTCTCGCCGGTGGCGCGCAACTGGCTGCTGAGCGACACCTATCCCGATGCCGCCACCAACGAGCGGATCCTCTTTCTCTACGACACGGCGTCTGGCTTGCGCCATGACCTGGGCAGCTTCTACACGGACCCCGGCCTGAAGAAGGAGAACCGCTGCGACCTGCATCCGCGCTGGAGCCGCGACGGCCGCCACGCCTGCATCGATTCGATCCACGACGGCGAACGGCAGATGTACGTGATGGACGTCAGCGCGCTCACGGCCAGCGCCTGAAACAAGGCCGCCCTGGCGTTCAGCGCGTCGCCACGATGAAGAACCTCGGGAACGGCAGCAGCACGCTGCCGTCCGCCATCGGCGGATAGGCGCGCGCCACCGCCGCCGTATAGCGCTCCAGGTACGCCGCGCGCTCGGCTTCGTCCAGCGGGTCGAGGAAGGGGCGCAGGCCGGTGCCCTTGAACCACTCGACAATGGCGGCGGGGCCGCCGGCCAGCGCGTGGTGGTAGGTGGTGTGCCAGACATCGACCGTACTGCAATGCGCGCGCAGCAGTTCGTAATACCAGCCAGCGCCCTGCAACCCGGTGCGCGCCTGCGAGGCCGCGGCCAGCTTGCCGGCCCACGGGCCATTGGCGGCGACCTCGCGCATCAGGCGGTGCGCGGGCGTGTCCAGCGTGTCGGGCACCTGGATGGCAAGGCTGCCGCCGGGCGCCAACTTGGCGGCCAGCGCGGGCAGCAGGCGGCCGTGGTCGGGCAGCCATTGCAGCACGGCATTGGCGAGGATCACATCGTAGGGGCCCGGGTCATACCAGGTTTCGATGCTGCTCACCTCGAACTTCAATGCCGGCAGCCGCTTGCGCGCGGCTTCGACCATGTCGGCCGAGCTGTCCAGCCCGGTCACGCTCGCGCCGGGAAAGCAGGCGGCCAGCACCTCGGTCGAGTTGCCCGGGCCGCAGCCGATGTCCACCGCAATGCGCGGCTCGCGTCCCGGCACCGCGGCCAGCAGGTCGCGTACCGGGCGGGTACGCTCGTTCTCGAATTTCACGTATTGCTTGGCTGACCAAGTCATTGCTGCTCCTTTGCGGGTTCGGTCCTAGTGCTTCGGAAGATCTGGCTTGTTCGGATTCTTCGGCATCGCGGGCTGCCTGGCCTGTTGCAGCGCGGCCCTGCCCTTGAGGGTCAGCGCGACGATGGCCTGCGCGCGCGGCACGCCGGGCCGGGACGTCATCCCCACCAGGCCGGCCGTCGTCGCGTCCTCCCACGCGGACAGCCGTGGGCAGGACGTGCGCCATGCTTCCATGGTGTCGGCGAAGGTGCGCGGCGTGGCGTCCAGCCACGCCAGGAATTCCAGCAAATTGCCGGAGTACGAGGGGGCGGGAAGGTTGGCGTCCCTGCCTTGATCCTAATCCCTTCCCGCTCCCGTTCCCGTTCCCGTCCCCTTTCCCTGGTCCATGGCCGTGCTCCGTTGATGCCCGAAACATGCCGTCAGGATAGAGCCGAACTGCTATGATTTCCAATGCATATTGAACACGATTTCAATACCCTTAGAGTATGGCAATGATAGAGCTACGCCGGCTGCGCGCCTTCGTCGTGCTGGCCGAAGAAGGCCACGTCACCCGCGCCGCCGAGCGCCTCGGCATGCAGCAGCCGCCGCTCACGCGCCTGCTGCGCGGGCTGGAAGAGGAACTGGGCGTTTTGCTGATGCGCCGCCTGCCGCGCGGCGTGCGCCCGACAGAGGCCGGCCTGGCGTTGCTGGAAGAGGCCCGCGCCGTGCTGGCCCGTGCCGAAGGCGTGGCCGACGTGGTGCGCCGCGCCGCGGCCGGGGAGCAAGGGCGGCTGGCGGTGGGCTTTACCAGCTCCGCCGCCCTGCACCCCTTGTGCCCGCCGTGCTGCGCCGGTTTCGCGAGAGCGTGCCGGGCGTTGCGGTGACGCTGGAGGAAGCCGGCACCAGCGAGCTGGTGGACGCGATCCTGCACGAGCGGCTGGACGCCGCCTTCGTACGCTCGCCGGTGGGCAGCACCGCCGGGCTGGTGCTCGATGCCGTGCTGGAGGAGCCGATGCTGGCGGCGCTGCCGGCAGGGCATCCGCTGGCGGCGCAGGCTGGCGCACTGCCGCTGGCCGCGCTGGCGCGCGAGCCCTTCATCCTCTACCGCCGCCCCGCCGGGCCCGGCCTGTATGACGCGATCCTGACGGCCTGCCGCGCCGCAGGCTTCAGCCCGCTGGTGGCGCAGGAAGCGCCGCGCCTGCCGGCCACGCTCAGCCTGGTGGCGGCGGGCCTTGGCGTGTCCGTGGTGCCCGCGTCCATGCACCGCCTGGGTGGCGAGGACATCGTCTATCGCCCGCTGGGCGAGAGCCCGCCGCTGACCGCGCCCCTGCACCTGGCGCTGCGCCACGGCATGCTGCCGGCGGCCGTGGTCCGCTTTCGCGCAATGGTGCGCGAGATGGTGGCTGCTGCGGCTGAAGCACCCAATGCACCCAATGCGCCCAACGCACGCGGGACGTGATGCAACAACACTCGCGCCATGATGTCATTCAACCGCAAGACAGCCGCGCACGCGGTGAGCCAGATGGATGAAGTGACGCAGCAGAACGCGTCGCTGGTCGAAGAAGCGGCCGCGGCAGCGCAATCGCTGGAAGAACAAGCCGCCAAGCTGAAGGACACAGTGGCCGTGTTCAGGCTGGGCAACCAGGGCGTGGCAAGCGCGGCGAGTACGGCAAGTGCGGCGAGTGCGGCGGCGCCCCGTGCCGTGCGGGCCGTGAGCAGGCCCGCGGCATCGTCGCCGCGCTGCGCCGCACCGGTGGCACCGCGTGCCGTTGCGGCTGCGGCGCCGGCCTCGGCATCCGACTGGTCGTCCTTCTAAACGGAACGGCGCGCGGCCGCATAGAGCCGTGCCAGCTGCGCGGCGGCCGCTTCCAGCAGTGCCCCGCCCTGCGCGATCGACCAGGCCAGCGACGCAGGACCGGCCTGCACCGAGAAGCAGCCGTCGAACGCCTCGCGCAGCAGCGCGCCATCGGCAATCTCCCCGATAGCAAGGTCACCGGCACGCCGTGCCGGCGGCCCAGCGCCGCGATCAGCGCCGGGCCCTTGCCAAGCAAGGTCTGGCGATCCGAGCGGCCTTCGCCGGTCAGGATCCAGTCGTACCCGGCCACCGTCGCCAACCCGGCGGCGTCGAGGATAAAGCTGCCGCCCGGCAGCAATTGCGCGCCAAGCAACCGCAGGGCAAAGCCCAGCCCGCCCGCGGCGCCCGCGCCCTGCGCTTGCGCTGCATGGCGACCGAGCGCCAGCTCGCAGCGCGCCGCGAACTCCCCCAGCACCTCATCCGCTTGCGCGAGATCCGTCACGCCCTTTTGCGCGCCAAAGATCATGCTGGCGCCAAGCCGCCCGCACAAAGGGCTGGTGACATCGGTGAGCGCCACCAGGCGCGGCGCTTGCCACCGGCCCGCATCAGCGCGTGGGCGCAGGCTGCGGATCGACGCAAGATTGTCGAGCACCGGGTCGATGCGCCCGCCCGCCGCATCGAGGAAATCGAGCGCCAGCTCCGCCAGCAGGCCGGCGCCGGCATCGTTGGTGGACGAGCCGCCCAGGCCAACCACGATGGTGGCGAAGCCCTGCGCGGCAATCCCGCGTATGGCCTGCCCTACCCCGCGCGTGGTGCGCGCGCCGGGCGCGGCCATCGCGTCGGGCAGGCCGGCCACCGCCGCCACATCGAAGATCGCGAAGGCGCCAAGCGCCGCGCTCTCGCATGCGGCAAACGGCATGCGCACAAGCTGGCCGTTGGCATCCGTCACGTCCACCGCATGCCAGCACCCGCCGCATGCCGCGGCCACCACGGCAGCCGTGCCTTCGCCGCCATCGGCAATGGGTACCTGCGTCACCCGGGCATCCGGCAGCGCATTGCGGATGCCCTCGGCCATATGCCGGGCCGCCGCCGGCGCATCCAGGCTGCCTTTGAACGAGTCGGGCGCCAGCAGCACGCGCAGCCCGCGCGCAGGCACGGTCTTCAACGCCATCTCGCTGGTCACGGCGCGGCCAGCTCGGAGATCTCGATCAGGTTCAGGTCCGGATCGCGCACGTAGACGGAGCGGATCTTCTGCGTGGCACCGGTCCGCGCGACCGGCCCCGCAACGATGGGCCAGTCGGATGCCCGCAGCCGCTCGATCACGGCATCGAGCGGGATCGATGCGATAAAGCATAGGTCCAGCGCGCCGGGCACCGGCAGGTGCGCCTTGGGCTCGAACTCCCTGCCCCGCACGTGCAGGTTGATCTTCTGGTTGCCGAAGCGAAACGCCACACGGTTCTCGCCGAAGGCTTCCAGCTGCATGCCGAGCACGCGCGTATAGAAATCAATGGTGGCGCCGGCATCCGTGCTGGTCAGCACCAGGTGGTCGAGGTGGTCAATCATGTCGCGCTTGCTCTCTCTGCGATTTAGCCGGATGCCATCATGGCAGTAGCGCAGGCGCACGAACATGTCGGATTGCTCCACCACCCTTTCCGAAAACGCAAAGCTGTGGCGGCCACCTCAGCCGCACCTTCAGCCACACCTTCAGCGCGGCGCCAGCAAGTGATCGAACAGCTTGCGCGCCTCGGGCTGCAGCGCCGCGGCCGACTTCACGCCAAGCCACAGCGTGCGCGAGGCCCACGGATCGGCCAGGCGGATGGCGCGCAACCCGGCGCCAAGGATCTCGGCGCGCACGGCGCCCTCCGGCAAGACCCCGATGCCAAGGCCCGCCTCGATCATGCGGCAGATCGCATCGAAACTGCTGACCTGCACGCGCAGCTTGAGCACCCGCTCCAGCGCGGCCGATGCGTCGGCCAGCCGCTGCAGCAGCGAGCTGCCCTGGTTGAGGCCGACGAAGTCGTATTCGAGCGCGTCGGCGAAGGCCACCTCGGCGCGCGCCGCCAGCGGATGCTCCGGCGGCACCAGCACCACCAGGCGGTCGCGGCGGTATTCGAACTTTTCCAGCGCGCCGGCCGCGACGTTGTCGGCAAACACGCCGATATCCGCCTGCCCGCCCGCCACCGCCGCGATCACCTCGTCGCTCATGCGCTCCTCCAGGCTGACGCGGATCAGCGGCTGCGCGTGCAGGAACACGCCCAGGTCCTGCGGCATGAACTGGATGATGGCCGAGGTATTGGCCCACACGCGCACATGCCCCCGCACGCCGATGGCGAAATCGCTCATGTCGCCCGCCAGGCGATTCACCGTGTCGAGCACGGCCCGGGCATGGCCAACCAGCCCGTGGCCGGCCGGGGTAAGCTCCAGCCCGCGCGGCAGCCGCACGAACAAGGCGCAATCGGTCGTCTTTTCCAGGTCGGCGACGCGGCGGCTGAGCGCCGACAGCGTCATGTGGGTGCGCTCGGCGGCCTTGGTAAAGCTGCCGCTCTGCGCCACCATCAGGAACAGGCGCAGGGACTGCAGGTCGAGATGGGCGGGATTGATCACGCGGAGCGTCCGGAAGGCGGCGGCATCGATGGCGGCGGGATGGCCTGGGTCGTCCAGCCACGCCCCGAGGTTTGAGAATCGGGAAAGGCTAGTGGACAAGAACGACATTGTCAATTTGGCCGCCCGACGCCACCATGGCCGCTTCACACGCTGCGCACCGGCACCAGCGGCGTGGCGCACTCACCACCCAGGCGCAGAGATCCGAGACAGGCAAACACCATGAATCCCACCCAGACCACGCCGGAAGTCGTCTTCCTGGACCGCGGCACGCTGGCCCCCGAGACCGTGCTGCGCGCGTTGCCGTTTGCGCATCGGCTGACGGTCTTTGACGCCACCGCGCCGCATGAAGTGGCCGGACGTATCGCCATCGCGCAGATCGTCATCACCAACAAGGTCAAGCTGCCGGCCGAGGTGCTGCGCCAGGCCGCCAGCCTGCGCCTGGTGGCGATCGCGGCCACCGGGACCGACCACGTCGACCTGCGCGCCTGCGCCGCCCAGGGCATCTGCGTTTCGAACGTGCGCAACTACGCCGTGCATACGGTGCCCGAGCACACCTTTGCGCTGATCTTCGCGCTGCGCCGCAGCCTGCATGCCTATTGCGACGCGGTGCGCGCGGGCCGCTGGCAGGCCTCGGGGCAGTTCTGCTTGCACGACTACCCGATCCACGACCTGGCCGGCTCGACCATCGGCATCGTCGGCGGCGGCACCCTCGGGCGCGCTGTGGGCGAGATCGCGCGGCTGCTGGGGCTCAAGGTGCTGTACGCCGCCCGCAAGGGCCAGCACGAAGCCGACGCGCAACACACACCCTTCGCCGACATGCTGCGCCTGAGCGACATCATCACGCTGCACTGCCCGCTGACCCCCGCCAACGTGGGCCTGATCGGCCGCGAGGAGTTCGCGCAGATGGCGCGGCGCCCGCTGCTGATCAACACCGCGCGCGGCGGACTGGTCGACGAGGCCGCGCTGGTCGAGGCGCTGCGGCAAGGACAGGTCTCCGGGGCCGGCTTCGACGTGGCCACCCAGGAGCCGCCCGGCCCCGGCCACCCGTTCCATGCGCTGCGCGACCATCCCGCCTTCCTGCTGACGCCGCACGTGGCCTGGGCCAGCCGGGAGGCCATCCAGGCACTGGCGGACCAGCTGATCGACAATATCGCGGCGTTCGCGGCAGGGTCGCCGCGCAATGTGGTGGCGGGCTGAGATGCCGAGCGGCGGATCGCCGGGGTATCCGATTTACACGGTGCGCAAGCAGATCGCCTCCCTGAAGACCAGGACGAACTGCAACCGCAGCGTGGAACGCGTCAGGCTGGCGCTCGTGCAACGCTAGGAGCCGTGCCGGATCGCCTCTTCAGGTCTATATTGTTCCTGTCCGGGATCACGACGGAGGGAGCATGCGTGCGCAATGCTGCAGGCTTGTACTGGCGGCGGCTGGCTGCGCGCTGGGCTTGGCCCTGAATGTCGCGCAGTGTTTCGCCCAGGCCGGCGGGGGCGCGCAAACGCCCTTCGTGCAGATCGGGCTCGCCAGGCAGGTTGCCATTCAGGTTCCCAAGGACTGGACCATCCTGTCCGGCGCCCAGGGCCGGGCCCACGGCACCATCGCGGACGCCGTGGGGGCGTCTCCATCGTCCCGGCGCCGGCGGGCCAAACCGTCAATCTCCTTCATGCCGTATCCAATGTGCAGGATCCGCGCGCGGCCGTGATCGTCAACTCGATTGCGCAAGCGCCGGTCACGCCCGAGCAGGTCCGCCGCTTCGACAGGTCGCTGCTGCAGGCCTATGGCGCGAGCTTCGAGCGCAGGATGCGCGACTCCTTGAAGACATCGGGCAGGGAGATGCTCTCCATCGACGAGCCGCGCCTCGACAAGATCGGTGGCTGGCCCGCGATTGCAATCAGCTACGTGCGCACCGGTGCGCAAGGCACGATCTACGTGCAGCATTTCGACATCTATACGCCGGACCAGGAACTGCTGCTCATCCTCTCGTGCCGCGACACGGCGCGCGGCGTGTGGCTGCCGCTGCTGGACCGGGTGCGCAACTCGATCGTCGTTGGCGAATAGCCTGGATGGCGATCGGCGCAGACCGGCCGTTTGCCCCCGGCGATCGATGCTGCCCGACCCCGACTGGATCAATGGGCTTCGGTCGGCAGGACGCCCGCGCGGTTAGCCCGCTCCCCTTTATTTTGGTTCTTCAGACTTCTGTGTGGGTCGCCGGGCGAAGTCCGGCGCAGGCGTAGCAAGAGCGATCGCGTGCAATCTCGCGCAGGTGTAGCTCCCCTCTCCCGCGCAGCGGGAGAGGGGTTGGGGAGAGGGCGGGCATCCGCAAGAGCGAGGCGCTTCACCTTGAGCTAGCGCCCACCCTCTCCCCGGCCCCTCTCCCATTTCATGGGAGAGGGGAGCAAACCAGCGCATTGCATCGTGTCGCTCTCGCTCGGATGGAGGACCCACACGAAAGTCTGATGAACCTTTATTTTCGGCCAGGCAAAGCCCTCTCGCCCGTCATGGCTGGGAACAGTCATCCGCCTCCACCTCGATGCGATCGCGCCCGGCCAGCTTGGCCTGGTAGAGCAAGCGGTCCGCTCGCTTGAGCAGGGACCGGATGCTGGGCGAATCCGCGCGCGCGGCGTAGGCGATGCCAAAACTTGCGCTCATCGTGAAGCCCTCCGCCCGCTCGAGCGGCACACTGGCTTGCGCCAGCCGGATGCGCAGGCATTGCACCAGCTCGAGCGCTTGCGCCCGCTCCCGCACGCCGGCCAGCACGGCGAACTCCTCGCCGCCGATGCGCGCGACGATATCGTCCTTGCGCCATGTGTCGCGGCACAGGTCGGCCATGTGTTCGAGCGCGCGGTCGCCTGCCGCGTGACCGTAGGTGTCGTTGATGCGTTTGAAATGGTCGATGTCGATCATGACCAGCGCAAGGTAGGGTGCCCGCGCGTCGTGATACAGACAGGCGGCCTGCGCGCGACTTTCAAACGCGCGGCGGTTGAGGAGCCGCGTCAGCGAATCGGTCTCCGCCATCGTCCTGAGTTCCGCAATCAGGCGCTGGCGCTCCTGTTCGAGCCGCGTCCTCTCGAGATCGTTCGTCTTCAAGACCTGGACGGCGTCGAAGAGCTCCTGTATCTCGCCCCGATACGCGTTCGACGGCAAGTCCGCGGACGGGCCACCCGCGGCGATTGCCCGGATGGCGAGCGCTGCCTCGGCGAACGGCTGGATGACCTGCCGGCGAAACAGCCACACGCCCAGGCCCAGCGCGCACATCAAGGCCGACAAGATGCCGGCGGCGCCCGCCAGCCGGGCCAGCATCGCGTGCCGGTGCGAGCGCACCTCCTCCTCGGCCAGCGTCAGCGCCTCGTCGCGGAACTCGACGATCGAGCGCATGAGCGGCACATACTGCGCGGCAAACTCGCCAGTTGAGGCGACCGCTCCTCCAGGGAGGCTGGCCAGCGCGCGAACGCGATTCACATACGCCAGGCCGTCGCCAAAGTACTGCCTCTTCATCCGGACAAAGGCCCCGTGAGCCAGCGCCGTATCCTCCATCACGCGGGTCCTCAATAACGCGCCCAGCTGGTCGATCCCACCGCGAGTGCGTTCGATGGCAAATTGCTCTGCTTCGGTCAGTTTCCGGCGCGACGCCAATGCCGCGGTAAAGCGCGAGCCAAGCAGCCCGGCCTGCTCCCTGAGCACAGCCGCCAGACGGGCCGCCATCAGGCAATTCAGCGCATTGGCATCGCCATCCAGCACGCCCTTGGTACTCGCGTTGGTGATAGGCGCGAACTGCGGGATGACCTCAACCATGCGGACCACGGCCTGCTCCAGCACCTGATCGGTGCGCCGCGCCAGCGGCACACGGATAACCTGGTCGATGTTCGCGCGAGCGGTGGCCAGCTCGGCGTGCGCACGCTGCGCCGCTGCCCACTCCATCGAGCACTCGTCACAATGGCTCGAATCGAGCAGCCCCAGCAGATGCGCGATACGCGCGTCGCTTTCGGCGCGCGCAGCCCGCAGTGCCGCCACCCTTTGCGCCGGTATCGGGACATCTTCGCCTAGCGCGCTGTTGGTGGGACCGCGCTCCGCGGACACCTTCTCCATGGCAAGCAATGTGGCCCGGAAAACCTGGAAATGCGACAGCGCGTGGTCTGCCCTGGCATATGCGCCCCACTGGTGAACCAGGAGCCCGCTTGTCAGTGCCACGAACAGAAGGCCAAGCGTGCTGGCAACGATCCCGAACCGCCGGTCGACCGACATGGTTGGCAAGGCAAATCTAAGCATCTTGAACAGACTCGGCTTAAGCAATTCAAACGTAAGCGCGGACCCGGTACCAGCCGGTACATTGGCCGGAAGCTGAGCAATGTGGAAGCAGGAGAGCCTCCTGCCGGAAGTCCTGGCTAGCGACCTGCGTAGGGTTTCACCCGCTCGTGCCGGGCTTGCGGCGCCGCTGTCGCGGCGCATCGGCGAATTGTCTCCCAGTGTGCCGCCGCTGCCCGCGGGGCATTTTCAAAGCTGACATGTCGGCGCGCACAGGGCGCGTGGACGGATTTTAGCGCAGCGGCCGGCGTGGGGCGGAATCGGCGAGGGCCTGGCGTCCATCCTGACCAGGCCGCTGCTGCTCCCTATCCATACTTCGCCGCAATCGGCATCAGTCGCCCGGCGCCGAAAGCCCTTGGCCGCATCCGCACAATCGGCGCGGCCTGCCGGCGCTTGAACTCGGAGCGGGCGATCAGCCGGTGCACGTCGGCTATCCAGTGCGTGTTCTCGCTGGCCGCCAGCGCTTGCAGGGCCAGCCTGGCGCGCTCGTATTCGGCCGGGCGCAGGCGCTCGCCCTCGATCGCGAGCTTGAGGATCTCATCCAGTATCTCGTACGGCGGCAGCGAGTCCGTGTCCTTTTGCCCTTCAGACAGTTCGGCCGAGGGTGCCTTTTCGATGATCACGGCCGGTATGATCTCGCGGCCGTGGCGCTGGTTGTAGTACCGGGCCAGGGCAAAGACTTCCGTCTTGTAGATATCGCCGATGAGGTTAAGGCCGCCGCACGCGTCGCCATAGATCGTGAAGAAGCCGCAGGAGGCTTCGGACTTGTTGCCGGTGGTGAGCAGCAGCGCGCCAAAGTGGTTGCTGTACTCCATCAGGATGGCGCCGCGGATGCGGGCCTGTACGTTCTCGCGCGCCAGGCGAGACGGCTCGGCGTCGAATGCGTGCTGGAAACCATCGACGTACTGCGCGTAGAGGCCACCGATCGGATGCGTGTGCAGCGCGACGCCAAGGTTGCGGCACAGCGTCACCGAGTCGTCCACGCTGCCGGCGCTGGAGAACCGGGACGGCATGGTGACCGCGCTCACGTTGGCGGCGCCCAGCGCATCCACGGCCAGCGCAAGGGTCAGCGCGCTGTCGATGCCGCCCGAGCTGCCGACCACTACCTTGCTGAAGCCGGCCTTGGCGGCATAATCGCGCAGCGCAAGGGTGGCCTGCCGGTACATGAGCGCGCAATCGTCAGCCACCGATTGCGTGGGCGCCGGCTGGGCGGCCTGCCCGGCGGCAGTGAAGCGGCCGGCCTTGTACGCGACGACACCGATGGCCTCCTCGAACATCGGTGCCCGGAACGCAACGGCGCCGTCGGCCTGCACGGCGAAGCTGGCGCCGTCGAAAACGATCTCGTCGTTGCCGCCAACCTGGTTGACGTAGAGGAATGGCAGCTCCCAGCGGCGGGCCAGGCCGGCATACAGCGCCTCGCGCTGGGCGGCCTTGCCGACGTTGGACGGACTGGCATTGATCGTGACGATCAGCTCGGCGCCGGCCTTTGCCACGTTGTCGACCGGGTCCACGTCGTAGGTGCGGCCATCCACGTTCCAGGCGTCCTCGCAGATCAGCACGCCTACCCTGATGCCCTTCACCTCGACAACCAGATGCGCATCGGGGCCCGGCTCGAACCAGCGGCGCTCCTGGAAGATGCCGTAGTTCGGCAGCAGCCGCTTGGCGTAGACGCCTTCGATGCGCCCGTCGCGCATGGCCAGCACGGCGTTGTGAAACCGCTTGCCGATGCCGGGATTCGAGACCACCGCGCCCACCAGCACCACGATATCGGTGCCGGCGGTGGCCGCGATCACCGCCGCGATGGCGCTGGCCTGCCGGTCGAGAAAGCCGGGCTCCTCCAGCATGTCCTGCGGGTTGTACCCCGACAGCGCCAGCTCGGAGAACACGACCATATCGGCGCCACCCTGCCGCGCCTGCCCGATGGCCTCGACGATCCTGCGGGCATTGCCGTCGAAGTCGCACAGGGTGTAGTTCAGTTGAGCGCAGGCAATGCGCAGGCTAGCCGCGTTAGGTGCAGGCATGGCAGCTCCTTACTGGCGTCACTGATTGGCGTGACTTATTGGCGTGACTTATTGGCGTGACTTATTGGCGTTACTTATTGGCGTTACTTATTGGCGTGACTTATTGGCGTGACTTACTGGCGTGCGATCCGGAAAACGTCATACAGGTAGTTCAGGTAGTTCTGGTCTTCGCACATCCCCTTGCCCGAGGTGTCGCTGACCTTCGCCACCGGCTGGTCGTTGCAGCGCACCAGCTTGATCACGATGTTCAGGGGCTCCACGCCGCAGTCGTTGGTGAGGTTCGTGCCGATGCCGAAGGCGGGATTGGTGCGATCGGCGAACCGTTCATAGATGCCGAACGCGCGCTCCAGGTCCAGGCTGTCGCTGAAGACGAGCTGCTTGGTGGTCGCATCGATCCGCATTTTCTCGTAGTGGGCGAGGATCTTCTCCCCCACGCCATCGGGTCACCGGAGTCGTGCCGCACGCCGTCGAACAGCTTGCAGAAGTACAGGTCGAAGTTGCGCAGGAACGCGTCGGTGCCCACCACGTCGGTCAGGGCGATGCCGAGGTCGCCGCGGTATTCCGCCACCCAGGACTCGAGCGCCGCCCTGATCGAGCTTGGCCAGGCGCGAGTCAAACGCCTGATAGGCCTGCAGGTACTCGTGCGCCATCGTGCCGATCGGGGTCAGGCCGTACTTCCTGGCGAGGTACACGTTGCTGGTGCCGCGCATGTGCCGGCTGCCCTGCTCGGCCAGCGTTGCCACCACTTCCTCCTGCCACTCACGCGAGAAGCGGCGGCGCGTGCCGAACTCGAAGAAGATGAAGGGGGCACGCCGGGTCGCCTGGGGCACGAGCTGGTCCAGGCGCGCGATCTTGCCGGCGAGCCGCTCCCGGCCCGTCGCGCGGGCCTCGGCTTGCGGCACGTTGCGGAAGTACACCTCGTTGACGATCGCCAGCACGTAGATCTCGAAGGGCATGACATGCAGCATCGGGCCCTTGATGCGGATCTCGAGCTCGTCCGGGTTGCTGGCTGACGGCGCCACCGTGATGAAACGGCGCTGCAGCTGGAACAGGCGCAGGAAGTCGATGTAGTCCGCTTTCATGAAGCGCAGCCCGCCCAGGTAGGCCAGCTCGCCGTCCGTGAAGCGCAGCGTGCACAGGTGATCGAGCTGCGCTTCGATCTCGGCTTTCAGCTTGACGAGCGGCGTGGCCGGCGTGTTGCGGCACTTGAAGGCGTACTCGGCGATGGCTTGCGGGTTGCCGTGCAGGATCGCCTGCTGCATCGTGAACTTGTACAGGTCGGTGTCCAGCAGGGACTGGATCACAGGGGCGAAGGCTTGAGACATGATCGGCTTCCTGAGGTTGCAAGGCTTAGGCAAACAGGTTCTGGGTGGTGGCGATCTTGCCGCCGGCGCCAACGAACTCGTCGATAAACGCCTGGCCCTGGGCTTCGAATCCGGGCACCGGGCTCATGGCGTCGCCCAGCAGCACCATGCGCTGCGCGAACTCGCGCCCGAGGTGCCGCAGCAGGCTGCGCACCGAACTGGCCACGCAATGCGACAGCGCCTCGCCCGCCACGAGCACGCGATCCGCCGCGGCAAGGCTGCGGACACGGGCCGGGTTGAACTGGGTATCCGGGTCGGCATCGACCGGCACGTCAGCCTCGAAGGCCGAGAAATGCTCGGTGCGCGGGTTCAGGCCCTTGAACAGGTAATCCACATTGGCAAGGCGAGCCGCCTCCCAACCGGACAACGCTGCGGCCAGGACATCGTGCACGCCATGCCCCCACGAGCCGACGATGCAGTGATCGGGCCAGAGGAAAAGCCCACTGCGGCCCAGGTACTGTGCCACCGCTTCCGCCTGCGCCGAGTCGGCCGGCCGGTAAGCGCCGCTGGCCACGTCCGCCGATGTGATCGCCGTGAACGGCGACGGCTTGTTGCCCGCCGCATCGCGCCAATAGCTGGCGTGGGCGATGTCATAGGTATGGTGGGAGTCCAGGGTGACGGTGATGCCCGCGAACCTGTCACCGTGCCCGGCGACCAGCGTCGCGAGCCGGGCCATATCCGCATTGGCGCCTGCGACCGGCAGCGCGGCGCCGGGGATGTCGCAGAAGTCGTTCTGCGGGTCGATGATCAGAAGCTGGTCTCGTCGTTGGGTTGCCATTTCCATCTCCAGGCGCATTTGGGGCATGCTTTTCGGGGCATGCGATGGCTGAATCATGGCATAGATTGTGGCGTAGTGCCACAATTAATTTGTAGGTGACACTGAACAGCCAATTTTCAAGCATTTGCCCCGGTTATTTTCAGCTGCCATAATGGTGGCATCACGCCACAAAACACCAACCAAAATCGATGTCAGAGATCTACACCTTCGTTGACGTGGTCCTCCTCACGGCAAGCGACAGCGAGCTTCAGGTGATGCTGCACAACCGCAGCGAAGCGCCGCACCCGAACGTGCTGGCCCTGCCCGGCGGCCGCATCCGGGTCGACCAGGACCTGGACACCGAAGCCAGCGCCCTGCGCATGCTGCGGGAGAAGACCGGCATCGAGACGCCCTACCTGGAGCAGCTCTACACCTTCTCCGGCAAATTCCGCGACCCGCGCCGCTGGTCGATCAGCGTGGTCTATTGCGCCGTGGTGCCGCTAGACGTGCTCGCGCCCGGGATCGACGCGAACTGCTCGCTGCATCCCGCGCGCAATGCCCCGCGGCTGCCCTTCGACCACAACGCGATGATCGACAAGGCCATCGAGCGGCTGGAAAACAAATCCACCTACTCGACGCTGCCGACCCACCTGCTGCCGGACGTCTTCACGCTGCCGGAGCTCCAGCGCATGTACGAACTGGTGCTCGGGCGGGAACTGGAGCGCAAGGCATTCCGGCGAAAGATCGAGGCACTGGAGTTCCTGGAGCTGGCACCAAAGGCAGCCGCGCGGGCCCGCGAAGTGGTCCGCAGCGGACCGCCGCCGCAGTATTACCAGGTAAAGCCGGGAGTCCGGCTGAAGTTTCGGGATCGGATGCTTTGATCCGGTTCTGGGCGGTTGCAGCGCGCGCGAGAGCGGAGCGCGACAACGCAGACCCGGCTTTGTCAGCAAGTCTCTGTCAGCAAGCCGAGCCGGCGGGGTTACTCCGCCGGCTCGGCGCGATCGGGCCGATGAGGGCGCCGCCGCGGGCTCCCCGCCGCGACACAACACCCCGACCTTACTCGAGGGTCACATTGGCCTTCTTGACCAGGGCCGCATAGCGCGCCGCTTCGCTCTGGAAGAACCTGGCGGCTGCTTCCGGCGTGCCGGGATTGATCGTAGTGCCCTGCTTCTTCATGGCTTCCATCACGTCCGGACTGGTGAATGCCTTGGCGAACGCCGTGTTGAGGCGCTTTACCTCGGCCGGCGGCAGCCCTGCCGGGCCCACCACGGCAAACCAGCCCTCGACCGTGAAGTTGGGCAGGCCTTGTTCGGCGATGGTGGGTATCTCGGGCGCGGCGGGCGAGCGCGTCGCGCCGCACAGGCCGATCGCACGCAGGCTGCCGCTCTTCAGATGTGGCGCTACGGCGTTCAACGCCACGACACCGATCTCCACCTGGCCCGCGATCAGGTCGGTCATCATCGGTCCGGTGCCCTTGTAGGGCACATGGCGCGCCTTGACGTGCGCCTCGTCGAGGAACATTTCCGCGGCGAGCTGGAGAATGGTGCCGTTACCCGACGAGGCATAGTTGAATCCATCTGGCTTGGCCTTGAGCAAGGCAACAAGTTCTTGCACGTTCTTCGCGGGCACCTTGGGGTTGACCACAAGGACCAGCGGCGTGAAGCCGATCACGCTGATGGGCGTGAAGTCCCTGATCGCGTCGAACGGCATCTTCTTGTACACGCTCGGATTGATGACATGGTTGTTGGAGAACAGGCCCAGCGTGGTGCCGTCGGCCGGCGCCTTGGCCACCGCCGCCGCGCCGGTAATGCCGCCGGCGCCGGGCAGATTCTCGATCACCACCGGCTGCCCCAGGCTCTTGCCGAGCGACGGTCCGGCAGCGCGGGCGATAGCGTCCACGCCCGAGCCGGCGCTGATCGGCAGGATCAGGCGTACCGGCCGGCCCGAGCCTTGGGCCAGTGCAGTGCCGGCCGGCAACGCAAGCGTGAGTGCGAAAGCCGAAACGGCCATGCCGAGTACTTCCCGGCGCGAAATGGGGAATGCCATGTCTGTCTCCTTGTGTTTATCGTTATCGTCCGCGTGGCCATCCAGAGCCCCGCGGCAAGGCGGGTAGATTCAGTCCGCGATCCGCGTGTGCAGGCCGGACAGGATTTCATCGTTGTGCTCGCCAATGCCCGGCAGCGGCATGCGCACGCCTGGCCTGCGTCCGCCCATGAGCAGCGGCAGCAGCACAACGTCGGTGGTGCCGCCGTCCTCGGTCTGCATCGGCACCAGGCCGCCGCTTGCCTTCAGGTGCGGATCCTCCAGCAGTTGTTCCGGCCGCATGATGGGCGCATAGGGAATGCCCGCAGCTTCGAATTTCAGCGCAAGTTCTTCCACGCGATGGTCCTTGAGAATCGCGCCGAGCCGCTCCAGCAGTGCCGGACGTACCGCAACGCGCATGGCGTTGGTCGCGAGCTCCGGATCGGCCGCCAGGTCGGGGCGCTGCAGCACGTCGCACAGCGTGTTGAACTGCTTGTCGCTGACGGCGCCGATAAACAGTTGCTCGCCTTCGGCCAGCGTGAACACGTCGTAGACGCTCCAGGCGGACACGCGCGACGGCATCGGCGGCGGCGGCTCGCCGGTCATCGAGAACTGCTGCATATGCTGGGACGACAGGAACACGCAATTCTCGAACAGCGCGCTCTGCACTTCCTGGCCCTTGCCGGTACGGTCGCGCTCACGCAAGGCGGCCATCACGCCGATGGCGCCGAACATGCCGCCCATGATGTCGTTGACCGAGGTGCCGGCGCGCAGCGGGCGGCCCTTGGGCCCGGTCATGTAGGAAAGGCCCCCATCATCTGCACGACTTCGTCGAGCGCCAGGCGGTTTTCATAGGGGCCGGGCAGGAAGCCTTTGTGCGAGACGTAGATGAGCTTGGGGAACCTGGCGGACAGCGTGGCGTAGTCCAGCCC
Source organism: Cupriavidus sp. D39 (assembly GCF_026627925.1). Taxonomy (NCBI): domain Bacteria; kingdom Pseudomonadati; phylum Pseudomonadota; class Betaproteobacteria; order Burkholderiales; family Burkholderiaceae; genus Cupriavidus; species Cupriavidus sp. D39. The sequence goes on from NZ_JAPNLE010000009.1 coordinate 1,500,994, forward strand.
GCATTTCTCCATCAAACCCGGGCGGAAGTTTTCGAGCAGCACATCGCACTGGCCGACCAGCTCCGCTGCCGCGGCCTGCCCTTGCGGGGTGGTGATATCGATGACGACGCTCTTCTTGTTGCGGTTGAACGAGCGGAAGAAGCCAATGCCAAGGCCGGGCAGGTTGCGGGTCTTGTCGCCGCCGGGCGGCTCGACCTTGATGACTTCGGCACCCAGGTCCGCGAGGATCATGCCGCAGGTCGGGCCCATCACCATGTGGGTGAACTCAACCACGCGGACGCCGGCGAGCGGCAAGGAGGAATGCTCGGTGTTCATGGTTTGCTCTCAGGCGGCAGCCGCATCGGCAACCGATGTAGGAAATGTCTTGGGCAGCCCGGCGCGCCACAGCGTGCCGTGCAGGGTTTCATTGGCCAGCCAGCCGGCCACGCGTTCGCGCAGCGCCAGCAGCTTGTCAAAATCGATGCCGGTCTCGAAGCCCATGCTGCCCAGCAGGTAGGCCAGGTCTTCGGTGGCGACATTGCCGCTGGCGCCGGGCGCGTGCGGGCAACCGCCGATCCCGGCGAGACAAGCATCAAAGCGGGTGACCCCGGCCTCCAGGGCGGCATAGACATTGGCCAGCCCGAGCCCGCGCGTATCGTGGAAATGGCCGCACCAGAAGCGGTCGCCGGCAATCGCCGTGGCGCGCTCGAACAGGCTGCGCACCATGGCGGGGTCGGCGTAGCCCACCGTGTCGGCCAGGCTGACGCGATCCGCGCCGGCGTCCAGCAGGGCCTGCATAAGGCGCAGCACCTCTTGCGGATCCACACGCCCCTGGATCGTGCAGCCGAAGGCCGTGCCCACGCCACCTTCGATCAGCGCCCTGGAGCCGGCCGCGTCGCGGGCGGCGCGGATCCTGGCGACCTCGGCCACGACTTCGTCGGGCGTCTTGCGCAGGTTGGCCAGGCTATGGGCATGGCTGGCGGAAAGCGGCACCAGCATCAGGTCCGCGCCGCTGGCGATGGCGTTTTCCGCGCCCCGCAGGTTCGGCACCAGGACCGAGACGAACAGTCCAGGCAGCGACTTGGCAAAGTCCACGAGTTCCGCGGTATCGGCAAGTTGCGGCAGCAGCTTCGCCGGTACGAACGAGCCGACTTCGATCTCGCGCTGGCCCGCCGCATAGGCCGCCTGGATCCACTCCCGCTTGGCGGAAGTCGGCAGGATGGTGACGATGCTTTGCAGCCCGTCGCGCAGCCCGGCCTCGCGGATCACGGCTTGGCGCGGTGCCGATTCGGTGTGCGTTGTCATTTGGTCTGTGTCCCCCGGATGGTCGTGCTTCGGACTGGCCTATGCACTCTATGCTGTTCCGGACCCAGCCAGAAGCGGTAATGAAGAAGCGCCAGCATTCCGGATTGGAATGTCTGGCCGATCGCCCTGGATCAGTGGACGGCAGGCGGTTCGCCGAACGCGGGATAACGGCATGTCGCCCCATTTAGTCCCAACCCCAGAGATTCGCGAATTTAGCAAAAAGCGCTAATATGACCTCGCCAAATTTCCGAATTGGAAACCCTAACTTGAAGGCGATCGATGCGTGACCTAGACCTCACCTCCTTGCGCCTGTTTGTTGCGGTTTGCGAGACACGCAACATGGCGCGTGCCGGCGAACAGCAGCACATCGTGGCTTCGGCCATCAGCAAGCGGCTGGCGCAGCTGGAAGACACTGTGGGCGTCACGCTGTTCGAGCGGCGCCGGCGCGGCGTGATCCCGACCGCGGCTGGTGAGATCCTGCTTGAGCACGCGCGCGCCATGCTGGCTGCGGCAGACCGCGTGGAGCGCGACATGGCCGACTACGGCACCGGCATCAAGGGGCAAGTCCGCTTGCTGGCTACCGTATCGTGCATGGCCGAGTCGCTGCCCGACGATATCGCGAGCTTCCTGCAGGTGCCCGAGCATCGGGACATCCGCGTCACCGTCGAGGAAAGCCTCAGCCGCGACCTCGTCCGCTCATTGCGAGAAGGATCCGCACCGCTGGGTATCTGCTGGGATGCCGCGGATCTGGAAGGATTCCAGACCCGCCCTTATCGCGGCGATGCCTTGGCGGCCATCGTGCATCCCGAGCATCCACTCGCGAGGCTGGCGGATTGCACCTTCGAGCAGACGCTTGAATTCGACCACATCGGCCTGCCCGGGCAGACGGCCGTGCACACCATGCTCGCGCGCGCCGCGGCCATCATCGGCAAGCCGATGGCGTACCGCGTGGTGGTTTCCTCGTTCGATGCATCCCTGCGCTGCGTGCGCGCAAATCTCGGTCTTACCATCGTGCCCCGCGAGGTGGTCGAGCCCATCTACGCCAGCTTTGGCGTGCGGGTGATCCCGCTCACGGATAGCTGGGCGCAGCGCCGCTTCGCGATTTGCTTCCGCGACGAGGCAAGCCTTTCACCGGCGGCAAAACTGCTGGTGGATTATCTGTTGATGAAGGCGGCGGCATCCTGATAGCCCTTGGGCCGGCCCGTCGTGCTAGGCGGGCTGGCTATGCCGAGGCGGTCAGGATCGATCTCCACCTTTTTCAGCTTGCCCCAGTGACCGGGTTGAGATAAACCTCCAGGTCACGAGATACCGTGGAGAAGCGCTCAATCAGGAAGTCGAGCAACGCCCGCACGCGCGGCGCCATGTACCGGGTGCGGTGATACAGGGCATGCACTGGAACATCCGGCGAGCGCCACTCCGGCATCAGCATCATTAATGTTCCCGCGCGCAGATCAGCGCCGATATCCCATACGGATTTCATCGCTATGCCGTAACCCGCCACCGCCCACTCGCGCGCGAGCGCACCGTCATTCGTCTCTCGGGAATTTGCCAGGGGCACGGTATAGGTTTCGACCTTGCCGCCGCGCGTGAACCGCCAGTCGTTCGCAAGCCCGGCTGCCGTCCCCAGGACGATGCAATCGAACCGCTCCAGATCCTGTGGGTGCCCAGGCGTCCCGTGCGCCGCCACATAATCAGGCGATGCACAAAGCACACGCCGATTCGGCGCGAGGCGCCGCGCGATGAGCGAGCTATCCGGGGGCACGCCAAAGCGGATGGCAAGGTCAATGTCGTCGAGCAACAGATTCGACAATGTGTCGGACAGCACCAGGGCGAAAGTCACCTCCGGATATTGCACATTGAACTCGTCAAGCCAGCCCTTGAGGACGTGACGGCCGAAATCCGAGGTCGCCGAAATCCGCACTTTTCCGCTAACGACACCCCGACCAGCTTGTAGCGTCGCTTGAGCATCTTCAAGGGCCCCAAGTGCCTGCTGGCAATGGAGCAGGACCATGCGTCCCTCCTCCGTGAGCCGCAACTGGCGCGTCGTGCGCTCAAAGAGCCGCGTATTCAGGCTCGCTTCCAGCCTGAGAAGACGCGCGCTCGCCGCCGCAGGAGAGAGTCCCAGCTTGCGTCCCGCGGCCGACAGCCCGCCCAGGCTTGCCGCTTCAACAAAAAGCCGGATGTCGCCAAGACTCTCCACGATATTTCCGTTCTATTTGAAGATGATTCAAATGGTAGGCCAATTATCAAAGTACGCCGGGCTTTGCACAATGTGCCACATCAGCACAACCACCATCGTCACCCAAGTCCGGAGATCCGCAAGCATGTTGACAACCGCCTCGCCACTTTTCACGCCGACCGTCGTCGCCGGCCACACACTTGCCCACCGCGTCGTCATGGCGCCCATGACGCGTGCGCGCAGCACCCAGCCGGGTGACGTGCCCAACGCAATGAATGCCCGCTACTACGCCCAGCGTGCCGGTGCCGCCCTGATCGTGACCGAGGCCACCCAGATCTCGCCCCAAGGCAAAGGCTATTCCTTCACCCCCGGCATCTACAGCCCGGAGCAGGTCGCCGGATGGCGACTGGTGACCGATGCGGTCCACTCCGCCGGCGGGCGGATCTTCCTGCAGCTCTGGCACGTGGGCCGCATGTCCCACCCGGACTTTCACAACGGCGCGCTGCCGGTGGCGCCCTCCGCCGTCCCGTTCGAAGGCCAGATCTGGAAAGTCGACCCGGCCACGGGCGTCGGCGCCATGGTCGCTTGCCCAACCCCGCGCGCACTCACCCGCGAGGAGATCGGCGGCGTTGTTGCGGATTTCCGCCGGGCCGCCCGCAATGCAATGGATGCGGGCTTCGACGGTGTCGAGATCCATGGCGCCAACGGCTACCTCATCGACCAGTTCCTGCGTACAACTTCCAACGTCCGCACCGATGAATACGGCGGCGGGCGTGACAACCGCCTGCGCTTTCTCAGGAAGTCGTCAACGCCGTGGCGGACGAGGCCGGCGCCGATCGCACCGCCATTCGCCTCGCCCCATTCCTGACCGCGCGTGGCATGGCCTGTCCCGACATCCTGCCGACCATTCTCGAAGCCGCCGAATTTCTCCAGGCACGCGGCGTTGCCTATCTGCATCTGGTCGAGGCGGACTGGGACGACGCACCGCAATTCACCGAGGCATTCCGCCAGGCCATTCGCGCACGGTTCACGCGGCCGATCATGGTTGCCGGCAACTACGACGAGGCGCGCGCGCAATGGGTCCTGTCCAGAGGCTACGCCGACCTGGTTGCCTTCGGCCGGCCGTTTGTCGCCAACCCGGACTTACCGCGCCGGCTCGCCAATGGCCTGCCGCTGGCCACATTCGACGGCAGCACCCTGTTTGGCGGGAGCGAGCGTGGCTACACCGACCATCCCGCTTCACTGGAAGCGCAAGTGCCCGACCGGACCCGGGACGCCGTCAGCTTTGCCTGAGCGCCGCCGACCGCCATCGCCCGCCAGGCCGGGAGCGAAACGTCGGCGAGGCTGATCATTGTGGGAGGCGGCCGAGGCGGCCGAGCCGCTCGGCGCATGGGCGCAAGGCCATGTGACGCATATCACACGAGCACAGACTGAGTTCGACAAACAGGCAGAGTTGCAGGGCTCGATGGAAACCGGCGCGGCCCATGTGGCCACCGGCATTTGCATCGGTGCCGCTCCGGCACCCCGCATTCACAAGGCGTACAACAAACCGAGTGCGAGCAGGCACCCAGCAAGCCTGAGGTAGTATCCGCCACCGTGATGAGGTTGGCTGTTGCGTGACGCATTGCGGATGTGCGACATCATGTTTCTCACCGAATTGGGCCAGGGGAAATACAGGCAAGGCGCTCTTTCAGCCATTGACCAGTAGAGCGATTCGAGACGAAGGAATCCGCGGCCTCACCAAATTGCAAGCCTCCAGATTAAGAACTCGCCCATGCAAATGGCATAGAAAAGTATTAGCCAGGCATAAACAACCCGTAAATCTCACCTCTGCCGCCGTGGTGCTTCATGGACTTGGCCGCGGGCGGTCTCCTCCGCGCCTTGGCATGCCGGTGAGCGTGCTGCCGGCTGATTCCCCACCTACAATTGATTATCCGGGCCGGTGCAACACGGATCCATGCCCGACGGCCACGTTTCGCGCTGCAGCAAGCCACGGATGACGGTCCGGCAAAGGAGCATGATCGATGCGCTCGCCAGGGATATCCGGCACGCACCTGAGGCGCATTGCCGCCAGGGTTGCGGTTGGCGTCATCGGCCTGGTCATCGTCGGCCGCCTCACCGGCATGCTGGTTGACTGGCTGTGGTTTTCCTCCGTCGGCTACGTCAACGTCTTCTGGACGATCCTTGTCACCAAGGTGCTGCTGTTCGTCGCCGTCTTCGCTGCGTCGGCGGTCGCGATAGGGGTGTCGGGATTGCTGGCGCACCGCTATGCGAGCCCCCTGGCTCCTGGAAGGCGGAGGTCCTGAGCGAACTGGTCGGCGAAGTCGCGCCGCACCTCCCTGGCCTGCGGCCATCGCCGGTGTTGCCGTCCTCCTTGGCCTGCTCATCGCCACCGGCGAAGTCCCGGACTGGGATATCGCGCTTCGCTACTTCAACCAAGTACCCTTCGGCAAGGCCGATCCGATTTTTGGCAAGGACATCGGCTTCTACCTCTTCTCGCTGCCCGCCTATCTGGCGCTCAGGAACTGGCTGCTACTGCTGCTCTGCTGCACCGCGGTGGTCGCCGCCGTGGTGTACGGGACGCGCGGCGACATCGCAAGCATGCGCTCACCGCGCGGGCTTTCTCCCGCGGCCGCCATCCACGGCTCGGCCCTGCTGGGCTTGTTCTTCCTGCTGCAGGCCTGGTCGTACTGGCTCGACCGTTTCCTGCTGCTCTTTGGCGACAACGGCGTGGTGGTGGGCGCCAGCTATACCGATGTCCATGTGGGGCTGCCTGTCCTGTGGCCGCTGATCGGCCTGGCCGCCGCAGCCGCAGCCGCTTCATGGGCCAATATGCGCTGGCGGGGCTATCGCATTCCGGTCGCCTCTGCACTGATCGTGTTCGGCAGCGCATTGGTACTCGTGCTGATCTATCCGGCGCTGTTCCAGCGCTTCTATGTCAAGCCGAACGAATTGCAACTGGAGACGCCCTATATCGCCCACAACATTGCGCTGACGCGGGACGCCTATGGCCTGGCGCAGATCGCGGTAAAGCCGTTTCCAGCCGAGCAGAACCTGGATCTCGCCGCGCTGCAGGCCAATCGGCCAACCATCGACAACATCCGCCTGTGGGATCTGCAGCCATTGCGGGATACCTACGCGCAGTTGCAGGAGATCAGGACCTATTACAAATTCCTTGCGACGGACATCGATCGCTACCGGCTCGATGCCCGTTATCAGCAGGTGATGCTCTCCGCGCGGGAACTGGAGCCGTCGCTGCTTCCTGCAAATGCCCAGACCTGGGTGAACCTGCATCTCCTGTTCACCCACGGCAATGGCGTTGTGATGTCGCCCGTCACGGAGAAGTCCACGGAAGGCCTGCCTACGCTTTACCTGAAGGATATCCCGCCTGTCGCCAACGGCGGCCCGCCCATCAGTGAGCCGCGCCTGTACTTTGGGGAAGGCGGCAAGGGCTATGTGATCGTCAACGGCAACGCACCCGAATTCGACTACCCCAAAGGCGATGAGAACGTCTACACAACCTACCGCGGGCGCGACGGCATCGCCATCGGCAGCATGGCGCTGCAGGCCCTCTTCGCCTGGCAATTCGACGACCCCAACATCCTGGTGACCAGCTACATCACCCCCGCGAGCCGGATCCTGCTCCATCGCAACATTCAGGACCGGGTGCGCACGATCGCCCCGTTCCTCAGCCTCGACCATGACCCCTACATCGTCGTGGCCGGCGGGCGGCTTTTCTGGATTCAGGATGCCTACACCACCAGCCGCTGGTTCCCATACTCCCAGCCGGGCACCGGTGACGGCGACAATTACATCCGCAACGCGGTCAAGGTGGTGATCGATGCGTACAACGGGACTGCCGACTTCTACATCAGCGATCCTGCCGATCCCATCGTGCGGACGTACCAGCGCATTTTCCCGGGCCTGTTCAAGCCGCTGGGCGCGATGCCGCAGGACCTGCAGCAGCATATCCGCTACCCCGAAGACCTGTTCCTGATCCAGGCGCAGGTCTACCGCGCTTACCACATGGAAACGCCGGAAGTCTTCTACAACCGCGAAGACCTCTGGCAATTTCCGCGCAAACAAGCCGACATCGACGCGAGCACCGGCCCCGGCGCGCCAATGACGCCCTACTACATGATCGTGCGGCTCCCCGCGCAGCCGCGCGCCGAATTCGTGCTGATGCTACCGATGGTGCCCAGCCGGCGCGAGAACATGATTGCGTGGTTGGCGGCCCGTTGCGATCCACCTGACTACGGCAAACTCGTCGTCTATGCATTTCCCAAAGACAAGCTGGTCTATGGGCCATTCCAGATCGAGGCGCGCATCCAGCAAAATACCGAGATCTCGCAGCAGATTTCGCTGTGGAACCAGATGGGTTCGCGCGTCATCCGCGGCCACCTCCAGGTCGTGCCCATCGACAACTCGATTCTCTATGTCTCGCCGCTCTACTTGCGCGCGGAGTCCGGTCAGTTGCCCGAGCTGAAACGGGTGATCGCCGCCTATGGCGACCATGTGGTGATGGAGGAGACCTTAGGCGCGGCCCTGGCAGCGCTCTTCAAGGAAACGGCCCCGGTGGCGGCGGCGCCCAGCGGCGCGCCGGACAGCCGCGCCCGCGAGGCACTCGCCCACTATGACCGCGCCATCGAGCGATTGAAGGCAGGTGACTGGGGCGGCTTTGGCGCGGAGCTCGATGCGCTCCGGCCGCTGCTCGAGGCGCTCGGCGCCGGGCGCTCCGATGCGCGGAAATGACGAGCGAAGCCCCCCAATTCATCCGTCAGGCAGGGGCCCCGAGTCCGTCTCGGCCATTCCAGGGGTGCGAGCCGGTGAGCCGTAACGAGGCGACTCGTCGGCCGAGCTGACGGATGCCCGCAACGGCTAGAATGACTGCCAACGACTGCCCCACATTTTTCGCCCGCTTTGGAGACAGACCCATGAAAGCCTGGATTGCAATGGCCGTTGGCGCGCTTGGCTGCGCAATAGCGTTCCTGGCAGGGCCCGCGTGCGCCGCGGACACGGCGACGCTCACCATTGCCGCCGGCACGCAACAGCGCAGCTGGACGCTGGATGGGTTGCTGAAAGACCGCCGCCTGACCGACGTGACGGTAGACGACGACAACCTGAAACGCAGCCTGACGTTCAAGGCGATCCCCTTGACGGCCCTGCTGCGCGGCATGCCGGTGACCGCCGACGCGAGTGCGACGACTGCAGCCAGCGATGGCTATATCTCTCACCTGCCGATGCGCCTGTTGCTGGCGGATAGCGTCGACGAGGCGCGCGCCTGGCTGGCGGTGGAAAATCCTGCCGCGCCGTGGCCGACGCTCAAGGGCCAGGACATCGGGCCGTTCCGCCTGATCTGGACAGTGCCGGCGGGCCGCGCCGCTTCCGTGATCAACGAGAGCCTCTGGACGTACAGCATCGTGCGCATCGACATCACCGCGTCGCCGGCGGAGCGCTTCGCGGCCATCCGGCCCGCCCCGGCCTGCCGGCGGACGGCGCGGTCATGCGCGGCTTCGCGACGTTCCAGCGCGTTTGCTTCTCATGCCACTCCCTCAACCGGGTCGGTGACGCGCACCTTGGCCCCGACCTGAATGTGCCGCACAGCGCGGTGGAGTACCTGGGCGACGACAAGCTGGCCAGGCTGATCCGCGACCCGCAATGGCTACGCTGGTGGCCCAACGCGCGCATGTCGGCGATCGATGAAAAGACGCTGTCTGACGCGGATATGAAGGACTTGCTGGCGTATCTGCACCACATGGCTGGACGCAAGGTGGCGGCGCCTGCCGCAGGCTCCTGATGCCCTTGGCACCTTGATCGCGCGGCGGTCTACCTGCTGCTGCGCTACCCGAGCAACATTGCCTTTCGGTATCTGACCGCCTTTTTGGTCGCTTCGCTGGACATGAGCCTGGCTTGTCGGTTGCCGTAAATGGTTTCGATGCCATGTGATATCTCCCTGGTTGTTAGTCTGCTAAGTCAGACCGGGGAGAAGCATCCCATCTTCGTATTGCGTCGTCGGTCTCTGCGTTTGTGTCTGCGCTCGGAGGTTATAGGGTCCAGGGCCGCCAGAAGGATGCGGCCGACCGCCTGCGCGCCGACGCGCTCGCGCTTGAGGGAGCCGGCGCGACGATGCTTGTGCTCGAAATGGTTCCCGCTCAACTGGCGGAGAGTATCACCGGCGAGATGACGTCGTGCGCCACCATTGGTATCGGAGCCGGGAATGGCACGGCTGGACAGGTCCTGGTCATGCACGACATGCTCGGCATCAATCTCGGACGAATGGCAAAGTTCGTGCGGAACTTCATGAAGGATACAGGCGACGTGCGTGCGGCGTTCGAATCCTACGTCGTGGCCGTCAAGGACAGATCGTTTCCGAATAACGAACAGCACGGGTGGTAGGTCGAGCAGCAGACCACCCCAAGCGCAGTGGTCACGAGCCATATCCGGGTGATATGCCTAGCCTCTCCTGACTCAGGAGAGGCCAGCTTTCATGATCCGCCGCATTCATAGCGGCAGCTCAGATGTCAGCTTGATCCTCTGCATCGGTATTTCAGTTTTGACACTCTGTACGCCCTTGATCCGTACCAGGTATTCCCCCTGAAACTTCCGATATGCATCGAGGTCGGCAGCAACAACGCGAAGCAGGAAATCACAATCTCCGGCCATTAGATGACACTCGACGAACTGCGGAAGGCGCGGCACTTCTGCGGTAAAGTTGTCGATCGTTTGCGCGTCTTGACTCGTTAACCAGATGCGAACGAAGACGGTTAGCCCGACACCGAGCTTTGATGGATTAAGCAACGCGACGCAACGCTCGATCACACCTGACTCTTCGAGCATTTTTACCCGACGCAGGCATGGCGAGGGCGGCCGGCAAGATGAAGCTTGCGTAGGGGATCTGGTGACTCTGGAGGCAAGCCGGGCGGGCCTATCCGGCATCGTGATCTGGGGCCTGCACCGGGACACCGCTGAACTCCGGTCCATCCGGCTGCCGGTGTTCAGCCTCGGCGCCTTGCCCGCGGGGCCGCAGCGTCTTGATAAACAGGACGCACTGGCCCTTTCCTCTGCCACCTGTGGCCAGCACGTTGTCACTGCCGAGGATTTTGTATTGGCCGACAACGATGGTGTCATCTTTGTTCCGCTGGATCGCGCCGGCGACGTTGCCGAACTGGCAGCCAACATTCGTGACACCGAACGCCATCAAGCGGCAAGAATGCAACTTGGCACCACCTGCCGAAGCCAGTCGCGTTTCGACGAGTACCTCGCCGCTCGGCGATCCGGCGTGGACATCACGTTCCGGCAGCATTTGCGGTCGATTGGCGGAGCGATCGAGGAGTGACCTGCGGGTGCGCTGTTCCTCTGCAAGGAGAATCGGCCCGCATTGGCTGCAGCACGCTGCCGGCGGCCGACCTGCAAGTGCTCTCCCCTTTGCGTCAAGCCTTGTCATCGCGATGACAGCGCCCCGGCAGCATGCCTGATAGGCTGCCTCTACAGCCGAACTTAATGACAAATCTTTTGGAGACATCATATGGCATGGGATATCGAAGAGATAAATGGTTGCGCCCTCGTGCGCATGAACAGCAACAAAGTCAACGTCCAGAACGACCGCTTCTTCGGCGACCTGCACGAGGCCTTTGACCGACTCGAACGCGAGTTCAATCACCTGCCCGTCGTGCTGACCGGACAAGGCGACGTGTTCTCAGCCGGTATCGACTTTCAGTACAGCTTCGACATCTTCGGCAGTGGAGACCACGACAAGATCCGTCAATGGTATCGGAACTATCGGGAGACGAACCTGCGCATCTTCCAGTACCCGAGGCCTACCGTGGCCGCAGTGAACGGCCACGCCATCGCCGGCGGCTTGATCACCGCACTCGACTGCGATTTTCGGGTGGCAGCCCGAAAGCCTGCACGATTCGGGCTTAACGAAGTACCCATCGGCATTCCGATGCCGGCGGCCTACGTCGAGATCATCAAGTACACGCTGGGCGATCAGGTTGGGGCACTGGCCACGCTGCGCGGCAAGCTGTATGAGTTCGAAGAGGCGGAGCGGCTCGGCTTCTTCCACGAGGTCGTGGAGCCTGACCAGTTGCTCGCCGCAGCAATCAGCTATGCACGGTGCATCACTCCCGATTGCAACACGGCTTACGCGATGTCCAAGAAGGCTTTGCAGGACAGCGTCATGAGACAGATCGAGGAGCGAACGGTTGCCTTGGACGAACACCTGCCGGCCGGCATGAGCGACGAAGGCAACCGGCGTGCCCAGGATTTCCGCAGGCAAGAGATCATGCGCAAGCGATAGGAGCAAGCTGATGATCGATCTCTACAGTTGGCCAGCCCCAAATGGACACAAGGCGCACATCGTGGTGGAGGAACTGGCAATCCCCTATCGGATCATACCCATCGACATCACCAGCGGCGCTCAGCACCAGACAAGCTACCAAGCAATCAACCCAAATGGGAAGATTCCTGCAATCGTGGATCACGCGCCGCTGGATGGGGGCGCGCCAATCACGGTCTTCGAGACCGGGGCTATCCTGCTGTACCTTGCCGAGAAGGAAGGCCGCTTCCTTCCGACCGATCTGCGGCAACGCAGTGAGATGCTGCAATGGCTATTCTGGCAAGTCGGAGGCCTGGGCCCGATGATGGGACAAGCGCAGCACTTCTTTCGGTACGCGTCGACCCCCGTGCCCTATGGCATCACGCGATACCAGGGCGAAACTCGCCGTCTCCTGAAGGTACTGGATAATCGTCTGGCAGAAAGGGAGTATGTCTGCGCTACGTATTCGATCGCAGACATGGCTTGCTTCCCATGGATCCGCATCCATAAGATGACGGGCGTCTCGTTGGACGATTTTCCAAATGTGGAGGCATGGTACGGGCGCGTTCGCAGTCGTCCCGCTGTGGGGCGGGCGATGGATCTACTGAGGGATCTCTGGGTCGACGTCACCAAGTCGGACCAGGCCAAACGAAACCTTTTCCAGACGACATAGCCATGACCGAGCGGAACCTCCAGGTGGTCGACGCATTTGTCGACCTGCGCAGCCCGTACTCCTATCTTGTCCTGCAGCCTGCGCGCTCGTTGGCGCAGCGCAGCGGAGTTTCGTTTGAATGGTGGCCCTATATCACGGATTTCCGCTCGGCCTACGGAGGCGAACTCGAGCAGCGCTCGAGCCGCGACATCGCGAAGTTGAAGTACTTGTACATGGACTGCCGCCGATTGGCACGGCGGCAGGGCCTTACCATCCGCGCCACAACGAAACTCTGGGATGCCGAACTGGCAAGTCAGGCACTGCTGTTCGCCAAGTCCAGGAATCGCCTATGGGAATTTTGCGATCCGCTGCTGGCAGCATTCTGGCGCAGGGAATTTGATCTGGAATCGGCACCGCAGCTTGAGGCGGCCCTTACCAGGGCGGGCCTGGAAGCAAAAGATTGGCGTGAGTACCTGGAAGCCAACGCGCAACCCGACCTGGCGGTGGCATTGGCGAGGGCCGAACAGCTCGGCGTCTTTGGCGCCCCTACCTTCGTCTATGAGGGAGAGTTGTTCTGGGGCGGAGACAGGCTGGATATGCTTGCTGACGCCCTGGGCCGCCCGGGCTCGCCACACAGAGCGCAAGCAGATCAGCCGGCCTCGACGATGTAACTGCGCAGGCGCTGTACATGAACGAGCAAGAATCCCTTACAAGGCTCGCTCTCCACAAGCCCGCTCCGCCTTAACTCGCTGATTGCAATGTTCACTCGCTGCCGGGACAGCCCGCAAATCAATGCGAGCTCATGCTGCGGAATAGTTAGCTCATGCGCGTATTCCCCCTGTTGCTCGCAAGCATCAGCAACGCCCTGGCCACCCGCATCCCGGGTCTGAGCAGACGAGATGCCGCTAACATTCCCACAAACACGCCCATCCGCTCGTTCATGTTGTTGCAGAGGAAGTGGTTGAACTCGATGGACGACTGACGTAGTGTCTCAAAAGTCGATACGGGAATCAGGCAGATGTGGGATGGCGTGAGGGATCGAAGATCGTATTGGCGCAGCTCCTTCTTCAGCAATGACCCTTCGCCGCCCCACACTCCCTCCCGCATGCAATGCAAGGTGGTCTCGGCACCGTCCGCCCCGACGACATACATTTGCAGAAAACCATGCATAAGCCCGTACCAGTGCGTACAGGGCTCACCTGCTCGAGCGATGTACTCGCCAGGCGCGGCTGTTCTTTCCAGCGCGGATTCCAACACCAATGAGCGCAACTCTGCCGGAAGTGCGCAATACCACAGCCACTTTTCCAAAAACCCTGACAGTCCAACTGCTTGGTCCCGCTCCAATGTCCACGTATCCATTTTTACCACTACGGTTCATTTTCCCGGATCAGTGTACCGGCGCATCAGTGGTAATTCAATGAATTGGGCCGGCAGGACTAGCCGACCGCCGACGGCTCAGGCATCTCGGCGCTGACGTGCTCGTCATGCGCCGAGGCCGAGAGCCGATGGTCGACCAATGCGATGGCGACCAGTGCGCCGATCACGATGGGTGCGAGGATCGCGCCACTGCGCCCAACACCCGAGGCCCAGCCGATTCCGGTGGAGCGCACAGCCATGGGGTAGAACTGACCGGCATACGCGTAGGCGAGGATCTGCGTGCCGATTGTGGTCGCTCCGGCCATACCGACGAGAAAGTACAGCATTGCGGTCGGAACCTTGTAACCGAGCATGGAGATCGACACGGCCGCCAGCGCGAAGAACACCACCAGCACGATTCGTGCAGGGGAAGCGAGGCCCCGCTCAATCTCCAACGTGCGCGAACCTTCGCAGCGCGTCAAGGTCCAGAATCCGTATAGATCCGTACTCCAGTGTGATCAATCCCGCGCCCACCATCTCTCGGAGTGCGCGATTTGTATTCTGCCGTGACAGTCCAGACAGACGACCCAATTCCTCTTGGGATAAAGCCAAGATTTTGTCAGTAACCGGATAGAGTTGCTGGTTGAACATCTCGGCCAAGCAGAATGCTACTCGCGCTGATGCTTCGTGTAGCCGTAAGTTATGTACCAAACCGACGTAGTAGCCGCAGCGCGCATTGAGTTGATCTATGACATATCGGCTGAACTGACTGCTATGATCGAGCAGCCAAAAAAATGTCGCTCTGGGAACGAATGCCAGCCGACTGTCCCGAATAGCCACTACCGAATAGGGCCGGGGCTCTTCCTTCAAGACCGCTCCCTCCCCAAACCAAGAGCCAGCAGGGACGCCCGCAAACGTAACAGCGCGTCCTGCACTTGAAGCGGTGTCAACTTTGATCATCCCGCTCACAACTGCGAGCCAGTGGTCGGCGGGATCGCCCCGGTGGCAGACGGTGGCACCGGCATGGTATGAGCGATCAAAGCAGTCGTTCTGCACGTGTGCCTTTTGTTCGCCGGAAAGCTCCGGATACCATGACGAGCGGGAAAGGAAATCCATCAAACTTGAATTCCCCGCGCCCTCTGTTCCTGCTGAACTACGACACAGAATCGCCCCTTCCAGGCTATCCGTTCTTGCAGACCCATCGGGGACAATCCCCAGCCGCTCCACCCGCTCGACACAGAAGGCACTTAGAGAATTCATGATCGTAGCAATGCATCGTGATGGACGGCTGCAAGCGGTGGCATGCGGCACTCACCACAGATTGCGCGCCCAGCAGTCAACCAGGCGCGCGGCAACAGGACGGTTCCGATTTCGCGGCGCAACAAAAGGAACACCTCTTAAGTGAAATCATGATTCACTTAAGATTAAGGGGCAACCTGGGCCGTGTCAAGCTCGTCGCCCTAGGTGTTTCCCTGGCCTACTGCCGAGTCTCAGCGCCCTGCAGCGCCGATCACATGCCATAATTGATCCTCCACGTAACAGGCTCAGGAGGGTCAGATGCTTTAACCGGCACCCGAAATTCTATGTCTACTGAAACCAAGCTTCTACTTACAGCTCCACGTGTGCGCATTCGCCGCCGGGGAGCGGACAAGCATCCCCTGATTCTGAGGGCGGCGCGTGCCCTGGTCGCTGAAATGGGATTCAGGGAAACGCAGATGTCGTCGATTGCCGAGGCCGCAGGAATTGCTATCGGCACTTTGTACCGATACTTCCCGTCAAAGACGGAATTGATGATGGAAGTCGTGAAAGTTACAGCGCAGCGCGAAGTGGATGTGGTTGCCGGAATTGCAATGCGCGAAGGATCAGCCCACGAACGACTAGGGGCGGCGGCATGGACCTTCGCCAATCGTGCCTTGCGAGGTCGCCGACTTGCTCATGCATTGGTTGCGGAGCCGGTCGAGCCTGATGTCGAGGCAACGCGCCTGGTCTACCATCGCGCGCTCTCGAGAGTCTTCAAAACCATAATCGAGCAGGGCATTGCCAGCGACGAATTCCCTGACCAGAACGCTGCCGCTTCTGCAGATTGCATTGTTGGCTGCCTGTTCGAAGGACTAGTAACACCGCTGTCCAATGATGCTAGTGTTGATGTGGTGCAGATTAATACCCATGCATCTGCCATTATCACTTTTTGCTTGAGAGGAGTTTCCGGCTCCCAAACCCATCTCCTTATACAGAAGTAGGACCGTCCCCGCAGCGGGGCATGGAGCCTGAGGCCGCGGAAATTTCGACGTAAGGGGTTGTTAACTTCGCCAGACTCGCGTTTACTCTTGCATTTTCAGGCTGCAATGGGCAACGAGTCGGGGGCATGGGTGGACGAGGAATTTGAGAGTCTGGATCTTGGTGATCCGCGGCGGGATCGGCGCGCCAAGGAGTTGCTCAAGCGGTTTGCGGCCATGCCTACGGCGAGCATCCCTGGCGCATGCGATGACTGGTCGCAAACCATTGGGGCGTATCGGTTTCTCGGCAATGAGCAGATCGACTGGCGGGACGTGATGCAGCCCCATTGGGAGCGCACTGCAGCGAGGGCCGCGCAGTTTCCGGTGGTGCTGTGCATCGCTGATTCGACCGAGCTGAACTTCAATGGGCAGGAAATGGAGGGGCTGGGGCCGCTGAGCTACGAAGCCCAGCGGGGCATGTTTTTGCATCCGACCTACGCGGTGACGCCTGACCGTGAACCGCTTGGGGTGATCGATGCCTGGATGTGGGCTCGCGAGCCAAAGGACGCCGACGGAAACCGCGGCGGGATCAAGGAAAGCGTACGCTGGATTGAAGGGTATGAACGGGTTGCGGAGCAAGCCGTGCTATTGCCCCAGACGCGGCTGGTGTATGTGACGGACCGCGAGGGTGATATCGCCGAGTTGATGGCGCGCGCCCAGGAACTTGGCCGGCCGGCCGACTGGCTGATCCGCAGCCAACACAACCGCAACCTTGCCGAGGGCGGCAAGTTGTGGGATAGCGTCGGAGCCAGCCCGGTACTTGGGGAAATCACCTTTATCTTGCCGGGGCGTGCAGGCCAGAAGGCGCGCGAGGTCAAACAGGAGCTACGCGCAAAACGTGTGAAGCTGCCGGGTCTGGTCGGCGCGGAGCTCACCTGTGTAGAGGCAAGGGAGATCGGAGCGCCCGCAGGCGTCAAGCCAGTGGTTTGGCGGCTGTTGACGAACCGTGAAACACAGGATGCCGATGCGGTCATCGAGCTGGTTGAATGGTATCGGGCCAGGTGGGAGATTGAGATGTTCTTCCATGTCCTGAAGACTGGCTGCAAGGTCGAAGCGCTACAGCTATCGCACATGGATCGTGTGGAGCGGGCCTTGGCGTTGTATATGGTGGTGGCGTGGCGCATTGCCCGCTTGATGCGGTTGGGCAGAACCTGCCCGGATCTGGATGCGTCCGTGTTCTTCGACGCCGACGAAATTCGGGGAGCATACGTGCTTGCCAAGAAAGCTCGCCCGAAGACACCGGTCACGCTCAATCAGATGATTCGGCTGGTTGCTTCCCTGGGTGGGTTCCTTGGGCGCAAGAGCGATGGCGAGCCCGGCGCTAAGACGATCTGGATCGGTATGCAGCGAACCATGGACGCGGCCCTCACCATTCAAGCACTGCGGGAAGAGTCATGACTTCTGTATAAGGAAATGTCCCAAACCCCCTACAGCGTGTCGACTCAGTAGCCTCCGAACAGTAGATCCCCGTATGGACGTGACCAGCACAACAATCGGTCGATTAAGTAGTCCAGGAAGCTTCCGGGGGTCCTCCTCAGGCCCAGTGAAATTGGGGCGAATAGTCGCTTACGCCCATGACGATGCCGAAACTACCGTCCGTCAGTAGTCCCGGCATACGCGATGAGCACCTATTGAGACGGATCCGTACAGCTAAAGCTGCTTTCGACATTTGGGTCGCCGGTACCGTTGTACTTCGGGTACTGCGGATACCTGCAAAGCGGACGCGAGATCCGAGCGGCACCGGGGGCGGCGTAGAGC
Organism: Cupriavidus sp. D39; assembly: GCF_026627925.1. Classification (NCBI taxonomy): domain Bacteria; kingdom Pseudomonadati; phylum Pseudomonadota; class Betaproteobacteria; order Burkholderiales; family Burkholderiaceae; genus Cupriavidus; species Cupriavidus sp. D39. The sequence continues at coordinate 1,518,816 of NZ_JAPNLE010000009.1, forward strand.
GTTCGCGCAACGATCCTGTTCGCCGAAGGCGGAGTTCCCTTCTCGAGCCAATCAAACATCGGACCAACGAGGTCTACGTTGTCCGCACCATTGCCCAATGCACAGTGATTGACACTAGGCGCCGTGTAGAACTCCATGAACTGGTCAGCCGCAGCTTGCCCACCTGCGGCAGTCATGACCGCGTTATAGTAGTTGATCGTGTTGTTGGGCGTGATCAACCAATCCGCCATCCCATGCCACAGGAGTAGCTTTCCTCCCTTGGCCTTGAACTGGCTCAGATCCGGATTGACAGCGTCGATGAGGGACGATAGTTCATCGAGACGGGTCGTGTACTTTGTTGGATCAAGTTGGAGCGGGTCAACTGTTGCATCACGTGCCACCATGTACTTGATGAAGCCATCCATCAAGCCCTTGGCTATGGGATTTCCCCAAATTGGCGTACCGAAGCTCCCGTCCTCGCCCCTCCAAATGGAAAACCGGGCCACGTATACCGCCCCGATGCAACGTCAGTTGGCTTGTAGAGTGACTTGGCCGAAGCGATCTGCGCGTCGTTCAAGCAGGAATCGCTTTCGGCGCCAGTGCATCGAAGTTCAGCGATATCAAACTGACAGGCGTCCGGCTTCCCGATGATGTTGTCCTTGAGACCATCAAGGCTGTCACATTTGTTCAAGACCGCCGTGGCAATGGTCTTGATCTTTGCAGTGCTAAGCGCAGCTCCGGGTTGCGCAAGCTGCTTGAAGCTCTTCTGGTAGTACAGGAACTGGGGAATATACGCGTTGGCGGGTGCCCTCGCGATGATGCCGTCAAAGAGTGTGGGATTGCGCTGCGCTTGAAGTAGCGCCTGCCTGCCGCCGCCCGAACAACCTTCGTAGATCGATTTCGAACTCGCGACCACTTGTTCCCCATAGACGTAGGCCATGACAGCACGCGCAGGCCCAATAACGCGCGGTACGGAGAGGAAGGCGTAGTCATTCAGCATATCTTGATCCAACGCGAACTCGGCATCGATTCCCCCGATCGATGTGGCGTTTCCCGCGGAGGTGTGTCCATGGTTGCTCGCGATCGTTACGTAGCCACGTTCCTTAAGATTGGGACTGATGTCCACACGCGGGTCGGGTGGGATCAGCCCATCAAAGCCGCCGCCCCCAGAGAAGACTTGGCGTTGGTTCCAGACCGTCGGGAGATTCAGCTCAAAACTCAGATCCTTCGGCATGTGTCCAACGACGACACATCGCTCCGGCAACGCCCCGGAAGCCTGGGAAAAGGTTGCCTTAGTAATCGTCGCCTCGCCGAACTGCATATTCAGCATCGCTTGGCATTTGCTTTCTGCGGTGGGGGTCGGGGTCGTAGTCTGAGGGGGCGTCGAACTGGAGGCTGAGTCTGATGAATCGCTGCCACCGCATGCTGCCAAGGAGCTGGCGATCGCGAGCGCCGACATCGTGCCGAAAAGTACGGCCGCACGGCGCGAAGAAGCGCCCCTGCCATGCCGAAGTCTGCCACTTCTGTACTGGGGTACCTGTTGTCTCTGCATTGTGTGTCTCCATCGTTGGCTCTGGCTGGAATGTTATGAAGCTATTCTTGGATGGCAGCTATGAGCCGCTGTACCTTTCAGCTATCCAGCTATGCCCAACTCTATGAGTCTGACTGGGCGGGGACTGTCCTGTGCGAGACATTCGCGCGATTAAGAAGTCTCGGTGCGAGGCGAAGCGCTTCGGTTCAGAGACATCTCAGCTCTTATGTGGGAGAAGAGGAAGGCGAGGACTGTAATGACTGCAGATACCGCACTGTGACACTCGTCGCAGAACAGCGACGGTCGACGATTACGCGAGCAGTTGCGCGGCTTTGGTCACATGCGTGCCTAAGAGAATGCCCGCCGCTACATCTAGCGGCGGGCAAAGTAGGGGTATGGATAACCGGAAGGAAGACATGTGGCTAAGTTACGAGCCGGAAATCTCTGTAATAGCTTCGCGGCTCCCGGCGAGCTCTCGCAGCCGGAACTTCTGGATCTTCCCAGTGCCCGTCTTCGGGAGCGCCCCGTATATAACGCGGACCGGACATTTATAGTGGGCAAGCCGCTCGCGACAGAACGCAATGATCTCGGCATCCGGCGGGGCAGCGACGTTGGGCTTCAGCTCAATGAACGCGCAGGGTGATTCGCCCCACTTCGCGTCGGGCTGTGCTACTACGGCCGCGATCAAGACCGCTGGATGCCGATGGAGTACGTCCTCAATCTCCACGGAAGAGATGTTCTCACCGCCAGAGATAATGACGTCCTTGGACCGGTCCGTGATCTGGATATAGCCATCGGGATGCATCACAGCCACATCACCGGTATGAAACCAGCCACCGGCAAATGCATTCGCGGTCGCGTCTGGATTCTTCAGATACCCCTTCATCACAACGTTGCCCTTTAGCAAAAGCTCGCCTTGCGTCCTCCCGTCCCATGGAACGGGCTCACATGTCGCCGGGTCCGCCACGCGCAACCCCTCCAAAACTGCGGATCGGTTGCCCTGGCGAGCCATCAGCCGTGCCCTCTCGTCCATAGGCTTGTCGTGCCAGACCGGATTCACGAAGGAACTGACTGGGGTACCCGACGCCTCAGTAATGCCGTAGACATGTTCGACTTCAAATCCCATCTCAAGAACAGACTTCAAGACGGTCGCGGGCGGTGGCGACCCTGCCGTTCGCACGCGGACCGTATGGGAGAAGGCTCGACGCTCAGTAGCGGCGGATGTCGCGAGCGAAGCGAGTACGATGGGCGCAGCGCAGAAGTGATCGACCCGGTTCTGTTCGATTGCGGCAAAGATATTCGCGGCAGTTACTTTTCGTAGGCACACATGCGTGCCTGCGGCTGCCGTAATCGCCCAGGCAAAGCACCAGCCATTTGCATGAAACAAAGGCAACGTCCACAAGTACACCGGCCTCCGCGGCATACCCCAATCCGTCAGTTGCAACAAGCTCATCAGGTAGGCACCCCTGTGGCTGGGAACCACGCCCTTCGGATCCGACGTGGTGCCGGAAGTGTAGTTAAGGGCGATAGCATCCCATTCGTCGGTGGGCCAAACGCCGGCGAAATCCGGATCCCCTTCCGCCAGGAACGCTTCGTACTCCATTGTTCCGATTACCTCACCGCCGATCGCCTCAATATCGGCGATGTCGATTACGAGTGGCTTGCTGTAAAGCTGCTCAAGCGCTTTCGCCGCCAGGGCGGAGAACTCTCGATCAACAAAGAGAACTTTCGATTCCCCGTGACGCAGGATAAAGCGAACGCCTTCGGCGTCCAGGCGGCAATTGATAGCATTGAGCACCGCGCCGCTCAACGGGACACCATGATGCGCCTCGATCATGGCCGGCGTGTTCGGGGCGAGGATAGACACCGTGTCCCCCTTCCTTATCCCCCGATTCACTAGCGCGCTGGCCAAGCGTCGGCAACGCTCCCTCGTTCGGCTCCAGGACTGCCGCAGCGTCCCATGGACGATCGCGGTGCAATCGGGATACTGATCCGCACATCGATCAAGAAACTGCAAAGGGGTCAGCGGCAGGTAGTTTGCAGGGTGCAGTCAAGGCCATGTTTGTAGATATTTCCGCTCATCATCTGTCTCCGTGTCGGGTCATGGGTGATCGGTTCTGACGGGTGACCCCTCCCCAAGCCGTTCAGCAATCTAACTCCTGCTCGGCCCGGCGATTGTCCTTCGCAAGACATTTCAGATTTCTCCGAGAACGGCTTTCCGATGGATTGCAGCGACTGTCGGCTACGTGACAATGATCTCTTTCCACGCTTGCTACTCTGAAATCCAGCGGACACCTAAGCCCGCATGATGAGACAGCGAGGTAGGAGATGGAACGAGCAGGACCGCCACCCGATGAGTTGGCATCCCTTCGATCGGCAGTTGAATGGGCGATCGCAACAAGACGTAGCGTCAGAGCTTATCTTCCGCGCCAGGTACCCGACGCCATCGTCCACGCCATTCTTGATGTGGCCCGCTACGCGGCAACCGGCGTGAACATCCAGCCGTGGCGGGTGCATGTGGTAACCGGCCCCGCCAAGGACCGTGTATGCGCCGCCATCAGGAACATCGATAACGATCCGACGTTATCCAAAACGCACTCTGATGAATGGAACTATTACCCGGATGAGTGGGTGTCGCCGTACATCGACCGGCGTCGCGCGCTTGGCTGGAAGCTCTACGGCCTCCTAGGCATCGAGAAGGGAGACAAGCAAAGAATGCACGAACAGCACGGAAGGAACTATCAGTTCTTCGACGCGCCGGTCGGACTCTTCTTCACCCTGGATCGCGTCATGGAACGTGGCAGCCTGCTGGACTACGGCATGTTCCTCCAAAACATCATGGTCATGGCCCGCACATATGGACTCAGTACCTGCCCTCAGGCGGCATTCATGAAGTACCACAAGATCATAGAGCGTGAGTTGCATCTGAAGCCTGAGGAGATGCTCGTCGTAGGCATGAGCCTTGGCTTCGCAGACGAATCGCGCATTGAGAACTCTCTCGTCTCAGAACGGGAGCCTTCGTCCTCTTTCACTGTTTTTCACACCACCTGAACTACACAAAAAGCGAGCGATATCCACTACGGATTCGTCGGATAACGGAGGAGACCATGAATAACCTAGTTGACGTACAAGAGATCGCACAAGACGCCAAATTTTCACGATTCCACGCAGTGATCTTGTTCTGGTGCGTGCTAATTCTTGTTATTGACGGCTACGACCTGGCGGTCGTGGGTGCAGCATTGCCCTCGATCATGAAACAGATGGGGGTCGACGCAGCGAAGGCCGGCTTCATGGCCAGTTCTGCGCTGTTTGGCATGATATTCGGGGCGATCTACCTGGGTACGCTTGCCGACAAGATCGGTCGCCCCAAGTCGATTTGCATTTGCGTGGCGCTATTCAGCGTATTCACCGCCGCGGCAGGCCTCGCGCATGATCCCGTTACCTTCAGCATCACCCGCTTCCTTGCGGGACTTGGTATTGGTGGTGTCTTGCCTATCGTTACGGCCCAAATGGGTGAGTTTGCGCCAAGAAGCATCCGCGCTCGGCTCGTGACCATTGTCTTCGCCGGATATTCGATCGGGGGATTCTCGTCGCTCTGACTGCTAAACAGTTGATCGAAGCCCACGGTTGGCAATCGGTGTTCTTCGTCGCCGGAACTCCGATACTTCTTACCCCCTTCATCCTGTGGACCATGCCGGATTCCCTCGCATTTCTAGTTCAGAAAAGGCGTGCAGACAAGCTCGTCAAGGTAATCGGCAAGATCGCTCCCCAGGTAAAGGTGAGCGTTCGACACAATTTTGTGATGCCGAAGGACGCAATGCTTACCAGCACCCCGGTAGCACGGTTGTTCCAGGAGGGGCGTGGCGCCAGCACCCTCATGATCTGGATTGCGTTCTTTATGGGCCTGTTCATGGTGTACTCACTCAGTTCGTGGCTCACGAAGCTGATGGCCATGGCGGGCTATAGCCTGGGTTCCGCTCTCACCTTCGTGTTGGTATTCAACATCGGCGCTGTCGTCGGAGCAATTGGCGGCGGATGGCTAGGCGACAAGTTCAACATCAAGTACGTCCTCGTCGCCTTTTATGCAGTCGGTGCAGTATCGCTAGCTCTCATGGGCTACACGAAATCGACGGAGCTTCTGTTCATTGTGGTCTTCGTCGTCGGCGCCTCCACCCTCGGCACTCAACTTCTTGCCTACGCTTACGCTAGCGAGTTCTACCCCGCTGCCATCCGCTCTACCGGAGTGGGCTTTGCTTCTGGTATCGGTCGTCTCGGTGCGATTGTCGCGCCGGTTCTGATCGGAACACTCGTTGCAATGCAATTGCCGCTCGAACAGAACTTCCTTGCGATCGCGTTCGCAGGTGTACTCGGAACCATCGCAGTCATGATGGTCGACCATCGTCTTTGCGCATCCATTCATCAGGAAGCGCGGGCACATGCTGCGGTTCCTGCCCGCACAGAATTGAACCAGTAACCATTGGACATCAACCGATGCAGATTGAAAGCAACGTATTCGTAGTCACCGGCGGAGGATCGGGTCTCGGTGCGGCCACGGCCAGGATGCTCGCTCATCAGGGTGGGAAGGTAGTGATCGTTGACCTCGATGCAGTCGCAGGCACTGCCGTCGCCTCCGAGACAGGTTGGATCTTTGTCCGAGCTGACGTCAGGAGCGAAGAAGACGCAAAGGAGGTATTTTCTGCAGCCACGGCGTTAGGTACTCTTCGCGGCCTGATCAATTGCGCCGGTGTAGCACCTGCCCGAAAAGTCGTTGGCAAGGAGGGTGTCCATTCCATGGAGTCCTTTCTGCGCACCGTGAGCATCAACTTGGGCGGAACTTTCAACATGGTTCGCCTTGCCGCCGAAATCATGCAGCGGCAAGACCCTGATTGCACTGGTGAACGCGGCGTAATTGTGAACACTGCATCGGTTGCGGCCTTTGATGGCCAGGTCGGCCAGGCAGCATATGCGGCATCGAAGGGAGCGGTCGCGTCCATGACGCTACCTTTGTCTCGGGAGTTGGCGAGGTCAGGTATCCGCGTTATGACGATCGCTCCGGGAATTATGGAAACCCCGATGCTGCTAACCATGCCATCGGAAGTGCAGGAAGCGCTGGGGCGATCAGTTCCCTTCCCTCCTCGCCTTGGTAGAGCGACCGAATTTGCCAGCCTCGTCGAACATGTGATTGGCAACGGTTACCTGAATGGGGAGCTCATTCGGCTCGATGGAGCAATACGAATGGCTGCGAAATGATTGTCAAGGAGACCACGTATGAGCACTAACGATCCGATCGTCATTCTATCGGCGGCACGCACACCAATCGGCGGGTTTCAAGGGGAATTGTCGAGATTCACAGCTCCGGAGCTAGGCGGCATCGCCATTCGTGCTGCCGTCGAGAGGGCTAACGTGAATCCGGCGGATATTCAGGAGTTACTAATGGGGTGCGTGTTGCCTGCAGGCGTCGGTCAGGCCCCCGCGCGACAAGCCTGCTTCCAGGCGGGACTTCCTCAGTCGGTGGCCTGCACGACCATCAGTAAGGTCTGCGGGTCGGGCATGAAGTCAGTGATGCTGGCGCACGACTTGTTGTCCGGGCGCGGGCACGATCTCATCGTCGCCGGTGGGATGGAGTCCATGACCAACGCACCCTACCTGCTTCCAAAGGCACGAAAGGGTTACAGGCTCGGTCATGGCTCATTGCTGGACCATATGTTCTTCGATGGCTTAGAAGATCACTACAGTGCGGACACACGTGGTCGGCTGATGGGAACGTTTGCCGAAGATTGCGCTGAAAGCTATAGATTCTCACGCGAGGCGCAAGACGAATGGGCTATCTCCTCAACGCTTCGTGCGCAGGAGGCAATCAAGCGCGGTGACTTTGCTTGGGAAACGACGCCGGTCATCATAGATAGTTATTCAGGATCGCAAACAGTCCTGCATGATGAGCAGCCGCTGAAAGCTGCCGTGGATAAGATTAGGACCTTGAGGCCAGCGTTTCGAACCAAAGGGACCGTGACAGCGGCAAACTCGAGCTCCATTTCTGACGGTGCTGCGGCACTCATGCTGACGCGAGAGTCCGTAGCCCACAGATTGGGCGTAAGGCCTCTCGCGCGCATTGTGGGTCATTCCACCCACGCGCAGAGCCCCGCGACCTTCACGAGCGCGCCGGTAGGGGCAATTGGCAAGCTGCTGGACAAGCTCGGATGGCTAGCATCAGACGTCGATCTGTGGGAAATCAACGAAGCCTTCGCGTTGGTTGCGATGGTGGCAGTACACGATCTGGGACTGGATTCAGAAAAGGTCAATATCCATGGCGGCGCATGCGCACTTGGGCATCCCATCGGAGCATCCGGCGCGCGAATTCTGGTGACGCTCTTGGGCGCGTTGCGAAAGGCTGGAAAGAGCCGCGGTGTCGCGAGCCTCTGCATTGGGGGCGGTGAAGCGACTGCGACGGCGGTCGAATTGCTGTGACGATGGACAGCAAAGGATTGATCCAGCTCGCCGGCGCCTGCCTTCCTGAAGGTGCGTGGGGAGACGCCAAAGGCCGAATGGCCGGTTCCGGTCGCTTGCCAGGACGAGTTCCGACGTCTACTGCGTCCGAAACGGTCGTTCGGCCAAGCGTTGGAAATGGAGCCTTACTTTGCGTCGCTGCGTCACGGGCTTGATTACGAAGCCTGAAATCGTTCCCGTTAGCCACAACGGCGCTCGCTGCGCGCGCCTATCGCGCCGAACACGAGCCTGTCCACCCTGTCAGGGCAAAACCGCGGTGTGACCCTGACGATTAGTCGGCCCGGCACCACCGACCAGACTCTGGGCACACACTGGCCCTTGCACCGTTCAGCCAGACTTGCTCTTCATTCAGTTGCAATGAGATCGAAGGGGCGATGTCGAAGGCAACCTTAAGTGCGTGCCCAACATGGGCATCTTCAATGGGAAGCTCCCAGGTCAGGAATAGTTGGGTGCAATCTTGGTCGGGCGGGAAGTCGGCCACACTAAAACCGCTGCTGCGGCGTTGAATTACGCCATGAGGCTGGCAAGTATCGAATATCACAACCGTACCCCGGGTCAGGGGGATTCGATGACCCAAAGAGGGAAAATGCAAGTCCTGCCCCCTGTCCTCGCTCAGGAATAGATTGCAAAAGGCCGCACCGCCATATTGCGCACCGTCATGGTGGTACTTCGCGCCGCGGCAGGCCATCAGGGCTACGTCACTGGAGGCGAGCACCCCAGGCAGTCCAAGCGCGCACGCCCAATCGGACACCGCCTGCACGCAGCGCGTGTAGTCCGGCCAGCGCGCTCGCGCTCGCGCCAAAGGCATTGCCTCGACATCCCCGGGTTCCAGGACCAAGCGGGACGATGTCTCCCTTGCCCAGTCCGCAAGCAGACGTGCAGGGGGCACCGGCACGTCGACCGTGCCTGATAGCACGATGTCACTCACGCTTCGACTGCGGATGGCGTCGCCACTCCAGAAATAGGAAGTGAGGAAGTCTCGTACTTGATGTTGTTGAGGGCGGTGGCTCATCTGGACCAGTGTAATGCGGCTGCCTCGGTAATGTAGCGGATCGTAGCGCGTCGGCCACTTTTGGGCGTCTATGCCCGTGCGGTAGAGCGAAGTGCTTTCTCCGTTCATCTCGGACGCGACGCTTTCCGCACCACGCGCGCCCGGACCTGCGGCCTGATGGCGCTTTGCGGCGTGGCACGGGCGGACTGAACGCGCAGAATCCCGGCATAATCCGCAGGAGATACCCAGACGAGCCGGCGCAAAACATGATCGAATGTCCCCGATGCGCTCACCCAGGGCTTGCCGTTTCCCTTGGCAAGGTTCCACATGGCGTTGCGGCCCGAATACCACCCGGGAAGCCGGCGAGCTTGCCGGCGATACTTCTGGCAGTCGCACTGGCGCTGGCACTCGGCCACAGCCACGAGGGTTGGGCGGGGCCCCTGGCCGAGCAGCCCACGCTAAGCATCGAAGAGCGCGCGACAGAGCCACCCCAGCTGTTCCCCCCGACTTACGATGAAGCCGTCACGGCGCTGATCCGGGCGTTTGACATCGGCGCGATCCTTGCGGCTGGCCTGGACCAGGCCTTTGCCAGGCTGCCGGCGAACATCGGGCCCATCCCCAAAGAGCGCTACACGCAATGCGCCCGCGCGAAGCTCTCGCCCGAAGTGGTCGAGGCGGCAGTGCGGCCTGCCGTGGCGCCCGAGATCCAGGATGCCGGACTGGCGATGCGGCTTGCGCGCTTGCTTGGCTCGCCGGTCGGGCGCAAGACCAAGGACGCGGCGCTATCCGGCAAGGAAGTGACCGAGGCTGGCATTACGGGTGCCGACCTGCTGGAATTCAACCGGTTCATGGAGAACGCCGCATTGAAAGCCTTCCTTGAGCAAGGTGGGCTGGGCCGGATCAAGGATGCCGTGGCCCGCGCGATCAAGGTGGAAAGCAAATCGGCGTCGGACGCTTGCGTGAGGGAGCTGATGCCCCTGTATCGCCTCAGGAACGAGCGCTCTGCCTGATGCTTGATGCCCCTGGCGCCCGGCACGCCGTGAAATATCGTTACAGTTGTAATCCCCGGCAGCGCGGCGGCTTGGCTAGAGTCAGCTTATTGCTACTGCAAGACGAGGATCGACATGAAGCATGGTTACTTCTACGCGCTGGGCCTGGGAGCATTCGCCCTGGCGGCCTCCCAGAGCGCATTGGCACGCGTCGATGTGGACCTGAATATCGGCGTGCCTGCGCCGGTGGTGGTAGCACCGGCCTATCCGGCACCCGTGTATCCGGCGCCCGTTTACCAGGCGCCGGCCTATCCTGCGCCCCCGCCGCCCGTGGCCTATCCCGCGCCGGCTCCGGTTTATGGGCCGCCTCCCGGGTATGGGCCGCCGGTGGTGGTGGCGCCTGCGGTGGTGATCGGGTGGCACGGTGAGCGCTATTGGGACGGACGCCGCTGGTGGGGCCGCCGCGACTGGTATGCCTACCATCACCCCTATCCGTATCGGCGCTAAGGTTCGGGGTTCCGAGAGGCATGTGATGCAGGCGTGACCCGAGGGTGGCGCGGTTGCAACGGTCCGGACCGCATTTTATTAATGTTGATTACAAAGAAAAACCGCCCCGGCTAAGGGGCGGTTTTTCGTTTTGGCGTCCAGGTGCCTGGGTGTCCAGGGGCTACGCCTTGCCTCAGTGAACCTTCGGACCGAAGGTGTACTCCCCGTCCCGGTAATCCACCGGCACCACATCCTTGGCGGCGAACTTGCCTTCCAGGATAGCGCGCGCCACGGGGTTCTCGATCTGCTGCTGGATCGCGCGCTTGAGCGGACGCGCCCCGAACACCGGATCGTAGCCAGCGCTGGCGATCTTGGCCAGCGCTGCCTCGCTCACCTCCAGCGTCATGTCCATGCGCGCCAGCCGTGCCGTCAGCCGCTCCAGCTGGATGCGGGCGATCGACTCGATATGCTGCTGGTCGAGCGAATGGAACACCACCACCTCGTCGATACGGTTCAGGAACTCGGGCCGGAAATGCGTCTTCACTTCCTGCCATACCGCGCCCTTGACCGCCTCGTGCGGCTCGCCGGACATCGCCTGGATGATGTGCGAGCCCAGGTTGGAGGTCATCACGATCACCGTGTTCTTGAAGTCCACCGTACGGCCCTGGCCGTCGGTCAGGCGGCCATCGTCCAGCACCTGCAGCAATACGTTGAAGACGTCCGGGTGGGCCTTCTCGACTTCGTCGAGCAGGATCACGCTGTACGGCTTGCGGCGCACGGCCTCGGTCAGGTAACCGCCCTCTTCATAGCCCACGTATCCCGGCGGCGCGCCGATCAGCCGGCTCACGCTGTGCTTCTCCATGAATTCGCTCATGTCGATGCGGATCAGGTGGTCCTGCGAATCGAACAGGAACTCGGCCAGCGCCTTGCACAGTTCGGTCTTGCCCACCCCGGTTGGGCCAAGGAACAGGAACGAGCCGTAGGGCTTGTTCTCGTCCGACAGGCCGGCGCGCGAGCGGCGGATGGCGTCCGACACCAGGCGCACGGCCTCGTCCTGGCCCACCACGCGGCGGTGCAGGTAGTCCTCCATATGGATCAGCTTCTCGCGCTCGCCCTGCATCATCCGGGACACCGGAATGCCGGTCGCGCGGCTCACCACTTCGGCGATTTCCTCGGCGCCCACCTGCGTGCGCAGCAGCTTGTTGGGCTGCTTTTGCTCGCTGGCTTCGGCGACCGTGGCAGCCTTGAGCTTGCCTTCCAGCTCGGGCAGCTTGCCGTACTGCAGCTCCGCCACCTTGTCGAGCTTGCCTTCGCGCTGCAGGCGCGTGATCTCCAGGCGGATCTTGTCGATCTCTTCCTTGAGCGCGGCTGCGCCCTGGGCGGCGCCCTTCTCGGCCTTCCAGATCTCTTCGAGGTCGGCGTATTCCTTCTCCAGGCGGCCGATTTCCTGCTCGATCAGCTCAAGCCGCTTTTTCGAGGCTTCATCGGTTTCCCGCTTGACGGCCTCACGCTCGATCTTGAGCTGGATGGTGCGGCGCTCGAGCTTGTCCATCACCTCCGGCTTGGAGTCGATTTCCATCTTGATGCGCGCGCCGGCTTCGTCGATCAGGTCGATGGCCTTGTCGGGCAGGAAGCGGTCGGTGATATAGCGATGCGACAGCTCCGCCGCGGCGACGATGGCCGGGTCGGTGATCTCCACGCCGTGGTGCAGCTCGTACTTCTCTTGCAGGCCGCGCAGGATGGCGATGGTGGCCTCCACGCTTGGTTCGTCGACCAGCACCTTCTGGAAGCGGCGCTCGAGCGCGGCGTCCTTCTCGATGTACTTGCGGTATTCGTCCAGCGTGGTCGCGCCGATGCAATGCAGCTCGCCGCGCGCGAGCGCGGGCTTGAGCATGTTGCCGGCATCGATGGCGCCCTCGGCCTTGCCGGCGCCGACCATGGTGTGCAGCTCATCGATAAAGACGATGGTCTGGCCCTCGTCCTTGGCGATGTCCGACAGCACGGCCTTGAGTCGTTCCTCGAACTCGCCGCGGTACTTGGCGCCAGCCAGCAGGCCGGCCATGTCGAGCACCAGCACGCGCTTGCTCTTGAGGCTTTCCGGCACCTCGCCATTGACGATGCGCTGGGCCAGGCCTTCCACGATGGCGGTCTTGCCCACGCCCGGCTCGCCGATCAGCACGGGGTTGTTCTTGGTGCGGCGCTGCAGGATCTGGATGGTGCGGCGGATTTCGTCGTCGCGGCCGATCACGGGATCGAGCTTGCCGATACGGGCGCGCTCGGTGAGATCCACGGTGTACTTCTTCAGCGCTTCGCGTTGGGTTTCGGCGTCGGCGCTGTTGACCGAATCGCCCCCGCGCACGGCTTCGATGGCGGTCTCGAGCGATTTGCGCGAGAGGCCGTTGTCACGCGCGATGCGGCCAGCCTCGCCCTTGTCATCGGCCACCGCAAGCAGGAACAGCTCGCTGGCGATGAACTGGTCGCCGCGCTTGATGGCTTCTTTCTCGGTGGCGTTGAACAGTGCGCTGAGTTCGCGCCCGACCTGGACCTCGCTGGTGCCCTGCACCTGCGGCAAGCGCTTGATAGCGGCATCCAGCGCGGTGGTCAGGCCGCCGACGTTGACGCCGGCGCGCGCCAGCAGCGCGCGGGCGGCACCGTCGTTCTGCGCCAGCAAGGCGCGCAGCACGTGCAGCGGGTCGATGTATTGGTTGTCGTTGCCGATCGCCAGGCTCTGGGCATCAGCCAGCGCTTCCTGGAATCGGGTGGTCAGTTTGTCAATTCGCATTTAGGAGCCCTCTTTTTCGGATGAGTGTCCTGATGCGGAAGGCGGGGCGCTTACGCCCCAACCTGCCGATCCCGCCACGCGGGCCGGACACTGGTGTCTGATCGAAAGATAAGGCTTTGCGCCTACATTTCAAGGCCTGACTGCACGGCCCTTGATGTGGCGCAGGCAATACGTTGCGGCTTGGCCACCCCAGCAGCCTCAGGCGGCCGCCAGCGCCCGCTTGTCCTCCAGGTTGCGCACCAGCACCAGCGCCTCGCCGGCCAGCACCACGCGGCCATCGTCGCCGGTGACCACCGTCGCCAGGTTGACCAGGTCCTTGTCGCGGCGCAGGCGCACGATGCGCACCGAAGCGGTCAGCAGCTCGCCCAGCCGCGCCGGCGAGCGCAGCCGCAGCGACTGCTTCATCCAGCCGGTGCCGCGGCCCGGCAAGCGGGTGCCCAGCAAGTCCGAGAACATGCCGGCCAGCAACGGCAGCGGCACGATGGTGCCCTCGAAGCCGCGGCTGTGGGCAAACACCGGGTCGGTATAGAGGGCACTGCCATCATCGGTCAACGCCACGTATTCATCGATATCACCCGCACTGAAGCTGCGTATCGCCGAAGCCTCCTGGCCCACGCTCAGGTGATAGAGCGTACGCTCGCCGGACGGCTGCGCCACGAGGTGCCCGGCGGAGTGCCCAACCTCGTCGGCATCCTGGCGCTGCGCCTCGGCCAGCGATTCCGCGCTGGCGTCGACCAGCAGCACCGCATCCCCTTGTGCCGTAATCTGCTCATCCGTCGCGGGTGTGCGGTTGCGGCCGCGCTGCACGCAGCGGATCGAGGTGTCCAGCGCGATCCGGTCGCGGCCGGGTGTTTCGTTCAACACCAGCACGGCGGCCACGCCGTCGCCGACGAAGGTGGGCCGCGGGAACATCAGCGTCTGCGCGATCGGCAGCACCGGCCGGGGGTGCTGCGCTGCATCTGCGCGCACAGCAGCGAGAACAGGAACATGCCATGCGCGACCGTGGCGCCGAAATGCGTCGTGCTGGCGAACGCCGGATCGCAGTGGATGGGGTTGTCATCGCGCGAGATTGAGGCGAAGCGGTCGAAATCTTCTTGCGTCAGGACGCGTGGGCGGGATGCCTTCATCAGTTGGGTACCTCTACGGTGCTGCCGTTGACCGTGATCCGGTCCGCATCGGCCGGGGTGGCGGCAAACGGCGGCAAATTGGCGGGCAGGATGGTGGGTGCCGGCGACGCGGTGCCGCCGCGCGCGACCGTGCGCACCACCTGCGAAGGTGGCAGCGCGCGGCCGGTGGTCAGGTTGTCGTAGACCGCGTCGAGCGCCCGGTTCAGGTAGACGTGGAGCGGGATAAAGCGATTGTCGTAGCCCGCTACCGCGCCGATGAAACTATCGAAGTGCTGGCCGTTGGTGACTTCGACGTAGGAGAGCTTGCTGGCGCCGCCCTCCTGGAGCCGGTTATAGCCCAGATACGGCCGCGACGTATGGTTGACCGGCAGCAGCGCATCGCTGCGGCCATGCACGATGATGGCCGGCTTGCCGTGCAGGTTGCCCGAGCGAAGCGTCTGGGCCAGGCCCGCTTGCAGCGCCTGGCCCTGCGCGCCGGTGCCCGTCAGCAGCCCGCGCAGGCAGCGGGCGCCGTCGAAGTTGGCATCAGCCACATTGCTGCTCGGCGATTGGGAGTAGATGTCGCGCAGCGGGCCACCGGGATTGTTATCGTTGATCAGTTGCACGCCGGCCGCCGGCGGCACGCCGTTACCCGTGGCGTACAGCACATTGAGGGTGGCTGGCGGAATCGCCGCCGGCGTCAGCACTGCCGTGCCCGTAGCGGCAAAGCTGAAGCCGCACAGGCGATCCGCCACGGCAGCACGCGCGAGCGCGTTGGCGAAGGTCACCGAGACCGCGTTGGCCACCTCGAACAGGGCCAGCGAGGGATGAAGCGCGTCGGACTCGGGCTCCCAGCCAAATGCGTGCAGTGCCTGCAACGCGCTGGCGGCCTGGGTGGCGGCATCCGGCCCGGTCACCAGGCCCGCGTTGGCCAGCGACTGGCAACGGTTGAGCGCAGGCTGGGCCAACCCGACGGTCGGCAGCGCGTACAGCGCCACGCCCGGCGCATTCACCAGCGCGGTCGCCTGCGAGGTGCAGAGCTGCAGCAGGTTGGCCGTGGTGGTGTAGTCATACAGCGGGAGCCCGGACTTGCTGACCGGCACGCCACCGCGCGTAACGGTGACGCCCGTGTTGCCAGGCAGGTTGAGATTCGGCTCGCCCACCGCAACGCCGTCGATCAGCCCCTGGGTGTCCTGCTCCGCCGCGGCAATGGCCGCGCCGCCGCCGTTGGAAACGCTGGAAGCGATCACCACGACCTTGTCCGGGCCCAGGCTGCGCTGGCGCGTGCCATCCGTGGCCACGTTGCCGAAGCGGTCGTTGATGGCCCAGATGGCGAAGTCGGCGGCCTGCAACGTGAACGTGCCCCAATCCTTCTCGGGGTTGCGCTGCGAGTGCGCGTGCTTGAACGCCAGGCGGTGCGGCGCCAGCGCATTGAACGCGGCCAGGCTGGTGTTGGGGAACGGGGCGGCAAACTGCGCATTGGTGCCGGCCGCGGCGCGGCTGGCGCGCGTGCCGTCGATCAGCGCAACGGTGTCGGTGTCCAGGTCGTGCGGCGCAGCGCCGGTGCCCTTGTCCGTGTAGGCGACGGCGCAGCCGCGCTTGAGCGCCCACTCGCCGGTGGAGATCGCCCCATAGACGCCGCGCGAGCCGGACGATGTGGCGGTGATCAGGCACGGCTTGGCCACATTGAAGCTGTCGGGAATCTGCACCAACATGGTCACGTTCTGCTGGCCGCTGCCATCGTCGGAGAAGGCCAGGTACTCGCGCCCGGCGACCTTGCCCTGCCCCGTCGTGATGTTGCCTTGCGCGTCCACATTGGGGCCGTACAGCGAGCCGTAGCCACCGCCTGCCGTGGTATCCACCAGCGCGCGGTAGTTGGTGTAGATGGCGTACCGGCGCAACTCGGCCGCCGTGGGCGCGGCCGGGTTCAGCGGCAGCGGCTGGGTGGCGGAGCCCAGGCCGTCCTTGCCGAGGCCGGCGGTGAGCAGGTCGTCGGTGTTGCCGTCGTAGTTCCTGATCGTGACCGTGCCGATGTTCGCCGGCTTGGTATTGGGATTGGTGTTGCCGCTGCTGGCGTTGTTGTCGCCCGAGCCGCACGCCGCCAGCAGCAAGCCTGCCGCCCCTGCCAGCGCCAGGCGCGCGCCGTATAGGCTCAAACCGCTATGTCCTGCAAGTCCGCGCAACATGTTGTGCCCCCTCTATTGCATGCTGGATTGGCATGCTCGATCTATCGGAACGCAAACCGGATACGAGAAATTCACGAGACAGCCACTGCATGACATCACACTGCGCACCGCCTTCACTGCGATTGGAAGCGCGCGCGCAGCTTGTGCTTTTCCACCTTGCCGGACGGCGTGCGCGGCAGCGCCTCGATCATCCGCACGTGGCGCGGCACCTTGTAGCTTGCCAGCGCGGCGCGGCAATGCGCGAGCACGCCTTCGGCATCGAGCGCCATGCCGGGCTTTGCTACCACCAGCGCCATGCCGACCTCGCCCCAGCGCGCGTCCGGCACGCCGATGACGGCGGCCTCGGATACCGCAGCAAGCTGGAACAGCACATTCTCCACTTCGGCCGGGTAGACGTTCTCGCCGCCCGAAATAAACATGTCCTTGGCGCGGTCGACGATGTAGTAATCGCCCTCCTCGTCCATATAGGCGATATCGCCGGAGTACAGCCAGCCGCCACGGATGGCGGCATCGGTCGCCTCCGGCAGGTTCCAGTAGCCAGGCGTGACGCCCGGCCCCTTGATCAGCAACTCGCCGCGCTCGCCGGGCGCCACGTCGCGGCCCTGCGGATCCACCACCCGTGTCAGCATCGAGCCGACCGGCTTGCCGATAGTGCCGATCTTGCGGCGCGCCGTGGCCTCGTCGCACACGAACACGGTCGGCCCGGTCTCGGTCATGCCAAAGCCGAAGCAGATCGTCACGCCCTTGGCCAGGTAGGCCTCCAGCAGCGGCCGCGGCACCGCGGAACCGCCCGCGGCCATATTGCGCACGCGGGAAAAATCCGCCGCCGCGAAGCCGGCATGCTGGCTCAGGAACAGGTAGACCGCGGGCACGGCGAAGAACATGGTGATGCCCTCCCCGGCGCTGGCATCGAGCTTGCGCAGCGTCACCTCGGGGTCGAACTGCCGCATGATATGCACCGTGCCGCCGGCATGCAGCACGGGATTGGCATACAGGTTCAGCCCGCCGGTATGGAAGAACGGCAGCACGTTCAGGAACACGTCGTCACGCGTGATCTTGTTGGCCAGCATGGCGTTGACGGCGTTGAAGAAGACCATGCCGTAGGTCTGGATCACGCCCTTGGGCCGTCCCGTGGTGCCCGAGGTGTAGAGCAGGTGCCAGACTTCGTGCTCGTCGCGGCACGGCATCTCGATGACGCGGCCGGAACTGCCCGCCAGCATCGCTTCGTACTCGGTCCAGCCGCCGGGCACGTCCGCGCTCTCGTCGTCGGCCAGGTGCAATACCGCGCGCAGCGGCAAGGCGTCGGCAAGCGCGGCTGCGGTCGCGAGAAAGCCGTCGCCGGCCACCAGCACATCGGGCGAGCAGTCGCGCAGAATCGGCAGCAGTTCCGCCGCCCGCAGCCGCCAGTTCAGGCAGACCATCACCATGCCGGCCTTGGCGCAGCCATAGAGCATCTCGAAATAGTCCGAGCTGTTGTGGGCCAGCACGGCCACGCGGGCCCCGGGAGCCAGCCGCAGGCGCTCGCTCAGGTATTGCGCGAAGCGGCTGGCGCGCTCGTCGAACTGCCGGTAGGTCACCGTGCGGCCGCTCTCCACGTCGACCAGCGCGACCTTGTCCGGCGTATGCAGGGCATTCTTGTGCAGCCAGTCGACTACGTACATGGTCTGGAATCTCCGTTTGTGGATGTTCTTGTTATAGCGCTTTTGATCGTTCTTGTGGCTGCATGCCGCTTGCTGCTTGGTACTAGCGCCCTATGACGCCACCTCGTGCTCCGAGCGATCGCCACGCAGCCGGCCGACGATGCCTTGCGGGAAGTAATACACGCTGAGGATAAACAGCAGGCCGAGCCACAGCAGCCAGCGGTCCGGATGCAGCAGCCCAGACAGCAGCGGGATCGCCGCGGTGGCATCGCTCGCCAGCTTCATCACGTCCTGCAGGTAGGTCTGCGCCACCAGGAACAGCGTGGTGCCGATCAGCGCGCCGTACAGCGTGCCCATGCCGCCAATCACCACGATCAGCAGGATGTCGACCATGATCTCGAAGGACAACGAGGTGTCCGGGCCGTTGTAGCGCAGCCAGAGCGCCATCAGCACCCCGGCCAGCGTGGCAAACCCGGCCGACAGCACGGTGGACACGGTACGATACACCACGGTGCGGTAGCCGATGGCCTCGGCTCGGAAATCGTTCTCGCGGATCGCCTGCAGCACCCGGCCGAACGGCGAATTCACCACGCGCAACAGCAGCAGGAACAGCAGCAGCGCGCTGGCAAACACAAAGTAATAGGAAAACAGCTTGCCGTTGAGCGGCACGCCAAGCCACTCGGCGTCGCCCAGCGAAAAGCCCGGCGTGAAGACTTCCGGCACCTTGAAGCTGATGCCATCCTCGCCGCCGGTCCACTCGGAGAGCTGCGACACCAGCGTGGCAAAGGCGGTGGCCACCGCCAGCGTGATCATGGCAAAGAAGATCGCCCGGACCCGCAGCGAGAACAGCCCGATCAGGAAGGCCAGCAGCATCGACACCAGCAGCGCGCCCAGCGTGCCGAGCGCCAGCGCGCCCCACCCAGGCTCCAGCCGCGACATGGCAATCGCCACGCCATAGCCGCCGATGCCGAAGAACATGGTGTGGGCAAAGGAGACGATGCCAGTATAGCCGAGCAACAAGTCGTAGCTGGCCACCAGCACCACGAAGATGCAGATCTTGGCGGCCATATTGAGCGCGCGCGCGCCGGGAAACAGGAAGGGCGCGCACGCCAGCGCCAGCAGCATGGCCAGCAGGATCACGGTCAGCACGCGGCTTCTTGGCAGGTCGCCGGAAAGCAGTCGGGTCATGGTTTTCCTCGGCGCTCAGCGCTTGGCTACCGGGTAAAGGCCCTGCGGACGCCACAGCAGGATCATCACCATCAGCAGGATGTTCGAGAACAGCGCCACCTTGGGAAACAGGAAGCCGGTGTAGTTGGCCATCAGGCCCACCAGCAAGGCACCGACAAAGCAGCCGGTGGTGGAGCCGAGCCCGCCGATGATGATCACGATGAAGATCAGCACATTGACCTGGGCACCGATCGACGCGGTGATGTTCTGCTGGTACAGCCCCCACAGTACGCCGCCCATGCCGGCAAGCCCTGCCCCCACCACGAACACGCCGATGAACAAGAGCCGGATGCGGTAGCCGAGCGACTCCACCATCTCGCGGTTCTCCACACCGGCGCGGATCAACAGGCCGATGCGCGTGCGGTTGAGCACCAGCACCATGGAGATGAAGATCACCAGCCCGAGCACCACGGCGATGAGCCGGTATTTCTCGATGGCCGCGTCGCCCAGCAGCACCGCGCCGCGGAAGGTCGTGGGCACCTGCAGCGCAATGGTCTCCGCTCCCCAGATCGCCTTGATCAGTTGCTCGGCCACGATCATGCCGCCCATGGTGATCAGGATCTGCTTCAGGTGCTGGCCGTAGACCGGGCGCACCACGATGCGCTCGAACAGGAAGCCGATGGCACCCGCCGCCACCATCGCCGCCAGGATGGCAAGGCCGAACACCGCCAGGTTGAGCCACAGGCTGTCGGCCTCCACCCAGGCGCCCAGCGGCAGCAGCACGGATGCCGCCACATAGGCCCCCAGCGCGATAAACGCGCCGTGCCCAAAGTTGAGCACGTCCATCAGGCCGAATACCAGCGTCAGGCCCGACGACACCACGAACACGATCATGCCCATGGCAAGGCCGGCGATGGTCAGGGTGAGCCAGGTCGAGCCGCTGCCGATCAGGGGATAGGCCAGCAGCATCAGCAGCGGGGCCAGCGCCAGCGGGGTCCAGTCGAGCCGGACCTTGGGCAGGTCGGCCGGCGCCGCCGGGGTGGTGGGTAAGGAGCGTGTACTCGCCATTGTCTCGGTCCTGACGATGTCTTGTTTGGTCATGGGCGGCAGCACGTGCCGCAGCGCTTCATTAGGTCAAAAGGCCAAAAGGTCAAAAGGTCAAAAGCTTAAAGTCAAAGGCAGTTTCACCTCCCCTGCGGGGAGGCGACCTACTTTCTTGGCTCGCCAAGAGAGTAGGCAAAGAAGGCGACCCGGATGGGGCGAAAGACTCCTCGTCGGCAGGCAAAAAGAGCGGCCGGGGGCCAAACTCACATCGCCTTAAGGCGATGCTCAAACATGGCCCCCTCTTTTCCGCTCTTTTTGCCTGCCGACGAGGCGCCCCATAACGGGAGATGAAAACCTTGACGGCTCGCTGCGCATCGCGGGCGGGTGATTGCCGCCTGGGGGCGGAAATCACGGCTACACGGAGTGATGCTTTGACTCAAACCATTCCCTACTGATGCGCGGCCAGCGACAAACCCAGCAGCCGCTGCTGCAAGGCTTCATCCCCTGCCAGCGCTGCCATGCTGCCCGTATGCACCACGCGGCCGTCGTCCATCACAGCAACGGTGTCCCCCACCGACTTTGCCATGTGGAAGTTCTGTTCCACCAGCAGGATCGACACCTCGGTCTGCTTGAGCTCGCGGAACACCGTGATCATGTTCTGGATGATGGCCGGCGCCAGGCCCTTGGTTGGCTCGTCCACGATCAGCAGCTTGCGTGGCTCGATGATGGCGCGCGCCACCGACAGCATCTGCTTCTGTCCGCCGGACAGCACGCCGGCGCGCTGGTGCCAGAAGATCTTCAGCGCGGGGAACATGCGGAACACCCAGTCCAGCCGCTGCCCGTCAATGGCGCCGCTGCGCGCGGCCAGCCGCATGTTCTCGGCCACCGTCAGCTCGGAGAACACGCTCATGTTCTCGGGCACATAGGCAACGCCGGCCTGCGCGATGGCGGGTGTGCCGCGGCGCGTGATGTCGGCCCCGTCGAACGCGATCCGCCCTTCGCTCGCCTGCCACAGGTTCATGATGGTGCGCAGCGTGGTGGTCTTGCCCGCGCCGTTGCGCCCCAGCAGCATGGTCACGCCGCCGCGCGGCACCGCAAAGCTCACGCCATGCAGGATGTGATACGGCCCGATATGCGTCTGCACGCTATCCAGGCTCAGGATGGGTGCTGCCGATCCCTCAGCCATGACTGCCCTCCTGCTGCGCGCTCTCGTCGGCAGCGATGCCCAGGTATGCCTGCTGCACGATCGGCGAGGCGATCACCTCGGCCGGGTCGCCATCGGCCATCAGGTTGCCGTTATGCAGCACGATGATGCGGTCGGCCAGCGAGCGCACCACATCCATCTTGTGCTCCACCAGCAGCACCGTCTTGCTCTTGTCGCGCTTGATCTCCTGGATCAGGCCCAGGATCACCGGCACCTCATCCACGCTCATGCCGGCGGTCGGCTCGTCGAACATGAAGATACGCGGCTGCAGCGCCAGCAAGATGCCCACCTCCAGCTTGCGCTGGTCGCCATGCGGCAGCGAGGCCACCGGCAGGTGGCGCTTGTCGGCCAGGGCGACCCGCTCGAGACAGTCCTCGGCCTCCGCGCGTACCGCGCGGTTCGCGCTCCACACGGACCACAGATCCAGCCCGATGCGCCGGCGCGACTGCACCGCCAGCCGCACGTTCTCGAACACGGACAGATTGGGAAACAGGCTGGTCAGCTGGAACGCGCGGCCAATGCCGCGCCGCGCCTTGTGCGGCACCGGCAGGCGCGTCACGTCCTCGCCGCCGAGCAGGATCTGCCCGGCGCTGGGCGGCAACTGGCCCGATATCAGGTTGAAGTACGTGGTCTTGCCGGCCCCGTTGGGGCCGACGATGCAGGTCAGCTCGCCCGGACGGAATGCGCAGGACACTGCGTTGACCGCCACGTGGCCGCCAAAGCGGATGGTGAGATCGCGCGTCTCGAGCGCGGGCGGCCCTGCCACCGCCCGCGAGAGCGCTGCCGTTGTATCGATGGAAGCGGCGCCCACTGTCATCACCGCTTGTTGCGGATCGGCACGCTCATTTCCTCCGGCTTGATCTCGCGGACCAGCTCGGGCACGCCCCAGGCGAACGCAGGATCGACCTTGATCTTGAAGTGGTACATCGACTGCAACGCCTGGTGGTCTTCCTTGCGGAAGGTCATCTTGCCCTTGGGCGTCTCGAACGACATGCCCTCCATCGCGCCGATCAGCTTCTCGGTGCTGGTGTCGCCGTTGGTCTTCTTGAGCGCCTCGACCAGCGCGATGCCGGCCGTCATGCCGCCGGCGGTGAAGAAGTCGGGCGGCGACTTGAACTTGGTGTAGTGGTTGGACACCAGCCACTCGTTGGCCTTGTTCTTGGGAATGCCGAAGTAGTAGTACGTCGCGCCTTCCATGCCGGGGAAGTTCTTGTAGTTGCTCATGGCCGGCAGGATATTGCCGCCGGTGGCGATCTCGATGCCGTAGCGCTTGGGATCGAGGTCGGCGATCTTGAACGGGTTGCCGGCACCCGCCCAGATGATAAAGATGATCTTGCGGCCCGGCTTGTCCTTGAGCGAATCGAAGAGGCGCTGCAGCCCCGGCGGTAAAGTCCGTGGTGTTGGTCGGCAGGTATTCCTCGTGCACGATCTTGGCGTTCTTGAGCGCGCCCTTGAAGGCCTTCACGCCGTCGCGGCCAAAGGCGTAGTCCTGCGCCAGCGTGGCGATCTGCACGCCGGGCTTGTCGAGTGCCACGGCGTTGGAGATGGCATCCTGAGACGAGTTGCGGCCGGTGCGGAAGATGTAGCGGTTCCACTTCTCGCCGGTGATGGAATCCGCCACGGCGGGCTCCACCAGCAGGATCTTCTTGTACTCCTCGGCCACCGGCAGCATCGCCAGCGCCGTGCCGGAGGACGTCGGCCCCACGGCGATGTCCGCGCGATCGTCGCTATACGCCGCAGCAAGCTGCGCCTTGGCCACGTCGGGCTTGCCCTGGGTGTCCTTCTCCAGCACCACCAGCTTGTTGCCGTTGACCATCATGGTGCCGTTGGTGGCATAGTCCAGCCCCATCATCAGCCCGGTCTGGGTCTGCTTGGCGTAGGCCTCGAGCGCCCCGGTCTTGTCGTAGACGTGGGCGATGCGGATATCCTTGGCAAGGGCGCCGCCGGCGGCCAGCAGGCTGGCCAGCGCGATGGCGCCAGCGGCTTGGTGCTTGAATTGCATTCTTGTCTCCTCTAAGGGTGTCTCTTGTCGTTGCAAGTGCAGATCCTGCCTGCTTGTTGCTGCTTCGCTTTCCTGCGTTCCGTCCTGCGGTCCTTCCTGTCCTGCCTTTCCGTTTGCTGCCTTAGCGCGCGCGTCTGCGCCACGCTGCCGGGTACCTTGTCCTTGCGCCCGGCCGCGAGCGACAGTGCACCGCCGTGCTGCCAACACGCTCGACCAGCACCAACGCGCTCATCGCGCCGCCAGCCCGTGCGAGATCATGTCGAAGGCGGTGTCGACCACCTTGTCCATCGACGCCGGCCGCTTCCACAGCGCATAGCGCATGCCAAGGAAATTGCTGATGCCGATCAGGCACCACGCCCGCACCTCGGCGTCGCCCGGCGAGATCTCGCCCTGCTCCTCAGCCTTGCCCAGGCGCCGGCTGTAGACATCGGCGAACACCTGGAAATAGCTGCTGTAGATGGTCTCGTCCACCGAGTAGGAATCGAGCACGATGCGGTACAGATTCTTGTGGCGCGCGACAAACGAGAGAAAGGCCTTGAGTCCCAGCCGCTCGGCCTCGATCTGCGTCTGCGCCTGCCCCACGTGCTTGCGCAGGTGGGCCCGCACCAGTTCCAGCATGTGCTGCACCAGCGCGCGGAAGATATCTTCCTTGTCCTTGAAGTAAAGGTAGAAGGTGCCCATGGCCACCTCTGCCTCCTGCGTGATCTCGGAGATCGAGGCCACGTAGTAGCCCTTCTCGCCGAACACTTTCTCGGCAGCGCGCAGCAGCGCTTCGCGGGTCTTCTGGCCGCGCGCGGTCTTGGGCTGGCTTACGCCGGATTCGGTAAGGGACATCGGGGCTCCGCGGTGGCTGGTCAGACCGGAAAACGGCAGTCAAGCAGCGGCATTGCACCGCGGAAACCGTCACCTCCGGCTCACCTCAAAACATGATAACTGATTCATGTTTCATGATATAAAGTTAGCGATCCGTATGTCAATACATGGCTTACCCGGAGCTTTGGCCAAGCACGTGGCCGGGGCCAGACGCCCAGACTGGAAGTTCGCCATTGGATGCTTCACACGCGATGACTAACGTCGAGGCCGCCCCCGCCTTCGATACCCACCCTGCCTCCGGTTCCCGGCCCGGCTGGCGGGAGGCCGGCAGCGGGCGTGCATTGCTGTTGCTGCACGGCTGGTCGCTATCCGGCGAGGCGTTCGACGGCCAGCGCGCGCTGGCAAGCCACGGCTATCGCGTGATCGCCCCGGACCATGCCGGGCATGGCTTGTCTGCTGCATTGCCGCATGCCGGACAAGCCAGCCTTGCGCAGCTTGCCGCCGATGCTGCCGGGCTGATCGGGCACCTGGGATTGCGGGACGTGGTGGTGGTTGGGTGGTCGATGGGCGCCATGGTGGCCTGGGAGTTGATGCGCGGTGATCCCGCCCCGCCCCTGGCGGCAATCGGCGCCATCGACATGACGCCGCGGCTGGTCAGCGCGGCGGACTGGCCGCATGGCTTGCACGGGCGCTATGACACCGTCCAGGCCGCGCAAATGGCCGCGCACGTGCGCCAGGACTGGCCCCGCCTGATCGATTCGGTGCGCGCCGGCTTGTGGAGCGCAGGCAGCAAACCCGATGCGGCCCAGGCGGGCCATATCGCCGCCATCATGCGGCAGTGCGCGCCGGATGCGCTTGCCGCGCTGTGGCAAGACATGGCGCGCCAGGATTACCGCCCGGCGTTGCGCCAGGCTCGCCTGCCCTTATTCCACCTGGTTGGGGAACGCAGCCGCCTCTACGCGCCGGCAGTGGGACAGGCCACGCTGGCGCTGCAGCCGGCTGCCCGCCTTGCCACCATCGACGGCACTGGCCATGCCCCGCACATGGAACGGCCGGCTGCCTTCAACACAGCGCTGCTGGAAATGCTTGCGTGGCTGGATGCAACTGGCGCTCAGGCCAGCAGCCGATAGGTCCACAGACCCAGCGCGGTCAGCAGCAGCGAGCCGCCAAGATGCGCCAGCAGGTGCACCGTCGCCCAGCCATAGTCGCCCGCCATCAGGTTGCCAACGACCTCGCTGGAGAACGTGGAAAACGTGGTCAGCCCGCCCAGGAAGCCAGTGACCGCCAGCAGGCGCCATTCGGGCGACAACTCCGCATGCGTGCCGAAGAATCCCACCGCCAGCCCGATCAGGTAGCCGCCAACCAGGTTGGCCGCCAGCGTCCCATAGGGCAACGCCGGGTTGGCGGCATTCCACAGGACAGAGAACGCCCAGCGCAGCCAGGCTCCTACCGCGGCCCCGACCCCGACCGCCACAAAACCGAGCGCGCCCATCAGCGCTTCAGACCCGAGGTTTCCGCCTGCTCCGTATCGCCGCTGGCATTGAGCGAGCGAATGCCCCAGCGCGCCAGCGCGGACTCATCGGTCACGCGCGCGTCGACCCAGCGCGCGCCTTCCGGCGTCTGCTCCTTCTTCCAGAACGGCGCTTCGGACTTGAGGTAATCCATGATGAATTCGCAGGCGGCAAAGGCGTTGCCGCGATGGGCGGAGGCCACCGCCACCAGCACGATCTGGTCCAGCGGGAGCAACGGCCCGACCCGGTGCACGATGGTGACGCCGAGCAGCGCCCAGCGCTCCCGCGCAACGGCCTCGATCCGGGCCAGCGCCTTTTCCGTCATGCCGGGATAGTGCTCCAGCTCCATCGCGCTGACCGCGCTGCCGTCGTTCATGTCGCGCACCGTGCCGATGAAGCTGGCCACCGCGCCCACGCCCGGCTGGTCACGGCGCAATGCCGCCACCTCGGCGCCCAGGTCGAAATCCTCGCGCTGTACCCTGACGCTCATCTCAGCCTCCGGTCACGGGCGGGAAAAACGCCACTTCGCAGCCGTCGGCCAGCACGCTGTCCGAGCTGGCCACCTCGTGGTCCACGGCCATGCGCAAGGCACGGCCCTCGGCCAGCACCTCGGCCCAGGCGCCGCCGCGGGCACCAAGCCAATGGCGCAGGTCCGCCACGGTAGCCACCTCGGCCGGCACCGCGACGCGCTCCTGCCCCAGGCCCAGCTGCTCGCGCACGCTGGCAAAAAACGGAGTTCGATGTTCATGGCGGTCCCCCTCCTTATGCCAGCAGGCCGTCGAAGGCGATGAACTGCACGGTATCGCCCCGCGCGATCGGCTGGTTGGGCGGGTTGTCGACCAGGCCCTCGCCCCACACCGTGGAAGTCAGCACGCCCGAGCTCTGGTTGGGGAACAGGTCGAGCCCGCCGGCCTGGTTGATGCGCACGCGCAGGAACTCGTTGCGGCGGTCGCCCTTGGGCAGGTCGAAATCGGCCCGCAGCGGCAGGCGGCGCGGCATCACGTCCTGCACGCCTTGCAGCCGCAGGATGAAGGGCCGCACGAACAGCAGGAAGGTGACGAAGCTCGAGACCGGGTTGCCCGGCAGCCCAAGGAAAAACGCCGGTGCCTGCTCGCCACGCGCCACCTCGCCGAACGCCAGCGGCTTGCCCGGCTTGATGGCGATCTGCCACAGGTTGAGCCGCCCCTCGGCCTCGACCGCCGGCTTGATATGGTCTTCCTCGCCCACCGAGACGCCGCCCGAGGTGATGATCAGGTCATGCCCATCGGCAGCCCGGCGCAGGGTGTCGCGCGTGGCGGCCAGGGTGTCGGGCACGATGCCGAAATCGCTGATCTCGCAGCCCAGGTTTTCCAGCAGCCCGCGCAGTGTGAAGCGGTTGGAGTTGTAGATGGCGCCCGGCTTGAGCGGCTCGCCCGGCATGGCAAGCTCGTCGCCGGTAAAGAACACCGCCACCTTGACGCGCCGCACCACGTCCAGCGACGCCTGCCCCACCGAGGCGGCCAAGCCGAGCGCCTGCGGCGTCAGCCGCGTGCCGGCCGGCAGGATCACGCTGCCGGCACGGATGTCCTCGCCGGCCCGGCGGATCCATTCGCCCGGCTGCGGCGTGTGCTTGACGATCACATCCTCGCCGTCCGCCGCGCACTGCTCCTGCATCACCACCGCGTCGGCCCCCGGCGGAATCAGCCCGCCGGTAAAGATGCGCGCCGCCGTGCCGGCCGCCAGCGCCGTGCCGACGTGGCCGGCGGGGATGCGCTGGGCCACCCGCAGGCGCGCGCCCGGCGCCGCCACGTCGGCGCTGCGCACGGCGTAGCCGTCCATCGAGGTGTTGTCGGCCGGCGGCACGTCCAGCGTGCTCGACACCGGCGCGGCCAACACGCGGCCATTGGCGTCGAGCGTGGCGATGCGCTCGGCTTCGGCGAGCGGGCGGGCGCCGGCCAGCAGGGCCTCGAGGGCCTGGGCCATGGTCAGCATGGGGGGACGGGCGGGCGCGGCAGCTTGGGTCATGAGGAAACAGGTAAGTGAGACAGCTTGTGTGAGCCTGGAACAGCAAACCCGTGGCCATCCAGCACCCATGGGAAACGGCCCGCGTACCGCCCCCGATACATCCGGGGCAATGCGAGGGCCGTGCGATTTCTGCTCGGCAAATCTGATTGTAGCGAGTTGGCGCGCTGCCGGCAGGAACGCAGCCGGCAGCGGCCGGGCCTTACAGGCCGGTGTGGCCGGCGATGTAAGCCTTGATCCGGTCGGCATCCGCCGGCATGACCTCGAAGCGCTGCGGCAGGTTCTCGATGCCGTCGAAGGCTGCCGGACGCTCCGGCTCATGGCCAAGCGCTTCGCGGATGGTGTCGGCGAACTTGGCCGGCAGCGCGGTTTCCAGCACCAGCATCGGCACGCCAGGCGTGAGATGCTCGCGCGCGACCTTGATGCCATCGGCGGTGTGCGTGTCGATGGTGATGCCGTAGCGCTCGGACAGGTCGCGGATGGTGGTGAGACGGTCCTCGTGCGTGCTGCGGCCCGAGACGAAGCCGAAGGCGCGGATGCGCTCGAATTCCGGCGTGCCGGACAGGTCGAAGCCGCCCTTGGTGTCGACGTCCTCGCGGAACATCTTGGCCAGCTTGTCGCCGTCGCGGCCCAGCAGGTCGAAGACGAAGCGCTCAAAGTTCGACGCCTTCGAGATGTCCATGCTCGGGCTAGAGGTGTGGTACGTCTCCGCCGACTTGCGCACACGGTAGGTGCCGGTGCGGAAGAACTCGTCGAGCACGTCGTTCTCGTTGGTGGCGACCACCAGCTTGTCGATCGGCAGGCCCATCATGCGCGCGATATGACCGGCGCAGACGTTGCCGAAATTGCCCGACGGCACGCAGAACGAGACCTTCTGGCCCGGGCCGTCGGTGGCCAGCAGCCAGCCCTTGAAGTAGTACACCACCTGGGCCACCACGCGCGCCCAGTTGATCGAGTTGACCGTGCCGATCTTCTGGCGGGCCTTGTAGTCGAGATCGTTGGAGACCGCCTTGACGATGTCCTGGCAATCGTCGAACACGCCTTCCACCGCCAGGTTGAAGATGTTCGGGTCCTGCAGGCTGAACATCTGCGCGGTCTGGAACGCGCTCATCTTGCGGTGCGGGCTCAGCATGAACACGCGGATGCCGCGCTTGCCGCGCATGGCGTATTCCGCCGCGCTGCCGGTGTCGCCCGAGGTGGCGCCGAGAATGTTCAGCTCCTGTCCGGCACGCGCCAGTGCGTACTCGAACAGGTTGCCGAGCAGCTGCATGGCCATGTCCTTGAAGGCCAGCGTGGGGCCGTTGGACAGGCCCAGCAGCTGCAGTTGCGTGCCGCCCTCTTCACCCAGCGTGCGCAGCGGGGTGATGTCGGCGGTGTTGTCGCCGGGACGGGCATTGCAGTACACCTCGGCGGTGTAGGTCTTGCGCGTCAGGGCGCGCAGGTCCTCGGCCGGGATGTCGTCGCAGAAGCGGGACAGGACTTCGAAGGCGAGATCGGCGTACGACAGCTTGCGCCAGGCTTCCAGCTCGTCGGCCGTGATCTGCGGGTACTCCCGGGGCAGGTAAAGGCCGCCGTCCGGCGCCAGGCCGCCCAGCAGGATCTCGGAGAAGGTTTGCGGCATCTCATGGCCGCGCGTCGACTGGTATTTCATCGGTGCGTTCAGTTCAGTTCTTCCATGCGCAGGCGCGTGACTGCCGACAGCACGGTCGGCAGCGCCTCGATCTTGGCGATGGCGGCGTTGACCTGCTTCTCGAGAGTGAGGTGCGAGAGCATGATGATGTCGGTCTGCGGCTCGCCTTCGCGCGACTCCTTCTGCAGCATGGCATCGATGGAGATGCCGGCGTCAGCCAGGATGCGGGTGATGTCGGCCAGCACGCCGGTCTCGTCCGCCACGCGCATGCGCAGGTAGTACGAGCTGGTGACTTCCTCGATCGGGAGCACCGGCACGCTGGACAGCGCGTCCGGCTGGAACGCCAGGTGCGGCACGCGGTGCTCGGGGTCGGCGGTGTGCAGGCGGGTCACATCGACCAGGTCGGCGATCACGGCGGAGGCGGTCGGCTCGGCGCCGGCGCCCTTGCCGTAGTACAGCGTGGCGCCCACGGCGTCGCCCTGCACCAGCACGGCGTTCATGGCGCCTTCCACGTTGGCGATCAGGCGCTTGGCCGGCACCAGCGTCGGGTGCACGCGCAGCTCGATGCCGTTTTCACGACGGCGCGTCAGGCCCAGCAGCTTGATGCGGTAGCCCAGCTCTTCGGCGTAGCGGATATCCACGGCCGACAGTTTGGTGATGCCTTCCACGTAGGCCTTGTCGAACTGCACCGGCATGCCGAAGGCGATCGAGCTCATCAGCGTGATCTTGTGCGCGGCATCGATGCCTTCGATGTCGAAAGTGGGATCGGCCTCGGCATAGCCCAGCGCTTGCGCCTGCTTGAGCACGGTGTCGAAGTCCAGGCCCTTGTCGCGCATCTCCGACAGGATGAAGTTGGTGGTGCCATTGATGATGCCGGCGATCCACTCGATGCGGTTGGCGGTCAGGCCTTCGCGCAGCGCCTTGATGATGGGGATGCCACCGGCCACCGCGGCTTCGAAGGCGACGATCACGCCCTTCTTGCGGGCGGCTTCGAAGATTTCGTTGCCATGCACGGCCAGCAGCGCCTTGTTGGCGGTGACCACGTGCTTGCCGTTCTCGATGGCCTTGAGCACCAGCTCGCGAGCGATGCCGTAGCCGCCGATCAGCTCGATCACGATGTCGATCTCGGGGCGGGTGACGACCTCGTTGGCGTCGGCCACCACCTCGACCTGCCCACCGGTCAGCTCGCGGGCGCGCTCGGTGTTGAGGTCGGCCACCATGGCAATCTCGATGCCGCGCCCGGCGCGGCGGCGGATTTCTTCCTGGTTACGTTGCAGCACATTGAACGTGCCGCTACCGACGGTACCGATGCCAAGCAGGCCTACTTTGATGGGATTCATGGACGATCTGACTCTGAGTTGCTGAAAAATGGATTACGCCGCAATGGCCTTGCTCAGGCCGCGTGGCCGTGGCGCTTGCGGTATGCCTCCAGGAAACGGCCCACGCGGCCGATGGCCTCGCGCAGGTCCTCCTCGTGGGGCAGGAACACGATACGGAAATGGTCCGGCTTGCCCCAGTTGAAGCCGGTGCCCTGCACCAGCAGCACCTTGGACTCCTGCAGCAGTTCATAGATGAACTCCTGGTCGTCCTGGATCGGGTACATCGACAGGTCGAGCTTGGGGAACAGGTACAGCGCGGCCTTGGGCTTGACGCAGGTGACGCCCGGGATCTGGGTGATCAGTTCGTGGGCAAGATCGCGCTGGCGGCGCAGGCGCCCGCCTTCGTTTACCAGGTCGTTGATGCTCTGGTAGCCGCCCAGCGCGGTCTGGATGGCCCACTGGCCGGGCACGTTGGCGCACAGGCGCATCGAGGACAACATGTTCAGCCCCTCGATATAGTCCAGCGCGGGCCGCTTGTCGCCCGATACCACCATCCAGCCGGCGCGGTAGCCGCACGAGCGATAGTTCTTGGACAGGCCGTTGAAGGTCACCGTCAGCACATCGGTCGACAGCGCGGCAATGGACGTGTGGCTATGGCCGTCGTACAGCACCTTGTCGTAGATCTCGTCGGCAAAGATGATCAGGCCGTGTTCGCGCGCAATCGCCACGATGGCGTTGAGCAGTTCGTCCGAGTACAGGGCGCCGGTGGGGTTGTTGGGGTTGATGACGACGATGGCCTTGGTATTCGGCGTGATCTTGGCGCGGATATCGTCCAGATCGGGCATCCACTCGTTGGCCTCGTCGCACACATAGTGCACCGGGGTGCCGCCCGACAGGCTCACCGCGGCGGTCCACAGCGGGTAGTCCGGCGCCGGAACCAGCACTTCGTCGCCGCTGTTGAGCAGCGCGTTCATCGACATCACGATCAGCTCGGAGGCGCCGTTGCCGACGTAGATGTCGTCCAGGCCCACGCCCTCGATGTTCTTCTGCTGCGTGTAGTGCATGATCGCCTTGCGCGCGGCGAAGATGCCCTTGGAGTCCGAGTACCCGGCCGAATTGGGCAGGTTGCGCATCATGTCCTGCTGGATCTCTTCCGGCGCGTCAAAGCCGAAGACGGCCAGGTTGCCGATGTTCAGCTTGATGATCTTGTGGCCTTCCTCTTCCATCTGCTTGGCCTTCTCCAGCACCGGGCCGCGGATGTCATAGCAAACATTGTTGAGCTTGTTGGATTTCTGGATCGGTTTCACGGCGATGTTGGCAGGAGGCAAGCGCCGCCGGGTAGCGGCGGCTATCTAGGGAATCTGGGTGGGAAAGGAGCGGCCCGGGTAGCCTGTACGCTGCGTTGCAACGCAAAACGTGGCAGGCAGGGAGGCAAAAGCTATAATTTATCGGATTATGACAGACTTCGGCAGGGATTCTTGCATTGCAGCGCACGCCGCCGGTACCCCGGGGCCGCAGCAAAGCCGCCCGGCCCGCCTGCCCCAAAATGCTCTCAACCCGCCCTGCGCTGCCCCGGCCGAGTCGCCGCGCGCGCCGCGAGGGGCAGCGCCAGATAAGGTTCGCCCTTGAAACTCCACGCAGACCAGCCCAATGCCCTCAATACGGTAACGTCGTACGGCCCGGGCTATATCGAAATCAATATGGTGCGCTACACGGAATCCGTGCTGGTCATGCCCGAAGGCGAGATCCGGCCCTGGCCGGTGCAGCGCTTCGAAGACCTGGAACCCGCGCACTTCGAAGGCCTGCTGGCGCACTCGCCCGAAGTAGTGCTGCTGGGCACCGGCAGCCGCCTGCGCTTCCCCCATCCTCGCCTGACCGCTTCCCTGGCGCGCCTGCATGTCGGGGTGGACGCCATGGATCTGCAGGCCGCCTGCCGCACTTACAACATCCTGATGGCGGAAGGCCGCAAGGTGGCGGCCATCCTGCTGCTGGAGGAGCCTGCCTGAGCCGGCCCGGCGGCCCGGGCAGGCTGGTTCACGCAAGTTAAGCACGCGCCACGCTTGAAGTTAGCCGCCCCGCCCCCATCTGCCGCCACCATGGTGGCCGCACTCACGCAGCCGCCCCCTTCCTGTCCCTCCCAGGAGCCATAAGAATGACAGTCAGTCTCAGCCAGCCCGTACCCGATTTCAGCGCGCCCGCCACCGGCGGCACGTTCAGCCTTGGCGCCCAGCGCGGCAAGACCGTCGTCCTGTATTTCTATCCCAAGGACAACACCCCGGGCTGCACTACCGAAGCCATGAACTTCCGCGACCAGCATGACAACTTCGTCAAGGCAGGCACGGTGGTCTTCGGCATCTCGCGCGACAGCCTGAAGTCGCACGAGAACTTCAAGGCCAAGCTGGAACTGCCCTTCGAGTTGATCTCCGATGGCGATGAAGCCGTGTGCCATCTGTTCGATGTCATCAAGATGAAGAAAATGTATGGCAAGGAAGTGCGCGGCATCGAGCGCAGCACCTTCATCATCGACGGCAAGGGCATCCTGCGCCATGCCCTGCGCGGCATCAAGGTGCCCAACCACGTCGACGAGGTGCTGGAAATCGTGCGCGGCCTCTGATCCGAGGCGTGATCCGGGGCGTGATCCACGGTGATTCGGCCCGGCACTTTAATGCGGCGCAGCAACACCGTCAAAAGTCCACTCGGCAAGCGATTGCAAAACAGAAAACGTTCGGATACATTGACCTTTAATGAGTTCAAGATCCGGATGCCACGCTGCTTCATCGTCCCGGCCCAGGCGCACGCTGCCACAGGCCGGTAGCGGACCTGCCGTGTCTCCGGTCCGAAAGAAAGCCGCCAAACCTGCTAACCAGGTTGGCGGCTTTTTTGTTTGTGTGGTTTGTACGCACAGGACACGATCCCCAATGACGTGGCGCCATGCGGCCACGCCAGTGTCCTGCGCCGTTTTCCAGCCGTCTTCTCCCCCTGAAAGGAAAGCCTAGCATGCCGCTGCCGACCATGCCCGCCAAGCCTGCCCAATTGCTTGACCCGAGCGAATTCGCTCCGGTAACCAAGCTGACTAAGGCCAAATCAGCGTCACAGGGTAAGAAACCTGTGCCGGCGCTGGAGCGTGTGGCCTTGCTGGAAACCGGAACTAGCAAAGCGGAAAACGCGCCGGCCGTGGTGGCCAGCGCCAGCGGTTCGACGCGAGCGCGCACCAAGGATGCGCCGCCGTCCGCGCTGAAGTCCGTGCCGTCGCTGGCCGCCGTGCCCAAGGTGCCCGCCAAGGCCCCTGGCACGACCAACCGTCGCATGCAGAAACACACCGGCCCCAGCAAGCTGTTCGTGCTGGACACCAATGTGCTGATGCACGACCCGTCCTCGCTGTTCCGCTTCGAAGAGCACGACGTCTATCTGCCGATGATGACGCTCGAGGAGCTAGACAACCACAAGAAGGGCATGAGCGAAGTCGCGCGCAACGCCCGCACCGTGAGCCGCACGCTGGACGCACTGGTGGGCGGCACCGATGGCGTGCTCGACGAGGGCTTGCCGCTGGCCAAGCTGGGCAACCGCGATGCGCAGGGCAAGCTGTTCCTGCAAACCAAGCTCAACGAGATCAAGCTGCCTGACGGCCTGCCGCAGGGCAAGGCGGATAACCAGATCCTGGGCGTGGTCAGCGCCCTGCAGCAGCAGTTCCCGGAGCGCCAGGTCGTGCTGGTGTCGAAAGACATCAACATGCGCATCAAGGCGCGCGCGCTCGGCCTGCCCGCCGAGGACTACTTCAACGACCAGGTCCTCGAGGACAAGGACCTGCTGTACTCGGGGGTGATGCTGCTGCCCAACGACTTCTGGGCCAAGCATGGCAAGGGCGTGGAAAGCTGGCAAGACCCGAAGTCCGGCGCCATGTTCTATCGCCTGACGGGCCCGCTGGTGCCCTCCTTCCTGGTCAACCAGTTCGTCTTCCTGGAACCCAGCGACGGCAGCCTACCGCTGTACGCCCAGGTCAAGGAAATCAACGGCAAGACCGCGCTGCTGCAAACGCTCAAGGACTACACGCACCACAAGAACAATGTGTGGAGCGTGACCGCCCGCAACCGCGAGCAGAACTTCGCGCTCAACCTGCTGATGCACCCGGAGATCGACTTCGTCACCCTGCTGGGCCAGGCCGGTACCGGCAAGACCCTGCTGGCACTGGCGGCGGGCCTGGAGCAGGTGCTCGACCAGAAACTCTACAACGAGATCATCGTCACCCGCGCCACCGTGCCGGTCGGCGAGGACATCGGCTTCCTGCCGGGCACCGAGGAAGAAAAGATGCAGCCCTGGATGGGCGCTTTCGATGACAACCTGGAAGTGCTGCAAAAGAGCGACGATAGCGCCGGCGAATGGGGCCGCGCCGCCACCCAGGAACTGATCCGCTCCCGCATCAAGGTCAAGAGCATGAACTTCATGCGCGGACGCACCTTCGTCAACAAGTTCGTCATCATCGACGAGGCCCAGAACCTGACGCCAAAGCAGATGAAGACGCTGGTAACGCGTGCCGGCCCCGGCACCAAGATCATCTGCTTGGGCAACATCGCGCAGATCGACACGCCTTACCTGACCGAGGGCTCGTCCGGCCTTACCTACGTGGTCGACCGGTTCAAGGGCTGGAGCCACAGTGGCCATGTGACGCTGGCGCGCGGCGAACGCTCGCGCCTGGCCGACCATGCCGCGGATGTCCTTTAAGGGGCGCATCATCGCTAAAGACTAAGCCTCTGCACCCTCTGCACCCTCCGCACCCTCCGGAACCATCGGATGCCCTTGTAGGACCACGTCCGGCAGATTTGCCTACCGGCGTGGCCTAGCATCAAAGTATCCGGAGCGCCCGCCATTTCGGCACCTCGCGTGCCGGCGTCCGGCGGGCGTTTTTTTGCCCCTCCCGGCTTGTTGGATCGATGGAGACATTGATGGACAACCACCTGCACCACACACCGCTGCGGCTCGCGCTGGCCGGCAGCGTCGCGATTGCCGTCTTCTCGCTGCTCGCGGGCCCCGCGCTCGCCGCCGACGAAATGGTGATCCGCACCATGGGCCCCGTCAGCTACATCTGCGGGGGCATTGCCGCGGACGAACAGCAGCAACTGGCCGCGCAGCAGAAGAACTTCAACATCGGCCTGCTGTTCACCCAGGGCGAGCGCGGCGAGTACCTGGCCGACGTCGCCGTCAAGATGACCCGCGAAGGCCATGAAGTGGCCAGCTTTACCGCGTCCGGGCCCAAGTGCCTGATCAAGGCCCCGCAAGGCAGCTACAATATCGAAGCGACTTATAAGGGACAGGCCAAGTCGGTCAACGTGAGTACGGGCACCTACAACGCGCAACTGCGCTGGTAAGGCGCCAGGGGCGGCTCCCTCGCTGGGCTGCTCCCCTCGCGCCACGGCACCTGGCCCGGGACCGGACCGAGAAGGATGCCTCTGCGCCAGATAGCCCAAACCGGAAGACGCGTGCCCAGCCAGGCGCGCGCCTTGCTCAGTGCCCGCCTGCACCTGCTTTGCACGGCAGCATTGCTGCTCGCCGCCTGCGCCTCGACGCCGCCTGGGCGTTATAGTGCCCAGCCACGTCCGGCAGGCACCCCCATGGTGGATCCCAGCGCCGGACTGGAAGAAGTCTCCATCCAGGCGATGTCGCTGGTTGGCACGCCCTATCGCTACGGCGGCAATACGCCAGACTCGGGCTTCGACTGCAGCGGCCTGGTCCGCTATGTCGTGCTGCGCGCCGCCAACGTCAACCTGCCACGCACCACCGAAGCCATGGGCGAGCGCGGCGTGTCGCTGGAGCGCAGCCAAGTGGCCTCGGGCGACCTGGTTTTCTTCAATACCACCGGCCGGGCCAACTCGCATGTCGGCATCTATGTCGGGCAGAACCGCTTTGTCCATGCGCCCTCCACCGGCGGCACGGTGCGCCTCGAGGACATGACCAAGTCGTACTGGGCCTCTCGGTACAACGGCGCCCGGCGGGTCGCGGCGGGGATCGACCAGACGCCGGCATCCGTGGTGCCGCCTCGGGCCGCCCCGGCTGCACCACCACCGCCTTCCGTTGCTCCCCAAGCCCCGGTGGACGATGACCCGATCGCCGCATTCGCCAATCGTTAGCGATCGTCACCGTCCTTCGCCACAAACAAAAAAGCCAGGCATCTCGCCTGGCTTTTTGTTTGTTTGCTTGTGGAATCCAGCTGCCGTGCTTCAGAGCACGTGCTTGCCAATCCACCATGCAATGGCAGCCATGAACGCGGATGCCGGAATCGTCAGCACCCAGGCCCAGACGATGTTGCCGGCCACGCCCCAGCGCACCGCCGACATCTTCTGCACCGAGCCCACGCCGACGATGGCGCCGGTGATGGTATGGGTGGTCGACACCGGCACGCCCAGCGCCGAGGCAATGAACAGCGTGATGGCGCCGCCCGTCTCCGCGCAGAAGCCGCCTACCGGCTTGAGCTTGGTGATCTTCTGGCCCATGGTACGCACAATGCGCCAGCCACCAAACATGGTGCCCATGCCGATCGCCACGTAGCAGGAAACGATGACCCAGATCGGCGGCTCCGCGCCGCCCTGCGCCACGTGGCCGCTCGCGATCAGCAGCATCCAGATAATGCCGATGGTCTTCTGCGCGTCATTGCCGCCGTGGCCCAGGCTGTAGAGCGAAGCGGAGACCAGCTGCAGCCGGCGGAACCAGCGATCAACCCGCGACGGCGGCGTACGGAAGAACGTCCAGGCCACGATCACCATCATCAGCGAACCGAGCAGGAAGCCCAGCAGCGGCGAAATGACGATAAATGCCACGGTCTTGAGCAGGCCGCCGCCCACCAGTGCGCTGGTGCCGCTCTTGGCCACCGCGGCGCCAACCAGGCCACCGATCAGCGCGTGCGAGGACGACGAGGGAATGCCGTAGTACCAGGTGATCAGGTTCCAGGCAATGGCCCCCATCAGCGCGCCGAAGATCACGTAGTGATCGACGATGTTGACGTCGATCGTGCCGGTCCCCACCGTAGCCGCCACCTTCAGGTGGAAGATAAAAATCGCCACCACATTGCACATGGCCGCCATGGCCACCGCGTGGTGCGGCTTGAGCACGCCCGTCGACACCACCGTGGCAATCGAATTGGCGGCATCGTGAAAGCCGTTCATGAAATCGAACAGCAAGGCGAGAGCCACCAGCAAGCCGATGACCCACAGGCTCATTTGTATTGTTTGCATTCCGATTTGTGCCTCAGGCGTTTTCCAGGACGATGCCTTCGAGAATGTTGGCAACGTCCTCGCACTTGTCGGTAATGGTTTCGAGCTGCTCGTAGATCGCCTTCAGCTTGATCAGGCGCTTGACGTCCGTTTCGTCGCGGAACAGCTTGGACATGGCGGCGCGCATCACGCGATCGGCCTCGGACTCGAGCTGGTCGATCTGCTGCGCCGTCTTCAGGATGGCGCCGGCATTGCTCATGTCATCGAGCAGGCCGACCGCGATCTTGACCTGGTCGCAACACTGCACGCAGATGGAGGCCAGCTTGCGCGCCTCGTCGGTCAGGCTGGTCACGTCGTACAGCGAGATGGTTTCAGCCACGTCTTCCATCAGGTCGAGGATGTCGTCCATGGTGGTGATGAGCTTGTGGATCTCATCACGGTCCAGCGGCGTGAT
Source organism: Cupriavidus sp. D39 (assembly GCF_026627925.1). Classification (NCBI taxonomy): domain Bacteria; kingdom Pseudomonadati; phylum Pseudomonadota; class Betaproteobacteria; order Burkholderiales; family Burkholderiaceae; genus Cupriavidus; species Cupriavidus sp. D39. The sequence continues at coordinate 1,557,357 of NZ_JAPNLE010000009.1, forward strand.
GAAGGTCTTGTGCAGCAGGTCGATCGTGTCGTGCGTGATGCGATCGGCTTTCTTTTCCGTGGCCTGCACGCGGCGGGCGTGGGCCTCGGCATTGGGCAGGTCGTTGACCAGCACTTCCAGCTCGCGGGCGGCGGTCACCGCGCAATCGGCATGCTGGTTGAAGTATTCGAAGAACTTGCCCTCGGTGGGCATGAATCGGCCGAACATGGAATGTTCCTTGTCGAAGCGCGGGGCGCTGCGGGTAGTTACTAGTTACTGAATCAGGCGGGTACGCATTGCACGACAGCCGCCCGGAGGCGGCTGTCATCAAAACGCAACATTTTACAGGTTTGTGCGGCGATGCCGGGGGACTTTGACACGCGGCATGCACGATCGACTGTGGCCACCGAGCCACGATGCCCGGCAAGCCGCGCCAGGACTGGCTTCAGTTGTCGTTGTCGAAGAAAGCGGGGCCGCCGCTGAAGTTGTCGAACTTGGTGAACTGGCCCAGGAACGTCAGCCGCACGGTACCAATTGGGCCGTTACGCTGCTTGCCGATGATGATCTCGGACGTGCCCTTGTCCTGCGAATCGGGGTTGTAGACCTCGTCGCGGTAAATAAACAGGATCACATCGGCATCCTGCTCGATAGCGCCGGATTCACGCAAGTCGGACATCACCGGGCGCTTGTTCGGGCGCTGCTCCAGGCTCCGGTTCAGCTGCGACAGTGCAATCACCGGGCAGTTGAGTTCCTTCGCCAGGCCCTTGAGCGACCGCGAGATTTCCGAGATTTCGGTGGCGCGGTTTTCGCCGCCGCCCGAGCCCGACATCAGCTGCAGGTAGTCGATGACGATCAGTCCGAGCTGGCCGCACTGGCGCGCCAGCCGGCGCGAACGGGCGCGCAGCTCCATCGAGCTCAGCGCCGGCGTTTCGTCGATGAACAATTGCGCATCGTTCATGCGCTGGATGGCGTGCGTGAGCCGCGGCCAGTCTTCGTCGAGCAAGCGGCCGGTACGCAGGCGGTGCTGGTCGAGCCGGCCGACCGAGCCCAGCATACGCATGGCCAGCTGCGTGCCCGCCATTTCCATCGAGAACACCGCCACCGGCAGGCCCTGCTCCACCGCCACGTGCTCGCCGATATTCAGCGAGAAAGCGGTCTTACCCATGGAGGGGCGACCGGCCACGATGATCAGGTCGCCCGCCTGCATGCCGCTGGTCATGCGGTCCAGGTCGATAAAACCGGTAGGCACGCCGGTGACGTCGGTGCTGGAGTCACGGTGGTACAGCTCGTCGATACGCTCGACCACCTGGGTCAGCAGCGGCTGGATTTCCTGGAAACCCTTCTGCCCGCGCGAGCCTTCCTCGGCAATGGCGAACACCTTGGATTCCGCCTCGTCGAGCAGCTCCCGCACCTCGCGACCTTTGGGGGCGAAAGCCGCGGTAGCGATATCGTCGGCCACGGTCACCAGCTTGCGCAGCACCGAGCGCTCGCGCACGATCTCCGCATAGCGACGGATATTGGCCGCGCTAGGCGTGTTCTGTGCGAGGGAATTCAGATAGGCCAGGCCGCCCACCTCTTCCGCCTTGCCCGCGCCTTGCAGCGTCTCGTAGACGGTGATGACGTCGGCGGGCTTGGTGGCGGCGATCAGCCGGGAGATGCTCTGGAAGATCATCCGGTGATCGAAGCGATAGAAATCCGCCTCGGACAGGAAGTCGGCGATACGGTCCCAGGCGGCATTGTCCAGCAGCAAGCCACCCAGCACCGATTGCTCGGCTTCGATGGAATGCGGCGGTACCTTGAGATTGTCTAGTTGGGGGTCTGCGACAGGCGCGTTCATAGGGAGGGATTATAACGGCCGGCGCCAGCGAGCCGGCGGAGAATTCGCAGCCGGCTGTTGGCACATCCTGGCATGTGACGACGGGACAACCAGCCCCGCCCTATAGCAACAAGGCAATAAGGCATTGAGGCAAGCAAGGGCCGCGGCCAAACAAAAAGGCAGGAGCGCGATGCTCCTGCCTTTTTGTTTGGTCAAGCAAGCGGCACTGGCACCCGGCTCCCACCACCCCGAAGGGCAAGGGGGAACCAGTAGCAAGGCCGATGCTTAGACGTGTTCGCCCAGGACGGAAACCGTCACGTCGACCAGCACGTCGGTGTGCAGCGAGACGCTGACCGGGTGGTCGCCAACAACCTTCAGCGGACCATTCGGCAGACGCACTTGCGCCTTCTCGACCTTGAAGCCTTGGCCAGCCAGGGCTTCAGCGATGTCGGCGTTGGTCACCGAACCGAACAGGCGGCCGTCCACACCCGACTTCTGGGTGATTTGCACGGTCAGGCCGTTCAGCTTTTCGCCTTCGGCTTGCGAGGCGGCCAGCTTTTCGGCGGCTGCCTTTTCCAGTTCAGCGCGCTTGACTTCGAACTCGCTGATAGCAGTCTGGGTAGCGCGGCGGGCCTTCTTGTTCGGGATCAGGAAGTTACGGGCGTAGCCGTCCTTCACGCGAACGATGTCACCCAGGTTGCCCAGATTGATGACTTTCTCAAGCAGAATAATTTGCATCGTGTTTTCTCCGTAACGGACCTAGGGCCGATCAGTTCTTGTGCAGGTCGGTGTAGGGCATCAGCGCGAGGAAACGCGCGCGCTTGATGGCCGTGTCGAGCTGACGCTGATAGTGCGCCTTGGTGCCGGTCAGGCGGGCCGGCGTGATCTTGCCGTTGTCGCCGATGAAATCCTTCAGGGTGTCCAGATCCTTGTAGTCGATCTGTTCCACGCCAGCCACGGTGAAGCGGCAGAAGCGCTTACGCTTGAACAGCGGGTTTTGCTGTTGGAAGCGCTTCTTGTTCTTGTTGTCACGTTTGACGAATGCCATGATTCAATCCTTTTCGAATGCTTTACATCCAGTGATGTGAAAGACGAGAGCCTTGCTGTTGCGGTGCTTGCGGGCCAGGAATCCTTCGCAGTCGAGCATCGCGCCGAGCGGGGTACGCTCAAGCCGCTGGCCGATCTGACCGATTCCCATGGCGGCGATGGCGAACTCCACCTGCCTGGGCGTTTGCGCCTCGACCGTCTCGCCCGCGTACTGCAAGATGCAGTTGACCACGGGGACCCCGGCCGGGGTGTAACGCAAGGCATCGCGTTCCGCGAGCGTTGCGCAGAGCCTTAACTGGTTCAACGCACTCTCCCGCACCGATGCCCGCACTTGCCGCCGCGGCGATCAACGCCCGCGGCAACCACAACAGTCCGCACTTAGGCGGCCTGGACTTCGCTGGTCTGTTGCGCGGCCTTGCGAGCTTCTTCGCGCTGCACTTCCTTCATCATCGGGGACGGTGCGGTTTCAGCCTTCTTGGTCTGAACGATGAGGTGGCGCAGCACTGCATCGTTGAACTTGAACGCGTGTTCGAGTTCAGCCAGGGTTTCCTTGCCGCATTCGATGTTCAGGCAAACGTAGTGAGCCTTGGCCAGCTTCTGGATCATGTAGGCCATCTGACGGCGACCCCAGTCTTCCACGCGGTGGATCTGGCCTTCCTGGGACGTGACCAGCGTCTTGTAACGCTCGATCATGGCCGGGACTTGTTCGCTCTGGTCCGGATGGACGATAAATACGATTTCGTAATGACGCATTGACGCTCCTTTTGGATAAGCTGCCCGAGCGCCATGTCCGGTGCAGCAAGGTTGAATAGCCTTAAAGTATAGCGTGCTTTTGCCATCGGGAGCAAGCCGTCTCAGTGTTCGGCGAACAGCGCCTGCAGCGCCGCCGGGTCCTTTGCCAGTCCTGGCTCCGCAGCCAGAGCCAGGGCCAGCAGCACGCGCGCCTTATAAGGATTGAGGTCGCCGGCAGAAACAAAGGCACCCGACGCCGGCCGGGGAGGCGCAGGAATCGCCACATGCCCTGCCCCTGTACGCGAACTGCGCACGACCGCCACCCCCGCGCCGGCCGCATCGACCAACGCCTCCACCAGCGACTGGTGGACCGAACCATTGCCGGCAGCCGCCACCACCAGGCCCGACACGCCCGCCTGCGCCAAGGCATCCACCACGATCCGACCCGGCTCCGCATAACTAGCCAGGATCTCGACCTGCGGCCACACGGAAGGCACCGGCCAGGCCTTGGCCGGCAAGCGGCTAGCGGTGCGCGCGAAGCGCACCAGATTGTCCTGCACAAAACCAATTGGCCCGGACACCGGCGACACAAAAGCATTCACCGCCGACGTGTGCGCCTTCACCACATCGCGCCCCGCATGAATCTCCTGGTTGATCACCAGCAGCACGCCCTTGCCCGCCGCATCAGCGTCAGCTGCCACGCGCACCGCATCCAGCAGGTTCAACGGGCCATCCGCCGACAACGAGGTCGAAGGCCGCATGGCAGCCGTCAGCACCACCGGCACCGTGCCCACGCAAGCCAGGTGCAGCAGCATGGCCGTTTCTTCCAGGGTATCGGTGCCGTGCGTAATGACAATGCCCGAGACATCGGGCTGCGCGGACCAGAAAGCCACGCGCTCCACCAGCCTGGACCACAGCGCGAACGACATGTCTTTGCTATCTACCTGAGCCACCTGCTCCGCCTCGACCCGCGCCACCGCGCCCAGCGCCGGCACCGCATCGAGCAGCGCAGTCACCGGCACCGTGGCCGCCTGGTACTTCGCGCTGCTGGCTGGATTGGAAGAAGAACCGGCAATGGTGCCGCCGGTAGCGAGCACGACAACACGAGGCAGGAGAGACATGGCGGGAAAGTGGTCGAGAGCCAGGAAGGTTGAACAGCGCACAACGCAAGACGCTTCGGGTGCCGCGGATTGTAACCCTCCACCCACTCGTCACGGCACGCGCCAGGACCCGTGGGACGCACCTGTCAATGCGCAAACTCCCAAAATTCCGCTTGCACTTCACTCGATACTGTATAAAATCACAGCATACTGTTTAAACATACAGTGCTTTCAAACACCGGCGACCATGGCGACCCTGACACCGCGACAGCAGCAGATTTTCGACTTGATCCGCAGCAGCCTCCAGCACACGGGCTTCCCGCCCACGCGCGCCGAGATCGCCGCCAAGTTCGGCTTCTCCTCACCCAACGCAGCCGAGGAACACTTACGTGCCCTGGCCCGCAAAGGCGTGATCGAGCTCACCCCGGCGCCTCGCGCGGCATCCGCCTCAAGGTCTCGCGCAGCGACTCCGAGCTACCCGACCAGTTCTCCCTGCCCATGGCCGGCGTAATGCAGCTGACGCTGCCGCTGGTCGGGCGCGTCGCAGCCGGCAGCCCGATCCTCGCCGCCGAACACATCGACCGCCAATACCAGATCGACGCCTCGGTCTTCGACGTGCAGCCAGATTACCTCCTCCGGGTGCGTGGCCTCAGCATGCGCGACGCCGGCATCCTCGACGGCGACCTGCTTGCCGTCAAACGCGCCAGCGAAGCCACCAACGGCAAGATCGTCGTCGCCCGCCTGGGCGACGACGTCACCGTGAAGCGCCTAAACCGCCGCGGCGACACCATCGAGCTGATCGCCGAGAACCCCGACTTCCCCAGCATCATCGTGCAAGCCGGCCGCGAAGAGTTCTCACTGGAAGGCATCGCCGTCGGCCTGATCCGCCCCGGCGCCTTCTGACGAGTGCGGCTGAGGCGGGCGAACCCCGATCAAGCCGACACCCGATTGTGCCAACGCGCCCGCGTAGCGGGTACCGCTAACTGTTGTTGCAAGTCACCAGGTGTAGCCATGCTGCCAGCCAACCGCCTCTCCGCCCGCCGCCCCGTCAAGCCCGTGCCCTTCCGCCAATCCAAAGGCGTTCGCATCTACCAGGGCGCACAACGACGCACCATGGTCGGCAGCATGGCCGCGATCTGCCGAATGCTTGAGCTGGAGGATTCCTCCAAGCTCGGCGTTTAAGCAGGCGGCACAGAAAAAATTTGTGCAGAGTACTAGCCATCCGGCTTTTGGCATTGTATGATCTTGTTCTTCGTTGTTCGGCACTTAGCTGAACGACATCGACGGTGGCTGTAGCTCAGTTGGTAGAGTCCAGGATTGTGATTCCTGTCGTCGTGGGTTCGAGTCCCATCAGCCACCCCAAGAATTAAATGAGTTAGCAGGTATGTGCCCGCTAACTTAATGTGAATTTTGGAATGAGAACTTCCAAAGTTTGGAACTTGAAAAGCCCACCCCTTCGGTGGGCTTTTTGCTTTTGGGGCCTGGCATCGAAGTTTGATACTGTATATCCATACAGTTAACTCAACTTTCGGCATTCCCAGTCAGGCGGCTCTTATACTGTATATCCATACAGTATAAGTGAGAGAGACATGTTCGCCTGCGCCCCCGGTACCGTCTACCTCTACAGCCAATCCCATGGGGCTGCGCGTTTGGCCATCCGCTGCCTCCACCTGACCATAGAAGATCCGCTGCTCACAGCCGACACCTGGAACCCTGAGGTTGAGGCTGCCGCCCAGGCAGCCGGCGCCACCCTTACCCTGACGGGGGTCGATACCGCAGCAATCATGGCGCTGCCATGGACAATCGACCGCCTGGCGTTCGATTACCGGGGCACTCGGCTGAGCTTCCAACTCGCCTACAGCATCCAGTTCGTCGGTCCTCGCTCGATTTGCCTGCGCACCCGCGGCGAGCGCCACTACGGCATCCGCGAGGAGATGGCATGCCCCGTGTGACCTACCAGGCTGGCTCAATCTTCCTGGAAACGCAGTTCCTGCCCGGCGACACGGCAGTGCCGCGACTCTCCTCCCGGATCGCGGCACTTTTCTTTGCGGTACAACCTGTCCTGGAAGGCCTGCGGGACGCCGCCCCCTGGCGGCCGGCGGCGGCCGCGCCTACACGGATGCAGGAGCCCCACCGGAGCTCAGTATGCCGCCGCGCGCTCGTCACGCCGGGGGTCCCTCAGATTTGAGTCTGCCGTTTCCAGCGGATATGATGGCGACTGAGGCGGCGCCGCTTTCGGCACGACGCAAGGCGCCACGACCGCATCCCCGGCGGAATCAATTGTGACTTCACAATGAAAACCCTCCGTATCGCTTCCTTTTTCCTCGCTACAGTCGCGCTATCCGCTCAAGCAGTTCAAGCGCCTGACAGCCAATGGCAGCGCGTTGGGTTGTCGCTATCTGAGCTTGTTGGGCGTGGTTACGGCATTGCCGCGGTTACGAGCGACTCGTCTCCAAATGGGGTATCAACTGAAACGTTCTACCTTCAAAGGGGCGAAAGCGCGTACAAATGCATCGAGGTTCATGCCATTGATTTCAAGGCAAAAAAGTCTGCAGCGCTTTTTGATTGCTTTGAACTCGTTACGCCCTACGCAACGCCTCGCACCAAGTGAGGCAAGTATGCGGGCCGGTGCGCACACGGCACGGCCACTGGCACCCTCACCTCCTCCGGCCTCTCGATCACCTGCGGCGCGGCGGCACAGCCGACCAGCGGAAGCAATGCACGTGCGGGCAACGCCTCTAAATTGCGTTGCTGCTCAATTCTGAGGCGCAACCAAGCCACCAAGCCACCAAGCCAGCATTTGTATTTATAAAAAGTACAAGGGGGCCAATGCACTGGCAAACTAAAGCGCGAATATTCCGCGCGTTGTCGATGACCCCGTTCGGGGACAACATCCATTACTTCCTGCAGCGCAAGGTCACCAAGGAATTGCCGCGGCGCGTATGCGGCCTGGATGAACTGCTGGCGACGGCGCGCAACTTGCACGCCGATGCCCAGCGCCATCGAGCAGATGGATCTAGGAAAAGCCCAATTCGTGGAGATTGGCGCCGGGCGAATCTGGCCGTATCGGTTCTACTGCGGTCACTTTATCTGTGGAAGCGACTCTTGGAATCCGTGGAGCAAACAGCCGACGAGCGCCGGACCGTAATTGCTGTCCGGACTATCCGGGATCTTCCACTCGAAGAAACCATCCTCGGCAAAGGTTGCGTTCCCCTGATCCTCGATCAGGATCACGTGGAACGGAACCAGCCGCATCATTTCATCTGCGCCTAGAACGAAGCGCGAAAATTGGTACCGCCCCACGAGGTGTCCATCCCACTTCGCAAAGCCGAACTGAGCATAAACGCGACCGAAGCTAGTATTGAGCTGGAAACTCTCTCTCTCGTCACCCGGTAACGCTGGGCCTTCCACCGCGGCGCGGGCCAAGAACCCCTCTTGGGCAAGACATTCGCCCACGAACTTCATGAACCGCCTCGCCTGCGCGCGAAGCATCTCGGCGCGCATGGCATTTTTCCTGGCGGCGTCGCGCTGCTCTTTTGTGGCTTCCATGTCGCCTTCATGAGAGTGAAGTGGTGTCCAGTCTCCGACGTGCTGGCGGTGTCTGCAATAGCCCTTTATGGGGGAATGCAGATCCCCGGATCGAGGTGGTGTAGAGCCGCTGGATGCAGAGCATGAAGAGCACGATTGGCGTACATGCCCGCGCTGGGCGGCACGCGACTCTATAACGCCATCGGCCCGCGTCTCGGCATGATGCCCGACACCCACTGCACGAAATGCGACACGCACGCGAAGCGCTGCCAGCTCCTCTGGAACGAGATCAACGGGTCCTGCGCGTGGGCAGCGACCCTGTGGGTGGTGGATTTTCGGAGGGTTCAGATATGGGCGCAACCCATGGTGCCCGTCGGCAAGCGCAAGGCCGGGCAGATCCTACCGATCAGCGGCGCGCAATGCGCGAATGAGTTTCTGCACTAGCTGTTCATGTTGCTCCAGCGCCTCATCAAGCGTGCAGGCTCCATAGCTCTCGTTTTCTTCCACCACCTTCCCAACAACACGAGTCACGAACAGCGGTGTGTCCCTAGGTGCTCGCTCGGACACCCCGCGGAAGCGGGTAGTGACCACGACGCCGGAGTCTTCCATCAGCGTGCGGCGGAAGATCAGTTCGTTTTCAGCCATCCAGCGCGACCATTCGCCCCGGTCCAACACCTGGACAGGCCGATTCTTCGCATCCAGGATATAGAAACGACTCCATCTGGGTGATGCCGATCGGGATCTCATGGGAGGATGATCGGAGTGCGTTGCAGCCCGTCAATACTGAATGGCCCCCCTAAAGGGTAGTGCAAAACATGCACCCACCGATAAGTCGATTCGATTGACTTCAAGCATCATGTGCCCTCTGTCAGGCAGCAATACACTGGAAACATGGCGTGGTCGGAGCGCGCGCTATTGCAAAAGGATCCTGCTGAAGCTCAACGGGCAGCGGAGGCAGTTCAGCGAATCGGCGCGCAGATATCAAAGAATCGCCGCGAGTGAATAGCCGCCTATTGGCACCCGACGCCATCGAGACGCATCCCCGCGCGATGCTAGCTCAATTAGTCGGCAAGGGGAAAGCCAAAGACATCCCGCTCCAGGTCTTGCTCGAACGCCGTCGTCCATGAGGTCCCGGCTCCGCCAGGATAGCGCCGGACTTCGCCCCCGATTACGCGGGCGACGGTGACTTCGCGCGGAATACGACTCGGGCCGCCGGTTAGCGCAATGCCCTCCTCCGCGGACACATCGAAGTCCTCTCGTACAAATCCATGCAACGCGCAAGCCGACTCGAAACTCTCGCGCTCATCCGCTGGCAGTTCGTGGAACAACTTTTGAGCCATGACCATCTCCCAGATCCCTCGCCAGGATCCTAGCATGACCAATCCGAGCATCCCCGAGCGGCTCGGTTACCCCATCTGCAATGCAATCACGCTCCAGGAAACCGAGTCCCGGCCCTGCGTATCCTTGCGCAGCCCGCTGTAGATTTCGGCCAGGCCAACCGCTCGGCCAAGTTCCAGCGTCTCTTCGGCTGAAACGTCGAACATCCTTCGACCGGGGGAATCGGCCCGTGGCGGAGCGACATAATGACGCGGGCGCCCGGCGCTAGCAGCGCTGCGATTGCTTTCATCGCAACGGGGCGCTCGGCGGCGTCAAGATGCATCCATACGGCAGTCAGCAGAATCAGGTCAAAATGCTCTCGCCTGGACCGCATCTTGGATAGGTGGGGCAGTGCATCGTCCACCCACTCGATGGGCAAGGCCGCATGAATGCGCTGCCCCTCACGACGGAACTCGCGCGTGGGTTCAACGGCCACAACCCGATGTCCCAGCCGAGCGAGCGCGGCCGCATCGCGGCCAGACCCGGCGCCGACGTCGAGAATGCTGCTTGGCGCCAGTGGGAATAGGTGCAGTACGTCTCGATGGACATCCTCGAACAGGATGCTCTCGTACTGCTGCGCCAATGCGACTGCGTTCTTGCCATAGCCGGAAGTACTTGCTGCTGGTTTTCTCATTCAGGTCCCCTCTCGCTCCCGATGGAGGTTTTCTTGTGCCCCGGTTTCGGCAAAAAGAATCAAAATGCCCCCATCGACGGCGGATAGCAAGCAGGCGTGCGCTTTGGCATATTTCAGATACTCGTTGCTTGACCCCGACGAGACTTCTCGTAGACCGCCCTGCTAACCTGCCGGCGGTCTCTTTTTTACGGATGCCCCGGGCGGCTCGGATTCGCATCCTGAGTTGCCAGACTCCCTAGACGAAACCATCCCGGAATGGAAATGGCCCGCATCGCTTGCGAGGCCTGTGGCACAGTATCGAGCTATGCGGCCCTCTGCGTGTAACGGGGCGCTTTCTCTGCGTCTACGTGGGAGCCTTCAATATGGCCGGCACCAGCCTGCTTCTGCTGATCGACGACATCACCTCCATCCTCGACGATGTGGCCACCATGAGTAAAGTGGCTGCCAAGAAAACGGCCGGCGTGCTAGGCGACGACCTCGCCTTGAATGCGCAGCAGGTCAGCGGCGTGAAAGCAGATCGAGAATTACCCGTCGTGTGGGCTGTAGCGTTGGGATCCTTGCGCAACAAGGTGATTCTGGTGCCGGCAGCTCTGGCGATCAGCGCTGCCGTGCCATCAGCTATCGTGCCACTGCTAATGGCCGGCGGCGCCTTTCTTTGCTATGAGGGATTCGAGAAGATTGCGCACAGCTTCCTCCATAGCGATTCCGCAGAGGGGAAACCCGATTCCGGAACGCCCCAGGCAGCAAATCCCGAGACGGATATGGCTGCCTACGAGAAAGCCAAGATTCGTGGGGCGGTGCGCACTGATTTCATCCTGTCGGCGGAGATCATCGTCATCTCGCTCGGGACAGTATCCGGCGCAACATTCGGCACGCAGGTGGCCGTGCTGACGACCATTTCCTTGCTCATGACGGTGGGCGTCTATGGCCTGGTGGCGGGTATCGTCAAGCTGGACGATGCCGGCCTGTACCTTAGCCAGAAGGCCTCTGCTGGCGCGCGGGCCATTGGCCGCGGCATCCTGCGCCTGGCGCCTTGGCTGATGCGCGCGCTATCTGTGATCGGGACCGCGGCGATGTTCCTGGTAGGCGGCGGGATTCTGGTGCACGGTATTCCTGCTGCGCATCATCTAGCAGAGCCCGCAACTGAAATGCTGGCAGGAGTACCCGTGCTCGGTGCAGGCCTGGGAATGCTGGGTCCTGTATTGATCAATGCACTGACAGGCATCGCAGCAGGTGCACTGGTCACGGCTGTAGTCGCCGTTGCGAAACTTGGAATGCGAGCCCTACGGCCATCGACAAACTAAACACAACGTCTTAAATAATGCAGCATAGTCGTCGTAGTACCTCGTTTGGTCTCTTCCATTGCTGGAAGCAGGCGTCGACTGCCGAGAGAACTTCTACGAGGGTGGCGAAGTACCGGTTATGTAACCCCAGGCGCCGTGTCAGTTTCCATACGCGTTCGATAGGCGCCAGTTGCGGGCTGTATGGTGGCAGGAACAACAACGTCATGTGCCGCCTGTATTTGTGCAGTAACGGTTTGAGCAGAACGGCATGGTGGTACTTGGCGTTGTCCAGGACCACGACGATGCGCTTGCCGCGACGTCGATGGCGCAGTAGTTGGCGAAGAAAGGATGCAAACGTTTCTGCGTTGAAGACAGGGCATACCTGCCAGATGAAGCGACCCGTGCTCAGACTGACGGCGCCAAAACATGCCACCGACTTTCGCGTCGGCGCATGCATCAACACCGGATCGCGGATTTCCGGGGCCACCCACATGCGACAGCGCGATCCGTGTTGCTGGAAATGGCATTCGTCCAGGCTCCATAACTCAATGTCGTCGCGCTTTGCCAGTCGCCGCAGTTTTTTTACCGCCGCAACGCGAACAGGATCAGACTGGGCGACCTGCGGGCGCGGCTTGCGCAGCCGGAAACCCATCTGGCGAAACAGCCTCTGGCACTGCCGCACGCCCAGCTTGATGCCATAGCGCTGACGCAAGTGCTCCGATAGAACGGGCCCATCCCACAGGCCCGCTTCAAATCCGAAGTCGCGTGGTGTCTTGCGCAGATCCGCCTCGATGCGACGCCATTGCGAGTCATTCAACGCACGCGGGCGACCGGGCCGTTCACCTTCCCGCAATCCGTCGAAACCGCCCCGCTCGAAACGTCGGACCCATCGCTGAACTGTCGTGGCCGCTTGACCGAACATCTGGCCCACTTCAGTGCACGAGTAACCGATGCTGACCAGCAGCACCCCGTGCAGGCGGTGGTCATACCGCGACTCCTCGCTTCGCTCGATCTCCTGTCGAATCGCCAACTGCATGATCTGTGCGTCTGCAATCTCGAGTCTGCGCATGGCTGCCTCTCCATTAGAGTAACCACGCAATCATACATGCTGCAATACTTATGTCGTCATGTTTAGTTTCGTTCTTGCGTTCGAAACCGCTGCCGCAAAAGCAAAACCCCCAGTACTTTCGTACTGGGGGTTTCAAGGAGAGCCTGGCGATTACCTACTTTCACACGGGTATCCGCACTATCATCGGCGTGGAGTCGTTTCACGGTCCTGTTCGGGATGGGAAGGGGTGGTTCCAACTCGCTATGGTCACCAGGCATAAACGGTGGCCGCGTTGACTTGGTCAACGCAGCGAATAGGGATGTAGTAGTAGGTTGCGAGGTATCGGCCAAGCTGCTGTGTGGCTGTCGCAGCGGCACGCGATACTCAACCAGGAGAAACACACTGGTTATAGGATCAAGCCTTACGGGCAATTAGTACTGGTTAGCTTAACGCATTACTGCGCTTCCACACCCAGCCTATCAACGTCCTGGTCTCGAACGACCCTTCAAGGAGCTCAAGGCTCCAGGGAATCCTCATCTTCAGGCGAGTTTCCCGCTTAGATGCTTTCAGCGGTTATCTCTTCCGTACATAGCTACCCTGCGATGCCTCTGGCGAGACAACAGGTACACCAGCGGTACGTCCACTCCGGTCCTCTCGTACTAGGAGCAGCCCCCGTCAAGATTCCAACGCCCACGGCAGATAGGGACCAAACTGTCTCACGACGTTTTAAACCCAGCTCACGTACCTCTTTAAATGGCGAACAGCCATACCCTTGGGACCGGCTACAGCCCCAGGATGAGATGAGCCGACATCGAGGTGCCAAACACCGCCGTCGATATGAACTCTTGGGCGGTATCAGCCTGTTATCCCCAGAGTACCTTTTATCCGTTGAGCGATGGCCCTTCCATTCAGAACCACCGGATCACTATGTCCTGCTTTCGCACCTGCTCGACTTGTCGGTCTCGCAGTTAAGCACGCTTTTGCCATTGCACTTTAGGTACGATGTCCGACCGTACCAAGCGTACCTTCGAACTCCTCCGTTACACTTTGGGAGGAGACCGCCCCAGTCAAACTGCCTACCATGCACTGTCCCCGATCCGGATTCACGGACCAAGGTTAGAACCTCAAACAAACCAGGGTGGTATTTCAAGGACGGCTCCACGCAGACTAGCGTCCACGCTTCAAAGCCTCCCACCTATCCTACACAGATCGGTTCAAAGTCCAATGCAAAGCTACAGTAAAGGTTCATGGGGTCTTTCCGTCTAGCCGCGGGGAGATTGCATCATCACAAACACTTCAACTTCGCTGAGTCTCGGGAGGAGACAGTGTGGCCATCGTTACGCCATTCGTGCAGGTCGGAACTTACCCGACAAGGAATTTCGCTACCTTAGGACCGTTATAGTTACGGCCGCCGTTTACCGGGACTTCAATCAAGAGCTTGCACCCCATCATTTAATCTTCCGGCACCGGGCAGGCGTCACACCCTATACGTCCACTTTCGTGTTTGCAGAGTGCTGTGTTTTTATTAAACAGTCGCAGCCACCATTTTATTGCAACCCCTTCACCCTCCTGGCGCAGGCCAGTCAAGCTACAAGGGCGTACCTTATCCCGAAGTTACGGTACCAATTTGCCGAGTTCCTTCTCCCGAGTTCTCTCAAGCGCCTTAGAATACTCATCTCGCCCACCTGTGTCGGTTTGCGGTACGGTCTCGTATGACTGAAGCTTAGAGGCTTTTCTTGGAACCACTTCCAATTGCTTCGCAGCACTAGGCCGCTCGCCCCACATCCTTGAATTCCGCGCCCGGATTTGCCTAAGCGCCTTCTCCAATGCAGGGACCGGGACTTCCAACACCCGGACAACCTTCCGCGATCCGTCCCCCCATCGCATCATACGACGGTGCAGGAATATTAACCTGCTTCCCATCAGCTACGCATCTCTGCCTCGCCTTAGGGGCCGACTCACCCTACGCCGATGAACGTTGCGTAGGAAACCTTGGGCTTACGGCGAGGGGCTTTTCACCCCCTTTATCGCTACTCATGTCAGCATTCGCACTTCTGATACCTCCAGCATCCTTTACAAGACACCTTCACAGGCTTACAGAACGCTCTCCTACCATGCACTTACGTGCATCCGCAGCTTCGGTGACTGGCTTAGCCCCGTTACATCTTCCGCGCAGGACGACTCGATCAGTGAGCTATTACGCTTTCTTTAAAGGATGGCTGCTTCTAAGCCAACCTCCTGACTGTTTTAGCCTTCCCACTTCGTTTCCCACTTAGCCAATCTTAGGGACCTTAGCTGGCGGTCTGGGTTGTTTCCCTCTTGACACCGGACGTTAGCACCCGATGTCTGTCTCCCGTGATTGCACTCTTCGGTATTCGGAGTTTGCTATGGCGGGGTAATCAGCAATAGACCCCCCAACCATGACAGTGCTCTACCCCCGAAGGTGAGACACGAGGCACTACCTAAATAGTTTTCGGAGAGAACCAGCTATTTCCAGACTTGTTTAGCCTTTCACCCCTATCCACAGCTCATCCCCTAACTTTTCAACGTTAGTGGGTTCGGTCCTCCAGTACGTGTTACCGCACCTTCAACCTGGCCATGGATAGATCGTCTGGTTTCGGGTCTACACCCAGCGACTGAACGCCCTATTCGGACTCGCTTTCGCTACGCCTTCCCTAATCGGTTAAGCTTGCCACTGAATGTAAGTCGCTGACCCATTATACAAAAGGTACGCCGTCACCCGTTTCCAGGCTCCGACTGTTTGTATGCATGCGGTTTCAGGATCTATTTCACTCCCCTCCCGGGGTTCTTTTCGCCTTTCCCTCACGGTACTGGTTCACTATCGGTCGATCACGAGTATTTAGCCTTGGAGGATGGTCCCCCCATCTTCAGACAGGATTTCACGTGTCCCGCCCTACTTGTCGTACACCTAGTTCCACAACGCTGTTTTCGCATACAGGGCTATCACCTGCTATGGCCGGGCTTTCCATCCCGTTCTGCTAACAACACTGCTAAAGAGTACAAGGCTCTTCCCATTTCGTTCGCCACTACTCTGGGAATCTCGGTTGATTTCTGTTCCTGCAGCTACTTAGATGTTTCAGTTCGCCGCGTTCGCTTCCCTGACCTATGTATTCAGTCAGGGATGACCCATACGGGCCGGGTTTCCCCATTCGGACATCTCCGGATCAAAGCTTGTTTGCCAGCTCCCCGAAGCTTTTCGCAGGCTACCGCGTCCTTCATCGCCTGTGATCGCCAAGGCATCCACCACATGCACTTGTTCGCTTGACCCTATAACGAGTGTGTCTCAAACTTGCGTCCAAGTACGTGCTCGCTACAGGATGAGTTCTCGCATTTGTGCCGTATTCCAAGTCATCTTTCGATCACTTAAATACATTTTGGTTGATACAATCACAACCCGGTATCGTGTTTTACTGCAGCGTCTCATCAACGCTCACGACACCTTTACTACATCCCATATTGTTAAAGAACAGCCGAGCGAGACTTGGTCCCGCATCGTCTTGGCCAAGGCCAAAGGCAAACGCTCAAGACTAAGCGCTTGCCTTTGACGACCAATCCAAGGTTACTGAAGTAAGTGGTGGAGGATGACGGGATCGAACCGACGACCCCCTGCTTGCAAAGCAGGTGCTCTCCCAGCTGAGCTAATCCCCCTTTACTTCTCTGTCCGGAGGCTCAACATCGACTCACATCGTCGAACCACCATCCGTAACTTGGTGGGTCTGGTAGGACTTGAACCTACGACCCCCGCCTTATCAAGACGGTGCTCTAACCACCTGAGCTACAGACCCTTGGCTGTAACAGCAAACAAACCGATAAGTGTGAACGCTCGACGTTGGATGCACGCTCTTGAAAGGAGGTGATCCAGCCGCACCTTCCGATACGGCTACCTTGTTACGACTTCACCCCAGTCATGAACCCTGCCGTGGTAATCGCCCTCCTTGCGGTTAGGCTAACTACTTCTGGCAAAACCCACTCCCATGGTGTGACGGGCGGTGTGTACAAGACCCGGGAACGTATTCACCGCGGCATGCTGATCCGCGATTACTAGCGATTCCAGCTTCACGTAGTCGAGTTGCAGACTACGATCCGGACTACGATGCGTTTTCTGGGATTGGCTCCCCCTCGCGGGTTGGCAACCCTCTGTACGCACCATTGTATGACGTGTGAAGCCCTACCCATAAGGGCCATGAGGACTTGACGTCATCCCCACCTTCCTCCGGTTTGTCACCGGCAGTCTCTCTAGAGTGCTCTTGCGTAGCAACTAAAGACAAGGGTTGCGCTCGTTGCGGGACTTAACCCAACATCTCACGACACGAGCTGACGACAGCCATGCAGCACCTGTGTCCACTTTCCCTTTCGGGCACCTGATGCATCTCTGCTTCGTTAGTGGCATGTCAAGGGTAGGTAAGGTTTTTCGCGTTGCATCGAATTAATCCACATCATCCACCGCTTGTGCGGGTCCCCGTCAATTCCTTTGAGTTTTAATCTTGCGACCGTACTCCCCAGGCGGTCAACTTCACGCGTTAGCTACGTTACTGAAGAAATGAATCCCCAACAACTAGTTGACATCGTTTAGGGCGTGGACTACCAGGGTATCTAATCCTGTTTGCTCCCCACGCTTTCGTGCATGAGCGTCAGTGACGTCCCAGGGGGCTGCCTTCGCCATCGGTATTCCTCCACATCTCTACGCATTTCACTGCTACACGTGGAATTCTACCCCCTCTGACATACTCTAGCCTTGCAGTCACAAGCGCCATTCCCAAGTTGAGCTCGGGGATTTCACGCCTGTCTTACAAAACCGCCTGCGCACGCTTTACGCCCAGTAATTCCGATTAACGCTCGCACCCTACGTATTACCGCGGCTGCTGGCACGTAGTTAGCCGGTGCTTATTCTTCCGGTACCGTCATCCCCCCGCCGTATTAGGGCAAGGGATTTCTTTCCGGACAAAAGTGCTTTACAACCCGAAGGCCTTCTTCACACACGCGGCATTGCTGGATCAGGGTTGCCCCCATTGTCCAAAATTCCCCACTGCTGCCTCCCGTAGGAGTCTGGGCCGTGTCTCAGTCCCAGTGTGGCTGATCGTCCTCTCAGACCAGCTACTGATCGTCGCCTTGGTGGGCCTTTACCCCACCAACTAGCTAATCAGACATCGGCCGCTCCTATCGCGCGAGGCCTTGCGGTCCCCCGCTTTCACCCTCAGGTCGTATGCGGTATTAGCTAATCTTTCGACTAGTTATCCCCCACGACAGGGCACGTTCCGATGTATTACTCACCCGTTCGCCACTCGCCACCAGGATTGCTCCCGTGCTGCCGTTCGACTTGCATGTGTAAGGCATGCCGCCAGCGTTCAATCTGAGCCAGGATCAAACTCTTCAGTTTAATACCTGTGTGACCCTTCGGTTTCCCGACGGATCTCGCTCTTTCGAGCGGTCGCTCACTCTCAGAAAACTGACTGGCTACGTCCGAAGACATAACCAACATGTTTTACTGTGCGAGCACTTTATAACTTGTAAGCTAAAAGACCGAGGTCTTCCGCATCCGCTATCAAGCGCCCACACTTATCGGTTGTTTGTTTGTTAAAGAACTGGCCGCGGCTCGCTTTGCTTGCCGCGTCGCTGCTTTTGTCTGCAGCAGAGAAACGAGATTATGAAGCGTGATCATCGTTTCGTCAACAGGTTTTTTTACTTCGGTTCGCTTCGCCATGCGCGTCGCCAACCACCCCCTGCCAACCCCGCAACCCTTGTCCCGTCTGCTTTGCAGCGGTCTTTTGTGTTGCGAGGGGGCGAATAATAAGACGCTCCCCCGGTCCTGGCAAGCCTTTTCTTGGATGAATTTTTCGAGAAGAACAAAGCTGATCATGATCAACATTCACAGATCATCCCTGCTCGTAGGCCTGCTTTGGCAAAACAATGTCGAGCTTGCGCACCTTGAGCATCGCCTCCAGCGCATGCAAAACACCGACCTTTAAGGCGGGCGCTGGCAGTGACACAAGCCCGTGGCACGACCCATGCGGGCTCGCTCACGCCATCTATTCACGATTTCGGTGGGCATTGAGTCCCGAGCAGCAGAGGCACCCGAGTGCCAGCAGGGCACCCAGCACAAGCACGCCAATGGCCAAGCCCTTGGTGGCACACCCCCTGCGGAGCACTCCCCATCCAGATCACACTTTCCCATCGCCATCTCCTCAATCCCGTGCCAGGAAGATCTGACGCTTCCATGCTAGATCACGGCGAAGGGAGAACAAAGCGCACACCACGAGTCACTTGCCGCGACGAGTGCCTTGCCCGCGCACGGACCTTTGGTGCCTCCGCAGCCTTCTAGGCGACGGCCGGCTTGCCACGCTCGGCCCCGGACATCCAGCGCAGTACCGACTGGCCCTGACCCCGCAAACCGCAAACCGCAAACCGCAAACCGCAAACCGCAAGCAATTGCATACACCACCATGTGCTCTGCCAGCCGCCTCGACTCGACTTAATTCTGACTTAGAAAAGTCTCAGCTGGTTTGGGTGCAGTTTGCGCTATTTTCACAGGCATCCTTGGCATGTGCCAAGCGCCCTACCCGGCCCACCATAGGGCTCACAATCGAAGTGGAAAGAACAACGATGCGGTCCTTCAGTGCCAAACTCACCCTCAAGCTAGCCGCCACGCTTTGCCTGGTCGCTCTCCTGTTCGGGAGTGCGTACGGGCTCTTTGGCCCCCAGGGCGGAAATGAAGCGTCGCATGCTGCGAACGCCGGCCATACCGATACCCTGCTTTCCTTGCTGATGCATATCCTTGGCCCGATTGCCGCAATCCCCGCCTTGATCGGCATGTGGTCACATCGATTCCCTGCACTGGGCGGACTGGTCCTCGCCTGCCCGGCCATTGCGACGCTGCTGCTGCACCATTTTGTCATCGGATGAGCTAGACGTCCGATGGCGGCAAGGTAGCGCCGCCTCTTCAGCTTCTTCCCGCCCAATTTGTCCACAAGCGCTCGCCACTGGTTTGGGCCGGTCCCCTCCGCGCAGGAACCAAACCCTGCGCCAGATACCCAATAGGGAATGCCGTTTCCGCGGCAACACCGGGAAATAACCATGAAGCAAACATTGTGGGGACTGCTGGCGGGGTGCGCGCTGCTGGCATTCCTTGGCGGATGCGCCAGCCAAGGCGCCGATGGCCGGGAGTCAAGTATCACCGCCTACGGCACCGTTGATGTTGGCATCTCGCGCACCGGCGAAAAATAGCGCGCAATACCTAGTAGGGCAACCACTCGATAGCGAGCGGTAACAGGCAAAAAAGAACCCGCAGTGCGGGTTCTTAAATTAGCGATCTCAATTGCCCTGAAGGCCCTGGTAATCTATCTGTCATTTCCCGTTCGTACTATCCGGGTAAACCGAAGTCGACTCCATGGAGTCGCAGCCACCACGATAAAAAAAGCCCGCACGAGGCGGGCTGAACAATCAGTTGAAGAAAGCCCTGTATTCGAGGGCAAGCACAGTGTAAGAACTTGCGGCGCCCTGACTAATTAGGGGAATCCCTTTGCCATGGCGGGAAAGCGGCCCGCCGCAACGATCAAGTGCGCATCACAGCCCCCACGGCTCCCGAGCATAAAAAGGGTATTCGAAGTTAGAGGAAATATTCCAGCCGGCGCCGCGGCAAGCGATCAATATCCATAATGCTCAGGGCGTGCAAATGCAATCTATTCTCTATCAGGGGCTCCCTCCTGACCCCGCGCGCGCACTTCCAGATAACTCCGACTCCACCTGCCAACCCTGGCGGACCTTGTTCAGGCCGCCTCGAGGGATGGCGTGCCTCCCTGCAGCAGATGCGCCCTCGCCTCTTCAAACATGGCATCGACGGCTGCACGCGTACGCACCGCGTGCATGCGGCGCGCATCCGACAAAACCCGCCGCCAGCCGCGGCCACCGTGGATGCCACGATGCAGGCCCAGCATATGGCGCGTCACCGCGCCCATATAGCGGCCCGTCTCGACGACATCCCCAATATAGCGCTGCATCGCCAGCTCAACGTCCAGCCGTGACGGCACCGGGGTCTGCGCACCATAGAAACGCCCATCCATTTCGGCCAGCACGTAGGGCTGGTGATAGGCTTCGCGCCCAATCATGACGCCATCCACATGCGCCAGGTGCTCATCCATCTCATCGTGCGTGACGATGCCGCCATTGATCAGGATCTCGAGATGCGGGAATTCCTGCTTGAGCTGGTAAGCCACTTCGTAGCGCAGCGGCGGGATCTCGCGATTTTCCTTTGGGCTCAAACCCTTCAGGATCGCATTGCGCGCATGCACGATAAAGGTTTCGCACCCCGCATCGGCCACGGTGCCGACGAAGTCGCGAACAAAGTCGTAGTGTTCGATCGTGTCGATGCCGATGCGATGCTTGACAGTCACGGGGATCGATACCGCGTCGCGCATCGCCTTCACGCAATCCGCCACCAGCTCCGGCTCCGCCATCAGGCAAGCGCCGAACGCGCCGCGCTGCACCCGCTCGGAAGGGCAGCCGCAGTTGAGATTGACCTCCACATAGCCCCATTGCTCGCCCAGCTTCGCCGCGGCCGCCAGGTCGGCAGGCTCGCTGCCCCCGAGCTGCAGGGCCACGGGTTGCTCGGCGGCGTCGAAGTCGAGATGACGAGCCACGTCGCCATGGAGCAGCGCGCCGGTGGTCACCATCTCCGTGTACAGCCACGTATGGCGGCTCAGTTGCCGGTGAAACATGCGGCAATGACGATCAGTCCAATCCATCATCGGGGCGACCGATATTCTCCTAGGCGTTGATTTCATTGGAATCTGGCTTCAGTACTGGGTTCTGCGGTAGTTCGCCCGCTGTATCGTTAGTGCCTTTCTAGGCGCATTCCATGCCATTTTCAGCACCGAGCGCTACGATGTAGCACCGAAAAAATTCATGTAGCACCGGAACGCATGGGATCAATTACGCAGCGGGAAAGGAAGGACAAGAGTATAGGGTACACCGCCCAGATCCGCCTGAAGCAAGGCGGGAAGGTCGTCTACAACGAGGTCAAGACCTTCGATAGGCGGCAGGCAGCCGCGGCGTGGCTTACGAAACGGGAGAAAGAGCTCGCCCAGCCTGGCGCACATGAAGCGGCGCAGCAGCGCGATCCAACGCTGAGCGAGGTGATCGATCAATACATCAAGGAATCACGCCAGGACATAGGCCGGACCAAGACCCAGGTGCTACACGCGATCAAAGTAGCACCGCTGGGCGGGATGGTGTGCTCGAAGATTGATAGCGCTGCCATCACGCGGTTCGCGCAAGGCCTTGGCGTGCAACCGCAAACGGTCGGCAATTAGCACAGCACGCGATAGGTCGACTGCACTAGGCCGGACGGAAAGTGCCGGCTCGATTCGAGCGCCAGACTGACGTCGCGCGGCAGGGCGCCGAACAATGGTCTGCCTGCCCCGATCAACACTGGCACCGTGGTGACCACCAAATCGGCGATCAATCCGTCGCGCAGAAACGACTGAACCAACTGACCGCCATCGACGTACACGCGACGCACGCCTGCAGCCTCCAGTTGCTTCATCGCATCCGTGGGCGTGCTATCCGAGAACCGCACCTTTCCCTGCAGCCTCTCCGGCACTGGCTTGCCGGCCAATTGCCGGGACAGCACCAGAACGGGCTTGTCGTAAGCCCATTCGCCCAGCGTGAGGACTTTTTCGTAGCAGCCTCGGCCCATAACGATCGCGTCCTTGTCGGCGATGAAGGTCGGATAGCCATGGTCTTCTGCCGGCTCATCCCGTTTCAGAAGCCAGTCGATGTCCCCATCGGGTCGGGCGATAAAGCCGTCAAGGCTGGTAGCAATAAAGACGTGTCCTGTGATCATTGTCAATCTATTGTTCTGTCGGATCGCGCTCAAGCTTTAGCCGGCGCCTCGGCCCCGTAGGCGCAGACTCTTCCGTCCCGCCAGACACAATCCATGAAGTTTGCGACGCTCGAATGGCCATTATCGCTGAAGGCAGGCGTTCGCAATGCGTTGCCAAATGGCACCTATTGGCCACCGTCGGGCGTCTGCGTGAAACTGCGACCGTCTCAGGCCCGGCCGACAGCGGTCGTGCCCTGTCCCGGCGCCGAACCCGGGCTTCCGGACAATACGGCCGTTTCGGCCACACCGCCGAGGTTAGGGTCGAAAATGACTATGTCCTTCACCCTGGAGCAGCCGCGCCCCCATCGGGCTGCACGGCAATCATTGGAGATTTTCCGGGCCGAGATCCGCGGGGCGAACCATGCATCGAAGAGCGACTGACCTGAGAACGGGAGTTCTTCGGGCCGCCCTAGCAAAGCGTCGACACTCGCAAGCTTCAGCGCCTCTTCTCTTCATCTCAAATCGTCGAAGTCTTCTGGCGCCAGCCTGAGGGCGGCTGCCTGCACGTTTTCCTCGAGGTGATCGATGGATCGAGTACCGGGGATGGGCAGCATGACAGGCGACTTCGCGAGCAGCCACGCAATAGACAAGGCGGCATGCGTGAGACCGTGACGCGTGGCGACCTGCTTCACCTTGAGCGCCCGTAGGCCTCGTTTGCCGCCCAGCGGATACCAGGGCAAAAAGGCAATCCCGAGACGCTCGCACGCGGCGAGCACGTCCTCGCTGGTTTGGTTTCTCAGGTTGTACGCGTTCTGAACCGACACGATGGGCGTGATGCTGCGTGCCAAATCGAGCTGCGCGACCGTGACGTTCGAAATACCGATATGGCGGATTTTTCCTATGCGCTGTAAATCAGCCAGGGCCCCGACCGACTCGGCGAATGGCACGTTCGGATCAGGCGCATGGAGCTGATACAAATCGATGCGCTCCAGCCGCAAGCGCTGCAAACTGCCTTCGACCGCGCCCCGCAAATGGTCGGGGCGACCGTCCTGAACCCAGGATCGACGATTTGGTCGCACCAAACCACCTTTGGTAGCGATGACCAAGTCCGAAGGATAGGGATACAACGCCTGCGCGATCAATGACTCGTTTGCCTCGGGGCCGTAACTATCCGCAGTGTCAATGAAATTCACACCAAGCTCGATCGCCCGATGCAGAACTCGATTGGCGTGATCCCGATCCTTTGGTCTTCCCCAAGCCGAATCTCCGCACAGACGCATTGCGCCGAAGCCCAATCGATTGACTGTCAAGTCGCCGAGGTCGATCGTTCCGGCGAGCGCTGCGCCTTTCTGTTCCAACGGCACCTCCATCTTGTCGGCGTCGTCAATCGAAGTGGTTGATCTCCGGCCGGTTGCGCTAGGTCAATCGGCGCGTGCAATCAATGTGCTGTCCCATCAGCCGCAAGCGAAGGGCAGCTTTCGCGCTGAGCAGTCACTCACAGGCGCTCCGCCAGTGTCGCATATGGGTCGACAACGGCCATAGCCGCAGAATCTGCTCCTCGGCAGCCGGAGCATGTCCATGCTGCTCTCGAACCTGTACGCGTCCATACCTAGCACCCTACCGTTACCGGCCAGCGTGTTCTATGAACCCAATTACGAGAACGGGCCCAAGTCCGTGCGCTGGCAGATTCGGCTGAAGGATGAGCCGGAGTTCGCCATCGCGGGGCTGTGGCGGGCGTGGCCGGGCGAGACCGGCGCCGAGCCGGCGCCGCGCGCGATGGCGAGCCCAGTAACCAGGGAGCACCTACCTACTCACCCAGCGCGACGGGCTCAAACCATTGGGGTAGGAGAGTCCCTCCAATGTGGTAGGAGAGTCCCTTCAACTCCAAGGCCAATACCAACCCGATGGTGTCTCTCCTATGCTTTAGGCATGCGTGTGGCGAGGGGCCCCCATCCTCGATCAGCCGCAGTGCCGCGATTCCCCTCCCGGATCGCGGCACTTTTTATTGCGGTGCAACCTGTCCTGGAAGGCCTGCGGGACGCCGCCCCTTGGCGGCCGGCGGCGCCCGCGCCTACAACGGATGCAGGAGCCCCACCGGAGCTCAGTATGTGCCGCCGCGCGCTCGTCACGCCGACTGTCCCTCAGATTTGAGGCTGCCGTTTCCGGCGGATATGATGGCGACTGAGGCGGCGCCGCTTTCGGCACGACGCAAGGCGCCATGACCGCATCCACGGTGGAATCAACTGCGACTTCACAATGAAAACCCTCCGTATCGCTTCCTTTTTCCTCGCTACAGTCGCGCTATCCGCTCAAGCAGTTGAAGCGCCTGACAGCCAATGGCAGCGCGTTGGTTTGTCGCTATCTGAGCTTGTTGCACGTGGTTACGGCATTGCCGCGGTTACGAGCGACTCGTCTCCAAATGGGGTATCAACTGAAACGTTCTACCTTCAAAGGGGCGAAAGCGCGTACAAGTGCATCGAGGTTCATGCCATTGATTTCAAGGCAAAAAAGTCTGCGGCGCTTTTTGATTGCTTTGAACTCGTTACGCCCTACGCAACGCCTCGCACCAAGTGAGGCAAGTATGCGGGCCGGTGCGCGCCGTCTTGCGTCACGCCGCCCAGCCTACCTACACGCTCCTGGAGGGTGACGCTTGCGTCTTCGAGCGACACGGCTAGCGCTGCGCAGACTTCCGGCCCGAGGACGAGGTCGAGACACGTCCAGCCGGAAAGGGTTGTGCCGTTATGCGAAGCACACCAGCGGCCCTCGCCGATTAGCAAATCGTCTTCTGTCGTATAAGCATTCGGCTCGCCGGAGAGACCCATGCCGAGCGCCTTCAGCAGAGCTTCCTTTCGGGTCCAGATACTGAGCAGGGTTGCAGCCGAATCGGGTCGCGTCGGGTCAAGCGCCTCCTCCTCGATCGGAGAGAATATCCCGCGTCCAATGCCCGCAACGTCCAAGCCGTCAATCCGTCGCTCCACGTCCACGCCGACGCGGCAATCCCATGCGAAAGCGAGCAGCGTCAACCCGTCGGTGTGGGAAACACTGAATGCGAGCCTTGCTGCGTGCGGCCACTGCAAGGCGGGCTTGCCGAACGGCGTGACACTAAAGCGCAGGGACTCGGGATTGCAGGTCAGATAGCCGCCGATCAGCCAGCGGAGAAGGCTCCGCCGGGCAATGAAGCCATTGCGATGCTTTTCGTGTCTGTAGGCTCGGGCACGCTGGCGCTCATCTGGCGAAAGCGTGTGGGCGAGCGTCGAACATACCCGGTCGATAAGAGCGTCATTCAGTACCCACACATGCACGGCTCTTTCCGGCAACGAGAGGCGGCTCCGATCAGGCAGTAAAAGAGACGCGGTACGTCCCACGTTCCGCGCGGTGACGATATCGTGGTGCATGCCGTTCGATCCCCACTCACGCCTTGTGGCGCCTCACGAAACACGCCCGCCGCGTCATGCATTTTCCAACCCTTCGTCCAGTAGCGCCGCGACGACCTGCAAGGTCGGTTCGACGAGCATATCGGCATGGTCGCTGGGCACTTCGGCAATCATCAAGCCGCCGCGCGCGACACGCCGCCACAGCGATATCGGATCGCCCCAATCCTGGTGTCGAATCGCCGCGCGCACATAGACAATCGGGCCCGCGTGATATGGCTGCGGCCGGTAGGTCGTCGTTGCTTGTCTCATCGCTTCGCGTACGCGCCAAAGCGCAGGCGGAAACGATTCGGTGTAGGCATCCGGCCGGCGCGTCATGCGCCCGAGGCTCATCCCCACGCGATCGGCCGCCTTCCCGAGCATGTCCGTCAGGTAACCGAAACGCTGCGACGCAGGCACCGCGCGCAGCTTGCGCCACTGGTAGCTCAAATAGCTGCAGCAGTGCCGCATCCAAGCACTCCATGGCAGGAAATGCTCGTGCACATAGGTATCGAGCAGGCACAGGAATGCGATGTGCTCGCCAGCGCCCATCAGCCGTTGCGCAATCTCGAGCGCGACCAGCCCGCCGAACGAGTAGCCGGCCAGCGCGTACGGTCCGTCCGGCTGCACGGAGCGCATCTGTTCGATGTAGCTGGCCGCCATATCTTCGACGCACCGCTGTGTCGGCTGCTCGCCATCCAGGCCTAGAGCCTGCAGTCCATAGACCGGGCGCGGACTACGCAGCGCGCAGACCAGCCCCCAGCATTCCATCACCGAGCCGCTCAAGCCATGCACGAGGAATAGCGGCGTCCCGGTGCCGGCGCGCACGGGCACGAGGATCGGCGACGGCGGCTGCGGTGCGCCCTCGTCGATCGCCGCGGCGAGGCGCGCGATCGTCGGCGCGATCAGCAGCGTCGCGAGTGGAATTGTGCGCCCGGTCGACTGATGCACGTCGGCGAGCAACCGCGCTGCGAGCAGCGAATGACCACCCAGGTCGAAGAAGTTGTCGTCGCGCCCGATCGGCGCGAAGTCGAACAGTTTCTCCCACAGCACCTGCAGATGACGTTCTAGTTGTTCGCGGGACTCGCCGGCGGGTGGCAATTCGCGCGCCGCCAGGTTCAGTGCCGGATGGTTCCGGATCGCGTCGAGGCATCCGGGATTGCGTAACGCCGCGGCATTGCCGACCGGCAAGCCATTGACCGCATTGCGCGCAGCCGCTTCGGACAGCTTGCCGCTATGCGTGACCGGTAGCGCATCGACGGCGATGATCCGGTCGGGCACGTGCATTGGCGACGCACGACGTGCGAGGTCGCGGCGCACTCGGGCGGCCAGCGCGCCAGTCAGCGCGACGCCATCCTGCAAGACCAGCAGCAGCACGATGCGCTGATCGTACCTTTCCGCGTGCGTGCGGTCAGGCGGCGCGGCGCGTGACCGCTGCTCGACCACCAGCGCCTCGCGAATGTCCCGGACATCGCTCAGCACGCGATAGATTTCGCCCGGACCAACGTTGATGCCGCGAACATTCAGAACGCCATCGGATCGGCCATGCAGCCGCGCAGTGCCTTCCTGCGAAAATTCGATGCGATCGCCGTGCGTCCAGACACCTGCGTTGCTGCTGAAATAGGCAGCGTGAAACCCCTTGCCGTCCATGTCGCCAAAAAAGCCAAGCGGACGTGACGGAAACGGATTCGCGCAGATCAGCTCGCCGGTTCGGCTGGTGCGAGCACCCTGTTCCCACGCCTGAACATCGAGCGCAAGGCTCTTGCACTGGGTTTCCCCGCATAGACCGGCAGGTTCGGATTCCCCAGCACAAAGCAGCCGAGAATGTCCGTGCCGCCCGAGATCGACTGCAGGGGCAGCGGCTTCACGTGATCGCGTACCCATTCGAACTGCGCATCGAACAGCACCGCACCGGTCGACATCATCGCGCGTAGCGCGCCGAGATCGAATTGCTGCCCTGGCACCAGGCCCGCGTCCTCGCACATCTTCAGGTAAGCGGGACTTGTGCCGAACACGGTGACGCGCTCGTCGGCGACGAGGCGCCACAACGCATCGACCGTCGAGATCGGGCCGTCGTACGTAACGATCTCGGCCCCGGACGCGAGCGCCGACAACTGCCAGTTCCACATCATCCACGCGCAGGTGGTGTGAAAGTACAATCGATCGCCGGGCCGCAGGTCACAGTGCAGCCGATGCTCCTTCAGATGCTCGAGCAGGCTGCCGCCGGCGCCGTGCACAATGCACTTCGGCTTGCCGGTAGTGCCCGACGAGAACATGATGAAAAGCGGATGGTTAAACGGGAAGCGCCGCCACACGAAGCTCCCGGCATCGCCACTGTCGATCAGTTCGCCAAGCGAATAGACCCGCTGCTTGACGGTGTCCGGCAAGGTTCCGTCGTCGAGCCGGACGACGCCCTGCAGCGACGGTAACGCAGCAGCCAGATCGGCGATGT
Source organism: Cupriavidus sp. D39 (assembly GCF_026627925.1). Taxonomy (NCBI): domain Bacteria; kingdom Pseudomonadati; phylum Pseudomonadota; class Betaproteobacteria; order Burkholderiales; family Burkholderiaceae; genus Cupriavidus; species Cupriavidus sp. D39. The sequence goes on from NZ_JAPNLE010000009.1 coordinate 1,585,601, forward strand.
TATCCGCCAGCGACATGCCCGTGTCGAACGCCCGCTGCGCAGCGTGCGCGAACAGCAGCCGCGGTGCTAGCGGCGCGAAGCGATCGAGGATCGTCTCGACGCTCATCTCGGCCGCAGCGGTCGACAGCGTTGCACCGAGCGCGGTGACGGCCAGCGCGGCAACGACCGCATCTGCGTCGTTGCGCATCACACCAACCACGCGGTCCCCATCGCGCAGCCCCAACTTCGACAGAGCATGCGCGAGACGAGCTACTCGATTGCGCAGTTCGCCGCGGGTCAGGCGTACACGTCGGCCATCTGCGTGACATGCGGTCAGTGCAGGCGTGTCGGGCGTCGCTACCGCCAGGCCAAGCAGGTTGTCCGCGTAGTTCAGTTGGACCTGCGGGAAGAAGCGTGCATGCTCGCACTCGTCGCCGACGCAGACCGGCTCGGTGCTGCCGGACCACGCGAGCCCCTGCGACCATTGCACGAAGCATTGCCAGAACGTCCGGTACTCCCGTACCGAGAAATCGTGTAGCGTATCGTAGTTATTGAAGACTTGGCCGGTGTATGCCTGCAGGGCCGTGGTAAATGCGGTCATTTGCGACGCCGCGGCGCACTCGGGCGTGCCGCTATAAACGGGTACGCGTCCCAGGGTCACGCTGGGGCAGAACGACGTGTCGAACAGGCGAAAGCGATCCATCCAATGCCTCACTGAGACCGGTGCACACCGTTCGAAACAACGGCGTGTTCTGATGATCCAGACTAGTGACTCGCTATTTCTTGCTCTGTGCGAAATCGCACGAACTATTGCAAAACCACAGGCAACGACCAGCCAGCTGGCGTGGACATGACTTGGGCTTCTCGTATCAACAAGTTCGTGACCCGGCGCGGCTTCGCTGAAAGCGAGGCGCCATCACAACGACGAGCGAGTCACTATCAAATCGACACGCGTCCCGAGACTTCCTCCGGGAATGGTGTGAGCGAATCCACGAGATCCTGATGCAGACCATGGGGCAGCACCTTTCGGTCGGCGGCAACCAGGCAGCGCGAGGGACTACCTATCACCGGACCGGGGAAGCTCGAAGCATTGTCGACGAACGTCTCTTGTCCGCCCTGTGAGGGGACATTCGCGAATCGCTTCTTGGTGACTGGAACTGGCCGACAGCGGCCGTCGGCCAACGCGCGCACTACACCGCCGTCTGGCCTGGCTCCTTCCTGGCCTGCCTTGTTTCCTTCCCACAGCGAGCCATTCCAAGGCTGAACCAGCAGCCGCCATTCAAGTCGTGGCAAGCGCACCTGTGCAAAGTCTGGCCAAAGGCTGCCCAGCACGATAGTAAGGGTGGCGCGCAGCTAGTTCACCTGCCCCGCGTCGATGGCTCGCATGGCCGCGGCTTCTGCCAAGGCAATCGCGGCTTCCGCGGTCCCCGCCACGCCAGCCTCTTCCTCGAACGAAGGCTGCGGCGTTTCGCCGAACGAGTCGGCGATCACGACCATCGCCGTAAAGCCTCCGCCAGCTACCGGAACAGCGCGGGCCACCACGGCATAGCCGCCATACTCGAACTGTCGCTCCATTTCGCCGCTCCTAAACGCTTGGGCATGAGGCAATCATAGATGGACATATCGTCCCGTGACCAGAACAAGGCCCCTGTCCCGCCAAATTCACCGGGTGACGAACGACCAACTCAGATTGAGCGACTTGCCAGCCAGCTGGCCGCTGACGCTCACGTTGTACCGCGTCCCGCTCGCGAGCGGCGCGAGAGGCGTACAGACCGCAGCGCCGGCAGCCGCACCGGACAGGTTGGGGCTGCGCGCATCCACCTTCAGGCAGTTGATGTTGTTGCCTTGCGCATCGGTCACCACGAAGGTGTCCGCGTTAAAGGCCTGGCTGCGGTCGATGGCTTGCAGGGTGATGGGGTAGCCAAGCGTCTGGTTCTGGTAGCCCGGCGCGGGATTGGGGCTTTCATTGTTCACCCAGCTGGTCGGCACGTCCGCCTGGCCGGCGTAGGGATACGCCACCATCTGGTCGCTGGTGCCGGGCATGGTGGCATCGGCCAAGTCGATAGTTTGGTAGAACGACGCCGTGGCACCGCCAGAAGCCGTGCTCTTCTGCTCGGCATAGCCGGCCCCCGCGGACTTGTAGCTGCCCAGCAAAGTGGCGCGATGGAGTGGCGCATCGAACAGGTCGCTCACCAAGGCGTCGTTGGACGCCAGCACCAGGATCGCGTTGGGATCCGAGCTCCATTTCGTGGCGCCCCCGACGACCTCCGCTGTGGCGCCGGTCGGGTACAGCGCTTGCACGCGTGCATCCGGCGTGGCGCCGGTGTAGCCCCGCGCGGCGGCATTCTCGTCATGACCAGGCGTCTGGTTCCAGAGCATGTAGTTGCTATGGTTTTGCGCGGCGACGCCGATGGCATCCTGCGCTTCCAGCGCGGGAAGCCCGACCTGCACGCGACGGAAGTTGGCGTAGCAAAGGCCTGCGGTCTTGGGCTCGCCGAGCACGTGATAGTTGGTCACGCCGGCCGCGCCGCGCGTGGGCAGGATGCTGACGCCGGATGCGCCCGAAGCCGCAGCGGCGTTGCCGGTCACGGTGAAGCAGGCCGTCACTGCGGTGGCGGGCACCGTCTGGCTGGTGCTGGGGGCAGCGGCCGCAGCGCCGGCATTGCTCGTTGCGCCTGCCGCTGCGGGCGTGGTGGCCCCGCTACCGCCGCCATCGCCGCCACCGCAGGCGCAGAGAACCAGTGTGGCGCCGGCCAGGGCGAGAAGTATCTTGGGAAAATACGCCTTTCCGGGCGAGGTCGAGCGATTCGCTAGCATTAATCCGAAGGGTTCGTCCGGCCATCGCAACCGGTGGTCAAAAGTGCGGCCTTGGCATTGCAAGGGCAACGCCAGCAGGCTGGGAAAAATCCGGACGATCTTATTGGCCGGCCCGCGGGAGCGTCCAGCCTGCGAACAAATGCTTACGTGTGACCCTGGCGCGCGTCACCTGATGGCATTGAGGCACCTCAGCCCACCCTGAGCGCAGGCGGGAATACGCACCAGCACCCGTCGTCATGGCGGAAGAAGAACATCGACAACTGCCCCGACGGGCGGGCCACATCCACCCGGATGCAGCCGCTGCGGCAAGCCCGCGAACTGCGCACGCGGGTGATCCGCGCGGGCGCGGCCAGGTTGGGGCCGAGCCATTTGTCGATCAGCCCACGCAGGGATATCTTGGCGGTTTGCATGTCAGTCTCCTTGACTTGGCTGGCTCTAGGATCAAGCGTTAAACAGCACCGGCGCCGAGGTGCGCGCCCTTGAACTCGGTTTCGAGAAACGTCCTGAGCAGGCTGGCGACGGTCTGCACGGCCATGGACGGGTGGTGCAGGCAGGCCTCCACTTGCTCGCTGCGGCCTTCGCCAAGCAGGCACCAGGTGCAGAAGTGCTCGCAGTTGTTGGTCAGGAGCCGGTAGTTGTCTTCACCGAGGCGGGAGCGGGCGCGCGCAACCGCCTCCAGGCCGACATACCTGGCGCAGGGATTGGCCTTCACGGTGACGGGGTGGCCAGCCGCGAAGGCTTCCACCGTGGTTTCTTCCACCGGGCCGCGATGGAGCGAGCCGGCAAAGCCCGCGTAATGGACCACCTTGCCTTCGCCGATATAGATCCCGTGGTGGGCATAGCCGCGGCGTTCCGTGACCAGGTGCGCGCCCAGGGGCAGGTCGGCATCGATGGCCTGGTCTTGTTGTTGGTGTTGGTGGTTCATGGCTGCCTCTGATCTGTTTGCTTGCTGCAGGCATTGCCTGCTGGTTGCCATAGCATCTGCATCAACCGTGCCACCCGCCGCAGTCCGAGGCAGATCAAGGGATTGCGGGATTTTCAACCGGCCAGGCAGGGGAAAAGCGTCTCCGGCCAGCCAACAGCTTGATGCCATTAGTGTTGGCGGCATGCCATCAGAGGAGATCCGGATACGGTGAGCGCCGTGACGAGGTGGATTCGGTGCCAGTGGCAGCGCGCCGTGGCGCGACTTCACGCAAGACGCCTGCGGGACGGCGAGCCCGAGGCAAAGCGGTGGTGTTCCCCCACCATACCGGCGGAGGATGTTGGCATTGCGCCAACGCTTCAGGCCCGGCCGCGAAGTCCGAGATCAGCCCGGAATCGCCAACGAACAGGGAAAACACAGCAAATTCAAGCACTTGCGCCGCTGCGCCGACTCAGGCGCATCGCTGGCATGCGCTTTGCTCTGTAGAAGCATGGCAAGAAGCCACGGACCGCAACACAGCCCCTACCGACCCCACGCACCGGAGACCATCATGGCGGCGCTCACCATCAAAGACCTCTACACCAACCGCACGCTGGACGGCCAGGCCATGGCGGCCATCCGGGGCGGCGGCGCGCCGTGGGTATTCGGCTGGATCCAGCCCTATTCCCCGCCCCGGCAAAATGTTGGGTCCGTCGTCAACTTTTACGAGATCAACAACAGCTTCTATGCTGATCAGATGGTTAACCAGTTCCAGAACATCGACGTTCGCAATACGGCGCCCGGCGCGAACATCAATGTGCAAGCGGGACAAGGGGCAAGGAACGACGGCCGGATGTAGCCCGGTTCGCTCGCGGCCCGGGTCCGGCCATGCGCCGCGCGCCACGCCAATGCCGCCCAGGCACTGGCGTGGCGTTGTGGCGTCCTAGCTCGCCCGAACACCGGAGATGATCGTGACCTGTGCATCGCAATTCCGCTGGACTTCAGCCGCTCGCACCGATGTCGGCCTCGTACGGGAACGCAATGAGGATGCCTGCCTGGCCCAGCCGGAGCGAGGGCTCTGGGTGGTGGCGGACGGCATGGGCGGCCATGCGGTTGGCGACTATGCCAGCAACCTCGTCGTGGAGACGCTATCCCGTCTGCCGCTGCCGCAAAGCCTCGAGAGCTTGCTCGACGAGGCGCGCACCGCCTTGCAGGAGGTGAATCGCGAGTTGCTGGAGGAAGCGGCGCGCCGGCGGGTCCGGCGCATTGGCAGCACGGTGGTGGTGCTGATGGCGTGCGAACGCTTCTGTGGCTGCCTGTGGGCGGGCGACAGCCGCATCTACCTGTACCGGGATGGGCACCTGACCCAGCTGACCCGGGACCACAGCCGCGTGGAAGAACTCAAGGCGCGCGGCCTGATCACCGCGGAAGAAGCCGTGCATCACCCTGCGCACAACACCATCACCCGCGCGGTAGGCGCGAACACGGCGCTGGAACTGGACCAGACCTGGGTGGAAGTCGCCGATGCCGATATCTTCCTGCTCTGCAGCGACGGCCTGAGCAATGAACTGCGGGACCCGGAGATCGCCAGCGTGCTGGCCTGCGGCGATTGCGAGCTGGCGGCGCAGGCGCTGGTGACCGCGGCGCTGGGCCGCGGCGGCCACGACAATATCTCGGCGGTGGTGGCGCGCGCCGAGGATCTCTACGCCTCGGACAAGACCATGGTGAATCCCTCGGTGTAGCCTGGCGTGCGGCTCAACGCGCCTTACCTCGCCTTGCCGCCCTGCGCAGCGCCCTGGTTGCGGAAATCCTTGGAATGGATGCCGTGCTTCTTCAGCAGCATCTGCAGGTGCGAGCGATTCATGTCGAAGCGCCTGGCCAGCTCCGCCACAGTGCCGCCGACTTCCTGCAATCCCCGCTCGAGAAAAGCGCGTTCGGCTTCATCGCTGGCGGCGCGCTTGGCCTCGCTGAGCGAAGTGGCCGTGGACGCATCCACCACGAGCGGTGCCGCGCCGCCGCTGGCCACCAGCGCCGGCGCCGATGGCTTGGGCCGCAGGTCCTGCGGAAGATGCTCGAGATCGGCCGTGTCGCCAGCGAGGCAGGAGATCCGGTACATCAGGTTGCGCAGCTCGCGGATGTTGCCCGGATAGGCGTAATTCATCAGGAAGTCGCGCAGGCGCGGCGTCAGCTTGATGGGGCGGCGCTTTAACGCGCCGGCGGCCTCGTCGCCGAAATACGCTACCAGCAAGGCGATTTCGTCGCGCCGCTCGCGCAGCGGCGGCAGCGTGACGTGGATCACGCTGAGGCGGTAGAAGAGGTCTTCGCGAAACTTGCCCTCCTCGCTCAGGCGCCGCAGGTCCCGGTTGGTCGCCGCCACAATGCGCGTGTCGACCGAAATGGTCTCGTCGGAGCCGACCCGCTGGATCTCATGCGACTCCAGCACGCGCAGCAGCTTGACCTGCCCGGTGAGCGGCAACTCGCCGATCTCGTCGAGGAAGATGGTCCCGGTATGCGCGCTCTCGAACTTGCCGCGGCGATCGTTGGCCGCGCCCGTGAAGGCGCCCTTCTTGTGGCCGAACAGCTCCGACTCCAGCAGGTTCTCCGGGATCGCCCCGCAGTTCACCGAGATATAGGGCTTGTCCGTCCTGGAGCCGTTGGCATGGATCACCTTGGCCATCAGCTCCTTGCCCGTGCCGCTCTCGCCATCGATCAGCACGGGCAAATCAGTGGGCGCAGCCTTCTCGGCGATCTCCAGCGCCTCCAGCAGCTTGGGGTTGTCGCCGAAGGTGCCCTCAAAAATAAAGCTGCGCTCCAGCAGCGCCTGGCGGCGCTCGCGTGGCGCCAGGTCGGCTGGCATCGGCTCTGCCACGGCCGCCTGCACAAAGCGCTCCTTGTGCGACAGCTGCATCACCTCGTCGCGCAGCGTGGTGGCCTGCTTGAGCAGCTTCTCGATCTCGTTGCGCTCGAGCTTGGAGGCCCAGCGCAGCGTGGAGCGCAGGATCTCGATCTTCTCGATCAGCCCGGCATAGGAGATGGCCGACCCGACGGAGCCCCCTGGTTGAACAGCTTCATGTCGCGCTCCCCCATGCGTCGCATTACGGCAGATAGGCCAGATGCGCCATTGCAACCCCCGCAGCGCCCGGGGCGGTGCAACCGCGCTCATTCTGAACTCAACTGCTTCTGCACCAGTTGGTAGTACATGCCCTTGCGCTCAAGCAGTTCCTCATGCCGCCCCTGCTCGACGATGGCCCCTTCGTACAGCACCAGGATCTTGTCCGCGCGCATGATGGTGCTCAGGCGGTGCGCGATGATCACGGCCGTGCGGCCTTGCAGGATCTCCTGCATGTTGCCAAGGATGTTGCTCTCCGATTGCGTGTCCAGCGCCGAGGTTGCCTCATCGAAGACCAGCAGGCGTGGATCGTGATAAAGCGCGCGGGCAATGCACAGCCGCTGGATCTGTCCGCCGGACAAACCCACGCCGCGCTCGCCCACCACCTGCTCGTAGCCCAGCGGCAGCTTGCTGATGAACGCGTGGGCGTCGGCCATCTTGGCGACTTCCTCGATATGGCGGCGATCCGGGCTGTCGTCGCCGCAGGCGATGTTCTCGGCAATGGTGCCCGAAAACAGCAGGTTGCTCTGCATCACATAGCCGATCTGCGCGCGGTAGTACTCCTTGTCGATCACGCTGAGGTCGTAGCCATCCACGGTGATCTTGCCTTCCGTGGGCACATAGAACCCCACCAGCATCTTGGCCAGCGTGGTCTTGCCCGAGCCGCTGCGCCCCACGATGGCCAGCAATTCGCCGGGCTTGATGCTGAAACTGATGTTCTCCAGCACGTAGGGCGTCTCGGCGCCGCCGTAGCGGAAATAGACGCCTTCCAGATTGATCTCGCCCTGCAGGTCCGGCAGCATCACGCGCGACGCCAGTTCCTCCGGCTTTTGCTCCGGATCGAGGTCCAGCACGTCGCCCAGGCGCTCCATCGCCACGCCGGCATCGTTGAGCTGGCCCCACAATGCCACCAGCCCCATCAACGGCGCCAGCACGCTGCCCATGAATGCATTGAAAGCAATGAGCTGGCCGACGGTGAGCTCGCGCTGCAGCACCAGGTTGGCGCCCACCCACAGCACGGCGATGGTGGTCGCGGCATTGAGCAACTGGCTGGCCAGCCCCACCAGGATATGGAACGCCTGCGCCCTGTACTGGACCTCCAGCGCCTTGGCGTACTTCTTCTCCCACTTCAGGCGCACCGGGCGCTCAATGCCCATGCCCTTGACCGTCTCCACTCCGCCCAGCGTCTCCATCAGGTACGACCGCGCATCGGTCGTGGTGGTGAACACCTCGCGCGCAAAGGCCTTTACCTTTGGCGTTGCCACGATCGTCAGGATCGCAATCGGAACCACGAAGGCGATCAGCACCAGCGTCATCTTGACGTTGTAGAGAAACATGATGGTGAAATAGATAAACACCATCAGCAGGTTGAGCGCCGTCGTCACCGTGGACTCGGTCAGGAAGGCGCGGATGGTCTGGTTCTCCTGGAAGCGGGCGAAGATGTCGCCCGTCTTGCGCTTGGCAAAGAAGGAAAACGGCAGCGACAAGGTGTGCTTGAAGAAGTGCGACATCATGGCGAAGTCCATATTGCGCACCATGAAGTTGGCGAGATACGCCCGTACCGAACTCATCAGTTGCGAGAACACGCTGGAGACGATCAGCCCAAGTATCAGCAGGTTCAGCAGCCCCATGTTCTGGTGCACCACCACGCCGTCCAGGATATTCTGGATGATCAAGGGCGGCACCACGCCCAGCACCTGGATCACGAAGGTCGCCATGAACAGGTGCGCGAGGATCCGTTTGTACGGCGCCAGGTAGCCGATGAAGCGCAGCCAGGGCGAACGCGCCACCGCCAGTTGCGCCATGCTTTCGCCGGAGGTGAAAAGCAGGCAGGTGCCGCTCCACCCGCGCTCGAACTCCTCCACGCCCATCTTGCGAAATCCGAGGGCCGGATCGGCCACCCACACCCAGCGCTTGGATACGCCGTAGACCACCACGTAGTGGTAGCCCTCCCAGTGCACGATAAACGGCAGCTCGAAACCCAGCAGGGAATCATGCGTGCACTGCACGCCGCGCGTGGTAAAGCCGAGCGACTCGCCGGCGCGGGCCAGGCTGTCCAGCGTGGCGCCCTGCGTGGTCACATTGGCCAGCTCGCGCAGCTTGCCGAGCGTCATGGGGATGCCGTGATGGCGGCAGATCATCGCCAGGCAGGCAGCGCCGCAATCCATCTCCTCGGCTTGCTCGACCAAGGCGAAGCGGCGGATCACGCGTTCGCCGAACTCCGGCTTCGAGCGCAGGTCGAGCATCACTGGATGCTTGCGCCGCTCGGCCATCTTCTTTTGCCGGTGCAGCTCCCGGTCGATAAAGCGGATGCGCTCCTCCAGCACTTCGCGCAGCTTGGGATTGCGCTCCAGGATCAGCTGCACGGTCTTTTCCGGAATCACCAGCAGCCGCGCATCCGTGCCGGCGATAGCCGACGCGATCTGTTCCTGGCGCATCACGCAGGCGCGCTCGCCAAAAATGTCGCCCTGGCGCAAGGTCGCCAGCGGATACTCGACGCCCTCCTCGGTCCGCACGATGCGGACTTCGCCCTGGCGCACCACGTACAGGCGGCGGTCTTCCCGTGCATCCTGCTTCAGGATCTCCTTGCCGGCGGACACGCGCTTCACGCCCACGCTGCGCACGGCCTCCTCTAGCTCGCTCTTGTCGAGCTTGCCGCGCAGGTCGAACAGCCGGGCAACAAAGCCGCCGGCCGAACTGATCGCCACATAGCTGGCGACAAAGGCCATCGCCGCCGGATTCTGCGCGATCATGGGCTCGGTCACGCTGCGCGGAATATAGAGCAACTCGGTCTTGGCGGAAGACCGCACCGAGGATTCGTGCCGGTACTCGCGCAGCATGGCAATGTCGGCGAACACCTCGCGTGCCTTGCGCACGCCCAGGCTGACTTCCTTGCCATTGTCTTCGTTGAAGATGCGCACTGACCCCGACTTGATGATGAAGAGCCCGTCGGCCGGCTCGCCCGCATTGCAGATGGTCTCGCCAAAGCCGTAGGAAAGCGATTGCGCATGCTCCGCCAGCCGCTCCATTTCCTCGCGCGAGAACGGCGAGAGTATTTCCACGCCAGCCAGGAAGTCGGCGAGCGGATGCAGTTCGGGGCTGGCTTCCATATGCTCTGGGCCCTCGCGGCTAGCGCGCTTCGATGACGTGTTCCTGCGCCCTGGCCATCAGCCAGTCTTCACGCAGGAGCCGGCGCACCTCCGCCGCCACATCGGCATCGAGCGTGGCGGGATGCTTGGCGCTCACCATGAAGATCTCGAAGAAGGAGCGGTCCTGGGACGGGAACGGACCGAGCAGGTCGCCGGTGGCGGCGTTGAACACCTTGGCTTCGATATCCGTCTTCAGTGAGCCGCGCAAGACCTTGCCGATCGCGCCGCCCTGCTCTTTCGTGTCCGCGATGGAGTGCTCGCGCGCCATCTCGGCAAAGCTGTCGGGATCGTCCCTCAGGTAGGAGATCAGCTCCTTTGCCTTGCCCTCGGCGTCCACCACGATATGGCTCACCTCGATGCTGTCGAACTTCGGCGAGTGCAGCTTGAAGTAGCCCTCCACGGCCTTGTCGCTGGCCACCTCGGCGAGCATCTTTTCCTGGTAGAGGCTATCGGTCACGAACGCCTCGAACTCGTCCAGGCTCACACCGAGCACATCGAGGTAATGGTTCATCTCCGTCGCGCGGTGCAACCCCTGCACGCGGCGGAACTGATCGGCGCGTTCCTGGATTTCCTCCGGCGACACGGTGATGCCCTGCTTCTTCGCCGCGTGCACCGTGAGCTTGTCCCTGACGATCTGCTCGATCAGCCCTTCGAATTGGCCCGTGAGCTTCAGGACACGGATGAATTCCTCGACCCCGATGACTTCATCGTCGACCCGCACAATCGCTGTCATCTCGTCAGCTCCTTGATTGTTCCCATTCGCCAAAATCCGCCGGCACCAAGTGCGGGCCGCCGATGCGTCTCCACCCACCTTCCAATCCTTGCCTCTATCCGCTTGCTTCAGCCCTCCGCTTGCTTCAGCCCGCCACCTGCCGGAACGGATCCAGCCCCAGGTCGATCAGGCGCCGCTCGCGCACCACGATTTCCGCCGTGGCGGTCATGCCGTAGCGCAGCGGGTATTTGCTGTCCGCCACCGTGTAGTAGTCTTGCGCCAGCCGGACCCGCCCCTCGTACACCGGTTGCTTGTTCGCCCCCGCCAGCTTGGTCGCCGGCGAGATGTACTCGAGCGTGCCGGCGATCAGGCCATAGCGCTGGTAGGGAAAGGCGTTGAATTTCAGCTTGACGGGCAAGCCCTCGCGCAGGAAGGCGCGATCGCGCTCGGCAATCTCGATCTTTAGCACGGGGCGCGCGTTCTTGGGCGCGATGCCGCCCAATGGCGCATTGGCCAGGACCTTGTCACCGCGCTGCGTGGAGCTGACATCGGTGATCACGCCCGCCACGGGCGCCAGGATCAGCAGGAAGTTGTCCTTGTCGATATTCTCGAAACGGATGCGCGCCGCCGCCTCAGCAACCAGCCGCGCGGTCTGCACCTGCAGGCGCAGCTTGTCTTCCGTATTGGCTATCTCGCGCAGCGCGGCGTCGTACTGGATGCGCAGGTTGGTCAGCTCCTGGCTGCTGCCTTCGAGTTGCACGGTGGCCTGGTTGAATTCCTGGCTCAGCTTGGAATCCAGCTCCGCCAGCCGCGACTGGGCAATCTGCAGCGCGTTCTCCGCTTCCACAGCCGCGATCCGCTTGCTCTCCACCTGCGACTGCGAGACCCCGCCGCCGCCCGACAGCGCAAACAGGCGGGCATAGCGGTCCTGCTCCTGGCGTGCGAATTCACGAGCCCGCCGCGCGCTGTCCAGGTTGCTGCGCGCCTGCTGCAACTGTGCCCGCTGCTGCTCCGCAAGGCGGGTGGTGCCCTCCGCCGTACGATTCTCGTGCAGGCGCTCCGCCACATCGATCTGCTGCTTCAACGCCGCCGCCTTGCGCTCCATCAACAGCTTCTTGTCGGGAAACTGCTTCCACTCGCGCTCGGAATCCTGCAGCTTGAGCTGCGCCTCCAGCGCATTGGTGGCGGCCTCGATCGCGCCGCGCGCATTCAGCCGCGCCAGCACGTCGTCCTTGTTCACCGGCTGGCCCTCGGCCACATAGAGATCCGCCAGTTCTCCATCGACCGGCGCGTAGAACCGCCGCACTTCCGACTCCGGCGCGAGGGTGCCGTCCGCGGACACGATCACATCCGCGTGGCCCACGAACGACCAGACCAGCGCGCAGACGACCAGCGACACCATGACCAGCACGGAGATCTGCATCAGCTTCCAGGGCTCTGCGCTGAGAATGGCGATGCCCTCAGCGCTGTGGTCCTCGAGCGCCTCGGACAGCGGCTTAAGGCGATTGTCTCGGCTGTCGTCCTTCATCACCCTCCCCTCCAATCAATGCCAGCTTGGACTTGAGCAGCGCCGGGCTCAGCACCATGCGCAATTCCTGCAGGGAACGCCGCTGCAGCTCCGTCTCCGAATCGATATCCGCCTGGACCTGGCTCCATTGCGCCGTATCGCCAACCTTCAGTTGCGCGTAGATGCGCATGCCCTGGTGCGCCTGCGCGCTGGCATTGGACAGCAGGCGTGCCTGCGCGCGGAATTTGGCGGAGATGTCGGACTCCAGCCGCTGCTCGCCGCCGATGGCGCCATCGCGGCGATACTGGCGCCACGACGCAAGCGCGGCGTTCATCAGTTCCTGCGCGCGCCGGATCGCCGCATCGTGTATCGCCGCCACATCGGGCTCGACCGCCTTGAGGAAATAGGTATCCTCCGCGGGATCGAGCATGGCGTAGAACGACAGCAAGGCATCCTCGTTGCCATTGCCGCCGCGCGCCTTCTGCAACTCGGCGAACTGCGCAGCGACGGCCTGCTTGCGCGCGAGGTCCTTGGCGGCGGCCGCGGCCCATGGCCCCGTCTTTATCGCTTGCAGCCCGGCGAACGCCTTGGCGCTATCCCCCGCGCGCCAGGCCTTGTCCACCTCGGCGTACTGCCGCGCCAGTTCCGGCGTCGGCAGGCGGCTGGCCGCCAGTACGCGAAAGCGCGCCTGGAAGGGCGGCGTGGAAAAGCTGGCCTTGGCCATCTGGGCCATCAGCGGGCCCAGTGCCGCCGCGCGTGCCGCACTGTCCAGCGCGATGTACTGCCGCAGGTCCTCCTTGAGGCGATCCATGCCGGCGAGCCTTGGATACTTCTCCGCGTAGTCCGCCAGCACGGCCTGCAGCGCTTCGGGATGCTCGCCCGCCAACCCGGTGGCCAGCGATGCATTCAAGCGGTCGACGGCGGCCAGGTAGACCGAGTCGTCGCTTTGCAGCTTGCGCACATAGCTGAGCGCATCGGCATATGGCTCCCTGAATTGCGGCACATAGGCTGCAATGCGGTCCAGCGCGCGCTGGTGGGCGGGAGTGTCGTCATTCCAGTGCTTGAGCAACGCGCGGATGCTGGCCTCATCGGTGTAAATGCGGATCGGCGCGTCCACGCCTCCCCGGCCCGCCACGAAGCGGTTCAGCCGGCCAATCCAGTCGAGCTCCTCCAGCAGGCCGCGCGCGTCGGCATTGTGCGCGCCGAGCGTCTTCATGCGAGCCAGCGTCGCCTCGGCGCCATTGAAGTCGCGCCCCTGTAGCTTGGCGATCCATCCCGGCACCTGGTCACGCAGCAGCGCCTCGGTGCCCATCGCCCTGAACTGTGCATTGTCCGGGTGGCGCTCTAGATACGCGTCGGCCACGGCCGCGGCGCGGGCATGGTCGCCGCTGGCCATCAAGGACCTCATCTCGCGCTCGGGGGCGCCGCGCAAGTACAGGAAGAGCAGCAGCGCCACAACCGCCACGGCCACGACACCGCCCCAGCGCGCCGCGCGCTTCAGGCCGGCGCGCTCCGATGCGCCAAAACTGCTGCCTAGCCTGCCCATGACGAGCGCGAACTTGCCCTGCGCACGCGGCTTGTCCGTCGCGCCACCTTCGCCTTCCGGCTGGGGCAATGCCTCCTGATTGACCTCGTCTTCCTGCTGCGCGGCGTAGTCGACGCAGAAAATATCCAGGAAGGAGCCGGCAGCGGCGACGAACGTGGTCTTGTCGGGATCGTGCGTCGGGGCGGCGGGTTCTGGCGCCGCGGTGGGTGCAGCTGCCGGCGGGGCCAATGCCGCCGCCGGGCCCTGGGCAGGCACTTCGGCGCCATCGGGCGGCGGCGGGATCGAACTGGTCAGGGTTGCGTCGGTGGTGGCGGTGGCCTCGTTGCGTATGCCTACCCGATAGACAAAATGATTGCCGCCGAACGCGAGGAGATCTCTCTCGCCGAGCGCAACCGCGTGCTCATCCACCCGCTTGCCGTTGACGAAGGTCCCGTTGGTGCTGCCGAGGTCTTCGACAAATGGATCGTTCCCCTTCAGGAAGATGTGCGCATGACGGCGCGAGACATAGTTCACCTGGTGCGGATAGACCTCCTTGTAGCGGGAGAAAGTCTCGTCCGCCTTGCTGATCAGGTAGGGAAATCCAGCTACCTCGATCGGCTGCAGGCCAAGATCGTCGCGCTCAGGCACAAGCGTCAGCACCATCGGCGTGTGGCTCTGCGCCTGGACCGGCGCGCGCGAATGCAAGCGCACCCGGTAGGACAGCGCAGCGCCGAAGCGTAGTTCGTCGCCGTCGCGCAGCCTGGCTGGCTGCTGTGCCACGGTCGCGCCATTGACAGTGGTGCCGTTCTTGCTGCCCAGATCCGCGATATAGGCCGCGCCATGCTCGGAAAAGATGCGCGCGTGGCGGCGCGAGAGCACCGCGGCCACGTCGGCCGGGTATGCGGCGAAAGGCGCTTCCGCGCGGCCCACGGCGAACAGGCTCTCGTCGATGCGGATCTCGCCGAGCTCAGGGTTGGAGATGGCTTCGAGCACGATATCGAACGCCTGCCCCACCTTTGCCCGCATCTCGACAATCAGAGCTTCGTCTGGAGCCATGTTTCGATACCACCAACAGCGCGTGCCATGACGCGTACGCCAATGGCAAGCCATGTTTCATGGCGACGGCGCGAGCCTGTGCGGCCCGCTGCGTCGTGAACGTGTTGACTAAGGACATAGTAGGCCACGCTTGCCCGTAGTCAAACGTCCGCCGGCGGCGTATTTCGCGCCTTGCCGGGCTTGCCCGGCTTGCGTGCGCAACGGGTTGCAGCCCCTTACTTCGCGATCTGTTGCGACGTCTCTTTCGGCGCGTTGCTCACCTCGGTGCTTGGCCACCCGCCGCCAAGTGCCTTGTAGAGGGTGACAGTGTCAGCCAGGATTTGTTGGTGGTTGGCCAACAATTCCTGTTGCGCGCTCAGCAGCGATCGCTCGGTCTCGAATACATCGAGCTGGGACACCACGCCTTCCTTCAGCTGCGCCTCGATCTGCGCCGACACCACGCGCAATTGCGCTACCTGCTGCTGCAGTTCCACGCGTTGCTTTTTGTGCGCGTCGACATTGACCAGCGCGTTCTCCACTTCCTCGAACGCCGTAATCACGGTGCGGCCATATTCGTTCTCTGCCACCTTGGTCTGTGCCTCCGAGGTCTTCACCCGGGCACGCACGCCCGGGTCCAGCATGGGCAGGTTGATGCTCGGCATGAAGCCGAAGGTGAACGACTTCAACAGGTCGCTCAGCGCAAAGCTTGCCGTGCCGCCGCGGCCCGTCAGGCTGACGCTGGGCAGCTGCGCCAGGCGCGCCTGGCCGACCAGGTTGACGGACTCGAGCACGCGATATTCCGCCGCCACGATGTCAGGGCGCCGCGAGAGCAATTGCGACGGCAGGCCCGCCGGCACCGCCGGCAGCTGCACCCGCTCCTGCAGTCGCCCGGCCGGCACCTTGAACACGCCAGCCGGCACGCCCACCAGCGTGGCCAGCGCATTCTCGGAAATATCGCGCGAGCGGCGCAACTCCAGCAGGTCCTTGGTGAGCCGGTTGATCTCGGCCTGCTGCTGCATCACGCGGATCTTCGGGATCAGGCCGTTCTGGACCATGGCCTGGTAGGTGGTGAGGATCTGCTTGTTCCTCACCAGTGTCTTGCTCTGCTGATCGATCTGTTCGTCGAACTGCAGGATCTGGAAGTAGGTGGTGGACACGTTGGAGACCAGGGTGAGGTAGCCGGCACGCCAATCCGCTTCAGTCGCGTTGAATTCGGCCGTCTGGGCCTGCACCCCTTTTCCACCTTGCCCCAGATATCGATGTCCCAGTTGACCTGGGTGCCCAGGTTGTAGCTCTTGACGAGCGGCGTGCCTGTGCTCTTCTCGAAGCTCGCGCCGGCACCCAAGTCGAAGACCGGCAGCGCGCCGGCCCTGACCTCGGCAATCTGCGCGCCGGCCACCTTGATGCGCGCGGCCAGCACCTTGATGTCGTAGTTGCCCGCGATTGCCTTGTCGACCAGTCCATCGAGGTACGGATCCCGGAACGCCTGCCACCAGTTCGGCACGATCGTGTCCGACGGCGAAACCGTGATCGATCCCTGGCGCGCCCAGTCAGGCTTGGCCGGCGTTTCCGGCCGCTGGTACACCGGCGGACGAAAGTCGGCGCAAGCTGCCAGCACCAGCAGGCAGGCGCCAGCCGTCAGGCATCGCCGCAAAGCGGCGCGCGCACCGCGCACGACAAACAGGGGGAATGGTCTGACACGATCGCCTCCTGCGAGCGTCAGCGGGCTGAACATGACCCGGCGGGCACCGGCCCCCGTCAGCCACATCGCCGGCGCCAGCTGCGCCGGGTCAGTCACGGCCCGAATACAAAGGAGCCGCGCCATCAACTCGCCATGCATGCATTGTGTATCCGCTAGCGGCGCGATCCAACCTGTAAATGAAGGCCCTGCGGCAAGAAAAGGGCCGCCCTGCCCGGCACGCCGGGAGGGCGGCGGTGGCTTCAACGATAGATGTTGTTCTGGGCGTTCTGCGTTGAGCTCACGTGGGACTTGATGTCCTCGGCAAAGGCCGTGTTGTTGCCATTCATGTTGACGACGTTTTGCGTCTGCCCGATCAGCTGCTGGGCATTGAAGGTCGAGTCGATCTTGACCGCGCTGAAGACGGGCAGGAATGGCACGAAGCCGCCGCGCACGGCGCGCATGGCGCGGGCGTCGAGTTCTTCGGTGACGGACAGGTCCTTGATGGCGAGGGTGATAGTCATGGCAGTTCTCCGGGGTATTCAGTAGTTCGCGAATTCAGCGTGGGGCGTGGCCCGCGGCTCAATAGATGTTGTTGCTGGCGTTCTGGGTCGACTTCACGTGGGATTTGATGTCGTCGGCAAAGGCCGTATTGTTGCCGTTCATGTTGACGACATTCTGGGTCTGGCCGATCAGCTGCGAGGCGTTGAAGGTCGAGTCGATCTTGGTCAGGCTGAAGACGGGCATGAAGGGCACGAAGCCGCCGCGCACGGCGCGCATGGCGCGGGCGTCGAGTTCTTCGGTGACGGACAGGTCCTTGATGGCGAGGGTGGTAGTCATGGCAGTTCTCCGGGGTATTCAGTAGTTTGCGAATTCAGCGTGGGGCGTGGCCTGCGGCTCAATAGATGTTGTTGCTGGCGTTCTGCGTCGAGTCGACACGGGACTTGATGTCGGACACGAAGGCGGCGTTGTTGCCGTTCATGTTCACGACATTCTGGGTCTGGCCGATCAGCTGCGAGGCATTGAAGGTCGAGTCGAGCTTGACCGAGCTGAAGACGGGCATGAAGGGCACGAAGCCGCCGCGCACGGCGCGCATGGCGCGGGTGTCGAGTTCTTCGGTGACCGACAGGTCCTTGATGGCGAGGGTGGTAGTCATGGCAGTTCTCCTTGGGAGCGATTGGGACTTTGGTTCGTTTGGGTTGAGCATCTGTGCTGCGCTCGGGAGGTACAAACGCATGGAGTGTGCCAAGGCGGGCCATGCCATCGCAGATCGCCCGCAAACGCAGGCGGGGCTTGGGGAAAAGTTTTGTTGCGCCGGAAAAGAGGGGCCAGCAGGCCACGTGGGGCGGCCTGGATCTGATGGGCGGCGGCCAACACAACAGACACCATGTGTTTGCTCGCTGACGACAAACGCCTGGCCCACTCGACGCGCGCGGCCGGTGCAACGAAGACAGAGGGGAATTGTGTAGCGCGCGCCGCGCGGCAAGCGCGCAATGAGATCAGCAGTGAAGCGCCCCCGCGGCGCGCGTCATGCGGCGCCGTGAGAAACCAGGCTCGAAATCGAATTAGCGATCGGGGTCACTTCACATAGATCGTGATCTTCTTGGAGTAGATCGGCGGGTTGTGCGGGATGTGCTTGTCGTCGGCCATCAGCAGTTGCAGGGTATGTTTGCCGGGCGGCAGCTCGATCGTGGTCTCCGTCTCGCCGGCGCCGAAGTGCAGATGGTTGCGGTCGTTCGGGATTTCCTTGTCCATGGGCGGCAGGTCGGTATCGATCAGCAGGTGGTGATGGCCGCTGTTTGGAAACTTCACGCCGCGTGGCGCCACGCCCATGCCGCGCAACCCGAACCACACCTTGACCGGCTTGCCCGCCGGCAGGACCTGGTTGTTGTTGGGAAAGCCGATATACAGGTAGGCATGGGCGGGCGCGGGCGTGGTGTCCGCGATTGCGCCGGTCGGCATGCCACCGATCAGAAGCAGGCTGGCGGCGAGCGCAGCAGCCGGAATGAGCTTACGCATGGACTGTCCTCCCGTATCGTGCCGCCGGCCCGGCGGCCGGGGCCTTATCGAACGGTGATGGTGATCTTCTTGGAGTAGATCGGCGGGTCGTGGGGCTTGTGATCCTTGTCGCCGAGCAGCAACTGCAAGGTGTGCTTGCCCGGCGGCAGCTCGATCCGCGCCTCGGTCTCGCCGGCACCGAAGTGCAGGTGGTTCCGGTCGTTCGGAATCTCCTTGTCCATCGGCGGCAGGTCCGTGTCGATCAACAGGTGGTGGTGGCCGACGTTGGCCATGTCGATGCCCTTGGGAGCGACCCCCATATTGCGCAGGCCCATGCGCACCCAGAATTTGCCACCGTCGATCACGGCGCCGTCAGGCGGCCAGATGATGTAGGCCTCGGCATTGGGTGGGGATGTCGTGGACAACGAGATCGAGGGCAACGGAGCCAGCAGCGATGCTGCCAATGTGCCGAGCACGGTTCGCCTGTGCATACGATAGCCCTCCCGAACAACTTGTCTCGAAACGCGGTGCGTTCTTGCTATTGGTGCTTGGCTTTTGGCTTATTCGTTGATTGGCTTCAGGCCGCGGCGCACTGCATTTCGTCATCCAATTTTGTCATTCAGCTTAGAACGGAAAACTGCAAAAAGATACTTGGCGATACCCTGCATCGCGCCGGCGGCGCGCGGGCGTGAGATTGCTACGCCACCCCGTGTTGCGAAGCACCTCCGGATTCACAATCGCTGTGCTATGGTTGATTGAGCCAGCCCAGTGCCGCCCGCGCTGCATCACGTCGGCGCAAAGGACAAGGCGGGCCGGCCAGGTGATGGCCGGGCATCATCGCACTCGCGTGCCGCGTGACGCGCCGTTGGCACGTGGACCGCCGATGCACTTCGGCGCCGTACGAACAAGGCCTGAATATGTGGCGAAAACTCCTTGTCGTGTGCCTGCTCGGGTTGGCTGCGGCCGTGCGCGCCGAAGCCGGCATCGACACGCCAACCCTCACCGCCGAAGCAGAACACGCGGCCTCCGCCCCCGCGAGCGTTCCGGCCAGGCGCCTCGCCCTGGTCATTGGCAACGCCGCCTATGCGGACCAGCCGCTGCCCAACGCCGCCAATGACGCCCGGGCAATGCGCCGCGCATTGGCCGGGCTCGGTTTCGACGTCATGCTCCGCGAGAACCTGGACCGGGAAGGCATGGCACGTGCGCTTGCCGAATTCCGTCAGCGCCTGCAGGCCGGCGGCACGGGCTTGTTCTACTTCGCCGGACACGGCATCGAAGTCGCTGACAGCCCGGTGCTGATTCCGGTCGATGCCGGCAGCCGCACACCTGGCCGCCTGCTCACAGCGGGCACCGAGCTTGGCGCCGTGCTGGCCAGCATGTCGACGCCGCGACCGGACATGCTTAACGTGGTGATTCTCGATAGCTGCCTGGACAACCCCTATCGCGGCAGTGCCGTCAAGCCGGCCGCCGCCCCCGCCAACACGCTGATCGCCTATGCTACGGCCCCCGGCGTCGTGGCAGCCGAGGGCGCGCGGCATGGCGCGTTCACCGCCGCCCTGCTGCGCACGATGCGCATGCCCGGCCTCGATGCCGAGGCCGCCTTGCGCCGGGCTGGCGAAATCGTGAGCCAGCAAACCGGGCGGCGGCAGCAACCGTGGATGTCATCGTCGTTATCCGCCCCGCTCCGGCTCGCGGCGAACGCCGCGGCCACCAGCGACGATGCAGCCTTCACTCCCGCGCTCAGGCAAGCCGGTCCGCTGATCCTTGCACAGCATCGCGGCATCCTTCCCAAGGACAGCGACGAGCAGTACGAGCTGAGCTTCTGGGACTCCATCAAGAACAGCAATTTCGCGAGCGACTACGAGGCCTACCTGAAAGCCTATCCGAACGGCCGCTTCGCGCCGCTGGCACGCGCCAGGATCGAACGGCTGCGCGCGGCCGGGCCGCAGGCCGGCGCGCCTGCCGAGCGTGCGCGCACGCCAGGCGCCTCATCCGGGCAAGCCACCGCGCAAGGCACCGTCACGCCGCCGGCGCGCGCGCAGTCCGGCAAGGTGCAAGCGCCGCCTGCCGCGCCCCCACGAACGGCACCCGCTGCATCCGCTCCACCCGCCCCGGCCGCCCCGGCCGCAAGCGCGCCCGCACCCGCCACGCAACGTGCTGCCGCGGCCGGCGCCGTGACAGTCGACATCAAGCCGGGCGAGGTCAAGGACTGCCCGGCCTGCCCCGTGCTGCACAGCCTGCCGGCGGGCAGCTTCACCATGGGCAGCAACGGAGGCGACCCGACCGAAAAGCCGCCGCATCATGTCACCATCGGCCAGCCCTTTGCCATCGGCAAGTACGAAGTCACGGTGGAACAATGGGACGCCTGCGCCGACGCCGGCGCGTGCCAGCGCATCGCCACCGTGGCCAACGCGCCCAGGAACGCACCCGTGCGCGATGTAAGCTGGGACGATGCCCAGCAGTACGTCGCCTGGTTGAGCAAGGTCAGCGGCAAGCACTACCGCCTGCCGACCGAGGCCGAGTGGGAGTACGCCGCCCGGGGCGGCACCTCGACGCTCTACTGGTGGGGCGACCAGATGCGCAAGGGCACGGCCAACTGCAAGGACTGCGGCGAACCGTGGAATGCCGACGCGCCCGCCAACGTCGGCTCCTTTGCCGCCAATGGCTATGGCCTCCACGACATGAACGGCAGCGTGTGGGAATGGGTCGCCGACTGCTGGCACATCTCGTACAAGAACGCACCTGCCGACGGACGCGCCTGGGACGAGCCCGGCTGCAGCGTACGCGTGATCCGTGGCGGCTCGTGGCATGAAGGTGCAAGCTACATGCTCTCCTCCACGCGCTTCAAGTACAGCGCGAGCGTGCGCCAGTCGCAAAACGGCTTTCGCGTCTTGCGGGACCTGAAGTAGCCGCTGCAAGCGCCGCCTTGCTAGCGTGGCTTGGTGGATATCTGCACCATGTCGGCACCGATGTGGCTTTCTCCGTGCTTCGCCGCCATCGGACCCAGTTGCCGGTCGAGCGCGCGCAGGTAGTCCTGCCTGGACTCGGACTCCGGGCGCAGCGCGTCGAACAGCGGCGCTGGCGTGGTGATCAGCACGATCAGCTCCGTGCCGAACGGCTTCGAGATCACCCAGTCGCCCAGGCTGCCCACGGCAGCGGTGTAGCTGGCGGGCGCCTGGTTGGCCTTGGCGCGCTCGCTCGGCACCATATGCACGACCTTGCCATCGGCCATGTAGTAGTCGACGTAGACATAGGTGTCGTACGGTGGCGTGGTGATGTCCACGATCAGTGGCGTGCCCTCGGTCAGTTGCGCGCCGGGCTCCCGGGTGTGGATCGTGGTCAGGGCCGCGCCGGTACGGCGCCCCGACCAGTAGGGCGAGATCAGCTTGACCACGTCGCACTTGTCATCGCCAAGCGGCTGCACGTCCAGGTTCAGCGTCTGCACGCCGGGCACCGCACTCAGCTCATCTTTCAGCCGCTTGATGCCGAAGCGCTCCGCTACGTAGCCACCCACCTGGAGTACATGGTCCTGCCCGGTGGCCGACAGCAGCGAGCAAGGCGCGCGCGCCAGCACCGGCGCCACGGCCTGCATGGAGAGCGCGCGCTCGGCCTTGGCTTCCTGGCGCGGTTGCGCCGGCGAGCCCGGCGCAGCGGATGGCGCCGCTGCGTCTTCCGGAGCCGCAGATCCGACCGCGCCTGCAGCGGACTGCGCTGCAGGCTGCTGGCCCTCCAGCGCGCCGCGCGAGCGCCACACGTAGTAACCCAACCCGCCGGCCACCAGCAAGCCGGCCACGGACGCCGCGCCCAGCTTGGCCATCGGCATGCCACCACGGCGCTCGGTGCCCATCTCAGCCAGGAAGCGCGCCACGGTAGGCGTGCGCGTCGCGCGATCGAAGGACAGCGCCGCGCGCAGCGCACGCCACTGCCCGCGGCTGAGCACCTTCGGGCGCTGTGGCTTGAGTCCCGCGCCGCGCGCCTGGTTGGCCGACAACCGCTCGTAGGGGTGCTTGCCCGTCAGCAGTTCGTAGGTCACGCAGGCCAGCGCGTAGATGTCGTCACGCGGATCCGGCTCGCGATGCTCGAACATCTCTGGGCTGGCATAGGCGGGGGTCATGCCACCGAGCGTGCCCGGATCGAACACAGTCGGGTCCGCATCGTCAGCCGGTTGCTGGAAGACGCGCGCGATGCCGAAATCGATCACCTTCACTTCGCCGCTATCGGTGAGGAAGACATTGGCGGGCTTGAAGTCGCAGTGGACGAAGCCACGCTCGTGCGCATAGGACAAGGCCCGGCCCATGCCGGTGATGATCGGCAGCGCCTTGGCGTAAGGCATGCCGACAAAGTCCGGTGCGCGCAAGACGCGATTGAGCGACTTGCCGGACAGGTACTCCATGGTCAGGTACACCACCGAGCCGTCGCGGTCGAAGTCATAGACCGTCACGATATTGCGATGCGCCAGCGTCTGCGCCTTGCGCGCCTCACGCTGCAGCGCGATCAGCGATTTCGGATGACCGCGGAACTGCACATTGAGGACCTTGATGGCGATGTAGGGCTTGCGGTCCGAGGCCTCGAGCTTGCGCAGGTCGAGTGCCTTGTAGACCGTTCCCATGCCGCCCACGCCCAGGCACTCCTCCAGCACGAAGCGGCCATTCAAGGTGTCGCCCACCCCTTTGGTCTGCTCCGCCCCGGCAATCGCCTGGTCGGCCGGCGGCGGCGGCGCCGAGGAAGGCGCTGACGCCATGCCGGCGTGAGCAGTCTGCACGCGGGTTTCCTCGCCGCCCTCCTCGAACTGGGTTGCCCCGCGGCGCTCGATGCGCCTCAGCACTTCTTCATAGACGCCAGGCGGCAGCGGGAAGCGGGTGTTCTCCTCGCTAAGCATGTCCGCCAGCTGCGTCGCGCTGGCCTGGTCCACGGCCAAGGTGCTGTCAATGCGGGCCAACAGCTCGTCGTGCGACAGACCACCGCTTTGGAAGGTACGTATCAGGTCTGGAATGCTAGGCATCGATGCAGCCGCGACGTGATTGCGCGAAGTTGCGCATTGAGCGCCCACTCGCCCTTCTACGGCGAGTACCTGCCCACGATGGATACTAGTGCGCACTCATGCCAATCGCAAACCCCTCGTGCATTGCATCAACGCCGGCAAGCCACGCAAGCGGCACGATGGCGCCGCAAGAGCAGCCACCTGTCGCGCATGCGCGAACACACGGTGTTGTTGTGTTGGCCGCCGCCCATCAGATCCAAGCCGCCCCACGTGGCCTGCTGGCCCCTCTTTTCCGGCGCAACAAAACTTTTCCCCAAGCCCCGCCTGCGTTTGCGGGCGATCTGCGATGGCATGGCCCGCCTTGGCACACTCCATGCGTTTGTACCTCCCGAGCGCAGCACAGATGCTCAACCCAAACGAACCAAAGTCCCAATCGCTCCCAAGGAGAACTGCCATGACTACCACCCTCGCCATCAAGGACCTGTCGGTCACCGAAGAACTCGACACCCGCGCCATGCGCGCCGTGCGCGGCGGCTTCGTGCCCTTCATGCCCGTCTTCAGCTCGGTCAAGCTCGACTCGACCTTCAATGCCTCGCAGCTGATCGGCCAGACCCAGAATGTCGTGAACATGAACGGCAACAACGCCGCCTTCGTGTCCGACATCAAGTCCCGTGTCGACTCGACGCAGAACGCCAGCAACAACATCTATTGAGCCGCAGGCCACGCCCCACGCTGAATTCGCAAACCACTGAATACCCCGGAGAACTGCCATGACTACCACCCTCGCCATCAAGGACCTGTCCGTCACCGAAGAACTCGACGCCCGCGCCATGCGCGCCGTGCGCGGCGGCTTCGTGCCCTTCATGCCCGTCTTCAGCCTGACCAAGATCGACTCGACCTTCAACGCCTCGCAGCTGATCGGCCAGACCCAGAATGTCGTCAACATGAACGGCAACAACACGGCCTTTGCCGACGACATCAAATCCCATGTGAAGTCGACGCAGAACGCCAGCAACAACATCTATTGAATGGTCCCGGCACCCGCGCGAGGCGGCCCCGCCGCCTCCGTTGCCAGCCGGTTCCAGCCATTTCCAGTGATCAAGTGAAGTCTAGGAGAACCATCATGTCATCCATCATCGTGCGCGACCTCGCCCTGAACCAAGACCTCGACAGCAAGTCGCTAGCCGCGGTGCGCGGCGGCGCCAATTCCTGGTTGCAAGGACTGGGCCCGGTGGCCAACGTCAATGTCAACGTCAACCAGAACATCGCCCAGTTGCAGAGCATCAACGTGAACACGCTCAACAACGTCGGCGTGATCGGCGCCGGCTTTGGGCCGCTGAGCATCGACGTCAACCCGTCGCAGTGGGCCGCCACCCACGCCGCGGTCTGAGCGACATGCGCCCCGCTCCGTGGAAACCCAAGGGTTTCCACGGCTGTTGCGCACGAGTTGGCACTGCCCCGGAGGTAAAACCCGTGGCCTATACTGATCTGGCTGGGCTTGCCGCATCGCGCGCACCCACCCGGCGAACCCCGGCCGCGCCGGCCTTCGCCACCCTGCAGGAGGAAGTCATGGCCGTCATCGTCATCAAGGATTTGCCGGACAGCGTGGATCTCGACAGAGAAGCCATGGTGGCAATCACAGGCGGCGCGAGAGCGCGCGCCGGTCATGCATGGACGTCGCGCAAGCTCGGGGGAGCCTTGCGCGTCATCAGCTATCCGGAGGGCTTTCCAGGCCAACCGCTGGCAGGCACGCAGGCGCGGCCGGCCGGGGACATCAAGCGCAAGTAAGCCGAATCAGAAGCGCAAGGCAGCGATATTCTGCCCTCCGCGCCCGTTGCCCTGTCGGCAACGGGCGTCAGTCTTTTGGGCGCTTGGTTTTGCGCAGCTTTGGCGGCTAACGTGGCGCGTTGCGCTCGATCCATTTGCGCGAAAGGAACCGCCGGTCGCCAGCCTACAGCGCCGCCAGCGGATGCTCGCCGTGCGCCCAGGGGCTGTCGAAGAAGGCGCGCACGCGCTCGCGGGTCACCTCGTCGAGACGAGCGGGCTGCCACTTCGGCGCGTGGTCCTTGTCGACCGCCAGCGCGCGAATGCCTTCCACGCCATCGCCGTGGCGGAACACGTAGTACATCATGTCCAGCTCCATGCGCAGTTCGTCGTTCAGCGCCATGGTGCGGGCGCGGCGGATCTGCTCCAGCGTGACGTTGAGCATCAGCGGTGAACGGGCGCGCAGCATGGCGGCGGTCTGCGCGGCCCAGTCGGAGCCGCCGTCGCTCACCGCTGCCACGATCCCGGTCACCGAAGCACCGGCGAACAGGTGGTCGATCTCGTCCTGCAGCATGGCCAGGTGGCTTTCGCCCGGCGGGCAGGCGGCACGGTGCGCCGCGGTGGCTTCGTCGATACAGGCCAGCACGGCATCGCCATCGGCAAACTGGCGCGCGCGCAGCACGTCCACCAGTTCGGCCAAGGCGTTACTCGGCAGGTAGGCATCGGCCAGGCCCGCGTAGAGCGCATCGGCGGCATGGATCATGGCGCCGGTCAGGCCCAGGTACTCGCCCAGGCGGCCGGGCGTGCGCGACAGGAACCAGCCGCCGCCCACGTCCGGGAACAAGCCGATGTTGGTTTCGGGCATCGCCATCTTGGTCCGCTCGGTCACCAGGCGCCGGCGCGCGCCTTGCGAGATGCCCATGCCGCCGCCCATCACCACGCCGTCCATCAGCGCGATGTAAGGCTTGGCGTAGGTATGGATCAGGTGGTTGAGCGCGTATTCCTCGACGAAGAACTGGTCGAGCGCCGGATCGCCGGCGAGCGCGGCCTTGTGGAAGAAGCGGATGTCGCCACCGGCGCAAAGGCTTTGCCGCCGGCGCCGGCGATGACCACGGCCACCACCTCCGGCGCCACCTCCCAGTCATTGAGCGCCGTGGTGATGGCGCGAATCATCTCGAGCGACAGCGCGTTGAGCGCCTGGGGCCGGTTCAGCGTCAGGTAGCCGATGCCACCCTGGATCTCGCTTGTGACCAAGTCAGTCATGTCTCTTTTCTCCGCGAATGCAACCCACGACTTTACACCAGCCAAGCTGCGGGCCGCACCCCGAGCGGCGTTGGCGGCGCCGCTTTCAGGCCACCCTTCAGGCCACCCGAAACGCGGACATCAGCCCGGTGAGCCGCTGCGCCTGGTCCTCCAGCGAAGCCGCTGCCGCGGCGGCCTGCTCCACCAGCGCGGCGTTCTGCTGGGTCATGCCGTCCATCTGCGCCACCGCCTGGTTGACCTGCTCGATGCCCCGCGACTGCTCATCGGACGCGGAGCTGATGCCGCCCATGATGCCGCTCACGCGGCGCACGGCGCCCACCATTTCCTGCATCACCTGCCCTGCCTGCTCGACCATCTCGCCACCGGCGCGCACGCGCGACACCGAGTCGCCGATCAGCGTGCGGATCTCCTTGGACGCGCCCGCGCAGCGCTGCGAGAGATCGCGCACATCGCCCGCGACTACCGCGAAGCCACGTCCGTGCTCGCCGGCCCGCGCGGCTTCCACCGCCGCGTTGAGGGCGAGGATATTGGTCTGGAACGCGATCTTCTCGATCACGTCGATGATGTCGACGATCTTGTTGGCGCTGGCGTCGATCGCCTGCATGGTGCTGGCCACGCGCGCCACCGCGTCGCTGCCACGCTCGGCCAGGCCGGTGGCGTTGCTGGCCAGGTCATTGGCCTCGCGCGCGCTGTCCGCATTCTGGCGCACCGTGCCCGTGAGTTCCTCCATGCTGGACGCCGTCTCCTCGAGCGATGCAGCCTGCTGCTCCGTGCGCTGCGACAGATCGCTGTTGCCGCTGGCAATCTGCTTGCTGGCAGCGGCAATGGAGTCGGCCCCGCCACGTACGTCGGCCACCATCGCGGCGAGGCTTTCCTGCATGCGGCCGAGCATGGCAAGCATGCGGCCGGTTTCGCTGCGCTCGCCCTCGGCACCGGAAGCAGAGGCGGAGGCGGAGGCGGCGCCATCCGCCTTCGCGCCAAGATCGCCGGCGGCGATACGCTCGAAGCGGGCAATGGCCACATCCAGCGGCCCCACGATGGAGCGGCGCAGGCGCCAGGCCACCACGGTGCTGAAGCACAGGCCGAACAGCAGCACGCCGATCGACAGCGAGCGCAGCGTGGTGTAGCGCTCCTGCGAGCCGTGATAGACCTCCTGCGCACCGGCGAGCTGCAGCTTGCCCAGTTCGGTGTTGACGGCCGTAAAGGCAATATCAAGCTTGGGAATGGTCTCCAGCACAGCGCGCATCACCGCCTCCCGGTCGCCTTGCTTGAGCGCCGCGATCATCGGCGACACGCCTTGCGTGAACAACGCCTCACGCTTGGCGGCTACGTCCGCGGCCGCGCGGGCTTCCTCCGCTGAACGCGGCAACGCCAGGTAGGCCTGCCAGGCGGCGTCGGACTGGCGCGCAAACCCCTGCGCGGTATCGGCGCGCGCACGGGCGTCGGCGGGATCGGCGGCAAAGGTGGCCTGGTCGAGCAAGACGCGTACGAGCAACTGGTTGGAACGCGCCTCGGCCAGGTTGACCGCGGCGGCGAGTTGCTGCTGGTAGATCTGCCGCGTGGCGTCATTGCTGCGCGACATGCCAAGCCAGCCTACGGCCCCGACAATCAGCAACAATGCATTGGTGACGATAGTCAGAATCCACAATCTTGTGCCGATAGTAGTGTTGCGAAACATGAGGGCTCCCCGTTGGATTTAGTGCTGATGCGGCTGCGTTTTTGGCCGCCCCGCTATAACGGCGCCCCTCGCCGCGCCTTGACCCCGCGCATGCTGATATTCAGTCGTGCAAAATGGTCAGTAATGCGAATGTGCGCGGTAAGCATTCCGGGGTGCATCAGCGTGCGCATCTGGCAACGCCGCACGGGCGTATAGAGGATCGCCTCAAGACAAAACAGACAGAATCGGGCAACACTTTGCGCATGACACCGTCAACAATCGATCCCGGCCTGATCCTGCTGGCATTCGCGCCGGTCTTCCTGCTGACCATCGGCGCGGAGGCCTGGTACTGGGCGCGCCGCGACCCCGCCATCTACAGCCTGCGCGATACCGCATCCAACGCCGCGCTGGCGTTGATGCACCAGGCGTCGGACGCGTTCTTCCTGTGGCTGATGGTGCGCACGGTCTACACATGGAGCTACCAGCATGGCCTGAAGGCGATGCCGCAGACCGTCTGGTCGTTCCTGCTCCTTCTGCTCTTGCAGGATTTCCTTTATTACTGGTTTCATCGCGCCAGCCATCGGGTACGCTGGATGTGGGCTTCGCACGTCACCCATCATTCCTCGGAGGGCATGAATTTCTCGACGGCGTTCCGCCAGAGCCTCACGTATCCGCTCTCGGGCATGTGGCTGTTCTGGATTCCGCTGGCGCTGATCGGTTTCACGCCCGACTGGGTGATCCTGGCAGTTGGGCTGAACCTGGCCTTCCAGTTTTTCGTGCACACCCGGTTGGGCGGACGCTGGCGCCGGCTCGAATGGCTGGCCAATACGCCCTCGGTCCACCGGGTGCACCATGCGCGCAACCCGCAGTACATCGACCGCAACTATGCGGGTGTGCTGACCGTGTGGGACCGCATGTTCGGCTCCTTCGTGCCCGAAGAGGCGCCGCCCGAATACGGCATAACGCGGCGCATCGCGAGCCATAACCCGATCACCCTCACCTTCCATGAATGGCGCGACATGTTCACGGACGCGTGGCGTCATCGCGACCTGCGCCATCTCTGGAAGCCGCCAGAGTGGCGTCATCCGCGCGATATGGCCGGGGACGTGTCGCGGACCGCCACCGCGTTCGGGACGGATCGCAGCCAGGACGCCTGATGGCTGGATCGCTCGATTGCCAGAGGCGCCACGAAAAACAGCCAACAAAAAACCGCGCACAAGGCGCGGTTTTTTGTCGGCAAGGTTGCCTGAGGCGAAAACGCTTACACGGATTCGCGCGAAGCACGCTTACGCTCGTGCTCCTTCAGGTGACGCTTGCGCAGACGGATGCTCTTCGGCGTGATTTCCACCAGCTCGTCGTCGGAGATGAACTCCACGGCGTACTCCAGCGACATCTGGATCGGCGTGACCAGGCGCACGGCTTCGTCGGTACCCGAGGCGCGCACGTTGGTCAGCTGCTTGCCCTTGATCGGGTTCACGACCAGGTCGTTGTCGCGGCTGTGGATGCCGATGATCATGCCTTCGTACAGCGCATCGCCCGGCTTGACGAACATGCGGCCGCGATCCTGCAGCTTCCACAGTGCGTAGGCCACGGCATCGCCGTCGTCCTGCGAGATCAGCACGCCGTTGTGGCGCTCACCCAGGCCGCCTTCGCGCAGGGGCGCGTAGTCGTCGAAGATGTGGCTGATCAGGCCGGTGCCGCGCGTCAGCGTCAGGAACTCGCCCTGGAAGCCGATCAGGCCACGGGCCGGAACGCGGTACTCGAGGCGGGTGCGGCCCTTGCCGTCGGACGCCATGTCGAGCAGTTCGCCCTTGCGGCGGCCCAGCTCTTCCATCACGCTGCCCTGGTGGCCGTCTTCGACGTCCACGGTCAGCAGTTCGTACGGCTCATGCTTGACGCCGTCGATTTCCTTGAACACCACGCGCGGGCGCGACACGGCCAGCTCGTAGCCTTCGCGGCGCATGTTTTCCAGCAGGATGGTCAGGTGCAGCTCGCCGCGGCCCGACACTTCGAAGATGGTGTCGTCGCCGGTCTCGGCCACGCGCAGCGCCACGTTCGACTTCAGTTCGCGGTCCAGGCGTTCACGCAGCTGGCGGCTGGTCACGAACTTGCCTTCACGGCCGGCCAGCGGCGACGTGTTGACGCAGAAGTTCATGGTCAGCGTGGGCTCGTCCACCTTCAGCATCGGCAGGGCGTCCTGCGCGTCCGGTGCGCACACGGTGCAACCAATGCCGAGTTCTTCGATGCCGTTGATCAGCACGATGTCGCCGGCTTCGGCTTCTGCCACGATTTCGCGCTCCAGGCCCTGGAACTTCAGCACCTGGTTGATACGACCCTTGATGGGGTTGCCTTCCGGGCCGAACTTGACCACCACGTCTTGCAGCGAACGGGCGCGGCCACGCGAAATGCGACCTACGCCGATCTTGCCGACATAGCTGTTGTAATCGAGCGAGATGATCTGCAGCTGCAGGGGGCCATCCGGGTTGTCGTCACGGACCGGCACCTTGGCCAGCACGGTCTCGAACAGCGGCTTCATGTCGCCTTCGCGCACGTCGTCGGTCAGGCCGGCGTAGCCGTTCAGGCCGGATGCGTAGATCACCGGGAAGTCGAGCTGCTCGTCGGTGGCGCCCAGCTTGTCGAACAGGTCGAACGTCTGGTTGATCACCCATTCAGGACGCGCGCCCGGACGGTCGACCTTGTTGATCACCACGATCGGCTTCAGGCCCAGCGCCAGCGCCTTGCGCGTGACGAAACGGGTCTGGGGCATCGGGCCTTCAACAGCGTCAACCAGCAGCAGCACGCCGTCGACCATCGACAACACGCGCTCCACTTCACCGCCGAAGTCGGCGTGGCCAGGGTGTCGACGATATTGATGTGGGTGCCGTTGTATTCGACGGCACAATTCTTCGCGAGGATGGTGATCCCGCGTTCCTTCTCAATGTCGTTCGAGTCCATCACGCGTTCAACCATTTGCTGGTTGTCGCGGAAGGTGCCTGCCTGGCGCAGGAGTTGGTCGACCAGAGTGGTCTTGCCATGATCGACGTGAGCGATGATGGCGATATTGCGGATGGCGCGGGTCATTGCAGCGTCTCGCTTTGGGGCTGAGCATCAAAAGATAACCCGAAATTATAGCATGCTGCGGCGCAAAACCCGAGGACGACGTTGGGAAGCTTCCTAGGCCGTCCCGCCGCCACAAACCCAATTATTGCGATATCCGCAATAGCAAATTGCCGTCCTTGCGGTTCGGCGAACGTAAACATATAGTTGCCACGGCAAACATTGCAGCGACAAGCAACCAGCCGAGATGTCCGAGCAGATCCAGCCCATTTCCGACGAAGCCTTCCCCTTCGACCCGGCCGAATACCGTATGGGCGAAAGCATTGGCTATCTGATGGCGCGCGCCAAGAACGTGCTGTCGCACGGCGTGGAACAGGAAGTCGATGGCCTGGACATCACACACGCCCAGGCTACCTGCCTGATGATGCTGGCCGCCGGACGTGGCAGCACGGTGACCGACCTGGGCCGGGAGCTCAATTGCGATATGGGTTCGGTCACGCGCCTGCTCAGCCGCCTGGAAAAGCGTGGCCTGATCGAGCGCCAGCGCAGCGATGCCGACCGGCGCGTGGTCGACCTGTCGATCACGCCCGCCGGCCGGGTCCTCGTGGACCAGTTGCCCCAACTCTACTGTCGCGTGCTGAACCGGCATTTCCGCGGCTTCTCCGAGGCCGAACTGCAAACCTTCCGCTCGATGCTGCTCCGGATCATCGGCAACAACAGCGGGTAGCCGCCAGGCTTGCCGGCCAGTGACGCCAGCGGCGCCACGATCTCTCCAATACAAGAACAAACACTAACGCCCTGTCGCAGGGCACCCAGATGAACCAAGCACTCTCTTCTATTTCCGCCTTGTCGCCGCGCACGCGCGCGGCGGGCCGCCGGGCCGGCACGCTGGCGCTGACCGCGCTGGCGGCCGCGGTGCTGGCAGGCTGCGCCGCGTTTGGCAACTCGCACAGCACGCAGACCGTTACCGCGCCGGCCTCGCTCGCCAGCGCCCAGACCCTGCCCTCGCAGCATGGCCAATGGCCCTCGCTCGACTGGGTCGACCAGTTCAAGGACCCGCAACTGCGCGCCCTGGTCGATGAGGCGGTGAAGGACAGCCCCAACCTGCAAGCCGCTTTCGCGCGCGTGGAAGCCTCCCGAGCGATGGCCGACGCCACGCGCAGCGCGCTGTACCCGCACGTCGACTTTGAAGGCAGCCTGGTACGCCAGCGCTTCTCGCAAACGGACCTGTTCGAAGGCACGCCACTGGCCGGCTCGTGGCAAAACCAGTCACGCCTGCAGGCTGGGCTTTCGTATGACTTCGACTTCTGGGGCAAGAACCGCAAGGCGCTGGAAGCCGCGCTGTCCGACGACCGCGCCGCCGAGGCCGAAAGCCAGGCCTCGCGCCTGATCCTGACCACGTCGGTCGCCCGCACCTACGCCCGGCTGGCCGCCGTGTACGCGCAACGCGACGTGGCCGAGCGCGCCATTGCCCAGCGCCGCGGCCTGAGCGACCTGTCGCGCGACCGGCTCAACGCCGGCCTGGACACCCAGGTCGAAACCACGCAGGCGCGCGGCACGGTGGCATCGGCACAGACCGACCTGCTGCGCGTGGATGAAGATATCCTGCTGGCGCGCAACCAGCTCGCCGCGCTGCTGGGCAAGGGCCCGGACCGCGGCCTGGCGATCCAGCGCCCGACCATCCTGGCGCAGAGCACGCCATTGCTGCCGGACAATCTCACCATCGACCTGCTGGGCCGCCGCCCGGACCTGGTTGCCGCGCGCTGGCGCGTGGAGGCCACCAGCAAGGATATCGAGGTGGCGCGCACGGAATTCCTGCCGGCCGTCACCTTGTCCGCCTTCGCCGGCGTTGCCTCGCTGGACCCGTCCAACCTGCTGATGGGCATCAGCCGAACCTTTGGCATCGGCCCGGCCATCAGCCTGCCGATCTTCGAGGGCGGCAAGCTGCGCGCCAACCTGAAGGGCAAGTACGCGCAATACGACCTCGCCGTGGCCAACTACAACCAGGCGCTGGTCGATGCGCTTCGCGAAACCGCCGACACGGTGGCCAGCATCCGCAGCGTGGACACGCAGATCACGGCCCAGCGCGAGGCGCTTGCTCTGGCCGAGCGCGCCTACTCGCTGTCCACCATTCGCTACAAGGCCGGGCTGGGCACCCAGCTCACGGTGCTCAATGCCGAAAGCAACGTGCTGCAGCAACGCCGCCTTGCCACCGACCTGCAGGCGCGCCGCCTGGACCTGCAAATGGGCCTGATGAAAGCGCTCGGCGGGGGTTACCAGGAACAAGCCGAAGGCGCCGGGACGGATGCGCAGAAGCCGGCAGAGGCACGCGGTTAAGCGGTTAAGCGGCTAAGCGGTTAAGCGGTTAAGCGGTTAAGCGGTTAAGCGGTTAAGCGGTTAAGCGGCTAAGCGGTTAAGCGGCTAAGCGGCTAAGCGGCCTGAAGAACAACGAGCAGTACCGACAGCATTCTTAAAAGACGATCATGAGCGATAACAAGCAAGCGGCCCAGACTCCCGCCTCCCCGGCGGCTCCCGTCAACAACAACGGCAAGCGCAAGCGCCTGCTGCTCTCGCTGACCGCCGCGGTAGTGGTTGCCGGCGTGGCCTACGGCATCTACTGGGGCCTGTACGCGCGCCACTTCGAAAGCACCGACGACGCGTATGTCGCGGGCAACGTGGTGCAGGTCACCCCGCTGGTCGGCGGCACCGTGATCTCGATCGGGGCCGACGACACGCAACTGGTCACCGCGGGCCAGCCCCTGATCCAGCTCGACCGCGCCGATTCGCAGGTCGCCCTGGAGCAGGCCGAGGCGCAACTGGCACAAGCCGTGCGTGAAGTGCGCACCCTCTACGTCAACAACGGCTCGCTGGCTGCCAACGTGGCCATGCGTGAGGCCGATGTGGCCAAGGCGCGTGAAGACCTCAAGCGCCGCGAGGCCATCGCCGGCTCCGGCGCGGTCTCGGGCGAAGAAATTTCCCACGCGCAGACCGCGCTCACGGCAGCGCAATCGGCACTGCTGGCCACGCGCGAGCAACTCGCATCCAACAAGGTGCTGACGGACCAGACCACGGTGGAGAAGCACCCCAACGTGCAGCGCGCCGCCGCCAACCTGCGCGCCGCTTATCTCTCGTTCGCGCGCTCGACGCTGCCCGCGCCCGTGACCGGCTACGTGGCCAAGCGCTCGGTGCAGGTCGGCCAGCGCGTGGCCCCGGGCGCCCCGCTGATGGCCGTGGTGCCGCTGGACCAGGTGTGGATCGACGCCAACTTCAAGGAAGTGCAGATCACGCATATGCGCGTGGGCCAGCCGGTGACGCTGGAGGCCGACCTGTATGGCTCCAAGGTGACCTACAACGGCAAGGTGGAAGGCTTCTCGGCCGGCACCGGCTCGGCCTTCTCGCTGCTGCCGGCGCAGAACGCCACCGGCAACTGGATCAAGGTGGTGCAACGCCTGCCGGTGCGCATCGCGCTGGACCCGCAGCAACTCAAGGACCACCCGCTGCGGGTTGGCCTGTCGATGAACGTGACGGTGGATGTGCGCAAGGAAGAAGGCGCGGCCATGACCAACGCCACGGTCGCGCGCCCGATGCAGACCGACGTCTATGAGAAGGTCGCGCAGGACGCCGACGCGCTGATCGCCCGCGTCATCTCGCTGAACAACGGCGGCCGCCAAGCGGGCGAGCCCATGGCAGCGCCGGTATCGGCGCCCGTTGCGGCCAAGCCCGCCAACACCTGAACATGGCTACCTCCCTTCCCGCGCGCGACGGTGCCGCGCCTGGCGCCCCGGCGCCAGCGGCGCGTCCCGCCGCGCCCGTGCCGTTGTCGGGCGGAAAGCTGATCGTGGGCACCATCGCGCTGTCGCTGGCCACGTTCATGAACGTGCTCGACTCCTCGATCGCCAACGTATCGATCCCGGCCATTTCGGGCGATCTCGGTGTGGCGCCCAACCAGGGCACGTGGGTCATCACCTCGTTCGCGGTGGCCAACGCCATCTCGGTGCCGCTGACCGGTTGGATGACCACGCGCTTCGGGGCGGTGCGGCTGTTCATCACGTCGATCCTGCTGTTCGTGATCTCCTCGTGGCTGTGCGGCGTGGCGCCTAACCTCGAAGTGCTGCTGGCCGCGCGCGTGCTGCAAGGCGCCGTGGCCGGGCCGATGATTCCGCTGTCGCAATCGCTGCTGCTGTCGAGCTATCCGCCACAGAAGAGCACCATGGCGCTCGCGCTATGGGGCATGACCACGCTGGTGGCGCCGATCATGGGGCCGCTGCTGGGTGGCTGGATCTCGGACAACATGACCTGGCCGTGGATCTTCTACATCAACATCCCGGTGGGCCTTGGCGCCGCCTATGCCACCTGGGCGATCTACCGCGACCGCGAGACGGCCATCAAGATCCTGCCGATCGACCGGATCGGGCTGGCGCTGCTGGTGATCTGGGTGGGTTCGATGCAACTGATGCTCGACAAGGGCAAGGAGCTGGACTGGTTCCACTCGACCTCCATCGTGGTGTTGACGGTGGTGGCCATTGTCGGCTTCCTGTTCTTCCTGATCTGGGAGAGCTACGAGAAGCATCCGATCGTCGATATCACCTTGTTCAAGGGACGTAACTTCAGCGCGGGGGTGGTGGCCATCTCGGTGGCCTACGGCCTGTTCTTCGGCAACCTGGTGATTCTTCCACTGTGGCTGCAAACCATCGTCGGCTATACCGCGACGGATGCCGGCATCGTGATGGCGCCGGTCGGGATCTTCGCCATCCTGCTGTCGCCGCTGATTGGCAAGAACCTGCCCAAGATGGATGCGCGCTGGGTCGCGACCATGGCCTTCGTCACCTTTGGCGTGGTCAGCCTGATGCGTTCGGGCTTCACTTTGCAGGTCGATACCCGCACGCTGATGATCCCGACGCTGATCCAGGGCGCGGCGATGGCGATGTTCTTCATCCCGCTGACCTCGATCATCCTGTCGGGCCAGCCGCCGGAGAAGATTCCGTCGGCCTCCGGGGTGTCCAACTTCGTGCGGATCACGTTCGGCGCGATCGGTGCGTCGATCTCGACCACCATCTGGGAAAACCGCACGGCGCTGCATCACGCGCAACTGGTGGAGCAGGTCAACCCGTACAACCCCACCTATATCGACCAGCTCAATCACCTGATGCAGATGGGCATGAGCCAGGCCCAGGCCAATGGCCAGATCGAGCGCAGCATTTCGCAGCAGGCAGCCATGCTGGGCGCCAACGATATCTTCTGGATCTCGGGCGTGCTGTTCTTCGTGCTGATCGTCTTTGTCTGGCTGACCAAGCCGAAGAAGGGGCGACCTGGATGCCTCCGCGGCCGGGGCGCACTAGCCGCGCTAACCGCCCCCTGCACCGCGAGGCCGAGGCCGATGCCGTCACAGGCATCGGCCTCGTGCTCTCTGGCCCTGCCCCTCCCACTCCCCAGCCTCAGGCCGTCAGGATTTCCTGCACCACCAGCTCTACGGACTGCGCACCATCGGCGACAGGCAGTCGCACATGCCGCCCCGCCGGCGCGCCGAGCAGCGCCATGCCGGCGGGCGACAGCACGCAGAGCTTTCCACACCGGAAATCCGCCTCCTCCGGGTACACGATGCGCCAGACGAAATGCTCGCGGTGGCGCGACTCGATGCAGAGAAAAGGCGTGTTCAGCGTCACCACCTTGCGCGGGCGGCTGCCGGCGGTGCCGACCACGGCACGCTCGATGACGTCGCGGATGGACTTGCGCTGCGGCGCCGCCGTTTGTCGATCGGCGGCGAGCGCGCTCAGGCGCTCGATATCGCAAGGGGTAAGGAAAACCGTCTTTCGCATGCTGACTCCCGGTGTCAATGCGCGCGACGTGGTCACGCGCGTGGCATTTGGCTTCTAGAGGGATCTAGGGGGAGCGAGGTTCGGCCCGGTGCGCTGCGCTTCGACGCACCGTGTATGTAGATGGGTCAGGCAGGGTACCGGGCGACAGCGAGCGAGGCGGCTGTTGCCGCGCGAAGACGCAAAATGAGGATGGTCACGAGAACTTTGCCGTCAGGCCGCGCGCGCGGACACCGGGTGTGTCGAGGTGGCGCGGCCAATAATTGACATTTAAACAAATTTCCGCGACGAAGGGAAGCCATTACCTCCCCTGCGGGCACTTTCACCGGCAATCGCACCACTTAGCATGGCTTTCATGCCCGATGCGGCCGCGTTAGCCACCTTAGCCGCGTCAGAGCTTGACCAGCCGTTCGGGTCGCAAAGCGCCCTCACGCATGCGCGCCACGCCAAGCAAACGGCGCGGCTCGCCGCCATAGACACTGGCGAGTTCGTCTTCCGCCAGCGCCACTCCCGCCGGCAGGTCGCGTTGCGCGATGCGCTGCCCTTGCAGGAAGCGGGCCATCGCGGCCTCGTCGAGCGTCACCGCTACGCAGCGCTGCAACAGCGCATCGACCGGCGCAAGCATGCCGGGGCGCTCATCGTCGGTGCGCTGCTCGATCTGCTCCAGCGTGACCGCGCCGTCCAGGCTCAGGTCCCCCACCGCCGTGCGGCGCAAGCCCGTCAGGTGCGCGCCACAACCGAGCGCCTCGCCGATGTCCTCGGCCAGCGTGCGGATATAGGTGCCCTTGCTGCAGGTCACGCGCATGCTGAACGTGGGCGCCTGCGGCAGCCCGCAATCGAGCAGCGTGATTTCGCGGATGGTGACGCGGCGCGCGGCACGCTCCACCGTCTGGCCGGCACGCGCGTATTCGTACAGCGGACGCCCGTCCTTCTTCAGCGCGGAATGCATCGGCGGTACCTGCTCGATTTCGCCCGCGAAGCGCAGCATGGCCGCGCGCAGGGCATCGATATCGCACGTTACCGGGCGCTCGGCGATCACCTCGCCTTCGGCGTCGCCGGTAGCGGTCTTGAGGCCCAGGCGCACGGCGGCCTCATAGGTCTTGTCGGCCTCGAGCAGGTCCTGGGAGAACTTGGTCGCCTCGCCGAAGCACAGCGGCAGCAAGCCGGTGGCCAGCGGGTCGAGCGTGCCGGTGTGTCCTGCCTTGAGCGCGCGCAGCATGCGCTTGGCACGCACCAGCGCATCGTTGGACGAGAGGCCGAGCGGCTTGTCGAGCAGCAGCACGCCATGCACCTCGCGGCGCGGTTGCCGGGGCGGGCGATTGGTTTTGGGATCGGTCATGACGGGGAGCTATGTGACGCCGGCAGAGCTTCGGGGCCGGGCGCGACAGACAGGGACAAAGGAGACACGAAGCAACAAGCGCCAACAAGAAAACGGCCCGTGGTGACGGGCCGTCTTTCAGTCTTCTTTTGCGCGCGTGGAGTTGGCTTCTTTGATCAGCTTGGACATCTCGATCGCTTGCTCCACCGAGGTATCGTGGAAGAAGCGCAACGTCGGCACGGTATGGATATGCAGCCGCTTGTAGAGCAGCGAATGCAGGTAACCGGACTTTTCGTTGAGGATGCCCTCCACTTCCGCGGCATCAGCCGCCAGGACGGTGAAGTACACCTTGGCGTGCGCGTAGTCGGGGGTCAGCGTGACCGACTGCAGTGTGACGAGCCCCAGGCGGGGATCGCGCAGCTCACGCTGGATCATCTCGGCCAGGTCGCGCTGGATCTGGTCGGAAATCCGGAGATTACGAGAGGAGATATTGCCTTTCTTGGCCATTCAATACGCTTGCTGTCGAGAAGGGCAGCGGCGGGCCAGTTGGCCCGCCGCCCGCAACACACTTTACAGCGTGCGCGCCACCTCGGTGATTTCATACACTTCGAGCTGGTCGCCTTCCTGAACGTCGTTGAAGTTCTTGATCGACAACCCGCACTCGAAGCCTTGCTTGACTTCCTTGACGTCATCCTTGAAGCGCTTGAGCGAATCGAGCTCGCCGGTATGGATGACCACATTGTTGCGCAGCACCCGTACCAGGGCAGTACGCTTGACCAGCCCGTCGGTGACCATACAACCGGCCACCGCGCCAATCTTCGGCACGCGGAAGACCTGGCGCACTTCGACCGTACCCAGCGTGACTTCGCGCTTTTCCGGTGCCAGCATGCCCGACATTGCCGCCTTGATCTCGTCTACCGCATCGTAAATGATGTTGTAGTAGCGAATATCGATGCCGTTGTTCTCCGCCAGCTTGCGCGCGCCCGCATCGGCACGCACGTTGAAGCCGATGATGACCGCCTTCGAGGCCGTGGCCAGGTTGACGTCCGACTCCGAGATG
Organism: Cupriavidus sp. D39; assembly: GCF_026627925.1. NCBI lineage: Bacteria > Pseudomonadati > Pseudomonadota > Betaproteobacteria > Burkholderiales > Burkholderiaceae > Cupriavidus > Cupriavidus sp. D39. The sequence goes on from NZ_JAPNLE010000009.1 coordinate 1,624,924, forward strand.
CCGCCCACGCCGCCGTGCACGATCTGTACGCGCACTTCTTCGGTGGAGAGCTTCTGCAGCGATTGCACCAGTGCTTCCTGCGAACCCTGAACGTCGGCCTTGACGATCAACGGCAGCGTCTGCACTTCGCCTTCGCTCATCTGCTCCAGCATCGTTTCCAGCTTGGCCGCCTGCTGCTTGGCCAGCTTGACGTCGCGGTACTTGCCTTGGCGGAACAGCGCGATTTCACGCGCCTTGCGCTCGTCCGGCAGCACCAGCACTTCTTCACCAGCCGCCGGCACTTCGGACAGGCCCTGGATCTCGACCGGAATCGAGGGACCCGCTTCCTTGGTCGGCTTGCCGGTCTCGTCCAGCATGGCACGCACGCGGCCATAAGCGCTGCCAGCCAGCACCACGTCGCCACGCTTGAGCGTGCCGCTGGTGACCAGGATGGTCGCGATCGGGCCCTTGCCCTTGTCCAGCTGGGCTTCCACCACCAGGCCCTTGGCCGGGGCGTCCACCGGTGCCTTCAGTTCCAGCACTTCGGCCTGCAGCAGCACTTGCTCGAGCAGGTCGTCAATGCCGGCGCCAGTCTTGGCGGACACCGGAACGAACGGCGAATCACCACCGTATTCTTCCGGCAGCACCTGCTCGGCCACCAGTTCCTGCTTGACGCGGTCCGGGTTGGCTTCGGGCTTGTCGATCTTGTTGATCGCGACCACGATGGGCACGCCCGCCGCCTTGGCGTGGGCAATGGCTTCCTTCGTCTGCGGCATCACGCCGTCGTCGGCCGCGACCACCAGGATCACGATGTCGGTTGCCTTGGCACCGCGAGCACGCATGGCCGTGAAGGCCTCGTGACCCGGGGTGTCCAGGAAGGTGATCACGCCACGCTCGGTTTCCACATGGTAGGCACCGATGTGCTGCGTAATACCGCCGGCTTCGCCTGCCGCAACCTTGGCACGACGGATGTAGTCCAGCAGCGAGGTCTTGCCGTGGTCGACGTGACCCATCACGGTCACCACCGGCGGACGCGGCAGCTGCTCGGCGTCGGTGTGGTCTTCACCACCCACCACCAGGAGCGCTTCCGGATCGTCCAGCTTGGCGGCAAACGCCTTGTGGCCCATTTCTTCCACCACGATCATGGCGGTTTCCTGGTCCAGCACCTGGTTGATGGTCACCATCTGGCCGAGCTTCATCATCTGCTTGATGACCTCGGAAGCCTTGACGGCCATCTTGTGCGCCAGGTCGGCCACCGAAATGGTCTCGGGGATGTGCACTTCGCGCACCACCGGTTCCGTCGGCGCCTGGAAATTCGTGCCGCGATCGTCTTGCTGATGACGATTGCCACGGCCGCGCGGACCGCCGCGCCAGCCGCCAACGCCACCCGACGAATCGCCGCGGGTCTTCAGGCCGCTGCCCTTCTTCTTCGAGCCTTCGTCCTGCCAGGTCGAGGAGGTACCAGCCTTCACTACCTTGCCGGTCTTCTTGTCGACGGTGGTGGTAGCGGTGGCGGTGGTCGTTGCGGGCTTCTTCTCTTCTTTCTTGACTTCAGTGCCAGGCGGCTTGACCGGCTTGTGCAACGTACCGGTTTGTTCGGCCTTCTTTTCTTCAGCCTTGCGCTCCGACGGCGCCTTGAGCACGCGTGCCGGCGCATTCAGCATCTGCTGAATGGCACGGGCTTCGGCTTCGGCGGCCTCGCGGCGCTTGCGCGCTGCGTCTTGCTCGGCACGCGCCTTGTCGGCAGCCTGCTTGGCATCGTCGGCGGCCTTCTGCGCGGCAGCGCGTTCGGCGGCCAGGCGAGCCTTTTCGTCTTCGGCCTTCTTGCGCGAATCGTCGTCTTCCGGCGCCTTGGCCGTAGCGGCGGCGCGCAGGGCAGCAGCTTCCTCTTCCGCCTTGCGGGCGGCGAGCTCAGCCTGGCGGCGTTCTTCGGCCTCCAGCGCTTCTTGCTTGGCGCGACGCTCGGCTTCCTCGCGTTCGGCCGCTTCCTGGCGTGCCTTGGACTCGGCTTCCTGGCGTGCCAGCAACTCGGCCTGCTGACGATCTTCCTCGTCCTGGCGTACCTGCTCGGCCGCATCGACCGGCAGCTCGACCACTTCGTGGCCATCGGCGCCATCGGCGGAAGCCTCGTCGCGCTTGATCAGGACGCGCTTCTTGCGCACCTCGACCTGCACCGTGCGAGTCTTGCCGGTGGAATCGGCCTGGCGGATCTCGGAGGTCTCACGCTTGGTCAACGTGATCTTCTTGCGCGCGCTGTCATCGGCCGCCCCGTGGGAACGCTTGAGGTAATCCAGCAACTTGGTCTTGTCGGATTCGGTGATGATGTCGTCAGGCGTCACCTTGCCCACCCCAGCTGCCTGCAATTGTTCCAGCAGGGCAGCTGCGCTGCGGCTCAGTTCTGCGGCCAGTTGGGCAACTGTTGTGCTTGCCATTCAAACCCTTTCAATGCTCGGTTTATACGTCGGGACAATTGTGTGCGGAATGCGCGCTCAAGCAGCCTGGAAAAGCACCACGTGAGCGTGTCCCTCAGTTAAACCAATGTTCCCGTGCTTTCATGATCAGCGCGCGGGCATCATCCTCGCCAAGACCAACCATGTCGACGAGTTCGTCGACGGCCAATTCGGCCAGTTCGTCACGCGTGTGGATATTGCCTTCGGCCAGCTTGCCGATCAGTTCCGGGGTCAGGCCGTCGAGCGAGCGCAGATCCTGCGACACCTCTTCCACCTTTTCTTCCCGGGCCAGTTCCATCGTCAAGAGCGCATCGCGGGCGCGGTTGCGCAACTCGTTGACGGTATCTTCATCGAAGGCGTCGATTTCCAACATCTCGCTGATGGGCACATAGGCCACTTCTTCCAGCGTGGAGAAACCTTCGTCGATCAAGATGTCAGCCACTTCTTCGTCCACGTCCAGCTTGGCCATGAACAACTTGCGCACCACGTCGCTTTCCTCGGCTTGCTTCTGTGCCGATTCTTCCTGCGTCATGATGTTGATCTGCCAGCCGGTCAGCTCGGACGCCAGGCGTACGTTCTGACCACTGCGGCCGATGGCGACGGCGAGGTTTTCCTCGTCGACCACCACGTCCATGCTGTGCTTTTCTTCGTCTACCACGATCGACTGTACCTGTGCCGGCGCCAGGGCGCCAATCACGAACTGGGCCGGATCTTCCGACCACAGCACGATGTCGACCGCCTCGCCGCCGATCTCGTTACGGACCGCGGTCACCCGCGTGCCGCGCACGCCGACGCAGGTACCGATCGGATCGATACGCTTGTCATGCGCCACTACGGCGATCTTGGCGCGCACGCCGGGGTCGCGAGCGGCCGCCTTGATTTCCAGCAGGCCCTGCTCCATCTCCGGCACTTCGTTCTCGAACAGCTTGATCAGGAACTCGGGCGCGGTGCGCGAGAGCTCGATCTGCGGGCCGCGTGCGGTGCGATCCACATTCAGGATATATGCGCGGACACGATCGCCGGTGCGCAGATTTTCCTTGGGGATGATCTGGTCGCGGGCCAGCAGCGCTTCCACGCGGCCGGACTCGACGATCAGGCCCTTCTTGTCGGCGCGCTTGACCGTGCCGGTCATGACCTTCTCGCCACGATCGAGATAATCGTTGAGGATCTGCTCGCGCTCGGCGTCACGGATCTTCTGCAGGATCACCTGCTTGGCGGCTTGCGCACCGATACGGCCGAACTCGACCGACTCGATCTGCTCTTCGACAAATTCATCCAGCTGGATGTCCGGATCCTGCTCGCGTGCCTCGAACATGAGGATTTGCTTATCCGGCTCCTGCAGGCCCTGTTCATCGGGGACTACAAGCCAGCGGCGGAACGTCTCGTGCTCACCGGACTCACGATCGATGGCGACGCGAATATCCACGTCTTCCTCGAAACGCTTCTTGGTTGCCGAAGCGAGTGCCGCTTCCAGCGCACCGAATACCACATCCTTGTCGACGTTCTTCTCACGCGCAAGCGCATCGACGAGCAACAGAACTTCGCGGCTCATTGCTTGTTCCCTTTTTCTGATTTCCTTTGAAGTCGATCACCGGCACCAGGCGTGCGCGATCAACATCGGATATGGTGAATTCCAGCAGCGCCGTGCCGTTCTGGCCTTCGAACTCGAGGCCAATCTGCTCTGCCCCCGGCTCACCGGTAGGCGTCTGCAGGATGCCGACGAAATTCTTCTGGCCATTGACCGGAAGGCGCAAGGTAACCCTGGCTTCCTGGCCCGCGAAGCGGACGAAGTCAGCCAGTTTCTTGAGCGGCCGGTCCAGCCCCGGCGAGGACACTTCGAGTCGCTCATAGTCGATGTTCTCGACGGTGAGCACGTGGGTAAGCTGACGGCTTACCTTCTCGCAATCCTCAATGACGATGCCGGTTTCAGGCTGATCGATGTAGACGCGCATGAGTCCGCCTGGAGCGCGCTCGAGCTCAACCAGCTCGTACCCCATGCCGTTCAGGGTGGTTTCGATCAAATCTGCCAGATGCACTGTATTCCCGAATAATGGCCATCAATACCGTGGCAGACCCAGCCCATCGGCACGGCCGTCTTGGTTGACGGCTTCAGCCAGCTTGCCTGCCAGTCACCCCGACCGGCGCGCCGTGAAACACGGCAAGCACACGAAACGGGCGAAGCAAAAAAATGGGCGCAATGCCCATCATTTGCCCACCCTTTTGCAGGATGACTTTTGAATAGACTTTGATTATACGCTGTCGCGGTGCAAAAGGCAAAGGCACCGGGCTTTGGCCGGACAGGGATGCGGCCTGTGCCGCTCTTTTCCCTGCCAAGCCTGTCCATGGCGCCCCGCCTCGCATCGCTCAACGATTGCCGTCGCGGCCACCGCCACGAGGACGGCGGTTGCCGTTGGGCTTGCCGCCCTGCGGCATCACATTCCCATTGGCTTCGCCACCACCGCGACGCTGGGAACGGTTCTGCCCGCCACCCATGCCACCCATGCCGCCCATACCACCCATACCACCCATACCACCCATTCCGGCGCCACGGCCGCCACTGCGGCCCCCGCGACCCGGGCCGCCCGGACCGCGGGGGAACCCGCCGCGCCGCCGCCCAGCTTCGTGGTATGCGACGTCAGCAGGGTCGGGCCACCGATGTAGCCCATCGAGGTTTGCATTGGATCCGGCTGGCCGCGGCCAGCGCCACTGCCGCGCGGGCCATTGCTGCGATTGACGCGCGGCAGGCCGTCCATGCCGGTCGGCATCGGCATGCCGGCAATGGCTGCCTCGGTGCGCTGCTGGCGGCCACCCACCTTGCTGCCGCCCCTGGGACCGCTATCGCCCTTGGACGGCGCCTTCAGGCCGATGGATGCCATCAGCGCACGCACGTCGTCCGCCGCGAGTTCTTGCCAGCGGCCGCGCTTCAAGCCGCGCGGCAGCAGGAACTGGCCGTAACGGGTACGGATCAGGCGCGACACGGTCAGGCCGACAGCCTCGAACATGCGGCGCACTTCGCGGTTGCGGCCTTCAGTCAGCGCCACGTGGTACCAGTGGTTGATGCCTTCGCCGCCACCGTCCGCGATGCGCAGGAAATTGGCCTCGCCATCGTCGAGCTTGATGCCGTGCAGCAGGCGCTGGCGATCGGCCTCGGCCAACTCGCCCAGCGTACGCACCGCATATTCGCGCTCCACGCCGTAGCGCGGATGCATGAACTTGTTGGCGATATCGCCCGACGAGGTAAAGATCAGCAAGCCCTCGGTATTGAAGTCGAGGCGGCCCACGGCCACCCACTTCCCTGCCTTGATGCGCGGCAGGCTGTCGAACACGGTCGGACGGCCTTCCGGATCCGACTGGCTGACGATCTCGCCGGACGGCTTGTGATAAAGCAACACGCGCGGTGGCTTGGACGACACACGGCGGTGGATCAGCTTGCCGTTCACCCGGACCTGGTCGGCCGGCAGGATGCGTTGGCCGATATGGGCAGGCAGGCCATTGACCGAAACCCGGCCCTGCAGGATCAGCTCTTCCATTTCCCGGCGCGAGCCCAGCCCGCCCTCGGCGAGCACCTTGTGCAGCTTGGGCGCGTCGTCGTCTGCCGACAGCTCGCGCACCGGCTTGACCCGGGCCTGCGGGCCGCTCGACTCTTCCTGGTCGTACTGACCGGAAATGACAAAGCGGAACAGGTCTTCGCCGCTCGCGGCGGCGGGCGCCTTCTCGGGCACACCCGCGGCCGGCGCTGCGCGCCGCCCTTGCCCTTGTTTGCCTTGCCTTGCTGGCGCGGGCCGCCTTGCTGCCCCTCGGCGCCACTGCGGCGGGCCACGCCTTGCGGCTGCTGGCCTTGCTGCGGCTTGCGCTTGCGGGCGCCATTGCCGTTCGGGTTGGCACGCGCGCCGTCGCGCTGGCGCTCGCCCGCGGCTTCGCCGCCAGCTTCGCTTACGCCTTCGGCATTGTCGGCGCTGAAGGTGCGGCGAGCGCCTCGCGGCGCCGGGCGTTCGCCCTGCTGCTCGCCGGCCTGCACGCCCTCGCCTTCGGCCGGCTTGCGCTTGCCACGGGTACGTCCTTTCCTTGCGCCGTCGCCACGCCCGGCCTGCGCGTCGCCCGCGTCGGGGCCGCCCGCAGGGGCTGCCGTGTCGCCGTCCGCGGCACGCCCGCCATCGCGGTCCTGCGCGGCCTGGCGGCGCGTGGCCACCAGATTGCGCAAGCCACGGCGCAGGCCCTTGCGGCGCGGCGCGCCATCGGTGCCGGCGCCGCCTTCGGCGCCATTGCCGGCATCGCCGGCCGGCGTATCCGCCTGGCGGACGTCTTGATCAGAATCGGACAAGGTATTCACATTCGGATGTTGCATGGTGTTCAGTTGGACACGCGCTGGTCGTGCTCGTCGTGCTCGCTGGGGTGCGCCGGATTCGTCTTGGACGCCCCCGGGACTTCGGATGCCTGCTCGCCGGAGTCCACTTGTACGTGGTAACCGTTGGCGGGCGTGTCCGTTTGCTCATTTGCTTCACCGTCTATGACGGCTTGCTCGTCGGCTGTGTCGCCAGGCCGTGCGCCGGTGGGCTCGGCGGACACCGGCTCGCTCTCTGGCTCACTGTCTGGCTCACTGTCTGGCTCCGGCGGCGCCAGCACTTCCGCCTCGGCCTCGGGCGTGGGTGGGAACCCAGCTTCCGCTTGCACCAAGGCTTCCTTCTTTTCAAACGCATCCACCAGATCGGCGATGCCATCCGCGGCGCCGGCCGCAAGAACATCGGGTGCAACCACTTCGGAATGGGTCGATTCACCCTCCCCGGCATCGGCCACAGCCTCTGCGGCAGCCTCGGCCTGATCATGACCAGGTTCCGCAAATGCCTCTTCGTCGCTATCCGCCGGCACAGTGCCCAGCGCCTCGAAATCGATTGGCTCCTGGTTCAGCAGCGCGACCTGCGCCTGGGCCTGGATGTCCTCCAGCGGCGGCAATTCATCGAGCGTGCGCAAGCCAAGGTCATCAAGGAAATTCTTGGTGGTGGCATAAAGCGCGGGCCGCCCGGGCACGTCACGGTGGCCGATCACCTCGATCCAGCTACGGTCCTCGAGCTTCTTCACGACCTCGGTGCTGACCGCGACACCGCGGATTTCCTCGATATCGCCCCGCGTGACCGGTTGCCGGTAGGCAATGATCGCCAGCGTCTCCATCACGGCGCGGGAGTACTTGGGCGGCTTTTCAGGATTCAGCCGATCCAGGTATTCGCGCATGACAGGACGGCTCTGGAAACGCCAGCCACTGGCCAGTGCCACGAGCTCCACGCCGCGTTGCTCCCAATCGCGGCGCAACTCTTCGAGCAGCACGCGAATGGTGTCGGCACCGACGTCGTCGGCAAACAGCCGGCGCAAGTCATTGACGCGCAAGGGTTCCTGCGCGCAGATCAGCGCGGTCTCGAGGACGATCTTCGCCTCTTGGGTATTCATGTTGATTGCGTGCAGCCTGTCTTTGCACCTGCGCCCCGATTGATCCCGGGCGCACTGGAGATTGCGGGTTCAGCGGTAGGGATTGCCACCGCCATCTGGCCGCGCAGCCAACCGCATGCTTGTTGCATGCCAGCCGTGCGCTTTCTTTTATTGCATCGGGTGCCGGACCTGACCGGCAGGAGATCGCCCGGCCACCGGCTTTACCTGCCAGTCGACGGAGCCCTTGCGTCGCGCCTTCCCCTGATGTGGCGGACCTGTCCGGCGCGGCGTTTATCATCGAACGCGCCGGGTGCAAGAAAATACGGATATCGGGCCTGCTGGCCTATTTCACCCCGCCCTGCCGTGGCTGGTCTTTTGAACCGAATCTTTTGAACCGGACGGCGGATGGGGAACGGTCCCTGGCGCTGTTGCCTGCCCGGGTGTTCCTGGCATGCATCCCTGAGCAGCGGATGCTACCTGACGATGCCACGATGAAATACGCTGCGCGATATCGCTGTTCTTGCGATTGTATGGCATTCCCTGGCAAACCTGCAACCGATTCGCACAGCTACCTCACCGAAGAAGTGACAGATACGCCGCGAACAACGTTTCAGAAGACCAGGCAGAATCCATGTGCGGCAAGCGTCTGGGGCAAAAGCAGCGTGCGCGCCACCCCGGCCAGGCCAAAGGCCACCACCGCGAGGCCGGCGCCGGCCCGTAGCGCCGGGCGCCGCGAAAGCTGCCTGAGGTAGCCGGACAGGCCCGAGATCACCAGCAGGTTCGGCAGGGTGCCCAGGCCAAACACGGCCATCACCAGCGCGCCAGACGGGGCATTGCCAGCCAGCAGCGCCATGGCAAGGGCGCCGTACACCATGCCACACGGGACCAGCCCCCAGGCCAGCCCCATGCCGTAGCGGCGCAGCAACCGCCCCTGCCCCTGCGCCCGGGCCACGGCAGGCAAGCGCGCCCCGACAGCGCCAAGGCCGCGCAGCAACCCGCCCGCGGCGCGGGCGGCAAGCCGCTCCAGCCAGCCAGTACCCACGGTCCGCCCGCGCAACATCCACAGGCCCGACAACACCAGCATTACGCTGCCCACCCCAAACAGCCAGCGCTGCAGCGGCAGGTACCGCCCCCAGACGCCAGCCCCCAGGGCGCCAAGCAGGGCCCCCAGCACCGCATACATGCTGAGCCGCCCGGCATGCATGACGAGCAGCTCCAGCAACCAATGGCCGGGACGCCGGAGCACCGTGGCAGGCACGCGCGCTTCACCGCCCTGCTCCGCGGCCAGCGCGATCCCGCCGCACATGGCGGCGCAATGCACGCCGCCCAGCAAAGCCAGGGTAAATACGCTGATTAGCACGCCTATGGTCAACTTCTCCTCCCAATCACACAATCGCAACGTCCGGCGCGGTAAAATGCGCCCAACGCGCCCCCGCAGCTTCAAGAGGCGCTATCAACATGAAGCCCAGCGCCCGCGGCAGTTCGCGCGTTCGCAAAACAACATGACGACGGGCACGGCAGGCCGCGCTGCACAGATAGCGCACCGCCGACAGACCCGCGCGCCGGGCCGATGTGGATAGCGCTTCCCATCGACGACTCTCAACGTCAAGCTCTCAACTCAATGCGCCTGCCACACCGCGCTTGATTGACTGCGCTAAACCGACAGGCCTCAATTGCTAACCTCCATTCCTATTACCGAGATGTCGCCCCGCTGCTCCACCTGCTCGCTCGGCCAGCTCTGCCTGCCCGTCGGCATGACGCAGCAGGACCTCGAAAAGATGGATACGCTGGTGCAGGACCGGGTGCGCGTACGCAAGGGCGAAAGCCTGTACCGCCTCGGCGACCCTCTCACCGCCGTCTACGCGATCCGCTTCGGCACGCTCAAGACCCACCTGACGATGGAAGACGGCCGCTCGCAGATCACGGGCTTCCACCTCCCCGGCGAAGTCGTCGGCCTCGACGGCCTCGGCGAGATGCAGCACGCATCGGACGCCACCGCGCTGGAAGATACCGAAGTCTGCGTGGTGCGCTTCGGCGATCTCCAGACGTTGTCCAACGTCCTGCCTTCCCTGCAGCATCAGTTCATGCGCCTGATGAGCAAGGAGATCTCGCAGGACCAGGTAATGTTGATCACGCTCGGCTCGATGCGCGCCGAGGAGCGGCTTGCCGCTTTCCTGATCAACCTGTCCGAGCGCTTGTCCGCGCGCGGCTATTCGGCTTCCGAGTTCGTGCTGCGCATGAGCCGGGAGGAAATCGGCAGCTACCTCGGGCTTAAGCTCGAAACCGTCAGCCGCCTGTTCTCGCGCTTTGCGGAAGCTGGCCTGATCCAGATCCGCCAGCGCCACGTCAAGCTGGTCGACATGGTGGGAATCAAGCAGATCGTCAACAAGTCCTGCTGACGTGCACGTCGCAAGCCGCCCTCGCCAGCGGCGGCCCGCCGTGATGCCGCGCCTTCTGGCCTGAACCGGCAAGGCGCGCATCGCACTCATTCCAGCTCGTCCGTGTCCGCCAGCCGCGTGGGCATGGTGTACAGCGTCAAGCCGCTCGACAGCGAGCAGAGCACCCACGCGATCAGGAATCCCACGGTGTAGACCGCCTCCCGCGATGCCTCGACCGGTTGGCCGAAAAAGCGCAGGTCGCCGGGGTCTACCATGGAGAACACCAGCGCGGTCGTCAGCCCGGCAACCAGGAAAGCGGGCCACAGCACCCACATCAGCCAGCGCAGTCTCATGATCACCTCGCTTGCGCCGCAACCGGCGCTGTCTGGCGTGCCGCGCTGCCCGCCTTCTCGACCACCAGGCCGTGCCGCGACACGCCTTCCACAATGGGCGGGTCCGGATGCGTCATGGCCAGCCAGATTGTGACCCCGCAAGCCACCATTGCCACCAATGGCCCGCTCATCAGCAGCCACGGCCATGGCTCCTTCCACCAGGGATTGCTTTGCCGCGTCATCTGGCCTCCTGTAGATCTAGATCGCGTATGTTGCGTATGGATCGGTGCATCCAGCGTGCCCTGCCGCCTCATAGATTGCGCGGCACGATAAAGCTGGTGCTCTGTCGAATCTCTGCGCCATGGCTCCCCGTGCCCTCATCGGGCACCGCGGTCACCGTGACCTCGATCTTGTGCGTGCCCTGCTCCGCTGACTCGATCGGCACGCGCACCCGGATGGGAATCAAGCGATTGGACGTGGGCTCCAGGTTGCCGGCAGCGTGGTCATACTCCACGGCCAGGCCCTTCAGCGCATTGCTGCCCGCGCTGACGGCGACGCGCATCGGCGCCTCGGTCGTGTTGATCAGTTGCAGCCGGTACACGTTCTCGATCCAGCGCCCTTCCACTTCCCGCCCCAGCGCGCCGCGGTCCCGGATGATGTCGACCTTGAGCGGCGTGCGCATGGCCAGCGAGGCCATGAAGCCGACGACCAGCGCCAGCCAGATCACCGAGTAGATCACCGTGCGCGGCCGCACCAGGCGCTTGCGCGCCACGGTCTCGGAGAGCGCGCTGCGCATGGCGTTCTCAGATGTATAACGGATCAGCCCGCGCGGGTACGCCATCTTGTCCATGACCTGGTTGCAGGCGTCGATGCAGGCGCCGCAGCCAATGCAGTCGTACTGCAGGCCATCGCGGATATCGATGCCGGTGGGACAGACCTGCACGCAGATGCTGCAATTCACGCACGCGCCCAGCCCCGCTGCCTTGTGGTCCGCCTTGCGCGAGCGGCTGCCGCGCGGCTCGCCACGGCCCACGTCATAGGTGACCACATAGGTGTCGCGATCGACCATCACGCTCTGGAAGCGTGCATACGGGCACATGTACTTGCAGACCTGCTCGCGCATGAAGCCGGCGTTGCCCCAGGTGGCGAACGAATAGAACAGCATCCAGAACGTTTGCCACGGGCCAAGCGAGAGGCTCAGCACCTGCCCGCTCAGCGCGCGGATAGGCGAGAAGTAGCCGACGAAGGTAAAGCCCGTCCACAGCGCGATCACGATCCAGAGCACGTGCTTGGTCGCCTTCAGGCGCAGCTTGCGTGCGCTCCACGAATCGCCGTCCAGGCGGATGCGGGCAAAGCGGTCGCCCTCCACATGCCGCTCGATCCACATGAAGATCTCGGTGTACACCGTCTGCGGACACGCGTAGCCGCAGAACAGCCGCCCCGCGATCGCCGTGAAGAGAAACAGCGAGAGCGCGGAGATCACCAGCAGCACGGCAAGGTAGATCACGTCCTGCGGCCACAGCACCAGGCCAAAGATATAGAACTTGCGCGCGCCGAGATCGAACAGCATGGCCTGGCGGCCGTTCCACTGCAGCCAGGGCATGCCATAGAAGAACAGCTGGGTCAGGACCACCATCCAGACCCGCCAGCTCGAGAACGCGCCCGACACCGAGCGCGGATAGATCTTGCGGCGGACTTCATACAGGGTCTCATCCGAAGTCTGCTCATCCGCCGTCGCGATTGCGGGCTCTCGATGCGGCGCCCATGCGGGCCCGTTTGATCCAAGCGGCTCCGGTCCGGGGGCGTTCATCGGCGATCACCCCCGCCGCGGTGCGGGCCCGGCCGACAAGCACAAGCGTGGTGGCTCATTGCCTGCTCCCTCGCCTGCGCCGCTCCCGGTGTTGGACAGGCCCCAGACATAGGCCGTCAACATGCGGATACGCTCCGGCGTGAGGATTTCCTCGTGCGCCGGCATATGGTTGTTATGGCCCTTCAGGATCGCGTCGACGATGCTGGCCTCCGAACTGCCGTACAGCCACACGCGGTCCGACAGGTTGGGCGCGCCAAGCGCCTGGTTGCCCTTGCCGGTGGAACCGTGGCAGGCCGCGCAGGTGGACTTGAAGGTGCTCTCGCCGCGCGAGGCGCGGATCGGGTCGTAAGCGAGGCCGGAGAGCGAACGCGCGTATTGCGCCACGTCGCCGGCGAGCTTGCCGTCGATGGTCGAGGCGAACGACGGCATCACGCCGTTGCGGCCCTTGGTAATGGTCTGCGCGATGGTCTCGGGATCCCCGCCGTACAGCCAGTCGTTATCGGTCAGGTTGGGAAAGCCGCGGCTGCCGCGCGCATCGGAGCCGTGGCATTGCGCGCAGTAGTTGAGAAACAGGCGTTGCCCGATCTCGCGCGCCGCCGGGTCGGCCGCCACCTGCTTGACGTCCATGTGCATGTACTTGCCATAGACCTCGCGCTGCAGTTGCTCGGCCGCCTGGCGATGCGCCTCGAGCTCGACCCGGCTGGAGGTCTTGAGCACGCCGGCGTAGGAACCCAGGCCGGGGTACAGCACCAGGTAGCCCAGGCCAAAGATGCACGCCAGCAGGAACATCCACATCCACCAGCGCGGCAGCGGGTTGTTCAGCTCGCGCAGGTCACCGTCCCACACGTGGCCGGTGTCTTCGGCGGCGCCGGCGACCTTGGTGACCTTGCGTTGGGAGAACAGCAGCCACACGCACCAGACGATGCCGACCAGCGCGATGGCGGCAATGTAGTAACTCCAGAAATCCGTGAAGAAGTCGCTCATGACTCAGTGTTCCTGCTTGGTGTTGTTTGCGCCGCCGGCATGACGCGCGATGCGGTAGCCGGCATCGACATTCGCGTCCAGCGGCTCGTCGGGCAAGGCGAACGGCAGCATGGCCGACTCCTGGTTGGCGGCCTTGCGCCCGGACGACCAGGCCCACCAGCAGATGGCGATGAAGGCAGCCATCGAGACCACGGTGGAAAACGCGGTGATCATTGCCATGGCTTACTCCTTGGCCGGCGTGGCCGCGGGCTGCGCCGCGGCCGCGGTATCCACGCGCACATTGCGCTTGGCGATGCCAAGCTCCTGCAGGTAGGCGACCATCGCGTCTTCCTCGGTCTTGCCGGCCAGCGTGGCGGGCGCCTGCTCGATCTCGGCGTCGGTGTACGGCACGCCAAGGCGGCGCAGCGCACGCATGCGGTCGCGGACATCGTTGGCCTGCAGCGGGGTTTTCTCGAGCCACGGGTAGGACGGCATCACCGATTCGGGCACCACGTCGCGCGGGTTGCGCAAGTGGATGCGCTGCCAGTCGTCGGAGTAGCGCCCGCCCACGCGCGCCAGGTCGGGACCGGTACGCTTGGAGCCCCACAGGAAGGGATGGTCGTAGACCGACTCGCCGGCCGTGGAGTAGTGGCCATAGCGCTCGACATCGCCCTGCAGCGTGCGCACCTGCTGCGAATGGCAGCCCACGCAGCCCTCGCGGATATAGATATCGCGGCCCATCAGGCGCAGCGCGGAGTACGGCTTGATCCCCGCGTCGGGCTCGGTGGTGGAGTGCTGGAAGAACAGCGGCACGATCTGGACGAGCCCGGCGATGCTGACCACCAGGATGGTGCACAGGATCAGCCAGCCGATGTTCTTCTCCAGGGTCTCGTGCGTAAAGAAGCTTCGTTTTTCGGACATCGTTTCTATCCTGGAATGATCAATGGGCGGAGGCGGCAACGCTGGCCGGGATCAGTGCGTCCACCGCGGGCTTGCCGATGATGGTCCGGGCCAGTTGTAGGCCATCAGCAGCATGCCCGAGAGGAAACACAGGCCACCCAGCAAGCGGATCAGGTAGAAGGGATACTTGGCCTTGACCGCTTCCACGAAAGCGTAGGTCAGGGTGCCGTCGGGCTGCGTGGCGCGCCACATCAGGCCTTCCATCACGCCGGCGATCCACATCGAGGCGATGTACAGCACCACGCCGATGGTGGCGATCCAGAAGTGCAGCTCGATCAGGCGCACGCTGTACATCTCCTTCTGGCCAAAGAGCCGCGGGATCAGGTAGTAGAGCGAGCCGATGGAGATCATCGCGACCCAGCCCAGCGCGCCGGAGTGCACGTGGCCGATGGTCCAGTCCGTGTAGTGCGACAGCGCGTTGACGGTCTTGATCGACATCATCGAGCCCTCGAAGGTCGCCATGCCGTAGAAGGACAGCGCCACCACCAGGAACTTGAGGATGGGATCGGTGCGCAGCTTGTGCCAGGCACCTGACAAGGTCATGATGCCGTTGATCATGCCGCCCCACGAAGGCGCCAGCAGGATCAGCGAGAACACCATGCCGAGCGATTGCGCCCAGTCCGGCAGCGAGGTGAACTGCAGGTGGTGGGGACCGGCCCACATATAGGTGAAGTTGAGCGCCCAGAAGTGAACGATCGACAGGCGGTAGGAATAGATCGGGCGGCCGGCCTGCTTGGGGATGAAGTAATACATCATGCCCAGGAAGCTGGTGGTCAGGAAGAAGCCCACCGCGTTATGGCCGTACCACCACTGCACCATGGCGTCCTGCACGCCGGCATAGGCCGAGTAGGACTTCCACATGCCCACCGGCATCTCGGCGTTGTTGACGATATGCAGGATGGCGATGGTCAGGATGTAGGCGCCGAAGAACCAGTTGGCCACGTAGATGTGCCGGGTCTTGCGCTTCATGATGGTGCCGAAGAACACGATGGCGTAGGCCACCCACACCAGCGTGATCAGGATGTCGATCGGCCATTCGAGCTCGGCATATTCCTTCGAGCTGGTGATGCCCAGCGGCAGCGTGATGACCGCGGCCACGATCACCAGTTGCCAGCCCCAGAACGTGAACGCCGCCAGCGGGCCACAGAACAGCCGCGCCTGGCAGGTGCGCTGCACGATGTAGTAGGAGGTGGCGAACAACGCGCTGCCGCCGAAGGCGAAGATGACCGCATTGGTGTGCAGCGGGCGCAGGCGTCCGAAGGACAGCCACGGCGTATCGAAATTAAGCTCCGGCCAGATCAACTGTGCCGCGAGCAGAACGCCTACGGCCATACCGACAATCCCCCAGACTACCGTCATGACGGCAAATTGCCGCACGACGCCGTAATTGAAGGTGTCGGCGCGAGAATACGCGGCGGTGACAGCCATTCAGACCCCCAGATTGGATAAACATGAATCGATGTTGTGACTGTAGGAAAAGAGGGGGATGGGCGTCTTGATCTGTATCAAGCGGTATGGGAATGGGGGGAACCTGGAGGCGTAGGAGGCGTTTCGGGTTGGGTTCTGATGCCCGCCGTGGCACGCGTAACCTGCAGTCGCTTGGCTATCTCACTATTTGGGTCGCCCGCCGCAGAAACCAAAAGCGATGCGTGCCCGTGCAACCAGCGACGCCGGGATGCTCCGCGAACGCGCCATCGAGGCGAGTTGGAACCGCTCGACTTCACGCGGGGGGCTCTTTAGGGCGGGGTTTTGATGCTTTAGCCCCGCTGACGCGGGTGGGTCTCTTGTGGGCGGGGTTTTCGCTCTTCTAGCTGCTGGCGCGGCTGGGCGGTGTTGCCGTTTTAGAACGTGTGAGATGTCACTTTTCTTTACTCGCGGCGTGTGTCAAGGTAGTTGTCGCCTCAGCCGTTACGCTGCTTGCTTGTAATTCTCTGCGTTTTGCTGCGCTCGCTCCGGGTTCAGGTACACCGCATCTGGGAGTTCCCAGTTGCGGATGCCCGCGGTCCAACGCTGCGGATTCCGGCGCGCGCGGCTTCATACAGCGCCGTTCTCTGCGCCAACAGTGCGGTAGCTTTGCCCTGATGCCGCTGGCTTGGCGTGACGTATTTCAGGCCGCTGTGTCGGTGCTCGTCGTTGTACCAGCGCACGAAGCGCAACACCCAGTCACGCGCTTGTTCCAGGCTCTCGAACGGGCGCTCCGGCCACATCGGGCAGTACTTCGCCGTGCGGAACAACGCTTCGGCATAGGCGTTGTCGTTGCTCACCCTGGGCCGGCTGTAGGAGGGCACCACGCCTAGGTCATACATCGCTGCCAGCATGGTGGCCCCTTTCATGGCCTTGCCGTTGTCCGAGTGCAGTACCAGCGGACGACCCGCGGTCTGCTCCCGCAAACAGCCGTGCATCAGCAGGCGGCTGGCGTGCTCAGCCGTCTGGCTCTCATGCACCTCGTTGGCGACCAGCTTGCGGCTGTAGATATCCTTCATCATGTACCAGTAGAAGAACTTGCCCTTGACCGTGGTCGGTAGCCAGGTAATGTCCCAACACCACACCTGGTTCGGACCCGTAGCCCGGTGCGTCGTCAGCGGGCGCACGCACGGGGCCTTGCTGCGGCCGCGCCGACGGCTTTGTCCCGCTGCATGCAGCACCCGGTAGATCGTCGATACCGATCCCACGTAGATACCCTCATCCGCCAGCTTTGGCACGATCTGGTGCGGCGTCAGGCTCGCGTAACCTGGCTGGTTCGCCGCCTTCAGCACCGCCTGCCGTTCTGCTTCGCTGAACTTGTTGGCCGGTGCCTCGCGACGCGCTTCCAGCCGCCCGTCGGCGGGGCTTGCCGCCAGCGCTGCAAGGTCCGCCCGGTCAAACCGAGCGCCTCGCAGGCCTTCTCCTGCCGGGCCCCGGCGCTCACCGCTTCGTCGATCAACTCTATGGCTTCCAAGCGATCCGGGGTGCTGATCAGTCTTCCTCGTCCCGTCCCCAGATCGCTGCGGCTTTTTTGCAAGACCAGCAGTGCTGCCGTCTCCGCCAGCGCCGCATTCTTGCGCTTGAGCTCGCGTTCCAGTTCACGCACTCGCCTGCGCGCCGCTTCGTCTTCCCGCCGCTGCGCCAGCGTTCGCTTGACGGGCGCAGCCGCATTAGCCTGCTCGCACGCCTCGCGCCATTGCTGAACCTGCTCTGGCTGGATGCCTTTGCCGCGGCAGTATTCCGACAACTCCGCTTCGCTTAGCGGCGCTGTCTCCAACACCACGCGGAACTTGTCCGCGCTGCTCCATTGATCACTTTGCTTTCCGTCACCCGGCACAATTCTTCCTGCTTCTCTCGCCATCCTGCGCCAAGTCCGCAAGGTCACTGTCGTGATCCCTGTGGCCTTGGCCAACTCCACTACCGACCGGTTCAGCGGCGGCATCATCTGCTCCACCACCCATTCCCGATGCTCGGTTGCATATCGTGTCATCACCTATTCGCACACCGCCCTCCATTTTGCTTCACCAAGGAGACCGAGGGTCGAGTGGCCCGAGGGAACTGCCCCCTCAGGCTCTCACAGATCCGTACGTGAATCTCTCGATTCATACGGCTCTTCTTGTCCGCCGTTCTTCGAAACAGAAATCCCAGTGCGCGAACAGCTGAGGAAGACTTTCCCGACATCGTTTGAGCCACGCCCAAGATCCTCGTTTATGTCCTCTCAACCGCTTGTACTTATTTCGCGCCCACCTGCCAAGCCGTAAGTCTATTCTGATCAAGAACTGTTTCAGCCGCTCTGGATAGAAAGCACCGTAGTAATTCACCCATCCCCGTACCATTGGGTTTATGCGCTGCGCCAGTTCGCGCAGCGTCATTGAGGTACTTCGATTGAGACTCATGCTTCGGATGGCCTGAGACATGCGCGTTAGTGCCTTTTGACTTACCGCAGGTCCGAATCCGTTGAACAAATTTCCCGCTCGGTCCTGTACCGTCCGAGCGTGAAAGCTGAATCCAAGGAAGTCGAACTTTGTATGGATATGGTCCTCTCGACGTCGTCCATCTTTGCAGTAAACCAAGCGCGTCTTTTCCGGGTGTAGCGAAAGCCCACAATCGGTAAGCCGTTCCCTCAAGGCAGACAAGAACTGTTCCGCCTGATGCTTCGTCCTGCAATGACAAACCACATCGTCGGCATACCGTTCAAACGGCACCTCCGGATGCTCGGTCTGGACCCATCGATCAAACGCATAGTGAAGAAAGAGGTTAGCCAACAATGGACTGATAACGCCACCAACAATAGAGCAAACTGCCGGATAAAATTGGGCCTGCGCATTTCGAGGGAGTGTCTGGCGCCCTGGTCCAGAAGCTGTGCTGACGTCAATGTGGATCTTGTCCTTGAGACGGTCGCTCCCGCTGACAGGCAGGTGCAGCGATGACCCGAAGACGTAAAAAGTGGAGCGTGCGTCTGGCTTTCGAGCCGAACCGCTATGCCCAAGAGCAGTTGCAAAAGGCTTACGAGCAGATTAGTCCGATCGAAGCACGCGCGACGGCACAGCCGTCCGCTACGTGGTCTGCAGAGTCCAAGCAAGCGACCATCAAGCGAGGTAGACGATGAGCAAAGCTGCGATGGTTGCACTCTACGCGCGGGTATCCTCCGAACAGCAAAACAAACGCGGCACCATTGAAAGCCAGATCGCTGCACTGAAGGAGCGTATTTCAGCTGACGGCGCGCAGATCGTCGACGACATGTGTTTCGTTGACGCTGGCGTGAGCGGTGCGACGCTGATCAGGCCTCAATTGGAGCGCCTCAGGGACTGTGCCGCGCTCGGTACGATCGATCAGCTGTACATCCTGTCACCGGACCGGCTGGCGCGCAAATATGCGCACCAGGCGCTGCTGATGGAAGAGTTCTCCGCCTGCGGTGTCCAGGTGGTCTTCCTCAATCACGCGATCGGTACGACGCCGGAAGAGTCGCTGCTATTGCAGATGCAGGGCATGATCGCAGAATACGAACGGGCGAAGATCGCCGAGCGTCACCGTCGTGGCAAGCTTCACGGCGCAAAACGCGGCAGTGTCAATGTCCTGTCCGGGGCGCCCTACGGCTACCGCTACATTCGCCGGCAACTCGACGGAACGCCGGCCCGGTACGTTATCGAACTGCCCCAGGCTGCAACGGTCCGGGCGATCTTCCAGTGGGTGGGGATGGACCGCCTGAGCATAGGGGATGTGGTACGCCGCCTTGCCGAGTCGGGTACCGTGACAGCGTCGGGCAAGCCATACTGGGACCGTAGTGTGGTGTGGGGCATATTGCGCAATCCTGCGTACATGGGGCGAGCTGCGTTCGGCAAGACGCAGTCGCGCGATCACCTGCAGGTACGCGTGCGCGCCCAGCGCCACAGTGCTGACGTGCCCAGAAAGCCGTACTCGACAACACGAACCGAACCGCAGGACTGGATCGAGATTCCGGTGCCGGCCATCGTGAGCGAGGGGCTGTTCCAGGCGGCTCAGGAACAGCTTGCCGAGAACCGCAAGCTGGCGCGCCAGAGGCGCGAGAGTGCACCGCTACGCCTGCTGCAAGGGTTGACGGTATGCGGCGAGTGCCATTACGCCTATTACGCCAAGAAGGTGAGCAAGGTTGCAGCTAAGGGGCATCAGCGGGACTACGCCTATTACCGCTGTGTTGGGACTGATGCCTACCGTTTCGGTGGCCACCGCATCTGTGACAATCTGCAGGTACGAACAGACAGGCTCGATGAGCTGGTATGGCAGCAGGTTGTGGAATTGCTCAGTCATCCAGAACGCTTGAAGAGCGAATATGAGCGTCGACTGGATATGATGGAGCGCAACGAGAAGAGTGCCTTCGACACAAGCAACCTTGAAAAGCAGCGGCTGCAGCTGGAGAAGGGAAAGTCCCGGCTGATCGATAGCTATGCGGACGGCATCCTCGATAAGTCCGACTTCGAACCGAAGATGCAGCAGTTGAGGAATCGGCTTGAGCAGATTGACCAGCAGATCCTTGAATCCAGGCAGCAAGGCGCGGTGCAAAGCGAGCTGTTTCTGGTCATCAATCGGATCGAGGAATTTGCAGGCGCCGTCACCGAAAAACTGGACACGATTGATCTTGAGACAAAGCGCAGGATCGTATTGGGTCTGGTCAAGCGCGTCGAAATCCACAAGGATGAAATCGTCGTTGTGTTCAGGGTTGACCCACAGCCTGGGGCTTTTGACAGCGAAAACTCGAATGATTCAGACGACGGAGTGAAAAGTATGCAACGTTGTAAGCGGCGTAATCACCCCGCCTTGCGGAGTGCCTCTATCCCGAGCAACCAATTCCCCGGTTTGCTTCTGCACCGGGCTCTCTAGCCAGCGTCTAATGTAGAGTCGTACCCATGGCTCCGTGACATGCTTTTCTACCGCACGCCTGAGAAGCTCGTGGTCGATGGTGTCAAAGAAGGATTTCAAGTCAATATCGACTACCCAATCGTAGCGCCAACAGTTCCTTCTCGCTTGCGCCACAGCTTGCTTCGCCGATTTGTTCGGCCGATAACCGAACGATGATGCATGGAATATCGCATCGATTCTCGGCTCCACCATTAACTTGACCGCCATCTGCGCCACTCGGTCAGTGATGGTCGGTATCCCGAGAGGACGAAACCCGCTCCCCTTCGGAATCAGCACCTCTTTGACCGGCTGGGGAAAATAACTCCCCGAACTCATTCGATTCCACAGGGCGTATAGATTCCTTGCCAAACGATTTCGGAAGATTTCAATACTTTCGCTGTCCACGCCCGGCCCGCCTTGATTGGCGGCCACACGCTTCCAGGCTTCCCAAATCAACCGCTTGGGTATCTCGAACGACTTGGCGTCGACCCTGGAATCCTCCCGCATCGCGGTTGTTCTATGGTCTCTGCCGGACAAGGTCATGCCTTCGCTCCAGAGGTCATACAACCCTTTCACCGCTACTACGCATGACTCCGCCCCTGTGCCTCGCATTGGTACTCTGACTCTCACGGGTTCTCCGCTTGAGTTTCTCCCTTAGCATCGAGACGACAGGTTCCCAAGTTCCGTATCCATGCCTGCAGGAAGGTCGCGCCATCTCTATGCCGGATGCCGTCAGACCCACCTCCAGGTTGCCGTCTGACTTATCCCGAGGTGTTGTCGAGCCCTCGGTTTTGACATCATTGCAATTCTCGACACTTCTTCGATGGTTCACTTGCGTTCGCCTCCTCCTTGCCTACCTGACGAGATTCATCCCGCCTTTTCCCTTGACGCTCACCACAACCGCTCTTAACGGCTGCAGCTCAGGGTGGTTTGGTATCACCGCCTGATCGGCGAAACCGAGGGGCCTACCCTCATCACAGATACAGCATGTACGACGACGTACTGTCGCTTTCCTTCTTGGCACACCGACAAGTATCCTGACATGGAGGGCTCGTAAAGAAAAGTGACATCTCACACGTTCTAAAACGGCCAACACCGCCCAGCCGCGCCAGCAGCTAGAAGCATCAAAACCCCGCCCACAAGAGACCCACCCGCGTCAGCGGGCCACAAGCCATACACATCGCACACTTCCTCCAACATACAATTCCCGCTCCAATCTCAACAGACTTTGCGAACGAATCAGCGGAACGAGATACAAGCTGCTGGCGCGGCTAGGCGGGGTTGGCCGTTTACGCGAATGGAGACATTTCCAGGCTTCTAGCCCCGCTGACGCGGAGGTGTCGCTTGCCCCCATTCAACCAACCCCAATTCACGGCCTATAATTCACGGCCTATCGTTATCAAGAAGAATCGCCTCCCCCGGCCGATCAAGATCATCATACTGTCCCGCATGCAGCGCCCACCAAAGCGCGCCCGCAATCACGGCAACCAGCACCAGGCTCATCGGCACCAGCAGGTAGAGCATGTCCATGGCGTCAGTCTCCGGGCTTGCCGGCGCGCAGCAGGCGCCAGGCATTGGCCACCACCAGCAGCGACGACACCGACATGCCGATGCCCGCCATCCAGGCGGTGACATAGCCGGTTGCCGCCAGCGGGATGGCGATCACGTTGTAGGCAAAGGCCCAGGCCAGGTTCTGGCGCACCACGCGACGCGTGCGGCGGGCCATCTTCAGCGCGTTCGCGATCTCCGCCACGCGGCCATGGGCCAGCACGGCGTCGGCGCCCGCCTGCGCCAGCGGCGCGCCGCTGCCGATGGCGATCGAGACTTGCGCCTGTGCCAGCACCGGCGCATCGTTGATGCCGTCGCCCACCGCCAGCACCACGGCGCCGCCGCGCTGCAGGTGCGCCACGTACTCGCGCTTGCCTTCAGGCGTGACGCCGCCCTCGCGGCGCGGGATCTGGAAATGATCGGCCCACCAGCCGACCGTGGCCGGCGTATCGCCCGACACGAGATGGCAGCGCACGCCAAGCGCGCGCAGCTCGCTGAGCAAGCGCGCGGATTGCTCGCGCGCGACATCGGCCAGCGCGAACACCGCCAGCGCGCCGGCAGCACTGCCTAGCCACACCAGCGTGGCGCCGCGGCGCTCGCTGCCGGCAAGCTCGGCGTTTGGGCCGCCGGCATTGCCGTGCTCGCACAGCGCGTCGACGAACTCGCGACGGCCAAGGCGGTAACGCCGCCCATCCACTTCGGCTTCGAGGCCCTGCCCTGGCACGTTGCGCATGGCGTCGATGGCAAGCGTCTCGTGCGCAAGGCCTTGCGCCTGCGCAGCCTCCACGATGCCCCGGGCGATCGGGTGCTCGCCGGAGCGTTCCATGGCCGCAGCCAGCCGCAGGCTGGCTGCGGCATCGGCATCGCCCAAGGGCTGCGTGCGCACCAGCGCGAAACGCCCTTGCGTGAGCGTGCCGGTCTTGTCGAGCATCACGTCCGTGACGCTGGCCAGGGTCTCCAGCGCGTGGCCGCGCGTCAGCAGCAAGCCACGGCGCGACAGCGCGGCCCCGGCCGCGGCCAGCGCCGCTGGCGTGGCCAGCGAAAGCGCGCACGGGCAGCTCACCACCAGCACGGCCACCGTCACCAGCAACGCACGCGCGGGATCGATCCATGCCCACCAGACGGCGCCGGTCACGGCCGCCAGCACCAGCAGGATGGCGACGAACCAGCCCGCCACGCGGTCGGCCACCGTGGCCAGGCGCGGCTTCTCCGCCAGCGCGCGGTCCAGCACGGCGACGATCTCTGCCAGCCGGGTGCCCGCCCCTACCTTGGTCACGCGCAGCTCGAGCGGACTCGTGGTATTGAAGCAGCCTGCCAGCACAGCGTCGCCGATGCCGCGCGGCACCGGCCGGCTCTCGCCGGTCAGCATGGACTCATCGAGCTCACCCGCGCCAGCGATCACCGTGGCATCGGCGGGCACTACCTCGCCCGCCTTCACGCGGATCAGGTCGCCGGGGCGCAGGCGCGCCACCGGCACCCGCTCGCCCACGCCGCCCTCGGCCCGCAAACGCTCGCAGGTGGCGGGCAACTGCCGCGCCAGCATCTCGGCGCCACTGCGCGATGCCTGGCGCACGCGCAGCTCCAGGTAGCGTGCCAGCAGCAGGAACGCCACGAACATGGTGACGGAATCAAAGTACACCTCGCCGGTGCCGCGCAGCGTCGCCACGGTGCTGGCGATAAAGCCTGCGCCCACGCCCAGCGCCACCGGCACGTCCATGCCCAGGTGGCGCTGCCTCAGGCCGCGCCACGCACCGGCGAAGATCGGCGAAGCCGAGTACAACACGACGGGCAAGGTCAGCACCAGGCTGGCCCAGCGCATCAGTTGCAACTGGCCGGGATCGATGGCGGCTTCATGGGTGTAGATGGGCCATGCGTACATCATCACCTGCATCATGCCGAGCATGGCCACCGCCATGCGCATCAGCAAGCCACGGCGCGCATGGCGGTCCTGCCGGTCCGAGCGCGAGACCTCGAACGGCCACGCCAGGTAGCCGATGCCAGCCAGCGCGCCGAGCAAGGCGGAGACCGGCTGTTCTGCCGCGCGCCAGCGCACCACCACGCGGCGCGTCGCCACATTGGCGATCACCGATTCCACGCCGGGCAGGCTGCCCAGGTGCTGCTCGATCAGCCAGGCGCAGGCGGCGCAGCGGATATTCTCCGGCGCCAGGGTGATCTCGGCCCGGCGTTCGTCCAGCGGGCGCACGAACTGGGCCCGCAATTCCTCGGTGTCGTAGGCGGCCCAGACGGGCTCGGCCTCGCGCCGCGCCGCGTCGTCGATCGGCCGGGCAAAGCGGGCCTGGTCGCCATAGAGATGGCCGAACCCGGCTGCGTGCAGGGTCTGCGCCAGGGCCTGGCAGCCACCGCAGCAAAAAGCCTGTTCCTCGCCATTGATGCTGGCATGCAAGGACGGCTCGCCGGACGCGAGCGGCTGTCCACAGTGGAAGCAGCCCACGCGCCCGGCGGCCGCAGGCACGCCGCTTGCGCGTGCAAGCGGCGGATTGGGCAAGGAGCGGGCAGGATAGGCTGGGGCTGGGGAAGTCGGCATCGGGACTCATTTTTTACCAACTGCATGGTAAGAGTCCCGGTGGCAAGCCGCCTTGATACAGATCAAGCGGGAGGCTGGGCGGCGCATGGCGCGCCGCTTGCGCAGGGCTTCAGGTCAGCGAGGTGTCGACCGTGCGGCGTGGCGCTTCCAGGTATTCGCGCGACTGCATCTCGATGATGCGCGACACCGTGCGGCTGAACTCGTTGGCCATCTGGCCTTCGGTGTAGAGTTCGTCCGCCGGCACTTCCGCCGAGATCAGCAGCTTGACCTTGTGGTCATAGAACACGTCGATCAGCCAGGTGAAGCGGCGGGCCTCGGACGACATGCGGGGCGTCATCTTGGGCACGTCGGAGAGGATCACCGTGTGGAACTCGGTGGCGAGCTCGAGGTAGTCGTTCTGCGAACGCGGGCCGCCGCACAGCGTATTGAAATCGAACCAGACCACCCCGCCCGCCTTGCGCAGCGCACGCAGTTCACGGTGCTCGATATGCAGGATGGGGGATTCGTCAGCCACACCGGCAATGCTGGTAAAGGCGTGACGCAGGGCCGAGCTGGCCTCGGGCCCCAGCGGCGTGTGATAGGCATCCACCTGCTCCAGCGCGCGCTTGCGGTAGTCGATGCCGGCGTCCACATTGAGCACGTCGAGCTTTTGCTGTAGCAGCGCGATTGCCGGCAGCACGCGGTCCTGGTGCAGGCCGTCCGGGTACAGGAGGTCCGGCCGGTAGTTGGAGGTCATCACGAACTGCACGCCGTTCTCGAACATCTGCTGCAACAGGCGGTGCAGGATCATCGCATCGGCCACGTCGCTGACGTGGAACTCATCGAAGCAGATCAGGCGAAACCGCCGCGCAATGCGCTTGGCCAGTTCATCCAGCGGATCCGGGCGCCCGCGCAGCTCTTCGAGCTGGCGATGCACCTCGCGCATGAACTCGTGAAAGTGCAGCCGCGTCTTGCGGACCACCGGCACGCAGGTATAGAAGCTGTCCATCAGGAAGGACTTGCCGCGCCCTACCCCGCCCCACAGGTACACGCCCTTGGGCACGTCCGGGTGCACCAGCAGTTTTTTCAGCGTGCTGTTGCGCCGGCTCTTGTAGGCCACCCACTCGTCATAGCATTGCTGCAGGCGCTCGACGGCGCGCAACTGCGCGGGGTCGGTGGTGTAGCCGCGTTGCTTCAGTTCCTGCTCGTAGTACTCACGGACGTTCATGCTGACTGCTTGCCCTGGATGCCGGGAGGCGCCGGCTTGAATGAGGATCGGGGCGCGTGACAGGGCAAACTCCCCTGCCCGCCCCGAAAGCGAAAACGGCGCGCCGCTGTGGCGGCGCGCCGGTACTCAACAATACGAAGGCTTAAGCCTTGAAACCTTACATATTGAGCTGGCGCTTGTCGACAGCGAGTGCGGCTTCGCGCATGACTTCCGACATCGACGGATGCGGATGGCAGGTACGGCCGATGTCTTCGCTGGCGGCCTTGAACTCCATCGCCACCACGGCTTCGGCGATCAGGTCGGACGCATTCGCAGCAACCACGTGCACGCCCAGGATCTCATCGGTCTTGGCATCGGCCAGCATCTTGACGAAGCCGTCCGAATGCCCCATGCCCAGCGCGCGGCCGTTGGCCATGAACGGGAACTGGCCGGACTTGTACTCGCGGCCTTCGGCCTTGAGCTGCTGCTCGGTCTTGCCCACCCATGCGATTTCCGGGAAGGTGTAGATCACCCACGGGATGCAGTTGTAGTCGATGTGCGGCTTCTGGCCGGCGATGCGCTCGGCAACGGCCACGCCTTCGTCCTCGGCCTTGTGGGCCAGCATCGGGCCACGCACCACGTCGCCGATGGCCCACAGGCCCGGCACCTTGGTGGCGCAGTGATCGTCCACCTCGATAAAGCCGCGCTGGTCGGCAGCCATGCCGATGGCGTCGAGGCCGAGGTTGTCGGTGTTGGGCACGCGGCCAACCGACACGATCAGGCGATCCACTTCCAGGGTCTGGGCAGCGCCGTCCTTGTCGGTGTAGCTGACGGTCACGTTGTCCTTGCCGGTCTTGACTTCGTTGACCGTCACGCCCAGGCTGAACTTCAGGCCTTGCTTGGTCAGCAGCTTCTGCGCTTCCTTGGCCACGCCTTCGTCGGCGGCGCCCAGGAACGCGGGCAGCGCTTCCAGCACGGTCACTTCGGCGCCCAGGCGGCGCCACACGGAGCCCAGCTCGAGGCCGATCACGCCGGCGCCGATCACGCCCAGCTTCTTCGGCACGCTGGCGAACTTGAGCGCGCCTTCGTTATCGCTGACCAGCACGTTATCGACGGGAACGCCCGGCAGGTGACGCGCCTTGGAGCCGGTTGCGATGATGACCTGCTTGGCCGTCACGACTTCGGTGCCGGCCTTGCCGGCGACTTCGACCTGGAAGCCCTCGGCGGTCTTGCCGACGAACTTGCCGTAGCCCTTGAGCAGCGTGACCTTGTTCTTGCGGAACAGGAACTCGATGCCCTTGGTCATCTTGCCGACGATATCGTCCTTGCGCTTGAGCATCTTGGCCACGTCGACCTTGACGTCGCCAACGGTGATGCCGTGGTCGGCGATGTGATGCTGCACGTTCTCGAACTCTTCCGAGGAGGCCAGCATTGCCTTGGAGGGGATGCAACCTACGTTCAGGCAGGTGCCGCCCAGGCGCGGTTCGTCCTTGGGATCGTCGTAGGCATTGCCTTCGCAGCAGGCCACGTTCAGGCCGAGCTGGCCGGCACGGATGGCGGCGATGTAGCCGCCGGGGCCGGCACCGATCACCAGCACGTCGAATTGTTTGCTCATGGAGATTCCTTTTGCAGCCACGGCGGGGCAACGTCGCCCGCCAGGCCGCTTTCAACTCTTCGGTCCGTCATGCCCGAGCGCGCCGCGCCCGTTGACGGGCATGGCGGGAAAACGCGGGCAAGACCTCAGGCTTTGCAGATGATTACAGGTCCAGCAGCAGGCGTGCCGGATCTTCCAGCGCGTCCTTCATGGCAACCAGGCCCAGGACGGCTTCGCGGCCGTCGATGATGCGGTGGTCGTAGGACATGGCGAGGTAGTTCATCGGACGGATCACGATCTGGCCGTCTTCCACCACCGGGCGGTCCTTGGTGGCGTGCACGCCCAGGATCGCGGATTGCGGCGGGTTGATGATCGGGGTCGACAGCATCGAGCCGAAGGTGCCGCCGTTGGAGATCGAGAACGTACCGCCGGTCAGCTCTTCCAGCGACAGCTTGCCGTCGCGGGCCTTGGCGCCGAACTCAGCGATCTTCTTCTCGATCTCGGCCAGGCTCATCTGGTCGGCGTTGCGCAGGATAGGCACCACCAAGCCACGCGGCGAGCCCACCGCGATACCGATGTCGAAGTAGCCGTGGTAGACGATGTCGTTGCCGTCGATCGATGCGTTGATCAGCGGGAACTTCTTCAGCGCGTGGACCGCGGCCTTGACGAAGAAGGACATGAAGCCCAGCTTCACGCCGTGTTCCTTCTCGAAGCGGTCCTTGTACTTGCTGCGCAGGTCCATCACCGGCTTCATGTTCACTTCATTGAAGGTGGTGAGGATGGCGTTGGTGCTTTGCGATTGCAGCAGGCGCTCGGCGATACGGGCGCGCAGGCGGCTCATCGGCACGCGTTCTTCCGGGCGGTCGCCCAGGGCGGCGAAGTCCACCGGGGCGGAAACCTGCTGCAGCGCCGGCTTGGCGGCGGCCGGAGCCGGAGCTGCCTTGGCGGCCGGTGCGGGAGCGGGAGCAGCGGTCGCGGCCAGCACGTCGCCCTTGGTGATGCGGCCATCCTTGCCCGTGCCAGCAACCTGGCCGGCGGACAGGCCGCCTTCGGCCATCAGCTTGGCGGCCGAAGGCATGGCCACGGCGCCGGCTGCTGCCGGTGCGGCGGCGGCAGCGGCAGGCGCCGGTGCGGCGGCGGCAGGAGCGACGGCGCCAGCCGTGGCTTCGGTGTCGATCTTGGCGATCACTTCGTCGGCAACCACGGTGTCGCCGTCGTTGCGGATGATCTGCGACAGCACGCCAGCCGACGGGGCCGGCACTTCGAGCACGACTTTGTCGGTCTCGATTTCAATCAGGATTTCGTCTTGGGCAACAGCTTCGCCCGGCTTCTTCTTCCAGTTCAGCATGGTTGCTTCTGCAACCGATTCAGAGAGTTGCGGAACCTTGACGTCAACAATAGCCATGGTTAGGTATTTCCTCGATGTATTCGTATGTGCTTCAGGCAGCGGCAAAAACATGGCGGTGCGCGCTCTTCGCGCGCGCCGCCATGCTGGCCACGATCATTTGGTCAGGACAAAGCCCTTGAGCTTGGAGAACGCCGCATCCAGCAGCGCCTTTTGTTGCTCGTTGTGCTTGGCGTAGTAGCCCACCGCCGGCGATGCCGAGGCGGGACGACCCGCGTAACCGAGCTTCTGGCCTTCCGCCATGTTCTCCATGATGAAGTGCTGGACGAAGAACCAGGCACCCTGGTTCTGCGGCTCGTCCTGGCACCACACGATTTCGTTGGCGTTCGGGTACTTCTTCAGCTCGGCTGCCACTGCCTTGTGCGGGAACGGATACAGCTGTTCCATGCGGATGACGGCCGTGTCGGTAGCGCCGCGTTCCTTGCGGGTGTTGACCAGGTCGTAGTAGACCTTGCCCGAGCACATGATCACGCGCTTGACCTTGCTGGCGTTCAGTTCTTCGTGATCGGGGATGACCGTCTCGAAGTGACCCTTGGCCAGGTCGGACAGCGGCGAGACCGCGTCCTTGTTACGCAGCAGCGACTTCGGCGTCATGATCACCAGCGGCTTGCGGAACAGACGGATCATCTGGCGACGCAGCAGGTGGAAGATCTGGGCCGGGGTGGTCGGCTGGCAGACTTGCATGTTGTGGTCCGCGCACAGCTGCAGGAAGCGCTCGATGCGCGCCGAGCTGTGTTCCGGACCCTGGCCTTCATAGCCGTGCGGCAGCATCAGGGTCAGGCCCGAGGCGCGGCCCCACTTCACTTCGCCGGAGGAGATGAACTGGTCGATCACCACCTGGGCGCCGTTGACGAAGTCGCCGAACTGGGCTTCCCAGATCACGAGTGCGTTCGGCTCAGCGGTTGAGAAGCCGTATTCGAAGCCGAGCACGGCCTCTTCCGACAGCACCGAGTCGATCACCGTGAACGGTGCCTGGTTCTCGGACACGTTCTGCAGGGGCACGTAGCTGCCTGCATCCCAGCGCTCGCGGTTCTGGTCGTGCAGCACCGAGTGGCGGTGGGTAAAGGTGCCACGGCCGGCGTCCTGGCCGGTGATGCGCACCGGGTAGCCCGAAGCCACCAGCGAGGCGAAGGCCAGATGCTCGCCCATGCCCCAGTCCAGCGGCTGGTCGCCGCGGCCCATGTTGGCGCGATCCTTCACCACCTTCTCGACCAGCGGGTGCAGCTTGAGGTGTTCGGGGATGGTGGTGATGCGTTCGGCCAGGCGCTTGAGCTCGGTCACCGGCACGGCGGTGTCGGCGGCGTCGGTCCACTTGCGGTTCAGGAACGGCATCCAGTCCACGGCGAACTTGTTCTTGAAGTTCGACAGGACGGGGTCGACCGTGTGCTTGCCCGCGTCCATCGCGGCACGGTACTCCTTGACCAGCTGGTCGCCGAAGTCGGCCGGCACCAGGTTCTGCGCGACCAGCTTGTCAACGTACAGCTTGCGCGTGCCCGGGTGCTGGGCGATCTTCTTGTACATCAGCGGCTGGGTAACGGCCGGCGTGTCCTGCTCGTTGTGGCCCAGCTTGCGGAAGCAGATGATGTCGACCACGACATCCTTCTTGAACTCCATGCGGAAGTCCACGGCCAGCTGCATGGCGAACACCACGGCTTCGGGATCGTCGCCGTTCACGTGCAGCACCGGTGCCTCGATCATCTTGACGACGTCGGTGCAATACAGCGTGGAGCGCGAGTCGCGCGGGTCCGAGGTGGTGAAGCCGATCTGGTTGTTGATCACGATGTGCATCGTGCCGCCCGTGCCGTAGCCGCGGGTCTGTGCCAGGTTCAGCGTTTCCATCACCACGCCCTGGCCTGCGAATGCCGCGTCGCCGTGCACTTGCACGGGCAGCACTTCCGCATGGCCCGCGGGCTCGCCGCGGCGTTCCTGGCGTGCCTTGACCGAGCCTTCGACGACCGGGTTGACGATTTCCAGGTGGGACGGGTTGAAGGCGAGCGACAGGTGGACCGGGCCGCCTTCGGTGGAGACGTCGCTGGAGAAGCCCTTGTGGTACTTCACGTCGCCGGCCGGCAGGTCATCGACGTGCTTGCCTTCGAACTCGGCGAACAGGTCCGCCGGCATCTTGCCCAGCGTATTGACCAGCACGTTCAGGCGGCCGCGGTGGGCCATGCCGATCACGATTTCCTGCACGCCCTTGCTGCCGCTGTGCTGGATCAGCTCGTCCATGGCAGCGATGAAGCTCTCGCCGCCTTCCAGCGAGAAGCGCTTCTGGCCAACGTACTTGGTGTGGAGGAAGCGCTCCAGGCCTTCAGCCGCGGTCAGGCGGTCGAGGACGTGCTTCTTCTTCTCGAGAGTGAACACCGGCTTGGAACGCGTGGTTTCCAGGCGCTCTTGCCACCAGCGCTTTTGCGCCTGGTCGCTGATGTACATGAACTCGGCGCCGATGCTGCTGCAGTAGGTTTCGCGCAGGTTGTTGAGCAGCTCGCGCAGGCTCATCGATTCCTTGCCGAAATACGTATTGCTGGCGTTGAAGACGATATCGAGATCGCTTTCGGAGAAGCCGTAGAACGCGGGGTCGAGGTCCGGCAGGGGCGGACGTTCCTGGCGCTTGAGCGGATCCAGGTCTGCCCAGTGCGAACCGATGTTGCGGTAAGCGGCGATCAGCTGCGTGGCAGCGACGCGCTTGCGCCCCATATCGGAGTCGGCCGAGGCAACAATGGTCTTGATCGGGCCCGCCTTGGCACGCTCTGCGAACGAGGCGACGATGGGAGCGTGGGCGATATCGCGGGCGTTGGAGCCATCGACAGCCGGCACGTTCTGCATCGCGTCGAAGTACGCGCGCCAGTTATCGGGAACCGAGGAGGGATTTTCGAGGTAGGCCTCGTACAGCTCTTCTACATAGGGGCATTGCCGCCGAAGAGGTACGAATTGCTCTGATACTGCTGCATCATGGGGCGCTCACTATTATCCGGGAATGCCGGAATAAAGCGGGTTCATCAACCTTCCGCGACACGGCTTGACCGGTTAGCGGATTGCAAACAACTCTTTCTGGGCAACGCCTGAAACACATTAAATGCATCATTATGCAAACGGCACCGCAACGGGTGCCGATCTGTTCAGTCGCCCTGAAAGGGTCAGTTGTGCGTGGAAGGACCTAAGTCTTCACTCGCGTAAGGATAGCACGTTTGCCGCTTGAGCCGAGGGAATTTTGCCGTAAGCCGCGCGGGCCCATCCGCAGTGTTGCGAAGCGGCCAAGCCCCTTGCCGACGGGGATGATGAAGCCAGCCGGTCCGATAGCATGGAGCCGGAAACCAAAGGAGCGATCGGTGCACCTCTTGCCATACCCCCGCGGGCCAGCGCCCGGCCCTGCCAATGATGCCCGCCCCCACCGCCGACGCCACGGCACCAGGAGCCGCTCCCATCACATGGCGGGCCGACCTGGTGGCCGGGCTTGCCATCGCCGGGCTGTTGCTGCCCGAGGCCGTGGCCTATTCCGGCATTGCCGGGCTGCCGCCGCAAGCCGGCGTGATCGCGCTGTTCGCGGGCCTGCTGGTCTACGGCCTGCTTGGCAGCAGCCGTTTTGCCATCGTTTCGGCCACCTCGTCGTCCGCCGCGGTGCTGCTGGCGGCCACCACGGCTGTCAGCGACGGCGATGCCGGCATGCGCGCCGCCCTCGGCGCGGCGGTCATGCTCCTCGCGGGAGGGCTGTTCCTGCTGGCCGCGGCGTTGCGCCTGGGGGCGATCTCCAACCTGATCGCCAAGCCCGTGCTGCGCGGCTTTGCACTGGGGCTCGCGCTGACTATCGTGCTCAAGCAATGCCCGAAGGTCCTGGACATGCATCCGGCGCATGGCGACTTCCTGCGCCTGGCGTGGGAACTGCTCGCCGGCTGGCGCCAATGGAACCTGGCAGGCGCGGCGGTGGCACTGGTGGCGCTGACGCTGCTGCATCTGTTCGCGCGCTGGCGCGCCATGCCGGGCGCGCTGCTGGTCATCGCCGCCGGCATCGCGCTCGACCTCAGCGGCTGGACCCAGGCACATGGCGTGGCGGCCGTCGGCAATATCGCCTTGCAGTTCTCGGCGCCGCGCGTGCCGAGCCTGGCATCGGCCGACTGGATGCGGATGGGCGGACTGGCCGCCGCGCTGGCGCTGATCCTGTACGCCGAAAGCTACGGCTCGATCCGCACCTTCGCCATGCGCCACGGCGATATCGTCTCGCCCAACCGAGACCTGGCGGCACTAGGACTGGCCAACCTCGCCTCGGGCCTGTTCCACGGCATGCCGGTGGGCGCGGGCTTCTCCGGCACGTCGGCCAACGAATCGGCCGGCGCGCAAAGCCGCCGCGCCGGGCTGATTGCCGGCGCCGTGGTATTCGCCGCGGTGTGCACCCTGCTCCCTGGATCTCGCACACGCCTGAGCCGGTGCTCGCAGCCATCGTGATCCGCGCGGTTGGACACAGCCTCAACCCGGGCAGCCTCAAGCCTTATTTCGACTGGCGGCGCGACCGCGTGGTGGCGGTGACCGCCTTTGCCGGCGTGCTGTTGCTTGGCGTGCTGCATGGGCTGCTGCTGGCGATCGGGGTCAGCCTGGCGATGCTGCTGCAGCGCCTGTCCCGCCCGCAGGTGAGCTGGCTGGGGCGCTGGGCCGATAGTCACGACTTCGTCGACACGGCGCGCCATCCCGAGGCCACCGCGCCCGAGGGACTACTGATCGCGCGCCCGGAAGTGCCGTTGTTCTTCGGCAATATCGACAGCGTGCTGGGCACCGTGCGCCAGGCGCTGGCGCGCGAGCACCCCGGTACGGCCTGGTGCTAAGCCTGGAAGAATCGTCCGACCTCGACGGCACCGTCCTTGAAGCCCTGGGCGAACTGGCGGTGTTCGCGAAGGCCCACGGCATGCCGCTGCGGCTCGCCCGGGTCAAGGACGAGGTGCGAGACCTGCTGGCGCATGCGCGCAACCCCGCCCTGCCAGAGGAAATGTGGCGCGGCTGGAGCGTGGACGACGCGGTGCGTGACGCGCTGGCACAACCGGCGTGAAACCGCTTGAACCCGCTTGCACCCGCTTGAACACGCAATGCCGGGCCTGCCGGGCGTAATGGCCTGATCAATCCTGGCGCGGCGCGATCAGGTCGACCGCATCCGTGATCAGCGCATCCAGCCCCCAGCCGAGCAACTGCGCTGCCCGTGCAGGATCGTTGACGGTATAGCAGGCCACCTTGAAGCCGGCGGCATGCGCGGCCTGGATGATCTCCGCGCTGAGCTCGCGATGATTGGCATCGAGTGCCACGCAGTCCAGCCGGCGCAGCCGCTCCAGCCAGTCGGCCGGCAGCTTGTCCAGCAGCAGCGCCCGCGGCAGGCCCGGCGCAGCCTTGCGGGCCGCCTCCAGCGATTCCTCCGAGAACGACGACAGCAGCGGCGGCACGTCGCAGCCGGCCCACAATGCCTGCGCGTCGAGCGCCACCGCGGCGCCGGTAC
The DNA here is from genome assembly GCF_026627925.1 of Cupriavidus sp. D39. Lineage (NCBI taxonomy): Bacteria > Pseudomonadati > Pseudomonadota > Betaproteobacteria > Burkholderiales > Burkholderiaceae > Cupriavidus > Cupriavidus sp. D39. Next base: position 1,659,301 of record NZ_JAPNLE010000009.1, read on the forward strand.
GCCATTCCGCACCCGGCACCGGCTTGATCTCGATATTCACCATGAAGCCGTTGGCGCGCGTGTAGCGGGCAATGGCCGCCAGCGTGGGCACCGGCTCGCCGGCATAGGCCGGGCTATGCCAGCTGCCCGCGTCCAGCATGGCGATCTCGCCCAGGGTCAGCGCGTCGGCGCGGCCCTGGCCGCTGGTGGTGCGGTCGAGCGTGGCGTCATGCAGCAGCACCGGCCGCCCGTCGCCCGACAGCTTCACGTCGAATTCGAACATGCGATAGCCGAACGACGCGCCATGGCGGAATGCTGCCAGCGTGTTCTCGGGTGCCAGCTTGCCTGCGCCCCGATGGGCGATATGGTGCGGATAAGGCCAGGCGGCTTGGGTCATGTCAGGCCTCGATGCGTTTGCCGGAATCGGTGTCGAAGAAATGCAGGTGCTCGGCCGATGCGGTGATCGGCAGACGGTCGCCGCCGCGCACTGGCATATTGCTGTCCAGCCGCACCACGACCGGCTGTCCGCCCAGCGTGCCGTAGGCGAAGGAATCGGCACCGAGCGCCTCGACCAGCCGCACGTCGATCTCGGCGATGGCTTCGTGCGCCGCGCACGGCTCGATATGCTCGGGACGCAGGCCAAGCAGCGCCCGCTCGGGCAAATGCAGGCCCATCGGCAGGTGGCCGAGGGTGGCGGCTTGCCCTTGCGCGCCCTCCTTCTGCTCCACGCGCATCTGCGCTTCGCCCTGCCCGCCATTGGTCCGCGCGACCGGGACCAGGTTCATCGGCGGCGAGCCGATGAAGCTGGCCACGAAGGTGCTGGCCGGACGCGCATAGACTTCCAGCGGCGTGCCGATCTGCTCCACGCGCCCGCCGTTGAGCACCATCATGCGGTCCGCCAGCGTCATGGCCTCGACCTGGTCGTGGGTCACGTACATGCTGGTGGTGCGCAGGCGGCGATGCAGCTCCTTCAACTCCAGGCGCATCTGTACGCGCAGCTTGGCGTCCAGGTTGGACAGCGGCTCGTCGAACAGGAACACGGCAGGCTCGCGCACGATCGCGCGGCCCATGGCCACGCGCTGGCGTTGCCCGCCCGACAACGCGCGCGGCTTGCGCTCCAGCAGCGGCGCCAGTTCGAGTATACCGGCGGCATGCCGCACACGCTGCTCGATCTCGCTCTTGGCCATGCCGCGAATCTTCAACCCGTAGGCCATATTGTCGTACACGCTCATATGCGGATAGAGCGCGTAGTTCTGGAACACCATGGCGATGTCACGCTCGGCGGGTTCGAGGTTGTTGACGATCTTCTCGCCAATATGTACCTCACCGCCGCTGATGGCCTCGAGCCCGGCCACCATGCGCAGCAGCGTGGATTTGCCGCAGCCCGACGGGCCCACGATGACGACGAACTCGCCGTCGTTGATTTCCATATCGATGCCGTGCACAACCTTGACGTTGCCGGCGTAGGTCTTCTGTACGTTGCGAAGCGACAGTTTTGCCATTGCTATTCTTTCTCGCTGGGCAAGCGTGGCGGGCGCATCGTCGCGCCACGCCATGCCCGCTTATTTTTCGGTTTCGACCAGGCCCTTGACGAACCACTTCTGCATCAGCACCACCACGATCGCGGGCGGGACCATGGCCAGCATCACCGTGGCCATCACCAGGTTCCAGTCGGTCGCTGCGTCCCCGGAGCGGGAGATCATCTGCGTCACGCCCACCACCACCGGCGTCATCGACTTCTGCGTGGTGATCAGGAGCGGCCAAAGGTACTGGTTCCAGCCGTAGATGAACTGGATCACGAACAATGCCGCGATGCTGGTCTTGGACAGCGGCAGCACCACGTCCCTGAAGAAGCGCAGCGGCCCGGCGCCGTCGATGCGCGCGGCCTCGGCCAGCTCGTCCGGGATGGTCAGGAAAAACTGGCGGAACAGAAAAGTTGCCGTAGCCGAGGCAATGATCGGGATGGTCAGGCCGAAGTAGCTATCCAGCATGCCGAGGTCCGACACCACCTTGTAGGTTGGCAGGATCCGCACTTCCACCGGCAGCATCAGCGTGATGAAGATCATCCAGAAGAAGGTCTTGCGCAGCGGGAACTTGAAGTACACCACCGCGAAGGCCGAGAGGATGGAGATCGTGATCTTGCCCAGCGCAATGCCGAGCGCCATGATCAGGCTGTTCAGCATCATCGTGGACACCGGCGAGGCGGCATTGCCCACCCCTGCGCCAGCACCGTGCGATAGTTCTCCAGGAAATGGCTGCCCGGCAGCAGCGTCATCGGCGCCTGCAGCACCTCGTCGGCGGTCAGCGTCGAGGCGACAAACGTCACATAGACGGGGAAAGCCACCACCGCCACGCCCAGCACCAGCATCAGGTGCGAGAGAAAATCAAGAAAGGGTCGTCGTTCTACCATGTTGCCTATCCTTCAGTACTGCACCTTGCGTTCCACGTAGCGGAACTGCACCACCGTGAGAACGATCACGATCCCCATCAGCACAACCGACTGCGCAGCCGAGCCGCCGATGTCGAGCCCGCGGAAGCCATCCTGGTAGACCTTGTAGACCAGCGTATTGGTGGCATTGACGGGGCCGCCGTGGGTCACCGCGTCGATAATGGCAAAGGTATCGAAGAAGGCGTACACCACGTTGATCACCATCAGGAAGAAAGTGGTCGGCGACAGCAACGGGAAGATGATCGACCAGAACCGCCGCCATGGCCCTGCGCCATCGATGGCGGCGGCCTCGATCAGCGACTTCGGAATGCTCTGCAGGCCGGCCAGGAAGAACAGGAAGTTGTAGCTGATCTGCTTCCACGCAGCGATCAACACCACGAGCAACATCGCCTGGTTGCTATTGAGCAGGAAGTTCCAGTCCACCCCGAACGCATGCAGCGCATAGGACACCACGCCCAGCGTCGGGTTGAACAGGAACATCCATAGCACGCCGGCCACGGCAGGAGCCACCGCGTACGGCCAGATCAGCAGCATCTTGTAGCCACTGGCGCCGCGCACCACGCGATCGGCGAAATAGGCCAGCAGCAGCGAGATCGACAGCCCGACCAGCGTCACCCCGACGGCGAACACCGCCGTCACGCGGAACGCATTCAGGTACTGCGCATCGTTGAACAGATCGTGGAAGTTCTCCAGGCCAACGAACTGGAGATCGATGCCGAAGGCATCCTGCCGCAACACAGACTGGTACAGAGCCTGCCCGGCCGGCCAGAAAAAGAAGATCAGCGTCACCGCCATCTGCGGCAGCACCAGCAGATAGGGCAACCATGAAGATCGGAATACGACCCGTTTTTCCATCACGCATCCAAGCCACCGCTACGAGCGGCGCGTCATCAATCATAGCCAGCGCGGGCCAGGCGCCCGCACAAACCAAAGACGGAGGCACAGCCTCCGCCTTCCTCACACGCAAGAACTTGCGGGGCTCACTCGCGGACCGTCTTCTGGAAGCGCTCGAGCAATTCATTGCCGCGCGCCACCGCCGAATCCAGCGCCTCCTTAGGCTGCTTCTTGCCAGTCCACACCGCTTCGAGCTCCTCGTCGATCACGGTACGGATCTGCGGGAAATTGCCCAGGCGGATGCCTCGCGACTTGTCGGTAGTCTTGACGATCATCTGCTTGACCGCCACGTCGGCACCGGGGTTCTTGTCATAGAAGCCCGACTTCTTGGTCAGCTCGTAGGCCGCCATGGTCACTGGCAGGTAGCCGGTCGACTGGTGCCAGTCGGCCTGCACCTCGGGGCGCGACAGGTAGGTGAAGAACTTCGCCACGCCCTTGTATTCCTCGGCCTTCTTGCCGCCCATCACCCACAGCGAAGCGCCGCCGATGATGGTGTTCTGCGGGGCGCCCGGCACGCCTTGCTCGTAGGGCAGCTGCGCCACGGTGAAATCGAACTTGGCGTTCTTGCGGATATTCGCCAACGCCGCCGAAGACCCGGTCAGCATCGCGCACTGGCCGGCGATGAACTTCGCCTTCGGCTCGTCCTTGCGGCCGCCGTAGACGAAGTAGCCCTTCTGCTGCATGTCGAGCAGGTTGGCGATATGCTTGACGTGCAGCGGCGAATTGAACACCAGGCGCGCGCCCGTGCCGCCAAAGCCATTGTTCTCGGTGGCGAACAGGACGTTGTGCCAGGCCGAGAAGCTTTCCAGCTGCACCCACGACTGCCAGTCAGTGGTGTAGCCGCAGGAGACACCGGCAGCCTTGAGCTTGGCGGAGTCGGTAGCCACCTCCTGCCAGGTCACGGGTGGCTTGTTCGGATCCAGCCCCGCCTTCTTGAAAGCATCCTTGTTGTAGTACATCACCGTTGTCGAGCTGTTGAACGGGAACGACAGCATTTCGCCCTTGTTCGACGTGTAGTATCCAGCCACCGCCGGGATGTACATCTTGGCGTCGAACTTCTCGCCGGCGTCCTTCATGACCGCCGCCACCGGCTTGATGGCGCCCTTGGCGCTCATCATGGTAGCCGTGCCCACCTCGAATACCTGCAGGATCGCCGGCGCGTTGCCCGAACGGTAGGCCGCGATGCCCGCCGCCAGCGACTCGTCATACTGGCCTTTGTAGATCGGTACGATCTTGTAGTCGGACTGGCTGCTGTTGAACTGCGTGGCGATCGCGTTCACCTTATCGTTGAGCGCACCTTCCATCGAATGCCACCACTGGATCTCGACGGCGGCATTGGCCGATCCTGCGCCGACCAGCATGGCGAAGGCGGCGAGGGTCAAGGCGGTACGTTTAACGGTCATGAGAAACTCTCCTGTTCTTTGTCGCGGCATGGGAGGATAAAAATCGTCCGACTGTATGCAGTTTTTGTGACAAGCGGATGTTACCCCGCCTTGTTGGATTGGAAAACAGGGCTTTTCCACTAAATTACAATAATATGACAACGATTTATCGGCAGCTTGACAGGGTAAGATCTCGCGCTATGCAAGCCATACAAACCCTTCCCGCCCCGGCGCTGCGCCGGATTCGCGGCGTGCTGACCGATATCGACGGCACCATTACCACCGACGGCAGGCTGCCGGCGGCCACCTATCTGGCGCTCGACCGCCTCAAGGCAGCCGGCCTGCACGTGATCCCGGTCACGGGCCGCTGCATCGCCTGGGCCGAGATCCTGACGCGGTTATGGCCGGTGGACGCCATCATCGGCGAGAACGGCGCCTTCTACTCCCACCTGCGCGCGGGCAAGCTGGTGACCCGTTACCTGGACGATGCCGCCACCCGGGCCGACAACCTGGCGCGCATCCACGCCCTTGGCGAGCGCATCTTGCAAGAGGTACCGGGCTGCGCGCTGGCCTCGGACCAGGCCTGGCACGCCGCCGACCTCGCCATCGACCACGCTGAGGACGTCGTGCCCCTGCCGCCCGCCGCGGTCGAGCGCATTGCCGGGCTGATGCGGGAAGCCGGCATGACCGCCACGGTCTCGTCCATCCACGTCAACGGCTGGTTCGGGGATCACGACAAGCTCAGCATGAGCCGTTTGTGCGCTGCGGAGTTGCTGGGCGCGGACCTGGATGCCGAGCGGGAGGAATGGTTGTTCATCGGCGACTCAGCGAACGACGCCAGCATGTTTGCCCATTTCCCGCTGTCGGTCGGCGTGGCCAATATCCGCGACATCCTGTCGCAGTTGCCCGCCAAGCCAGCCTATATCACCGAGGCGGCCTGCGGCGAGGGCTTTGCGGAAATGGCTGAGCTGCTGCTGGCCGCGCGCGGCTGACCGGCCACAGGCACGCCGTCAATAAAAAAAACAGCCGGGCTTGTCCGGCTGTTTTTTTGTGCGCTGGGCAATGACCCGATTCAATCGAAGCCCAGCTCCTGCAGCTTGCGGGTGATGGTATTGCGGCCGATGCCCAGGCGCGTGGCCGCCTCGACGCGGCGCCCGCGGGTGACGCCCAGCGCAGCCTCCAGCACCGCCTTCTCGAAACGCCGCGTAAGCGCGTCCATGACTTCCGGCTGGCCGGACTCCAGCATGGCGCGGGCTTCCCCGCCAGCAGGTGTTCCCAGCCGGCCAGCGCGCTGGCCGCGGCCGAGCGGCCGGCGTAAGCCAGCGCGGTGTCCGGCTCCCCGCCCAGGGTGGAAGGCGCGGCGCCGTAGTCGACAGCGTCATGGCCGTCGGCATCGTCCGCCCTGCCCTCTGCCCGGAACTCCGCCTGGCGCGCCGCACCGGCACCGCCGCCCTGCGGCGTGCCGGTGCCGATCATCTCAACCGGCATGTCCTTGACCTCGATGGTCTGCGCGGGCGCCATCACGGTCAGCCAGTTGCACAGGTTCTCCAGCTGGCGCACGTTGCCGGGGAACGGCAACGTGCTGACATAGGCCAGGGCCTCGTCCGACATGCGCTTGGGTTCCACGCCCAGTTCCTTGGCACTCTTCTGCAGGAAATGACGCGCCAGCAGCGTGATGTCTTCCGGCCGTTCGCGCAGCGGCGGCAGGCGCAGGCGGATCACGTTGAGGCGGTGGAACAAGTCCTCGCGGAACAGCCCTTCCTTGACGCGCGTTTCCAGGTTCTGGTGGGTGGCGGCAATCACGCGCACATTGGCGCGCAGCGGATTGTGGCCGCCCACGCGGTAGAAGTTGCCATCCGACAGCACCCGCAGCAAGCGCGTTTGCAGGTCGAACGGCATGTCGCCGATTTCGTCAAGGAACAGCGTGCCGCCCTCGGCCTGCTCGAAGCGGCCGCGGCGCATGGTCTGTGCGCCGGTAAAGGCGCCGCGCTCATGGCCGAACAGCTCCGACTCCAGCAAGTCCTTCGGAATGGCCGCGGTATTGAGGGCGATAAAGGGCCCGTTGGCGCGCGGGCTGTGCTTGTGCAGCGCCTGTGCCACCAGCTCCTTGCCGGTACCGGACTCGCCGGTGATCAGCACCGTCACGTTCGATTGCGACAGGCGGCCGATGGCGCGGAACACGTCCTGCATGGCCGGCGCCTGGCCGAGGATTTCGGGCGCGTCGACCAGGCGGTCTTCGAGCTCCTCCTCGCGCAGGCTTTCCTGCAGCGCACGGCGGATCAGCTCGACCGCCTTATCCACATCGAACGGCTTGGCCAGGTACTCGAAGGCGCCGCCCTGGAAGGCCGCTACCGCGCTATCCAGGTCGGAGTACGCCGTCATCACGATGACGGGCAGCCCCGGGTGGCGCGCCTTGAGCGCTTGCAGCAGGTCCAGGCCCGAGCCACCCGGCATGCGGATATCGGAGATCAGGACTTGCGGTTCGTCGTCTTCCAGCGCGGCCAGTACGTCGCGCACGTTGGTAAAGCTGCGTGAGAGCAGGCTTTCGCGGGCGAGTGCCTTCTCAAGAACCCAGCGGATTGATTGATCGTCGTCGACTATCCAGATCGGCTTCATGTGCGTCGCTTGTCTGCTCGGTGTCATTTGGTCTTCCGTGAACCTGGCCGCACACCGCCGGCAAGCCGGTCGGCAGCAATCATTGGGGCAGTTCCAATTGCTGTCGCCGATGCGATCAATGCAGGGGCAGCAGGATACGGAAGTCGGTACAGCCAGGCCGGCTCTCGCATTCGATCAAGCCCTCGTGCTGCTGCACGAAGGTTTGAGCGAGTGTGAGACCGAGGCCGCTACCGCCATCCCTGCCCGACACCAGCGGGTAGAAGATGCGTTCGCGAATATCCTCGGGGATGCCCGGACCGTTATCAATGACATGCAAGTCCAATGCCAGCTTGAACAATCGCTTCGCAATGGTTACCTGGCGGGCCACCCGGGTACGCAGGATGATCTGCGCATCGCCCCGCGCCACGCGCTCCGCGAGCGCCTGGGCGGCGTTGTGGACGATGTTGAGCACGGCCTGGATCAACTGCTCCATGTCGCCGCGCAGGTCGGGCAGGCTCGCGTCGTAGTCGCGCACGATATCCAGCCCGGAGGGAATTCGGCCAGCACCACCGAGCGCACGCGCTCCAGCACCTCGTGGATATTGAGGTCGGACACGATGTGCGGATGGCGATGCGGCTCCAGCAGGCGGTCCACCAGCGTTTGCAGGCGGTCCGACTCCTTGATGATGACCTGGGTGTACTCCCGCAGCGAACGGTCTGGCAACTCGAACTCGAGCAATTGCGCCGCGCCGCGGATGCCGCCCAGCGGATTCTTGATCTCATGCGCAAGATTGCGGATGAGCTCCTTGTTGGCCGAGGTCAGGTCGAGGATACGCTCCTCGCGCTCGCTGCGGACCTTTTGCTCGTTGGGCAGCACTTCCACCAGCACCGTGTCGGCCGTGGCATCCAGCGCACCGATCACCACGTGCGCGTGCATCGGCTCCTGCAGGGGCGGGTGCAGCACCACATCCTGCCGGCGCGCATCGAACTGCCGCGAAATCACGGTCTCGATCATGTTGCCGAGTTCATCCGAGGCGCCGAACAGGTCCGCCAGCGACAGCTCCACCATGGCCTTGCGCGACACCGCGAAGCTGGCCTCGGCGGCGGGATTGGCGTAGACGATGCGCAGGCCGGGCTGGCGCACCAGCAGCACGGGGTTGGCGACCACGTCCAGCCCCTGGTGGTAGGACACATCGCCCAATGACAGCACCACGGCTCCATCCTCGGCCGGCGTGCCAGCCCCGGCCGAAGCTACCTTGCGCGAGACGCTGCGAATCAGGCGACGCATAGTGCTAGTCCTTCAAATTGGAGAGTTCGCGCCGCAGCGAAGCGGCATTGGCCTCGCCACGCGCGATGTCGTCGCGCAGCGTAGCGGTGCGGTCGAGGTACTTCTGGTAGTTACGTTCATTGCCCTGGCGCTCGGGCTGGCCGTTGTTGAACTCGGCGCGCAGCGCGGCCAGTTTGGCCTCCTCGCTTTGCAGCTCCTGCTCAAGCACGGCGCGGCGCTCGCCATCGCGGCTTTTCTGGGTCGCGCTGTCCACACGCGGAAACGCGGTGGGCGCGACCGCGGGCGCGGCACCCTTGCCTGCCGACGGGGCGCTCACGCGCCCGCCCGGCACCGTCGTGACCTCCGGCAGGCTGAGCCGCTTGCAGCCCTTGCCCCCGTTGCCGTTGCGGTATTCAGGCACGCCGTTGGGGCCAGCGCAGACAAAGATATCCGACTGCGCCGGGGCCGGCCGGCTCCAGCACAGCAGCACAAGCGCCAGCATGGCGCAGGCGGCCGCCGATACGTGCATGGGAGCACCGAACCGGTGCATTGGTCCAAGCGAGGAAAGCGGGAATTCGAGCGCGTCCATTGACATCAGCAGGGATGGTGGGAAAGGAGCCCCATTCTAGCGATCAAACCAGCGATCAAAACAAAAGGGACAGCCGAAGCCGCCCCTTCCTGGTGCAACTGTTGCCCGGTCACAACCTGGCAACGCCTCGCCTTACAGCGAGTAGTACATGTCGAACTCGATCGGGTGCGTGGTCATGCGGAAGCGGGTGACTTCCTCCATCTTCAGCTCGATGTAGGCATCGATCATGGAGTTGGAGAAGACGCCACCGCGCGTCAGGAACTCGCGGTCGTTGTCCAGGTATTCCAGGGCCTGGTCGAGGCTGGAGCACACGGTCGGGATCTTTGCATCCTCTTCCGGCGGCAGGTCGTACAGGTTCTTGTCGGCAGCTTCGCCCGGGTGGATCTTGTTCTGCACGCCGTCCAGGCCGGCCATCAGCAGCGCCGAGAAGCCCAGGTACGGGTTCATCAGCGGATCCGGGAAGCGGGTCTCGATGCGGCGGCCCTTCGGGTTGGCAACGTACGGAATACGGATCGAAGCCGAACGGTTGCGAGCCGAGTAGGCCAGCTTGACCGGCGCTTCGAAGCCCGGCACCAGACGCTTGTACGAGTTCGTGCCCGGGTTGGTCAGGGCATTCAGCGCGCGAGCATGCTTGATGATGCCGCCGATGTAGTACAGCGCGAATTCCGACAGGCCAGCGTAGCCGTTGCCTGCGAACAGGTTCTGGCCATCCTTCCATACGGACTGGTGCACGTGCATGCCCGAACCGTTGTCGCCAACGACCGGCTTCGGCATGAAGGTGGCGGTCTTGCCGTAGGTGTGGGCAACGTTCTGGATCACGTACTTTTGCAGCTGCGTCCAGTCGGCGCGCTGCACCAGCGTGCTGAACTTGGTGCCGATTTCGTTCTGGCCCTGGCCGGCCACTTCGTGGTGGTGGACTTCCACGGGGATGCCCAGCGATTCCAGGATCAGGCACATTTCCGAACGGATGTCCTGGAACGTGTCGATCGGGGCGACGGGGAAGTAGCCGCCCTTCTTGCCCGGACGGTGGCCGCTGTTGCCGTGCTCGAATTCCTTGCCCGACGACCACGGTGCTTCTTCCGATTGGATCTTGACAGAGCAACCCTGCATGTCAATGTTCCAGGTCACGCCGTCGAAGATGAAGAACTCGGGTTCCGGGCCAAAGAAGGCGGTGTCGCCCAGGCCGGTGCTCTTCAGGTAAGCCTCGGCGCGCTTGGCGATGGAACGCGGGTCACGGTCGTAGCCCTTGCCATCCGACGGCTCAACCACGTCGCAGGTCAGGATCAGGGTCGGTTCTTCGTAAAACGGATCGACGTTAGCGGTATTCGGATCCGGCATCAGCAGCATGTCCGAAGCCTCGATACCCTTCCAGCCGGCGATCGACGAGCCGTCGAAAGCGTGGCCGCTTTCAAACTTGTCTTCATCGAAGTGCGACACGGGTACCGACACGTGCTGCTCTTTGCCTTTGGTATCGGTGAAACGGAAATCGACGAACTTGACGTCGTTTTCCTTCACAAGCTTCATCACATCTGCAACGCTGTGGGCCATGCCTATCTCCTGGAAATTCGGCTGAATCTAGAAAAGCCATTCTTGCGTCGATCTCTGCGGTGCAACGCCTCAAAGGCATTTGCGACAACACAAAGATCGGCCACGAAAGGGACGAGGAATGTTAGCAGAAAGCATGCCAAGGCAACCCCCTAGTTACCCCTGCGTTCCCGAAAAAAGTGCAGCCATGCGGCGCGATACGGGGGCCAGGCGCGTTTCGGGTGCCGGATATGGCATACGCATAAATCCGTTCGGCTTGCGCCTCATTCCGGGGACGCTGGCTGCCCTCCCCGTCCACCGGGAAAATCACCAAAATCGTGCACTGGCGCGTCCTATTGCACTATTTTTGTGCTCACGCACCAGATTAGAACATTTTGGTGCGGAGCGAGCGGCATTGCCTGCTTGCGGTGCAGGATTTTGCTCTCAGGATGCCCGCGGCGCGGCCAGGCCGGCGCATCCGATGCCGTTCGCTGCCTGCCGTTCGCTGCCTGCCGTTCGCTGCCAAACGCGCCGGCGAGCACGCCCGGCGCGCTAGAATATCTGGGCAGGCTCTGCCAGATGCCATTTCACCCACCGATTTTGTCACCCAGATGACCACCCGAGACGATCTACTCCAAGCGGCGCGCGAGCGCCAGCAGCAAAACCAACTGCCGTACTTCGGCGCCCTCTCCCCGCAGGAAGCCTTTGCCCTGCTGCAGGGCGACCCGGCCGCCGTGATGGTGGACGTGCGCACCCAGGCCGAACTCGACTGGATCGGCGGGCCGGACCTGCCGGAAGCGCAATCGGCGCATGTGGAATGGAGCAGCTATCCGGGCGGCGCGCAAAATGCCGCCTTTATCGCGCAACTCAAGGCCCGCGTACCCGCCGATGTGCCCGTGCTGTTCCTGTGCCGCAGTGCGGCGCGCTCCAAGCATGCTGCCCGCGTTGCCACGGAAGCCGGCTATCAGTTCGCAATGGACGTGCTGGAAGGCTTCGAAGGCGCTCGCGATGAGCAGCACCACCGCAAGACGGTGGAAGGCTGGTGCTTCCGCGGCCTGCCCTGGCACGGCGCCTGAACCTCGGGAACGTGAAAAGCAAAACGGGACAGCCAAGCTGTCCCGTTTTTCATTGCGCCGGCCACATCGGGCCCGCTCCCCCGGCTCAGTCCCCTGCCGGATCTCCCGGGCGCCGCGCCGCAACCTCCACCAACTCGAAGCCCATCGCCTGCACGCCTTCGCGCAGCATGGCATAGGCCGGCTCGACCTGGTCGGCCAGGCCCTTCACGCCCAGGTCGATGTGGCGGCGAGCATAGAGCTCGCCGCGCTTGGCGTCGCCCACCGACGGCAGGCTGAACACGCGGATGCCTTCGAAGGCGGCCTCGACCCGCTCCATCAACGGCGTCAGCGTGGATTCCGGCGCCTCGAACACCAGGAACGACCGTTCCACCTGCACCGCCTGATGAAACAGGTCGGGATAGTAGGTATCCAGCACCCACTCCATCATGGGCCATGCCATGACCGGGAAGCCCGGCATGAAATGATGGTCGGCCACGGAAAAACCCGGGATGCGGTTGTAGCTGTTCGGGATGATGCGCGCCCCGGCGGGGAATTCGCCCATCTTGAAGCGATGCTGGTTTTCCGGCAGGTTCAGGTCGGCCTTGGCCGGATCGCCCGCCGCGGTCTCCGCGATCCGCAAGGCGATCTGTTCGCGGGCATCCGGATGCAGCTCCAGCGGCACGCCGAGCGCGGCCGCGGCGCACTGCCGGGTGTGGTCATCGGGCGTGGCGCCGATGCCGCCGGTGCAGAATACGACATCGTTGCCCGCGAACGTGCGGCGCAGCGTGGCGGTGATGCGCGCGCGCTCATCGCCCACATACTCCGCCCAGTCCAGCGCCAGCCCGCGCGCCGCCAGCAGCTCGATGGCACGGCGCATATGCTTGTCTTCGCGCCGCCCCGACAGAATCTCGTCACCAATGACGATCAGGCCGAAACCCATGATGCCCTCGCTTCAGGATTGTTCAATGCGCCGCACGTCGGACGGCGCCAGATCGATAACGTCCACCACCGGCGCCGCCGCGGCTGCCGCGGCAGCGCGTTCGGCGCGCAATTGCTCCAGCGCGCGCAGGCAGAAATGGCCGAACCACAGCGCCGAGAAAATAAAGATCAGCACGTACAGCCACAGCGTGCCGGCGAGCACGAACGGGAACAGGAAAATCAGCGCGGCCGAAGCCACCCAGATCAGCGTCGGCGCGGATCCCAGCAGGCCCACCGCCACGCCGATGGCGAGCAAGGCCATGCGATGGCGCTTCATCAGCGTCTTGCGCTCCTCCGGCGTGGCATGCTGCGCCAGCGCGTCGTAGGTCATCACGCGATAGGTCAGCCAGCCCCACAGCAAGGGCGGGATCAAGGCAAAGAAAGGCGGGATCAGCCACAGCGGCAACGTCACCAGCGCCAGCAGCAGGAACACCATGGTGCTGCCCAGCGCCTGGAACACGCTGCCCACCATGCTGCCGCCCTTGGCCTTGACCAGGCCCGGATAGCTGCGCTCCAGGTGCCGCACCGCGGCCGGCACCGAGAACAAGCTGATGAACACCAGCATGGAGGCGATCACCAGCGGGATCATCAGCGCGATCACGAACAGCGGCGCCACCACCGTGCGCAGGGACTGCAGGCCGAACCAGTCGAGCGCGCCATAGATCCAGCTGGTCAGCACCGACGTTTCGAGCACGCCGCGCGCCGCCGCCATGATCGGCTCCCATCCCCACAGCAGCAAGCCACCCCACAGCCCGGTAGCGAGCAGGAAAGGAAGGACGGTAAGCATCAGCATGCGCGGATGCAACTGGCAGATCAGGGCACGGCCTAGTGCGCGAAAAATGTCGTTCATGCAGTAAGTTTGGCTTCCACGAAAGCGGGGACAGATAGACTAGCACACGTCACCCGCCGTGGCGGGGGATGCATTCGAGGGAGCGATGACAGGCCTGGCGCCGGCGACCGGCAGCAGGGCCGCCTCAGCCGAGCCGCAGCAAGCGCTTGATCCCGTACCACTGCTGGGACAGGAAGCCGGCGCCATAGTCGCGCCCCTTGCCTGCCGGTGGCGGCATCTGGTCGCGCACGCCGGTGGGGGAATAGGTGTCGGTGAACACGGCGGTGCGAAACAGCATGTCCCACCAGGGGAAGATCACGCCGTAGTTGCACCCGCCCAGCTTGGCCGGCCGGCCGATCGCCTCGTGCCCGAGCCCCACCGCATGGTGCGTGCGGTGAAAGCGCGGCGAGACCAGCAGCCGCTCGCCCAAGGCGCCGAAGTGCAGGCGCAGGTTGGCATGCTGCAGGCTCTGCAGCAACTGCGACAGCGCCACCAGCAGCACGTACTGGGAAGGCTCCACGCCCACCGCCAGCGCCGCCACCGCGAACACCACGTCGCGCAGCATGTCGTCGAGCAGGTGGTTGCGGTTGTCGCTCCACAGCGTCATCTGGCGCTGGCTGTGATGCAGCGAATGCAGGCTCCACCACCAGCGGTAGGTATGCGAGAGGCGGTGGTACCAGTAATCGAGCAAGTCGAACAGCAACAGGTAGATAAAGAAGCTGACCAGCGGGATCGACGTCACCGCCGGCCACCAGTCTTCCACATTGGCCCGCTGCCAGCCGAGCAGGCGCAGATGCCCTTCCAGCCCATCCATCAGCGGACCGAGCAGGAAGAACATGGCAAGCCGGAACAGGCCGAGGCGATGCACGACGGTGTAGAGGATGTCGGTGCGAATGGCGGCGCGGTCGGTCACGGCCTCGACCGGGCGCAGCTTTTCCAGCGGCCCGAGGATCAGCACCATCACCACGATCTGCACCAGCCCGACCAGCAGCCATTCGGTACCCGTGAAGGCGTCCTCGGCATAGCCGCCCAGGCCAAGCTGGTAGACCACCGGCAGGATCACGTCCTGGAACAGCGTGGCTTCGATCTGGCCGATCCAGCCGTTGAGCAGGTCGAGCATCAACGGCTCCCGGCTACGGTGGCTGACCGGCTGCGCAGCCAGTCACGATAGGCAGGATGCTCGCGCAACGTGGCAAAGCAGAAGCCCTTGTGCTCCAGGCCGCTGATCAGCGGCTCCAGCACACCGGGCGCCCAGGGATCCTTGCGCGACCAGATGCCGAGGTGGGCCATGGCGATGTCGCCATCGCGCAGGTCGCGCAATGCGCGGTCCAGCAGCGCCTTGTTCGAGAACCGCTCGGAGGATAGCTCGTCGCCCAGGAAGCCGGCCGGCGCCCAGGCCACGTGCTTGAATCCGCACTGCTCGGCCCATTGCAGCGTCTGCGGCGCGGTATGGCCTCCCGGCGCCCGCCACAGCGGCGACATGGTTGCGCCGCTCAGGCTCTTCAGTGCCTGCGCGCTGCGGTTCAGCTCGCTGCAAAAGCTTTGCTGGTCCATGACTACGTCCTGGCCCGCATGCGCGCCGAACTGCGGCCGCATGGTGACCTTGCCGTCGCGCACGCCGCGCAGGTAGACGTGATCGAACGTATGGCTGCCAAAGACATGGCCGTCGGCAGCCAGCGTCTTCCAGTACGCGGTCCAGCCAGGATCGAGCGAGCTGTCCTTGTTGATGGTGGGTTCGTTGGCGAGGAAGAACGTCGCCTTGATATGGTGCCGGCGCAGCGTGTCGGCGATCAGCGCCGCCTGGCTCATGCTGCCGGTATCGAAGGTCAGGTAGAGCGTGCCGGCGCGGCAGGCCTGAGGCGCAGCGGCGGGAAACGGGCCCGCCGAACTGGCCGGCCCGGCGGCTAGCGCCAGTCCGGTGGCTGCAAGCCCGGCAGCCACCGCGCGGACCAAAGCGCGGGGCAACCGGGACTGCGAATGCTTGCTCATGATGCCTGTCCTGATTTCCTGTGACTGCATTGGAGTGGCGGCGGCCCTACTAGTTCGATGCCGCGCCCGCAACAGTGTTCCCGGCCGCGCGGCCGGGCGCCCCCGCTCAATAAAGCGGTGCGCGGGTACGGAAATAAATGCCGTGCGGCGAGCGGCCCACACGGATGGTCTTGACCAGCTTGCGGCTGGCCACGTCGATCAGGCCCACCGCACGCGCCCAGCGGAAGCTCACCCACAAGGTCTTGCCGTCGGCGGTCAGCTCCATGTCGTCCGGGCCGGCCGGCAGGCCGGTGATGTCGCCGACCTTGGTCAGGGTCTGCTGATCGACGATGCTGATGGTGCCGGAGACCCGGTTGGACAGGAACAGGTGGCGCTTGTCGCCCACCGCGCGGAAATTGTGCGCGCCCTTGCCGGTCTGGATCTGCTTGACCACGGTGCGGGTGTGCCAGTCGATCACGGCCACGTAGTCAGCGCCGGTCATGCCCACCAGCAGGTATTTCTGGTCCGGCGTAACCCACACGCCCGCCGGCGCCGAGCCGGCATTCATGCGCCACATCACGGTTTGCGTGGGCAGGTCGATGGCGACCACCTCGTTGGAATCCTGCAGCGTGACGAAGGCAACGCGGCTGTCGGCGGTAAAGGCGATATGGCTCGGCGTCTTGGCCAGCGGCAGTTGCTTGGCGATCTTGAGCGCCTTGCCGTCCCAGCGATACACGTCGACGCGATCAAGGCGGTTGCCCGTGGTCAGGAACCACTTCTGGTCGGGCGAGAAGCCGATCTGGTAGGGATCGTCGACATTGGGCACGCGCTGCTGGACCTTGCCGGTGACCGGGTCGAGGAAGACGAGGTCATTGCCGACCGCATTGGCGACGATCAGCGATTTGTCGTCGGGGGTGGCGATCAGGTGGTGCGGCTCCTTCCCGACCGGGAACGTCTCCAGCACCTTCTGGGTGTCCTTATCGATCAAGGTGACGGTAGCATCACCCGAATTGAGCACCACCACCACTTCCGCCAACGCCGGCGCCGCTACCATCCCCAAGGCCAGGGTGCCGATGGCGGCAAACCCGGAAACTACACGACGCAATGCAAGCATAAGACCGTTAAACAATGACTTAATCGACCATTCTAACGTTTCCGGACTGCGATCCGATGACGTAGCGCAACAAACTAACATTTGGTCACAATCTCCGCGCGGGCTAGCGCTCGCGCCAAAGCCGGGCAACCCTGACTTCAGCGCTGCATCGCCTCCCACACCTTCTGCAGCCGCTTGACCGACATCGGCACCGGCGTGCGCAACTCCTGCGCGAACAGCGCCACCCGAAGCTCCTCCAGCATCCAGCGGAACTCGTCCAGGCGCGCGTCTTCCACGCCCCGGCCCTGCTGCCGCAACTGCGTTTGCGCGCGCTGCCATTGCTGCAGCAGCGGCGTGATTTCCTGCAGCCGCTGGGCGTCGCGCGCCGGATCGCCCTTGATCTTGTCGATGCGCATGGCGATGCCCTTCAGGTAGCGCGGGAAATGCACCAGCTGCAGGTAAGGCGTATCGGCCACGAAATGCTTGTCCATCAGCCGCGTCAGCTGCGCCTGCATATCGGCGTGCGCAGCGGCAAACGCCTTGGCCTGGATCAGCTTGCGCGGCAGCGTCGCATACTCGGCGAGCACCGCCCCCACCAGCCGAGCGATCTCCTGCGCCAGCAAGCTCAGGCGCGAGCGCCCTTCTTCCTTGCGGGCGGCAAACTCAGCCTCGTTGCGCGGCAGCGGCGCCTGCAGGCAGGCCCGCTCCAGCGCCAGCATCACGATCTGGTCGCGCAACATCTCCTGCGTGCCCAGCGTCATGTACTGCATCGCCATCTGCTGCATGCCTGGAATGTTCTTCTCCAGGAACTTCACCTGCTCGCGCAACTGCAGCGCAAACAGGCGGCGCAGCCCGGCTTGATGGATGCGCGCGGCTTCCTGCGGATCGTCGAACACCTCCACGTCGCAATGCGTGGCGTGGTCGACCAGCGCCGGATAGCCGTACAGCGTCTGGTTGCCCTTGCGGACTTCCAGCAGCTCTGGCAGTTCGCCGAAGGACCAGCTGGTCAGGTTTTCGTATTGCCCCGCCTCGGCCGCCGGCACGTCGCGCGCGGCGATGCTCTGGAACGACTGCTGCGCCTGCCCGCCAAATTCGGCGCGCAACTGCGCCAGGTTGCGGCCCATGTCCAGTTGCCGGCCATGCTCGTCCACCACCTTGAAGTTCATGGCGTGGTGGGCGGGCAAGGTTTCCAGCTTGAAGTCGGCGCGCTTGACCATGGTGCCGGTCTGCTCGCGGATGTCTGCGATCAGCACATCCAGCAACTCGCCCTCGCCAAAGGCATTGCGATCGACGAAGCCCGCCGCGTAGTCCGGCAGCGGCACGCAATGGCGCCGCAGCTTCTGCGGCAGCGACTTGAGCAGCAGGTGCACCTTCTCCTTGACCATGCCGGGCACCAGCCAGTCGGCCCGCTCCGGGCGCACCTGGTTGAGCGCGTACAGCGGCACCGTCAGCGTCACGCCATCGCGATGGCTGCCGGGCTCGAAGTGGTACGTCAGCGACATATCCACGCCCGCCACCGGCATCAGCTTGGGAAACAGGTCGGTGGTGATGCCGGCTGCTTCGTGCCGCATCAGCTCTTCGCGGTTCAGGTAGAGCAGCTTGCGGTCGCGCGCGCTCTCGGCCTGGTACCACTGCTCGAAGGTAGCCTGCTGGTGAATCTCGGCGGGGACCAGGCGATCGTAGAACGCGAAGATCAGCTCATCGTCGACCAGCACGTCCTGGCGGCGCGCCTTGTGCTCCAGGTTTTCGATCTCGCGCGTCAGGCGCTGGTTGTGGGCGAAGAAGGGCAGCTTGGTATCGAACTCGCCCTCCACCAGCCCACGGCGGATAAACAGCTCGCGCGCCTGCGCCGGGTTCATCGGCCCGTAATGCACGCGCCGGTGCTGGTAGACCACCAGCCCATACAGCGTGGCACGCTCCATCGCCATCACCTGGCCGGACTTCTTCTCCCAGTGCGGATCGCTCCAGCTAACGCGCAGCAGATGGCGGCCAACCTGCTCCAGCCACTCGGGCTCGATCTTGGCCAGCGTGCGCGCGAACAGCCGGCTGGTCTCGATCAGCTCGGCGCCGATGATCCAGCGGCCGACCTTGCGCGCGATCAGCGAGCCGGGCCACAGGTGGAACTTGATGCCGCGCGCGCCCAGGTACTCGCG
This sequence comes from Cupriavidus sp. D39, assembly GCF_026627925.1. Classification (NCBI taxonomy): domain Bacteria; kingdom Pseudomonadati; phylum Pseudomonadota; class Betaproteobacteria; order Burkholderiales; family Burkholderiaceae; genus Cupriavidus; species Cupriavidus sp. D39. The sequence continues at coordinate 1,678,055 of NZ_JAPNLE010000009.1, forward strand.
CCCGCGGCCGTCGGCGTCTTCAATCTTGCAACCTACGTTGCCGAGCAAACCCGTGAGCAGCGCCTTGTGCACCTGCTCATAGGTGGGCTCGCTCTCGTTGAGCTTCCAGCCCTGCTCGGTCACGGTGGTCAGCAGCTGCGAATGCACGTCGCGCCATTCGCGCAGGCGCACATGCGAGAGGAAACTGGCGCGGCACTGGTCCTGCAGCTGGCGGTTGGTCTTCTTGTGGGCCACCGCGTCCTCGAACCACTTCCACATCTTGACCCAGCCCAGGAACTCGGAGCGCTCGTCCATGAACTTGCGGTGGGCCTGGTCGGCGGCTTCCTGCGCCTCCTGCGGACGGTCGCGCGGATCCTGCACCGACAACGCGCTGGCGATGATCAGCACCTCGCGCAGGCAATGGTGCTCGCGTGCGGCGAGCGTCATGCGGGCCACGCGCGGGTCCAGCGGCAGGCGGGCCAGCTGGCGGCCGACCTGGGTCAGCGCGTTGGCGTCGTCGCCCACGCTTTCCACCGCACCCAGCTCCTGCAGCAACTGGTAGCCGTCGGCAATGGCGCGGCCCAGCGGCGGCTCGATAAAGGGGAACTCCTCGATCGCGGTCAGCTTGAGCGCCTTCATGCGCAAGATCACCGCAGCCAGCGAAGAACGCAGGATTTCCGGATCGGTAAAGCGCGCGCGGCCGATGAAATCGGCTTCCTCGTACAGCCGGATGCACACGCCGTCGGCCACCCGGCCGCAACGCCCGGCGCGCTGGTTGGCGGCGGCCTGCGAGATCGCCTCGATCTGCAGTTGCTCGACCTTGTTGCGGTAGGAATAGCGCTTGACCCGCGCCATCCCGGTATCCACCACATAGCGGATGCCGGGCACAGTCAGCGAGGTTTCGGCCACGTTGGTGGCCAGCACGATGCGCCGCGCGTTGGACGGCCGGAACACGCGTTCCTGTTCCTGCACCGACAAGCGCGCGAACAGCGGCAGGATCTCGGTATGCGGCGGATGGTGCTTGCGCAGCGCCTCGGCGGCCTCGCGGATCTCGCGCTCGCCGGGCAGGAACACCAGCACATCGCCGGGGCCGAGCCGGCACAACTCATCCACGGCCTCGACGATGCCGTCGAACAGGTCGCGATCCTTCGATTGCGCGGACTTGGGCGCGCCCTCGCCCGGCGCCGGCTTGTCCTTTTCGATCGGCCGGTAACGGATCTCCACCGGATACAGGCGCCCGCTGACCTCGATCACCGGCGCGGGCTTGCCGCCCTGCGCAAAGTGTTCGGCGAAGCGGTTGGCGTCGATGGTGGCCGACGTGATGACGAGCTTGAGGTCCGGCCGCTTGGGCAGGATCTCCTTCAGGTAGCCGATCAGGAAATCGATATTGAGGCTGCGTTCGTGCGCCTCGTCGATGATGATGGTGTCGTAGGCGCGCAGCAGCGGATCGTTCTGCGTCTCGGCCAGCAAGATGCCGTCGGTCATCAGCTTGACCGAAGCGCCCGCCGACATGGTGTCGTTGAAACGCACCTGGTAGCCCACGTGCTCGCCGAGCGGCGTGCCGATCTCCAGCGCGATGCGCTTGGCCGTGGAGGTGGCGGCAATCCGGCGCGGCTGCGTGTGGCCGATCAGGCCGCCGCTGCCGTCCGCGCCCGGGCCGCGCCCGATCGACAGGCAGATCTTGGGCAGCTGGGTGGTTTTGCCGGAACCGGTCTCGCCGGAGACGATCACCACCTGGTTATTCAGCAGCGCCTGCGCGATCTCCTCGCGGCGGCCGGATACCGGCAGCGCCTCGGGGAAGGTGATGGGCGGGAGCGGGTTGGCCTGGCGCACTGGGCGCCTCGCCTCGCGGGGCGGGCGTTCAGTGCGTTCGGTGCGCTCGGGGTGCTCCGGGCGCAGCGGCCGGGGCGTGCCATCCGCCGGCTGCGGCCTGGCCTGCCGGGCCTGGCCCGGCTGACCGGGCTGGCGTTCGGCCGGCGGGCCGGAGCGACCGGCGGCACCGCCTGCCCCCTGAGGCGGGCGGCGCCCGTCCTGCCGTCCTGGCGGGCGTTGATCCTGGCGGTCTTGCTGGCGGTCTTGCTGGCGGTCTTGCTGACGGCCGTCCGGGCGCTGGCCGGCCGCCGGCGCAGCGGCAACGGCAGGTGCGCGCGCCGGCCTGGCGACGGGCTGGACAGCGGGCTGGGCTGGCGAGGGGGCGGCCTTGGGCGCGGGGCGGCCGGCATCGGTTTTCCGATCCGGCGACAAAGGTTTGGCGGGGCGTTGTGCTGACATTGGCCGGGATTATAATCCGCGGCATGAATGCAAGAACCGACACGCCAGCCGACGCGCCCGCGCCGTCCGAATTGGACGAGCCCCTGCCCGTCACCGACCCTTCCGCGCTCCCCGCGCCTGCCACCGGCGCCGACCCCGTCGAGCGCGGCGCCCCCGACCACCAGCAGTTCGTCGACTGGCTGCGCGCGGTCGCGCCCTATATCCACGCCTTCCGCGGCAAGACCTTCGTGATCGCCTTCGGCGGTGAGCTGGTCAAGGCCAACATCCTCAACGCCCTGGTCAATGACGTGGCCCTGCTGCACGCCATGGGCATGCAGATCGTGCTGGTGCACGGCTCGCGCCCGCAGGTGGAGGAGCAACTGGCGCTGCGCCATGTCGAGTCGCAATTCGCCGACGGCGTGCGCGTGACCGACAACGCGGCGCTGGAGTGCGCCAAGGAAGCCGCCGGCGAACTGCGCCTGGATATCGAGGCCGCCTTCAGCCAGGGCCTGCCCAACACGCCCATGGCGGGCGCGCAGCTGTCGGTGATCTCCGGCAACTTCGTCACCGCCCGCCCGCTCGGGATTGTCGACGGCGTGGATTACCAGCACACCGGGCTGGTGCGCAAGATCGACGGCGAGTCGGTTCGCATGTCGCTGTCGCACGGCAAGATCGTGCTGCTCTCGCCGCTTGGTTTCTCGCCCACCGGCCAGGCCTTCAACCTGTCGATGGAAGACGTGGCCAGCGCCACCGCCATCGCGCTGAAGGCCGACAAGCTGGTATTCATCACCGAGGTCCCCGGCGTGCAGGACCCGGTCGGCAAGCTGATGCCGGAAATGTCGCTGCGCACCGCCATCGAGCGGCTGCAGAACAACCACCTGCCGCCCGACGTCTCCTATTACCTGGAACACCTGGTCAAGGCGCTCAAGGGCGGCGTGCCGCGCGCCCACCTGATCCCCTTCCACCTGGACGGCTCGGTGCTGCTGGAACTGTTCCTGCACGACGGCGTCGGCACCATGATCTCCGACACCGACCTGGAAAGCCTGCGCGAAGCCACGCTGGACGACGTCGGCGGCATCCTGCAGCTGATCGCCCCGCTGGAGCAGGACGGCACGCTGGTGCCACGCGGACGCCACCTGATCGAGCGCGACATCGCCAACTTCTCGGTGATCGAGCACGATGGCGTGCTGTTCGGCTGCGCCGCGCTCTACCCCTACCCGCGCGAAGGCATGGCCGAGATGGCCTGCCTGACGGTGTCGTCCGAAGCCCAGGGCACCGGCGACGGCGAGCGCCTGCTCAAGCGCATCGAGCGCCGCGCCCGCAGCCTCGGCCTTGACCGCCTGTTCGTGCTCACCACCCGCACGGAACACTGGTTCCTCAAGCGCGGCTTTGTCCACGCCACCGTGGACGACCTGCCGGAAGACAAGCGCAAGCTCTACAACTGGCAGCGCAAGTCGATGGTGCTGATGAAGAAACTGTGACAGCGGTGGGGGTAGCCTGAAGGCTGGCCCCCGCTTCGTTACAATAGCGGCATCGCAACGGCCGGCCGCCTCGCCGCGCCGGCTACCTCACACGAAAACAAGGAGTTCCCCATGGCCCGCATGGTTCAATGCGTCAAGCTCAACAAAGAAGCCGAAGGGCTTGACCTGCCGCCGCTGCCGGGCGAACTCGGCAAGAAGATCTGGCAAAGCGTGTCGAAGGAAGCCTGGGCCGGCTGGCTCAAGCACCAGACCATGCTGATCAACGAAAACCGCCTGAACATGGCCGACACCCGGGCCCGCCAGTACCTGCTCAAGCAAACCGAGAAGTACTTCTTCGGCGAAGGCGCCGACCAGGCACAGGGCTATGTGCCGCCGCCGGCTGCCTGATCTGGCTGAGCGCGGCTTCGCGCCGCGCGGCGCGGATGCTTGAAAGCATTGCACCCTGCTGCTTGCATAGAAAGCCCCTCGCCAAGCGGTTGAGGGGCTTTTTGTGGCTTGGACTTCCATGAGAAAGCAATCCTAGAGCAATGGGCGAACGTCCTCGCTCTCCAGCCACGACGCGGTCTGCAACAGGCCGCCCCGCCTGATTCGCTCGATCAGTTCGTCGACCGACCATGGGGGATTCAGCTTGCGAACGCGCAATTCCTGGATGGCAACGACTGCACGCTGTTCATTGAAATCAATCAGGTCGAGAACGAATTGATCGGGGTAGACGACGTCCATCTCCAGTTTGGCACACAGGTAATCTGACGCGAAATCCCTCAAATTGAACGTCACGATCGCGTCCGCGCGCGCAGCTATGGCGACCATCGCGACGTGTCGATCCTTTGGATCGACCGGACGCAATATCGCCGTTTCAGGCGGAATATTGACTACCAGCGCATCGGAAAAGGCGAGATCCATTGCCCGCCGGGTGGCCTCGATCTGTGCCCGGGCATCCTCCGTGATGCCCGCAGCCTGGCGCCGCGCAATCAGATTGGATGTCCATTCATCATGGATGCGGTCCGACCATTTTGGATTGAAGAACTCATGATGGGCTAGCGTTAGCAGGACATCACGCACGATCATCGGAAATAACACGCATGCGTCCAGCACGACCGTGAACCGATCGAATGCCAACCTCACAGATCGTATCCACCCAAGGCTTCGCTTTGCGCGACTAGATCGTCGAGAGCCGTCTTGCGCGCGTCCCGCATGCTCTCCTTGTATCGCAGTACGTCGTCCATACGGATGCGGCGGTGACGCCCGACTTTTCGGAAAGGAACGTCACCCGCTTCCAGCCGCCCGATCAAATAGGGGCGGGAGACGCCAAGCATGTCGGCCGCTTGTTTGGTGGTCAGCTCGGTTTGCGCGGGATACAGGAGGAAGACCTGTTGGCTCGCCATCATCGCCAAGACCCTGGAAAGCACGCGCAGTGTCGCCGGCGGCACCTCAATTCGCGCGACGTCGCCACTGTCGCTTTCCTCGACCAGGGCGACGCGCGCTGCGCGCGAGCGGTCGAGCGCCTCACCCATCAGGCGGCTGGCATCGGCCAAAAGCGCGGCCTGGTCGTTGGTCAATTCGAATCGATCGGAAACGGTGATCGTCATATTGGGACTCCGGGAAGACCAACCCAATATACGCGCGCCGCACCATGGACGCAATAAATGCAACAAGCGCAATAAATGCAACTGCGCAAGTACCAACTCGCCCATCGCCGGAGTGAGAACTGAAGCTACGCTAGCCATCCTCCTCGGAAAAGAAAAAGGCCCTCGAAACATCGAGAGCCCTTACTCATCTACCCGCTGCCTCCTTGGAGAGCCACGAGTCCGGCACACTCAATAATCGCTGCGCTTCACGCCATCCGGCGTGCCCAGCAGCAACACATCGGCGCCGCGCAGGGCAAACAGCCCCACCGTGACCACGCCCGGCATGTGATTGATGGCTTCTTCCATCGACTTCGGATTGCTGATCTTCAGGCCAGCCACATCCAGGATCACATTGCCGTTGTCAGTCTTGAAGATGCCGCCTTCCTTGGTCATGCGCAGGCGCGGCTGGCCGCCGAATGCAGCCAGTTGGCGGGCGACCGCAGCGCGTGCCATCGGAATCACTTCCACCGGCAGGGGGAACGCACCCATCACATCCACCAGCTTGCTACCGTCGGCGATGCAGACAAAGCGTTTCGCCACCGAGGCCACGATCTTCTCGCGCGTCAGCGCGCCGCCGCCGCCTTTGATCATGGCGCCGCTGGCGTCGATCTCGTCCGCGCCGTCGACATACACGGGGATCTCGTCGACCTCGTTCAGGTCCAAGACCTTGAAGCCGTGTTGCTGCAGGCGGCGCGTGGAAGCCTCCGAACTGGAGACCGCGCCGGCAAAGCGTTCCTTGAACGCCGCCACCGCATCGATAAAGAGGTTGGCCGTGGAGCCCGTGCCCACGCCCAGCACCGAGCCCGCCGGCACTACCTCTTTGACATAGTCGGCCGCGGCTTGCGCCACCAGCGCCTTGAGTTCATCCTGTGTCATGACAACAGCCCATCTGCTTTGGGGGAAACCGCATAGTGTACCGGAATGCCGTGACATCCCCGGCGTGGGCGCGAGCCGACGGTACAATGCCCCGAGGCATGCATCAGCGCGGCGCCCGGGGCCTGCCGTTTCGGTCCTGCGCCATCACCAACCCTTGATAGCAACTCACTGACCATGAACCAGCTCGATCAGCTCAAGCAGTTCACCACCGTGGTGGCGGACACCGGCGATTTCCAGGTGATGAAGCAGTACACGCCGCAGGACGCCACCACCAACCCATCCCTGATTCTCAAGGCCGTCCAGAAGGCCGAGTACCGTCCCCTGCTGGAAAAGGCCGTGCGCGGCAATGACGGCATCGACGCCGTGATGGACGCCCTGCTGATCGCCTTCGGCTGCGAGATCCTGGCCATCGTGCCGGGCCGCGTGTCGACCGAGGTCGACGCGCGCCTGTCCTTCAACACCGAAGCCACGGTGGCCAAGGCCCGCCACCTGATCTCGCTGTACGAGCAGCGCGGCGTGGCGCGCGAGCGCGTGCTGATCAAGATCGCCTCCACCTGGGAAGGCATCCGCGCCGCCGAGGTGCTGCAGCGCGAAGGCATCAGCTGCAATATGACGCTGCTGTTCTCGCTGGCACAGGCCGTTGCCTGCGCCGAGGCCGGCGCGCAACTGATCTCGCCCTTCGTCGGCCGCATCCTGGACTGGCACAAGAAGCAAGCCGGCGACAAATGGGACGCCGCCGCTAATGCCGGCGACAACGATCCCGGCGTACGTTCGGTGCGCCAGATCTATGACTACTACAAGAAGTTCGGCCACACGACCGAGGTGATGGGCGCCAGCTTCCGCAGCGCCGAGCAGATCCTGGCGCTGGCCGGCTGCGACCTGCTGACCATCAGCCCGGACCTGCTGGAAAAGCTGGCCGCCAGCGAAGGCACGGTCGCGCGCAAGCTGTCGGTCGACCAGGCGCAGGCCGGCAATATCGCCCGCATCGAATGCGATGAGGCGGCCTTCCGCTGGCAGTTGAATGAAGACGCAATGGCGACGGAAAAGCTGGCAGAGGGGATTCGCGCGTTTGCGGCGGATGCCGTGAAGCTGGAGGCGTTGATTACGGCTTGAGGGGGCGGCGCCGGACGGTGCCGCTAAGACAGGACGACATCTCCCTCGAAGCAAGACGCCAGCCGCCTCAGCAACATGAGACGGCTGGCTCTTCATGAGATGGATGCACATGTTGCATATCTCGGGTACACAAAAGATCAACTCGCGGCATCACTTTGGCGCGCTGGGTACTAACGCTGTATGCTCAAGTGCGTCAAACGCCATCGAGCCCCCGGTCCGCTTGCCCCATCTGCAATCAATGCTTAATATGAAATCATTGATTGCAAAAGGAGCACATCATGGCGAGCATGACAATCCGAAACCTGGATGAACAACTCAAGGCTCGATTGCGCGTGCGTGCCGCTCAACACGGCAGGTCCATGGAAGACGAAGCTCGGGCCATCCTGCGCAGCGCACTTTCGACTGAGCCAGTGCGCGTGCCAACACTGGTCGAGGCCATCCGTAGCCGGATTGCGCCACTAGGTGGAATTGATCTGGACCTCCCTCCCCGCGAAGCCATCCGCGAACCGCAGGAACTCGGCAAATGATTCTCCTGGACACCAATGTCCTGTCGGAACTGCTGAGGCCGGCACCCGAAGGCAGGGTGCTGACATGGATAGCCGCCCAGCCGCGCGCGACGCTCTTCACCACATCGGTGACACGTGGCGAGATGCTTTATGGCATCAAAGTCCTGCCCGACGGTCGACGCCAGCAGGGGTTGCTGGCAGCCATCCTCGCCATATTCAACGAGGAACTGGCAGGACAAGTGCTGAACTTCGACAGCGACGCTGCCGACGCCTACGCAGAGATCGCAGCACTACGCAGGAGCCTGGGCAAGCCCATCAGCCAGTTCGATGCCATGATCGCCGCGATAGCCCGTTCGCGAGGGGCTCACCTCGCGACGCGAAACGTGAAGGACTTTGTGGAATGCGGAATCGATATCGTCGATCCATGGGGGTGAGAAGATAGATCAGCAAGCCGCCCGGGAATCCAGGCGGCGAGCGGGTTCAGGCTGGCGTCGCAGGCGTGCCGTCCCACAGCAAGGGCAAGACCACGCCGGCCGGGCCGCGCAGCACGATGTCGGCGGTCTGATCCAGCGCCGAGGGCTCGGGATTGACCACGATGACATGCGCGCCATGGTCCTTGGCGGCGCCGGGCAGGCCCGCAGCCGGATAGACCAGGCCGGAGGTGCCCACCACGATGCACAAGTCGCACTGCTCGGCCGCGTGCTCGGCGCGATAGCGCGCCACCCGCGGCAGTTCCTCGCCAAACCACACCACGCCGGGGCGCATCATGGCATTGCAGAGGGAACAGCGCGGCGGCACGCCGGGCACGGCGGTCGCCGGGTCGCAACGGCCGCAGCCGCCCAGCCATTTGTTGGCGAAGAGGTTGCCGTGCAGCTCGATCACATCGGGGCTGCCGGCACGCTGGTGCAGACCATCCACGTTTTGCGTGACCAGGGTGACGGTTTTCTGTGTCGCGAGTGCCACCAGGGCGATGTGCGCCGGGTTGGGATGCGTGGCCGCCACCAGTTCGCGCCGGTGCAGGTACCACTCCCATACCAGCGCGGGCTGGCGCCGGTAGGCGTCCTCCTGCGCCAGTTCCTCGGGATTGAAGCGCGACCACAGGCCGGTCATGGCGTCGCGAAACGTGGGCACGCCGGACTCGGCCGATACGCCCGCGCCGGTGAGCACCATGATGTTGGTGGCTTCGCCGATCAGGCGGCGCGATGCCGCGAGCGCCTGTGCGTCGATGTCCGCCTTCATGGATTCCGCCCCAGCGCTCAGCGCTTCAGGCGGCGCTGGCGCACCGCCTCATACAGGCACACGCCGCTGGCCACGGAGACGTTCAGGCTTTCCACGCCACCGGCCATCGGGATGCCGACCAGCTCGTCGCAGGTTTCGCGGGTGAGGCGGCGCATCCCTCGCCTTCGGCGCCCATCACCAGGGCAACCGGGCCCTTGAAATCCACGTCGTAAAGCGTTTTTTCCGTGCCGTCGGCAGTGCCGATCACCCAGATGCCGCGTTCCTGCAAGCTCGCGCAGCGTGCGCGCCAGGTTGGTGACGGTGATGTAGGGAATGGTTTCCGCCGCGCCGCTGGCCACCTTGGCCACCGTGGTGTTCAAACCCACGCTGCGGTCCTTCGGGGCGATCACGGCGTGCGCGCCGGCGCCATCGGCCACGCGCAGGCAGGCGCCCAGGTTGTGCGGATCGGTGACGCCGTCGAGCACCAGCAGCAAGGGCGTGCCCTCGATGCCATCGAGCAGTTCATCAAGATTGAGGGCCAGCGCCACATCTTCGGCGCGGGCGACCACGCCCTGGTGGCGGTCGGTGCCGGCCATGCCGCGCAGGCGCTCGGCGTCCACCGGGTGCAGGCGGACGTTGAGGCTTTCGGCAAGGCGGATGAAGTCCTGCATGCGGCGGTCACGCCGCGCGGATTCTACGTAGACATCGGTGACGCCAGCGGCGTCCTGGCGCAGGCGCGCGGTGACGGCGTGAAAGCCGATCAAGAGTTTTTGTTTAGCCATGGCGAGATTGTACATTCCCGCCGGGGCTTGCCCCGTGTCCGGAGCCAGGGAGCCGGAGCCGGACAAGCCGGCGCCGGCCCCTGGCCGTCAGGTGCGTTTGCGCGAGGCGCGGCTGCTCTTGCCGGCCGGCTTGGCGCCGCCCTTGTGCGTCGAGCCGAGATGCTGCGGCTTGGGCTTGGCGGCGCGCTTGGCCGGTTTGCCGCCGGCCTTGGCGCCCTGCCCCACGTGCGGCTTGACCGGCGTCATGACAGCCTCGAACACCGGCTGCTCTTCGATCACGCGGTCCAGCGTTTCGTCGAACGACTCTTCCGGCTTGGAGCTGCCACCCAGCAGCGCGGCCAGCTGACGGCCCTTCTTGCGCGCGGGCACGGCATGCGCGGCGGGCACGCGCGGCGCGGCGTCGGCGGTCGGGGCGCGGCCGCGCAGGCTCTTGGCCGACGGCTCCTGCACCAGGCGGAAGTCGATCTTGCGCGCATCGAGATCCACGCGCGAAACCTGCACGCGGACACGGTCGGTCAGGCGGTAGCGGATGCCGGTACGCTCGCCGCGCAGTTCGTTGCGCGCTTCGTCATACTGGAAATAATCGCTGCCCAGCTCGGTGACATGGACCAGGCCTTCGACGTAGAGCTCATCGAGCTGCACGAAGATGCCGAACGAGGTAACCGAGCTGATGGTGCCCGAATACTCGCTGCCGAGCTTGTCGCGCATGAAGTAGCATTTGAGCCAGGCTTCCACATCGCGCGAGGCCTCATCGGCACGACGCTCGTTGGCCGAGCAGTGCAGGCCGAGCTCGTCCCAGATGGCCTCGTTGCGCTGGGCGCGCGCGGCGCTGCGCTCGGCCTTCTCGGCGGCGTCCTTGGCCTGCATGCGGCGCGCCTTGGGCGCGATCGCGGTATTCAGCGCAGTGCCCGGGGCAAACGCCGGCCTGTACTTCGTATGCGCCAGCACGGCCTTGATGGCGCGGTGCGTCAGCAAGTCCGGGTAACGGCGGATCGGGCTGGTGAAGTGGGCGTAAGCCTCGTACGACAAGCCGAAGTGGCCGATGTTGTCCGGGCTGTAGACCGCCTGCTGCATCGAGCGCAGCAGCATGGTCTGCAGCATCGGCGCGTCGGGACGGCTCTTGATCTTGTCCATCACATCGGCGTAGTCGCCTGCCTGCGGCTTGTCGCCACCGGCCAGCGAAAGCCCGACGGTGCGCAGGAACTCGCGCAGGTTCTTCAGCTTTTCCTCGCCCGGGCCGGCGTGGATCCGGTACAGCGTGGGATGCTTGAAGCGCTCGAGGAAGTCGGCGGCGCACACGTTGGCGGCCAGCATGCACTCCTCGATCAGGCGGTGGGCGTCGTTGCGGGTGCGCGGCAGGATCTGCTCGATCTTGCCTTGCGCATTGCAGACGATATAGGTCTCGGTGGTGTCGAAGTCGATCGCGCCACGTTCGCGCCGCGCCTTGAGCAGGACCTGGAACAACTCGTACAGGTTCTGCAGGTGCGGCACCAGGTCGGCGCGCTTGTGCGCCTCCGGGCCCTTGGTGTTGGACAGCACCGACCAGACCTCGTTATAGGTCAGGCGCGCCGCCGAATGCATCACGGCGGGATAGAACTGATAGCCCTTGAGCTCGCCCTTGGCGGTGATCACGGCGTCGCACACCATGCACAGGCGGTCGACTTGCGGGTTCAGCGAGCACAGGCCGTTGGAGAGCTTTTCCGGCAGCATCGGGATGACGCGGCGCGGGAAGTACACCGAGGTGGCGCGATCCAGCGCATCGGCGTCCAGCGCCGTGCCAGGCCGCACGTAGTGCGATACGTCCGCAATGGCCACCACCAGGCGCCAGCCCTTCGAGCGGCCGATCTTGACGGGCTCGCAGTAAACGGCGTCGTCGAAGTCGCGCGCGTCTTCACCGTCGATGGTCACCAGCGGCACATCGCGCAGGTCGATGCGATGCTCCAGGTCGGACTCGCGCACCTCGTCGGGCAGGTCGGCGGCTTCCTTGGCGCAGGCATCCGAGAATTCATGCGGCACGCCGTACTTGCGCACGGCGATTTCGATTTCCATGCCGGGATCGTCAAAGTCGCCCAGCACTTCCACCACGCGGCCCACGGGCTGCACGTAGCGATCGGGGTAGTCGATGATCTCGACGCTGACCACCTGGCCGACTTGCGCCTTGCCTTGTGCCTTGGGCGGGATCAGGATGTCCTGGCTGATGCGCTTGTCTTCGGGCGCCACCACCAGCACGCCGCCTTCGCTCAGCAGGCGGCCGATCACGTAGCGGTTGGCACGCTCGAGGATCTCGACGATCTGGCCTTCGGGCCGGCCGCGCCGGTCGTAGCCGATCACGCGCACCTGGGCGCGGTCGTTGTGCATGGCCTTCTGCAGCTCGCGCTCAGGCAGGAAGATGTCGTCATCGCCATCGTCGCGGATCAGGAAGCCGAAGCCATCGCGATGGCCCTGCACACGGCCGACCACGAAGTTGGGCTGGTTGGCCAGCTCGTAGCGGCCCTTGCGGTTGAGTTCGATCTGGCCGTCGCGCTCCATGGCGGCGAGGCGTTTCTGGAAGCCATCGTGTTCTTTGCGCGTGACGGCGAGCGCCTTGGCGATATCGCCGCCCGACAAGGGCGACCCCGACGTCCTCAGGACGCCAAGGATTTCTTCCCGACTAGGGATCGGATAGTTATTCTGATTCAATTTTTTCTAGAATTATTTGACAAACGACTTGCGGTCGCTATAATGAGCGCTTCGGTTGTTTCGACGCCCGCCCAGGTGGCGAAATTGGTAGACGCACTAGGTTCAGGTCCTAGCGGTGGCAACACTGTGGAGGTTCGAGTCCTCTCCTGGGCACCAGATCAAACGGAAAACCCGCAGCGCTTTCGAGCCCTGCGGGTTTTTTGTTTTCCGGCGTCTGATCTTGCAACTTTGCACTCCCGATTCGATATTGGCGCGACTGCGCGACTTAACTAATTAATAAATACCAGTCGCAGCAACGACCGCTCCGGGGCGTGGAGTCCGCTCTTGCCTGCTGAGTTGCCTGCTTAGGCACCCACTGAGACAGATTCATCCACACGGCCTGGCGCTCACACGAACTACCAGGGCGCGGCCGGAGCAGCAGCCGACTGCTGCGCTGCGGGTGAGTGTATCAGTTTCAGTGGCGCTCCCGGCATTCTTCCGCCATTCGCACGCCGGAATGTCGCGCTTTCCGACGTTTTCCGGCGCAAACCACCCTGTTGCTGCAGGCGCGTACCACGTTGGCGCGCCAGCTTGGCGCGCCCGCCGCTTGACAGCGCCGGCCATCTGTAACTAAGATAGTTTCACATTGCCTCGCCAACCATGACCACCAGCAGCCGCTTCGCCGTCGCCGTCCATATCCTGACCTTGCTGGCCAGCGCCGCCGAGCCCTTGCCGTCGTCGCTGATCGCGGGTAGCGTGGGCACCAACCCCGTCTTGATCCGCCGCCTGGTCAGCCAGTTGGCCGAGGCGGGACTGGTGAGCACCATGATGGGCAGCAACGGCGGCGCCTCGCTGGCGCGCGCGGCAGCATCGATCACGCTGCTCGACGTGTTCCGCGCGGTGGAGTCGGCCACGCTGATCGCGCCGCATCACAGCGTGCCCAACCCGGCCTGCATGGTGGGACGGGAAATCACCGGCGCGCTGAAGCACGCCGCGGACCGCGCCCAGGCCGCGATGGATGGCGCGCTGGCGCAGATCACGATTGCCGGCATGCTCGCCGACGTGGAGCGCGCGGCCCGGCAACGCAAGACGTAAAAATTTTTATCCCGATGTGTAACCATCGTGGTTTCATATCGTTATTCAACAGAGCAACAAAGGAGTTCAGCATGAAGATCGCAATCATCGGCGCCACCGGCCGTGTCGGTACCCGCCTCATCGACGAAGCCCTGAGCCGCGGCCACACGGTCACCGCGATCGCGCGCCAGGCCGACAAGCTGCCCGCGCGGCCGGGCCTCGCCACCGTCAATGCGGATGTCGCCAACACCAAGGCCCTGGCAGCCGCCCTTGCCGGCCATGACGTGGCGATCAGCACCGTACGCTTCCTGCAGGCGACGGCCGAGCAGATCATCGGCGCGGTCAAGGCCGCCGCCGTGCCCCGCCTGCTGGTAGTGGGCGGCGCAGGCAGCCTCTACGTGGCACCGGAAGTGCAACTGGTCGACACGCCGCAGTTCCCGGAAATCTACAAGGCCGAGGCCCTGGCCGGACGCGACTTCCTCAATGCCCTGCGCAAGGAAACCGCGATCGACTGGACCTTCCTGTCCCCCGCCGCCCTGTTCGAGCCGGGCACGCGCACCGGCAAGTTCCGCGTGGGCGAGGAGACGCTGCTCACCGACGCCAGCGGCAAGAGCTGGATCTCGATGGAGGACTACGCCATCGCCATGCTCGATGAAGTGGAAAAGCCGGCGCACTCGCGCCAGCGCTACACGGTCGCTTACTAGGCAGGAAACGGACGGCAACGGCGGGGCCTGCGGCAAGCCGCCCCCGCCTTTTCTTTAGCCGCCTTTGCCGAGCCGCTCGGCAACGTCGTTCTCGGTAAAGCGGTCGCCGGACAGCAGGCGAAAGACAAAGATATCGTCGCGCAGGCTGTGATAGGCTACCTGCGAACGCGATGCCCGCGCGGCAGCACCCTGCCCGCTCGTTTGCGCGCTCATTTGCCCGGGCGGCCCGTGGATCAGGCCTGCGAGCCGCCGGCGGCGTGCTTGCCGCGCTTGAGCCAGGCTGCCAGGTTGTGCGGGCGCAGCGTGTCGTACTCTTCGAACGGCTGGTGAATCCAGGGGTTCGTCGGCAGGAAGGTCACGTGATAGTCCGGCTTGACCTTGGAGCAGGCCTTGTACCACAGCACGGACGAGCGGACTTCCGTCACGGCGGGATAACGCTCCTGCAGATGGCGGCCCACGCGTTCCAGCGTGACGCCGGAATCCACCAGGTCATCGACCAGCAGGATCTTGCCGGAGAGGTCGCCCTTGGTCATGGTGATGTACTGCGCGATATCGAGGTCGCCCTGCTGGGTGCCCGCCGCCTCGCGATAGCTGCTGGTGGCCAGGATGGCGAGAGGCACGTCGAAGATGCGGGACATCTGGTCGCCGACGCGCAGGCCACCACGGGCCAGGCACAGGATCTTGTCGAACTTCCAGCCCGACTCGTGGACGTTAAGCGCCAGGCGCGCGATCAGGCTATGGTAGTCGTCCCACGAGATCCACAGGTTCTCGTCGTCGTTCGATGGCAGGGTCATGATTGTTTTAGCTCTTCGGCTTTAGGCTTATGGTCTGTTGACCGATAAAGTTTCGGCCCGCTTGCGCGGGCCGATTTGCTCTTGTGCTTTTGCGGTCTTTTACCAGCGCGGCATCTTTCAGCCGCACGGCGCCCTTGCGGGCCAAGACAACATCAGGCTACGTACGGGTGACGCAGCAGGATGGTTTCGTCGCGGTCCGGGCCGGTCGAGATCATGTCGATCGGGATGCCGACCACTTCCTCGACGCGCTTCAGGTAGGTGCGAGCCTGTTCCGGCAGCGCATCCCAGGCCTTCACGCCGAAGGTGGATTCGTTCCAGCCCGGGAATTCCTCGTACACCGGCACGCAGCGCGCCACGGCATCCGAGCCACGCGGCAGGATGTCGACGGTCTTGCCGTCCAGTTCGTAGCCCACGCAAAGCTTGAGGGTTTCGAGGCCATCCAGCACGTCGAGCTTGGTCATGCAAAGACCCGACACGCCGTTGATCTGCACCGAGCGCTTGAGCGCGGCCGCGTCGAGCCAGCCGGTGCGGCGCGGACGCCCGGTCACCGAGCCGAATTCCTTGCCGACGTTGGCCAGGCGCACGCCCACCGGGTCCTGGCGCTTGGGGTTGTCGTTGTCGTACAGCTCGCTGGGGAACGGGCCTGCGCCCACGCGGGTGCAGTAGGCCTTGGTGATGCCCAGGATGTAGTTCAGGCGGCCCGGGCCAACACCGGCGCCGGCGGCGGCGGCACCGGCCACGCAGTTGCTGGAGGTGACGAACGGATAGGTGCCGTGGTCGACGTCGAGCAGCGTGCCTTGCGCGCCTTCGAACATCAGATTGCCGCCGGCAGCGTTGACCGCGTACAGCTCGGCCGACACGTCGGCCACCATCGGGGCCAGGCGCGGCGCGTAGGCCAGCATTTCGTCCAGGGTCTGCTGGTAATCGACCGCTTCCGCGCCCAGGTACTGGGTCAGCATGAAGTTATGCAGGTCGAGGTTCTCGCGCAGCTTCTCGGCGAAGCACTTGGGATCGAACAGGTCCTGCACCCGCAGCGCGCGGCGGGCCACCTTGTCTTCGTAGGCCGGGCCGATGCCGCGGCCGGTGGTGCCGATCTTGTCGGCGCCACGGCGCACTTCACGGGCCTTGTCGATGGCAACGTGGTACGGCAGGATCAGCGTGGTCGCTTCGGAAATGCGCAGGCGGTTCTGCACCTGCAGGCCGGCGGCTTCCAGTTCCTCGATCTCACGGAACAGCGCCTCCGGCGACAGCACGACGCCGTTGCCGATGTAGCAGATCGTGCCTTCGCGCATGATGCCCGAGGGGATCAGGCGCAGGATGGTCTTCTTGCCGCCGATGATGAGCGTATGGCCAGCGTTGTGGCCGCCCTGGAACCGCACCACGCCCTTTGCATGATCGGTAAGCCAATCGACGATTTTTCCTTGCCTTCGTCACCCCATTGGGTGCCGATCACGACGACATTGCGTCCCTGGCTTACTGCAGAAGCGGACATGTTGATTTTGGTCAGTGGGTTAAAAACGTATTTTACTCTCGTTGCAGGTCAACTCCCCGATTTTGGGGAGATCGGCCTGCAACGCGGGGAATTCCGCCGCCTGGTGCTTGCGCTCAGGCCCCGGCGCTGCGCGGAATCACCGTCCAGCCGCCATCCTGGCGGACCAGTTGGCGGTCGCAGTTGAACTCGTCGAGCTGGTGCGTATGGCCCGGCAGCGACTGGATGACGATCTCGCCGGCGGCGCGCAGCGCGGTAATCGCGGCACGCAGGGCGGGATCCGCATCCCACGGCGCGAAAATGGCAAACGCGCGTACTTCCAGCGGCGAAAGCGAGGCAACCTCGCGCAAATCCAGCGAGAAGCCGGTTGCAGGCCGCGCGCGGCCAAAGGCCTCGCCGACCTTGTCGTAGCGGCCACCGCGCGCCACATAGTTGGGCAAGCCAGCCACATAGGCCGTGAACATCACGCCGCTGTGATAGTGATAGCCGCGCAGGTCGGACAGATCGATGTTGACGCTCGCCCCGCTCACCTCGGCGGCCAGCGCGGCGAGTTCATCCAGCGCGCGGCCGATCATCGGGCTCGCCGGCAAGGTCGCGCGGGCGCGCTCGATCACTTCCACGCCGCCGTACAGCGTCGGCAGCGCCAGCAGCGCATCGCGCTCGGCCTGCGGCATGCCTTCGGTCAGCTCGCGCAGCGCCGATACATCCTTGGTTTCCAGGGCCGCGAACAGCGCATCCTCGATCTTGCGGCTGGATGGCAGCCCGTCCAGCAAGGCTTCCAGGATGCCCGCATGGCACAGGTCGAGACGAATCTCGGTCAGGCCGGCAACCTGCAGCGTGGCCAGCATCAGGGCCTGGATCTCGACATCCGCTTCCAGGCCGGCATGGCCGTAGATCTCCGCGCCAACCTGGATCGGCTCGCGGGTTGCGCGAAAGCCTGCCGGGCGGGCGTGCAGCACATTGCCGGCGTAGCACAGCCGGGTCACGCCGGAGCGGTTCAGCAAGTGGGCATCGATGCGGGCTACCTGTGGCGTGATGTCGGCGCGCAGGCCCATGGTGCGCCCGGAGAGCTGGTCGACCAGCTTGAGGGTGCGCAGGTCGAGGTCGTGCCCGGTCCCGGTGAGCAGCGATTCCAGGTATTCCAGCATCGGCGGCATGACCAGCTCGTAGCCGTAGGTGCGGAACAAGTCCAGCATGCGGCGGCGCAATTCTTCGATCTTGCGGGCCTCCGACGGCAGCACGTCGGCGATGTTTTCAGGCAGGAGCCAGTGATTGGACATGGTAAATCTCTTCACTTCACACAGTTGCCGGGCGGCCTTGAGCCACCCGTTGAAATTCGATCCCGCCGCGCGCCGTGCCCGGGGGCGCCGGCCGCAAGCGGGGAGCCAGTCACCTGGCAGGGCGGATGAGACGGCAGCGGCGCCCTTGGATAAGCATCCGCTGCCACCCTTCCAGCCGGACAAAACCCCGGCAAGCCGGGGTTTTGTCGAAACGCCTGGCGGACGGAGCCGCCTAGCTTAGCGACGGCTCGCCGGAGGCGCTGCCGCCGGCGCCGCCGCGCCGCCCGACGACCGCATGTAGCGGAAGAAGTCGGAATTGGGTTCCAGCACCAGCACGTCGCGCTTGTCGCGGAACGTATTGCGGTAAGCCTCCATACTGCGCCAGAACTGCGCGAACTGGGGATCGCGGCCAAAGGATTCGGCGTAGATCTGCGACGCGCGGGCATCGCCCTCGCCCTTGATCTTCTGCGCATCGCGATAGGCCTCGGCCAGCACGACTTCACGCTGACGGTCGGCATCGGCGCGGATCTTCTCGCCTTCGGCCGCGCCGGTGGAGCGCAGCTCGTTGGCCACGCGCTTGCGCTCGGCTTCCATGCGGCGATACACCGACTCGCTGATTGCGGGCAGCAGGTCGACACGCTTGAGGCGCACGTCGATGATCTCGACGCCCACGGACTGCGCGTAGTCGGCCATCGCTGAGCGGATATTCTGCATCACCTTCTCACGCTCGCCGGCCACCAGCTCCGCCACCGTGCGCTTGCCGAATTCCTCGCGGGCGACGGAGTCGATACGCTGGGTCATGCGGTCCTGTGCGCCGCGGATGTTGCCATTGAAGGCCACGAAGAACTTGCGCGGATCGGTGATGCGCCATTTGACGAACCAGTCCACCACCATGCTCTTCTTCTCGGCCGTCAGGAAGCGCTCCGAAGCGGCCACGTCGATGGTCAGCAGGCGGCGATCCATGAAGATCACGTTCTGCAGCGGGGGCGGCAGCTTGAAGTGCAGGCCGGGCTCACGCACCACCTGCTTGATCTCGCCAAAGGCGAACACCACGGCGTACTGCCGCTGGTCCACCACGAACACCATCGAGGAGCCGATCGCCAGCACGATGAAGAGGCCGATTACTACGGAAATCAGTCGGTTCATGTCGGGGCTCCTCAGCGCGAATCGCGGTCACGGTTGCGCAACTGCTCGCGCGACCGGTTATCGCCGTTGGCATCGGGCGCGGGAGACGTGCCGCCGCCCGCTGCAGGGGCCTGCCCGGTGCCGGCAGCCGGCGCGCGGGCATCCACCTGGGATTGCGACATCAGCTTGTCCAGCGGCAGATAGAGGAGATTGTTGCCCTGGCGTGAATCCACCAGCACCTTGGTCGAATTGGTATAGATCTGCTGCATGGTCTCGATATAGATGCGATCGCGCGTCACCTGCGGGGCCTTGGCATACTCGGCCTGCACCTGGCGGAAACGCGAGGCATCGCCTTCGGCCTGGGCGGTTACCCGCGCCTTGTAGGCTTCGGCTTCTTCGTTCAGGCGCGCGGCGGTACCCTTGGCGCGCGGAATCACGTCATTGGCGTAGGCCTGGCCTTCGCTGATGGCTCGTTCACGGTCCTGGCTGGCCTTGTTGACATCGTCAAAGGCGGCCTGCACCTGCTCGGGCGGCTGCACGCTCTGCACGTTGACGGAAATCACGCGGATGCCGGTCTTGTACGCGGTCAGGATCGACTGGATCGACGTGGCCAGGTTCTGGGCAATCTGCTCGCGGTTCTCGTAGAGCACCGCGTCCATCTTGTTGCGCCCGACGATCTCGCGCACCGAGGTCTCGGCAGCCTGGGTCACCAGTTCCTCGTCGCCGCCGCGGTCGGTCTTGTTGTAGAACAGGAATTCGCTCGCGTCCTGGATGTCGTATTGCACCGTGAAGCGGACGTCGATGATGTTCTCGTCCTGCGTCAGCATCGACGCGTCCTTCAGGTTGCTGTCCTTGATCGAGGTGGCACGGCCCACTTCAACCGAGCGCACGCCCGACAGGTTGACGATCTCGGCGGACTGGATCGGGTACGGCAGGCGCCAGTTGATACCCGGGCCCGTGGTGTACTTGAACTTGCCGAACTGGAGGATGACGGCGGTCTGGCCTTCCTGCACCATGAAGAAACCGCTGGCCAGCCAGATGCCGATCGCCGCGATCACCACCACGCCGGCGCCGATCCCCGAGCCCTTGCCCGGCGTGCGCGCACCGCCGCCGAAGCCCTGATTGCCGCCACTGCCGTTCTCCTTGCGGCCGAGCAGGCCGTTCAGGCGACGGTTGAAATCGCGCCAGAGCTCATCGAGATCGGGGGGACCATCCTGGGGCGGACGCTGGTTTTGCTGGCGATTGTTGTCGCGGCTATCCTTGTCCTTGTCTTTGTCTTCGTCATCCGGGCCGCCCCGACCCCAACGTGGATCGTTCAACGACAGGATCGCGCGCAAACGCTGCCAGGCCGTTCGCGACGGTGCATGGCCGCCGTTGCGGCCACCTGCGCGGCTGCCAAAGGCATGGCTCGATTCAGAATTCCGGGGAAACAGGGGCATGAAGTGCACGGGTCCGGGATAGTTGGAACAAGGGGATTCTAACAGTCATCGACGCCACTTTTGCCCATTTGGGGCAATCTGGCTGCGATTTCCGTCGAACTGGCTCACTGCGTGTCGGGTTCTTCCGGATCCACCCGGGTGTCCTCGCCATCGAAATCGCCGAAGGCATCGCCATCGGCGTCGCCGTCCGGGTAGGACTGCGCATCCGCCAGGCGCGGATCCAGCGGGGGCGTTCGGGCGGGCGCTCGGCCAGCCAGCGCGCCACTTCCACCAACGCCTCGCGCAGGGTATCCAGGCCGATGCCGTCGCGCGCGCTGACGAACACGCGGGTCGGCACGCCCTCCTCGTTGCGCTCCACCCGGGGGCCCTGCTCGAGCAGTTCCGGCGATGCGTCGATCTTGTTCATCACCACGATCTGCGGGATGTCGTCGGCATTGATTTCGGCCAGCACGCGGTTGACCTGCTCGACCTGCTCATGGCGCACGGGGCTGGAGGCGTCGACCACGTGCAGCAGCAGGTCCGCATGCACGGTTTCTTCCAGCGTGGCGCGGAATGCGGCCACCAGCTGGGTCGGCAGGTCGCGGATGAAGCCCACGGTATCCGACAGGACCACGTTGCCCACGCCGTCCAGGTACAGCCGGCGCGAAGTGGTATCCAGCGTGGCGAACAGCTGGTCGGCGGCATAGGCGCGCGCCTTGGTCAGGGCGTTGAACAGCGTCGACTTGCCGGCGTTGGTATAGCCGACCAGCGAGATGCTCAGGGTGTCGTTGCGCGCGCGCGCCCGCCGCTGGGTGCTGTGCTGGCGCTGCAGCCGCGTCAGGTCAGCCTTTAGCCGCTTGGCGCGCTCGTCCAGCAGGCGGCGATCCAGCTCGAGCTGGCGCTCCCCCGGGCCGCCGCGCATGCCAATGCCGCCCTTCTGCCTCTCCAGGTGGCTCCAGGCGCGGACCAGCCGCGAGGCCTGGTATTGGACCTGGGCGAGCTCGACCTGCACCTTGCCGACGTGGCTCTGCGCCCGCTGGCCAAAGATGTCCAGGATCAGTCCGGTACGGTCGATGACGTGGCGCTGCAGGAAGCGCTCTAGATTGCGTTGCTGGGCCGGGCTGAGCGAGTGATTGAATACCACCACGTCGGCATCGAGTGCATCGGCGGCCTCCTTCAGTTCCTCCGCCTTGCCGGAACCGATGAACAGCGCCGGGTCCGGACGGGACCTGCGCCCGGTCAGCGTGTGCACCGGCGTGGAGCCCGCGGTCGACGTCAGCAACGCCAGCTCGCTCAGGCTTTCCTGGAAATCATGCTTGCCGAAATCGACACCAACGAGGATGGCGCGGGAAGACTCGGAATTGGAGGTGGCTCTAGATTGCAAACGGGAGGATCGCGAAACGCGAGAAAGGAAAACGGGTTGGAGGCTACTGGGAGGCAGTGGCTGGTGCCGTGAGGCAGGAGCCTTGGCCTGGGAAGACGCTTGAAGCGGGGACGCTGTCCGTGGCGGAATGCACCAGGGCGAAGCATGTCCGTGCCCGTGGCCACTTTGCAGCCAGGCCGGGCTGGTGTTTTTGGTGTCGCGCCGGAGCATCTGGCCCCTGCGCGACACCGGCAACTAGCGGCCGTGTCGCGGTACGACTGGCCTGCCGGAAAACTGCGGTGCTATCCGCGAATGATCAGCCTTCGGCCGTTTCGTCCACGCGGAAATTCACGGCGCGGGCCGGTACGACGGTGGAAATCGCATGCTTGTAGACCATCTGCGTCACGGTGTTGCGCAACAGGACGACGTACTGGTCGAACGACTCGATATTGCCTTGCAGCTTGATGCCATTGACGAGGTAGATTGAAACCGGTACGTGCTCTTTGCGCAGCGCGTTCAGGAACGGGTCTTGTAGCAATTGCCCTTTGTTGCTCATGGCACACTCCAAATTTATAGATTTAGTGATAGATGATGGGGACGGTAATCCCCGATTCAAGTCAAACGGCGCAAACCGCGCCAAAAAAGATCAAAACGGTACCAAGCTAGCATCGCCTCGCAGGGAACCCCTGCTACCGTGAATTTAGCCTCAGTTCCAAACGAACGCAAACGAAACTTGCCCGCCTGGGCTCCCGCTGCCTGACTCAATCCTTCGAGTCCGCATATGGGTTTTTGTTCGTACGAAATTCGATGCGAAGCGGTGTGCCCTTCAGTTTGAAAGCCGAGCGGAAACGGTTTTCGAGATAGCGCCGGTAGGTGTCGGCGATGCCGGAAAGCGAATTGCCGTGCACGATGATAATGGGCGGATTGGAGCCACCCTGGTGCGCGTAGCGCAGCTTGGGCCGGGTCGCGCCGACACGCCGCGGCTGCTGGAACTCGACCGCTTCCTGCAGGATCCGCGTGAGCTGCGGCGTGGGCAGCTTGACCATGGCCGCGGCATACGCGTCATCCACCGAGCGCAGCAGCGCGCTGATGCCCGTGCGCTGCTGCGCGGACACAAAGTGGAAGTTGGCGAAGTCCAGGAACTGCAGCTTGCGCTCCAGATCGTGCTTGATGCGGTCGCGGCTATGGCCGTCGAGGCCGTCCCACTTGTTGACGCCAACCACCAGCGCGCGCCCGGATTCCACGATGAAGCCGGCGATGTGCGCATCCTGCTCCGACACGTCCTGCTGCGCGTCGAGCAGCAGCACCACGACGTTCGCATCGGCGATCGATTGCAGCGTCTTGACCACCGAGAACTTCTCGATGGCCTCGAACACCTTGCCGCGCTTGCGCAGGCCGGCTGTATCGATCAGCGTGTAGGGCTTGCCGCCGCGCTCGAACTCCACGTAGATGGCGTCCCGCGTGGTGCCAGGCATGTCGAACGCAATCACACGCTCTTCGCCGATCAGGGTGTTGACCAGCGTGGACTTGCCCACGTTCGGCCGGCCCACGATGGCGATCTTGACGCCGCGCTGGGCGCCCTCATCTTCCTCGGCGAGTTCCGGGCGCTCTTTCACCGCCAGTTCCAGCGCCTCGTCGACCAGCTCGCGCACGCCGTCGCCGTGGGTCGACGAAATGGCATAGGGGTCGCCCATGCCAAGCTCGTAGAACTCCGACACCACGGTGGTGTACTTCATGCCCTCGGCCTTGTTCACGGCCAGCATGACGCGGCGCCCGGTCTTGCGCAGGTAATCGGCGATCACCCGGTCCTGGGGCGCCAGCCCGAGGCGGCCGTCGACGAGGAAGATCACCACGTCGGCCTCGACCACCGCCTGGCGGGTCTGCTTGGCCATCTCGGCAACGATGCCTTCCTTGGCCACCGGCTCGAAGCCGCCGGTATCGATGGCGATGAACGGACGTTCACCGATGCGGCCTTCGCCATAGTGGCGATCACGCGTGAGCCCGGGCAGATCGGCGACAAGCGCGTCGCGCGAACGGGTCATGCGGTTGAATAGCGTCGACTTGCCCACATTGGGACGGCCGACCAGAGCGATAACTGGTTTCATGCAATAAACGGAAATGGGGGCCGGCAGATGCCGCCCCCAGGAACTCCGGAGTGATATGGGTCCGACGGCCGGGCGTCGCGCGCCTGGCCACTTTTCCTGTCGGGCGGCCGGGTTAGCGTTGCAACCCGACCTCGTTCACCTGCACGACCAGGAGGATCGTGCTACCGGATTGGCGCCGCCCATGCCGACAGGTGCACGAGCAGTCGCCATGATGTTGACCGCCTCAGTCCGGCACGAAGCCGTAGAGGTTGCCGTCGCGCGTCTGCACCACCAGGGACGCACCCGCCACCACCGGCGCAGCGGTAATCTCGCTGCCATCGGTCTTCATGCGGGCCACGAACTGGCCGTCGTCGCGAGAGAGGAAGTGTACATTGCCTTCGAAGTCGCCCATGACAACCGAGCGTCCCAGCGCCAGCGGCGCGCCCAGGCGACGATACAGGAGCTGATCGTTCTTCCAGCGCTCCGTGCCGTTCTGGCGGTCGAAAGCATGCACCACCGAGCGCTCGTCGCTGGCGTACAGCGAGCCGTCATCCTGCGCGGGGCCGGTCGGCGACGAGAATTCCTTGCCCCATTGCGGCTGGCCATTGGCCAGTTCCAGGCAAGCCACGCGGCCCTGGAACGTGGTGGCACAGACCTGGCGCCCGTCGACCATGGGCTGGCCCGTGACGTCGTTGAGCCGCTCGATCTCGGATACGCCCTTGGGATAGGACACCGTGCTTTCCCAGCGCAGCACGCCGTTGCCGGGAGCCAGCACGCCCAGCTTGCCGCCGGGGAAGCCCATCACGATGCCGTCGCCGGCAAACACCATGCCCATCGACGCGCGCAGGTTGAGCGGGGTCTGCGAGCGCTGATAGATCCAGCGGCGCTCGCCGGTCTGCGCGTCCAGGCCAAGCACGCGGGTGTCGGTCGTGCGCACGATCACCAAGCCGTTGCCGACCAGCGGCGCGGAAAGGACCTCGCCATTGACCTGCTTCTTCCAGATCTGCTTGCCGCTGGCGTCAAAGGCGAACACCGCGCCCTTCTCGCCCGCCACCGCCGTGACGCTGCCATCGCTGCCGGGGCCGGAGGTCAGGTCCGTGTCGGTCTTGGCCTCCCACAACGTGCGTCCGGTGCCGCCATCGAACGCCATCACCTTGCCGCCGTTCGAGGAGGCATATACGGTGCTGCCGGACACCGCCGGCTGCAGCGAGTACGGGCCGCTCTTGCCGACGCTGGCCTTCCAGGCCTGGCGCACCGACAGCGTCTGGGTGATCGGCTTGAGTTCGACCGGCGTGCGCTTGTCAGCCTTGCTGAACAGCGAGCAGCCGCCAAGGCTGGCGAGGCTGGCCGCACAAGCGGCGGCCACCACCAGGCCGCGGACGAAATTGCCGTGTTGCTGGTTCTGGGCCGTGCCGGAAAACAATGACTTCATGAGGTTCCGATCCTGATTTAAGTTGAGGCGCAAGGGTGCGGGCATGCGGGGCATGCATGGCATGCGAATCCCGCGAGCCTGTCGGCGAGCCGGGCCAACCGCCTTCAGGCGGTGCCCAGCGCGTCAAGCTTGAACTGAATGATCTGGCGCATGGCGGCATCGTTGGCGCTCAGCTTGTCGAGCGCCTTCTGGTACGCCGAGCGGGCTTCCGCGCGCTTGTCCTGGGCAGCCAGCAGATCGCCGCGGCGGTCCGCATACAGCGCCACGAATGGTGCCGGCGGCTCGTCCTTGAGCAGTGCCAGGCCCTGGTCGTAGGCCTTCTCGTCAAGCAGCACGCCAGCCAGGCGCACGCGCGCGAGGTGAGCATACTCGCCATCGCCATGGTCGATCGCCCATTGCAGCTGGGCCTTCGTGGCGGCCAGGTCGCCTGCATCGTACAGCACCTTGGCCGACACCAGCGCGGTCATGGGGCCATAGGCGGTCTTGCCGAATTTTTCCTCGAGGTCGCCGGCAGCGCGCTTGACCCGCTCGACATCGCCGCTCTCGGCGGCCTTGACGACCTGCTCGTACAGCAGCGCCGCTTCTCCGGCCTGCTCGCGTTGCCAGTAGTTCCAGCCACTCCAGGCAGCGAAAGCCAGCAAGCCGGCGATCAGGGCCCAGGTCACGGTATTGCCGTACTGGCGCCACCAGGCCTTGAGGCTCTCAAGCTGTTCCTGTTCTTCTAGATCGTAAGCCATGTCGAGGGATCCACCCGCGTTTGTTTGTATGAAGGACCGCGCTCGCGCGGCCCCTGGTTCCGATGCTGCCTGCTTACCTGCCTGCTTACCTGCCCGCTTATTCGCTGGCGCCAACCATGGCGTCGATGATGTGGTCGACCAGCTTCTCAGCCGCCACCGTCACCTGCGCGCCATCGCCTTCGGCCTGGGCGCCCTGGCGCAGGTCCTTGACCTGTGCCGTGCCCGCCACTACCTCATCCTCGCCAATGATAACGGCATAGGCCGCACCGCTACCGTCGGCGCGCTTCATCTGCGACTTGAAGCTGCCGCTCTTGCCGTCGGGCGTGGCATGCAGCAGCACGTCGAGGCCGGCATCGCGCAGGCGCTCGGCGATGATCATGGCCTGCTGGCCAGCCGCTTCGCCCTGGTGGACGAGGTACACATCGGCGCCTTCCGCCTGCGGCACGAGCTTTTCCTCGCGCAGCAGTTCGATGATGCGCTCGATGCCCATCGCCCAGCCGCAAGCCGGTGCCGCCCTGCCGCCCATCTGCGCGATCAGCGGATCGTAGCGGCCGCCGCCGGCGATGGTGCCCTGCGCGCCGAGCTTGTCGGTGATCCACTCGAACACGGTCAGGTTGTAGTAGTCCAGCCCGCGCACCAGGCGCGGATTGATCTTGAACGGGATGTTGTTGGCCTTGAGCAGGCGCTGCACGCCGTCGAAGTGGCCCAGCGATTCCTCGCCCAGGAAATCGATCAGCTTGGGTGCATTGCTTGCCATTTCCTGCAGCGCCGGATTCTTGGTATCCAGCACGCGCAGCGGGTTGGTGTACAGGCGGCGCTTGCTGTCTTCGTCAAGAATGTCCTGGAAGCCTTCCAGGTACTTGATCAGTTCTTCGCGGTGCGCGGCGCGCTCATGCGCCTGGCCCAGCGAATTGAGCTCGAGGCGCACGCCGACCAGGCCCAGGTCATCCCACAGGCGCTGGCACATCATGATGATCTCGGCGTCCACGTCTGGACCGGCAAAGCCGAGGGCCTCGGCGCCAAGCTGGTGGAACTGGCGATAACGCCCGCGCTGGGGACGCTCGTGGCGGAACATCGGGCCGGTGTACCACAGGCGCTTGGGGCCGTCGTACAGCAGGTTGTGCTCGATGGTGGCGCGCACCGCGGCCGCCGTGCCCTCGGGGCGCAGCGTCAGTTGCTCGCCGTTGAGCGCATCGGTGAAGGAATACATTTCCTTCTCGACGATGTCGGTGACCTCGCCGATGCCGCGCACGAACAGCTGCGTGTGCTCAACGATGGGCGTGCGCAGCTGCTGGTAGCCATAGGCGCGCAGCATCGCGCGCGCGGCGTTCTCGAAATGCTCCCACAGCGGCGCGTCGGCGGGCAGCATGTCGTTCATGCCCTTGACGCCCTGCAGTGCCTTGGGCAACTTGATCTTGCTGTCGGCCTTGCTATTGTCGGCCTTGGCGCCGTCGCTGGCGACCACCGGATTCACGGGTTGATTCATCTTTTCTTGTCTTTCCCTGCAGCGCCTGGCCCTGTCGGCTCAGGCTGCCACCTCATTGCTGGCGCTCCCGGCCTTGTTGCCGTAATGGGTGCGCACATAGTCATCGACGATCGCCTGGAATTCCTCGGCGATGCGATCGCCGCGCAGCGTCTTGACCTTGACGCCGTCGACAAACACCGGCGCCGCCGGCGATTCGCCCGAGCCCGGCAGCGAGATGCCGATATTGGCATGCTTGCTTTCGCCCGGCCCGTTCACGATGCAGCCCATCACGGCCACATCCATTTCTTCCACGCCAGGGTAGGCGGTCTTCCAGGTCGGCATCTGCTCGCGCAGGTAGCTCTGGATGCTGGATGCCAGTTCCTGGAAGGTGGTGCTGGTGGTACGGCCGCAGCCCGGGCAAGCAATCACCATCGGGGTGAAGTTGCGCAGGCCCATGGTCTGCAGGATCTCCTGCCCCACATAGACTTCCTTCTCGCGCGCGGCGCCGGGTTCCGGCGTCAGCGAGATGCGGATCGTGTCGCCGATGCCTTCCTGCAGCAGCACGGACAGTGCCGCGGTGGAGGCCACGATGCCCTTGCTGCCCATGCCTGCCTCGGTCAGCCCGAGGTGCAATGCGTAGTCGCAGCGCTTGGTCAGCTCGCGGTACACCGCGATCAGTTCCTGCACCTGCGAGACCTTGCACGACAGGATGATCTGGTCGCCCGAGAGCCCGATTTCCTCGGCCTTCTTCGCCGACTCGATGGCCGAGGTGATCAGCGCCTCAACCATCACGTTCTGCGCCGGCCACGGCTCGGCGCGCAGGGCGTTTTCGTCCATGATGCGTGCCAGCAGCGACTGGTCCAGGCTGCCCCAGTTCACGCCGATGCGAACCGGCTTGTCGTAGCGGCAGGCCATCTCGATCATCTGCGCGAATTGCGTGTCGCGCTTGGCCCCCTGCCCGACATTGCCAGGGTTGATGCGGTACTTCGACAGCGCCTGGGCGCAGTCGGGATAATCGTGCAGCAGCTTGTGGCCGTTGTAGTGGAAGTCGCCCACCAGCGGCACGTTCACGCCCATGCGGTCCAGTTGCTCGCGCAGGGCGGGCACCGCCGCCGCGGCTTCCGGCGTGTTGACCGTGATGCGCACGATCTCGGAACCGGCACGCGCCAGCTCCTTGACCTGGATCGCGGTGCCGATGGCGTCCACCGTATCGGTATTCGTCATCGACTGCACGCGCACGGGGGCGTCGCCACCGATCGTGACCACGTTGTCGCCCCACACCACGCGCGCCTGGCGCGTTTTGCGGCGGGGCATCGGGCCGGGCAGTACCGGCATACAAGCCTGTTGGTTCATAGCATTACCACCTTGCAATGCGGCGTTGCGCATGGCTGGAGAAACGATGTTCAGGGCAGCGTCAGGCGCGCCACATTATTGCGGTTGGCCGCCTGCAGGTCGACCGGCGTGCCGCTGCGCGTCAGCGACTCGACGCCCTTGACGTTGCCGATCACGATTTTGTACGGCGGCGTACCGCCGCCACTGAGATCCTGGCCGGCGCGCGCGGTACCGCCGAGCACAACCTTGCCGCTACGGTCGCGGATCTCATACCAGGTGTCCGAGGCGAAACGGATGCGCAGCTCGCCCGCGCCAGCTGCTGCTGCGGGCGCAGGCACTGCCGCCGAAGCGGCTACCGCGGGCACGGCGGCTGGAGCCGGCGCTGCCGAAGGTGCAGGTGCCGCCGAAGGTGCCGGCGCCACCGCCACCGGGCCGCTGGCAGGCAGCGACTCGGACGGCGCGGGGGCGTCGGACGCGGCCATCACGGGCGGCAGCGCGGCCGTGACGGTTCCGGGCTCGCTGCCTTGCACCGTGGCTTGCGCCGCCGGGGGCGCCGTGAGGGTTTCCTTGCGCGCCTCGATCCATTGCTTGAAGTGGTCCAGCCCGAACAGCACCCCGCCGCCGATGACGGCGACCACCAGGGCCAGCCAGATCCACCGGCCGCCCGAGCCACCGGAGCCAAAGCGGTTACGGTCGTCGAAACTCTCGTTCAAGCCGCCTTCGCGGCGCATGCCGATCTCCACCACCGGCACGGCCTGCGCGTGGAAACGCGCCAGCAAGGCATCGATGTCGATCTGGAGCATGCGCGCGTAGGCCCGCATCACTCCTTTGGCAAAGGTCACGTCTGGCAGCGCCGCGACGTCGCCCTGCTCGATGGCGGCCAGCTTGTGCGAGGCGACCTTCAGCCGCGCGCTGACATCTTCCAGCGAGAAACGCTGATCCTTGCGCGCTTGCGCCAGGCGTTCGCCAATCTCGCGCGCCACCGCCTCGCGCCCGGCATCCGCGGGGGTACCCCCGCATGACCCGTCGCTGCAGTCTGGCCTTCGGCGCGCTCGTGCTCACTCATCCCATGCTCCTTGTTCGTATGCGGTCAACTCACGCGAATCGGGGAAACGGCTGCGCAACTGTGCCACCAGGGCATTCTGCGCGGCTACGTCACCCTGACGGCGGGCAATGCGCGCACCCAGCCAGAGGGATTGCGCGCTGACGAAATTGCTGCTGTTGATGCGGCCGACATACTGCTGGGCCCGCTGGTAGTCCCCGCGCTGGTAATACAGCAGCGCCAGGTTGTTGTTGGCTACCGGGTTGTTGCGATCGAAGCGCAGCGCGCCAAACAAGCTCTTCTCGGCTGCCTCGCTGTTGCCATTGCGCAGCTGGCAGGCGCCAAGGCTGGTCAGCGCCTTGCCGGGCCCGCTTGCCGAAGGCGCGTTGACCGCGCGCTCCAGGTAAGGCACGGCCTCGGCATAGCGCCCGTTCACGCACAGGAACCAGCCGTAGTTGTTCAGCACGTCGCCATCGTCGGCACGCATGGCCAGCGCGCTACGGAAGCTCTCTTCAGCCAGCGCGCGCTCGTTCATGTTCATGTAGACCAGCGCGCGGATATGGTACGCGTCGACCAGCGTCGGGTCGATCGCGATGGCTTGCTTGGCCTCGTCCAGCGCGACGTTGTACTGCCCGGCTTCAAGGTAGCTGGTAGCCAGTTGGAGGCGGATAGTGGCACGCCGGCTCAGCTCGGTCTGGTCGGACGCGGTCTGCAATTCGGGCTTGACCGGCGGCGGCAGCTGGCACGCGGCCAGCAGCACCAGCCCCATCAGGACCGCGACTATCAGACGGGTCATGCAGGCCGGGCCTCTTGCGGCTGGCCGGCCGCGGGCGCCGCCACGATCGGCGTGATCTTGCCGAACTTGCCACGCTGGGCCAGGCGGGTACGGTCCTTGACCTCGCCCGCGAGCTGGCCGCAGGCCGCGTCGATATCGTCGCCGCGCGTCTTGCGGATGGTGGTGACGATGCCGGCGTCCATCAGGACCTGGGCGAAGCGGCGGATCTGCTCGTTGTTCGAGCGCTTGAGCCCCGATTCAGGGAAGGGGTTGAACGGGATCAGGTTGAACTTGCAAGGCACGTCGGCCACAAGCTTCAGCAGTTCCCGGGCATGCTCGACGCCGTCATTGACGCCATCCAGCATGCAGTATTCGAAGGTGATGAAATCGCGCGGGGCAAATTCCAGGTAGCGGCGGCAAGCCGCCATCAGCTCGGCGAGCGGGTACTTCTTGTTGAGCGGCACCAGCATGTCGCGCAACGGATCGTTGGACGCGTGCAGCGATACCGCCAGCGCCACGGGCAAATCCTTGGCCAGTCGGTCCATCATCGGCACCACGCCGGAGGTGGACAGCGTCACGCGCCGGCGCGACAGCCCGTAGGCATGGTCGTCCAGCATCAGGCGCATGGCCGGCACAACCTGGTCATAGTTGAGCAGCGGCTCGCCCATGCCCATCATCACCACGTTGGAGATGACGCGGTCGTCCTTGGCGCCACGGCCCAGTTGGGC
This sequence comes from Cupriavidus sp. D39, assembly GCF_026627925.1. Classification (NCBI taxonomy): domain Bacteria; kingdom Pseudomonadati; phylum Pseudomonadota; class Betaproteobacteria; order Burkholderiales; family Burkholderiaceae; genus Cupriavidus; species Cupriavidus sp. D39. The sequence continues at coordinate 1,709,388 of NZ_JAPNLE010000009.1, forward strand.
ACGCATGGCAAACTCGGCCATCCACAACTGGCCGATGATCTCGCCAGTAGTCAGGTTGCGCGAGAAGCCTTGCTTGCCGGTCGAGCAGAACCGGCAATTGACGGCGCACCCCGCCTGCGAAGACACGCACAGCGTGCCGCGCGTCTCCTCGGGGATGTACACCGTCTCCACCGCATCGCCGGCGCCAACGTCCAGCAGCCACTTGCGCGTGCCGTCGGCCGACAGGTTGTCGGTGATGACGGCAGGCGAGCGGATCTCGGCGCGCGTGGCGAGCTTTTCGCGCAGCGACTTGGCGAGATCCGACATGGCATCGAAACGGCTGGCGCCGAACTGGTGAATCCAGCGCTGCAACTGCCGCGCACGAAACGGCTTCTCGCCGAGCTCTCCGCAATAGGCGGTAAGCGCGTCCGCATCCAGGTCGAGCAGGTTGACGAGAGTGTTCATGACGGCAGTATCAACTTCAATAGCAGTCTAGTCTTGTGGAATAGACCAGACAATCAGCGGCTGTAAACGTTCATGCCGGGGAAGAAGAAAGCGATTTCGACGGCAGCGGTTTCTGCTGCGTCCGAGCCGTGAACAGCGTTGGCGTCGATGCTGTCAGCGAAGTCCGCACGGATCGTGCCGGCTTCAGCCTTCTTCGGGTCGGTTGCGCCCATCAGGTCGCGGTGCTTGGCAATGGCGTTTTCGCCTTCCAGGGCCTGGATGATGACCGGGCCGGAAACCATGAAGTCCACCAGGTCCTTGAAGAACGGGCGGGCAGCGTGCACTGCGTAGAATTGCTCGGCTTCGCCGCGCGACAGGTGAACCATCTTGGCAGCCACGATCTTCAGGCCGGCGGCCTCGAAACGAGCGTAAATCTGGCCGATGACATTCTTTGCCACGGCATCCGGCTTGATAATCGACAGGGTGCGTTCGATCGCCATAAAAACTCCAAAAAATGAAGGGGTTACAATTCAAGTAAACGTGCAATTCTAGCACGAGACGGTTATGGTTTCGAGAAGGCCCATGACCGCTGGTTCCCCGGAGCCAGCCAAGGCACAACACGCACCGAAAAGAGTCCAAAGAAGCACTTTAGATAGCGGGCCATGTGCAGGGAACGCATGAGGCCGGTTGCGATCAAATCATCACCGTCAGCGCGGGTTTTGCGAAAAAAGTGGCCGACCCAACCCTTGCAATTCCCTTACTGCGATGCCACATTGGCGTTGTGCCCGCCTGGGTTACCCCGGCGCCTCACCGTTTTGAGACAGGAGTCACCATGGATAACAAGCTGAACACATACAGTTTCGGCAGCGGCACCGCGACGAGCGACGTCGTGGTGCGCAATCGGGTCATGCGCAACACCTACTGGTTGCTTGCGATTTCGATGATTCCCACCGTCATCGGTGCGTGGATCGGCGTCACCACGGGCTTCAGCCTGATGAAAGGCAGCCCCGGCCTGTCGATGATCCTGTTCCTGGGCATCGCGTTCGGCTTCTTCTATGCCATCGAGAAGACCAAGAACAGCAGCATGGGCGTGGTCCTGCTGCTGGCCTTCACCTTCTTCATGGGCCTGATGCTGTCGCGCCTGATCGGGTCGGTGCTGCAGTTCTCCAATGGTCCGGCACTGATCATGTATGCCTTTGGCGGCACAGCGGCGGTGTTCGGCGCCATGGCCACCATCGCTACCGTCAGCAAGCGCGACTTCTCCGGACTGAGCAAATTCCTGTTCGTCGGCGTGATCCTGCTGATCCTGGCCAGCGTCGCCAACATCTGGCTGCAACTGCCGTCGCTGATGATCACGGTTTCGGTGATCGCCATCGGCATCTTCTCCGCCTACATCCTGTTTGACGTGCAGCGCGTGCTGAACGGCGGCGAGACCAACTACATCACGGCAACGCTGGCGATCTACCTGGACGTGTACAACGTCTTCGCCAACCTGCTGGCGCTGCTGGGTATCTTCGGCGGCAACCGCGACTAAGGCGGGCGGCCCGGCCGCCCTGCTCCAGACTAAAAAGGCCAGCGCATCCGTGCTGGCCTTTTTCATTGCCGCGACCGCTTGGCCGCGCCAACCCTGCGCCGCTCAGCCGCGGTCGAACACCGCGATCGATTCCACGTGCGAGGTGTGCGGGAACATGTTGACCACGCCCGCGCCGGACAGGCGGTAGCCGGCCTCGTGCACCAGCAGGCCGGCATCGCGCGCCAGCGTGGCCGGGTTGCACGAGACATAGACGATGCGCTTGGGCAACATGTCGCTGCCGGCCTGGGCCAGCTCGCCCAGCGCCTTGCTGACCGCCAGCGCGCCTTCGCGCGGCGGGTCGATCAGCCAGCGGTCGAAACGGCCCAGCGCGGCGATGTCCTCGGAGCCCACCTCGAAGAGGTTGCGGCAGGCGAACTCGGTCTTGTGGTCCAGCCCGTTGATGGCCGCATTGGCCAGTGCCCGGGTGGTCAGGACCTCGCTGCCTTCGATGCCCATCACCGAGCGGCCGCGCGTGGCCAGCGGCAGCGTGAAATTGCCGATGCCGCAGAACAGGTCGAGCAGCCGGTCATCCGGCTGCGCGTCCAGCAGGCGAAGCGCGCGGCCGATCAACGCGCGGTTGATCTGGTGGTTGACCTGGGTAAAGTCGGTCGGCTTGAACGGCATGCGGATGTTGAATTCCGGCAGCGTGTAGGCCAGCTCGCGGTCCAGCGGGTAGAACGGCACCACCGTGTCCGGGCCCTTGGGCTGGAGCCAGAACTGCACGCCGTGCTGGTCGGCGAAGGCACGCAGCAGCGCCTCGTCGGCTTCGGTCAGCGGCATGAGGATGCGCAGCACCAGCACGGTCACATCCTGCCCCACCGCCAGCTCGACCTGCGGCAGGCGGTCGCGGATCGACAAACCCGTGATCAGCCCCCGCAGCGGCACCAGCAGGGCCGATACATGCGGCGGCAGCACTTTGCAGCTCGCCATTTCGGCCACATAGCTGCTCTTTCGCTCATGGAAGCCGACCAGCGCCAAGCCCTTCTTCGCCACGTAGCGCACCGTCAGCCGCGCCCGGTAGCGATAACCCCAATCCGGGCCGGCGATCGGGCGGAACACCACGTCCGGGCGCAGCTTCGAAAGGTGCCAGAGATCGTCCTCCAGCACGCGTTGCTTGATAGCCACTTGCGCGCGCGCATCCAGGTGCTGCATCGAACAACCGCCACATACGCCAAAGTACTCGCAGCCCGGCTTCACGCGCATCGACGAGGCTTTCTTGATCGCGCCCAGGTTTGCCTGCTCGAAACTGGCCTTGCGCTTGAAGCTGTTGTAGCTGACGGTCTCGCCCGGCAGCGCGCCCTCGACGAAAATCACCTTGCCTGGGCTGCCGTCCTCATTGACCAGCCGGCCAACGCCGCGCGCCTCCATGTCGAGGCTGTGGATCTGCACGACGGGCAGTTGCACGGGCGCAGGCTTGACCGGCGCGGGCACGGCCGGAGAGACGGAAGCGCCACCTTCCGGCGCAGAATGGGCTTGCGAAAGAGTCACGGCTTGAGACACCTGGGGAACCTGACGTATTGTTTTGTGAGAGCGCGATTGTAGTCCAGACGCACAGCCGGGCGGCCCTACGGCGGGCCCGGCGGCACGAAGACCGGGACAAGCGCGCCAGATAAGCGCAACATGGGTGCAGCACGCGCGTGGCACTATGGGCACAGAACACCGGCACCACGCGCCGCGGCAACCGAGCAGGGGGCGACATGGAACTGATTTCCTGGAATATCCAGTGGGGTCGTGGCGCCGACGGGCGCGTCGACCTGGCACGCACCGTCAGGACGCTGCACGCGATCGCCGATGCCGACGTGCTATGCCTGCAGGAGGTGACGCGCGGCTACTCCGACCTCGCAGGCGAGCCTGGCCCCGACCAAGTGGCCGAGCTGGCGGCGCTGTTGCCCGGCTACCGGATCCTCTATGCCCCAGCGGTGGACCGTTTCGCCGCCAACGGCGCGCCGCGCCAGTTCGGTAACCTCATCGCCACCCGCCTGCCCTTGTTCGAAGTATTCCGCCACGCCCTGCCCTGGCCGACCGATCCGACCGTCCCGTCGATGCCTCGCGTGGCGCTGGAAGCGACGGTGCTGACGGGAGACCGGCGCCTGCGCGTGATCTGCACCCATCTGGAGTATTACTCGACACATCAGCGCGCGGCCCAGACCGACGCGTTGCGCGCCTGGCACCGTGAGGCCTGCGAGCACGCCAGCCAGCCCGGCCTGCGCGAGACCGGCCCCGGCCCGTTCACGCCCGAAGCCCGGCCCGCTTCCGCCGTGCTGTGCGGTGATTTCAACGGCGCACCGGACGATATCGCTTACCTGCGCATGCTGGCGCCATACGACGGCTGCCACGAAACCGGCATCATCGGCTGGCACGACGCCTGGACGCATACCCACCCCGGCAAGCCCCATGCACCAACTTGCGGCTTGTATGACAAGGACCAATGGCCGCAGGCACCGTTTGCCTGCGACTTCGCCTTCCTGACGGAAGACCTGCTGTCGCGCGTGCTGTGCTGCGAGGTGGATGGCGAAACGCGGGCATCCGACCACCAGCCGATCTATCTGTCGCTGGCGGACGAATGAGGGCCTGTCACGGGGCGCGCCGGGACGCGCTTAGATTTCCGGTTCTTCGTCGTCATCGCCGCCGGCATACACCGGCTTGATGCGGAAGGACTGGAGGTACTGGATCCACTGGGAGCCCGGCAACTCGGCGAGCGACTCTTGCACGAATTCGATTTCGGTATCGAACTGCTTCGGCGTGAGGCCGCCGCGCATCAGCTGGAAGCGGCAGTACACCAGGTAGGTGTTGACGACGTCGGTCTCGCAGTAGTCGCGGATCGCGGGCAGCTGGCCGTCCTGGTAGGCCTGCCAGACCTTGCTGCCGTCCATGCCCATCTTGCCGGGAAAGCCGCACAGCTTGGCCAGATCGTCCAGCGGTGCGCTGGCGCGGGGCTGGTACATCGCCAGCAGGTCCATCAGGTCCAGGTGCCGCATGTGGTAACGACTGATGTAGTTGTTCCACTTGAATTCGCGGCTATCGGACTCGCTGCCTTCGCCCATTTCCCAGTAGCGCGGCGCGACGATGCCATGCACCAGCCCGCGATAATGCAGCACAGGCAGGTCGAAGCCGCCGCCGTTCCACGACACCATCTGGGGCGAGTAGCGCGCCACCAGGTCATAGAACTTCTGGATCAGCACCGCCTCGCCGTCTTCCAGCGTGCCAAGCGAGCCCACATGGAAGACCGGGGTGCCGTCGCGCTGGTTACGGCGCAGCACGCAGGAAATGGCCGCGATGCGCTGCAGGTAGTGTGGCAGGAAATCGGTGCCGTTTTTCTCGCGGCGGGCCGCGAAAGCATGTTCGGCGACCTCGGCATCGGTCATGGAATCGGGATGGTCGTGCAAACGACGCAAACCATCGACATCGGGAATCGTCTCGATGTCGAATACCAGCACAGGTGTCATAGAACAGCGTCCTTGCGCACGCCTTGCGAAGCAAAATGGCGTTTGAGCTTGACCAGCGCCTCTTGCTGGATCTGGCGCACACGCTCGCGCGTCAGCCCCATTTCCTCGGCAAGTTCTTCCAGCGTGGCCGGCTCGATGTGATTAAGCCCGAAGCGGCGCTCGACAACATAGCGGTGCTTTTCGGACAAACGCGCCAACCATTGTTTCATCAGGTTTTCCAGCTCGCGGTGCGCGACTTCCTGGTCGGGCGCGGCGTTGTGCTCGTCCGAGAGGAAATCAAGCAGGCTGGATCCGGGATCGAGATCGAATGGCGTGTCGAGCGAGGTGGTGTGCTCGTTGAGCGCGAGCACGTCTTGTATTTCGTCGGGGGTCTTGCCCAGCAAGTGGGCAATGTCTTCCAGGCTGGCATCGCGGCCGTCGGTGCCGCCCTTCTCCAGATGGCGCTTGGCGCGCAGCACCTGGTTGAGTTCGCGGATGACATGGACCGGCAGGCGTACGGTGCGGGCCTGGTTCATGATGGCGCGCTCGATGCTCTGGCGGATCCACCATGTGGCGTAGGTCGAGAAACGGAATCCGCGGGAGGGATCGAATTTCTCGATGGCATGCATCAGGCCGAGATTGCCTTCCTCGATCAGGTCCAGTAGCGGCACGCCGCGATTGAGGTAGCCCTTGGCGATGCTGACCACCAGCCGCAGGTTACGCTCGATCATGACCTGCCGCGCCGAGAAATCGCCGCCCTTGGCCAGGGTGGAAAAATGCAGCTCTTCGGGCGCGGACAGCAGCGGCTTGATGCTGATGCGATTCAGGTAATGCTGGACGGTATCGGCTGCCAGCTCGGTGTGCAGCACGGTGCGGAAGTCGTCGTGATCGGGCGCGGCGGGCTCGGCGGCGGCCTCGCCCTCTTCTTCGTCCTCGGATTCTTCTTCGTCCTCGTCGCGGGCCTGGCGCTCGACTTCCTCGACCATCAGGTCGGCCTCGCGCAGGCCTACCGCCGTACCCGTGGTGATGGGCTCATCGGTAAGCGGAACCAGGTCGGCGGCCGGGTCCTGGCCGTAGGCCTCGGAATCTGCATCGGCATCGGCTTGCGCCACGCCAGTGGACTGCTGCAACTCCGGCTGCTTGGGACGCCGAGCGCGGCTGGTGCTTCCGGTGGAGACAGTTTTCTGGCGTGGCATGAACCCTCACTGTGGCGGCAGATACCGCATCGGATCGACTGGTTTCCCGTTCTTGCGTACCTCGAAATGCAGCTTCACACGATCGGTGTCACTGTTACCCATCTCTGCAATCTTTTGTCCCTTGCGGACCGTTGCCTGCTCCGTCACCAGCACCTTGTCGTTGTGGCCGTACGCAGTGAGATATGTATCGTTGTGTTTGATGATGACAAGATTCCCGTAGCCGCGCAAGGGGCCAACGTGAATCACGCGGCCATCGTCGGCTGCCTGCACCGGATCGCCCTTTTTGCCGGCAATATCGATGCCCTTGTTGCCTTTTTCGTCGAAATGCCCGATTAACTGGCCGGTGACCGGCCATGCCAGCTTGACCGAGCCATCGGCGGCGGGCGCGGAAGCCCCGCCAGCGGCAGCTGTCGACGGAACCGGCGTGGGCACCGGGCGGGCCTGGTCGATCGGCTGGCCCTGCACGCCGCCTGGCGCCACCGGCATGGTGGCCACACCGGTGCCCGCGTTGACGTCGGCACCCGGAGGCGCCACGCGCAACAATTGGCCCACTTCGATCTGGTTGGCGTTGGCCAGCGAATTCCAGGCCGCGACATCGCGGTAGGACTGGCCGTTCTCGAGCGCGATTCGATAAAGCGTATCGCCTCGCTTGACGCGATAGTATCCAGGCGGCGCGGGCTCCAGCGGGACGACACCGGCGACGCCGGCTCCGGAGGTGCGGTCCACCACGGGCGCCGGCATGGGCGAGGAGGCGCAGGCGGCCAGCAGGGCCAGCAGCAGGGAGGCGGTAGCGAGCTGCCCGGCGCGGGCGAAACGTTCCGTGTTCACGATATTGTGCATAGTTCGACTCAGATGGTGCCCGATTTTAATGGCACAAAGAAAACGGCTTCAAGCGCGGTCCGGTGAAATCGATGCCGGTTACGCCGCTCGATCAACAATAATTGCTGTGTGACGGTCTGCCCGGGCCCGCCGGCGGGGGAGCCACCGCCACGGGCGCGATCAGCCGCCCGCCAATGGCAAGCTGCTCCAGCAACGCCTGAGGCACCTCCATGCCGGCCGCCGCCAGGATAATCGACGAAAACGGCGCCGCCTGGGGTAAACCCAGCATGCCATCGCCATAATGCAGGCGCAGGTTTGGCACTCGCAGCGGCCGCAAGTTCGCCTTGGCTTGTTCGTGCAGCGGACGAATCCGCTCGATGGAGAACACTTCACGCGCCACCAGGCTCAGCACCGCCGCCTGGTAGCCGCAGCCGGTGCCGATTTCCAGCACGCGCTCCAGCGGCTCATCCGCGCCGAGGCCATCGCGCAACAGCTCGATCATGCGAGCCACCACCGACGGCTTGGAGATGGTCTGCTGGTGGCCGATCGGCAACGCCGCGTCTTCATACGCTTGCGATGACAGGCCGGGCTCGACAAACAGGTGGCGCGGGATGGTGGCAATCGCGTCAAGCACGCGCTCGTCGCGGATGCCGGCGGCGACGAGCCGCGCCGCCAGCGCGCCGCGCGCCCGCTCCGAGGCCATGCCGCCGCCGCCCGCCGTGGCCGCGCTGGCGCGAGCCTGCACGGCGCTCGCTGCCGGGGTGGGCGCGGCAGGCGCCTTGGCCGCGCGCGATTTGGCGGCCATCGCCGCGCCGCGCGCGCCGCCCACGGCAGGCATGCCGGCGGTACGCGCCGGCGCGGGCTTGCGCTCGACCACCGCGTCCAGCGACAGGGGAAACTTAGGGCGACGCGGGACGGAACTCATGACGGCCGGCTACTGCGCGCGGCAGGGCTTATGCCAGCCACTGGTTGATCTGCTCGAGCTGTCCGCGGTGAGTCAGGTCCAGCTGCAAAGGGGTCAGCGACACGAAGCCTTCGCCCGTGGCGTGGAAATCCGTGCCCTCGCTCGCATCGCGCGCATCGCCGGCGGGCCCGATCCAATAGTTGGTATCGCCGCGCGGGTTGACCTGCGTGATCACCGGCTGGGACGGATGGCGCTTGCCGAGCCGGGTGGCACGGTAGCCCTTGATGTGTTCGAACGGCAGGCTGGGAATATTGACGTTGAGCAGGAACGGCTCGGCCGCGGGCTTGGCGATATAGCGCTCGACGATGTCGCGCGCCACGCGCGCGGCGGCGTCGAGATGGGTCCAGCCTTTATCCACCTGCGAAAAGGCGATCGAGGGAATGCCAAGCAGGAAGCCCTCAATGGCGGCGGCGACCGTGCCGGAATACAGCACGTCCTCGCCCATGTTCTGGCCCTGGTTGATGCCGGACACCACCAGGTCGGGCTTCTCGTCAAGCAGGCCGGTCAGCGCGATATGCACGCAATCAGTTGGCGTGCCATTGACGAAGCGGAAACCCTTCTGCACGCCCTCCCGGGCTTCATAGATGGACAGTGGCCGCTGCAATGTCAGCGAGTTGGAAGCACCGCTGTGGTTTTGCTCAGGCGCAATCACCGTGATGCGCGCCAGCGGCGCCAGCGCGGCATGTAGCGCGGCTAGTCCCGGCGCCAGGTAACCGTCATCGTTTGCGAGGAGGATATGCATGGCCGGGATTGTACCTGACAAGGCTGCCGCAAGCGCCCTGTGCGCAGCGCAAATCATGGCGCAAAGCAGCGCCCGCGGCAGGCTCGCCAGCTTGTAACAGAACGACCGTGCTATTTTTGCGCTACACTTGCCCGAGCCTGCCTGGCGCAACTGGCATGGACCACGCGTGCACCGCGCATGCACCCTTTGCGCCATCTTCAGCCGGGCATCGAACATATCATTGGAGACATGATGAAAGCCGTACTGTGCAAAGCCTGGGGCCCGCCTGATTCGCTGGTTCTCGAAACCCTGCCCGACCTGGTGCCCGGCGCGGGTGAAGTGGTCATCGACGTAAAGGCAGCCGGCGTGAATTTTCCCGACGTCCTCATCATCCAGAACAAATACCAGGCCAAGCCGCAACTGCCGTTCTCGCCAGGCTCGGAGCTGGCCGGCGTGGTCAACGCGGTCGGCGAAGGCGTGACGCACGTCAAGCCCGGCGACAATGTCATCGCCTACCTGGGCAACGGCGCCTTCGCCTCGCAGGCCAAAGCCTCCGCCGCCGCCGTCGTGCCGATGCCGCCGGGCATCGACTTCGAGACCGCCGCGGCGTTCACCCTCACCTATGGCACCTCGCACCACGCGGTGATCGACCGGGGTGAGCTAAAGGCCGGCCAGACCATGCTGGTGCTCGGCGCCGCCGGCGGCGTGGGCCTGGCCGCCATCGAAATCGGCAAGGCCATCGGCGCGCGCGTGATCGCCGCCGCCTCCACCGACGAGAAGCTCGCGGTGTGCAAGGACCATGGTGCCGATGCGCTGATCAACTACAGCACCGAAGACCTGCGTGAACGCGTGAAGGCGCTGACCGACGGCCGCGGCCCCGATGTGATCTATGACCCGGTGGGCGGCATCTACGCCGAGCCGGCGTTCCGCTCGATCGGCTGGCGCGGCCGCTACCTGGTGGTGGGCTTTGCCAATGGCGAGATCCCGAAGCTGCCGCTGAACCTGGCGCTGCTCAAGGGCGCCTCGCTGGTGGGCGTGTTCTGGGGCGACTTTACGCGGCGCGAACCCAAGGCCAACCAGGCCAACATGGCGCAGATGCTGGGCTGGATGAAGGAAGGCAAGATCCGCCCGCACATCTCCGCGCGCTATGCGCTGGAACAGGCGCCGCAAGCCCTGAAAGACATGGAAGCCCGCAAGGTCACCGGCAAGATCGTCATCGTGCCTTGATGCAGCGCGCCTTTGGCGCCACGCAAAGAAAAAGCGCCTGGGGCCGTAGCACCAGGCGCTTTTTTGCTCAGTGGCGCTTCACGCAGCCATAAGGGCGCGCATCAGAAGCGATGCTGCAAGCCGGCGGTCACGCCCACCTGGTTGTTCGCATAGCCGGTGAAGTCCCGGGACAAGCTCACGTTCTGCCCATTGCGCGCCTTGGCATAACCGCCCGACAGGTAGGCCGTGGTGCGCTTGGACAGCGCGTACTGGGCGCGCACCGAGAACAGGATCGGATCGGCATCGCTGCCGCCCTTGATGTTCTGCTTGTAGACCGCGCCATACAACGTGAACGCCGGCGTGAAGTCATACGACGCGCCGCCCCAGTACATGTCGCTGCGGTGAGACGCGGCAGCCGTGGTGAAGGTCCGCTTGTAGTTGCGATAGCCCGCGTAGAGCTTGAGGTCGCCGAAGTCGTAGCTGGCGCCGGCGTGGATGCCCTGGATGTAGTCCGTGACATCGGCGGGCGTGGTGCTCGTGCCCGCGCCGTTCTGGCGATCCCAGGTTGCGGCCGCCGCAAAGCCACCCGAGCTGTAGCCTACGCCGAGATCGTACTTGGACAAGCTCTTGAAGCTGCCGGCCACTTCGCCCAGCGCCACCGTGGCGCCAAGCTTCACGCCGCCAAACGTGCCGTCGTAGCGGATCGCGTTGGAAGCGCGCGAGAACAAGCCGTCCTTGCGATCACCGGTAGCGGTCGCCGAGGTCGCCCACGAGTAATTCGGCGCGTAGCCCATCGGGTCGAACGGCAGCATGAAATCGTAGGTGGTGGTGAAGGTGCGGCCCAGCACCACTTGCCCGTACTTGCTGGACAAGCCAACGATGGCGCGGCGATCGAACAGCGTGCCGTCGGAATCCAGCCGGCCGGTATCGATGGCGATGCCGCTCTCCAGCTGGAACAGCGCCTTGAGCCCGCCGCCCAGGTCCTCGCTGCCGCGCATGCCCCAGCGCGAGGTGTTCTTGCCGCCCGAGGTCATCTTGAGCACCGAGCCGTTCGGTCCGGCATGGCTGGCGTATTCGATGCCGGCATCCATGATGCCGTACAGGGTCACGCTGGATTGCGCCGCGGCGCCACCGGCCAGGCTCATGGCCATCGCTGCCAGCGCGATCGATTTGAACTTCATGCTGTCTCCTCTTGTGATTTGTGCTTGTTGTGGTGATGTCGGGGCAGGCCCCGGGATGGCACGCATGGTATGGCAGGCGCACTTTCAGTTCGCTTTCGAAATTCGACGGATTTCATCGCCGCGCGAGCGATTGGGGTTAGGAGTTTCCCTATCTTCAAAGTCGGGCCGGATACCTGTATCTCTCAGCGCGGCCCGCCTTTCCGGCCCTCCCCGCTTTCACCGATTTCACCCGGGCGCCCCGCCCCCGCCAAGAGAATGCGAATCCTGCTCGTTGAAGACAATGTGATGCTGGCTAATGCCCTGGTCGAGGCGCTCAGCCAGGCGGGCTTCGCCGTCGACTGCATGCACGATGGCCGCGCGGCGGATCATCTGCTCTCGACCCAGGATTACGCGCTGGTCATCCTCGACCTGGGCCTGCCCAAGCTCGATGGCCTGGAGGTGCTGCGACGCCTGCGGCAGCGGCGCAATGCCATGCCCGTGTTGATCCTGACGGCGCACGGCTCGGTCGAGGACCGCGTGAAGGGACTCAACCTCGGCGCGGACGACTACCTGTCCAAGCCCTTCGACCTGTCGGAGCTGGAAGCCCGCGCACGCGCGCTGATACGCCGCAGCTTTGGGCACGAGAGCACGCAGCTGCAATGCGGCACGCTGTGCTACGACGGCATCAGCCGCGCCTTCGTGCTGGGCGGCGTGCCCCTGGCGCTGACCCGGCGCGAGCGCGCCGTGCTCGAGGTGCTGATGCTGCGCGACGGACGCGCCGTCAACAAGGAAGCCATGTCGGAGAAGATTTTCGGCATCGACGAATCCGTCAACCCGGACGCCATCGAAATCTACGTGCACCGCCTGCGCAAGAAGCTCGAAGGCAGCGGCGTGGCCATCGTGACCCTGCGCGGGCTGGGCTACCTGCTGGACGCCTGCACGCAAGCGGGCGCGGCCACGCCTGCCGCCCGATGAAAGTCCCGAGCCTGCGCCTGCAGCTCTCGCTCTGGCTGCTGCTGCCGTTGCTGGCCCTGCTGGCGCTGGACGCATGGATGACCTATCACCGCGCGATGGATGCCGCCCACGTGGCGTTCGACCGCACGCTGGAAGCCTCGCTCAAATCGATGCGCGAAGGCATCCGCTTGCATGAAGGCCGCTTCGCCATCGATGTACCCTACCTAGCGCTGGAGATCTTCGAATCCGAGGCCGGCAGCCGGATCTACTACGTGATTCGCGACGAGCACGGCGCCACGCTGACCGGCTACGACGACCTGCCGATGCCGGCCACGCCAAAGCAACCGCTCTACAAGACCGTCTTCTACGACGCCGTTTTCCGCGGCGAGCCGGTACGCATGGCAGCGCAGCCGCTGCCGGTGCGCGACATGCCGTCGGGGCAGGCGCGGCTGGTCTGGGTGCTGGTCGGCGAGACCATCGAGCCGCGCCAGTCGCTGGCGCACGAGATCCTCGCCGGCTCGCTGCAGCAGGAGATGGTGCTGGTCACGCTGGCGCTGGGCATCGTGTGGTTCGGCGTGCGGCGCGGCCTGCGGCCACTGCACCGGCTCAGCGCCGCGGTGGCCGAGCGTGGCGCCGACGACCTGGCGCCACTGGAGCAGAAAGACCTGCCCGCCGAAATGAAGCCCCTGGTCGAGGCGATCAACCAGTACGTCGCGCGCCTGCACCGCATGTTGCTGGCGCGCAAGCGCTTCTTTGCCGATGCCGCCCACCAGTTGAAGACCCCGCTGGCTATCATGCAGGCGCAATCCGAGCTGGCGCTGCGCGAGCAAGATGGCGAACGCATGCGCCGTCACCTGCGGCCGCTGCACGAGACCGTGCGCCACGCCGCCAAGGGCGTGCAGCAACTGCTGTCGCTATCGCGCCTGGAGCCGGACAGTGGCTACGCGCCGGCATTGCAGCCCTTGCGCCTGGACCTGCTGGCCAGGGAAGCGGCGCTCGAATGGACATCGGTGGCGCTGGCCAGCCAGGTCGATCTTGGCTTTGAAGCGCCGGCGCCGGTGCAGGTCATGGGACAGGCGGAACTGCTGCAGGAACTGATCGGCAACCTGGTGGATAACGCAATCCGATATGCCGGCCCGGGTGCGCAGGTGACGGTGCGCGTGGGCGGCCCGGATCACCAGCCATTGCTGCAGGTAGTCGATAGCGGCCCCGGTGTTGCCGATGAAGAGCGCGACAAGGTGTTCCGCCGCTTCTATCGGGGCGAATCCAACCAGGCACAGCAAGGCAGCGGCCTGGGCTTGCCAATCGTGCGCGAGATCGCGCGCGCGCATCATGCCGCCGTGACACTCGAGAAGACGCCCGGCACGGGCCTGACCGTCAGCGTGCGTTTTGCGCCTGTGACGGGCACCGGCGCGGGACCGGACTCGCTGCACGCCGCCTAAGGCGGGCAATTGGTCGGTACTGCCAGTTCCTGCCGCAGCGGATCGATCTTCAGGCTCGGCCGGAGGAAGATTCCTCCGGCCGTTTTCCTGGCTGGTCGCGCGCTCGCCTTACAAGCGTTCGGTCTCGCCGCTGCGCGGCTGCCACTTCATCAGGCGCTTCTCGACCACGCCCACCATGGTGTCCAGCACCAGCGCCGCCGCGGTCAGCACCACGATGCCGGCAAACACGGTGTTGATGTCGAAGGTGCCCTCAGCCTGCAGGATCAGGTAGCCGACGCCGCGCGCCGAGCCCAGGTACTCACCCACCACCGCGCCCACGAAGGCCAGGCCGACGGAGGTGTGCAGCGAGGAAAACACCCAGCTGGTCGCGCTTGGCAGGTAGACATGGCGCAGCAGCTGCTTGTGGTTCGCGCCCAGCATGCGCACATTGGCCAGCACCACGGGGCTGACTTCCTTGACGCCCTGGTAGACGTTGAAGAACACGATGAAGAACACCAGCGTCACCGCCAGCGCTACCTTGGACCAGATGCCCAGGCCGAACCAGACGGCAAAGATCGGTGCCAGGATCACGCGCGGCATCGAGTTCATCGCCTTGATATAGGGATCGAGGATGGCTGAGGTGAGCGGGCTGAGCGCCAGCCACAGGCCAACGCCAAGGCCGGCGGCCGTGCCAATGCCAAAGGCCAGCAGCGTCTCGATCAGGGTCACGCCGAGGTGGACGTAGATGTCGCGCTCGACGACAAACCAGTTCCAGATGCGCTGGGCCACCATGAGCGGCTCACCGAAGAAGAAAGCAACCTGCTGCGAGCGCGTGGCGGCATGCCAGGCGCCGAGGATCACAACGAGGACGAGCAACTGCCAGAATCGCAGCATGCCCTTGGAGTCGGGACGGAAAGCCATGGGAATCGAAACTCGAATTGAAATCAGACCGGATTGAATGGGAAGGCAACGCGCCGGGCCATCTCAGGCGACCTTGCGCTGCTGCGCGTAGCCCTTGAGGACTTCCTCGCGCAGCACGTCCCAGATGGCCGCGTGCAGCTCGACGAAGCGCGGATGGTTGCGGATCTCGGCCACGTCGCGCGGGCGCGGCAGGTCGATGGCGAACTCGCCGATCGGGTGCGTGCCGGGACCTGCCGACAGCACCACCACGCGATCGCTCATGGCGATGGCCTCGTCCAGGTCGTGGGTGATGAACAGCACCGCCTTGCGCTTGGCCGCCCACAGCTCCAGCACCTCGTTTTCCATCAGCTGGCGGGTCTGGATGTCGAGCGCGGAGAACGGCTCGTCCATCAGGATGATGTCCGGATCGAGCACCAGGGTCTGGGCCAGGCTCACGCGCTTGCGCATGCCGCCGGAGAGCTGGTGCGGATAGCGGTCGCCGAAGCCGCCCAGGCCAACGCGGCGCAGCCAGGCCTCGCCCTCCTGCTCCGCTTGGGCGCGCGCCATGCCGCGGAACTCAAGCCCGGCGATGACGTTGTCCAGCGCGCTGCGCCACGGCATCAGCGCCTCGGCCTGGAACATGTAGCCGGCACGGGTGTTGATGCCGCGCAGTGGCTTGCCGAACACCCGTACCTCGCCGATCGAAGGCTGCAGCAAGCCGGCCCCCACATTGAGCAAGGTGGACTTGCCGCAGCCGGTCGGCCCCACCACGGAGACGAACTCGCCGGGCTGGATGTCCAGGGTGGTCTCCTTGACGGCGGTATAGCGCTGGCTGCGATCGTCGCGGGAGACGAAGGTGCAGGTGACGTTGTCGAGGGAAAGTGCGGGAGTGCTCATGGCTGGCTCTTGGCGGATTCGGTGCTGAATGACGCAACGGGTGCGATGGATGCAGGCACCGCGACACCGCGCGATAGTAATGACGTGGAAAGCAGGTTCAGGACGGCGCGCCGGATGCCATGGGTGGCATTGGTGCCCACCAATGCAAAGGCCCGCTGCACGCAGCGGGCCGCCGGCACCCTGGGCGCAGGCGATGCCTTACTTGTACTTGGCGTTCGCCTTCTGCACGAAGGTGTTGGTGAAGGTGTTCTCCAGCTTGATGGTCTTGCCCTTCAGGTCCGGGTCGAACTGTTGCAGCGTGTTGAGCGCGGTCTTGGGGCCGTCAGCCGGCATGCTGCCGTCCGGCGAGATGGCTTCCTTGACCTTTTCCCAGGCGGACAGGTACAGCGCGCGGTCGCCCAGCAGGTAGCTTTCCGGCACGGTCTTGACGATGTCCGACGGGCCAGCCTTTTGCAGCCACTTGAGCGCGCGCACCATGGCGTTGGTGAGCGCCTGCGTGGTGTTCGGGTTCTGCTGGATAAAGGCGGTGGACGCGTACAGGCAACCCGACGGCATATTGCCGCCGAAGACAGCCTGGGTGTCCTTCAGCGTGCGGGTGTCCGAGGCGATGCGCACTTCATTCTTCTGGGTCAGCATCGACACCACCGGATCAAGGTTGGCCATCGCGTCGATCTGGCCGGAGCGCATGGCCGCCACCGCGCCGGCGCTGGCGCCGACACCGATGAAGGACACGTCCGATGCCTTCAGGCCGGCTTTTGCCAGCACGAAGTTGGCCATCATGTTGGTGGAGGAGCCTGGCGCGGTCACGCCGATCTTCTTGCCCTTAAGGTCGGCCACCGACTTGAAGTTGGGCATGGTCTTGTTGGAGACCACCAGCACGATCTGCGGGGCGCGGCCCTGCAGCACGAATTCCTGGTACTGCTGGCCCTTGGATTGCAGGTTGATGGTGTGCTCGTAGGCGCCGGAGACCACGTCGGCGCTGCCGCCCACCACGGCCTGCAGTGCCTTGGCGCCGCCGGCGAAGTCGACGATCTCGACGTCGAGGCCTTCATCCTTGAAGTAGCCGAGGCGCTCGGCGATGGTCAGCGGCAGGTAGTAGAACAGGTTCTTGCCGCCCACGGCGATGGTGATCTTGGTCTTCTCGGGCTTGCCCTGTGCCTGGGCGTAGCCGCCAAAGGTGAACCAGCCCGCCAGGAACAGCGCCAGCGCGAGCAGCGCCTGCTTCCAGAATTTCTTGTTATACATTTCTCTCTCCTACCTGATTACCCGTCGACCGCCGCTCTCGCGCTGATGCATGCCATCGTGTGCCACGTCTTTTCGTGGTGCCGCGTAGCGGCAAGTTGCGATGCTAGCCGATGCCGCGCCAGGCCGCATCGGGATCAACACCTATGCTGCGCCGGCATGCACCGGTGAGCGAGCATCGAAGATACAGGCTGCGCCTTTCGGCCGGCTTACTGCCGGCACCGGGCGCATGCATCATTCCGCGTGGATATCGGCCGCCTTGATGACCTTGGCCCAGCGCGCCAGCTCGTTGCGCTGATAGGTGGCGAGCTGCGCCGGGCCCATGAACTTCGCCTCGGCGCCGAGCTCCTCCGCCTTCTTGCGGAAGGCCTCGGTCTGCATGATGCGGTCGATCTCGCCGGCGAGCTTGTCGATGATCGGCTTGGGCGTGCCGGCCGGCGCGTACATGGCGAACCAGGACGACACATCCAGATCGGGGTAGCCCGCTTCCGGCGCGGAGGGCACGTCCTTCAGGCTGGGCAGGCGCTGCTTGCTGGTGACCACCAGCGGGCGCAGCTTGCCGCCCGCGATATGCCCCATCAGCGGCGGCGGCGTGGTGATGGTGAGATCCACCGAGCCACCCAGCAGGTCGGTCATGGCCGGGCCGGTGCCCTTGTATGGGACATGGGTGATCTGGATGCCGGCCATCTGGTTCAGCAACTCAGTGGAGACGTGCTGCAGCGAGCCGTTGCCCGACGACGCGTAGTTGAGCTTGTTGGGGTTGGCCTTGGCATAGGCCACCAGTTCCTTGAGCGTCTTCACCGGCAGGCTCGGCCGCACCACCAGCACCTGCGGCGCCGACAGGATGTTGGCGACCGGCGCGAAGTCCTTGACGGGGTCCCATGCGTTCTTCATCAGCAGCGGCGAGATGACCTGGTAGCCCGAGTACTGCACCATCAGCGTGTAGCCGTCCGGCTTGGCGCGCGCCACCGTCTGAGCGGCGATGCCGCCCGAGCCGCCCGGACGGTTGTCCACCACCACCGGCTGGCCGAGGGCCTTGGACAGGGGCTCCGAGATCATGCGCGCGGCCAGGTCGGTCGTGCCGCCGGCTGCGGCGGACACCACCAGCGTGACCGGGCGCGTTGGGTAGGCGCCGTCCTGCGCCCAGGCGGCCGTGCCGGCCAGGCCGGCGGCGGCCAGCGCCACGACGGCGAGCGTCTTGCGGCGCGCAGGCGAGACGGACGTAGAAGATTGGGGACGTGCGGCGGCAGATGCCGGATTGCGAGGCATGGAGTGTCTCCTGCTTGGTGCTTGTTGATCTTGGTTTTTGTTCAGCGCCCGCCGGCCCTCGCCGTGCGGTGCGCACCCGTCCTTCGGGATTCTTGCGGCGCAGCGGGCGTCAGCCCTGCCCGGCGAAATGCTCGGCCAGCCAGGCCGGCGGCTGATGCGTGCGCAAGCGCGTGCCGGCACGCAGCAACTGGCTGGCGGTGTCGCGCTGGACCAGCGCCGGCAAACCGGCCACCACATCGAGCAGGCGCGCCAGGTCCACCCCGGTGTCCACGCCCATGGCGTCGAACATATGCACCAGCTCCTCGGTGCTGACGTTGCCGCTTGCGCCGGGCGCAAAGGGGCAACCGCCCAGGCCGCCGGCGGCGGCATCGAAACGGGTCACGCCCGTTTGCCATGCGGCCAGCGCGTTGGCCAGGCCCATGCCGCGGGTGTTGTGCAGGTGAATGGTGAGGCCCGCCTGCGGCAGGCTTTGCCCGAAGCGCGCGCACAGCGCGGCCACCTGCGTGGGATACGCCATGCCGGTGGTGTCGCACAGCGTGATGCCCGCCGCGCCGGCATGGGCGAAGGACTCGGCCAGCGCCATCACGGCATCGGCGTCGACCTCGCCCTCGAAGGGGCAGCCGAACACGGTGGACAGCGACACATTGACCGGCACGCCGGCCGCGTTGGCCGCCTCGATCATCGCCAGCAGCTGGGCCTGCGACTGGGCGCGCGTCATGCGCAGGTTGGCGCGGTTGTGCGTCTCGCTGGCCGACATCACCAGGTTGAGCTCATCGGGCCGGCACGACAGCGCGCGCTCCAGGCCGCGCAGGTTCGGCACCAGCGCGGTGTAGCGCACGCCCGCGCCACGCTGCATGCGGTGCATCACCGCTTCGGCATCGGCCAATGCGGGGATGGCCTTGGCCGAGGTAAAGGACGTGGCTTCGATGCGGGCAAAGCCGCAGGCGGACAAGGCGTCCAGGAAGGCCACCTTGGCGTCGGTCGGGACCACGGCCGGCTCGATCTGCAGGCCGTCGCGTGGCGCGACTTCGTTGATCTCGATGCGGGCCGGGCCGCGCGGCATGGATGGCGCGCTCATGCCACCACCCCGCGTGCGCGCATGTCGGCAATGGTGGCGGCGTCGAAGCCGGCCGCCTCCAGCACGCTGTCGGTATGCTCGCCCAGCGTAGGCGCGCGGTCATGGATGGCGCCCGGGCTGCCCGAGAGCTTGGGCATGATGCCAGGCACTTTGACCGTCAGGCCGCTGGCCGCGGTCACGCTTTCGATCACGCCGCGTGCACGGTAGTGGGGGTCCTCCGAGATGTCCTTGACCGTGTAGATGCGCCCGGACGGCACTTCGGCCTGCTTGAGCACCGCCAGCGCATCTTCCACGCTTTGCATGCGCGTCCACGCGGTGATGGCCGCATCGATCTCGTCGACGCGCTTGACGCGGCCGTCGTTGCGCGCGAGCGCCGGATCGTCGCCCAGGTCGGCGCGGCCGATGGCATGCATCAGGCGCTTGAAGATGGCGTCGCCGTTGGCGGCCACCAGCACGTACTCGCCGCTGGCGCAGGGATAGGCGTTGGATGGCGCGATGCCGGGCAAGGCGCCGCCAGCCGGCTGGCGCACGGCGCCAAAGGCCGAGTATTCGGGCAGCAGGCTTTCGCTCAGGTTGAACAGCGACTCGTACAGCGCCACGTCGATCACCTGCCCTTCGCCGCCGCGCGCATCGCGCTCGTACAACGCCAGCAGCACGCCGAGCGCGCCATGCAGGCCGGCAATGGTGTCGCCCAGCGACAGGCCGGCGCGCACCGGGGCACGGCCCGGCTCGCCGGTCAGGTAGCGCAGGCCGCCCATGGCCTCGGCCACCGCGGCAAAGCCCGGCTCGTCCTTCTTCGGACCGGTCTGGCCGTAGCCGGACACGCGCACCATGATCAGGCCGGGGTTTTCCGCGCGCAGCGCTTCATAGCCCAGGCCCCATTTCTCCATGGTGCCGGGACGGAAGTTCTCGATCAGCACGTCGGCCTCGGCGGCCAGCTTGCGCACCACGGCCTGCCCTTGCGGATTGCGCAGGTCGATGCAGATGGATTGCTTGTTGCGCGATTGCGCTTCCCACCAGACGGAGGTGTCCTCGTAAAGCATGCGCCATTTGCGCAGCGGGTCGCCCTGTCCGGGCGGCTCCACCTTGACCACTTGGGCGCCAAAATCGGCGAGGGTCTTGGCGGCGAAGGGGCCGGCAATCAGTTGCCCGAGTTCGAGTACCCGAATGCCTTCGAGGATCTGTCGCGCCATGGTGGGGGTGTCTCCGTGCGGTGTGGATTACAGCGTGCGTGTGCCAAAGGATGCGCCGCGGCCAGTGCGGCCAGTGCGGCTGGCAGCACGCCTTGTTTCGACGCAGTGTGCCCCAGCCGGGCGGCTGGCGGAATCGGCATTCGGAGAAGCGGGCCTTCTCGGAACGCGAAAGCCCCGGACCAGCCACGAGAACGGCGCGAATCAGCGCCGGGGCTTCAGAAGGGCCGGGGCGTCAGAAGGGCGCGCGATCGCCGCAAAGGTGGGTGATGAGCAGCCGCGCCGACACCGTCAGGCCGGCGGGATCGCGCATGCCGATCAGCAGCGTGCGGCGCGCCCAGGCATCCTGCAGCCCCACCAGCGACAGGCCCATCGACTGCACATGGGGCTCGGCCGCGATGCGCGGCAACACGCCCACGCCCAGCCCCGCCATCACCATGCGGCACATGGCGTCGAAGCTGCGCACCTGGATGCGCAGGCGGAAAGGCCGGTCGAGCCGACTGCTTTCCTCCAGCAGGCGGGCCGCCAGCGAGGTGACCTGCGGCAAGCTGACGAAGTCGTATTCCAGCGTGTCCGCATAGCGCACGGGCCCGCGCTCGGACAGCGGATGGCCCGGCGGCGTGACCAGCACCAGTTCGTCCTGCCGGTACTCCACCGTGACCAGGCCCGCGCTGGGCGTGCGGTCGGCAAAGATGCCCACATCCGCGCGGTTCTCCACCAGCGCGGCCACGATCTCGCTGCTGTTCTGCTCTTCGAGCTCGATGCGGATGGTGGGATGCAGCGCCATGAAGGTCGCCAGGTCGTCGGGCAGGAACTGCGTGATGGCCGAGGTGTTGGCGCACACGCGCACCTGGCCGCGCACGCCGCTGGCGTAATCCGACATCACGCCGGCCATGCGTTCCACGTCCTGCAGGATGGTCAGCGCATGGTGAAAGCACGCCTGCCCGGCCTCGGTCAGCTGCACCCCGGCCGCGTGGCGGAAGAACAGCGGCGCGCCAACGGCGGCCTCCAGGTCGGAAATACGCTTGCTCGCCGCCGCCACCGCCAGGTGCGACTGGCGCGCGCCGGCGGAAATGCTGCCCTGGCGGGCCACGGCCACGAACAGGCCAAGCGTGACAAGGTCGAAACGGGCGAGATTCATGCGGTCGTGACCCGGCGCACGGACCCATGCATGGCGATACGATCGGGCACGGCTACACCGCGCGCCGGTCCATCACCGCGCGGGCAATGGTGCCGGCATCGACGTATTCGAGCTCGCCGCCCACCGGCACGCCGCGCGCCAGGCGCGACACCTTGAGGCCGCGCGCCTTGAGCATCTCGCCGATGTAGTGCGCCGTGGCCTCGCCTTCGCTGGTGAAATTGGTGGCGACGATCACCTCCGTCACCGGCCCGCCCATGGCGGGATCGGTGGCGCGCGCCAGCAGCCGGTCCAGGTGGATCTCGCGCGGGCCGATGCCGTCGAGCGGCGAGAGCCGGCCCATCAGCACGAAATACTGGCCGCGATAGGTCAGCGTCTGCTCGATCATGATCTGGTCGGACGGCGTCTCCACCACGCACAGCAGCGAGGCGTCGCGCCGCTCATCCAGGCAGGTCGAGCAGATCTCCTGCTCGGTGAAGGTATTGCAGCGCGAGCAATGCTTGATGCCATCGGCCGCGCCGCGCAAGGCGTCGCCCAGCTTGCGGGCGCCTTCGCGGTCGTGCTGCAGCAGGTGGTAAGCCATGCGCTGGGCCGACTTCGGCCCCACGCCGGGCAAGACCCGCAGCGCCTCGATCAGCGCCTGCAGCGAGGTCGGGGGAGCACCCTTCATGCCGGCTCCCCGGGCGCAGCCATGCTCACCACCGGCACGTGATGCAGCACGGTGGGAAACGGCTCGTAGAAATGATGCAGCAAGGCTTTCCACTGCTGGTACTCGGGCGAGCCGCGGAAACCCTCGGTGTGGGCTTCCAGCGTGCGCCAGCGCACCGTCAGCAGGTACGCCGACGGCTGCTCGATGCCGCGATGCAGCTCAAGCCCAAGGAAGCCCGGCATGCCCGCGATGATATGGCGCGCCTGCCCGAAGGCCGCTTCAAAGGCGGCTTCCTGGCCGGGGCGCACCGGCAGCACTGCGGATTCGAGAATCATGCGGGCTCCGTGTCAGGCTCAGAACGGCAGCTTGAAGCCCGGGGGCAACGGCAGGCCGGAGGTCATCGAGCCCATCTTTTCCTGCGAGGTAGCCTCGGCCTTGCGCACGGCGTCGTTGAACGCGGCGGCAACCAGGTCTTCCAGCAGTTCCTTGTCTTCGCCTTCGGCGAGCAGGCTGGGGTCGATGGAGACGCGCTTGACGTCGTTCTTGCAGGTCATCACCACCTTGACCAGGCCGGCGCCGGACTGGCCCTCGACCTCGATCAGGGCAAGCTGCTCCTGCATCTTCTTCATGTTTTCCTGCATCTGCTGGGCTTGCTTCATCAGCCCGGCCAGTTGGCCCTTCATCATGGAGTGCTCCTGATTAGCGATTGGATAGAAGTTACGGGCCGCCGCGCGTCATGGGCGCCGGCGGCCCGGCAAAAATTAGAGGTCAGGCAGCGCGCGGCTGGATCGATCCCTCAAGGATCGTGCCGCCAAACTCGCGCAGCAAGCCCTGCACGAAGGGATCCCCTTCGATGGTGGCCTCGGCTTCGCGCTGGCGCTCGGCGCGGGCCTGGGCATCGGCCGCGGCGGCGGTATCGGCCACCGCGCCAATCTCGCACTGCACCCGCACTTCGGTGCCGAGATGCTCGGCCAGCGTCTGCTGCAGGCGCTCGACAACGCCTGCCTCGGTAATGGGCGCCACCGGCGCGCGCAGGTGGAAGGTACGGCCAACGACCTGGACGAGCTCGCTCTGGTAGGCCAGCTGCTGCGCAAGGCCCTTGAGCGGCAGGCTGGCAGCCAGTGCCGGCCAGGCACCGGTAGAACACCGGCGGCGTGCCATCTTCGCCGGCCACCGGCGGCTTCGGCGGCGTGAGCCGTACCGGGGCCACCGCCTCGGCCGGAGCGGCTTGCACGGCAGCGGGAGCCGGCGGCGCAGCTCGCGGTGCGGGTTCGCGCCGGGGCGCGGCCTGGCGCGAGGGCATCGGCTCGGGATCGCTGTCGTACGGCCCGATCACGGGCAGGTCGGGCGGGAGGTCTTCCCAGGGCGGCACGTCGCTGCTGCCTGCGTGTTCCCAAGGCGGACCGTCATCGCCCGGGCCGCTCTCGCGGGCATCGCGGGCATCGCGCGCATCCGTGGCGGCCTGCCGCGGGGGCACAGGCTCCCGGCGCACCGAGGCCGGCGCCGCAGCGGCAGGCATCGGGGCAGCCGGCCTCGACACCGCTGCAGGCGGACCCGGCGGACGCAAGGGCTGGGCCGAGGGCTGGCGCGCAGCCGGCGCCACCGCAGCAGGGGTGGCCGCGGGCGGCGGCGTGCGCGGGCTGCCACCCGCACGCGCGGCAGAGGCCAGGCGCGCCGCGGCCAGCGCGGCACGGGCCGGCGACATCGGCGCACCGGCTGCGGCTGCGGGAGCGGCTGCCGGCGCGGCAACTGCCGGAGCCGGGCTCGGCATCCTCACCGGCGCTGCGGGCCGCAAAGCCGGCACCGGTTCTTGTGCCTGGACTGGTGCGGGATCGATAGGCGCAACCGGCGCAACTGGCGCGGCCGGACGCATGGCAGGCACAGCAGGCGCCACGGTGGCGCTAGCCGCGGCCGCATCGGCCGCAACCCGGCCCGCCGGCGTGGCGGCACCGCGCGCGCGCGGCGCCGGTTGGCCACCACCCTGCGCCACAGTGGGCGTGGGGCTGGCCGACGGGCGGAACGCCAGCATGCGCAAAAGCGTCATGGTGAAGCCCGCGTATTCGTCGGGCGCCAGCGCCAGCTCGCTGCGGCCAAGGTTGGCGATCTGGTAGAACAGCTGCACTTCCTGCGCATCGAAGGCGGCGGCGAAGCGGCGCACTTCCGCGGCTTCCGGCCATTCTTCCTGGACCGAGGCAGGCACCGCCTGCGCCAGCGCGATCTTGTGCAGCAGCGAGGCCAGGTCCTGCAAGGCGCCGGCAAACGACAGGCTGCGATCGGCCATGCCGTCCGCCACCGCCAGCATGGCGCCACCGTCTTCGGCGGCCAGCGCATCCAGCAGTTGCACCAGGTAGCTTTGATCAATCGCGCCCAGCATGCCGCGCACGGCGGCCTCGGACACCTGGCCGGCGCTATAGGCGATGGCCTGGTCGGTCAGCGACAGCGCATCGCGCATCGAGCCATGGGCGGCCTGGGCCAGCAGGCGCAGCGCGTTGGGCTCGCGCACGATGCCCTCCTCGCCCAGCACGTGGTCGAGGTGGCTGACGATATGGCCCGGCGGCATCTGCTTGAGGTTGAACTGCAGGCAGCGCGACAGCACCGTGACCGGGATCTTCTGCGGGTCGGTGGTGGCCAGGATGAACTTGACGTGCGCGGGCGGCTCTTCCAGCGTCTTCAGCATGGCGTTGAAGGCGTGGTTGGTCAGCATGTGCACTTCGTCGATCATGTAGACCTTGAAGCGCCCCGCCGTGGGCGCGTACACCGCCTTGTCCAGCAGGGACGCCATTTCGTCGACGCCCCGGTTGGAGGCTGCGTCCATCTCGATATAGTCGACGAAGCGCCCGCTATCGATCTCGGTGCAGGCCTTGCACACCCCGCAAGGCTGCGCGGTGATATCGCCCGTGCCGTCCGGCCCGATGCAGTTCAGCGCCTTGGCGAGGATCCGGGACAGCGTGGTCTTGCCGACGCCCCGCGTGCCGGTGAACAGGTAGGCATGGTGCAGCCGCTGTTGTTCCAGCGCGTGCGTGAGCGCGCGGACCACGTGCTCCTGGCCGACCAGCGTGGTGAAATCCCGGGGGCGCCATTTGCGCGCTAGCACTTGATAACTCATGGCGGCGATTGTAGCAAAAGGCGGCCGTCCTTCAGGCGGGATTCACATGCGTCCCGGGTGCGTTGCCCTACGCCCCAAGCCCCTAGCCACATTCCCCGACATAACCGCAGTTGGCGCACTTGGCGCAGCCATCTACCTTGTGCAGGGCATGGGCGCCGCACTCCGGGCAAGGCTTGCCCGAGCCCAGCCCCAGCCCGGCGGCCGGCAAGCCGCCGGAGCGTGCGGCCTGGGCCGCGCCCCCGCCATCGACGCCGCCCCCGCCGGGCCCTTCCAGCCCGGCCAGACGGGCCGCAAGCGCCGCCACCGGCACCTGGGCGCCTTCCGCGTCGAGGAACCCTCGCTTGATCAGGATGCGTTGCAGGGCGTAGCCGATCGCCGCCACCTCGGAATCATGGAAGCGCGGCACCTCGGTGCCGTCCTGGCGCGCCAGCGTGCCATAGCGCACCGTGCCCTTGTCCCATACAACATTGCGCATATCGGCCAATGCCTTGGCGATCGAGCCGCCGGAACGCGCCACCATCGACAGCAGCCGCATGGTGGAGGTGATCCACTGCTGGCCGTCGTTGCGCTGCCCGGCCGGCATGAAGAACTCCACCGGGCGCTCCACGGCTACGGGCTTGCCGTCGAGCAGACCCGCCACGCGCATGAAGTTGACCGTCAGGTACACCGTCTTGTGCCCCTCATAGGTCATGTACTCGACCTTGGAAGTCACCCCTTCGAGGTCGCCCACCGGACGGCTCGCGAATGGCTTGCGCAGCGGATCGTCCGTCACAGCGGGCGCCGCAAGTGCATCAGGGGCGCCCGCCGGGGGCGGCGTCACCGACAGCACTGCGCCCAGCACGCTGTTGGGGCGGTACGTGGCGAGCCCCTTGAGCCCCGCGCGCCAGGCTTCCAGGTAAAGGTTGCGGAAGGCCTCGTACGGGTAGTCCTCCGGCACGTTCACCGTCTTGCTGATGCTGGTGTCGATATAGGGCTGGACCGCCTCGAGCATCTTCATATGATCCAGCGCCGACATCTGCAGCGCCGTGACAAAGCTGTCGGGCAACTGCGCCATATCGCCGCCGAGGTGGCGATAAAGGCGCCAGGCATGATCCGCCACCTCGAACACCTTGTAGTTGTCGTCCGCCGTGCGCTTCTTGCGGTTGTAGGTCCACGAGAAGGCGGGTTCGATGCCGTTGGAGGCGTTGTCGGCAAACGCCAGCGTGATGGTGCCGGTCGGGGCGATCGACAGCAGGTGCGAGTTGCGGATGCCGTCGCGGCCGACGGCTTCGCGCACCGCCGGCGGCAGGCGCCGCGCGAAGCCGCTGGCCAGGTACGCCTCGGCGTTGAAGAGGGGAAGGCGCCCTTCTCCCGCGCCAGCCCGGCCGATGCCAGGTAAGCGGTATCGCGCAGGGTCTGCGCGATGCGCGCGGCCAGCGCGCGCCCCGCCTCGCTGTCGTAGCGGATGCCCAGCATCACCAGCGCGCTGCCCAGCCCGAGGAAGCCCAGGCCGATGCGCCGCTTGGCGTGTGCCTCGGCCTGCTGCTCCAGCAACGGCCAGTAGGTGACGTCGAGCACGTTGTCGAGCATGCGCACCGCCAGCCGCACCACCTCGGCGAAGGCCTCGAAATCAAAGCGGCTGTCCGTGCCGAAGGGCTGGCGCACGAAGCGGGTCAGGTCGATCGAGCCGAGGTCGCAGCAGCCATAGGCCGGCAGCGGCTGCTCCGCGCAGGGATTGGTGGCCTCGATGCGCTCGCAGTAATAGAGATTGTTGTCGTCGTTGATGTGCGACAGGAACAGGATGCCGGGCTCCGCATGGTCGTAGGTGGCCTGCATCACCTGGTCCCACAACTGGCGCGCCGGCACGCGGCGATGGACCCACTGCCCGTCGTCGCGCCGGTAGGCGCCATCGGCGATGGTTTGTGCCGCGGGCTCGGCCTCGTGCACCAGTTCGACCTCGCCATCGGCCTCGACCGCGCGCATGAAGTCGTCGCCCACGCCGATCGAGAGATTGAAGTTGGTCAGGTCGCCCTGGTCCTTGGCGTGGATGAAGGTCTCGATATCCGGGTGGTCGCAGCGCAGCACCCCCATCTGCGCCCCACGGCGCGAACCGGCGGACTCCACCGTGGCACAGGACGCATCGAACACCTTCATGAACGACACCGGCCCCGAGGCGCGCGAGTGCGTGCCCCGCACCAGCGCGCCGGCTGGGCGGATCGCGGAGAAGTCATAGCCCACGCCGCCGCCGCGCCGCATGGTCTCCGCAGCCTGCGCCACCGCCGTGTAGATGCTCGGCTTGCCGTCACGCGCTTCGGACACGGAGTCGCCCACCGGCTGCACGAAGCAGTTGATCAGCGTGGCCTCGATGCGTGTTCCCGCCGCCGAGTTGATGCGCCCGGCCGGCACGAAGCCTTGCTCCTGCGCCCACAGGAAACGCTCGGCCCATTGCTCGCGCTGCGCCTCGGGCTCCGCCTCGGCCAGCGCGCGCGCCACCCGCTGGCGCACATCGGCGGCAGTCGCTTCCTCACCCTTGGCGTACTTCTCCAGCAGGACCTCCGTGGAGATGTCCTGGGGCGGCAGCGTGGCGCGGAGCATCTGGTCTTTGGCATTCATCGTGGATCTCGCAGGTGTCTGGGTTGCATGACTCAATCAATTTACGCAATCAATTTCGCGGAAATCCGCCGGACCCGCCCGCTCTGGGTTACAATGCCGACCGGACGGGCCTCCTCGCATGGTGGCGCGGTCAACCTGGTCAGGTCGGGAACGAAGCAGCCACAGCCGTTTTCCGCCAGTGCCGAGGGTCGGGCTCGTCCGCCTCATACTCCACAATCCTTGTACGCCAATACTTTACGGCAAATCAAGGACTTCCAGCCAGCCAGTGTGTCTTTTCAGTGTGTCACTTGAGCAATCGCAAATGACGACTGACAAAATGGCAAAGCGATCCACTGGCGTTCACCGCCGTAGCGGTTCCAACGTCTGGCAATGGAAAATCAAAGCACCGAAAGACCTTCGACACCTGTACCCATCCGAATGGGCGCATCGGTGTTCGCTTGGGACTCCTGTCCTTCAAGACGCCAACCGCAAGGCTACCGAACTTAACGCAGAGTGGCATGCTCGCTTTCATGAGCAGCGCATAGCGTTGAACCCGTTGCGGATTGAGAAAGTCACGCCCGAAATGGGGCGGATGATTGCTCAACGGACACTGCATGACACCCTCAACAGGGAGGATGTGCGGATCGACCAGTCTTGGCGCAAGGACTTACTCCGATACCATCGCGGCGTGGGCATAGTTGGGATGCAATCCGTTGCGCAAGACATGGGGATTGCCTTTACCGAAGACACACCCGGAGCCGGTGAGGCTCTGCGGCACTACCTGCAACACCTAGAAGAACCTCTGAGTGCAAAGCTTGTAGAGCAACCCCCAGCACCGACACCGAAAGCGATTGCAGACGCAAAGCCACGCACCCTACGGGATGTGTTTGACCGCTGGAAAGCGGCAAAGCGTCAGGATACGATTGACAAGACCGAACGAGTACTGGAGATGTTTGAGCAGCAGTTCGGCAACCCTCCCCTGACGACAATCAAGCGCGATCAAGGCGATGCCTTCCGGGCATGGCTACTGCAACAAGACGGGGCATCCAAGACCAAGCATGATCGACTGACGGCGTTGAAGTCGTTGTTCAACTACGCACGTAGCGATCTGGAATGGCTTGACCGTAATCCGTGGGAACGTCTTGATATCGAGTACAAGACCGAGAACAAGCGGCGACCTTGGACGGCAGCGCAAGTACAAGCATTCTTCTCGTTGCCACTGTTCACCCGGTACGACTTGCCCACAAACCAATGGAGGGCCGGTAGGGATGCTGCGTACTGGATTCCGTTGCTAGGCTTGTTCACTGGCGCACGCATCAGTGAACTTTGCCAACTCCGTGCTGTGGATGTTGTCACCCGTGACGATCAAACATTCATCTGCATCAACGACGAAGGCGAAGGCTCAACCGTCAAGACGGCGGCAGGCGTCCGAGACATTCCATTGCACAGCGAACTCGTTCGGCTTGGGTTCCTTGAGTACGTGGAAGCTACCAAGCAAGTCGGGCATGATCGGCTATGGCCTGATTTGAAGCTTCGCAAGGATAAACCCGGCGGTTACTTCTCCGCGTGGTTTGGTGAGGCCCGGAAGCTGGTAGATGAAGGCGTACCAGACTTCCACAGCTTGCGGCATACGGTGCGCACCAAGATGACTGAAGCCGGGATTGCAGACGCCGTGCAAGACAAAATTACGGGGCACGATGGTCCGGGCAGCGTAGGGACTAAGGTCTACAGCCATCCGGTTGCGATACTGCGCACCGCAGTGGAAGCGATCAAGTATCCCGGACTGGCCTTGGGCAAGGTGTACGGGCAGCCAGCCGGAAAGTACTGAAGCCAGCACAAGCCCCACAAGCGATTATTCGGGGTGGGACCACCCCACCCCTATCCGCACCCATGAAAGGCCGCTGGCGGCTCTGTATAGCCCCTACGGGGCCATCTCCGCACGTACAGTGCACGACACATGGTGCGATAGCACGTAGCAGACTGAGGCAATGCTAGGGAATGGGGGACTACCTAGCGAGTAGCCAGGCCCTGGCGCTATCGTTGTCAAGAGCTTTCTTCTGCTTTGCGCAAAGAGCCTAGTTAGGCATCCAGTAACATTCAGTTACAATTTAGCCCTTGCATACCTACTTGACAGATGATAGGTATCCGATTATACTATGCGCATAGTCGAGGAAAAGACTTCCCCGATAACACTGTATGTCAATCTCATCAGCCTGTCAACCGGAAACCTCCATGACACAGCGAGCAATTTACGAAGGAACCTCTCATGCACCTGAAGCCGACTTACCATCCACGAACCACCCACAGTCTCGTCTATTACCAGCGCGTTCTTCTAGCTCTGATTGACGGTATCAACCGCGACTTGTCACAGCAGCAGATTGCCGACCTCTTGAACGAGAGCGCCCTGCCGTCACCGCGAGGACGAGCATGGACCGTGGTGGCCGTACGCAAATCGCTATTCAAGCTGCGCCACGCTGGCACCGAGCCTAGCAAGCTGCACGCCGCTTTGATGCATCTGTTCTTCTGCGGAACGATCACGAGGGATCAGGCTAACGTGCTCATCACCCCCAGCCGCGTACTCTGAATCCCTGCGCCGCATTCGCGGTTCGCCTCTCCCACATTACCAAACTGCAATATCCACTTCCGTGCGAATACTCGCCACGGCTGGACAACGCACGTCAAACGATAAAGGAATCATATGACCAAATCACTGCCACTGACTACAGACGAACTAGTCGACCACATCGCAAAGAATCCAATTGACTGTACGCGCCACAGTAGGCAATTGCTCGTGGACTATGGAGACATTTTCCACTGCACAGTCAATCTCAGCACGCTAACCCTTGCCGCACTCTTCAATGGCTACATTGTAGTACCTCTGAGCGACGGCAGAATTTTCCGGTTCTGCAAGTTCTCACAATGACAAGCCACAATGTTAATACACCAAAGGAAGCGATTGCTTCCCTTTTTCATTGCAACACCAATACTAAGGATCAATACCATGAAACCGCAAGTTCGCAAATCCAAAACACAAGCACCAGCCAATCCAGCGCCACCGAGCGTGAAAGCCGGAAACGACACCATGGCGACCAAGTTTCTGGACACTATCACTTCACTGCGCGTCGAGTTAACCGCACTGAAAGATCAGGTTAAAACTCTGCAATCTGAACTTGCAGAAGCTAAGGCCGTGCAAACCGCGAAGACTGTAATCTACAAATACTAAGGAAAACGAAATGACGAACAATACCAAACTTCAACCGCCTGCGAACTTGGACAATACCAAGCTGATCACGCCTCAAGAGTATGACGCCTGGAAGGATGCATGGGCCGATTACCGAGAAGCGATCCACGCCGAGCATGAGCGTGAACGACTGAAAGAACAATCTGCAACAGCGTATGCAAACCGGAATCTGACGGATGCTGAATACCACGCCGAAGCTGTGAAGCGCGAGAAAGAGGAAAAGTCACGGCAGGCCGAACGGGCCGCAATCGCCAGGGCCGAAGCGCTGGCTATGGATTCTTATTTGTCATCGCAACCTGACGTCGCAGATGTGTGCGAGACCTCGGAATACATCTACATGCTCCGATTGCAACATTGGTTTAGTTTTGGCTATGTCATGGCGGAAGACTCAATCCAAGGCTGGTTCCCAGGCTACTACGCTGTGAAGCTGCACAAGCCAGTACCAGCCACGAAGGCTAAGGCCAAGTAATCCAATATCACGGCACGAGGCTGTACCACCAGCCTCACCTCAGGAGATTAAATCATCATGCCAACCACGAATAAGTCCGGTCGTCAAACCTTGCAAGGTAAAGACGGTGTAATGCTGGAAAGACGTTACGTTTATATGCAGCCTGAGACCTGGGCTGCGTTGCACAAATTGGTACAGACCACACAACTGAATCAATCCACAATTCTTGAAACGCTCATCTCCAACGCTGGCAAGGAAATTACAAACGATGTCACAATCAGCTAACCCGCAATTCTTGTTGTTTTCCCGTTACCTCGACTCCTTGGGCTGGTGCTTCCTCGCTTCCGAGAAGTACACCACCGTCCGTCTATACAATCGCTTCACTAGGGTTACACCACCCGAGGCAGCGTTACCAGATATGTTTAGACGATGGGACACCACCAACACCCCTCCCGATGGAATCGCCGGATATCTCCGGCGCTCTCTACCCCTCGTGTTTGGACACAAGTTCCAACCTGCCGGTGACAATTTCGTAAGTGAATACGGCACGCTATGGTGCAACACTTATCGCCAATTCGAGCCAGTCACCACAGACACCAAAATCTCCCCACTATTTACCGAATTCTTGGAACGTTTGTTCCCTGACGGATACGACCGGCGCACATGTACACAATGGCTTGCCCACTGTTTTCAAAAGCCACAGGAACGTCCGTCATGGCATTTACTTCTCGTCAGCCAGAGCGGAACTGGTAAAGGTTTTCTCTTCAATGAAATCCTAGCTCCGCTGCTGCTGCACACGTCGATAGCTCCAAGCTTTACCAAGATTACATCGCAATTCTCTACCGTGCTGGAAGATAATCTATTGTGCCTTCTGGACGATCCACGGAAGGGTAGCGATGAAACCATGACACGCCTGAAATCAATATTGTCTGAAGAATCGGCACCTGTGGAGCACAAAGGCGAGATGGCAAGAATGGTACGCACATACACCAGATTCATTCTCGCTTCCAACCTTGACCGTCCATTACGCCTTGACGAAGACGATAGGAGATGGTTTTCACCTGCCAAGCTGGTACACCGTGAATCGAAGGAAGAGACGCAGGAATTTATCTCTCGACTTGGCGCATGGCTGGACGAGCCTGACAGCCTGAGCATTATCTACAACTGGTTTATGCAATATGACTTGTCAGGATTCAACCCGAAGCATATTGCACAAAGTCAGCAGCTACTGACGATGATTGGCATGAGCAAGAATGCTTTGGATGACGTCTATGCAGACTACTTCGCAGAGAATCCAGTGTTGCATGTTACCGACCTGCAAAAACATATCGTTGACTCTGGTTACACCAAGCCGCAAAACGCCGCCATCAATCACGCCCTGGTAGAGAGTGGCTACCGGTCGCAAGAACTTCTACTTGAAGGAAACCGCAGACGGTATTGGGTCAGGTGCGAACTAGACCGGAAAGCCGCTCAAGCCATCCTAGACGCTGTGCCAGCCTTCTGATAACACGCATAGACCCGGCAATAACACGCATAGAACACGCATAGATTCGAGTTATCCGTGTTACTGCAAACCGTTGCTGGATAAGGGCTGGCGGCGGTTTTCTCGCCAATAACAAGCATACCACGCATAACTTTCACCGTACTATTAAATGCGAAGCATGCCCATTGCTGCCTGAGCATATTCCCTTCGCACATCCCATACAGCGCGTTAGCGCCATCCCCATGACTGAACAGAATGCAAGCCACGGCGCACAGCCGTCATACGATTCAAAATTCGAACAGCGCATTGCGCCAACGATGCTAAGCCTTGGCTTCGTCCGCTGTGACGATTACTACAACGACGCCAGCGGCTTGCCGCTCGTCTTCACCGACAAGCAGGATGCACCATACCGGGCGAAGCCAGACTGGCACCATCCACGCCTGGACTTGTACGTTGAAACCAAGTGTCATGCTTTGAACAACAAGACCAGCCAGAGCACGGCCAACAGAGCGCTGGATCGTCAGCGCAATTACCGAGGCGGAAGACTGATCCTGAAAGACCTGCTGAACCTCCAGTGGAGCCACAGCCGTTACAAGCAAGCTGGTGTCCAGTTTGTTCTCACGCCTCAGAACCTTGTCGTTGTCTTTGACGAGCCTATCCCGTTTGACGAGATGTTGACGTACAAGAAAGCTGGCTTGGTAGCGATCAACATCGACAGCCTTCGCAGCTACCTCGGATACATCCACTTCGCCCGTAAGGGATTGGCATTGCAGTTTGACATGCCATACCGGGAGCAAGGCGTTAGCTTCGTGCTGTAACGACGAATGACAAAATTAGCTTAGATTGCTAAGCAAACTTACGCGTTCAATTCTTCATAACGCATGCGCGGCACGCGCCAACACCACGAATTGCACCGAAACTGGCCCAAATACTGGATATCCATACAGTATCGTGTCGTCAAAGGCGGCTGCAAGGGCTTGATTCTTCGTTGTATAACCCTTGAAAAGTGTGTTATGTGATTGATTTATAAGGCTTTTTTGCACGTCTATAGCCAGGTTGTTAGCGCCATCGGTGCCAGTTTTACCAAGTCCCTTCCCTGCCGGATAGCCAGTTCCATTTGAGTATAGCCCAGCCGAACCGCGATTCCAGCTTTGGAAACTGGTTCGATAAGTGCCATTGCACAACCCTAATCGAACTGCTATATTGCGAACTATCCAAAGCGAACCGAGAGCAAGAATGTTTGTCCGTGGGTATCTGAGAGCCAGTACGAAAGAGCAAGACGCGCAACGTGCAAGGCACGACCTTGAGGCATTCGCCAGCGAACAAGGTTTGCAGATTGCCTCGATGTACATCGAAAACGAATCCGGCGCATCGCTGCAACGTCCTGAACTGTTCCGACTCCTGGAGGACTGCCATGATGGCGATGTCCTCCTGATCGAGCAAGTAGACCGCCTCTCGCGTCTGAACGCTGACGACTGGGACGACCTGAAAGCCAAGCTCAAAGAAAAGCATGTACGTGTAGTGGCCCTAGACCTGCCTACATCCCATGCACTCGCTACACCCGGCGACGAATTCACGGCAAGTATGCTTCAGGCACTGAACGGGATGATGCTTGACATGCTGGCGGCCATCGCGCGTAAGGACTACGTTGACCGTCGCCGCCGTCAGGCTCAAGGCATAGCCAAGCTGAAGGCTGAGGGTGGATACAAAGGCCGTAAGCCTGACACTGAGCGCAATGAGGCAATCATGCAGATGCTGAAACGTGGCGATAGCTGGAACCACATCGTTGCAGCTACTGGGTGCTCTCGCTCTACCTTGGCACGTCTCAGCCAGCAGGTGAAGCAGGAAGCTGCTACGGCCAGCGCCTGACACGCTCCCTGACCATATGCCCACAGGCCAGCATCCATCCGGTGCTGGCTTTATCCGTTTCTGGCTTGATTAGCGGCCCGTAGAGCGCCTAACGCAGCTTGGACTGCCCAAGGCACTACCCGCCAGTGATGGCCCTACCATTGGATATTTCATCCGTTAGCCGTTGGCGAAAGCGGCATGGCCGCCCACGTTAAGCCAAGCCTCCGACCAAGTGGATATTTTTTCTGGCAGGCAAACCCTTTGCCAAGAATGCCCCCCAAAAAAATGATCCTTCGCCGAAGTGCGGGGTGGGAGAGCCGAGGCGGCCTGGGTGACGGTATAGTTCAGGGGTTGGCGTGTAGCACTAATGAAGCATGCCTTGTTGAATAGGCGGGGGAGTTAATAAAAAATGATTAAGAACATACTGATGAGGGTATGGTATTTCGTTGTCATTATATCGACAATTGGTGGAGTAGCTGGCCTGTATCAACAGATAAGCTCCAGCAGCGACTACGGCCTTACTCTATTTTTGAAGAGCGCGGACAAAATAATCGAAAACAAAAGTGGGGTGTCTGATATACGAGTATATTTTAATGACAAAGAAACGACATCGCTTTACCTTACTAAAATACAGCTCAAAAACACAGGCAAACGAGCATTCACTAAAGACTACATTTTTGAGCCGATAACAATAGCGTCGACCACGCCCACAAAGCTATTGCGTGCTGATTGCAGCAACAATCTTCAGTCTTTCACCGATGCAAGCTTCACGTTGCGGTGGAACTTGTTTAACCCAACCGAAGCAATCGACTGTTCTGTTTTTTCTACCGAACCCCTAACTATAAGGCTTTCCAATAAAATCAAGGAGGTGGCGAAGGTTGAATTCGTAGATCAAATTGCTAATCCTCCGGCTGAACAACGTGTAAAGACTTTGAACATATGGTGGCTCGTTCTTATTGCATTCTCCGTACTGGTTACTTGGGACGCGGCGCTATTGGTTAAGGCGGACTCCAAGTGCTCCCGTGTTTTGGGCCTTATTAAGTCCCTGCCGGAGACGGAAAGCGTCAATAAGGAAGTCTTTCTCGATGAGCTGCGGAAACTCTATGAAGACTACTACCAGTCAGCCAAATTGTTCGTGACTCCCGATCAACTCGCGGATCACGTATCTAGCCAACTCCAACCTGGCGACGCAATCACAGGCAGATATCTTCAGGTTGCGCGAGACGCGGCGATCGAGTACGTAATGAATGCAAATCTATATAACATTCGGGCGTATGGTATATTTTACGGCCCTGCATTATTTGTCGTCAGCGCAATACTAGTGGTAATACATTTTATTTCTTAGCTCTCGTGCTGCTAACTGGATATTCCGTCCGGGCCAATCCGCTAACAGTCACACCAAACCTTAGCCGATCCAAGGATCGCGCCTGGGTGAGCGACAGTCTCAGGCAGCAGCGGACGCCGTGCCCATGCGTGTCAGACTCCAACCGCCATTGGATTCAGGCACCCGGCAACTGAAATCCAAACGCCGCTGCAATTGCTTGCACACCTGCGATCAAGGCTGGTGCATTTTGGACGACGCCGATACCACCCTTAAATATGTCCGTGACTAGCGTCTTAATCCTTCCGGCATCTGGTTTGCCTTCGCGCACACCCGATTCGCACGCTTGAACCTCTTGTACGAGCGCATCCCGATTTGGTAAGTGATCGGGCGAGATTTTGTGTAGTTCTGCTATCACGATGGCGAACTGATGCACAATCTTCGAAATTTCGTCACCACTCAAGCCCTGGTGCACGTGTGCCGTGGTACGGTCGCCTGCCTGTAATACACCAACGTTGCCTTGAATGTTAAAAGTGTTCCCTCCTGCTGACTTTCCCATGCTTTCCCTCGCCGCAATGTGTTGAAGCACGAATAAGCGCACATCCCTAGCGACGGATGGACGCAGCCGAATGTTGGACTCCGCAATCAGATCATTGCCTGCCTGAATCACATTCTCGGAAAAGGATGCAGGAATGTTCGCCCTCAAAATTGAATCTCCCCTTGCATCATTCAAAAGTGCCGAAAGCGCCAAGGACTGCAACGATTCAATGTCACCGCTACCTAAGGGCATGTGCAAAGTCGTGCAGAGAGTTCTGATCTCTTGAACGATGCCTGTCGCCACGCGCTGATTTGCTTGCTCATAAATGGCAACAATCGCGCGAACGAAACCGCCGCCCATTCCGTCCCTCGCAGCCCTTCGTCGTGCTGCATCAATTTCCGCTTGAATAGGGTGATTGGCACTGTCACCGGCTGCGGTAAGATGTTCGTGCAGCAGAGCCATTTGTTCGACTGAAATAGACATTCCCGCCTCTTATATTCACCTGAACCCTATCTATCGACCCTTCCATACAACGGAGCCATTTAGCCCCCTTATACCGTCGAAGGTTGCCTCCATCAAATTGCCTAACGGATGCTTCCGACAATATGTTTCAAGTTGCAGCAGCACCGAGGGGGAATCGGGCATATCGATGTGTGATACACGCTGCCACTTTATACCGAAGTTACCTCGAACATTGTATGCACTGAGAAATCCCCATACCCATTGAACGATCATATTTAGCTGGTTAGCGTCGTTCTGCGTACGATACTCAATGAACTGACCACATGAGAACTGTCCTGTGCCAATGATGGCCGCGGGATCTGGTGCCCTATCCAAGGACTCTAGAGCATGAACATTAGTAACGAAAACCAGTAGAAGCGCCATGACTCTCAGATATCGCATCAAACACCCCTTGCCTCGATTGCATAAAGTTCGAACAATTCTTGCAATATCCAGTTATTGCCTCTGGCTTCGTAGCACTCGTCCAATCCGAGCCATATCAGTCAGCAGATTCTGCAGCCATCAGATTCTAAGGCTGCGCGAAAATCCCTTTAGGCTTTCCACTTTGGAACGTGGATACAGGCGCTTCCGGTAATTCATTAAGACGCTGAATATAGGGCCTACATCCACCGAGATTTCCTTGATATTGCCACTTTGTTATGCGTTTTGCATAATCGACTTCAAGGATGATTTCACATCGCTGATTGATAGCTACCGGGACACTTGAATAGCTAGTGGAGCTATAGTTTGCGTAACCGCGATTAGAAGTGACATTCCCATATGTTGTTTGAGACTGCGGCATAAGAACCGTAGATGTACTACTATTTCCCCATACATAAAGGTGGCGACCGGCAATATCCCTTTCCCCATCCGGATAGCCGAGAACAGATATCGCATCGTCGATACTTCGTCCACTCAGCTTGCGCAGACCATCATCCATTTGCCCAAACGTCACACAGGCAGTGAGCAACAAAGGCGCAGCCAAAAAAGCCATCCGTTTCATGCTTCCCCCATCACCCCTCTGACGAGGGGTTGCAATATTATTTTTTCGGCGAGACGCCTAAATCAAGACCAATAGCACCAGCTATCCGCGAATTTTAACCCCACCACCCGGCACAAGAGAATTTGCTGCCGCAACCAAGCGATTAGAGGCACTGTGGAACCCCGCCAGATTATTTACCGTAGCCATACACGGCAACACGGGCTACCTCCTAGTGCGGGTTCTGTGGAAATTTTGCTCTTGCCGGTAGCATCATCCCGCATCGGTCTCCCTGCTATCTAGGCATGTAGTGAAACATGAAATAGGTTGAAACCGGCCAGCCAAGGAATGCTGCAAGGCTGAGCGGCAGCGTGCCAACGATCCGTTCAACCAGAACACCCGTGAAGCTGGCAAGCAATCCGATAACGAAGATTACGAGCGGTGCCCACCACGCGACAGTCCAGCCGTAATAGCCGAGATAGGCCAGCCCTGTGAGGGTTCCGGCAAGGGCCGATAGGCCCAACACGAAACCAAAGACTTGGCTACGTCCGCGAAAATTCCTGAGGTGCAACTGCTGGTAGTAGATACAGACTGCGAAGACGCAATAGAAGGCAATCGAAGGCCATGAGAGTACGTTCATCGGGGCTATTCCCTCTCTTGTAATCGAAGTGCACCGTACCTCACAGCATGGAGATTAGCCATAGCACTGCTGTGGGGATCGTCGCATTGTGTTTCGTTCAGGCCAGCAGGATGGGCTGCTACAATGGCTCCGGGTGTGTCACCTGAGTGAGTCACGTGGCTGTGATTGCCGTTGCTAAGTCGTTGTTTTGTAACGGTTTAGCGCCAGAGGTGGGGATGGTCGGGCTCGTCCCCCTAACATCTTCCCTAGCTGGTTTCCACAGCTATCCAGCAGTACCCCCTTCGCATCATCGCGCTTTCTTCAAGTCAGCGCATCAAGCCGTTGATGGCATATTGACGGCATATTGATGGCACCGACCATCCGCCCGCCACAACGTTCGG
Organism: Cupriavidus sp. D39; assembly: GCF_026627925.1. Lineage (NCBI taxonomy): Bacteria > Pseudomonadati > Pseudomonadota > Betaproteobacteria > Burkholderiales > Burkholderiaceae > Cupriavidus > Cupriavidus sp. D39. Next base: position 1,748,669 of record NZ_JAPNLE010000009.1, read on the forward strand.
CAAGGCATCGCTGAATCGGTATCCACGCAACGCCCTCCCGTTCCCCTTGATCCAGCCCCCGCCTAGAACAGCGTGCCCTGGCGCGACGTGTGCAGCGCATCGGCCGCAATCCACTCCCCGTCGGCCGTGGCCACGCCGGCCTCGACCCGCCGCCCCGGGAACATGGGCCTGACGGCCGCCACGTAGCCCGCGAGCTGCTGCGCGTAGGCCGCGTGCTCCTGCGGCAGCAGGCGCAGCTTGTAATCGATGATCACCACCCGATCGGCAAACTCCACCAGGCGGTCGATCCGCAGCAGGCGGCCGCGCGCATCGTAAAGCTCGACCTCATTGCGCGCGCTGAGCGCGGCTTGCGGGAACAGCAACGGCCGCAATGCCGGCGCGTCCAGCATCAACCGGGCGCCTTCGACCGCGGCATGCGCCTGGTCCCGCCACAGCGTGCGCGCCTGCGCCGTGCCGGCGCCCGCCAGCGGGAACCAGCGCATCACCACCTCGGGCGTGGGCAACCCCTCGAACGCCTCTGGATAGCGCGTCACACGTTCCAGCAGCGCGTGCAACAACTCGCCACGGCGCGCCGCGTCGGCATCGAACACGATCGTATGGTCGCCATCCTCGCCCGGGGCAGCGCCCTGCTCCGCTTCCTCGTCTTCCCACGCCAGCACCGGCGCCAGGCTCTCGGCCGCTTCGCGGTAACGCTGGCGAAAATCGGTAAAGCGCACGCGCGCGTCATTGCTGGCGGCGGCATCCGCCACATCCTGCGCGGTGGCCGCGGGGAACGGCTCGACTTCCACGCCGACCCCGGCCGCCAGCAGCCGCGCATACCAGCTGCCGGCGATCTCGCGGTTGCCCTCGGCACTGTCGGCGCTGCGCGATGCGCGCCCCTTGACGCCGCTCACCAGCAAGCCCTGGCGCGCGCGCGTCATCGCCACATAGAGCAGGTTCCAGTTCTCGCGCTCGGCCAAGGCGGCCTCGGCCTCGAACAGCGGCGCGCGAGCCAGCCCGCGCGTGCTGCGCTTGCCGTAGGCGGAGAAGTGCACCGGCACCCCGGACGAAGGCGGCCAGTCGATCAGGATGCCGCCCCGGTCCGCGGCGGCATCGCTGTGATTCGCGTCCAGCAGCACGACGAACGGAGCCTCCAGCCCCTTGGCCGCGTGCACGGTGAGGATGTGGACCGCGTCCTGCGCATTGTCGGCGGCATCGGTGTCCGCATCGGCTTCGCCTTCCGCGTCTTGCGCACTGTCGGCCATGCCGCCTTCGTCCGGGCTTTCGCCTTCTTCGCCACGCCGGATTTCCTGCAACTCGTCGATGAACTTCGGCAGGCTCGGATAGCGCCCGCCGTCGAGATCGAGCGAGAGCTTCAGGAAGGCATCGAGGTTGGCCAGCACCTGGTCGCGGATTTCGGCGGGCGCGGCCTCGGCATAGCGCCGGCGCACTTCGCCGCCATGGTAGATGTGGTCGATCAGGTCATGCACCGGGCGATGCGGCGCCACTTCCAGCCAGTGGCGCAGACGCGCCACGCCATCGCGCAGTGCCGGACTGCCGAACTCGGGCAGCCCCTGCTCCCGCAGGCAGGCCCACCAGCCGGGCCGCGGCTCGCGCGCCTGGGTCATCTGCGCGATGGCGATCAGGTCCTCGTCGGTCGCGCCCACCAGCGGGCTCTTGAGCACATGGGCCAGGTCCAGGTCAGACTCCGGCGTCATCAGGAACGCCAGCAGCGCCGACAGGTCGAGCGCTTCCAGCGTGGCCAGCAAACCGCCGCGGCGCGGGCTCAGGCAGGGAATGCCGGCCTCGCGGAAGGCGCGTTCGTATTCCGCCAGATGGGTCTTGCGGCGCACCAGCAAGTGCACATCGCTCCAGCGCGCGGGCCGCGGGCCCCGCTGTCGGCAACGGGCACCGTGGCGCGGATGTGCTTTAACCAGGCGGCCACGCGCCGGCCTTCTTCAAGCCTTAGCGAATCGCCCTCGTGTTGGCGCGGCTGCGTCGGCGTATCGCGGTGCGTGGCGGCGTCCTGCGCGGCCTCGGCTTGCTCAGCCTCCCTTGCGGGGCCTGCGTTCCGGCCGGCTCCGCCTCGGGCTCGACCAGCGGCAGCAGCCACACCGGGCCGCCCGGCTCGTCCAGCGCGGTCGTCTGCGTCTCGAACAGCGGATAGCGCCCGTCCGCGCGCGCGGTGTCGAACACCGCGTTGACCCAGTCGAGCACTTCCGGGCGGTTGCGGCGGGTACGATTGGTCCGCAGCACGGTGGCGCCGAAGCCCGCCAGCAGCATCTCGCTGGCGGTCTGGAACAGGCGCGCATCGGCGCGGCGGAAGCGATAAATCGATTGCTTCGGGTCACCCACGAGGAACACCGTGGGCCGCTCGCCCAGGCCCGCGTAACCAGCCAGCCAGCCCTGCAGGATGCGCCATTGCAGCGGGTTGGTGTCCTGGAACTCGTCGAGCAACAGGTGGCGGTAGCGCGCATCGAGCCGGACCTGCAGGTAGGTCGCGGTCTCTTCGTCGCGCATCAGCCGCGCGGCCAGCCATTCGAGGTCGGCAAAGTCCATCGCACGCTGCTCGGACTTGTGATGCTGGTAGCGCGTCAGCAGCGCGTCGCCCAGTTCGTACAGCGCCAGGTTGACGGCCAGCACCGCGGCCTCGCAGCGGCGCTGCGCGACTTGCTCCAACGCGGCGCACATCTCGCCGTGCTCCGCGAGGAACGCATCGACCATGGCCTCGCCGCCGAGCGCCTTGGTCAGCGCCGTGGTGGCGCGCAAGGAGCGCGGCTTGCCGGCGGCGGTGAAAAACGCGTCGCGCAAGATCGCGAAAGTGCGCTCGGCGGGCTCGCCCCTTCGGCGCCCGCCTCGCGCCAGGCGCGGATCGCCAGGATCGCATCGGCCAGGCGCGTGGCGTGGGCCTGCTCGGTCTTGCCGCCCCGGCCCAGTTGCGACGCCATGCCCTGGCAGGCGTCGAGCCAGCTGTCATCGGCCAGCACTTCCAGCAACACGTCGATCTGGGCATCCTCGCCCAGGTCCGCGGCGAGCGCCTCGGCGGGATCGGCGCTTTCGCGCAAGGCAAACCATTCGCTGCGCGCATGGAACATGGCGTCCAGCAAGGCCCGCGCCTGGAACTCGCCGATGGCGTCCACCAGCCGCTCGAAGGCCACGCGCAGGTTGGCATATGGCGGCGTGGCCAGGGCCTGCCAGAACGGCGCCCATGCCTCGCGCTTCATGCGCAGCGCGTCTTCGCGCAGCGTGGCGCCCGGCACGATGCCCGACGCCAGCGGCGCGCCGCGCAGCAGCGTGCCGAACCAGCCGTGGAAGGTGTCGATGGCCATGCGCCCGGGCGCGGCCAGCACCTGCGCGTGCAGGCCGCGCGCGCGCGGCAGCGCGGCGCGCGCGGCATCGGGCGAGAGCCCGCGCTGAGTGAGCGCGGCGATCACCGCGTCGTCATCGTCGCGCGCGAGCTGCGCGAGCACTTCCAGCAAGCGCTCGCGCATTTCCTCCGCGGCCTTGCGGGTGAAAGTGATGGCGAGGATCTCGTGCGGCGCCGCGCCAGCCAGCAACAGGCGCAGCAGGCGCGCCACCAGCAACCAGGTCTTGCCGCTGCCCGCGCAGGCCTCGACCACCACGGAGCTGGCGGGGTCGCAGGCCGCGCGCGTGAACTCGGCCTCGGCAACCGGCTGGCCATCGCGCAGATAAGGGTGGACGCTCATGCGCGGCCCCCGATCCCCGGTGGCAACGCCGTGCTTTCCCAGAAGCCCTTGCGGCACAGGCCGCGGGCGGTGCAGTAGGTGCATGCGCCGGCGTCCCCGAAGGCCGGCAGCGGCGCGTCCTGGCGCAGGCGCATCACGTCGCTGCGCAGTTGTTGTTCGAGCCACGCCACCGCGGCGTCGAAGTCAGGCAGGCTCACTTCGCGCTGGGGTGCCGGCGGGCCGTCCTTCGCGCCTTCGAGCGCCACCCAACTGCCACCGGCGACGTCGGCGCGCAGCAATCCATAAAACGGCAACTGGCAATCCTCTTCCACGTCCCCCACCTTGCGCTTGAGGCGCAGCACGGTCTGGGTCTTGTAATCGAGCACCGCGCGGCTGCCGTCGCGCGCGCGATCGAGCCGGTCGATGCGGCCGTTGACGCGCAGCGGCTGGCCGTCGGGCATGGGCAGGTCGACGGTGGCATCGAGCTCGCCATCGTCCCAGAACCAGCCCTGCGCTTCGCGCTCGGCCTGCCATGCCACGTAGGAGGGCAGCACCTCGCACCAGCGGCGGTAGTAACCGATGGCGTTGCCGTCTTCCTTCATCAGCGCGCCGAACTCGTGATCGGAAATCTCGCGCAGGCGCGCCAGGCGAGCGTCCTCCCGGCGCAAGCCGTCCTGCGACGCTTCGCGGTGGTAACGCAGCAGCACGCGGTGCAGCAGCTCGCCGATATCGCGTTTTTCCAGGTCATCGCTGACGACTTCCAGCCCCGCCAGCCCGAGCATGCGGCCGGCGAAGAACTGGTAGGGACAGCGGCGCAGCATGTTGTACGCCTGCGCGCTCCAGCGCGCGGGCACCAGCTCCGATGCCGCGGGCGCGGGCATGCCGCCCACCTCGGCGAAGGTCTCGTGCAGCACCGGCAGCGCGCTTGCCTCGATCGGCGCGCCCGCGCGCGAGCACAGCGCGCTGAGCCGCTCGATCCAGCCCGACACATGCTTGGGCTCGCCGCGCGCGCCAAGGCGCTGCCAGGTGAGCACCACGTCATCGTTGTTCAGCAAGACCTCGGCGAGGTCGCGCGCCTGCTGGGCGAAGCGCACCTCGCGGTCTTCCAGCGCGAGCTCGCGCCGCATCTGGTTGGAGAAAAACATCAGCTCGGCCGCGCTGGAGGGAGCTGCGTGTCGTCACAACCCACCACCACGACACCGTCGAAGCGGCGCATGCGCGCGCCGTTGAGCGGCAGGATGGTGATGCGCGCGGCGCCGCTGGCCGAGGGTTCCTTATAGGCAACCGACTCAAGCAAGGCTGACAGCATGGAGCGGAACTCACCGAGATCGAGCGTGGCGCCCGAGCCCGTCTCGTCCTGCGGCAGCTCGGCAAGGCGCGCCAGCGCGTCGAGCAACTGCATGCCGGCATCGTCGGCCGAAAGCGCCTCGCGCATGCCGAGCACATCGAGCGTGGCATCGAGGCGCTCCAGCCAGGTCGAGACCGGGTGCTGCGCATTGCCGCGCGGCCAGGCGCCGGCTTCGGCCGCAAGGTGCTGCACCAGTTCGCAAGCGGCCTGCCGGGCCGCGCGGCGGGCGTCTTGCTCCGTGTCGTCGCCGTTGCTATCGGCGCTAGCCTGGTCAGCCGCGTCAATCCGGAAGCGCTGCTGCAAGCGGCGCCAGCCACCGCTGATTCCGTCGCGCCGGATCTGCCGCTCGAGCGCGGCGATGGCCTCGCCCCGCAGCGGAAAACCGGGCAGGCAGAACGGGCTCTTGAGCAGGTCGAGCAGCGCCGAGGTATCGCCGTCCTGGTTGAGCAGGTCGAACCATCGCATCAGCGCAGCCGCAGCACGCGTGGTCGAGAGCTTCCAGCCGGTTTCGTCGCGCACCGGCGCGCCGGCCCGCGCCAGCAAGGCGCGCGCGCGCCGCGCCACCACGCGGTCGTGCGCCACCAGCGCCACGTGGCGGCGGCCTTCGTTGAGCCACTGCACGAGTTGCTCGGCGGCAGCGCCGGCCTCGTCCTCGAAGCGCGCGCTGCCGATCACGCGCACGCGCGGGCGCTGCGCCGGCAGGCCGCGCGGCGCGCGGCGCGCGGCGGCTTCGTTCGCGCCAGGCAGCCGCGCCTCAGGCCACAGCGCCAGCAAGGTGTCGTACCAGTCGTGCTCCCCTTCCCCCTCGCCCATGTCGGCATCGAGACCGCTGCTCTGCGCCTGCGCGGACTGCGCAGTCCAGTCATAGCCGATGCGGATCACCGGCACGAGCTCGGCAGCCTGCCGCAGGAACGCTTCCTCGATCGGCTGGGGCGGCGTTGGCCCGAGCCAGATGACCGGGCCGTTCAGGTGCTGGGCCAGCCGGTGCAGCGTGCGGCGGCGCGCCGGCAGCGGATCGTCCGGTCCGGACAGGGCTTGCCAGAAGGCCATGACGATGCGCGCCTCCTCGCCAAGGAAGCGGGAGGACAGATGCGCGTAGGTCCGCTCCAGCGCGCCTTGCAGCAGGGCCGCGCGGTCGTCCCCATCGACATCTTCGTCGCGGATGGCGTCGTCGTCGAGCCAGCGCGCGCTCAGTTCGTCGCTGATGGTGAGCAGCGTCTGCGCCAGCCCCCATGCCGCGGCCTCGGTCTGAGCGCCAAATGCGCGCCGCAGCCAGTCCTGCGCGCGGATGGCCTGCTGCACGGCCAGCAGCCGCGCCGCATGGCTGCGCACCGGGATCGGGTCGGGCGGCAGGTCGAGCAGCCAGTGGCCAATGGTGACGACGCGTGGCAGCAGCCGCGGCTTGCCGGCCGCGCGCGCGGCGGCATCCAGCGCCTGGCGCACGCCGAGGATCTGCGCAGCGGTGGGCACCACCACATGCGCGGCGGCTTGCTGCTCCCGCAATGGTCGAGGAAATACCAGGCCGCGGCGGCGGCCTGCGCAAGGAAGTCGGGGCCGGGACGAAATTGCAGCGAGGTCATGAAGCGAGAGTGACGGCCGGATCGGATGCCATGGCAAGAAAGCGCGCGGCGGTCAGCGCGCGCAGCCGGGCATCGCGCATCGGGATGCGCGAAAAGCGCGGGAATACCCGGAGAGCGTTCAGTGGCTGCCGCCTTCAAGGCGCGTGCGGATTTCGCGCGCGGTCTCCAGCAAGCCCTGGTAGCCGGAGCGCGCGTGCTCGGGGAGGTCGGGGTCGCCTATCAGCGCACCCAGGGTCTCGATGACGCTGTACAGGAGGCCCTTGGCCGCGCCGCCGGCAATGCTCTCCTGTTCGACCGCGGCATTGATGTGATCCAGCGCGTCGCTCAAGTGTTCCACTTCGGGAGGCTGCTGCGGATCCGGCTTGGAAGGGGTGTCTGGCGTCATGGTCTGTAGCCTTGTCTGTTGCGCGGGAAGGCGCCGGGCGCGAGGCCGGGCGCATGATTCTATTCTACGCGTCCGGTGGCGCCGCGCGACCTTTGCATCGCATGGGATTGCGCTTGCGCAAGGCCGGCGCACCGGGTCTCCAGACACAAGGAACGTTAGCGATAAGTCACACGCCAGGCGCCTGGCGGCGAGCCTCGACGCACCTCCCGATTGATAAAAGCTCTTGCGCCGATTAATACAATCATCCCACCAGGCTTGGCTTCGCGGGCAGAATTGCACTACACGCCGCCGCACCGGCCGGTCTTATCACCGCGTACGGCAGCGCACCGTAAGGTTGGCGGGCAAGGTATTGAATTCCCATCAACTGGTAACATATCAGCAGCATCCCGCCTATCTTGGCTGTCCCGTCGCTCGGGCCGGCCTGCACCGGGTGAGGCGCCTGCCTACGGGTATGCGCAAACTCGTGTAATGTAGCGGTTCGGCAAATCCCGCCTTCAAATTAAACTGAGCGAAACCAGAGGTTTTCCGCCATGAGTGAACAAATCAAGTATGTGAGCGACGCCTCCTTTGACGCTGACGTGCTCCAGTCAGACAAGCCCGTCCTGCTCGATTTCTGGGCAGAATGGTGCGGTCCGTGCAAAATGATCGCCCCGATCCTGGACGAAGTGGCCAAGGACTACGGCGACAAGCTGCAGATCGCAAAGATCAACGTCGATGAGAACCAGCAAGTGCCGGCCAAGTTCGGCATCCGCGGCATCCCCACGCTGATCCTGTTCAAGAATGGCGCGGTTGCCGCGCAAAAGGTCGGCGCGCTGTCCAAGTCGCAACTGACCGCGTTCCTCGACGGCAATCTGTAAGACGCTTGCCCGGGGCGCGGCGCCTTCAGGTGCCCCCCGGTGTAGCCACAATCCGACGTGCGTGCGCCTTCCCTGGCGCACCGTCCGGATTGTGCTAAGATGGCATCAACAACTTCCCCGAGCGTTCGCTCATTTCCTCCCCCTTCCTTTAGGTCCAGCCCGTCCGGGCGCCTCTGTACCCCTCGTCTATGCACCTGACAGAACTCAAATCGCTTCACGTGTCTGCGCTTCTCGAAATGGCCGCGACCCTCGAGATCGACAACGCACAACGGATGCGCAAACAGGAGCTGATGTTTGCGATCCTGAAGAAGCGCGCCAAGCTGGGCGAAATCATCTTTGGTGACGGCACCCTGGAAGTCCTGCCGGACGGCTTCGGCTTCCTGCGCTCGCCCGAGACCTCCTACCTGGCAAGCACGGACGACATCTACATCAGCCCTTCGCAGATCCGCCGCTTCAACCTGCATACCGGCGACACGATCGAGGGCGAAGTACGGACCCCCAAGGACGGCGAGCGCTATTTCGCGCTGGTGAAGGTGGACAAGGTCAACGGTCAAGCGCCTGAAGCGGTGAAGAACCGCATCATGTTCGAAAACCTGACGCCGCTGCACCCGAACCGGCCGCTGACGCTGGAGCGCGAAATCCGCGCCGAGGAAAACATCACCGGCCGGATCATCGACATGATCGCGCCGATCGGCCGTGGCCAGCGCGCCCTGCTGGTGTCCTCGCCCAAGTCCGGCAAGACCGTGATGCTGCAGCACATCGCCCACGCGATTGCGAACAACCATCCGGAAGCGGACCTGTTCGTGCTGCTGATCGACGAGCGCCCGGAAGAAGTGACCGAAATGATGCGCTCGGTGCGCGGTGAAGTGGTGGCGTCGACCTTCGACGAACCCGCCATCCGCCACGTGCAGGTCGCTGAAATGGTGATCGAAAAGGCCAAGCGCCTGGTCGAACTCAAGCGCGACGTGGTGATCCTGCTGGACTCGATCACCCGCCTGGCACGTGCCTACAACACGGTGGTGCCGGCCTCGGGCAAGGTGCTGACCGGTGGTGTGGACGCCAACGCCCTGCAACGCCCCAAGCGCTTCTTCGGCGCTGCGCGTAACCTGGAAGAAGGCGGCTCGCTGACCATCATCGCCACCGCGCTGATCGAAACCGGCAGCCGCATGGACGACGTGATCTACGAAGAGTTCAAGGGCACCGGCAACATGGAAGTGCACCTGGAACGCCGCCTGGCGGAAAAGCGCGTCTATCCGTCGATCAACCTGAACAAGTCCGGCACGCGCCGCGAAGAACTGCTGATCAAGCCGGAAATCCTGCAAAAGGTCTGGGTGCTGCGGAAGTTCATCTCGGACATGGACGAAGTGCAGGCCATGGAGTTCATCCTCGACAAGATGAAGGCGACCAAGAACAACGCCGAGTTTTTCGATATGATGCGCAGAGGCGGCTGATCGTTCGCTATGCCGCGCGCTGCGGTTCGCGCGCTGGCACTGCACTGGAAGGGCGTGCCTCGGCGCGCCCTTTTGCATTTCCGCCCTGTGCCTTCAGGAGTCCCATGTTCGGCCGACTGAGCCACTTCCTGCGTGCGCGCTCGCGCGTGCGCAAACTCGAGCACTACGCGATCCCCGATGCGCTGTGGACGCACACGGTGGCGATGCTGCCGTTTGTGCAGCGCTATGGCGACGCCGATCTCGCCGCCCTGCGCGAGCTCGCCACGCTGTTCATTGCCGACAAGGAATACTCGACCGCGCATGACCTGCCGCTCACCGACGACATGGTGGCCAGCGTGGCGCTGCAGGCCTGCGTGCCCATCCTCAAGCTGGGCATCGAGTGGTACCGCGGCTGGCGCGGCATCGTGCTCTATCCCGGTGAATTTGTCATCCGCCGTACCGTCGAGGACGAGATCGGCCTGGTGCACGGCGTGGTCGAGGAAGCCAGCGGCGAAGCCTGGGAACATGGGCCGGTCATCCTCTCCTGGCCCGATGTGCAGACGCCCGGCGCCGGACTGAATGCGCGCCACGCCCACCACCCCGACGACACCTACAACGTGGTCATCCACGAGTTCGCCCACAAGCTCGACATGCTCGACGGCGAACCGGACGGCGTGCCGCCCTTCTCGCGCGTGCTCCATCCGGGCATCGACCGCGAACAATGGGCCGAGACCTTCCTCACCGAATACGACCGCTTCGCCGACGCATGCGAGCAGCAGTCCGACCATGCCTGGGACCATCCGGAACGGCTGCCGCCGGCGCTGCGGGTGATCGACCCGTATGGCTGCGAGGCGCCGAGCGAGTTCTTCGCGGTGGCCTCGGAGACCTTCTTTGTCGAGCCGGCTGGCCTGCGCCGGCACTGGCCGGTCCTCTATGACTCGCTCGCGGCGTTCTACCGTCAGGACCCGGCCTCGATGTGATCGAAGATCGATATTTCGGCGCCTTCGCCCGCCCTGCGCATCGCGCACTCAAAACTTGCCCAGCATTTTGTTTTTCTGCGATAATCCTGGATTGTCCGTTATCGGCAAGTGGTTCGTTCGCCACAACGCTGCCAGCGCAATCGGTGCAATCAGCGCATCCAGCTTTTGGCGCTCTTGGCGCTTTTAGTCTTGGCAGCGGCAGCAGCACGGCAAACAACGGACTGGCTACCCAACCTGAAAGGAAACACCATGAAAGAAGGCATTCACCCGAATTATCGCGAAGTCGTATTCCTCGACGTGTCGAACGACTTCAGCTTCGTGACCCGCTCGACCATCCAGACGCGCGACACGATCACCCGCGACGGCAAGGAATACCCCCTGGCCAAGATCGAAGTTTCGTCGGAATCGCACCCGTTCTACACCGGCACCCAGAAGATCATGGACACGGCCGGCCGCGTCGAGAAGTTCCGCCAGAAGTTCGGCAGCAAGCTGAACAAGCTCACCGCGAAGTAATTCGCCGCGAGCCCGCTCGCTGCATGGCCTCGGACAAGATGCTCCGGCGCCGCGCACCCAAGCAAAGAGGCAGCATCGGCTGCCTCTTTGCTTTTGCAGCCTCCGCTGGATCGGCACCAACCGGCGCCGCCGGACGCAGGTAACCGGAAGCGCCCGCCCCGGCCGCCCCCAAGCCCCACCAATCAATGAGCGCAGCCAAGACTTCCCGTGTCCACCTGACCGCAGCCGCCACCGGCACGCTTCCACGCGCGCTGTTGCTGGCCATCTGCATCATCTATGGCCTGGCTGGCCTGTTCGGCCGCGATCCGTGGAAAAACGAGGATGCGGCCGGCTTCGGCGTGATGTGGCAACTTGCCACCGGAGGCACCCAGGACTGGCTGATGCCCAATATCGTGGGCCGCCCTTACGGCGAAGACGGCCCGCTGGTGTTCTGGGTTGGCGCCCTGATGATCCGGCTGTTTGGCGGCTGGCTCGGCGCGCCGGACGCGTCGCGCATCGCCACCGCACTCTTTTACTTTGGCACCTGCGCGCTGATCTGGTACGCGACCTACCTGCTCGGCCGGCGCGCCGAGGTGCAGCCTTTCGCCTATGTCTTCGGCGGCCAGCCCAACGCGCGCGACTACGGCCGCACGCTGGCCGACGGCGCCCTGCTGATTTTCCTGGCCTGCGTGGGCCTGGCCATGCGCGGCCACGAAACCACGCCGCAGGTGGGCCAGGTCTGCTTTGTCGCCATGAGCCTGTATGGCATGGTGCGCAGCCTGGACAAGCCAATCCAGGGTGGCATCTGGCTGGGCGTCGGGCTGGGTGCGCTGACCCTGTCCAGCGGGCCGGTCATCCCGCTGGTGTTGCTGGGGTCGGTCATCATCTGCGGCCTGGCCTGCAAGCCCTGCCCTTGCCGCGCGTCTTGCTCGCGAGCGTACCGCTGGCGCTGGCGCTGGTGGCAGCCTGGATGGCCGCCGCCTACTTGGGCGCGACCGACCACAACGACGCCGTGACCTTTATCCGCGAGTGGTCGCGCTACGATCGCCGCACCTACGGCGCACCGAACGCCACCGCGCTCAACTTCATCGCACGCAACCTGCTGCTGTTTACCTGGCCGGTGTGGCCGATTGCCTGCTGGGCCTGGCTAAGCTGGTCGGGCATGCGCCGCGCGCCGCATGTGGCGCTGCCCCTGGCGATGCTGCTGCCGCCGCTGCTGCTGCTGTTCCTGCTGCGCTCGCCGGGCGACGTGCAGTTCATCCTGCTGCTGCCGCCGATGGCCGTGCTTGCCGCGTTCGGGTTGCCCACGCTCACGCGCGCCGCCATCAACGCGATCGACTGGTTCGCCCTGCTGTTCTTCACCATCTTCGGTGGCTTTGTCTGGTTCATGTGGATCGCCAGGACGACGGGCCAGCCCCCGCGCATCGCCGCCAATATCTACCGCCTGCTGCCGGGCTTCCAGCAAGACTTCACCGTCAGCGCGATCATCTATGCGCTGCTGGTGACGGCAGCCTGGATCCTGATCGTGCGCTGGCGCCTGTCGCGCGCGCCCAAGCAGATCTGGCGCCCCGTGGTGATCTCGGCCGCGGGCACCACGTTGATGTGGGTACTGGCAATGACGCTGTGGATGCCTTCGATCAACTACGGCAAGACCTATCGCGATGTGGCCCAGGCCGCCTCGATGGCGCTGCCCACGGCTTATAACTGCGTGCAGCCGATTCGCATGGGCGACGCGCAGCTGGCCTCGTTTGCCTATTTCGGCCACATCCGCTTTGGCGGCCCGAACGACGGCTGCGACATCCTGCTGCGCCACGATCCCGTCGACTACGGCGAGCCCACCAGCATCTCGCATTTCGAATGGCGCCTGATCTGGGAAGGCCGACGCCCTTCCGACCGCGACGAGCGCTTCCGCATGTATCGCCTGGTCGATATGTCCCGGGTTGCGCCGCCCCGGCCCAGCCTGCCTGGGCGCCGGCTGCCGAGCCACCCCTGAGGTGACTGCGCAGCGCCTGCCCGCATGAACATGTTCCACGATATCCGCCGCATTTCCGTGCTGGCCGCGCCGGTCCTGGTCGGCCAGCTTGCGGTGATTGCCTTTGGCGTGATCGATACCATCATGGCCGGGCGGGCCTCGGCCATCGACCTGGCCGCCGTGGGGCTGGGCGGATCGATCTACGTCACGGTCTACATCAGCTTGATGGGCGTGCTGCAGGCGCTCGCCCCGATCGCTGGCCAGCTCCATGGCGCCGGGCGGGGGCGGAAATCGGCAGCGAGGTCAGGCAGGCCGCATGGCTGGGACTGGCGCTGGCGATCCCCGGCATGTTGCTGCTCTTGTTCCCCGGCCCACTGCTGGAGTTTGCCCAGGCACCGCCGGAGCTGGTCGAGAAGGCCACGCACTACCTGCATATCCAGGCATTCGGCTTGCCGGCCGCACTTGGCTTTCGCATCTACTCCGCGCTCAACAACGCCTTGTCGCGCCCGGTCATGGTGACCGTGCTGCAACTCATCGGGCTGGTGGTGAAGATTCCGCTCAATGCCTGGTTTATCGACGGCGGCTTCGGCCTGGCGCCGATGGGCGGGCCGGGCTGCGCGCTGGCCTCCGCGCTGATCAGCTGGATCTGGTGCATCTCTGGCGTCCTGATCCTGCGGCGCAACGCGGCCTACCGCCCCCTGCAGATCTTTTCCAGCTGGGCATGGCCGCAAGCGCGGCCGATCCGCGCGCTGCTGCGCCTGGGCGTGCCGATGGGGCTGACCTACCTGATCGAGATCACCTCGTTCACGCTGATGTCGATCTTCATCACGCGCATGGGCACCGTGGTGCTGGCTGGCCATCAGATCATCGCCAACCTCGGCGCGGTGGCCTACATGCTGCCGCTGTCGCTGGCGATCGCCACTTCCACGCTGGTCGCGCAGTCCATCGGCGGGCGCGACCAGGACGGCGCACGCCGCATCGCCCGGCGCGGCATCTGCCTGGCAGCAACGCTGGCGATCATGGTCGGCGGCCTGCTGTGGATCCTGCGAGAACCGCTGCTGCATGCCTACGCCAAGGATCCGGCAGTGGTACGCGCCGCCCTTCCTCTCATGTTGTTCATCGCCTTCTACCAGGCTTTCGACGCGGTACAGGTCATGACGGCGTTCATCCTGCGCGCCTACAAGATCGCACTGGTGCCTACCTTGATCTACGCGGTGTCCCTCTGGGGCGTCGGCCTGGGGGGCGGCTACGTGCTGGGCTTTGGCCTGATCGGCTCCCTGCCCGCCTTCACACGGGGGCCGCGGGGTTCTGGCTGGCTAACAGCATCAGCCTGGCCATCGCCGGCTCGCTGCTGGTGCGCTACTTCGTCACCGTCAGCCGGCGCCGCGCACGCTGAACAAGCCTGGAACGCGCGGCGGATGGATTATCTCCGCTGCGACGAGGGCATATAGCAGGGCCATGGCGGACCGCCGCCGGCTACGACGCGATAATGCGTGCCTGGCCAGCAGGCGCGGGCGGACATAATGCGCCGCGCCACCACCGTGCGCGCGCCGAATCAAATAGCGGGGATTATCGGAAACTGCCTGAGCGAATGCCGGACAGCAAAAGAAAAAACCCGCATGGCATAACCATGCGGGTTTAGTTTTGGCGGAGTGGACGGGACTCGAACCCGCGACCCCCGGCGTGACAGGCCGGTATTCTAACCAACTGAACTACCACTCCATACTCTTACTTGCCATCGACAGCGATACTTTCGACGACAAACCGAACGTTTGGTTACGTTCGTTATTTGGCGTCCCCAAGGGGATTCGAACCCCTGTACTCACCGTGAAAGGGTGATGTCCTAGGCCTCTAGACGATGGGGACAGAAACTCGTCTTGCGACTTATTTCGTCTGGCACCGCGAAGACCTGAATAATCAAATCTTCACCGCACCTGGTAAGCCTCGATTTACTGCATTCGAAACTTCCGGCATTTTGGTGGAGCTAAGCGGGATCGAACCGCTGACCTCTTGCATGCCATGCAAGCGCTCTCCCAGCTGAGCTATAGCCCCATGGTACTACGTTGCTGCCCACTGCTTTTTTACTACCACTGCGTTTCGCGTTTGTTTCTTCGTTTCAGCGAAGACAAGATTATATAAACAACCTTGCTTTTTGCAACCCCTTTTTTTAACTTTTTTCTGCGATCCGCATTACTGCGGGATTACTTCTTATCGCTTCCATCCGTTATGCCCGCTTGGTTTTTGTCCGCGCTGCAGGGAGAACGAGATTATGCTGAATTCCTGGCGGGAGCGCAAGCCCCCGCCAGGACTTTCTGCAAATTATTTCAGGCAAGCCCCGCCTGGATGCGGCGCAGCACCGTATCGCGCCCAAACAGCTCCAGCACGGCATCGATGGCAGGCGTTTGCAACTGCCCCGCCACCAGCAGGCGGATCGGCATGGCCAGCTTGGGCATCTTCAGGCCGAACTCAGCCAGCACCGCCTTGAAGGCCGCGCTGATCTCGTCGCGCTTCCACTCGGTGAGCGCCGCCAGCCGCGCGGCCAGGGCCTGCAGCGCCGGCAGGATGTCGGCGTTGAGATGCTCCGCCTTGAGCGCCGGATCCGGCTGCGGCTCGCCACGGTAGAACAGCAGTGCGGCCTGCGCCACGTCCTTCAGGGTATTCGCACGGTCCTTTACCAGCCCGATGACGCCTTCCAGGCTTGCACCTTCCACCTTGCCACCCAGCGCCTCGATGAACGGCTGGGTCAGCCCGGCCAGGCGTGCGTTGTCGCCAACCTTGATGTAGTGGTTGTTCAGCCAGGCCAGCTTTTCCGGGTTGTACTGCGCCGGCGACTTGCCCAGGTGCTCCAGGTCGAACCACTCCACGAACTGCTCGCGCGAGAAGATCTCCGCATCGCCGTGCGCCCAGCCCAGGCGGGCCAGGTAGTTGAGGACGGCCTCGGGCAGGTAGCCTTCGTCGCGGTAGCCCGTCACGGGCATGGCGCCATGGCGCTTGCTCATCTTCTCGCCCTGCTCGTTGAGCACGGTCGGCAAGTGGGCGTACACGGGAGCAACGCCGCCCAGCGCACGGATGATGTTGATCTGGCGCGGGGTGTTGTTGACGTGGTCGTCGCCGCGGATCACGTGGGTGATGCGCATATCGAGATCGTCGATCACCACGCAGAAGTTGTAGGTCGGCGTGCCGTCAGGGCGGGCGATCACCAGGTCGTCCAGCTCGTCGTTGGAGATCTCGATCCGGCCCTTGACCGCGTCGTCCCAGACCACGCTGCCGCCAATCGGGTTCTTGAAGCGGATCACCGGCTGCACGCCGGCCGGCGGGGCCGGCAGGACCTTGCCCGGCTCGGGGCGCCAGAAGCCGTTGTAGCGCGGCTTCTCGCCCCGCTCGCGCTGCGCGTCGCGCAGCGCGTCGAGCTCTTCGGTGCTCATGTAGCAGGGATAGGCCAGCTCGCTGTCCAGCATCTGCTTGACCACCTCGCGATAGCGGTCCATGCGCTCCATCTGGTAGAACGGGCCTTCATCGATATCGAGATCGAGCCAGGCCATGCCTTCCAGGATCACGTCCACCGATTCCTGCGAAGAGCGTTCGACGTCCGTGTCCTCGATGCGCAGGATGAAATCGCCCTTCATGCGGCGCGCAAAGGCCCAGGGGTAGAGCGCGGAGCGAATATTGCCGAGGTGAATGAAGCCGGTCGGGCTCGGCGCGAAGCGGGTGCGGACGCGTTGTTGTGTCATATAGGAATGAAACAAAAAGCCCGCGCACGAATGCGCGCAGGCCGGGTGTGGCGGGTAGGGACAGGGTCATTGCTGACCCGTCCCCCCTAAGAACCGTACTTGCGAGTTTCCCCGCATACGGCTCAAGCCTTTCGAAATCCCCTCACATTGAGGGGGCCGGTTTCTTAACGGTTAGACCGTGGTTATGTACTTGGATGTGACAGTCTGGATGCAACAGTACCCGATTTCCTAGAGCGTCCGAGCCACCGTGTACACGATACTCAAGATGATGGTCATGCCACCCCGTCTCTTTGGTCATCCTGCACTGGCACAACGCACACAAGCCGTGCTGTGAAATGTACAACTTGATCCATTGCTTTCGGTGCGACATGCTATTCAACATGCGCTCCTGCTGCAAGGTCTCGCCATACCTCTCCTGCACCGGATCAAAGGGGTGGTAATCCCCTCGGACTTTCTGGTGGCGCCGGATGGGTGTTCGCGGTAGCGAGTACAACTCCACCCTATCCTGATTGCCGTCGTCTCTCACTACTGTGGTTCCAAACACCCAACTTCGATCACCCGTGGATGCAAAGTACTTCTTGCGAATCCAGGTGGGAGTCTTGTTGGCGTGCCTCCGTTTCGCCCACCGCCATAGAGCACGAAATATGTCGTGTTCCAGACGGTTGAACGTGGCTTTTGCCACCACCGGGCTGTGATACTGCGCCCAGCCCCTCAGCAACGGGTTCAGCAGTAGGATGAGCTTCTCCTGCTGCACCGCTTTGTTAGCACTGATGACAGCCTTCACCTTGCGATAGAACGTTTGCACGTTTTTCTTGCTTGGCTTGATGAGTAGCTTTCCCAGGTACTTCCGGAAATTCCACCCCAGAAAGTCAAAGCCGTTTGCGATGTTGACGATTCGCGTTTTCTCCGTCGAAAGCGTCAGTCCCCGTACTGCAAGGAACTGCTCTACCCACGGTTTCACTTCATTCGCCAGCATCTCTTGCGAGGAACCGGTGATCACGAAGTCATCTGCGTATCGGACTACATTCACCTTCAGCTTCCGGAACTGGGCTACCCCGAGCGTTGCCTTCATATGGCTCAGCAGTTGCTCTTCCAGTCCGTTCAGCGCTACGTTTGCCAATGTCGGGGAGATGATGCCTCCCTGCGGCGTTCCAGCCTCGGTTGCCTGAAACTGGCCCTGAAATACCACGCCAGCCTTCAGCCACTTCCTCAGGATCGCTTTGTCCATTCGGACATTGCTCTCCAGCCAGTCATGACTGATATGGTCGAAACAGCCTTTGATATCCGCTTCCAGCACCCATTGGGCTGAGACCTTCTGTGACAAGGCCACGTATAGCTGGGACATGGCATCCAACGTGGAACGATTGAGCCGGAACCCATACGAGTTCGGATCGCTCGTCCCTTCGGACACTGGTTCCAGCGCCAGCAGGTACAAGGCCTGCATGGCTCGATCCAACATGGTCGGAATGCCTAGTGGGCGCTCCTTCCCGTTGGCCTTAGGGATATAGACCCGCCGCAATGGCATGGGCCGATACCCTCGGCGTCTCAACCGCCCGATGGCTTCCCACCGGGCTTCAGGGGTGTCCCACAGCACGCGATCAACGCCTGCTGTTTTCTTCCCACGATTTTCCGTCACTCGCCGTACCGCCGCTGCTTTGACGGACCACGAGCGGGTCAGGGATCTTTGCAAGGCTTTCACCCGGCGCCAATCCCCTTCCTTTGTAGCCTTCGCAATTCTGATCTGCATCTCTCGGACATTCCGTTCCACTCGACGCCAATCGATGGCGTTCCAGCGTTGCGGCTTGCCGGAGAGCGCAGAATCATCCTTGCAGATGATTGCTTCCATGCTGCTCTCCTATCTTGAGGATTACCCCAACATCAAGAGAGACAACTTGCCCCCTAGGGGGCTCGTTGGCCCCCTAGGGGAAAAATTCACATTCAAGCGAGGTCTGTCAGTCGTCTTGCGACGAAAGACCAGTTGGAAGTCTGCCCGCTTTCGCGTGGAGTGATGTTGCAACCCCTATCCGAACCATTACAGCCCGGCATTCGCTTTTTCCAACCTCCCATACCCGCACAACCGACAGCGTCCCTTACGGTTCGCCTGCCGAAGTCAACTGCGTTTCGGCGGCCATACGGGCTTACTGCGTTCCCTGCACGTTACAAGACCGGGTTAGGGCCTGCCTATTCGCCGGTGGTCCAATGACGACGTATCCCAAGATCCTAGCGGGATAACCGACCACGTACCTTTTGGTTGATGCCTAACAGCAGCTTTGGCACCGCAATGCTTACGACGTTTATCAGCAGTTCACTTAAGTTACCCATGCCAGTCAGCCTAGCTCCTCAACCCCAGTGCTGCTTGGAGTCTCTACAGTTCTACCTCACGGACGAACCGCACCCTTGCGGGGGCTACATTGTCAGGAAAGCTTCACACCCCACCGTTACCAGTGACGCATGTCTCCCTAGGCTACTGCTAGTCGCATAGCAGGTTCTCTATCGGGGGCAGCCTCGCGGCTGGCTCCGACCGAACCATAACGCGCAGAGCTTATCGCCCTGATCTTCTTACCCACTCTTGCGGGTCAAAACGTCGCGCACACCTTCGCCTTATGGGCGAAGACATCCGCCCCTGGCGTAGTATGACGATCGTCAGCTCATACTCAGGCACTACGCCTGAGGAACTACCATTGCAGAGACGACTCAGGGTAAACCCCAGTCGTTACGTTTAAGTTGCGGCCGAGGCCGCTGCGAGTTCAAGGCTCTCGCATCGCACAGGATCGCCGCATTATAGCAAGCAGGGCGTGGCAGCCCGCCCCGCCCTGCCTCGGAATGCCCAGCCGCGCGGAATCATTTATGCTCTGCCCGGTCTGAATGCTGTCGCGCGGGACGCGTGGCCAGCGCGGACGGCACATTCCTGCCGTCACGCGCGCTGGTTGTGACGACTGCGCCATTTCCCTTCCCTCGGTTATCCATGCAACGACGCAACTTCCTTGGCGCCGGCGCGGCAGCGCTGCTGGCTGCCTGTTCCTTTGGCCCCAAGCCGGGCGCCCTCACCGCCACGCCGGAAACACCGGCCGTGCTGCCCGCGGCCCCGCCTCGTCCCATCAAGATCGGCCTCGCGCTTGGCGGGGGCGCCGCGCGCGGGTTCGCCCATATCGGCGTGATCAAGGCACTCGAGGCCCAGGGCATCCACCCGGACCTCGTCACCGGCACCAGCGCGGGTGCGGTGGTCGCGGCGCTCTACGCTTCAGGCATGAGCGGCTTCCAGCTCAACAAGCTGGCGCTGACGATGGACGAAGCCGCCATCGCCGACTGGGCCCTGCCCTTCGGCACCCGTTTCGGCGGCTGGCTCAAGGGCGAGGCGCTGCAGAACTACATCAACAAGCTGATCGCCAATCGCCCCATCGAGTCCATGAAGCTGCCGCTGGGCATCGTCGCCACCGATCTCAAGACCGGCCAGGGGATCCTGTTCCGGCGCGGCAACACGGGCCAGGCGGTGCGCGCATCGAGCAGCGTGCCGGGGGTGTTCCAGCCAGTCTCGATCCAGGGACATGATTATGTGGACGGCGGACTGGTCGAGCCCGTGCCGGTGGATTCCGCGCGCACCATGGGCGCGGACTTCGTGATCGCCGTGAATATCTCCGCCGAGCCTTCCAGCCAGAAGAGCAACGGCCAGAGCGGCGTATTGCTGCAGACCACCGCCATCATGGGGCAGTCGATCAGCAAGATGGCGCTGGCGCGGGCCGACGTGGTGATCCGCCCCGACCTGCCGGACATGGGCGGCAGCGACTTCGCCTCACGCAACCGCGCCATCCTGGCCGGAGAGCAAGCCGCCGCCGCCGTGATGGCTAGCCTGCGCGACAAGCTGGCCCAGGCTCGGCTGCGGCCCGCCGGGACGGTGGCCGCGCAGTAAGGGCGGGCGCACGTGCCGCCGGGCGGCGGCACCCATGAAGAAAATGAAAAAGGACTGCGTGGCAGTCCTTTTCTTTGACCTGTGCGGACCGCGTCCGCCTGTCGATCAGCCGCCGTAGAGCGAACGGCCACCAGCGTTGGGGTCGAAGCGCTTCAGGGTCTCGACCATATTGCCAAGGTTGTTGGCGCTGCCGCTGTCCTGCGGCGCATCGTCGATACGGCGCGCGCCGTTGTAGCGCGTCACCCAATATGAGGCGCGCATGTCGTCGACACGGATCTTGCTGCCGGTGGACGGCGCGTGCACGAACTTGTTGTCGCCGATGTAGATACCAACGTGCGAGAAGGTATGGCGCATGGTGTTGAAGAACACCAGGTCGCCGGGACGCAGGTCGTTGGAAGCCACCGTGGTGCCGACCTGGCTCATTTCAACCGAGCGGCGCGGCAGCACAAAGCCAAAGGTGTCGTTGAACACGTAGCGAACGAAGCCGCTGCAGTCCAGGCCCGATTCGGGGCTGTTGCCACCAAAGCGGTAGCGCACGCCGATCAGCCCGAGGGCGTTCATGACTAGGTCGCCGGCCTTGCTGGCCACATGGCTGGTGGAGCTCATGACCGAAGAGAGCAAGCCGCGCTTGCCTTCCGGATGCGGCTCTGCGCTCAGTTCGGTACGTGCGTCGATGCGGGCGTCGGGATCCTTGAAGACCGTATCAGCCAGCACTCCATTCGATAGAGTGGCACCGCAGGCAATGGCAATTCCTACGGCGCCGCGCGCCAGGGAATGAAGCATTCGCTGCATTGGTTCTCCTGATGAATCGTTCTAGACCAGGCCCGGGGAAACACACCGGGCGGGCTTGAAATCAATGGGATGACTCGCATGCAAAAAGCGGACCAAGTGATGCAAACCACTCGCCACACGCATAAGAGACGCGCGAACCACCCCCGAAAATAGTTCTCGCCGGATGGTATAAGGTTGTCATCCACATGTCAAAGTTCGTTACAAAATTCAGATAAAAGGCTTTGCAATCAAGGCTATACGACGAAAGTCGCAGAAGCTTTCTCGGTTTGATTATGTCAACCGCAGGTCAATCGGGTGACACCCTGAGTTCGGCCGCACCAATTTGTGGCAGCGTCGGGTCGCTTGCACCAATTTCGGCCGCGATCATGAGCTTGCGGGTGTATGCGTGCTGTGGAGCACCCAGGACAGCCTCGGTATCCCCCGCCTCGACCACCTCGCCGGACTTCATCACGATGACCCGGTGCGCCATGGCGCGGATCACCGCCAGGTCGTGGCTGATGAAGAGATAGCTCAGGTTGTATTTGCGCTGCAGCTGCGACAGGAGCGCGAGCACCTGCTGCTGGATGGACACGTCGAGCGCCGATGTGGGTTCGTCGAGCACCAGCACCTGCGGCTTGAGGATCAGCACGCGCGCGATGGCAACGCGCTGGCGCTGGCCGCCGGAGAACTCGTGCGGATACCGCCCGAGGGCAGTGCGGTCCATGCCGACCTCGCGCAGCGCCTCGGTGACGCGCTGGCGCATGGCATCGCGCGACAGGCCCGGCTGGTGCAGGGCCAGGCCCTCCCCACGATCTGCTCGATGGTCATGCGCGGCGACAGCGAGCCGAACGGGTCCTGGAACACCACCTGCAAGCGCGATCGCAACGTGCTGCGCTCGCGCCGGGAGACCTCGTCCAGGCTCTTGCCCAGGAACTGGATATCCCCGGCGCCGCGGCGCTGCAGGTTCAGCACGGCATGGGCCAGCGTGGTCTTGCCCGAGCCCGACTCGCCCACGATGCCGATGGTCTCACCCTCGCGCAGCGCGAAATTCACGTCCTTGACCGCGGCAAACTGGTCACGGCCAAACCACCCGGCCAGGCCGCGGCGCTTACGCGCATAGTTCACGCACAAGCCGCGCGCCTCCAGCAACACCGGCGCGAGCGGTACCAGCGGCAGCACCTCGCGGCGCGGCCGGCTGTCGATCAGCTTACGGGTGTACGGGTGCTGGGGCGCAGCGAAGACCGCGGCGGTCTCGCCCACCTCGACCAGCACGCCCTTCTCCATCACCCCCACCCGCTGGGCGAAGGCCCGCACCAGGTTGAGGTCATGCGTGATCAGCATGACTGCCATGCCGAACTCCGCCTGCAGGTCGCGCAGCAGCTCCAGGATCTGGACGCGAATGGTGACGTCCAGCGCCGTGGTGGGCTCGTCGGCGAGCAGCAGCTTGGGCCGGCAGGCGAGCGCCATGGCGATCATGGCGCGCTGGCGCTGGCCGCCCGAAAGCTGGTGGGGAAAGCTGTCGAAACGGTGAGCTGCGTCGCTGATGCCCGTGCGCTCCAGCAGCGCGATGGCGCGCTCGCGCGCCGCGCGCCGGTCCAGGCCCTCATGCAGCGCCAGCGTCTCCACGATCTGGTTGCCGATCGTGTAGAGCGGGTTGAGCGCGGTCATCGGCTCCTGGAAGATCATGGCGATGTCGGCGCCGCGGATGCCGCGCATCTCGCGCCCCGACACCTTGAGCAGGTCGCGCCCCTCGAAGCGCACCGAGCCCTGGTAGCGCGCGTCCTCCACCAGGCGCAGCATGGCCAGCGCCGTGACCGTCTTGCCCGAGCCGGACTCGCCCACCAGCGCGAAACGCTCGCCGGCACGCAGGTCGAAGCTGACATCGCGCACCGCCCGGGTGGCATCCTCGCCATGGCCAAAGGTGACCGACAAGCGGTCGATGCACATCAGCGGGCCGCCTGCATCGCCTTTGGCTTGCGCGGGTTGCGTTGGGTCCATGGCGCTGGCCTGCGTGGCCTGCGTGGCTTGTTGCAGTGCGCTCATGACGCCGCCTCGGCTGCGGGCGAACCCTCCGGCGCCTTCGGCTCTACACGGCCGCGCAGCTGGGCCAGGCCCAGGCGCGTATCGAAGGCGTCGCGCAGCGCGTCGCCCATGAACGTCAGCAGCAATAGCGTCACCACCAGCACGGCAAAGGTCGACAAGGAAATCCACCAGGCATCGAGGTTGGCCTTGCCCTGCGCCAGCAGCTCGCCCAGGCTCGGCGTGGTGGGCGGCACGCCCAGGCCGAGGAAGTCGAGGCTGGTCAGGGCCAGGATGGCAGCGCTCATGCGGAATGGCAGGAAGGTGATGACCGGCGTCAGGCTGTTGGGCAGGATATGGCGCCACATGATCTGTACATTGGACAGTCCCAGCGCCCGCGCCGCCTTGACGTAGTCGAGCGAGCGGTTGCGATAGAACTCGGCGCGAACATAGTCGGACAGACCCATCCAGCCGAACAGCGAAAGCAGGATGATCAGCAGCGCCAGGCTCGGCGTGAAGATCGAGGCGAAGATGATCAGCAGGTAGAGCTCGGGCATCGAACTCCAGATCTCGATGGCACGCTGCGAGATCAGGTCGAAGCGCCCGCCGAAGAATCCCATCAGGGCGCCCGTCAAGGTGCCGATCACCACGCCGATCAACGTCAGCGCCAGGCTGAACAGCACCGAGACGCGGAACCCATAGAGCAGCCGCGCCAGCACATCGCGCCCGCGATCGTCGGTGCCCAGCCAGTTCTCCGCCGAAGGCGGCGCCGGGTTGGGCTCCTTGGAGAAATAGTTGAGCGAATCGTATGAGTACCGGTTGGGCGGGAAGATCGCGAAATTGCCGTTGCTGGTGATGCGGTCGCGGATAAACGGATCGAGATAGTCAGCCTTGGTGGGAAAGTCCCCGTCGAACGTGCTCTCGGCGTAGGTCTTGACGATAGGGAAATACCACTCGCCCTTGTACTTCACCACCAGCGGCCGGTCGCTGGACAAGGTCTCGGCGACCATGCTCAGCAGGAAAATGGCGACGAACAGGATCAGGCTCCAGTAGCCCAGGCGGTTGCGGCGAAAGCGTTGCCAGGCGCGCTGGCGCGGCGACGGGGAATGCGGCAGCCCATTGGGGAGCGTGCGCGAGCTGAATTTCATCGGTGCACCGCCTCGAAGTGGATGCGCGGGTCGACCATCACATAGCAAACGTCGGAGATCAGCCGCGTCACCAGGCCGATCAGGGTGAACAGGTAGAGCGTGCCCAGCACGACAGGATAGTCCCGCCGCAACACGGCCTCGTAGGACAGCAGGCCGAGCCCGTCAAGCGAGAACAAGGTTTCGATCAGCAGCGAGCCGGTGAAGAAAGCACCGATAAAGGCCGCCGGGAAACCGGTCACGAGTGGAATCAGCGCGTTACGGAAGACGTGCTTCCATAGCACGCGCCGCTCCGCCAGCCCCTTGGCGCGAGCGGTCAGGACGTACTGCTTGCGGATCTCTTCCAGGAACGCGTTCTTGGTCAGCATGGTGACCACGGCGAAGCTACCCACCACCGAGGCGGTGATCGGCAGCACCAGGTGCCACAGGTAATCCATCACCTTGCCCATCAGCGTGAGCTGGTCCCAGTTATCCGACGTGAGGCCGCGCAAGGGGAACCACTGCACGAAGGTGCCGCCCCCGAACAGCACCAGCAGCAACACGCCCAGCACGAAGCCGGGAATGGCATAGCCCACCAGTACCACCATGCTGGTCACGACATCGAAGCGGCTGCCCGCCCGGATCGCCTTGGAGATCCCGAGCGGCACCGATATCAGGTAGGTCAGGAAGAAGGTCCACAGACCCAGGCTGACCGAGACCGGCATCTTCGACTTCACCAGTTCCCACACGCTGCGGTGCTGGAAATAGCTCTGTCCCAGGTCAAACTGGGCGAAGCGCTTGAGCATCATGAAATAGCGCTCCAGCGGCGGCTTGTCGAAGCCGTACAGGGCCTGGATCTCCTTGATCTTGTCGGGGTCCACGCCGCGCCGGCCGCGATATTCGGCACCGCCGCCACTGGCCTCCCCGCCACCGCCGCCCCGTCCCTTGAGCTCCAGCATCATTTGTTCGACCGGCCCTCCCGGCACGAACTGGATCACCGCGAACGTCAGCGTGATGACGCCGAGCAGGGTCGGGATCATCAGGAGTACGCGCTTGAGCAGATAGGCGAGCATCTTGTTTCCTTGTCGCGCTTATTGAGCGGCCGGCTTGGTGTCGGCGCGCCACCAGTTGCTCAGGATCCAGCCTTCGGCCGTGTAGTAGTACGGCAGGCGCTGCGGATAGATCAGCTCCTTCCGGTAGGCCACCCGATGCGACGCGCTATACCAGTTGGGCACGATGTAGTAGCCGTGCATCAGCACGCGGTCCAGTGCCCGCCCGGCGTTGACCAGTTCTTCGCGAGTATGGGCGTGCAGGACATTGTCCACCAAGCGGTCGATCGCCGGCGATTTCAGGCCAAACAGATTGTCGGATCCGGGCGTGCCGGCAGCCTCGCTGTTGAAGCGGTCGCGCAGCTCGTTGCCGGGGCTCTGCGAATCCGGGAAACGGATCGACACCATGTCGAAGTCGAAGTCTTCAAGCCGCTTCTGGTACAGCGCGAAATCGGTGGTGCGCTGGTTCACCTCGATGCCCAGCTTTTCCAGGTTGCGCACGTAGGTGGTGATGACGCGGCTCATGGCGCCGCCGTCGTCCAGGAACTCGAAGACGAAGGGCTCGCCCTTGGCATTGCGCAGCGCACCATCCTCGTACGTCCAGCCGGCCTGCGCCAGCAGCCGGCGCGCATCGCGCAGGTTGTCCCGCAGCGAACGCGGCGGATTGGTGGCGGGCTGCGAGACGATGGGACCGAACACCTCGGGCGCGAGCTGCGCGCGCATCGGCTCCAGCAGTTCCAGCTCGCCGGGGCCGGGCCGGCCGTCGAACGTGGCACTGGCAGCCAGCTCGCTGTTGGAGAACCAGCTATCGAGGCGGCGATAGGCGCCATAGAACAGCTGACGGTTGAGCCACTCGAAATCCAGCGCCAGGATCAGGGCTTGCCGCACCCGCACGTCCTGGAACATCGGCTTGCGCATGTTCATGACGAAGCCCTGCATGCCGGCGCCGTTGCGGTGCGGAAAATCGGTCTTGAGCAGTTCGCCGTTGGAAAAGCGCTTGCCCTCATAGCTCTTGGCCCAGCTCTTGGCCTTGTACTCGACGATGGCATCGAACTCGCCCGCCTTGAAGGCTTCGAGCTTGGCGGTCTCGTCCTTGTACAGGCGATAGACCACCCGGTCGAAGTTGAAGGTACCGCGCCGCACCGCCAGGTCCTTGCCCCAATACGACGGGTCGCGCTTGAAGGTGATGCCGCGCCCGGCATCGTAGCGCTCGATCAGGTAGGGCCCGCTGGTCACCGGATCCTCGAAGGTCAGCTTGTCGAACGATACCGTGGCGGTCCATTTCTTCGAGAACACCGGCAAGGAGCCGACAATCAGCGGCAGCTCGATATTGCGCTGCTTGAAATCGAACCGCACCGTGCGCGGGTCCACCACCGTGACGGCCTTCACATCCGTGCACATGCTGCGGTAGCCGGGGCTGGATGCCTTGCTCATCAGCATGTCGTAGGAGTACTTGACGTCGCTGGCCAGCACCGGATCGCCGTTGCTGAAGCGCGCCTGCGCCCGGATGTGGAAGGTAACGGACAGTTCGTCCGGCGCCACGGTCACGTCTTCCGCCAGCAAGCCATAGGCGCTGGCGGTTTCATCGCTGCTGGCAATCAGCAGCGACTCGAACATCAGCGCGTTCACGCCCGGGGCGGAGGTACCCTTGAGCGTGAACGGATTGAACTTGTCGAAGCTGGTGCGGCGGTCCGGGTTCGCGAGCGTCAGCGTGCCGCCGCGCGGCGCGTCCGGGTTGGCGTAGTCGAAATGGGTGAAGTCGGCGGGATACTTGAGGCCGCCGTATTGTGCGAAGCCATGGGCGGCTCCGGCTGACAAGGGAAAACCCGCGGTACACAGGGCTACTAATCCACAGCCCAGCGCCGCAAATGTGCGGAAGCGCTGCCATGCCGCCTGAAGCGGTCTACGTGCGCGAATATGCATCCGGTCTGGGTCCTCCACCTGAATCGGATAGTCCGCAGCCTTCGGCGGCGCGGTCAAGTTATGAGACAATTTTACATGGGTTCGGCTGGCATCCAGCCATCCGGACATTCCAGTACGCGGCACCGCCGTCTTGCCGGTCGTCAGCCTGCTGCAAAGCAGCCGCCGCGCGGTGCGCGCCGCAACCCGGACGCCATTGCACGAAACGTGCCCGTCCATCTCGAAGATCATTGGAGAAGTTATGGGATTTCTCGCAGGTAAGCGAATCCTGATCACCGGCTTGCTGTCCAACCGCTCGATCGCCTACGGCATCGCAACGGCCTGCAAGCGCGAAGGCGCCGAGCTCGCATTCACCTATGTCGGCGAGCGGTTCAAGGACCGCATCAACGACTTTGCCAAGGAATTCGGCAGCAGCCTGGTGTTCGAATGCGACGTTGGCAGCGACGAGCAGATTGCCGCCACCTTCGCCGCGCTCGGCCAGAGCTGGGACAAGCTCGATGGCCTGGTGCACTCGATCGGCTTCGCGCCGCGCGAGGCCATCGCCGGCGACTTCCTGGAAGGCCTCTCGCGCGAATCCTTCCGCGTGGCGCACGACATCTCCGCCTACAGCTTCCCCGCGCTGGCCAAGGCCGCCTTGCCCATGCTGTCGGACAAGGCCTCGCTGCTGACGCTGACCTACCTCGGCGCGCAACGCGTGGTCCCGAACTACAACACCATGGGCCTGGCCAAGGCATCGCTGGAAGCCAGCGTGCGCTACCTGGCCGCCTCGGTGGGCCCGCGCGGCATTCGCGCCAATGGCATTTCCGCCGGCCCGATCAAGACCCTGGCCGCTTCCGGCATCAAGGGCTTCGGCAAGCTGCTGGGCCACATCGAAGAGGCAGCGCCGCTGCGCCGCAATGTGACCATCGACGAGGTCGGCAACGTGGCCGCCTTCCTGCTGTCGGACCTGTCCAGCGGCGTGACCGGCGAGATCACCTACGTGGACGCCGGCTTCAATACGGTGGGCGCGAGCCTGGCGGAAGAAGTGTAAATCCCGGCACGGCCGCCTCGCGCGGCGGCCATCGCAATAATGGGGCGTACGGCTTTGGCCGACGCCCCTTTGGTGCCCGCCCGTCGGCACAGCGCGCGCAGCCTATTCGGCACCCTGCCCGGCCAGGCGGCCCGAGCGCAGATAAGCGACGATGGGCGCCCAGAACGCTTCCTGCCGCTCCGGCTGGATCGCCGCATCGTGCGGCAGCGCCGGCAGCGCCACCAGCCGGCTGGGGCCGCCGGCAGCGCGCTCCAGCCGTTCGGCATGCGCGAAGGGAATCACCTCGTCCGCGCGGCTGTGCACAAGCAGCAGCGGCAGCACCGATTTTCGCAGCTGATCCTCGTTGTCCCACGGCTCAGGAAGCAGCCTGGCGATCCACGCCGGCACCCGCCCCGTCACCACCGCCGCCTCGCGCGCGGACGTGAAGCCTGCGGCAATCACAAGGCCGGCGGGCGCCGGGCGCAAGGCGGAGATCACATCCAGCAGCACCCCGGATCCCAGTGAAAAGCCCATCACATAGCGCCGGCTGGCCCGCGGCGTCATGGCGAGGAACTGTCCATATGCAGCCAAGCCGTCCTCACGCAGGTTGACCACGCGGGGCTTGCCGCCGCTGGCGCCGTAGCCGCTGTAGTCGAACACGCAGGACGAGATCCCGTTGCGGTAGAGCAGCGCCTGCGCGCTGGCCCAGTCGGACAGGTTTTCCTCATCGCCGTGGTAGATCAGCACGGCGGGCGCATCACCGCCCTGCGCCAGGACGCAAGAGGCGCGCAACATGCGCTCGCCACTGGCAAACGCGAACTGGCGCGACGCGACGCCCAGGCGGTCCGGCGTCATCGCGTCGGCCGCGCCGGCCGGCTTGGGCTCGAACACGTCCTCCTCGACCGCCAGGAACAAGGCATGGCGGGCAACGGCAGCCAGCATCAGCAGGCAGGCGCCGCCGGCCAGCCAGTAACGGAGCTTCCTGCCAGCGCCTGGGGTGGACTTCGCCATGGGAATGGGAATACGGAAAATGGCCTCGGGAAAGGCGCCGTGACAAAAACAAAGACCACGGCCAGCCCCGAAATCCTAGTCCGGACTGGCGGCCAGCGGCGGCGCATCCGCGATGTTCGCGATGCGATGCCGGTTCTGGAGGCTCTGGAGGCTCTGGAGGCTCTCGATGGGGAATGCGGGGGAGAAAATGTTCCGCCCTACACGATTCGAACGTGTGACCGCTTGCTTCGAAGTCACTCATACGGATGGACGGGTTGGACGTCTGCCCAATAGGTGTCGGATCTCGAGCGTCACCGGGTCAAATGGAGTAATGAAAGAGAAACAGGCATCCGCTCTCGCTACGGAAGCTGTCATC
Source organism: Cupriavidus sp. D39 (assembly GCF_026627925.1). NCBI lineage: Bacteria > Pseudomonadati > Pseudomonadota > Betaproteobacteria > Burkholderiales > Burkholderiaceae > Cupriavidus > Cupriavidus sp. D39. The sequence goes on from NZ_JAPNLE010000009.1 coordinate 1,778,274, forward strand.
GATGGTGCCCTGTTCCGCAACAGCGACCCAGCCAGGCATGAGCCGATGTCCGTTCTGTATGGCGTCCCCTTCCAGCAGAAAGATGAACTCGGGACCGTGATGCTCGTGTCGTGGAAATACCGCACCAAGCTCAAAGCGAACAAGCTGAAGTGCCCTGCCATTGGCCTTTCCCAAATTCTTGACCTGAACACCTTTGGCAAGCTTGGAGTCTTGCCAAGGCACGGCGCGGCTGTCGGTAAAGATGAACTTCGGCTCGACGCGATAGTTCATGGTGCGCTCTCCTCCGGTTCAGAAGCTGGCTGCGGGTCCAGCGGCGCCCTGTTCGCCGTGAATCAACCGCCAGTGGGGCGCAGAAGCGGTCCAGACATCGCAGGGTGCTTGCCATCGTCCCACAGGTGCGAAGGAATCGGCTGCTCAGGCAGGCAGTTTGGCTGACGCAGCCTCAAGGGTGAGGTGCAAGTGACTGGCCAGCATGGCGCAGGCGCCGTCAGCATCGCCGCCGAGAGTTCGCTCCATCAATTTCCGGTGCTCATTCATAAAATCCTCTGGGCTAGCCACACCGCGCATGGTGAACAGGCGGTACCGCTTCGCCTGATCGTAGTAGAGGCTATGCAGGTCAAGTAGCCGGGGGAGCCGCAGCCGGCCAGCAGCGCGGTGTGAAACGCCTTGTGGGCAGGCTCATAGGCCCCCTCGGACTGCTGAGTTTCCGTGCCAAGCCGCTGCGCGGTACGTTCCAGCCTGGCGAACGCGGCGATCAGGCCAACCTCCCACTCATCGTCGCCGAGTTCGATTGCCTGGCGTAGCGCCGCGGTTTCTATGGTAGTCCGCACCAGGGTGATGTCGCGCAAGTCCGCCAGTGAAACCGGCGTGACGCGAAACCCGCGGCGGGTCTCGTTGCGCACGAAGCCAAGCGAGCACAGCCGCGAAAGCGCCTCGCGCAGCGGCGTTGCGCCCATCTGATAGGTCTGCCTGAGTTTGGCAATCAGGAGCTTCTGGCCTGGCGCAAGGGTGCCGGCGAGGATGTCGTCGACCAGCCGGCTCACCGCGACCTCGGTCAGCGTGTCTTCGTCGGTAAGGCCTTCTATGGTGGATTCATCGAGCATGGCGCTATCGTCGCTGAAGTCAGTTCTATATGTCAACTTGCTTTTTATCGATAAAAATATAAACTACCGACAAAATGGCTCGTTACAAGAGCCCAAGAAAACCCAGAGAACCATCAACCTGGCTCGCCAGCGTGCCTGCGAGCCGACCAGGAGACACTTTCAATGCGCCAAAGACGCTTCGTCGATCTGTCGGTCACGCTAGAAAACGGCGTGCCGTCGGATCCGCCCCCGCTGCTTCCCAAGATCTCCTACTTGGATCACAAGACCGGGGCGGCGCAGCTTGCCGCCATGTTCCCTGGCCTGGATCCGAGCCAGTTGCCGGACGCCGAGGGCTGGGCCGCCGAGGACCTGCAAATCACCACCCACAGCGGCACGCACATGGATGCACCCTGGCACTACGCCTCTACCATGGACGGCGGCCGCCGCGCGATCGGCATCGACGAGCTGCCGCTGGCGTGGTGCTTCGCGCCCGGGGTCAGGCTGGATTTCCGCGACAAGCCGGACGGCCACGTCGTCACCGCCGCGGAAATGGCCGACGCCTTCATCGCCATCGGCCACGACGTCCAGCCCCTCGATATCGTCCTGGTCAATACCTCGGCGGGCGCTGCCTATGGCACGCCCGCCTACCTCGACAAGGGTTGCGGCATCGGCCGCGAGGCCACGCTGTGGCTGCTGCAGCGCGGCGTGCGCGTGGTGGGCACCGATGCTTGGAGCTGGGACGCGCCGTTCTCCTATACGCGCGAACGCTTCCAGGCAACCGGCGATGCCTCCCTGATCTGGGAAGGCCACAAGGCCGGGCGCGAGATCGGCTACGGCCAGATGGAAAAACTCGCCAACTTGGACAGCCTCCCCTACCGGCTTCACCGTCAGTTGCTTTCCCTACAAGATCAAAGCCGCGTCCGCCGGATTCGTCCGTGCCGTGGCCATTTTCGAGGACTGAGACCATGATCCTGGCAACCTTTGCCGATGCCCGCCACCATGCCGCGATTGGCCACGTGGATCGCGCCGGACAGCGCATCCTCGCGCTGCGCGCCGCCGCGCTGGCGCTTGAGCTACCGGACGAATGCCTGACTGACATGCTGTCCCTGATGCGCTCCGGGCCTGTGGGAATGGCCAGGGCGCGGGAGGTGCTGGCGCGCACGCCGGACGACAGCAAGCTCTGGATTCCCCTCGCCGCAGTGCAACTGCTGGCCCCGGTGCCCGTGCCCGAGCAGATGCGCGACTTCTCCGTATTTGAGCGGCACATGAAGCAGGCAGGTGCCGCCATTGCCAGGCTGCGTGCCGCGCGCACCGGCGACACAGCCCCGCTGCCCACGCCGGACCAGATCCGCCTGCCTGAGGTCTTCTACACGCAGCCGCTCTACTACAAGGCCAACCGCTTCAGCGTGGTGGGCCCGGAAGCGGAAATCCGCTGGCCGCGCGCCTGCAGCCGCCTGGACTACGAAGTCGAGTTCGGCATCTTCATCGGCAAGGCCGGGCGCGACATCCCGCCCGAGCGGGCCATGGAGCACGTGTTCGGTTTCACACTGCTCAACGATTTCAGCGCGCGCGACCTGCAGGAACAGGAAATGGCCGGCCCCTTCGGCCCTGCCAAGGGCAAGGACTTCGATACCGGCAATGCCATGGGCCCGTGGATCGTGACGCCGGACGAACTGCCCAACCCTTACTCTCTCGCCATGATCAGCCGTATCAACGGCGTCGAGCGCTCGCGCGGGGACAGCGCCGCCATGGTGCACCGCTTCGAGCAGATGATCGCCCACGTATCGCGCGACGAAACCCTGCATCCCGGAGAGTTCATGGGCTCGGGCACCGTCGGCAACGGCAGCGGCCTGGAGCGCGACGAATGGCTGGCTGACGGCGACCTCGTCGAGATCGAGATCCCCCAGATCGGCATGCTGCGTAACCGCGTCCGCCGCTAGCGCCAGCCCCCTTTTTCAAGTCTGGAACACCCATATCGCCGCGCAGCCGGCGAGGAGACAACTCATGCCTGAAAATGCCGCAGCCATCGCGTCCGGCGGGTCCACTGCTCCCACCACGATACCCGCCGCGCCACCCCCACGACCGGGCACCGCTACCCATCCACCCCGGCGGCCTGGTACCTGGTTGGCGTACTGGTCGTCGCCAGCGTGTTCTCCTTCATCGACCGGCAGATCCTCACCCTGCTGATCCAGCCCATCCGCGCCGACCTTCATATCAGCGACACCGAGATCAGCCTGTTGCAGGGCCTGGCCTTCACCATCTTCTACTCCGTGCTGGGACTGCCGCTGGGCCGCTATGCGGATCGCGGGCACCGCCGCAACATGATCGTCGGCGGGCTGGTGGTGTGGTCGATGATGACCATCAGCTGCGGGCTGGCGCACAACTACACGCAATTGTTCCTGGCCCGCATCGGCGTGGGTGTGGGCGAGGCCGCGCTGGCGCCGGCGGCGTACTCCCTGATCTGCGACGCGTTCCGCCCGCAACGGCGCGGCGCCGCGCTCGGTGCGTACAGCAGCGCGATCTATCTCGGCATCGGCATGTCGATCGTGGTGGGTGGCATGGTGATCGCCCTGATCAAGGGAGCGGACGCGGTCACGCTGCCGCTGCTGGGCGAGGTGCGCTCCTGGCAGGCCTCATTCATCTACGTGGGGCTGTCCGGGCTGCTGGCCGTGCCGCTGCTGTTGACGGTGCGCGAACCCGCGCGCGACTCGGTCATGCACGCCCGCCAGCAACCGCCTCTGCGCGCCGGCTGGGATTACGCCAGGCAGCACAGCAAGGCGTTCACCGCGCAATTGCTGGGCTACGCCTTCCTTGCGATGGCAGCGTATGCATTCGGCTCGTGGATTCCCACCTTCTTCATCCGCAATCACGGCTGGCTGGCGAGCCAGGCCGGGATCCAGTACGGCCTGGCCGTCAGCCTGTTCGGCACCGCCGGCGGCGTAGCGAGCGGCTGGCTTGCCGACCGGTTGCTGGCGCGCGGAAGAAGGGATGCGCGCATCGCCATTACCCTGCTGGTGCCGCTGGCCTGGATCCCGCTGGTGCTGGGCGCGGTCCTGGCCTCGAGCGCGGGCGCGGCGCTTGTGCTTGCGGGCGCCGCCGCGGGCTTCAGCAGCATGGCCAACAGCCTGGGGCCCACCACCATCCAGGACATCGTGCCGCCCTGGCTGCGCGGCCAGGCCACGGCGGTGTTCTTCTTCGTGATCAACCTGGTCGGCCTGAGCGTGGGGCCCACCGCGGTGGCACTGGTCACCGATCACGTCTTTCATGCCGACGCCATGATCCGCTACGCCATTCCCACCGTGGTGGTCCCGTCCATCGCGCTGGGCTGGCTGCTGCTGGCCTGGGGCCGGCGCGCCTACGTCGCGGCTTGCTAGCGCACCGAGGCACTGAGGTACCAACGCACCAAGGGGCCGGTCCTGCGCCCTTCGTCGTATCCATCCGGCAAAGCAGGCAGACCACATAGAACCGAACGGTTCAATAACGAGGAGACAGACAAGATGAGGATCATTGTGGAACGCCCCAGGCATGTCCTGGCAGGCGTAGCGGCAGCCTGCGCGCTTTGCACGGCTCACGCCCAATCGAGCGTCACGCTGTATGGCATCGTGGACGCGTATGTGGCGCGCAGCGTCACGCCAGGCACGGCGAGCAGTACCGCGCTGCTGGGCTCCGGCGGCATGGCCACCTCCGTCTGGGGCCTGCGTGGCAAGGAAGACCTCGGCGGCGGCCGCTCCGCGCAATTTGTGCTGGAGAGCTTCTTCCGGCCGGACACCGGTGCCGCCGGCCGCGTCGCTACCGACCCCTTGTTCAGCCGCAACGCCTATGTGTCCCTGCTGGACGACAACCTGGGACAATTGCGCGTGGGTCGCATCACCAACCCCTACTTCCTCGCCGCGATCCGCTCCAACCCGTTTGCGGATTCCACCACCTTCGCTCCCGTCCTGTTGCAGAGCTATATCCCCAACGGCAGCCTGAACCCGTCCATTACGGGCGACACGAGCTGGAACAACACGGTCTCGTACACCACGCCGGAACTCGGCGGCGTATCGGCTTCGGCCATGTACAGCTTCGGAGAAAAAGCCGGCGACACGTCGAAGAACAAGTTCGGCTTCAACGCACTCTACATCGCAGGCAAAGTGGTCGCGGTAGCGTCATATATCCAGCTCCGCTTCAACGCTACGCCGGACGGCGATGTGAACGTGCCGCCCGGCTTCGGCAAGCAGCAGGCTTTCCTGGCCGGCGGCAGCTATGACTTTGGCTTTGTGCGGGCCTTTGCCCAGTACCAGCGCATCACCACGGACGCGACCACCGATGTGCGCCGCAACGGCGGCCAGGCAGGCGTATCGATCCCGCTCGGGCGCGGCTCGGTGCTTGCCTCGTATGCCTACATGCGCTCAACGGTGGGCAATGCGCCGCAGTCGCGCAACACGTGGACCGTTGGCTACGATTTCAACCTGTCCAAGCGGACCGACCTCTACGCGAACTACCTCTCGGACCGGGCCAGCGGCGTCTCTTCGGGATCGCTGGCGGCGATTGGCATGCGGCATCGATTCTGAGGCACAGCGCCCCCTCCTGCTCACAAGAATCCAAACACAATCCACAATGCACAGTACAAGAAAGAAGGGAGACGAGACATGACAACCCGCCGCCAATTCGTGCATCACCTGAGTCACGCGGCCATGCTGGGCGCGCTCGGCGCGCCGCTGGCCGGACGCGCGCAAACGCCGGCCATGGTCAGGCTGGTCAGCGGCTTCCCGCCCGGGGGCACCGCCGATGCGCCCGCCGTGTGGCCGACAAGCTGCGCGGCGGCTACGCCGCGCAGGGCGCCTACGTGGAGAACAAACCCGGCGCAGGTGGACGCATTGCCATCGACAACGTCAGGCTGGCCGCCGACGATGGCTCGGTGCTGCTGGTGACCCCGCACTCGATGCTGTCCATCTATCCCCACACCTATCCCAAGCTGTCATACCGGCCGTTCGACGACCTGGCGCCGGTATCGCTGGCCGCCACCTTTTCCCTCGCGCTGGCGGTGGGCCCGGGCGTGCCGGCCAGCGTGCGCGACCTGAAAGACTTCATTGGGTGGTGCAAGGCCAATCCGCAAGCGGCCAGCTATGGCTCGCCGGCGGCCGGCTCGATCCCACACTTCATGGGGGTGCTGCTGGAAAAGGCCTCGGGCGTGGAAATGCGGCATATCCCATACCGTGGCTCGGTGCCCGGCGTGCAAGACATGCTGGGCGGGCAGATACCGGCCATGATGACGCCACTCGGCGATTGCCTGCCACACCTCAAGAGCGGCCGCGCCCGCGTGCTGGCCACCTCGTCCCCGACGCGCTCCCGCTTCACGCCGGATTGCGCCACCTTTGCCGAGCAGGGCTATCCCGCCATCCGCTTTGGCGAGTGGTATGCATTCTTCGCCCCGGCCAGGACGCCGCGCGCAACGATGGATGCCGCCGCGGCGGCCATCGGCCAGGCGCTCAGGCAGCGTGACGTGATTGACAGCCTAGCCACCTTCGGACTGGAGGCCGGCGGCTCATCGCCGGCTGAGCTGGGCAAGATGCTGAGGACCGAGTACGAGCGGTGGGGCCCCATCGTGAAGCAGATCGGCTTTACCGCAGAGTCCTGACCTGCCAGCAATGCGGTACGGGGCGCGGCACGTGTGGCGGCCCATGCATCGACCGAAGCGCCTTGCTGCGTCAATTCGGTCGGCCCCACGGAGGGAAGATAAGCAGCCCACGAAACGGCACCGGGGCATTCGCTCAATGCAATGTTGCGCCCCGCCAACACATGCCCTCACCACACGCAAGCTATTGCAAGCTATTCGCGACTTTTGCAGGACGGCGCCGGGCTTTGTCCCCCGGTTGTCCCAAGCCAGCCCGCCTCGCCTTTCGAAGAGAAGGGAAAACCCCTGAGTAGCGAGGAAAGCTTGGCCCGCCCTACACGATTCGAACGTGTGACCGCTCGCTTAGAAGGCGAGTGCTCTATCCAACTGAGCTAAGGGCGGACAGGAGGAACTGCTGAAATGCTGAAGACTTGGCATGCTGCTGAACGCTTAGCATGCGAAGCCCGATATTCTACCTCAGCCCCGCGTCTGATCCTACCGCGTCGGCACGCTGCCTGATACAGCCCGGCTCAAGATGCCTGCGAAATCCGCATTCGCGGCGGCGTCGCCATGCCGGCAAGCCGTTCAATGGGCTGCGTGGACACACAGTTGCGCCCCATGGTCTTGGCATCGTAGAGGGCATTGTCGGCACGGCGCATGAGAGTATCGGCCCCCTCTCCCGGCAGCCGCTCGGCCATGCCGATGCTTACCGTGTAAGAAATCGCATCCGGCTCGGATGGACATGGGGTGGTGCGCACCAGCGCGCTCAGGCGCAGGCTGATCGCCCGGCCCTGGTCCAGCGCGGTGCCGGGCATCACGATGCCAAACTCTTCCCCGCCCAGCCGGCCGACGAAATCGTCCGCGCGCACGGACTTGCGCAGCAGGCCGCTGAAATGGCGCAGCACGCTGTCGCCGGCCAAATGGCCGTAGAGATCGTTGATGGCCTTGAAATGATCCAGGTCGATGAACGCCACGGTCAGCGGGCGTTGCTGGCGGTCCGCTTGCTTGCAGGCCTCTTCCAGCGCCTCCCAGTAGGGTCCGCGCGACAGTACGTCGGTCAGGTCGTCATAGCTGGCACGGCGCTCCAGACGCCGGCGCAGGCTATCGTGGGCAAGCAGCGCGAAGCTCACGGCCAGGCTGACAATGCCAAAGGCGTGCAGGATGGTGAACGATTCCCGGGGCGGCCGCTTCGCCAGCCAGGCGAGGCCAGCGGGCAGAAGCGTGAGGTCGATGGCTTGATAGAGGCCCATGGCCGCGCAAGCGAGCGCGATCAGCCCAAGCGACAGCGCTGCCAGGCGGCCGGTGCCGCGCTTGGCGCGCACTTGCGGCGCCACTACGCGCAGCAACCCCAGCGGAAGATAGATATTGGCCAGGATAAAGACGAGCGCCGGCTCCGTCGGCGACACGCCCGCCCAATCGAAGTAGGCGGCATTGGCCAGTACCGCCAGGTTCAGCAGGCAGAGCGCAAGCGCGCCCCGCGCTTGCCGAAGAAGCGGCGCGTGCCATAGACCATCAAGGACAAGGCCGCCGTCATGCCCAGATCCACCAGATTGAGCGTAAGCCATTCCGGCAGATAGTCCTGCGCAGCGAGCAAGACGGTGGCTGCGGTGACCAGCAACGCACCCGCCACCCAAGAGTTCAAACCGGCGCGGCCCATGCCGGGTGCGCGCTGCAAGACTGCGAACACCACCGCCATCTGCAGCCCGAATAGGCCCGCGACCAGCACACTAACCTGCGACTGAAACATGATTTCCCCGTCCAACTTGGCAGGCGGCGTTCCGTCACGCCACCATGCGCCCCGGGACCCGCGCGGACCCGAGGTTTTCGCCATACTTTCTTTTTAAGCTTCCGACCGTCTTCATGCGCCCCGGCGGACAGGGGCCGGGCCTCGCGATCGTGGCGAGGGCACTCTTATTCTCATGTTCGGCGCCAGTCCCGCTAGCGGCCCGGATTGCCTCTGCGCCTGACCGGGCGCAGGGCCTGGCCGCTGCGGTGTGCGGATTATGTCAGCGCTTGCGACCAAGTCAAGCGAACCCTTCTATCCATCAAACCCAGCGACGATGCCCACACCGGCCGGCGCTTCGCTTGGCCGATGCAAAAGTAAAATTTGACCCTGGCCCTGCCGCCGGGCTACAATCCGACGCTTCGGGGCGTAGCGCAGCCTGGTAGCGCATCTGATTTGGGATCAGAGGGTCGCATGTTCGAATCATGTCGCCCCGACCAGTATTTAGCAACAAGATCAAAGGCTTAGACCGTAGGGTCTAAGCCTTTTTTGTCGCCTCATTTTGTCCGGGCCTGTTCTGGCCGACGCGGCCACCCTACTTTGATTGCGACGCAGCGACCCAATGGCAATGCCATGAATATGGGATGCCCTGCACGCTTGAAACGCCCACACTGGCACAGGGCGGGTCCGCGAACCGCCCACACCACTTTTTAGCCCGCAACCCACCCGGCGGCGGGCTTTTTCTCGTGTTTTCGTCGCCGTATCCGGGTAGGGCGAGCGTGCGCGCGCCATGCCTCAAATGCACACCCATGATATAATCGCACGTTAGCCCGGGGTTTATGCAGCATGCCCTGTAACCGGGCGCCCTTGCCGAGGAATGCAGCCATCACACTGCAGCGCAGTATTCAGCGAACTGCGCAGCGCAGTTCGCTGCGCAGTTCGGCAAGTCACCGGGAACATCTTGCCCGCTTCATTGCCCCCGCGCCTATCACGGTAGCACGGCCGCATTAGCTTGGGCCGCAACCGGCAAGGCAATCGACCGGGCACTGACGCGCCCCTGGCGATTCCCTAACGTGGACCTTTTTGCACGCGCTTTTTTTGCCGTGCCGGTCCGGGTCAGCTTGCCTCCCGCAACTTCAAGGCGCAACCAAGCAAGCCGGCGCTTGTCACTGCTGGCACCCGGACCTCGCGAGCATGCAGGCATGCCTGCCGGCGCTCGCCTCACCGGATTTACCTAAATTCATGCAGCCCAAGGCTGCCGTAAAGGAAGAAGATTGGCTAAGGAAGAACTTATCGAATTTGGCGGTGTTGTCTCGGAAGCCCTGCCGGACAACCGTTACCGCGTGACGCTGGAAAACGGCGTGGAAATCTGGGCCTATGCCTCGGGCAAGATGCAGAAGCACCGCATCCGCATTCTGGCCGGTGACCGCGTGACGCTGGAAATGTCGCCCTACGATCTGACGAAGGGCCGCATTAACTTCCGCCATAAAGTCTGATCTTCTTCCACGCTCGTCGCCGCCGGCGAGCGTTGCGCTAAACCGCGCTCCAGGGCACCGCATCGCCGCGGTCCCGCCCTGGGAAACATCTGGCCATTGCCACCTGCAAGCATCGACAAGAACGATTCCACTGAAATAATCATGATGGCTATTCCATCCTGATGCCTCAGGCCTGGAGTTCTGGTCGATGCCGGTGGCTTGCCTGCCGTTGCTGCCCTCTCGTTTCACCCCAGGTTGCCACTGCTTCCGGCATGCATGGCTCGCCACATGCGCGTCATTCAGCCGTGCCATGCTGCATGCCCGCCCGGTGTTTGCCCGTCTTGCACGCACCTGAGCGCGTGGCCATACTCGAAACATCCCTTTTCCCATTAGCTTGAGCACACTGCTCTCATGAACCTGATCCTGTGGCGTCATGCCGAAGCCGAGGAGTTGTCTGGCGCGCTTGGCTTTTCCCGCAATGCCGACCTGCAACGCCCCCTGACCAGACGCGGGCATAAGCAGGCGGATGCCTCCGCAGCGTGGTTGCGCAGCCACCTGCCTCCCGTGACGCGGGTGGTCTGCAGCCCCGCCCTGCGCACCCGCGAGACCGCCGCTGCCCTGTGGGAGAACGCTGAGGTATTGCCCGAGCTTGCCCCGAGCGCCGATGTCAGCTCGGTGCTAGCCGCGATCGACTGGCCCCAAGGCGCGGAGCACACCGTGCTCGTCGGCCACCAGCCTTGGCTTGGCCGGCTTGCCAGCCTGCTGCTGGCGGGCTCGGAAATGAACTGGAGCGTGCGCAAGAGCGGCATCTGGTGGCTGTCGGGACGCACGCGCGAAAGCGAATCGCAGGTAGTGTTGCGCGCTGTCATCAATCCGGAATTTCTCTAGCTTTTTTGCACCCCGCACCCGCGCGGCCCGGCTTTCCGGGCCGCCGTCACGGAACCGTCACGACGGCTTCACGGCACTGTCACCTGCCCTCTCTACATTCAACCGCAACAGTTTCGTCACCGAAAGGACATACTGATGCGAGAGCTCCCGACGCCCACCCAGCCGTTGTTCGATTCCCTGCCCAGTGGCCTCTCAGGCCATTCGGCGCGGAGGCGTCTTCATCGCCAGCAACCTGCACAAGCACATGAACAAGCGCATGACCAGCCTGCTTTCAGCGTGGCGTGGGCGCGCCACCAGGATGAAGTAGAAGAAGCGCAGCGCCTGCGCTACAAGGTCTTCGCCGAAGAAATGGGCGCCAGGCTGAACCCGTCGAGGCCTGAACTTGACGTGGATATGTTCGACGCCTACTGCGATCACCTGATCGTGCGCGATACCGCCACGCTCAAGGTCGTTGGCACCTACCGCGTGATGGCACCCCATCAGGCCAAGCGCATCGGCTGCCTCTATGCCGAGTCGGAATTCGACCTGGTGCGCCTGGCTCACCTGAAGCCCAAGATGGTGGAACTGGGCCGCTCGTGCGTGCACCGCGACTACCGCTCGGGCAGCGTGATCATGGCGCTGTGGGGCGGCCTGGGCGAGTATCTGCAGCGCTGGGGCATCGAGTCGATGCTGGGATGCGCGAGCGTGCCGATGAGCGATGGCGGCCACTACGCGGCCAGCCTCTACCGGGTCTTTGCCGAGCGCGCCCTGGCGCCGATCGAGTACCACGCATTCCCGCGCCTGCCCCTGCCGATCGATGAGCTCAACCAGACGCTGGACGTAGAGCCGCCGGCGCTGATCAAGGGTTACCTGCGGCTAGGCGCGCGCATTTGCGGCATGCCGGCGTGGGATCCCGACTTCAACGTGGCGGACTTCCTCACGCTGCTGCGCGTCAACGACATGAACCCCCGCTATGCGCGCCACTTCCTTGGCCTGAACCGCGACGCCTGAGCCTGCACGGGCGCTCGCCGCCTGTATTGGCCTGAGCCGCTTGTCGAAACGGGGGCAGCCATCCGGCTGCCCCCGCGCTTTGCTCAGGCGTACACCACCTTGTAGCGCTTGCCGATGCGTTCCCACTCGTCGGCTTCCTGCGCGAGGCTGTACTCGACCAGCGGGTTGGCCTCGATCCAGGCCTTCGGCAGGCGCACCTCGAAGCCTTCGTCCAGCGCATCCGAACGCTGGCCCACGGTGATCTCGGGCAACGGCTCGTCGGCGCGGCGCCGGCACAGCACGAACGCCAGGCGCAGGCTGAAGAGCATCCGCCAATCGAGGAACTTGCCACTGCCGGAGAGCTTGCCGAGCTTGCCGGCATGCCCGAGCAGCAGCGTCGCCAGCCGTGCCTGGTCGGTCTTTGAGAAGCCCGGCATGTCGGCGTGCGTGGCGATATAAGCCGAGTGCTTGTGGTAGCCACTGTGCGAGATGGTCATGCCGATCTCATGCAGCCCGCCGGCCCAGCCCAGCAGCGCTAGGTTGTCGTCGCGGCGCTCATTGCGCGGCTCGGGAAACTGCGCCAGCAAGCCCAGCGCGGCCTGGCGCACGCGCTGGGCCTGCGCGCGGTCGACCCCATAGCGGCGCATGAACTGATCAACGGTGATGGTGCGCATGTCCTCGTGGTGCGTGCGGCCCAGCAGGTCGTAAAGCACGCCCAGGCGCAGCGCGCCGTCGGTGACGTCCATGCGATCGATGTCGAGCTCGGCGAACACGCCGAGCATGATCGACAGGCCACCGGGCAGCACGGGGATGCGGTCCGCCTTCAGGCCCACCAGCTTGACCCGGTTGGCGTTCTCCGCTTTGACCAGCGCGCGCTTGAGGCGCTCCAGCCCTTCGCGGGTGATGCCGTGCTCGGCCGGGTTGTCGTTCATGCCGTTGAGCTCGATCAGCTCGGCCAGCGCGCGCGCCGTGCCCGACGAACCCACCGCCTGCTGCCAGCCGGCAGCGCGGTACTGGCGTACCAGCACCTGGATCTCCCTGCGCGCGGCCAGTTCCGCCTGCTTCATCGCGTAGTCGTCGACGTTGCCGCTGGGGAAGAACTGGCGGCTGTGCGAGACGCAGCCGATGTAGAGGCTCTCCATCAGCTTGGACGTGTAGCCGCTGCCGATGATGAACTCGGTCGAGCCGCCACCGATATCGACCACCAGCCGGTTGCCCGCGCAGGCCGGCGCATCGTGCGAAGCGCCCAGGTAGATCAGCCGCGCTTCCTCGCGCCCGGCAATCACTTCAATCGGGAATCCCAGCGCATGCTCGGCCTCGATCAGGAATTCCGAAGCGTTCTTGGCTACCCGCAGGGTATTGGTCGCCACCGCCCGCACCTGGTCGGGGGAGAAATCGCGCAGGCGGTCGCCGAAACGCCGCAGGGCATCGATGCCGCGCCGGCGCGCCGGCTGGTCCAGGTACTTGTCCGGCGTCAGGCCCGCGGCCAGGCGCACCGGCTCGCGCAGCGCATCGACCTGGAATAGCTGGCTGGCCGGCCCGGATGCGGTCAGGCTTTCGTCCACCCGCCCGATCATCAGGCGGAAGCTGTTTGAGCCCATGTCGACGGCGGCCAGCAGGCGAGGGGTTTGGTTCATCGCGGTAGGGGAATGTGGGTAAAGGCCGCAAGCCGCGGCGTAAATAACGGTGTCGGGCAGTCAGGTTCGACCAACCATAGAAAATATGTCTTTATCATGTCTACATCGTGACAAAATCACATTGTCATCAATTTGACATGATTGTGTGAAAAAGTCGCCGCATTACCAAAAGAAGGTCATGCCAATGTCGACAAGCCCACCCGGCACGCTGCTCAACCGCGAAATGGGCATTCTGGAATTCAATATGAGAGTCATGGCACAGGCGGCTGACGCCAACGTGCCACTGCTCGAACGTCTGAAGTTCATCTGTATCGTTTCAAGCAATCTGGACGAGTTCTTCGAGATCCGCATGGCCGGCTTGAAGGAGCAGATGCGTGACAATCCGTCCGGCATCACGCCCGACGGCCTTTCCTTGCAGCAGGCATACCAGATCGTCACGGAACGCGTGCAAAAGCTGGTGGCAATGCAGTATGACATGCTGCAAAACGTGATTTTGCCCCTGCTGGAGAAAGAAGGGGTGTTCTTTCACCTGGCCCCCACCTGGAACGAGGCACAGCGTGAATGGGCGCGCAGCTTCTTCGTGCGCGAGCTCGGCCCGGTCCTGACGCCGATCGCGCTGGACCCGGCCCACCCCTTCCCGCGGGTGCTCAACAAGAGCCTGAATTTCGTCATTGAATTGTCGGGCAAGGATGCCTTCGGCCGGGAGGCCGACCTGGCGATCGTGCAGGCGCCCCGCGCGCTGCCGCGCGTGGTCAGGATGCCCGGGGAGCTCTCCGGCTATCCCTACGGCTTTGTGCTGCTGTCGTCTTTCATGCAAGGCTTCGTGCATGAGCTGTTCCCTGCTATCAAGGTCAACGGCTGCTATCAGTTCCGCGTCACCCGCAACTCTGACCTGTTCGTGTCAGAGGACGATATCACGGACCTGCGCGAAGCACTGCAGGGCGAACTGCCGACCCGCCACTTCGGCGACACCGTGCGCCTGGAGATTTCGGCCGACACCCCCGGCCATGGCGCGCCGCCTGCTGCTCGAATCCGGCCTGGGCGAGCAGGACGTGTACCGCGTAAGCGGCCCGGTCAACCTGGTGCGGCTGATGCAGATCCCCGACCTGGTCGACCGCCCCGCCCTCAAGTACCCGCCGCACGTGCCGGCGCCGGTCAAGGTGTTTGTGCCCGGCGCTTCGATGTTCGACGCGATCCGCCAGCAGGACGTGCTGCTGCACCATCCTTACGAGAGCTTCAGCTCGGTGCTCGACCTGCTGCAGCAGGCCGCCGTCGATCCTGCCGTGGTAGCCATCAAGCAGACGGTCTACCGCACCGGCAACGAGTCGCCGGTGATGGAGGCGCTGATGACCGCGGCGCGCAACGGCAAGGAAGTCACGGTAGTGGTGGAACTGCTAGCGCGCTTTGACGAGGAAACCAATATCAACTGGGCAGAGCGGCTCGAATCCGCCGGCGCGCATGTGGTCTACGGCGTGGTTGGCCACAAGTGCCATGCCAAGATGCTGCTGATGGTGCGGCGCGAACTGGATAGCGCCAAGAGCAAGCAGTTCAAGCTGCGCCGCTACGCGCACCTGGGCACCGGCAACTATCATCCGCGCACCGCACGGCTGTACACCGACTTTGGCCTGCTCACCGCCAACGAGCAGATCTGCGAGGACGTCCAGCACGTGTTCCAGCTGCTCACGGGTACCGCGGGCACCATCCGCCTGAATCACCTGTGGCAGTCACCATTCACCATGCAGAGCAACCTGGTGGAGCATATCCGCGCGGAGGCCCGCAACGCCCGCGCCGGCAAGCCCGCGCGCATCATGGCCAAGATGAATGCGCTGCTGGAGCCATCGATCATCGACGAGTTGTACAAGGCGTCGCGCGCCGGCGTGAAGATCGACCTGATCATCCGTGGGGTGTGCGCGCTGCGCCCGGGAGTGCCGGGCCTGTCGGAGCACATCACGGTGCGCTCCATCGTCGGGCGCTTCCTCGAGCATCACCGCGTCTATTACTTCCTGGTTGACGGTGCCGAGGTGGTCTACCTGTCCAGTGCGGACTGGATGGACCGCAACCTGTTCCGTCGCGTCGAGGTGGCATTCCCGGTGCTGGACAAGGTACTGAAGGCGCGGGTCATCAAGGAGAGCCTGCGGGTGCATCTGCACGACAATGCCTCCGCATGGACCATGCAACCCGACGGCAGCTACACCCGCAAGCACACCAAGTCCAAGCAGCCGCACGTCAGCCAGAACGACCTGCTGGCCCTGTTCGGCAGCGCCTGAGGGTTGGGATCGGCACGGCGCGCCTCGCGTGCGCCGTGCCATGCACAACGCCGCGAGCGAGCGCGGGTCAGGCCGCCTTCTGCGGCGACTGGCCAGGCCGCGGCAAGGCGCTAGGCCAATAGCCGCTGCGATCGCCCGGGAAAACCACGCGGAACACGCTGCCGCGCCCCACTTCGCTGGTGATGCGCAGGTCGGCATGGTGGCGCGACAGCACATGCTTGACGATGGCGAGCCCCAGGCCAGTGCCGCCGGTATCGCGCGAACGGCTCCGGTCGACCCGGTAGAAGCGCTCGGTGAGGCGCGGGATATGGTCAGCGGCGATGCCCAGGCCCGTATCGGTGACCGAGAAAATGGCGTGCTCGTTCTCGTACGTCAGCGCGATGCTGATGCGCCCACCCTCCGGCGTATAGCGCACCGCGTTGGAAACCAGGTTGCCGAAGGCCGACAGCAGTTCACGCTCCGCACCGCGGATCATGACGGCCGGATCGATCTGCGCCGAGATCTGGTGTTCGCCCTGGGACAGCGCCTCGGCGTCGTGCACAAGGTGCGCAACGAGTTCGGCCATGTCGATCCGGTCCAGGCTCGGCGACTCCTCGTCGCTTTCCAGCTTGGCCAGCACCAGCAAGTCCTCGACCAGGTGCTGCATGCGCATGGACTGCACCAGCATCATGTCGAGGTAGCGGTTGCGATCCTGCTCCGACACCGGCAGGTCGCGCACCGTTTCCAGGAAGCCGGTCAGCACCGTCAGCGGTGTCTTCAGTTCGTGCGAGACGTTGGCGACGAAATCCCGGCGCATCGCCTCGGTGTTCTCCACCTTGGTGATGTCGTGCGTGAGCACCAGCTTGCGGTTATCCCCATAAGGCAGGATCTGCACGGCGATCACGCTGCGCTTGTGCTCGCCCATGTCGCGCATCACCAGCGGCTCATCGAAACGCTGCAAGTGCAGGTACTGGACGAATTCCGGCCGCCGGATCAGGTGGGTGATGCGCTGGCGCACGTCCCGACGCGCATTGAGGCCAAAATGCTGCTCGGCCACATCGTTGCACCATTCGATCTGGTCGGCATCGTCCAGCATCAGCACGCCATTGGGCGACGCCTGGATGGCCTGGATAAAGCGGGTATGTTGCTGCTCGACCTGCAGCACCTGGGTGCGCCAGCGCTTGACCAGGCGATGCAGGCGGTAATACACCTCGCCCCACAGCCCCAGCGCGCTGGGAATCTCGCCATAGGCAGGCGCATCCAGCACTTTCCAAAGCCGGTTGATCTGGTAGATGTAGTAGAGCAGATGCCCCAGCAACCCGACGCACAGCACGGCCAGCGCAGGCACGGGGCCAAGGACGAAGTACAGCCCGGCCGAAGCCAGGGCCAGGAGAATCAGGATGGCCGCCGAACGGGCCCAGATGACGTTCATGAAGAAGTGAGAAGGTCGGGCAGGCGGCAAGACCGCATGGAATGCGGTGGAGTGTGCCACGAAACGGGCAACAAGCAAGCAACAGGCGACTGGCAAGCGACTCGCAGGCAAACAGGCGCCACGCCGGCGACGGCGTGGCAAGCCGGGTATCAGTGGCTCGGCGCGCGCGCCAGGCGGTAGCCGCTGCCGCGCACCGTCTCGATCATGTTGCTGTAGCCGCCGGGGGTCAGCGCGGCGCGCAAGCGCTTGATATGCACGTCGACGGTCCGCTCTTCCACGAACACGTGATCGCCCCAAACCTGGTCCAGCAACTGCGAACGGCTGTGGACGCGCTCCGGATGCGTCATCAGGAAGTGCAGCAAACGGAACTCGGTAGGACCGAGGTCCAGCTTGATCAGGCCGGATTCGTCCTGGCCGGTGACCCGATGCGTGGCCGGGTCAAGGCGCAGGCCATTGATGGCAACGACGTCGTCGGTCAGTTGCGGGGCGCGGCGGCGCAGCACGGCCTTGATGCGGGCCAGCAGTTCCTTGGGCGAGAACGGCTTGGTGACGTAGTCGTCCGCGCCGGCCTCGAGCCCCAGCACCTTGTCCTGCTCTTCGCTGCGCGCAGTGAGCATGATGATCGGAATCTGCTTGGTGCGGTCGTTATTGCGCAGTTCCTTGGCGAAGGTTGCTCCCGACTTGCCCGGGAGCATCCAGTCGAGCAGCACCAGGTCGGGCAGCACGTCGCTCATCAGCGACAGCGCCTGCTCGGCGTTATAGGCCCGGATCGGATAATGTCCCGCGTGTTGCAGGTTGACCGCGATCAGTTCGGCAATCGCGGGTTCGTCTTCGACAACAAGAATGCTGCTTGGCATGTAATTTTCTCCGCGGTGGCGCCTTAACTCAGCGCTTCGCGCTCCATGTCCTCACGCGAGGCGTGGCGGACGTCGGTTCCCTTGACGATGTAGATGATGAATTCAGCGATGTTCTTGGCGTGGTCGCCAATGCGCTCGATCGCCTTGGCGATGAAGAGGAAATCCAGCGCGACCGAGATCGTGCGGGGGTCTTCCATCATATAGGTGATGAGCTTGCGCACGAACGCACGGAATTCGTCGTCGATGGCCTTGTCGTCCTTGACGATCCGGGCGGCAGCCACGGTGTCCAGGCGCGCAAAGGCATCGAGTGCCTGGCGCAGCAGCGTGATGGCCATCTCGCCCGAGAGCTTCACCTCGGAATAGTTGATCTGGTGGGCGCCCGCGTCTTCCATGATGTGCTTGGTGCGCTTGGCGATTTTCTCCGCCTCGTCGCCCGCGCGTTCCAGGTTGGTGATGGTCTTGGAAATCGCCATCACCAGGCGCAGGTCGCGCGCGGTCGGTTGCCGGCGCGCGATGATGTTGCCGCAATCGGCATCGATCTCGAGTTCCAGGGCATTCAGGTGATGCTCGCGCGCGATGACCTGGTCGGCCAGGCCCGCGTCGAACTCCGAAAGCGCCCGCATGGCGTTTTCGATCTGCGACTCGACCAGACCGCCCATCTGCAGCAGTTTCGTGCTGATGGCGTTGAGGTCGGCGTCGAATTGGGTCGACAGATGCTTGTCAGACATGGTGCTCTCCTAGCCGCTCTATTCGTATGCTATGCGTTATGTGCTTAACGCTCAATCAGCCGAAACGGCCGGTGATGTAGTCTTCGGTTTCCTTGCGATGCGGCTTGATGAAGATCTTCTCGGTCTCGCCGAATTCGATCAGTTCACCCAGGTACATATAGGCGGTGTAGTCCGAGCAGCGCGCAGCTTGCTGCATATTGTGCGTGACGATCACCACCGTGTAGTCGTCCTTGAGCTCGGCGATCAGTTCTTCGATCCGGCCCGTCGAGATCGGGTCGAGTGCGGAGCACGGTTCATCCAGCAACAGGACTTCGGGGCGGATGGCGATGCCGCGCGCGATGCACAGGCGCTGCTGCTGGCCGCCGGACAAGCCGTAGCCCGACTGGTTGAGCTTGTCTTTGACTTCGTTCCACAGCGCCGCCTTGGACAGTGCCCACTCCACGCGGTCGTCCATCTCCGAGCGCGACAGCTTCTCAAACAGGCGCACGCCAAAGGCGATGTTGTCATAGATCGACATGGGGAACGGCGTGGGCTTCTGGAACACCATGCCAACCTTGGCGCGCAACAGGGCGATGTCCTGCTTGGCGGTCAGCAGGTTGTCGCCATCCATGTTGATCTCGCCCTCGGCACGCTGCTCCGGGTAGAGCGCGTACATCTTGTTGAAGGTGCGCAACAGGGTCGACTTGCCGCAGCCGGACGGGCCGATAAAGGCCGTCACCTTGCGCTCGGGAATCGACATGTTGACGTTCTTCAACGCATGGAACTGGCCGTAGTAGAAGTTCAGGTTGCGCACGTCGATCTTGGCGCGGGTCGTGTCGGGAATGTCGATGACGGTCGAGGTCATGCTCGTCTCTCGCAAAGAATTTCGGGAATGCCGTGCGGCTATCGCGCTGCCGGTCATTTCTTGAACAGCATGCGTGCCAGGATATTGAGCGCCAGCACACCAACGGTAATCAGGAACACGCCGGCCCAGGCCAGTTGCTGCCACTCGACAAACGGGCTCATGGCGAAGCGGAAGATGGTCACCGGCAGGTTCGCCATCGGCTTGTTCAGGTCGCTGGTCCAGAACTGGTTGGACAAGGCCGTGAACAGCAGCGGCGCGGTCTCGCCGGCAATACGCGCGACCGCCAGCAGCACGCCGGTGACAATACCTGCGTACGACGACTTCACCGTGATCGACAGCACCATCTTCCACTTGGGCGTGCCCAACGCGAAGGCCGCTTCGCGCAGCGCGTTCGGGACCAGGTTCAGCATGTTCTCGGTCGTGCGCACCACGATCGGAATCTGCAGCAACGCCAGCGCGCAGATCCCGGCCCAGGCGGAGAAGTGCCCCATGCGGGTCACCACCAGCGCGTAGACGAACAGGCCGATCACGATCGACGGCGCCGACAGCAGGATGTCGTTGATAAAGCGGATGAAGCTGGCCAGCGGCGAAGTCTTGCCGTACTCGGCCAGATAGATGCCGGCCAGTATGCCCAGGGGCGTTCCGCACAGCGTGGCGAGGCCAACCATCACGAAGCTGCCGTAGATGGCATTGGCAAGGCCGCCGCCGGCGGTATTCGGCGCCGGCGTCATTTGCGTGAACAGGTCCATCGACAGGCCACCCACTCCTAGCGAGATGGTGGTCCACAGGATCCAGGCCAGCCAGAACAGGCCGAACGCCATGGCGCCCAGCGATGCGGTCAGCGCATAGAAATTGGTGCGGCGGCGGCGCGCCTGCAGGCGCGTGCGCATGGCATCCGCATCTGGGCTCACAGCCGGAATCGAGGAAGAGGAGGAAGTCATCGCAGCTTGGCTCATTTTGCGCCCTCGCTCTTGGCCAGGCGCAGCAGCAGGATCTTCGACAGCGCCAGGACCACGAAAGTGATGAAGAACAGGATCAGGCCAAGTTCCATCAGCGCGGCGGTATGCAGGCCGGCGCCGGCTTCGGCGAATTCATTGGCCAGCGCCGAGGTGATGCTGTTGCCCGGCGAGAACAGCGAGGCATTGTCCAGCAGGTTGGTATTGCCGATCACGAAGGTGACCGCCATGGTCTCGCCCAGCGCACGGCCCAGGCCCAGCATCACGCCGCCGATCACGCCGGCACGGGTGAAGGGCAGCACCACGCGCCACATCACTTCCCAGGTGGTGCAGCCCACGCCATAGGCGGATTCCTTGAGCAGCACCGGGGTGACTTCGAACACGTCGCGCATCACCGAAGCGATGTAGGGAATGATCATGATGGCCAGGATCACGCCGGCGCACAGCAGGCCGATGCCCAGCGGCGCGCCCTGGAACAGCTTGCCGATCAGCGGCACCTGGCCCACGGTGGCGGCCAGCGGCTTCTGGAAGTACTCGCCGAAGATCGGCGAGAACACCAGCAGGCCCCACATGCCATAGACGATCGAGGGCACGGCGGCCAGCAATTCGATCGCGGTGCCGAGCGGGCGGCGCAGCCAGGCCGGCGACAGCTCGGTCAGGAACAGCGCGATGCCAAAGCTGATGGGCACCGCAATGATCAGGGCGATCAGGGAGGTGACGATGGTGCCGTAGATCGGCACCAGCGCGCCGTAGACGTCCGCGGGTGGATCCCACTCGGCTGTCCACAGGAAGCGCGCGCCGAAGGCCTCGATGGAAGGCCATGCGCTGATTGCGAGTGACACGATGATGCCGCCAAGCAGCAGCAGGGTCACGATGGCGGCGCCGCGTGTCAGGCCACCAAACAGGATGTCACCGGTACGGCTAGGCGGCCGCACTGCGGATTGATCGGATGTAGTCGCCATGATGTGGTATTGGAATTCGTTTAGTTGGCGGCTCGCCGGCTGTGCCGACCGCTCGGGGCCGATGGGCCCATCGCATTGCGTCGTGCCGCCCGCGCGGATTGCCGCGTTTGCTGCGCTGCTTCTCTACTACTGCTTCTACTGCCTTGCTGTCTTCAATGCCGCTACCGCGGTGCCTGCCCGGCGCCGTTGGGGCGCTAGGCTGGCGCGGCTGCCAGGCCAGCCCGCACATGCGGGCCGGGATGGCAGCCAACCGATCAGTTGTACAACGCCTTGCCCGAACCGTCCTTGACCGAGTTCTTCCAGGTCGCGCGGATCTGGTTCACCACGGCGTCCGGCAGCGGTACGTAGTCAAGTTCGCTGGCCATGTTGCCGCCGCTCTTGTACGCCCAGTCGAAGAACTTCAGCACTTCGGCGCCCTGCGCTGCCTTTTCCTGGTTCTTGTGCACCAGGATGAAGGTCGCGCCGGCGATCGGCCATGCCGTCTTGCCCGGTTCGTTGGTCAGGATCTGGTAGTAGGTCTTGCTCCAGTCGGCGCCTGCTGCTGCTGCCTTGAAGCCGTCGTCACCAGGCTGAACCACTGCGCCCGCGGCGTTCTTCATGTTCAGGTGGGTCATCTTGTTCTGCTTGGCGTAGGCGTACTCGACGTAGCCGATGGCGCCGTTCAAGCGTTGCACGAAAGCGGCCACGCCTTCGTTACCCTTGCCGCCAGTGCCACCGCCCGGCCAGTTGACCGTGGTGCCCTCGCCAACCGAGCTCTTCCAGTCCGTGCTGACCTTGGACAGGTAGTTGGTGAAGATGAAGGTGGTGCCCGAACCGTCGGCGCGGCGCACCGGCAGGATGTCCTGGCTCGGCAGCTTGGCGTGCGGGTTCAGTGCCTTGATGGCGGGATCGTCCCACTTCTTGATCTTGCCCAGGTAGATGTTCGCCAGCAATTCGCCGGTGATGGTCAGTTCGCCCGGCTTGATGCCTTGCAGGTTGATCACCGGCACCACGCCGCCGATCACCGTGGGGAACTGCACCAGGCCTTGCTTGGCCAGCTCTTCGTCCTTCAGGGGCGCGTCGGAGGCGCCGAAGTCGACGGTCTTGGCGCCAATCTGCTTGATGCCGCCGGAAGAGCCGATGGATTGATAGTTGACCTTGTTACCCGTTGCTTTCTGGTATGCATCGGCCCATTTGGAATACACGGGCGCCGGGAAAGATGCGCCAGCACCGGTAATTTCCGCCGCGAACGCAGTGCCCGCTACCACCAACGACACGATGCCTGCAACGGCAGTCTTGACCAGCTTCATATGTCCTCCAGAGACATGGTTGGGGAATGACAAATTTTTGACAAGTCGAACTTTATGCTCCGACTATGACAATTCCATGACATCACGAGATCTTCTTCTAAGTCTGCGGATGCAGCCTCCTGAATCACATCGCCAATACCCTTCCCGACCCGCATATGGCTCCTCGCAAGCCAAAAAATGTCGCAGTTAATTGCTTTTGAACAAAAAATAACGCCGGGCGAAAACCCGGCGTTCTGGCAACAGCTAGCGGCGATGACCGGTGTTCAGGCCCGCAAGGCGTCCGCCAGGGTCTGCGCTGCCTGCTCCGCGGTCTCGACCTTCTCGGCTTCGACCATCACGCGCACCACCGGCTCGGTCCCCGAGGCGCGGATCAATACCCGGCCCCGGCCCTCGAGCTGCGGTTCGATCACGGCGCGCGCCGCGCTCAGGCCCGCATGCGACTGCCAGTCGAAGCCCTTCTCCACGCGCACGTTGATCAGCGTCTGCGGGAACAGCGAAACGCCTTCCAGCAGTTGCGACAGGCTCTTGCCGCTGCGGCGCAGTGCGGCCAGCACCTGCAACGCGGAGACGATGCCGTCGCCGGTGGTGTGGCGATCCAGGCAGAGCAGATGGCCCGAGCCTTCGCCGCCCAGCGTCCACTTGCGCTTGTTCAGCTCTTCCAGCACATAGCGGTCGCCCACCTTGGCGCGCACGAACTCCACGCCCTGGCGCTTGAGCGCGAGCTCTACCGCCATATTGGTCATCAGCGTGCCCACCGCGCCTTCCACGGCCTGGCCCGCCTGCAGGCGGTCCTGGACGATCAGGTACAGCAGCTCATCGCCGTTGAACAGGCGTCCGTCGCGGTCCACCACCTGCAGGCGGTCCGCGTCGCCGTCGAAAGCCAGGCCAAGATCGGCGCCATTGGCCTTGACCGCTTCGATCAGTTTTTCCGGGGCCGTCGCGCCATAGCCGGCATTGATGTTGCGGCCGTCCGGCTGGTTGCCGATCGAGATCACGTCGGCACCGAGTTCATGGAAGACGTGCGGCGCGATGTGGTACGCGGCGCCGTGCGCGCAGTCCACCACCAGCTTGAGCTTATGCAGGTCCTGCTCGTAGGGGAACGTGCTCTTGCAGAATTCGATGTAGCGGCCAGCGGCATCCTCGATGCGGCGCGCTCGGCCGAGATCGTCCGAGCGCACGCAGACCATCGGCTCTTCCAGCGCCTCTTCGATCGCCATTTCCACGGCGTCCGGCAACTTGTCGCCATCGGCGGAGAAGAACTTGATGCCGTTGTCGTAGTACGGGTTGTGGCTGGCGGAGATCACCACGCCTGCCGACAAGCGCAGCGCGCGCGTGAGGTAGGCCACGCCCGGCGTCGGCAGCGGCCCGGTCAGCAGCACGTTGACGCCTGCCGAGGTAAAGCCGGCCTCCAGCGCGGCCTCCAGCATATAGCCGGAAATGCGCGTGTCCTTGCCGATCAGCACGGTCGGACGTGCCTGGTCCTGCTGCTTCGCCCCATGGGCGAGCACCATGCCCGCCGCGTAGCCCAGGCGCATCACGAAGTCGGGCGTGATCGGCGCCTCGCCAACCCTGCCGCGAATCCCATCCGTGCCGAAATACTTGCGTGTCATATGATCAT
Organism: Cupriavidus sp. D39; assembly: GCF_026627925.1. Taxonomy (NCBI): domain Bacteria; kingdom Pseudomonadati; phylum Pseudomonadota; class Betaproteobacteria; order Burkholderiales; family Burkholderiaceae; genus Cupriavidus; species Cupriavidus sp. D39. The sequence goes on from NZ_JAPNLE010000009.1 coordinate 1,802,576, forward strand.
TCTCCCGTTGTTCGGTGTTGCGGATGCCGAATGCTAAAGGCTAAGCGCGCAATGCTGGATGCCAGCAATCAAAACAAATGTTAACTGGCGATTGTTTCATGACGGATGGCCCACCAGGTCTTGAGCGCATCCACAGTTTGTTCCACATCATGCACACGCACGATGTACGCGCCCCGCTCCGCGGCGCAAACCGCCGCTGCCAGGCTGGCGGCGACCCGCTGCTGCGGCGGCCGGCCGCCCAGGATGGCGCCGAGCGTCGACTTGCGCGACAAGCCCACCAGCAAGGGCAGGCCATCCACCGCCAGTCGCGGCAGCTGGCCCAGCAGGTGCAGATTATGATCCGGCGTCTTGCCAAAGCCAAAGCCCGGATCGAGGGTGATGCGGCTGTCGCTCACGCCGGCGGCGCGCAGCACGTCCACCCGCTCGCGCAGGAAGCCAGCCACCTCGCGCACCACATCCTCATACTGGGGCTGCTCCTGCATGGTCTGCGGATCGCGCTGCATATGCATCACGCACAGTCCGGCCTGCCCCGCCTGCGCCTCGCTCACCGCCTTGATGGCGCCGGGCATGCGAAAGCCCCAGATGTCATTGATCAGGTCCGCTCCGGCGGCCAGCGCCGCGCGCATGACTTCCGGCTTGTAGGTATCGATGGACAGCGGCCGGCCGCAGTCGCGCAGCGCCTCGACCATCGGCAGCACGCGCGCCAGTTCCTCGTCCAGCGGCAATGCCGCCGAACCCGGCCGGCTCGACTCGCCGCCGATATCGATGATGTCCACGCCTTCGGCAATCATGCGCTCGGCATGGCGCAAGGCGGCATCGCGCCCAGCGTGCTGGCCGCCATCGGAAAATGAATCGGGGGTGACGTTCAGGATGCCCATCACCAGCGGACGGCGGTCGCGCGCGAAGCGGTAGCGGCCGCACTGGAAACTTGAATCAGTTGAGATCGACGACAAGATACGAAAAGGCCGAAAGACGAAAACGAGGAATCAAAAAGAGGCTGCGCAAGATGTGCGCCGGCAAAGAAAAAGCCGGCGCACAAGGCGCCGGCTTCAGGCTTGGTGAACGACCGCTGCAATCACGACAAGCACGTCTACCGTATCCGGGTTACCGGAGCGCCGACGACGCTATCGTGCCGGCCATCCGCTCAGGCCGTGGCCGGAGCGTTGGTCGGGGCCACCGGCGAGCCGCCCGACGGGGTGTTGCCACCACCGTTCTGGCTGGACGCGCCACGCGGCGGCCGCGGCGGCTTGCCCGCCATGATGTCGTTGACCTGGTCCGCATCGATGGTTTCCCATTCCATGAGGGCCGCGGTCATGGCTTCGACCTTGTCGCGATTTTCTTCGAGCAGGCGCTTGGCCAGGCCATATTGCTCGTCGACGATGCGGCGGATTTCCGCGTCGACCTTGACCTGGGTGGCTTCCGACACCGTCTTGGACGACATCTTGCCGAACATGCCATCCTGCTCGGTATCCACGTACACCATGGTGCCCAGCGTGTCGCTCATGCCGAAACGGGTAACCATGTCGCGAGCCGTCTTGGTGGCGCGCTCGAAGTCATTGGAAGCACCGGTGCTCATGGCGTTGAGGAAGACCTCTTCCGCCGCGCGGCCGCCAAACAGGATGGCGATCTCGTCGAGCATGTTGTCCTTGTACTTCGAGTACTTGTCGTGCTCCGGCAGCTGCCAGGTCACGCCCAGTGCCCAGCCACGCGGCATGATGGTGACCTTGTGCACCGGATCCGCCTTGGGCAGCAGCTTGGCCACCACCGCATGGCCGGACTCGTGGTACGCGGTTGCGCGGCGTTCTTCCTCGCGCATGACCGTGGACTTGCGTTCCGGGCCCATGTAGATCTTGTCCTTGGCGTCCTCGAAGTCCTGCATGTCGACCACGCGCTTGCTGCGGCGGGCGGCAAACAGTGCGGCTTCGTTGACCAGGTTGGCCAGGTCGGCGCCGGAGAAGCCCGGGGTGCCGCGTGCGATCACCGAGGCGTCGACGTCGTTGCCGATCGGCACCTTGCGCATATGGACCTTGAGGATCTGCTCGCGGCCGCGGATATCGGGCAGGCCGACATACACCTGGCGGTCGAAACGGCCCGGGCGCAGCAGCGCCTTGTCCAGTACGTCCGAACGGTTGGTGGCAGCGATCACGATCACGCCCGAGTTGGCCTCGAAGCCGTCCATCTCGACCAGCATCTGGTTCAGGGTCTGCTCGCGCTCGTCGTTGCCGCCGCCCATGCCGGCGCCGCGGTGACGGCCGACCGCATCGATTTCGTCGATGAAGACGATGCAGGGTGCCTGCTTCTTGGCATTCTCGAACATGTCGCGGACACGGGCCGCGCCCACGCCGACGAACATTTCAACGAAGTCCGAGCCGGAAATGCTGAAGAACGGCACCTTGGCTTCGCCGGCGATGGCGCGTGCCAGCAGCGTCTTGCCGGTACCCGGAGGGCCGACCAGCAGCACGCCGCGCGGGATACGGCCGCCCAGCTTCTGGAATTTCTGCGGATCCTTGAGGAAGTCCACCAGTTCGATCACTTCTTCCTTGGATTCATCGCAACCGGCGACGTCCTGGAAAGTGACCGCGTTCTGGTTTTCATCGATCAGGCGCGCGCGCGACTTGCCGAAGGAGAAGGCACCGCCTTTCCCGCCACCCTGCATCTGCCGCATCATGTAGAACCAGAACACGATGATCAGCAGGGTCGGCCCGAGGTAATACAGGGCCTGCACCAGCATGTTGGGCTCGTCGTCCGCCTTGCCGGTAACCTGGACGCCGAACTTCATCAGGTCGCCAACCATCCAGATGTCGCCCGGCGAGATGATGGTGTACTTCTGCCCTTCCTTGGGCGTCACCACCAGATTGCGGCCTTGCACGTCAACCCGGCCCACCTTGCCGGCCTTGGCATCATCCATGAACTGCGAATAGGTGACGCCTTCCTGCGCGCGGGGCTTGTCGAACTGCTTGAAGACGGTAAACAACACCAGCGCGATCACGAGCCAGATTGCCGCCTTTTGAAACAGGTTGTTATTCAAGGCCAAACTCCTTTACGAACGCCTTGCCAACGGGATAGCTGCATTGTAATGCAGTGCCCGGCGTCGGGGTAAAAAGCAAATTCATCGAAGCGATAGGCACCGCTTCACCCCGCCGACTTGAGGAAACGCCCAAGAATGAAGGTCTCGGAAGACTTGTCGCGTGACGCCTTGGGCTTGCGTTTGGCGACTACCTTGAACTGGCGTTTGAACTTCTCCACGATCTGGCTGTAACCACTGCCATGGAAACACTTTACCAGCAATGAGCCCTCCGGCTTCAGATGCGCCTGGGCAAATTCCAGCGCCAGGTCACATAAGTAATCGATACGGGCCGCATCGGCAAAGGCCACACCGGACAAGTTGGGGGCCATGTCCGACAAAACAAGATCGATCTTTGCGCCGCCGGACGCTTGTAGCACGATTTCCTCCAACTGACGGAATACATCCTCCTCGCGGAAGTCACCCTGGATAAATGTGACGTCGGCGACGGCCTCCATCGGCAGCAGGTCAATGGCAATCACCGCGCCGTCGATGCCGCCGTCCTTGGCGCGCGGGGAAGCCGCCAGCTTGTTGCGGGCGTACTGGCTCCAGCTGCCGGGGGCCGCGCCAAGGTCGACAATGACCTGGCCGGGGCGGATCAGCTTGTCCTGCTCGTCGATCTCCTTCAGCTTATACGCTGCGCGGGCGCGGTAGCCCTCGCGCTGCGCCATTTTGACGTAGGGATCGTTGATATGGTCGTGCAACCACGCCTGATTGAATTTGTTCTTGGCCATTCCGGAGACATCTGTATGGAGAAAAACGCCGCCGGCCCGCGGCCGCCCGTGCGTTTTTCACTCGTTTTGCTGTTTTTGCAGCCTGACCGCGCCAGTTTGACGGATAATACGCGCCGATTCGCTTTTTCGGCACTTCGGTGCCTTGGTTTGCGCACCACTTGCGCGCCCATTTGCGCCCTCGCCTGCGCTTTACTTATGCCTGCTCTTCAACTTATTCCCGCCCAGCGATCAGAACTCCGCTCCCGTGCCCACGGCCTCAATCCGGTCGTGATGATCGGTGGCGAAGGCCTGACGCGCCCCGTCCTGGCTGAAATCGACCGTAGTCTGGCGTCGCATGACCTGATCAAGATCCGCGTCTTCGGCGACGACCGCGAAAGCCGTATCGCCATGTACGAAACCATTTGCGAAGATCTGGACGCCGCTCCGATCCAGCATATCGGCAAGCTGCTGGTGGTATGGCGTCCCGGCCCGGCCGTCCTGAAGGAAAACCGTCCGCAGGAACTGGGCCGCCTGGCTCCGCGCGGCGGCGCCGCGCCGCGCACCGTGACCGTCAAGAAGCCGAGCGCCGCGCCCAATCGCCGCCCCAAACGCTCGCAAGTGACGGTCCTGGGCAATGAACGCGTCACCGCTGGCGGCAACGTCAAGCGCGCGCGCGTGCGCCCGACCAGCCAGAAGAAGAAAGCGCTCGACTAACGTCGAAGCCATGCCAGCGCGCCCGTCGGGGCCGCTGGTATTGCAACGGACGGCCGCCCTGGCCCGTCCCTTCAGCCTTACTCGCCAGCCGAGCGCGGCGCCGCTGCGCGCCACACCGTGACCAGCGCCAGCAGGCTGTGCACCAGGTAGAACACGCTGGACACCCCATGCAGCATGCCGAACTGCCCCTTATAGGGCGATTCGGACACGCCCACGCCAAGCGCCGTCGCCTTCTCCTTCAGGTTCTCCATGAAGGGCTGGATGCCGAAGTACCCCGCCAGCACGCACAGCAGCATGCCCAGCACGAGCCAGCGCAGGCCGCGATAGCGTCCCGCGCCCCGGCGGATCATCAGGTTGCACAGCGCAAGCTGCAGCACGCCGACCACCACGCCGAGGATCGCCTCGGTCCGGAACAGCTGCCCGGCGATCAAGCCTGCCGTCTCGCGGCTGGGCAGCACGGAAAACAGCGTCGGGGCCACCATGTAGCCCACTGTCCACAGGCTGCCGGCCCAGACCACGGTCAGCAGGAGGAAGATCCGATGCGGCAGCGGCGGCAGGCTCGAATAAGAGGAGGAGAACACGCAGCCTCGTTTAGACGTAGCGAACCGTGATGACTTCGTACTCGCGCTCGCCGCCAGGGGCCAGCACGATCGCCACATCGCCCTCGAACTTGCCGATCAGCGCACGCGCGATCGGCGAGCTGACGGAAATCTTGCCGCTGTCCAGGTCGGCCTCGTCGTCGCCGACGATCTGGTAGCTCACGGGCTTGCCCGATTCCAGGTCTTCGAGGTCGACGGTGGCGCCAAACACTATGCGGCCGTCGGTATCGAGCTGGGTCGGGTCGATGACCTGGGCCGCCGACAGCTTGGACTCCACTTCGATGATCCGGCCTTCGATAAAGGCCTGCTTTTCCTTGGCGGCGTCGTACTCAGCGTTCTCGGAGAGGTCGCCTTGCGCACGTGCTTCGGAAATGGCGTTGATCACCGCGGGACGTTCGACGGCCTTCAGGCGCTGCAGTTCCTCTTTGAGCAGCTCTGCGCCGCGCCTGGTAATCGGAATCGTGCTCATGTCTTCGTTCTGCAAAAATGAGCCGCAGCGGAGCTGGAACCATGCACCGGCATCGCTACCCGGGGCACTTCCGCTCAACCGCGGCCTTTCAGGTTGTCAGGTTGGATCGATCACATGGCCGCACGCTTGCACGGCCACTGGGTCGACGAAATGCTGTTAGTTTAGGCCAAGACGGCCGCCCGCAGCAACTGCGGACGGCCCGGTGGCCCAGGGCGACCTTCAGGCCAGCGAGGCGTGCAGGCTCTGCAGGTCGTAGACCTCCAGGCTCTGCATGTGCTTGAGGCCTTCCACCGCGGCGCGCGCGCCGGCGATGGTGGTGTAGTACGGCACCCGGTTGGCCAGGGCCGAGATCCGGATCGAGCGCGAATCGGCGATGGCGGTGCGGGTTTCGTCCACGGTGGTGAACACCAGCGCCAGCTCGCCGTTCTTGATCATGTCGACGATATGCGGGCGGCCGTCCTTCACCTTGTTGACCACGCGCACCGGGATGCCGGCGGCTTCGATCGCCGAGGCGGTGCCGCGGGTGGCGACAATCGGGTAGCCCATGTCGTGCAGCATGCGTGCCACGCCAACCGCGTGCGGCTTGTCGCTGTCCTTGACGGTCAGCAGCACGGTGCCCTTCTCCGGCAGGCGCGAGCCCGCAGCCAGCTGGCTCTTGAAGAGCGCTTCGCCGAAGGTCTTGCCCACGCCCATCACCTCGCCGGTGGAGCGCATCTCAGGTCCGAGCACCGGGTCGACGCCGGGGAACTTGTTGAAGGGGAATACCGCTTCCTTGACGCTGAAGTACGGGGGCACCACTTCATCGAACACGCCTTGCGAGTCGAGCGTCTGGCCAGCCATGCAACGCGCGGCGATCTTGGCCAGCGACAGGCCGGTCGCCTTGGACACGTACGGCACGGTACGCGAAGCGCGCGGGTTCACTTCCAGCACGTAGACGACATCTTCGCCATTCACTTGCTGGATGGCGAATTGCACGTTCATCAGGCCGATCACGTTCAGGGCGCGAGCCATGGCGGCGGTCTGGCGCTTGAGCTCGTCCACGGTGGCTTGCGCCAGCGAGTACGGCGGCAGCGAGCAGGCGGAGTCGCCCGAGTGCACGCCGGCTTGCTCGATGTGCTCCATCACACCGCCGATAAACACGCGCTGGCCGTCGCACAGGGCGTCGACGTCGCACTCGATGGCGTCGTTCAGGAAGCGATCCAGCAGCACCGGGGAATCGTGCGAGACCTTGACGGCCTCGCGCATATAGCGCTCGAGGTCGCGCGGCTCATGCACGATTTCCATCGCGCGGCCACCCAGCACGTACGACGGGCGCACCACCAGCGGGTAGCCGATCTCGGTGGCCAGGCGCAGTGCTTCGTCCTCGGCACGCGCGGTGCGGTTGGGTGGCTGGCGCAGGCCCAGCTCATGCAGCAGCTTCTGGAAACGCTCGCGGTCTTCCGCGGCGTCGATCATGTCCGGGCTGGTGCCGATGATGGGCACGCCGTTGGCTTCCAGGTCCAGCGCCAGCTTCAGCGGGGTCTGGCCGCCGTACTGCACAATCACGCCGACGGGCTTTTCTTTGTCGACGATTTCCAGCACGTCTTCCAGCGTCAGCGGCTCGAAGTAGAGACGGTCCGAGGTGTCGTAGTCGGTCGACACGGTTTCCGGGTTGCAGTTGACCATGATGGTCTCGTACCCGTCTTCGCGCAGCGCCAGCGCGGCATGCACGCAGCAGTAGTCGAACTCGATGCCCTGGCCGATCCGGTTCGGGCCGCCGCCCAGCACCATGATCTTGCGATTGGTGGTGGGGTCGGCTTCGCACTCGCCATGCTCGGCTTCATACGTGCCGTACATGTAGGCGGTGTTGGTGGCGAACTCGGCAGCGCAGGTGTCCACGCGCTTGTACACCGGGCGCACGCCGGCGGCATGGCGAGCGGCGCGCACGGCTGCGGGCTCGGCGCCCATCAGCTTGGCCAGGCGGCGGTCCGAGAAGCCCTTTGCTTCAGGTGGCGCAGCTCGGCGGCCGACAGGCTGTCCAGCTTGCGTGCCTTGACCAGGGTCTCGGTCTTGACGATGTCTTCGATCTGGGCCAGGAACCACGGGTCGATCGCGGTCTCGGCGTGCACTTCTTCCAGCGACATGCCGATACGGAAGGCGTCGCCCACGTACCAGATGCGGTCCGGGCCGGCTTCGCCGATTTCCTCGACGATCTCGTCGCGGTCGGTGGACTTGTCGTCCAGGCCGTCCACGCCGACTTCCAGGCCGCGCAGGGCCTTCTGGAACGATTCCTGGAAGGTGCGGCCCATGGCCATCACTTCACCCACGGACTTCATCTGGGTGGTCAGGTGGCTGTCGGCCTGGGGGAATTTCTCGAAGGCGAAACGCGGCACCTTGGTGACCACGTAGTCGATCGACGGCTCGAACGAGGCCGGGGTCGCGCCGCCGGTGATCTCGTTCTTCAGCTCATCCAGCGTGTAGCCCACCGCCAGCTTGGCGGCGACCTTGGCGATCGGGAAGCCGGTGGCCTTGGAGGCCAGCGCCGACGAACGCGACACGCGCGGGTTCATCTCGATCACGATCATGCGGCCGTCGGCCGGGTTGATCGAGAACTGCACGTTGGAGCCGCCGGTATCGACGCCGATCTCGCGCAGCACCGCCAGCGAGGCGTTACGCAGGATCTGGTATTCCTTGTCGGTCAGGGTCTGGGCCGGCGCCACCGTGATGGAGTCACCGGTGTGGATGCCCATCGGGTCCAGGTTCTCGATCGAGCAGATGATGATGCAGTTGTCCTTCTTGTCGCGGACCACTTCCATCTCATACTCTTTCCAGCCCAGCAGCGATTCTTCGATCAGCAGCTCGCGGGTCGGCGAGAGATCCAGGCCGCGCTTGCAGATTTCCTCGAATTCTTCGCGGTTGTAGGCAATGCCGCCGCCGGAGCCGCCCAGCGTGAAGGACGGGCGGATCACGATCGGGTAGCCGCCGGTCGCGGTTTCCTTGGCGATCTGCGTCTGCACGGCCAGCGCTTCTTCCATCGAGTGGGCGATGCCGGACTTGGCCGAGCCCAGGCCGATCTTGGTCATCGCTTCCTTGAACTTCTGGCGATCCTCGGCCTTGTCGATGGCTTCCGGCGACGCGCCGATCAGCTCGACGTTGTACTTTGCCAGCACGCCATGGCGATGCAGGTCCAGCGCGCAGTTCAGCGCGGTCTGGCCGCCCATGGTCGGCAGGATGGCGTCGGGACGCTCTTTTTCAATGATGCGCTCGACCACTTCCCAGGTAATCGGCTCGATGTAGGTCACATCGGCCGTGTTGGGATCGGTCATGATCGTGGCCGGGTTGGAATTCACCAGCACGACCTTGAAACCTTCCTCGCGCAGCGCCTTGCAGGCCTGGGCGCCGGAATAGTCGAACTCGCACGCCTGCCCGATGATGATGGGGCCGGCGCCGATGATCAGGATGCTCTTTATGTCTGTGCGCTTTGGCATTGCACGCTCTCATTATTGGCCGGCCCGCACAATCGCGCGGGCCGCACCGGATATCAGGATTCGATTCAGTTCAGGGTGGCCGTCGCCAGCTTGGCGCCGAAGCCGATGAACATGGCGCCTACCCCGCTCGCCATGCCCGCCGACAGGCGTCGTCGGCGGCGAAACGCTTCGGCCAGCCTGGCGCCCACGAAGATGATCGCGGTCAGGTAGGCGAAACTGCACAACTGGCACACCAGCCCCAGCGCGACAAACGACAGCGCCGGATAGCCGAACTGCGGATCGACGAACTGGATGAAGAAGGAGATGAAGAACAGGATGGCCTTGGGGTTGAGCAGGCTCACCACCAGCGCCTTACGGAATGGGCTGACGGCGCGGTCCACGGGCGCCTGCGCCTGCGCCGCCACCGCCCCGCCATCGCTGCCACGGCTCGTCCAGGCGCGCACGGCACCGCGCAGCATCTGGAAACCGATCCAGCCCAGATAAGCGGCACCGATGTACTTCACCACGTAGAACAAGGCCGGGCTGGCCTTGAGCAGCGAGGCCACCCCCGCCGCCGACAGCACCATCAGGATGGCGTCCCCCAGGAACACCCCGCAGGCCCCCTTGTAGCCCTCGCGCACGCCGCGCTGCGCGGCCACCGATAGCACATACATCGAGTTCGGCCCCGGCAGCAGCACGATGAAAATCGTGCCGAGCACAAAGGTCCAGAAATCGGTAATGCCCAGCGCGGTATGCATGAAGGCGTTCATCGGGTCGTCCTGCGGTCTGCTTTATCTGCTTGGTTTGCTTGGTTTGCTTGCCTACGTCACTTCTCGTCTTGGCTTCGCTGCGATTACTGGCGTGCGTCCGCCATCATCTTGGTGAAGCGGTCGAACAGGTAAGCCACGTCGTTCGGGCCCGGCGAGGCTTCCGGGTGGCCCTGGAAGCAGAAGGCGGGCTTGTCGGTCAGCGCGAAACCCTGCAGCGAGCCGTCGAACAGCGACACGTGGGTGGTGCGCACGTTGGCAGGCAGGGTGTCGGCGTCCACCGCGAAACCGTGGTTCTGCGAAGTGATCACCACGCGGCCGTCGTCGAGGTCCTTCACCGGATGGTTCGCGCCATGGTGGCCGAACTTCATCTTCAGCGTCTTGGCGCCAACTGCCAGCGCCATGATCTGGTGACCCAGGCAAATGCCGAAGGTGGGGATGCCACGCTCGATGAACTCGCGGGTGGCGCGGATCGCGTAATCGCAAGGCTCGGGGTCGCCGGGGCCGTTCGACAGGAAGATGCCGTCCGGGTTGAGCGCGAGCGCGTCGGCAGCGCTGGCTTGCGCCGGCAGCACCGTCACCTTGCAACCACGTTCAGCCAGCATGCGCAGGATGTTGAACTTGACGCCGTAGTCAAAGGCCACCACGTGGAAACGCGGCGACTCCAGCTTGCCGTAGCCGCTGCCCAACGCCCATTCGGTCTGGTTCCACGCGTACGGTTCCTTGACCGACACCACCTTGGCCAGGTCCATGCCGGCCAGGCCGGGGAAGGAGCGCGCCAGGTCGATGGCCTTCTGCACATTGTCCTCGCCAGCCAGGATGCAGCCGTTCTGCGCACCCTTCTCGCGCAGGATACGGGTCAGCTTGCGGGTATCGATGCCGGCGATCGCCACCACCTTTTCCTGCTTCAGGTAGTGGCCGAGGGAATGTTCCTTGCGGAAATTGGAGGCCAGGAGCGGCAGATCCTTGATGATCAGGCCGGCGGCATGGACTTTCGTGGCTTCGACATCCTCTGCATTGACCCCGACATTACCGATATGCGGATACGTCAAGGTGACGATCTGCCGGGAATAGCTGGGGTCGGTGAGGATTTCCTGGTAACCGGTCAGAGCGGTGTTGAACACCACTTCGCCGATGGTATGGCCGGAAGCGCCAATGGAATAGCCACGAAAGACCGTGCCGTCTGCAAGCGCGAGAATGGCGGACGGAAAAGACGGTAACACGGGTAGGCTCCTGCTGGATTCACCCCGTGACCGACCTGCTCAACGCCTCTTGCCCCGTTGTGCGGCGGGGCGACCGGCAGCGCGTGGATTGTCGATTTCGTCGACTGGACGCGATGCTTGTCGCCGGGGCCGTTCGCTCGGTGCTCGATACGCCACACAAAACAATGCGGCGGAGCCAGGGCGAAATGGGGGCGGCGGAAGGTGGAATTCGGTAGGCGCTAGGGTGAGGGGTTCTGAAAGCGAAACTTTTGGATTATACCCCGCGCCACCCATTTTCTCAAGTTATCAAGGACTTGCGGACGCCTCGACCCTCCCCGATGCGCCTGGCAGCCCGCAGGCATGCCAGGCGGATGGCGTCATTCGGCTGCCGGCACCACCGCCGTCACCTCGATCTCCACCTTGGCGCGCGCCTCCACCAGATCGGCCACTTCCACCGCCGTCATGGACGGAAAATGACGCCCGATGGTGGCGCGGTAGTGCTCGCCAATGGCGCGGTAGGCCGCCACATACTCCACCTTGTCCTTCACATACCAGGTCATGCGCACGATGTGATCCGGACGCGCGCCGCCCTCGGCCAGCACCGCCACGATATTGCGCAGCGCCTGGCCGACCTGCTCGGCGAAGTCATCGGTCTCGAACTCGCACTGGCCGTTCCAGCCGATCTGGCCGCCGACGAAGAGCAGGCGGCTGCCCACCTGCATTTCGGTCATGGTGCCGTTCGAGTAGCCGCGCGGCGCGGCCCAGTCTGGTGGCTGGAGAATCTTCATGGTCGGTTTTCCGTAAGAGTGATTGGGATCTTGTTTTCTGCCTGGTCGACTTCGCCCTAAGCCCCGGACGGGCGCATCGGTGCGGGCATCGGGGCATCGGGCACCAGGAACCGCTCCATGGCCGAGCGCACTGCCTGCGGCAGCGTGCTCGGCATCATCTGCGCGGTATCCACGCATACCAGCCGCTGCGCGATCTCCACGCGCAGGTCCCCGGCTGGCCCGATAAAGCGCACCAGCAAGGCGAAGCTGCTGCGCCCCAATTGCGTCACACGCAACTCGCGCATCAACAATTCGCCCAGGCGGCTGGGCGCGACAAAGCGGGTGGACAATTCAGCCGTCGGCACACCGGCCTGCCCCGCGCCATGCATCTCGGCGAAGGACCAGCCAAGCGCCTCGCGGAACCAGTCCTCGACGAGGTCGTTGAGCATCTCGAAGTAGCGCGGGAAGAACACGATGCCGGCGGCATCGCAATCCTTGAAGCGCACCCGCACGCTGTTGCTGAAGACCTGGCTCACGGCTGCCTCGCGCCCTCGGGTGCCCCGCCCTGCTCCGCCATCTGCCGCAGGCGGAAACGCTGCAGCTTGCCGGTCTCGGTGCGCGGCAACGCGTCGACGAAGATCACCCGGCGCGGATACTTGTACGGCGCGATCTCGGCCTTGACGTAGGCCTGCAGCGCAGCGCAGGTCTCGTCGCTGGCCGCCACGCCGGGACGCAGCACCACGTAGGCGGCAACAATCTGGCCGCGCTCGGCGTCGGGCATGGCGACCACGCCGCATTCGGCGACCGCCTCGTGGCGCATCAGTGCGCTCTCCACTTCCGGTCCGGCGATGTTGTAGCCGGCCGAGACGATCATGTCGTCGGAACGCGCCTGGTAGTAGTAGTAGCCATCGGCATCGGCCTTGAACGTGTCGCCCGGCAGGTTCCAGCCGTCCTTCACGTAGCTGGCCTGGCGCGGGTCGTCCAGGTAGCGGCAGCCGGTGGGGCCGCGCACCGCCAGCCTGCCGACGGTGCCGTACGGCACCGGCTGCATCTGCTCGTCCACGATCTGCGCGACATAGCCGGGCACCACCTTGCCGATGGCGCCGGGCCGCACCTCGGCGCCCGCGCTGGAGATGAAGATGTGCATCATCTCGGTGCCGCCAATGCCGTCGGTCATCTCGATGCCGGTGGCCGCCTTCCAACTCTGGCGCGTCGCGTCGGGCAGCGCCTCGCCGGCCGATACGCTCTTGAGCAGGCTGGAAATGTCGTACCCCTGCGCCAGCGCGGCCATCTGCCGGTAGAAGGTCGGCGCGGTGAACACGATGGTGGCGCGAAAGGACTGGATCAGCGCCAGCAGGCTTTCGGGAGTCAGCCGCTCGGCCAGCACGGTGGAAGCCCCCACGCGCAGCGGGAAGCACAGGATGCCGCCAAGCCCGAAGGTAAAGGCCAGCGGCGGCGTGCCGCAGAAAATATCGTCCGGGCCGGGCTTGAGCACATGGCGCGGGAACAGGTCGCACATGGCGATCACGTCGCGATGGAAATGCACCGTGCCCTTGGGCTGTCCGGTAGTGCCGCTGGTGAAGGCAATCAGGCAGATGTCGTCAGCCGCGGTATCGCAGGCCTCGAAGCTCTCGGGCTTGCCCGCCATGGCAGCTTCCACCGAGCCGGCGCCGCTGCCGTTGAAGTACAGCGCCTGCGTCAGGCTCGGGCAATGGTGCTCGCCACCTGGATCGAGGTTGGCCTCCAGTTCCTCGCGCAGGCGTTCGTCGCACAGCGCGGCGCTGACTGCCGCGCGGTCGATCACCTGCTTGAGTTCCTTGGCGCGCAGCAGTGGCATGGTCGGCACCGCGATCAGGCCAGCCTTGACCACGGCCAGCCAGCACGCCGCCATCATCAGGTTGTTGGGGCCGCGCAGCAGCACCCGATTGCCCGGGACCAGCTTCATGTCGCCGGTCAGCACATGGGCGATGCGGTTGGACAGCGCAGCCAGTTCGGCATAGCTGACGGTGCGGTGCGCGCCGTCCTGCTCATGGCGGATGGCCACGCGATCGCCGCGCCCCTCGCGCACATGGCGCTCGACCAGCTCCAGCGCGCAGTTCATGCGCTCCGGGTACCGGGTATCGGCGTTGAACAGGAACGCCGGCCACTGCTGCGGGGGCGGCAGGCGGTCCAGTGCAAAGGTATCGAGGTGGGCTGTGCTCGCCATGGTTGTCTCCACTTCCTTCATTCTGGTGATGCGGGTCGGGGTTGTCCGCTCGCGCCGGGCACGTCAGGCGCGATGCTGCGCCAGCGTTTCGCGCGCGATGATCAGCTTCTGCACTTCGGTGGCGCCCTCGTAGATCCGCAGCGAACGGATCTCGCGATACAGGCTTTCCACGCGCGTGCCGACCTTGACGCCAAGGCCGCCGAACATCTGCACGGCGCGGTCGATCACCTGCTGCGCGTTCTCGGTGGCGACCATCTTGGCCATCGCCGCTTCACGCGTGGTCCGCACGCCGGCCACGTCGCGCAGCCACGCGGCGCGGTAGGTTAGCAGCGCTGCCGAGTCGATGGCGGTGGCCATGTCGCCGATGGCGGCCTGCGTCAGTTGCAGGTCCGCCAGCACGCCGCCGAACATCGGCCGCGCGGTGGCGCGCGCCAGCGCTTCGTCGAGCGCGGCGCGGCCGAAGCCCAGCGACGCGGCGGCCACCGAGGCGCGGAAGATGTCCAGCGTCATCATGGCCACCTTGAAGCCCTGCCCTGCCTCGCCCAGCCTTGCGGCTTTGGGCACGCGGCAGTTCTCGAATCGCAGCGTGGCAAGCGGGTGCGGTGCCATCACGTCGATCCGCTCGGCGATGGTCAGGCCCGGCGTGTCCGCATCCACGACGAACGCGGAGATGCCACGCGCGCCCGGCGCTTCGCTGGTGCGGGCAAAGACGCAATAGAAGTCGGCGATGCCGCCGTTGGAGATCCAGGTCTTGACGCCGTCCAGCATGTAGTGCTCGCCATCCTGCACCGCGCGGCATTGCATCGCGGCGACATCGGAACCCGCATCGGGCTCCGACAACGCGAACGCGGCAATGGCTTCGCCACGCGCCACACGCGGCAGGTAGCGTTCGCGCATGGCATCGCTGCCGGCCAGCGTAATCGCGCCGCTGCCTAGCCCTTGCATAGCGAAGGCGAAGTCGGCCAGGCCATCATGGCGGGCCAGCGTCTCGCGCAGCAGGCACAGTGAGCGCGAGTCGAGCGTATCGAGCGCGCCGCCGTAGGCCGCGGGCACGCAGTAGCGCAGCCAGCCGGCCGCGCCGAGCTGGCGCACCAGCGCGCGGCAAGCCGCATCGGTATCGCTGTGGTCGACCGCGAGCGAGGCCGTGGCCCACGCATCGAGCCGTTGCTCCAGTTCGCGGTGCGCGTCGTCGAAGAACGGCAGGGCGAGATAACTTTTGTCGGACATGGCGTGCGTTTCCTCTGCTAATCGGCTGATCGTTCAGTCGCCTTCGAACACGGGACGCGTCTTGGCCACGAACGCGTCATAGGCGCGGCGGAAGTCCCGGGTCTGCATGCAGATGGCCTGCGCCTCGGCCTCGGCTTCGATGGCTTCGTCCAGCCCCATATTCCACTCCTGGTGGAGCAGCTTCTTGGTCACGCCGTGGGCGAAGGTCGGTCCGGCGGCGATTTGCGCCGCCAGCGCCTGCGCCTCGGCCAGCACGACGTCGGGCGCATGCAGCGCGTTGAAGAAGCCCCACTGCAGCCCTTGCTCCGCATCCATCGCGCGGCCGGTATAAAGCAGTTCGCTCGCACGGCCCTGCCCGATCACGCGCGGCAGCAGCGAGCAAGCGCCCATGTCGGCGCCGGCCAGGCCGACCCGCACGAACAGGAAGGCCGTCTTGGCCTGTGCCGTGCCCAGGCGCATATCGGAGGCGAGCGCCATCATCGCGCCGGCACCGGCGCAGATGCCGTCGACGGCGCTGACGATTGGCTGCGGGCAGGCCCGCATGGCCTTGATCAGGTCGCCGGTCATGCGCGTGAACTCCAGCAGCTCGGGCATGGTCATGCGCGTGAGCGGCCCGATGATTTCGTGCACGTCGCCGCCCGAGCAGAAGTTGCCGCCGGCGCCGGTGATGACCACCGTCTTGATGTCGGTGGCGTAGCACAGGCCGCGGAACAGGTCGCGCAGCTCGGCGTAGGAGTCGAACGTGAGCGGGTTCTTGCGCTCGGGGCGGTTCAGCGTCACGGTGCCGACCTTGCCGTCGGCCGAGACCGACCACAGGAAGTGCTGCGGCTGATACCCGGCGAAGCTGCGCTTGTGGTGGCGCATGTCCAGTGCTATTTCGCTCATCTCGTTTCTCGCTTGTTCGTTCTGATTTTGGTTGACTTGCATGCGTTGGCGATCAACCCGCCATGACCTCGCCACCGGCCACGGCGATCGACTGGCCCGTGATGGCGCTGGCCGATGGCTGGCACAGCCACGCCACCGCATCCGCCACCTCGTCGGGCTGCACCAGCCGCCCCTGCGGATTGCCCTTGGCCAGCTCGGCGCGGGCCTGCGCCTCGGTGCGGCCGGTCTTGCGCACGATATTGGCGACGGCGTCGCGCACGATGTCGGTTTCCGTATAGCCCGGGCAGACCGCATTGACGGTGACGCCGCTGCTCGCCGTTTCCAGCGCCAGCGCGCGGGTCAGGCCGATCACGCCATGCTTGGCCGCGCAATAGGCGCTCACATAACCATAGCCAACCAGCCCGGCTGTGCTGGCCACGTTGACGATGCGGCCCCAGCCATTGGCCAGCATGTGCGGCAGCGCGGCCTGCGTGCAGACAAAGGTGCCGGTGAGGTTGACCGCGAGCATGGATTGCCACAGCGCGAGATCGGTCTTGCCGAACGGCGCGCTGCGCGCCTGGCCGGCATTGTTGATCAGCAGGTCGATGGGCCCAGCGCGGCCGGCGGCTTCGGCAAAGGCCGCCGCCACGCTGTCAGCCTGGGAGATATCCGCCGTCACCGTGCACAATATGGCGGGCGACACCACGGCCTCGGCCAGCGTATCGGCGGTGGCCGCCAGCGTGGCCGCGTCGCGGCCCATCAAAGTTACGCTAGCGCCGTGCGAGAGCAGGCGGCGCGCAATGGCCGCGCCGATGCCGCGCCCGCCACCCGTGACCAGCGCGTGCCGGCCTTGCAGGGAAAGTTGCGCGTTCATGCTCAGTGATCCTCTGGCTGGCGGGCTTGCTGCGCTTGTTGTGCCGCGCGTTCGAGATTGGTTTCGAGCTGACGCTTGCCGGCCTGGTATTGCTTGGGCCATGCCAGGTCGCGATGTCCCAGCCGCGCCGCCTCATGAATGGTCCAGGCGGGATCCGCCAGGTGCGGACGCGCAATCGCGCACAGGTCCGCACGGCCGGCGGCGATGATGCTGTCGACGTGGTCCGCCTCGAAGATCGCGCCGACGGCAATCGTGGCGATGCCGGCTTCGTTGCGGATACGGTCGGCAAACGGCGTCTGGTACATGCGCCCATAGACCGGCGCCTGGTCCGGGCTCACCTGCCCAGAGGAGCAGTCGATCATGTCGGCGCCGGCTGCCTTGAAGGCGCGCGCGATCTCGATCGCGTCGTCGGGCGTGATGCCGCCTTCGACCCAGTCATGGGCCGAGATCCGCACGGACATCGGGCGCTCCTGCGGCCATACGGCGCGCACGGCAGCGAAGACTTCGAGCGGGTAGCGCAGCCGCGCCGCCAGCGAGCCGCCGTATTCGTCCGTGCGCTGGTTGGTCAGCGGCGAGATAAAGCTGGAGAGCAGGTAGCCGTGGGCACAGTGCAGTTCCAGCCAGTCGAACCCGGCTTCGGCAGCACGCCGCGCGCTGTCCACGAAATCATCGCGCACGGCATCCATGTCGGCGCGGCTCATCTCGCGCGGTACTTGCGACACGCCCGGCATGTACGGCAATGGCGAGGCCGACATCACCGGCCAGTTGCCGCTGGCGAGCGGATAGTCCATCTGTTCCCAGCCAAGCTGGGTCGAACCCTTGCGTCCGGCATGCCCGATCTGCATGGCGATGCGCGCGTCGCTGTTGGCGTGCACGAAGTCGACAATGCGGCGCCAGGCGTCGCGCTGCGCGTCGTTCCACAAACCCGGGCAGCCGGGGGTGATGCGCGCATCCGGCGAGG
Source organism: Cupriavidus sp. D39 (assembly GCF_026627925.1). NCBI lineage: Bacteria > Pseudomonadati > Pseudomonadota > Betaproteobacteria > Burkholderiales > Burkholderiaceae > Cupriavidus > Cupriavidus sp. D39. The sequence goes on from NZ_JAPNLE010000009.1 coordinate 1,820,449, forward strand.
TGCAGGTCATCTCCGCCACCACCATGCCCGCGCCGCCGAGCGCACGCGCGCCCAGGTGCGTCAGGTGGAAGTCGCCCGGCACGCCGTCCTCGCAGGAGTACATGGCCATCGGCGACACCACCACGCGGTTCTTCAAGGTGACGTTGCGCACGCGGAACGGCGTGAACATCGGCGGCACCGCGCGGGCCTGTGCCGCCTGCGCGGTGCTGGTGACATTGGCGACGTTGGCAGCCGCCTGCCCCGCCAGCCAGCGCTCGAAGCCCTCGACGTAGCCGGGATCCCGCACGCGCAGGTTCTCGTGCGAGATGCGCTGCGAGCGCGTCAGCAGCGAATAGGCGAACTGCTCCGGGGCCATGCCGGCGTAGCGCTCGACATTCTCGAACCACTCGGTGGAGTTGCGCGCGGCATTCTGGATCTTGAGTACTTCGACGCTGCGGGTGGCCTGGTAGCGCTCCAGCGCCTGCGGTAGTACGTCGGCGCCGCCGGCGCCGGCATCGCGGATATTGTTGGCCAGGTCGATGGCGTCTTCCAGCGCCAGCTTGGTGCCGGAGCCGATGGAGAAATGCGCGGTGTGCGCGGCGTCGCCCATCAGCACCACCGGCACGCGGCGGCCATCGGCCAGCGTGTTCCAGCGCACCAGGTGCCGCAGATCACACGGGGGAAGCGGATCCAGTTGGCAGAACCGCGCAGGTGCGTGGCGTTGCTGATCAGTGCGTTGCCGTCCAGGTAGCGTGCGAACAGCCGTTCGCAATACGCCACGCCCTCTTCCTGGCTCATCTGCTCGATGCCGGCGGCACGCCACACGTCTTCGGGCGCCTCGACGATAAACGTCGACGTGTTGTCGTCAAAGCGGTAGGCATGGGCCTGGAACCAGCCGTGCTCGGTTTTTTCAAAGGCAAAGGTGAAGGCGTCGAACAGCTTGCGCGTGCCGAGCCAGACAAAGCGGCACTGGCGGGTATCGATATCGGGCTGGAAGGTCTCGGCATAGCGCCCGCGCACGCGGCTGTTGATGCCATCGGAGGCGATCACGAGGTCGGCCCGGTATTGCTGCGCCAGCGCCTGGTCGTCCGTCACGTCGGTCTCGAACACCAGGTGCACGCCGAGTGCCTCGCAGCGTGCCTGCAGGATATTGAGCAGGCGCTTGCGGCCGATGCCGATAAAGCCATGCCCGCCGGAGCGCAGGGTGCGCCCGCCGATATGGATGTCGATATCGTCCCAGTGGTTGAACGCCGCGTTGATCTGCTCCGCGCTGACCGGGTCGGCCTGCCTGAGGTTGTCCATGGTGGCGTCGGAGAACACCACGCCCCAGCCGAAGGTGTCATAGGGGCGGTTGCGTTCCACCACGTAGACCTCGTTGGATGGGTCCCGCAGCTTCATCAGCAAGCCGAAGTACAGGCCCGAGGGGCCGCCGCCAATACACAGCACTCGCATTTTTTCGTCTCCTGCGTGCCGGTCCGCCCCTTGGGATTCTGAGTTCCAGGAGAGCCGTGCGGCACATGCGATGCGCGGTAGCGCATCTAGATCATGCTTAAATATTTGATACTTAAAATATTAGTCCGCATGCGCACCCCTGGCAAGCACAATCTTTTGCGCAGTGCAGCGCCCGCCGGAGGGCGGGCGCCTCCGCCTTCAGCCTTGCATCGCCGCCTGCAGTTGCGCGAGTGCGGTGGGATCCTCAATCGTGGTCAGATCGCCCGGGTCGCGCCCTTCCGCCACCGCCTGCATGGCGCGGCGCAGCAGCTTGCCGGAGCGCGTCTTGGGCAGCACATTGACAAAGAACACGCGCGCCGGGCGCGCCACCGCGCCCAGTTGCTGATCCACCGTTTTCATCACATCGCCCTCCAGCGCCAGCCGGTCGGCCTGGGTAGCGGTACGGCCCGCGTCGCGCACGATGACAAAGGCCATTGCCACCTGGCCCTTGAGCGCATCGTGCACGCCCACCACAGCCACCTCGGCCACCGCCGGGTGCGAAGAAATGCTCTCCTCGATCTCGCGCGTGCCCAGGCGGTGGCCCGCCACATTGATCACATCGTCGGTACGGCCGAGGATAAAGATATAGCCATCCTCGTCCTGCACGCCCCAGTCGAACGTGGAATAGCAGCGCCGTCCCGGCACGCCGGACCAATACGTCTTGACGAAGCGTTCGTCGTCGCCCCACACCGTGGTCATGCAGCCCGGCGGCAGCGGCCCGTCGATGGCGACCAAGCCCTTCTGCCCCGGCGGGCATTCGGCGCCGGTAGCCTCGTCGACGATCTTCAGGTCGTAGCCGTAGACCGGCACGCCAGGCGAGCCCAGCTTGGCCGGCAGCGGGTCGATGCCGCGCTGGATGGCGATGATCGGCCAGCCCGTCTCGGTCTGCCAGTAGTTGTCCACCACCGGCTTGCCGATGCCCTGCTGGATCCAGCTCGCCGTGGGCTCGTCGAGCGGCTCGCCGGCCAGGAACAGCAGGCGCAGGCTGGACAGGTCGTAGCGCGTGAGCCAGGCGGGATCCTGCTTCTTCAGCACGCGGATGGCGGTGGGCGCGCTGAACATGATGTTGACGTGGTACTGCTCGACCAGTTGCCACAGGATGCCGCCGTCCGGGCGGATCGGCGTGCCCTCGTACATGACCGTAGCCATGCCCACCAGCAGCGGCCCGTAGACGATATAGCTGTGCCCGACCACCCAGCCGATATCGGAACTGGAGAACATGGTGTCGCCAGCCTTGCCGCAGAAGATGTAGTCCATCGAGGCCGCCAGCGCGACCGCGTAGCCACCGGTATCGCGCTGCACGCCCTTGGGCTTGCCCGTGGTGCCGGACGTGTAGAGCACATAGGACGGCTCGCTCGATTCAAGCCACACGCACGGCACGCGCGCCGCGCCCACGCGCTCGCGCCAGGCGCCATAGTCTTCATCGCGGCCGGGCATGAGCGTCATCGGGCAAAGCTGGCGATCCGCCAGCAACACGCGCTCCGGCTTGTGCGCGGCCAGGTTCACCGCCTCATCCAGCAACGGCTTGTAGGGCACCACCTTGCCGGCGCGCGAGCCGGCATCCGCGCTGACGATCACGCGCGGCCGCGCATCGTCGATGCGGGCGGCCAGGCTCACCGAGGCAAAGCCGCCGAACACCACGGAATGAATGGCACCGATGCGCGCGCAGGCCAGCATGGCAAACGCGGCCTCGGGAATCATCGGCATGTAGATCAGCACGCGGTCGCCCTTGACCACGCCCATCTGCTGCAGGATCGCGGCCATGCGGTTGACCTCGTCGTGCAGCTCGGCGTAGCTGTAGGTGCGGTGCTGGCCCGTTTCGGTCGACACGTAGATCAGGGCGGCCTGGTCCGCGCGCTCGGCCAGGTGGCGATCGACAGCGTTGTGGCAAAGGTTGGTGCGGCCGCCGACGAACCACCGGGTGAATGGCGGCCGGCTATCGTCCAGCACGGTGTCGAACGAGGTTTCCCAGTCGATGCGGCGAGCCTGTTCGGCCCAGAAACCTTCAGGGTCGCTCAACGAGCGGGCGTGCAGGGCACGGGTAGCCGTCATGGCTTGTCTCCTCCGCTTGGATGCGGGTTGTTGGTTTGTTGCTTTGTGGATTTATTGCCCCTAGTTTGCCACCACTACGGGTGCATGGCATCCCACGCATGGGCTTGCCGAGGCCGGCGACCGGCTCCTGCAAGTCTGGGCACGCCGCCTTACGCAAGGCTTACCGTTGATGCGCCACACCAAGCAAAAGGGCGTGCCATTGGCACGCCCTTGATCTGGCTCAAACCCATCCCCGCTTCAGCGAGCGTGCGCCTTGGACTTCGCCGGCCCCGCCGCCGATTTGCCAGCCGACTTGGCACTGGCCGGCTTGGCGCTGGCCTTGGCTGCCGAAACGGTCGGCGCGGCCTTGGCCGACGACCTTGCCGCAACCGCGGCGCCCTTGCGCGGCGCCACCTCGACCACCACGCGCTGGCGTGGCGCGGCACGGCCCTTGGCAGCCCCCGCACCGCCTCGGCCCGCACCGGGACCACTGCGGAAGCGCTGGGCGCCGGGTCGGGCGCGCTGGCGAAGCGGGCCGCCGAGCGCGCCGGCACCATCAGCACCAGGCTCTGCCCCGCCACCAGCTTGGTGCCGGAGAGCTTGTTCCAGGACTGCACCTGGCCAGCCGACACGCCATAGCGATGCGCGAGCGTTACCACCGTATCGCGCCGCCCAGCCCGCACCACCACGCGACGTGCGTCCGGCACATCCGGCTCCATGGCCATCGTGGCGCTTTCAGCCAGCGTGGCGCTGATGTCCTGGTTGCGATCTTCGGAGCGCGGCACTACCACGGTCGAGCCGGCCTTCAGCCGCATGCCCTTGGGAATGCGGTTGATCTCGCGAATCGTGTCCGCGTCGATATTCAGCCGCGCCGCCAGCGCCTCGATGCGCTCGCGGTTATCCACCGTCACCGCCGTCCAGCTCGACAGGCCGCCCCGGTAGGTGTTCAGGTTGTACTGGAAGCGCTCGGCGTTATCGAACGGCAACAGGATCTGCGGATTTGCCGCGCCCAGGATCACCGGCCGGTTGAAGGACGGGTTGAGCGCCTTGAACTCGTCGAGCGGCAGGTTGGCGAGCTTGGCTGCCAGCTTGACGTCGATGTCGCGCGAGGTGGTCACCGTGACAAAGTACGGGTGGTCGGGAATATCCGGCAGCTTCACCCCGTACATCTGGGGATTGGCGATGATGTTCTTGACCGCCTGCAGCTTGGGCACGTAGTAGCGCGTCTCGTTGGGCATGTTCAAGCTGGCGTAGTCGGTCGGCAGCCCGCGCGCCTGGTTACGCGCGATGGCGCGCGAGACCGCGCCCTCGCCCCAGTTGTACGCCGCCAGCGCCAGTTGCCAGTCGCCGAACATGTCGTACAGCCGCGCCAGGTAATCCAGCGCCGCATCCGTCGAGGCCAGCACATCGCGCCGCTCGTCGCGGAACATGTTCTGCTTCAGGTTGTAGCTCTTGCCGGTGCTGGGAATGAACTGCCACATGCCGGCCGCCTTGGCGGTGGACTCGGCCTGCGGGTTGAATGCGCTCTCCACGAAGGGCAGCAGCGCCAGCTCGGTAGGCATCTTGCGGCGCTCCAGCTCCTCCACGATGTGATAGAGGTAGCGGCTTGAGCGCCCCACCATCCGTTCCATGTATTCCGGGCGCTGCGCGTACCACTGCGTGCGATCGTCAACCAGCGTGCCTTCCAGGTCCGGCATGCCAAAGCCGCGGCGGATGCGGTCCCAGATGTCGCTCGACGGCCCGCGCAGCCAGTCCAGGCTGTCGCGGTCCATGTTAATGACGGCTGCGCTGTTGATCGAATTGAGCGGGTCGGGCTTGGAAATCGCAGGTTTGGAAGCGGAGGCGGTCGCAGCGGCGCCATCGGCGCCATCAGGCGGGGTGGGCGTGCTGGCACACGCTGCAAGCAGCGCGGCACACGCAACTACCGCCAGTAATCGACCAATTTTCATTAAGTTCTCAAATCGTGACGCTAAAAATTTGCCTGATGCTAAGAAAAAGCGGCTTTCGCGTCAATGAAATTCTCCCTGCCGCGGCGCTGGGCCGAGGCCGGCAGGGACGTATGGGCACGGGAAAACAGCCGTCCCGGCAAGGCGCGCCCAAATCTGGCGGGCGCACCGAGGGCGGTCCGCCCAATCATGATTCAGCGGAAATTATCTTTCCAGCCGCGCAGCGCGCCAAAGGCCGCCGCGTCATTGCCGGCCACCCCGCCGGCGTGGGCCGCCACCGCCTGGCGCACCGCGGGCACGCGCGAGCGCAGGAAGGGATTGACCTCGCGCTCCTGCCCGATGGTGGTCGGCACGGTCGGCGTGCCGACCGCGCGCAATGCATCCACGCGCGCCTCCCAGGCTGCCAGTTCGGCATTATCCGGCTCCACCGCGCGGGCGAACCGCACATTGCTGCGGGTGTACTCGTGGGCGCAATACACCCGGGTGGGGCCGGGCAGCGCCGCCAGCTTGTCCAGCGAGGCCAGCATCTGCGCCGGCGAGCCCTCGAACAGGCGGCCGCAGCCGCTGGCAAACAGCGTATCGCCGCAGAACACCGCCGGGCCTGCGCCCGCCAGGTCCGCCACATACGCGACGTGGCCGGCGGTATGGCCCGGCACGTCGAGCACCTTCAGTTGCAGCGCAGGGTGCGCCACGTCCACGGTATCGCCTTCCCGCACCGCCACGGTGCGAGCGCCGATGCGTTCGCCGGCCGGGCCGATGACGGGCAACGGGGCGCCATCCGGCGCGGTGGGATGCGCCGCCAGCAACCCGGCCACCCCGCCCTGGTGATCGCCGTGGTGGTGGGTGATTACAATAGCGCCCAGCGTCAGCCCCTCGCGTGCCAGGAAGGCTTCGACCGGCGCGGCTTCGCCCGGGTCGACCACGGCGGCCCAGTGACCGTCGTGGATTGCCCAGATATAGTTATCCTGGAATGCGGGAATCGGCTCCACCTTCAACATGCGTGCTCCTATGTCCAAGCGTCCGATTATAAATTGGGAAGACTGGCTTGCCTCGCCTCCCGGGCAATACATGCTCCAGTGGGAGCAGGCACAGTACGACCGGACCGTGGTGGATATCTTCGGCTACCACGCGGTGCAGCTCGGCCTGCCGCACATCGACACCCTGCGCGAGAACCGCATGCCGTTCTCCGCACTGGCCCTTGCCCCCGGCAACGGGCCCCATGGCCCACGAGCCCAGGCCGATTCGCGCCAGTTGCTGTGCCGCTTCGACGAACTGCCGTTCGAGACGCAAAGCATCGACCTGATCACCCTGCCCCACATCCTGGAATTTTCGGAAGACCCGCACGAGGTGCTGCGCGAAGTGTCCCGCGTGCTGATGCCGGAAGGCCGGGTGGTGGTGACCTGCTTCAACCCCATGAGCCTGTGGGGCGCCCGCCAGGGCCTCAGGCGGCTCGGCGCCGACCCCTTCCTGCCCAACGACAGCCAGTCCATCGGCTTCGTGCGCATCAAGGACTGGCTCAAACTCCTGGGTTTCGATATTATCCGCGGCCGGTTCGGCTGCTATTGCCCGCCGTACCACACGGAACGCTGGCTGCAGCGCGCCGCCTTCATGGAGAAGGCCGGCGACCGCTGGTGGCCGATCTTCGGTTCAGTCTATATGATCTCGGCGGTCAAGCGCGTGCGCAATATCCGCCTGGTCGGCCCCGCCTGGAAGAGCGCCAAGGCCGCGCTGTCGCCAGTGGCCGCGCCGGTGGCGACGCCCACGGGCACCCACGGCAAATCCCCCGGCGACGAGCATTAAGCGCCATCACGCGCCGCCGCACCCCAATCACCCCGGTTGGCCCCGCCGCATCGCGGTGCCACCCTTAGCTTAGCCCTTAGCCAATACCCAATGGAACCCAGCGAAATCGAAGACGTCATCATCTATTCGGACGGCGCCTGCAAAGGCAACCCCGGGCGCGGCGGTTGGGGCGCCGTGCTGGTCTGCGGCACCAACGAGAAAGAACTGTTCGGCGGCGAAGCCCTCACCACCAACAACCGCATGGAAATGACCGCCGTGATCGAGGCCCTGCGCGCGCTCAAGCGCCGCTGCCGGATCAAGGTCTACACCGACTCGCAATACGTGCAAAAGGGCATCGGCGAATGGCTGCCGGGCTGGAAGGCACGCGGATGGAAGACCGCCGAGAAGAAACCGGTGAAGAACGCCGACCTCTGGCAGGAAATGGACAAGCTGGCCCAGCAGCACGACATTACCTGGCACTGGGTGCGTGGCCACAACGGCCACCCCGGCAACGAACGCGCCGACGCCCTCGCCAACCGCGGCGTCGACTCGCTCAAGGGATAAAGCCGGCCCATACCGACCCACACCGGCCCGACTCCCCCGTCCCACCGGTTAGAATGCCCGCCATGCGACAGATCGTTCTCGACACAGAAACCACCGGCCTGAGCGCCGCCACCGGCGACCGCCTGATTGAAATCGGCTGCGTGGAGCTGCTCAATCGCCGCCTCACGGGCAGGCATCTGCACTTCTACGTTAACCCGGAACGCGATATCGACGAAGGCGCGATCGCGGTGCACGGCATCACCGTGGACTTCCTGGCCGACAAGCCCAAGTTTGCGCAGGTGGTCAACGAGATCCGGGACTTCGTCCAGGACGCCGAACTGATCATCCACAACGCGCCCTTCGACCTTGGCTTCCTGGACATGGAGTTCAAGCTGGTCGGGTTGCCGCCGTTCCGCGAGCACGCCGGCAATGTGATCGACACCCTGCGCGAAGCCCGCCAGATGTTCCCCGGCAAGCGCAACTCGCTCGACGCCCTGTGCGACCGCCTCGGCGTCAGCAACGCCCACCGTACCCTGCACGGCGCATTGCTCGATGCGGAGCTGCTGGCCGAGGTCTACCTCGCCATGACGCGCGGCCAGAACTCGCTGGTGATCGACATGCTCGACGGCGGCGGCGCCGAGAGCGACGCAGTGGCCGCCACCGACCTCTCCCGCCTCGACCTGCCCGTGCTGATGGCCAGCGAGGAAGAAGCCACCGCCCACCTGGCGGTGCTCAAGCAGCTGGAAAAGGCGAGCGGCGGCAAGGTCGTATGGAAAGAAGCACCGCCGGCGAGCGAAGCGGCATAAACGGCATAAGCCGACCGAAAGTAGCCCGATGGATTTTTTGCAGAAATTTCCAGGAAGGGCTTTACAAGATACAACGGCGCTGACATAATCTTGTTTCTCTGCAGCACGGCAGCAACAACGCAGCAGCAGGGGTGGTTAGCTCAGCGGTAGAGCACTGCCTTCACACGGCAGGGGTCACAGGTTCAATCCCTGTACCACCCACCAAATTAGTGGCTAGCAACTGCCTACGTTGCCAAGAAACCCAGACAGCGAAAGCTCTCTGGGTTTTTTGTTGTCCGGCGTTGGCCAACGTACGCCATCGATACCCAACATCCCTGCCCTGGCACAGAGCGAGATCCGGTGGCCCAGGCTGGGGGGCTCAGCCAATCATTTGCTCAGCCATTGCGGGAAATACTGCGTTACAACTCCACTCAGGCAAGGCGTCATCCCGCCCCGTTTCCCTGGCGTTAGTTGGACATGTTCGGCACTTGCCGCCGGACATCATCAACCAAGGGGAGCGTCGCAATGTTTGCTAAGAAGATTCTGGGTAGCGTGGCAGTCGCGGTTTTTGCAGCCAGCCTCGCTGGAGGCGCAATGGCCAACGAGAAGGATTCTCGCTGGGAAAGAAACCATCCCCGCCGCGAGCAGGTCAATAACCGCCTCGCCAACCAAAACAAGCGCATCCACCAGGAGGTCAAGGAAGGCGAGCTGACCCACCGCCAGGCCGCCGCGCTGCACCATCGAGATGGTCAGATCCGCCAGGAAGAACGCATCATGGCAAGCCAGAATGGCGGGCATATCACGCGGCAGGAACAGCGAACGCTCAACCACCAGGAAAATGCAGTCAGCGGGCAAATCGGTCAATAACTGGTGCCTTGCTGGAATAGGTAGAAGGGGCTTCGGCCCCTTTTGCTTCCTTTTGCCTCCTTTGGTGCCGACTACACCTTGTATCCTGGCAGGCCGGCAGCCAGCTTGCCTTTTGCCAGCGTGATGGCTTGCTGGACCGCGGCGTGGAAGTCAGCGCTCAGGTCCTCGACGGCGATGGAGCGGCGAAAGAAGTCCGCCCAAACGAACTCCGCAAAGGAGGTAGGCGTCTTGGTATAGCCACCAGCGTCTCGCACATACCCGGCCAGCGACCGATACGGATCGTCGACCAGTTTCTCCAGGTGATTGGGAACCGCAGCGTAGTAGTGCCTCACGCCGTGTTCGTCCAGGGGATGAACCCATAGGTTCTTGTCCATCTCTGCCCAGAAATCGTCCTGCGCGCAAGCCGACAGATCCGCCTCCACGGTGAAAAAGCCGGTGGTGACGCCCGCTTCCAGGGCAGCCCGCCCAAGATGATGGTGATCGGTGATGTAAAGCTTGCCGCCTGGCCCGCTCACCGCCGGGATAGGGTGGGCCTGCAGGAATTCGCGCTGCTCGGCAGGCTTTAGCGAGGCCAGGTGTTTCTTCTTGTCCTGTACTTCGATCATGCCCACCGTTAGCTGCGTCGGGTGGAGTTGATGAATCAAGGATTCGCGCACAGTTGACATGTTGCCCTCCTCTTCAATTTTCTGCACAAGACAAGATTAGCAGGCATATCGCCCACAATCGGAAGGAATAAGGGACGGGTGCCCGCAAGGCAGTCAAGCCGCGGTCAAGCCGGATGGGGGTTCGCCTGGGCGTCAGGTGCGCCGGTAGGGCCGGCGGCAACGCCGGACAGGCGCCCCCCGTGCCCTAGGTTCGCGATGAAAGATTGTCCGGATCGCGAACGTGTACACCCCGACGATCAGCAGGGCAACGATAAGTAGGGTGAGGAACGGCATGATGGGCTCCGATGGGGCCTGCTCCAACGCTCATCGACCATGGCCGCCACCATGGCCGCCGCCATGACCACCACCTTCATGACCGCCGCCTTCATGACCGCCGCCATGCCCCTCGCCATGCCCGCCATGATCACCATGGCCTTCATGGCCTTCATGACCTCCATGGCCTTCGCCGCCACGACCGTGATGACCTTCACCGCCGTGACCACCGCCATGGAAGAACACGGCACCGCCCCCATAAAATCCAGGCCACCAGTCGTAGTCGTAGTAGGGGCCATAGGGGTAAGCGGGATAGTAAGCGCCGTAAGGATAAGTGTCTTCGGCCGGATAGCCGTAGCCATAGCCGTCATAAGCGGGCACTGCCGCGCACCCGGCCAGCGTTATGGCCGCACCGATTGTGAGGCTTCTGATACATGTGCTCATCGCCAATTCCTGACGCGTTCGTGTAGTTAGACACGAATTTCCAGTGCACATTCCAGGTCCCTGCCTGGTTCAATGCCGGATTTGCGCGGCACGCGCAAGGCGCGGCACTTTCCCGTTACTCCCAGGCGTCCAGCCGATGGCGCTGGTCAGGCCAGCGCCCTACAGATTAACCACTGCCCCACCTTCCGACGGCCGATAGTCGAGCAAGCGGGAAAGCTCTCCCGCAGCACTCCTCACCTGTTCCACCATGCCATCGAGCCGCTCCGGATCGATCCGCGAAGCCGGGATCGTGGCGCCGAGCGCCGCCACTACCTTGCCGCTGCGGTCACGCACCGGCGCGGCGATGGTCGAGATGCTGGTTTCGAAGAAGCCTTCCTGCAGCACGTAGCCACGCTGGCGGTCGCGCTGGACCATGTCGAACAACGCTTCAACGGTCTTGGGTGTGCTCTCCGAGAAGACTTCCAGCTGCGGCTCGGGATAGAGTTCGCGCAGCTCGGCCAGCGTCAGGTCTTCAAGCAGCACACGGCCTAGCACGGTGGCATGCGCCGGCAGGCGAGTGCCGACGTTGACCGAGCTGGCGAACGGCGTCGGCGCCACGGACTTGGCCACGTAGACGATGGAGCGGCCGTCCCGCACCACCAGGTTGCACGGGTAGTTGATTGCGTCGCGCAGCCGGTCCAGCAGCGGCCGGCCGAGTTCGGTCAGCTCCAGCGAGGCGAGGTAGTCGAAGCCAAGGCGCAGTACCGCCATGCCGAGCCGGAATTCGCGGCCGCCATCGGTGCGCTCGACAAAGCCCATCATCTCCAGCGTGGTCAGCAGGCGAAACACGGTTGAGCGCGGAACCTGCAGCCGGCGCGCCAGTTCGGCGGCCGACAGGGTCCGCTCGTTGCGGCTGAACTCGCCCAGCAGGCGCAGGCCGCGTTCAAGCCCCGGCACGATGTACTTGTCCTGGAGATCGGTAGGCTCGAGGGCATCTGTCATGGTGATATCTCTGCGAATGAGTGCTTTGGCTTGCTATATGGTAACGGCTTTGGCTTCGGCCCTACCCTGCGGCCCTGCCGGTGCGCATTGCGCACCTTGCATCCCGAAGCGCCGCCCGCGACTGTCCGATATAACACGCCCTGCGCCTATCCTCCAGCACTTCCATCACCGAAGCCGTGCATGCTCACTTCAAATAGTCGCGCAGCCAGGCCGCGCACTCGCCCGCGTGCTGTGCCGGCCAGCGCACGGTAATGGTGGCATTGGGCTGGCGCACTTCGATGCAGATATCCGTGAGCGGGCCCCTGTCCAGGGCGGCCGCGGGCGCGAACAAGCGCGACCACCAGCCTGCGCTGCGATTCGGGCTGGCTTGCAGGGCGTGAGCCGGGATGACGGCCGGGCGAGCGGGAGTCGCCTCGATGGCGGGAGCGGGCGAAGCGGCCGCCGCCTGTGCCACCGTTTCCGCCACAGCGGGCGCTGCGGGCGCTGCGGCCTGCGCCGCCTCGGCAGGCGCCACCAGCCGCGCCGACAGATTCGTACCGAACTCCTCCCACATCCGGTCGGCCTTGGTCTTCATCACGCTCAGGCCGAACGTGCCAAGGCGGCCCAGCACATCCACGTTGATCTTCATGCGCAGCTCGGTCTGGCCGTCCGGCAGCCCGGTCAGGAAGATCTCGCTGGACTGCTTGAGCGAACTGGCCACGGAGGCATCCTCGCCCGTGCCTTCGCTGCGCAGGTAGTTGGGCGCGCGCATCTCCACGATATGGGTCTTGATCTTGAAGCGCGCGCTGACAAAGGCGATCTTGACCTGGATGTGCGAGATGTACTCCACATCGCTGACCACTTCGATCGACTGCATGCCCGGCACGCAGCCGCCCATCACGTTGGGATCGAGCAGCAGTGCCCACACTTGCGCCGGCGCTGCGCCGACGACCAGGGTTTTTTCAATTTCCACGCATCTTCTCCGCGGCGGACAGAATGGATTGGACGATGCCGACGTAACCGGTGCAGCGGCACAGGTTGCCGTTCAGGCCGGCACGGACTTCCTCTTCCGTAGGGTTGGGGTTGTGCGCCAGCATGGCGCAGGAGGTCATCAGGAAGCCTGGGGTGCAGTAGCCGCACTGCAGGCCGCCGCACTCCATGAAACTCTGCTGCAGCGGGTGCAGCTCGCCGCCGGCGCCGAGGCCTTCGACGGTGGTGACGTCGCGCCCGCGCACCTGCACGGCCAGCATCAGGCAGGACTTCACGACTTCGCCGTCCACCAGCACGGAGCAGGCGCCGCAGATGCCGGTCTCGCAGCCGCGCTTGGTGCCGGTCAGGTTCAGGTCGTCGCGCAGCAGGTCTGACAGCAGGCGCCGCGCGGGCACTTCCACGCTGTGCGCCTCGCCGTTGACGGTGAGTTCGATGTTGATCTTTTGCATGGGAATTCCTTAGTCCGCTGCCAGCCCGAACAGCGTGGCAATGCTTCGCCGCGCCACGGCCCTGACCATCTCGCGGCGATAGTCCGCGTTGCCGCGCATGTCGGAAACGGGGTCGATGTCGGCGGCGACGATGTCCGCGGCTTCAGCCGCCACCTCCGACGTGACGGCCTTGCCCGCGAGGAACGCTTCGGCACGCCGCAGGCGCGCCGGAATCGGCGTGGATGCGCCGACCGCAAGACGCGCCTCGATACATGTGGCGCCAGCCCTGCGCGCCAGCAGCGCCACGCTGGCCAGCGGACGGTGCTCGGCGGCCGTGCGCAGGAAACGCGCGTAGTGGCCAACCGCATCCGGCGCCGGCGCGGGAATGCGGATCTCGGTCACGATCTCATCGGGGTCGAGCGCCGTGGTGTAGTAGTCGACCAGGAACGCTTCCATCTCCAGCACGCGCTCGCCGTTCCTGCCGGCGAGCACCACCTGCGCCTGCAGCGCCATCAGGCAGCCCGGCGGATCGGTGGCCGGATCGGCATAGCAAAGATTGCCGCCGATCGTGCCCTGGTTGCGCACCTGCGGATTGGCCACGCGCCCGGCCATGCTGGCCAGCATCGGGTAATGCGCCTGCACCAGCGGCGAGCGCGCCACCTGTGCATGCAAGGCCAGCGCGCCGATGCGCAAGCCGGTGCGCGGATCGAACTCGATCTTGCGCAGCGCATCGAGTTGGCCGAGCGATACCAGATGGGTGGGCGTGAGCATGCGCTGACGCATGCCGAGCATCAGCGCGGTGCCGCCGGCGATCACCCGGCACTCGTCGCCCAGGTCGGCCAGCATGCGGCTGGCTTCCTGCACCGAGCCCGGCTCCAGAAATTCGAAATTACGCATGGTGCGCCTCCTGTTCCTTGCGCTCGCGCAGCGCGGCCAGCACCTTCTCGGGCGTGATGGGCAACGTGGTGATGCGCACGCCGATGGCGTCGTAGACCGCATTGGCGATGGCAGCCGCGCCGGGCAGGATCGCGGTTTCGCTGGCGCCCTTGGCGCCGTAGGGCCCGTTAGGCTCAACGGACTCGACAACATCCGTGCGCAGCGCGGGCACGGCATCCGCGGTCGGCATGGTGTAGTCGGCAAAGTTGCCGTTCAGGATGCGGCCGTCTTCGACCTGCACATGCTCGTACAGGGTCCAGCCGATCGCCTGCACGGTGGCGCCATGCGTCTGGCCGTGCACCGCTAGCGGGTTGATGGCCTTGCCGCAGTCGTCCGACACGAAGCTGTCGATCAGCGTGACCTGCCCGGTGACGGTATCCACCTCCACTTCGACGGCCTGCGCCGCGAAGGAATAGGCCGGGGCGATGTTGCCGTAGTAGTTGGCATCGTGCATCACGGTGGGCGCGTCATAGGTGGCGCGCACCATCAGCCCCTCGCCGCCGTGGCGGAAGATATGCAGCCGCGCGATCTCGGCGAGCGTGGCATGCTTGGTGTCGTCGTTGCGGGCGCGGATCACGCCATCGCGCAGGTCCAGCTCGTCCTGCGGCACGCCGAGCTTTTCCGCGGCAACGTCCAGCAGCTTCTGCCGGGCCTCACGCGCGGCGCGCATCACGGCGTTGCCAGAGATGATCGTCACGCGCGACGCCAGCGAGCCGAGGCAGAACGGCGCCACATCGGTATCCGGCGCACTCACGGTGACATGCGACAGGGGAATGCCCAGCTCCTGCGCGCAGATCTGGCTGAGCATGGTGTTGGCGCCCTGCCCCATGTCGCACTCGCTGGTGAGCAGCATGACGCGCCCATCCTCGTTGACCTTGAGCACGATGGTGGAGCCGTCCCAGTTGCCGAGCGTGCGGTTGCCGCTGACGTGCATCGCGGCGGCAATGCCGAGCCCGCGCCGGCGCGTGCCGGTTCGCCGCGAGGCATCGGCGCGGCGCGCATCCCACCGGATCGCTGCGCGCGTTTGCTCCAGGCATTCCACCAGGCCGCTGCTGCCGATTTTCCAGCCATGCACGCTGGTGTCGCCGGAGCGGATGGCGTTGCGCTTGTGGACTTCGATGGGATCCATGCCGAGCATCTCGGCCAACATGGTGAGATGGCTGTTCAGCGGAAACTGCATCTGCTGGCCACCAAAGCCGCGGAACGCGCCGCGCGGCGGATTGTTGGTGTAGGCCAGCACCGCGTGGGAACGCACGTTTTCCACGCGGTGCATGTTGTCGCTGCGCATGGCGGTCACGTGCATCACGTCGCCGGCAAGGCCGGCATAGGCGCCGCACTCCGCCACGATATTGACGTCCTTGGCAACGATCATCCCCTGCGCGTCCAGGCCCATCTTGAGCCAGACCCGCGCTGGCACGCTGGAACGCGCGCCAAGGAAATCCTCGAGCCGGTTGTTGACCAGCCGCACCGGACGGTCCAGCCGCGTGGCCAGCAGGGCGGTGATCAGGCTGTTGCTCTCCTCCACGATCTTGGCGCCAAAGCCGCCGCCGGTGACCGCCTGGATCACGCGGATGGTGGACACAGGCCGGTCCAGTGCTTCGGCCAGCCGCGCGCGCGCCAGGAACACGGATTGCGTCGAGGCCCAGACCGTCAGCCGGCCATTGCCATCCTGCGCGGCCACCGTCGCCATCGGCTCCAGGTAGCCGGGATACTGCGAATGCATGTCGTAGGTGGCCTCGTAGACCACGGCCGCGCGGGCGAAGCCGGCTTCAACGTCGCCCCGCACGATACGCATCTCGTGCGCGATATTGCGCGTGCCCGGGTGCAGCTGCGCCGCGCCATCGGCCAGCGCCGCATCGGTGCTGAAAATGGCGGGCAGCTCTTCGTACTCCACGCGGATCAGGTCGAGCGCATCGCGCGCGGTTTCCTCGTCCACGGCGACCACCGCGGCGACCTCTTCCCCCACGTGGCGGACCACGCCGGCGGCGAGAATGCGCTGCTCCTTGCGATGCGTGCCCCACAGCCGCGACGGCGAGTCCTCGCCGGTCAGCACCAGCTTGACGCCTGGCAACCCGCGCGCCGCCGCTGTGTCGATGCGAACGATGCGGGCATGCGGATACGGGCTGCGCAGCACCTTGGCATGCAGCATGCCGGCCTGCTTGATATCGCCGGCATACACGGCCCTGCCCATCACCTTCTCCCGCGCCGTCACTTGCGGCGTGGAGCTTCCCACTGTCGACGTGCTCATGCCGACCTCCTGCTAGTCTGAAAACCACTGAACACCATGAAGAAGCCGGCAGGCGTTGCCGCCGGCTTCGCGTCACTCGGCGGTGATGCCGAAATCCTTGATGACCTTGCCCAGCCGTTCATAGTCGGAGGCATTGATCCTTTCCAGCACGCCGGGCGCGCCGCCCACCGGCACCGCGCCGAAGGTGGCCATCTTTTCGGCGATGTCGGGCATCTTGACGATGTCGTTGAGCTGTTCGTTGAGCAGCTTCACCACATCGGCCGGCGTGCCCTTGGGCGCCATGACGCCATGCCATGCGCCCACGATGACGTCCTTGTAGCCAAGCTCGGACAGCGTCGGCACATTGGGCAGCAGCGGCGAGCGCTGCGGATCGGTCACGGCCAGCGCGAGCAGCTTGCCCGTGTTGATGTACTGGGCCACCGGCCCCAGCGTCACGTAGGCAAAGTTGACGTGGCCCGCGACGACGTCGTTGACTGCGGGCGCAACGCCCCGGTAAGGCACGTGCTGGATCTTCACGCCCGCCGCCCGGTTCAGCCATTCGCCGGCGATGTGCATGGGTGAACCCGCGCCGGGGCTAGCATAGGTCAGCGGCTTGCCGGCCTTGGCCGCGGCCACCATCTCCTGCACGGTCTTGATGCCGGCACCCGGATACGCCACCAGCAGCACGGTCTGCGTGCCGGTCTGGATGACCGGGGTGAAGCCATGCAGCGCGTCGTAGCTGGAACTGGCAGGGAGCTTCAGCACCATCGGCGCCGTCGTGAACGGGTTCGGCGTGAACAACAACGTGTAGCCGTCGGCCGGCGCGCGGCCGACCATCGCGTTGCCAACCACGCCACCCGCGCCCGGCTTGTTCTCGACGATGACGGGCTGCTTGAGGCGCACCGACAACTTCTCGGCGTACATGCGCGCCATGGAGTCCGTATCGCCGCCCGGCGGATACGCCACGACGATCGTGACCGGCTTGACGGGATAGCCAAGCGCAAAGGCGCTGCCGCCTCCCAGGACAATCGCGGCGAGCGCTGTGGCAAGGATGTGTCGGCGGGCAAGGTTCATCTACGGCTCCTGTGGGGACGCGCCACTTCAGCGGGGAATGGCGTGGTGGGTGCGGGGTTAGGCACGGCTAAGGGACGGGAACGCATTCGATGTGCGTTCTATTAGCGAAACACTAGTTCAGGAGAGGAACATATCAATCATCCTAGATTGCGATTGTTGACTACTCAACTTACGTTAATCCCTAATTGACATCTTCATTATTTACATGAGCAGAAAATGGGGGATCATGATGGGAAGGAGGCGGCACCCCGGAGTCCCTATGAGACAATCGGCTCCGCCCCCTGATCAGCCGCCGTCCGGCGGCATTTCTTGAAAGACATGGATCTGATGAAGCGCGCAGCCGGCACGGCAGATGACACCGGCGACACGGCAATACCCCCGGAAACCGACTGCCCCTGGGCGGAACTGGACGAGCAAGGAAACGGGCTCGACGTCGACGACTTCCTGACGACGCTGCTGAGCCAGCTGGTCAACGCCCTGCGGCGCACCGTCACGCTGCCCTACGCCGAGCAGTTCGCGCTAACGGTGCCCGAATGGCGCCTGCTGGCACTGCTGGCGCACGCGCGGCAGCTGCCCTTTGCGGAGCTGGTGCTGCAATCCACCTCGGACAAGGCGCTGGTGAGCCGCACGCTGCGGCTGCTGGAAGGCCGCGGGCTGGTGAAACTGGATGCCGAGGGCAACACCCCGCGCAAGAAGCTGATCTGCGGCATCACGCCGGCAGGCATGGCACTACATGAGCAAGTGATGCCGCTGGCCAGGAAAGGCCAGGCGGAGGTGATACGGCTGCTGGAGCCGGAGGAGCGACGCGCGATGTACCAGGCGCTGAGGAAGCTGCACGGCCTGTGCGTGACGCCAGGGCGGAAGGACGCCATTCCGGGCGAGTAATGACGACCCGGCGGACGCTCGGTTGCGGCCAAGCCCGAGGGCACTAGTCGAAGCCACCGAACAGGCCAAAGCCGCGCGCCATGACGAAGGCTGTCTCTCCCTCTCCCCTCAGGGGGAGAGGGCTGGGGAGAGGGGTGGCTTAGTCAATATGACTCCCCTGGGGCAAAGAGGGCTGGCCCGCCGCGAGGAATCAAACGCGGGTTAGCATGACTGCCAGAGCCGCATGGTGTGGACAGTGCCACACCCGGCGATTTCCAGCGCGGAGGCCAGCATGGAACACGATAGCACTTTGTACGTGGGTCTTGACGTCCATAAGGACTCGATCACGGTCGCCTACGCACTCGGCGCGGGCGAGGTCGAACTGCTTGGCAAGATCGGTACCTCGAAGGCCGATATCGATCGCCTGTGCAAGCGCCTGCAGTCTAAAGCGAGCCGGATCCGCATCGTCTACGAGGCAGGCCCTTGCGGCTATGGCCTTTACCGGCAGCTTGCAGGGAAGGGATTCGAGTGCATGGTGTGCGCGCCGTCGCTGATCCCGAAGAAACCCGGCGAGCGCGTCAAGACCGATCGGCGCGATGCGGTCAAGCTCGTGCGATCGCTGCGCGCCGGCGACCTCTCGGCGGTGTACGTACCCAGTGTGGAGGATGAAGCGTTCCGGGATCTGTCGCGCGCCTGGGTCAACGCCAAGGACGATCTGAAGCGCGCCCGGCAACGGCTGAAGGCCTTTCTGCTTTCACATGGGGTGCGCTACAGCGGCAGAGCCGACTGGGGACCGGCGCACCGGCGCTGGATCAGTACCTTTGCGTTCGACACCGTGTGGCAGCAACTTGCCTTTGACGAATATCGACGTGCCATCGAGGATCGGCTCGCGCAATGCAGCCGTCTCGAAGCGGCCTTGCGCGAAGCCGTGGTCAACTGGCGCTTCTATCCGGCCGTACTGGGCTTGCAGGCCATGCGCGGCGTGCAGTTCACCACGGCGATAGGCATGCTCGCCGAATTGGGCGATCTCTCGCGCTTTGTGCATCCGCGCCAACTGATGGCTTGGCTCGGGGTGACGCCCGCCGAACATTCATCGGGGGAAAAACGGCGCCAAGGCAGCATCACCAAGAACGGCAATAGTTATGCAAGAAAGCTGCTAATCGAAGCCGCCTGGAGTTACCGGCACCCGGCACGTGTGAGCCCCGAGATTCAGCGACGGCACGAAGGCATCCCGAAGGCCATCGTTGACCGGTCCTGGGACGCCCAGGTTCGACTGTGCCGGCGCTATCGAAGACTTGCCGCGCGCGGCAAGAACCCGAACATTGCGGTGGTTGCGGTGGCCCGCGAACTGAGCGGGTTCATCTGGGACATCAGCCGGCTCGCCATGTCGCTTGCCATACCGAACGCGGCGCAGACAACGTAACCCAGCGCCAAGGTACCAACCTATCTGCCACCTACTGTGGAGCCAGTTTCCTGAAGGGCGACGTAGCCCGGCACACGAGCAACCCGCGACCTAGCTAGGCAACGGATTTCATCCGACTTGCGGCCTTAGATAGCGGCAGGCTCATTGGGCGGACCTCTGTAATGCGGTAACCAACCCGCGGATATCAGCGTGATCCACCGTCGAGACTTACTGCTACGTCGCCCTCCAGGAAATTGGGGAACAACATGCAACCGTGAAACTGAATCAAACCAATCTCGATTGACACGGGGAGTCATATCAGCTAGGAGCCACTTGAAGCGAAGCCCATGGTGTTTTCCAGCACGCAGGCGTAACCAGCGCCCGCCCTCTCCTCCGGCCCCTCTCCCACAAGTGGGAGAGGGGAGCAGACCGGTGGCATCGAACGGAGCAAACCGCCGCGAATTTGCGCAGCCTCGCACCGCCTCAGGCCTCGAGTTGCTCGAGCACCTTGCCCTTGGTCTCGATGCCAAGGAAGTGGATGGTGAGCGCCGCCACGAACGGGACCGCGGCCAGCGCGTAGAAGGCGCTGCTGAGATTGCCCGAGCCGATGGTGCTGGCAACCAGCGTCGGCGCGAAGATCGCCGCCAGCTTCAGCCACGCGCCCCCGAAACCGCAGCCCATGGCGCGGATGCTGGTGGGGTACAACTCCGGCGTGTACACGTAGGCGGTGATAAAGCCGCTGGCCAGGAAGCCGAGCGACAACGCGCAGAGGCCGGCAACGACGTACACCGACTCCGCGTGGAACACGCCAGCCAGCGCCAGCGACAACGCGCACAGGATGAACGAGACGTTGATGACCGGCTTGCGGCCCACCTTGTCGACGATCATCGCGCAGACCAGCGAGCCGATCACGCCGAGCACCGATGCGCCGGCGGCCAGGTTCAGCGCCAGTTGCAGCGGTGCGTGATACACCGTCTTGTAGATCGTCGGCAGCCAGGTCGACAGGCCGTACTGGATAAAGCCGCAAGTGGCCCACAGCATCCATACCGCCAGCGTGCGCCCGACATAAGCCTTGCTCAGCAGATCCCGGACGCGCCGGCGCGGGTGCCTGCCCGTCATCGCATCGTAGGCGGACACATCGCCCAGCGGCGCGAGCGGACCCTTGGCCCGGGACTCGAACACCGCGAGCGCGCGGTCGGCCTCGGCCAGCCGGCCCTTCTCGGCCAGCCAGCGCGGCGACTCGGGAATGGCCCGGCGCAGGATAAAGAACAGGATGACCGGGGCGCCGCCGATGAAGTACATGACGGTCCAGCCGAACCTCGGCACCAGCCACGCGCCGACCGCGTTGGAGATCAGCAGGCCGATCGGGAACACCACCTCGTACAGCAGCACGAAGCGCCCGCGCCCGTGGGCACGCGTCACTTCGTTGATATAGGTGGCGGCCACCGGCAGTTCACCGCCCAGGCCAAGGCCCTGCACGATGCGCAGCAAGGCAAAGATCTCGAACGAAGGCGCGAAGCCGCAGGCGATGCTCATCAGGCCGATGATGCCCGCGCTCCAGCCAATCGAGTTCAGGCGGCCGAAACGCTCGGCGAGCGCCGGAAACAGCAGCGCGCCGATCAGTTGCCCGACTGAAGGCGCCGCGATCAGGAAGCCGATCTGGCCTGGCGTGAGCGACCACATCGAGATCAGCAGCGGCAGCGTGGCAGCAATGGCAATGACGTCGAAGCCATCGAAGAACGTGGCCAGGCCGATCAGCAGCCGTGCCCTGACATGCATGCCATTGCTGGGCAGGCGCTCGATGCGGGCGATGATCTCGCCCCGGGTAGTTGCCACGGGGGCATCGGTGGCGCGCACGCCACCGCCTGCCGTGATGTTGCTAGATGGGGTCGCCACGCCCTCGGCGTTCGCATTGGCGAACGGGGCCTCTTGTCTCTGGATCAACACTGTGTCTCTCTTCTAAAGTATCCGAGGCAGGCAGCCGCCCCGCGCTGGCGCATTGCCGGCATTACCCGCCAATGGCCACCACCGTCGGCGCCGCAGTGGATGCGGCGCGCGGAGGCGCGCTTAGAGGTCCAGGACCAGGCGCTTGCCTTTGCAGCCTGACACGCAAACCATCATGGTCTGGTTCGACTCGCGCTCGCTCTTGCTGAGCACGCCGTCGCGGTGTTCGGGAATGCCTTCCAGCACACGCGTTTCGCACGAGCCGCATACGCCTTCCTTGCAGCTGTGCTCCACGGCAATGCCCGCTTCGAGCAAGGCATCCAGCAAGGACTTGCCTGCGGGCACTTTCAGCTCGCTACCCGTGCTTGCGAGTGCCACGGTGTACTCGCCTTCCTGGACTGCCGCTACCGACGGGTCGGCGGCAAAGCGTTCGATATGCACTTCGGGGTAGCCGTGAGCGGCGCAGGCGGCTTCGAAGGCATTGAGCATCGGGCCCGGGCCGCAGCAGTAGAAGTGCGTGGTTGCCGCTTCCCCGGCCAACAGCGCCGACAGGTCCGGCGGGCTGCCCGCCTCGTCGTCGAAGTGCATGCGCACCGCGTCGCCGTAGGCGGCCAGCTCGTCCGCGAAGGCCGCTTCCGCACGCGAGCGCGCGCAGTAGAGCAATGTGAAGGAGCGCCCGAGTTCGTGCAAACGACGCGCCATGCACACGATGGGCGTGACGCCGATGCCGCCGGCCACCAGCACCGTGTGGGCCGCGCCCTCTTCCAGCGCGAAGTGGTTGCGCGGCGCCGCCACGGTGAGCGTGCTGCCCACGCGCAGTTGCTCGTGCACGTAACGCGAACCGCCGCGGCTTGCGCGGTCGAGCAGCACGCCCACCACGTAGCGGTCGCGCACTTCCGGCGCGCCGCACAGCGAGTAGCTGCGCACCAGGCCATTGCCCAGATGCAGGTCGATATGCGCGCCCGGCGCGTACTCGGGCAACGCATGCCCTTGCGGATCGCGCAGTTCCACGCTGACGATGCCGTGCGCTTCGAAACGCATGGCCTGCACGCGCAGGTTCAGGGATTGGCTGGTACTCATGGCACTTCCTTCGGTTGCTTCGTGTTGCTTCGTGTTGCTTCGTGTTGCTTGTCTCGCCCGTGTTGCCTGTGTTGCCTGTACTGCTACGCCGTGCTCAGCGCTTTTCCGTCAGGAACTTGACCTGCGGGCCACCTGCGTTCTTCTGCCGGCGCGTATTGCCATCCAGGCCGCCTTCCACCGCCCACTCGGCGAACATGGTCGGACCCGGCTCGAAATCGCGCGGCTCCCAGTCGGCGTCCAGCTGGTCCTCATCGGCGTAGTACTCGATCAGGCCGCCGGCCGGATTCTTGAAGTACCAGAAATACGCCGACGAAATCGGATGCCGGCCCGGGCCGAGCTGCGTATCCCAGCCGCTGCGCGACACATGCAGGCCACCGCCGAACACCTCGTGGATGTCGCGCACGGTGAATGCCACATGGTTCAGGCCGCTCTTGGCCTGCGGCAGCTGCAACAGGAACAGGTCGTGGTGGCCGCCATCCGGCGCGCAGCGCAGGAAGGCGCCGCGGCCCGGATAGTGGTCCGACGGCACGAAGCCCAGCTTCTCGGTATAGAAGCGCTCGGTAGCGGCCACGTCCTTGACGAAGAAGACCACGTGCCCTACCTCGATCGGCGTGGCGCGTTCGTAGATCGGGCTGCGCTGGTTCAGGCGCGGCTTGTCGTTCCATGTGTTCATGGCAGCGCACTCCACCTCGACGTCGTGCTTGCGGGTCAGCTGGAAACGCACGGTCAGGCCGTTGGGATCGATGCAGCCCACGCGCTCGCCGTGCTCACCCGCGCTGACGAAGCCCGGCTCGGCGCGGATGGCATCCGCGATTCGGTCCAGCGCGGCCTGCGTATCCACGCCCCACACCACTTCGCGCAGCGTCGGGCCGTCTTCCATCGCCGCCGGCAACGCCGGGTCGTCGGTGCGGCGCACCAGCACGCGGCAGCCGTTGAGCGTTTCGAAATCCAGCCCGGCCGGATCCTCGCGCACCAGCGTGAGGCCCCAGTCGGCGAAGAAGCGCCGGCAGGCGTCCAGGTCGTCGGCACCGTAGACGATCTCGTCGATGCCCAGAATCGTGTTCATTACCCTCTCCTGCTGTGTCGCTTTTGCAGCGTCCAATGTCGTCGTGCTCACTTAGTTTGCCCACGGCAGCGGTTGTTCATGCATGCCCCAATACACGCTCTTCTGCTCCATGTACTGCAGGATGCCCAGTCGTCCTTTCTCGCGCCCCAGCCCGCTGTCGCGCCAGCCGCCGAACGGCGTCGAGATCGAGAACTGCTTGTACGTATTGATCCACACATTGCCGGCCTGCACCGCACGCGCAAAGCGCCAGGCGCGCTTGTAGTCGCGCGTCCACACGCCCGCCGCCAGCGCGTACACGCTGTCGTTGGCCTGCGCGATCAGGTCGTCCTCGTCGTCGAAGGCCATCGCCACCAGCACCGGCCCGAAGATTTCCTCCTGGCACACGCGGGCGCTGTTATCCAGCCCTTCGATAATGGTGGGCGTGTAGAAGTAGCCGTTCTCGCAACCCGCCACGGTGGGGCGCACACCGCCCGTGCGCAGCTGGCCGCCTTCGGACACGCCGAGCGCCACATACGATTCGATCGAGTCGCGATGCCGGTCGCTGATCAGCGGCCCCATCTGGGTACCCTCGTCGGCCGGATCGCCCACGCGCAGGCGCGCCGCGCCCGCTGCCAGGCGGTCCATGAAAGGCTCATACAAGGATCGTGCCACGAACAGGCGCGAGCCCGCGATGCACGACTCGCCCGAGGAACTGAAGATGCCGTAGAGCACGCCGTTGACGGCATGGTCCAGGTCCGCATCCTCGAACACCATGGTGGGCGACTTGCCACCCAGTTCCAGCGACACCGGCATCATCTTGTCGGCGGCGATGTGGGCGATATGACGGCCCGTGGTGGTGCCGCCGGTAAAGGACACGCGGCGCACCAGCGGGTGCTTGGTAATGGCGTCGCCGATCACCGAGCCCTTGCCCGGCAGCACGCTGACGAGGCCCTTGGGCACGCCGGCTTCCTCGCAGATGGCCGCGAGTTCCAGCGCCATCAGCGGCGTGATCTCGGCGGGCTTGATCACCACCGCGTTGCCGGCGGCCAGCGCGGGCGCCAGCTTCTGCGCCTCGCTGGCGATGGGCGAGTTCCACGGCGTGATTGCCGCCACCACGCCCATGGCTTCGTGCACGCTCATGGTGAGGAAATCACCACGAGCGGGCGTGAGCGTCTCCTCCAGCGTTTCGCACGCCGCCGCGAAGAACTGGAAGGTGCCGGCGGCGCTGGCCACCAGCGCGCGCGTCTCGCTGATGGGCTTGCCGTTGTCCAGGCGCTGGCGCTGAGCGAGAGGCTCGGCGCGCGCGCGGATCAGGTCGGCCACGCGATGCAGCACGGCAGCGCGCTCGTGCGGCTTGCGTTGTGCCCAGCCGCTGGTGAGGAACGCGCGATGCGCGCCCTGCACGGCCTCTTCCACGTCGTCCAGGCTGGCCGCGTTCAGTTCCGCGACGACCTCGCCGGTGGCCGGGTAGCGCGTGGCGTAGCGCTCGCCGCCGCCCAGGCGCCACTGGCCTGCGATACAGATGGGGAGAATCTCTTGCTTCATGATGATTGCCTTGCTGCGCCTGTTGGCTGCTTAAATCGACATGGCGTGGGCACGGTTGCCCAGCGCACGCACCACGCTGAACACTGTCAACGCAGAAGTCTTGGGGTTCGCTGCCAGCGGCTTGCCGCGCATGGTCAGCTCGAATCCACCGAAGGCGCCGCGCGCTTCCACGTGGTGCACGTTTTCATCCACGCCCGGATCCGCCAGCAGCTTGACCTGCGTGTGGTCCAGCCCAAGGCCGGCCATCGACAGCGTGGCCGCCACGTTGGCGTTCTTCGGGTAGAGCCGCGCCGCTTCGCGTGCGGTGCCTTCGAAGATCACCGTGGCTTCGGTCAGCGCAGCAAGGTCGAACATCGCCTCGGCCGGCGTGTCCTTCCACGCGCCGGGCGGCTTGCGCCCGGTGTAGACCACCGAGTCCAGCCCGCCCACGCGCGCTGCCGCCAGTGCGTCGATGGCGCCGATGGCGCCGGAGAGCAACTGCACTTGCGTGCCGCCGCGCCGTGCCGCCGCCTCCAGCCGCTCGGCCAGGCCCGGCTCGGAAAGCGCGCCCACCGACACCACCATGCAGGCGATGCCGCGCTCCAGCGCCGGCACGATGTGCTCTTCCAGCGCATGGTGGCCGGCGCACTCCACCAGCAGGTCAGGCCGTCCGTCCGCCTGGCTCAGGCAGGTGGCAACCCGTGCGTGCGGCGCCAGCGCCGAGACATCATGGCGGGCCTGGTCCATCTGGGCCTCGGGCACCACCACCACGTCGAACACCACGTCCGGATCGCTCTTGAGCAGTTCGAGCACACCGCGCCCGATCGCTCCGCATCCCACCATCGACACGTGCAGCATGTTGCGTCTCCCTCAGGCGGTCACGGTGCTGCGTTCGGCCGCGCGTGCGGTCTTCTCAGCGTCGGCGTCGGCTTCCTTGTTGACCGGCGGGCCTGCGAACGCGGTCTTGAAGGTGCCGATGGACAGCATGTCGATCTCCAGCAGGAACGGACCGGGTTCGATGGTGGCTTCTTCCAGTGCCGCACCAACGTCCGCCAGGTTGCTGACGCGGCGATGGCGCAGCGCCAGCGATTGCGACAGTTGCGCGTAGTCCGGCGTATGCAGGTCCACGTAGTGGCGCCGTCCGCCGTACTGCGCGTCCTGGATGTTCTTGATCACGCCGTAGCCCTTGTCGTTCATCAGCACGAAGACCACGTCGGCACGCTCCTGCACAGCCGTGGCGAGCTCACCCAGGTTCAGGATGAAACCGCCGTCGCCGGCCAGGCAGAACGTCTTCTTGCCGGATGCCGTGACAGCCGCGCCCACCGCGGCGCCGATGCCCATCGCCAGGCCCTGGCCGATGCCGCCGCCCAGCGCGTGCACGCCGGCACGGGAGTCGAAGATGCGCAGTTGGCGATTGCCCCAGGTGCTGTTGGAGACGGTGACGTCGCGCACCCAGTTGAAGTTGCGGCCGACGGCGCCTTGCAGCGCTTCGACCAGCGCCGAGTACGGGCCAAGGCCGTCGATCAGGCCACCCATGGCGGTCTCATGCGCGCGGCGCAGATCAGCGGCGAAGTTCGGGTCCACCTTGAGCTTGCCTTCCAGGCGATCGGCCAGGCCGTCGAGTGCCAGCGCTGCATCGCCACTGGCGAAGTAGTCGCTCTGGTAGCAACGGCCCTCGGCGGAGGCATCGGCGTCCACGCGGAACAGCGGGCGCGGCAGCTTCAGTTCGTACTTCAGCGTTTCATTGCCGCGCAGGCGCGAGCCGACCACCAGCATGGCGTCGCAGGTCTGGTAGAACTGCTCCACCGGCTTGTGCAGGTTGAAGGCACCCAGCGAGCGGGGATCGTCTTCTGCCACGATGCCGCGGCCTTGCGTGCTGGTGACCACGCCAAAGCCCAGCGCCAGCAGGCGCTTGACCTGCGCGCCGGCGTGGCGTGCGCCGCCGCCCAGCCACAGCAGCGGGCGCTTTGCCTTTGACAGGCGCTCGGCCAGTTCGTCCAGCGCATGGGCCGACGGCACATGGGTGGGAATCGCCAGCGGGCGCAGGTCGGTCGGCATCGGGATCAGCGCGGCCTGGATGTCGATGGGGATTTCCACGCTGACGGGGCCGGTCGGCGCGGTCAGCGCGGTTTGCACGGCGAGCTTGATGGTGCTCAGCGCGGTATCGGCGCTGCGGATGCGGAACGCGGCCTTCGAGATGGCCTTCAGCATGGTCAACTGATCCGGCGCCTCGTGGATGTAGGCCAGGCTCTGGTCCAGGTACGGCGTTTCGATCTGGCCGGTCAGGTGCAGCAGCGGCGTGCCGGCGGTCAGTGCTTCGACCATGGCGCCGGCGGCGTTGCCCGCAGCGGTACCGGTGCTGGTCAGGCACACGCCGAGGCCACCGGTGGTGCGGGCGCAGGCGTCGGCCATATTGGTGCCGCCGGCTTCGCCGCGCGCGGGGACGAAGCGGATCTTGCCGCGCTCGCCCATCGCGTCGAGGATGGGCATGTTGTGGATCGAGATCACGCCGAACGCAGCCTTGACGCCGCATTGTTCGAGGAAGGCGGCGATGGCGTAGCCCACCGTGACTTGTTTCTGTTCGTTACGCATGACGGGAAAGTCCTCCGGAAATATCGATATGGCTGCCCGTGGTGTACGAAGACAACGGCGAGGCAAGGAACAGGATCGCGCGCGCGGCTTCCTGCGGCAGGCCAAGACGGCCAAGTTGAATATGTTTTTGCTGCGCCAGGCGCGCGGTCCACGCGGCCCAGTCGAGGTCGCGCTCGGCTTGCGGGCGCGCTTCGAAACGGCGGCGCCACTGGCCCGACTCGACCAGGCCGAGCAGGATGCCGTTGACGCGGATGCCCTTGGGGGCGAATTCGGTAGCCAGCGAGCGCACCAGGTTATGCACGCCGGCACGCGCTGCCGACGTTGCCACCATATGCGGCTCGGGTTGCACGGCCAGCAGCGAGTTCACGCAGACGATGGCGGCGCTGTCCGAGCGCTCCAGCTGCGCAAGGAATGCACGCGTGGCATGGATCACCGAGAAAAACTTGAGCTGCAATTCTTCGAGCCATGCCGCGTCCTCGGTGTTCGCGAAGGTGGACACGCGGCCCTGCCCTGCGTTGTTGACCAGCATGTCGGCCGGGCCGAGCGCAGCCTCGCTGGCGGCGGCGAAGTCTGCCACCTGGGCGGGATCCAGCACGTCGCAGGCAGCGGCGTACAGTCGCGCATCGGGAAAGCGTGCGCGCAGGCCGCTTTCCGCTTCGCGCAGCCGCGCTTCGTTGCGCCCGCACAGCGCCACCGCGGCGCGCGACTCCAGCAGTTGTTCGACGGTGGCCAGGCCGATGCCCGAGGATCCACCCGTGACGACGGCAACCTTGCCGTCGAGTTCAATCATGGACATCGTCCTCACTCCCGATACAGGTTGACCACCTTGCCGTGCTCGCGCGGCCGGTAGTCCAGCAGGCGAGACAGCTCGCCCGCGGTGTCTCTGACTTTCTCTTCCATCATGTCCAGTTGCTCCGGATCGATGCGCGAGGCCGGGATGGTCACGCCGAGCGCGGCCACCACCTTGCAGCTGCGGTCACGCACAGGCGCCGCGATGGTCGAGATGCTGGCCTCGAAGAAGGCTTCCTGCAGCACCACGCCGCGTTCGCGGTCGCGCTGCACCATCTCGAACAGTTCTTCGACCGTGCCTGGCGTGCTGGGCGAGAACGCTTCGAGGCGCGGCTCGGGATAGAGCTGGCGCAACTCGGCCAGCGTCAGGTCCTCGAGCAGCACGCGCCCAAGCACGGTGGCGTGCGCCGGCAGGCGGGTGCCCACGGTGACCGAACTGCTGAACGGCGTGGGCGCCACCGACTTGGCCACATAGACGATCGAGCGGCCGTCGCGCACCACCAGGTTGCACGGGTAGCGGATGTCGTCGCGCAACCGGTCCAGCAGCGGGCGCCCCAACTCGGTGAGTTCCAGCGAAGCCAGGTACTCGAAGCCCAGGCGCAGCACGGCCATGCCGAGACGGTAGTCGCGCCCGCCGTCGGTGCGCTCGACAAAGCCCATCGACTCCAGCGTGGCCAGCAGGCGGAACACGGTTGAGCGCGGCACCTTGAGCCGGCGCGCCAGGTCGGCCGCCGACAGGGTACGGTCGCGCCGGCTGAACTCGGCCAGCAGGCGCAGGCCGCGTTCCAGTCCGGGCACGATGTACTTGTCCTGGGTGTCTTCCAACAGGCGTTCTTGCGTCATGAGTGGGCTCGTGTTTCAACTTGGCCGGCGCCTGGGCTGCAGCGCCGGCCGCGTGCGGTTCAGCGCTTGACCTTGGTAAGCGGATGCTCGGGCGGGTACGTCGGCGTGATCGGCTTCTTGGCGCCGAGCATCACGCACATCAGCGCGTCTTCCTCGCCGATGTTGATTTCCTCGCGGTACACGCCCGGCGGCACCGAGACCAGGTCGCGGTCGGTCAGGATGGTTTCGAATCGCTCGCCGTCCTTTTCCAGGATCAGCTTGATCTTGCCGCGCATGACGAAGAAGACTTCTTCCACGTCCGTGTGCAGGTGCGACGGGCCTTCGTGGCCGGCCGGGATGATCATGGTCGAGAAGGTGAAGTTTTCGGACGGCACGGTATTGGTGTCGGTGGCCACGCCGGTGCCGCCGGTGCCGAGGTAACGCATCTGCGCACGGCGATACTTGGGATCGTAATCAGCCTGGAACTTCAGTGCGTCCCAGTCGTAGCGGCGGGTGGAGAAGCGCGCAACGCGGCTCTCCATCCACTGGTCAAAGGAAGCGCCGGACGGCTGCTCCCAGGAACGCTTGATGTTTTCTTGTTGGGAAAGATCGCTCATTTGGATTCCTTCTAGCTCAGTGCATGACGAAGCCGCCGTTGACGGCCAGCGTCTGGCCCGTCACGAAGCGGGACAGGTCGGAGAGGGCAAACAGCACGGCCCCGGAAACATCCTCGGGTAGCTGCTCGCGGGAGATCGCGCGTTGCTCGCGATAAAGGTCGCGCCTGTTCTGCGGCACGTATTCGGTGGCCTCCACCAGGGTCAGCCCCGGTGCGATGGCATTGACGGTGATCTGGTCGTCGCCCAGCTCGCGCGCCAGCGAACGGGTCATGCCGATGATCGCGCTCTTGCTGGCCACATACGCCAGCAGGTTGGGCGCGCCCCACAGCGGCGTGTCGGAAGCGAGGTTGATGATGGCGCCGCGGCCCGAGGCGCGCAGCGCCGGCAGGCAGGCGGTGGTCATCAGCCAGGTGCCGCGCACGTTGATGTTCATCACGCGGTCCCAGGTGGCGATGTCGATGGCGCTGGCGTCGCGGCCGCCGGAGTCGGTCACCGCGGCGTTGTTGACCAGGCCGTCCAGGCCGCCGAGCCCGGCCGCCGCGGCGGTGGCGCAAGCGCTCACCGATTCGGGGTTGCCCAGGTCGAGCGCGAACGGCAGCACTTTCAGCCCACGGGCCTGCAACGCAGCCGCTTCCTCATGCAAGCGGTCCGCGAGGATGTCGGCCATGGCGACGGCGGCGCCGGCTTCGGCAATCGCGGTGGCAAAGGCCAGGCCAAGCCCGCGCGCCGCGCCGGTCACCAGCACGCGGCGGCCGGCCAGCAGGTTGTTGCGGTCGAGCTCAGGCATGGTTAGCCACCCCGCCCGCGCCTACGGACTTCAACATGGCGACCGGCTCGTCGGCGACTTCCTGGTCGGCACGGCGGCGCAGCAGGCGGCGCACGCGGGTGATGCCGACATCGTGCTGGTACAGCGTTTCATGCTCACGCGCATTCGGCGCCATCATTTCCAGCACCACGCGGTCCTGCTCCAGCACATCCCAGTGCAGGCCTTCCAGGCGGTTGCGGTACAGGAAGCGCCAGACATCGCGCTCCCAGCCTTGCACGTGACGAGTGCGCCAGAAGAACACCATGCAGTGCTCCTCATCCACCGGCGTGGCGATGCCAACGATGCCAAAGGGACCGCCCGGCCCCACCTTGGCGCGATAGGGAATCGCCAGGCGCAGCCACATCGTGCCGGTCTCGCCGAACTCCACCCAGTCGAAGTTCACGCCGCGCTGGCCGGTCTTCTCGAACACCAGGCCGGTGTCGGTCTCGCGCACGGCCATCACAGCCTGCTTTTCGCCGCTGGCCATCGAGTGCGACACCGCGTGCAGGTAGGCGCCGTGCATCGGGTCCATGACGTTGTCGATGGCGTAGCGGTAGTTGCAGTCCCAGTGCGCCACGCACAGGAAATTGGTGTGCTCCTCGCTTTCCAGTTCTTCCGGCAGGCGCAGCGCATCGGCTTGCACCGGAGCGCGTTCACCGAACCACAGGAAGATGGCGCCGGCTTTTTCCTGCACCGGGTAGCTGCGCACGCAGGTCTTGCCTTCCAGCGGGCAGCTGTCCACGGCCGGCACGCTCTTGACCTGGCCATCGCCGCCCACTTCCACGCCGTGGTACCAGCATGCCACGCGATCGCCAAGGTTCCAGCCCATCGACAGGCGCGCGCCGCGGTGCGGGCAGCGATCTTCCAGCGCGTGCACCTGGCCTTCGCCATCGCGCCACAGCACGATGTTCTGGCCCAGGCGCGTGATGCCGATCGGTGCATGCGTGACCGCCCACGCGGCCGATACCGGATACCAGTAGTTATGCAGGCCGGTGTTCAGGCGCGCCTCAGCACGCGCTTGCTTGTTCGATTCCATTGTTTGCTCTCTTGCGGGTATCGGATTGGATCGCTCTTTCGAGGGGCGTCTTGTTACAGCCCTTCGCGGCGCAATCGCTTTGATGTTCTTGCTGCGTGCTGCCTCGTTCAGGCGCCCAGGCGGCGCATTTCGGCGAGGAAGCGCTCTTCGGTCCAGGCCTGGCCGTCCGCGCCCAGCAAGCCCGCCTGGTTGAACGAACGCACGATGTCTTCCGGGCTTTTCGCGCCGGCTTCGAAGGCGGCTTCCAGCGCATCGCCCAGCGCGTCTTCGTAGGCGGTGGGCACTGCGACGCGGGTCTGCCACACGATGTTGGCCACCTTGCCGGGCTGCTCGATGTGGCCCTTGCCGGCGACATTGTTGGGAGCCGGGCGCTCCCAGGGCGCCAGATTCGGGTTGTATGCGAGGTTTTCCATTGCGCTACTCCTTTCCCTTATTGCCAACCGGCTAACCGAGCGTTTTGTTTTACCTATAAAACGCTGATTTAAATATTGAACACAGACACCACTATAGACAACGAAACTTCAAAAATTGACTGGGGTTTACCCTCTAGATAAGCCGATGCCACGGGAACGTGGCATGGCGTCGGCGCGGCGGCCTGAGGCGGGTGGGTACGACGGGACGGGATGGGGAAGGTTAAGCCACGGCAAGCCCGTGGCGAATCCACTGCGCGACCCGGCCGGCCTGCTCCACATAGCAGGCATGCCCGGCATCCGGGACCAGCTCGAACGGCAAGGCGAAGCGCTCCGCCAGCGCCGCGCACCCGGGCGGCGGCGTCACGACGTCCAGCGCGCCGCATCCGACCCGCACACTGACGCCCTGCCCCCGGCGCCCGAGGTAATCGTCAATGGCATCGCCGCACAGCATCGCCACCGCCTGCCGGTAGCCGTCCGGATCCAGGCGACGCATATTCCAGCGCACCCAGGCCTGCGCATCGGCGCTGGCCGCGGCGCTCAGCAGGCGGCCGGGACCCCGCTCGGCCAGGCCTTCCACGCCCAGGGCCGCGAGCGCATCGAGCCGCTGGCGCGCCACATCCCGTGCCTTGCCCTCCTTGCCGGGGCCGCCGTATCCCTGCGCCGGGCTAAGCAGCAGCAACTGCACGGGCAGCAATTCCGGCCCTGCCTCGGCCACATAGGCGGCCGCCATCAGCGCGCCGAGCGAGTGCCCCACGATCACATCGGGCCGTACGTCCAGGGCGTGCATCAGGTCCTGCAGGCGCTGCGCGTAGTCGGCAGCCTTGGGCGCCGCGATGGGCAGGGCCTGCGAATTGCCATAGCCGGGCGCGTCCCACGCGATCACGCGGGCGTGTGCCGCCAGCAGGCTTGCGCACGGCAGCCAGGAGGCCGCGCCGGAACTGATGCCATGCAGCAGCACCACGACAGGCCCGCGGTTGCCGCCGCACCGGTAAGCGAGCTGCGCGCCGTCGCGAGCGGCGGCAATGCGCCGCTCGGTGAAGCCGGTATCGAGTGCGCGGAGCAACTCGGCAGCCGGCTGGGGTGCCTGCGCTTGATGATTTTGTTCCATATATGAAACCATAGTTTGCGAATAAAACCTAGGAAATATAGACCGCCTGAATCTGGAAATTGATCCGGGTTAACCCCTCCGAAAAAAATTTCGCCAGGCCCGGCTCGGCGCCGATGTCGGAGCACCGCAGATCCCCTTTTTGGCGCAGTTGCCTTGCGCAGCCGTGCGTACCAATACAGGCGCGGCTCCCCGGCATGGCGGCGCGCGCGCGCCCTTCGCTCTTGCGCAGCAAGGTGCGCGACAAGGTGCGCAGGCGTGCCGTTCTGGTGCAGGCCACTCGTCGCTTCTCCACATCACTAGGGATTACCCACCCATGTGTTTCCCGAAATGACCAGCTATATTTTGCTCGTTGTTTCTTATGTAGTCTGATGTTTTACCTATAAAACACAAAAAGCCGAAAAGTGCACCAAGCAGCATGCATCGACCCGGCTCAGAGATGGCCTGACGAAGCGCTGCAACGCCAACCAAACGACACGGCGGCAAAGGAAAAGGAAGAGGAATAGAACGATGAAACTTGGACGGATTGCACTGGCTGCCCTTGCAGCAGCAGTACCCATGCTGGCCTCGGCCCAATCGACGGTGACGCTGTATGGCGTCGTCGATACCGGCGTCGAGTATGTGAACAATGTTGGCGCGGCGAAGGACAACGTGTTCCGCGTGAACACCCTGACGGCCACGGTGCCGTCGCGCTGGGGCATCCGCGGCACGGAAGATCTCGGCGGCGGGCTAAAGAGCCTGTTCGTGCTCGAATCCGGCTTCGCCCCCGATTCCGGCACCTCCAACCAGGGCGGACGGCTGTTCGGCCGGCAAGCCTTGGTTGGGCTCTCCGGGCCCTGGGGCCAGGTCGCCCTGGGCCGCCAGTACACCATGCTCTTCTGGGCCACGCTGGATCCGGATATTCTCGGGCCCAACGTGTACGGCTCCGGCTCCCTCGACAGCTACCTGCCGAATGCCCGCGCCGACAACGCCATCTCCTACAAGGGCACGTTCGGCGGCTTCACGCTGGGCGCCACCTATAGCATGGGCCGCGACACGGTAAACGCGGGCCCGAGCCCGGCCGGCACCAACTGCGCGGGCGAGAATGCGGCCGACAGCAAGCAATGCCGCGAATGGTCGGCCATGCTCCAGTACGACAACAAGTGGTGGGGCGTGGCCGCGGCCTATGACTCGCTGCGTGGCGGGCCTGGCGCGTTTGGCGGCCTGACCAAAAGCAGCCTGACGGACGACCGGCTCTCGCTCAACGGCTACGTGCTCCTGTCCAAGACCAAGATGGGCCTGGGCGTGATCCGCCGCGACAATGACGGCAGCCCGACGCCGCGCAGCGACCTCTGGTACGCGGGCCTGGCGTATGACATCACGCCCGCGTTCACGCTGGCCGGCCAGGTCTACTACCTCAAGTACCACAACAGCGCCAACAAGGCGATGCTGTACGCGCTGCGTGGCACCTACGCCTTCTCCAAGCGCACCTCCGTGTACGCCACGGCTGGCTTCATCGACAACGGCGGCCAACTCGCCCTGTCGGTCAGCGGCGCCCAGACGGGTTCCAACCCGAAGCCGGGCGGCAACCAGCTGGGCACGATGATCGGAATCAAGCACACGTTCTAAGCGCCGGCGCGTCGCTGCGCGGCACCGGCGGGCATGCGGCGCGCAACGCGCTGCATGCCCGCACGAAGTCTATCTGGAGGCGTTTCCCCATGAAGCTCGCAACTCGCAACCTGTTTGCTGCCATCGCGACCACGACTGCCATGATGGCAGGCGGCGCTTGGGCGCAGGCCTACCCCACCAAACCCATCACGCTGGTCGTTGCCTACCCGGCCGGCGGCGACACCGACGTGCTGGCCCGCCTGCTCGCCGAAAGCTTTCGGCGCGCCTGCGCCAGTCCGTGGTGGTCGAGAACCGCACCGGCGCCGCCGGCACGATCGGCAGCTCGTACGTCGCCAAATCCGCTGCCGATGGCTACACCTTGCTGGTCGCACCCAACACCGTTGCGATCGCGCCGCTGGTGCTCAAGAACGGCACGGGCGCCAGCTACGACGTGCGCAGCGATTTCACGCCGGTTGCCCAGCTTGGCGTGCAGTCGCTGTTCGTGGTCGTCAACAAAGGCACGGGCATCACCAAGCTGCCCGAGCTGGTTGCGCGCGCCAAGGCGGGTACGCTGCAGACCTACGCGACGCCCGGCAACGGATCGCCCATGCACATTCTTGGCGAGCTGTTCAACAAGGCCGCGGGCGTGAATATCGCGCAGGTGCCGTATCGCGGCACCGCACCGGCGGTGGTCGACGTGCTCGGCGGGCAAGTGCCGATGACGTACTCCACGCTCGGCGCGGTGGCGCAATACATTGGGACGGGCGCGATCGTACCGCTGGCCGTGGCGGACATGAAGCGCTCGCCGTTCGCGCCGAACGTGCCGACGCTCGCGGAGCTGGGCTACAAGGATGTAGAGGTGGGCGCCTGGCAGGCGCTGCTGGCGCCGAAGGGACTGCCGCCGGAGCTGGTGAAGACGCTGAATACGCACGTCAACGACATCCTGAAAATGCCTGACGTGGTGGCGCGCATGGCAACCATCGCCATCACGCCCGTTGGTGGCGAGCCCTCTGCGCTAAGCAAGCTGATCGCGTCGGACTCGACACGCTACGCCAAGATCGTCAAGGAGTTCGGCATCCAGGCCGATTGATGAACTAACGCGTTGATCCTGTGCCCGGCAACGGCGTCCGGTTTCCCGAGCGGGAACCGGACGCCGATTGCTTCTAGCGCGCCCTAGCGCTGCCCGAAACTGGCATCGATGAACAGGTCCTTGTACTCGCGCGGCTGCGAGCGCCAGTATTGCTTCGGCGCATGCACCTGCGCGCCAAGCTTGGCCGCCGCATGCCACGGCCAGCGCGGATCGTAGAGCATGGCGCGCGCCAGCGACACCGCATCGGCTTCGCCGTTGGCAATGATGGCTTCCGCCTGCTCCGGCTCGGTGATAAGCCCCACAGCGATGGTCGGCAAGCCCACCTCTGCCTTGACCCGCTGCGCGTAAGGCACCTGGTAGCCCGGACCCAGCTTGATCGCCTGCGCCGGCGAAACGCCGCCGGTGGTCACATGGATGGCCGCGCAGCCACGTGCCTTGAGCGCGTTCGACAGCGCGATCGTGCCTTCGATATCCCATCCGCCGGGCACCCAGTCGGTGGCCGAGATGCGGGCCCAGACCGGCTTGTCCGCGGGAAATGCCGCGCGCACGGCGTCGAACACCTCGATGGGAAACCGCATGCGGTTCTCCAGGCTGCCGCCGTATTCGTCATCGCGCTTGTTCGCCAGCGGCGACAGGAACTGATGCAGCAGGTAGCCATGCGCCATGTGGAGCTCGATGCCATCGAGCCCGAGGCGTGCCGCGCGGATGGCCGCGGCCACGAAATCGTCCCGCACGCGGTCCATGCCCGCGCGGTCCAGCGCCATCGGCGCGTCCTCGCCCTCGGCATGCGGCACGGCGGATGGCGCCAACGTCTTCCAGCCCAGCGGCTGGTCCGGCCGGATCTGGCTGCCGCCCTCCCACGGGGCGTGGCTCGATGCCTTGCGCCCGGCATGCGCCAGCTGTATCGCCAGCGCAATCGGCGAATGCGCCCTGACTGCCTTGATCACCTTGCCGAGCGCTGCCTCGTTCGCATCCGAGTACAGGCCGAGATCTCCCGGCGTGATGCGCCCTTCCGGCGACACGGCCGACGCCTCGATGATCAGCATCGCGGCGCCGGACAACGCGAGCTGGCCGAGGTGGATCATGTGCCAGTCCGCCGCCGAGCCTTCCTCGGCCGAGTACTGGCACATGGGCGCGATCACGATGCGGTTTTCCAGCCGAAGATTGCCAATCGAAAAGGGTTGGAATAACTGACTTTCACTCATGGGGGAGACTCCTTGCTGTCTGTGGCGCCGGCTTGCGGCATGCATGGCTTTGCATTCTAGAACGCCTGGTTTTTTGCGTCGTCGCGCCATTTCAGTGCGCAGCCACCGCGAGCGGCGCGCGCCGGGTGACGAGATCGGCAATCAACGCCAGGCCCAGCGCCGTGGCGCCGCACAGGAAGATCAGCGCGTAGTTGTTGTGGGACAGCGTGAACAGGTACGAGTAGCCGTAGCCGCCAAGCGCCTGGAACAGCGCGAAGGCCGTGGTGGCGCGGCTCCACGCGGCGCGCTGCTCGGCATGGTCGTGCGGCACCATCTCGTGGATGCGCCCAAGCACGAGCGGCACGATGCCGGGCGTAAACAGGCCCAGGACCACGGTGGCGACGCCGACCAGGATCGGGTTGCCCGACAAGGCAAGCGTACCCACGGCAATTGCCTGCATCAGCAACGCGAGGCGATAGGCCGGGCCAAAGCCAATACGGTCGGCCACGTTGCCGCACACCAGGGGGCCGGCGATGGCCGCGACACCATACAGGACCCAGTAGCCGGCGCCGATCTCTGCGCCCCGGCCGAGGCCGCGCGCCACATAGTCGACCAGCAGCACCATGGCGGGCACCAGGCCCAGCGCGTTCGCGGCGTACTGGCCGTACAACACGCGCATGGCGGTGTCCTCGCGCTTGGCCGGCCGCGCATTCACGCTGGACGCTGGCACTGCCGGCGCCGCCGGTGCCCCGCCCGGCCAGCCAAACCAGCTCACCGCGGTGAGCATGGCCGCGAACACGCCCAGGCCAATCCACGTGTCCTTCAAGCCCAGTTGCAACAACCTGGGAATGATGGTGCCGGAGGCAGCAATGCCCAGCCCGAGCCCCAGGAAGATCATGCCGCTGGCAAAGCCGCGCCGGGCGGCCGGGATATGCGGCAGGATCGTGGTGGCTACCAGCACCATGATGGCGCCGCCGGACACGCCGGAGGCAAAGCGCCAGACAAAGAACCAGCTCACCGACAGCGGATACGCGCAGGCGAAGAACGCGGCGGAGGCGATCACCATCAACAGGCGCAGCGCGTTACGGTTCGACAGCGCCGTGGCGATCGGACGGCCAAGCAGCGCGCCGGCGAGGTAGCCGGCAAAGTTTGCGGCGCCCAGCGTCACCGCCTGCGATGACGTGAACCAGTGCGCGTGGATCAGCGGCGGGATCAACGGCGTGTAGGCGAAGCGCGCCAGGCCGATGGCGACCAGGCTTGCGCACAGGCCGGCAAGGGTGGCGTACAAGGCGCGGGCATCGAGTGTGGATGCCGTGGGACCGGGGAGCGTTGCGGTGTGCTCGGACATGATGCATTCCTGCGGATTCGGTGTGGTATTTGTGTTGGTATTTGTGTGCTTGTGCTTGTGCGGGCTCATGCCGAGCGTGGCCCGTCGGGCAACTGCGGCAGGCCAAGCAGGCTTAGCGCCGGCGCGACGGGCCCCGTCAGCAGCGCGCGTTCCGGGCGGACCCGGGCCAGGACCCGCACGCCGAGCAACACCGCTAGCAGATGCGCGGCCGCGTCCGCCGCCGGCAATATCACGGGGATCTCGCCGCTCGCCTGCCCCGCTTGCATGCAGCGCTGGAAAAAGTTCTGGATCTGTGTGAGTTCGTCGGCGATGCCTTTCCGGCAGGCTTCGTCGCCGGGTGTGGACTCCACGGCGGCATTGACCAGCATGCAGCCGCGGTGCCGTACGTCCGCGACCGAGCGCTCGATGATCTCGCCAAAGAATGCCGTAATCGCGTGGCCGGGCGATTGCGAGGACTCCAGCCGGGTGATGCGCTCACGCAAGGTGTGCTCGAGGTAGTGCTCCAGCGCGCGCAGGAACAAGCCGCGCTTGTCGCCGAAGGCGTTATACAGGCTGGGCTGGGTTAGACCCGTGCATTTGACGAGATCCCGGGTGGATGTGGCCTCGAAGCCATTGGCCCAGAACGCGTCTCCCGCGGCCTCCAGCACCTGCTGTTCATTGAATTCGCGTGGTCGCGCCATGGTTGCTCCGGCTTGCCTGACTCGTTGGGTGGGGCGGATATATTCTGTATCACACGATACAAAACAGATTATATATCGGACGATACAGAACGCAAGATGAAATGCGAGGGTGAGCCGCGAGCGAACCGGATCGGAGGGTGTTTTCATCAAATGATCATGTCCCTGGGCCCGGGGGCGGCAGGCAAAGCGCAGCACACTCCACATGGTGCGCGCTCAACCCCTGGGCCTTCCGCCTTTTCCAAGCGCGCTTGGATCATTTGATCAAACGCCATGTGCGACTTGATCATTCCGGGCAGCGTTCGCCGCACCTTCTCGCGTCGCGCGGGCATTCCCTCCCCGCCCGCGCAGGTCCTGTCACGCCACCGCAGCACTGGCCATGCCGCATGCAGTAACAGCGCATGGCCGGGCAGGCAGCGACATCTGGGGCAGGCAATGGAACGGAGCGGGGAAGGCAGGCAGGAGCCGCCGCTTGGCGCACATCTCGTCACGCCGCGTCGTGGCTACAGCCACCATGGCATCTACGTGGGCAACGGGAGGGTGATGCACTATGCCGGGCTGTCGCGCGGCTGGCAGCGCGGTCCGGTGGAAGAACTGGGGATGGCCCTGTTCGCCGCCGGCCATGTCATCGAGGTCAAGGCGGTCCCGCTAACGCCCGCTGTTGGCGAGGAGGCGGTCAGCCGTGCCCGCTCACGCCTGGGCGAAAACCGCTATCGCCTGCTGACCAACAACTGCGAGCATTTCTGCGCGTGGTGCCTGTATGGAGAGAGCCGCAGCGAACAAGTCCAAGGCTGTCTTGAGCATCCGTGGCGTGCGCTGCGCCTGCTTGGGGGCTTTGTGGCGATGTGGTGGCGCAACGCGCAGGTGGCAGGGGGCAGGCGACGCTCAGCCCAGGCTGGCGGACGCCAATTGCGGCCTGGACCGGCCACCGGTGACCAGATCGATCGCGGCGAGCACGTCCGCGATCTCAGGTACCACGCCGCGGGCGCCCACGGAGACGGACTGCCCCGGGGTGTTGATGCCGAAATGCTCGCTGTCGGTGACTGTGAACAGCATCACAGACGGCTTGCCCAGCGCATCGGCCAGGTGCACGAAGCCGGTATCGGTGCCAACGACCAGCGCGGCGGCGTCCACGCGCTGCGCGCATTCGGTGATGGTCATGCGCGGCAAGACTTCGGCGCCGGGAATCTCCGCTGCCAAGGCTTCGGATTGCTCGCGCTCGGAGGGCGAGCCCCAGGGCAACTGGATCTTGTAGCCGCTCTCGGTGAGCGTGCGGCCGACCGAGATCCAGCGCTGCGCGGGCCATTTCTTGGCCTCGACGGAGGTCGCGTGAAACAGCATCGCGCGCGGCACGCCATCGACGTTGAGCGGCGCGGCGGGCGCGGGCACGCGCAGCGCGTAATGCTCGACGGGATCCAGCGGATAGCCGAGCGCGTTGGCCACCACCATGCGCATCTTGTGGCGCGCGGTAGCGTCGCCATGCGGCCCGAAGATCTGCGTGTAGGCGAACACGGCACGCGCCTCGCCAAGGTACTCGGCGGCGTAGCCCAGGCGCCGGCTGGAGCGCGCCAGCCAGGCCACGATGGCGCTCTTGTATACGCCGTGCACGTCCACCACCACATCGTACTTCTCGCGGCGCAATGCCCACAGCGCGCCAAAGATGGCACGCAGGTCGGCCCAGCTGCGGGATTTCTTGAAACCGCGCAGCGGCGGCGCGATCACGCGATCCACGCCCACGGCCCAGCGCGGAATATCGGCACACGACGCATCGGCCACCCAGTCGATCTTGGCCTCGGGATAGGCGCGCCGCAGGTCGGACACCAACGGCAGCGTGTGCACCATATCGCCCAGCGAGGTGATCTTGATGAGGAGAATGCGTTTCATGGAAATGGAAAATCGGGTTGCGGACGGGTCTCGCCGGCTGGCAGCGAGGCCGTAGTATGCACCAGCCCCATGGGCGGCGCACCAATTTGCAAGCCCGGCGGCAGTCTGGCATGGGGTTCGCGCAGCACCCGGCGCCAGCCAGCTACATCCGCTGCCCGCCGCCTCCCGTCAGGGCCAATCAGGCCCTCTGCGGCCAACTCAGGCCCAGGCGGCAGCGCTAGCCACCACGGTGGCGAAGCGGTCATGCAGCGCCGCCAGGGAGTTACGGTGGATCTCCGCCGCCGAGAGCGGCGCCCCGCCCAGCGGGTCAGGCAGGTCGCGCGTGGCGCAGGCCGATGCCACCACCGTGCTGCGATAACCATGATCGAGCGCCGAGCGCACCGTGGCGCTGATGCACATATGCGTCTGGAAGCCCGCCACGATCAATTCCTTGCGCCCAAGCTTGTCCAGCATGGCGGCCAGCGTGGTGCCGGCGAAGCTGTTGGGCAGGCCCTTGACCACGGTATGCTCGCCGCCAAGCGGCTCCAGCCCTTCGATGATGGCCGCATAGGGGCCCTCGGGATCGAAGGCGCCGCCGCTGCCGGCCCGCCCGTGATGCACCACGTGCACCACCGGGCTGCCGTGGCGGCGCGCCAGCGCCAGGAGCTCGCCGCAGGCCGCGATGGCACCGGGCATGCCCACCAGCGGGAGCTTGCCGTCAACATACTCGCGCTGGTGGTCGATCAGCACCAGCGTAGCGGCCTCCCACGCCGAAGGAAGGCGGCTGGCGCCGGCAAGGTCGAGCAGGGTAAAGGGTGTGGCCATCATGGCTCCTTTTGCTTGTGCGTCAGGTATTGGAAACGGCTCCGGGATTCGTGGGCAGGCGCCACGAGGGCGACTACCATGCAAGCGATGATAAGCCGCGCTATGCTGTTCGCCAATTCTCAACTGGCTCACATCCATTGTGCAAAAACGTTCACTCCACTGGGACGACCTGCTGACCCTGTCCACGCTGATCCGCACCGGCAACTATTCGGCCTGCGCCCGCGAGCTGGAGGTCACGCACGCCACCGCGATCCGCCGCATCCGGCGGCTGGAGACAGCCCTTGGCAAGCCCGTGGCAACCCGCACCAATGGCGCGTTCGCGCTCTCGGCAGCCGGCCGCTCGGCGCTCGCCGCGGCGCAGCAGATGGAGAGTTCGGCGCAGCGCTTGCTGCGCGAAGTGGAGGATGCCGGCAGCGGTGTCTCCGGCGTGGTCAGCATCGCCTGCACCGCGGCGCTCGGCAGCCACTTCCTGACACCACGCATGTTCGGGCTCTATCGCGCGCACCCGCAACTTGAGGTCAGGCTGGAAACGGACAACCGCATCGCCAGCCTGGCGCGGCGCCGCGCCCACATCGCGGTGCGGCTGGCGCGGCCGCAGGAAAGCGACGCCATCGCGCAGCGCGCGGGCAGCATGGGCTTTGGCCTGTATGCGCCGGTACGGCCGGCCGACGCCGGCCCGTGGCGAGAGCAGGATCTCGCCGCCGCGCCATTGTGCGGGCTGCTGGACGAAGGCCTGGCGCTGCCGGAATCCGAATGGACGCGCACACTGGCAGCGCGCACGGGGTTCCAGTCGAACAACCTGCTGGCCGTGCGCGAGGCGATTCGCAGCGGCCTGGGCATCGGCCTGCTGCCGCACTACCTGGCGCGGGACGATTCCCGGCTCGCGCTGGTGCGCGAGGTGCCGGAGGTGGTACGCGAGATCTGGCTGGCTTATCCGCAGGAGTTTCGCGGCGCTTCCCGGTTCCGGCCCGTGATCGACTGGCTGGCCGGGGAATTGCGGCAATGCCCGTGAGCCACGGAACCTGTTGAAAACGCAGAGGCAGGCAGTATAGTTGCCTGAAGCATGCCCGCCCCACGGGCTCGCGCACGGTGCTGTCGGCAGGCCGCCACCGGCCGCCGATGGCACGGGGAGCTTCACCATGGATCGGGATTCACCGGCAAAGCTGGACGCAGGCGCGCTCGGGCTGGGCGAATCCGTCGTCATGGGCGTGGCGG
The DNA here is from genome assembly GCF_026627925.1 of Cupriavidus sp. D39. Classification (NCBI taxonomy): domain Bacteria; kingdom Pseudomonadati; phylum Pseudomonadota; class Betaproteobacteria; order Burkholderiales; family Burkholderiaceae; genus Cupriavidus; species Cupriavidus sp. D39. The sequence goes on from NZ_JAPNLE010000009.1 coordinate 1,863,673, forward strand.
GCACGGCGCCCGCCTTCAGCCTGGCGGCCACCACCGCCACCCTGGTCGCGACGGTGGGTGGCCTGGCGCCGGCCAGCCTGCTGTACTGCGGCCTGATCATGTTCGGCGTGACGCTGTCCTACCAGCAACTGAACCGGCTGCAGCCCAGCGCTGGCGCCTGCTACACCTGGGTCTCCGAGATCTTCCATCCGGTGCTTGGCTTCTTCGCGGGCTGGACGCTGCTGGTGGCGTCGGCGGTATTCATGGTGTCCGGCACTATTCCGGCCGCCACCGCCACCCTGCTCCTGATCGATCCGGCGCTGGCGGAGCGACCGCCCGTGGTGACGCTGGTCGCCGCAGGCTGGCTGCTGGCGGTGAGCGTCGTCGTGGTCAAGGGGATCAAGCTGACCAGCTACACCCAGGTGGCGATGACGCTGCTCGAAGTCGGGGTGCTGGCAGCGATTGTGCTCGCTGCCCTGCTGCGCGCGCCGCTGCCGCTTGCCCACCCGCTCTCGCTGGCCATGCTGTCGCCATTCAGCTTTTCGCCGCAGCTGTTTGCCAATGGGGCGCTGGTTGCGCTGTTCTTCTTCTGGGGCTGGGACGTGACGGCGAACCTGACCGAGGAAACGCGCGATCCGGCGCATGCGCCCGGGCGCGGGGCATTGATGGCGATGGTCATCGTGCTGGCACTCTTCATGACCTTCGTCATCGCCAGCCAGGCTGTGCTGAGCGACCAGGAGATCCGCAGCGCCGGCACCAACGTGGTGTTTGCGCTTGCCGCGCGGCTGTTTCCGCGGCCGTGGGACTACCTGGCCGTGCTGGCCGTCATGCTCAGCACCGTTGGCACACTGGAGACCTCGATCCTGCAGTTCACCCGCACGCTCTACGCCAAAGGCCGCGATGGCCTGCTGCACCCGCGCTATGCCGAACTGCACCGCACCTGGCGCACGCCGTGGGTAGCCACCGCGGTCATCGCATCGTTTGGCTTGCTGCTGCTGGCGCTGTCCGCGTACTTCAACAGCGTGGGCCAGATCATCCAGGACTCGGTCAATGCCATCGGCTTCCAGGTGGCGTTCTACTACGGGCTGGCCGGCTTCGCCTGTGCCTGGCACTGCTGGCGCGAAGCCGCCCGGACACCCGGCAGGCTGTTGCTGCTAGTACTTTGGCCCGCTTGCAGCGCTGCGTTCCTGTGGTTCATCGGGCTGTACAGCATCCCCAGCTTCGACCTGGCCACGCGGGTGGTAGCGCTGGGCGGCATCGCGGTTGGCGTGGTGCCGCTGTGGATCAACCGACGCCGGCTGCACGCCGCGCGCGGGGCGCTCAGGGCACCGGGCCCGTGACATGCCTGGGGCCGCCTAGGCGGTCACGGATGCCGTCAACAAGTCCGCCGCGGCCTCGATACGCTGCGGCGCGCCGAACAGCCGCGCCACCACCAGCCCGCTTTGCAGCGCGCCAAACACCGCTTGCGCCAGCGCCTGCGGTGGGATCGGCAAGGCCTTGTGCTGCACGGCCTGCGCGGTTTCCAGCAGGCGAGTGAGCCAGGTCTCGTTCAGGCGGTAGAAATCCTTGAGGATGCGGTGCACCGATTCCGGCAGGAACGCAGCTTCCGTGGACAGCATACCCACCAGGCAAATGGCGTCGCCGCCCGCGGTGGCCAGCCAGGGCGCCAGGTAGGCGCGAGCCTGCTCGTCCACCGGCAGGCTGGTGTCGATGTCGCGCACGCGCGCCGAGCTGCGGGCGCTGTACTCCGTCACCGCCGCCTGCACCAGGTCCTCCTTGGAGGGAAGTGGTAGTGGATGCTGGAGGTCTTGACCCCTACCCGCTCGGCAAGGTCCCGGTAGCTGAATCCATTGAAGCCCCGCTGCCGCACCAGCACCAGGGTGTGCTCCAGCAGTTGATCGCGTACGGATTGGGTAGTCATGGCATTCCTCCGCCTTTCGGCGGGCCCTCGAAACCGCGGCAATGGCAAAGAGCCGGCGTTACCGGCTCTTTGCGTGCGTCACCGCATTCATCGGATTAAAGATTGATTCGCCGCGTGTTCGGCATCTCGCGTAGCTCAGGCGTTGGCGCCTTCGGTGAACACATCGAACTTGCCGGTACGTGCACCATCGGTATAGGCGTCCACGCTACGGGCCGGGCTGGCCGACACGCCGGTACGATCCAGGCCGGCGACGATACGGGCGCCATCGGTGTACGGGTCGAACTTGCCAGTACGTGCACCATCCGTGTAGGCATCCACGCTGCGCGCCGGGCTGGCCGACACGCCGGTACGATCCAGGCCGGCGACGATACGGGCGCCATCGGTGTACGGGTCGAACTTGCCGGCACGGGCGCCATCGGTGAACTGATCAACGGAACGCGACGGCGAGGCCGAGACGCCGCTGCGGTCCAGGCCAGCCACGATGCGGGCACCGTCCGTGTACGGGTCGGCCTTGCCAACGCGCGCACCTTCGGTGAACGGGTCGAACTTGCCGGTGCGGGCACCGTCGGTGAAGGCGTCACGGGTGGTGGTGCGGAACTCGTAGCCGTACTTGTCACTGGAAAAAGTGCTGTCCTTGGGGCCCGAGGCCTGGGCCGTGCCGGCCACAAAGGCAGCAGCAAGGGCGGCGGCGGTGATGAGGGTCTTGGCGAAGAGGTTCGAGGTCATGATGTTCTCCATTTGCATTTGAGGACCCGCGCTTGGGCGGAATCGAATCGGTACGCTTTGGAACCTTCGTTCTTCTTGTTTGTTATCTACTAGTAGATAGATAAGCTGGCCAAAAAAACGGGGATTCCCCGGGTGCTGCGCTGGATCCTCTTTCCTGCTTCAGCTTTCCTTGCTGGGGCGGAGCAGTGGCTTCCATGTCGTGAATATTATCTACTGGTAGATAGACAGTCAAGGAGATTTTCAGAAAATCTTTGATGTCTACGGGGCATCACACACGGCAAAAGAAAAACGGCGGCACAGGGCCACCGTTTTTCACCGCTGCAAGGGGACGCTTACCGCACCTTCCCTTCCTTCCACGCTTGCAAGAGCTTCTCGTAGGCGATGGTCTCGCCCTTCGGCTTCTCGTTGGCCAGCTTCTTCCATGGCGCATGCTCATCCGACAGCCATTTGGCGGGATCGCTCTTGGCGTTCAGCTTGGGCGCGCAGTTTGTCATGCCGGCGCGCTGCAGCCGCCCCATCACCTGGTCCATTTCCTCGGCCAGGTTGTCCATCGCGGACTGCGGCGTCTTCTCGCCGGTCACAGCGGTCGCCACGTTCTTCCACCACAACTGGGCCAGCTTGGGATAGTCGGGCACGTTGGTACCGGTGGGCGTCCACGCCACCCGTGCCGGGCTGCGATAGAACTCGATCAGGCCGCCATACTGCGCGGCATTCTTGGTGAGGTACTCGTGATGGATGTCGCTGTCGCGGATGAAGGTCAGGCCGGTGAGCGACTTCTTCAGCGATACCGTCTTGGACGTCACGAACTGCGCGTAGAGCCAGGCTGCCGCGAGGCGGTTGGGATCGGTGTTCTTGAAGAAGGTCCAGGACCCCACGTCCTGGTAGCCGTTCTGCATGCCCGGCTTCCAGTACGGGCCATAAGGCGACGGCGCCATGCGCCATTTCGGCGTGCCGTCCGCGTTGACCACCGGCAGGCCCTTCTTGGTCATGTCGGCGGTGAAGGCCGTGTACCAGAAGATCTGCTGCGCCACCTGCCCTTGCGCCGGCACCGGGCCGGCTTCGGAGAAGGTCATGCCCATGGCTTGCGGCGGCGCGTACTTCTTCATCCAGTCGATGTACTTGGTGAGCGCATAGACCGCGGCCGGGCTGTTGGTGGCGCCGCCGCGCGAGACCGATGCACCTTCCGGCGTGCACTTGTCAGCGCCAACACGGATGCCCCATTCGTCGACCGGCATGCCATTCGGCAGGCCCTTGTCGGCCGACCCGGCCATCGACAGCCAAGCGTCGGTAAAGCGCCAGCCGAGCGACGGATCCTTCTTGCCGTAGTCCATGTGGCCGTAGACCTTCTTGCCGTCGAGATCCTTGACGTCGTTGGAGAAGAAGTTGGCAATGTCCTCGTAGGCCGACCAGTTGGTGGGCACGCCCAGGTCATAGCCGTACTTGGCCTTGAACTTGTCCTGCAGGTCCTTGCGTGCGAACCAGTCGGCACGGAACCAGTACAGGTTGGCGAACTGCTGGTCGGGCAACTGGTAGAGCTTGCCGTCCGGCGCGGTGGTGAACTTGGTGCCGATGAAGTCCTTCACATCCAGCCCGGGATTGGTCCACTCCTTGCCGGCTCCGCTCATGTAGTCGGACAGCGGCAGGATGGCGCCATAGCGGTAGTGCGTGCCGATCAGGTCGGAGTCGGAGATCCAGCCGTCATAGATCGACTTGCCGGACTGCATCGAGGTCTGCAGCTTCTCCACCACATCGCCTTCCTGGATGATGTCGTGCTTGACCTGGATGCCGGTGATTTCCTCGAAGGCCTTGGCCAGCGTCTTGGATTCGTACTCGTGGGTCGTGATGGTCTCCGAGACCACGCTGATCTGCGTCACGCCCCTCGCCTTGAGCTTGGCGGCAGCGTCCATGAACCACTTCATTTCTGCGAGCTGCTTGTCCTTGGAGAGCGACGACGGCTGGAACTCGCTGTCGACCCACTTCTTGGCCTCGGCCTCGCCTGCCCAAGCGGCGTGGCCGCAGGCAAGCGCCGCCGCGCAGGCCAGCGCCGTCATGCCCAATTTCACGTGCACCTTCATGAACGTCTCCTCGAAAATCCCCCTCCCTGCTCTTTGTCTGGGTCGCGGTCCGGGGAAGGTGCAGGCCGCTATGCCCATTGACGAAAAATCCGTCGCTTTATTCTTGTCGGTCTTGTCGGATCAGGGTGCGCGACCCGCGCGGCTCAGCCCTTGCGCATCACCAGGCCCAGCGCAAGCATCGAGAGCACCAGGCTGATCCAGATCGAAGGCTCCTCCGCCAGGGAGAACCACGCCATCATCTTCTCGCCCAGGCCCACCCACGCCAGGTTGATCCAGGCTGCGCACATCAGGCCGATGAACAGGCGGTCGCCGCGGGTGGTGGCGATGGGCAGGAAGCCCTTGCGCTCCATGGTGGGGGCGCGCGTCTCCCACATCGTCATGCCAACCAGCATCACCGCGACGCTGATGAAGAACACGGCCACCGGGGTGGTCCATACCATCCAGCTGAACATGGCATCCTCTCCTTACACGCGGCCCATCGCGAAGCCTTTCGCGATGTAGTGCCGGACAAACCAGATCACGATGCCGCCGGGCACGATGGTGAGCACGCCGGCCGCGGCCAGCACGCCCCAGTCCATGCCGGAGGCCGACACCGTGCGCGTCATGGTGGCAACGATCGGCTTGGCGTTGACCGAGGTCAGTGTGCGCGCCAGCAACAGCTCCACCCAGCTGAACATGAAGCAGAAGAAAGCGGCCACGCCCACGCCAGCCTTGATCAGCGGCAGGAAGATGGTGATGAAGAAGCGCGGGAAGGAGTAACCATCCACATAAGCCGTCTCGTCGATCTCGCGCGGCACGCCGGACATGAAGCCCTCCAGGATCCACACCGCCAGCGGCACGTTGAACACCAGGTGCGCCAGCGCCACGCCAAGATGCGTGTCCATCAGGCCCATGGTGGTATAGAGCTGGAAGAACGGCAGCAGGAACACCGCCGGCGGCGTCATGCGGTTGGTCAGCAGCCAGAAGAAGACGTGCTTGTCGCCGATGAACCGGTAGCGCGAGAAGGCATAGGCCGCGGGCAGCGCCACCGTGATGGAGATCACCGTGTTCATCGCCACGTAGACCATCGAGTTGATGTAGCCCGAGTACCAGGACGGATCAGTGAAGATGGTCTTGTAGTGCTCCAGCGTGACATCGTTTGGCCACAGCGACAGCGTGGAAACGATCTCCTCGTTGGACTTGAACGACATGTTCAGCATCCAGTAGATCGGCAGGATGGCGAAGATCAGGTACACCACCAGGAACACCGCGCGCCAGTAGGTGGTGCTTTGCTTGGCTTCACGTTTGGCTTCACGCATTGGGCATGTCCTCGCTGCCGGCGGTGCCCGCGCGCTGCATCCAGTTGTAGAGGATGAAACACATGAGCAGGATGATCAGGAAGTAGACGATCGAGAATGCCGCGGCCGGGCCCAGGTCGAACTGGCCCACGGCCTTCTGCGTGAGGTATTGCGACAGGAACGTGGTGGCGTTGCCGGGCCCGCCGCCGGTCAGCACGAACGGCTCGGTGTAGATCATGAAGCTGTCCATGAAGCGCAGCAGCACGGCGATCATCAGCACGCCGCGCAGCTTGGGCAGCTGGATGTAGCGGAACACCGCCAGCCGCGAGGCGCCGTCGATCTGCGCGGCCTGGTAGTACGCGTCGGGAATCGCGCGCAGGCCGGCGTAGCACAGCAGCGCCACCAGCGGCGTCCAGTGCCACACGTCCATCACCAGCACCGTGAACCACGCGTCCACCGCGCTGCCGGTGTAGTTGTAGGCAAAGCCCATGCCGGCAAGCGCTGCGCCCAGCAAGCCGATGTCGGTGCGCCCGAAGATCTGCCAGATCGTGCCGACCACGTTCCATGGAATCAGCAACGACAGCGCGATCACCACCAGCACCGCCGACGCCTTCACCCCCTTGGCCGGCATCGACAGCGCCAGCAGGATGCCAAGCGGGATCTCCACTGCCAGCACCGCCAGCGAGAAGCCGAGCTGGCGCAGCAGCGCGTCGTGCAGCTCGCCATCGCGCAGCACGGTGCGGAACCATTCGGTGCCGACGAACACGCGCCGCTCAGGCGAGATGATGTCCTGCACGGAGTAATTGACGATGGTCATCAGCGGCAGGATGGCGGAGAACGCCACGCACAGGACCACCGGGATGACCAGCAGCCAGGCCTTCTGGTTGACGGGCTTCAGCGTGCTCATGCCACCAGCTCCTCGTTGACGTAGTAACAGGTATGACGGTTGAACACGGACAGCCACACGGTCTCGCCCGCCTGCAGCGCCGCGCCCTCGTTGCCGAGCCGGCCGCGCACGGTGGCCGCCTGGCCGCTGGCATCCTGCACGGTGGCGGTGACCAGCCAGTAGGTGCCGATGTCCTGCGCGCGCTCAACGCGCGCGGGCACGGCCTGCGGATCGGTGCTCGCGGCCAGGCGCAGGTACTCGGGGCGCACGCCGACCTTGAAGCTGCCGGCCGCCTGCAAGGCCGTGGCGACCGTGGGCGCGAACTCGGGCATATAGCGCCGCCCGGCAATTTCGATAGCGCCATCGCGCCATGTTCCCGCCAGGAAGTTCATGCCCGGCGAGCCAATGAAGTTGCCGACGAAGGTATGCGCCGGGCGCTCGAACAGCGCATCGGCCGGCCCCACCTGTACCGCCTTGCCGCGCGACATCACCACCACCTGGTCGGCAAAGGTGAGTGCCTCGGTCTGGTCATGCGTGACGTAGATCAGCGTCAGCCGGAACTCGTGGTGAATCTCCTTGAGCTTGCGGCGCAACTGCCATTTCAGGTGCGGATCGATCACCGTGAGCGGCTCGTCGAACAGGATGGCCGATACGTCCTGGCGCACCAGCCCGCGCCCGAGCGAGATCTTCTGCTTGGCATCGGCCGCCAGGCCGCTGGCGCGGCGGTCCAGCGACGCGGACAGGTCCAGCATCTCGGCCACGCGGCCCACGCGCTCCTTCACCTGGGCCGCGGGCACGCCGCGGTTGCGCAAGGGGAAGGCCAGGTTCTCGCCCACCGTCATGGTGTCGTAGATCACCGGGAACTGGAACACCTGGGCGATGTTGCGCGCCTGCGGCGTGGCCGCGGTCACGTCGCGGCCATCGAAGGAGACGGTGCCGTGCGATGGCCGCTGCAAGCCGGAAATGCAATTGAGCAAGGTGGTCTTGCCGCAGCCGGAGGGCCCGAGCAAGGCGTAGGCGCCGCCGTCATTGAACGTGAACTTCAGCGGCAGCAGCGCGTAGTCCTCGTCGGCTTGCGGATCGGGCCGGTACGAATGGGACAGGTCGAGGTCGATGCGTGTCATCTCAGGCTCCCAGCTCGGCAGTGGCGGGTGCGGAGGCGATCCTGAGCGGCCGGCTGGGCGCATGGATGCGCATGCCGGCGGCGTCGAACAGGTAGAGCTGCGCGGGATCCAGGTGCAGGGTGAGCGGCGCGCCCAGTTCCAGGTCGACCACCCCCGGAAACTGCGCCACCAGGTTGCCGACCGGGGAGTCCATATGCACGAAGGTGTCCGACCCGGACAGCTCGGCCAGCGCCACCCGGCCCGCCACCGGCACGGAGCCGGGCGCGGCGTCCAGGCGCAACGCACCGGCCCGCACCCCGACCGTAACCGTGCCGCCGTGCCCCCTGCCCCGGGCAAGGGCACGACGATGCCGCCCGGCAGCGTGACCGCGCCGGCCAGCAGGTTGCCGGCCATCAGGTTCATGGGGGGATCGCTGAAGGCACGCGCCACGCGCAGCGAGGCGGGATAGTGAAAGACCTCCGGCGTGGGCCCGTACTGCAGCAGCTCGCCGGCGTCCAGCACCGCGGTGTAGCCGCCCAGCAACAGGGCCTCGGCCGGCTCCGTGGTGGCATAGATCACGGTGGCATTGCCATGCGCGAAAAGCTGGGTCAGTTCCTCGCGCAGCTCTTCGCGCAGCTTGTAGTCCAGGTTGACCAGGGGCTCGTCGAGGAGCATCAGCGGCGCGCCCTTGGCCAGCGCGCGCGCCAGCGCCACGCGCTGCTGCTGCCCGCCGGAGAGCTCGGCGGGAACGCGGTCGAGCAGGTGCTCGATATGCAGGCGGGTGGCCAGCGCCCTCACCTGTCCATCGATATCCTTGGAGCGCCGCAGCTTGAGCGGCGAAGCAATATTGTCGAAGACGGTCATCGACGGGTAGTTGATGAACTGCTGGTAGACCATCGAGACGTTGCGCTCGCGCACCGGCATGCCGGTCACGTCGATACCGTCCACCTCGACCCGGCCGGCACTGGGCCGGTCCAGTCCCGCCATGACCCGCATCAGCGAGGTCTTGCCAGCCTGGGTGGCACCTAGCAGGATGGTCACCGCGCCCGGCACGGGTGTCAGCGACATGGGATATAGATACGCCTGCGAGCCTGCTTGCTGGGCGATGCCTTCCAATCTGAGCTGCATCGAGTCTCCGATTTCGAATGCCACATACATCACATTTACAACAATGATGCAAACGCACAAATCTTTGCTTCCCGCTCGTTTTAGAACAAAAACGAACAGAAAACAATCGTGCACTGCATCATTTGTTTTCGTTTGTGTTTGAACTAGAATGCGGGTATGACGCTAAATCCACGCCAGACCGCCCTGCTGGAAGAGGTTCGCAGCCAGGGCTTCGCTTCCATCGACGAACTTGCGCGCAAGTTCGGGGTGACCCTGCAGACCGTACGCCGGGACGTCAACCTGCTGGCTAAAGGCGGCATGCTGGCGCGCTTTCACGGTGGCGTGCGGGTGGAGGGCTCCACGGTGGAGAACATCGCCTATCGCCAGCGCCAAGGGCTCAATGCCGAGGGCAAGGCCCGCATTGCGCGGGCGGTGGCCAGCGCCGTGCCCGAGGGTTGCTCGTTGATCCTGAATATCGGCACCACGGTCGAGGAAATCGCGCGCGAGCTGATGCATCACCGCGGCCTGCGCGTGATCACCAACAACCTGAACGTGGCGAGCATCCTGGCCGACAACCCCGATTGCGAAGTGATCGTCGCCGGCGGCGTGCTGCGCTCGCGCGACCGCGGCATCGTGGGCGAGGCCACGGTGGAGTTCATCAGCCAGTTCAAGGTGGATATCGGCCTGATCGGCATCTCGGGCATCGAGGCCGACGGCACGCTGCGCGACTACGACTTTCGCGAAGTGAAGGTAGCGCGGACCATCATCGAGCATTCGCGCGAAGTCTGGCTGGCGGCGGACGCCAGCAAGTTCAACCGGCAGGCCATGGTGGAACTGGCGCACGTCTCGGAGATCGACCGGCTCTTTACCGACCAGCCGCTGAAGCCGCCGTTCGAGAGCATGCTGGAAGAAAGTGGAGTGCGCTGTGTGGTCGCGCAGGCCTGAGAGCGGCCAGCCACGGCGCCGGCTCCCCTGCGGGCGAGGCGGTGCCGGCGCGACTGGCGCCGGGCACCGGGTGGAGGGCTTGCTTGCGGGATTACTTGAAAACGACGGTCTTGTGGCCGTTGAGCAGGATGCGGTGCTCGGCATGCCATTTGACGGCACGCGCCAGCGCCACGCATTCCACGTCGCGCCCCACCGCGGTGAGCTGCTCGGGGTCCATGCTGTGATCCACGCGCTCGATTTCCTGCTCGATGATCGGGCCTTCGTCCAGCGCAGCCGTCACGTAGTGGGCGGTGGCGCCGATCAGCTTCACGCCGCGGTCATGCGCCTGGTAGTAGGGCTTGGCGCCCTTGAAGCTGGGCAGGAACGAGTGATGGATATTGATGGCGCGGCCGGCCAGCTTGCGGCACAGGTCGTCGGACAGCACCTGCATGTAGCGCGCCAGCACCACCAGGTCGATGTTCTGCTCGCGCACGATCTCGAACACCTTGTTCTCCTGCGCGGCCTTCTGCTCGGCCGAGGCGTTCATCATCGGCAGGTGGAAGAATGGGATATCGTACGACGCGGCGAGCTGGTAGAAATCGCGGTGGTTCGACACGATGGCGGCGATCTCCACCGGCAGGCCGCTGGCCTTGGCGCGGAACAGCAGGTCGTTCAGGCAATGGCCGATCTTCGACACCATGATCATCACGCGCGGCTTGACGCTGGCATCGAACAGGTCCCACTGCATGGCGAACTGATCGCCGATCGGCGCGAAGGCGGTCTTCAGCGTGGCCAGGTCCGGGCCGCCGGCGGCCGGCGTGAAATGCACCCGCATGAAAAAGCGGCCGGTGAATTCATCGCCGAACTGGTCGGAGTCGACGATATTGCAGCCGTGCTGGAACAGCAGGCCCGAGACGGCGTGGACGATGCCCGGCTGGTCCGGGCAGGAAATGGTGAGAATGAATCCGGTATTGCTCATCGTGTGTGGTTGTGTCTAGTGCGCGCCGATCAAGGGCGGGGGCTGCCGGGGGCGCTCCAGCCGCGGCGGTTGAGCGCATCCAGCGTCACCAGGGTCGCGTCGACCGTCATGGCGCCATCCGCCATGATAGCAAGCAATGCCTCCGGCTCGATACGCCGGTGCTCGGCCACCTCCCCGTCGCGGTTATGCGGCACGAAATCCGGCGGCAGCAACAGGTCGTACACGTACACGGCCTCCCACTGCACGCCCTCGGGGATTTCACGCAGCACTTCGATCACGCCATGGGCTTCGGCGCGCTGCGCCAGTTCGGGCGCAATGCCTGACTCCTCGTCGCACTCGCGCACCAGCGTGGCGAGCGGATCGCTGCCGTGCGGCATGCCGCCGGCTACCAGGTTGTCCCACATGCCGGGGTCGACCGCCTTGGCGGCGCTGCGCCGCGAAATCCACAGCGCGCGATCGCCGGCAATGACGCCGTTCATGTGCGAGGCAAAGGTCAGCAGCCCGAGAAAGCGCGCCGCCGCGCGCTCGATCACCGCGAAGGCCGGCGCCGCGAGTTCCGGCGTGACGGCGAACAGCTCGTCGCGCCAGCCGCGCACATGGCCGGCATCCGCCAGCCAGTGCGCCAGCACCTTCAGCGCGGCGCTGCGAGCGGGGCATCGCCACAGTCCGGCAGCAGCGCCACGCTGCCATCGCGCGGCTCGCCCAGCACGGCCGGCACCGCGTCCTGCGCGCGCAGGATGCGCGCATGCACGCGCGGCAGCCAGCCCACCTGGCGGCCTTCCACAGTCAGGCGCAAATGCGCGCCGGCATCGAAACGGCTGCGCGCCGCAAGCGAAGCGGCAACGCGGGACACGACGGGGTTCTGGCTGGCGGGCAAGGTATCGGACATGAAGGATCCTGGCGGCCGGCAAGGCACGCCTGCAATGGTTAATGCAATGGTAAAAGCAGTCAATCCAGGACAAGACGCATGAAGCAAAATCAGCCTTCGGGCCTGCCGCAATTCGTGCTGGCGCTCGACCAGGGCACCAGCAGCTCGCGCGCGATCCTGTTCGATCACGCCGGCAACGTGGCACAGGTCGCGCAGCGCGAATTTCGCCAATATTACCCGCACCCCGGCCATGTCGAGCACGATCCCTACGAGATCTGGCAGTCGCAGCTGGCGGTGGCGCACGCCGTGCTGAACGACGCCGGCGTCGCGGCCAGCCAGGTGAGCGCCATCGGCATCACCAACCAGCGCGAGACCACCGTGCTGTGGGACCGCCAGACCGGCGAGCCCATCGGCCGCGCGCTGGTCTGGCAGGATCGCCGCACCGCGCCGATGTGCGAGGCGCTGCAGGCCGACGGCCACGGCGAGCTGTTCCGCGACAAGACCGGCCTGATCATCGACGCCTACTTCTCCGGCACCAAGCTGCGCTGGATGCTGGACAACACCGAGGGCGCGCGCGAACGCGCGGCGCGTGGCGAGCTGGCGTTCGGCACGGTCGACAGCTGGCTGATCTGGCAGTTGACGGACGGCAAGCGCCACGTCACCGATGTCTCCAACGCGTCGCGCACGATGCTGTTCAACATCCACACCTTCCAGTGGGACGATGCCCTGCTCGACCTGCTGGACATCCCACGCAGCTTGCTGCCCGAGGTGGTGCCCTCCAGCGGCGAGGTGGCGCGCACGGCGCTGCGGCTGTTTGGCGCCCAGATCCCGATTGCGGGCATCGCCGGCGACCAGCAGGCCGCCACCTACGGGCAGGCCTGCCTGTCGCCGGGCATGGCCAAGAACACCTACGGCACGGGCTGCTTCCTGCTGATGAACACGGGATCGCAGCCGGTCACTTCGCATAATCGCCTGCTCACCACCATTGGCTGGCAACTGGGCGGCGCCACGACTGCCGCCAGCCGCACGCAATATTGCCTGGAAGGCGGCGTGTTCATGGGCGGCGCCACCATCCAGTGGCTGCGCGACGGGCTGCAGATCATCAACAGCGCGCCCGAGGTGGAGCCGCTGGCGCGCCAGTGCGACGATACCGAAGGCGTGGTGCTGGTGCCGGCCTTTGCCGGCCTGGGCGCGCCGCACTGGGACCCGTTCGCGCGCGGCACGCTGGTCGGCCTCACACGCGGCACCGGACGCCCGCACATTGCGCGCGCCGCGCTGGAGTCGATCGCGCTGCAGAGCGTGGACGTGCTGGACGCCATGCAAAAGGACGCCGGCATCTCGCTGGCCGAGCTGCGCGTGGACGGCGGCGCGTCGCGCAGCGACCTGCTGATGCAGATGCAGGCCGATCTGCTCGGCACGGCCGTGGTCCGCCCGCGCGTGACCGAGACCACCGCGCTTGGCGCCGCCTACCTGGCGGGACTGGCCACCGGCTACTGGAGCGGCGAGGACGAGATCGCCAGCCAGTGGCAGGTGGAGCATCGCTTCGAGCCCAACCTGTCGGCCGATGCGCGCGAATACCGGCTCTGGCGCTGGCATCGCGCGGTAGAGCGCGCACGCGACTGGGCGCGGGAGGACGGCGCGCCACCGCATTCGGCAAACTGAGCGCGGGCTGACCACCGCACGCGCCACATACGTATCAGCATCACCGCGACACGCATTCGCATCAAACAAGGAATCATGCAGACACTGCACACTCCCATCCTGCCGCCCGACCGCGCCACCCTGCTCGCCACCCTCGAGCGCGAGCCGAAGTGGGATGTCATCGTCATCGGCGGCGGCGCCACCGGCCTGGGCACGGCGGTGGACGCCGCCTCGCGCGGCTACCGCACGCTGCTGGTGGAAGCCGCCGACTTCGCCAAGGGCACCTCCAGCAAGGCCACCAAGCTGGTCCACGGCGGCGTGCGCTACCTCGCGCAGGGCAATATCGGCCTGGTGCGCGAGGCGCTGCATGAGCGCGGCCTGCTGGCCCGCAACGCGCCGCACCTGGTGTGGCCGCTCGGTTTCGTGGTGCCGGCCTACCAGCTGTTCGACCAGCCCTTCTACGGCATCGGCCTGAAGCTTTACGACATGCTGGCCGGCGGGCTCAACCTGTCCGGCAGCCGCTGGCTCAACCACCGCGAAACGCTGGCGGCGGCACCGACCCTGGCCGAGCACGTGGGCGGGCGGCCCTGCGCGGCGGCAACCTGTATTTCGACGGGCAGTTCGATGACGCCCGCCTGGCCATCGCGCTGATGCGCACGCTGTTCGACGTGGGCGGCACGGCCATCAACTACCTGCGCGTGAGCGGGCTGTCGCAGCGCAACGGCGTGATCGACGGCGTCACCGTGAAGGACGTGCTGGGCGACGCCAGCTTCGACCTGAAGGCGTCCTGCGTGATCAACGCCACCGGCGTGTGGGTCGATGCCGTGCGCCAGATGGAAGACGGCCAGGCGCGCAGCATGGTGGCTCCCAGCCAGGGCGTGCACCTGACCTTGCCGCGCAGCTTCCTGCCCGGCGACCGTGCCATCCTGATCCCCAAGACCGACGATGGCCGCGTGCTCTTCGTCGTCCCCTGGAACGGCCACACCATCATCGGCACCACCGATACGCCGCGCAAGGACCTGCCGCTGGAGCCGCGCGCCGGCGCCGACGATGTTGATTTCATCCTGGAGACCGCCACACGCTACCTCTCGCGCGCGCCAACCCGCGCCGACGTGACCAGCGTCTGGGCCGGCCTGCGCCCGCTGGTCAAGGCCACCGGCGAAGCCTCCACCGCCTCGCTCTCGCGCGAGCACACCATCCTGGTGTCCAAAGCCGGCCTGATCACCGTCACCGGCGGCAAGTGGACCACCTACCGCAAGATGGCCGAGGACGTGGTGGGCACGGCCATCCAGCGCCAGATGCTGCCGGCCGCGCCCTGCGTGACCGCGCAACTGCCATTGCACGGCGCGCAAGGCTTGCCCGCGAAACTGACTGCGCCCGCCAGCGGCTCGCCGGACCGTTACTACGGCAACGAGGTCGGCATGCTGCACGCGCTGCCCGGCAACGAGGAAATGCTGGTGCCCGGCGCCGGGCTGACTGCTGCCCATGTGCGCTTTGCCGCGCGTTTCGAACTGGCACGGCGGGTCGAGGACGTGCTGGCACGCCGCAATCGCGCGCTGTTCCTGGAAGCCAGCGCCGCCTGCGCGGCAGCACCCCGGGTGGCCGAGATTCTGGCCGAGGAGCACGGCCACGACGCCGCCTGGCAAGCGGCCGAGATAGCCAGCTTCCGGGAGCTGGCAAGCGGCTATATGCTGGCCTGAGGGGCGGCACGCGGCAGGGATGCCACCCGGCCGCGCGTCCCGTGGGGAATACGGCGTCATGACCGGGTCTGCCTCATCAGCGTCTAGCGACCGAGCTAGCTACCGAGCTGGCTACCAAGGAAACCACATGCCTCTTCGTTCGCCCCTGCTTCACACCGCTACCCGCGCCACAACGCGCGTCACCACCTGCACCATCGCCGCCGCCATCGGCCTGGCCGCCGCCCCCGCCATGGCCAAGGCCGGCATCGACGGCGTGCGCTTCGACCCGCCCCGTACCGTGCGCTACCAGTGCGACGACGGCAAGCAGCTCACGGCGCGCTATTTCAATAGCACCGACAACCAGATCGCCATCCTGCGGCTGGACGGCAAGCCGTTGCTCTTTGCCAGCGTGCTGACCGGCTCGGGCGCCCGCTATGCGCATGGCGCCTATCTGTGGATCACCAAGGGCGACGAAGGCATGCTGCAGGACCTGACCAAGGGCGAGAGCGCGCCGCCGGCCTACGCCAACTGCCACGCCGCGAAATAGGGCTCCCAGGCAGCGCCCAAGCAGCGCCCAAGCAGGTCATCGCCAGAACATTTTGGTGCTTGCGCCCTGGCCGAGCGATAATGCGGGTTATCGAATCAGGGAGAACACCATGGACGAGATTGATGATCTGTCCGATCTGCCGATGCCCCGCTTTATCTGGGGCTTCGCGATCTTTACGCCCAAGGGCGGCGAGGTCATGCATGACGAATTTGAATATCTGACCCACACCCGCGCGCCCCGCTTCACCTGCCGGGTGGTCGAACTGGAAGACATGCCGGTCGACAGCGAGGAAAGCGGCATCGACGGGCGCATCGTGCATTATGACGAGCCCGGCCGCCTGTTCTACATCTCCGACGCCGGCATCGCGCTGGTGAACTTTGAGCTGTTCGACAAAGTGCCGGAGAAGCAAAAACTCAAGAAAATCTGCGACGAAGCCATCGAAAACTGGATGCTTCGCCGCGATTTCCTCGACTCGGAAGAAGGCGAAGAGGACTGAGCGCCCTTTGCTCCACCCTGGGGGATGACGGCCGCAGGCCGTGGTCCCCAGGAGCGGTCCCCGCGGCCGCTCCGTTCCATCCGCCCAGGCGTGCCTCGCCGCGGGCAACCGCGCTGCCCCGACGCGCTGCCCCGATTTTCTCCCCTCTCCATGCTCGTCAGCCCCTCCTACACCGCATGCGGAACGTGCCGGACATCGCGCCAGATCCGCGCTACCTATAGTGGAACCGTGGAAAACAGATAGGAAAGGAAGGAGATCATGCCCTACATTCTCGCCTGGCTACTCGGTGTCCCCGCCTTTGTATTGCTGCTGATCTGGCTGTTCGTGCATTGAGCGTTTGCCCTCGCTCAGACAGGAACGGCATCCGGGAGACAACCCCTGAATAAACCCCTGAACAGCAAAACGCCCGCTGAAACCCAGCGGGCGTTTTGTTTGCTTCCATCTTGCTACGGTCCTGCGTACCACACTGTTCGCGTGGACAAAAACGCACAAATCAGTGCTTCATGCCCACCCTGCCAGCGTGCTGCAATCAGGCTGCCGCATCTTCCTGCGGCAGGCCGCGCTCCAGCGCCTCCTTCAGCAGGCCGCTCATGCCACCGGCATGCGCCGGTGCCAGTGCCTGCAGGCGCTTCACCAGTTCGGCATCCAGCTTGCAGGCAAACGGCACCAGGCCTTGTTCCTGGTCGAGCCGGCGCTGTTCGCGACGATCGACCTTGGCCGGGCCGGTATCACGGCCGGCACGGACTGCGGCGGACAGCTTCAGGCTGTTTGCGAGTTTCAACGCTTTGTTCTTTTCGAGGTCGGTCTTTTTCACGGCTTGTTCCGCTAGAGTCTGTCTGGGGCGGTATTGTACGCAGGTCGGCGGGAGGGCTCGCCTTTGCGTCGCGCACACGGCGTGATACACGGCGTGATACCTCCTGCCCGGCCCCGCATTGCGTCACAGCGCCAGCCCGCTACTGCGCGTCCCTCACCTCGATCAAGTCCGCCGCCACCCGCTCGATCTCCGCGTAGACGGGAAGCGCCTCGTCGGGGCCGGTGCATCCGACGCCGGTCGCGCTGGATGCGTCCGCGCCGAGCGGATGAAAGACAAAGGCCATGCCTGGCTGCCACCTCGGATCGTTCTTCAGGCTTTCGTTGAGGATGGCCAGGTACTGGCTGCGAGTGAACACGTGTTTTGACATCTTCACCTCCGATGATTTGTCGGGATCGTAGCATGGCGCGCGGCCCGATTCGGGTGAGCCTCGATTCACGCGCGCCCCCATGCGTGCGATGATCCCGTTGCATTTGCCGCAATTGAGCCCTTCCCGATGCAATATCGGTGCCTCATCGATGCCGCGTCGATAAGACATTGCCAAGACAACGATAAGACAAAGGACGAGACAAATGATACGTAGCACTTTGCCGGTGCTGGCGGTCGCGCTGCTGGCCGCCTGCGCGGCCCCGGCCAACACGCAAAATGCCGCACCGCTCACGACCGGCTTCTCCGCCACGCAATTGGACAGCATGAGCGCACGCGTGCGTGCCGATGTCGAGCAAGGCCGCATTCCCGGCGCCGTGTACCTGGTCGCCCGCAACGGCAGCATCGTCAACACGCAGGCCATTGGCTGGCAGGACACGGCACGCAAGGTGCCGATGCGCCCGGACTCGATCTTCCGCATCTACTCGATGAGCAAGCCGATCGTCTCGGTGGCGGTGATGATGATGGTCGAGGACGGCCGCGTACAGCTGGCCGACCCGGTGTCGAAGTACCTGCCCGAGCTCAAGGGCCTGCGCGTTGGCGTGGAGAAGACCGACGCTGCCGGCAAGCCTGTGCTGGAACTCGTGCCCGCCCAGCGCGAGATGACCGTGCAGGACCTGCTGCGCCACACCTCGGGCCTGACCTACGGCGTCTTCGGCAAGTCGCTGGTCAAGCAGGAATACAAGCGCCTGGACGTGGACGCCACCGAACAAAGCAATACCGAATTCATCGCCCGTCTGGCCAAGGTGCCGCTGCAGTTCCAGCCCGGCACCACCTGGGAATACAGCCGCTCCACCGATGTGCTGGGCGCCCTGCTCGAGCGCGTGTCGGGCCAGACGCTGGCCAGGCATCTGCAGCAGCGGATCTTCACGCCATTGCAGATGAAGGACACCGGGTTCTGGGTGCCACCGGCTCAGCAAGGCCGCATCGCGGAGCCCTTTGCCATCGATCCCGACAGCAAGGTGCCGGTCGGGCTGATCGACGTACGCCGCGCCCCGAAGCTTGAATCGGGCGGCGGCGGCTTGGTGTCGACCGCGGCCGACTACTTCCGCTTTGCCCAGATGCTGCTCAATGGCGGCGAGATCGACGGGGTGCGCCTGCTGTCGCCGAAGACGGTCGCCTACATGACGGCCGACCACCTTGGCACCATCGGCGCCCTTTCCCTGGCGCGCGGCGCGGCCTACCTGCCGGGGCCGGGCTATGGCTTCGGCCTGGGTTTCGGCACACGCACGGGCACCGGCGAATCGGCCACGCCGGGATCGGTCGGGGACTACTACTGGGGCGGGGTCGGAGGCACCTATTTCTGAGTCGACCCGAAGGAGAAGACCGTGGCGATCTGGATGATGCAGGCGCCGGGGCAGCGCGAGTATTACCGCGCGTGGTTCAGGAACACGGTGTACAGCGCCATGACGCCGTGATGCCGTGATGCCATAGCGCCGTGATGAAGCGCCGCTGTGGCAGCCCGCAGCCACAGCGGCTGGCGGCGCCTACCGCGCCCGACCGAACCCTACAGCGCAGTAACCGACTCGCCCGGCACCAGGCCGTTGATGATGTCCTCGCCGAACTTCACGGCACCGCGGCGCGCGGTGCCGATATTATCCCAGGGCGCGGCGCTGAGGCGGAACACGCGCGAGCGCTCGGTCCCCGGCTCATGCCCCTCGCGGCAAATCACCACCGACGCGTTGAAGCTGCGGTCCGGCCGGCGCTCGGGCCAGGTGCGTTCCGCCTGGTGGCGATAGATCAACGGGTAGAGATCGAAGCCCTTGTAGCGGGTGAAAGGTCCAGTGTCCAACTTGCGCTCCCCTATTGATGGTGGATGGGTGGATGCGGCCTGCCGGCGCCGCGCTTCCACGATTTCGCCCCGCCCTGTTGCCGGGCGGTGTCGGCAATGACTTCAAACCGGTCAGCCAGCGTCAGTCCGCCTCGTCCGCGGGCTGCATCGACCAGCCTGGTCCCTTGCCGTTCTTGTCGCTCTCGTGGCGCCAGCGGCAGCCGCAGTCGGCACAGGTGTAAGTGGCAAAGGTGATCGCGGGCTGGCCGCGCGGCTTGATGCGCTGCGTATCGGTCAGCAGCAGCCGGGGATGCCCCGTGCCGCCAGTCGAGCCGGGCCGTATCTGCGCACAGGCCTCGCACATGCTCATCATCGCTCCCGCGCCTCGCGCATGCAGCCACCGCGTGGGCCGCTGCGCGCCGGCTGTGTCAATGCCGCGCGGCCCATGCCGCGCGTAGCGGCTATTTATCCGCCGCCATTGCCTTGAGCTGCGCGTCGCCAGCCACGCGCGCCGCGTCCGACGTGGTGAAGGTATCGTCCGAAACAATGGTGCGCTTGACCAGCTGCGCGGCGAAGTCGACCAGGGTGATCACCCATACGTAGCGCCCGGCCTGCGGCGCTGTCTGGACAATTGCCTGAAGATGCGGCGTGGAATCCTTAGCCATGATGCTCCTCCGGAGAATCGGATCGGGCCACTGTAGCACGAGTTGCGCAGGAGGCGGTCGCAACGCCGGTGCCCCGCGCGGGTCAGACCACCTGCAGCTCGCGCAGCGTTTCCAGGTCGGCCGGCGTCAGGCCAAGTTCGCCATAGAACGCCGCGTTGTGCTCGCCCACCGCGGGGCCGCTGCGGGGCGCAGGCGGCGCATGGCCGGAAAACCTCGGCACCATGCAGGGCGCGGGAATCGAGCCGAGATCGGGGTCAGGCAAGCGGACGACCGCGCCGCGCGCCAGAAAATGTGGATCCTCCAGGATATCGACAATGGTGAAGATCTTGCTGAACGGGATCTCGTGCACGCCCAGCGCCTGCGCCACGGCCGCATAGTCATGCGTGGCAAACCAGGCCTTGACGGCAGCGTCGAGCGCATCGAGATGGCGTACTCGCTCCGGGTTGCTGGCATAGCGCGGATCGTCGGCCATGGCCGGATCGCCGATGGCATGGCAAAGCCGGCGGAAGATCGGGTCCGACGAGGCCACCAGCGATACCCAGTGCCCGTCCGCCGTGGCGTACATATTGGACGGCGCAGTGTAGGTGGCACGATTGCCCGCGCGATTGCGCACCTGCCCCAGTTGCTCGTACTCCACCGCCAGCGGCTCCAGCAGGCGGAACAGTGCTTCGGTGGCCGACAAGTCGATCTCGCGCCCGCGCGCCTCGTTGCCATGCGCCTGCGCGCGGCGGCTGTCGGCCACCGCCGCCGCGATCGAGAACGCGCCGAACAGGCCGGCCACCATGTCGCCCATCGGATAGTTCATGTGCATGGGGGAACCCGACGGGTCGCCCGCCAGGTTGGTGAACCCGCTCATCGCCTCGAACACGCGTGCAAAGCCGGCGCGCCCGGCATACGGCCCGGTCTGGCCAAAACCGGTCAGGCGCAGGATCGTCAGGCGCGGATTGGCCGCGCGCAGGGTCTCGGCGTCGAGGCCCCAGCGGTCCAGCGTGCCGGTGCGGAAATTCTCCACCAGCACATCGAACTGCGGCAGCATCTTGAGGAACAGCGCGCGCCCTTGCGGCTTGCGCACGTCCAGCGTGATGCCGCGCTTGCCGCGGTTGGTGACCTTCCAGTACAGCGGCAACTTGCCCTTCACCGGCGCGAGCCCGCGCAGCGGATCGGTACCATTGGGCAACTCGAGCTTGACGACGTCCGCGCCCATGTCCGCGCACAGCGTGCTGGCAAATGGCGCGGCTACCACCGTAGCCATGTCGAGGATGCGCACACCGGCAAGCGGTCCGTTCTGCCGCGCGGCGGGCGCGTCTTGATTTGTGTGGTTCATGATGGTGCCGAGGAGATATTGTTGTGTGGTGGAAGATGGCTCAGGGCCGCATGCCGCTCTTGAAAATGCGCCGCGCCAGCGTGGCGCGATGCAGCTCCGATGCGCCGTCGTAAATGCGGAATGGCCGCAGCTCGCGCTGGATCATCGAGACCGGCGTATCGTCGGAAATCCCTTGCGCGCCCATGATTTGCACAGCACGGTCCGCCACGCGCCACACGGCTTCCGACACAAAGACCTTGGTCATGGCCGACTCGTGCTTGACCGATTCGCCTGCGTCCATGCGCATGGCGCAATCGCGCACCATCAGCCGGCTGGCGTGCAGGTCGATATGCGAATCCGCCACCATGGCCTGGATCTGCTGGAGCTCGCACAAACGCTGCCCGAACGAATCGCGCTGCGCGGCATAGCGCTGGGCGATTTCCATGGCGCGCGAGGCCCGGCCGATAAAGCGCATGCAGTGCGACAGCCTGGCGGGCTCCAGGCGCGCCTGCGCATAGTCGAAGCCCTTGCCCGGCTCGCCCAGCACGGCGTCGTCCGGCACCACGCATTGCGCCAGCAAGATCTCGCCGTGCCCACCGATCTGGTAGCCGTCCATGCCAGCGATATTGCGCACCAGCCGGTAACCCGGGTTATCGGCATCCACCAGGAACATCGTGGCGCCGTCTTCCGTGCGTGCGAGCACGATGGCGAAGGCCGCGCCCACCGCGCCGCTGATAAACCACTTGTGCCCGTTCAGCACCCAGTTGCCTTTCGCGCGCTCGGCAATGGTGCGCAGCATGCCGGGATCGGAGCCCGCGCCGGGCGCCGGCTCGGTCATGGCAAAGCAGGAACGGATCTCGCCGCCGATCAGCGGCATCAGGTACTTGCGCTGCTGCGCCGGCGTGCCTTGCTGCAGCAGGTTGATCATGTTGGGCTGGTCGGGCGGCGCGCAATTGAGCGCGGGCGCGCCGAGAAAGCTGCGCCCCGCTTCCTCCAGCACTTGCGCACGCTCGCTCCAGTTCAAGCCGAGGCCGCCGTATTCGCGCGGCAAGTGCGGGGCGTAGATGCCGGCCTCGCGTGCGCGCGCCTGCAAGCCGCGCGTGACCGCGTCAAGCCGCACTACGTCGTGGGCCAGCGCTGGGTCCTCGCTGGGGATGGCATGCGCCTCGACGAAGCGGCGCACCGCCTCGCGTAGTTCGGTGAGGCGCGTATCCGGGCTGTCCGGGTGCGATGGCATGGTCGGCATCGCGCTTAGTCCAGTGTGGTGCCGGTCGACTTCACCAGCGCGGCCCACCATGCCGTATCGCTGCGGATCAGCGCGGCGAACTGCTCGGGCGTGTTGCCGACCGGCTCCGCGCCGAGGTCCACCAGGCGCTTGCGAATCTGCGGCTTGGCCAGGATCTTCACGGTCGCGTCATGCAGCTTGGCGATGATCGGGCGCGGCGTGCCGGCCGGCGCCATCAGCCCCTTCCACGCCGTCACCACATAGCCCTTGAGCCCGGCCTCCTCGACCGTCGGCACATCGGGCAAGGCGCTGGCGCGCTTGTCGCTGGCTACCGCCAGGGCACGCAGGCGCCCCGATTGCACATACGGCAGCAACGCCGGCATGTTGTCGATCATCAGCGTGATATGCCCGGCGATGAGGTCGGCTACCGCGGGGCCGCTGCCCTTGTACGGTACGTGCTGCAGCTTGATGCCGGCGGACTGGTTCAGCAACTCGCCCGCGAGTTGCGCCGGGGAGCCGTTGCCCGGCGAGCCAAAGCTGAGCTGCTCGGGCTTGCTCTTGGCATAGGCGATGAACTCCTTGAGGTTGCGCGCCGGCACCGAAGGGTTGATCACCATCAGGTTGTGCTCGCGCGCCAGCATCGTGATCGGCGCGAGGTCGCGCAGCGGGTCATAGGACATGCGCGCGTAAAGGCTGGGATTGATCACGGTGGGACCGGCCGCGGCCAACAGCAGCGTATAGCCGTCCGGCGCCGCCTTGGCCACCGCATCGCCGCCGATATTGCCACCCGCGCCAGCCTTGTTCTCAACGACCACGGTCTGGCCGAGTTCGTCCTTCAATTGCTCGGCCAGCAAGCGCGCCAGCGTATCGGTGGACCCACCCGGCGGGAACGGCACGACCAGGCGGATCACTTTGGCGGGATAGGCTGCCTCGGCAAGCGCAGGTTGCGCAAGCCCGAGCAGAGTCAGCAGGACGGAGCCCGCGGCAAGCATGGTTTTCAACATGGTGTCTCCTTGACGGAATGACGCCACCTGGCATGATGGCCGGCGGCTGTTCTGTGTCGTTCTGATAGCCCGCTGGCCTCTACGCATTGCCGGCCGCGGCCTGCGCCAGCGTGCGCTTGGCGATGTTGAGCTGGTGGATCTGGCTGGTGCCTTCGTACAGGCGGAACAAGCGCACATCGCGATAGAAGCGCTCGATGCCGAAGTCCGCGATATAGCCGTAGCCGCCAAACATCTGCACGCAGCGATCCGCCACGCGCCCGCACATCTCGGAGGCGAAGTACTTGCACATCGAGGCCTGCATGGTCACGTCCTCACCGCGATCGCGCTGGCGCGCCGTCTCCATGATCAGCGCGCGCGCAGCAAAGATCTCGGTCTGGCAATCGGCGATCATCGCCTGCACCAGCTGGAATTCCGCCAGCGGCTGGCCGAACTGCTTGCGCTCGGTGACGAAGCGGATCGCTTCATCCAGCATGCGGATGGCCGGCCCGGTGCACAGCGCGGCCAAGTGGATGCGCTGCTTGTTGAGCACCTTCATCGCGGTGCGAAAGCCCTGCCCTTCCTCGCCCCCGATCAGGTTGGCGGCGGGCACGCGGCAATCGTTGAAGTGCACCTCCGAGACCGGCGAGCCCTCTTGCCCCATCTTGCGATACGGCTGCCCGGTGGTCAGGCCCGGCGTGCCGCGCTCCACGATAAATGCCGAGATGCCGGCGGCCCCGCTGCGCGCGGGATCGGTGCGCGCCATGACCGTGAACAAACCAGCGATGGGGGCGTTGGTGATGAAGCACTTGGTGCCGTTGAGCACGTAGTGGTCGCCGTCGCGCCGCGCGCAAGTCGTCAACGCCGTGGCATCCGAGCCGGCCTCCGGCTCGGTCAGCGCGAACGAGCCGGTCAGCTCGCCACTGGCGAGCAAGGGCAGGTAGCGGCGCTTCTGCTCGGGCGTGCCATCCGCCACCAGCGCTTCCGAGCCAATGCCGGTATTGGTGCCCACCCGCGCGCGGAAGGCTACCGAGCACTGGGACAACTCCAGCGCCGCCAACACGAGTTCCTCGGTTGTCATGCCGGCGCCGCCGTACGCCTCGGGAATCGAAAAACCGAACAAGCCCAGCTCGGCCATTTCCTTTACCAGCGCTTCGGGTATTGCATCGAGCGCGGCCACCTCGGCCTCGCGCGGCACCAGCCGCTCGCGCACGAAACGCCGCAATTCGGCCAGGAAGGCCTGAAAGGCGTCCGGTTCCCTGATCATCTGTCTTGCTCCATCCGGTAAGTGCCGCCGGGATCGGCTGCGTGGAAACCAGCGTAGCAAGCAGGGCCTGAAAAGCGGATCGATGTTTCGCTATCTTGAACGCGAGGCGTGCCCGGAATGCCCGGCAATGGCTATGATGGATGCGTATCCCGGCCCTGCGGTGCAGCCCATGCTTCGCCTTTGAACTGTCTTCCTCTCACGCCCGATGCCGCCCCGCCCCCATCATCCGGACCCCGCCTTCGCCACCACGCTGGCGCACGGCCTGGCGCTGCTGCAGTGCTTTCGCGTGGGCGAGCCCGTCATGAGCAACAAGCAGCTGGTTGCGCGCACCGGGCTGTCCAAGGCCACCATCAGCCGCCTGACGTACACGCTGGCGGCGCGCGGGCTGTTGCTCTACGACACCGAGCTGCGCCGCTACCGGCTGGGCTCCACCGCGCTCTCGCTTGGCTACCCGCTGTTGGCCAGCCTCAAGGTCAGGCAGCTCGCGCGCCCGCTGATGAAGCAGCTCGCCGACGAAGTGGGCGGCTCGGTCTCGCTGGGCCTGCGCGACCGGCTGCAGATGGTCTACGTGGAAACCAGCCGCGGGCACGACGCCATCGCCTTCCGGCCCGATATCGGCGCCTCGCTGCCCATGCTCCCCACCGCCATTGGACGCGCCTGGCTCTGCCAGGCGCCGCCCGGCGAGCGCGAGCCGGTGCTGGCTGCGCTGCGCGCCAGCGATGCCGGGCAATGGCACGCGCACGCCGCCGCGCTGGAAGCCGCGGCGCACGATTTCGCCACGCTCGGCTTCTGCCTGTCGCGCGGGGAATGGCAGCGCGACGTGCATGCCGTGGCCGTGCCGATGCGTGCCGAGATCGACGGCGAGATACTGGTCTTCAATTGCGGGGCGCCAAGCGCCCGGATGACGCCGCGAAAGCTCGAACGCGAAATGGGTCCCAGGCTGCTGCGGATGGTGCGGCGCGTGGAGACCGCGTTGGGGATCGCGTGATGGCATCGACGCCTTCGCGCGGCACGCCCGTGGCCGACGAGCGCGACACCGGCGACCGCCAGTTCGCCACCACGCTCGCGCACGGCATCGATATCCTGCTGGCCTACCGTCCTGGCGAGTCCCTGCTTGGCAACAAGGAATTTGCACAACGCACCGGCCAGTCCCGGTCGGCCGTGGCCAGGCTCACGCACACGCTGACCGTGCTCGGCTACCTGCGCCGCGACGCCACACAGGCCAAGTACCGGCTTGGCGCGCCCGTACTCTCGCTCGGCTATCCGCTGCTGGCCAGCATGCATATCCGCCAGATTGCCCGGCCATTGATGAAAGAACTCGCCGATCGCGTCGGCGGCGCGGTGTCGCTAGGCATGCGCGACCGCACGCAGATGATCTATGTGGAGACCGCCCGCTCCACCGACAGCCTCGTGGTCACACCGGACATCGGCGCCGCGCTGCCCATGCTCACCACCGCCATCGGCAAGGCCTGGCTATGCAAGGCGCCCGCCGAAGAACGCGACAGCGTGCTCAATCGCCTGCGCCTGCAGGACCCGGATGCCTTCCTGCGCTTCCAGCCGCAGTTCCCCCGCCTGCGGCAGGATTTCGAGGCCAAGGGCTACTGCGTGAACCGTGGCGAATGGCGCAGCGATGTCTATGGCTTTGCCGTGCCGCTGTTCCGGCCAGTGGACTCGCAATGGATGATATTCAACTGCGGGGTATCGGCACCGGCCGGGCCATTCGCCGCGCGCGAGCGGGAAGTCGCCCCGCAGTTGCTGGACCTGGCGCGGAACGTGGAAAGACTGCTGGGGATGCGGTGAAAACGCCGGAACGGCTCAATGCTCGAAATCCAGCCCGCCAAGCAGCACGGTAGGGTCCGCCTGCGAGCGCGTCCCGAAATCGATCTGCCGGGGCGTTTGCCACGCGCGCATCTTGCCCGGAAGGGCAGCGAGATAGTGCTCGAATTTTTCCGCGCCACCGGCAGCAAACAGCCCTTCCACCTCAAGCCCGTCCCACGACAGGTAGACGTTCAACTGCTGCGCGAACCGCCGCGGCTCATCGAACGGTTCGCCGCAAAGGTGGACGCGCGCCGCCCGGCCAGGCCTCTCGTCCGGCACCACCGCGACCTGAATGCGGCCCCTGAACAAATCCGTGATCGTCTGGGCGATGCGCGGGGCCAACTCCGCATTGAAGCGCGCTGCAATGTCTTGGCTCACTGAATGTCTCATCCCGATTTTTTATCGATCGTAGCACGGCGCGTTCGCCGCGACGGCCTCGGGAATGCTCGCGGATCGCCACGTGCGCCAGAACTCACAAGCACGATGGCCCGCCATCAAACTCAGGTTGACCCCGCCGTGCGCCGACCTATACTGAAGATCTGCCGACTGAGACACGCAGTAGCAAAGCGAAGGTAAGCGGCAGATGATCCTCTGGCCAACATGGCAGTGAGATCAAGCAAGCCGATTAGGCTTGCAAGTCCGAACCGGATCCCAATGAGTTTGCCGACCCGGTTCGGTCCCCTCCCCTCTTCAACTGCGGGAGATTAAAAAAGCACCTGCTACAGGTGCTTTTTCTATGATGGGGAGCCCACCTGATGCCAGGACTCCAGATGCACGTGGTGCCCCTGAAACCTGCCCCGGAAATAGAAAAAGCCCTTGAGTATCAAGGGCTTTTTCCGTTGTTCTGGCGGAGAGACGGGGATTCGAACCCCGGATAGGCTATTAACCTATACACGCTTTCCAGGCGTGCGACTTAAACCGCTCATCCATCTCTCCAGCAAGTCCGCGAGTATATCAGAGTGTTGTTTCGCAAATCTAGTGTTTCGTGCTCGAAGGCCCTATCCGCGTCGCAAGTACGTCACGAGACGGTCGATCACCGGCGCGTTGCGTGGCGTCAGCAGGCTGGCCAGGATGGCCACGGCAAAGCCGGCGGGCACGCCGAATGCACCGGAAGCGATCGGGTCCACGCCGAACCAGCGATTGCCGAAAATGCCGGTCATGCGGGTAAAGAACGGGTAGTTGACGAAGATATAGTAGACCGCCACCCCGAGTCCGGCCACCATGCCCGCCACCGCGCCTGCGGCTGTAGTGCGGCGCCAGAAGATCGCCAGCACCAGCACCGGGAAGAAACTGGACGCGGCCAGCGAGAACGCCGCGCCGACCAGGAAGAGAATATTGCCGGGACGCAGCGAGGTGACGTAAGAGGCAAACAGCGCCACGCCAAGCAGCACGATCTTGGCGGTGGTGACGCGCCGCTGGTGGCTCGCGGTGCGGTCGACCATGTGATAGAAAACGTCGTGCGACAGCGCGTTGGCAATGGTGAGCAGCAGGCCGTCGGCGGTGGATAGCGCGGCCGCCAGCGCGCCCGCGGCAACCAGGCCCGAGATCACGTAGGGCAAGCCGGCGATTTCCGGCGCGGCGAGCACGATCATGTCGGGCTGGATGAGGATCTCCGCCCATTGCACGATGCCGTCGCCGTTCACATCGCGAATGCCGAACACCGGCGGGTCGACCTTGCGCCATTGCACCACCCATTGCGGCAGTTCCGCGTATGGCGTGCCGACCAGGTGCTGGAGGAATTCGTACTTGACCAGCGCCGCGAGTGCGGGCGCGGAGACGTAGAGCAGCGCGATGAAGAACACCGCCCACGCCACCGAGTTGCGCGACTCCTTCACCGACGGCGTGGTGTAGAGCCGCGTCAGGATGTGCGGCAGGCTGGCGGTGCCCAGCATCAGGCAGAACACCAGCAACACAAAGTTCAGGCGCTTGGTCTTTCGCTCCTCCTCGGAGGGCGACGGATAGGGTTCGGTCGACGGCGTGGAGGGCTGGCTGCGCGCCAGGGCATCTTCACGCTGCTGGTTCCATTGCTGCTGGGCCGCGGCTACGTCGCGCGGAAACTCCACCCGCTCGCGCTCCACCGTCTTGATCTCGCGCAGCGGCGCGTTGCGCAAGCGCAGCTCCTGCAAGCGCGCGGCCAGCGCATTGCGCTCCTCGTCGAACGACCGCGGCAGCCGCGAGATGCGATCCTGCATCTGGATGGCCTGCTGGCGGTAGAACTCGCGCACTGCCTGTTCGGCCGGGTCACGCTCGATGCTGCGCTCGCGCGTGTCGATCTGCTGCAGCAGCGTGCCGTAGCTCAGTTGCGGCAGCGCTTCATGGTGATGCTTCCACGCGATCATCGAGACCGTAACCAGGAAGGCCACGATCAGCATGATGTATTGCGCGACCTGGGTCCACGTCACCGCGCGCATGCCGCCGAGGAACGAGCACACCAGGATGCCGGCCAGGCCGAAGAACACGCCGACGGCGAACTCCACGCCGATAAAGCGGGTGACGATCAGCCCTACCCCTGGATCTGCGCCACCAGGTAGACGAAGGAACATAGCGAAGCCGCCAGCACGGCAATGGCGCGCACCGGCATGTTGCCGCCGGGCTTGCCATTGCCATAGCGCGCGGCGAGGAAGTCGGGGATGGTGTAGCCGCCGTACTTGCGCAGGTAGGGCGCGAGCAGGAACGCGACCAGGCAATAGCCGCCGGTCCAGCCCATCACGTAGGCAAGGCCTTCGTAGCCCGACGCGAACAGGATGCCGGCCAGGCCAATGAAGGATGCCGCGCTCATCCAGTCGGCGGCGATTGCCATGCCGTTGAACAGCGCGGGCACGCGCCGGCCGGCTACATAGTATTCATTGAGGTCGGAGGTGCGGCAGATCAGCCCGATGCAGGCATAGATGGCGATGGTGACGAACAGGAAGACGTAGCCAAGCCAGAGGGCATCGCCGCTGGAATGCTCCAGCAGGCCCATCATGCCGATGAAGACAAACAGGCCTATCGTGAACAAGCCGTAGTACAGCAGCAGCCGTCGGCGAAAGCGCGACTGTTCGTCAGGCATGGGAGCAGTGGTTGGACAGGCGGGGTGGGCGAGCAAGGAAACCGCCGGCACGCGCAAGGCGCGCCGGCAGAGGCGGATGACCGCGTTATTGTGCCTGCTTCAACTGGTCCAGGATGGCGGGGTTTTCCAGGGTGGACGTATCCTGGGTGATTTCTTCGTTCTTGGCCAGCGAGCGCAACAGGCGCCGCATGATCTTGCCTGAACGCGTCTTGGGCAGGTTGTCGCCAAAGCGGATGTCCTTTGGCTTGGCGATCGGGCCGATCTCCTTGCCCACCCAGTTGCGCAGCTCGGCGGCGATTTTCTTGGCCTCTTCCTCGTCCGGGCGGGAGCGCTTGAGCACCACGAATGCGCAGATGGCCTCGCCGGTCATGTCGTCAGGGCGGCCTACCACCGCGGCTTCGGCCACCATCGGGTTGGAGACCAGCGCGGACTCGATTTCCATCGTGCCCATGCGGTGTCCCGAGACGTTGAGCACGTCGTCGATGCGGCCCATGATGGTGAAGTAGCCGGTGTCCTTGTCGCGGATCGAGCCGTCGCCGGCGAGATACAGCTTGCCGCCGAGTTCTTCCGGGAAGTAGCTCTTCTTGAAGCGCTCCGGGTCGCCCCAGATGGTGCGGATCATCGACGGCCACGGACGCTTGACCACCAGGATGCCACCGCTGCCGTTCGGCACGTCCTGCCCCGTCTCGTCGACGATGGCCGCGATGATGCCCGGCAGCGGCAAGGTGCACGAGCCCGGCACCAGCGGCGTGGCGCCAGGCAGCGGCGTGATCATGTGGCCGCCGGTCTCGGTCTGCCAGAAGGTGTCCACCACCGGGCAGCGCTCGCCGCCGATATTGCGGTGGTACCACATCCACGCTTCAGGGTTGATCGGCTCGCCCACCGTGCCCAGCAGGCGCAGGCTGGACAGGTCGTATTGCTTGGGATGGATCTTCTCGTCGGCCTCGGCCGCCTTGATCAGCGAGCGGATCGCGGTCGGCGCGGTGTAGAAGATGCTGACCTTGTGGCGCGCGATCATGTCCCAGAAGCGGCCGGCGTTGGGATAGGTGGGCACGCCCTCGAACACCACCTGCGTGGCGCCGGCGGCCAGCGGGCCGTAGGCGATGTAGGTGTGCCCGGTGACCCAGCCGATGTCGGCGGTGCACCAGAACATGTCGTCGGGCTTGATGTCGAAGCTCCACTTCATCGTCATCAGCGCCCACAGCAGGTAGCCGCCGGTGCTGTGCTGCACGCCCTTGGGCTTGCCGGTGGAGCCCGACGTATAGAGCACGAACAGCGGATGCTCGGCGCTGACAGGTTCGGCTTCGCACGTCGGCGGCTGGCCGGCGGCGACGTCGTCCATCCAGCGGTCGCGGCCTTCGGCCCAGTTAACCTTGCCGCCGGTGCGGCGGTACACGATCACGCTCTTCACGGCTTCGCAGCCGCCCAGCGCCAGCGCTTCATCGGCGATGGCCTTGAGCGGCAGCGCCTTGCCGCCGCGCATCTGTTCGTCGGCGGTGATCAGCGCCACCGCGCCCACGTCGACCAGCCGCTCCTGCAGCGACTTGGCGGAGAAGCCGCCGAACACCACCGAGTGCGTGGCGCCAAGGCGCGCGCAGGCTTGCATCGCCACGACGCCCTCGACGGACATGGGCATGTAGATGACGACGCGGTCGCCCTTCTTGATGCCCAGTGCCTTGAGGCCGTTGGCGAACTGGCAGACCTTGGCATGCAGCTGGCGATAGGTGACCTTGGTGACGGTGCCGTCGTCGGCCTCGAAGACAATGGCCACCTTCTCGGCATTGCCGTTGTCCAGGTTGCGGTCCAGGCAGTTATAGGAGGCATTGAGCTCGCCGTCCTCGAACCACTTGTAGAACGGGGCATTGCTCTCGTCCAGCACCTTGGTGAAGGGCTTGGTCCAGTGCAGTTGCTCGCGGGCGTGGCGTGCCCAGAAACCCTCGTAGTCGCGCTCGGCTTCGTCGCACAAGGCCTGGTAAGCCTCCATGCTGGGAATCGCAGCTTGCTTGGCGAACGACTCCGGGGGATTGAAAATGCGATGCTCCTGCATCACGGACTCGATGGCGGACATTTGCTTGTCTCCTGATATAGCGTGGCTGCCTGGCTGCGAACTTACGCTCGACGGCTTACTTAAACCTGACGCTGCCAAACCCAACCCGCACGCATGCCGGCACCCGTGCGCCGCCTGCTGCAGCGCACCATGAATAACGGCCGGGCGCGGGTAAGGATGTGCAGCCTTCTCCATTAGGCTAGCACAGCTATAATGCCGCGAGCCCTATCCCGAACGCGGCGCTGCGGCATTGCGGGACTTCGCGGGCAGATATGGTCAGCGCCACGCGCCACCGCGACCCACCGGCCGGCGCTCGCCAGATCCCGGCCAGATCCCCGCCAGATCCCGACCAAACAGCGCCGCCACCCAGACCCCGTGCCCATCCACGCCCTCTTCGTGATTGCCGCAATGGCCCTTGTCGGCAGCAATGTCGGGCTGGGCAAGGCCATCGTCGCCTACGTACCGATCCTGCTGTTCGCGCTGCTGCGCTTCGCCATCGCCATTGCGTGCCTGGCGCCCTGGTACCGCCCCGCGCGCATGCGCGCCGTCTCGCGCGGCGAATGGCTCAACCTCTTCCTGCAGGCCTTCTTCGGCACGTTCCTGTTTACGCTGCTGATGCTGGGCGGCGTGCGGCTGACCAGCGCCATGGCCGCAGGCGTGATCACCAGCACCATCCCGGCCACGGTGGCCCTGCTCTCGTGGCTGATCCTGCGCGAACGGCTGTCCCGGCGCACGGTGTTCTCGGTCTTGCTGGCGGTGGCGGGCATCGCGGTGCTGAACGTGGCGCGGGGCACGGAACATGGCGGCGGCAGCGCCGGTGACAGCGGCGGCGAGCATGCGCTGCTCGGCAACCTGATGATCATGGGCGCGGTGATCTGCGAATCGATCTACGTGATCCTCTCGCGGCGCCTGGCGCAGACCCTGGCGGCTATCGAGATCTGCGCCTATACGCACTTGATCGGCGGGCTGCTGATGCTGCCGCTGGGCCTGATGCCGCTGCTGAGTTTCGACATGGCATCGGTTCCCGTGAGCATATGGTGGATGCTGCTCTGGTATGCGCTGTCGGCCAGCATCTTCTCGTTCTGGCTGTGGATGAAAGGCGTGCGCCATGTGCCGGCACAGATGGCGGGCGTGTTCACGGCGGTGCTGCCGATCGCGGCCGCCACCTACGGCATCGTGTTCCTCGGGGAGACGCCAGGCTGGCCGCACGGCGTGGCACTGGGCTGCGTGCTGGCCGGCATCGCACTGGCGAGCTGGCCCGGGCCGCTGGCCCGCCGGGCATGGCGCGCCAGCAGGGAAGAGGCGCGCAACGCCGACTAGCCGCGCACTGACAATGCCTCAGATTTGTCAGCAGTCTGACCGCAGCCAAGGCTGCGGCTTTTCTTAGCCAGCGGCCAGCACCTCATGCCACCGGATGCTCTGGTGGTTGCGCCACGGGCAGCACAAGGCAGACTTGAAAACCGCCCCCGGGCGCATTGCGAGCAAGGCATTTGCCACCCATGCGCTCCACCAGGCGGCTGACGATCGCCAGCCCCAGGCCACAATGGCCATCACCGCCGCGCGATGTGTCTAGCCGCACGAAAGGACGCATCGCCACCTCGACCTGCGCGTCCGGCATGCCCTCGCCATGGTCGCGTATCACGACATGCCAGTGATCGCCTTCCAGCCTGGTCTCGATCTGGATCGGCGGCATGCCGTACTCCAGCGCGTTGTCCACCAGGTTGGTGACCATCCGGTCCACCAGCGTGCGCGGCAGGACGAACCGTGGCCCCGCATCCAGGCGCAACTGGAACAACGCACCGGAAAACTGCTGGCGCAGGAAGGCATCGACTTCGATGGCCGGGCCGGGATCGGGATTCTCGTTCGCGTATTCCAGGAACTGGTTGACGATATGCGTGATCGAGTCGATGTCCTGCACAAAGCCACCGCGCTCCGCGGTGTCCGCCAGCACGTCGGCGCGCAGGCGCAGCCGGGTCAGCGGCGACTTCAGGTCATGCGCCACGCCGGCGAGCATCACCGCCTGGTTCTCCCGGCTCTCTGCCTGCCTGCGCATCATGTCATTGAAGGACTCGGCCAGATAGCGCAACTCGGACGGGCCCGTCACCGGAATCAGCGCCGCGCTCCCGCCATTGCCGAGCTCGCGCGCGGCACCGGCCACGCGGGCGATGGGACGCTGCATCTGCCATGCCACGAACAAGGACAGCAGGATCGCCGCGACCAGCATGCCAGTGGTTTCAAAGACGAACGGCGGCAATGGCGGCGGCCGCATGTCCAGCGCCATGACCGCCCAGTGAGACTGCCCGGGAAGCCGCGCCCACAGGTGTGGCGGCCACGCCTGGTCCACACGCAGCTCCGCCCCCGCGGGGAGCCCTTGCCGAAGGTCGCGCAGCAGATGGCGCAACGGCCCATGCTCCGGCAGCGGGCCGGCGGCGGGCTCGGTGCCAAGCGCGGCAAGCCGGATGGCAGCGCCCGGCTTCTGCCCCGCGCCGGCGCCTGGCCGCCCGTCGAGCGTGCCCAGCGCAAGCACGATGCCCCGTGCCATGCTGTCCGCCTGGCCATGCGGGCGCAGGTGAAACATGAGCGCGGTCCAGCCCAGATGGACAATGACGAGCACGGAGACGGATAGCACCGCCATGCGCCCAAACAGCGTATTGAACGGATTCTTCATGCGTCCGGCGCTTCGTCGACGTCATCGGCTTCGTCGGCGCAGAACGCGTCGAGCCCGGGAACAAAGACGTAGCCGCGGCCCCGCACGGTCTGGATATAACGGGGTACCGATGGATCATCCTCGATCACGCGGCGCAAGCGCCAGACCGGCACGTCCAGGCTGCGGTCGCGGAAATGCATGTCCGAGCCATAGAGACGGTCGTGCGGCCGGGCGCGCGAAAGCACCTTCATGGGGTGGCCGGTGAAGACCTTGAGCATGGCGAATTCGGTATCGCGCAATGCCAGGCGCTCTCCGTCCCGCGTCAGGATGCGGGCGGAAAAATCGACGTCGAACGGACCAAAGCGGTAAGACAGACGCCGCTCCGGCGCACTCCCCGGGGCTTGCGGGCGGCGGCGCAGCACCGCGTGGATCCGCGCCAGCAGTTCGCGCGAGCAGAATGGCTTGGGCAGGTAGTCGTCGGCACCAAGCTCCAGGCCCGCGGCGCGGTCGGCGGCCTCGCCGCGCGCCGACAGGAAAATCATGGGCACATCGTCACCGGCCGCGCGCACCTCCTGCAACGCGCTCAGCCCGTCCTTGCGCGGCATCATGATATCGAGCAGCACCACCGATGGCCTCTCTTGCGTGAGGCGGCGCGACAAGTCGTAGCCGTCATGCAGCACCGACACCGTCATGCCGCTGGACAGCAGGAGGCGTGACAGCAGGTCACAGGCGACGGGGTCGTCGTCGACGAGAAGCACGTGAGGAGTCATGTACATGGTTTGGCGAGCCAGGTGCCTGCACGAAATGAAACGGCTGGCCTGCCTGTCCATCGCCATAGGGGTCCGCATGTGAAGGCGCGTGCACGCCGCCCGGGAGCGGCGTGCACGGCGCGGTGGCCGGCAATGCACCGGCCTTCCAAGCGTTTTTTATGCCTGCGTGGTGACGAAGTTACCGACGATGCTCATCGTACCCTTGCCGCTGCTCAGGTTGGCCGACAGCGTCTGCAGGAACGACTGCAAGGATACATTCGATCCCGAGCTACCGGATTGCAGTAGCGCGGAAAAATCCGTCTCGAGTGTCGACAAGGCCGAGCTGCCGGCGCTGTCCGTGCTGGTCCCGGTGGACGAAGTGGTGCTGGCGCCAGCCTCTTGCGCGAGGCTGGACAGATCCGAGCTGAGGCTCTGGTACTGGTGGTGATGGTGGTGATGCCCGGTTGCGGCAGCCGGCGCCTGGGTGGTCTGCGTAGCGTCGGTCCCGCTCGCGCTGGCCACGGTGCTGGCCGTCGTGCTGGCGGCGCTGGTCGCAGCGCTCGTGCCCTGGCTCGCGGAGGTGCTGGCAGCCTGGGCAGCGAGTGCCTGGAACAGCGCGCCGACAAAAGCCTGTACCGCGTTGCCGGACGCATCGGCGCTAGACGCGGTGCTGCTGGCGCTGCTGGTGCTGCTAGTGGTGCTGGCGGCAGCGTCAGAAGCGGTGCTGGCGGAGGTTGAGGTAGTGGCGGACGCGGCAGTCGTCGAGCCGTCCGTGCTGGATGACGAGGTCGTGATGCCCAACTGCGCCAGCGTTTGCTGAAGTGCCTGGATCAGCGCATCGGCAGGATTGCTTACCGAATTGCTGGTGTCGCTGCTACTGGACGCATCCTGGCCACCGCAGCTTTTGTGGGTCGACTGCGTCTGGAAAAGGCTGGACAGCGACGTGTTGCTGCCGATTGCGCTCAAGGTCATGGTCACATCTCCGTTATTGAGGAGATGCCAAGATAACCGCCGGCCCACGGGGAACATTCTCCAAGGAGAAAACGGAATCGGGGTCATTTCGCCGCCCCGTAAGGCCCTGTAAGGCAAGCGTGCCGGGGAGGGGGAGGAACTTCGCGGCAGGGGATGCGCATCGGCCAGCCATGCGTAGCGAAGGGCACCCGCAGCACTGTCGACAGGCGCATGCAATCCGGCATCCCCCTCGCTAGGTGTATGATTTCGGGCTGAATTTCCCCTCGACTGTCCTCCCCACAAAAATGACTGTCATCAAACAAGAAGACCTCATCCAGAGCGTCGCCGACTCCCTGCAATACATCAGCTATTACCACCCGACGGACTACATCACCAGCCTGGGCCGTGCCTATGAGCTGGAGCAGAGTCCCGCGGCCAAGGATGCGATCGCGCAAATCCTGACCAACAGCCGTATGTGCGCTGAAGGCAAGCGCCCGATCTGCCAGGACACCGGCATCGTCACGATCTTCGTCAAGGTCGGCATGGATGTGCGCTGGGATGGCGCCACCATGGGCCTGTCGGACATGATCAACGAAGGCGTGCGCCGCGGCTACACCAACCCGGACAACGTGCTGCGCGCGTCCATCGTGAACCCGCCCGAAGGCGGCCGCAAGAATACCAAGGACAACACCCCTGCCGTGATCCACTATGAAGTGGTGCCGGGCAATACGGTGGACATCCAGGTGGCAGCCAAGGGCGGCGGCTCGGAGAACAAGTCGAAGTTCGTCATGCTTAACCCTTCCGACTCCATCGTCGACTGGGTGCTCAAGACCGTGCCGACCATGGGCGCTGGCTGGTGCCCGCCGGGCATGCTGGGCATCGGCATCGGCGGCACCGCCGAGAAGGCCATGGTCATGGCCAAGGAATCGCTGATGGACCCGATCGACATCCAGGACGTGATCGCTCGCGGCCCGCAGGACTGGATCGAGGAAATGCGCGTCGAGCTGTACGAGAAGGTCAATGCGCTGGGCATCGGCGCGCAAGGCCTGGGCGGCCTGGCCACCGTGCTGGACGTCAAGATCATGGGCTATCCGACCCACGCGGCCTCCAAGCCGGTGGCGATGATCCCGAACTGCGCGGCCACCCGCCACGTGCACTTCACGCTGGACGGCAGCGGCCCGGCCAAGCTCGAAGCGCCTGACCTGTCGGCCTGGCCGAAGGTCGAGTGGGCACCGAACACCGAGACCTCCAAGCGCGTCGACCTGAACACGCTGACGCCGGCAGAAGTCGCCTCGTGGAAGCCGGGCCAGACCCTGCTGCTCAACGGCAAGATGCTGACCGGCCGCGACGCCGCGCACAAGCGCATCGCCGACATGCTGGCCAAGGGCGAGAAGCTGCCGGTGGACTTCACCAACCGCGTGATCTACTACGTGGGCCCGGTCGATCCGGTGCGCGACGAAGCCGTCGGCCCGGCAGGCCCCACCACGGCTACCCGCATGGACAAGTTCACCGAGATGATGCTGGCCCAGACCGGCCTGATCTCGATGATCGGCAAGGCCGAGCGCGGCCCGGTGGCGATCGAGGCCATCAAGAAGCACAAGTCGGCCTACCTGATGGCGGTCGGCGGCGCGGCTTACCTGGTGGCCAAGGCCATCAAGCACGCCAAGGTGGTCGGCTTCGAAGACCTCGGCATGGAAGCCATCTACGAGTTCGACGTCAAGGACATGCCCGTGACGGTGGCCGTGGACAGCGAAGGCACCTCGGTGCACAAGACCGGACCCGCAGAATGGCAAGCCAGGATCGGCAAGATCCCGGTCGCTGCGCTGTAACGCGAGCCACGCCGTGACAGCGATGCTGTCTGCAGAAGCCGGGTCCTCCGACCCGGCTTTTGCTACCTAACCTCTTGATTGCCTCGATCCTCCCTGTGAACAACGCTCCCATCGGCATCTTCGATTCCGGCCTCGGCGGCCTGTCCGTATTGCGCGAGATCCGTGCCCTGCTGCCGCAGGAATCGTTGATCTACGTGGCCGACTCGAAGTACGCGCCCTATGGCGAGAAGCCCGAGCACTTTGTCGAGGCGCGCACGCTGCAGGTCTGCGAATGGCTGGTGGCGCAGGGCTGCAAGGCCCTGGTGATCGCCTGCAACACCGCGACCATGCATGCGATCCACACGCTGCGTGAACGCCTGGCGCTGCCGATCATCGGCGTCGAGCCCGGCCTGAAACCCGCCGCCGCCGCCAGCCGCAGCAAGGTGGTAGGCGTGCTGGCCACGGGCAACACGCTCAAGAGCGCAAAGTTCGGCCGCCTGCTTGCCTCGCTGGAAGGCGAGAGCCACTTCCTCTGCGAGGCTGGCGTCGGGCTGGTCCCGTTGATCGAGCAAGGCGATGTGGACGGCCCGGCCGTGCGCGAGAAACTCACCGCCTACCTGTCGCCCATGCTCGAGGCCGGCGCCGATACGCTGGTGCTTGGTTGCACCCACTACCCCTTCCTCTCCGGCACCGTGCGTGAACTGGTCGGCGACCGCCTCACGCTGGTCGATACCGGCGACGCCATTGCGCGGCAACTGCGGCGCAAGCTGGCCGAGCACGGCATGGCCGCCGGCGCCGATGCGGTGCCCAACGACCGCTACGCCTCGACCAAGGACGCCGCCCACCTGCGCGCCATGGCCGCGGCGCTGCTGCATGTGGATGCGCCCGCGCAAACCCTGGTGATCGAGCCGGCGCCGGCATTCGACTGAGGCATCGGCATTCCCGCTTCCGGCTATTGCAGGAACCCCAGCGGCCGGTGCTGCCGCACATCTGGCTTGACGGCATGCTCCTGGCGCAACTGCGCCAGGAATTCGTCTGGCGTCAGCGTTTCGCCGAGCAGCACGCACTGACGCTTGACCGTGGCAAAGTCGCCCGGCGTCAGGCAATCCATCTTCGCCAGTTCGTCGCGCATGGCAGCGTCCATGCGCTGCGGATCGGCATCCAGCGCTTCCTCGATGAACATCGCCATACGTTGCTCTGCCTTGAGCGGCAGGAAACGGATCTTGAACGAGAATCGGCGCAGCGCAGCCTCGTCGATCCGCTCGAACAGGTTGGTGGTGCAGACGAAGATGCCGTTGAAGCGCTCCATGCCCTGCAGCATCTCGTTGACCTCGGACACCTCGTAATTGCGCACGGCGTTCTGCCGGCTTTGCATGAAGCTGTCGGCTTCGTCGAGCAGCAGGATGGCGCCGTCTTCCTCCGCGCGCGCGAACATCGCGGCGATCTGCTGCTCGGTTTCCCCACGTACTTGCTCATCAGGTCGGAGGCGCGCCGGATCATCAGCGGCTGCTCCAGCGCCGCCGCGATGTGCTCGGCCAGCGCGGTTTTGCCGGTGCCCGGCGGCCCGTAGAAGCATAAGGTGCCGCGCTGCCGCGCCTTGAGCGCCTGCACGATCTTGCCGACTTCGTAGCGCGTTTCCAGGTTGAGGTAGTCAAGCCGGTAGTGCGTCACCACCGGGCGCCCCTCCACTTCCGGGCGCAATCCCATGGCGCGGTCGGCATGGTC
Source organism: Cupriavidus sp. D39 (assembly GCF_026627925.1). Classification (NCBI taxonomy): domain Bacteria; kingdom Pseudomonadati; phylum Pseudomonadota; class Betaproteobacteria; order Burkholderiales; family Burkholderiaceae; genus Cupriavidus; species Cupriavidus sp. D39. Next base: position 1,903,123 of record NZ_JAPNLE010000009.1, read on the forward strand.
AAGCTGCCGCACGATCAGCGCCTCCACCGGCTCCGCCACGCCCGGGCCCGCCAGTTGCACGAAGCGCGCGGCCGATTGCACCTGTGCCGGCGTCAACGTCTTGCGCGCGGCCAGCGACGCGATAAAGGCGTCGCTCACGTCCAGCGCGCCCAGGTGCTTGCGGATGATGTTCTCGCGCACCAGCGGCGGCGGGATCTTCAGCTCCAGGTGAAACTGGAATCGGCGCAGGTAGGCGGGGTCGATCTGGCGAATCGAGTTGGAAATCCAGATCACGGGCACCGGGTTCTGTTCCAGCGTCTGGTTGACCCAGGCCTTGCCGTTCACCGAGCCACGCGGGTCTTCCTGGCCGAACAGGCTGGTGAGCTCGCGCGCGCTGCCCGGGAACACATCCTCGACTTCATCGAACAGCAGGGCCGTGCGCGGACGGCCGCGCAGGAACGCCTGCGACACCTGCAGCGAGCGATAGCGATCCTTGCCCGACAAGCTGTTGCCGTCGCGGTCCAGACAGTCCACTTCGTACAGCTCGCAGCCGGCCTCACGCGCCAGCAGCCGCGCGAACTCGGTCTTGCCGGTACCGGGCGGCCCGTAGATCAGCACATTGACGCCGCAGGCATGCTGCTGCGTGGCGTTGGCCAGCAACGCCGACAGGTAGCGCGCATCGGTCTCGACGTGCGGATAGTCGCCGGTGCCAAGCGTGGGTGCCGCCGCCGGACGCGTGAACACCGCCATCATCTCGGCTTCGTTCGCATAGTTGCCAAGCAGGACATGCAGCAGCCGATCCGACAGGCGCATCAGGTCGCCCAGATCGGTCACGCTGTTCTCGGGCAGGGGCTGCTCGATCAGGTTGAGCGTCTCCAGGCGCGAGCCCGGCCGCAGCGAGGCCGCCACGGCGGCCGGACTCGCGCCGGTCAAGCCGGCCAGGATCTGGAAGGCTTCCTGGCTGTGCGCCACCTTGCAATCCACCATCACCGCGCGCAGGTCGCGCTTGTATTTGGCGAGCGCCGCGTACAGCAGCAGCTTGCGCTCATGCTCGGGCAAGTCCAGCACATGGCTGAGCATGTCGATGTTGCGTACCAGCAGCACGCGCTCGCCGTCGAGACGCGCTGCCAGCGCAGCCGCCGACGCGTCGAACACGGCAAACATATCCTTGGCGTGATGCTTGACGTACTCATCCAGGTAGTAGAACAGCGCGCTCTCATCGAACGCGCTGTTCCATTGCCCATGCCGCTCCAGGAATTCTTCGGGCGTGAGGCGCGCGGCGCCCTTCCAGGCCGGCATATCGGCGCAGCGCGCGGCAAGGAAGCGCTGGACGCGCAGCACCACGCCGTACGGCCACACCATTTCCTGGGCGCTGACCGTCAGGATGTCGTTAATATTGCTGCGCAGGTTGAACCTGGGCCCCAGCGAGCACACGACCCGCAGGGCGAACTGGGCGCACATCCAGTCAAGCGCGGAGGTGCATGGCGCGCCGGTAGCGGCGCGCAGGAGGGTCGAGCGGTCGTCTTCGGCGAAACGGGTGAAGTCCATGGCCTGGTCCTCTCGCACGGGGGAGCGCCGTGGCCGGCGCGGCGAAATGCTCGAATGGCTCGTCTTTTTCCTATGCTAGCGCGCTTTGTGGCAGATCGGGCATTGCCGGCAACCCTGTGCCGTGCGAGAGCGCGCATTTTGTCTCAGTCGCGGGAAGACATCGCCAAATCGACGTATAAAGACGGCTGCGCGGCAGCGATTCAATGCATTGCACAAAATTCCACCAAATAAGAATCATTATCGTTTATACTGGGCACCTGACACGCTGCCTCGAGAGCGGCGCTCCCACCGGCATCACTGTTGAAGGAGCGTTTATCATGGAATTGTTGCTTAGCTTGCTGGTCGGTTGTGGCATCTCGCTGATCCTGTTCTATCGCAAATAGGCCCTATCGCTAATAAAGCCGGCGCCGCGCCAATTCGCCGACATCTGCTGTTTTCTCATGTTCGATCAACGTTTTTTCAAGATCACGCTCGCCGTCCTGCTGTTCCACGCCGGCCTGCTTTACCTGATCCAGAGCGGGCTGGGGCGCAAGATCACGGAGGCCGTGATCTCCCCTGAAATCGTCGCCCGCATCATCCCGCTCGAGCCGCCTCAAAAGCCCGCCGTCGAGACGCCCAAGCCAAAACCGGAAGCCCCGCCCAAGCAGGTGAAGGTAACCACACCAAAGCCTGCCCCGCCGCAACCGCGCCCCACGCCGACGCCGGTGGCATCGCTGCCGCCTACGCCCAATGCCGTGGAAGCGCCGCCCGCGCCGCCTGCACCACCGGCGCCGCCTGCGCCCGCCCCCGAGCCGCCCGCCGCTGTATCGGCAGCGCCACGCGCGGTTGGCATCGGCGAGATCCAGTGCAGCCCGCCGCAACCTGCCTATCCGTCGCAATCGCGCCGCATGGGTGAAACTGGCAAGGCCGTGGTGCGTCTGACTACAGACGAGACCGGCAAGGTAGTCAAAACCGCGGTCGTGACCTCAAGCGGGTCCTCCAGGCTGGACCAGGCTGCCGTGGACGCGGTGCAACGCATGCGCTGCAAGCCCTATCTGGACAACGGTCGTGCCGTGGCGGTTACCGCCCAGCAGCCGATCGGGTTCGAACTCAACTGATTTCAATACCGACCTTACCAGGAACCCAACATGCAGGACCTCGGACTTTCTCACCTCTGGACGCAAGGCGATTTCGTCATGCGCACCACCGCCATCATTCTGCTCATCATGTCGCTGGCTTCGTGGATCGTGATTCTCACGAAGGCGTGGGATCTCTTCCGGCTCAAGAAGATGGCGAATGGCGCTGAAAAGCAGTTCTGGCACTCCGACGATTTCGACCACGCCCTCGAAACCCTCGGCAGCAGCGAAGCCAACCCGTTCCGCACGCTCGCCATGACCGGCAAGGAAGCCGCGCAGCACCATCGCGCCAGCCAGCCGCAACTGCACGACGTGATGGACATCTCTGACTGGATCACCCGCTCGCTCAAGAGCGCCATCGACGAGGCCGTTGCACGCATGCAATCGGGCCTGGCCGTGCTGGCTTCCGTCGGTTCCACGGCGCCGTTCGTTGGCCTGTTCGGCACCGTGTGGGGCATCTATCACGCGCTGATCAACATTGGCGCCTCCGGCGTGCCAACCATCGACAAGGTGGCAGGCCCGGTGGGCGAGGCACTGATCATGACCGCTTTCGGCCTGGCCGTTGCGATCCCCGCCGTGCTCGGCTATAACGCACTGACCCGCGGCAACAAGGGCGTGATCTCCAAGCTCAATCGCTTCGCCCACGACCTGCACGCCTACTTCGTCACCGGCGCCCGCGTACGCCCGACCAGCGCCGGTGCGCGCGCCGCTGATGACAACAATGTGCGCCTCGCAGTCAAGAATCAGTAAGGCCGCAAGCAAGGCAATAAGGAAGTCATCATGGCATTCGGCACCCTCGACTCGGACGAAAACGAAGTAATGAGCGAAATCAACATGACGCCGCTGGTCGACGTCATGCTGGTGCTGCTGATCATCTTCATCATCACCATCCCCGTGATCAACCACGCGGTCAAGATCGACCTTCCGCGTGCCACCAACACGCCCAACGATCCCAAGCCGCAGAATATCAACCTGTCGATCGACGCCAGCGGCAAGGTCTTCTGGAACCAGGCCGAGATCGATGAGCCCACGCTCGAGGCCAACATCGCGCAGGCCGCGCAGCAGCAGCCGCAACCCGAACTGCACCTGCGGGCCGATCGCGACGTGCGCTATGAGCGGGTGGCAGAAGTCATGGCAGCCGCGCAGCACGGCGGATTGGGCAAGATCGGTTTCATTACGGAACCCAAGCACTAGTCGCGCCGCGCCCTCCGGGCCGGCAGCGAACATCGACAAAAAGGGCACTCCATGGAGTGCCCTTTTTGTTTGCGTCGCCCGCTAGCGCGATTAAAGATCCCTATTGTAATGATAACAATTCTCATTTAAGATTGGACCAACTGAACCCGGTCGTGACAGCACGCAGTCCCGCGTTGCCGCCACAGACCACCGGACCGGAGCCCACCCATGAGCACCCTGACCCTGCCGCTGTCGCAACCGCATGAAGTCACCCGCCGCCGCCTTTCCCTGCGCCGGGTCGAAGTCAATTCCAACAAGGCTGCGCAGGCGCGGCGCGAAAACCCGCCAGCGCGGCTATCGAATCGATGAAATCTGCCGTAGCTGCCCTGCCCGCCCGGCTCGAAGCCCTGGTCCGCGATAGCCTTCCCGCGGCGCCCGCCGGCGATGCAGTGCCCCTGGATTCGTTGATGCGCGGCACCAACCTGCTGCCGATTCTGCATAACGGCGAGGTCTACACGCTGCGCATCACGCGCTATGGCAAGCTGATCCTGACGAAGTAACCGCGCACAGGCGTACGCCCGCGCCAGCGCAAGCCATGCCGCGGGAAACCATGTAACGCTGTACGGATTTCTATGGATGCAGGAAGGGCTACCGGAACCGGCAGCCCGGCGCTAATGCCCCTCGACAGGCTTCGGCATCAGGGAGCAACAGCAATTTGTTCCGCAATAAGCAGGAGGTGCCTGGACAGTGAGCCGCGCTCACTGTCGGCACTACGCCCGCCTCTGCTTGCAGACGAGTATCAGACGCCCAGGGCGGCAATGCCCGCGCGCGCGATCTGTGCGTCTTCGGTCGACTTCACGCCCGACACGCCAACCGCACCCACTACCTGGTCATTGACCACGATAGGCACACCACCCTCCAGCATGCCTTGCAACACCGGCGCGGTCATGAACGAGTGACGGCCGTTGTTGATCATGTCTTCGTAGACCTTGGACTCGCGACGGCCCAGCGACGACGTACGTGCCTTCTCGGTGGCGATATAGCTCGAGATCGGTGCGGCGCCATCCAGGCGTTGCAGTGCCAGCAGGTGACCACCATCGTCAACGATGGCAATCGAAACCGCCCATTGGTGATTCTTGGCTTCCAGCTCGGCTGCGGCCAGTACCTTCTTCACATCATCTGCCGTCAGCACGGTTTTTGCTGCATACCACTCTCCTCGAAGATCATTTCAGTGAGCCGGAAGTATAGCGCCACGGCCCTTGGCATGACCATGCCACCACCGTCCTGGCACCTGCCCGCAAAAGCAAAAGACCCGCTCGACGCGGGTCTTTCGATGATTCACGGCGTTGCTGGATGCGGACTGCCGAAGCCCTCAGGGCTGCGGGCTTGTGTCCTGCAAACTCAGGCTCCGTCGCTGAACTGGTCGCGGCGATCGCCAACCTTGGCGCCGTCGGTGAACGGATCAACCTTGCGTGCGCCGTCGGTGTACGGGTCAACCTTGCCAAGCTTGGCGCCATCGGTGTAGGGATCGACCTTGCCGATCTTGGCGCCATCGGTGTAAGGGTCTGCCTTGGCAATACCGGCTGCGAAGGCGGAGGCGGAGAGTGCGGAGAGGGCGGTCAGGGCTGCGATCGCCACCAGGCTGTTTTTGATCTTCATGGGCGGATCCTCTTGGGAATTAGGTCGTGCTGGAGGGCGCTGGATGATGAAGCATTGCGGAGTCTTGTCATCACGGCGTCACAGCAGCAGTATAGGGGAAACCCTAATAACGATATGAGCGCCGGTTTGACTTGTCTCTTCAAATTTTTTGAACCTGCTGATAACTATGGAACCTTGTCCCGATTGCCGCCTACAGTTTGTCTCCCAGGGCTGCACCTGAAAAACGAAAGGGCCCCGCAGGGCCGCTTTTCACCAGCCTGCGCGAGGCAGGTCGTTCATGCTTATCGCCAGTGGCGTCCATGTCCCGGGCCATAATGGCCCCGGCCGTAGTAGCCCCGCTCGTAATAGCCGCGGCCGTAGTAACGCGGGCCATAGTAGCCCGGGCCGTAGTAGCCCGGGCCCGGACCGTAATAGACCGGAGGCGGACCATAGTAGACAGGAGCAGGCGCCACGATCACGGGCGGCGCGGCAATATAGGCTGGGGGCGGATAGTACGCCGGGCCGCCGACAACAACGCCAGGCACACCAATCGCCACGCCAACGCTCACATGGGCCATTGCCGCACCGGATGCCAGCGCCCCAAGCAAAGCGAGTCCTGCGAGCCCCCAACGTTTCATGATCCTTGCCTCTTGCAATGCGATATTCGATACAAGGTATTGTAGGTTCTTGAAAAAAAGCAGGTGAAACCGAGAACGTTACATTGTTACCAGGAGTAACAATCGACACATAAACACGCTGCCCCCGCCCACTTGGCTGCCTGCGGCGCAAATCCCGCGCGGAGCTTGCATCACCGCGCCCAACCGACCACAATATCGGGCTTGCCGTGCGGCCGTGGAGAAATTGGTAGACTCAGCAGACTTAAAATCTGCCGCCTTTACGGGCTTACGGGTTCGACCCCCGTCGGCCGCACCAGCATCCACCCTTCCCTCGGCTTCGCGTGCTCAGGCCACCGCCGCGCACAACAGCGCGCCACCGCACACCAGGAACACAAACAACAGACCGGCCAGAACCAGGGGCTTGCGCCCGGCGCGCAGCAAGGTGCCAATGCGGGTGTGCAAGCCAATTGCCAGCATCGCGCAGGCAAGCAGCCAGTTATCGAAGTCAAGCAGGGCAGGCTTCCAGTCCTGGGGCACGAGTCCCGCGGAATGCACGGCCATCACCGCCACAAACCCCACCGCGAACCACGGAATCGCCTTCAGGATAGCGCCCCAAGGACGCCCGCCTGCCGCCTTCGCGCCTTTGCCCTCTTCCTCGAGCCCGATGCCGGCCTTCGGCAACAGCGCCAGCACCAGCAACAGGGGGCCCAGCGCCAGCACGCGCACCATCTTGGTCACCACGGCGGCATCCGCGGTGGCATCGCTGACCATCTTGCCCGATGCGATGACCTGTGCCACTTCGTGCAGCGTGGCGCCGGTGTAGATGCCAAACGTGCGCTCGCTGATGGCCAGGTGCCAGTGCTGCGTGGCCAGCTCGAACAGATAGGGATACAGCAGCATGCCGGCCGTGCCGAATAGCACCACCGTAGCCACGGCCACGGCCGTCTGGCGGTCGTCGGTGCGCACTACCGAAGCCACCGCGATGGCTGCCGCGGCGCCACATACCGCGCTGCCCGCGCTGACGAGGATGGCTTCCCGGCGGCTCAGCCCCAGCAGCGAAGAACCGATCCAGATCCCCAGCAGCATGGTCGACACCAGCATGGCCAGCGGCACCAGCACGCCTGCCAGGCCCAGGTCGGCGATAGCGCCAAAGGTGAGGCGCAGGCCATACAGCGCCACGCCGAGGCGCAACAGTTGCTGGCGCGCCAGCTGCATGCCCGGCGCAAGCGGGGTGAGCCAGCGTTGCGGGAGCGTGTTGCCCGCCACCATGCCGGCGAACATGGCCAGCGTCAGCGCGCTCATGCCGAGGTGGGAGACCGCCGGGTGTGCCGAGAACACCATGGCCAGCCAGGCGATGAAACCCAGCGGCACCAGCGTCAGGATCCGGGTCGGCCACGAGGGGGTTCGGCGCCGAGATTGGCAACTGCGGACGAAGGAGTGGAAGACATGGCGGGGGTCCTGCCCGTAACGCCGGAGGGCTTCGGGGCGCATATTGAGTATGTCCGAAGCGTACTTAGCTGGCCTAAATCTGTAAAACAGGTAATATCGCTATATGTTACCTGTTTTGCAGATATGAACCATCGCCCGCTTCGCCTGACCCTTCGCCAGCTCTCCGTTTTCGTCGCGGTGGCGCAGCACGGCAGCACCGTGGCTGCGGCCGATGCGCTGGCCATGTCGCAATCCGCGGTCAGCGCCGCGCTGGCGGATCTGGAGGCCGCACTGGGCGGCGCACTCTTTGACCGGGTCGCGCGCCGCCTGAGCATCAATGAGACCGGCCGGCTGTTTTTCCCGCGTGCGCTGTCGCTGCTGGACCAGGCACAGGAACTCGAGCGCTTCACCGTGCAACCCGGGGTACAACTGCGCATTGCCGCCAGCAACACCATCGGCAGCTATATCCTGCCGGGCCTGCTCGCGGGCTTTCGACATGCGCAGAGCGGGCCCTGCGCGCTCGACATGCGCATCGGCAATACGCGCGAGGTCCTGCAGGCGCTGCTGCATTTCGAGGCAGATATCGGGTTGATCGAGGGCACATGCCACGAGCGCGACCTGCGCAGCGCCCACTGGCGGGACGATGTGATGGTGGTGGTGGTCAGCCCGTCACACCCGCTCGCAAGCTACCCTGGCAATCTGGCCGCCTTGCGCGACGCCGACTGGGTCGTGCGCGAACCCGGCTCGGGCACGCGCGAGATCATCGAGCAGCGGCTGGCACCAATGCTGGGCGAGTTGCGCTTCGCGCTGGAGCTGGGCAACTCCGAAGCGATCAAGCGCGCCGTGATGAGCGGCTACGGGGTGAGCTGCCTGTCGCTGCAGGTGGTGGAAGACGAATTGCGGCACGGCACCCTGGTGGCGCTGCGCGACGGCCTGCCCGACGTGGTGAGGCCGCTGCATCTCGTGGTCCACCAGGACAAATACCCTACGCAGGGCCTGCTGGCCTTTACGGAGTATCTCCGCCGCGATGCCGCGGCAACCAGCCAGTGAGCCGCACAATCCGCGGCATGCCCACGATCAGGCGGGCTGGGGATCCGCTTCGCCTTCCTGCTTGGCGGTATAGCGATCGAGCAGGTGGAACAGCAGCGGGTTGAGCACGATGGACAGCAGCGCGCCGGCCAGGATCAGGGCGTGGCCCCGCTCGGGGAGGATCTTCAGGTAGACGCCGAGGCCCGCGAGGATAAAGGAGAACTCGCCGATCTGGGCCAGGCTGACCGCAATGGTCATGCCGGTACGGGTGGAATGCCCGAACACCCGAACGATGCAAAGCGCGGCGAGCGATTTGCCCACCACGATGATGAACAGCGTGGCCAGCACGCCCCAAGGGTCATTGATCAGCACCTTGGGGTTGAACAGCATGCCGACCGATACAAAGAACAGCACCGCGAACGCGTCACGCAGGGGCAGCGACTCTTCTGCCGCGCGGTGACTGAACTCCGATTCCGCCAGCACCATGCCGGCAAAGAATGCACCTAGCGCAAACGACACGCCGAACAGCGAGTACGCGCCAAAGGCCACGCCAAGCGCCGTTGCCAGCACCGCCAGACGGAACAGTTCGCGGCTCCCGGTCCAGACGATGCGCTCCAGCATCCAGGGAATAAAGCGACGGCCGATTACCAGCATCACCGCGACGAAGGCGGCCACCTTGCCCAGGGTAGCGAACACGGCGAACACGATGTCACCTGACTCCGGTGCGGCCGCGCCTGAAGCCGTGGCGTCTGCGGACGGCGTGAGCAGGCCGGCCAGCGCCGGCAGCAGCACCAGCGTCAGCACCATGGCCAGGTCCTCCACGATCAGCCAGCCCACCGCGATCCGGCCCTGCGGCGACTCCACCAGCTCGCGCTCCTGCAAAGCCTTGAGCAACACCACGGTACTCGCCACGGAAAGCGCCAGCCCGAAGACCAGGCCTGCCCCCATTCCCAGCCAAAGCCCCAGGCCGCGCCCATCCCGAGCAAAGTGGCAATGCCGATCTGCACCACCGCACCCGGAATGGCGATCGTTTTCACCGCCATCAGGTCCTTGAGCGAGAAATGCAAGCCAACCCCGAACATCAGCAGAATCACGCCAAGCTCCGCCAGCTCCGGCGCCAGCGCCTGATCCGCAGTGTAGCCCGGCGTATACGGGCCGACCACGATGCCCGCGCACAAGTATCCGATCAGAGGCGGAAGCTTTAGCCGGTTGGCCAGCGCGCCCAATATAAACGCCAGGACGAGACCGCCGACGATGGTGCTGATGAGCGGGGTAGCGTGATGCATGCGTTCTGGGTTCCTCGTGCTTGGCCATGGCGGCGGTGACTGGATGCCCCGCCCGCCCCCAGCGGCAGGACCACAAAGCGACCTCTGGGCTGCGTTACGGCGTTGAACGCCGGGCGCAGGCCGAGAGGTACCGCACTGATTGAGGGAAAACGGGAACGGGAGTTTTACAGCAGCCCGGGGGCGAAAAGCGCGGCATGGGTCCAAGCGGACGACGATGGCACGCTGTTCAGGTCGGATATCCCCTGAACGCCCCGTGAAGACTACACCATGGAATGTAACACGATCACCACAATGGCAAAGCGCGGAATCGGGGCAGGATGTACCCTCCATCACCGTAGAAACTCTCTGCCGCCCCCTACCACCCTGCCGCCTGCAGTCCTATCGCCCAGCCAGATGGAACGTCGCCACGGTATCGCGCAGCGTGTGGGACTGTTCCTCCAGCGAGTGCGCAGCCGCTGCCGCCTGCTCCACCAACGCCGCGTTCTGCTGCGTGACCCGGTCCATCTGCCCGACGGCCTGGTTGACCTGCTCGATCCCGGTGCTCTGCTCGCGCGAGGCCGCGGCAATCTCCCCGATGATGTCGGACACGCGCCGCACTGCCTGGCGAATCTCGCTCATGGTCTTGCCCGCATCCTCGGCCTGCGCCGAACCCTGGCGAATCGTGCCGACCGAGGTGTCGATCAAGTCCTTGATTTCCTTCGCCGCGCTGGACGAACGCTGGGCCAGGCTGCGCACCTCGCCGGCCACGACCGCAAAGCCACGGCCCTGCTCGCCGGCGCGAGCGGCTTCGACCGCCGCATTGAGCGCGAGGATATTGGTCTGGAAGGCGATGCCTTCGATCAGCGTGGTGATTTCAGCGATGCGGGTGGAACTGCTGCTGATTGCACCCATGGTTTCCACCATCTGCTGCACGGCCGTGCTGCCGTACTCCGCCACCTCGGCGGCATTGTCCGCCAGGCCGCTGGCCTGGCGCGCATTGTCGGCATTCTGGCGCACGGTCGCGGTCAACTCCTCCATGCTGGCGGCAGCTCCAGCGATGCCGCCTGCTGCTCGGTGCGCGTGGACAGGTCCTCGTTGCCCGCCGCAATCTGATGGGCGGCCGTACTCACCGAATCGGTCGCCAAGCGGACTGCACGCAGTGCCGACGCCACACGCTCGATCAACTGGTTGAAGGCAACCGCCGTGCGCCCGATCTCATCCTCGTGGTGCACCGAAGCGCGGCGATCGAGGTCCAGCGACTCGCTCACATAGCGCAGGGTCTGCTCGATCTCGGCCAGGCTGTTGTGGATGCGGCGGTAGAGCGAATAGCCCAGCGCACCGGTGACAAGGAAGGCGCAGGCAATGATCGCCGAGAAGACCGTCAAGGCCAGTCCGTACGCCTTGCCATTGCTCGTCACCACCTGCTCGCCCAGACCCGCGTTGTACGCGACGTGCTCGTTGATGGCCGTGCGCAGCGCGCTTGGTCGCGGCAAAGAGCGAGCCCCCGTCAGCATGCCCCGCGCGCCTTCGTCGTCGCTGGCGGCGAACCGTTCCAGGAAGCGCTCCGCTCCGCGCGATATTGCTTCACCGCGGCGCGGTCCACCTCCAGCAGCTTGCGGTCGGTCTCGTCGGAAAGATCGCTGCGCTCGTAGTTGGCGACCGCGCTATCGAAGGCCTCGTCCGCCTTCGCCAGAGCCGCCACGGCTTGCGCGCGGCTGCTTGCCTCCGGCGACAAGGCATAGCGGTAGAGCGACACGCGCATGGTGCTGACGGTATCGCGCAGGTCGCTCAGCGTGCGCACGCTGGCGAGCGTGTTGTCATTGAAGTAGGTAAAGCACTCCTGCGACTCGCGGAGCTGCCAGAGGCCGCCGACTCCGACGGCAAGCATGGCAAGCAAGGCCAGCGACAAGGTGGCCAACAGGCGTTGAGTAATGTTCATGGCACATGATCAGTGCGCGCGAGGGCGACACCGATTCTCCAGGAAAGGTGGACGATGACATGCCTCCCCGTGGGCAACGGGAACGGGGCCAGGCAACCTGCTTTCGAAGCGCGTTGCAACAATCTCGGGATCCGGCGGGCCGTCTTTTGAACGACTCTCACCTCCGCCTTTACGGCAGCCGCCGGAATAGCTGAAGCAGAATCATGAAATAAAACGAAAATAAGCGATGATCTTAGGAGTAATCCTATAAATCGAAGAGGATAATAGACAAAGAGAGGGAACGAGATGCCTGATCAGGCGGAAACTCGAAGAGGGAAGGTGAATCGCCGCAGCGGATGACGTCCGTGATCGGATCGCCAGAAAGCAAAAAGCGCCACCGGTGAGGGTAGCGCTCTGTGCTTGACAATCTTGGAGGCGGGGGTCGGAATCGAACCGGCGTACACGGCTTTGCAGGCCGCTGCATGACCACTCTGCCACCCCGCCGGGTGACGGCTGCTGGATTGTAACCGCATTCGCCAGACCCTGCCGGGCTGCGCTTGCGCATTACCATCACAAACAAAAAGGGAAGCGGTGCTTCCCTTTGGGATTGGAGCGGGAGACGAGGCTCGAACTCGCGACCTCAACCTTGGCAAGGTTGCGCTCTACCAACTGAGCTACTCCCGCATTGACTACTCTGCGTGCCAATCTGGAACCACACGACAAACACCGTGGGCTTCCACATCTAACCGAAACCTGGAGCGGGAGACGAGGCTCGAACTCGCGACCTCAACCTTGGCAAGGTTGCGCTCTACCAACTGAGCTACTCCCGCAGGATCCTGCTAACTTCCTACTTAAAACGCAGTTTCTGTGCTGATACCACTCACTTCACGCTACGTTCTTGCTGCTTTTCGCTTCGTTCGGCTTGTTTCGTCAGAAGCGAGAACAGGATTATTGCAAATCAGCGGCGTGGTCGTCAAGCATATTTTTCATCGGATCATCACTTTTGTGCGGTGGCCTCGCCACTCAGCCCACTGCGTTCGCGAATCTGCGGCCACGCCAGCTTCATGTAATAGAACATCGACCACAGGGTCAGCACTGCCGCCACATAGATCAGCCACGCGCCGAGCACGGAAGCATCGACGATGCCGAGCAGGCTGTCGTTGAAGAGCAGCAAAGGGATCGCGATCATCTGGAAGGTGGTCTTGAGCTTGCCGAGGAAATTCACCGCGACGCTCTTCGAAGCCCCGATCTGCGCCATCCACTCGCGCAGCGCGGAGATGGTGATCTCCCGGCCGATGATGACCAGCGCGATCAGGTCGGCCACCCGGCCCAGCGCCAGCAGCGACAGCAGCGCTGCCGCCACCATCAGCTTGTCGGCCACCGGATCGAGGAACGCGCCGAAGGAAGACGTCTGGTTCCAGCGCCTGGCCAGGAAGCCATCCAGCCAGTCCGTGACCGCGGCCACGATGAAGAAACCGGCTGCCGTCATGTTTTTGGCATGCATCGGCAGCCATGCTTCGGGCAGGTAGAACACGCCCACCACGAGGGGAATCATGGCGACACGGAGCCAGGTCAGCAGGATCGGTATATTCAGCGGCATGGGGGCTCGGAACGAGGCAACAGCAATGGGCAACGCCGAGATTGTCGCCTATTTCAACGATGGCCGAGCATTTCCTGCCACATGGGTGTCGGATTTGGCCGGATCAATGCAGCTGCCGATAGATTTCCTCGGCCAGCGCGTGCGAGATGCCATCGACGCTGGCCAGCTCATCGATGCTGGCCGCGACCACCCCGCGCAGGCCGCCAAAGCGCGTGAGCAGCTTCTGCCGGCGGCGGGCGCCGACGCCCTCGATCTCCTCCAGCCGCGAGGTATTGCGCACCTTGGCGCGGCGCGCGCGCATGCCGGTGATGGCAAAGCGGTGCGCCTCGTCGCGGATCTGGGCCACCAGCATCAAGGCCGCACTGCCCTGCCCCAGCTCGAGCGAAGGACGGCCATCGGCGAAGATCAGCGTCTCCAGCCCGACCTTGCGGCCCTCGCCCTTGGCCACGCCGACCAACAGGCCGATATCGAGGCCAAGCTCCTCGAACACCTGGCGCGCGACCTCCACCTGGCCCTTGCCACCGTCGATCAGCACCACGTTCGGGACCAGCGTCAGCGCGCTGGATGCACTGACTGCACTGGACGCACCCGCCTCGCCGCCTTGCCCGCCGCCCTCGGGGCCGGGTTCCTGCGCCTGCTCCAGCATCTCCACCAGCTTCTGGTAGCGGCGGGTCAGCACCTGGCGCATGGCGGCGTAGTCGTCGCCAGGCGTGATGTCCTGGATGTTGTAGCGGCGGTATTCCGCGTTCTGCATCTCGTGATGGTGGAAGACCACGCAGGACGCCTGCGTGGCCTCGCCAGCCGTGTGGCTGATGTCGAAGCATTCGGCCCGCAGCGACGCCAGGTCTTCCATGTCGATGCCGATCGTATCGGCCAGCGCCCGCGTGCGGGCCTGCTGGCTGCCCTGCTCCGCCAGGCGCCGCGACAACGCCAGCTCCGCGCCCTTCTGGGCCATCTCAAGCCAGGAGCGGCGTTGCCCTTGTGGCTGGCGCACCAGCGTGACCTTGCGCCCGGCCTGCATCGACAGCGCCTCCAGCAGGGCCTTGTCCGGCGGCACGTGGCTCACCACCAGGATCGGCGGCACGGCCTGGTCCAGATAGTGCTGCGCCATGAAGGCGGACAACACCTGCGCGGCGATCCGCTCGACCGGTATGCCGGCCGGGCCGCCGGGCACTGCCGCGCCTTCGCCACCCGCCTCGCCCGGCTCGATCACCGCGCTGGCGCCGACATCCTCGTCCTGGTGCTCGACAATCATCGCGCCTTCCTCGGCGTGCGCCGGGAAGTAAGCCTTGTCGCCAAGATGGCGCCCGCCGCGCACCATCGCCAGGTTGACGCACGCACGGCCACCCTCCACCGCCACCGCAAGCACGTCGATGTCGCTGGACTGCCCGACCTCCTCCACGGCCTGCCGCTTGAGCACGGTGGACAGCGCGCCGATCTGGTCGCGCACCGCCGCCGCCTGCTCGAACTCCAGCCGCCCGGCGTGCTCTTCCATTTTCGCCTGCAAGCCGTCGAGCACCTCGTTCTGACGGCCTTGCAGGAAGCGCGCCGCATTGCTGACGTCGCGCGCGTAATCCGCCTCGCTGATGGCGCCCACGCAAGGCCCGGTGCAGCGGTGGATCTGGTGCAGCAGGCATGGCCGCGTGCGGTTGGTGAAGACGGTGTCCTCGCAGGTGCGCAGCTGGAACACGCGCTGCAGGATCTGCATGCTTTCGCGCACGGCGCCTGCGCTGGGGAACGGCCCGAAGTACTGATGCTTGCGATCGGTGGCGCCGCGGTAATAGGCCATGCGCGGGAAGCGATGGCTGGTCAGCTTGACGAACGGATACGACTTGTCGTCGCGGAACAGGATGTTGTAGCGCGGCGCCAGCGCCTTGATCAGGTTGTTCTCCAGCAGCAGCGCCTCGGCCTCGGTGCGCACCACGGTGGTATCGATGCGCACGATCTTGGCCACCATCATGGCAATGCGCGGCGACAGCAGCGTCTTGTTGAAGTAGCTCGAGACGCGCTTCTTCAGGTCGCGCGCCTTGCCCACATAGAGGACATTGCCCTGCGCGTCGAAGTAGCGGTAGACCCCGGGCAGCCCGGGCAATTGCGCAATCACGGCCTTGGCGTCGAACGGCGCCTCCGGCACTGGCTCGGGAGGTGCCGCGCAAGGGGTCGCCAAGGACGCCTCGGCCGGCTGCTCGGACAGTCCTTCCGGCTGGGCGGCGGCGGACGCGCCCTGATCGTGGGTTTCAGGTTCCTGCTGGGACATCGGGAGCGAATTGACCGTGGGATGGCACGCGGCGCGCATGACCGGCAGGGCCATGGCGCAACAAGCTCTAAAATCGCAAGTTTAGAGCAAATCCTTGTGGAATCACGTCACCATGCCCACTCAAC
Organism: Cupriavidus sp. D39; assembly: GCF_026627925.1. Classification (NCBI taxonomy): domain Bacteria; kingdom Pseudomonadati; phylum Pseudomonadota; class Betaproteobacteria; order Burkholderiales; family Burkholderiaceae; genus Cupriavidus; species Cupriavidus sp. D39. The sequence goes on from NZ_JAPNLE010000009.1 coordinate 1,918,815, forward strand.
CCGATCGCGCCATCCGCTCCTGGGACATCTTCTGCACCGTGATCGACAACTATGGCGATATCGGCGTCTGCTGGCGGCTGGCGCGCCAGCTGGCCCAGGAACACGGCCACGCCGTGCGCCTGTGGGTGGACGACCTGGCCAGCTTCGCGCGCCTGGCGCCAGGTCTCGACATCGCCGCCCCGGAGCAAGCACTTGCCGGAGTGACGATTCGTCCGTGGCGGCACCCGGACCAGGAGAGCGCGCAGGAGAGCGCCGCGCGCTTCGCGGGTATCACGCCGCACGATGTGGTGATCGAATCCTTCGCCTGCGACCTGCCGGCCACATTCCTGGCCGCCATGGCCGCATGCGAGCCCAAGCCAGCCTGGATCAATCTCGAATACATGAGCGCCGAACCCTGGGTCAGGGAACACCACGGCATGGCCTCGCCCCACCCGCGCCTGCCGCTGGTCAAGCATTTCTTCTTCCCCGGCTTCGAGCCCGGCACGGGCGGCCTGCTGCGCGAAGCCATGCTGGGCTCGCAGCGCGAATACCTGCGCACCAGCCCCGCCGCCAAGGCAGCGCTCTGGCATCGCCTTGGCTTCCAGCCCGTCGACGGCGCCCTGAAAGTCAGCTTGTTCGCCTATCCCAATGCCGCGTTGCCCGCGCTGCTGGCCCAATGGCGCGATGGCCCCGAGCCCGTCCAGTGCCTGGTGCCGGCAGGCCTGGCCGCCCAGCAGGCAAGCGCATGGTTCGGGGGCGCCGGCTGCGCACCTGGCAGCGCCTTCGAGAGCGGCAACCTGGTCGTGCAGGTAGTGCCCTTTGTGCGCCAGGAGCACTACGATGAACTACTCTGGCTGTGCGACCTTAACTTCGTGCGCGGCGAAGATTCGTTCGTGCGCGCGCAATGGGCCGGCCGTCCCTTTATCTGGCATATCTACCCCCAGTCGGACGAGGCGCACATGGTCAAGCTCGATGCCTTCCTCGCTTTGTTCCTGCAGCGGCTGGAACAAAGCGGCAAAATCGAGGTTGCCAATGCACTTTCCACCTTCTGGCACAGCTGGAATAAGGACGATGAATCACCTGACTGGGCGCGCCTGCGCGCCCATCTGCCCGTGCTGGGCGCCGCCACGGAGCAATGGCAGCGCAGCCTGCAGCACCTTGGTGACCTGGCCGCAAATCTCGTGGCCTTTTGCGAAAATCGGGTAAAATAGTGGGTTATTTTGATGGTGACCAGGCCGGAAGACGGAAACGCCCCGCGCAAGCTCGCGCGCAGTGTGTCGGCAGAGCGCCTTCGCCATACCGAATTCCGAGACATTCTTTTTCAGGAAATAGTTCAGATGAAAACCGCACAAGAACTCCGCGTCGGCAACGTATTCATGATCGGCACCGACCCGATGGTCGTGCAGAAGGCTGAGTACAACAAGTCGGGCCGCAACTCCGCCGTGGTCAAGATGAAGTACAAGAACCTGCTGACGGAAGCCCCGGGTGAATCCGTCTTCAAGGCTGACGACAAGTTTGAAGTCGTGATGCTGGAACGCCGCGAATGCACCTACTCGTACTTCGCCGACCCGATGTACGTGTTCATGGACACCGACTTCAACCAGTACGAAGTCGAGCAGGACAGCATGGGCGACTCGCTGAACTACCTCGAAGACGGCATGACCGTCGAAGTGGTGTTCTACAACGACAAGGCCATCTCGGTGGACATGCCGACCACGCTGGTCCGCGAGATCACCTACACCGAACCGGCCGTCAAGGGCGACACCTCGTCGGGCAAGGTGCTCAAGGGCGCCAAGATCAACACCGGCTTCGAGCTGCAAGTGCCGCTGTTCTGCAGCATCGGCGACAAGATCGAAATCGACACCCGTACCGGCGAATACCGCAGCCGCGCAAACTAAGCGCAGTTGGTTCGCCGCCATCCGCGACGCGGGTGGCGCAACGGAAAAAGGGCAGCCTCGGCTGCCCTTTTCTTTTCCCTGCTGCTATCGGCATTCAGCAAATGCCTTCAGCGAATGAAGCCTCAGGCAATCAGGCCGTGGCTCTTGAGCACGCGCATGGCGGCGGCGTACTCCCCTCCTGCATCAGCTTGTTCCAGTCCAGCGGCTTGCGGCGCCCGAACAGGCGGCGGATGCGGCGTTGCGAGGTCTTGCCGATACGCACATCGAGCTCACCCAGCAACTGGTCGGCCCGCTCCGGATGGTTGCAGATCAGCACCATGTCGCATCCCGCGCCCAGGGCAGCGCGCGCGGCCTCGGTCACCGTGCCGGCCACGCTGGCGCCTTCCATGCTCAGGTCGTCGCTGAAGATCATGCCTTCGAAGCCAAGCTGGGTGCGCAGCACGTCCTGCAGCCAGTAGCGCGAGAAGCCCGCCGGATGCGGGTCGACCTTGGGGTAGATCACGTGCGCCGGCATCACCGAGGACAGCGCCATCCCCATCCACTCGTACGGACGCGCATCCTGCGAGAGGATCTCGTCGAGGCCGCGCTCATCGACCGGCACGGCCACGTGCGAATCCGCGGCGACAAAGCCGTGCCCCGGGAAATGCTTGCCGCAATTGGCCATGCCGGCCAACAGCAGGCCGTGGGTCAGGTGGTTGGCGAGCATCGTCACCACGCGCGGGTCGGCGTGGAAGGCGCGGTCGCCGATCACGGCGCTGAGCCCGTAGTCCAGGTCGAGCACCGGGGTGAAGCTCAGGTCGATATCGCAGGCGCGCAACTCCGCCGCCAGCACATAGCCGCAGGCCACGGCCGCCTTGGTTGCCGCCAGCACATCCTGGTCCCACAACGCGCCGAGCCGGGCCATGGCCGGCAGGTGCGTGAAGCCATCGGTCCTGGCGCGCTGCACCCGGCCACCCTCGTGATCGATGCAGATGAGCACATCGTCGCGCACGGCGCGGATGTCATGCGTCAGCGCCTGCAGCTGCGCGCGCGACTCGAAGTTGCGCGCGAACAGGATCACGCCGCCGGTCAGCGGATGAGAGATGCGGCGGACATCGTCCGCATCGAGCTGCTTGCCTTTGACATCGAGTACAACCGGGCCCGGCCGTTTGCCGGAAATCTTCTTGATCATTTGGAGTCTTCACTAGGCTGGGAGGCGAGCGGCAAGCCGGCGCTGACGCCAGCGCCACCCGGCTCGGCGATCGCAAAAGCGACCGCGTAATCGTGTTCGTCGCTGACACTGACCCGTACCACGAGGCCGCGTTCCCGCAGCCAGGCATCGAGCTCGCCGTGGCAATGCGGATACGGCTCGCCGGAGGGCAGGTTCAGCAGTTCCATCGCGCGCCAGGTCATCGGCCAGCGCATGCCCAGGCCGATCGCCTTGGAGAAGGCCTCCTTGGCGGCGAAGCGCGTGGCCAGGAAGGCGAGCCCGCGTTTTTCCGAGCGCGCCTTGCGGGCGTGGTACTTCTGGAGTTCCTGCGGGCCAAGCACCTTCTCGGCAAACCGGCCGCGCGTGCGCTCCATCACGCCCTGCACGCGATCGATCTGGATGATGTCGGTGCCGATGCCGTAGATCACGCTGCGGCGTCCGGACGCGGATAGGTGGTGCCGAGACGCGCAGCCACCATGATGGCCTTCATCTCGCGCACGGCGTTCTGCCAGCCGACAAAGACCGCATGCGCGACGATGGCGTGGCCGATGTTCAGTTCCTTGATGCCATGCAGCGCGGCAACCGGCTGCACATTGGTGTAATGCAGGCCGTGGCCGGCGTTGACCACCAGGCCAAGCCGCACGCCGGCATCGACGCCTTCGGCCACGCGGCGCAGCTCGGTGGCCTGCTCCTCGGCCGAATGCGCATCGGCATAGCGCCCGGTGTGCAGTTCCACCACCGGCGCGCCGCAAGCGGCGGCGGCTTCGATCTGCTCGACCTGCGCATCGATGAACAGCGAGACGCGAATGCCCGCGTCGGCCAGTTGGCGGCAGGCGGCCTTGACCTGCTCGAAGCGCCCGGCTACGTCCAGGCCGCCTTCGGTGGTGACTTCCTCGCGCCGCTCGGGCACCAGGCAGACATCCTGCGAGCGGATCCCGCAGGCGATATCGAGCATCTCCTGGGTGATCGCGCATTCCAGGTTCATGCGCGTGGCCAGCAGCGGACGCAGCGCGTGCACGTCGGCGTCGCGGATATGGCGTCGGTCTTCACGCAGGTGCAGCGTGATCAGGTCGGCGCCGGCCTGCTCGGCCTGCAGCGCTGCCTGAATCGGATCGGGATAGACCGTGCCGCGCGCATTGCGCAACGTGGCCACGTGGTCGATATTGACGCCAAGGTCGATGACGCCGGGATGCGCGTGGAAGATCATGCAGGTGGGCTCGAAGGGCTCAGAAGTAAATCAGAGATAGTGCAGATCGATCAGGATCTGGCGCGTCTTCAGCGGCGCGCCTTGCAAATAATAATGCAGCAGGAAGCGCATCAGGGCACGACTTTGCGTGACAGTTTGTGTCCGGCTATAGTCGTCCTGCGACATGTCGAGCAGCGTCTGCCCGGAAACCACCGGCCAGGATGACGGATCGCTGGCCTGCGCGCGGCGCACGCCACGCTCGGGCTGGTAGACATAGTCCAGCTCCGGCTCGACCGTCTCGCCGGAATTGGCGCATTCATCGAAGGCCACCGCAAAGCCTGTTTCCTGCAGCAGCACACGCTCGAAGCCGCGCAGCACCAAGCCAGCCGGCTCGCCCTGCGAGAGCTGGGTCAGCGTGGCCATGTACTGGCGGAACAGGGTAACGTGGGCGTCTTCGCGGGCGCAAAGCGCAGCAGCAATTCGTTGAGATAGAAGCCCGAGAGCAAGGCATCGCTTGCCAGCGGCAGCATGCCGCCAACCCACTCCGCGCGCGTCAGCGTCTTGACCTCGCCGCGGCCGCTCCATGACAGGGAGATCGGCTGGAAATGCTGAAGCACCGGGCGCAGCGCCGAATGCGGCCGCTTGGCGCCCTTGGCCACCATGGCCACGCGGCCGTGGTCGCGCGTGAACACATCGAGGATCAGGCTGGTTTCGCGGTAGGGCCAGGCATGCAGCACGAAACCGGGCTGGTTGGCGACGCGCAGCTCCGTGCGCGCCGGCACGATGCGCAACGCGCGATCCATCATCGCGCGTTGCTCCGCCACCGCCATGCCGGGCACGGCGTGGCTGTCCAGCAGTTCGGCGGCTTCTTCCACCACCGGGTCAATGCGGCGGGCCTTCAGGGCAGGCCCGCCCGCTCTCTCACTCATAGCCGTAGGCGCGCAATCCAGCTTCGTTGTCGGCCCAGCCGCTCTTGACCTTGATGAACATCTCCAGGTAGACCTTGCCGTCGAACAGCTTCTCCATGTCGATGCGGGCCTCCGTGGAGATGGTCTTGAGCTTGGCGCCCTTGTTGCCGATGATCATGGCCTTGTGCCCGTCGCGCTCGACCAGGATGGTGGCAAAGATGCGCCGCAGCCGGCCTTCGGTCTCGAACTTTTCGATGATGACCGTGCTGGTGTATGGCAACTCGTCGCCGGTCCAGCGGAACACCTTCTCGCGGATGATCTCGGAGGCCATGAAGCGCTCGCTGCGATCGGTCATGGAGTCGGCGTCGTACATCGGCTCGCCTTCCGGCAGGTAGGGCCGGATGATGGCGAGAAGGCGCTCGATGTGGTCGTGCGTCTTGGCCGACATCGGCACCACTTCCGCGAACTGGAACTGGTGCCCCATCTTTTCCAGGAAGGGCATCATCACCTCGGCCCGGTCCGCGCCAAGGCGATCCAGCTTGTTGGTGACCAGCAGCACCGGCACCTTCTTTGGCAGCAGCGACAGCACCTTCTCGTCATCGGCGCCGTAGTAGCCGGCCTCAACCACGAACAGCACCAGGTCCACCGACGACAGGGTCGAGGTGACGGCGCGGTTCAGCGAGCGGTTCAGCGCGCTGGCATGGCGGGTCTGGAAACCCGGCGTATCGACGAAGACGAACTGGGCGTCCTCGGTGGTCTGGATGCCAACGATGCGGTGGCGCGTGGTCTGCGCCTTGCGGGAGGTGATGCTGACCTTCTGGCCAACCAGCGCGTTCATCAGCGTGGACTTGCCGACGTTGGGACGCCCGACAATGGCCACGGTGCCGCAGCGGAACGCTGCGGTAGGGGTACCCGCGGCGTCTTGCTGCGGATCGGTAGATTCGGTCATTCCTTCAACCTGAGAGACAACTGGGGATCGGGTGGCACCGGTTGCTTGCGCGTCTTGCCGGTGCGCTCGGCCCGGCTGCGCTTGAGCAACTGGGGCACGAGCTTTTGCACCTCGTCGAGCGCCAGCTTGGCGGCGGCTTGTTCGGCGGCACGGCGCGACGCGCCGGTACCGAACACCCGCACTTCCAGTTTAGGCACGGTGCACTCGACTTCAAACTGCTGGTTATGCGCGGCGCCATGGGTGGCGATCACGTTATATTGCGGCAGGGCTATCTTGTGGCCTTGCAGGTACTCCTGCAACAGCGTCTTGGCATCCTTGCCCAGCGTGCGCGGATCCACTTGCTCGAGGATGGGGATGTAGAGCTTGCGGATCAGCGTGCGCGCGCCTTCGAAGCCGGCATCGAGGAAGACGGCGCCGACGATGGCTTCCAGCGCATCGGCAAGGATCGAAGGGCGGCGGAAACCGCCGCTCTTCAGTTCGCCCTCGCCCAGGCGCAGCGCCTCGGACAACTGCAGCATCTGGGCAATTTCATACAGCGCCTGCTGCTTGACCAGATTGGCGCGCACGCGGGAGAGATCGCCTTCGTCGAGCTTGCTGAACATGCCATACAGCATATCGGCCACGGCGCAGTTCAGCACCGAATCGCCCAGGAATTCCAGGCGTTCGTTGTGCAAGGCACTGTGGCTGCGGTGCGTCAGCGCCTGCTGCAGCAATTCTGGCTTGCTGAAGCGGTAGCCGAGGCGTTGCTGCAAGGCATCGAGGTTCATGTCAGTACTGCGTTCCCGAATAGGTAATCATAAGGCTCAGAGGGCCGTATAACGGCACCTCGTTACGGTAGGAAAAGCCCACCGAGCGGATCGTGCCATTGTCGTCTTCGTGAATATCCAGATCGTCGCTGCGCACAGCGGTAATACGGTCAATCTGTGCCTGCTTGGCGAAATAATCGGCCACTTCGCGCTTGTTGGATGCCTGTTGCTTGGCATAACTGACGGCGCGCTTGACCGAAAAGTACTCCAGCAAGCTTGGGATCGCCCTGACCGCCGGGATCACGATGCCCCCGACGACCAAGATGACGATCAGCAAGCTGCCAAGGGAGAATCCGCGCGCCTTGTACCGCCCCGCCAGACGCGCTTTCCCCCTCTTTGAACCAACCTCCCGACGCGATTGATCCACTTGTTCCGCTAGTGCCGTTTGACCAGCTTGACCCTTTTGACCCTTTTGACCCATGTTGCGCTTTCCCTCGCTTGACTGGAGTGATTTATTCGCGCCGCGGAAGGCTTACTTGAACGCCCCCACGCGTCCGATATTGCCGAGGTTCATCCAGATCAGGAATGCCCGGCCGACAATATTCTGATCGGGAACGAAGCCCCAATAACGTGAATCCAGGCTGTTGTCGCGGTTGTCGCCCATCACAAAATAGTGACCTTGCGGCACCTTGCAGGTCAGCCCTTGCTGATTGTAAGTGCAGTTTTCGTGAAACGGAAAATCGGGATCCGCGCCGGAGACAAACGACGGCCGGTCGGCGTCGTTGAGGATACCGTGCTCCGGGCCGTCGGGCAGCTTCTCGTGGAAGTGCTTCGAATACGAAAGCCGTTCTTCATCCAGGTAGTCGGGCAGCGGGCTGTAATCCGCGGCCTTGCCGTTGATGGTCAGGCGCTTGTTCTGGTAGCTCACCACATCGCCCGGTACCCCGATGACGCGCTTGATGTAGTCGAGGGACTGATCCTTCGGGTAGCGGAACACCATCACGTCGCCGCGCTTCGGGTCGCCGACCGAGAGGATCTTCTTGTTCACCACCGGCAGCCTGATGCCGTAATCGTACTTGTTGACCAGGATGAAGTCGCCGATCAGCAGCGTCGGGATCATCGAGCCGGACGGGATCTTGAACGGCTCGACCACGAAGGAGCGCAGCACGAACACGGCCAGGATCACCGGGAAGAAGCTTGCCGAATACTCCAGCCACCACGGCTGGCGCAGCTTTTCCTCGGCGAGGCGGCTACGCGACGTGTCGATCTCGCCGACGCCGTAGCGTCCCTGGAGATCGGATTTGCGCGCATCGAACTCGGCCAGCGCCGATTGGGCGGAAAGCCGCCGCTGCTTCTCGAACACCAGTTTGTCGGCCACCCAGGCAATGCCCGTAATAACCACCAGCACAAAAAGGATCAGTGCAAAATTCATGTCGGCTAGATCTTCGTGTTGTTTTGATAGAGTCCGCGTCAACCACTGCCGAAGAGCCTGCCGGCAGCGCCGGCGCGGCCCGGCCGGCTTACTTGTCGCCCACCTGCAGGATTGCGAGGAAGGCCTCCTGGGGAATCTCGACCGAGCCCACCTGCTTCATGCGCTTCTTGCCAGCCTTCTGCTTCTCCAGCAGTTTCTTCTTACGCGAGATATCGCCGCCGTAGCACTTGGCAAGCACGTTCTTGCGCAGCGCCTTGACGTTCTCGCGCGCGATGACGTTGACGCCGATGGTGGCCTGGATGGCTACGTCGTACATCTGGCGCGGGATGATCTCGCGCATCTTGGATACGACTTCGCGGCCACGGTATTGCGAGTTGGAGCGGTGCACGATCACGGACAAGGCATCGACCTTGTCGCCGTTGATCAGGATGTCGACCTTGACCACATCGGCGGCGCGATATTCCTTGAACTCATAGTCCATCGAGGCATAGCCGCGCGACACGGACTTCAGCCGGTCGAAGAAGTCCATGACGATTTCCGCCATCGGGATCTCGTACGTAAGCTGCACCTGCTTGCCGTGGTAGCTCATGTTGATCTGCGTGCCGCGCTTCTGCGTGCACAGCGTGATCACCGAGCCGACGTAGGCCTGCGGCATGTACAGGTTGACCGTGACGATCGGCTCGAGGATGTTCTCGATACGGCTCGGGTCCGGCATCTTGGCCGGGTTCTCCACGATCAGCTTGGTCTTGTCGCGCATGTCGACCTCGTACACCACCGTCGGTGCGGTGGTGATGAGGTCCATGTCGAACTCGCGCTCCAGGCGCTCCTGCACGATCTCCATGTGCAGCAGGCCCAGGAAGCCGCAGCGAAAGCCGAAGCCAAGCGCCTGCGACACCTCGGGCTCGTACTGCAGGGACGCGTCGTTGAGCTTGAGCTTTTCCAGGGATTCGCGCAGGGCTTCATACTGGTTGGCTTCCACCGGGTACAGGCCGGCGAACACCTGCGGCTTGACTTCCTTGAAGCCAGGCAGCGGTTCGGCCGCCTTGCGCGCCATGGTGGTGATGGTGTCGCCCACCTTGGCTGCCTTCAACTCCTTGATGCCGGCGATCACGAAGCCCACCTGCCCTGCCTGCAACGACTCGCGCGGCAGCGACTTGGGCGAGAATACTCCGACCTGCTCGACCAGGTGCTGCGAGCCCGTGGCCATCAGCAGGACCTTGTCCTTGGGCTTGAGGGTGCCGTTGACCACGCGCACCAGCATCACCACGCCTACGTAGTTGTCGAACCACGAGTCGATGATCAGGGCCTGCAGCGGGGCATCGGGATCGCCCTTGGGTGGCGGCACGCGGGCGATCATCGCCTCGATGACGTCCTCCACGCCAAGGCCGGTCTTGGCCGAGCAAGGCGTGGCGTCATGCGCGTCGATGCCGATCACTTCCTCGATCTCGCGGATCGCGTTTTCGGGATCGGCCGACGGCAGGTCGATCTTGTTCAATACCGGCACCACTTCCACGCCCAGCTCGATCGCGGTGTAGCAGTTGGCGACGGTCTGCGCCTCCACGCCCTGCGAGGCATCGACCACCAGCAGCGCGCCTTCGCAGGCGGACAGCGAGCGGCTCACTTCATAGCTGAAGTCGACGTGTCCCGGGGTGTCGATGAGGTTGAGGTTGTAGATCTTGCCGTCGCGCGCCTTGTAGCTCAGCGCCGCGGTCTGCGCCTTGATGGTGATGCCGCGCTCCTTCTCGATGTCCATCGAGTCAAGCACCTGCGCCTCCATCTCGCGATCGGACAGGCCTCCGCAGAGTTGGATGATGCGGTCGGCCAGGGTCGATTTACCGTGGTCGATGTGGGCGATGATCGAGAAATTGCGGATATGGTCCATCTGATGCTCAGGGGTGCGCCGTTTCAGGCCACGAAGTGCCCGCGTGGGCACGCCGGGCGGCGCAGCAATTATGAACGACCTGGAACTGGCGCCCTGCGGGGCGCGCGCCGATCCCGGTCGCAGGTTGGTGACGCAGACTTTACGCCAAAGTGCGATTTTACCGTATTTTCAAGGGCTTCCGTATTGCGAAATGGGCCGCGGCGCTAGCCCTGCGGCCAAACCAGGCTTCGCCGGGCGCACTTATGTGCCATCTACCGTCCCATTGCCCACCCGTTCGGCCGCCCGCGGCCCCACATGTGCGGCCAACCACGCCCTCACCCGCTTTTCATCGAGAAAGTAATGGCACAACTCCACGTCCGGGCCGGCCGGGGAACCGGCCATCAGCACGGGCACCAGCTCGTCGAAACGGGCTACGGCCGCCGGATCGGTATCCACGTCCACCTCATGCAGGACAAAGGAAAAATCGCGCCGGAGCGGCTCCAGCGCGATTTTCATGTCCTCGCACAGATGGCAGTAGCTTCTGCCATACAGTGTGAGATCGGCCATGATGGCTGCGCCGGTCAGCGCGAGGACATCGTGCCCGGCCGCAAGGTGAGCACCTGGGTGGCATCCCCACGGCGCACGAACACCGCGGCGATCTTGGCCTTGTCGAGTCCCTTGACCAGTTCGTTGAACTGCTTCGGGCTGGTCACATCGCTGTCGCCCAGGCGCAGGATGATGTCGCCCGGGCGAATGCCGGCGCGCATCGCCGGCCCATCCGCCTGCTCGACCTCGACCCCCGACTTGATCTTGAGCTCTTTGAGCTTAGCGTCGGGAATCTCGTTGACGATCAGGCCAAGCGCATTGGGCTTGGCCGCCGGCGGGCTGCTTTCGTCGCGCTGGCTGTTGCCGCGGGTTTTCACCTTCGCATCCGCATCCAGCTCGGCCACGGTGATGGACACCTCGCGCGTCGCGCCCTTGCGCCAGAGTTGCAGCGGAACGCGCGTGCCCGGCTTGATGTCGCCGACCATGCGCGGCAGGTCCGACGCCTTCTCGATGTCGCGGCCGTTGAACTTGAGGATGATGTCGCCAGCCTCGATCCCGGCCTTCTCGGCAGGGCCACCGGGCTCGACGCTGCCGACCAGCGCGCCCCGGGCACGGCCCAGTCCGAGCGAATCGGCAACTTCCTTGGTCACGTCCCCGATCGCCACCGCGATGCGTCCGCGCGTGACCTTACCGGTCGCCTTGAGCTGCTCCGTGACCCGCAAGGCTTCATCGATCGGGATGGCGAAGGAGATGCCCATATACCCGCCGCTACGGCTGTAGATCTGCGAGTTGATGCCGATCACTTCGCCGCGCAGGTTGATCAGCGGGCCGCCGGAATTGCCGGGGTTGACCGCCACATCGGTCTGGATGAACGGAAGGTAGTCACCGGTATCGCGCCCCTTGGCGGAGACAATGCCGGCAGTCACGGTGTTATCGAGGCCAAAGGGAGAACCGATGGCCAGCACCCACTCGCCAGCGCGGACCTTGTCCGAGTCGCCAAGCGGCAGCTTGGGCAGGCCAGTCGCGTCAACCTTGAGCAAGGCGACATCGGTGCGCTTGTCCGAGCCGATCAGCTTGGCCTTGAACTCGCGCTTGTCAGGCAGCGTGACGTAGATGGTTTCGGCATCCGCGACCACGTGAGCATTAGTCATCACATAGCCATCCTGACTGATGACGAACCCCGATCCCACCCCGCGGCTCTGCTCCTCGCCCTGCGGCGGCTGGCCGCGGCGCGGGGCGCCCGGCGGCGTGGGTGCGCCAGGCATGGGCACACCAAAGAAACGGCGGAAGAACTCTGCCATTTCGTCGTCTTCGGTCCCGGGAGTGCCGCGCGAGCGCACGCGCTCGGTGGTACGGATGTTCACGACCGCCGGACCGGCCTTTTCAACCAGATCGGTGAAATCGGGCAGGTTATAGGACGGCGCGGCGGCCTGTGCGTGGCTCAGCTCGGCGGCAAAGGGCGCAAAGGCGAGAATGGCAGCCATGAGCACGGTCCGAGCCAAGGCTGGAGATCTTGGTGACATCGTCGACTCCTGGGAAATCAGCGAAAAGAGGAAGAAAGCACAGGCAGCAGGGTTGCCGGCCGGCGGCGCCCCAGAGGCGATGTTCACGCCTCCGGCAACGCCGCGATCCGGCTTAATGGGCCTTCGGTGGTTTGTATTCTACCGCCGAGGCAAACTGCCTCACTGTGGCCGGCGGGACTTCGCCCACCACCGTGATCCAGAAATCGGCTACGCGGCGTACCACGACCTGCGTGGCACCCAGCGAGGCGACGCCCTCGCGGCGCACGCGCTGCTCGGAAACCGGCTCGATAAACACCGACAGGCCGGTCAAGCCATCGCTGTAGACAATCTGGAGCACTTCGAAGACATTGCCGCGCGGATTGGCCTGCGGCGCGCGCAGCTCTCCCAGTGGGCGGCGAACCTCGCGGATCTTCAGGAACCCCTTGACCGGAACCGCGATGCTCCAGCCTTCGTCAGCAATATTGGCCGGATGGTTGGTCACCTCATAGTGCGTCCAGGAGCCTGAGTTCTTGATGGCCGTGAGAATGCGCTGCTTTTCCGACGGCACGCCAATATCGACTTGCGAGAAAGCCACCTGTTCCAGCACCTTGCCGCCCTCGCCCAGGGTCTGGGCACGCATCAGCAAGCCGGAATTCTTCTCCGCCCAGAGCCGCACAGCGTAGCGCGCTGCGTCATGCGGCTCGAGCGAGAAGACCTCGCACTCGACGCCAGCCACGCGCTCGGCCGGGAGCTTGCGCATATCGTAGATATCGAGCACATCGCTCTTGTTGGTGGCCAGCAGCGCCGGGAAACGATCCTTGGCCTCCTGCTTCTCCACCACCACCAGCTTGGCCTCGGGAATCAGGCTGTGGACGATGTCATTCTGGCGCAGCACTTCGCGCGGCTTGCCGTCGAGCGTCTCAAGCCGTTCGTACTCGTTGTTGACGAGATCGCTGTAGTGCTGGATGCGCGATGCATGCATCACGCTGCCGCGCTGATAAATCAGCGTGCCGACATAATTCTCGCGCTGGGCCGCGCGATGGATCTTGTTGAGCCAGGCCGTTGCGTCGCGACGGGCCAGCGTATTGTCCGGCGGCTGCGCAGTTGCCGCAGCCGCAGTCAGACACAAGGCCAGAAAAAAGGACCTGCGAAGGGCCCCAATTCTGTGTGCGCCCGCTACGTTGGCGGGCGACCATCCTTTATGCATGTCCGGCATTATTCCTGCGAATTGTCCTGAGAGAAGTTTGCGCTGTTAGCCACTTGGCGCATGGTCGGCACTACCGCATCGGTGGCAACCGAGACGCGGTGGGCACGAAGATATTCGTCCAGACGGGGATCGCGGATCATCTGCGCGTTGTCGGCGGAGACGGTCACGATGCCGCCAGCCTTTGGCGCTGCAGGTTGTTCGACACGCGCCACTACCGCATCCGGCGTGCCGAGGTCGGCGGCGCCACGCATCTGCGGCACGGCCACCCAGCTGACGGCGGCCACTGCGGCGGCAATCGCGGTGCTCGGCATGACGCGCCGCACCCACGACGGCTTGAACAGCAGGCGATGGGCCGACGACGCCTTGGCGACGGCAGGCACCAGCACATGCGGTTCGCTGCCCAGACGAGCGGAAAACCGGGAAAGAAAATCATCGGTCGAGCCGGCATGCGTCAGTTCTTCCGAACGCAGGGCATCGCCAATCAATTGATAAGAGGCCCAGCTTGCCATGCCTGCCTCGCTTTTCGCCAGGTCCAGCACTGCGTTTACTTCGTGCGGCGCCAGCTCGCCATCCATCAGCACGGAGATTTGCTCCGCTGCTTCCACTTCATGAACCGACTGCTTATGAGCCTGACCCATTTCCCACCCCTAGAAAAACCATTGAACAACCGACAATCCCGTCTACCGCTTTGTCGTTTTTCGATGCAGGAATAGGCTGCAACGCTGGCCGCACGACATTTTATTTACTGCTCACCACTACGTATAACTACCTACTACCACCGCTTGCCCTCTGCCGTTCCCAGCAGCGGGCGCAATTTATCGGCAATCGCCTCGCGCGCCCGGAAGATGCGTGACCGGACCGTGCCGATCGGGCAACCCATGGCTTCCGCGATCTCCTCGTAGCTGAGGCCCTCGATCTCGCGAAGGGTGATGGCGGTGCGCAATTCCTCGGGCAGTGCTTCCATTGCGCGGTTGACCGTCTCGGCCACCTGGCGGGTATGGAGCATCGACTCCGGCGTATTGATATCTCTTAGTTGCTCACCGTCCGCAAAAGTTTCAGCCTCTTCGGCATCGATATCACTGGAGGCTTCCGGCCGGCGTCCCTGGGTCGCCAGGTAGTTCTTCGCCGTGTTCACCGCAATCCGGTACAACCAGGTGTAGAACGCCGACTCACCGCGAAACTGCGGCAAGGCACGATACGCCTTGATAAAGGCATCTTGTGCCACATCCTCCACTTCCGCGGAATCCCGCACCAAACGCGAAATGAGCCTGATGATCTTGCGGTGGTACTTCACCACCAACAATTCAAAGGCCCGCTTATCGCCCTGCTGGACGCGTTCAACGAGGAGCTGATCGGCTTCGCGTTCGCTCACGAATATTTCACCTGCAGTGTATCTCTTGGTATCGTCTTCACGACAAACGTTGTATTTTACCTACGTTGCGGGCCGCACGGTCAGTGCGTTGCAACGCATATTGTGAAGAATGGTTGAAATGGTCGCGCATCAACCGGCCTCGTCGGTCGCCGGGACTTCGCGGCGCGCAACCCGGATGGTGCGCCTCAAGGCGCGCAAAGCGCTGGCGCCGGCAAATGCACGATTGACCACCAGCACACGCGGCGGCCGTCCGGCCACCGGTTCCAGGGCCAGCACGAGCGCCAGCTCGCCCAGTTCCCAGCTGGATTCCACCCGCGCTATCGCGCGGCGGCCGTCCGGCATATCGACCAGGATGCCCGGCCGGCCGGTGCGGTCCCGCCCTTGCGCCAGGCCGCCATACGTACAGGCGGCACCGCGCCAGAGCGTGGGCCAATGCCAGGCCAGCCAGCCGCACAACCCGGCTAGCCCCCTACCAACAGCCACTGCGTTGAATCCCAGCCTTGCGCCGAGCGCCCCAGCTCCTGCACGCCTTGCCGGGCCAGCAACGCGAACGTTGCCAGCTCGCAGGCCAGGAACAGCGCCAAGGCCCACCGCAAGGGATGGGCCCTGACCGAACGCAAAGGGAAGCCACCCGGCGGCCGCCGGGTTCAGGCGCGACGGAAGACAAGCGTGCCGTTGGTGCCGCCGAAGCCGAAGTTGTTTTTCACCGCCACGTCGATCTTCAGGTCACGTGCCGTATTGGCCACGTAATCCAGGTCGCACTCGGGATCCTGGTTGAAGATGTTGATGGTCGGCGGCGACACCTGGTGGTGCAGCGCCAGCACGGTGAAGACCGACTCAAGCCCGCCCGCGCCGCCCAGCAAGTGGCCGGTCATCGACTTGGTCGAATTGACCGCCAGCTTGTAGGCGTGATCGCCAAAGGCCAGCTTGATAGCCTCGGTCTCATTCTTGTCGCCAAGCGGAGTCGAGGTGCCGTGCGCATTCAGGTAGCCGACTTCGTCCGCATTGATGCCAGCGTCCCTGAGGGCGTTGGCCATGCAGCGGCGGGGACCGTCCATATTGGGCGCGGTCATGTGGTAAGCGTCGCCGCTCATGCCGAAGCCAATCAGCTCCGCATAGATCTTGGCGCCGCGAGCCTTGGCCGACTCGTACTCCTCGAGCATGACCACACCGGCGCCCTCGCCCAGCACGAAGCCATCGCGATCCTTGTCCCAGGGGCGGGAGGCGGCAGCGGGGTCATCGTTACGGGTCGACAGCGCGCGCGCGGCGGCGAAACCGCCAATGCCCAGCGGCGAGACGGTGGATTCAGCGCCACCGGCCAGCATCACGTCGGCATCCCCCGCCTGGATCAGGCGGGCCGCCAGGCCAATGCTGTGCAGGCCGGTGGTGCAAGCCGTGACCGCGGCCAGGTTGGGGCCCTTGAGTCCATGGATGATGGACAGGTGGCCCGAGATCATGTTGATGATCGAGCCCGGCACGAAGAACGGGGAGATCCGACGCGGACCGCGATTGGTCAGCTCCGCGTGGGTATCCTCGATCATCGGCAGGCCGCCGATGCCCGATCCGACCAGCACGCCAATGCGGTCCGCATTGGCTTCGGTCACTTCGTAGCCGCTATCCTTCAGCGCTTGCGAACCCGCTGCGATGCCATAGTGGATAAAGGTATCCATATGGCGGGCTTCCTTGGCCGGGATGTAGTCCTCGGCATTGAACCCCTTGACTTCGCCGGCGAAGTGCACGGCAAGCGCGGAATGATCGAATTTGGTGACGGTGGCAATGCCAGACTTGCCGGCAACCAGGTTGGCCCAGCCTTCGGCAACCGTGTTTCCGACCGGAGACACAAGGCCAAGCCCAGTGACGACGACGCGACGACGGCTCACTATGATTTCCTACGGGTACGTGAAGCAAAACCGGATTGGGAATCGATGCCGGCCAACGGCCAGCAACTGGCTGCACCGATGCCGGCGCAACGCATCCAATTGTGCTTCTTCGAACAGACGAAAGCCACAGAAAACAGCGCGGCGGACCCATGGGTCCACGCGCCTGCCTTCTGTGGCTCGGAATTCAGATACGACAGGCTTAGGCCTTGACGTGTGCAGTGGCGTAATCGATTGCCTGTTGCACGGTCGTGATCTTCTCGGCTTCCTCATCAGGAATTTCCATGCCGAATTCATCTTCCAACGCCATCACCAGTTCAACCGTGTCGAGCGAGTCAGCGCCCAGATCGTTCACGAACGAGGATTCGGTCTTGATGTCTGCCTCGGCCACGCCGAGTTGCTCTGCCACGATTTTCTTGACGCGTTGTTCGATATTGTCCATGTAACCCTCCAGGGAAGTTCGACAAAAAGTGGGCGCATTTTAGCAGGTTTGGGCCATAAAAATGCCCCCTGCCTTCTCTTGCAAGAACAGCGCCCGATCAGTTTTAAAAATAACCACTTCACACAGCTTCTGCCGGCTTCTCCTCGAACCCGACGCTGCGCAAGGTGATCAATTCATGTACATGCCACCATTCACATGGAGCGTTGTACCAGTAATGTAGGCCGCCTGCGGACCTGCCAGGAAGGCCACCGCATGCGCGATGTCTTCCGGCTGGCCGAGCCGGCCCAACGGGATCTGCGTCTTCAGTGCCGCATGCTGCTCTTCCGACAGGACTTTGGTCATGTCGGTATCGATAAAGCCCGGCGCCACGCAATTGACGGTGACGTTGCGGCTGCCGATCTCACGCGCCAGCGCGCGGCTCATGCCTTCCACGCCGGCCTTGGCCGCCGCGTAATTCATCTGGCCCGGGTTGCCGGTCGAGCCGACCACTGAAGTGATGTTGATGATACGGCCACCGCGGGCCTTCATCATCGGGCGCAGCACGGCACGCGACAGGCGGAACACCGCCGTCATGTTGGTCTCGATCACCGCGCTCCAGTCCTCATCCTTCATGCGCATGGCGAGCTGGTCCTGGGTGATGCCGGCGTTGTTCACCAGCACGCCGAGGCTGCCATGCGTCTTGACCAGCTCGTCGATCAGCGCTTCGGAAGCCGCCCCATCATTGACGTTGAGCACGGCGCCGCGACCCTTGCCGCCGGCTGCCGCCAGGTACTCGCTGATCGCAGCGGCGCCCGCCTCGCTGGTGGCGGTACCTACCACAGTGGCGCCCTGGGCGGCCAGTTCCAGTGCGATGGCGCGGCCAATGCCGCGCGATGCGCCGGTCACCAGCGCGACCTGGTCTTCCAGAAATTTTGTCATTGCGTTGGTCCTTATTTACTTCAGCAGCGCCAGCGTTTCCTGCAGGGAGGCCGGATCGAAGATCGCCCCGCCCACCAGGTTGCCGTCGATACGCTTGGTCATGCCGGCCAGCACCTTGCCGGGGCCGCACTCGATCACATGGGTCACGCCTTGCGCAGCGATCTTCTGCACGCATTCGACCCAGCGCACCGGGGCTGCGGCCTGGCGGACCAGTGCGTCCTTGATGGCTTGCGGGTCGTTGACGATGGCGACATCGACGTTGTTCACCAGCGGAATCGACGGTGCGGCAAACGCCATGCCGGCCATGCGCTCACGCAGGCGGTCCGATGCGGGCTTGAGCAGCGATGAGTGGAACGGCGCCGACACCGGCAGCGGCAGCGCGCGCTTGGCGCCACGTGCCTTGGCCAGTTCGCAGGCCTTCTCCACGGCAGCCTTGTTGCCGGCGATCACCACCTGCGACGGGGCGTTGAAGTTCACGGCTTCCACCACGCCGGCACCGGTCGCGGACGCTTCAGCGCAAGCGGCGCGCACGTCATCGTCGGACAGGCCCAGGATGGCCGCCATGCCGCCCTCGCCCACCGGCACGGCTTCCTGCATGGCTTGTGCGCGAAAGCGCACCAACGGCACCGCGTCAGCGAAGGGGATCACCCCGGCCGCCACCAGCGCGGAATACTCACCCAGGCTGTGCCCCGCCACCACGGCCGGAGCCGGGCCGCCGGCGTCGAGCCAGGCACGGTAGATGGCCACCGCAGCGGTCAGCATCACCGGTTGCGTGTTGGTGGTGAGGCTCAGGTCCTCGGCCGGGCCTTCGGTGATCAGTCGGCCCAGGTCCTGCCCGAGCGCGGCGGATGCCTCGTCCAGCGTGGCGCGGACTACCGCATTGTCGGCAAAAGCATTGAGCATGCCGACTGCCTGCGAGCCTTGCCCTGGGAATACAAAGGAAAATTTCATCGCAATCGAATCGTAAAGATGAATAGCGCCAGGTCGGCGCAGCGGCATGACACCGCGGCGCCGGCCCGAATATTACATGCGTAGCAGTACCGCGCCCCAGGTGAAGCCGCCGCCGACGCCTTCCATCAGCACGTGATGCCCGGCGCCGATGCGGCCATCGCGCACCGCCACGTCAAGCGCCAGCGGGATCGAGGCAGCCGAGGTGTTGCCGTGCTCATGCACCGTAGCCACCATGCGCTCCGCAGGCAGGCCAAGCTTCCTGGCCGTGCTTTGCATGATGCGGATATTGGCCTGGTGCGGGATCAGCCAGTCGACCTTGTCCGCCGGGAACTGCGCGCCGGCGAGTGCTTCGCGCGCGACCTTGTCGAGCACGGTGACCGCCAGCTTGAACACCGCCTGGCCGTCCATGTGCAGGAATGGGTTGCCGGTGATATTGCCGCCGGAGACATTGCCCGGCACGCACAGGATATCCACATGGCTGCCGTCGGAGTGCATCGCCGACGACAGGATGCCGGGCTCCTCCGAGGCCGACAGCACGACCGCGCCGGCACCGTCGCCGAACAGCACGCAGGTGGTGCGGTCGTTGAAATCCAGGATGCGAGAGAACACTTCCGAGCCGATGACCAGCGCGTTGCGATGCGAGCCGCTGCGGATGAATTTCTCGGCCGTGGCCAGCGCGTAGACAAAGCCGGAACACACCGCCTGCAGGTCGAACGCCGCGCAGTGGTTGGTGATGCCAAGCTTTTGCTGCACCAGGCAGGCGGCGCTCGGGAAGACGAAATCGGGCGTGGACGTAGCGACGATGATCAGGTCGATGCTCTGGCGATCGATGCCGGCCGCCTCCAGCGCGCGCTCCGCTGCCTTGACCGCGAGGTCGCTGCTGGTGACATCCGGCTCTGCCCAATGGCGGGCAGAGATGCCACTGCGCGAAAAGATCCATTCGTCGCTGGTCTCGATGCCCTTCTCAGCCAGTTGCGCCGCGAGATCGTGGTTAGTGACACGCCGCGGAGGCAAATAGCTCCCGGTACCGATGATTTTTGCGTAGCTTGTCATGTAATGTCGGATCGATCGTGTGGCCACGGGTCGTTGCCCGTAGCATCTACATCAGGACCTCAGGCGGCGTGCGGGCTTGGACTGGAATCCTGGGCGCCTGACTGCGGGCCGGTAGCCGGGGTGCTGTTACCTGACTTGTTGGCGAAAGCCTGGATGGTGCGTTCGATCACACCATTCCTGGCCGCATCATACCCGCGTTTGATAGCCCACTCAAAAGCGTGGGCATCGGCGGAGCCGTGGCTCTTGATGACCAGTCCACGCAGCCCGAGCAGGGACGCGCCGTTGTAGCGCGCCGGGTCCAGGCGCCTGGACAGCCGCTTGAGCACCGGCAAGGCCAGCACTGCCAGCAATTTGGTGAACCACGAACGCGTGAATTCTTCCTTGATCATGTTGGCGATCATCTTGGCCAGCCCTTCGCTGCTCTTTAGCGCGACGTTGCCGACGAAGCCATCGCAAACCACGATATCGGTAGTGCCTTTGAAGATATCATTGCCCTCCACGTTGCCGTAGAAGTTGAGCTCCGATGCGCGCAGCAGTTCACCCGCGCGCTTCACCACGTCGTTGCCCTTGATCACTTCCTCGCCGATGTTCAGCAGGCCGACGCTGGGTCGCTCCTTGTGGTCCACCACCGCCACCATGGCCTCGGCCATGCGCGCGAACTGCAGCAGGTGCTCGGGCTCGCAGTCGGCATTGGCGCCGAGGTCGAGCACCGTGGTGCCCCAGCCCTGCTCGTTGGGAATGGTGGTGGCGATTGCCGGCCGCTCGATGCCTTCGAGCGTCTTGAGCACATAGCGCGACACCGCCATCAGGGCCCCGGTATTGCCAGCCGAGATGCACGCGCCAGCCAGCCCTTCCTTCACCTGGGTCACCGCCACGCGCATCGAGGAATCCTTCTTCCTGCGCAGTGCCACCTCAACGGGGTCATCCATGGTGATGACTTCGGACGCGGTCACAATGCGCACGCGCGGATGGTCGAGCGCGTGCAGCTTCTTGAGCTGCGGCTCGATGCTGTCCCGCAAGCCGACCAGCACCACTTCGGCGTCGCTATGGCTTGAGAGAAAACTGATCGCCGCCGGTACCGTCACGGAGACACCGTGATCGCCACCCATGCAGTCGATAGCTAGTTTGATCGTCATTGTTTCCTGGTGCAGAAGCGCTTGTCGGCGTGACTTGAAATCCTGGCTCCCGAGCCGGGCAGGCTTGTCCCTGACCGGCCGGTGGCAACCCGACGGCACTCCCGGAGCGCTCCACGGCAAGATCTGGCGCCGCCCTCGCCGCCGCGCATGGCGCGTAGCCATGCACTTCGCTTGAGCCGGCGGCGCAAATCGGCCTGATGGAAGCCTGCGCTACGGTTTGCGCTGCGAGCGCGCAACAAAAAAGCGGCAACGATTTTGCCGCTTTTTTGTTTTTGACCTACCAACGTGCGCGTACGAGACGCAAAGTCACGCCGAACGATCTGTCAGTCGTTCTTGGTCTTGATGACCTTGCGGCCACGATAGTAGCCGTTCGGGCTCACGTGGTGACGCAGGTGGGTTTCGCCCGTGGTCGGTTCCACTGCCAGCGCTGCCGTGGTCAGGTGGTCGTGCGAGCGATGCATGCCGCGCTTGGAGGGCGACTTCTTGTTCTGTTGAACTGCCATGATGACTCCTTCGAGAATTTTTCAATGGTAACACACGCATCCCGCACGAGGCGTAGCCGGGCCCGGCCGGATGCTGATCCTGGTGCCTTCAAACGCTGCCAGATGCCGGCGAACCGGCTTCAGTGCTTCGTCTTCAGGCCGGCCAGCGCCGCAAAGGGCGAAGGCCGTTTTCTTCTTCCGGCAGAACCTCTGGTTCAGGTTCCGCCTGTCCGTCCACCCCGGTCACGAGACTTTCGTGCACCGTGGGGCAAACGTCATGCTTGGGCGCCACCGGCAAAGCCAGCAGCACTTCATCTTCAATCAGCGTCAGCAGGTCGAAACGCTTGGAGCCGACGATCACATCGAGTTCATCGTCGTCCATGGGCGCCGCATCGGCATCCGCCTCGCTGGCGACTACCTCGAAACACATGTCCGTGGCGATCGGCTGCTCGTAGACCCGCAGGCAGCGCTGGCAATCGAGCCAGACCCGGCCATTCACCGCGAGGTCGATGAACAGGCGCTCCACCGCGGGCTTGCCGGGCTCGCCCGCCTCTTCCTCGACAAAGCCGGAGAGCGCGTAGCTGAACACCTCGTCCGGTGCCGATGCTGGCGCTTGCGCCGCAGTCTCGGCTATGATGCGCGGCAAATCGCGTGCAGCAACTTCGCCGGTGGCGGCGTCGCCAGCGCGGCAAAACGCGAAGAGATCGAGCGCGCGCAGGTCAATCGGCTGGGTCATGTCTTATCGTGCCGTCATGCCGGGAGGCCTCCCGGAGGATCGCGGTTTCGACGTGTTTTCTACGCATTTTCTACGCATTTTCTACGTATACATGCGCGTACATGTATCAGCGCCGTCGAAACGTGACCCGGAAGCTACACAACACCGAAAAAAACACGGTATTGCGCCGGACTTGCTTGGCTAAACGCGAGATTATACGTCGATTCTGCTGCTGCGGTCAAAATTTTGGAAGACGCCCATTCGCCGCTTTCCCTTTTCGCTCAATTACTTATGTCGCAAACTTCCCGCCCCACCCTGATCCTGGGTTCCAGCTCACGTTATCGCCGCGAATTGCTGGAGCGCCTGCGCATTCCTTTCGAGGTGGCGACTCCCGACATCGACGAAACCCCGCAGCCCGGCGAAAGCCCCGAAGCCACCGCACTCCGGCTCTCCCACGCCAAGGCACTGGCCATTGCCGAGCGGCATCCTGGCACCCTGGTCATCGGCTCCGACCAGGTCGCCACGCTGGACGGCAAGCAGATTGGCAAGCCCGGTTCCCACGAGAAGGCCTTGGCGCAATTGCAGTGGATGCGCGGGCGCACCGTCACTTTTCACTCAGCGCTGTGCCTGCTTGACAGTCGTAGCGGCGAGGCCCAGCTGGCGGATATCCAGACGCGCGCGACTTTCCGCGACCTTCCCGACCAGGAGCTGGATGCCTACCTGCGCATCGAGCGCCCTTATGATGTCGCGGGCAGCGCCAAATCCGAAGGACTGGGCATCGCCCTGCTCTCGCATATGGAGTCCGACGATCCTACCGCGCTGGTGGGCCTGCCCCTGATCGCGCTGACCAATATGCTGCGCCAGGCCGGCTACCCCTTCTTCCAGGACTGAGGGCTTCGCCCACCCTGCGCCTAAGCCACACAAGACAAATGAGAACCCAAGCATGAGCGGCACCCTGTACCTGATCCCCAACACCCTGGGCAAACGCGACGAGTTCGACCCGCTGGCGGATGTCATTCCGGCGGGCGTGCAGCAAATCACTGCCAGCCTGGACTACCTGGTGGCGGAGAACGCCAAGACGGCACGCGCCTTCCTGAAGAAACTCAGCGAAACCTCCCCCTGGCCAAACCGATCCAGCAGATCGAGATCCGCGAGCTCAACGTCAATACGCGGGAAGGCGAACTGGCCGCGCTGCTGGCGCCGATCCGCGAAGGGCGCGACGGCGGCCTGCTGTCGGAGGCCGGCGTGCCGGCGGTGGCCGATCCCGGTGCCAACCTGGTGCGCCTGGCTCACACCAAGGGCGTGCGCGTGCGCCCCTGGTGGGCCCGAGCTCGATCCTGCTGGCCGTGATGGCGTCGGGCCTCAACGGCCAGAGCTTTGCCTTCAACGGCTACCTGCCGGTGGACGCCGGCGAGCGCGCCAAGCGCCTGCGCGAGCTGGAGCAGCTATCGCGCAAGGCACGCCAGACCCAGGTCTGGATCGAGACGCCTTACCGCAATGGCCCGTTGCTGGAGGCCATGCGCCAGCATTGCGCAGGCACCACCCTGCTGTCGATCGCAGTAGACCTGACCTTGCCAAGCGAGACCATCGTCACGCTGCCCATCTCCGATTGGCGCCCGGAGCGGCTGGCGCTGAACAAGCGCCCGGCCATCTTTTCACTGCTGGCAGTCTGAGCTGCCAGCCGGCAGACGAAAAAAACAAACAAAAAAATGGGGCGTTTCCGCCCCATTTTTTTGCCCCGCGCCGGCTTGCTTGCCTAGTGCATGGCCTGCACGCGCGTGCCGAACAACATGGTCTTCATCGCCGCCGTGCCCATCGCCGCGCCGAAACGCTTGGCCACTCGCTCCGCGATATTCTCCTTGACGGTGTAGTCGACAATATCCGCGGCCTTGAAGAGATCCCGCGCCACGTAGTCCGCATTGCCCAGGCCGTCGGCCAGGCCCAGCTCAACGCTGCGCTCGCCGGACCAGAACAAGCCGGAGAACAGATCCGGATCATCCTTCAGGCGATCGCCACGGCCTTCCTTGACCACGTCGATGAACTGCTGGTGGATCTGCTTGAGCATGGTTTCGGCGTATTGCTTCTGCCGGGGCACCTGCGGCGAGAACGGGTCGAGCATGGCCTTGTTGGCGCCGGAGGTATAAAGCCGGCGCTCCACACCCAGCTTGTCCATCAGGCCGGTGAAGCCAAAGCCGTCCATCAGTACGCCGATCGAGCCGACGATACTGGCCTTGTCGACATAGATCTTGTCGGCCGCCGCGGCCACGTAATAGCCGCCCGAGGCGCAAATCTCCTCCACCACCACATAGAACGGCTTGGCAGGATAAAGCGTGCGCAGGCGGTGGATCTCGTCATTGATCATGCCGGCCTGCACCGGCGAGCCGCCCGGCGAGTTGATCTTGAGGATGATGCCAGCGGCATTGGTATCGGCAAACGCAGCCTGCAGGGCCGCGTTGATCGATTCGGCGCTGGCGGGCGTCCCGGCAGCGATCTCGCCGTCGAGCGACACCATCGCCGTGTGGCGACCGCTCGTGGCAATCGTGCCGTCGCCCTTGAAGTCGAAAACAGCAAGGAAAATCAGCGCTAGCAGGGCGAGCCCGGCAAAGCGGAAGAATATGCGCCAGCGGCGTGCCGCGCGCTGCTCGCGCAGCGTCGCCATCAGCACCCTCTCCAGCACATCCCGCTCCCAGCCAGTCCCCGTGGGGACCGGGCCGACGTCGCGGCCGGCCAAGCGCGCCTTGCGCTGGCTGGCTTCCTTCTGCGAAGCAGCATCGCCGGCACGCAGCTCTTGCTCCAGCGGGAAATCCGCCTGCGAGGCGGTTTCCAGCCGGTCATCCCCCGCCCCGGACGCGCCGGCGCCGGCAGGAGCCGCCGGTTCCTGCGCCTTGCCGGATTCGTCCTGCGGCGGTTTTTGCTGTTCAGTCATGCAATTGGCTCTTGATTATGAATAGATAGGCTGGCCGGGCGCCGCGTCTGCCGGCTGCCCGCTAGCCCGCGGGTGCTTCGTATGGACTTTCCGGCAACCAGTACACATCGCCGTCGCGCTCTTCGACGCGCAGCTTGGACAATGAAGCGCCCCGACAAGGGCCGCCCACGCACAAGCCACTGTCCGGTGCATAAACCGCGCCATGTGTCGCGCACATCAAGTATAGGCCCGAGGACTCGAAAAACTGTCCCTCCTGCCAATCGAGCTCCATCGGCACGTGGGCGCACTGGTTCAGGTAGCCATGGACGCCCCCTCGAAGCGCACGACAAACGCGCTCAACGAGCGCCCACCAACCTCGACCACGAAGCGGACCCCGGCGCCACCTTCAGCCAGGTCTTCGGCCGCGCACAGGCGGCGCTCGCCCGTCATCCCCTGGCCCATGGCGTCAAGCATGCGTCAGCAGCCAGTCTTTCAGGTCGGCGATGGACGACGCGCAATGCAGCGGCGCCATCGCGCGCAGGGCGTCCGCGGGATGGGCGCCATAGCCTACGCCGATCCCAGCCGCGCCGGCATTGGCCGCCATCTGCAGGTCATGGGTGGTATCGCCGATCATCACCGTGCGCTCCATATCCTGCCCAAGCTCGCGAGTCAGCTCTTGCAGCATGGCCGGGTGAGGCTTGGAGAAGGTCTCGTCGGCGCAACGCGTACCGTCGAACAGGCGCACGAGGCCGGTTGCCTCCAGGGCGCGCTGCAGGCCGACGCGGGTCTTGCCCGTGGCCACACCAAGGAAATAGTGCTCGGCGTGCAAGGCTTCCAGCATCTCGCGCACCCCGTCGAACAACACCAGCTCGGCGTCGCGGGTCAGGAAGTGGAAGCGATAGCGCTCGGCCAGCTTGGGATAGTCGGCGGGATCCAGCGTCGGTACGGCGTACGATAGCGCGTCCTTAAGTCCCAGCCCGATCACGTGGCTGGCGGCACTGTCGTCGGGCACCGGCAGGCCAAGGTCGCGGCTGGCCAGCTGGATGCACTTGGCGATGGTCGGGGTGGAATCCATCAGGGTTCCATCCCAGTCGAACACGATCAGGTCGAAGCGTTGCCTGGCCATTTATATCCTCGTTAGCGCCTTAGTCAGCGGCGCGCTGGTTACGGGCTTGCTGCAGGAACGCTTCGCACTCCGGCGGCATGGGTGCAACGACAGTGGTGATTTCACCACTTATCGGATGCGTAAATGTCAGGCTGTGCGCATGCAGGAACATGCGCTTGAGCCCGGGATTGGCGCCGCTGCGGGCCAGCGCCTTGTTGAGGGCGTAATCGCCGTATTTCTCGTCACCGAGAATCGGGAAGCCCGCATGCGCCAGGTGGACCCGGATCTGGTGGGTCCGCCCGGTCTTCAGCTCGGCCTCGAGCAAGGTGTAGCCCGGCATCACCTCCAGCCGGTTGAACACGGTATGCGCGGCAATCCCGTCTTCCTGCACCCGCACGCGGCGCTCGCCTTCCGGGGTGGTGTACTTATATAGCGGGAATTTCACGTGCTGCCGGGCGTTCTCGAAATGACCAGCCACACAGGCGAAGTAACGCTTGTCGAGTGCACTGCCGCGCATCTGCTCGTGCAGGTTCACCAGCGCCGTGCGCTTCTTGGCCAGCACCAGCAGGCCGGAGGTTTCGCGGTCGAGCCGGTGGACGAGTTCCAGGAATTTGGCCTGTGGACGCGCGCGCCGCAACTGCTCGATCACGCCGAACGCCACCCCGGAGCCACCATGCACGGCGACCCCGGCAGGCTTGTTGATCACCAGCAGGTATTCATCCTCAAAGACCACCGGGAAGCTGGCCGGCGGCACGAACTTGCCGGCATCCGGTGCCGGAGCCGCCACACGCATGGGCGGAATCCGCACCACGTCGCCCAGCTGCAGCCGATAGGTGGCATCGACCCGCCCCTTGTTTACGCGCACTTCACCCGACCTCAGGATGCGGTAGACATGGCTCTTGGGCACCCCTTTCGAGAGCCTTAGGAGGAAGTTGTCGATGCGCTGGCCATCGGCTTCGTCGCCAATCGTTACGTACGCCACCTGGGGGCCGGCCGCGGCGGGCCGCGCCTCTTTTTCAATTTGATGGCGTAACTCATTCATTTTCAATATAATTTCCTCGCTGTCCCGGCCAAAGACCGGTAGCGCAAGTCAGGTGTAGGCGATTCGTCGTATTTTACACTTCGGGTTGCCGCCAGCCCTGCCAGCCTCCCGCTTCTTTGCGTACCACGCGAGCCCCGGGCTGGTGAATGGCAGCAAAAAACGCAGCACGCACGGTATCGCCCGCGCAGGAAGTCGCCCAAAGGCAACTTCGGCGCTGATGGCGGTCACGTGGGAATAGAGTGTTCAGGTAGAACAGAATTTGATAGTGGATGCCCACCCGGCATCCGCTCTGGTGAGAGAAGTCCCGCCCGCACCGGGAAACGGTGCCGCCGGCATGCTTCCAACGCCACCTGACTGGTTATACCGGCGCCCGGTCGCAGAACTCCAAGAAGCAGTAGGTGCGCCCGCCAGGAGATGTCAGGTAGCGAAGCAGCATTGCCGTGACGACAAACTTGCTCTTTGACGCGTCTAGCCCTTCCGCGGCCGGCCGCGGTGTGATGGCGCCCCTTCGCGCCCGCACCGCCGCCATGCCAGCCGGAAACCCGCTGGGTCGCTGCGCAGAGCAGCACACTGGCGTTCTCTCCGACCATGCGGACGGCGCTTTCGACGTCGTTACCTCTCTTTCACCCGTGCCCAGCCGGCCGCGCTCATTTGCGCGACGGCGCTTTCGGCAATTCTCGCACCCTCACTCGCTCCCTCGCGTGCTCCACGGAACGCCGCGGGCACCGCATGCCGGTGCAATCCGCGGCATTGAGTGAGGTAATGCGATGAAACGCATGCTTTTCAACGCGACGCAGCAAGAAGAACTGCGCGTCGCCATCGTCGATGGTCAGAAGCTGATCGACATCGACATCGAAGCCGCCGGGCGCGAACAGCGCAAGGGCAACATCTACAAGGGTGTCATCACCCGGATCGAGCCCTCGCTGGAAGCCTGCTTCGTCAACTACGGCGAAGAACGCCACGGCTTCCTGCCCTTCAAGGAAGTAGCACGCGCCTTTTTCAAGGAAGGCGTGGACGTGCGCAACGCGCGCATCCAGGACGCACTGCATGAAGGCCAGGAACTGATCGTCCAGGTAGAAAAGGAAGAGCGCGGCAACAAGGGCGCTGCGCTGACCACCTTTATCTCGCTGGCCGGCCGTTACCTGGTGCTGATGCCCAACAACCCGCGCGGCGGTGGCGTATCGCGCCGCATCGAGGGCGAGGACCGCCAGGAACTGCGCGAGACCATGGGCCAGCTGGCCGTGCCCGAGGGCATGAGCATCATCGCCCGCACCGCGGGCATCGGCCGCTCTGCCGAAGAGCTCCAGTGGGACCTGAACTACCTGCTGCAACTGTGGAAGGCCATCGACGGCGCCGCCGGCGACAACAAAGCCCCGCTGCTGATCTATCTCGAGTCCAGCCTGGTGATTCGCGCCATCCGCGACTACTTCCAGCCGGATATCGGCGAGATCCTGATCGACACCGACGAAATCTACGAGCAGGCCCGCGCCTTCATGAGCGTGGTCATGCCCGACAACATGAACCGCGTGAAGAAGTACCGGGACGACGTCCCCCTCTTCTCGCGCTTCCAGATCGAGCACCAGATCGAGTCGGCTTATTCGCGCATGGTGATGCTGCCCTCGGGCGGCGCCATCGTGATCGACCATACCGAAGCCCTGGTGTCGGTGGACGTGAACTCCGCCCGCGCCACCAAGGGCGCCGACATCGAGGAAACCGCGCTGCGCACCAACCTCGAAGCCGCCGACGAAATCGCCCGCCAGTTGCGCCTGCGCGACCTGGGCGGCCTGATCGTGATCGACTTCATCGACATGGAAGCCAGCAAGGCCCAGAAGGACGTGGAAACGCGCCTGAAGGATGCCCTGCGCCATGACCGCGCCCGCGTGCAGATGGGCAAGATCAGCCGCTTCGGCCTGATGGAGCTGTCGCGCCAGCGCCTGCGCCCGTCGCTGTCGGAAGGCTCGCACATCACTTGCCCGCGTTGCAACGGCACCGGCCATATCCGCGATACCGAATCCTCCGCCCTGCAGGTCCTGCGCATCATCCAGGAAGAAGGGATGAAGGAAAACACCGCCGCCATCCACTGCCAGGTACCGGTGGAAGTGGCTGCGTTCCTGCTCAACGAGAAGCGCCAGGACATCAACCTGATCGAGATGCGCTTCAAGGTCAACGTGCTGCTGATCCCCAACAAGCACCTGGAGACCCCGCACTACAAGCTGGAGCGCCTGCGTCACGACGACCCGCGCCTGGAAGACAGCATGGCCAGCTACAAGATGGTCGAGGCTGCCGCCAAGGAACTGGAAGCCGACACCAGCTACAGCAGCCGCAAGAAGGAAGACGCCAAGCCGCGCCAGGAAGCTGCCGTCAAGGGCATCACCCCGGAACAGCCGGCGCCCGTCTCCGTGCCGCGCGCCGAACGCGCCCCGCGCCCGGAGGCAGCCGCAGCAGCCGCACGTCCGGTGCCGGCTACCCAGCCGGTGGTCGGCGGTGGCTTTATCGGCTGGCTGAAGAGCCTGTTCGGCGCCAAGCCCGCAGCACCCGCCGTCGAACCGGCCAAGCCGGTTGACGCGGAACAGCGCAGCGGTGAGAACCGTCGCGAGCGCGGCCAGCGTGGCGAACGCGGCGAAGGCCGTGCCCAGCGCGGCGAACGTGGTGGCGAGCGCGGTGAACGCGGCGGCGAGCGTGGCGAGCGCCAGGGCCGCGGCCAGCGTGGCGAGCGCGCCCCCAGGAACGTGGTGAGCGCACCGAGCGCACGGACCGTGGCGAACAGCGCACGGAGCGTGGCGAGCGCGTCGAAGCGCGCGGTGAACGTGGCGAGCGTGGTGAGCCACGCGGTGAACGCGGCGAGCGCAGTAGCCGCGCCCCGCGCCAGGCCGCACTGGAAGTCCAGCCGGCCCGCCAGCCCGAGGGTGCACCGGCCGAGCGTACGGAAGGCCGTGGCGAAGGCCGCCGCGACCGCAACCAGGAACGCCGCGAGCGCCAGCGCGACCGCCAGCGTGAACGAGGAGACGCGCCGCGCGAAGGCGAAGCCGCCGAAGGCCTGGCTGCCGAAGCCGTAGCCGTGACCGCAGCCGCTGTCGTAGCAGCACCGGCCGTAGCCGCAGCGGTTGCCTTGCACGACGACGCCGACAACGCACGCACCGACCTGCCGGAAGGCACGGAAGGCACGGAAGGCACCGAGAACGGTGAAGGTGAAGAACGCCGCCGCCGCAATCGCCGTGGCCGCAACCGCTATCGCCGCGAACGCGATGACAGCGTCCAGGCAACCGAAGGCGCGGAAAGCGCTGAAGGCGAGTACACGGCGGAAGTGCGCGAAAGCACCCAGGCCGCCGCCCCGGCTGTTGTCGCCCAAGCGCCCGCGGTCGAAGCCGCTGCCGTGACGGTTGACGAAGCCGCGCCGAGCGCTCCTGCCTACCAGCCCGCCGAAGCGGCTGCCGTGGCGCAACAGCCCGTGGCACCGCCGGCAGAGCCGGTGTTCGTGCAAGCCGCGCCCATCTCGGCGCCGGTCGCTGCACCGATCGTTGAAACAGTTGCCGAGCCGGTGGCTGAACCGGTGGTTGAAACGGTCGCAGCAAGCCCGGCCGCCTACCAGCCGGCACCGGCCCCGGTTGTGGCGGAAGCTATCGTGGAAGCCCCTGCTGCCGTGGCGCCTGCCGTTGAAGTGCCGGCAGCAGCACCCGCGGCCGCACCGGCACCCGTGCCGGCCGCAGCCCCGGTGGCCGCGGTGGCAGTCGAAAGCCTCCAACCCATGCTGGCTTCGGCTGGCCTGGAGTGGGTCAACACCGACACCAGCAAGCTGCGCGCTGCGCAGGAAGCGGCTGCCAACATCCCGCCGGCGCCGCGCGTCGTGCGGGAGCGCAAGCCCTGCCGCCGCTGCCTGAAGGTCCGATGATCCTGGTCGAGACCGGTGGCGATACCGCAGAGACGACGCCGCAGAAGTAAGCGGCACCCTCTCGGGTAGCAAGGAAAGGGACGGCGATGCCGTCCCTTTTTCATGCCCGCGGGCTATGCCCCGGGTGATGCCGGCGGTACCATGCCCGGCTCGGCTAGAATGACAAATGGAGGGCACCCGAAAGATGGTGCCCCGGAACGGGCGTTGCTCGCCCCCACGCATCCGCGCTGGCGCCTAGAGCCCCCGTCACCTGCACTGCCACGCCCCCAGGCCATGACCGAATCCGTCATCCCCATTTTCGACCTGCGCGACCATCGCTACCGCTCGATGACGCCAAGCATTCCGGCTGTGCTCGCCGCACCGTCCGGGCTGGTTGCCGATACGCGCGGCCGGCCGCTGCATGATTTGCGCATCTCGGTCACGGATCGCTGCAATTTCCGCTGCGTCTACTGCATGCCCAAGGAAGTGTTCGACAAGGACTACACCTTCCTGCCGCACTCCGAGTTGCTGAGCTTCGAGGAAATCGAGCGCGCCGCCCGCCTGTTTGTTGCGCACGGGGTGGAGAAGATCCGCCTGACCGGCGGCGAGCCGCTGCTGCGCAAGAACATCGAGAAGCTGGTGGAAATGCTGGCGCGCATCGAGACGGTGTCGGGCAAGCCGCTGGACCTCACCCTCACCACCAACGCCTCGCTGCTGGCCCGCAAGGCGCGCGCGCTGCGCGATGCCGGCCTGACGCGGGTGAGCGTGAGCCTGGACGCCATCGACGACGCCACCTTCCGCCGCATGAACGATGTCGACTTCGCGGTGCGCGATGTGCTGGACGGCATCGAGACCGCGCAGGCCGTCGGGCTGGCGCCGATCAAGGTCAACATGGTGGTCAAACGCGGCACCAACGACGGGGAAATCGTGCCGATGGCCACGCATTTCCGTAACAGCGGCATCATCATGCGCTTTATCGAGTTCATGGACGTGGGCGCCAGCAACCACTGGCAGATGGACGAGGTACTGCCCTCGGCCGAAGTGGTACGCCGCATCCACGAGGTATTCCCGCTGGAAACCATCTCCGCCAACTATAGCGGCGAGACCGCCGAGCGCTGGCGCTACCGCGACGGCGCCGGTGAGATCGGCGTGATCTCCAGCGTGACCCACGCCTTCTGCGGGGACTGCAGCCGCATCCGCCTGTCGACTGAAGGCCGGCTCTACCTGTGCCTGTTCGCCACCGAAGGCTACGACCTGCGGGCGCTGCTGCGCGGCGAGCACAGCGACCTGGAAATCTCGAACGCCATTGCCGGGGTCTGGCAAGGGCGCACCGATCACTACTCGGAACAGCGCAGCGACCCCGCGGTGCGGCAGGCACGCGCCGAGAACAAGATCGAAATGTCGTATATCGGCGGCTGATGGCAGCCGCCCCGCCCAACCCAGCTCCCTACTCTCCCATCCCCCAATGATTCCTCGCGAAGACATTACCGGCCTGATCCTCGCCGGCGGCAGGGGTAGCCGCATGGGCGGCACCGACAAGGGTCTGCAACCGTTCCGGGGCGCGCCCATGGCGATGCATACGCTGATGCGCCTGTCTGCGCAGACCGGCGGCATGTTGATCAACGCCAACCGCAACCTGGCCGCGTATGAGTCCTTCGGCGTGCCGGTGGTCACCGATTCGGTGCCGGACTTCGCCGGACCCCTCGCCGGCATGCTGGCCGGGCTGGAGCAATGCCAGACGGGCTGGATGCTGAGCGCCCCTGCGACTCGCCTTTCCTGCCATCCGACCTGGCCGCGCGCCTGGCGAGCGCGATCGATGAGCAAGGCGCCGAGATGGCCATCCCCGTCACCATCGACGCGGATGGCCGCCGGCAGGTCCAGCCGGTGTTTTGCCTGATGCCGGCCACGGCGCTCGACGGCCTGGTGGCTTTCCTCAACGGCGGCGGCCGCAAGATCGAAACCTGGGCCGCCTCGCACCGCCTGGCCGAGGTGCTGTTCGAAGACGCCGGCGCCTTCGCCAATATCAATACCCTGGATGAGTTGCGCACGCTCGAAGCGCGCTGACAACTTAAGCCAGGCCGCTGCCCCGGGAACGGTCCATGCCATCACTACAATCCGTCATTTCCTGCCTGTCCGACTACGATCCCGGTGCGTTGCCGGTGGCGCAGGCCAACCAGATCATCGGCGAGGTGGTCGAGCCGGTGCGCGGCACCGAGCAGGTCGCCCTGCGCACGGCGCTCGATCGCGTGCTGGCCGAAGACGTCATCTCCACGCTGGACGTGCCGGCGCACGACAAGCTCCGCCATGGACGGCTATGCGTTCGCCAGCAGCGAGCTGGCCGCCGGCGGCAACGTGACCTTGACGGTGGTCGGCAGCGCCTTCGCCGGCGCTGCCTGCGAGCAAGCGGTGGCACGCGGGCAGGCAGCGCGCATCATGACCGGCGCCATCATGCCGGCCGGCTGCGACACCGTGATTCCCCAGGAATTCGTCGACATCCAAGGCGAACAGGTTCGCTTTGAGGCCAGGGCGGTACGGGCCGGCGACAACCGCCGCCTGCGGGGCGAAGACCTTGCCATCGGCCAGCCGGCGCTGGCCGCCGGGCGCATCCTGCAGCCAGCCGACCTTGGGCTGCTGGCATCGCTGGGCGTGGCCGAAGTCAAGGTGCGGCGCCGCCTGCGCGTCGCGTTCTTCTCCACCGGCGACGAACTGCGCTCGATCGGCGAGACGCTCGACGCCGGCTGCGTCTACGACTCAAACCGCTACACGCTGCACGCCATGCTGCGGCGGCTGAACGTCGACCTGATCGACATGGGCGTGGTGCGCGACGATCCCGCCGCGCTGGAAGCGGCGTTCCGCAGCGCGTGCGAAAATGCCGACGCGGTCATCACCTCGGGCGGCGTATCGGTGGGCGAAGCCGACTACACCAAGCAGATCATGGCCCAGCTTGGCGATGTGACCTTCTGGAAGATCGCCATGCGCCCCGGCCGGCCCATGGCCTTTGGACGCATTGCCTCCCACGGCCACCAGGCGCTGCTCTTCGGCCTGCCGGGCAACCCGGTGGCGGTGATGGTGACGTTCTATCATTTCGTGCGGGCCGCCCTGCACCGCCAGATGGGCGCGAAGGTGGCGCCCCTGCCACTGATGCGCGTGCGCAGCGCCCAGGCGATCCGCAAGAAGCCTGGCCGCACCGAGTACCAGCGCGGCATCCTGGCGCCGGACCCGGAGGGCGGCTGGCAGGTGAGCATCACCGGGCAGCAGGGCTCGGGCGTGCTGCGCTCGATGAGCGAGGCCAATTGCTTCATCGTGCTCGGGCATGAACAGGGCATGGTCGCGGCGGGCGATGAGGTCGAGGTCATGCTCTTCGACGGGCTGATGTAAGGGGTGCCCTCACTGCCCCCTTCATGGCGCCCTTGCCGGCGCCCTTGTTGGCTCCCACCAGGGCCGCCACGGTGCGCCGGCTTCACCTTTGTGTCGTTTTTGCGCAGCAGATTTGCCCGGGTTTAGCAAGCAGATCGGCGGTTTTCCATACCCCGCGAGTGCCGGACTATGCGCCGCCTCCCCCATTGGATACACTTGCGCAACATTACTTTGCTTACTGCCCAAGCTGTCATGAATCAGGAGATTGCGTACCTCCACCCGGTCAAAACCGCCCGCGCGCTCGTGCTCGTGTACCTGTGCTTTTCGGTACCCATCGTCTCGCTGGGCCTGTTCGTGGCCTTTATCCGTTATGGTGACCTGCCCGGCATCACCGTCTTCACGGCACTGATTCTCAATGCGCTGATCGGCTTTGGCCTGCTCTGGCTGGCCTGCAAGGCCTACAACTGGGTGGCTGCGCGTTTCGGCGGCATCGAAGTGACGATCCGCGACCTGTCCTGACACAGCCAGCCGCCAGAAAGTAAAAAAGCGCATCGATCCGATGCGCTTTTTTTGCTCGGTTTTTGCGTCTCAACCGCCTGCGGCCTCGTCATCCGCCATGGCGGCCAGGCCCAGCAGTTCCTGCGCGTTCTCGCCCGGCAGCGCCTCCACGGTGCGCAGCTTGCGCTCCATCTGGCGCGTACGCACCTCGGCCTGCTCGATGTTGCGGGCAGCGCGCTCCAGCGTGTCGCGGGTCTTGGCCAGCACATCGCCGAACTTGCCGAACTCGGTCTTGACCGCACCCAGCACCTCCCACACTTCGCTCGAACGCCGCTCCAGCGCCAGGGTGCGAAACCCCATCTGCAGACTGTTGAGCAACGCGGCCAACGTGGTCGGCCCGGCTACCGTGACGCGGAAATTGCGTTGCAGCAGGTCGGCCAGCCCGGGGCGCCGCAAGACTTCGGCATACAGCCCCTCGGTGGGCAGGAAGAGGATGGCGAAGTCCGTGGTGGCCGGCGGCGACACGTATTTCTCGGAGATCGTCTGGGCCTCGCGCTTGATCGCGGCTTCCAGTTCGCGCCCGGCCAGCACAACGCCATCGACATCGCCGCGCTCCTGCGCGTCGAGCAGGCGCTCGTACTGCTCCTTCGGGAACTTGGCGTCGATAGGCAGCCACACCTGCCCGCCGGCAGCGTCCTTGCCCGGCAGGCGAATCGCAAACTCCACGCGCGCACCGGTATTGCGCACCGTCTCCACGTTCTTGGCGTACTGCTCGGCGGTAAGCACCTGCTCGAGCAGCATCTCCAGCTGCACTTCGCCCCATGTCCCGCGCGACTTGACATTGGTCAGCACCCGCTTGAGGTCGCCCACGCCCTGCGCCAGCGCCTGCATTTCGCCAAGGCCCCGGTGCACCTGCTCGAGCCGGTCCGAGACCAGCTTGAAGGACTCGCCCAGCCGCTGCTCCAGCGTGGCGTGCAGCTTCTCGTCGACGGTGCGGCGCATCTCCTCGAGCTTGGCCGCGTTGTTGACCTCGATCTCCTTGAGCCGCTGCTCCAGCGTGGCGCGCACCTCGCCCAGGCGCCGCTCGTTGCCCTCGGACATCTGCGCCAGTTGCTGCTGCAGCCCGTCGCCGAAACGGCGCAGCGCGCTGCCTTGCTCGTCGCGTGCCTGCTGGCCCTGTTGCAGCAGGTTCTGCCGGACCTGCTCGAGCTGCTGGGCGTTGGACTCGGTCAGCTTGGAAGCTGCTGCGCGAACATGTCGATCTGGTTGTTCTGCAGCGTGGCGATGCTGGTGAGCTGCGAGGACAGCGCCTGCTGGAAACGCATCATCTGCTGGCCGGCTTCGCCACGGCCGACGCGCGCGCTCTCGGTCACCTCGGTGCGCAGTTCGCGCTCCAGACGCTCATTGCCGCGTGCGCCTTCGGCGCGCAGTTCGGCGAGCTGGCGCAGCAGCTCCGGGCCGGCGCCGTCCTGTGCGACACGCGGTCGCAGCAGCAACACCACCAGCAGCAACACGGCTGCCAGCGCAAGGGCCAGGGTCAACAGGGGAATCAAATTCATGAATGGGTTAGCAGGGGTTGGCAGCAAGAGGATCAGCGGCGGCGCGCCATTACGTCGGGATTGATCACCGAAGGCGGATGCCCTGCCTGCGGCCCCGTGTCGAGCGCGGCGATCAGGTTGTCGGCGGCGAGATCCGCCATGGCACGGCGGGTCTTCTCCGAGGCGCTGGCGATGTGCGGGGTCAGCACCACATTGGGCACCGCCAGCAGGCCGGGATGGACCTGCGGCTCGCCCTCGAACACGTCGAGTCCGGCAGCGAAGATGCGCCGCTCTCGCAGCGCATCGGCCAGCGCGGCATCGTCGACCACGCCGCCACGCGCCAGGTTGACCAGCGTGGCCGACGGCTTCATCTGCGCCAGCTCGGCCGCGCCGATGCTGTGATGGCTCTGCGCGCTATAGGGCAGTACCAGCAGCAGGTGGTCGGACTGCGCCAGCAGCTCAGCCTTGCTGACATAGCGCGCGTTGAGCGCGCGCTCGGTTTCATCAGCCAAGCGGCTGCGGTTGTGATAGAGCACCGACATGCCAAACCCGGCCGCGCGGCGTGCCAGCGCCTGGCCGATGCGGCCCATGCCAAGGATGCCGAGCGTGCTGCGGTACAGGTCCATGCCGAGGAACATGTCGTAGCTCCACCGCTCCCACTTGCCGGCGCGCAGCCAGTGCTCGGACTCGGTTACGCGGCGCGCGGTGGCCATCAGCAAGGCCCAGCCGAAATCGGCCGTGGTCTCGGTCAGCACATCGGGCGTATTGGTGGCCACGATCCCGGCGGCGGTCAGCGCCGGCACATCGAGGTTGTTGTACCCCACCGCCATGTTGCAGACCGCGCGCAAGGCTGGCAGCCCGGCCACCAGCCCGGCACCGATGCGGTCCGCGGCATTGGCCAGCACACCGGACTTGCCGGCGAGGCGCGCCTTGAGCGCGGCGCCATCCAGCGCCACGTCCTGCTGGTTGTCGTCGACGTCGAAGTATTGCGCGAGCCGGTCGATCACCTCGGGAAAGACGGCGCGGGTCACAAGGATGGAAGGCTTGGTCATGCTCACACTCACACGTGGAAGAAGAGAAAGGTCATCACCAGGAACAGCGGCACCAGCACGCAGATCGACCACAGCATGTAGCCGAAGAAGCTGGGCATGCGCACGCCGCGGCTTTCGGCAATCGCCTTGACCATCAGGTTGGGCGCGTTGCCGATATAGGTATTAGCGCCCATGAACACGGCGCCGGCCGAGATGGCCGCGAGCGTCGAGGCGTCGCGCGTCATCAGCGTGGCGGGGTCGCCGCCCGCGGTGTTGAAGAACACCAGGTAGGTCGGCGCATTATCCAAGAAGGACGAGAGAATGCCCGTGGCCCAGAAATACATGCTGTCGATGGGCTGGCCGCCGGCATCGCTGACCATGCGGATCACGCCGGCGAAGGCGCCGTCGGTGCCGGCCTTGAGCATGGCGATCACGGGAATGATGGTGAGGAAGATCCCGGCGAACAGCTTGCCGACTTCCAGGATCGGTTCCCAGTTGAATTCGTTGCCCGTGCGCGCGGTGATCGGCGTGATCAGCAGGGACAGCAGCGCCACTGCCACCAGCAGCACATCGCGCACCGCCGCGGGCAGGCCGACCAGGGTGCCCATCACGTTGAACTCGATGCCGGGCTTCCAGAGCCCGCTCATCAGCACCAGGCCAACAACCGCCAGCAGCAGCACGAAATTACGCTTGCCCTCGATGCGGATGCCCGCGGAGTCGGGCGTGGGATCGGCCGCTTGCGGCAGCTCTTCTTCCTTGTTCAGGTAGTAGTGGCGATCGACGAAATAGAAGATCACCAGCAGCGAGATGCAGATGAACAGCGTCTCGGGCAGGATGTTGCGCAGGGTCCAGAAAAATCCACGCCTTTCAGGAAACCCAGGAACAGCGGCGGATCGCCCAGCGGCGTCAGCGCGCCGCCCGCATTGGCCGCCAGGAAAATAAAGAACACCACCACGTGCGCCACGTGCCTGCGGTTGTCGTTGGCGCGCAGCAG
This sequence comes from Cupriavidus sp. D39, assembly GCF_026627925.1. Classification (NCBI taxonomy): domain Bacteria; kingdom Pseudomonadati; phylum Pseudomonadota; class Betaproteobacteria; order Burkholderiales; family Burkholderiaceae; genus Cupriavidus; species Cupriavidus sp. D39. The sequence goes on from NZ_JAPNLE010000009.1 coordinate 1,957,502, forward strand.
CGGCCGGATCAGCAGCATGGCGGCGCCGGTGGTGCCCATCAGGCTGGCCAGCACCGTGCCGAGCGCAAGCAGGCCGGTATTCAGGCGCGGCGTGCCGTGCAGGCTGCCACGCACGCAGATGCCACCGGCGACGATATAGAGCGCGGCGATCAGCGCGATGAAGGGGATGTACTCCGACAGCAACGCGTGCACGGCATTGGCGGCGGCGGCATGCACGCCGAAGGCCTGCGCGAACGGCACCAGGAACAGCACTGCCCAGCCTGCGATGATCTTGCCGTAGTGGTGATGCCAGAAGCGCGGCGCGATCAGTGGGAACAGCGCGATCGACAGCAAGGTGCCGGCGAAGGGCAAGGCCCACAGCGGCGACAGCGTGGCGCCATCGAGATCGGCGGCGTGTGCCAGGCTCGGCACCAGCGAGAGCAACAGGGTGAACAACAACGGGGCCAGCAGGGATAGCAGTGCGGGGGCACGTCGCATCGAGCGGGGTCTCCTTGTATCGGATTGCGGCACCCGGGCCTGATGTTGGCCACGAGCGGAGAAAGCGCACGAACCCGAGCGGCCCGGCGAGCGGGCCGCGGGCGCGTGGCGAGGCCCTCAAGTGTAAAGCAATCGCCGCGCGACTCCACCGATTCCGGACGCCCCGGCCAGCCGCACTCAGTCCTGCTCGACCAGGATCACGTGCACGCGGTATGGGCCGTGCGCGCCGAGCACGATGGTCTGCTCGATGTCGCCGGTGCGCGAGGGCCCGCTGATGGTATTGGTGGCACGGGGCAACTCCCGCGCTCGCTGCGCACCAGCGCGAAGGCGTCTTCCAGGCCATCGACGATGCGCGAGACCGGCACCACCGCGATATGTGTCTCGGGCAACAGCGCGGCTGACGCGAACGTCTGCGGGCCGGACAGCAGCATCAGCGAGCCGGTCTCGGCGATCGCGCAAAAACAGCCCGTGATGCCGACCATGTCGCCATGGTCGTGATCGGCCTGCGCATCGCGGATGGGTGGCCGGCACTCCACCGTCAAGCCCTGCCCTTGCCAGTCCAGCGCCGCCAAGGTGTCCCAGGCCACGGCGCGGCGCCCAAGGCCGAGGCTGTCCAGGTAGCGCGCGGCCGCGGCCGGCACATCGGCCATCGTGACCACCCGTTCCACCGTGGAGGCCAACTTCTGCGCCTGCTCATGGAAGGCCTGGATCCGGTCCGCCGGCGCCGGCGGACGGGGGCCGGCAGGATGGCGCGCGAGGTAATCGGCCACCGCCGCGCGCTCGCCGTTGCTCACCCCGGGCGCGCGGCCCTGGGCGGCGCGGATGCGGGCAAAGATGCGATCGCGGGCGGAGGTGGTATCCATGAGTCGATTTCCGGAGGTTGGATGCTTGGTGGCTTGGTGGCTTGGTGGATTTGGGGGCAGCGGCTGCGGCGGCGCGCTTGCATCAAGCGCTAGGTCGGCGCCTTGATGCCGAACACCTGCCGCAGGTACGCCAGGTAAGCGGGATCGTCGCACATGGTCTTCTCGGGCGTGTCCGACAGCTTGGCCACCGGCTGGCCATTGCAGCGGGTCATCTTGATGACGATCTGCAGTGGCGTGTAGCCGAGATCGTTGGTCAGGTTGGTGCCCACGCCGAAGGCAAGCCGGCAGCGCCCGCCGAAGCGTTCGTACAGCTCGATCACGCGCGGGATGTCGAGGCTGTCGCTGAAGATCAGCGTCTTGCCCAGCGGGTCGACACGGCCAGCGGCGTAGTGCGCCAGCATGCGTTCGCCCCAGGCGATGGGGTCGCCGGAATCGTGCCGCACGCCATCGAACAGCTTGCAGAAGTACAGGTCGAAATCGCGCAGGAAGGCATCGAAGCCATAGGTGTCGGACAAGGCAATGCCGAGGTCGCCGCGGTACTCCTTGGCCCACACTTCCAGCGCGAACACCTGCGAGTCGCGCAGCCGCGGCCCCAGGGCCTGGCAGGCCTGCAGGTATTCATGCGCCATGGTGCCGAGCGGGACCAGGTTGTGCATGCGCGCGAAATGCACGTTGCTGCTGCCGGCCAATTGCGGGCCGAGCACGCGCCGCATGGTCTGCAACACCTCCTCCTGCCAGTCGCGCGAGAAACGGCGGCGCGAGCCGTAGTCGGCGATCACGCAGTCGGCGTGGGCAGGCATCTTCAGCAAGGCCAGCTTGTCTTCCAGGCGCTTGCGTCCCTCGCTCCAGTCCGGCTGCGGCTGGGTGCGGCGGAAATAGACCTCGTTGACGATGGCCAGCAACGGCACCTCGAACAGGATGGTATGCAGCCACGGCCCGCGGATGGTGATCTCGATCTCGCCGCTGCCGGAGGCCGCGGGCTTGATCGTCACGTATTTCTCGTTGAGGTGGAACAGGCCGAGGAAGTCGACGAAATCGCTCTTGATAAAGCGCAGCTCGCGCAGGTATTGCAGCTCGTCCGGCGTAAAGCGGACCTGGCACAGCTGCGCCACTTCGTCGCGTATCTCGTCCACGTAGGGCGTCAGGTCGACCCCCGCGTTACGGCATTTGAAGCGGTACTCGACCTGTGCCGCCGGGAAGTGATGCAGCACCACCTGCATCATGGTGAACTTGTACAGGTCGGTGTCGAGCAAAGAGGTAATGATCATGTCGGGCCAGACGGCAGTGCCGAGTCAGAGCGCCATGCTAACCGAAAGCGCGGCGCTCAGCCCATGAAGCCGCATCGGCCATGCCGGCCGGCCTCATGCGCCATCGAGGAAAGGATCGGGCTGGCGGCCCCGCGCGCTGCCGCGCAGGCACCACAGGACCTGCCCGCGATAGCCGGGGCAGCCAATCAGCGTGGCCTGCGCCCGGGGCACATCGGCAGGCAGCGGTTCGGCGAAGGTTGCCGAACGGGCCGTGATGCGCTCCTGGTAGACCCGCTGCGTGCCGCGGCGGAACACCAGCACCTGGACCGGCGCGCCACGCTCGGGCTGCAGGCCGGCGTCGCACGGCAGGAACCCGGCCTGGCCGCAATTGGCCATACCCTCCCCGCCGCCTCGACGATCACGCCGAAATCGTCCCAATCGAAGCGCGCCAGCGCGCTCAGGGATACCGGCCTGTCGCTCATCGTGCGCCACGCCATCAAGCGGGCCACCACGCTGTCCGGGGGCCCGGCCTTGGCCAGCGTCTGCGCATGCGCGGCCGGCATGGCCAGCGCCGCCAGGCATAGCAAGGCGTTCGCCGCCTGGCTGAAACCGCGGCTGCGCGACGACTCCCGGGCGGGTCTAGGCATGACGCACTCCTCACTGGGTTAGGCACGCGGCAATACCGCGCAGGCAAGCTCAGGCAGCATACAACGCCAACGCCGCACCGGCCAGAAAAGCACATCGGCGGGCACGACGCCGGCTGCCTTGGATCAAATGCACATAAAGAAATAAGAAAACTATCTGATCTGGCTATATAGAGCGACTACCCTTGCTTAATGGCTCAGCTACAATATCGGTCTTTGATAGGCCACGGCCTTCGCTCGCGCCGCGTATGGTGAACCCAGTGACTCCAGGGTAGGCCCGCACCGGCGTGATGAGCAAGGCACAACAGGCCAAATCCATTCCCATCGAAGCCGATCCTGTTTTTCTGGAACCGAAATGACTCACGTTGTCACCGAATCCTGCATCCGTTGCCGCTATACCGACTGCGTTGACGTGTGTCCGGTCGATTGTTTCCGCGAAGGCCCCAACTTCCTCGCCATCGACCCGGATGAGTGTATCGATTGCGCGGTGTGCGTGGCGGAATGCCCGGTCAACGCGATCTACGCCGAGGAAGACGTGCCGGGCGACCAGCAACAGTTCATCGACCTGAACGCCGAGCTGGCACGCAACTGGCCTTCCATCACCAAGACCAAGGCCCCGCTGGCCGAAGCCGAGGAATGGAAGGACACGGCCGACAAGCTGCAATACCTGCAACGCTGATACCTGCAACACCAAAAGACAGGTCAGAAAGCCGTCCCCACCCACGCGCTTTCCCGCAATGCCGGGCACGCATGTGCCCACAACGTATCAGGACGAATATGGACTTGAGCATCCCTAACCCCGTCGCCGACGCCACCAACCACGTTGCCGCCGGCAACGCTGGCGGCGGCCACCCGCTGGAAATCGATGCGCTGATCGTCGGTGCCGGTCCGGTCGGACTCTTCCAGGTCTTCGAACTGGGCCTGCTCGAAATCAAGGCGCACGTGATCGACTCCCTCAAGGTGGTCGGCGGCCAGTGCGTGGAGCTCTATCCGGACAAGCCCATCTACGACATCCCGGCCGTGCCCATCTGCACCGGCCAGGAACTGACGGACAACCTGCTCAAGCAGATCGAGCCGTTCGAGCCGACCTTCCACCTGGGCCAGGAAGTGGCTGTGGTGGAGCGCCGCGTAGACGGCCGCTTCTTCGTCGAGACCTCGCTCGGCACCCGCTTCATCACCAAGACCATCTTCATCGCCGCCGGCGTGGGCTCGTTCCAGCCGCGCACGGTCAAGGTGGACGGCATCGACAAGTTCGACGGCAAGCAGCTGTTCTACCGCGTGAAGGATCCGAGCCGCTTCCACGGCCGCAACCTGGTCGTGGTCGGCGGCGGCGACTCCGCGCTCGACTGGACGCTGGACCTGGTCGGCAAGGCCGAATCCGTGGTGATGATCCATCGCCGCGACGGCTTCCGCGCCGCGCCGGCATCGGTCGCCAAGATGAAGGACCTGTGCGAGCAGATGGAGATGCAGTTCCTGGTGGGCCAGATCAGCGGCTACGAGGAGAAAGAGGGCCTCCTTACCGAGATCAAGGTGACGGGCGCCGACGGCGTGACCCGCCGCCTGCCGCTCGACGACCTGCTGGTGTTCTTCGGCCTGTCGCCCAAGCTGGGCCCGATCGCCGAATGGGGCCTGGACCTGGAGCGCAAGCAGGTCAAGGTGGATACGGAGAAGTTCGAGACCAACATCCCGGGCATCTTCGCGGTGGGCGACATCAACACCTACCCCGGCAAGAAGAAGCTGATCCTCTCGGGCTTCCATGAAGCCGCGCTGGCCGCCTTCGGCGCCGCGCCCTATATCTTCCCCGAGAAGAAAATCCACATGCAGTACACGACCACCTCGCCGAAGCTGCACAAGATCCTCGGCGTCGATTCGCCGGTGTTCGACTGAGCCTGGCGTGCCCGGCAAAGTGATCGAGTAGGGTGAGGGGTTACCCCCTCAGCCCTCTCACACCACCGTACGTGCGGTTCCGCATACGGCGGTTCACGAACGAGACTGCAAGCGCCGCTGAGTATCCAGCAGCGAGACCAGCCCCATGGCGTCGAAGTAGCGTTTCGGGAAGGCATCGCGCAGATGCATCGCGCCAGCATTCCACCACGGGCCGCGCCCGTTGTAGGCTGACTTGTACGCTCGCTCGTCCGATAGCCCCTGCCGACGCAGCATCACCACCCGGGTCCGACGACGTTTGGCTTGCCGCCACAATAAGCAGCGCAGCCGCCGTCTGATCCAGGCGTCCAACTCCTCCAGCGCACGCTTGCCTTCGGTCCAGCGGAAGTACCCCATCCACCCGCGCAGTACCGGATTCAACACTGCTATCGTGTGGGCCGGGTTCCCTCCTCGTCCCGGACGCACCAGTTCCCGCACACGCTCCTTCAGCCTTTGCAGGCTGTCCGGCGCAATGCGCAACCGCGCCTGACGGTGCATTGTCAGGCTATAGCCCAGGAACTTGCGCGCCCACGGCCGCGCACACGCGCTCTTGGCCTCGTTGACCCGCAGCTTCAGCCGCTCCGCTAGGAACGCTGTCATGCCAGCCAACACCTGCCGTCCTGCCGTCTTGCTACGCACATAGATATTGCAGTCGTCCGCGTAACGACAGGACGCGAGGCCCCGCCTTTCCAGCTCACGGTCCCAATCCGTCAGCAGGATGTTCGACAGCAACGGCGACAGCGGCCCGCCTTGCGGCGTGCCTTGCCTCCTTGCCTCGACCATCCCGCCACGCATCAGCCCCGCTTCCAGATACCGCCGGATCAGCTTGAGCACCCGGGCGTCCCTCACTTGCCGTGCCACCCGCGACATCAGGATGTCGTGGTTGACCCGGTCGAAGAACTTCTCCAGGTCGATGTCCACCACCCAGCGCCGGCCTTCCCGCACATACCGCTGTGCCTGCAAGACCGCCTGCTGAGCGCTGCGCCCCGGCCTGAAGCCGTAGCTCGACTCGGAGAATCCCGGCTCAAAGATCGGTTGGAGAACTTGCAGCAGCGCCTGCTGGATCAGCCGGTCCATCACCGTCGGGATGCCCAGTGTCCTCACCCCGCCCGCAGGCTTGGGGATGTCCACCGCGCGCACCGCCTGCGGGATGTATTGGCCGGCCAGCAGCGCCGCCTTGACGCTCGGCCAGTGCACCTTCAGCCAGTCCCGCAACGCCGTCACCGCCAGGGCATCCACCCCGGCCGCGCCACCGTTCCTGACCACCTTCCGGTACGCCAGCCACATGTTGCCCTTCTCGACCACCGCCTCCATCAGCGATGGCGCCCGCGCTTTCGTTTGCCCGACAGCCGCCGTGCCAGCCTCCGCACCCCCATCGGCCCCAGGCAGGTTCCGCCCGCCTTCCTCCGCTGTGGGCTGCACTCGTTCGTGCATTTGGGCTTCGTCGGTAAGCATCGAGGTCTGTCGTCCTAATCGCGCTCATTCATGTTTGGCCCTTCAGTGCCAACCGCGCACCTAATATGGCCTCTGCTGACTTCTGCACCGCCGTCCCGACGCCTCTCGACGTCGGTAGCACCGTGGCAGCGGTGCAGATCTCCCCGGGTATGACGCACCCACCTTCACGCTTATGCCTGTCGGATCTACGCCGCATCGTTCCGTGCAAGTATCGGGCTTTGGCAATTATGGCTACCTCACCCCGATACGACGCCTCATCCGCTTCCTGTTCGTCAGGCCAGCGCTTTGCCTCGGACTTCCTTCAGACTCCCAGTCGCCCGGGAAACCCTTGTCTCTGGCTAACACTTCCCCTTGCCGGGTGTGTAAGGGACTTGCACCCTCAAGTGAGTGCGCCCTGCCGGGCGCACCATGGAGAAAAAATCGCCCTTCGGGGCGATTTTTTATGGCAAAAATCTGAAAGACCTTCTATAATGCGGCCCTGCCTCGGAACATCGGGGCGGAACCAGAAGTTCCGCAGCACCGCCAGCAAGAAATTGCAGCGCAGGTGTTGACGGATAAACGAGAAACTGGTTAAAATCCTTTTCTCAGCTGTTCCCTGATAGCTCAGTTGGTAGAGCGACGGACTGTTAATCCGCAGGTCGCTGGTTCGAGCCCAGCTCGGGGAGCCAAAGAATGTGAAAGGCCCGCAAGAATTTGCGGGCCTTTTCCATTTGTGCATCGGACTTCTTCGGTGCTTCGGGATGGGGATCGGGACTGCCGCAGCCCAACTGCAGAACCGCTGCGGTTCCTAGCCCCGCAGCCACATCCCGCCCCGCACAATTGCCTACTCGATCGTAATGCTGTTCTGCTTGACCAGCCGCGCCCAGCGCGTCAGCTCGGTCTGCAGGAATTGCCCGAAGGCCTGTGGACTGCTGCCGACCGGCACCACGCCAAGATCCAGCAGCCGGGCATTGACCTTGGGATCGTTGACCGCGGCCCGCACGGCCGCCGCCAGCCGCTCCACCACTTGCGGCGGCGTTCCCTTGGGCACGAACAAGCCATTCCATTCCAGTACGTCGAAGCCCGCCAGCCCGCTTTCCACCAGCGTCGGCACGTCGGGCAAGGCCGGCATGCGTTTGGCGGAAGTCACCGCCAGCGCCCGCAGCTTGCCGGCCTTCACATAGGGCAAGCCAGACGCCGCGTTGGCGAAATAGGCATCGACCTGCCCACCCATCACATCGGTCAGGGCCGGCGCGCCGCCTTTGTACGGCACATGCAGCAGGTCGACCTTGGCCTGGCTCTTGAGCAGCTCGCCGACCATGTGCGCAGGGCTGCCGGGCCCGTACGACGCGTAGGTCGTCTTGCCGGGATGCTGACGTGCGTAGTCGAGGAACTCGCCAACCGTCTTGTAGGGGGCGTTGGGCGGCACCACCAGGATATTGGGCGCCGTGACCGCCAGCGAGACCGGCAGGAAATCCTTGGCCGCATCGAACGGCAGCTTGCGCAGCGCCGGATTGACGACGAAGGTGGACGCGTCGTACAGCACCACATAGCCATCGGCCGGCGCCTGGGCAACCGCCGCGGCCCCGATGGTGCCGCTGGCGCCCGGCTTGTTGTCGATCACCACCTGCTGCTTGAGCAGCACGCCCATCTGGGCGGTGATGACGCGCGCCGCATTGTCCGCGCCGCCGCCTGCTGAATAAGGCACCACGACGCGAATCGGCTTGGACGGATAGCTATCCACGGCCTGCGCCGCGACCAACGCCGGCAGGCCAAGGAGCGCGGTGGCGAGCCATGCGGCAAGTTGCCGGCGCCGGCCGGCATGCGCGACCGGGGCCGATGAGGCAAAACCCGCCGGGAAGGCAAGCGAAAAAGATGACAAGAAAGCAGGCACAAGTGATGACACGCTAGCCGGCAAACCCCGCTGCATGGATCGTCTCCGAGTTATTTTTGTGGCACGGCAGGATGCCGCGCCGATGTGTTTGCGCAAGCGTACAGGATGATGCCGTCGAGCGTCGCCTAAGCGCGCGTAAGCGCGCCTATGCGTGGACCCTAGGCAGGCGCGTGCCCTGAAGGTTGCCCGAACAGGCCGCACTCGAGATCGCTCTCGAACTCCTCGATCCAGCCGGGCCCTTGCCCTTCGCTCGCGTCATAGGCACTCTGCGCATCCGTCGCGGGGCGCCGCACGCTGACCTGGCGCGGCGCCGGGTCGCCGTTATCGGGCTGGAAGCCTTCGTCGGTGATCTCGAAGTCGTCCGGCACAAAGCCCAGCCGTGAGCAGACGGCCACGACCGCGCGTTGCTCGTCCTCGGGGAATTGGGAAAACAGATGCTTGGCCATTGCACTCTCCCATCAAGTCGAAGCGGCGCCGCCTGGCACGCGGCGCCTTTGCCCTGCCCTGCCCGGCCATTCAATGCACGCTAGCGCGTGTGCCGGCTGTTGATGACCGCCTCGGCCACGCTCGCCGGGGCTTCCGTGTAGTGCTTGAACTCCATGGTGTAGGTGGCGCGGCCCTGGGTCAGGGACCGCAGCGAGGTCGAGTAGCCAAACATGGTGGCCAGCGGCACCTCGGCGCGCACCGACTTGCCGCCGCCGCCCGCGATGTCCTCCATGCCGTGCACGATGCCCCGGCGCGACGACAGGTCGCCCATCACGTTGCCGGTGAATTCCTCGGGCGTTTCGACCTCCACTGCCATCATCGGCTCGAGCAGGATCGGCTTGGCGCGGCGCATGCCCTCCTTGAACGCCATCGAGCCGGCCATGCGGAACGCATTCTCGTTCGAGTCGACATCGTGATAGGAGCCGAACACCAGCGTGGCCTTGACATCCACCACGGGGTAGCCAGCCAGCACGCCCGACGCCAGCGTTTCCCGGATACCCTTGTCCACGGCGGGAATGAACTCGCGCGGCACCACGCCGCCCTTGATGGCATCGACAAACTCATAGCCCTTGCCCGGCGCCTGCGGCTCCAGATCGAGCACCACGTGGCCGTACTGGCCGCGCCCGCCGGACTGCTTGACGAACTTGCCTTCGATGTCCTTCACCCCTGCTTGATGGTCTCGCGGTAGGCCACCTGCGGCTTGCCGACCGAGGCCTCCACGCCAAACTCGCGGCGCATGCGATCCACCAGGATTTCCAGGTGGAGCTCGCCCATGCCGGAGATAATGGTCTGGCCGGACTCCTCGTCGGTATGCACGCGGAACGAGGGATCCTCTTGCGCCAGGCGATTCAGCGCCAGGCCCATCTTCTCCTGGTCGGCCTTGGTCTTGGGCTCGACCGCCTGGGAGATCACCGGGTCCGGGAAGCTCATGCGCTCGAGGATGATCACGTGATCGGGATCGCACAGCGTGTCGCCAGTGGTCGCCTCCTTCAGCCCCACCGCCGCGGCAATGTCGCCAGCGCGCACTTCCTTGATCTCACTGCGCACGTTGGCGTGCATCTGCAGGATCCGTCCCAGCCGCTCCTTCTTCTCCTTGACCGGGTTGTAGACCGTGTCGCCGGAGTTCACCACGCCCGAGTAGACGCGGAAGAAGATCAACTGCCCGACGAAGGGATCGGTCATGATCTTGAAGGCCAGCGCGGAGAACGGCTCGTCGTCATTGGGATGGCGCTCGGCCTCCTTGTCGTCCTCGGTATGGCCGAGAATCGCGGGCACGTCCGCCGGCGACGGCAGGTAGTCGATCACCGCATCGAGCAGCGTCTGCACGCCCTTGTTCTTGAACGCGCTGCCGCACAGCATCGGCACGATCTCGTTGGCGACGGTGCGCTTGCGCAGCGCCGCCCTAATCTCGTCCTCCGTCAGCGGCTCGCCGCCGAGGTATTTGTGCAGCAGCTCATCGCTGGCCTCCGCCGCGGCCTCGACCATCTTCTCGCGCCACTCCTTGGCCAGCTCCAGCAGTTCGGGCGGCACCTCGCGATATTCGAAGTGCAGCCCCTGGCTGGTGTCGTCCCAGACGGTGGCCTTCATCTTGACCAGGTCGATCACGCCCTGGAAGCCTTCCTCGGCGCCGATCGGTATCTGGATCGGCACCGGCGTGCCCTTGAGCCGGTCGGCAATCTGCGAGCGCACCCGGAAGAAGTCCGCGCCGACGCGATCCATCTTGTTGACAAAGGCGATGCGCGGCACCTTGTACTTGTTGGCCTGGCGCCAGACCGTCTCCGACTGCGGCTGCACGCCGCCCACCGCATCGTAGACCATACATGCGCCATCGAGCACGCGCATCGAACGCTCTACCTCGATGGTGAAATCCACGTGCCCGGGGGTGTCGATGATATTGATGCGATGTTCAGGATAATTGCCGGCCATCCCCTTCCAGAACGCCGTGGTGGCGGCCGAGGTGATGGTGATGCCGCGCTCCTGCTCCTGCTCCATCCAGTCCATGGTGGCCGCGCCGTCATGGACTTCGCCGATCTTGTGGTTGACCCCGGTGTAGAAGAGGATGCGTTCGGTGGTGGTGGTCTTGCCAGCGTCGATGTGCGCGCTGATACCGATGTTCCGATAGCGCTCGATGGGGGTTTTGCGGCTCACGGTGATCTCCTGGTAGGCATCACTCAAAAGAGTAACACTTCTACAGGCGCCGCATCGTACGGTACGCCATGGGCGGCTTGCCGGGCCGCCGCAGCCAGTCGCGGCCCACGTCGCGCTGGCTCATCAGCCGGCAAAAGTACCGCCTGCATCACGTTCGCCCCGGATCGTTCCCCGCCGGGGCTAGGCGGCCAGCACGGCACCGAGACCTGCGGCCCGCACAATGCCTCGGCCAAAGGTTGCAACGATGGGAGGCATGCTCATCATGACTTGAAATCCCAGCTCATCTGCTCGAGGATGCCGACGCCGCGCGAAGTGCGCATGCATTCGCTGACGTAGTCCGTGATCGACAAGGGCTCGAAATCGATCTCCTCCCGGATGCGCCCGTTGTCAAAGACATAGCCGAGCTCGGCAAAGCCCGCGTACAGCCGCAGTGCGCGCTCGATCAGGCGCCGGTTGCTGATGCGCTCCTTGCGCGCTACGTCGCTCGCCAGCGCGGGGAGTTCGCTGGGCGGGCATAGACGGTAGGCGGGCGCGTCTTCGCTCAAGGCCGCCTCGTCCATGGCTGCGATCACCTGGGCAATGGTTGGCGCGCGCGCGCCGGCCGAAAGATGGTAGGCATCGAAGCGCAGCTCGGGCTTTATCGCCAACTGCAGCAAGGCCTGCGCGCAGTCGTCCACGGCGATCACGTCGATGCGGGTATGCGGGCCCGCGGTATAGCGGCGCGACTGGTGGATGATCCGGAAAAGCCAGAAGATGCTGGCCGAGGGCTGCGTGCCCAGCACGGTGTGCCCCACCACGATAGAGGGGCGCGCCACCACCAGCGGCAGGTCGGGCAAGCTGTTGCGCAGCAGCACCTCCACTTCCTGCTTGCTGCGCGTGTAAGGCACCAGGTGGCTGAGATCGCTGGTGCCGCCATGGCCGGCATCCCGCTCGGCAATCCTCGGCCCGCGCTGCGTGCCGCAAGCCATGGCGGTACCGACATGGACGAAGCGCCGCAAGGCCGCGCTGCCGGCAAAGCGCGAGGCAAAACGCAAGGTATCGCGCACGTTGATGCGCGTGACCTGCGCATCGGCGGAGAACGAGGCCAGCGCGGCGCAGTTGATGACATGGGTGACGCCCGCCAGCCGCGCCTGTGCGGCAGGCGCGAAATCGCTGTCAAGCGCGCCAAGCAACACGTTGTCCTCGTTGAGCCAGTCCACCCGGCTGCGCAACAAGCCGCACTGGATGGCGTTTTCGCGCAAGCGAGCCAATGCGTCCGCGGCATCCTCGCCGCGCACCAGGCAGAGCAAGCGCCGGGCCAGACCGGCGTTGACCGCGGCCACCGTCACGTTGCCGCCGATAAAGCCGGTGGCGCCGGTCAGCAGCAGGGAGCCGACGCCGGGCAGGCGTGTGTCGCAGGCACGCGCACGGGCGGCAAGATCCTGCGCGGGCAGGCTGGCGTGCCAATCCCACATCATGGCGTTCTCCTCAGAATGTGTAGTTGACCGAACTCATGCCGAAGTACGACTGCTTGCTCTGCACGATCGGGCTCTTCGCGGCGTCCCCGAGCAGGCGTGTCGCCGCCACCAGGGTGCGTACCGACCATTCCTTCGAGAGCGTGTAGTTCCATGCGAGCGACAGCGTCGCGGCATCGAAGCCGGCCTTGGGGGCGTACTGACCAAAGGCGCTGTTGGCGGCCTGTGCATCGGTCACGCCAAAGAGGGTCTGCATGTAGCGGCCCGAGCCGTAGTGCACGCTCGGCCCGAGTGTCACGATGTGCGCGCCCGACTGGATCACCGGCACCACCAGATCGATGTGCCCGCTCAGCCCGCGTTCGCGATGCGTCAGTGGCGCGTCCAGCGTCACGCTCAGCGTGGTGTCGCCGTACACGCGCGCGCCGAGCTGGAACGCGCCCATCAGCGAGCCCGGAATGTTGCCCATGCCCTTCAGGTGATCCGAGCCCGGCAGGTCCGCGCGGTTCTTGTCGGTACGGCCCAGCGCGTAGCCGAGCGAGGCCGTGGCAAACATGCCGTTGCCGAACTTGTAGGTATAGCCAGCGCCTTGCAGCAAATCGATAAAGGCACCGTTGCCGAAGTCGGCGCGCAGCACCGGCGCGCCGACGGCCCGGTAGTCTCTGCTTCCCGCGTAGCGCAGGGCGGCGCCGGCGGCCAGGCCAATGGAGTACGTTCTTTCCGCGTGCGCTGCCGGGCAGAGGCTCGCCAGCGCGGCCACGAGAAACGCGCCCTTGTACGCGCCCTTGTGCGCGCCCCTGTACGCGACCGGCAACCTTGCCACGCCCCACTGATTGCTTGCTTGCTGTTTCACGGCTGCTCCGCCTTGATGTCGAAGCACGCAGATTAGGGATGGCGCGCCGGGCTGTCTGTCCTGAAATCGCGCGAAATCTTGTTCAATTGTGCAAATTTGTCTTGAAGCGTCTCCAACATCCAATGCAGGTCGTTCGCCGGATAGAATCGGCACTTTTCTGCCCCAGGGAGCCCTGTCATGAGCGATGCCATGGCCAAGTACAAGGTATTGCTGGTCGAGGACGATGATCGCCTCGCGCAGCTTGTCAGCGAATATCTGGGCAACTACGAATTCGTGGTGGAGGTAGTGCGGCGCGGCGATATCGCGGTGGCCGCCGTCCAGGCCCTGTGGCCGGCGCTGGTGATCCTCGACCTGATGCTGCCGCATATGGACGGCATGGAAGTGTGCCGCGGCATTCGCGCGTTCTCGCGCGTGCCCGTGCTCATCCTGACCGCACGCGTCGATACGTACGACCAGGTGGCGGGGCTGGAGATCGGCGCCGACGACTATGTGGTCAAGCCCATCGAGCCAAGGCTGCTGGTGGCGCGCGCCCGCGCCTGCTGCGGCGCGCCGCCGCAGAGCGGGTTGCCGAGACCGCCGCGCCTGCGCAGCGGGACCATGAACTGGTGTTCGGCGCGCTGGTGATCTCGCCGCCGAACCGGTAGGTGACATGGCGCGGGCAGGAGGTGGACCTGAAGACCACCGAGTTCAACCTGCTGCTGATCCTGGCGCGCGCCGCCGGCACCGTGCTCAGCCGGGACGACATCCTCAAGGCCTTGCGCGGCATCGAGTTCGACGGCATCGACCGCACCGTCGACTCCGGTATCTCGCGGCTGCGCCGCCGCTTCGAGGATGCCTCGCCCGAGCCGCACAAGATCAAGACCATCTGGGGCCGCGGCTACCTCTTCAGCCCTTCGGCATGGGAGGAATGAATGGTCCGCTCGCTACTCAAGCTCTACCTGCTGGTGATCCTGGCCGCGGCCGCCGCGGTGACCGCCATCAACACCACCTTCATCCCGCTGTTCCATGAGCATTTCACCGAGACCGAACGGGAAAACCGCAAAGGCTATGCCTTTACGCTATCCGAATACCTTGGGCCGCAACAGGGCAAGGACCGCGACGCGGCGCTTGCCATCCTGCAAGGGCAGGCGCGCGAGAAGTTCGACCTGGTCGACGCGGCCAGCCTGACCCACCTCAATGCTCAGCAGCTTGCCGACCTCGCCGGCGGCAAGCTGGTGCTCAGCTACAACGCCAAGGATTACTACCTGCCGCTGCGCGACGGCCAGATCCTGCACGCGCTCAGCGAGGAAGACGACCACACCAACATCTCCGTGCTGGCCTACGCCTTGATCGCGCTCGCCACCTTGCTGTCGATCATCGCCTGGGTGTGGTACCACTGGCGCGACCTGGACAAGCTGCAGCAGGCGGCAAGGGATTTCGGCAACGGCAAGCTGTCGACCCGCGCCAACCTGCCCAGGCGCTCCAACATCTCCGCACTGGCCAAGCAATTCAATGAGATGGCCGAACAGATCGAAGCGTCGATCGTGCACCAGCGCGAAATGATGCACGGCATCTCGCATGAGCTGAAAACGCCAATCGCGCGGCTGGAGTTCGGCATCGCGCTGCTGCAGTCGGCCGGCACGGGCGAAGCGGAACAGGCGCGCCAGGCGCTGCGGCTGGAAGACCTGCGCCGCGACGTGCGCGAGCTCGACGAGCTGGTCACCGAGCTGCTGACGCTCGGCCAGCTTGAGCAGGGCGCGGCGCCGATGATGCTGATGCGGGTTTCGGTGAGCGAGCTGATCGACAGCGTTGCGGCCAGCGTGGCCAACGAGGTGGCGGATAAGAAGCTCACGCTGTCGGCCTATGCCAGCGGCCCCGAGCCTCACCACGTCTGCGATCCGCGGCTGGTGGCGCGGGCGCTGCTCAACCTCTGCCGCAACGCCACCCGCTACGCGCGCAACGCCATCCACCTGCACGCCGAGACCGACGCGGCTGGCACCTTGACCCTGACGGTGGAGGACGATGGCCCCGGGGTTGCGCCGGAGGAGCGCGCCCGCATTTTCGAGCCCTTCCACCGGCCCGATTCCAGCCGCAACCGGCACACCGGGGGGTTCGGCCTGGGGCTGGCCATTGTGCGGCGCATCGCGCTGCTGCATGGCGGGCAGGTCGGGCTGCACAGCGGCAGCGAGGGCGGCGCGCGCTTCGTGATCACCTTGCCAGCCATGGACGAGCCCGCCATGCCCGGCAAGCCGGCGATTTGAGGAGCGCCCATGAAATGGTCAACGATCGCTGCCGTGCTGCTCTCGTGGATGGGCGCCTGCGCCGCCGCCGGGTGGCTGGCGATGGCTTTCTCCGGCCTGACGGCGCAGGGGTAGCGCGGTAGTGACGCAATCTGCCCGCGCAACAAAACAAAAAGCCCGCCGGGACTGCCGACGGGCTTTTTAGTAGAATACGTCTGGTTGCGGGGGCAGGACTTGAACCTGCGACCTTCGGGTTATGAGCCCGACGAGCTGCCAACTGCTCCACCCCGCGTCAGAGGGGCGTACTATACGCCACCCTGACGGATTTGCAAAGGTCTTTAGGCACTCTTTCTTGACAGCGTTTACGTAAACGTGTAAAAGCAAGTGGGCGCATTCTTTGCGCCCAAAAAAGGATTTTTCCATGGAAACTGGTACCGTCAAGTTCTTCAACGCCCAGAAGGGTTTTGGCTTCATCACCCCGGACGCTGGTGGCAAGGACTTGTTCGTCCACATCTCTCAGGTTCGCGGGGGTGCTCCGCTGCAAGATAACCAGCGAGTGCAATACCAGTCGCAACAGGGCAAGAAGGGTCCTGAAGCGGCCAATGTTTCCCCTGTTTGAACCCGCCGCTTTGCGGCAAAGCTAAAGGACAGAATTGACTAAGATCGTCTTGAAACCAGGTGAGCCCGTTGAAGTTGCAATGCGGCGTTTCCGTCGGGCCATCCTCCAGACCGGCCTGATCGTTGAACTCAAGAGCCGTACCGCTTACGAGAAGCCCACGACCGAGCGCAAGCGCAAGAAGAAAGCCGCGGAATCGCGCCTTCGCAAACGCCTGCGCATGCAGATGTTGCCGAAGAAGATGTACTGATTTCGGCACAGCAAGCGGCGAGCGCGCTTCGACGCGTTTCTGCCGCAGGCCGCATAAATCCGCCAGTCATTGCCTGGCGGATTTTTCTTGTTTTAGCGGCGCCGTCGGATGTCCGGCCCTTCGTGGCCTGACAACCGCCGACCGGCCCTGATACCGCCTTGCCCATCGTTCCGCCTGGATCGAGCGCGGCCGGCGCAATGCTTGCGTTCGCCCTTTGCGCGCGACACGGCTAGCACTTTGACTCCCCACCGTTTTTTGAATTATCCCGGACACACTTGCGTGTTGCCGCCGCCTTGCCTCGCATTCAAGCCACGGCACTTGGCGCTGGCGACAGGCAAAAAACAGGCCGCACAATGGCGGCCCGCCTGGTCGGCAATTCCCGCTACATCACCCGCTACATCACCCGCTACATCAGCTGCGTGCCGCAATCAGCGCGCCCGCGCCAATCAGCGTAATGCCACCCGCGCGCTGCACATTGGCCTGTGCGCGCTGGGTGGTAAGGCGCTTGGCCAGCGCACGCGCCAGCAGCGCGTAGATCGCCGCGTTGGCGGTGGCCATCACAACGAAGGTGGGAATCAGCACCGCGGCCTGCGGCCAGAAGGCCAGGCGCGCATCGAGGAACTGCGGCACGAAGGCCACGAAGAACACGATGCTCTTGGGGTTGAGCGCAGTCACCAGCCATGCCTTGGCAAAGCGCTGGCGGCTGCTCCCAGACTGTGCCGTGACCGCCATCGCGCCGGCACGCGAGGCGCCGCGCAAGGCCTGGATGCCCAGGTAGACGAGGTAAGCCGCACCGGCCCACTTCAACGCCGTGAACAGGGCCGCAGAGGTGGCCAGTACCGCGCCGAGGCCGGCCATCGACAGTGTGAACGCGGTCAGGTCGCCCGCGGCAACGCCGGCCACGGTGGCATAGGCGGAGCGGCCGCGATGGGCAAGCGCATCGCCGATCACAAGCAGGATGGTCGGGCCGGGAATGATGAGCACGACGATGCTTGTCAACACAAAGGCCAGCCAGTGTTCGAAGGACATTGCGACTCCAGGTCTTATCGATTGGGGTGCCCGACGGGCGACACACAAGTATAAGCAAGGTGGCTGGCTGCTGAAAGCGGCGCCGGCGTTGCCGCAGATCAGCCAGCCGGCATCGGAAAGACCAGGCAGGTGGTCGTGGCGTAAGCGTAGAGCTTTCCCTGCGTGTCGACGATGCGGCCCTCGGCAATGCCGATCTGCGTGGTCAGGCTGATCACCTAGCCTTCCGCACGGATCGGGCCCGTCTTCGCGGTCAGCGGGCGCACGTAGTTCACTTTCAGTTCCAGGGTGGTGTAGCCCTTGCCGGCCGGCAGCATGGTGTGGACAGCGCAACCCACGCAGGAATCGAGCAGGGTCGCGGCGTAGCCGCCATGCACGCTGCCGATCGGGTTGTAATGCTGCGGCCCGGGCGTGCCCTGGAAGACGAAGCGCCCCGGCTCGAACTCCACTGGCACGAAACCCATCAGTTGCCCGATCGGCACACCCGGTATCCTGCCCGCCAGCATATCCTCGAAAAACTGCAGGCCAGCGCGTTCCCCCAACTGCGCGAGCGATACCACCCCCGGCTCGGCCAGGCTCGCGCGCACCTTGCGTTCCGCCTCTTGCCACTGGGCCAGCAGGTCTTCTGCGCTCATTGTCTCGTCTCCATCGCTTGTTCCGATTATTGCTTTCGTGCTGCGCGCCGGCAGGCTCAACGATGCCTGGTTTGCACGCCGGCGCGAACCATCAAGATAACCGCATCCGCGCATTCTTGCTGCAGCGCGCCACAAAGCATCCGCGCTGCTGCCTGCATAATGGTGGATATTGCGCCCGCGGCGCGTCCAACTCCCGCTCCTGCCTTGACTGCCATTCTTGAACTACGCAATGTAAGCAAGCAATACGGCGACACCGTCGTGGTCGACGATCTCAGCCTGAGCGTGCAACGCGGCCAGTGCTTCGGCCTGCTGGGCCCGAACGGCGCCGGCAAGACCACCACGCTGCGCCTGCTGCTGGGACTGACCACGCCGGCGTGCGGCACGCTCACCCTGTGCGGCGAGCCGATTCCACAGCGCGCGCCGCAGGCTCGCATGCGGGTGGGCGTGGTGCCGCAGTTCGACAACCTCGACCCGGATTTCACGGTGGTCGAGAACCTGCGGATCTTTGGGCGCTACTTCGGCCTGGAGCGCGCCGTGATCGAGGAGCGCGTGCCCGCGCTGCTGGAGTTCGCGCGGCTGGAGAGCCGTGCCAAGGCGCAGGTACGAGACCTGTCGGGCGGCATGCGCCGGCGGCTGACGGTCGCTCGCGCATTGATCAACGACCCCGACCTGCTGGTGATGGACGAGCCCACCACCGGGCTGGACCCGCAGGCGCGCCACCTCATCTGGGAGCGCCTGAAGTCGTTGCTGGCCAACGGCAAGACCATCCTGCTGACGACGCACTTCATGGAAGAAGCCGAGCGTCTGTGCAACTACCTGTGCGTGATCGACAGCGGCCGCAAGATCGCCGAGGGCAAGCCGCATGAGCTGATCGACAGCCAGATCGGCTGCGACGTGGTGGAAGTGTATGGCGACAACCTGGAGCCCCTGCGCGGCGAGCTGCACCCGCTTGCCACCCGTACCGAGATGAGCGGCGAGACGCTGTTTTGCTACGTCAAGGAGCCCGCGCCATTGCTGGCGGCGCTGCACGGCCGCAACGGCGTGCGTTACCTGCACCGCCCCGCCAACCTGGAGGACGTCTTCCTCAAGCTGACCGGCCGCGAGATGCGCGACTGAGGCGCGACTGAGGCGCGACTGAGGCGTGACTGATGCGCACCGACGCGCAACCGACAACGGATTGAACATGAGCGAACAAGACCCCCGCCCCGCCACCACGCCAGCCGCCGCCACCGCCGCCACCGCCACCGCCGCGCTGCCCGGCGCCGGGCAGCGGCAGCACTACCCGCAGCCGCTGCTGCCGATGAACATGCGCAACTGGACCATGGTCTGGTACCGCAACTTCATGGTGTGGAAGAAGCTGGCGATTCCCTCGATGATCGGCAATCTGGCCGATCCGATGATCTACCTGTTCGGGCTTGGCCTTGGGCTTGGCCTGCTGGTGGGACAGGTCAACGGTGTGTCCTACATTGCCTTCCTCGCGGCCGGCACCACGGCGTCCAGCGTGATGATGTCGGCGAGCTTCGAGTCAATGTACTCGGCCTTCTCGCGCATGCATGTGCAGCGCACCTGGGAGGCCATCATGCATGCGCCGCTGACGCTGGGCGACGTGGTGCTGGGCGAGATCATGTGGGCCGCCAGCAAGGCGGTGCTGTCGGGCCTGGCCATCATGCTGGTGGCAGGCGTGCTCGGCTATGCGCAGTTGCCGGGCGCGCTGCTGGCGCTGCCGGTCATCGTGCTGGCTGGCATTGCGTTCGCCAGCCTGGCCATGATCGTCACGGCGCTTGCGCCCAGCTACGACTTCTTCATGTTCTACCAGACGCTGGTGATGACGCCGATGCTGCTGCTCTCCGGCGTGTTCTTCCCGCTGGAGCAGTTGCCCGCGGGCGCGCAAGCTGCCACCCAGGTGCTGCCGCTGGCGCATGCGGTAGCGTTGATCCGCCCCATCATGCTGGGGCGCCCGATCGACAACCTGGTGCTGCACGTGATCGTGCTTGGCGCTTACGCGGCCGTGGCGCTGGTGGTGGCGCTGATGCTGCTGCGTCGGCGTTTGTTGCGCTGAGGATGGCTGCGACGGTCCGCGCCAGCCGCAAATCCCGGCGCGGCAGTGTCGACCGGGCTGGATCCGGTGGTAGCGCTGGCGGGCGAATAGCGTAGCGGGCGGTAGCGAGCGCTCAGGGGAAGAGTATGATGCCGGGCACGGCGCATGGTGCCCGGTGCAGCCGGAGACCTGAGGCCGCCCGCCTTACACCACCTCCACAACCCCGCAAGGGCAAGCAGTGTCCATGTCATTTCAAATGTACGTCCACGTTTCGCCAGCCAAGAAAGAGAGGCAAGAGCGTCGCGTCATGCGCGCTGCCGCAACGCTCGCCGCATTGGGCCTGTGCGGTGCACTGGCCGCCTGCAGCGTGGTGGGTGCCACCGTGGCGGTGGGCAGTGCCGCGGTCTCTACCGTGACTACGGTTGGCTCGGCTGCAATGAGCGTGGGATCGACCGTGGTCGAGACGACCTACGACGTGACCAAGGCCGGGGTCAAGGCAGTGGCCGGCAGCAGCGACGAAGCTGTGCCGGCGCACTGAGCGCGCGAGCGCCTTGGCTGATTGGCGCCTTAGTGCCTTAGCTATTTAGCCCTGCAGGCCACGCAGCAAGTCCGCCTTCAGGTCCGCCACCGATTCCAGGCCAACCGCGAGGCGGATCAGCCCTTCGCTGATGCCCGCGGCCGCCTTGGCTTCCGGGCTGACGCGTCCATGCGTGGTGGTGTACGGATGGGTCACGGTGGTGCGCGTGTCGCCCAGATTGCCGGTGATCGAGCACACGCGGGTGTTGTCGATCACGCGCCAGGCATTGGCGCGCTGCTGCTCCGGCGTATCCCCCTTGAGTTCGAACGACACGATGGCGCCGCCGCCGCTTTGCTGGCGCTGGGCCACCTCGTACTGCGGGTGGGACTTCAGCGCCGGGTGATACACGCGGGCCACGGCCGGATGCGACTCCAGGAACTCGGCCAGTGCCAGCGCGCTCGCACTGTGGCGCTCCATGCGGATCGCCAGCGTTTCCATGCCCTTGAGCAGCACCCAGGCGTTGAACGCGGACAACGTCGGCCCGGCCGTGCGCACGAAGGGGAAGACCTTGCCCATGATGAAATCATGCGAGCCCACCACCGCGCCGCCCAGCACGCGGCCCTGCCCGTCGATATGCTTGGTGGCCGAGTGGACCACGATGTCGGCGCCGAACTTCATCGGCTGCTGCAACGCCGGCGAACAGAAGCAGTTATCCACCACCAGCAGCGCGCCGGCGTTGTGGGCAATGTCAGCCACTGCGGCGATGTCGGCCACTTCGGTGAGCGGGTTCGAGGGCGTTTCCAGGAAGAACAGCTTGGTGTTCGGCTTGACCGCCGCGCGCCAGGCCGCCAGGTCGGTGCCATCGACAAAAGTGGTCTCCACGCCGAACTTGGCGAAGATGTTGGAGAACAGCGTCATGGTCGAGCCGAAGATGGCGCGCGAGCTGACCAGGTGGTCGCCCGCCTGCATCGACGACATCACGATCGACATGATCGCGCTCATCCCGGATGCCGTTGCCATGCACGCCTCGGCGCCTTCCAGCGCGGCCAGGCGGCTCTGGAACATCGCCACGGTGGGATTGGTGAAGCGTGAGTACGTAAAGCCCGACTCCGAATTGGCGAAGCGCTCCGCGGCCTCGGCAGCGCTGTTGAAGCAGAAGCTGGAGGTCAGGTACATCGCCTCCGAGTGCTCCATGAACTCGCTGCGCATGGTGCCGGCGCGCACGCCAAGCGTATCGATGCCGAGGGAGTCGAGGGGAAGCGGTTCGTTCATGATGGGGGAGGCGGTGGTACCCGCGCGGTTATCCGTGTAAGTGGTGGTAGCCAGGCTGCCCGCTGGCGGCAGCAACAAAAAAGCCCGTGCGATCATTGGCCGGGGGCCGAATCGACAGGCTGCTTGTGTTCGTTGGGATAGGCCCCGCGCTGCGGCGGGAATCCGGCTTGCCATCGTGCCTGTGGTGCGCACAACCGGGAAGCCGGCGTTCCGCTTTAGCTGTTTCGGGCAATTTCCCTGTGACGGGCAATTTCCTGTTCCGGGAGCAACGATCTACAAAAACGATCAACATACCGCTCCGGCAGGACCCGCGTCCGCAAGCTGACAATCAAATCGACGCCCGGCAATGTTACGGCCGGGCCTCGCCTCTCGTCAACTCCGCCGCGGGGATCGCGGCTATTGCGGGCATGCGCCGTCTTACTCGTTACCGCCCGAACGCTGCAAGTGCAGTTGCGAGCGCTCGCCATCACCAAGGCCACCGGTGCCATCGCGATCGGCCTGGCTGCGCGCGGTTTCCAGGCGCTCCAGGTAGGCTTCGTCGATATCGCCCGTGACGTAACGGCCATCGAAGCACGAGGCGTCGAAGTCGTTGAGTTTCGGGTTGATGTCGCGCACGGCCTGCTTCATGGCTTCGACGTCCTGGTAGACCAGCTTGTCGGCGCCGATGATGCGGGCAATTTCTTCATCCGTGCGGCCGTAGGCAACCAGCTCGCTGCGGGTGGGCATATCGATGCCGTACACGTTGGGGAACTTCACCGGCGGCGCGGCCGAGGCAAAGATCACCTTGTTGGCGCCGGCTTCGCGCGCCATCTGTACGATCTCGAAGGACGTGGTGCCGCGCACGATGGAATCGTCCACGATCAGCACGTTCTTGCCCTTGAACTCCACGCCCATGGCGTTGAGCTTCTGGCGCACCGACTTCTTGCGCACCGCCTGGCCGGGCATGATGAAGGTGCGGCCGATATAGCGGTTCTTGAAGAAGCCCTCGCGGTAGTTCACGCCCAGCTTGTTGGCCACCTGCATGGCAGCCGGACGGCTGGAGTCGGGGATCGGCATCACCACGTCGATGTCGCCGGCGGAGACTTCGCGGCGGATCTTCTCGGCCAGGTAATCGCCCATGCGCAGGCGCGCGTCGTACACGGGCACGCCGTCGATGCACGAATCCGGGCGGGCCAGGTAGACGTACTCGAAGATGCACGGCGTGAGCACCGGGTTATCGGCGCATTGCTGGGTGTAGAGCTTGCCGTCGAGGTCGATGAAGATGGCCTCGCCGGGCGCCACGTCGCGCTCGAGCTTGTAGCCGATGCCTTCGAGCGCCACCGACTCCGACGCCACCATCCATTCCTTGCCGGTCGGCGTTTCCACGCTGCCCAGGCACAACGGACGGATGCCGAACGGATCGCGCACGGCCAGCATGCCGTAGCCGGCGATCTGCGCGGCGATGGCGTACGAGCCACGGACGCGGCGGTGCATGCCCGCCACGGCCCGGAAGATCGTGGGCGGGTCCAGCGCCAGGCCGCTGCTGGCGCGCTGCAGCTCGTCGGCCAGCACGTTGAGCAGCACTTCGGTGTCGGAGTGCGTGTTGATGTGGCGGCGATCGCGGCTGAACAGCTCCTCGTGCAACTGCTTCCAGTTGGTCAGGTTGCCGTTGTGGGCCAGGATCACGCCGTAGGGCGCATTGACGTAGAACGGTTGGGCTTCTTCCTCGCTCGAGGCCGAACCGGCGGTGGGGTAACGCACCTGGCCGATGCCAGCGGCTCCAGGCAGGCCGCGCATATTGCGCGTGCGAAACACGTCGCGCACCAGGCCGTTGGCCTTGTGCATGTGGAAGGTGCTGCCATTTGCGGTAGCGATGCCGGCAGCATCCTGTCCGCGGTGTTGCAACAGCAGCAGGCTGTCGTAAATCAATTGGTTAACGGGCGTGGATGAAACCACACCGACGATACCGCACATGCCAAGCTCCCAGGAAAGGCGTTTGAATCAGGGGCGGCCCCGCCCTGCAGGGAGGAGCCCGCGTACTACCGGCCGGGCGAGTCCGCCCGGCTTCATGTCATGTCTTGACGTACTTGGCGACTTCAGGAGGCAGCCAGGGCCGCAGCGACTCCATCGCCTGCATCACGTAGGGCCGGGACAGCGCATCGCGCCAGAATGCCTCCTCGGGCAGCTTGGTGAACCCGGCCAGGGTCACCACGAACATCACCACCAGCGCGCCGCGCAACAGCCCGAACACCAGCCCGAGGCCACGATCTGCAGGCTTGAGCCCGGTACTCTCCAGCAACTGGCCCAGCACCGTGCCGGCCAGTGCGGCGGCGATCACGGTGCCGATGAAGATCACCGCGAAGCCCAGTGCGCTGCGCGCCAGCTGACCACCGGGCACCGATTCGGGAATCCAGCCAGCCGCGGTGCCCGCGAAATGGTAGGCCACCAGAAACGCCACCACCCAGCCGATCAGCGAGAGCACTTCCCGCACCAGTCCGCGCAGCACGCCGATCAGGCCCGAGGCGATAAGGATGAAAACAACGCTGTAATCGAAAAAGTCGGCTGCATGCGTAATACGGTGTCCCGGTGCGGCGGCTGGGCGGTGGGTCTGATGGGTCAACCAGCCCGCGCCGGGCTTTATTGTTCGACCACCTTGGCGGTCAGGCCCACGGCGCGCACCCGCTTCTCGGCGGCGTCAGCCGCGTCGCGATCCGAAAAAGGGCCGGCACGCAGCAGCACACGCTCGCCGTCGGCCAACACCTTCTTCTCGATATAGGCAGGCACCTTGCCTGCCTTGAGCTTGCCCAGCCAGCTCTTGGCCTTCTCCTCGGAGGAGAAGGCGCCGATCAGCACCAGGAACTTGCCGCTGCCCGGCTTGGCTGCGGCGGGCTTGTCGGCGATCTTTTCGGTGGGCGCAGCCGCAGCGGCTGTTGCTGCAACGGCGGCTGCGGCAGGCTTGGCCGTGGCCGAATCGGCGACCAGTTCCTCGCCGGCATCGAGCGCCTGGCTATCGAGCTTGGACTGCGGCGCGGGCGGCAACGGATCCGCCTTGCGGGCATCTGGCTTCACCTTGCCGGCGGCGCCGCCCGGGCCACCATCGATCTTGACGGAGATATTGTCGTTGACCGGCCTTGGCTGGGTCTCGAAGACGATCGGCAGCACGATAACGGCGGCCGCCATCAGCACCACGGCGCCGATCAGGCGCCGGCGCGCCCGCTGCTTTTGCGGAAACTCCGGGTCGAGCGTGTCGTCCGCGTACTCCTCGGCCAGGCGCCGCGACGAAGCGATGCCTGCACCCGGATCCGAACGCGAGCGGCGCCCGCGCTCCGGTGCCGGGGCGTTGCCCTTGCGGGAAGAAAACAGCGAAAGCAGGCCCATAGATTGGTTCGGTGCGACGGCCGCAAAACCGGCCGTTGAAATTGTCGCTCAGATTGCGCGGCGATTTGCCCCGGTGTTAGCCCCGGATAACTGCCCGGCGGCCGCGCGACTCAATTTGCCCGGGTGGCGCGATATGCCATCACGCCCGCCACGGTGTAGAACGATCCGAAGACCAGAATTCTATCATCCTCGGTCGCTCTGCCGAGGGCATCCCGGTAAGCCGCCTCCGGGCTGGCGAAGCAGGCCGCGGTAGCGTCAGGCCCGGGATGAAAACCGCCCTCTTCCAGCTTCTCCAGCAAATCCGCCGCGCTGGCCGCGCGCGGCGTCGGCAGGTCGGCCAGGCACCAGTGGTCGACCTTGTCGGCCAGATGGCGCAGCACGCCGGCGATGTCCTTATCCTCCATCGCGCCGAACACCGCGTAGGTGTAGCGGAAGAACCCCATGTTGTCGAGGTTCTGGCCAAGCGTGGCAGCCGCATGCGGGTTATGCGCCACATCCAGGATCACCGTCGGGCGTCCCGGCATGACCTGGAAGCGTCCCGGCAACTCCACGAAGGCCAGCCCGTTGCGCACTTCCTGGGCACTGACCGGCAGCCGCGGGCGCATCGCCTGCAGCGCGGCCAGCGCGGCCGAGGCGTTGAGCAACTGGTTAGCGCCGCGCAGCGCCGGATAGCCCAGCCCGTTGAGCTTGCGCTCGCGGCTGCTCCAGTCCCACTGCTGGCGCTCCTGGCCCTTGGAAGCCTGCTGATGGAAGTCCCGGCCCACCAGCCAGAGATCCGCGCCGATGGCTTCGGCATGATCGATCACCGACTGCGGCGGCATCGGATCCGCCACGATGGCCGGCACGCCCGGACGGAAAATCCCCGCCTTCTCGTAGCCGATCTTCTCGCGTGTATCGCCCAGGTAACGCGTATGGTCGATGTCCACGCTGGTCACGATGGCGCAATCGGTATCGATCACGTTCACCGCATCCAGCCGGCCGCCCAGCCCCACTTCCAGGATCATGGCATCCAGCCCCGCCGCGGCGAAGGCATGGATGATGGCCAGCGTGGTGAACTCGAAATACGTCAGGCTCACCGGATCCGCGAAGCTCGTGCGCGCCCGCTCCACCGCCTCGAAATGCGGCAACAGCTGCGCGTCCGTGGCGAACTCGCCATTGATGCGCGCACGCTCGTTGAACGCCATCAGGTGCGGCGAAGTATGGCAACCCACCTTGTAGCCCGCCTCAAGCAGGATGCGCTCCAGCATGGCGCAGGTGGAACCCTTGCCGTTGGTGCCGCCAACGGTGAACACCACCGCATCGATGCGCAGCCCCAGGGCCTCCTTGACGCGAGTGATGCGCGCCAGGCCCATGTCGATGCCGACCGGATGGGCGGATTCGAGATGGGTGAGCCATTCGGGGAGGGAGGGGAAGATAGGCATGATTGGGGGGACGGGATTGAATCGGGGGTCTGGCTTATTGGAGCCGGTTTTGAGGTAAGTGGTTCTTTCGCGGGGCGGAATTGATCGGATTGGATTGGCTTGGGGTGGATATTGGGGTGGGTTGGGTTAAGGCAAGCGCCTTCGGTCAAGGTCAACTGCGACTGCAACTGCAACTGCAACTGCAACTGCAAAATCAGCTTCAAATTCAACGGCTTAATGTCAAAAGCAACTGCAGTTTCACCTCCCCTGCGGGGCGGCGACCTACTTTTTTGTCTTGCCAAAAAAGTAGGCAAAAAGGCGCGCCGGATGGGGCGACACCCCTCGGGATTTCACGAAAAGAGCGGCCGGGACCCAAACTCGCATCGCCTTAAGGCGATACTCAAACATGGGTCCCTCTTTTCCGCTCTTTTCGTGAAATCCCGAGGCGCCCCATACGGCCTTGGCACACCTCCACGGCTCGCTTCGCATCGCCATGGGTGTTTCCCGCCCCTCGGGCGGGAAACACGGCCGAACCAGTGGGAGAGCGATGTCCTCAAATCACCATGCGGTGTAGCCGTGATTACCGCCCCCAGGCGGCAATCACCCATGCGCGATGCGAAGCGAGCCGTGTAGGTTTTCATCTCCCGTTATGGGGCGCCTCGTCGGCAGGCAAAAAGAGCGGAAAAGAGGGGGCCATGTCTGAGCATCGCCTTAAGGCGATGTGAGTTTGGCCACCGGCCGCTCTTTTTGCCTGCCGACGAGGAGTCTTTCGCCCCATCCGGGTCGCCTTCTTTGCCTACTTTCTTGGCGAGACAAGAAAGTAGGTCGCCTCCCGCAGGGGAGGTGAAACTGCCTTTGACTTTGAAGTGGCAGTTAAGCCGTTGCAGTTGCAGTTAAACACCCCACCCCACCCCATAAAGCGAAAAAGCGCGAACATCCCAGTCCGCGCCTAATCACCCTCAACCAACCCAACCCTCAAGCCACAGCATCCGCCGGCTGCTTCTGCAGCAAAGCCAGCAACTGCGCCAGCTCATCCCGCAACTTGCGACGATCGACAATCATATCGATCGCGCCCTTCTGCAACAGGAACTCAGCCCGCTGGAACCCCTCAGGCAGCTTCTCGCGCACGGTCTGCTCGATCACGCGAGGACCAGCAAAGCCAATCAGCGCCTTGGGCTCGGCGATCACGACATCGCCCAGGAACGCAAAGCTGGCGGAAACCCCACCCATGGTCGGATCGGTCAACACGCTGATGAACGGCAGCTTGGCATTCGACAACTGGTTCAGCATGGACGTGGTCTTGGCCATCTGCAGCAGCGACAGCAGGCTTTCCTGCATGCGCGCGCCGCCCGTGGCGGTAATGCAGATAAACGGCACCTTCTGCTCCAGCGCCGCCTGGGCGCCACGCACAAAGCGCTCGCCCACCACCGAGCCCATCGAGCCGCCCATGAATTCGAACTCGAAGCAGCTCACCACCACCGGAATGGTGTGGATGGCGCCGCCGATCACAACCATGGCATCGGTCTCGCCGGTGTCGTCCATGGCAGCCTTGATGCGGTCCGGGTACTTCTTGGTGTCCTTGAACTTCAGCGCGTCGACCGGCAGGATCTCCTGGCCGATCTCATAGCGGCCTTCGGCGTCCAGCAGCCCGTCGAGGCGGGCGCGGGCGCGGATGCGCATATGGTGGTCGCACTTGGGGCAGACGTGGAGGTTGGCCTCGACGTCGGTCCGGTACAACACGGACTCGCACGACGGGCACTTGACCCACAGCCCTTCCGGAATGCCCTTGCGGGTGGAGGGGTCGGTCTGTTGAATCTTGGGAGGGAGGAGTTTATCCAACCAGCTCATGAAAGGCTCCTTTCGGCACATGCGCGGAACATGTCAGGCCGCGAATTTACCATGCCTGCGGCCCGCAGTCCCCCTTCTGCCGGGGCGATGCGCCTGTTGCGGCACAACGGCCGTCAAAAACAGTGTTTTTGCTGCGCTCACCGCCCGTGCACCAACACGAGCGGCGCCGCTTCAATCACATTCAGGCGTCGAGGGCCTGGCGAATTTCCGCGATGAACGACTGCAGCGATTGTACCGCCTGGTCGCGCGGCGCATCTTCCAGCAATTGCACCAGGCGGCTGCCGATCACCACGGCATCGGCCACGCTGCCGATCGTGCGCGCGGTCTGCGCGTCGCGGATGCCAAAGCCCACGCCGACCGGCAGGTTGGCGTGGCGCTTGATCAGCGGAATGCGCGCGGCCACGCTGTCGAGGTCGATCGTGGCCGAGCCGGTCACGCCCTTGAGCGACACGTAGTACAGGTAGCCGCTAGCCAGCTTGGCCACGGCTTCGATGCGATCGTCGGTGGAGGTGGGCGCCAGCAGGAAGATCGGGTCCATCTGGTTGGCGCGCATCTGCGCGGCAAAGGACTCGCACTCCTCGGGCGGGTAGTCGACCACCAGCACGCCGTCGACACCGGCCGCGCGCGCGGCCTTGGCGAACGTTTCCTCGCCCATGCGCTCGATCGGGTTGGCGTAGCCCATCAGCACCACCGGCGTGGTGGCGTTAGTCTGGCGGAACTCGGCCACCCAGGCCAGCACTTTGGTCAGCGTCACGCCATTGGCGAGCGCGCGCTCGGAGGCGCGCTGGATCACCGGGCCATCGGCCATCGGGTCGGAGAACGGCACGCCAAGCTCGATCACGTCGGCACCACCCGCCACCAGCGCATGCATCAGCGCGACGGTCAGGCCGGGCTCGGGATCGCCGGCGGTGATGAACGGAATCAGGCCCTTCTTGTTCTGCGCGGCCAGCGCCGCGAAAGTCGATTTGATTCGGGACATGGTCATTGAGCGAGAGTAGGCAACGGCATGGACGAGGCAGCCAGCAGGGGCTCATCGTTCGCGGCTGCGATGTTCAGGGTAGCGGGCGCGGCCTGCGGCGAGTTGATGCATGCCGCGACGCGTTCGCGCGCCACGTCGACATAGTCGGGATTCATCTCGAAGCCGACGAAGCGGCGCCCGTGCAGCGCGCAGGCTACGGCCGCGGTGCCGCTGCCGGTAAAGGGATCGAGCACCAGCCCGCCGGGCGGGCAGCTGGCCAGCACCATGCGTTGCACGATGTGCAGCGGCTTCTGGGTCGGGTGATTGGCACGCTCCGGATCCTGCCGGTGGATGCGCGGCACGCTCCACAGGTCCTTCGGGTTGTAACCAACCTCCAGCCACTTCTTGCCCTCGAAACGCGGACGGCTGCGCGCCTTCTTGGTCTCGGCGTCATACGGCACGCGCACTGGGTCGAGATCGAAGTAGTAGTCGCGGGCCCGGGCAAAAAAGCCGATGTTGTCGTGCACCGAGGAATACTTGCGCGTGGTGCCGCCCATGCTCGGTACGCGCCGGTCCCAGATGATCTCGTTGATCATGGTCAGGCGCTGCTTGAGCATCACGAACAGCTCCGGCGAGTATTGCCAGGTGCAGAACAGGTAGAGCGAGGCGCGCGGCGCCAGCTTGGGCACCACCGCATCGATCCAGCTCGCGGACCATTCCAGGTAAGCGTCGCCGGACAGGCGGTCGGAGTCGTTGCCGTAGTCCTTGCCCAAGCCATAGGGCGGATCGGCCACGATCAGGTCGATGGAGCCGTCGGCGATGCGCTTGATACCTTCCAGCACGTCTTCCTGGTAGAGCGTCAGTTGCGGTGCCGCGACGGGCGCGGGCGCGGACGGGGCGCCGCCTTCAGCGGCGCCCGGCGGGAGGAAATCGCGCATCAGAGGGTCAGCCCCGAACGCTCGGCCACGGTATGCATGTCCTTGTCGCCACGGCCGGACAGGTTCACCAGCAGCAATTTGTCCTTGGGCAGCGTGGGTGCCAGCTTGCAGGCGTAGGCGATGGCGTGGCTGGATTCCAGCGCCGGGATGATGCCTTCGATGCGGCAACAGTCGTGGAAGGCCTTGAGCGCTTCCTCATCGGTGATGGGGACATACTCGGCGCGGCCGATATCCTTGAGCCATGCATGCTCGGGGCCAACGCCGGGATAGTCCAGGCCGGCGGAGATCGAATGGGTCTCGATGATCTGGCCGTTGGCATCCTGCAGCAGGTAGGTGCGGTTGCCGTGCAGCACGCCCGGCGAGCCGCCGATCAGCGCCGCGGCGTGGCGGCCGGTTTCCAGGCCGTCGCCAGCGGCTTCCACGCCGATCAGGCGCACGTCCTTGTCCTCGATGTACGGATAGAAGATGCCCATGGCATTGGAGCCGCCGCCCACGCAGGCGATCACGGCATCGGGCTGGCGGCCTGTCATCTCCGGCATCTGCACCTTGGCTTCTTCGCCGATCACGCACTGGAAATCGCGCACCATCATCGGGTAAGGATGCGGGCCGGCCACGGTGCCGATGATGTAGAAGGTGTTCTCGACATTGGTGACCCAGTCGCGCATGGCTTCATTGAGCGCATCCTTGAGGGTCTTGGAGCCGCTTTCCACCGGCACCACGGTCGCGCCCAGCAGCTTCATGCGGTAGACGTTGGCGGCCTGGCGCTTGACGTCCTCCGAGCCCATGTAGACCACGCACTCCATGCCAAAGCGCGCGGCGATGGTGGCGGTGGCCACGCCGTGCTGGCCGGCGCCGGTCTCGGCGATCACGCGCGGCTTGCCCATGCGCTTGGCCAGCAGTGCCTGGCCGATCACGTTATTGATCTTGTGGGCGCCGGTGTGGTTGAGGTCTTCGCGCTTGAGATAGATCTGCGCGCCGCCGAGCATCTCGCTCCAGCGCTGCGCGTGATAGATCGGCGAGGGGCGGCCGACGAAATGCTTCAGCTCGCGGCGGTATTCCGCGTCGAACTCCGGATCCTTCTGGAAGTGCGCATAGGCTTCGCGCAGCTCGTCCAGCGCGTGCACCAGGGTCTCGGAAACAAAGGAACCACCATAGGGGCCGAAATGGCCACGGGAATCGGGCAGGTCGTACATGAGTCAGCTCTTCTGAACAGGGCCCTTGCCAGTCTGGCAGGGGCTCGATGACGTTAGGGTCGTGCGCGGTACAGGCGCGGAGATTGCGCGGAATATGCGGGGGCCGAAGCCCGATGGGCAACAAGCCCTACCCGGCATCCGCGCTGCGCACCGCGCGCACGAAAGCGGCAATCCTGGCGTGGTCTTTCACGCCTTTGGCAGCCTCCACGCCGCTGCTTACATCGACAGCGTAGGGCCGCACGCGCTCAATCGCGCCAGCGACGTTTTGCGCGTTCAACCCACCACTCAAAACGATCCGAGGAGCGGCGCTTGCGATCGGGTTGTGGGTGGGCGGAAGCCATGCCGGGGGTATCAGGGTCCAGTCGAAGACGTGCCCGCCACCGCCGTAGCCTTCGACGAAGGCATCAAGCAGCAAGGCAGCGGCATCACGATACAGATTTGCGAATTCTACCAAATCAAGGCTGGGCTGCACGCGTGCCGCGCGCAGAAACGGCAACCGGCAGCGCTGGGCCACCAGGGAGCAGTCCTCGGGGCTCTCGTCGCCATGCAATTGCAGTAGCGTAAGCGGCACCCGCTCCACCACATGGGCAATGTGCTCGGCCTCGGCATTGACGAACAGGCCGACCACCGACACGAACGGGCCGGCGGCTTCCGCCAGCGCAGCGGCACGTGCCACCTCGACAAAGCGCGGGCTGCCCGGATAGAACACCAGGCCGATCGCGTCGGCGCCGGCATCGACCGCGGCGCGGACATCTTCCTCGCGCGTCAGCCCGCAGATCTTGACGCGGGTGCGGTGCGGCACGCTGCCCGCTTCAGGCAACTGGGTCATTGGCAAACACTCCATGGAACAGGCTGGCGGCCGTGTCGGCGGCCGGGATCTGGTACTGCTCAGGATACTTCACCCCGGCCAGGTAGAGGCCGTCGGGCATGAAAGTGGGCGCTGCCTTGGCGCGGCTACGCCCGGCCAGCACCTCGGCCAGCCACTCCGGCGGGTTGCGTCCCCGCCCTACCGCCACCAGGCAACCCATCAGGTTGCGCACCATGTGGTGCAGGAAGGCGCTGGCGCGAAAACGCACGAACAGCCAGTCGCCGTCGGCCTTCAAGGTGATGTCGTACATAGTCTTGACGGGCGACTTCGCCTGGCACTCGGCGGCGCGAAAGGCCGAGAAATCGTGCTCGCCGAGCAGGCAGCCCGCGGCCGCGCGCATGGCGTCGATGTCCAGCCCCTTGCCCGGTGGCAGCATCAGGTAGCCAGCCCTGCCGTGCACCAGCGGCACACGGTGGGGGCCGGTGTAGAGCGCGTAGTAATACATGCGCTCGAAGGCCAGGAAACGTGCATGGAAGCCGTCGTCCACCGGTTTGGCCCATTGCAGCGAGATGCTGGGCGGCAGGAAGGCGTTGACGCCGCGCACCCAGGAAAACGGTTCCCGCGACAGGCCGGTGTCGATGTGGATCACCTGGCCGAGCGCATGCACGCCGGTGTCGGTGCGGCCCGC
The DNA here is from genome assembly GCF_026627925.1 of Cupriavidus sp. D39. Classification (NCBI taxonomy): domain Bacteria; kingdom Pseudomonadati; phylum Pseudomonadota; class Betaproteobacteria; order Burkholderiales; family Burkholderiaceae; genus Cupriavidus; species Cupriavidus sp. D39. Next base: position 1,990,685 of record NZ_JAPNLE010000009.1, read on the forward strand.
CACCGTGGTCATCACGCGGCTGCCGGCGAACTGCTCGATGGCGTCCTCGAGCCGGTCCTGCACCGTATTGCGGTGCGGTTGCGACTGCCAGCCGGAGAAGGCGGCGCCGTCATAGTGGAGGCCGAGGGCAATGCGGGTCATGGGGCGGAAATTGACGATAAAACGGGAGCTAGCGAAAACGGCGCGGCGCCAACGAAAAAACGCCCGATGGCCGGCTCGCAAAAGCAAATGCGCCGGGAGCCACGCTCCCGGCGCATTGGTGGCGAGCTGCCGGGCGCACCGCTTGCGCACAGCCCGACATTCTACAGCTTGCTTGTCAGCTCACCGGCCAGGCCGCCGGTTAAGCCCCCGTTTAAGCCACCAGTCATGCCACCAGTTATGCCACGTCACGCAGCAAAGTCTTGGCTTCCGTCAGCAGCGGATCCTGCGACTGGTCCACCACTTCCTGCAGCAACTCCCGCGCCCCTTCCTTGTCGCCGATCTCGATATAGGCGCGGGCCAGATCGAACTTGATCTGCATGTCGCGGCCACCATCCACAGAGTCGGCCGACAACGTGCTCGGCGAGATGCCGCGCGCCGTGTCCAGCCCGCTTTCCGCGCTCACGCGGGACAGGTCGATCGGTTCGGACAGCTTGCCGTCGCGCAGCATGGTCGGCGCCGGCAGGGAAGAGCTGAACAAGGAACGGGCCTCTTCATGCACTTGCGCCGGGCTATCGGCACGCGCTTCGGCATGGCCCGCCGGATTGAGGTCCAGCGAGATGCCGGACATGTCGAAGTCGAGCGGACGGCTACGCGTAGGCGTATCCAGCGCCGGCACGTCGTCATGAGCGCCGATGCCATGGGTCTCGGGCAGGTCCAGGCCAAGGCCATCGTCCAGGCGCGTGGCAAGCGCCGAAGGCACCGCCTCGCCGCTGCCGAACACGCGCGAGGCGGACTCGGGCGCGGTGATCGGCGCACCGGCTGCCGGCGCGGGGAACCCATCCAGCGGCAGCGCAAAGTCTGCCAGGTCCGCCAGCGGGGTTTCCCGCGGCGCCGCCAGATCTTGCGACGGATCGTGGGTGCGCCACTGATCGGCCGGCAAGGTGGTGGTGTCGCCAGACGCCACGTCAGGCGCCACGCTCAAATACAAGGCATTGCCCGGGTCGAGGCTACGCCCCATCTCCGTTGCCTGTGCCCACTCCGCCCCGTGTCCTCCAGTCTGGGCGAACATTTCTTCTGCAATCACGCGAAAACCTTCCACATCCTGACGAGTGTTGTAAATCTCCATGAGCTTCAGGCGAATCGCCTGGCGCTCAGGGTTTTGCTGCAGGGCTTCGCGCAGGATTTCCTCGGCCTGCACATCGCGCCCGTAGGCGATATAGACATCGGCCTCGGCGATCGGATCGACCTCGTTGGCTTCCGCTACATTGTTGCCAATGCGGAAATCCGCTCCGAACACGCTGTGCTGCGAGGTGTCGACGCTCTGCCCGCCCGCGGCGCCGAACAGCGAATTGCCGCCGGACATGACGGTGCTTTCCTGCGACAGGACGCTGTCCCCGAAGGCCGCGCCGTCGCTGGTCTTCTGTTGCTGGCGCCGGCGATAGATCGCGTAGCCGCCCAGCAGGGCAATCAGCAGTCCGCCGCCTGGCAGCAGCATCGGATTGGCCAGCAGGTCTTCGATGAAGGACGGCTGGGCCACCGGCGTGGGCTGCGTCACGGTCGGCGGGCGCTTGGCGGCAGGCGTGGAAGCAGCAGCAGGCTTGGCGGCGCCAGCAACGGCAGCGTCCGCGGCATTCGCGCCGGCGCTACTGGCGCCAGTGGTGGCCGCAGGCGCCGAAGCCTGGGATGCGGCGGCGAGCGGCGCCGCAGCCGCCGGGGCCGGCGCGGCTGCGTCGGCCTTGGCGGCCTCAGCCGGCACCACGGAGGGTGCAGCGGCGGGTGCGGCAGGTGCAGCGGCCGAATCCTTGCCCGTGCCCTTCTGCACCTGGTCCAGCTTGGCGATCTCGGCGTTCTTCAGCTCGACCAGCCGCTGCATGTCGCCCACGTTCTTCTCAAGCTGCGCGAGGCGTGCCTCGGCTTCCTTGAGCTGCCGTTCCTTGGCGATATTGGCTTCGGCTGCCGCTGCAGCGGCGGCCTGGCCGCCACGATCGGGCTTGCTGAGCTTGAGTTCGTCGCGCGGTCCGGCGGCCGGTGCGGCTTGTTCCTGCACGCGCGCGGTGACGTTGCCCGACTGTTCGCGGCCACTGCTGGCCTCGACCGAGCGCCCCGCGGCCGCCGTAGCCAGGCGGCTGCGGTAGGCATTGAAGCCCTGCGTGCGCGCCACCACTTCGCGGCGTGCCGCGCGGGGCGTGACCGATTGCGCTTCCTTCTGGCTAGGCACCTTGAGCACGGCGCCCGCCTTGAGGCGGTTCATATTGCCGCCGACGAAGGCGTTCGGATTGTTGCGATAGAGCGCGACCAGCATCTGGTCCAGCGATACTGAATCCTGTCCCTGGGAGGCCTCGCCGGCAATGGCGGAGAGATTGTCGCCGCGCTGCACGGTGTAGGTGCCGCCAGCCGCGCCAGCGCCGTCGGCCAAGGCCTGCGTGGCGGCGCGGTGCGCACGGGGTGGCGGGGCCTTGGCCTGGGGCCGTGGCGCCGGGCTGGCTGCCACGGGAGCCGGGGCCTGCACCGACGGAGCGGGCACGGGCGCGGCGCTTGGCGCGGGCGCCGACGGGCTGGTGGCGCCGGATTCGTCGGGGGTACCCGCCTGCACGACCGTGGCAGGCGAGAAGGTCTGGTTGGAAGGCTTGGCGCCTACCGGGTCCAGCAGGAAGGTGTACGCGCGCGACACCTTGCCGCTCGCCCACGTCATGTCGACAAGGATGTCGACAAAGGGCTCGCTGAGCGGCTGGGTTGACCGGACCCGCGCCACATAGCTCCCATTGGGGCGGCGCTCGACCTGCAGCCGCAGGCTGCTGACCGCCGGCAGATACGTCAGGCCGGCCTTGGCATATGCTTCGGGCGACGCCAGCTTGACGGCCAGGCCGTCCGCTTCTTCCGCACTGACACCACTAATATCGATTTCCGCTTGCAGCGGCTGACCCAGATTCGACTGTACCCGCAATTGCCCGAACCCCGCGGCATAAGCGGCCGGCTGCGCGAGCAGCAAACCGAGTGCCGTGAAGGCCAGCGTTGACCAGCGCTGGCGGGCGGTAGGCGCATCTTTCCGGCGATGTTGGCTCACACTCACCTTGTGCTCCGTTGTGTTCTAGTAATGAAATTAACTTAACATCAATGGTTTAGCGCAGCAAGTTAGCGTCCCGACTGAGCCCCGCGCCAACTCGTACGGACGTGCGGATGACCGCCCCGCAGCCCGGCATATGCCGCCTGTATTGTGACGCAACGCCGGGAAAAATAGGCGGCCAGGCGTGACAACGCCGCGCACAGGCGCGGCGTTGTCATCAAAGCCAGGGGTTTCTGTTGCCTTGCTGCAACGAAACCACGGACGCCTTGCGCGGAGCCTTAAGACATGGACTAAGACATGACGCAAGAGCGCCTTGGCGAGCAAGTCCCTAGCTCAGGCTTCGATCAAGATGCGCAGCATACGGCGCAGGGGCTCGGCGGCACCCCACAGCAGCTGGTCGCCGACGGTGAAGGCCGACAGGTATTCCCCGCCCATCTGCATCTTGCGCAGGCGCCCCACCGGAATGGTCAGGGTACCGGTCACGGCGGCCGGCGTGAGGTCGGTCATGCTGGCCTCGCGCGTGTTCGGCACCACCTTGGCCCACTGGTTGTTCTCGGCCAGCATGCCTTCGATCTCATCGAGCGGCACGTCGCGGCGCAGCTTGATGGTCAGCGCCTGCGAATGGCAGCGCATGGCGCCAATGCGCACGCACAGGCCGTCCACGGCGATCGGCGAAGCACCGGTCGCGCCCAGGAAGCCTTCGCCGCGACCCAGGATCTTGTTGGTCTCGGCGCCGGCCTTCCATTCTTCCTTCGACACGCCGTTGCCCAGGTCCTTGTCGATCCAGGGAATCAGGTTGCCGGCGAGCGGCACGCCAAACTGCTTGGTTTCATCGCCCGACAGGCCGTGCTGGGTTGCCAGGATGGTGCGGTCGATTTCCAGGATGGCCGATGCCGGGTTATCCAGCAGCGGCTTGACCGACGCGTTGAGCGTGCCGAACTGCGTCAGCAGCTCGCGCATGTGCTGCGCGCCGCCGCCCGAGGCGGCCTGGTAGGTCATGGACGTCATCCAGTCGATCAGGTCGTGCTGGAACAGGCCGCCCAGGCCAATCATCATGCAGCTGACCGTGCAGTTGCCGCCGATGAAATTCTTGACGCCCTTCGCCAGCGCGTCCTTGATCACGCCAAGGTTGACCGGATCCAGCACGACGATGGCATCGTCCTTCATCCGCAGCGACGAAGCCGCGTCGATCCAGTAGCCCTTCCAGCCAGCTGCGCGCAGCTGCGGGAAAATCTCGTTGGTGTAATCGCCGCCCTGGGCCGTGAGAACCACGTCGCACTTCTTCAGCGCTTCGATGTCGTTCGCGTCCTGGAGCTTGGTTTCATTCTTGGCCATGGCCGGGGCCTGGCCGCCAGGGTTGGACGTGCTGAAGAATACGGGCTCGATATGGTCGAAATCGCGCTCTTCCTGCATGCGTTGCATCAGGACGCTGCCGACCATTCCTCGCCAGCCGACGAGACCTACAATCATGACTAACCTCGGATGTGATTTGAACTTCCCCGCGCTTTCCTCGCCCGACGTGACTGCGCGGGGAAGACGAGCAGGCACGACGAACGATCTAGCCGATCGTTTTGGTAGTAATGGTTTTAATCGTCGTTGCGATAAGCGGGTGGCCGTGCGAACCCAGGCCAACCGGGCTGCGGGTAGCAACCGGGGCGGCGATGGCAGTCGAGGGGGACTGGAAGATTCGGACCATTGGCAAAGTCTACACGATTTTGTGGCGCTGCCACACGGGGGAAATCGGGGACAAATGAAAGAAAAGGCGCCGCATGCGGCGCCCTTTCAACTTTAATGCGGCTTACAGTGCCGCGAGCACGGCCTCACCCATTTCACGCGTGCCGACTTGCTTGCAGCCGGGCGTCAGGATGTCGCCGGTGCGGTAGCCCTGGGCCAGCACCTGCTTGACGGCATTCTCGATGCGGTCTGCCTGCTCGGCACGGTTCAGCGAGAAACGCAGCATCATCGCCGCCGACAGGATGGTGGCCAGCGGATTGGCCACGCCCTTGCCGGCGATGTCCGGTGCCGAGCCGTGCGACGGCTCGTACAGGCCCTTGTTGTTGGCGTCCAGCGAAGCCGACGGCAGCATGCCGATCGAGCCGGTCAGCATGGCGGCCTCGTCCGACAGGATGTCGCCGAACATGTTGCCGGTGACGATCACGTCAAAGCTCTTGGGCGCCTTGATCAGCTGCATGGCCGCGTTGTCCACGTACATGTGCGACAGCTCGACTTCCGGATATTCCTTGTGCACGTCGATCACGACGTCCTTCCAGAACTGGAAAGTCTCGAGCACGTTGGCCTTGTCCACGCTGCACAGCTTCTTGCCGCGCTTGGCCGCGGCCTGGAAGGCCACGTGGGCGATGCGGCGGATTTCCGGCTCGCTGTAGCGCATGGTATCGAAGCCTTCGCGCGCGCCCTTGAAGGGGCCGTCCGGCGCTTCGCGCATGCCGCGCGGCTGGCCGAAGTAGATGTCGCCGTTGAGCTCGCGCACGATCAGGATGTCCAGGCCGGCCACCAGCTCGGGCTTCAGGCTGGAAGCGCCGGTCAGCTCCGGGTAGCAGATCGCCGGACGGAAGTTGGCGAACAGCTGCAGGTGCTTGCGCAGGCCGAGGATGGCCTGCTCGGGACGCAGCGGGCGGTCCAGCTTGTCGTATTTCCAGTCGCCCACGGCGCCAAACAGGATGGCGTCGGCTTCCTGGGCCAGCTTGAGCGTGGCGTCGGGCAGCGGATGGCCGCTGGCCTCGTAGCCGGCGCCGCCGACCGGGGCGGTTTCCATCTCGAACTTTTCGTCGAGCGCGTTCAGGACCTTGACGGCCTCCGCGATGATCTCGGGACCGATGCCGTCACCCGGCAGGACTGCGATTTTCATGCTTTGTCTTCCTTGTTTTGTCTCAGCGTACCAGCCGGCTTCAGCCGACCACGCGGTTGTTCAACCACGGCATCTTAGCCACGCGCTCTGCCTCATAAGCCTTGATCTTGTCGGCATGGCGCAGGGACAGGCCGATATCGTCGAAGCCGTTGAGCATGCAGTACTTGCGGAACGGCGCGATGTCGAACGGGTAGCTATCGCCACCCGGCGTGATCACCAGCTGCTTGTCGAGATCGATGGTCAGCTTGTAGCCGCTGAACGCATTGGTCTCGTTGAAGATATGGTCGACCTGCAACTCGGTCAGCACCACCGGCAGCAGGCCGTTCTTGTAGCAGTTGTTGAAGAAGATGTCGGCAAAGCTCGGCGCAATCACGGCGCGAAAGCCGTACTGCGTCAGCGCCCAGGGTGCGTGCTCGCGCGAGCTGCCGCAGCCGAAGTTGCGGCGGGCCAGCAGGATCGAGCCGCCCTGGTAGCGCGGCTGGTTGAGCACGAAATCCGGATTCAGCGGACGGCGGCTGTTGTCTTGCCCGGGCTGGCCCACATCCTTGTAGCGCCATTCGTCGAACAGGTTCGGGCCGAACCCGGTGCGCTTGATCGACTTGAGGAATTGCTTCGGGATGATGGCGTCGGTGTCGACGTTCTCGCGGTCGAGGGGCACCGTGAGCCCGCTGTGTACAGTGAACTTATCCATGGTCGGTTCCTTACTTCTTTGCCGCGCTTTCGAGCGAGCGGCCTGCGGCCTGTGTGTCCTTGCCAAGGCCGGCCATCGTATGGCAGCCGGCCAGTTGCAGCGTGCACACGCATGCGAGCAACACGATCAGGGCTTGTTTCATGATGAGCCTGCGCGAATCAGCTGAGCTGGCGGATATCGACGAAGTGGCCTTCGATGGCTGCCGCGGCAGCCATCGCCGGGCTCACCAGGTGAGTCCGGCCACCCGCGCCCTGGCGCCCCTCGAAATTGCGGTTCGAGGTGGAGGCGCAGCGCTCGCCCGCTTCCAGGCGGTCGGCATTCATGGCCAGGCACATCGAGCAACCCGGCTCGCGCCATTCGAAGCCGGCGGCCTTGAAGACCTTGTCCAGCCCTTCACGCTCGGCTTGTTCCTTGACCAGGCCCGAGCCCGGCACCACCATCGCCAGCTTCACGTTGGACGCCACGCGACGGCCCAGCTTCTGCACGACCCACGCAGCGGCGCGCATGTCTTCGATACGGGAGTTGGTGCAGGAGCCAATGAAGACCTTGTCGATCTTGATGCTGTCCACCGGCACATTGGGCTGCAGGCCCATGTACTCCAGCGCGCGCTCCATGGCGTTGCGCTTGTTCGGGTCTTTTTCCTTCTCGGGATCCGGCACGCGGTCCTCGATGCTGACGACCATCTCGGGCGAAGTGCCCCAGGTCACCTGCGGACGGACCTCTTCCGCGCGCAGCTCGACCACCTGGTCGAAGTGCGCACCGGCGTCCGAATGCAGCGTGCGCCAGTAGCCTACGGCCTGCTCCCACTCCACGCCCTGCGGCGAGAACGGGCGGCCCTTGACGTATTCGAGCGTGACATCGTCCACCGCCACCAGGCCAGCGCGCGCGCCGGCCTCGATGGCCATGTTGCAAACCGTCATGCGCCCTTCCATGCTCAGGTCGCGAATGGCCGAGCCGGCGAACTCGATGGTGTAGCCGGTGCCGCCCGCGGTGCCGATCTTGCCGATCACCGCCAGCACGATGTCCTTGGCGGTACAGCCGCGCGGCAGCTTGCCTTCCACGCGCACCAGCATGTTCTTGGCCTTCTTGCCCAGCAGTGTCTGCGTGGCCAGCACGTGCTCCACCTCGGAGGTGCCGATGCCATGCGCCAGCGCGCCGAACGCACCGTGCGTGCTGGTATGCGAATCGCCGCACACCACCGTCATGCCCGGCAGCGTGGCGCCCTGCTCCGGCCCGATCACGTGCACGATGCCCTGGCGCAGGTCGTTCATCTTGAACTGGGTGATGCCGTACGCGTCGCAGTTGTTGTCCAGCGTATCCACCTGCAGCTTCGACACCGGATCCGAAATACCCTGGCTACGATCGGTGGTCGGCACGTTGTGGTCCGACACCGCCAGGTTGGCGCTGATGCGCCAGACCGGGCGCTGCGCCAGCTTCAGGCCTTCGAACGCCTGCGGGCTGGTGACTTCGTGCAGCAGATGGCGATCGATGTACAGCATCGTGGTGCCGTCATCCTCGACGTGCACGGTGTGGTCATCCCAAAGTTTGTCGTAAAGCGTCTTGGCCATGATGCAGGGGGCGGGCCGGGACCGTTTGGTACAGCACGGTTGGCGGCGTCGCGCGGTAGTTTGGGGGATTTTTCGCAGGAATGCGGGCAATGAAATGCGGCTTGCTGCGATGCTTGACTTCACAATCGATTATGCCACAGCGATATTGGGAGACTGGGCCCTGGCCGGCCTGGGAGGCGGCGGCCATGTAATGTGATTGGCGAAAGGGGATTTCGCCGATGGCGAAAAGGCAGGCTTGGGCGGGCTGGCAGAGCCTCAAATTCCAGACGGTTGGCCCATTCGGCGGCTTCGTTCAGTGCATCAGATTTGCTCCCCTCTCCCACTTGTGGGAGAGGGGTTGGGGGAGAGGGGTTGGGGGAGAGGGCGGGCGCTCGTCACGCTGTCGCGCTGGAAAAAACAGCTGGCTTCGCTTCAAGTGGCTCCTAGCTAAGCCACCCCTCTCCCCGGCCCTCTCCCCCTGAGGGGAGAGGGCGAGACAACCGTTGTCATGGCGCTCGGCTTGGCCCGTTCGGCGGCTTCGGCCTGCGCTCCCGGGCGGGGTTTAGCCTCCCAGGTAGGCGCTCTTGATGCGGTCGTTGGCCAGCAGGTTGGCCCCCGTGTCCGCCAGCACCACGCGGCCGGTCTCCAGCACATAGCCGCGGTCGGCCACGCCCAGCGCCTTGTTGGCGTTCTGCTCGACCAGGAACACAGTGACGCCTTCGTCACGAATGGTCCGGATGATGTCGAAGATCTGCGCGATCACCAGCGGCGCCAACCCTAGCGTGGGCTCGTCCAGCAGCAGCAGCCGGGGCCGGCTCATCAGCGCGCGGCCGATGGCCAGCATCTGCTGCTCGCCGCCGGACATGGTGCCGGCGCGCTGGGTGGAGCGCTGCTTGAGCCGCGGGAAGAGCTTGTAGACGTGCTCGACGCCCGCCTCGATCTCGTCGCGCTTGCCGAAGAAGGCACCCATTTTCAGGTTCTCCAGCACGGTCAGGCTGGGAAACACGCGCCGCCCTTCCGGCGAGATTGCCATGCCGAGCCGCATGATCTCGTGCGTGGGGCGCCGCGTGATGTCCTGTCCTTCGAACATCACGCGCCCGCTGGACGCGCGCGGCGAGCCGCACACAGTCATCATCAGCGTGGTCTTGCCGGCGCCGTTGCTGCCGATCAGCGTGACGATCTCGCCCTTGTTCACCTCAATCGATACGCCAGACAGCGCTTCGATCGCGCCGTAATGGGTATGGACTTGTTCCAGCTTCAGCATCAGTCCTCTCCCAGGTAAGCCTTGATCACGCGCGGGTCGTTGCGCACTTCGGCCGGTTTGCCGACCACGATCGGGCGCCCGTGCTCCATCACCAGGATGCGGTCGGACACGCCCATCACCAGGCTCATGTCGTGCTCGATCAGCAGCACCGAGATCTTGTACTCGCGCCGCAGTTGGTCGATCAGCTGCGACAGCTCGACCTTTTCCTGCGGGTTGAGCCCGGCAGCCGGCTCATCCAGCATCAACAGGCGCGGGTTGGTGATCATGCAGCGCGCGATCTCCAGCCGGCGCTGGTGGCCGTACGACAGCGTGCCCGCCTCGCGGTTGGCAACGCCGCGCAGGCCCATGCGTTCGAGCCACAGTGCGGCGCGTTCCAGCGCCTCGCGCTCGGCGCGGCGGTAAGCCGGCGTGGCAAACAGCCCGCGCAATAGACCGGAGCGCACCTGCAGGTGTTGCGCCACCAGCAGGTTCTCAACCACCGTCAGTTGCTTGAACAGGCGGATGTTCTGGAACGTGCGCACCAGGCCGCGGCGCGCCACCTGGTGGCTCGGCAGGCGGGCGATCGAATGGCCGTCCAGCATGACCTCGCCGGCGGTGGGCTTGTAGAAACCGCCCACGCAGTTGAAGACCGTGGTCTTGCCCGCGCCGTTGGGCCCGATGATGGCGAAGACTTCATCGCGGCGCACATCGAAATCGATGCCATCGACCGCCAGCAGGCCGCCGAAGCGCATCTGCAGGCCGGAGACTTTCAGCAGTTCCGCTGATTGAACTTGGCTCATTGCGGCAACTCCACATGGGGGCGGCTCGCGGGCAGCAGGCCCTGCGGACGCCACATCATCATCAGCACCATCACCAAGCCGAAAATCAGCATGCGGTACTCGGCAAAGCCGCGCGCCACTTCCGGCAGCGCGGTCAGCAGGATGGCGGCCAGGATCACGCCCAGCTGCGAGCCCATGCCGCCCAGCACCACCACCGCCAGGATCAGCGCGGACTCGATAAAGGTGAACGATTCGGGATTGACCAGGCCCTGGCGCGCGGCGAAGAACGCGCCGCCCAGGCCGGCAAACGCCGCGCCCAGCGTGAATGCCGACAGCTTGATGCGGGTCGGGTTCAGGCCCAGCGAACGGCAGGCGATTTCATCCTCGCGCAGGGCTTCCCACGCGCGTCCCATCGGCATGCGGATCAGCCGGCTGGTGACGAACAGCGTGAAGCCCACCAGCAGCAGCGCCAGCAGGTAGAGGAAGATCACCATGTGCTCGCCGCTGTAGTCCCAGCCCAGCAACTCGTGGAAGGTCTTGACCCCTCCACGCTGGCGCTGCGCGCCATCTCGATGCCGAACACGGTCGGCTTCGGGATACCCGAGACGCCATCCGGGCCACCGGTGAGGCTGGTCAGGTTGTTGAGCAGCAGGCGGATGATCTCGCCGAAGCCCAGCGTGACGATGGCCAGGTAGTCGCCGCGCAGCCGCAGCACCGGAAAGCCCAGCACGAAGCCGAACGCCGCCGACATGCACGCGGCGATCGGCAGGCATTCCCAGAAGGTCAGCCCGAAGCACTGGTTGAGCAGCGCGTAGGTGTAGCCGCCGACCGCGTAGAAGCCAACATAGCCCAGGTCGAGCAGGCCGGCATAGCCCACCACGATGTTCAGGCCCAGCCCCAGGATCACATAGATCAGCGCCAGCGTGGCCACGTCCACCGCACCGCGCGAGCCGAACAACGGAAACACCAGGCCAACCGCCAGCAGCAGCCAGATCACCTTGCGCTGGTGGCCAGCGCCCAGCGCGGGCAAGCTCGGCACCTTGACGCCGGCCGTGGCGCGCTGGAACAGCGGCTTGAAGAGCTGGAACAGGAAGACCCCGCCCACCGCCAGCCACACCGGCCTCCAGTGCGGCTCGAGCACGACCTTGTAGCCATCCAGCTTCAACTGCAGGCCGAGCACGGGAATGGTCAGGATGGCCGTCATCACGGCCGCGACGATGGCGTTCTTCAGGGTCTGCCCTGCCGGAGCGCCCTGCGCCACGATAATCGGCGTAGTAATAGCTTGTGTCATAGCGTCCTCACACCTTTTCAACGTCAGGCTTGCCCAGCAGCCCGGTCGGGCGGAACAGCAGGATCAGCACCAGCAGGCCGAAGGCCACCACATCCTTGTACTCGGCCGGCATATAGCCGGAAGCAAAAGTCTCGGCAAGGCCCAGCAGCACACCGCCCAGCATGGCGCCCGGGATGCTGCCGATGCCGCCCAGCACGGCCGCGGTAAAGGCCTTGATGCCCGCCACGAAACCGATGTACGGATTGAGCTTGCCGATGGTCAGGCCGATCAGCACGCCGCCCACCGCCGCCAGCATTGCGCCCAGCACGAAAGTGAAGGAGATCACGCGGTTGGTGTCGATGCCGAGCAGGTTGGCCATGCGCATGTCTTCGGCGCAGGCGCGGCAGGCGCGTCCCATGCGCGAGTGGCCGATAAACATGGTCAGCGCGATCATCAGCACCAGCGTCACGCCGACGATCAGCAGGCGCGAATACGGTATGGTCACGGTGAAGTCGCCGCCCATCTGGAACTCGATGGCGCCGGAGATCAGCACCGGCACGGACATGTCGCGCGCGCCCTGCCCGATCTGCACATAGTTCTGCAGGAAGATCGACATGCCGATGGCGGAGATCAGCGGCACCAGCCGCGGGCCGCCGCGCAAGGGCCGGTAGGCCACGCGCTCGACAGCGAAGCCATACAAACCGGTGACCAGGACGGACACCAGCAAGGCGGCGCCCAGCACCAGCGGCAGCGGATAGCCCGCGCTTGCGCCGATGGCGGTGAGCGTCACCAGGCCCACATAGGCGCCGATCATGTAGATCTCGCCGTGGGCAAAATTGATCATGCCGATGATGCCGTAGACCATGGTGTAGCCAATGGCGATCAGCGCATAGATCGCACCCAGCGTCAGGCCATTGACCAGTTGCTGGGTGAACTGTGGAAGGAACTCGTTCATGCGGGAAGCCCCATAACTTTGAAGCTGGAGAACCCGGCGTTGCAGGAGGTGCGCAAGCGCCGGGCCGGCTCCGTAATGCCGGATATGCACAGGCCCCGGACGCGGCGGATAAGCCGCGCCGGCCGGGCAACCGGACCCCGATACCAAAACGCCCCGCTCAAGCCATGAGCGGGGCGCGCAAAGCCAATGTGCGGCTTAGTTGGCAGCGGTCTTGGTGGCGTCCTTGTGCCAGGTGAACACGACGAACCTGAACGACTTCAGGTCGCCCTGCGCGTCGTACTCAACCTTGCCGATCGGGGTCTGGAAGGCGTTCTTGTGCATATAGGCGGCAACCTTGGCCGGATCCGTGCTCTTGGCGCCGGCAATGGCGTCGCCGATGATCTGGACCGCGGCGTAGGCCGGCATCTGGAACGGGCCGTTGGCATCGCGCTTCTTGTCGGCGAAGGCCTTGACCAGTGCCGCGTTGGACGGATCGGCGGAGAAGTCGGCCGGCAGCGTGACCAGCATGCCTTCGGAGGATGCGCCGGCGATGGCCGTCACGTCCTTGTTGCCCACGCCTTCAGGACCCATGAAGGTCGCCTTGACGCCCTGCTCGCGCGCCTGGCGCAGCAGCAGGCCCATTTCCGGGTGGTAGCCGCCGAAGTAGACGAAGTCCACGCCCTGCGACTTGAGCTTGGTGATCACGGCGGAGTAGTCCGAATCGCCGGCGTTCACGCCCTCGAACACGGCCACCGGGATCTTGGCGGCTTCCAGGTCCTTCTTCACCGAGGAGGCAATGCCCTGGCCGTACGACTGCTTGTCGTGCAGGATCGCGACCTTCTTGGGCTTGACCTTGGTGATGATGTACTGGGCTGCGGCCGGGCCTTGCTGGTCGTCGCGGCCGATGGTGCGGAAGATAAACTTGCGCTTCTTGTTCTCGGTCAGCTGCGGCGCGGTGGCCGACGGGGTCACCATCACCACGCCTTCGTTCTCGTAGATGTCGGAGGCGGGAATGGTCGAGCCCGAGCACACATGGCCGATCACGTAATGGATCTTCTGGCTGACGATCTTGTTGGCTACCGCCACGGCCTGCTTGGGTTCGCAGGCGTCATCCATCAACACCACTTCGAACTTGTTGCCACCCGCGCCGCCGGCGGCATTGATCTGCTCGATGGCAGTCAGCGCGCCAGCCTTGACCATGTCGCCGTACTGGGCGACCGAGCCGCTCATGGGGCCGGCAATGGCAATCTTGACGGTTTCAGCGTGGGCAGCAGCGCCGAAAGCGCACAGGGCCGTGGCCAGGGAGATGGACGTAAGACGGGACAGCGTCATTCAGGAGCTCCTCGATTATGGTTGGGTCATGGGCTGAGACGGCATGACCTGCGCAATCGAACAACACCCGCGGGCTACAACCTGGGAAAGACGCCCGAGACGCGGAAGACGGGCCTGCAAGAAAAGAAGCGTGTGCGGGGCCCGGCATGTGTCAGCCCTCCTATGCAACCCATGCACCGGAAGGCCTTGGTTCGGAAAGATAACGTTGATGCGTTCTCTATTGCGCAGGTGATTCGCCTGCCCCGCTCGCCTCAACGCAGTCCGGAAGGGTGGCCCGGCTGCTGTCGGCAAAGCAGCCCGCATTATAGGGTCAATTTCCGCGCCGGATGGCATATTTGCACAACAAATGAGGATCTTATTGGTAGTAACACAGCACAAATCATCGGAAATTGGCGTTATCGCCACCTTTCGCGCAATAAATCTTTTGCGTCGCACAAGTCCGGCTACGCTTGCATGGCAAACGCTCTCGCGACGGCTGGGCACGTGGTAATGCTGCGGCGCCAACACGGGCCCAAGCGTGAATGGGCACGCTTGGGCGCTACATCAGGAGATAGTCCGCAACCCAGTTGCCCGCGCAAGTTGCTGCACCCGCCATCAAGCCGGTGCGCACCGCAGATAGCCGGAAGGTGCCACGCAGCGGGCGTCCTCTGCAGATTGCCGTCAAGATGGGGATCAGCGTGAACACCACCGTCGTGCCGGCTATCTGCGCAAGGTACACGTGCCAAAGGTCCATGCTTGGCAATTCGACTTCCCCTCATCGCAACCATCATTTCGCTCGTGCGGCATTGAAGATGCCGCACACCTGATGTTTCGCACCTACAGACAGGACAGAATCGTTCTACGAAATTGGCGTGCGCGCCTGCAGGACATCCAACTGAACATAAGCCCAGGTAGAGCAAAAATCGATAAGAAAAATCTGCATGCCCTGGCCGCATTTTCTCTTTTCACTTGGAAAGACGTCAGAATCCTGGCCGGCGCGGCAATGGACGCACACGGCGCCGCGCCGCGATGTCCGGGGCAGACGCACAAAGCAAAACGCCCCGGCCAAGGCCGGGGCGTTTCATGATCAAAGCGACGCCGGTGTTACCAGCGCGCCCTTACCGGGGCATCAACGCGTGCCCATATCCGGCACGGTGCGGCTTGCCGCGCCGTTGAACAGCTGGCGCGGACGGCCGATCTTGTATTCCGGATCGGTGATCATTTCTTCCCACTGCGAGATCCAGCCCGGGGTACGGGCCAGTGCGAAGATGCAGGTGAACAGCGACGTCGGGATGCCGAGTGCGCGCTGCACGATGCCCGAGTAGAAGTCGACATTCGGGTACAGCTTGCGGCTGACGAAGTACTCGTCTTCCAGCGCGATCTTTTCCAGTTCCATGGCGAGCTTGAACAGCGGGTCGTTGTGCAGGCCCAGTTCATTCAGCACTTCATAGCAGGTTTCGCGCATCAGCTTGGCGCGCGGGTCGTAGTTCTTGTACACGCGGTGGCCAAAGCCCATCAGGCGCACGCCCGAGTTCTTGTCCTTGACCTGCTTGATGAACTCGGTGATGTTGTCGACGCTGCCGATTTCCTCAAGCATCTTGAGGGCGGCTTCGTTGGCGCCACCGTGGGCCGGGCCCCACAGGCAAGCCACGCCGGCGGCGATGGCGGCGAACGGGTTGGTACCCGAGGAGCCGGCCAGGCGCACCGTGGAGGTGGATGCGTTCTGCTCGTGGTCTGCGTGCAGGATGAAGATGCGGTCGAGCGCGCGCTCGAGCACCGGGTTCACCTTGTACGGGGCGCACGGCGTGGAGAACATCATCTGCATGAAGTTGCCCGAGTAGGACAGGTCGTTCTGCGGATAGATGTACGGCTGGCCGATGTTGTACTTGTAGGCCATGGCGACCAGGGTCGGCATCTTGGCGATCAGGCGGATCGCGGAGATTTCGCGCTGGTGCGGATCATCGATGTCCATGGCGTCGTGGTAGAACGCGCTCATGGCGCCGACCAGGCCCGTCAGGACGGCCATCGGGTGGGCATCGCGGCGGAAGCCGCGCAGGAAGAACTGCATCTGCTCGTGAACCATGGTGTGGTTCATCACCGCACCGACGAATTCTTCCTTCTGCTTGGCATTGGGCAGTTCGCCCTTGAGCAGCAGGTAACAGGTTTCCAGGTGGTCGCACTTGGTGGCCAGCTGCTCGATCGGGTAGCCGCGGTACAGCAGCTCGCCCTTGTCCCCGTCGATGTAGGTGATCTTCGAATTGCACGAAGCCGTCGACATGAAACCGGGGTCATAGGTGAACTTGCCGGTTTGTCCGTACAGCTTGCGAATATCGATTACGTCGGGGCCAACGGTACCCGTATAAATCGGCAGCTCGACGCTGGGGGAACCATCGGAAAACGATAGCGTGGCTTTCACATCGGACGGCGTCATGTCGGTTCCTTCTAATGCTGACTAATAATGTTGACGAAACTCAGACCGAACGCAGCAGGGCAATCACGTGCTGCATCGGGGGCGTGTCGAGCTCACCGTCCAGCTCCTTGCGTGCAAGAAGCAGGTCCATCAACTCGTTGTCGCTCAGCTCGAAGAGTTCGGAGAGCGAGGCCACGTCCTGGTCGGAGAGGCTTTCTTCGTAACGGTTGAAAAAACGTTCGACGATGATGTCGTTCTCCAGGAGGCCGCGCCGCGCGCGCCAGCGCAGTCGTGCTCGCCGGTGCGGATCGGCCTGGTGGGAGAAACTGGGGGAAACACTTTCGGTCATAGGTACCTACTTCCGGCGCGCCGGTCGGGTATGCAGTTTGATAGCCCGGACTGACGCGCCGCTTACAACAACCGCGCGGATCAGACCGAGCGGCGAACCATCAGCTCTTTGATCTTGCCGATGGCCTTGGTCGGGTTCAACCCCTTCGGGCAAACGTCGACGCAGTTCATGATGCTGTGGCAACGGAACAGTCGGTACGGGTCGTTCAGGTCGTCCAGGCGCTCGCTGGTCGCCTGGTCGCGGCTGTCCGCGATGAAGCGATAAGCTTGCAGCAAGCCGGCCGGGCCGACGAACTTGTCCGGGTTCCACCAGAACGACGGGCACGACGTCGAGCAGCTTGCGCACAGGATGCACTCATACAGGCCGTCCAGCTCGTCGCGCTCCTCGGGCGACTGCAGGCGCTCTTTCTCGGGCGGCGGCTCGTCGTTGATGAGGTACGGCTTGATCGAGTTGTACTGCTTGAAGAACTGCGTCATGTCGACGATCAGGTCGCGCACCACCGGCAGGCCGGGCAGCGGACGCAAGACGATGCGGTCCGGCAGCTCGAGCATGTTGGTCAGGCAGGCCAGACCATTCTTGCCGTTGATGTTCATCGCGTCCGAGCCGCACACGCCTTCGCGGCACGAACGGCGGAACGAGATGGTTTCGTCCAGCTTCTTCAGCTTGACCAGCGCGTCCAGCAACATGCGCTCATGACCGTCGAGCTCGACCTCGTACGTCTGCATGCGGGGCGCAGCATCCTTGTCCGGATCATAGCGGTAGACTTCGAAAATACGCTTCATTTCTGTGGGTCCTGTGGGTCCTACGCGGTGCTTAGAAGGTCCGGGCCTTGGGAGGAACGCTTTCCACCGTCAGCGGGTTCATCTTCACCGGCTTGTAGTCGAGGCGGTTGCCTTCGCTGTAGAACAGCGTGTGCTTGAGCCAGCTCTCGTCGTCGCGATTCGGGAAGTCGCTGTGCGCGTGCGCACCGCGGGATTCCTTGCGGGCAGCGGCCGAAATCATCGTCGCCTTGGCCACTTCCACCAGGTTGGCCACCTCCAGGGCTTCCACCAGTGCGGTGTTGAAGACCTTGGACTTGTCCTTGAGGTGGATGTTGTCGGCACGCTCGGCCACTTCCAGGATGCGCTCGACGCCTTCGTCCATCAGCTTCTGCGTACGGAACACGCCTGCATGCGACTGCATGTTCTTGCGGATGTCGTTGGCCACGTCCTGGGTGTACTCGCCCGAGGTCGACGATTGCAGCCTGGACAAGCGGGACATGGCGCGGTCAGCGGCATCGGCCGGCAGCGGCTTGTGCTCTTTCTGCTTGATCGCGGTCGCCACGATGTGGTTGCCGGCCGCGCGGCCGAACACCACCAGGTCCAGCAGCGAGTTGGTGCCCAGGCGGTTGGCGCCGTGCACCGACACGCAGGAGCATTCGCCGATCGCGTAGAAACCGTTGATGACCTCGTTGGGGTTGCCGTTCTTCGGCGCCACCACCTGGCCATGGATATTCGTCGGGATACCGCCCATCTGGTAGTGGATGGTCGGCACCACCGGGATCGGTTCCTTGATCGCGTCGACGTTGGCGAACTTGACGCCGATCTCGCGGATCGACGGCAGGCGCTTCATGATGGTGTCGGCACCGACGTGCGTCAGGTCCAGCAGCACGTAGTCGCCGTTCGGGCCACAACCGCGGCCTTCCTTGATTTCCTGGTCCATCGAGCGCGAGACGAAGTCGCGCGGCGCCAGGTCCTTCAGCGTCGGCGCATAGCGCTCCATGAAGCGTTCGCCGTCCTTGTTGCGCAGGATACCGCCTTCGCCGCGCACGCCTTCGGTGATCAGCACGCCCGCGCCGGCCACGCCGGTCGGGTGGAACTGCCAGAACTCCATGTCTTCGAGCGGCACGCCTGCGCGCGCTGCCATGCCCAGGCCGTCACCGGTGTTGATGAAGGCATTGGTCGAAGCGGCGTAGATACGGCCTGCACCACCGGTGGCGAACAGCGTGGTCTTGGCCTCGAGGATGTAGACCTCGCCGGTTTCCATTTCCAGCGCGGTCACGCCCAGCACGTCGCCGTCGGCGTCGCGGATCAGGTCCAGCGCCATCCATTCGACGAAGAAGTGCGTCTTGGCACGCACATTACGCTGGTACAGCGTGTGCAGCAGCGCATGGCCGGTACGGTCGGCAGCCGCGCAAGCGCGCTGGACCGGCTTCTCGCCATAGTTCGACGTATGGCCGCCGAACGGACGCTGGTAGATGGTGCCGTCGGCGTTACGGTCGAACGGCATGCCGAAGTGTTCGAGCTCGTAGACGACCTTGGGCGCTTCACGGCACATGAATTCGATTGCGTCCTGGTCGCCCAGCCAATCGGAACCCTTGATGGTGTCGTAGAAGTGATAGTGCCAGTTGTCCTCGCTCATGTTGCCGAGCGAAGCGCCGATGCCACCCTGCGCCGCCACGGTGTGCGAGCGCGTCGGGAAAACCTTGGAGAGCACGGCGACATTCAGGCCGGCTTCCGCGAGCTGGAGGGATGCGCGCATCCCAGCGCCGCCCGCCCCGACGATGACCACGTCAAAGCGACGACGCGGCAATCCTGTCTTGACTGCGACCATTTATTACACCCTCCAGAGAATCTGAGCTGCGTAGCCCGCACAACCGACGAGCCACAGAATCGTAAGAACTTGCAGCACGAGGCGCACGGCCATCGGCTTCACATAGTCCATCCAGATGTCGCGCACGCCAATCCAGGCGTGATACAGCAGCGACAGGATGGTGAGGAACGTGATGATCTTCATCCACTGGTTGGAGAAGAGACCTGCCCACGCTTCGTAGGAAGCGCCGTTCGAGAGCAGGAAGGCGACTGCCAGCACGATGGTGAAGACCACCATGATGACTGCGGTGACGCGCTGCGCGAGCCAGTCTTTGAGACCGTAGTGCGCACCGACGACTAGACGCTTGGGACCGATATTATTATTTGCCACGTTGACACTCTCCTCAGAACAGGCCGAACAGCTTCAGGCCGAACACAGCGGTGAGCAACAGGCTGATGATCAGCACGGCAACAGCGGACTTGGCCGAAGCGGGCTTGGTCACGCCAACGTGCACGTCGAGCAGCAGGAAACGGATGCCGGCGCAGAAGTGGTGCAGGTAACCCCAGATCAGTGCCAGCAGAACCAGCTTGACGAAGCCGCCGGACAGAAGCGCCGAGAACTTTGCGAAGCTCAGTTCGGAAGTGACGCTCTGCTCGAAGAGATACAGGACGAAAGGAAGGAGGAGGAACATCAGAGCACCGCTTGCACGATGCAGGATGGACACCTTGCCGGCCCAGGGCAACCTGTAACGCGCCAGCTGCGTCACATGGATGTTCCTGAACTCCGGCCTGGCTTGTTTGGCTTCAGCCATGCGAGACCCCATTTTGCGGTAAACAAAAACGAAACTACTGAGCGCCCTGGATGCAAATGGATGCAGCCGGAGCAAATCCCGATAATTTTAGCGCCTTTGTTGCGCGGCGCACCAATAATTTTCAGCTATCGCGCACCAACATGGCGTGCCCGACAATCGCACGCAACCATGCCGCGAGGTAATAAGCCTTGCTTTGCGCAACAGCGGCGCCCGCCGTGGCTACAACAGCAATAATCGGCATGGATTGCAATCCGGCGTATCAGCTCAAATCGTTCTGATAATAGTGCCGGGTGGTTACATACAGGCCGCGGCGGACTTCGACGGGCCTGTCGCCATAGGTGAACGAGACGCGCTCCACGGACAAAAGCGGCGTGCCCGCGTCCACGGACAACAGCGACGCGGTGGCCTGGTCTGCGGCCACCGCGCGGATTTTTTCGGTCGCCCGGATCATGCGCGTGCCGAATTCAGCCTCGAACAGCGCGTACATCGGGCCCTTCCATTCGGTCAGCTTCTCGGCAGTCAGGCCCTTGAAGTTGGTGCCCAGCAGCCAGATTTCGTCCAGCACGGTCGGTTCGCCGGAGAAAAACAGCACGCGGCGGATCTGCACCACCCCATCGCCGGTGCGGATGTCGAGCAGGCGTGCGATTTCGGCCGGGGCGCGCAGGCGCTTGCATTCCAGCACCTGGCTGGAGCCATAATGGGGCTCGCCCTCGTCCGGCACCAGGCGCAGGAAGCGGAACTTCACGCCATCCTCGTGGTGCGTCGTGACAAAGGTGCCCTTGCCCTGGCGGCGCGCCACCAGGTTCTCGGCGGCGAGCTCATCGATGGCCTTGCGCACCGTGCCCTGGCTGACCTTGTAGCGGGCCGCCAGGTCCATTTCACTGGGAATCATGTCGCCCGGCTTCCACTCGCCGGATTGCAGGCTCTGCGTAATGAGCGCCTTTATCTGCTGGTAGAGCGGGCTGAACGTTGGAGAGGCCGCCGCCGCGGACGGCTGGGTCCCGGCGCCGGACGTAGCGGCGCCATTATCCTGCACTGCAGCAACGGCAGTGCCGGCGAGGGACGGGGGCAGGGATGACATAAGCGAATTTCACCACAAAACGAGGAAGCACGTCCAGCCCGTCATCAAATGTCTTATGTCTTATATAAGACATATGAATTGACAATGGTTTTGTGCAGGCCTACACTCCCGCAGGTTTCACGCCGGCATCCGCTCTGGATGCAGCACCCCTCTTCGCAGTAGACTTACGCTTTGTCGCACCCCATGACCCGTTGTGGCTCCCTCCAGTCGGTATCGCTAGCAGCGCGCCGGTGGATTGCCGCTTGCCGCCGTGGCGACAAATCCGCAACCGGTGACGTCCGGACTACCCTCCGGCCTGCCACCGACCAGTTTCCCCTCTTCTTGTTTGGAGAATTACTCATGGCTAAAGCCCCAATGCGCGTCGCAGTCACCGGCGCCGCTGGCCAGATCGGCTACTCCCTGCTGTTCCGCATCGCCAACGGCGACATGCTTGGCAAAGACCAGCCGGTCATCCTCCAATTGCTCGACCTCCCGCAAGCCCAGGCCGCCGTCAAGGGCGTGGTGATGGAACTGGAAGATTGCGCATTCCCGCTGCTGGCCGGCGTGGTGATCACCGACGACCCCAAGGTCGCGTTCAAGGACGCCAACGTCGCGCTGCTGGTCGGTGCCCGTCCGCGTAGCAAGGGCATGGAGCGCAAGGACCTGCTCGAAGCCAACGCACAGATCTTCACGGTGCAAGGCAAGGCACTGGACGAAGTCGCCGCCCGCGACATCAAGGTGCTGGTGGTCGGCAACCCGGCCAACACCAACGCCTACATCGCGATGAAGTCGGCTCCGAGCCTGCCCAAGGAGAACTTCACCGCCATGCTGCGCCTGGATCACAATCGTGCCCTGTCGCAGATCGCCGCCAAGACCGGCAAGCCGGTCGCGTCGATCGAGAAGATGTTCGTCTGGGGCAACCACAGCCCGACCATGTACGCCGACTACCGCTACGCGACTGTCGACGGCCGGAGCGTCAAGGACCTGATCAACGACCAAGCCTGGAACAACGACGTGTTCCTGCCGACCGTTGGCAAGCGCGGCGCCGCCATCATCGAGGCGCGTGGCCTGTCGTCGGCAGCTTCGGCCGCCAACGCTGCCATCGACCACGTGCATGACTGGGTCCTGGGCTCGAACGGCAAGTGGGTCACCATGGGCATCCCGTCGGACGGTTCGTACGGCATCCCCGAAGACACCATGTTCGGCTTCCCGGTGACCACCGCCAACGGCAAGTACGAAATGGTCAAGGGCCTGGAAGTCGACGCCTACAGCCAGGAAAAGATCAACATCACGCTCAAGGAACTGGAAGAAGAGCGTGCCGGCGTGCAGCACCTGCTCGGCTGATCCAGGTAGCGCCAATGACTAGACCGGAGCCTCGCAACGATTCACGAATCGGCGCGGGCTCCGGTTTTTCATTCTGGCGCCCCGCCCTTGCCTCCCTCAACCACTATCCGATTGAATAAAGTGCATCCTTCCGAGGTCTTGTTCCAGGGCGAAGCCATTCCGACGCAGTTGCCGGTCTGCGACCACTATGCCGGCAGCGAAAAGCTGATGCTGAAATCGCTTGCCCTGCAACAAGAGCTTGGGCCCGTCTTCGATATCACCTTCGACTGCGAAGACGGTGCCGCCGTCGGGCTGGAGCGCGATCACGCCGAGTTGTGCGCGCGCCTCATCAACAGCCAGCAGAACCGCTTCAACCGCGTAGGCGTACGCATCCACGACCCGGCCCACCCGAGTTGGCGCCACGATATCGACATCCTGGTCGGCAGCGCCGGCGCCCGGCTGGCCTATGTGGTGGTGCCCAAGGTGATCGACGTGGTCGAGGTCGCGCGCGTCACGGATCACGTGAACCAGGCGGCCCGCGCCGCCGGCGTCGCGCGGCACATTCCCATCCATGTGTTGATAGAGACGCATGCCGCAGTGGACCAGGTGTTCGACATCGCCCGTCTCGTCCAGGTGGAATGCCTCAGCTTCGGCCTGATGGATTTTGTCTCTGCCCACCACGGCGCCATCCCGGGCGAGGCCATGCGCTCGCCGCAGCAGTTCGAGCATCCGTTGATCCGGCGCGCCATGCTGGAGATCTCGGCCGCCTGCCACCGTTACGGCAAAGTGCCCTCGCACAACGTCAGCACCGATATCGAGCAGCCATCCCGCGCCGGCGACGATGCCCATCGCGCCCGGGCCGAATTCGGCTACCTGCGCAAGTGGAGCATCCACCCGAGCCAGATCCAGCCGATCGTTTCGGCCTTCCGGCCCAGCGGCGCGGAGATCGGCGCGTCCAGTGAAATCCTGCTTGCCGCCTACGAGAACAACTGGGCGCCGATCCGCCACCAGGGCCAGTTGCACGATCGCGCCAGCTACCGCTATTACTGGTCGCTGCTGCAGCGGGCGCACGCCACCGGCGCCGATTTGCCCGGCACCGTGCTGGAACGCTTCTTTGCATGAACGTTGCTTGGCGCGCGCCAGGCGATGACCACGGTGTAACACAGGATCGAACCCGGGCTGGGCTCGGGTGAGAGACCAGACAGGAGACGCGATGTCAGAGCAGCAGCCAGTCCCGCAGAACGCCCCGAAGCCGAAGAAGTCCGTCGCCCTGTCTGGCGTTACCGCCGGCAATACCGCGCTGTGCACGGTCGGCCGCACCGGTAACGACCTGCACTACCGCGGCTACGACATCCTCGACATCGCCGAGACCTGCGAATTCGAGGAGATTGCCCACCTGCTGGTGCACGGCAAGCTCCCCACCCGCGCCGAACTGGCCGCCTATAAGGCCAAGCTCAAGGCCCTGCGCGGCCTGCCCGCCAACGTCAAGGCCGCCCTCGAATGGGTGCCCGCCAGCGCCCACCCGATGGACGTGATGCGCACCGGCGTGTCCGTGCTCGGCACCGTGCTACCGGAAAAGGACGACCACAACACACCCGGTGCGCGCGACATCGCCGACCGCCTGATGGCCAGCCTGGGCTCGATGCTGCTGTACTGGTACCACTACAGCCACAATGGCCGCCGCATCGAGGTGGAAACCGACGACGACTCCATCGGTGCGCACTTCCTGCACCTGCTGCACGGCCAGAAGCCCTCGGCGCTGTGGGAACGCGCCATGCAGACCTCGCTCAACCTGTACGCAGAGCACGAGTTCAACGCCTCCACCTTCGCCGGGCGCGTGATCGCCGGCACGGGCTCGGACATGTACTCGTCGATCTGCGGCGCCATCGGCGCGCTGCGCGGCCCCAAGCACGGCGGCGCCAACGAAGTGGCGTTCGAGATCCAGAAGCGCTACGACAGCCCGGACGAGGCGCACATCGACATCTCGCGCCGCGTGGAAAACAAGGAAGTGGTGATCGGTTTCGGCCACCCGGTGTACACGGTTTCCGACCCGCGCAACCAGGTGATCAAGGAAGTGGCGCGCCGCCTGTCCAAGGATACCGGCTCGATGAAGATGTTCGACATTGCCGATCGCATTGAAGCCACCATGCAGGATGGCAAGAAGATGTTCGCCAACCTCGACTGGTTCAGCGCGGTGAGCTATCACATGATGGGCGTGCCGACCGCCATGTTCACCCCGCTGTTCGTGATCTCGCGCACCTCGGGCTGGGCAGCGCACATCATCGAGCAACGCATCGACAACAAGATCATCCGCCCCAGCGCGAACTACACCGGGCCGGAAGACCTGAAGTTCGTGCCGATCGGCAGGCGCAAATAGCTGGAAAAGCGGCCTACCATGTAGTGAAGGAGTCCTTGCCCGGCATGGGGCCGCACCGAATTGTGTAACCGATGGTAGGGGTACTTCGCCCCGACTTTCAAATCGTAGAGAATAGCGGCGGACTTGTGACTGCCGGCCTTCCCGGCTATCCACCGCCTTTGACCCAACTCCAGAAGGAACCCACAGAATGAAGCATCTTGTCCTCGCCGCCTGCATCGGCGCATTTACGCTGACCACCGCCGGTGCTGCGATGGCCCAGGAACCGGCCAAGAAGGCCGCTCCCGCCAAGAAGGCGCCTGCCAAGAAGAGCACCAAGAAGACTGCCGCCGCAGAACCCGCGGCCGTCCCGAGTGGCGAAAAATGGCAATGCGAACTGGGCCATGTCCTGTACATCGGCGGCAACATGCGGCGCGATGAAGTCATCACCGTGAACTGGGAGGGCAAGGAATACCGCCTGCCGCGCCTGTCCACCGTCACCGGTGCCGACCGCTATTTCGACCAGCGCTCCGGCCTGGACCTGGTTGTGATCCCGAGCAAGGCCATGCTGTTCAACAAGAACGCCGGCCAACGCCTTGCCGACGAATGCCAGACCGCCGACATGCAGGCTGGCGGCTCGGCCCCGACCCAGGCTGGCGCGCTGCGCGCTCCGGTCGCCACCCCTCTGCTGGTTGCCCCGTCGGCCCCGGCAGCCGATGCGCCCCAGGCACCCGCCGCCCCCAAGCAGTAAGCAGTAACCCTTGCAGTAGCAAGGGGCCGTGGCCAGACATCGTCTGCCCACGGCCCCATGGGCACCAGGAAGCACAAATATCCGAGGGAATCCCATGTCCGCGCATATTTCGAACGTCCGCCCCGAACCGGACACGGTACTGGTCGACATCGTCGACTACGTCTCCAGGTACCAGGTCAAGAGCGCGCTTGCCTACGACACGGCCCGCAACTGCCTGATCGACACGCTCGGCTGCGGCCTCGAAGCCCTGTCATACCCGGCCTGCACCAAGCTGCTGGGCCCGATCGTGCCCGGCACGGTGGTCCCCAACGGTGCCAAGGTGCCCGGCACCCAATTCCAGCTCGACCCGATCCAGGCCGCCTTCAATATCGGCGCCATGATCCGCTGGCTCGATTTCAACGACACCTGGCTGGCCGCCGAATGGGGCCACCCGTCCGACAACCTAGGCGGCATCCTCGCCACCGCCGACTGGCTCTCGCGCAATAACGTGGCCGCCGGGCGCAAGCCGCTGACCATGAAGGACGTGCTCACGGGCATGATCAAGGCCCATGAGATCCAGGGCTGCATCGCACTGGAAAACTCCTTCAACAAGGTCGGCCTGGACCACGTGGTGCTGGTCAAGGTGGCCTCCACCGCCGTGGTTGCGCAGATGCTTGGCCTGGCCAGGGACGAAATCCTCAACGCGGTGTCCCTCGCCTGGGTCGACGGGCAATCGCTGCGCACCTACCGGCACGCCCCCAACACCGGCAGCCGCAAGAGCTGGGCTGCCGGCGACGCCACCAGCCGCGCGGTACGCCTGGCGCTGATCGCCAGGACCGGCGAGATGGGCTATCCGTCGGTGCTGAGCGCCAAGGGCTGGGGCTTCTACGACGTGCTGTTCAAGGGCCAGCCCTTCCGGTTCCAGCGCCCGTATGGCACCTACGTGATGGAGAACGTGCTGTTCAAGATCGCCTTCCCGGCCGAATTCCACTCGCAGACCGCGGTGGAAGCCGCCATGACCCTGCACGGCCAACTGGCCGCCTCGGGCAAGGCGGCAGCGGATATCAGGCAGGTCACCATTCGTACCCACGAGGCCTGCATCCGCATCATCGACAAGAAAGGCCCGCTGGCCAACCCCGCCGACCGCGACCATTGCATCCAGTACATGGTGGCGGTGCCGCTGCTGTTCGGTCGGCTGACCGCCGAGGACTATGAAGACAAGGTCGCGGCGGACCCGCGCATCGACGCCCTGCGCGACAAGATCGTGTGCGTGGAAGACCCACAGTTCACCGCCGACTACCACGACCCGGAAAAGCGCTCGATCGCCAATGCGCTGACCGTGGAACTGAACGACGGCACGGTGCTGCCCGAAGTCGTGGTGGAATATCCGCTCGGCCACAAGCGCCGGCGCGATGAGGGCATCCCGCTGCTGGTGGAGAAGTTCAAGACCAACCTGGCCCGCCGTTTCCCGGCCAAGCAGCAGCAAGCGATCCTGGCCGTGTCGCTGGACCAGGCCCGCCTGGAGGCCATGCCGGTCAATGAGTATGTCGACCTCTACGTAATCTGAGTGATTTGAGTCATCTGAGAAAAAACAGGGGCAATTCGCGCGCAGCAAGGCCATCGGGGGCTGACGGGGTCTGCCGGCTTGGCCTAAAATCCACGCGGCACGTACCTTGGTTTAGGGATTCAGCAGCAAAGCAGTCCTGCAAGATCAATGAGCAAGAAAAGCAGTAGCCATGAACACGGCGCGCAACCCGCGCCGCGCGCCGCGCGGCAGTCCTGCTTCACCGGCAGCCGGCGGCGATAGACGATTTACGAGTCCAAGCAAGTCCGCACCATCCTTCGATTGGAGTAAGGCAATGCCCCACAATCTCAATAAGACTCTGAAAGAATTCAAGATCGGCCCGTCCGGCAAGGGCCAGTTCTACTCCCTGCCGCAACTGGGCAAGGCACTAGGCGTGGCTGTCGAACGCCTGCCGGTATCGATCCGCGTCGTGCTGGAATCCGTGCTGCGCAACTGCGACGGCAAGAAGGTCACCGAGGAGCACGTCAGGCAGCTCGCCCACTGGAAGCCCGTCGCCGACCGTGTCGACGAGATCCCGTTCGTGGTCGCGCGCGTGGTGCTGCAGGATTTCACCGGCGTGCCCTTGCTGGCCGACCTGGCCGCCATGCGTAACGTGGCCGAGAAAATGGGCCAGAACCCGAAGAAGATCGAGCCGCTGGTTCCCGTGGACCTGGTGGTCGACCACTCGGTGCAGATCGACCACTTCCGCGAGAAGAACGCGCTGGACCTGAACATGAAACTGGAATTCCAGCGCAACAATGAGCGCTACCAGTTCATGAAGTGGGGCATGCAAGCCTTCGATACCTTTGGCGTGGTGCAGCCGGGTTTCGGCATCGTGCACCAGGTGAACCTGGAGTACCTGGCCCGCGGCGTGCACAAGAAGGACGGCGTGTACTACCCTGACACCCTGGTCGGCACCGACAGCCACACCACCATGATCAACGGCATCGGCGTGGTGGGCTGGGGCGTGGGCGGCATCGAGGCGGAAGCCGGCATGCTGGGCCAGCCGGTCTATTTCCTGACGCCCGACGTGGTTGGCGTGGAACTGAAGGGCCGCCTGCGCGAAGGCGTGACGGCGACCGACCTGGTGCTCACCATCACCGAAATGCTGCGCCGCGAGAAGGTCGTCGGCAAGTTCGTCGAGTTCTTCGGCGAAGGCACGGCCAGCCTGGCATTGCCGGACCGCGCCACCATCGGCAACATGGCACCGGAATACGGCGCCACCATGGGCTTCTTCCCGGTCGACGAGAAAACCATCGATTACTTCAAGGGCACCGGCCGCACCGAAGAAGAAATCGCCGCCTTCGAAGGCTACTTCCGCGCCCAGAAGATGTTCGGCGTGCCCAAGGCCGGCGAGATCGACTACACCAATGTGGTGACCCTCGACCTTGGCTCCGTGGCGCCGTCGCTCGCCGGCCCCAAGCGCCCGCAGGACCGCATCGAGATCGGCAACGTCAAGTCCACCTTTGCCTCGCTGTTCGCCAAGCCGACCGCCGAGAACGGCTTCAACAAGGACATCGCGGAACTCGACAAGACCTACACCACGACCGACGGCTTGAACGTGAAGAGCGGCGACGTGCTGATCGCCGCCATCACGTCCTGCACCAACACCTCCAACCCGAGCGTGCTGCTGGCAGCCGGCCTGCTGGCCAAGAAGGCGGTGGAAGCCGGCCTCACGGTGGCGCCGCACATCAAGACGTCGCTCGCCCCTGGCAGCCGCGTGGTGACGGAATACCTGCAAGCCGCCGGCCTGCTGCCGTACCTGGAAAAGCTGGGCTTTGGCGTGACCGCCTACGGCTGCACCACCTGCATCGGCAACGCCGGCGACCTGACGCCGGAACTGAACGAGGCGATCACCAAGAACGACCTGGTGGCCGCCGCCGTGCTGTCGGGCAACCGCAACTTCGAAGCGCGCATCCACCCGAACATCCGCGCCAACTTCCTGGCCTCGCCGCCGCTGGTGGTGGCCTACGCCATCGCCGGCAACGTCACGCGCGACCTGATGACCGAGCCGGTGGGCACGGGCAAGGGCGGCCGCGAGATCTACCTGGGCGACATCTGGCCGACCTCGGAAGAGATCCACGCGCTGATGAAGTACGCGATGGACTCGAAGGTGTTCAAGACCAACTACGAGCAGGTCAAGAAGCCGAGCAAGCTGTGGTCCCAGGTCAAGGGCACCAAGGGCCAGGTCTACGACTGGCCCAAGTCCACCTATATCGCCGAGCCGCCCTTCTTCGAGGACTTCGGCATGGAGCCGGCCGCCACCCAGTCGAGCGTGCGCAACGCGCGCGCACTGGGCGTATTCGGCGACTCCGTGACCACCGACCACATCTCGCCGGCCGGCTCGATCAAGGAATCGTCGCCCGCGGGCAAGTACCTGCTGGCCAACGGCGTGCTCAAGGCGGACTTCAACAGCTACGGCTCGCGCCGCGGCAACCATGAGGTCATGATGCGCGGCACCTTTGCCAATGTGCGCATCAAGAACCTGATGCTGCCGGTCAAGGCCGACGGCTCGCGCGTGGAAGGCGGCGTCACGCTGCACCAGCCTTCCGGCGAAGAAATGTCGATCTACGACGCCGCCATGAAGTACATCGCTGAAGGCACGCCCACCGTGGTGTTCGGCGGCGAGGAGTACGGCACGGGCTCGTCGCGCGACTGGGCGGCCAAGGGCACCCAGCTGCTCGGCGTGAAAGCCGTCATCACGCGCAGCTTCGAGCGCATCCACCGCTCCAACCTGGTCGGCATGGGCGTGCTGCCCCTGCAGTTCAAGGGCAGCGACAGCGTGCAGACGCTCGGCATCACCGGCGACGAGACCTTCGACATCGAAGGCATCGAAGGCGAGCTGAAGCCGCAGCAGGATGTGACGCTGGTGATCAACCGCGCCAACGGCGACGTGCAGCGCGTGCAGGTGCTGCTGCGCATCGACACCCCGATCGAGGTCGACTACTACAACCACGGCGGCATCCTGCCGTTCGTGCTGCGTCAGTTGCTGGCCGCCTGACCGGCAAGCCCTGGGCCCTTCGGGGCCAAGGGTGACGCCGCTGGCTGTGTGCCTCTATCGGAGGCCATGGCCAGCGGCGTTTTTCTTTGGGGCGCCGTCCGCGCTGGCCCTAAAGCGCTTCAGCCGTCGCTTGTACCGGGCTTACCCCAGGTGTTGGCCAGTGTAAGTTCCACGCAAGCCTGCCCTGCCAAACTGGCCTGCATCCACAAAGAAAACGCCTTGCGCGGGACAGCCATGTCGGCCAGCCCCGCCAGAAACGCACAGGAGACACCATGGCAAAGATTTTCATCGCATTCGTCGTCATTGCCGGCGCGGCACTGTATATGCTGTCCAAGGGCGGCGACATTTCGATGGGCGGCGAGCAGCACGGCGTGGAAACCCACCCGCCGGAGGCTGCGCAAGCGCCCGCGCAGAAGTAAAACCCTGGCGGATCCGCTGCTGCGCGGACCGGCCTGACGCAATGCAATACAGCCGCCCGGCGCCTGGCGGCTTTTTTGTCAACGCAGCGAGTAGAATACCGTTTTACCGAAAAACGGATGATTTCGACTTATGGCAGGTTTTCGCCCCAAGGCTTCCCAACGTCTTTCGCCTGACGCCGAGCGTCTGGTGGCCGATGCGCTTGCGCTCGATGCCTCGGGCAGCCGCATGGAAGATGGCTACTGGGAGCGGCGTCTATCGCAGCGCCTGGGCCGGCTCCTGAAGAACGGCAGCCAGTCCGCGCTCGACGCAGCGCTCGAACACCTGTTCAAGCACAACGCCGACGCCTCCGACGTGCTTGCCGAGCAAGCCGAGACCCTGGCCGAATCGGCTACCGTCGAAATCGACGGCGTCAGCTATGACGCCCTGCTGATCGCCGCGCCCATCCTGGCCCACACTCGCTACGCCATCCCGTCCGGCGCGCTCAAGCCCGAGCTGACGCAGACGCTGGCCGTGCACATGCAGGCGCATGTGCTGGCGGCCAACACCAAGATGGCGCTGTCGCCCTACCTGTACAGCATCGACCAGCTGCCGCGCACGCACAGCGACACCTTTGCCCTGACCTACAAGCTGGTATCGGCCGCCATGGCCGGCACCACGCCCAAGGTCGACCTGCGCGACCTGCCGGAAACCGCGCCGATCCTGGCCGATCCGCGCTACCTGCTGGCCGTGGTGGTGGCGCCGCACGAGCAAGCCCTGTTCCGCTGGCAGGAAGACGCCAAGGAGCACCACGCCGAGCGCAGCGTGTGCCTGGAGCAATGGCGCACGCAGGTGCAGCCCTCGATCGCGCTGCTGATGCCCGGCTGCGAGTTCGACCTGCTGCTGCCGGACGCCTTCTTCCTGTCCTGCCGCGAATCCGACAAGAGCATCCGCCCGCTGACCGTGCGCGCCGCCGTCAACTACCTGTGCGGCACGCTGGACGTGCCCGCCGGCCAGATGGCGGCCGTGGTGGCGGCCTTTGGCGAGGAAGAAGTCGAGGAATACCGCGTGGGCTTCACCATGCGCGGCGAGAAGGATGTGATCTACGGCATCGTGTGGCCGGTGTACGGCCGCGAGTCCGGCGAGATCGACGCCAGCGAGAAGGACAACCCGCTGGAGCAGATCTGCGAAGAACTGCGCAACGCCGGCGTGGAAGACATCTTCCGCCACGCCGCGCTGTTCGACCCCGAGTATTGCGAAGACTGCGGCACGCCGCTTTACGCCGACCGCTCGGGCGAGATCGTGCACGCCGAACTGCCGGAAGACGCACCCACGCAGCAGCCACTGTTCCACTAGGCGTGTTCCACCAAGCGCTGCGTTGCTTCGCCCTGCCTGACCGACGGCCCGCCTTGCGCGGGCCGTTTTTCATTCAGCCGGCGCAAGGCGGGCTGACGCAGCGCCACAGCGCATGGCCGGACGCCGCGTACTTGCGCTCGAACGGCGTGATGGCCTCGGCTGGCTGCCACAGCTCGACCTGTGCCGGCCGGCCAACCAGCGCCAGCGCCTGGGCGAACTCATCGATATAGACCTGCCAGTTGCTGCGGCACTCCAGGTAAGCGCCGCACGCAGCCAGCGCCGGAAACACCGCATGCCCCTGCCAGCGCCGCCCCAGGTGGCCGATCTTGGGCCAGGGGTTGGGATACAGCACGTAATGGCGATCCACGGCGACGCGATCCGCCTGCAGCATCCGCCAGACGTCGACCAGGTCCGCACGCGCCCAGGCGAAATTGGCCGGCATCGGGCCGTCCCACCAATTCTTGCCCCCGGTCAGCCGCTTTTCCGACTGATCCACGCCGATCACAAAGTGCCCGGGGAACGCCGTGGCCAGGCGCAAGGTGCTCTCCCCCACGCCACAGCCGGCATCCAGGATCAACGGGGCCGCCCCGGCCTGCTGCCATTGCTGCAATGCAAGATCCAGCGCGCGCCGGCTCGGCTCGCCGATGGGCTTGCGAAAGGGCTCGGCCAGGTGGCGGGCCACGCGCGCCGCGAGATGGTCGTGGACATCGGCCTGGGCCGAGGTGATGGTGCGGGAGTTGGCGAACATGGGCGGGATTCTACCCGGCTGCCGATCGATGCGGGATCGCCCGGGCTTGCGGTTTTGGCAACAGCCATGGACAAATGCCATCCACTGCGGCGAGCATAAGGATATGACGTCGATGTCGCACGCAGATGTCGTTTTGACGGCACAATGCGTGCAACCGGGGTGGCAAGCGGGCCGGCCAAGCGTGGCCCGCCACCCCATCTGAGAACCCGCCGCCGCCATCCCATCCTGGCGACGGCCCGTACGAGGAACGCATCCCGATGACCGCCACACGCCGCACACGCCACCCCTCCAGCCTCACCACCATGATGCCGCGCCGCGCGCTGCTGCAGGCCGGCGCCGCGCTCGCGCTCGGCAGCGCCGCGCTGATGCTGTTGCCCGCCGGTGCGGCGCAGGCCGAAGACCTGCGCATCGGCCTGTCCGCCGATGTGACCTCGATGGATCCGCAGTGGAACAACGCCGGGCCCAACAATGCCATCGCGCTGCATATCTTCGAGTCGCTGGTGTTCATGGACAAGAACGCCCGCTTCATCCCCGGCCTGGCGCTGTCATGGAAGCCGGTCAACGCCATCACCTGGGAAATCAAGCTGCGTCCCAACGTGAAATGGCATGACGGCACGCCGTTCACCAGCGAAGACGTCAAGACCTCGCTCGAGCGCCCCGACAAGCTCACCAACAGCCCGGGCTCCTTCACCAGCTACACCAAGCCCATCGCGCGCATCGACACGCCCGACCCGCTGACCGTGCGCCTGACCATGAGCGTGCCGAATTACGCCAACCTGGCCAACGACCTGAACAGCGTGCCGATCATGCCGAAGAAAGTAGCGGCCACGCTAAGCCAGGCGGACTTCGATTCGGGCAAGGCGATGATCGGCACCGGCCCGTTCAAGTTCGTGCGCTTCGCGCGCGGGCAGGAAATCGTGATGGCGAAGAACCCCGACTACTGGGGCCCGAAGCCGGAATGGGATCGCGCGATCTTCCGCATCATCACGGACAACGGCGCGCGCAGCGCGGCGCTGCTGTCCGGCGACGTCGACGTGATCGAAAGCGTGCCGTCCGCCGACGTGGCCAAGCTCAAGCAGAACCCCAAGTTCCGCATCGAGCAGCAGGTCTCGTGGCGCACCATCTTCTGGCAGATGGACCAGTCGCGCGACAACCCGCCCTTCGTCACCGACAAAGCCGGCAAGCCGCTGGGCAAGAACCCGTTCAAGGACGTACGCGTGCGCGCCGCCATCAGCAAGGCACTCAACCGCGACGCCATTGTCAGCCGCATCATGGAAGGCTTGGCCGTGCCGGCCTCGTCGATCGTCTCGCCGCAGATCTTCGGCCATCCCGGCACCAAACCCGATGCCTACGACCCCGAAGGCGCCAAGAAGCTGCTGGCCGCGGCGGGCTATCCGGATGGCTTCGGCCTGACGCTGCACGCCACCAACAACCGCTACCTGAACGATGCCGCCGTGGCACAGGCCACCGCCAGCATGCTCACGCGCATCGGTATCCAGACCAAGGTGGAGACGCTGCCGGTAGCGGCGTACTTCACCCGCGCGCGCCAGGGCGACTTCGCATTCGAGATGCTGGGCTGGGGCTCGGCAGCGGCCGACGTGGCGCTGCGCTCGATCACCGGCACGCCGAATCCCAAGACGGGATACGGCACGTGGAACTGGGGCAAATACAGCAATACCCAGCTTGACCAGCTAATCGAGAAATCGCTGACCACGGTGACCAGCGACAAAACGCGCGAGGAGAACGCACGGACCGCAGCCAAGTTCGCGCTGGCCGATCACGCCATCATCCCCTCGCACAGCCAGCTGGCGATGTGGGCGATGCGCAAGGACCTGAAGTACGAAGCCCGCACCGACGAATGGTCGCTGGCGCAGTTCTTCCACAAGCAGTAAGAGGCGTCTCGCGATGCGGCGCCGGGCTTTGAACCCGGCGCCCTTCGCTACCTGGCCGCTTGAATCAGATCCGCAAGCCGTCTTCCTGGTTTGCGTTCGCCGCCCGCAATTTCTTCACCCAGTCGCGCGCCGGCAAGCCGGTGGTGTCCTCCACCACCTTGGCGCGCACCTCCAGTACATCCCACGACACATCGATCGCCGGCCCGTTGAAAGCCAGGGCAATGACATTGCCGTCATGCACCTCGGGAAACACCAGCACGCGGTTATCGAATGCCTCGCAGATCCGCACGATGTTCTTGGGAAAGCTGTCGTGGTCGCCGAACAGGTTGATGGTCATCACGCCCGGCGCCTTCAGCACGCGGCGGCAGGCCTTGTAGAAGGCGGTGGTGTCCAGCACTGGTCCGCGTGCGGTGGCGTCATAGAGATCGACCTGCAGGACATCGAGGGCGCCGGTGTGCGCGCCGTCCATCACGTAATCCCAGGCATCCTGCTCACGCACGGTAAGGCGTTCGTCATCCTCGCGCAGGCCGAACATGCTGCGCCCGGCCACGATCACCGAAGGATTCAGCTCCACGGCAGTCACACGCGCGCGGTTGAACTGGCGATGGCAGAACTTGGTCAGCGCGGCCGCGCCCAGGCCCAGCTGCGTCACGTGGAAATCCGGTGCCGACGGCGACAAGAACAGCAGCCACGCCATCATCTGCTGTGCGTACTCCAGTTCGATGGCATCAGGCTTGCGCAGACGCATGGCGCCCTGCACCCATTCGGTGCCGAAATGCAGGTAGCGCACGCCTTCCATTTCAGAAAAGGTCACCGGCGCGAAACGCGGAGTCATGCGCTTTTCCTCGCGCTGCGCGGCTTGCGCGCCTCGTGCGCCGCGTGCGTCCTCTGGGCTGCGCGTGCCGCGCGCAGGACGGCGCGAGGCCACGGCTTCAATCGATTTGCGTTTGAGAAGAGTCATGGTGGTCAGAAAGAATACGTATAGGCGTGCCGCCCGCCTGGGCGGCACGTAAGTCGGTTCGGGTCGATCCGGGATCAGGCTTTGCCGAGCGCGCCCTGGGCACGCTGCAGCCACTCCCGGTTGTGCTCGCGGGCGTGGCGCGGCCAGTGCTTGCCGTCGTGCACGATTTCCGCGTAAAGCGCGTGAGCGCGATCGCGGTCGGCAGGCTCCCCGCGTGTCGTCAGCCAGTCGGCAAACAGGCAGCGCGCGGCGGCATCGCTGGCACAGGTCAGCGCCTGTTCGAATGCGGCCTGCGTGCCGGGCGCATCCGACGCGGCCAGCGCGCGGGCGTACAACAAGGCAGGGTCCGCTTGCTGGCGGGCCTGGGGCTGGGAGGCGAACAGCCGCTCCAGCGCAGCCACGGCAGCGGCATGGCCGCCGGTGGCGAACTGCGCGCGCGCCAGCCCCAGCAGCAGCGCCGGGTCGGTGGCAAACGGCCCGCTGGCAGCGGCTTCATAGTGTTCCAGCGCGGCCTTGGGCTCGCCGGCCTCGAGCAAGGCGGCGCCCAGGCGCATGCGGTGATCGACGGTGGGCGCGCGGTCGAACGCGTCGCGCGCCTCGCGCACCGCGCGGTTGGGGTCGACCAGTTGGCCAATGGCGCGCTTGGCGGCGCGCGCGCCGCGCGTCTGGCGCAGGCCGGGCAGGTAGATGGCAAAGAAATACACCACGCTGCCCAGGCCCGGGAAGGCGAACAGGATCAGCAGCCAGTACATGTTCTGCTGGGTGCGCACCGCGTGCACGGCGAAGAACACCGCGATGATGACGTGAAAACCAATTCCTAGATACGGCATTGTCTATCTATCCTGCAAAGCGTTGGCCGGCGGACTCTCCACCGGCATGCATGGCCGCGATTGTGACAGAAGTGGGCGGCGTGCCTGATGCGGCATGCTACTTGCTACTGTCACAAATGCCTTTTACGGTAAGGTTGTTTTGCGCTTACCTTCCGGGCTGACCTTCCGCGCTTACCTTACCAAAACCCGAGACGCCCCTTCATCCAGGCCCTCCACGACAAAGGATCCGCAGATATGAGCTACATCCACTTCATCGGTGGTGAAAAAGGCGGCGTCGGCAAATCGCTCGTCGCCCGCCTGCTAGCCCAGCATTTTATCGACCGGAGCATGCCGTTCCTGGGTTTCGATACCGACAAGTCGCATGGTGCGCTGCTGCGCTTCTATGCCGACTTTGCCGCGCCCGCCGTGCTGGACAAGCACGATAGCCTGGACCCGATTATCGAGCACGCCGTGGAAGACCCGCAGCGGCGCATCCTGGTCGACCTCGCGGCCCAGACGCAGCACTCACTCGCGAAATGGATGGAAGATGCCGACGTGCTGGCGCTGGCCGAAGAGCATGGCCTGACGCTCACCTGGTGGCACGTCATGGATGCGGGCCGCGATTCCGTCGACCTGCTGCGCCAGTGGCTCGACCAGTTCGGCGGCCGCATCAAGCTGGTGCTGGTCCTCAATGAAGTCCGCGGCGATCGCTTTGAAATCCTGGAGGCCTCGGGCGAACGCGCCCGCGCCGAAGCGCTGGGCGCCAGCGTGATGACGCTGCGCCACCTGCCCGATACGACGATGCAGAAGATCGACCAGCAAAGCACCAGCTTCTGGGCCGCGGTCAATCATCCGGATCGCGCCGCCACCGGGCTCGGCATGCTGGAGCGGCAGCGCGTCAAGGTCTGGCTGAACCGGGCCTATGGCGAGATGGCGGCGCTGGCGTTGTGACGCGGAAGAACTGGCGGCCGGGGCACCATCGCTGCTCCGGTCGCTGTTGCCGAAGATGCGCGCGCCACGGCGCCTGCTCGTGCTGCCCCGGGGCTACGTAGCCCCCTGAATCCCAGCCCCGGCAGCCTCCAGTCCAGCAAGCGCCTGCTGCGTCAGCATCGGC
The DNA here is from genome assembly GCF_026627925.1 of Cupriavidus sp. D39. Classification (NCBI taxonomy): domain Bacteria; kingdom Pseudomonadati; phylum Pseudomonadota; class Betaproteobacteria; order Burkholderiales; family Burkholderiaceae; genus Cupriavidus; species Cupriavidus sp. D39. The sequence continues at coordinate 2,027,979 of NZ_JAPNLE010000009.1, forward strand.
TCGCCATTCACTGCACGGGCGATCAGGGCATCAGGCTGCGCGACCGGGATTCCCTGCGCCTGGTACCACGCGTCGTCGTAGTAGGTGTGGCTGTAGCGTTCGCCGCTATCGCACAGCAGGCTGACGATAGCCCCTCCTCACCCGCCGCCGTCATCCGCTCGGCCAGATACAGCACACCGACGAAATTGGTGCCTGTCGAGCCGCCCACGCGACGCCCGAAGCGCCCGGCCAGATAGCGCATCGCGGCAAAGGACAAGGCATCGGGCACCTTGAGCATCGCATCGATACACGTCGGAATAAAGGAGCGTTCGACACGCGGGCGGCCAATGCCCTCGATCCTCGATCCGACATCCAGGCTCAGGCCGCTGTCCGGCTGGCCCGTCAGCGTGCTTTTGAAATAGTCAAAAAATACGGAGTTCTCCGGGTCGGCGCAAAGAATGCGGGTTCTGTGTCGACTGTAGGCTACATAACGGCCCAAGGTTGCGACGGTGCCACCGGTACCGCCGCTGGCAACGAGCCACGTCGGAACCGGATGTTCCTCGTCAGCCATCTGCTTGAAGATCGACTCGGCGATATTGTTGTTGGCGCGCCAGTCGGTAGCACGCTCCGCATAGGTGAACTGGTCCATGAAATGGCCCCCGGCTTCCACCGCAATACGATGCGATTCCGTATAGATGTCCGATGGATTGCCAACCAGGTGGCAGCGCCCGCCATAGAACTCGATCGCCTCGATTTTCGCCCTTGAAGTGCCCGCCGGAATCACAGCCACAAAGGGCAAGCCGAGCAGCCTGGCAAAGTAGGCTTCGGAGATGGCCGTCGAGCCGCTGGACGCCTCCACTACCGTGCCTCTCTCGTTCAGCCAGCCATTGCAAAGCGCGTAGAGAAACAGCGATCTCGCCAGGCGATGTTTCAGGCTGCCGGTCGGATGACTGGATTCATCCTTGAAATAGAAGCGGATGCGCGGATAGCCCGGCAGGTCCAGCGGGATCAGGTGCGTATCGGCGGAACGGTTGAAGTCGGCTTCGATCTTGCGAATCGCTTCGCGGGTCCAGTCTGAGCGTGGCATGGGAACCCTCACCGAAATGACTGCGAACAGAACAACTGCCTTGGGCGCCCGGACTATCGCTCGAGCTTGCGCTGCAACATCACCTTCACGTCCGGCCACTCGGCGTCGATGATACTAAAATGCACGGAGTTGCGTTTGCGGCCGTCCGGCATGATGCGTTCGTTGCATCGCGCCCATGGTCGACTCTCACATGTAGCGGGACGTACCCGAGTTCGGCCTTTGTCGTGCATGTGGTGTCGCTGATCGACCGAGGCCGTCATGAATGCCTTTGTGATCGGCTTCGCAGATCGATTGATCCATCGCGGCGTGTGAAAAGATGCGAGTAGTTGTTCACGCGCGCACTGATCTGGTTCGCGGGCACCGGCAATCCGTCGCGGCGGGTGTAGTGCCCTATGGCTTGGCGATATCCACGGGAATCAGCACGACAGGGACACTGCCGTGGTTTTCCCACCAATGGTGAACACCGTTCACACCTTGGGCGATGTCGCCCGCGTGGTGTTCGATCGGCGTCCCGTTGCGTACCTCGATCACGGTGCCTTGCGCGATATACTCCTGCGTTGGGCGGCCTACATGGGTGTGCGCCGCAGTGTGACCGCCCGGGGCGATGGTGACCGCTCTCGCCCGAAGTTGGTAGCCCGAAAGATGCACCTCATCCGCCAGATCAATTGCTGACAAAAGCGTATTCGACACACCTGCATTATCGGTCGGTGCGACGCTGAGCACCTGGACAGGAGCCGTTGTAGAGCAAGCGGCAACCAGAAGTCCCGAAAGCAGAAGGCCCAATAAGCTCATCCGCATAACCACCTTGATGTTGGCTCTGAGCATGATCGCGATCCCCCGAGTTCCGGATTCTTATGGGATTGTCTCGTGCTCCCACGATAGTCTATGTGCTAAAGGACGACAACCTTGCTTACGTTCGGATAGGCCTCGTTCCGCCGACTGGGGTGCGTAAGCCGGCGTGAAGGCTTGGTAGCGTGGTTACCTCCCGCTTACAACAGGTCGGCACTGATCTGCTTCAATCTTACCGAGTTGTCTTCAACGTACTGTGCTGTCATGGCAATCGACGCATGACCCATAAGTGTCGAAACCGCTTTGATGTCAACACCCTCCTCAATCTCGTGGTAGCGAACGTGCTCCGATCAGAATGCCTGGAAGCGCCTTGAAGGGTTGCTTGCGCGTACAGCCTATGAAAAAGCCGCTGCAACGTGTTCGGCGAGAACCCGGCGAACCCTTTGCCACCGAAACAGAGGCGCAGCGTCGTTGAAGAGGATGGCATTCCGCTGATCGCACGGCGCTCACATCCTTCCGTCGTACCGAATCGCTCGGGAAAAAATGTGGATCATCACGGAAGCCGACCGAAGTGCCACCACGCTTCTATTCGTACCCGCGCAATCTGCTGATCGACATCGAAGTGCGTGTTGACTCGGCCCGCAAAGAGGCCGAACAGGGCGTCAATATGCTGCGCACCGCCAAACCAGCGGTGCCAACCTCGCGACCTATGATAGTTACACAGAATCGACAGGAGTTAGCACTGGCCCATTACAGGCCAGTGCTATACATCCCAGACATCAGGTACAAGGTGTCTAGTTGCTGCCCGGCTTGTTCACCGAAATCGAAACGCCATACGTGCTTGCGGAACCAAACCAGGCCAGCGTCATGCCGCCCAGTGGCAGTTGCAGCACTGACTTGCAGGTCGTTGCCGCACCGGCTGTAGTCGTGCAGGCATTGGCGGCACGGTGACGCATCCCGTTGAACGGATCGTTGAAGCTGAGTACGTCCGTATGCTGGTCGGCAAAAGTGCGCGTGACGGTGGCCCCATTCTGCGCGGTAATGGTGTGACTATCTTCGGTGACCGCGCTCAGGCCAGTGCTGTTGTAGACATAGCTTTGCCAGAAGGCGCTTGTCGTGCCAACCGCGGGCAGGGGCAGTGTCGTCTGCGGAACAAAGACGCCCACGCCTCCCCCGCGTCCAACACGGTCGCTATCCAAAGGACTTTCCCTTGTGCATTTCTGAACCCGAATGCGTGAAATCCGTTGCTGTGCTGGCTGCCATCATCCACCCAATTCGCGCCGCCATCGGAAGTGGCGACCAGATGCCCATAGGGCGTGACGGTATCGACTGCGCAGCTACTGTAGCCAGTGCAGTTGGTGGCCGCCGAGGCGACTCCATTTGAATAATTATGGGTACCAAACTGATTTTGAGATGGGCCATTGAAGATGGCGTAGTTGTAGGCCCCATTGATGATACTCGGGTCCATGGTCTGCGCCGGCATCGAGAGCGAAACCGAACCCGTCGTGCCGGTCCCGTTTGTCCAGGTCGCGAGCCCGGATTTGGCAACGAGCAAGCGTGTCGAGCCCGTATAGTTCAAAGTGAAATCGCAGCTCGTCGCGCCTTTGGTGAGCTGATAGGTCGTGCCGCTCATGGCGACGGTCAATTTCGTCGCATCCACCGTCACCAGTTTCGCAGACCCATCGGACAGCTTGATCAGGCGGTGATCGCCGCTCTTCAGCGCCGTGCAATCCGGGTTCGCCGGCGCCAGAATGGTGGCGAGGGTCGAGGCAGCGGCGGTGGTGCTGCCGGTGCTGTTGGCAATAGCAGTGCTCAATTCGCCCAAACTCGTGCCAGCGCTCGTGATCGTGGATTGCAGGGTATCCAGAATGGCGTCATAGCCCTGATGGCTGCCTGCGGTGATCGTGCCGCCGATAAAGTCGCCGACGCTTGAAGGATCGACCCCGGCGTTCTTGAGCACCGAAACCAGGGCCGATTGGGCGCTGCTGACCGCTGTAGCGCTCACTACCGTGGTCGGACCAAAGGCTGACGCAAATTGGACTGGATCTTGCCCGCTCAGCTGGGCGACCAGCAGTTCGGTAAGCGGCGTGATATGCGCGGTTGCATTGCTGCTGCCCGACCCGGAACCTGACACCACGGAGTGCAAGACGACCTTGCTGTCGCTGCTGGTGGCGGTCAACACGCAGGGCAGGCTTCCACCCTTGATCGTGACCGAATAACTGCCGTCCGTGGCCGTCGTTGCCGCTCCGGAACCTGATGCGCAGGTCATATTGACCGCGGCACCAGACAAAGGCAGACCGGTGGCGACCACACCGCTGACGGTCTGCGCCGCCGGCGTTTGCGTGGCCGTTCCGCCCGATGTGGACGCGGAATCCCCGCCGCCTCCGCAGGCGGCCAACGAAAGCGCCACAAAGCTGATCGCAATAGGTTTGAGCTTCATTTTTTCCTCCCTGACCCGTTCTAGTTAGTGGCTCGGATTTTCCGGAAGCCCATCTCGCCCGTCATCATTCAGATAGATGAAATTCAGGGATTGTCGCGGTGCTGCCTGCAGAAAAGCTGTGACAGATTGACAAAAAAGAGATGGTTCTGGCCTGGCCCGTGAAGTTCTAGGTCGAATACGCCACAATTAAATTGCAGTGCTTTTTGGGAGGAAAGCAATTGCTGAGAGACCAGCTTATCGGGGACCTCTATGAGGCCGCGCTGCGCCACCACAGCTTCCTGGATGTGTTCCAGCAAGTCATCACAACGTTCGGCGCCAATTACTTCCACATGTTCAGTTGGGATGCTGCACGCAATGCGCCACACCTTTCGACCTATTCGGCCGGGTTACCGGATACCCAGATTGCGCTATACGACCAGTATTACGGCGCGCTCGATCCACGCCGCAGCGTGGTCGGGAACGCTGGCGTTGGGGAGTTGATTTCCTGCCAGGACTTTCTCTCCGACGAAGACGTCGCGCGCAGCGAATTCTTTCAGGACTACCAGATTCCGATGGGCGTGCGTTACCTGATGGGCGTGCGCCTAGCGCGCCCCGGCGGCAACGACATTCTGCTGGGCATGCTGCGTTCATATGGCAGAACGCCCTATTCGCCCGAAGAGCGCGCCACTGCGGCCAGCATGACCGGGCATCTGCAGCGCTCCATCAATCTCTGGCAGGACGCGCAGATTCTGCATCGCGATGCCGCGGTCGGCTCCGAACTGCTGGAAGAGCTGGATCTTGCCGTCTTGGCGTTGGACGAGCGCTCCCGCGTCGTCTTTGCCAATCAGGTTGCCGAATCCATGCTGCACGCGAGCGCCTGCCTGAAGCTGCTGCATGGGTGCCTGACTGCCGCGGTTGCCGCCGAGAACGACGCGCTGCAAGCGGCCATCGCACGCGTCGCCAAGAGCAGGAAGGGTGAGAGCCTGGCCCTGCAAGGCGCAATGAGCGCAACACATGCGTTCTTTCTCAACATCGCGTACCTTCCCGCGCTGGCCATGCGCTCGGCCTTTGGCGAGGCAACCGTCATGGTGACCGTGCGGCGGCGAAGCGCAGGCGCGCTGGTTGTCGCCCAACAGTTACGGCAAGCGTTTGGCTTGTCAAAAGCGGAAGCTGCGGTGGCGGAGGCACTCGTCAGCGGCAAGACACCTGACGAATGTGCGGCGAGCATCGGCGTTTCACTTGCCACCGTCCGTACGCAACTGCGGGCCATTTACGAGAAGACGCATTCTCGAAACCAAGCGGAGGCTGTGAGTGCAATGCTGTGGGTGCTACCACGACGCGCGCACGAAGACTGACGGCCGCAGTTCGGCAGTCTTTGACCTGAACTCTGTATGCGCCGGAGTACGCCAGCGCCACAGTCCAAAAGCCGGAATTACCGCCCGAACTACTTGATAGTGTTATGTGCTCACCTGCCATGCGGTATGAAAAGACTCCGCAACCCTATCTCGCAACCCTGAAGGCGCATCATGCTTCGATTAGATTGGGTGCGTTGATTGCACGAGAAACCCCTGGAATCCGACCAATGAGGGATAGTCTTTCTATAGACATGAAGGCGATGTCCCGCGACGCCACTCTATCAATGGCACGTATAGGGGGAGTTTCTCTTGAGAACGAGCTATGCGTCAGCCCAGCCGACGGCTTACCCGCCGGCACGAATATCAGCGCTTATGACAGCAGCCCGCGCCACAAAGCCAGCTTCTGCTCAAAATTGCGCGCCGCATGCGCCGGGCTCGATGAGGGCAGCACGACCGTCTCATAGCCTGCCGCCGCAAACTGCGCGGCGAAACGACCCGACGTACCGCCGTTGAAACCGACGCGGCGCAACTCAGGCGCCAGCGCATGCAAGCGCGCGAAATCATTGGCCTGCGGATACCGGATATTGGAGTCCAGGCTGCCCTCGCGCACGCAGGCGCCGAGCACATCCCACACGCCGATGCGGTGGGCCAGCAGCCGCGCCAGCCGATCAGCGTAAGGCAAGTCAGGCAGCGGCTCGCCGGTCAGCGCACCCAGCAGCGGCCAGAATTGGTTGCGCGGATGCGCGTAGTACTGCTGCGCCGCGAGCGACGCGGCACCGGGAAAGCTGCCCAGCACCAGCACGCGCGTGTGCCGGTCGATGACCGGAGGCAGGCCTTGCTGGAGGTCGGGGGCGAGAATCGGGGGGATGCGGGGGATGGGACTGGCATGGGATGAGTGGACTTGGCCCGGGGGAGGACAGGCGCCTGCGCAGCTTGTGTGCATTAGCTTGCTGCTGGCGCCCGCCCTCTCCCTGGCCCTCCCCCACACGTGGGAGAGGGGCGCAAACCAGCTACGCTTACGCCAGCAGCTTGTTGACGCGCTGCACGTAGATCGACGGATCTTCCAGCGTGCCGCCCTCGGCCAGCAGGGCCTGGTCGAACAGCACGTGCACGCGATCGCCGAAGGCGTCGTCCGTGGGGCCGGCTTCCACCAGCGCGCGCAGCTTCTTCACCAGCGCGTGGTCGGGGTTCAGCTCCAGGATCGGCTGGGCGTCAGGCGCCTTCTGGCCGGCCTGCTTCAGCAGGCGTTGCAGGTAGCCGCTCATGTCGCCTTCGTCCGACACCAGGCACGATGCCGACTCGGTCAGGCGCAGCGTGACGCGCACGTCCTTGGCCTTGCCATCCAGCACGGCCTTGGCGCTTTCCAGCACTACCTTCCAGTCGCCTTCGGCTTTCTCCTGCTCGGCCTTCTCGTCGGCGTCGGCCAGCGCGCCGAGCTCCAGGTCGCCGCGTGCCACCGAGACCAGTTCCTTGCCATCGAACTCGCGCAGGAAGGACAGCATCCATTCGTCCACGCGGTCCGTCAGCAGCAGGACTTCGATGCCCTTCTTGCGGAACACTTCCAGGTGCGGGCTCGACTTGGCCGCGGCCCAGCTATCGGCCGTGACGTAGTAGATCTTGTCCTGGCCTTCCTTCATGCGGCCCACGTAGGCAGCCAGCGCCACGCTCTGCTCGGCGTTGTCCTGATGCGTGGAAGCAAAGCGCACCAGCTTGGCAATGCGCTCCAGGTTGGCGGCGTCTTCGCCCAGGCCTTCCTTGAGCGCCTGGCCGAACTGTTGCCAGAAGGTGGTGTACTTGGCGCGTTCGGCTTCGTCCTCGCTGTCGGCCAGTGTCTCCAGCATCGACAGCACGCGCTTGGTGCAGCCTTCGCGGATGGCCTTCACGTCGCGGCTTTCCTGCAGCAGTTCGCGCGAGACGTTGAGCGGCAGGTCGGCCGAATCCACCACGCCCTTGACGAAGCGCAGGTAGGCCGGCAGCAGTTGCTCGGCATCGTCCATGATGAAGACGCGCTTCACATAGAGCTTGAGGCCGGCCTTATGGTTGCGGTCCCACATGTCGAACGGCGCGCGTGCCGGCACGTACAGCAGCTGGGTGTATTCGCTGCGGCCTTCGACGCGGTTGTGGGTGTAGGCCAGCGGCGCTTCGTTGTCGTGCGCGATGTGCTGGTAGAAGGCGGTGTACTGCTCTTCGGTGATGTCCGACTTGGAGCGGGTCCACAGCGCGCTCGCCTGGTTCACGCTCTCCCACTCGCCGGTGGTCTTGTAGGCGCTGGTCTCGGCATCCCACACTTCCTTGGGCATGCGGATCGGCAGCGAGATATGGTCGGAGTATTTCTGGATGATGCCCTTGAGCTTCCAGGCCGAGAGGAAATCGTCCTCGCCTTCGCGCAGGTGCAGCGTGATGGTGGAACCGCGCTCGGCGCGGTCGATGGCGTCCACCGTGAACTCGCCGTCGCCGGCGCTTTCCCACCGCACGGCTTCGCTGGCGGGCAGGCCGGCGCGGCGCGTTTCCACGGTGACCTTGTCGGCCACGATGAACGCCGAGTAGAAGCCCACGCCGAACTGGCCGATCAGGGCGGCGTCCTTCTGCTGGTCGCCGGAGAGCTGCTGGAAGAATTCCTTGGTGCCCGAGCGGGCGATGGTGCCGAGGTTGCGGATCGCCTCGTCGCGGCTCATGCCGATGCCGTTATCGGTGATCTTCAGCGTGCGCGCCTTGGCGTCGGCCTCGATGCGGATCGCCAGGTCGGCGTCGTTCTCGAGCAGGGCCGGGTTGGCAATCGCCTCGAAGCGCAGCTTGTCAGTGGCGTCGGAAGCATTCGAAACCAGCTCGCGCAGGAAAATTTCCTTGTTGCTGTACAGCGAGTGGATCATCAGGTGCAGCAGTTGCTTCACTTCCGCCTGGAAGCTCATCGTCTCGTGCGGTGCGGTCATGGTTCTCCTCTTAACAATCTTGGATAACTTTGGCTGATCTGGCCACATCTGGCCAAATCTGGGAATCTGGGCCATGTGGCGGGCCGGCGCCCAGGGGGCAGCCAGCCGCCGTCAGGCCGGTGACCCGAAACATAGGGGCATCCGGCCGCTTTTCAAGACATGGCCGGCCTAGCGCCGCTCCAACTGGCGCGCCAGGAAGTCCAGCATGGCGGGGTCATGGCTGCTGGCCACATTGAAGCGCATCCAGCCGGACGGCATCTGGGAAGGCGAAAACAAGCTGCCGGGGGCGAACAGGTAGCCCTCCTCGTGCCCGGCGACAGCAATGGCGTTGGTATCGCGCCCCGTGTCCGCCCACAGGTACATGCCGGCGTGCTGGCCGGGAAAGAGCGACAGGCCCATCCGCTCGATGGTGCGCCGGGTCTCGTCGCGGGCGCGGTCGAGCCGGTTTCGCACCCGCTCCACATGCTTGCGGTAGTGGCCTTCGGTCAGCACCTTGTAGAGCACGCGCTCGTTGATCTCCGGCGAGGCCAGGCCGGCCAGCAGCTTGCTGTCGGTGAGGCTGGCGACCAGCTCCGGGTGGGCGGCGATAAAGCCCACGCGCAGGTTGGCGGCCAGCGTCTTGGAAAAGCTGCCCAGGTAGATCACGCGGCGCAGCTGGTCCAGGCTGGCCAGCCGCGTGGCGGAGTGACCCGGCGGGCACAAGTCGCAATAGATGTCGTCCTCGACGATCAGCAGGTCGTACTGCTCGGCGAGGCGCAGCAGCTGGAAGGCCTTGGCGGCCGACAGCGAGGTGCCGGTGGGGTTGTGCAGCACCGAGTTGATCACCATCAGGCGCGGCCGGCGCGCCTGCAGGATGCGCTCCAGCGCCTCCAGGTCCGGCCCTTCGGCGGTGTAGGGCATGCCGATCAGCTGCGCGCCCTGGGCGGCGAAGCGGCCAAACATGACGAACCAGGCCGGGTCGCCCACCAGCACGGCGTCGCCGGGGCGCAGGTAGAGCCGGGCGATCAGGTCGAGCGCCTGCGTGATGCCGGAGGTGAGCACGATCTGCTCGGGGGTGGCGCCGATCTCCAGCTCGGCCAGGCGGTTGCGCAATTGCTGGCGCAGCGGCAGGAAACCCTGCGGCGTGCCGCTGGCCAGGAAATGGCCGCCCGGCTGGCGGCCCAGCCCGCGCAGCGCGCTGGCGATCAGGTCGCCGTCGAGCCAGTCGTTGGGGAGGAAGCCCATGCCTGGCGATTTATGCGGCTCGGTCGAGTGGAACATGCTGCGCAGCAGCCAGGTCACGTCGATGTTGCGCGCGCCGGTCGAAACCGGGGCTACCGCCGTGACCTGCGGCGTGCGCTCGCGCACATAGAAGCCGGAGCCACGGCGCGATTCCAGGTAGCCCAGCGCCACCAGCCGCTCGTAGGCCTCGACCACGGTGAAGCGCGAGATGCCTTTTTCCTGCGCCAGCTGGCGGATCGAGGGCATGCGCATTCCGGCGCGGAACACCCGCTCGTCGATGCGCAGCCGCGCCCATTCGGTCAGTTGCTCCACCAGCGTCATCTGCGCCGAGGGCACCGGGTCGGGCATGCGCTCGGTGGGGGGCATGACCAGGCGCAACGACCGCACCTGTTCTCCAGCCTGGGAGGCCACGCCGTCCTGCTTGCCTGCCCCGGCTCCTTTATCCTTGAGCCCTGGCGCAACCGGTTCCCTGCTGTTCATGCCTTGCTCCCGCCACTGTACTGAGAATGTTCTGCATAACTGTATCGGTACTGTACCGACAACCTTGTCTACCATCAACACACAATGCCAATAGCCCTCGACCATCTCGTGATCGCCGCCCCCACGCTTGAAGCGGGGCGCAGCATGTCGCCGACGCGCTCGGCGTGGCGCCACAGCCGGGCGGCGCCCACCCTGGCATGGGCACCCACAATTGCCTGCTCGGCTTGTTCGGCGGCATCTACCTGGAAGTCATCGCCATCGACCCCGAGGCACCCGTCCCCGCCCGGCCGCGCTGGTTTGGCCTGGACACCGAGGCGGTACAGGCCCGCCTGCGCCATGGCCCCTTCCTGATGCACTGGGTAGCGCGGGTGGAACGCCCGACCGACCTGTCCCTGTGGCAATCGCAATACCCCAGGCGCATCGCACCGGTCATCCCGATGACCCGTGGCGATCTGCGCTGGCGCATCACCGTGCCGGAAGACGGCAACCTGCCCTCGTGGCCGGCTGACGATGCCGATGGCGCGGACCGCCCGGCGACGCCGGGCGACGGCATCCTCCCCACGCTGATCCAGTGGGATGTGTCGACCCACCCTTCGTCCCGGCTGCCGAACCAGGGCCTGGTGCTGCGCACGCTGCGGGCACGCCATCCGCAGGCGGCCCGGCTGGCCGAGGCCACGCAATGGCTGGGTGGTTGTCCGATCACCCTGGAGGCTTCCACCCTCGCGGAACTGAGCGCGGAAATAGAAACGCCCGACGGTGTGCGCACGCTGCGCTGAACCCGGCTCCGTACGCCGCAGCGAGCAAGCCACAAACAAAAAGCAGCAACCACAAGAACAACCGCCAAGGAGACCCATTGATGTCCGCCACCCGCAAGCGCTTCGACGACGACGCCTATCTCGGCAGCTGCACCGCCACCGTGGTGGCCGTGCACGCTGACGGCATCGAGCTCGACCAGACCGTGTGCTACGCGCGCAGCGGCGGCCAGGCGGGCGATACCGGCACGCTCAAGCTCGCCAACGGCGCCACCATCGCACTGCTGGAAACGGTGTACGCCCCGGACCGCAGCCACATCCTGCACGTGCCGGCGCCGGGCGCCGCGCTGCCGGAGCCGGGCGACATCGTTGCCGTCACCATCGACTGGGAGCGCCGCCACCGGCTGATGCGGCTGCATACCTGCCTGCACCTGCTGGGTTCGCTGATCCCCGTGCCGGTGACCGGCTGCGGCATCGCGCCCGACTCGGCGCGCATCGACTTCGACTTGCCGGAATCCACGCTCGACAAGGCCGTGCTCACCGAGCAGCTCAACGCGCTGATCGGCGCCGACAGCCGCGTGCAGGTGGACCGCATCACGCCCGAGCAGCTCGCCGAGCAGCCCGAGCTGGTGCGCACGGTGGGGGCCGCGCCGCCCGCGGGCAGCGGCATCATCCGCATCATCGACATCCCCGGCGTGGACCGCCAGCCTTGCGGCGGCACCCATGTGGCGGCCACCGGCGAGATCGGTGCCGTGCTGGTGACCAAGATCGAGAAGAAGAGCCGCACCAACCGACGCGTGGTCGTGCAGTTCGCTGCGTGAGGGAGCAGGACGACACATGGATCCCGCTCTTCTCACCGGGCTGTCGGCCGCCCAGTTCGCCGCGCTGCTGTCGCTGATGGCCGTCGGTGCGTTCACGCCCGGCCCCAACACCACCATCGCCGCCGTCACGGGCGCCAACTTCGGCCTGCGCGCCACCCTGCCGCACTGCGTGGGCGTGGCGTTCGGCTTTGCCAGCATCCTGGCGCTGTGCGCGGCGGGCGTTGGCGCGCTGATCCTGGCCAGCCCGACGCTGGCGCTGCTGGTGCATGCCGCCGGCGTGCTCTACCTGCTGTGGCTGGCGCTCAAGCTCGCGCGCAGCACCGTGCTGTCGGACAAGCAGGTGCTGCGCCCGCTGTCGGCGTGGCAATCGGCGGTGCTGCAGTACGCCAATATCAAGGCATGGATGCTGGCGCTGGCGACGGCCGCCTCGTACATGGCCGGCGCGCAGTCGCCGGTGCATCGGGCCTTGCTGGTCTGCGCGGTGTTCGGCGTGTTCGGCTTCGTCAGCAATGGCGTGTATGGCGTGATCGGCGCCACGCTGCGGCAATGGCTGCAGGTAGGCCACCGCATCCGCTGGTTCAACCGTGCAATGGGCCTGGCGCTGGCACTCACGGCGCTGTGGATTGCGCTGGCCGGCCGGCCCACCCTGCACTAATTATTCAAACACCATGGCTGCCAAACCCGCCTCTGTCCAACCTATCCATGGCGCGCCTGCCGACGCCCACAGCGGTGGCATGCTGCTCGGCTTGATCGGCGTGGCCGTGTTCAGCCAGACCTTGCCCTTCACACGCATGGCGGTGGCCGAGCTGGATGCCACCTTCGTCGCGCTCGGCCGTGCCGTGGTGGCGGCGCTGCTGGCGCTGGCGCTGCTGTGGCAGCGTGGCGCGTTTGCCAGCGGGCGCCGGCCCCGGGGCGGCCAGTGGTGGCGCCTGGCGGTGACCTCGCTGGGCGTGGTGGTGGGCTTTCCACTGTTCTCCTCGCTGGCCATGCGTGAAGTGCCGGCCGGCCATGGCGCCATCATCACCGGCCTGCTGCCGCTCGCCACCGCGGTCTTTGCCGCCTGGTTTGGCCGCGAGCGGCCGTCGCCGGCGTTCTGGCTGTCGGCCGCCGCCGGCAGCGCGCTGGTGGTCGCCTTTGCCCTGTGGCAGGGCGCTGGCGGGCTGCAGCATGCGGACTGGCTGCTGTTCGCGGCGATGGTGCTGGGCGCGCTGGGCTATGCCGAAGGCGGCAAGCTGTCGCGCGAGCTTGGCGGGCTGGAAACCATCGGCTGGGCGCTGGCAGTGGCGCTGCCGCTGTTGTTGCCGGTAGTGGCATGGCTTGGGTTGCAGCACGCCGGCCAGATCGCCGCCGCCTCGCCGCGCGCCTGGATCGGCATGGGCTATGTTTCCGTATTCTCGATGTTCATCGGCTTCCTGTTCTGGTATGCCGGCCTCGCAAAAGGCGGCGTGGCGCGCGTGGGGCAGATACAATTGCTGCAGCCGTTCCTCACGCTGGCGGGCGGCGCCCTGCTGCTGGCCGAGCCGCTCGATGCCGTCACGCTCGCTTTTGCGGTGGCGGTGATCGGCGTGGTAGCCCTGGGCCGCCGTACTGCCGTGCGCAGCGCCCCGCGGGCTCACTGCCCGCGCCCGCCGTCGAAGAACCCCACCCTACCCCGTTGGGACGATCCCACTGACTGGATGACTGGAGACCCTATGTCCGTCTATGACACCCTTGCCCGCCTCGGCATCGAACTGCCCAACGCCGGTGCGCCGGCCGCCGCCTACGTCATGGCCGCGCAGACCGGCAACACCGTGTTCCTTTCGGGCCACATCGCCCGCAAGGATGGCAAGCCCTGGGTAGGCAAGCTGGGCAAGAACCTGGGCACCGAAGACGGCAAGGCCGCAGCGCGCGCCATCGCCGTGGACTTGCTGGCCACGCTGCACACCCACCTGGGCGGCGACCTGAACCGCGTCACCCGCATCGTCAAGGTGATGAGCCTGATCAACTCCACGGAAGACTTCACCGAGCAGCACCTGGTGACCAACGGCGCCTCGGAGCTGCTGGCGGAAGTCTTCGGCGAAGCCGGCAAGCATGCCCGCAGCGCCTTTGGCGTAGCGCAGATCCCGCTGGGCGCCTGCGTCGAGATCGAGATGATCGTCGAAGTGAAGTAAGCGGAAAAGAAGCAAGAAAGCAGAGCGAAGTGAATTGAAACAAGGCTAGGGACCGGGGGATTCCCCTCCCCTGCCCCCGACCCACTGAAGGCACCCCCACCGATGCGCATCGACAACCTGCCTTTCGGCACCACCGACTGGTCTGACATCACCCCGACCCGCCACCCCGGCGACACCGGGGAAGCCCTCTGGCGCACCCGCCAGTTCGGCGACATCCGCGTTCGCATGGTGGAGTATTCTGCCGGGTATCTCGCCGATCACTGGTGCACAAAAGGGCACATCCTCTTTGTACTGGAAGGCGAGCTGCATACCGAGCTGGAAGACGGCCGGCATTTCGTGCTCCGCGCGGGCACGAGCTACCAGGTCGCCGACCAGGCCGAGCCGCACCGTTCGTCCACCCCGACCGGGGCGCGGCTTTTTATCGTTGACTGAGTCGAGCCAACTCGACTCCCCACACACCAAGAGAACATCATGAACTGGGCCATCTCCCGCCGGGCGCAACAGCTGACCAGCTCGGCTATCCGCGAAATCCTGAAAGTGACCGAGCGTCCGGAAGTCATTTCCTTCGCCGGCGGCCTGCCGTCGCCGGCTACGTTCCCGGTAGCGGCCATGGAACAAGCGGTGGCCCGGATCTTCGCCGACAACCCGCAGGCCGCCCTGCAGTACGCCGCCACCGAAGGCTACATGCCGCTGCGCGAATTCATCGCCAAGCGCCATCACGTGGACGTGGAGCGCGTGCTGATCACCACCGGCTCGCAGCAAGCGCTGGACCTGATCGCCAAGGTGATGATCGATCCGGGCAGTCCGGTGCTGGTGGAAACGCCCAGCTACCTCGGCGCGCTGCAGGCCTTCTCGCTGTTCGAGCCGGAATTCGTCTCGGTGCCGGGCGACGACAAGAGCCTGCTGCCCGAAGCCCTCACGCCCGAGCTGACCGCCGGCGCGCGCTTCCTCTACGCCCTGCCCAACTTCCAGAACCCCACCGGGCGGCGCATGCCGCTGGAGCGCCGCCAGGCCTTGGTGGCCCGCGCCCGCGAGCTCGGCGTGCTGCTGGTCGAGGACGATCCCTACGGCGAGCTGAGCTATAGCGGCGACCAGCTGCCGAGCCTGCTGTCGATGAACCCCGACGGCGTGATCTACATGGGCTCGTTCTCCAAGATCCTGGCCCCCGGCCTGCGCCTGGGCTATGTGATCGCCCCGCCCGACCTGCATTTCAAGCTCTGCCAGGCCAAGCAGGCATCTGACCTGCACACGCCCAGCTTCACCCAGCGCCTGGCCTATGAAGTGGTGCGCGACGGCCTGCTGGACACGCATATCCCGACCATCCGCACGCTCTACGCAGCGCAGTGCCAGGCCATGCTGGATTCGCTCACGCGCCACATGCCCGAAGGCGTGACCTGGAACGCGCCCGAAGGCGGCATGTTCATCTGGATGGAGCTGCCCGAGGGCCTGGACAGCATGGAGATCCTGCAAGAAGCAGTCAAACGCAATGTGGCCTATGTGCCGGGCGCGCCGTTCTACGCCAGCAACCCGCGCCGCAATGCGCTGCGCCTGGCCTTTGTTACGGTGGCGCCGGAGCGCATCGAGCAAGGCGTGGCCATCCTCGGCACGCTGTTCCGCGAAGCCATCGCCAAGCTCGCGCCGCAAGCCAAGGCTGCCTGAGCGTCGCTTGAGCGACACGCATGGCACGGATACGCCTCCCGGCTGATACCGGGCTGGCGGGCTTCATGGCAAGATAACGGCCATCGCCCGTCAGTCCGGGCCGCGAACGCGCATGCAGTTGCGCATGCCCGGCCCACGCCTTAAGGAGAAGGTTTTCGTGCTGCGTATCTGGGGTCGACTCTCATCGATCAACGTGCAGAAAGTGGTCTGGTGCGCGCGCGAGCTGCACCTGGACCACGAACGCATCGACATTGGCGTCAGCGAGGGCGACCTCGACACCGAGGCCTATGTCCGGCTCAATCCCGACCGCAGCATCCCGGTGATAGAGGATTTCCGCGGCACCGACGTGGGCGGCGAGCCCTTTGTGCTGTGGGAGTCCAACGCCATCGTGCGCTACCTTTGCGCGCACGACGGCGAGGATAGCCTGTGGCCCGGCAACGTCAAGGCGCGCGCGCTGGCCGACCGCTGGATGGACTGGCAGACCAACGCCTTCAGCCCGGCCATGGTCGACGCGTTCCGCCACCTGGTGCGGCTGCCCGCCGAGCAGCGCGACCCCGACCTGATCGCCCGCTCCCTGGAACGCACCGAACCGCTCGCGGCCCGGCTCGACGAAGCCCTGGCGCAGCGCGAATTCATCTGCGGCGACCGTTTCACCATGGCCGACATCCCGGTTGCCTGCGCCGCGCACCGCTGGCTGGGCCTGCCGGTGGCGCGCCAGCCTCGCCCGCACCTGGAGCGCTGGGCAGCGGCCATGCGAGCGCGGCCTGCCGCCCGCACCATCCTGACGCTGCCGCTGGTCTGAGCCGCCTCGCTACCTGCTTCGTCCGAATTTGCAGGTAGCGCTTATTTGCTCACTTCCTGGCTCGCTTACTTGCTGTTGCGCCCACCCGACATCGCGGCAAGCACCCCTAGCCCGATCAGCGCGCCGCCGGTCAGGTAACGGCCCACGGCCTGCGCGCCCCTGGCGCGGGAGAGCAGTGGCAACAGCGCCGCCGCGGCCAGCACATAACAGCAATCCGTGGTGGCGGCGATCAGCACGAAGGTCCCGCCCAGGGCAACGCTCTGCGGCAGCGCCGCGATGGCGGGGTCCATGAACTGCGGCAGGAAGGCAGCAAAGAACAAGGTGGTCTTGGGGTTGAACAAGGCCACCACGAAGCCATCGCGAAACACCCGCTTCAAGCCGGCCCCGCCAGGAGCCGGTGCCGCCTCCGTGGCAGCGGCCGGCCGCGCGCGCAGCGCGCGTACCCCCAGATAGACCAGGTAGGCCGCGCCGGCGTACTTCATCACGGCAAAGGCCAGCGACGACACCGCGAACAGCGCCGCCAGCCCCAGCGCGGCCGCCAGCACATTGACCAGGTTGCCCAGCACCACGGCCGCCACCGAAGCCAGGCCCGCAAGCCGACCTTGCGACAGCGTGCGCGCAACGATGTAGATCACTGCCGGCCCCGGCGTCACCGCGAGCAACAGGCTGGACAACAGGAACGCGGCAAGCACGGGACCGCCGGGAAGGATGTGATGCATGGCCATGCTCCTTTGGATGTAGGAACGCCATCTCTGATGCCAGACCAGCCTCTTTATCGGCAGCGCCAGGGCACGAAAGGACGACCGCCACATTCTGCCACCACGGGCCAGGCCAGCACATATTTGCGTATCGAGTGGTTTGGAGTACTCTGCCCTATGGGGCAGCGAGTGCGCCAGCCTGCCCCCAGGCAAACCCTGATCCATGAATCCGGCTCACTACGGTGGTGACCGGATTTAGGGCGGTGCGGCGGGAACCCATCCTTAAAATCGAGAATTTGTCGGTAGCGCGGCTGGGACCGCACGCCAGGACAAGAACCAGAACGGCAGGCCGGCGCAGTCAGAAGAGTACCTGCCGCATAACCCGAGGAGGATTCATCGTGTGGAGTCAAGTTTATGACCCGCTAGGCAGCATGGCGTTGTCAACGCTAGCTGCCGGCATTCCTGTCGCCGTACTGCTGGCTTCGCTGGCCTTCTTTCATTTGCAGGCTCACCTGGCCGCCGGGCTGGCGCTGGTGGTCGGCGTGATCATCGCTGCCGCCGTGTTCGGCATGCCTGCCGAGATGGCGGGCAAGGCCGCCGGCCTGGGCATCGTGTCGGGCCTGTTCCCGATCGGCTGGATCGTGCTGAACATCATCTTCCTGCACCGGCTGACCACCATCAACGGCTCCTTCAAGGTGCTGCAGAACTCGATCTCAGGCATTACTGAAGACCGCCGCCTGCAACTGCTGCTTGTCGCCTTCAGCTTCGGCGCCTTCTTCGAGGGTGCGGCCGGCTTCGGCACGCCGGTGGCAGTCACCGGCGCCATCCTGATCGGCCTGGGCTTCTCGCCGCTGGCCGCCTCCGGCCTGGCGCTGATCGCCAATACCGCGCCGGTGGCCTACGGCGCACTGGGCGCACCGCTGATCGGGCTAGCCTCGGTCACCGGCCTGGACCTGCTGCACCTCTCGGCCATGGTCGGCCGCCAGTTGCCATTCTTCTCGGTGCTGGTGCCGTTCTGGCTGATCTGGGCGTTCGCGGGTTTCCGCGGCATGCTGGCGATCTGGCCGGCGATCCTGGTGGCCGGCGTCACCTTTGCCGTTCCGCAGTTCCTGGTGTCGAACTACCACGGCCCCTGGCTGGTGGACGTGATCGCCGCGCTGGTCTCGATGGGCTGCCTCACGCTGTTCCTGAAGGTCTGGAAGCCCAAGGAAATCTGGACCTCCACCAAGATCCTGGGCCGCCATGACGACTCCAAGGTCGACGACCCCGAAGCCGTGGCTGCCGAAGCGCGCGCCAATGCCGCCTCGGCCAGCATCTCCGTGGTCAAGGCGTGGATGCCGTGGGTGATCCTGACGGTATTCGTCTTCGTCTGGGGCATCCCGGAATTCAAGAAGCTGATGGATGGCCTGTGGCAATGGAAATTCCCCATCCCGGGCCTCGACAAGGCGGTGATGAAGGTGCCGCCGGTCGTACCCAAGGCCATCGCCGAAGGCGCGGTGTTCAACTTCAACGTGCTGTCGATGGCGGGCACCGGCATCCTCGCCTCGGCCTTGTTGGGCGGTCTGCTGATGGGCTATTCGGTACCGCGCCTGATCAAGGAATACTGGGAAACGATCAAGCTGGTGAAGTACTCGCTGCTGACCATCTGCGCGATGTTCGGCATCGGCTACCTGACCCGCTACTCGGGCCTGGATGCCACGATGGGGCTGGCGTTTGCCCATACCGGCGTGTTCTACCCGTTGTTCGGCACCATGCTGGGCTGGCTGGGCGTCGCGCTGACCGGCTCGGACACGGCCTCCAACGTGCTGTTCGGCGGCCTGCAGAAGACCACGGCCGAGCAACTCGGGCTGTCACCGGTCCTGATGGCAGCGGCCAACAGCTCCGGCGGCGTGATGGGCAAGATGATCGACGCGCAGTCCATCGTGGTGGCATCCACCGCCACCAAGTGGTACGGCCACGAAGGCGACATCCTGCGCTACGTGTTCTTCCATTCGATCGCGCTGGCGGTCTTGGTTGGGCTGTTCATCACGCTGCAGGCGTATGTGCATCCGTTCACGCAGATGGTGATTCACTGAGCGGCTTTGAGTCGGGTCGGCCAGACCCCGCCCTTGCAGGGCGGGGTCTGGCCGACGACAAAGATGGCCTCGATCGGGCTCTAAGCTTTCGCAATGCCATGAAGCGCCTCATGAATCACTTTTATTATTGACTTTTATTTTCTTCCACGTAAATTATGAACCATAGAATAATTCCGGATAATGCGGATGACCTACTTCACCCGTCCGAGGCTCGCCACAGAGCTGGCTGACCAGTTGGAAGGCAAGGCTGCCTTTGGGGACGCACAGAACGGCCTGTTCCTTGCGGCTCCCCGCAGGACGGGCAAATCGATGTTCCTGCAGCACGATCTGACTCCGGCCCTGATCGACCATGGCGTTGTCGTGATCTACGTCGATCTTTGGTCGGACAAGCGCCGTGATCCAGGTGAGTTGATTTCCGAGGCGATTGCCCGCCGCCTGGCGGATCATCTTGGCGTTGTGGCAAAGACAGCGAGGAAGGCTGGGCTCGACAGCGTCACCATCGCAGGCGCAATCAGGATCGATACCTCCAGGATTGGAAAACTCGACGGCGCAACCTTGCCAGAGGCATTGCGGGCGCTGCATGCTGCCGCGCACAAGCCGATTGCACTGATCATCGACGAGGCCCAGCACGCATTGACCAGCGAAGCGGGCGAGACCGCCATGGCCGCGCTCAAATCGGCGCGCGACCAGATGAATAATCCGGATCGCATCGCGCTGATGCTTGTGATGTCCGGGTCCGATCGGGACAAACTGCTACGCCTCGTCAATACGAACGGCGCGCCGTTTTACGGATCCACGATCCACAAGATGCCGACTCTCGGCAAGGACTACGTAGACCACGTAACCACGGCAATCGAGGCACACCGTCCTGACCTGGTGCCGGTCGACCACCTGGTTTTGCTGGAGGCCTTCCAGCTCTTCGCCTACCGGCCGCAGTTTTTTCACGCGGCGATTGGCGAGGCGCTGAATCCCCTGGACGAGAATGGCGAACGGTTTGAGCAGAAGGTCTTGCAGGCGGCACAGTGGCGGCGAGAGCAAGACGCGGCGCAGATGGAATCCGAGTTCCTGGGACTGAAACCGCTGGAGCAAGCTGTGCTCTGGCGAGTGCTTGCCCAAGGCAGGCTTTTTCGGCCTTATGATGCGGAAGCGCTCCACTTCTATCGCGAGCAATGCCCGGGACTCGCGGTTTCCGCCCAGAAGGTACAGGCAGCGTTGGAAAGCCTGCGGGATCGCTCGCCGGCTCTCGTGTGGAAGTCGGCGCGTGGCGAGTACTCTGCCGACGATGCCGGCATGCACGGATGGTATGAGCACCTGGTCAGCCTTGAGCGCTGGCCGCCGCAAGCTAACCGTTTGGCTAACCCGTAAGTATCAAGCGTCGGCGAGCCCGCTCGCGCGGGCCCGGCCTCGACACTCAGACCATCAACCGATATGCCAGCCGCGCCGCAGCGCGTGCGCCGCAGGTGTCGCGGTCATAGAGCGGATTGAACTCCGCCAGGTCCGCCACGCGCAGCTTGCCGCTGGCGCGCACCAGTGCGACCACCTCCTCCACGACCGGCAGGGGCACGCCGTAGGCGGCTGGGGCCGAGACCGCCGGCATCACGGCCGCCGGCAGCACGTCCAGGTCGATGGTGAGGTAGACGTGATCGACCGCATCCATCAGGCCCTGCAGCTCGGCAAGCCGCGCGTCCAGGTGCCGCTCCTGCATCTGTACGTCCTCGACGTAGTGCACGCCAAGCGCATCCGCATGCGCGAACAGCGCGGCGGTATTGCCGAGACGGCTCACGCCCAGGCAGGCGTACTCGAAGCGCTGGCCGCGCTCGCGGCATGCCTGCGCGATCTGGTCGAACGGCGTGCCCGAGCTGCCGGGACGGCCGGTGCGCAGGTCGAAGTGCGCATCGAGGTTGATCACCAGCACGCGGCCTTGGTCGCCGCGCGCATCGAGATGCGCGCGCAGCCCCTGCCAGGCGCCCCAGGCGATCTCGTGGCCACCGCCCAACACCAGAGGGAAGGCACCCTGATCCAGTTCGGCCGCGACCGCTTGCGCCAAGGCTTGCTGCGCGGTCTCGAGATCGCCATCGTTGCAGACTACGTCGCCGGCATCGTGGAAAGCTTCGAGGCCATGGGCCGGGATGCCGGCCAGAGCGCGGCGGATTTCGCGCGGCCCCCGGCGGCGCCCGGACGGCCCTGATTGCGCAGCACGCCAGCGTCGCAGCAAAAGCCCAGCAGCACGGGCGCGCCGGGCACGCGTTCGGCGCCTTGGGTGCGCACGACATTGAACAGCCGGCGCGTGTCGCCCAGCTCGCCCGCATCGCTGCGGCCGCGCCAGACGCTGCTCGGCGCCGCGGCCAACGGATCCATCTCGCTCATGACAGGCGGCGGCCCAGGGTTTCCGGCACCATCGCCAGGCCGATCAGCGAGACCAGCCCGCACCCGATCACGTAAAACGCAGGCGCATTGGGATTGGCGGTGAGATGGATCAGCTCGGTCGAGAAGAACTGCGCGAAGCCACCGAAGATGGCTATGGCCACGCAGTAGGCAATCGACAGGCCGGTAGCGCGCAGGCGCTGCGGCAGCACCTCGCTGACCAGCACCATCGACGCCGGCGAGGTCATCGACATCGGCACCGAGAGGCAGCCCACCACCAGCAGCAGGCGCGTCAGGCTGGGCTCGGCGTTGATCAGCACAAAGGCCGGATAGATCATCACCAGCAAGGCCACGCGCGACCACAGCACCACCGGGCGGCGGCCCAGCCGGTCGCTCAGCCAGCCGGCGAACGGCGACAACACAACCTGCACGGCTGCGGCCACGCAAGCGGCCCAGATGCCCAGCGACAGCGGCATATGCAGCTGGCTGACCGCATAGTTGCTGAGGTAGTACACCACGATGTAAGTCGACGACGCGACGCCGACCATCAGCAGGATGCTGGCCACCAGCGCGCGGCGGTGCTCGCGCAGCAGTTGCATGGTGGACCCGCTCTCCGATTCCGCGGCCGCCGGCGCGGTTTCCTCCAGGCGGCGGCGAATCACCAGGCCCACCGGGATCACCAGGATGCCGATCACGAAGGCCGCGCGCCAGCCCCAGGCCTCAAGCGCGGCCGGCTCCAGCACATTGCTCAGGAACAGGCCGACCAGCGCGCCGAACAGCGCCGCCAGCCCCTGGCTGAACGGCTGCCAGCCGGTATAGAAGCCGCGCGAGCGGTCATCGGCATACTCCAGCAGCAGGGCCGTGGAGGCCCCCATCTCGCCGCCGATGGCGAAGCCCTGCACCAGGCGTGCCAGCAGGATCATGATCGGCGCCAGCATGCCGATCTGGGCATAGGTCGGCGTCACCACGAAGATCACCGAGCTCAGGCCCATCAGCCAGAGCGTCAGCGCCACCGCCGGCTTGCGCCCGACGCGGTCGGCATACATGCCGATCAGCAGGCCGCCCAGCGGGCGCATCAGGAAGCCGACGCCGAAGGTGGCGAACGACAACAGCAGCTGCCCGGTGGGATCGGATACCGGGAAATACAGCCGGCCGATCAGCGTGGCGAAGAAGCTGTAGACCACGAAGTCATAGAACTCCAGGCCATTGCCGATGGTGATGGCGGCGATGGACTTGAACCTGGACAGTGGCTGGACCGCGCCGGCATGCGGGGCCGCAATGCCGGAGACAGTGTTCTCAATGGACATGTTGTAACTCCGAAGCAAGAAAGAGAGAGCCACGCACGCATCAATCCGTGGCCAGGGAGCGTGCCTGTGCGGCCGGCATCCCGCCGCGCGGCCGCCCCCAGCACCACCACGCCACCACCAGCAGCACCAGCCACGCCGCGCCCACCAGCAGCGCTGCACGGGTCTGCGGGAACCAGCCAAGCACGCCGAAGATGAACAGCATGAAGGCGATGGCCGCGAGCGGCGCCACCGGCCAGAATGGCACCGGGAATTTCAGCGCAGCCACCTCGGCGCGGCTCATGCGCCTGCGCAAGGCGAACTGCGACAGCAAGATCATGAGCCACACCCAGACCGTGGCGAAGGTGGCGATGGAAGCGATCAGCACGAACACGTCCTCGGGCATCACGTAGTTGAGCACCACGCCGGCCAGCAAGGCCAGCGCCATGACCACCACCGTCATCCAGGGCACGCCATTGCGCGATACGCTGGCGAAGACGCGCGGAGCCTGCCGCTGCACCGCCATGCCGTACAGCATGCGGCCGGCGCCGAAGATATCGCTGTTGATGGCGGATACCGCGGCGGAGATGACCACGACATTGAGCAGCGCTGCGGCCGAGCCAATGCCAAGCCGGCTGAAGATCTGCACGAAGGGGCTGCCCTCGCTGCCGATGCGATGCCAGGGATAGAGCGACATCAGCACCGCCAGCGTCAGTACGTAGAACAGCAGGATGCGCAGCGGCACCGCGTTGATCGCGCGCGGAATCACGCGCTCCGGATCGCGCGCCTCGCCTGCCGTGATGCCGATGATCTCGATGCCGCCAAAGGCGAACATCACCACGGCGAACGAAGCGATGACACCACCGATGCCGTTGGGCATGAAGCCCCCGTGCGCCCAGAGATTGTGGATGCCGGTGGCAATGCCGCCATCGGCCATGCCGAGGCCGAACGCCATGATGGCAACGCCGCCGCAGATCATCGCGACGATGGCGCTGACCTTCAGCAGCGACAGCCAGAACTCCAGCTCGCCGAACACCTTGACGCTGAGCAGGTTGAGGCCGCCGATCAGGAACACGATGCCGAGCACCCAGATCCAACGCGGCACGTCCGGGAACCAGAAGCCCATGTAGATACCGAAGGCGGTCACGTCCGCCAGGCAGACGATGATCATCTCGAAGGCGTAGGTCCAGCCGAGCAGGAAGCCCGCCAGCGGCCCCAGGCCGGTGCTGGCGTACTGGCCGAAGGAACCCGCCACCGGGTTGCGCACGGCCATCTCCCCCAGCGCGCGCATCACCATGTAGACCGCGGCCCCACCGATCAGGTAGGCCAGCAGTACCGCCGGCCCGGCCGCCTGTATGGCCGAGGCCGAGCCGTAGAAAAGTCCCGTGCCAATGGCCGATCCCAGCGCCATGAAGCGAATATGACGGGCGCTGAGTCTACGCTGCAGGCCTTGCGACTGCTCTTGCATGTATTTGTCTCCGAATCTTTATTTTTGTCGCGCCCGGGGCGGCAGCCCGCCGCCCCGGGCGTTGTGCCCGCCGCCTCAGAGGCTGGGCAGCAGCCGCGCCGGCACCAGCGCGTTCAGCGCGCCGCCCGCCAGCAACTGGCTTGCCGTCTCGATATCGGGCGCAAAGAAGCGGTCCTTCTCGTAGTAAGGCACCTCGGCGCGCAGGAGGCTGCGTGCTTGCTCCAGCTTGGGCGAGCTCTTCAGTCCCTCGCGGAAGTCCAGGCCCTGGCAGGCACCGAGCCACTCCACGGCGAGGATGCCGCGCACGTTTTCGGCCATCGGCCACAGGCGCTTGCCGGCGTTCGGCGCCATCGACACGTGGTCTTCCTGGTTGGCCGAGGTGGGCAGGCTGTCGACGCTGTGCGGATGGGCCAGCGCCTTGTTGTCGCTGGCCAGCGCGGCAGCGGTGACCTGGGCAATCATGAAGCCCGAATTGACGCCGCCGTTGGCTACCAGGAAAGGCGGCAGCTGCGACATGTGCCGGTCCATCATCAGCGAGATGCGGCGCTCGGACAGCGAGCCGATCTCGGCAATGGCCAGCGCCAGGTTGTCGGCCGCCATCGCCACCGGCTCGGCGTGGAAATTGCCGCCCGAGATCACGTCGCCTTCGGCGGCAAACACCAAGGGGTTATCCGAAACCGCGTT
Organism: Cupriavidus sp. D39; assembly: GCF_026627925.1. Classification (NCBI taxonomy): domain Bacteria; kingdom Pseudomonadati; phylum Pseudomonadota; class Betaproteobacteria; order Burkholderiales; family Burkholderiaceae; genus Cupriavidus; species Cupriavidus sp. D39. The sequence goes on from NZ_JAPNLE010000009.1 coordinate 2,052,995, forward strand.
GGCCTCCACGGCCAGGACTTCGGCTGCCTGCCGCAATTGCGTCAGGCAGGCGCCCATCACCTGCGGCTGGCAGCGCAGCGAGTAGGGATCCTGCACCTTGTCGCACTGCGCGTGCGAACGCGCCAGTTCGCTGGTGTCGGTCAGCAGGTCGCGGTAGGTGGCGGCCGCGTCGATCTGGCCGCGCTGCCCGCGCACCGCATGGATGCGCGCGTCGAAGGGCGCACGCGAGCCGAGCATGGCCTCTACGCTGAGGCTGCCGCAGACCGTGGCGGCGGCGAACAGGTCCTCGGCCTCGAACAGGCCGCGCAGCGCGTAGGCGGTGGATACCTGGGTGCCGTTGAGCAGGGCCAGGCCCTCCTTGGCGGCCAGGGTCAGCGGCTCGAGTCCGGCTTGGGCCAGCGCCTGGCGGGCCGGCAGCCACTCGCCGTGGTAGCGGGCACGGCCTTCGCCCAGCAGCACCAGGGACATGTGCGCCAGCGGCGCCAGGTCGCCGGAAGCGCCCACCGAGCCCTTGAGGGGGATATGCGGATAGACCTCGGCATTGACCAGGGCAATCAGCGCGTCGATCACCTTGCGGCGGATGCCGGAGAAGCCGCGCGCCAGGCTATTGATCTTGAGCAGCATGATCAGCCGCACCATGGCGTCGTCGAGCGGTTCGCCCACGCCGGCGGCATGCGACAGCACCAGCGAGCGCTGCAGGTTCTCCAGGTCCTCGCGGGCGATGCGGGTCTGCGCCAGCAGGCCGAAGCCGGTATTGATGCCGTAGGCGGTCCGGCCCTCGGCCACGATGTTCTCGACGCAGGCCACGCTGGCGGCGATGGCCTCGGCGGCCCCGGCGTCCAGGCTCACGCGCAGCGGCTGCAGATAGGCCTGGCGCAGTTGCGCCAGGGTCAGTTGACCAGGTTTCAGGTTCAGCGCGTTCACGTTCAGGCTTCCTTCTTGCTGTTGATCATCGGCAGGTTCAGGCCCTGCTCTCGTGCACAGTCGATGGCGATGTCGTAGCCGGCATCCGCGTGGCGCATCACGCCGGTGGCGGGATCGTTGTGCAGCACGCGGGCGATGCGGGCGGCGGCTTCGTCGGTGCCGTCGCACACGATCACCACGCCCGAATGCTGCGAGAAGCCCATGCCCACGCCGCCGCCATGATGCAGCGAGACCCAGGTCGCGCCGCTGGCGGTGTTGAGCAGCGCGTTGAGCAGCGGCCAGTCGGAGACCGCGTCGGAGCCGTCCTGCATGCTTTCGGTTTCACGGTTGGGGCTGGCGACCGAGCCGGAGTCGAGGTGGTCGCGGCCGATCACCACCGGCGCCGACAACTCGCCGCTGCGCACCATCTCGTTGAACGCCAGGCCAAGCTTGGCGCGCAGGCCCAGGCCAACCCAGCAGATGCGCGCCGGCAGGCCCTGGAAGCTGATGCGCTCGCGCGCCATGTCCAGCCAGCGGTGCAGGTGGGCGTCGTCGGGGATCAGTTCCTTGACCTTGGCATCGGTCTTGTAGATATCCTGCGGATCGCCCGACAGCGCGGCCCAGCGGAACGGGCCGACACCGCGGCAGAACAGCGGGCGGATATAGGCCGGCACGAAGCCCGGGAAATCGAAGGCGTTCGCCACGCCCTCTTCCTTGGCCATCTGGCGGATATTGTTGCCGTAGTCGAAGGTGGGCACGCCCATCTTCTGGAAGTCCAGCATGGCCTGCACGTGCTTGGCCATCGACTGCTTGGCGGCCTTGACCACGCCGGCCGGATCGGTCTGCGCGCGGTCGCGGTACTGGCCCCAGGTCCAGCCCACCGGCAGGTAGCCATTGAGCGGATCGTGCGCGCTGGTCTGGTCGGTGACCATGTCCGGACGCACGCCGCGGCGCACCAGCTCGGGCAGCACCTCGGCGGCGTTGGCGCACAGCGCGATGGAAACGGCGCGGCCTTCGGCGGTGTATTTGGCGATGCGGGCCAGCGCGTCGTCGAGATCCGCGGCCTGCTCGTCGACATAGCGGGTGCGCAGGCGGAAATCAATGCTGACCTGCTGGCATTCGATGTTCAGCGAGCAGGCGCCGGCCAGCGTGGCGGCCAGCGGCTGCGCGCCGCCCATGCCGCCCAGGCCAGCGGTCAGCACCCAGCGGCCCTTGAGGTTGCCGTTGTAATGCTGGCGCCCGGCTTCCACGAAGGTCTCGTAGGTGCCCTGCACGATGCCCTGGCTGCCGATATAGATCCAGCTGCCGGCGGTCATCTGGCCGTACATGGCCAGGCCCTTGGCATCGAGCTCGTTGAAGTGTTCCCAGGTGGCCCAGTGCGGCACCAGGTTGGAGTTGGCGATCAGCACGCGCGGGGCGTTGCTGTGGGTCTTGAACACGCCGACCGGCTTGCCGGACTGCACCAGCAGGGTTTCGTCGTCGTTCAGCGTCTTGAGCGTCTCGACAATCTTGTCGTAGCACTCCCAGTTGCGCGCAGCACGGCCGATGCCGCCATACACCACCAGTTCCTTGGGGTTCTCCGCCACTTCCGGGTCGAGGTTGTTCATCAACATGCGCAGCGGCGCTTCCGTCTGCCAGCTCTTGGCAGTCAGTTGGCTGCCACGCGGGGCGCGGATCTCTACATCACGGAAGCGGGGGTCTGGCTCACGGCAACTCCTTCGTTCAATAAGGCCAGCTGGAGAGCTAGCCTGTTTAGCTGTTCTAGGTATGTATAGTGTTGTATATACAAGCCCAAAGAAATTGGGGTATTCCCGAGGACAACTCGCAGGCACAGCCAAGAAAGTGCGCTTGTGATTACCTGAACGATAATGGCGACAGAAAGTGCTAACCGCTTAGATGCCGGATCGCACAGGGATCCCTTGCTGCGGGTGCGGATATCGACGCTGTATCATGCTACTGATCCGCCGCATGCCAATGGCATCGATACGGCCCTCGCGAGCACGGCGGCGCCCCGGATGATGCGGTCGCCGCGGAACCTGGACTCCCATGCTGATGCGTTTCCTGGAACGGCTGATCGACCCGTTCCGCCCCTCCCCGACACCAAGCCGCCCAGCCAGATATGGCGCTTCTATGCCTATTTCCTGCTCGAGGTGTGGCCGGTCTTCGCGCTGCTGCTGGCGGTGGGGCTGGCCGGCGCGCTGATCGAGGTCGCCCTGTTCGGTTTTCTTGGCCGCCTGGTCGACCTGGCGCAGGCAACGCCGCCCGCCGACTTCTTCGCGCGCCACCGCGCCGAACTGGCGTGGATGGCGGTGGTGGCGTTGCTGCTGCGCCCGCTCTTCACCGGCCTGCACGACGTCCTCGTGCACCAGGTCATCAACCCGAGCCTGGGCAACCTGGTGCGCTGGCAGAACCACCGCTACGTGCTCAAGCAAAGCCTGTCGTTCTTCCAGAACGACTTTGCCGGGCGCATCGCGCAGCGCATCATGCAGACCGGCTTCTCGCTGCGCGATTCGGCGGTGCAGGCCGTGGACGCGATCTGGCATGTGGTGATCTATGCCGCGAGCTCCCTCTACCTGTTCGCCGAGGCCGACTGGCGCCTGATGATCCCGCTGCTGGCGTGGATCGCGTGCTACGTAGCCGCCATGCTGTACTTCACGCCGCGCGTGAAGGCGCGCTCGGTAGCGGCCACCGGCGCGCGCTCGCGGCTGATGGGGCGCATCGTCGACGGCTATACCAACATCACCACGCTCAAGCTGTTTGCCCACACGCGCCATGAAGAAGACTACGCGCGCGAAGCCATGGCCGACCTGACCGACAAGGCACGCCTGTCCGGGCGCATGGTCAGCGCCATGGATTTCACCGTGACCTCGCTCAATGGCATGCTGATCGCCGGCACTACCGGGCTGGCGCTGTGGCTATGGAGCCAAGGGCACGTCAGCATCGGCGCGATTGCGTTGTCGACCGGGCTGGTGATCCGCATTGTCAGCATGTCGGGCTGGATCATGTGGGTGATCAGCGGCATCTTCGAGAATATCGGCCAGGTCCAGGATGGCCTGCAGACCATCGCCGTGCCACGCAAGGTAGGCGATCGCGACGATGCGCAAGCGCTGCGCGTCACGCGCGGCGAGGTGCGCTTCGAAGGCGTGGGCTTTCACTACGGCAAGGGTTCGGGCGTGATCGAGAACATCGACCTGGTGGTGCGCCCGGGCGAGAAGATCGGCCTGGTCGGCCCGTCCGGCGCCGGCAAGTCCACGCTGGTCAACCTGCTGCTGCGGCTGTACGACGTGGAGCGAGGACGCATCCTGATCGACGGCCAGGACATTGCCGGCGTCACGCAGGAAAGCCTGCGCGCGCAGATCGGCATGGTGACGCAGGATACGTCGCTGCTGCATCGCTCGATCCGCGACAACCTGCGCTACGGACGGCCCGGCGCCAGCGAGGCCGAACTGCTCGCCGCGGCCGACGACGCCCATGCCGGCGAGTTCATTCCGCGCTTGCGCGATGCGCATGGGGCTACGGGGCTGGATGCGCAGGTGGGCGAGCGTGGCGTGAAGCTTTCAGGCGGCCAGCGGCAGCGCATTGCCGTCGCCAGGGTGCTGCTCAAGAACGCGCCCATCCTGATCCTCGACGAAGCCACCTCGGCGCTGGACTCCGAAGTGGAAGCTGCCATCCAGGAGAACCTGGAGACGCTGATGCAGGGCAAGACGGTTATCGCCATCGCGCACCGGCTCTCCACCATTGCGCGCATGGACCGGCTGGTGGTACTGGAGAACGGCCGCATTGCCGAGAGCGGCACGCATGCGGAGTTGCTGGCGCGTGGGGGCTCTACGCGCGGCTGTGGGCGCATCAGACGGGGGGATTTGTGGGGGTGGACTAGAGTGGGTTGGTTGGGGGGCTTGGGATTGATGTTGGCGGTGGTGGTTTTTGGGCCCAATGGCCTGTATGCGTGTTTGGTTCGCCGTTTCTTTGGGCGGCGTTGGTTTTTGCACCCAAGGGCCATACGACATCCCCCTGCGGGGGCTGCCGGTCACTTTTCTTTGCGCGGCAAAGAGGGTGAGGACAAATTCAGGCATTGGTCAATCGGCGTACGAGCAAACGTGCCTGAGATAGCCAGACCCAGGAGGTTGCGCTGGCGATGCTGCGATCGTGATGCATGATCAGGCGGCGCGAGCGCTCGTTCCAGGCATGGGTGCGCTCCACCACCCAGCGCATGGGCAAGGGGGGAACGTTTGATCCAGCGGCCACAGGGACTGCTGTGCATCGTGCCAATGCCCAGCCTTGGGCGGGCGACGCACGATGTGCACGTTCAGGCCGTGAGCTTGCTCGAGGGCGGCGGCACAGCGCCCCGCATACGCCGAGTCGGCAAACAGCCGCTGCAACGTGCCGGCCTTGGCGCAAGCTTGAGCCACCACCGTTGGCGCCGCGTCGCGATCTTGCACGCTAGCGCTGGTAATGCATACCGCCAACAACAGCCCCAGTGTGTCCACCACGATATGTCGCTTGCGCCCTTTGACCTTCTTGCCCGCGTCGTATCCTTGGCCTGCCCCCTGCGGCGAGATCCGGGTCGACTGTGAATCGATGATGGCGGTTGTGGGCTGGGCCTCGCGCTGGATGCGCCTGCGCCATTGCTGGCGCAGGCGCTCGTGCAACTGCTCGAACTTGCCTTGCGCGCTCCAACGCAGGAAGGCCTTTTGCACGGCCGGCCAGGGTGGAAAGGACTCGCGCGGCAGCATGCGCCAGGAGCAGCCCGTGCGCAGCACGTAGCAGCACGCATCGACCATGCGGCGCCTCTCGTACACCGCAGGTCGTCCCCGATGTCCCTCTGGCTGTTCGAACAGGTCGGCCGCCAGCGTCCATTCGGCATCGGTCAGGCAACTGGTGTACTTGCCAGGATCGGCCGGCTCCAGGCGATGAGAATCGTTGTAGCCGTAATGCGCGGGCTCACTGGGCTTTGCATAGAGTACAGCGCTGGGTTGCGCAACTCGCTTCAATCCAGCGCGGCGCAAAGCCGCCGCCAGCGTGACCGTGCTGACCCTGGGGCCACCTTGCTCGGCAAGGCCTTGGGCCAACTCCCTCATCGTCGCGTTCGGATGGCTTCTCACCAGTTCCCGCAACTGCGCGTGATGCTCCTCGTCTATGGCCAAGGGCCTTCCCATCTTCCCCATGACTGCATCTCCATGTTCAGTTTAGGAAGAATAGGTCTTTCTTTCTTTTGTCTTCACCCTCTTTGCCGGTCAAAGAAAAGTGACCGGCAGCCCCCGCAGGGGATGTCGTACGGCTCTTGGGTGCAAAAGCCAACGCCGCAAAATTCAAAACCCAACCACAAAACAAGAGCCAAAGGTTCTGCCCTTGCCCCAATCAGCCAACACCGCATAATCCATCCACAATCAGACTCAAACCAACCCCAACAACCCCGCCCCAGCCCCCAACGCCACCAGCACCAGCGGATGCACCTTAGTCTTCAGCATCAGCACGATGGTGACCACCGTCACTGCCACCGCGGTCCAGCGGTGATCGACGCTCGCAGCAAGGATCCAGCCCGTTGCGAACAGCAGGCCAATGGTCAGCGTAGCAAGGCCGCGCCGGATCAGGCCGGGCCAGCGCGCCTGCGGTGAGCGGCCCGCAAAGTACTCGAAGCCGAGCGCGATCACGCTGGATGGCCCGCAGATGCCGATCATGCCGACGATGGCGCCGGCCAGGCCCGCCACCTGCCAGCCGAACAACGCGACGAACAGGATGTTGGGCCCGGGCGCGGCCTGCGAGATGGCGTACATGGCGGAGAACTGCGCGTCGCTCATCCAGGCGTTCGACTCCACCAGGAAGCGATGCATGTCGGGGATCGTGGTGCTGGCCCCGCCAATGGCAAGGAACGACAGCATCAGGAAATGCGTGAGCAGGCCGGAAAGCACGTTCGGTGAGTTCATGGCTGCGCCTCCTGGTCACGGGCGGCACGGGATCGATGCCATCATCGCTGGACGGCATGGCCGGCATGGAAGACGCCTCGATAGCAGCCGGCACCAGCGGCACCAGCGGCGCCTGCGCGCGCCGCGCAAGCTGCTCGCTGCGCCACTCCAGCACCAGGCCCATCGGCACCAGCACCGCCATCACCGGCACCAGCGGCCAGCGCAACAGCCCGATGCCGACAAACGCCGCGCCACCGATCATCAACCCGCGCACGGTGCGCGGCTGGCTCTGCGCCAGCTTGAAGCCAGTCGACAGCACCAGGCCCGCCGACACCGCCGTCATGCCCGTGAGCATGCGCTGCACCGCCGCCACGTCGCGGTAGTGCTCGTACAGCAGCATCAGCGCCAGCACGCCCACCATCGGCACCATCACCAGCCCTGCAAAGGCCGCCAGCGCGCCGCGCAGCCCGGCAAAGCGCAGGCCCAGCATCAGCGCGAGGTTGATCACGTTGGGGCCGGGCAACACCTGCCCGAGGCTGAGGAGCTCGACGAAATCGCGGTCGCCGAGCCAGCGGTTGCGGTCCACCACGGCGCGCCGCACGAAGGGCAGCACGCCGCCGAAGCCGGACAGCCCCATGCGCGCAAATTCGATGAACAGGCGCCTTGGCGTGGGCGGGGGTGCTAGCGCTACCATCGGATCGTCGCCGGCGGTGGAAGGAGTAACGGGCATCGCGTGTAACGGGAGAGGCATGGCCGCCCGGGCGGTCCGGCATGCCGGTAAAGAAAAAGCCCCGCGCATTGTCGCGCAGGGCCAGTTCGGGTTGACGCGGCTTAGTTGCCGCTCGCCGGGGGCACGATCCGTACCGGCTCGATGCTTGGCTCCTTGAGCCGGAGATCGAGCGCACGGCCCTTGCGGGCGCGCTTGCCGACATAAGGCAGCAGCAACTGGCCGTAGAGCTTCTGCGAGCTCGGCTTGCCGCCGCGCCCGGCACCGGACACTACCAGGCCCGGCGCGCCCACGGCGATCGCCTGCAACAGCGTCTCCTTGGGTTCCAGCTCCATCAGGATCACGCCGCGGCCACCGGCCGAGAGCGACTTGATCTCGTCGAGCGAAACCAGCAGCATGCGGCCGTTGGCCGACAGGCAGGCCACGTGCGTGGCTTCCTCGCCGATCGGCGCGGGCACCAGCGGCGCATCGCCTTCGTCCAGCGTCAGGTAGGCGCGGCCGCCCTTCTGCCGGCTGACCATATCGCCCACCTTGGTCTGGAAGCCGTTGCCGCCGCGCGTGGCGATCAGCAAGCGCTGGTCGACGCTGCCGGCAAAAGTGTGGGCGATCTGGCTGCCAGGTTGCAGCTCGATCAGCGTGGTCACGGGCACGCCGTCGCCACGCCCGCCGGGCAGACCGGCCACCGGCACCGTGTAAGCGCGGCCATTGGTGCCGAACACCAGCATCACGTCCACGCTGCGGCACTCGAAAGTGCCATAGAGCGCATCACCCGCCTTGAAGGTGAACTGCTGGGCGTCATGGCCGTGGCCCTGGCGCGTGCGCACCCAGCCCTTCTGCGAGACCACCACGGTGACGGGCTCGTCGACCACGCGCACTTCGGCGTTGGCGCGGCGCTCCTCCTGGATCAGCGTGCGGCGCGGATCCTTGTCTTCCGGGCTGTATTGCTTGGCGTCGGTCTCGATCTCCTTGATGATGCGCCGGCGCATCATGGTCTCGGACTTGAGCAGCACATCCAGCTCGGCCTGCTCGTCGCGCAGGCTCTTGAGCTCCTGCTCGATGCGCAGCGCCTCCAGCCTGGCCAGCTGGCGCAGGCGGATTTCCAGGATGTCCTCAGCCTGGCGGTCCGACAGGCCAAAGGCCTGCATCAGCGCCGGCTTGGGCTCGTCGCTCTCGCGGATGATGCGGATCACCTCGTCGATATTGAGCAGCACCAGCATCCGGCCTTCCAGGATGTGGATGCGGTCTTCGACCTTGCCCAGGCGATGGCGCGTGCGGCGGGTGACGGTGGCGAAGCGAAAGGCGATCCACTCGCGCAGGATGTCGGCCAGGCCCTTCTGGCGCGGGCGGCCATCGGTGCCGATCATCACCAGGTTGATCGACGCGCCGGACTCCAGGCTGGTGTGCGCCAGCAGCGTCTGGATGAATTCCTGCTGCTCGATGTTTTTGCTCTTGGGCTCGAACACCAGCCGCACCGGCGCGTTCTTGCCGGATTCGTCGCGCACCGCGTCGAGCACAGCCAGCATGCCTTGCTTGAGCTGCAGCTGCTCGGGCGTGAGCGACTTCTTGCCCGTGCGCACCTTCGGGTTGGTGATTTCCTCGATCTCTTCGAGCACCTTCTGCGACGAGGTGCTCGGCGGCAGCTCGGTCACCACCAGTTGCCACTGGCCGCGCGCCATTTCCTCGATGATCCAGCGCGCGCGCACTTTCAGGCTGCCGCGGCCATTCTCGTAGATCTGCGCGATGTCGGCCGCCGGCGAAATGATCTGGCCGCCGCCCGGATAGTCCGGCCCCGGCATCAGCGCCATCAACTCGGCCAGCGTGATGTTGGGGTTGCGGATCATCGCCACGGTGGCTGCCGCCACTTCGCGCAGGTTGTGCGGCGGCACCTCGGTGGCCATGCCCACAGCAATGCCCGATGCGCCGTTGAGCAGCACAAAGGGCAGGCGCGCCGGCATCAGCTTGGGCTCTTCCATCGAGCCGTCGTAGTTGGGGATGAAGTCCACCGTGCCCTGGTCGATCTCGTCGAGCAGCAGGCGCGCGATCGGCGTGAGCCGGGCTTCGGTGTATCGCATGGCCGCCGCGCCGTCGCCGTCGCGCGAGCCGAAGTTGCCCTGGCCGTCGATCAGCGGGTAGCGCAGCGAGAAGTCCTGCGCCAGGCGCACCAGCGCGTCGTAGGCCGACTGGTCGCCGTGCGGGTGGAATTTACCCAGTACGTCGCCCACCACGCGCGCCGACTTGACCGGCTTGGCGTCGGAGCGCAGGCCCATCTCGTGCATGGCGTACAGGATGCGGCGCTGCACCGGCTTCTGGCCGTCGGCCACTTCCGGCAGCGCGCGGCCCTTGACCACGCTGATGGCGTAGTCGAGATAGGCGCGCTCGGCATAGTGCGCCAGGGTCAGCGAGTCCGCGCCGTTGTCGGGCGAACCTGGGTCAAACGGAATGTCTTGTTGTTCCATGGATTGGCAAGAAGACGGCGCACCGCATCGTTGGCCGGTGCGCCGGTTGCATGTTGTTCGTTATGGTGTTCGGGATGGGATCAAGGCATGTTGCGGCGGCCGCCGATCACCATCTTGACGCGATTGACTCCCGCCCCGCCGAACCCCGCGGGCGCGCCGCCCGGACGGTAGAAGCGATAGAACTGCAGCACCGTGCTGACATATTGCTGGGTCTCGGGGAAAGGCGGAATCTTGTTGTTGTAGCGCTGCACCGCGCCCTCGCCCGCGTTGTACGCGGCCAGCACCAGCTCGAGGTCATTGGGGAACAGCTCCATCAGCCAGCGCAGGTAGCGCACGCCGGCCGAGATATTGGTGCGCGGGTCGGCCAGCTTCTGCTCGACCGTGCGCCGGGCATCCGCGCTCACGCCAAAACGCGCGCCGGTGTCGGGAATCACCTGCATCAGCCCGATCGCGCCCTTGGGCGAGACCGCGCCGGCATTGAAGCCAGACTCTACCGCCATCACTGCCTTGACCAGCGCGGGATCGACATTCTGCGCCGCCGCGATCTGGCGGATCATGGGCTCGACCGTGGCGATATTGGGATGGTTGACGACATAGCGGTAAAGCTTGTGCGTCTCCAGGTCGATCTGGCTGCCGGCGCCGGCACCCGCGCCTGCGCCAGCCCGGTAAGGCAGCGGGCTCTTGAGTTCGCCGCCGTTCTTCATGAACAGTGTGTAGCGCTCGTCCAGCTTCTCGTCCGAGAAATGCGCCACGCCGTCGTCGTCGATATAGCCATACAGCGCCGAGTGGGCCGCCGGCATGAAGCCCAGGCAGGCCAGCAGCATGCCTGCGGCAATCCATTGCCGGGGACGGGTGCTGCCAGGTCTGGTCTTGGCCATCGGGACTCCTTGCGTCATGCAGGTATCGATCGGTTCGAACGTGGTGCGCCGGGATACATCAGATATCGGCAACCACTTCGTTGCCGCGCTCCTCGAGCCAGGTGCGCCGCTGCGCGGCTTCGCCCTTGCCCATCAGCATATTCATCACGCCCACGGTCTGCGGCAGGTCGAAATGGCCGAGCGCCACCGGCAACAGGCGGCGCGTGTCGGGATTCATGGTGGTTTCCCACAGCTGTTCGGCATTCATCTCGCCCAGGCCCTTGAAGCGAGAGATCTGCCAGCCGCCGTCCTTGATGCCATCCTTCATCAGCTTGTCCTGGATGGCCACCAGTTCGCCGTCGTCCAGCGCATAGAGCTTCTGGGCCGGCTTCTTGCCACGTGCAGGCGCATCCACCCGGTACAGCGGCGGGCGGGCCACGCACACGTTGCCATTGTCGATCAGCCTGGGGAAATGTTTGAAGAACAAGGTCAGTAATAGCACCTGGATGTGCGCGCCGTCCACGTCAGCGTCGGACAAGATACAGATCTTTCCGTAGCGCAGGTTGGACAGGTCGGGCTCGTCGCTGGGGCCATGCGGGTCCACGCCGATCGCGACCGCGATGTCGTGCACCTCATTGTTGGCGAACAGGCGGTCGCGCTCGGTCTCCCAGGTGTTGAGCACCTTGCCGCGCAGCGGCAGGATGGCCTGGAACTCCTTGTCGCGCCCCATCTTGGCCGAGCCGCCGGCGGAGTCGCCCTCGACCAGGAAAAGTTCGTTGCGGGTGACGTCGGTGGACTCGCAATCGGTCAGCTTGCCGGGCAGCACGGCCACGCCGGAGCCCTTCTTCTTTTCCACCTTTTGCGCCGCGCGCGTGCGCGCCTGCGCCTGGCGGATCACCAGTTCGGCCAGCTTCTTGCCGTACTCGACGTGATGATTGAGCCACAACTCCAGTGCGGGACGGCTGAAGGTGGACACCAGCTTCACCGCGTCACGGCTGTTCAGCCGCTCCTTGATCTGGCCCTGGAACTGCGGGTCCAGCACCTTGGCGGACAGCACGAACGAGGCACGGGCAAACACGTCTTCGCTCATCAGCTTCACGCCCTTGGGCTGCAAGGCGTGCATCTCGATAAAGCTCTTGACCGCCTGGAACAGGCCTTCGCGCAGGCCGGACTCGTGCGTGCCACCGGCCGGGGTGGGGATCAGGTTGACGTAGGACTCGCGCACCGGCGCGCCGTCCTCGGTCCAGGCCACCACCCAGGAAGCGCCCTCGCCCTCGGCGAAGCCGTCTTCCCCTGAATTGGCGTCGGGGTCGGCGAAATGCTCGCCTTCGAACATCGGCACCACCAGTTCGGCGCCGCTGCCCTGCGCCAGCGCTTCCACCAGGTAGCCCTTGAGGCCCTGCTCGTACTGCCAGGTCTGGCGCTCGCCATTTTCTCTTGCAGCAGCGTGACCTTGACGCCCGGCAGCAGCACAGCCTTGCTGCGCAGCAGCCGCTGCAGCTCGGCCATCGGGATCGTGGCCGAATCGAAGTACTTCGCGTCCGGCCAGACCTGCACGCGCGTGCCGCTCTTCTTCTCGCCGCGCTCGAGCTTGCGCGTGGCCAGCGGCACGGTGACGTCGCCGCCGGAGAAGGTCAGCGTGGAGCAGTTGCCGTCACGCCATACGGTCACGTCGAGGCGGGTCGAGAGCGCGTTGGTGACGGAGACGCCCACGCCGTGCAGGCCGCCCGAGAAGGCGTAGGCGCCGCCCTTGCCCTTGTCGAACTTGCCGCCCGCGTGCAGGCGCGTGAACACGATTTCCACCACCGGGACCTGCTCTTCGGGATGGATGCCGACCGGGATGCCGCGGCCATCGTCCTCGACGCTGATGCTGCCGTCGCGGTGCAGGGTGACCATGATCTCGGAACCGTGGCCGCCCAAGGCCTCGTCGGAGGCATTGTCGATCACCTCCTGCACGATGTGCAGGGGATTGTCGGTACGGGTGTACATGCCGGGTCGTTGCTTGACCGGCTCCAGGCCCTTCAGGACCCGGATGGAGGATTCGCTGTACTGACTGATTTTGCTCGCCATGGAGTCGCTTGCTTAGTGGGATTCTCGGCCAGCCTTGGCGGGGGCACGGTTGCCGCACGCCAGCCAGGGGGCCGGGCAGCCTGCATTGTAATGGAAGCGGGTAGCCGTCTTGATGCCAATCGTCACCAACAATGGCCGTGCACGATTCGACACATTCGGTGTCGCGGACGGCACCGGAGTGGCGCCTGACGCCCTCCCGGGATGCGGAGTACACTCGCTCGCACGGCGTGGCCAAGGCGGTTCCGGACCGCGCCGACAAAACTAAAACAGCACCACAACAGCACAAAGCACACCGAGCCAGGATGCAGGACGCCATGCAGAACACGATTCAAAACACACAAAGAAAACCACTCTCCCTCACGACCGTCTTGATTTGCGGTGGCCTACTCGTCACCTTATCGATGGGTATCCGGCACGGCTTCGGCCTGTTCAACCTCCCGATCACGCAAACGCACGGCTGGAGCCGCGAGACCTTCGCCTTCGCGCTGGCGCTGCAAAACCTGATGTGGGGCGTGACCCAGCCGTTTACGGGCGCACTGGCCGACAAGTTTGGCGGGTTCCGCATCATGCTCGTCGGCATTGCGCTGTACGTGGCGGGCCTGGTCGTGATGGCCATGGCCACCTCGGGCACCGCCTTTGCCTCGGGCGCCGGCATCCTGATCGGCATTGCGCAGTCCGGCACTACCTATAGCGTGGTGTACGGCGTGATCGGCCGCGTGGCCAGCCCCGAGAAGCGCGTGTGGGCCATGGGCATCGCGGCGGCCGCGGGCTCGTTCGGGCAGTTCCTGATGATCCCGGTGGAGCAGACGCTGATCTCAACGGCCGGCTGGCAGAATGCGCTGTTCATCTTGGCGGTGCTGGCTTGCCTGATGCTGCCGCTGGCCTTCAGCCTGCGCGAGCCGCAAGGCGCAACGCACGCGCCCGGCTTCCAGCAGACCATCGGCCAGGCCGTGCGCGAGGCGTTCGGCAACCGCAACTTCCAATTGCTCACGCTCGGCTACTTCGTCTGCGGCTTCCAGGTGGTGTTCATCGGCGTGCACCTGGCGCCCTATCTCAAGGACCGGGGCCTGACCGACCCGAAGATCGCCACCGTGGCGCTGGCGCTGATCGGCCTGTTCAATGTGTTCGGCACCTATAGCGCCGGCGCCTTGGGACAGCGCGTGCCCAAGCGCTTCCTGCTTTCGCTGATCTACATCACCCGGTCCGTGGTGATCGCCGGTTACCTGCTGCTGCCGCTCACGGCCACCAGCACCTGGGTGTTCGCCGCGATGATGGGGTTCCTGTGGCTGTCCACGGTGCCGCTGACCAACGGCATCATCGCGCAGGTGTTTGGCGTGCAGTACTTGTCGATGCTGTCGGGCGTGGTGTTTTTCTCGCACCAGATCGGTAGCTTCCTGGGGGCTTGGCTGGGTGGCTTCCTGTATGACCGGACCGGCACCTACAACACGGTATGGATGATCGCGATCGGGCTGGGCGTGGTAGCGGCCCTGGTCAACCTGCCGATCCGCGAGCATGCGATCGCGCGGCCGCAGGCGGCGGCGGCATGAGCACGGCACACCCCGCTGGCCTTGCGCTTCGGGCAGCAGGCATTGCAGCGCTGGCCGGGGTGCTGGCGCTGGCCTTCATGGCCTACCTGCGGCCGGCGTTCATGGTGGATCTGACGAACATGGTGCTCGCCTGGTGCGGGTGAGCGCACGCGAAGACTAACAATCGCCCGTTGTCTCTTCCTCTCCTCCTGAGGGAGAGGAAGAGACAGCCATCGTCATGGCAGGCGATGTCGGCCTTACTGTGCCTCGGCCTTGGTCTTGGCTTCCAGCACTTCCCAGCGTTCCAGCGCCCCCAACAGTTCCAGGTCGATCTCGTCGTGGCGGGCCGCCAGTTGCGCAGCCTTGCCCGCGTCGCTCACATACAGCGAGCCGTCCGCCAGCTGTGCGCTCACGGTCTTCTGCTCGTTTTCCAGCGAAGCGATGCGCTCCGGCAGCGTGTCCAGCTCTCGCTGCTCCTTGTACGACAGCTTGACCAGGCGGTTGGCCGCACGGGCTTCGCGTGGCTTCGTAGTTTCCGCGGCGGCCTTGCCCTCGCCACCGCGCGCGTCCTGCATGGCCGCGCTGCGCGCCGACTGCACCTGCCAGTCGGAGTAGCCGCCCACGTACTCGCGCCAGTGCCCGTCGCCTTCGGCAGCGATGGTGGAGGTCACGACGTTGTCCAGGAAGGCCCGGTCGTGGGATACCAGGAACACGGTGCCGCTGTAGTCCTGCAGCAGTTCTTCAAGCAGTTCCAGCGTGTCGATGTCGAGGTCGTTGGTCGGCTCATCCAGCACCAGCACATTGGCCGGGCGCGCGAACAGGCGCGCCAGCAGCAGGCGGTTGCGCTCGCCGCCGGACAGCGACTTGACCGGCGAGCGCGCGCGTTCCGGTGCGAACAGGAAATCGCTCAGGTAGCTCGTGACGTGCTTGCGCTGGCCATTGATCTCGACCCAGTCGCTGCCCGGGCTGATGGTATCGGCTAGCGAGCGCTCCAGGTCCAGCTGCGTGCGCATCTGGTCGAAATACGCCACCTGCATGTTGCTGCCGTTCTTGACCGTGCCGACGTCCGCCGCCAGCTCGCCCAGGATCAGGCGCAGCAGCGTGGTCTTGCCCGCGCCGTTGGCGCCGATCAGGCCGACCTTGTCGCCGCGCATGATGGTGCCGGTGAAATCTCGCACCACCATCTTGGTGCCATAGGCTTTGCTGACATCGGTCAGCTCGGCGACGATCTTGCCGGAGCGCTCGCCTTGCGAGACCTCCAGCTTGACGTTGCCCTGCACGTCGCGGCGTGCCGCGCGGTCGGTACGCATCGTCTCCAGGCGCTGGATACGGGCCACACTGCGCGTGCGGCGCGCCTCCACGCCCTTGCGGATCCAGACTTCTTCTTGTGCCAGAAGCTTGTCGAACTTGGCCTGCTCGACCTGCTCGGCGGCCATCTGCTCGGCCTTGCGGGCCTGGTAGGCGGCAAAGTTGCCGGGGAAGGAAACCAGGCGGCCGCGGTCCAGCTCGACGATGCGGGTGGCCACGCGGTCCAGGAAGGCGCGATCGTGGGTGATCAGCAGCACGCTGCCGCGGAAGGCCAGCAGCAGGTCTTCCAGCCAGCGGATCGCTTCCACGTCCAGGTGGTTGGTCGGTTCGTCGAGCAGCAGGATGTCGGGCTCGGCCACCAGGGCCTGCGCCAGCGCCACGCGCTTCTGCATGCCGCCGGAGAGGGAATCCACGCGCACATCGGCGGTCAGGCTGAGCTGGGCCAGCGTGGTTTCCACCCGCGTGCGCAAGCCCCAGGCGCCGGCCGCATCGACTTCCGACTGCAGGCGGTGCAACTCGGCCAGCGAGTCCTCGTCGTGGTTGTCGTCCAGCGCCGCCAGCGCCGCTTCATAGGCGACCAGCAGGTCGTGGACCTTGCCCAGGCCCTGGGACACGGCATCGAACACGTTCACGCCGGGCTGGAACTGCGGCTCTTGCGGCACATAAGCCGAGGTCACGCCGCTCTGGCGCGCGATCAGGCCATCGTCCGGCACGGACAAGCCGGCCACGATCTTGAGCAGCGACGACTTGCCGGAGCCGTTGCGGCCAATCAGGCCGACGCGCTCGCCGGCTTCCAGGGAGAAGTCGGCATGGTCGAGCAAGGCCACATGCCCGAAGGCAAGCTGGGCGTCGGAAATCGAAAACAGGGCCATGGGAGCAATACGAAAGGAGACAGCGAAAGGAGGCAATTCAAGCGGCTTGAACCCGCGGCCGCGCGCCGGCGTCGGACAGCAACCGGGCGGCGGGGTGCCAGGTAGCCGGCATTGTAGACCACCTCCGCCCGCCCTCGCCGGAGGCGGCGCAAACCCCGCGCCTGCGGTCGCGACAAAAAGAAGGGCCCGCGCTCGCGCGGGCCCAAGAGTCTCTCCTCGGTGCCCTGCTCGCAAGGCACGGAACGGAGCATAGCAAGCGCCTCCGGCCGACTCTAGTCGTACAAGTCCGTAAGGGAAAGCCCCGTCAACGCCCGCCTGCGGCCCGCCTGTTGCGCGCCGCGCAACACTCCCCGCCGTGACGATTGTCGAGCCGCTCGCCCCCGTGGAACAATGGCCGCCGGCCCGCAGGCCGCAGCACAACGGCAGCAATACAAGAACCGGTCCGAACCGGTGCAGGCGACCCAACGCCAATTCCGCTTGACGCCTTTTTCTTTGTACGGGGAATTCCATGATCCATCCGCGTGCGCAGCGCCTGCCGCTGCTCCTAGTGCTATCGACCCTGCTTTTGCTTTCGCTCGCCATCGGCGCCGGGCGCGCCGCCGCGCAGTCCGGCGGCACGCCGGTCCTGCAACGCATCGAACAGACCGGCGTGCTGCGCATCGCCCACCGCGAAAGCTCGGTGCCGTTTTCCTTCGTGGCCGACGGCAAGCCCCATGGCTATGCCATCGACCTGTGCCTGCGGGTGGCCGATGCCCTGCGCGGCGCGCTCCGGCTCCCGGGCCTCAAAGTGGAATTCGTGCCGGTCACGCCGGCCAGCCGCATCGCCGCCATCGTCGACGGCAAGGCCGATCTCGAATGCGGGTCCACCACCAACAACCGCGAGCGGCGCGAGCAGGTGGCCTTTACCATTCCGCACTACATCGCCGGCAGCCGCATGCTGGTCAAGACCGACTCCGGCATCCGCAAGCTGGGCGACCTGCGCGGCAAAACGGTCGTCTCCACGGTGGGCACCACATCGCTAGCGGTGGTACGCCAGATCAACGGCGGCGGCGCCATGCAAATGCGCGTGGTGGAAGCCAAGGACCACGCCGAAGCCTTCGCCATGGTCGAGCAAGGCAAGGCCGACGCATTCGTGATGGACGACGTGCTGCTCTACGGCCTGCGTGCCAACGCGCGCGACCCGGCCAGCTACACCGTCACCAGCGAGCTGCTGACGATCGAGCCCTACGCCATCATGCTGTCGAAGCAGGACGCCGAGTTCAAGCGCCTGGTGGACAAGACCCTGGTCGCCTCCATCTATTCGCTCGATACCCAGAAGCTCTACAAGAAGTGGTTCCAGTCGCCGATCCCGCCGCAAGGGGTCAACCTCGACATCCCCATGAGCTACCTGCTGCGCGACTCCTTCAAGTTCCCGAGCGACAAGGTCGCCGACTGAGCGCGAGGCCAGTACGGCGCAACTCGTGCGAAGATGGCGGCCCAGCCACTTTTTCCGCACGCGTTGCGTCGAGTGCCCGTCCCATGCCCCGCCCCATGTCCACCGCTCCCCTGAAGCTGACCGATCTCTCCGTCTCCGCCCTGGTCGCCGGGCTGATCGCCATGCTGACCGGCTACACCAGTTCGCTGGTGCTGATGATCCAGGCCGGCCAGGCGGCCCATTTGTCGGACGCGCAAGTCGCCTCGTGGATCTGGGCGTTGTCCATCGGCATGGGAGTGACCACCATCGGGCTGTCCCTGCTGACGCGGGCGCCCATCGTCGTGGCCTGGTCCACGCCTGGCGCCGCCCTGCTGATCGCCAGCCTGCCTGGCGTGCCCTACGCGGAGGCCATCGGCGCCTTTGTCATGGCGGCCGTGCTGATGACCGCCGCCGGCATGACCGGCTGGTTCGACAAGCTGATGCGCGCGCTGCCGGCCAGCATTGCCTCCGCACTGCTGGCCGGCATCCTGTTCCGCATCAGCGTCGACGTGTTCGTGCAAGCCCAGCATCAGACCCTGTTGCTGCTGTCGATGTTCGCGCTATACCTGCTGGGCAAGCGCTTCTGGCCGCGCTACGCGGTGCCGGGCGTGCTGCTGGTGGGCGTGGCGCTGGCCGGCGCGCTAGGCCAGCTGCATTTCGAATCGTTCCATTTCGCGCTGGCCAGGCCGGTATGGACCACGCCGGCATTCTCGCTGCAAGCCTTCGTCAGCATCGCGGTACCGTTGTTCATCGTCGCGCTGGCGTCGCAGAATATTCCCGGGCTGGCGGTGCTGCGCGCCGACGGCTATCACTTACAGGCCTCGCCGCTGATCACCGTCACCGGCATCGCCTCCGCCCTGCTCGCCCCGTTCGGCTCGCACGGCATCAACCTGGCGGCCATTACCGCGGCCATCTGCACCGGCGCGCAAGCCGATCCCGACCGCAACCGGCGCTATACGGCAGCGGTGGTTTGCGGCATCGGCTATCTGGTCGCGGGGGCGTTGGCAGCCAGCATCGCCGCGCTGTTCGCGGCGTTCCCCAAAGCGCTGGTCGTGGCGGTGGCCGCGTTTGCCCTGCTCGGCTCGATCGCCAGCGGCCTGACCACGGCCATGCAAACGCCGGCCGAGCGCGAATCCGCCCTGCTGACGTTCATGATCACGGCCTCAGGCATGACGCTGGCCGGCGTGGGGTCGGCTTTCTGGGGTGTGGTGGGCGGCATGCTGGCGCTGATGGTCTTGCGCCCGCGCGCCGCCCCTAAGGCTGGATAAGCGCGAGCGCTTACAGCAGCAGGAAAGCGATATCCGCCGCGCCGATCCCGGAAATCGGCGTGCCCTTGCGTCGCTGAAACAGGATGTGCTGCAGCACCCGGTCGCGGTGCTCGGCAAACGTGGCAGGATCGAAGCGCAGCGCGGTGAGCGCGTAATGCTCGGAGAGCAGCTTGTAGACCCGGTGGCGGACCATCAGCATTTCGCTTTCGGCCCGCAGGCGGCTCATCTCGCCGGCGTTGTCCTCCTCCAGCTGCCGCATGCCAACCACCACGCGCGCATGCATGCCACGGTAGCGATCCAGTTCGCCGTGCGCCTTGCGCAACTCCTCGCGCAGCGCCCTCACCTCCTGCTGGAGCCTCATGTTGTGCTGCACGCCTCGCTGGATACGCGACGCCTCTTCCAGCGCAACATCGGCCGCGGCAATCGTGTTCTGCCAGACCCCTGACCCATCGTCTGGCCATCCACCTGCGGCCACACGGTCTGAACCTCATCCTCGCCTTTCATGACGCCCCCCTAGAACCTGACTCACCCGCCGCTGGCTTTATCACGTCCGCCAGCTGGTCGGGGCAACCGCAACCACCTTACAACGAGACTCCGGACTACCGGCGCCTGAACAACGCGCTCTACTCCCGATTGAAGATGGCATCCCGGCACGGGACAACCACCCGAAAGGAGGGATCGTCAGCCCGCAAAGCGGCTTCAACCATGCTTTGCACTGCACACCTAGCGAGGCCAGCCGGGCAGCTATGGGAAAATGTGGCCCCAGCGACAGCCAATCAGAAGGACCCATCGATGAACGCCTACGTACTACTGGCCCTCGCCATCGCGGCCGAAGTCATTGCCACCAGCAGCCTCAAGGCTTCCGAGAGCTTCACGCGCCTATGGCCAAGCGTGCTGGTGGTGGCCGGCTATGTCGGCGCCTTTTTCCTGCTGATGCAGGTCATGAAGACCGTGCCCGTGGGCATCGCCTACGCGATCTGGTGCGGCGCGGGGATCGTGCTCGTGACGCTGATCGCCAGCGTGCTGTATCGGCAGGTGCCGGATCTGGCGGCTTGGGCGGGGATCGGGTTGATCATTGCCGGGGTGGCGGTGATTCAGCTGTTTTCGAAGATGGGGACGCATTGAGGCGTGCGCCATGTGGCGACAAGCCACTGCATTGCAATTTCTGGCGGCAGTCGCGGTGAAACGCTACGCTTTGTGCAGGAGTGGCGAGTTGCGGACATTGGAGGGCGGTCAAGGGTGCAATTGATTTTGGTGGAAGGCCTGCCAGGAACAGGCAAGAGCACCTTGGCTAAGCGCCTCTGGGACTTCGCGGCCTTGAACGGACGCGAGAGCGTTTGGTATATGGCATGCGTTGGGCCTGTTGTTGCCACTCGCTCGCGACGGGAACGGCCTACACTGGTTGCATAGCCACCCAATAGGAGGCCGCCATGGTTGCCTCGCTAGTCGTCCTGCTCATCGGATTAGCTCTATGCGCGATCGTTGTCTGGGTACTCCGCGAGCGTGATCCGACCCTACTTTCGACACAGCAGCGTGCCGTTCAGACATGGTTTGACCATCTGATTCATCGGCACTAAGGCCGATCGTCAAATCATCGCAGCCCGCCGCCAGGCGGGCTTTTGTTGTCCGCAATCTAGCGCCCGATGACCACCTGGAAGACTACGCCGGTCGGAATGGCGACCAGGAAATAATCCCCGCCGACTCCCACCCACTGGTATCCGCGCGGCGGAGGCGACAGCCGATAGGAGCGCCAGTCATCGATCACGTACTGACGCTGGCGGTATTCCGGGGGACCCTTTCGCCTCTATGCCAGCTGCCAGGGCCCGGGCGATCAGCGCGACGATCAGGACCATACCCTCCATCCACCTGTCCCCTGCCCCTGTCGCCTTCCCAACCTCTGTCACCTTGCCGGCTGTGGTCACTGTCCCGGCCGCGGTCGCCTTGCCTGCTTTGGTCACCATCCCCACGGCGGTCGTTGTAGCCCCCTCTATCGTGATCTTGTCCCTGATCGCGGCCCATGGGCGGCCTTCCGCGATCATCGCCGCCGGGGCCCATGGGCGGCCTTCCGCGATCATCGCCGCCGGGGCCCCTATCTTGGGCATAACCTGCAATCGAAGTGAGAGTACACGCCGCCATCGCCAGGCCGGCGAACATCTTGATCTTCCGCATCTCGATCTCCAAAAGCCCACGTGATTGAGGGGCCTGTACCGCTCAGTCTATTCGGGGTTCCCGAGCCACCCAGTAACGAAATCGTAACGCGTACTCATCACATACCCAGCGCGCCCCTCTCTCGCGCATCTTTACTCAGCCTATAGAGCGTGGCGCCCACCTCCGTCAGCAGCACCCTCAGCGGTTCTACGCGCTTTGGCCTTTCTTCATGGCACTGGATATTGTGTGGCAGTGGCCGGCGCCACGAACGATGCCGCGAAAAACGGCCGATGTAGGCGACCCATGACGAACTCCGGCGGACGTCGAAAGCCCGCGAGGCCTTGATTTACTTGGGAGTGGAGAGGCGCGGCAAAAGTCGTATTGGTCGGGTCGCCTTTAAGCGGCCTCGGGATGGTCTAGGTGGGTGGCAGACTTGGGGCGCCCCTTCTTCTTCGAGGGCTTCAGTTCCTCTCGGTCCGCCAGATCCATCTGATCCCAGTCAACGGCAGCTGGAAATCGCGCACGCAGAAACATCACCCAAGGCCGAGGAATGTGGTTGCTCGTCTGCCACTGCGAAATCCGTCCTTTACTGAGACCGGTCTCGCTGATGACAGCCTGGGGGCCGCCAAGGGCCTGGATGAGTTCGCGTGCGTTCATGCCCATAGTATAGCGCTCTAAACCGTCACTATCAAGCCCTCTAAACCCACTTTGGTTTAGATTTCTAAAAATGACCCTAAGCGAACGAATGCAAGTGATCCTGGACGAGACCGGCGCTGAAGCTGTGGCGCTGGCGAAGGCCGCCGGCGTTACCAAAGGAACGGTGAGCCAGTGGCTGAGCGGCCAGATCAAATCCATCAAGCTGGAATACGCCGTTGGCATCCAAGATGCGTACGGCTACAACGCCTTGTGGATCGTCATGGAGAAGGGTGAAAAGAAGGCCGCGGCAGCTGCGGCCAATGACGGCGAATCACAGGCGGACGACGAGCTCAGGGCATTTGCCGACAGCGACTTCCAGCGCATGCCCAGATGCCGACAAGTTCCGGTCGTGGGCCAAGCCCAAGGCGGCCCCGACGGCTACATCAGCATCCACGACTACCCGCCAGACCAGGGCGACGGCTGGATCGTCATGCCCACCCGTGACCCGTCGGCCTACGGCCTGCGTGTCCGCGGGGACAGCATGCGTCCACGGATCAAGAGCGGCGAGTTCATCCTGGTTGAGCCCAGCTTCGAGGCGCAACCCGGCGACGACGTCGTGGTCAAGTTCCGGGATGGCAGCGCGGTCGCGAAAGAGCTGCTCTGGGTCCGCGACGATGAGGTGTGCCTGGGCTCGATCAATAACGGCGTGCCCCCGATGACACGCCCCCTGGAATCGGTGCAGACGATCCATCGGATTGCCGCCATCATCCCGCGCGGATCCCCCTCCATGTGCCAAGCGCCTGATGCGATCAGCCCATGAGTGCACCTAGGTGGCGCGCTCGAAAGACCCTGGAAGCCTGGCAGATCGAGGACGCTGAACGGCTGAGCGCCCTGTTCACGCAGCACAAGGGCCCCCTCAGCATTGCGGAATTCGCTCGCCGCCATGAGATCGGCCCCCAGATCTCGCAGTACCTGGCCGGGCAACTGCCGCTCAGCGTGAACATCGCCGCGGCCTTCGCGCGAGGCCTCGGTGTCGAGATCGACGTGATCAGCCCCCGCCTGGCAACGGAAAGCCGCCGACTGCCATCCGAACTAGACACCATCATCACGCTCACCTCCGTCAGCAATACCCTCTCCTTTCACTGAATAGCCGGATCACCCAGCAGCACCGCCAGACCGGCAATCGCGTCGTCGATCGGTAGTTCAGTTTCCTCATTCAGCGCCAGCTGCTCGAACTGGCGTATCACGTCGTCCGGTTACATCCCAAGGCCGCCCCAGACCAGTCTAGGCGGCGGCGCGCCAGTTGGCGCGAACCCACCGTTCGCACCCCACCAAAGCAGGACACTAAACTTTTGGTTTAGTTCGCTTTACTTTTGCGGATTAGAATTCTAAACTAAGTTCGCGCCGCTGAAGTTCGCAGTGGTTCGCCGGAGACAGAAATGAGCAAGCAAGCCAAGCAGTCGTGGGAAGTGGGTCAACAGGTCAAGGTGGGGTTCCTGGCCGGCCTGACCGTCGTCGCCAAGATCCCGACCGCGGGTGACTTCGCCCCGGACGCCTATGTCCTGGTGCGCGGCGAGCAGTTCTATTCCTTCGTGCCGCACAACGGCATCTCGAAGATCACCGGCGGCGAAGCCCGGGAGATGGTCGCCGATGGCAAGCGCCTGCGCGCCGTCGCAGAAAGCCGTGTCGCCGAACAGGCCAACCGCGTCATCGCCACCGCGCCGCCTAGCTGATGGCTGCCTAACCCCGCCTCGCGACCAAAAGGACCTGCCCATGCCCACCACCCACCTCATCCGCTTCATCGAATCCCACGGCGCCCCGTGCGTCGCCAACGTCGACGGCACGCTGACCGTGACCAGCGAAGTCGTGACGAACGGCGTCGTGTCGCTGGTGGAGGACACCATCCCGGCCACCATGGCCGCCGCCCGCGACCTGCTAGGCTACTGATTGGGGACTGTCATGGCTGCCACCAAGCGCGAACACCACTTCAAAGCGATCTCTCAGGGCAAAAACGCCTGGCTGGTCGTCCCTGGCTGGTCGTCCAGTTCTACGTCAGCCCGACCATGGGCGCATGCCACACCGGCTATTTCAACGTCGAGGCGCCCACCGAGCAGGCCGCGATCGAGATCGCCACGCAGGCAGCCTAAGGAAAGCCCGATGCCCTCCCTCAGCACCTACGCCCGAGTTTTCCGCCAGCCGCGCCTGCGCACCGACCAGGTCCAGGCCGTGGTGACCGCCGCCGGCCTGTTTTGGTCCGTCACGGGCGAGTTCACCACGCCCGGCCTCGGTCAAGCCCCGCGCTTTCAAGCGACGGACGTCCGCCTGGTCAACGCCGACGGCAGCGAGACCACCGAGATGCTGGACGACCTGCCCCCGACTTCATCGCGCACCTGGAAGAACAGGCCGTCGAGTCGCTCGAGGAAGACCGCGCAGACGCGCAGGCAGAGATCCAGCAGTCGTATCGCGAGCAGGACCTGTCCGACGTGATTGACGCGGCCAGGAGCGTGGCATGAGCGCGCGCAAAGGCGGGGGCTCGGCGTTCCCCTACAGCGCCCTTATCCCTGATCCGCAAACGCGCCAGCTCGTCGGCAGCATGTATCTGGACAGCACCGGCATGACCCAGCGCGCCTACATCGCGACCAAGGCCATGCAAGCCATCGTCTCGAACCCGGCGCTGGCGGACGTCTTCAGCGGCGGCACCACGGAGTTCATCTCGCGGCGCACCGTTGAGATTGCCGACGCGATGCTGGCCGCCCTGGAGCAGCAATCGTGACCGGCATCACCAACGAGAAGGTCGAGCGCTTCGGCGTGCCCATCGAAGAGGCACTCGCGCTCTTCATTGGCATGTGGAAGAAGGCACAGATGCGCGTGGCCCACAACGAGTCGTTCGATCTGCGGATGGTGCGCATTGAACTGATGCGCCAACTCGGCCACGACGATGGGTTCCACGAGCAGTGGAAGACCGCGCCCGCCTTCTGCACGCAGTCGAAGAGCACCAAGATCATCAACCTGCCGCCGACCGATAAGATGCTGTCCGCCGGACGGCGCACGGCCAAGTCGCCGAATCTGGGCGAGGCCTTCCGGCACTTCACCGGCACCGACCTGGTGGGCGCGCACAACGCCGCCGTCGACCTGGCCGCCTGCCGCACCGTGTACTACGGCATCAAGCGGCATCTCGCCACGGCGGCATGAACTGCCACACCGCATTGATCGTAACCGTCGCCGGCCTCTTCATTGCCCTTGGGGTCGGCGCGTACGCACAACATCGGTTCTTCAAGAAGATGACCGGTGACACGGGGGAGGATAAGGAATGAACGAAGAACAGAAACAAGCCGTGCGCGATGCCGTGGCAGCGCGCTTGGCCATGCCTATGACTGCCAGCGCGTATGGAGCGCCTGGGACGTAGGCACGATGAGCTCCAACGATTTTAGTCTGGTGGCGGAAGACGACGAACGCCTCAATGACATCCCCGACGCAGCGCTGGCGGCTATGCCGGCGCCATTTCAGGCGCGCGTGCAACCGTGGATGATGGCTTGCTTTGGCGCCGAGATCGCCGCTGACGCCCAGGAACGCAATCATCGCTTTCTCGAGAGGCGTTGGAACTGGTCGAGGCGTGTGGCGCCACGGCCAGCGAGGCGCACCAGTTGGTGGACTACGTCTATGGGCGGCCGGTCGGGGACAAGCATCAGGAAGTGGGCGGCGTGATGGTGACGCTTGCCGCCCTATGCCTGGCGCAAGATCGGGGCATGCACGAAGCCGGCGATGCCGAACTGGCCCGCATCTGGACGGAGGTGGAGCAGATCCGTGCCAAACAGGCCGCAAAACCGAAGCACTCGCCGCTGCCACAACATGGCACCAGCGCGCTCGGGCAGCTGGGGGCATTGGAAACCCGGTTCCTCCACACGGCACAGCCTGCCGCCGATGAGCCCAAGTACGCGTCCACCGAAGAAGGTTGGACTGACTCGCGCGTATTCTTCTGGCGCTGCGGCTGGAATGATGCCGTCAACCGATTCCGCACCGTGCTCGCCGCGCCCGCCGCTGCCGTGGATGCGCGCGATGCAGAGCCGATGTTCTACGTCCAGGACACACGCCAGTTCGTCGGCAACTGCGTGATGTGGTGGGGCAAGAATTGCAGCGGCTACGTGACCCGTCTCAACGAGGCAGGCAAGTACCCGCTGGACGAAGCGTCGCGCATCTGCTAGCGCGACACCGACCGAATGTGGCCGTGCGAACAGATCGATGCGCCAGCGCATCCGACGGTCGATATGCAACACCTGCCGAAGCCACTTCAATACAGGACGAAATGCGCCGGCGTGGCCCACTCTCTCAACAAAAAGGACTACGCATGACCGCCCAAGTGCTCGCCAGCGCGGCGCTAGTAGCGCTGGCCGCCCTGCCCCCGATCTCTGTCACCACCGTAGTCCCGGTGATCGCCTCGGTTGCGATCGCCGTGGTCCCCTCGGCCATCTCCGCCGTAGTACCCGCCACCGCCCCGATAGTCGTCCCCATAGGGGGAACAATGCAGCCGCTCAACAGTGCAACGGAAGCTGCAAGCAGTACAAAAATGGGCTTCATAGCTCTCTCCAATTGGATCTTCGCCTTCATCCAGGATACGCATTGAGTTGCATGCCGGATGTAGGAAGTGGTCGCGCCTACAACAAGGATTGCTCCTACAACGAGGCACGCGCATGATCCGCCGCGAATACAAAACCTTCGGCTTCTGCTGCGGCCTGGGCGGCGTTGCCAAGGGCTTCAAGAAGGCCGCCTCGCAGGTCGGCAACATGATCGCCACCTGGAAGTGCATCGGCGGCATCGATGTCGACCCGGCCGCCGCGCGCGACTTCGAGAAGCTGGTGGGCGTGAAGTGCACAGTCATGGACCTGTTCACCAGGGCCATGTACACCGCCTTTCACGGCAAAGAGCCGCCGGCAGGGTGACGCGCCTGGCGATGCAGTTCATGGCGCTCACCTTTGCCCGCACCACCGAGATGATCCAAGCCCAGTGGGGGAGATCGACGAGGACAAAGCCCAATGGCTGGTGCCGGCTGAGCGGATGAAGATGCGCGACTCGCACGTCGTGCCCCTGTCCACGCAGGCCCTGGCGGTAGTGGCAAAGCTGCGTGCGATCAACGGCCACCGCGACTTCATTTTCTACAGCCCCCGCGGCAAGACTGGCCATATCAGCGACAACACAATGCTCTATGCCCTGTACCGCATGGGGTACCACTCGCGCATGACCGGGCACGGCTTCAGAGGGGCGGCGTCGACCGCGCTGAATGAGCTAGGGTTTCGGGCGGACGTGATCGAGCGGCAGCTGGCGCACGTCGAGCGCAATAAGGTGCGCGCGGCCTACAACCATGCGCAGTACTTGCCCGAGCGCCGGCAGATGATGCAGGCGTGGGCGGATCACATCGGTGTTCTGCGTACGCCCAACGGAGGCATACAGAAATGAGGGATTTTCTACGTGGTTCTGTTGTTCCGTTCGTGCTTGCAGGACTCGGCTACCTCGCTTATGGCTTTTATTTGGCACCGCCAAAGGCGAGTCAGGATTGGGCGGCCTGGGCTCAGGCTTACGGCGCAACGGTGGCCCTGGCTATCGCAATCTATGTTCCCTACCGGCAGCGCGAGGACGCAAAGCGAGATCAGCTTGCGAGGGAAGCCGAACAGGCTGCATTGCACTCACAGATCTCGATCCTTATTCTGACCGATGTCATCGCCTTCCTGGAAAGGACGCTCGCATATCCCATCCACATGCCACGCGCGCTGTCTCGGATCCAACTGGAGGTGACCGGCGTGCGCCTCGAGCGGCTGAACGACTGCAGCGAGGCCGATGCGGCAGCCGAGGGCGTTGAACCCCTGGGCACCGAGCGCGAAGAGCGCGACTGGAGCGTATGCCCGCAATGCGGTGGGACTGGACTCTATGACGCTATCGGCCCGAACCTCGGCGTGATGCCCGACACCGACTGCACCGAGTGCGATACGCATGTGGAGCGATATCGGCACCTCTGGGACGCTATCAACGGCGCTGGCGCCTGGGCGGCGAACCCGTCCATACGCTCGAAAATTCACGCGAGATCTCGTTCGCGCGAATATGCGTGATCAGGGCATCAGGGATGGCGCGCTCATTCATGCCGCCACCGCCGGAAATCCATCGTGCTGCACGCCGTCGAGCAGGCGGCCGGCGGCCTTCTTGCCGATCCTGGCGGCGCCGATACCATCGCCGAACTCACGAATCTCGCGCCAGTTCAGCGCAATGGTCGCCGGGTCGGCTCGCCAACTGGAGAGGCTCTCGTTCTCATATTCGTATGTGACCGGAGTCCACTCGCCGTGCTGCTTGAATAGGAACGGCACGCCGGCGTCCGCGCACTGGTCGCGCAGGTCCCGGGCCCAGTCCGGGTGCATCGGTCGCGCGTTGGCGCCGCTCTCGCCGCCGGCGATCACCCAGCCAATGGGCAGGGGCCCCCGCCAAGCGGAGCGCATCCACATGCGCAAATCGACCGGCCCCAGCAGCGGCTCCATGCTGAGGAAGCGCACGCGCGCTGGCGCGGCCAGCAGCTTTGGGATGCCGCGGTCAGCTTCCTCCTGGTTGCAGTTCGTGGCGCCGAGCCAGACGTTCTCGGGCAGCGGCTTATGGATGCAGCCGATGGCGCCCATTGCCACCTGGGACATGGCGCGCGCATTTCCGATGCGTTTAGTCAGCAGCAGCCAATCCAGATTGGGCGTGGCCTCAATCAGTTTGAACAGGTCCGCACGCCAGGCCGGATCCACGGCGTTATCAAACACGTCGGCCAGGCTGGCGCAGAAGACACGCTGGCGCCGCCGGTGCTGTGCCTAGAACACCCCGGCATCGCGGTTCCAGGCAAGCGGCTTGCGCCAGTTTGCGGCGCTCGTGCGCCGGCGCGGCGCGCCCGGGCCCCAATTCACCGCTTGCCCGCCGCCGAAGCGCGCGTTGCGCGTCTCGGCATAGCAGTGGTCGCAGCCGGGGCCGACTTTCTGGCAACCCTCCCACGGATTGAACGTGTGGTCGGTCCATTCGATTTTTGTGTTCTCGCTCATGCCAAATGCCTCAAGGTTTCCCGCCCGCTGCCGATATCGCAGTCATGGACGATAAAGAAAAATTCTTCAAAGAGCTCGCCGACTGCTCGGGCCCGACTTGGGTGCATCGCAATATTTCTTTACATCTCACCGCGTGATTTTTTGGTGATCGTTACTACCCTTAACCCTATTGCGATCGATAGCTGAAGGAGCCACGCAATGAATTGGCGTGAAATTGCAGCCATCACCTCCGGCTGGGTTGTTGTCTGCCTCTTTGCCGGGTGGGCGCTTGCAATTGCGGCGGACGCGATCAAATAGCCTCGGCTCGGGCGCTTTGCTACCAGCGCGATGGTGGTCGCGCACCCGGCGCGCCGGGCTCCATAATGTCTTGGGCTCGCTCATGCGACCTCCGCAGGCTGCGCCACCGCCACCGGCCGTACCCACACCGGCGTGGCCGACAGCATGAACGTCTCGCCGGCCTCGGCCAGCAGCAGGGTAGTGCCCATCACCTCCGCAATCGCGCGCGCGGCATCCGGCGGCACAGCGTTGCCGATTCGTTCACGCCAGGCTTGATCGCTCAGCCCGTCTAGCTCGAGGTATTCCTCCGGCTCGATCAGCGACGGCAGCGCGGCCAGTTCCAACGTAGTGAAAGGGCGGTGCCAGGTGCCGTCCAGCGCGCGGATGATCGCAACCAGCTTGTCGTTCGCCGCCGGCAGACGCGGATCAGCCACCGACCAGCGGCCGTTGTCATGGCCAGCAGCTGCCGACACCGCACCGCTCCGCTGATCCCAACCAATAACACCATAGTGGCCGCCGGTCAGGTAGTCGTCGCCGCGCTCCCGCCGCATGCCCGGGCGCGGGTCGGCCACAGCATAGGCACCCTGGCCGGTGTCGCTGCGCGCGATCACAGTGCCCGCCGGCTCGTCGAAACCGGTGATGCGGTACTTGCCCGCGCCCTCGAAGCCAGTGGACGCGCGTGGGTCCTGCACGCACTGGCCGGTGCCGTGGGCGCCCGTGACAGCGCCGCCAGCTTGATTGTTGTGCTTAGCCGGACCAGCGTGGCGCGGATCGGCGACGGTGTAGTAGCCCTGGCCGGGCATCTGCTGCGCGGCGATGGTGTTTGCATGCTGCTCCCACGGCAGCACGCCATAGGCATGGCCGTCGCTCCACTTCGCGCTCTTGGCGAAACGCGGGTCCGCGACGCTGAACGTGCCGTTCGTCGGGCCACTGCGACCAGCGACGGTACCGCTCGGCTGGTCCCAGCGATTCACCCCCATGTAGCCGTCGCGATACTCGGGCACGATGAGGTAGTCTCGCAGCTGGCCATCCTCCACCGCTAGCTTGTTCAGGCTGCGCCAGTCGCTGCCGGCCTCGACGAACGCCAGGCGCACCCAGGTCTTCCACTGCAGCGACGGCACGCGGCGCGTCGGCCCGCCAGCCGGGTCGCCCGGCAGCGGCATGCGGCCCAGCACGGTGCCGACGCCCTGCAGACGGTGAATCTCGGGCTCATACAGGAAGGCCGGGACCTGTTCCATGTGCCGAGCCACCATGAGGAAGCGCTTGCGGCTCTGGGCCACCCGAGTTCGACAGTTAGAAGCGTAAGTCTTTGATTTGATTGGAGCCGACTGCAAAACGCTCCACTACAAGAGAGTCAGTTGGCTCGTTTTGACTGGTTTGCGAACCTTCAATGCGGAGAAAACCCGGGCCTGCTCCTGACTGATGGTCGAGAGCCCTGCCACGGACTTGGTTTGGTCGAAGACGATGCGGTGGTGCTGAATGCGATTGAGCATGGTAAGGGCTCGCGCGGGCGACAACTCGCTGTTGGCGGCCTGCAAGCGCATCCGCATCACCCGATACAGAATCAGTGCCATGAAGCAGATCGCCGCATGGGCGCGGATACGGTCTGGCAAGCGGTGATAGACCGGACCAATCTCGATCTCGGACTTGAGCACACGAAACCCGCGTTCGATATCCGCCAATGACTTGTAGCGGTCGACGACTTCACGTGGTGAGAGATCCGCGGCATTGGTGACCAGCAGCAGCTTGCCATCCATCATGCGGGCATGATGCAAGGCTCGCTCATCGACGGCGTAGCAGAAGCGCTCGCTCTTCAGATCGACTTGGATGATACGAGCCAGATGGGCCTCGCAAACCGCATGGTAGAACCGTGCACGGGCACCGCCATCGGAGAGCTTTTTGCCACGACTGCGATGACCGGTGTCTTGCGCATCAAGCTTGCCCACCCACTGCGCGGCAAGCTGCTCCAGGTGCGCAATCTGTGCATCGCGTTGCGCGCCTTTCTCCTGCGCAACCACGGGATCGTGCGCCACGATCAGGCGTAAGCCGTTCCATGGCACTTCGCCCAGGACTTCTTCACGGGCCGGCAGGCATTGCTGTGCGTGGAGGCCTTCCAATGAATCGACCACATCGTTGTAGCGACGGCCCGGCACCGCCAGGATAAATTCCAGCGGCGCACCGTCTGGCAAGGTCATCGTCTGCAGCTCTGCCAGGTTGTCGATCGAGAGCAGTCCCCGATCGGCGACGACGATGACGCGCTTGACGGGGAACCGGCTCAGCACCTTCTCGAGGGTTGGCTTCAACGTCGTGACTTCCGCGGTATTGCCGTCAAACACCTCGTGATAGAGCGGCAATCCTTCTGCCGTCTGCACGACCCCCAACATGAACTGCCGGGCAATGACGCCTTCCTTGGCCATGCCGTACTGGCGCACATCATCTTCTTGCTGCGACAGACCCTCGGCACGAATGGTCGTCATGTCGTAGAACACCACCGATAAGGTTTGATCGACCAGCGGACGCAACAGCCCCGCCAACACGGCGTCTACTTCTGCCTGATGCGTGACCAGCGCGTCCATTGCACGCAGCAGATGTTGGTGGTCGACGGCTTCGATAGATAACCCTGGCAGGCCAACCGTTTCCAGCCAGCGCAGCACGCCCAGTTTAGATTCCGGGTCACACAGGCGATTGAAGACCATGATGCGCACGAGCGCTTCGACATCGATGGCATGGCGGGTGCGTCGGAACACGCGGCGCAAGCCGTCGAAGCCGAGCTCGTGCCACAGTTCGGAGAGCGCCCACACGTCGCCGAGCGCACGGGCCGATTCGAACGTCACCGCGGGCTCGGCGGCTGCCTCAAGTGTGGGGCGGCCGGTGACTCGCAACAGCCCATTGATCACGCCTTCCATGCTGTCGCCAAGTTGATCAAGACGGCCCAAGGTGGCAACGGTGCGCTGCTTAGGCTGACCGTTGTCATCGCGATAGGACTCGACCAACTGCACGTAGCGGCGAGAACCAGAGGAGGTGACTTTGACGAACATGCCGTTACTGTACAGGCATTGAATGCCTTGTCAAATATAGGCTTCGTCGTTACAAACGTGCCACTACAAGAGTTTGACGCTCACGACCCGGGAAGCCGCGCCAGTGCTAGGGGCGACGGTCAGAAATGGCGAAAATCGGGCTCAAACTGTCGAACTCGGGGGCCAGCTTGCCGATCTCGCCACAGTCGTGCGTCGTCTCGTTCACGGCATAGCCGTAGTGGCGCAGGATCTGGTTGATCTGGTCCAGCAGATGGCGGCCGCGCGTGGCGAGCCGCGGCACGTTCTCGAAGACGATCAGCTCGACCGGGTCATCCTTCCAGGCCTCGCACATCAGCCAGACGCAGCGCAGCGTGAGCTCGTTCAGCGCCTGGTACTTCGGCGTGCGGCTCAAGGCCTCGGACAGCCCGGACGCACCCTTGCACGGCGACGAAATGAACACGCAGTTTGGCCGCTCACCGCCTGCGGCGCGCCGGATGTCGGCGGCCGTGGCCTCGCGCCACCGCGTCGCCCTCGTACGCATCGATGTCGCGCAGCAGCTGCGGCCGCTCGAGCGCGGACACGCGCGCTTGGTGCACGACCGCCGCGCCCTTCAGCGCGGTGGCACTGTCGATGTCGGCGGCCGGGTTGCGGTCGCACGCCCCATAGATGATCCCGTACTGGAACACCGCGCGCACGCGTTGCAGGATGCGTTTGGTGGTGTCCCGCACGCCCCGCGCCTCGATCTTGCGCAGCATGTCCAGCAGCACCGGCGCCTTGATGTCAGCAATCGGCATGGCGCCGATGACGGGGAACACGTCGTTTTCTAGGGAGGCGATCGCCTTGCCGGCGTAGTCGTCGTCCAGTTGCTCTTCCGGGTGGCATACCACTCGCGGGCGACAGCCTCGAACGAGTTACCCGCGGCGATCTTGATGGCGCGGCGCTGTTCCTGCTTTACCGTGCTCGGATCCTGGCCGCTGGCCACAAGGGTCCGCGCGGCCTCGCGCCGCGCACGGGCCTGGGCGAGCGTGACCTCCGGATAGCTGCCGAAGCCGAGTCGATTCTCGCCGCCAGCGGGCCGGTAATACTTGAAACGCCAGAGCTTTCGCCCGTCGGCCATGACCTCTAGAAATAGGCCGCCACCGTCAAACAGCTTATCGGAACGGTCCTTCGGCTTCGCATTGCGGATTTTAGTGTCGCTTAATGGCTCGACGGTACGGGGCATCGTTTTGGGGCACCAGATATAGGGGCATTTGTTGATGCCCCTAAAACACGCGGATGCTAACGGTTCCCGGCGAACTTTGGCGGACGTCAAAAGCCCGCGAGGCCTTGATTTACTTGGGAGGGGAGAACTTCAGAGAACTTCAGAGAACTAGTTTGTGGTCCCGCCGGCAGGCACCCATGGTTCCTTTTGGCTAGGTAGCCGTGGCGCTGAATCCCAACTGTAGCATGGCATTTTGGGTTAGTGCTGACTGACTTTTCGGAGACTCTTGAGCCCCGTTGGTACAGCAGGGGGCCTTCCGTTGGTACACCAACCCTACCAGCAGCCCCGCGTCTATTTCGCGGTCAGTGTCTCTGCGCTTATGGCGTCTGTGACTGTGGCCGCATCCGCCTCCATCTGCGCCTTCATTGCCTTCTCGATATTGGTGCCGGACCAGGATTGCCGAAGGATGCTCTGATTGATGGCCGCTTGTCCAAGCGCCCTAATCGCAAAGGACGTGCAGACGCCGGACAACGCAGCGAACACGCCCCCAAACAGGCGACCGGCCTCGTACCACGGGGTGTCAGGCAGGATTCCCTTCCTGCCCGCATAAAGCGCCACACCCATGCAGAAGCATGCAAACAACGCCCAGATAATCGCGTTCGAGCGGTTCCGCTGCTCCTGGGCGACAATCAAAAGCATCCAGCTCGGGCTCGTCCGCATGGCGACAGCGAGTTTGTGGTGTCGCTTGTCCCGCTCCTCCCTTTGCTTCCGGCGCTTGTCGGCCCATGAACTGGAAAACTTCTCCAGGCTGCGGGAGATGAGGGGCGTA
The DNA here is from genome assembly GCF_026627925.1 of Cupriavidus sp. D39. Taxonomy (NCBI): domain Bacteria; kingdom Pseudomonadati; phylum Pseudomonadota; class Betaproteobacteria; order Burkholderiales; family Burkholderiaceae; genus Cupriavidus; species Cupriavidus sp. D39. The sequence goes on from NZ_JAPNLE010000009.1 coordinate 2,087,500, forward strand.
GCGAGGTTCACAAGAATCCCGACGACGATGGTTCCCACCCACCAGCTCGGGCTTTGCAGGTTTTTGAGGAATTCTTCCATCGCGTTACTTACGCTTTTCCGAGTATGGGGGCCGACCGTTGGTGAAGCATCGCGCAAAGATCAATCAGGACGGACGGCACATAAATGTCCTGTCGCAGCATCTCATCCAGCTTGCTGCGCAGCCCGTGCCCAGTCCCAAGGTGGAAATCCCGGCTCAGCAAACCGCTCCACTTCCAGTAGCCAGTAAGCTCCTTCGCAGCTACTACCTCATTCCTTGAGCGATAAATGCCTACGGCTGCAAAGGCGAAGTACGCGCACAGCGACGCGGCTACGCCATTTCCTTCTGACGCATAAGCAAGTCCGCCGCCGATAGAAGCAGGCAGTCCAATCAGCAGCACTGTCTTTCCAATCGCTTTCCCCCCCAAATGGCAGAAGAGGTAGGAGTCTCTGTTGTGCCCCCAGAGAAGTACAGGCTTTGCAAAGCACTAGCTGTTTGATGCTTGAGGATGGCCCCGACGGCTACTTCTATGAATTCGGGCTCACGCGAAAATCCACCTCCGAGCAGTTCTGAGCCTTGGTGCAAAACATCGTCGCCCATGAAACAGCCCGCAATCTCGTCGCCCTTCTTGCTCGGGACTTTGCTCCATTGAGCCTCAGCCAGAACGCCTAGCGCATACTCCAAGTGTCTTACGTCGGACATCGAAGAGTCATCGCCGGCGACAAACCTGCCGTATTCGTCGTAACCATCGGCTGCCAGGATCGTCTTTGTTGCTGGTAGTAGGCGTGCCCAGTGGCGCGAGATGTATTTTTGCCCTTGCCGTGCAGCGGTGTCCCAAGAGCCCGCGTTTGCCTCGATCACTTCACCCTCCATTGTTCTTTTCCTTTCCCGGTCTAAGTGGACTCTAACACGCACAGCTTTTGGATCTGTGACGAGCCCCGACCCACCCCGAGTGACCCCTTTGGCAAACATGGACCCCTCGTCTGCAGAGCCCCCGGTGGTGGCAGGAGGGTATGTCCGCCGAGTTGGACGAGCTTAGACGTGAGTTCCATGTTGTCACTTCGGAGTTGGAGAGCGAACGACTTGCGACCATCACGAGGGCTGTGATATACCTGCCGCAGGTTCCGGCACCTGCCAGCTCGCGTCGCGCAAGCGACACGGTAAAGTCCGGCAACCATTCGGTTGATTCACGACAGACATGTTGAATCCTTTTCCGGGACTCGGCAGGCAATGCGGGCGGCTTATATCCATTAAGGTGACGGGTCTCGGTAGAGGACAATACATGCCATCCGAGCACACAGCATTTCCAGTCGACTTTAACGTTGACGCATTCTTCTCGGCCATGCCGGCCAATCTGAAGCACACTGCCAGGAATGGTGAGTCTCACCTGAAGATCCTGAAGGCTCAAGGCAAGCGCCTGAAGAGCCATCTTGAGGCCGCCTTTGCCTTGCGACTTACTTCCGCACAAGCGTTGGACGCCGCCGCACGAAGCTACGGGTTTAGCGATTACAACCAAGCCCGTGAAGCGTTGCTCAAAACGCAGGAATCGAAGATTTCCGACTCGGACTACCCGTGGGTAGACTTGGCAGCCGCCTGCCGGGAGGGCGGATATGTCATCGGCGGACACAGCATAGTCGAGCATCTGACGTTGTCGCCAACCTCAGTTATAACCGGGCTGAACGTCTTCCCTAAGGATGTGCCGCAAGGTTGGTACTTAGGCGCTGCAGCAAGATATTCGAACAAAGCATTAATCGGCAACAAGCACTTCGTTATCCGGACAGAAAACCCTAACAGCCGGCAAAACGACTTGGTGGTAATGCTAATAGAACGGGCACAGCGCTTGGCCAGGGTGGGATTGCAGTCGTTTCTTCTACTCAACAAGTGCAACGTAGATGATGAGCTTCTGTGCGAGCTGTTCTCGTCGCGGCGCGAGTTCACGCCAATTATTACTGGCTACGCGGCAGCTTGTACCGGCGAGGAAGGTGTTCCACGCTACTTGTGGAGTTCTTCGGCCTACGGCCTCTTTTTGTCGCAAACCGATTCGACCTCCGTTCTGCGCGAGACCATGCGGCACGTAGCGCAGACCTTGGGTGTCACCGAAGAACGGGCGTTGAACCTGTTAATCAACGTCCCAGACAGTAAATATTTGCGAATTCCCCCGACTAGTGACCAGCGTTCGGCATGTCCGTAGGCCGAGCGAGCACCTGAAGAGCTTCGCTCGAAGAAATGCTCAGAGCGCCGGTACAAATACGGCCGCGGCGTGCCCCCCCAAGACCCATTTTGCAGACCTTGCAGCCAATTGTTCGGAAGGCCCCCAAGGGGTGGCAAGGGCGGGGTACTATTTTCCCAGCGGGATCCTGGGTCTAGAGGATTGCAGGCTTTAGTATGGGGGGTCCTCGAGCTCCTGCTCCCATGGTGAAGAGAGGGCCGCTTTCTTGTTGTGAACTACAAACTTGGACTCGTTGGCGTCAACCCAGTCCCACCCTTCGGGCGTAACCCTGATCCCGTCATAAGGCTCTCCATGCCTTTCATCAACGAGGGTTACCGTCTCGATTAACCCCTTCTGTGTGAGCCTCCTGAGACCTAGGGCGAACCCAATCCCATTTAATCCCGCCCTTTCCATGTCCTGCTTGAGCCCCCAAACGCCTACCCCTTGGTCAAGCAAGGTAACGCTCTCGGCAGCGACCGCAAGCAACGTCAGTTCTGCAGGAGAGAGGCCATCTACTGGTGCAACAGTCTCTCGCTCAGCAAGCTGTTCAATAGTGTCGCCTTGCTGGAGCATCGCAACGAGCTTGGTAGTCAAGCGTTCCCTTAGGTCCTCAAAGTCCTGAATTGCTTCGGTCTTGTAAGTGACAATGGCGCGATGCTGGACGTCGAACGGGAATTTCTTCCCTTCGCGCTGCCGCTCGTCCCCGCACACCATAACCAAGGGGCGGCCTGATGCCTGGGCAAACCCGAGCTCGTACCAGACGTTCGGGTTATCGGTCGTTATGTCTGCGAGGCACACTGCCGCCCGCTTTATGTTCTCCTCAATTGCTTGAATCAGGACAGTTGCTGAGCTGTCCTTGTCAACGCGGTAGGGCTCCATTCCCGCCGCCCTGATGGCGGGCTCAAAAACGCTTTCATACCGCTTATCAAACTTGCCGGAGTCGAAAGGCTGAATCACAAAACAGGTCGGCATGGTTGGGTCAAAGTTAGTCACCGTGCGACCAAGTGTATGGTTGGGGTCACCCAAAGTCCATAGCCCCCCCGGGTGACCCCCTTTGGCAAACCATGACCCCCTGTTTTGCGGAGAGCCCCGGGGTGCAGCACCAGCCGAGGAACCCCGGGAGGCCTACGGTGTAGCCCCCGGGAGAGCCCTAGCAATAATGGCAAGGGCGGACCCAGGCTGGGCCGAAGCCTATGGCCGTTCCCGAGGTATGGCAGTCGCTGCTTCCACCAACGCGCTTTGCGGAAGTTCAGGTGTCTGCCTTGGGAGGGCGGCTACGAGGTAGCCTTCCCGACCATTCGCATCCCAGCAGCCGCGAACGTCCGGGCTTAAACAAGCGGATACTTACATCGATTAGTTTGTATCCTCGAGGTTAAAACCCGCACCCGCAATTGTCGCCTTTGGATAGAGACTGCGAAGTTCTTCCGTAATGTACGGAATGTATCCCTTTAATGGTCCTGTTATCAATTGTGCATTCGCTAGAGTACCAATGCAGAACTGCAGAAGCGAAACGCTCTTGGGGTACGCAGATCCGACTGTGTCTAAGGCCACCTCAATGGTTCCCAAACGTTGCTCAATGAACCGCTCAGCTGCCGCGCCCCTTATCCCCTCATTTTTGGTCGAAAAGAGAAGGCGTTGGACATTCTCACAGAATCGCATCCAGCTTGCGGGGCGTATTTCTTGGGGAAGAGTTCCTGCGTCAAGCCGAGAGCGGAATACTTGTTCTATTCGGGCACGAATAGCTACGTCCGGCCATCTCTGCTTATGAATGGTGTTCGCTGCCCCATCGAAACCCAAAACTAGCATGTCTAACTGCTCGACTGATGCTTTTAGCTGGGCAGCCAACCTCAAGCGACTCCAATCTACCCGCTCCCCTTTGTACGCCAATGAATGTGTTGCGACTGACCACGCATGTTCGAACGCCGTCCGAACTTGAACCTCAAACGAAATTTTCGTCAACTCGCTTTGGGCGGCGAAATCACTGACCCGAAGTTTGGCAATAACGCGGGTAGCATCGAACCGGAAAACTGCTGGATCTTTAAGAGTCGTTCCACGCAGCCTCGTCTCGACAACATCAAACTTCTCCTTGAGCCATTGAATCACCTGCTCCTCTTCATCAAGGAACGGAATTACGATTGAGCACCCATACAAGTCATCGAGCTTGCTCCAACTATCAAAACGGCCAGTTTCGATCTTCTCGAAGAGAGATTCAGTGTCCTTGAGGCGTCCTACGAATGCGTAACCATGCTCGTTGCAAAAATTAAAAATTCGTTCGCGAGCACGCCGCTCAATATTCTCGAGGTAAGGCTTGTACAGGTTGTGCTTTTGGGCAAGCTGCGCTGGGATGATCACGCTTGTCCCACCCCCAGTATGGATCGCATGTACCGCATACGAGTCTCGCGCGGCCCTTTGTCGTTCGATGCGGATCTCGCGGCATCGAAATAGCCAGTAAGCTCGAGATCGGCTTCGCGAGCCTCCGGAAGGTCAACCAAACCCACAAATTTGCGCAGTGCGGCCGCAGATTGCGCAGCCGGCCCGAGTCGTCCATCCTGTTGCAGAGAATCTATAGCGCCAAACAGTGCATAGAAATCCGCTTGATTTCGAACTCGCGTGGTCACAAGATCTTCGTCAGCTGCCAGCACATCTGCAATGTAAGAAATCGCTGCACGGTAACGCGCATCACATTCGACACGCCGATCCCATTCAGAGTCGCGTTCAGCAAAAGCCTTATCCAAGTCATCCTGGCTATAGCCACGTGGCCCCTCTTCAAGCAACAACAGAAGAATAGCGGTGAACTCGACATCCTTCATTTGCTTCCTGGACTGAGAAGCGAAGCGCGGGAAGTTAGCCGGCAGCACTGATTCTTGCCACTCCGACAACTGCTCCGATAGCTTGATAAATTCGCCGTCCAACCTTGCGTGACGAAGCTCCTGTGCCGTCAGCTTTGCGACATTCCGATTAATTCGATCGAAAATAGAGTTAATTACACCCTCGTCGTTCGTTGGAATATATTCAACGAGCAATTGATACGACCAAAATGCACGGCGCACATTATCGTCGAGCCCTTCGAAATATTTCCCTCGAAGTGCAGTCATCTCGGAATTCTCCCCGACCGGAAATTTGCCCTGCACAAACTCGAGGACAGTGGTAATCCGCTGCTTACCATCAACGACATGATACATCGATGTTCCCTCCGCGCTTATTTCCTCATAGAGGAATATCGCAGGCGCTGGATAGTTAAGCAGGACGGTGTCGATGAAGTACGCCTTAAATACATCGTTCCATACGCTCCGTCGCTGGTATGGCGGATCTAGGTCAAGGGCCGATCTCTTGTAGAGATCGTAAAACCAGCTCAGGTTCTGAAAATTTTGTCGGCGGATCATATCTTCAAAGGGTGGAGTTGTAACGTGGCATCCGATCGCGTAAATATAACAGCTATGACTCAATACTTACACAGGCGCGGAGCCCCACCCCATACCCCGTGCTTGGCAAAAATATGCCCCCGTGCTTCTGCGAAGGGGTACCCGGGGAGTGGGGGGTCCCCTCTGGGGTGAATGAAATTCTCTGGGTGGGACTCACTCGCACAAGGCTGAACAACAGCAACAGCGGCGAGCCTTTAGCGGTGTTTTGAACTCGATTCTGGAAAGGCATAGGGGGTACTATGTTTCAGCAGCTACAGAAAACTCTCGAGCCTCGACACCTGGAGAACACCTGAACCCGACTGAGCAACACTGGAGTCAGCCCGTCAGCCTGACGCAATGTCAAACCCCAGATGTGTGAGAGGCTCATTGGGATTCTGAGGACGAGCGGCTACTCATTGGGATGTACGGAATCGACCGGTTTCGTACCCCTCCACAACCACGTACGAAACTGAGGGTTGACGGATTTCGTACGGGGTGTATGATTCGTACATCGAATTCGTACAGATCAAGAACTAACCATGTCCCGTGTCTTCGCATATTGCCGCGTCTCCACCACTGACCAGACCACCGACAACCAAGTCAAGGAGATTGAGGCTGCCGGGTTTGCTCTGAGCCCCAAGAGGATCCAGACGGAGACCATCAGCGGATCGGTGGCGGCCTTCCAACGTCCCAAGTTCGCCAAGCTGGTCGACAAGCTCGAGACCGGTGACGTGCTGGTAGTGACGAAGCTTGACAGGCTTGGAAGGAATGCGATGGACGTACGGGCTACGGTAGACCAACTGGCTGCCGATGGTGTTCGGGTTCACTGTCTGGCGCTTGGGGGCGTCGACCTGACCAGTGCAGCGGGGAGGATGACTATGCAAGTGCTGGCAGCGGTTGCTGAGTTTGAGAGAGACCTCCTGATCGAGCGGACCAACAGCGGCATCAGCAGGGCCAGGGATGAAGGCAAGACCTTTGGTCGTCCGTCTGCCCTGAGCCCCGAGGAGCAGCAGAAGGTGTTGCAAGGGATTGCCGCTGGGGTTCCTGTGGCGCAACTGGCGAGGGACTTCGAAACGACTAGGCAAACGATTATGCGGCTGAGGGCCAAGGCAGCAGCCTAGAGCCCTTCAGGGGCCCGTAGAGGGCCTTACAATCCATTTGTGCCGTCTGGAGTACCCATGGTGAGCCTTGAAACCCAGAGAGCCCCTATGGGTCCCTAAAGGCTCCTGAGGGCCTGTGGTGACATGTGATTGATGATACATTCAACTACCATAGAGAAAGTGACGCTTGGCAGATTTACCTGCTGTAGAAGGAGTTCCCTTCTCCACACAGTAAAGTGGAAAGGCCCGCCGCGTTGCGGGCTTTTTCATGTCTGGAGGAGTCAAGTGAGCGATGGCAGACATACGTCCTTTAGAAGGAAGCGCCTTGCGATGTGGTCCATGTCAGACACGCACCAACGAGAAGGCCAGGTAAGTGATGCTTGGCAGACATACGTCCCATAGGAAGAGAGCCATCCTCAGGTGATCGATGATCGATATCTACCCTCTACAAGGCAGGGCGACCAATAAGCCGACCAATTGGACGGTTTTGTTCCTCATACCATTCATACGTGCATTAGAAGGGAGTCCATCGTCTGTGACGTATGGCAGACATCACCCCACTGGAGAGCGGGGCAGGCAGAGTTCCGCCTTGGAATCCTAGTGGCCATCGAGGACGCCAGACTTTCCCGTTTGATTTACTACGCCCACTAAAGGGAAGGCCTCCCAGCAGCGGGGTGCGCCCCTTGATTCATTTCGTACTACCAGAGGAGGACCGTCAAGGCCTCCTTTTTTCGTCTTTTGCAATAGTAAATATCAATCATCATCATGGAATACATAGCATCACCACAACTAAAGAAACGCCCGCATGCCGAAGGCCGACGCCTCCGACCGAAGGCCAAGAACGGCCAGAAGGCAGAAGCGCGGGCTGCAGCAGTGACTGCAGGCCTGAAGACGTTCCACTGGAAATGCCACAGGGGACACGGGCTGACCCTCTTCAGCACAGCCGGGACAGGACAGTGCAGGACTTGCATAGCCCTGAACTCGCAGTCGTACCTGAAGAGGAGGACGCAGGAAGAAGCCCACCGGATGACTTAAACGAGCTAGGAGCCGTTTTCCCTGTCGAGGCGCCCCCTATCCCTATCCCCGCGTGTTCCAAGAGATCCGAGGGGTCTGGAGGCCCCTCAGGACCACCGATTTATCCACCATTAAGAAACCTACATCATGACTACCACCAAATTTATCACCAGAGCCGAAGCCATTGCCCAAGGGCTGGATCGCTACTTCACCGGCAAGGCTTGCAAGCATGGGCATGTGGCAGAGCGACAGACCGACAGTGCCACCTGCATGACCTGCAGGAGAGACATAACCGTCAAGGGGCACGCCAAGAGAGCCGAACGCAGACGTACCGACACTGAGTACCGGGGGCACTCAACGCGTACAAGCGCGAGCGACACAACAACGTACCGGCAGCCCGAGGCAACACCAATGAAGCCCGCGCAGCCTTTAAATGGTGTAAGGCCACCGGAGGCACCCTAAGCGGCCTCTATGACCTCGAGCGACCGGCACTGCAGAAGATCTACGCAGAGCTGCCGAAGGGGATGGAGGCGGAGCACGGGGTTGCGAAGAAGGCCACGGACAGCGCAGGGCGTCCCGTTGCAAGTGGTCTACACACGTTCGCCAACATTGACGGTATGGCAAGCAAGGCCAACAAGTGGAAAAGGACCTCCTTCGACGACCTGAGAGACCGTCGTCAGCGCAGTGCCAACCGGTACCCCATGGGAGCCTTCGACGCATACCCCACGGAATACGAGTGGTCACTCATTGCTGATCAATGTGCGGACAGGCCCGAGACCATGACCTTTGATGGTGTCGAGTTTGTCGACGTGATTGAAGGCACGGACATGGAGACCCTGCTGGAAACGCTGAGATTGGATCTGGACCGCAAGGCCCGAGCACATGAGAGCCATGTGGGAACGCTGTCGAAGCTGGCCAGGAACACTAAGGGGCTGCGCAGGGGCACCAAAGCCCGATGGGCTGCCAAGGTGAACATGCCCGAGGTTGCCCCTGTGGATGTTCCGGCGATGATTGAGCGCAGGACCGAGGAGGTCTGCAACATGGTGGTGCTGCTGATCGCCGCACAGGCAATGATGCAAGGCTTCGACCTGACGGCGGTAGCTGCCAACGACGAGCAGATGAAGGAGGCAGCATGAGTGAAGCTGACCACTGCTTAGTCCAGCGTACCGGACTCAATGAAGCAGAGCGTAGGGCCTACCTCGAGCTCGCGGGGCTGGCCCCACAGTCCCCAGTGAGGAAGGGTCAGCGGGTCCGTACCGACGACCCCGGCAGACACCTACCGAAAGGCAATGAGCCCCACAGGATCGCCCGGGAACGCGGGAAGAAGCCAGGGAGGCCCGCAGGGGTTGCCAATGGGTGGAATCGAGAGGATCGGAACATCGAGGCAGCCTTTGCGAAGGCTACGGCAAACTGCGATGTCGACTTCCTCTGGCAGCACCAGCGGTGGCCTTCCGAGGAGGAGTCATGGGATCTCTACAAGGCCAACATTCCCGTGCAGCTGTGGCGGGATTGGGTCGACATGCGGAAGCGGCGAGGCATGGCGTAGCCGTGGCCTGCGTGAGCTGCTGGGCAGCAGCAAAGTAACCAATATTTCACATTACGGAATAGGCCCTGTGTAGGGCCGACACATTTCGATGGAAACAGGAAGCAGAAACAATGGAAGTAGATGAAATTGAAACGATGGGGCTGGGCGACGCACACGAGCCATGGGACCCCGTGGACTTCAACGATCCCTCGGTAATCGCAGAGCTTGCCCTGCTGGATCAGCTGTGGTCGAAGTCCGAAGCCAAGCCCAAGGATGTCCAAGGGGCCCTACCAGAGGCGTCAGGTTCTACCCCAGTGCGGCTAAAGCGCGGTGAGCGCAACGACCGAGCATTCGATGACAAGCGGAAAGCCTTGACCACGAAGGCCGCAGCCGTTGTCAAAGGCCTCATTGCCGAGATCCTCGCCTACGAACAACAGAATGGCACCCGCCAGCGTAGGCGCAAGGTCGAGGACCTCAAGCTGTTCAAGAAGGCTGTGGAAGCGGTGGCTTGTGACGTGGCCCACCGAGGTCTCAGCCAAGCTGGCCGCAATGCCAGAGTCAGGTTGTCCCTCTGTGAGAGTGGTCCAGCCCGCAACAAGCAAGGCCAAGCCCTGTTCGATGCGGTGTATCGACTCGCTGACCTGGGGTACCTCAAGTTCGACAAGGGATTCCGACTGCCGAACGACTGGCGTCTGTCGACCATGTGGGCCACCGACAAGCTTATGGGGCTGGGGCTTGCCCTGACCGACCTGACGAGCACCGCGAAGTTCCCTCTGGTGCGACTTAGGGACGAGGCTAAGGACAGCCAGCGGTTCCCCATGACACCGCAGATCGCCCAATGGGAGGCCAACCAGCAGCGGATCAACGATGCCCTGACTGCCAACCTGACCATGGAGCCCGGTGCGGCTGGCATCGAAGACCATGTAGGCAACTGTCTGGACGCTTCCCGAATCCGTCTCTACCGTGTCTTCCATGACAGCAGTTGGGACAAGGGAGGGCGCCAGTACGGTGGATGGTGGATGACGATCAACAAGGCCACCAGGCTGGAAGCTATGCGGATTGCTGGCAAGCGACTAGCGGAGGTGGACTACTGCCAACTGTTCCCGACCATGCTGTATGGGCTGGCTGGTCTCAAGCTGGAAGGGGACGCCTACACGATCCCCGGGCTGGAGGATTCCCGTAGTGGCGTGAAGGTAATGCTCAACTCCATGCTGAACGCTGCCAGGCCGTTGAAGCAGTGGCCGGATGGGAGGCTTGCAGGGAAGTTCAAGGGGAGCGGCCTGAGTTGCATGGGAGTCGCCAACCGCATTCTGGAGCATCACCAAGCCATCGCTGACCGGTTCTACACCGGCTATGGCGTACACCTGATGCGTTACGAGTCGGACATCGTCATTGAGGCTCAACTCAGGTTGCTGCATCAAGGCATTGTGTCGGCACCTTGCCATGACTCGCTGCTGGTGTCCATGGAATACGTCGAGGAAACCCAGCGGGTAATGCTGGAGGTCTTCGAGGAACGGATGGGGTTCCCAGCGCGGGTAGACGTTTCCTACCCGTGAGTGGTGACCCAACAATCAACCAATACAGGGACTGGGAAGGGCACACCAGTGTCCCCGGGGGAGGTACTGGAGTCCTCTAGAACACTGGTCTCTACCCGGGGACACTGGTGTCATACCTTACTACCTGTCATATATTTATCATTAATGGTATTACCATAGGACGACTGAAGGACGGCCTCACTACCCCATAGTATTTCTATGGATATCATTCCAAGCGTAATCCCCGAGATCGGCCACCAGTAAGGTTTTACGGTGAGCGACCTACCGGGCGAGGTCCGTCACCTTGGTGAGCCACCCCAGCGGCCTCTCGAGCGGGTGACCAGCCCCGTACCGGGTTGACACCGCCTCCTTGCGCCATCCCTGAAGCTGTTGCACCATTTCATCAGACTAGAGGCACCCACAGCTCTGAGGCGATCCCGTAGACCATGCGTAACCAGTCAGGGGTGTGGCATCGCATCGGCTACGCCCACTCCGCACTGAGTTTTTCGGCCTGCTGTAGCACCGTCTGTACGGCCTCTTCCTGCTGGTCAGGCGGGTATTTGTATTTCCGCAGAATCCGCTTCACCATCAGCCGAAGCTTCGCTCGCACGCTCTCCCGCACTGCCCAGTCGACGCTCACATTCGCTCGCAGGTTCTCAGTCAGTTCGTGGGCAATCTTCTTCAGCGTCTCGTCGCCGAGCAATCGGACCGATGTCTCATTGTTTGCCAGCGCATCGTAGAAACGAAGTTCGTCCTCACTCAGGCCAAGCGCCTCGCCACGATTCGCAGCCTCTCGGAACTTCTTCGCCATCTCGATTAGCTCTTCGATGACCTGGGCTGTCTCGATGGACCGATTTTGATACCGGGTGATAACGTTCGACAGAAGCTCAGAGAACTTCTTTTCCTGGACGACGTTGCCCCCGAAGCGACTCTTGATCTCGCCTTCCAGCAGACGTTCCAACATCTCTACCGCTAGGTTCCGCTCGGGCAGGTTTTGGACCTCCGCAAGGAAGTCATCGTCGAGAATGCCGATATTCGGCTTATCGAGACCGACCGACTCAAAGATATCGACCACATCCTCGGACACGACCGCCGACCCTATGATCTGTCGGATAGCCAGATCCCGCTCCTCGTCGGTGCGCCTTTTCTGCACAATGTCCCGCTTGGTCAGCAGCACCTTGACGGCCTGGAAGAAGGCGACCTCTTCTCGTACCGCCTTCGCTTCGTCCAGCGTGCAGCACAGAGTGAATGCCTTGCTCATCGCCAGTGCGACGTCGGCGAAGCGCTTCTTCCCATCCTTCAAACCAAGCAGGAAGTTAGCAGCACCAGCCAGGAACTTGTGGCCTCCGGTCAGGAAGGTGCTGTAGTCGAAACCGTGAAGCATGGAGCGCAGAACTTCGAGCTTCTCTTCCAGCACGGCATAGGCTTCATGTGCATCGACAGTAGGCCGACCACGGCCATTGCTGGCGGTGTACTCCTTTAGCGCATGCTTCAGATCGTTGGCGATACCGATGTAGTCCACCACCAGGCCGCCCTGCTTGTCCTTGAAGACACGATTGACCCGTGCAATGGCCTGCATCAGGTTGTGCCCCTTCATGGGCTTGTCGACGTACAGGGTGTGGACGCAGGGGGCATCAAAGCCGGTCAGCCACATATCCCGGACAATCACGAGGCGCAACGGGTCAGCCGGGTCCTTGAATCGCTTTTCCAGTCGTTTCTTGACCTGCTTCGAATAGATGTGGGAGCGCAACAGGGCCTTGTCGGATGCCGAGCCGGTCATGATGACCTTGATCGCCCCTTTTTCTGGATCGGGGTCATGCCAGTCTGGCCGCAGCTTCACGATCTCGTCATACAGATGGACGCAGATCTCCCGGCTCATGGCGACGATCATCGCCTTGCCTGACTGTGCCTTGTTGCGTTCCTCGAAGTGGGAGACAAGGTCGGCAGCCACGCTCTTGATCCTGGGCTCGGCACCAACAACTTTTTCGAGTGCAGCCCAGCGGCTTTTCAGCTTCGATTGTTCGTCGGTCTCCTCGTCTTCCGCCAGTTCGTCAACTTCAGTGTCAATCAAGGGCAGCGCCTCTTCCTTCAGCCCGAGCTTGGCAAGGCGGGATTCATAGTAGATCGCCACTGTGGCACCATCGTCCCGAGCCTGCTGCATGTCGTAGACGTGGATGTAATCCCCGAACACGGCACGGGTGTCTCGGTCCTCGCTAGAGACTGGCGTACCGGTGAAGGCAACGAAGGTGGCGTTCGGAAGCGCATCCCGAAGATGTTGGGCGTAACCGACCTGGTAGCCCTTGTCGTCGCCCTTGAACTTCGCCTCGAAGCCATACTGGGTACGATGCGCTTCGTCTGCAATGACGACGATATTGTGCCGGTCGGAAAGGACGGGGAAGGTGTCTTCGTCTTCGCCCGGCATGAACTTCTGGATCGTGGCAAAGACGATGCCACCTGACGGACGATTCGCCAGCTTGGCCCTGAGGTCCTGCCGCGTGCCGGCCTGTACTGGTTGTTCCCGCAGCAGGTCTTGCGACAGCGAAAAGACACCGAAAAGCTGGCCATCGAGATCATTGCGGTCGGTAATGACGACGATGGTTGGATTCTCCATCGCAGCCTCCCGCATAACCCGAGCCGCAAAGCAGGTCATCGTGATGCTCTTGCCGCTGCCTTGGGTATGCCAGACAACACCGCCTTTATGGCTACCGCCTGGCCTTGATGCAGCTACGACCTGGGAGATGGCCGCACGTACCGCATGGAACTGGTGATAGCCAGCAACCTTTTTCACCAGCCCGCCGTCATCCTCGAACAATACGAAGAAACGCAGGTAGTCGAGCAGGTAGGTCGGCGCAAGCACTCCCCGAATCAGCGTTTCCAGCTCGTTGAACTGCCCAAGGGGATCCAGCGTTTCGCCATCAATGGTTCGCCACGCCAGGAATCGCTCGGAATTAGCGGACAGGGAACCCATCCTTGCGTCGCTGCCATCGGAGATGACGAGGATTTCGTTGTACTGGAAGACGTCAGGGATCTGGTCCTTGTACGTCTGGATCTGATCGTAGGCCTTCCAGATATCGGCGTTCTCGTCAGCCGGATTCTTCAACTCCAGCAGCACCAGCGGCAGCCCATTGACGAAGAGGATGATGTCCGGACGGCGAGTGTGCTTTGGCCCCTTGATCGTGAACTGATTGACTGCCAGCCATTCGTTGGCGGATTCGTCTGTGAAGTCGATAAGCTTCACGAAATCCCCACGGGTCTCGCCATCCTTCTCGTACTCGACCGGTACCCCGTTGACCAGCAGATTGTGGAAGATGCGATTGGCGGACAGCAATACAGGCGTATCCAGATTCAGCACCTGCCGTAGCGCATCGTCCCGTGCTGACAGCGGAATAGCTGGGTTCAGCCGATTAATCGCATTACGCAGCCGATCCCTTAGTAGCACCTGTCGGTAGTCGGTCCGCTCCGGCGAGTCGCCATCCGGGGCGATCTGTGGGCCGAAGAGAGGTGTGTAACCGGATTCCTTCAGCCAGTCGAGCGCTTCTTGTTCTAGTTTGTCTTCGGTCATGGGATCTCTCGGCCCGGGGTATGTCGTTCTTTATGCAGCGTCTTCCAGCAATGCCTCGGCTTCGGGCAGGCGGATCTGGCCAGAGATCAGGCGAGGTAAGAGCGTGTCCCTGAGACCCGCTAGCACATTTATGCACTCGTAGTTTGCTGTACGCTTTTCTTCGGCAAACTTTACGATATTTTCAAAGGCAGCGACGACGTCACGTTGCGGCATCAGGATCGGCACATCGGCAAGAATCCCGGTATTGAGGTTGGGCATCGTTGCACCAACTGCATGCCTTACAAGCCAATTGCGTGCTCGCTTTTCATCCAAAGCCATGGACAGGAATGTGGGTGATGGCCAAGCTGATCCCGGCCTCACAAGTAGACATCCTGTGCCACAAATCCACCCCGTCTCCAATATGCTTATCAGAGCGTGGCGTTCAACGTCACCACGGCGGCTAAAAACAATATCGCCAGATTGCACCTTGTGCCTAGCAAGCCTGTCTGCTTCGGCCTGATCGATGCGGGCAATAGACTGCTCGTTCACCCGGCGATTCGCAATATCCTTTGGCATGACTACGGGGATCCCGAACCTCGTGTAGTCGGAAGCGTGCAGTTGGCTCCCGAACGGGCCAGTTTGAATTGTCCCCCCATGTTCGTCGCACACTCGGCCCAAAGTCGCTTCTGCCCAACCTTTTGGCACCAACCCCAACTCTGCCACCTCGAACCCATCCGGGAATAGCGCAGCCGTTTCCGAGTCCAGCCCTTCCGGTTCACGGCCTTCCGCCTTGGCACGGACCGGGTCGAAGTCCACGAACCAGGACTTGAAGAGGACCTGGGCGATGGCTTCGAGGGTGGCGTTGGTTTCATGAAGCAGGGCAATGCGGTCATCCAGGGCGCCGAGAAGCGAAGCTATGCGCGTTTGCTCGGCCAAGTCAGGACACACCACTGGCATAGGGTGCAGGTGATTCCGATTTAGCGTGGGCACGCCGCTACCTGCATTCATGCCACTGAAGTCGATTGAACGCAGCAGATAGTAGCAAAAGCGAGGATCGTTGCCCTTGAAATCCTTTACCCACAGAGTCGTGTTTAGCGGCCAGAAATCGCATTCAACGTACTGTCCTCCGCCGATACTGCCACTCCGACCAATGACAACACCTGGGCCTTTCACCGGAGCCTCGTCGTGATAACCGACCACCCCAGTTGATGCAACGACAGGAAACTCTCCGGGCTTTCGATCTTGTACCGGAAGGTCCATGCCTCGCTGCAAAGTGACCACCTCGCCGAGGCTACATTCTCGCCACTCAGAATTCATACCCAAGCCCCCCAGCTTCCGCCGAATCAGCGCATCAAGCTCTGCACCCTTGGCCATCTGCTCGCCCAGTTTCTCGGTCAGTTTCTGCATCTTCTCGCCGAAGGCTTCGTCGTCGTCCTCGACCTCTTCCGCACCGACATAGCGGCCCGGCGTCAGCACATGCCCATGTTCAGCAATTTCGGCCAAGCTAACGCTGCGGCAGAAGCCGGCCACGTCCGCATATGTAGTCTTCGCTTCAGTGTCGCCACGCCATGCATAAACTGTCTCTGCAATCTTGGCGATATCCTCGTCGGTCAGCTCAATCTGCACACGGCTGACGGACCGGCCGAGCTTCCGTGCGTCGATGAATAGCACCTCGCCCTTGCGGATTGCCTTCTGCTTTGTGAGGAACCACAGGCAGGCTGGGATCTGAGTATTAAAGAACAGCTGTCCGGGCAGTGCCACCATGCACTCGACAACGTCGGCCTCGACCATGGCCGCCCGAATTTCGCCTTCGCTGTTCTGGCTGGAGCTCATCGAACCGTTGGCCAGGACAATGCCGGCACGCCCCGTTGGCCTCAGGTGGTAGAGCATGTGCTGCAACCAGGCGTAGTTCGCATTACCCTGGGGAGGGGTCCCGTACACCCAGCGTGGATCGCCTTCGAGACTGCCATGCCACCAGTCTGAAACGTTGAACGGGGGATTGGCAAGCACGAAGTCAGCACGGAGGTCGCTGTGCTGATTGCGGATGAAGGTGTCTGCCGGTTCCTTGCCCAGGTTGAAGTCGATGCCCCGAATGGCCAAGTTCATTGCCGCCAAGCGCCAAGTGGTCGGATTGGACTCTTGGCCGTAAATAGACACATCGCCCAGCTTGCCACCGTGGGCTTCGATGAATTTTTCCGACTGGACGAACATCCCGCCAGAGCCGCAGCAAGGGTCGTACACTTTGCCATGGTGAGGTGCCAGCACACCCACCAGCGTCTTGACAATACTGGCGGGAGTGTAGAACTGCCCACCCTTCTTGCCCTCAGCACTGGCAAATTGCCCGAGGAAGTATTCATAAACCTGGCCGAGGATGTCCTTGGCCTTGCTGGTATCGGTACCAAAGCCGATTTGCGACACAAGGTCAACGAGTTCGCCAAGCTTGCCGTCCGGCAGCTGAGCTCGGGCGTAGCGTTTGTCGAGGATGCCTTTCAATTTCGTCGGGTTCTCTGCCTCGATTGCCGCCAGTGCCTCGTCAATACGCTTGCCGATGTCGGCCTGCTTGGCCTGAGAGCGCAGGCTTTCCCATCGAGCAGCCTCCGGCACCCAGAAGGCGTTCACTTCCCGGTAGTAGTCCCGATCCTCCAGTTCCTCTGCGAGCATCTCATCGTCGCACTCGTGCAGGAAGTAGTCGTCCCTCGGGTCTAGGAAGCGGCTGGTCAGCTCGTCACGGCGGGCCTGGAAGGTATCCGAAATATATTTCAGGAAGATGAGCCCGAGCACGATGTGCTTGTACTCTGCGGCGTCCATGTTGGCTCGGAGCTTGTCGGCCGTGGCCCACAGGGTTTTCTTGATGTCTTCGATCATCGATAAGAGGAGTTTGGCTCACAGTGTCGGTGCAATGGCCGCTATTATGACCGCTCCTGATGAGTCCCTTGATGAGTTTTCAGCCCCAGTCGCAAGAGGCGATCAGCGTTGCCCTGACTGCTGAATTCATCTGGGGTCATAGAATCGATTTTGGGGGTGCCGGAGTGACTAGGGTACCAATCCTCTGTGAGGTGCGACTCTAGCGACTCTAAGTGCTTCTCTGAAGGCTGGATTGTGGGTGAGCACGAAGACGACGATGAGGAGCTGGAGTTCTGAGAAGTGGTTGTTTGGGACTGGCCGGGGTGGCGACACATCCGCGCTTCAGGGGTTCGGCCAATTCTATTTGTGAATTCTCTGTTCGCTCGATGGCGCCTGAACGACGAGAGCAGCGGAGACAGAATCGGTCTTTGCCCGCACGGAGTGCCAAGAGTACCAACCATCATGTGATCGTCGATCCTAGAGGCTCTAAGTGCGTTCGTGGGGGCTGCCGCCCTCGCCAGTCACCCCAGCAGTTTCTCGATGGAGCGATCGGCCTGTGGCCTTCTGAGTGACCTACCGGGCGAGGTCCATGCCCTTCTCCAGCCACACCAGCAGTTTCTCGAGTTCGTGCCCATCCCCGTACTCGCTCGACATAGCCGACTTAGCCCAACCCTGCAATGCCTCTACGGCATCCTGCGGGGCATCCACAGCCCGCAAGCGATCCCTCATCCCATGGCGCATGCTGTGGCAGGTCTTTTCGATACCACGGGACCTGAGCCACTCGTTCAGGGTGTTGCTGGCATGGGTCGCCTTACAGCCCTCGTCGCTGGTGTATCGCGGGAAGCAGTAGATAGAACCCTTGGCTAGCTCCAGAGCCCGCTTGACAGCCTGTAGAGCCCTTGGGGTCAGCGGCACATCCCGTTCGCTATGTTCGGTTTTGACTGAACGGGATGCATATTCCTCGATGCGGATGTACGGCACCGGCGCCTTGAGGTCGCAGTCACTGACCCGTAGCCCGATGACTTCGCCTAAGCGAGCCCCAGTGTCCGCGAGGATCACCAGAGCACACCGGAGATCATCCTGGCTGGCAATGTCGCCGATGGCAGCAAAGAGCTTCTCGTAGTCGGTCTGAGTGAAGGAGCCACGCTTGACGGCCCCTCGGGCTGACTTAGGCATGTCCAAATCCCCTGCCCAAACGTTGTCGATCTTCAACCCGTGGCGACGCATTGCCATGGCCCATGCCGCCCGCAGCGGAGTCACGTATCTGGTGACGGTCGTCTTGCTGATGCCTTTGCCCTTGTCGGAATGCTTGCCGTCCAGAAGGTGCTGCACGTAGGCAGTGACGTCCTGTGGCCTGTATTTCTCGATTGGCTTGTCACCGCACAGTTTGATCAGGTACTGGAATGGCAAGGTGGCCGACTTCACGGACTGGGCATCATCGGTCTTGGCGGCGACGTATTCGTCCCTGACCTGCGAAGCCAGAAGCTCCAAACGACCCTGAACAATTTGAAGAGCGGCCCTAGTCACCGGAGGCAGATGGGGATCGATGTCCTTGTGCGTAACCGGAATACCCAACTGCGAGGCTTCCCAGTGCTGCTGTCGGACCTTGGCAGGGAGTTGCTCCTCGACGATGTCATAGAACAGATCGACAGCGAACTCGTCAGCCTTGGGGTTCGCAGGGTCGATCCCACCATCCTCCAGCATCCGCCTGCCCAGCTCTGCGCTGCCAGCCCTTGTCGGGTTGCGATGCTCCTGCCATTGGCGGTCCTGCTCCCGGACGTGTTGCGCAATCAGCCGTGCTGCCACCTTGAGGTCCCGGGTCTTCAGGCTGAACTGGATCCATGTCTTACCCTCAGCGGGAACAAGATCTTTGGGAACCTTGCGCTTGAACCAGAACGGCCCCGTGTCCGACCGAGGCCACAGGTAGCGGATGTCGAGTGCCATGATGTTGCTGAGACGGAAGAAGGCCATGTAGGTACGCCCGTTGGTACGTTTGTTGGTACACCACGGAGACCTTGAGAAACCTTGGAAGCCTTACTGGGCTTGGGATCCAGCCTAATTCCAGACTAATAAAATGGTCCCGCCGGCAGGAATCGAACCTGCATTTCACGCTTAGGAGGCGCGTGTTCTATCCATTGAACTACGGCGAGGACGTTAGACACTCCCGGATACGTCAGTACACCTTGGCGGCGCACATCCTGGAGCAGGCACGGAGTATATCAAAATCCTCTCCGGCCCAGAAACGCGCGGGGACCCGCTTCAGCATTCGCCCTTCTTGGCGTGTCCCGGCGGGCAGTGATAGCCCTTGTCTTTCTTGCCGTACCTGCCGTCGCCGCGTCCGTCCCAGCGCTCCGGCACCAGCACCCAGCCACCGCTGGCCTGCACCCAGCGCGGCGCCTCGTACACGTAGCCGGCACGCTCGCGCTCCCATTTGCCCTTTTTCCATTTGTGCTTGTGACCGCGATCGTCTCAATCCCAATAGCCGGGCGCCCAGACGTAACCCGGACGCGCGACCGGGACGGCTTCATAGACCGGTGCCGGTGGTGGAACGCCAATTGCCACATTGATGGATACCTGGGCAAGCGCTGCCGGCGCCATGGCCAGCCCACTCATCAAACTCGTCACTGCCGCTGCGAACAACACAATCCTTCGCATCTCGCCATCCCATTTTTCAGTCTTGATTAGCGCCAAGAATAGCCTGACCCGGGACTTCAGGCTGTTAGCAAAGGTATCAATGGACTACTTATGTCGCGAGAAGGAAACGCAGCGGCGTTGCGAGGTGAGTGAGCAGCGCCTCACATCCCCACAAACGAGAAGCCCGCCAGGAAACTGGCGGGCTGGTTGCGGACGGTCCGGACCTTCCAGGTCAACGCCGGCGCTATCGCGGCAACAGTCGTTGCAAGCAGCGTTTCCCATGATTCCGCCCATGACGCGGACGTCCCTCCGGACCACCCGGAGAGTCGAAGGAAAGCTGGCAGTGACGCCGACTGCCGCGATATCAGCGGCTAGCAGCACTTAAAGCAAAGCGCCGAGGAAGGTCAGCGGGTATTCCAGGTCCGCTACCTTGCCGAGCAACCGTGTGCCCGACGGCTTCAGTATAGGCAGGCAGCCCGGGGATGCAACTTTGAATGCAAGGGCGCGGAATAGCCAGAAAAGTGCTGCATGGAACGCAAAACGCGACCTTTTGGTCCTAGAAAGGAATTCCTATCGCAGTGCAACAAACTTACTTTTGTTTCTGCTATAATTCGCGCCGTGAGTTCGCACTGTGAGTTGTGCAACACGCCAGCCGGGTTCTTCCGGCAGGCGATACCGCCCCCGCTCTCAAGCTCTGCTCCCCGGTCCCGCCGACTGGCCTGCTTTATGTTGCCGTGTTGTTTGCTGCATCAAGGCCAAGTGGTGATACCCGACAGAACGCATTTCTCACCGACGTCGCCTCGTCTCCGATCCTGTTGAATAGCTCTATAGAGCTGTTTGCCTGCCAGGGACTGTCGCCCGGCCTTGTGCCCGGCGCCACCCTGCCTGCCGCCGTACTGCCAGCTGTGTCTGTCGTAACGGCCTCACCGATTGGCGCCGAAGCCTTTTTAAGACTTTGCACTGCGCCCGCCCCTGTTCGCTAGTTCGGCATGGGGTGCCATGCATTTAAAGAAAATTACGACATGACCCAGCACGACATTCGTGCGGAGCAAGATTTTGCCTCCGCCGCCGACGCATCGATCGAAGCCGCAGCCATCGCCACCCCCGCTATCCAGGAACGGAGCCCACTCGACAAGCTCGACGCCATCCTCAGCCCGGAAGCCGCCGTGGCGCCTGCCGCTGTTGCCATCGATGCCGAAAACGGCTTCGCCAAGCTCGGCCTCGAAGAAGCCATTCTTCGCGCCCTGGTTGAACTGAACTACACCACGCCGACCCCGGTGCAGGCACAAGCGATCCCCGCCTTCCTGGCTGGCCGCGACCTGCTGGTTTCGAGCCAGACCGGCTCGGGCAAGACCGGCGCCTTCATCCTGCCGGCTATCCAGCGCATCAGCGAGAAGGCTTCGCCGAATCGCCCGCGTTCGGACGATCCGGTCAAGCGCATGAAGGGCAAGCGCCCCTGTCCGTCGCCGGCGCAACCCGCACTGCTGGTGCTGACCCCCACGCGTGAACTGGCCCTGCAAGTTACCGAAGCCACCGCCAAGTACGGCCGCCACCTGCGCCGCATCGTCTGCGCCAGCATCCTGGGCGGCATGCCTTACCCGAAGCAGCTCGCCGCGCTGTCCAAGATGCCTGACATCCTGGTGGCCACGCCGGGCCGCCTGCTCGACCACGTTGAAGCCGGCCGTATCGACCTGTCCCAACTGGACATGCTGGTATTCGACGAAGCCGACCGTATGCTCGACATGGGCTTCGCCGACGATATCGACGCCATCGTTGCCGCTACCCCGGCCACCCGCCAGACGCTGATGTTCTCGGCCACGCTGGACGGCCGCATCGCCCAACTGGCTTCGCGCCAACTGCGCGATCCGCAACGTATCGAGATCGCCGCGACCCGCGCCGACCAGAGCAACATCGAACAGCGCCTGCACTTCACCGACGACATGTCGCACAAGGAAAAGCTGCTGGACCACCTGCTGCGCGACACCACGCTCAAGCAAGCCATCGTCTTCACCGCGACCAAGCGCGATGCCGATTCGCTGGCCGAGCGCCTGTCGGACACCGGCTTCGCAGCCGGCGCGCTGCACGGCGACATGACCCAGGGCGCGCGCAACCGCACCCTGACCTCGCTGCGCCGCGGCAACCTGCGCATCCTGGTGGCAACCGACGTGGCCGCACGCGGCATCGACGTGCCCGATATCACCCACGTGGTCAACTTCGACCTGCCCAAGCAAGCCGAAGACTACGTCCACCGTATCGGCCGTACCGGCCGTGCTGGCCGCTCGGGCGTCGCCATCAACCTGGTGAACCACGGCGACATGTTCCAGTGGAAGCGCATCGAGCGCTTCACCAACAACCGTGTCGACGCATCGGTCATCGAAGGCCTGGAGCCGCGTCGCTCGCCGAAGCCGCGTTCGGGCTTCGCCGGCAAGCCGGGTGGCGACCGCGGTGGCTACCGTGGCAACAGCAATGGCGGCGGCTATCGCGGCGGTGAAAACCGCAGCTTTGGCGACCGCAAGTTCGGCGGCGGCGAAAGCCGCGGCTTCGGCAGCCGTGATGGCGCCGCGCGTCCCGCAGGCGATCGCCCGTTCGGCGACCGTGACGGCAACCGTGGCTTCGGCGACCGCAGCAGCCTGGGCAACCCCAATGGCAACAGCACCGGCTATCGTGGCCAGGGCGGCCAGGGCGCAGCCGGCGGCCAGCGCAGCTTCAACAACGAAGGCGGCGGCTACCGCGGCGGCGACAACCGTGGCTTCGGCAATCGTGACGGCGCGGCTCCCCGCAGCTTTGGCGACGGCAATCGTGGCGCCGGCTTCGGCGGCGGTGCGGCCGGCAATGGCGGCAACGGTGGCTACCGTGGCGGCGAAGGCCGCAGCTTCGGCAACCGCGATGGCAACCGTGACGGCGCGCCCCGCAGCTTCGGCGACGGCAACCGCGGCGGCTTCGGCGGCGGTCAGCGCAACGGCAACGGCAACACCGGCGGCCGCTCGCGTTTTGAGCGTTGATTCGGAGCGTTGATTCGGAACGTTAATGCGCCCGGCGCAATGAGCTCACCGCTTCGGCGGTGAGCTCTCGCAGCGCAAAGAAAAAGGCACCTTCGGGTGCCTTTTTCTTTGCGCTGGCCGCTTCAACCATCCGCGCTCGCCACGGGCAGCCAGCGTCCCGCTACATCGAACAACTGCGAAAGCCGACGAACGCGAAATCGTCCTCGGGCAGCAGCGCCATGCGCGCACGCGCATGACGCTGGCGCGCCGGGCTGGCGAAAGAGGTGCCCCGGACCACCTGGTGGCTGGCAAAGCAATACACGTATTCCATATCGGCGGGGCTCGCCTCGAATCCCGCGTAGGGCTCGTACGGCGTCGCCGTCCACTCGCGCACCATGCCCCAGCGCAGGCCGCCGCGATCCTGGACGGCGGCCAGCTCCCATTCCGTTTCCATCGGCAGGCGCCGGCCCGCCCAGGCGCACCAGGCTTGCGCCTCGAACAGGGTGACGTGACGCACGGCCTCGTCAGGGTTCAACGTGCGCAGACTGCCGAAACGCAAGGCCATCCAGGCCCGCGACTCAGGATGACGGGCCCAGTAACGCGGCGCCGAGCGATCCTGCATCATCAGCCACTGGCGCCCCGCCGCCGACCACCACGACGCGCGCTCATAGCCGCCGTCCTCGACGAAATCGAGGAACTGGGCATTGCTGACCGGCGCGGCATCCATCTCGAAAGCCGGTACATAGGTGGGCTGCGCTGGCCGTTCATCGGGCAGCGCGAAGCCATCCGGCTCGTTCCAGCCCTGGATGAAACGCCCGCCGGGAAACTGCAAGGTGCCGCCTTGCGGCACCGATACCGATGGCAGGGCAATCGCAGGCTCCACGGGGGCAACGCCCAGCGCCTGCAGCAGCGCGGCGATGGCCTCGCCCTGGCGGTCCTCGTGAAACAGCGCGCGGCGCCAGGGGTAGAGCGTGGCATCGCCGTCGTCGGGCTGCGCCGCCAGCCGGCGCAGGACGGCATCGAGCACATCGGCGGCGTAGCGCTTGACGACTGCCACGTCAGGCAGCGCCACCTCCCAGCGGGCATCGGGATCGATGCGATCGGGATCGAACCACTCATCCGCGCCGGTCAGCAGTGACGGCACACCGGCCACCTGCAGCCAGGCGCCATCGCGCTCGAGCGTGCGCACGTCGCGCAGGCACCACCATTCGGCATGCCAGGCCACGTGCCCCAGCGTCCAAAGCGGCGGGTCGGCAAAGTCCTGGCGTGGCACCTCCCAGCCGCGCCGGGTCTGGCCAAAGGCTGCCAGCCAGGCCAGGGTGCGGTTGCGCGCTTCCACCAGTGCCTGTGCCAGGCCTTCGCGCGGCAGCCGCCGGACGTCGGCCCAGACGGCCTTGCCGCCGTTGAAATGAAGGTCGGGAAGCATGGAGAAGCCGCTCATCGAACACCCTGCCGGAGAATGGGATTCGCACCCGGTTGCGTGGCCCGGCGAGCCGCGTGCGCCATGCGCCGCACCTTTCGCCGGAGAGATGCGGGCATTATGACACCAGCCCCACCCCGCCCCCGCGCGGCCGGCCCGCAGGCTTCAGGCCCTGGCGTGGAACACCGCGAACCAGCCGCGCGGATCGGTCCACCAGACCGGTTCGTCGAAGCCCGCAGCCTCGAGCAAGGCAGCGAAGTCGTCCGGGCGGTATTTATATGAATCCTCAGTGTGGATTTGCTCGCCCGCGTGGAAGTTGCGGCTGCCCTCGGGCCAGCGCACGGTGACCTCGCGCTCGGCTTGCAGGTGCATCTGGATCCGCGAGCCTTCGCGGTCGAAGCTGGCCACATGACGCCAATCCTCAAGCCGGAAGTCGCTGCCGACGATGCGATTCAGGTTGCGCAGCACATTGCGGTTGAAGGCGGAGGTCACGCCTAGCGGATCGTCATACGCGGCCACCAGCGCCTGCTCGTCCTTGAGCAGGTCCACGCCGATCAGCACGCCATCCCCCTGCCCGCCGCGGCCCGCAGCCGCTGCAGCAAGGCCTGCGCCTGGGCCGGCGCGAAATTGCCGATGCTCGATCCCGGATAGAAGAACAGCCGGCGCCCGTGCCTGACTTCGGGCGGCAGGTCGAGCGGCACGCACAGGTCGGCGCCCAAGCCAAGCATGGGGATCTGCGGATGCTGCTGCTGCAGGCAGAACAGCGTGCCGCGCAGGAATTCCACCGAGATATCGAGCGCCACGTATTGCGCCGGCTGCAGGCTGCCGAAGAGCCGGGCCGCCTTCTGGCAGTTGCCAGCGCCAAGGTCGATCAGTACGCACCCACTGCCGGCGCGCGCGGCCATGGCGGGAGCAAATGCCGAAAAGACCGAGGCCTCGGTGCGCGTGGGGTAGTACTCGGGCAGGTCGGTGATGGCCTCGAACAGGCGGGAGCCGAGCACGTCGTAGAAGAATTTGGGGCTGATGCTGGCGGCGCCGGCCAGCAGGCCGCGCGTGATCTCGCCGCGTAGCGCGCCACTGTCCTCGTGGTACTGCTGGATGAAATCCAGCCGGGGCACCGGGTTCGGCTGTGCTTGGCCGTTGGCGACGACGACGCTGCTGGCGGGAGAGCCGTTGGGTTTCAGGGAAGAGGTGCCGTTGTGATTGGCTTGGGTGTGCTTGAGGCGTGCGTTCAGCGGATTCAGCGGGGTCGGGACTGCCGGCATGACGTTTCCTTGATGGTCGATGGGCACTACATAAAACCCCCAGGGGCCCGCACATCACGGCATGCGCGGGGCTCGCACGGGATCCGCCTCCGGTGACGTCTGGGGCGCATCAGCCGATGCAAGTCTTCTCAGGATAGCTGGCGAGCGCGGAGTGTGCTTACCGCACTGCACAAAATCTTCCGCGCCGAAGCGCAAAAAGTGCTTCATGTATCGCGGTAACAAGCCACCACAAAAAAGATGCAGCATCGTTTATAATCCGCCTCAGCGTATCTGCTTCAGGCCTGCCCCGAATTGGATCGCCCCTCAAAGGGGAGTAGCTCCGGGGCCATGCCCTTAGCACAATCGTCATTCCGGGACTGACAGTCTCCGGTTGTGCTGACCGCGCCAAGTACCATCGGCGGTCGAGCAAGACCTTTGCAACCTGGTTTCATGGTTTGCAAAGGCGCCTCCCAAGCCCCCCACACATCATGTCTCCAGGCCAAACCGGTGCATACGCACGGCTCTTTGCTATTCGTTGTTCGAGGAGATTTCATGGAATGGTTTACCGATTTGTTCACGATGCAGTTCCTGACGGCACTGCTGTCCATCGTCGTCATTGACCTGGTACTGGCCGGCGACAACGCCATCGTGATCGCACTGGCGGCGCGCAACCTGCCGCCCCACCTGCAGAAGAAGGCCATCATCTGGGGGACCGTCGGCGCGGTCGTGGTCCGTTCGGCCATGACGGTCGGCGTGGTGTGGCTGCTCAAGATCCCTGGCCTGCTGCTGATCGGCGGCGCGGCCCTGGTGTGGATTGCCTACAAGCTGCTGTCCGACGACGGCAATGGCGATGAGCACGGCGGGGGCGCGACCACCCTGGTGGGCGCGATGAAGACCATCATCATCGCCGACGCGGTGATGGGCGTGGACAACGTGCTGGCCGTGGCCGGCGCGGCGCACGGCAGCTTCCTGCTGGTGGTGCTGGGCCTGCTCATCAGCATCCCCATCGTGGTGTGGGGCTCGAGCCTGGTGCTCAAGCTGATGTCCCGCTTCCCCTCGATCATCTTCGTGGGTGCCGGCGTGCTGGCCTTCACGGCGGTCAAGATGATCGTGAGCGAGCCGCTGGTCAAGGCGTTCTTCAACACCAACGCCCTGGCTTACTACGGCCTGTTCGTGCTGGTCATCGGCGGTGTGCTGGGCGGTGGCTACCTGGTGCAAAAGCGCCGGGCTCCGGCTACGGCTGCGCAGTAATGCAGGATGAGGCCGGCGCCTGAGGGGGCTGGCCAATCGGCATAGGGGCAGCCCACTGGCTGCGCCCCTGCCACACCACCCGGCATGCGGGTCCGCACCGGGCGGTTCGAGAGGTTGAGGTTAAGTGAGACGGGGCATGCCCAACTGATCGAAGTAGGCGATGGTCAGGACCCGGTTCAGCGTGTCGCCGCTGTTGCGCCACCAGCACCGGCTACTCGCCGCTGCTTGCCTGGCGGCATCCGCTGTAGCACCCAGCGCACGCAACTCTCGGTAAATGACCCGACCACGGCGCCAGTGCTTGAGCTGGATGGCCCTCAGCCGGTGGCGCATCCACTTGTCCAGCTCGCGCCAGACCTGGGGCGTTTGCGCCAGCCGGAAGTAGGCCTTCCATCCCAGAACATATGGCCTCACCCGATCCACGACTGCCTGCAGACTCCGCCCGCCTGAGCGGCGAGTCAGTTCGCGGATGCGTTGCTTGAACGTCAGCAGCGGCTTAACTGCCACTTTGCGCTTGACCACTCCCCCTGCGGCCACCCAGAAGCTGTAGCCGAGGAACTTGCGGCCAAACGCGCTCGCCACCGCGCTCTTTGCCTCGTTGACCTTCAGGCGCAGGCTGCCGTACAAGCGCCGCAATAGCGCCATCACCCGCTCGCCCGCCCGCCGACTGCGCACGTACACGTTCGCATCATCGGCATAGCGCACGAAGCAATGACCTCGACGCTCCAACGCCTTGTCCACCTCATCGAGCAGTACGTTAGCCAGCAGCGGTGACAGCGGCCCGCCTTGCGGCGTGCCCTCGTACCGCTGCAGCACTACCCCGCCATCCATCAGCCCGCTGTTCAGATACGCCCGGATCAGCCGGATGACCCCGGCGTCCCCGATGCGCTTCTGTAGACGGTCAATCAGGATGTCGTGGTTGACCCGGTCAAAGAACTTCTCCAGATCCACGTCCACCACCACTCGCCGCCCCGACTGCACGTACGACTGCGCGGCTAACACCGCATCGTGCGCACGCCGCCCAGGCCGGAAGCCGTAGCTGTGCTCGCTGAAGGTGGGGTCCAGCATCGGCTGCAGCACCTGCAACAGCGCCTGCTGGATCAGCCGGTCCGTCACCGTCGGAATACCGAGCTCGCGCTCGCCTCCTCCGTCCGGCTTCGGAATCGTTACCCGCCGTACCGGACTGGGCCGGTACGTCCCCTTGAGCAGTTGCTGGCGGATCTCCGGCCACGCCGACACCAGATAGCGGGCGGTCTGATCAATATCCAGACCATCCACGCCAGCGGCGCCTTTGTTGCGGCGGACCCGCCTGAACGCCTGCTTCAGGTTCTCTCGCGTCAGCGCCGCTGCCAGCAGCGCCGACCCCGTGTCCTCCGGTCCCCGCCGCGGACCGCCGGCTTCGTCGCAGGCGGGTTCACGGCCGGCTTCACCGCCCGCTACTCCTCCCGCCCCGCTCGCGCGGGCTTCTGACGCAATGCCTTCGGTATCGACATGGCTTCGAACACTCCCTCTCGTTCGGTCCTTCGTCGGCGGATTCGAGCCTTGCCGGCGCTACCCCCAACTACTTCGACCTCTGCTGACTTCTCGCTCCGGCTCGACGCCGTCGCCCTTTCAGGCATGAGGCGAGATCTCCCCAGGTAAGAACGCACTCCTTCGCTGCACAACCGCCGGATTTACGCCGCCTCCCCTTGATCACGAGAACTTCGCGGTTTCATGCCCGCTCGTCCTGGTCGGCACCGCCTTCTATCCGGTTCGTGTTCCTCGGCTCGCAGCTTCACTCCACGCTTCCTCCCCACGATCGGTCGCCCTTTCGCAGTTGCGCTTCGCTTCGATCGCTGTGATCAACTTACGGTGGGACTTGCACCCACAGGAGTGCGCCCATGCTGGGCGCACATGAGAACGGGTCGCCGCGAGGCGGCCCGTTTTGCTTTGCGATAAAATGCTAAGCCTTTAGCAATTTGCTAATCGCTTGGCAGATTGCCCTGATACAGCGCGCACCGCTGCCGCGTCACTTTTTCCCCAACACCCGCGCCGATGAAACAGTACCTCGACTTCATGCGCCATGTGCAAGAGCATGGCACCGAAAAGGCCGACCGCACCGGCACCGGCACACGCTCGGTGTTTGGCTACCAGATGCGCTTCGACCTGCGCGAAGGCTTCCCGGTGGTGACCACCAAGAAGCTGCACATGAAGTCGATCATTCACGAGCTGCTGTGGTTCCTGAAGGGCTCGACCAATATCCAGTACCTGAAGGAAAACGGCGTCAGCATCTGGGATGAATGGGCCGACGCAAACGGCGAACTCGGGCCGGTCTATGGCTCGCAGTGGCGCGCGTGGCCTACGCCGGACGGCCGCCACATCGACCAGATCAGCGACCTGATGACGCAGATCCGCAGCAATCCCGATTCGCGCCGGCTGATCGTGTCGGCCTGGAACGTGGGCGAGATCGCGCAGATGAAGCTGCCGCCCTGCCATGCTTTCTTCCAGTTCTACGTGGCCGACGGCAGGCTGTCCTGCCAGCTGTACCAGCGCAGCGCCGATATCTTCCTCGGCGTGCCGTTCAATATCGCCAGCTACGCGCTGCTGACGCACATGATCGCGCAGCAGACCGGACTCGATGTGGGCGATTTCATCTGGACCGGTGGCGACTGCCACATCTACAGCAACCACGCCGAGCAGGTGGCCACCCAGCTCGCGCGCGCGCCGATGGCGCTGCCGCAGCTGAAGATCCTGCGCAAGCCGGACAGCATCTTCGACTACAAGTACGAGGACTTCGAACTGGTGGGCTACGAATCGCATCCGGCCATCAAGGCACCGGTGGCCGTATGACGCTGTTGACCCTGATCGTGGCAAAGGCCCGCAACGGCGTGATCGGCCGCGACAACACCCTGCCCTGGCGCCTGCCGGAAGACCTGGCGCATTTCAAGCGCACCACCATGGGCGCGCCCATCGTGATGGGCCGCAAGACGTGGGAATCGATTGGCCGGCCGCTGCCGGGCAGGCGCAATATCGTGGTCAGCCGCAACCGCGACCTGCGCATCGAAGGCTGCGACGTGGCGAACTCGCTGGAAGACGCGCAGCGGCTATGCGTAGGTGTGGAGCAGATCTTCCTGATCGGCGGCGCGCAGCTATATGCCGAGGCCCTGCCCAGCGCGGACCGGCTGGTGGTGACGGAGATCGATGCGGATGTGGAAGGCGACGCGGTGTTTCCGCCCATCGACCCGCAGCAGTGGATCGCGACGCAGCGCGAGCGGCATCATTCGGAAGCGAACGGCTTCGACTACGCGTTCGTGACGTATGAACGCCCGCCCTCAGGCGAGGAATAACGGTCGGCTCAAACGCCTGGTTTGAACGACCCTGACGTTGTTACCCGCGCGGCGGCCTGTTTCCAGGCCGCCGCTGTCGTTTTTAGTTGCCGGCGATAGTCATCTGCTCGATCAGGACCGAGCCCGTTTCCTTGGTGCCGCGCACCAGCGAATCGGCGCCAATGGCCACGATCTGCTGGAACATTTCCTTCATGTTGCCAGCGATGGTGATCTCTTCCACCGGATACTGGATCACGCCGTTCTCGACCCAGTAGCCCGACGCACCGCGCGAGTAATCGCCCGTCACGTAGTTCACGCCCTGCCCCATCAGCTCGGTCACCAGCAGGCCGGTGCCCAGCTTGCGCAGCATGCCGGCGAAGTCGTCTTCCGGCGTGGTCAGCGTGCTGGAGAGCGTCAGGTTGTGCGAGCCGCCGGCATTGCCGGTGGTCTTCATGCCAAGCTTGCGCGCCGAGTAGGTGGAGAGGAAATAGCCCTCCACCACGCCGCCGCGCACCACATCGCGCGCGTGGGTCTTCACGCCTTCTTCGTCGAAGGGCGCGCTGCCCATGGCGCCCGGCAGGTGGGGCTGCTCATGGATATGGATATGCGGCGCAAACACCGCCTTGCCCAGCGTGTCATGGAGGAAGGTCGACTTGCGGTACAGCGCGCCGCCGGACACGGCCTGCACGAAGGCGCCGAGCAGGCCGGCAGCCAGAGGTGCCTCGAACAGCACCGGGCAACGGCGCGTCGACAACTGGCGCGCATTCAGGCGGGCCAGCGAGCGTTCTGCGGCATAGCGGCCGATGTCCTCAGGCGCGGCCAGCGCGCCGGGCGCGCGCTTGGACGAGTACCAGTCGTCGCGCTGCATGCCGCTGCCGGTGCCGGCGATCGGCGCGCACGAAATAAAGTGGCGGGAATACGGGTAGCCGCCCGAGAAGCCGCGCGAGGTGGCCAGCACGAACTGCGAATGCTGGGCCGAGACGCTGGCGCCGTCGCTGTTGCGAATGCGCGGCGAGACCGCGAAGGCGGCCGCCTCGGAGCGGCACGCGAGCTCGATGGCTTGCTCGGCGTCGATATTCCAGGGGTGGAACAGGTCGAGGTCTTGCGGGTCGCGCTCGAGCAGTTCCTCTTCAGCCAGGCCGGCGCAATCGTCTTCCGCGGTGAAGCGGGCGATGTTGTAAGCCGCCTCGGCCGTGGCGCGCAGGGCAGCCGGCGAGAAATCCGAGGTGCTGGCGTTGCCGCGCCGCTGACCGATCATGACCGTGACGCCCATTACCTTGTCGCGGTTTTGCTCGATGGTTTCCACCTGGCCCTTGCGCACCGACACCGACAGGCCGCTGCCCTCGGAGATCTCGGTAGCCGCGTCGGTGGCGCCCAGCTCGCGTGCCACCCGCAGCACATCGGCGGCCATCTCGCTCAGCTGGGCCTGGGTATAAGTGAAATGGGTGGTCTGGTCTGCGGATTGATCCATTGTGGGCGCGGTCATCAAAAGTCCAAACAAGAATCATAGCAAGATAAAATGCCAACCATGACGCGAAACACCCGCCCCTCCCCCGGAACGCCTCCGGCTTCCCCGACCCGTTCACCCCCGAACCGGCCGACGACGACGACATGCTCAAGAGCAAGTCGCAGAAAAAGCGCGATATGCTCGCCCTGCAGGACCTGGGCGTGGAACTCGAAGCCCTGCCCAAGGACCGCTTGGCGCGCGTGCCCATGCCCGAAGCGCTGGCCGACGCCATCCGCGACGCGCGGCGCATCACCAACCACGAAGGCAAGCGCCGCCAGATGCAGTTCGTCGGCAAGGTCATGCGCAGGCTGGACGATGACGAGGTGGCAGCCATCCAGCGCGTGCTGGAAGGCTTCAAGGGCACCAGCAAGGCCGAGACGGCCAAGCTGCACCTGGTCGAGCGCTGGCGCGAACTGCTGCTGGCGGACGACGCCGCGCTGACGAAATTCCTGGCCGAGCATCCGGCCAGCGACGTCCAGACGCTGCGCAACATCATCCGCAATGCGCGCAAAGAGCACGAGATGAGCAAGCCGCCGCGCTACTTCCGCGAGCTGTTCCAGGCCATCAAGACCGCGCTGGAAAGCAAGCAGGCCGCAGCCAGCGGCGAGCAGGAACCCGAGCCGGAAGCCGGCGAATAACCGACAACCAACAAGCAGCAACCAAGGAAATGGGGACAAGATGACGCAAACCACAACGCCCGCGCTGGTCCATCCCGTTGCCCGCAGGCACCCGGACGAACTGCTGGTTGGCTTTGTCTCGATCTCCGACCGTGCCTCGAGCGGCACCTACCAGGACGAGGGCATCCCGGCGCTGCGGGACTGGTTCGGGCGCGCCCTGACCTCGCCCTGGCAGGCCGTGGAGCGTCTCATCCCCGACGAGCAGGCGCTGATCTCGCGCACGCTGATCGAGCTGGTCGACGTGGCCGGCTGCGATCTGGTGCTGACCACCGGCGGCACTGGCCCGGCCCGGCGCGACGTCACCCCCGAGGCTACGCTGGCGGTGGGGACCAAGGAAATGCCCGGCTTTGGCGAGCAGATGCGCCAAGTGAGCCTGCACTTCGTGCCCACGGCCATCCTGTCGCGGCAGGTGGCGGTGATTCGCGAAACCGCCAGCCGCGCCGCCCTGATCATCAACCTGCCGGGCCAGCCGCGCGCCATCCGCGAAACCCTGGAAGGCCTGCGCGGCGAGGGCGGCAAACCCATCGTGCAAGGCATCTTTGCCGCGGTGCCCTACTGCGTCGACCTGATCGGCGGCCCCTATATCGACACCGACGAAGCCGTGGCCAAGGTGTGGCGCCCGAAGCACGCGACCCGCGCCAAGCCCGCGGCGTGAGCCAACTGGGGGTGGCTTGACGCTAGCGCTTGTTAGTGCAGTTGGTGCGGTTTGTGCAGTTAGCGCAGCCCCAGATACAACCCCACCGGCACGAACACCACGGCAGCGACATTGCCCAGCAGCACGATCGACGCCACCTGGTCCGGCTCCTGCCGGAAATGATCCGCCACCAGGAAGTTGAGCACGGCAGGCGGCAGCGACGCGAACACGAACAGCAGCCCGCGCTGGAGCTGGGTTAGCGGCACCACCTGCGCCAGCAGCAAGGCGCAGGCGATGCCGGTCAGCGGACAGACCACGGCGCCGATCGCGCCCATGCCCCAGTTGCGCAGGCTCACGTCCTTCATGCGCACGCCGAGCGCGAACAACATCAAGGGCACGGTAGCGTCGCCCAGCAGCTTGATCGACTGGAACACAGGCTCCGGCAACGAGAACCATGGCCGCGCCAGCGACAAACCCACCCCCGCCACCGTTGCCAGCACCATCGGATTGCGCGCGATCTGCGTCATCGATGCGTGACGGTTGACGATCTTCATGCCGATGGTGAAGTGCATCAGGTTGGACGCGGCGAACAGCGCCACCGCGGGAGCCAGCCCGACCGGCCCGAACGCGAACACCGATAGCGGCAAGCCCATGTTGCCGCAGTTGTTGAACATCATCGGCGGCACGAAGGTGCGCGGATCCGCCCCCAGCAGCCGCGCGCCAAGCCAGGCCAGCAGCCCCGAGCCCAGCACCACGGCGACCGCGCAACCGAGCAGCACAAGCTGGTCGGCCAGCACGAATTCCTTGCTGACGAAGGCGGACACCACCAGCAGCGGCGCGATCACATCGAGCGTGGCGCGGTTGATCCCGGACATGTCGGGATGCGCGCGGCGCCCGTAGAGCCAGCCGACCAGGATGATCAGGATGACCGGCGTGATGATCGAGACGATGCGCGCGAGCATGGGCGGGCTGCCGTTAAGCCAAAGCGCCCCGCAGGGCGCCTTGGCAGTGACATGGGAGGGGGAGAATCAGGCGGCCGGGGTAGCCGGCGTTGCGCTCGCCTCGGCCGCGGGGGCCGCCGCCGGCGCCGAGTGGCGGATGAAGTGCGTGCGG
The DNA here is from genome assembly GCF_026627925.1 of Cupriavidus sp. D39. NCBI lineage: Bacteria > Pseudomonadati > Pseudomonadota > Betaproteobacteria > Burkholderiales > Burkholderiaceae > Cupriavidus > Cupriavidus sp. D39. Next base: position 2,121,450 of record NZ_JAPNLE010000009.1, read on the forward strand.
TAGTAGCGCAGCTCTTCCACGGACTCCAGGATATCGGCCAGCGCGGTGTGCAGCTGGCGCTTGATGAAGCCCTTGTGGATGGCCGGCTCCCAGCGCTTGCACAGTTCCTTCAGCGTGGAGACATCGAGGTTGCGGTAGTGGAAGAACGCCTCCAGCTTGGGCATGTAGCGCGCCATGAAGCGGCGGTCCTGGCAGATCGAGTTGCCGCACATGGGCGACTTGCCGGCCGGCACCCAGCGCTTGAGGAAAGCCAGCAGCTCGACCTCGGCCTGCGCTTCGGTCAGGGTCGAGGCCTTGACCTTGTCGATCAGGCCCGAGCGGCCGTGGGTGCCCTTGTTCCAGTTGTCCATGCCATCGAGCACGGCGTCTTCCTGGTGGATCACCAGCACCGGGCCTTCGGCCAGGATGTTGAGTTCGGAGTCGGTCACCACGATCGCGATCTCGATGATGCGGTCCGTGTCAGGCATCAGGCCGGTCATCTCCATGTCCAGCCAGATCAGGTTGTTTTCGCTCTTGACGGATTTGACGCCGCTGGGGACGTGGGTATTTTGGCTGGTCATCTGGACTGCAATCGAAAGAGAAGCAAAGGGGGCGCGCCCGAGCCCCGGATCAGGAACACGGGGCTGCGGGCACGAACAACTTATAATTCTCGCATATCCGCCGCCGCAGCCGGTTCCAATGCGCCCGGAAACCCGCTTCGGCGGTCCGGCCGCCACCGCGCACGCCAAGGCTTCCCACGACAAGGCCCTGCCCGATGTTCACGTTTCTGTTCCTAGCCGCCCTGATGCTGATGGTGCTGACCAAGCTCTGGCTGGCCTCCCGCCAGGTGCGCCATGTGGCGCAACACCGTCATGCGGTCCCTGCCCGCTTTGCCGACACCATTTCGCTGTCCTCGCACCAGAAGGCGGCCGACTACACCATCGCCCGCACCCGGCTGTCGATGTTGGAAGTGCTGGCCGGCGCCGCGCTGCTGATCGTGCTGACCATGCTGGGCGGGCTGCAGTGGATCAACCAGTTCTGGATCGACACCTTTGGCCCGGGATACGCCTACAGCGTGGCGCTGATTGCCAGCGTGGCCGTGATCGGCGGCCTGGTCGACCTGCCCTTCTCGCTCTACGGGCAATTCGGCATCGAGCAGCGCTTTGGCTTCAACCGCATGAGCTGGAAGCTCTACCTGGCCGACATGCTGAAGATGACCGCCGTTGGCTGCGTGCTCGGCCTGCCCTTGCTGCTCGCCGTGCTGTGGCTCATGGCCCATATGGGCGAGTACTGGTGGGCGTGGACCTGGCTGACGTGGATCGCCTTCACGATCTTCGTGCAGATGATTGCCCCGTCGGTGATCATGCCGCTGTTCAACCGCTTCGAGCCACTCGCCAACGCTGCGCTGGAAGCCCGCATCACGCGCCTGCTGGCGAAGTGCGGTTTCGCAGCCGCGGCCTGTTCGTGATGGACGGCAGCAAGCGCAGCGCGCACGGCAATGCTTACTTCACCGGGTTCGGCGCGGCCAAGCGCATCGTCTTCTTTGACACCCTGATGGAGCGCCTTGCCGACGACGAGATCGAAGCGGTGCTTGCGCATGAGCTTGGCCACTTCAAGCGGCGCCACATCCTCAAGGGCATGCTGGTCAGCTTTGCACTGAGCCTGGTCTTCCTCGCCGCGTTGGGCTGGCTTTCCAGCCGCACGTGGTTCTACACCGGCCTGGGCGTGCTGCCCAATCTTGGCACCACCAATCACGCCCTTGCCCTCGTGCTCTTCTTTCTGACCTTGCCGGTATTCACCTTCCTGCTCGGCCCCCTGGCGAGCCAGACCTCGCGCCGCCATGAGTTCGAGGCGGATGCGTTTGCGGCCGGCCAGACCGATGCCGGCCACCTGGTCTCGGCCCTCGTCAAGCTCTACAAGGACAATGCCTCCACTTTGACCCCCGACCCGATCTACAGCGCCTTTTACTACTCGCACCCACCAGCAGCACAGCGGATCGACCGCCTGCTGGCGCACGCATGAGCCGCGCCGCCAGCCGGGGAGGCCCGCAGCGTGCCGCAAGCCCTGCCAAAGCCAATGCCAATGGCGCCGCCGCCGAGGAAGCGCTGATCGTTGCCGCGCACGGCCGCCACTATGTGATCGAGCTGGACGACGGCAGCCGCTTGCACGGCTTCCCGCGCGGCAAGCGCAGCGAATGCGCGGTCGGCGACCGCGTCACCATCGAGCGCGCCGCGTCCGACCAGTGCGTGATCACCGGCTTCAAGCCGCGCAAGAACCTGCTGCATCGATCGGACCAGTTCAAGTCCAAGCTCCTCGCCGCCAATATCGACCAGGTGGTGATCGTGCTGGCGACCGAGCCGGGCTTCTCGGAAGACCTGCTGGGCCGCGCGCTGGTGTCCGCCGAAGCACTGGGCATCCGCCCGCTGATCATCCTCAACAAGATCGACCTGACCGAGCGGCTGGAAGAAGCGCGCGGCCGGCTCGAGCTGTACCGCGGGCTGGGCTATGAGACGCTGTTCCTGTCGGTGCACGGATCGCCGGAAGATACGCTGGCGCAACTGCGCCCGCAGCTGGCGCACCGCGCCAGCATCCTGATCGGTCAGTCGGGCATGGGCAAATCCTCGCTGCTGAACCTGCTGATCCCGGGCGTGGAAGCACAGACGCGCGAAATCTCCGCCAAGCTGGATTCGGGCAAGCACACCACCACCTTCACGCGCCTCTACCACCTGCCCGCCAGCGTGGATGGCGAAGTGGACGGCAAGGACGGCGTGGATCCGCAAGCGCGCCAGCGCGGCTGCCTGATCGATTCGCCGGGCTTCCAGGAGTTCGGCCTGCACCACCTGAGCGAAGGCATGCTGGAGCGCGCGTTTCCCGAGTTCCGCCCGCGCCTGACCGAGTGCCGGTTCTACAACTGCCACCACATCAACGAGCCTGGCTGCGGCGTGCTGGCGTCGATGAAGGCCGGCGAGATATCGGGACGGCGCCACCAGCTCTACACGCAACTGCTGCACGAATCCCGCCAGCAAAAGCCGTGGTAAGATAGTCGGGTGCGCCGCATGCGGGCATACGAGCATGCGGCGCACCCGATCCCGATGAAACTACTGCTATCCACCCCATCGCTGGTCCATGCGGCGCACTGCCAGAACGTGCTGGAGGCCGCCGGCATCCGTGCCGACCTGCGCAATACCTGGCTGGCCGGCGCCATGGGCGACATCCCGTTTCGCGAGAGCGCGCCCCAGGTCTGGCTGATCGACGATGAACGGGAAGCCGAGGCCTGGGAGGTATTGCGCGCCGCCGCCAATCCGGCGCCGGGGCCGCGATGGGCCTGCGTGTCCTGCGGCGAATGGCACGAGGCGCAGTTCGGCTCGTGCTGGCAGTGCGGCGCGCCGCGGCAACCCTGAAGCAAAGCGCCCGCGGCAAGCGCGGGCGTCGATGGTCAACGGGTACAGCGGGATTGGCTCAGCCCACCCAGAGCGCCAGCGACAACATCGCCAGCAGCAGCATCCACAGCACCACGGCACGCCACACCAGGCCGATGGCCGATTGCAGCGTGCGCACGTTTGGCTCCATGCCGAATTCCGGCGCAACTGCCTCGGGCTCGCTGTCGTCTTCCATGCCTGGCGCATAGTCCACCGCCGGACCGGCGAGGCTGGTGCGCAGCACCACGGTAGAACTTTCCTCTGCCAGCGGCACGCCCAGGCGCACGCCAAGCGCGCCGCCGCCGCTGGCAAGCAGGATGCCGTTGACGGCATCGTTCCACTTGCGCGCGTGGTTGCGCCATGCGTAGACCGCGTCTTCAAAATTGCCGACGATGGCAAAGCCGACCGAGGTCAGCCGCGAGGGAATCCAGTCCAGCAGGTAGAAGGCGCGCGCGGCAAAGCGGCCCAGCGCGGGGCTGCGCTCCGTGGACGGGATATTCCAGTGACGGGCGAGGTACTCGGCGATGCGGTACAAGACCACGCCGCCCGGGCCGATCGGCACCAGGAACCAGAAGAACACCCCGAACACATGCCGGTGCACCGCCACGATGGCGGCTTCCAGGGTATGCCGGACGATTTCCGTGACCGGCATTTCGATGGTTTCGAGGCCGGTCCACTGGTGCAGCAGCGCGCGGGCGCGCGGCAGGTCGTCGCGGTTGAGCGCTTCGTGGATATCGGTGAAGAAGTGGCTGAACTGCCGGAAACCGAGGGTGAGGTAGAGCAGCAGGACATTCCACGCCAGCGTGAGTGCCACGCTGATGGAGGCCAGCAGGTAGTGCACCACCATGGCGGTCAGCGTGAGCGGCAGCACCACGGTGAACCAGGCCAGCGCGGTATCGCGCGGCCGCCCGGTGTCAAAGGCATGCTCGGCGCGCTCGGCAAGAACGCGCACGATGTCGTAGATCGGATTGTTGCGGCCCAGGGCGCGGAACTGCTCGGCGATCAGCGCGAGGAGAACGGATACAAATGTCATCTCTGGTCTGGGTGTCGATGGCCAGGGCGCATCAGGCGGCGCGTGTGCCGGGCTGATCGCTTATCTATAGCAAGACGATAGCATACGGCAAACCCGCCCAGACAAGGCACCGCAGCCCGCCGGCTGAGCGGGCGGGCTGCAGGCTGCCGAAGCAACGCCTCAGGGCAGATCAAATACCAGCACTTCGGCACCATCGCCTTGGGTCAGGGTCACCGCCTCAGCACCTTCCAGCTGTGCGGCATCGCCCGCTTCCAGCGCCTTGCCATTGACGGTGACGCGGCCACGCGCCACATGCACATAGGCGCGCCGCTTGGGCGCCAGCGCCAGCGTGGCGGACTCGTCACCATCGAACAAGCCGGCATACAGGCGCATGTCCTGGTGGATCACCACCGAACCCTCGGCGCCGTCACGGCTGCCCACCAGGCGCAGCCGGCCGCGCTTGTCGGCCGCCGGGAAGTGTTCTTCCTCGTAGCCGGGTTCGAGGTTGGTCTTCTCCGGCAGGATCCAGATCTGCAGGAAGTGCGTGGTGTCGTGCGCAGCGTGGTTGTACTCCGAGTGCCGCACGCCGGTGCCCGCGCTCATGCGCTGCACGTCGCCGGGGCGGATCACGCTGCCGTTGCCCATGCTGTCCTTGTGGGCCAGCTCGCCTTCCAGCACGTAACTGATGATTTCCATGTCGCGGTGGCCATGGGTGCCAAACCCCATGCCCGGGGCTACACGGTCTTCGTTGATGACGCGCAGCGGCCCGAACTGGACGTGCTTGGGATCGTAGTAATCCGCGAAGGAAAACGTATGGTACGACTTGAGCCAGCCATGATCGGCATAACCACGTTCACCCGCCTTTCTGATTTCAATCATTTTGACGGCCCTCCTTCAGGCCACATCGGCATCAGGAACCGGTCTAAACCTAGTCCTGGCCTTGCGCTACGTTTCAATACTAGGCAGTTTAGAGCGGCAGGCGTATATTAAGCAGGTCGATCTTAGAAGCATTCATTCAGAATTTCTGAACATGGCACTCTCTCTCGAATCCCTGGAAGTTCTTGACGCCATCGAGCGCAAGGGCAGCTTTGCCGCCGCCGCGCACGAGATGGGCAAAGTGCCCTCCGCGCTCACCTACGTGGTGCGCAAGCTGGAGGAAGACCTGGACGTGCTGCTGTTTGACCGCCGCCGCCACCGCGCCGAGCTCACGCCCGCCGGGCGCGCCCTGCTGGACGAAGGCCGCCACCTGCTGCATGCCGCCGACGACCTGGCCCGCCGCGTCAAGCGGCTGGCCACCGGCTGGGAAGCCGCGCTGACCATCGTGGTGGACGACCTGATCAACTTCCGCGCCCTGCTGCCGGTGATCCAGGACTTCTACAAGGAAAACGATGCCACCCGGCTGCGCTTTGCAAAGGAAGTGCTGGGCGGCGCCTGGGATGCGCTGGTCAGCAGCCGCGCCGACCTGGTGATCGGCGGCGCCTACGATGCGCCCAGCACCCAGGGCTTCCAGGTGCGCCCGCTGGGCTCCATGCCGTTTGTCTTCGCGGTGGCCGCGCATCACCCGCTGGCGACCGAGCCCGGCCCGCTGACCACGCTGCAGATCGCCAAGCACCGCATCGTGGCCGTGGGCGATACCTCGCGCAACCTGCCGGCCCGCACCCATGGCGTGCTCGCCGGGCAGGACGTGCTGGTGGTGCCCACCATGCGCGACAAGCTCGAAGCCCAGATCCGCGGCCTGGGGTGCGGCTGGCTGCCGGCGCCCATGGCGCAGCCCTTTATCGAAAGCGGCGTGCTGCAGGCGCGCGAAACCCTGGAGGTGCGCGCCCCCGGCAACTTCAAGGTAGCCTGGCGCACCAACACGCGCGGCAAGGCGCTGCAATGGTGGGCCAACAAGCTGGAAGACCCGCGCCTGGCGCAAGCCCTGCTCCAGCAGCAACCGGGCCAGCCTGACTAACCGCCCGACCCACACCTGTTTTCGCCATGCCTACCCGCCCGAGCCCGGCGCCCGGCTACCGGGGCCGCTTTGCGCCCTCCCCACCGGCCCGTTGCATATGGGCTCGCTGGTCACCGCGCTGGCCAGCTGGCTCGACGCGCGCGCCCACCTTGGCAGCTGGCTGGTACGCGTCGAGGACATCGACTATCCGCGCTGCGTGCGCGGCGCGGACCAGCAGATCCTGCGGGCCCTGGCGCGCCTGGGCCTGCATCCGGACGAGCCGCCGCAATGGCAGAGCCGGCGCGAAGCGCTGTACGCCGAGGCACTGCGCAAGCTCGATGCCGACCACCGGACTTATCCCTGTGGCTGTTCGCGCAAGGAGATCGCCGACTCGCTGCTGCACGCGCGCGCGCGCCACCAGACGCTGGGCTATCCCGGTACCTGCCGCGACGGCCTGCATGGCAAGCCGCCCCGCGCCTGGCGGGTGCGGGTGCCGGACGGCGACGCCGCGCTGATCTGCTTCGACGACCGCTGGCAAGGCCGGCAATGCCAGGACCTCGCGACCGAGCTCGGCGACTTCGTGCTGCGCCGTGCCGATGGCTTGTGGGCCTATCAGCTGGCGGTGGTGGTCGACGATGGCCACCAGGGCATCACGCATATCGTGCGTGGCGCCGACCTGCTCGACTCCACGCCGCGGCAGATCCACCTGCAGCATCTGCTAGGGCTGCCCACGCCGTCGTACCTGCACGTGCCGGTGGTGACCAACGCGCTAGGCGAGAAGCTCAGCAAGCAAAGCGGCGCGCAGGCCATCGACGATCTTGATCCGCTGGCGGCACTGCGCATGGCCGGCGCGCACCTGGGCCTGGCGAGCGCGGCGCAATCGGTGCAGAGCTGGCTGAGCGACGCCACGGCCGGCTGGGCGGCCTTGCTGGAACGCCTGCCTGCCCAAGCGCACGGCGAAGCGACGACACACACCTGAATGGCATGAAGTCCAAAACAAGAAAGGCGCCCGAGGGCGCCTTTCTTGTTTGCTGCAGCGGCAGCGATTCGCTACATGTCGCGCCGGCCCGTTCAGGACTTGCGCGGCACGCCGCCGAGCAGTGCCGCCAGCTGCCGCTTGGGCGCCGGACGGCCGCGGCCAAAGGCGGAGGCATTGTTGTCCGTCACGTCGGGCTGCGCGGCAACCGCCGCGGCGCTCGGCTCGTAAGGACGCGAGAAGAAGGAATCGTCGGAGGACGGGCGGAACGCATTGCGCGAGCTGGCCGGATCGTTGCGGCGCGCACGCGGCTCTTCGCCGTCGCCATTGGCGCGCGGGCGGCGCACTTCGGTGCGGGCACGGCGGCGGTCGCTCTCGTCGGCACGGGCGCCGGCGCCGGTGGGGTCGAAGCCTTCCAGCGGCGTACGCGGGATGCTGCGCTTGAGCAGCCTCTCGATATCGACCAGCAGGCGCTCGTCGCCCGGCACGTAGATCGACATGGCATCGCCGCTGGCGCCGGCACGGCCGGTACGGCCAATGCGGTGGATGTAGTCTTCGGCGCTGAACGGCAGGTCGAAATTGATCACGCAGGGCATGTCGGGAATGTCGAGGCCGCGCGCCGCCACGTCGGTGGCGACCAGTGCGTCGATATTGCCTTGCTTGAAGCCTTCCAGCGTCTGCATGCGCTCGGTCTGGGTCTTGTCGCCGTGGATGGCGGCGGCGTTGATGCCCTCGCGCTCCAGGTGGCGCGCCAGGCGCGAGCAGCCGATCTTGCTGTTGACGAAGACGATGCACTGGCGCGACAGGCCTTCGGCGGCGCGCTTCTTCAGCAGGTGCACCACGGCGCCCTGCTTGTGGCCGTCTTCGACCTGGAACACGGTCTGGCGCACGTTCTCGTTGGCCGAGTTGCTGCGCGCCACTTCGATGGTGACCGGCTGGCGCAGGTAGCTGGCGGCCAGCCGCTTGATTTCGTTCGAGAAGGTGGCCGAGAACAGCAGCGTCTGGCGCTGTGCCGGCAGCAGGTTGATGATGCGCTGCAGGTCGGGCAGGAAGCCCATGTCGAGCATGCGGTCGGCCTCGTCCAGCACCAGCATCTGCACTTGCGACAGGTTTACCGACTTTTGCTGCACGTGGTCGAGCAGCCGGCCCGGGGTTGCCACCAGGATTTCCACGCCGCGGCGCAGGGCCTCGGTCTGCGGGTTCATGTCGACGCCGCCGAACACCACCGTGCTGCGCAGGTCCGTGAAGCGCGCGTAGCGGGCCACGTTGTCGTAGACCTGGTCGGCCAACTCGCGGGTAGGGGTGAGCATCAGGGCGCGCACCGGATGGCGGGCCGGCGAGGCGCTGCCGCTGGCCAGCGGCAGCAGGCGCTGGATGATCGGCAACGCAAAGCCAGCGGTCTTGCCGGTGCCGGTCTGGGCCGCGCCCATCACGTCCTTGCCCAGCAGCACCACGGGAATCGCCTGCTCCTGGATGGGAGTGGGCTTGGTGTAGCCCTGCTCGGACAGCGCGCGCTGGATGCGAGCATCTAGCCCGAAGCTGTCGAAGGTGATCTCGGGGGTGGTCTGGTCAGTGGTCGTAGTCGTCATGGTTTCCGTGTCTTGCAGGAGGCGAACCCGGCGCCAACGGACACGCGTCTTGAACCGAGCGGGCGAGATCTGCGCATGGATTTAAGGGCCGGCTGCGTGGGGCGCGCCGTGCTGGCGCACGCCATTGCAAACCGTTGTCTGTCCGTGCCTTGCGTGGGCCCTTGCGTGGGCAATTCCGCCGCGCGATCAATAGCTCATGTAAATCAAAGACTTAGATTGTAGCATTAGCAGCCCATTTAAGGGTAGTGCGGGTGTGGCGGCAACGCCAGTTTCGGCGTTGCGGATTTCAACTTTATGTCACCAGCCGTGTTGCCGTTAAGTCCCAGCGCCTCGCCACCGCCCTTATCCGGCAAGCGCGCTGGATCGTAGTTGTCATTTTTTGTTTTCAAACGTATACAAACGATGACGCGCGACCTATGCTTGGTTCCAGTGAGTCACTTCAGGCCGCTGGCCGATCCCGATGCAAACCGTCTCCGTCCGAATCCCCGAAGAAGACCTCGCCTGGCTGGCCGGCATCCAGCTGGCCGGCGCCAGCAGTCCCAGCGACAAGATCCGCGCCCTGCTTGCCGATGCGCGCCGGCGCGCCGACGGCTCAAGCGACTACATCGGCTGCGTCTCGCTGCTGCGCGAGCAAGTGCGCCCCCTGCTCGAAGCCACGCAGGCCCTGGAGCACGACCACCAGCTGCACTCAGCCATCGTCCCGCTGCTGGCCATGCAGCTGCCCGAGCTGATGGCCAGCCTGATTGCCGCCGTACCTGCCGGCGACCAGGCCCCGGCGCAGGCGCGCGACCTGGAGGCACGCCTCACCGCCCGCGCCATGCGCATGCTGCTGGGCCTGCTGCGCCTGGGGGTGACCCAGCGCACGCCGGCCTACGACCCCGCCGTACTGGACGCCTATATCCCGGAAGTGTTAGAACTGGCAAAACTGATCCAGAGCGCCCGGCAAGCCACCTGAAATTCTTACTTTCGTGTTGCGCCATCGCCGCCCAAGCGGCGTCTTATCGATGCACCGAGGAACACACCATGACGACAGAAGGCCTGGGTAACCGTGTGAAACGACTGCTGACCGCCAATGTGCACGCACTGGTCAGCTCGCTGGAGGCGCGCGCGCCGCAAGCCGTGCTGGCGCAGTACCTGCGCGAGTTCGACGAGGTGATCGCGCAAGCGCGGGTCGGGCTCGGCCAGCACGAGGCGGCCAAGCATCAGGCCGCCAAGGCCATCGCGCGGCTCAATAACGAGATCGAGCGGCTCGACGAACAGGTCACGGTTGCGCTCAACCACGGCGACGACGCTGCGGCGCGCGCAGGGACCGAGCGCCAGATCGACCTCGAGGACCAGCTTGGCACGCTCAACGGCAGCCTGCAGGAAGCCGTGGAAAAGTCCGAGGCAACCGAAGCCGACCTGCTGGGCCTGCGCGCCAAGCGCGCCGAGATGGAACAGGCGCTGGCCGGCATGGTGGCCGCGCGCGCTGCCGCCGAGCGCGCGGGCGGCAGCGTTGGCGCTGCGCCCGGCGCCGGCACCGGCGTGCGTGCCGAACAAGCTCGAGCAAGGCTTCAACCGCGCCATGACCAGCGCCACGGGCGTGGCCGGGCTCGGCGTGGGCAGCTCCAGCGCCGACGCCTCCTTGCTCAAGCGGCTGGAGACACTGCACAAGGAACAGCGCGTCAACGAGCGCCTCGAGCGCCTGAAGGCCGGGCGCGACGGTACCCGCTCCTGAGCCCCGGCCACCCAACACCGGCTCTCGCCGCTCCCGACCGATTCAGCACAATAAGAAAGCCGAAATGAATCAGCTGTTATTGCCGGGCAATGCCCCGTTCGTGGTGGCGATTGGATTGATGGTAGTCATCGGCGTGCTGGAGGCGCTGGCCCTGCTGCTTGGCCTCGGCCTGTCGCAGCAGGCCGACAGCTTCCTGATCACGCATTTCGCGCTGGACCATACCGACACCGGCGCGGCCGATGCCGGCGCCATCGGCCAGTTCCTCGGCTGGCTGCACGTGGGACGCGTGCCACTGCTGATGCTGGTGGTGCTGTTCCTGACGGGCTTCGCCATCGTCGGCCTGGTCATGCAATGGGCAACGGCTTCCGTGGCCGGCCACCTGTTGCCCGTGCCAGTCGCGGTGGTGCTCGCCACGCTGGGCGCCCTGCCCTTCGTGCGCACCGCCGGCGGCCTGGTGGGACGCTACTTTCCGCAGGACGAAACCTCCGCCATCTCCGAGCTCGACTTCGTCGGGCGCGTTGCCCAGGTCACGGTTGGCGAGGCTTCGGCCGGCAATCCGGCGGAGGCGCGCCTGGTGGATGAGTACGGCCAGGCCCACTACATCCGCGTCGAGCCGGACGAGCCGGGCCAGCGTTTTCCGCGCGGCGAAACCGTGCTGATCGTCGCGCGCGCCTCCGGCACCTTGTATCGCGCCATCGTCAACCCGCGGCCGGACCTGCTATAGGCCGCACGCGGTCTTTCTTTTCCAAGATCTAAGGGAGTGTCAGAACCAATATGGATTCCATCATCTTCTGGGGTGTCATCGGCCTGGCCGGCGTAATCGGCCTGTGCATCATCGGCCTGATCTTCTCGCGCCTGTACACGCGCGCATCGGCCGAGCGCGCTTTCGTGCGTACCGGCCTGGGCGGGCAGAAAGTGATCATGAGCGGCGGCGCCATCGTGCTGCCGGTGTTCCATGAAATCATCCCGATCAACATGAACACGCTCAAGCTCGAGGTCAGCCGCGCCTCGCGCGACAGCCTGATCACCAAGGACCGCATGCGGGTGGATGTGGTGGTGGCCTTCTTCGTGCGCGTCAAGCCCACCGTGGAAGGCGTGTCCACCGCCGCGCAGACGCTGGGCCAGCGCACGCTGGCGCCGGAGAGCCTGCGCGCGCTGGTGGACGACAAGTTCGTCGACGCGCTGCGCTCCACCGCGGCGCAGATGAGCATGCAGGACCTGCAGGACGCGCGCGAGCAGTTCGTGCAGGGCGTGCAGAACACCGTGGCCGAAGACCTGACCAAGAACGGGCTGGAACTGGAGAGCGTGTCGCTCACCAACTTCAACCAGACCTCAAAGGAGTTCTTCGATCCCAACAACGCCTTCGATGCCGAGGGCCTGACCAAGCTCACGCAGGAAACCGAGCGCCGCCGCAAGGAGCGCAACGAGGTCGAGCAGGACACCGAGGTCTCGGTGCGCGAGAAGAACCGCGACGCGCTGGCCAAGAAGCTGGAGATCGAGCAGCAGGAATCGTTCATGAAGCTCGAACAGGAACAGCAGGTCAAGACCCGTACCGCCGAGCAGAACGCGCGCATCGCGTCTTATGAAGCCGAGCGCAAGCAGGAGGCCGAGCAAAGCCGCATCACCGCCGAGCGCCAGGTGCAGGAGTCCGAGATCCAGCGCGAGCAGGCCGTGCGCACGCGCAAGGTGGAAGCCGAGCGCGATGTGCGGGTCAAGGAAATCGAGCAGCAGCGCGTCACGCAGATGGCGGCCATCGAGCAGGCCAAGGTGACGGAAATCGCCGAGCAGGAAAAGGCCATCGTGATCGCCGCCAAATCGGAGGCGCAATCGCAGGCGCAGGGCCGCGCCAATGAGGCGCTGGCCGAAGCCGTCAAGGCCGAGCAGATGGTGGAGACCACGCGGCGCACGGCGGAGGCCGACCGGGCCAAGCAGGTGGCCCTGATCGAGGCGGCGCAGGAAGCCGAGACGCAGGCCGTGCACGTCACCACCAAGGCCCGCGCAGAACGCGAGGCCGCGCAGATGCAGGCCACTGCCATCGTCGAACTGGCGGAGGCCGCGCGCAAGAAGGGCCTGGCCGAGGCCGAAGCACAGCGCGCGCTCAACGACGCCATCAACGCGCTGTCGTCCGACCAGACCAGCCTGAAGTTCAAGCTGGCGCTGCTGCAGGCGCTGCCGGGCGTGATCCAGCAGACCGTGGAGCCGATGAAGGCGATCGACGGCATCAAGATCATCCAGGTCGACGGCCTCAATCGCGGCGGCTCGGCGGGATCCGGCGACGCGGGCAACGGTGGCGGCAATGGCAGCAATGGCAGCAATGGCAGCAATGGCAACGGCAATCTCGCCGAGCAGGCGATGTCCGCCGCGCTGTCCTACCGCGCGCATGCGCCGCTGATCGATTCGCTACTCAAGGAAGTGGGCCTGACCGGCGGCTCGCTGCAGGGCCTGGTTCCCGGCCTGGCCGCGGCAGCCTCGCACACGGACGACGCGCAAGTCTTGCCGCTGAAGCACGCCAACTATGCAGGCAACGCGTCGAAGGTCGAGCCGGGAAGCAACGCCAGCAACTGATGGCTGGCTGACTGGCTGACCAGCTAGCGAGCAAGACAACGGGCCGCATGCATCCACTGCATGCGGCCCGTTTTGCTTTAGCGGCTCTGGCGCTTGATTCGCGTGTCCGGCCTTCCTCCACGACCTATCCAGTCGAGGCCGGCAACGATCGATTCAACCTGCCACTCTCAGTCGCTCTTGATGCCGTTGTCCTGGATCACCTTGCCCCACTTCTTGTAGTCGCTGCGCATGCGCGACGCCAATTGCTCCGGCGGCTGGTAGGCAGCGACCGTGCCCGCGCCCAGCATCTTTTCCTGCACCACGGGATCCGCCAGTGCCGCCTTGAGTTCGGCCGACAGCTTGGCGATCACGTCCTCGGGCGTGCCGGCGGGTGCCAGCAGGCCGCCCCAGGCGGTTGCCTCGAAGCCGGGGAAGCCCTGCTCCGCCACCGTCTTCACATCCGGCGTGAAGCTCACGCGCTTGGCCGAACCCACCGCGATGGGGCGTAGCTTGCCAGCGTTGATATGCGGCAGCGCCGCGATCATGTCCGAGAACATCATCGGCACCTGGCCAGCCAGCAGATCGGAGATCGCCGGCGCGCTGCCCTTGTAAGGCACGTGCTGCACATCGAAGTGCCCGAGGCTCTTGAGCAGCTCCGTGGACAGGTGGCCGAAGCTGCCGTTGCCCGCGCTGGTGTAGTTGAGCGCGCCGGGCTTGGCCTTGGCGCGGGCGATGTACTGCTGCAGGCCGGTCACATCCGGCATGGCCTGCGGATTGACCACCATCACGATGGGCAGGTCGTAGGCGGAGCCGATCGGCGTGAAATCCTTGAAGATGTCATAGCCCTTGCGGCTGATCAGGTGCGGCGCCAGCAACGTGGGCGTAGCCAGCACCATCAGCGTGTAGCCATCCGGCGCGCTCTTGGCGACGGCTTGCGCCCCGATCGTGCCGGAGGCGCCCGGGCGATTGTCCACCACCACGGTCTGCTTCAGCGACTCGCCCATCTTCTGGCCGATGATGCGCGCGGCGGTATCGGTCGGGCCGCCCGGCGGGAACGGCACCACCAGGCGGATCGGCTTGGTGGGATAGGCCTGCGCGAATGCCTGGGGCGCGCACAGCGGCAGGGCTGCGCCCAGGATGGCCGCGCCCAGGCGGCGCGAAAAGATACGACGGTTTGTCTTCTGCATAATGAACTTGAAACGTAATCCAGCAATGACGCGTGCCGGCTCCACAGCCCGCGCGTGTCGACGATCCAGCAAAAACCAACGGGAAAGACGGGACAAAGCTTCGATGGCCTCCTCCATGACCGGTCATGGCCGGTCGCTTGTTATCGGGCCGCTGGCCGGCGGGCCGAGGCTCGCCGGCTTCATGGCATCAAAGCGTTGGAGCGTTAGGGCATCAGAGCTTCAGAGCTTCAGCGGCCCGGCGCGGAACAGCCGCGCATCCATGGTGCGCAGGTCAGGCGCCACGCTGACCGCGGTGGCGCACTGGTCCAGCACATCGCGCTGCAGGTCGATGCCCGGCGCGATTTCAATCAGGGTCAGGCACTCCGCGCCGATGGCATCGGGCCGCATCTCGAAGACGGCGCGCTCGGTGATGTAGAGCACGGGGATGCCCAGCGAGGCCACATAGGGGCCGTTGAAGCTGAGGTGCGAAACCTGCGGCACGATCTTTTTCACGCGGCCTTCGCGCGTAATGCGCAGCGAGCCATTCTCGGCGCGCACCTCCAGGCCGCCGGCGGTGAGCGTGCCGACGAAGACCACGGCCTTGGCGCTCTGCGTGATGTTGATAAAGCCACCGACGCCGGCGATCAACGCTTCGGCGCCTTCGCCGAACTTGCTGACATTGACGTTGCCGTGCCCATCCAGCTCGGCCAGCCCGAGGATGGCGAGATCGATGCCGCCGCCCTCATAGAAATCGAATTGCGCCGGCTGGTCGACGATCGCTTCCGGATACGCCGACGCGCCAAAGCTGAGGCCGTCGGCCGGCGTGCCGCCGATCGGGCCGGCTTCCACCGTGAGCGTGAAGCCGTCGACGCCGGCCTCCACCGCCAGCATGCCGACGGCGGCTGGCATGCCAACCCCGAGGTTGACCACGCGCGGCTGCCGGCGCGCCAGCTCCAGCACCGCGCGCCGCTGCACGATGGTGCGGGCGTCGAGCACGGACGCCATCTCGGGCGCAGGGGCGCCGGCGGTGCTGGCAGCGTCCCCTTGCCAGGGCGTCACGTAGGCCGGATTGAACTGCTCCGCGAACGTCATCTGGTGATGCGCCGGGTTCTCGCTCACCACCACGTAGTCGACCAGGATGCCGGGCACGTGGATGGCCTGCAGGTTGTCGTGGTGATCCACCAGCGACTCCACCTGCGCGATCACGATGCCGCCGGAGTTGTGCGCCGCCTGGGCCATCGCCAGCAGTTCGTGGTGAAAGGCCTCGCGGTGCGTGCTCAAGTTGCCGCGCGTATCGGCGGCGGTGCAGCGGATCAGCGCGCAGTGGATCGGGAAGCTCGGATAGAACAGGTATTCATCGCCGCGGAAATCGACCGCCTCGACCCAGTTCGCGCGGCCCTCGGCAATCGCCGCTTGCGCGCAGCGGTTGATGGCGCCGCCGTGGTAGCGGCTGTCCTGCGCGGTGCGCGGATCGACAAAGGTGTGCAGGCCGATCTTGGTCAGCACGCCGGGCTTGCCACCGGCGATGGCGCGGTACAGGTGCGTGAGCACGCCTTGCGGCAGGTTGTAGCCCTCGCACGCCTCGGCCATGGCGAGCGTGGCCAGGCGCGTGGCGGAGCGCCAGTGCCCGCCCACGATGCGCCCGGTCATGCCGGCATTGCCGAAGTGGTTGACCCCGCGCGCGCCCCGGTCGCCCTGGCCCGCCGAATACACCAGCGTCAGGTCGCGCGGCATGCCCGTCTCCAGGAAACGGCGCTCAAGCGCGTCCGTCACCGCCTCGGCATGGCCGGCGCCAACGAAGCCTGCGCTGGCCACGGTCCACTGGGATTGCACGAGCGCAGCAGCCTGCTGCGCGCTGATGACCTTCATGGCTGTCTCCATCGTGTTCTTCTTGGCGCCACGTGCTGCCTGCACGCGCCGCGCCGGACCGAATTCCGCGAACATTTGTTCGCAAAACGCCTATCATACGTAGTCATGCCGGCATCGCGCAAGTGCGTTCAGCGCACTAAAATCTCCCTATTTCCGCCTCCTCACTCCATGAACAGTCCCGAAACGCCCCTGGCCAACCCGCAGAAAAAGGAAGAGCTGCTCGATTCGCTGACCAATGGCCTGGCACTGCTGCGCCTGTTCGCCTCCGGCGCGGGGAGCCTCACCATGCAGGATGTAGCGGAGCAGCTCGACGTGACCCGCGCCGCGGCGCGGCGGCTGCTGCTGACCCTGCAGCACAACGGCTATGTCGCGCAGGATGGCCGGGACTTTTCCATCACCCCGCGCGTGATGGACCTGGGATACGCGTACTTTGCGTCGATGAACCTGCCGCAGCTGGCCGGGCCTTACCTCAAGGCGCTCTCCGAGCAGGCGGGGAAACCTGCTCGCTGGGCGTGCTCGACGGCGAAGCGGTGGCGCTGGTGGCGCGCGAGGAACCGCCGCAGATCCTGCGGGTCGACATGGGCGTAGGGCGGCGCATGCCGGCCTACGCCCACTCGCTCGGCCGCGTGCTGCTGGCCGGGCTGGACGACAAGGTGCTGGAGACTTACCTTGCCACCGCGCAGTTGCGCAAGCTCACCCCGTTCACGGTCAGCTCGCGCACGGCGCTGGCGCGCACGCTCAAGCAGGTGCGCAGCGACGGCTACTGCACGTTGAGCAGCGAACTGGTCGACGGCTTCGCCGGCATCTCGGTGCCGGTGCGCGCGGAGTCCGGCAAGGTGGTGGCGGGATTGGGGTTCAGCATGGTGCTCGGCAGCCGGGATGCGGCGCACCTGGAGCAGCACTACCTGCCGGCGCTCAGGCACGCCGCGGGAGAGATCGAGGCGTTGCTGCGACGGCGCTGAAGGCTTGAGTGCCCAAGCGAGGCACAACCGAGGCACAACCGCTGCACGAAGCCTAGAATGGGAAACGGGTCAAGGCCGGCATGAAACGCACTTGAAAGCATCACTGCATGACTATCAGACCGCTCGACTGGGCGCGTGACGGCGCCGGCATCCTCAAGCTCGACACCACCTACGAGACCGATCGCATCTATGCGGTCAAAAGCGGCCCGCTGGGCATCTGGCTCGTGGAGCAGGTGCTGGGCCAACCCGTGCTCAACCACTATGACCCATCCGGTTTCGAGCAAGACTGCGCCAGGGCCGACCATGCGCTGGTCTTCGAGAGCGCGAGCGGCGATATCGGCGGCTTTGCCGCCGTCAGGCTGGAGGCCTGGAACCGGTCCGCGCTGCTGAGCGCGATCTTCGTGGCGCCCGCGTTCCGTGGCACCGGCATCGGCCGCGTGCTGCTGGGGAGATCAATCGCCTGCTGCAAGGTACGCCGGCGCGCTGCCTGCGCGCCGAAACACAGAACACCAACTACCCGGCCATCGGCTTTTACCGCGCGCTGGGATTCTCGCTGTGCGGGATGGACTGGGACTTATACGACCCCGACACCGCCGGCACGGAGACGGCGCTGATCTTCACCCGGCCCGTGGTGCGCAAGAGCGCCGGCTAGTTGCTGGTTAATCGCCGGCGCGATCCCAGGCGGGTGCAAAGGGCGGCGTGACAAAGCGCTGGTCCTTCGGCAAGGCGCAAAGCGCGCGGCGGTCCTCGTCGTCCAGCTGCAGCTTCAGCGCATCGAGGTTGGCTTGCTGGCTCTCGCGCCGCTGCGCCTTGGGAATCGCGGCCACACCGTCCTGGTCGAGCAACCAGCGTAGCGCGACCTGCGCGGGCGTGGCGCCATGCCGGGCCGCGACGCTGTCCAGCGCCGCATGCTCCGCCAGCCGCCCTTGCGCCAGCGGGCAATGCGCCACCAGCGCCATCGAACGGCTGGTGAGGTAGCGGCGCATCACCGTCTGCTCCAGCAGCACGTGGTACTCGACCTGGTTGCAGGCCAGCGCAATGCCGATCTCCTCCACCACCGTGCGCACCATGCCCACCGTGAAATTGCACACGCCGATGGCACGCGTGCGGCCCGCTTCGCGAAGGCGCTCCAGCGTTTCGAAGATGGCGGGCAGGTTCATGTCCGCCGCCGGCCAGTGCACCATGAACAGGTCGACGTAGTCCAGACCGAGCTGATCCAGGCTGGCATCGAACGAGCGGTGGATCGCATCCGGCGCCAGCTGGTCGTGCCAGACCTTGGTGGTGACATGCAGCGCCGCGCGCGGCAGCGCCGACGCCGCCAGCGCCGCGCCCACGGCGTCCTCGTTGCCATACATCGCGGCCGTGTCGATGTGGCGATAGCCAAGTTCCAGCGCGCTTTCCACCGCGGCACGGCAGACCTCGCCCTGCATGCGGAAGGTGCCAAGGCCCAGGCGCGGCATGTTCAGGCCATTCGATTGCAGGTATTCCATAGCGTGGCTCCAATACCGCTTAATGAACCGTGTGCTTGGCGTCTGCCCGGCGGCGCCGGACGGTCATCACCAAGGCAGTATTTCGTTGCGGTAGTCGACAAATACCAGGCCCCGCGAAGATATTCACGCGAGTCCCCAACCAAGGCCGCGGGAGGCGCCCAGGATCAGGACGGTACGCGTCGTATGCATCAGGCTGGCTCAAGGTTGGCTCAAGGTTGAACCCAGGTTGAAGAGTGAACTCGGGCATTCAGTGCCCGCGCTCAAGCAGCCCGGCCAGCACGGTACGCAGCGTCACGGTGCCCTTGCGGGTCGCCCCCTCGCCGGCCTCGAAGCCGATCCAGCCGGCGTTGAAGCCATCGAGCATCTGCATGCGCGGCACAGGGTTGCGCATGCCTCGCGCACGGAACACCGCATCCCAGGTGTCGCGCGGCACCGGCTGCGCCGCTACCGGGCGGCCCAGCAGCGCCGACAGCGTATCCGCGATCTCCAGTGGCGTGACGCGGCGCGGGCCTTCCAGCTCAACCACCTGCCGGCCCTGCCACGCTTGCTGCAACAACGCTGCCGCGACCCGGCCGACGTCGGCGGTGGCGACCATCGGCACCGGCCGGTCCAGCGGCTGCAGGTAGCTGGGGATGATGCCGCCGCTGCGGGCGGGCTCGATATCCCACACGGTGTTCTCCATGAACCAGCCGGCGCGCAGGAAGGCCACAGGCATCGATATCGATGTCGCCAACACACCCAGCTCGCGCTCCATGTGCGAGAGCTGCTGCAGCAGGTTGGGCTGGCTGGCCTGCGCGCCGATCGTCGACAGGCAGACTACGCGTGGCGGCCGCGCCGCTTGCAGCGCCTCGCGCAAGGCCGCCACGACGCCGCGCGACTCGCGCAGGTCGGCGCTGGGATCGAACGTAGGCGGCAGCACCACGAACACGCCCTCCACGCCGCTGAAGGCGCGCCGCAGCGCCTGCGCATCGTCCATCGCGGCGAGCGCGACCTCGCAGCCCTGGGCGGCCCAGGCGTCGCCCTTGTGCGCCGAGCGCACCACCGCGCGCACGTCCTTGCCTGCCGACAGCAGCGCGCGAGCCACCACGCCGCCAACTTGTCCGGTAATGCCAGTCACTGCGAACATTCTCTTCTCCAGTCGCTGCGGCTTGTGCCGCGGTGACGGGATTGTGGTTCGCGGCGCGGCGTTTAGCGATAACATGCCCGTCACTTGATTGATGACTGCGGGGCATCGATATGGGATTCGACGAGCGCATGCTGGACGGTATCGGCGTGCTGATGGCGGTGGTGGACCACGGCAGCTTCGCGCGCGCCTCCGCCTCCCTGGACATGACGCAGTCCGGCGTCAGCCGCGCCATCGCACGGCTGGAGAACCGGCTCGGCATCCGCCTGTTCGACCGCACCACCCGCAGCGTCACGCTGACCGACGACGGCCGGCGCTTCTTTGATGACATCGTGCCGCTGCTGGCGCAGCTGGAGGAGACCACGGCCGGCGCCGCCCAGGGCGTGGCCGCGGTACGGGGCCGCTTGCGGGTCAACGTCGATCCGCTGTTCTCGCGCCTCGTGCTGGGCCCGCAGCTAGGCAGCTTCGTCGACGCGCATCCACACCTCACGCTGGACCTGGTGATGCGCGACCATCTCGGCGACATGATCGCGGACGGCTTCGACCTGGCCTTTCGCTTTGGCTTTCCGCGCGTGTCCACGCTGGTGGCGCGCAAGCTGATGGATATCCCGGTGATCACCGTGGCCGCACCGTCCTACCTGAAGCGCCGCGGCACGCCGCGCACGCCGGCGGATCTGGAAAGCGGCGAGCATGCCTGCATCCACTATCGCGACCCCGAGACCGGCCGGCCCTTTCCCTGGGAATTCCATCGCGGCGCCGAGCGCCTTGTCGTCCAGGCCAGGGGCCGCTTGATCGTCAACGACGCCAGCGTCATGCACACCGTGTGCCTGGGCGGCCACGGCATCGCGCAGGTGCTGCAGTTCGGTTCGGAGGCGCTACTGGCCGAGGGCCGGCTGGTGCCGGTGCTGACCGACTGGCCCGACGAGCGCTTTCCCCTCTACGCCCTGTATCCGTCGCGGCAGCACCTGCCGGCGAAGGTGCGGGCCTTCGTGGATTTCGTGGTGTCCTTGTGCGAGCGATAGGTGCGGTGCCCATCAGCAAGACCAGAATAACGGGTGATCGCTGCGGGCGCCGCAGCGGCCATAGCCGCCATAGCGGCGGGCCAATCCATTCACCGCAATATCTTTAAAGGAAAAGACGTGCCATTCATCATCGCAGGCCTCGCCTTGATCGCCGCCCTCATCTACGGCGCGGTCCGCCTGTACGCCAGGGTGGCCGCGGCCTATGGCGCGATCGCCGGGACCGCCGCAGTCGTGTTCTGCGCGGCGCTGCTCGCGGTATTCGTCGCGAGCCAGGTCCGCCGCTATCGCGCGATCCACGGGGTCAAGATCAAGGGCGAGCGCATCCTGTCGCTGGAGGGAGCGTGGGGGACGATGCGCGTGGATCCGGAGCGCAAGCGTGGCGTGCTGGATGTCGGCGGGCAGCAGGCGAAGTTTATCTTTGCGGATATAGCGGGCGCCGGCGCGTTGGAGAACGGCGGCGAATGGATGCTTGCATTACGTCTTGAACACAATGCGCAAGGCAGTTGGCATATCCCCATGGCGAGTCGGAAAGAAGCATTGCGCTGGGCAAAGATATTCGACCTTGCCGCCGTGCAGAAGCTCTGAAAACCTGGCGCGTCAGGGCTCATCCAAGCATCATGGATGGCAACGCAATAAGAGCGAACGCACCTGCCTCGGCGAGGCCTGGCTACTCGAGGAATATGTAATCCGCGCGATAAGGCACGCGGCTTTCCTGTCCTTCCTGGGTGCAGGCCTGAGCGGGCGCGAGGCCGCCTTGGGTGTTCAATCGCTGAACGTAATGCACGGCCGCAAGCAGGCCTGTCCCCCGGAACTCGTCGCCTGCAACAGCAATAGCGCGATGCTGTCCGGCGCCCGCGCATTTGCCGCCTGCCGCAATACTTTGCCGGTCACCTTGCTGCCGTCAGGCGCCTCCCAGGTCGGCCCGGCGTAATGCTTGGCGATGAGCTTGCCGGAAGCGTCGCGCAGATCCGCTTCCGGGGATTTGAACGCCCACGCCAATGCATTGCCCTGATCGCGCTTGCACACATAGATCTGCACGCCGGATGCGTGCAGGGTCGCGATCGTACGACGTGCGTCGGCGGGCTGGAGTTCGGGCGGAGCCGTCGCCTGGGCAATCGCGCAGGAGGCCAGCAAGCATGCCCCGGCGAGGGCGATGCGATGCGATTTGCGACTACTGCGGAAATCTTGCCACATACAGCCTCCTTGCCCGAGCCTGGTCAGAATAGTACCCCCGGCTCGATGACAAGGAAACGCCGGCAATCGCGGCATTGCCAATCGCCCGCATTGCGGCTGGATACGGTTGGATACGGTTGAAGTAGCGAACTACATACTTGGGCTCACCGCAAAACGATCACTGGAACTTTGCAAGGCTGACGGCTACGCTAATAAGCGGACCGCCGCGCCAGGTGAGCGCGCGAGGGCCATCGGCTTTGCATCGACTTTGATTGGAAGGAGTCATCCATGAAGATCGCTATCGCATTGGCAATTGCAGTTCTCCTACCTGGTACCGTCTACGCCGCCGGCCCCGCAAATCCGGCGGATCGCTACGACTACAACATGCGTAGTACCAACAAGGACGGCTACGTGCCGGACCCCCAGCGCACGACCAACAAAGACGGCTACGTGCCAGACACAGCAAAGGCCAATGACAAGTTTGACCCGTACACCCAGGGTGCCAATCAGAACACGGCTTCGGCGCTCACCGACTCAAAGACTCCGAGCAAGAAAGCGGCTGGCAAGGCACCAAGCCACAAGAAAGCACCCGCTACCGGCATGGACAAATAGCAGCGCCGCCTGATTTGATCCGAGACGGCAATATGGCGGCGGCCAGGCTGCGATACGCAAGTCCGCGGAAACGCCGCGGCAAAGAAAAAGCCCCGCAGAAAAACCTGCGGGGCTTTTTCAACAATGGTGGGCCTCCCGTGAGTCGAACACGGCACCAACGGATTATGAGTCCGCTGCTCTAACCAGGCATGAGCTAGAGGCCCAGGAAAGTCAGACCGGCATGATACCGATCAACTACCTTCGAGGAAACTCTTAAGCTTATCAGAGCGGCTCGGGTGACGCAGCTTGCGCAATGCCTTGGCTTCTATTTGCCGGATCCGCTCGCGGGTTACGTCGAACTGCTTGCCGACTTCTTCCAGCGTGTGGTCCGTGCTCATTTCGATGCCAAAACGCATGCGCAGCACCTTGGCTTCGCGCGGCGTGAGCGAGTCCAGCACGTCCTTGACGACGTCGCGCATGGAGCCGTGCAGCGCCGCCTCGGCCGGGGCCAGCGTGTTGGTGTCTTCGATGAAGTCGCCCAGATGGGAGTCGTCGTCGTCACCGATCGGCGTTTCCATGGAGATCGGTTCCTTCGCGATCTTCATGATCTTGCGGATCTTGTCTTCCGGCATCTCCATCTTCTCGGCCAGCGTTGCCGGATCCGGCTCATTGCCGGTTTCCTGCAGGATCTGGCGCGAGATGCGGTTCATCTTGTTGATCGTTTCGATCATGTGCACCGGGATACGGATGGTGCGCGCCTGATCGGCGATCGAGCGGGTGATGGCCTGGCGGATCCACCACGTCGCGTAGGTCGAGAACTTGTAGCCGCGGCGGTATTCGAACTTGTCCACCGCCTTCATCAGGCCGATATTGCCTTCCTGGATCAGGTCGAGGAACTGCAGGCCGCGGTTGGTGTATTTCTTGGCGATCGAGATCACCAGGCGCAGGTTGGCCTCGGTCATCTCGCGCTTGGCTTCGCGGGCGCGCTTCTCGCCCTCGCTCATCCTGCGGTTGACTTCCTTGAGCTCCTTCAGCGGCAGCACCACGCGCATCTGCAGGTCGATCAGCTTTTGCTGCAACTCGCGCACGGCCGGCACATTGCGCTCGACGATGGTGCTGTACGACTTGCCGTCCTTGATGATCGTGTCGATCCACTCGAGGTTGGTTTCATTGCCCGGGAAACGGGCGACGAAATCCGCACGCGGCATGCCGCACTTGTCCACCACGATCTTCAGGATGGAGCGCTCGAGCTTGCGCACTTCGTCCACCTGGCCACGCAGCGTGTCGCACAGGCGTTCGACATTGCGGGCGGTGAAGCGGATGCTCATCAGTTCGTTCAGGATGGCTTCCTGGGCCTTGACGTAGGACTTGGACTTGTAGCCTTCCTTCTCGAACGAGCGGCGCATCTTGTCGAACTGCTCGGCGATCACGCGGAATTTTTCCAGCGCGGCCTGCTTCAGTTCCTCCAGCTGGCGCGCGGAGGCAGCCAGGCCGCCGGCATCGTCGTCCTCGTCTTCGTCGGCATCTTCGCCGTCCGATTCCAGGTCGTCTTCCTCGGCGGCCACCACCACGGCCGGCGCCGGGGAGCCGCGGGCACGTCCACGGCGTTCGGGTCGATCAGGCCGTCGACGAACTCGTCGATCTTGATTTCATCGCTGGCAACGCGCTCGGCCAGCGCCAGGATCTCGGAGATCGTGACCGGGCAGGCGGAGATCGCCATCACCATGTCTTTCAGGCCGGCCTCGATACGCTTGGCGATCTCGATTTCGCCTTCGCGCGTGAGCAGCTCCACCGTGCCCATCTCGCGCATGTACATGCGCACGGGGTCGGTGGTGCGGCCGAACTCGGAATCAACGGTGGAGAGTGCAGCCTCAGCTTCTTCTTCGGCTTCTTCTTCGCTGGTGGCCGACGGTGCGTTGTCGTTGAGCAGCAGCGTCTCGGCGTCGGGCGCTTGTTCGTAGACGGCGATGCCGATGTCGTTGAGCGTGGCGACCAGCGTGTCGATCGTTTCCGAATCGACCATGTCGTCCGGCAGGTGATCGTTGATTTCCGCGTACGTCAGGTAGCCGCGCGACTTGCCGAGCTTGATCAGCGCCTTGAGCTTCTGGCGGCGTGCTTCCAGTTCTTCCTCGGTACCCTGCTGCGTCGAGGCGAACTCCTTGAGCAGGGCCTTTTCCTTGGCCTTGCGGTCACGCGCCTTTTGCTTCTCGCTCTTGGGCGCGGCAGTCGGCGTTGCGGCCGCGGGGATCTCGTCTTCGTAAAGCTCTTCAGTCACGTCGTCTGGTGTGCTGTCGTCGTGCTGCGCTCCGGCCTTGGGCTTGCGGCCACGCTTTTTCGGCTCCGGCTTGACGGCCGGAGCGGCGGGACGCTCGGATGCAACGGGGGCGGAAGTTGTGGCATGCGGCGTGGCCTCGGGCTCGGCAGCGCCTGGCTTGGCGTTTCCGGTCTTGGCGCTGGTCGCTGCCGTTATCTTGCTCTCGACTTCGGTATTCTGCTGTTTCGCCACGGTAATACTCTTGCCTTTCACAGGTACAGACGCGGCGTTGTTGCCGCTTGTATTGGCGCTATCGCCGCTCTCGTGTGCCGAAGTCGAGGGCCTCAGGTTTTCGGATAGGCGGGTCCCGGTGGAAGTGGACGCAGCGGGCGCCTTGGCGCTCCGAGCGGTCTTAGCTGGCACAGGCTGGGCTGGCGCCTTGACTGACGCGGCTGTCTTCGCAGGCGCCGTTGTTTTCACGGACGCCTTGCCGCTCCCCGATTGGGGAGTTTTAGTGGAAACCTTTTCGGTTGCTTTGGCCTTTGCCATTGGCACGCTCACTTTCACCAGAAGGGAGAGAAAGATTTCGCTATCCAAACCGGCTATTGTAGCACTAGCAATTAGCCGGCTTCCCAACAGGTGAGGTTTTCACCTGAAAAATCAAGGCTTAAGCGTAGCCAGGCCGCGCCAAACCTTCACTTATTTGTCACCACCCACCTTGCCCGACCTACCGGACGGTCAACCCGCCTCAACCCAACTGCCGCCGCCGGTTGATCTCGCTGACCAGCCATCGCATGCGGCTCTTGCCAGCCTCATCCGCCGTGCCCATGATCACCGACTGCTGCAGCATGTCGAGCTCGCGGCGCAACGGCCCTGCCAGCAACTTGGCGATGGCGGTATCGAACTCCTGCTCCGCGGGTTCCTCATCGATCTCTTCGCGCAGTACCGCTGCGCGCACATTGGCGTAGACCTCGGCATACGGCGACTGCGCGAGATGCTCGCTAAAGGCGGCGAAGTTCACCTCGCCCTGCAACTCGTCGCACGCGGACACCAGGTGCGCCAGCACTTCGGCGTCGGCCTGCTCGTCTTCCAGCAGCAATGCCCGGCTGTCGGCGTCGAGCCGGCTCGAGAGCTGCGGGTAGCGCATCAGCAACTGCAGCACCCGCTGCTCCAGCCCGGTGGGGGCCTGGCGCTTGGTGCGCGGCCGCGGCTGGGCAAAGCGCCCGACCCGCGCCGGGTCGCTCGCCAGCCCGCAGACGGCTTCGATTTCGGCCGGCGTCGTGCCGGTGGCATCGGCCAGCTCGCGCACGATCTGCAGCCGCAGGCCGCCGCTGGGCATGGACTGCAGCAGTGGTTTGGCCTCGTACTGGGCGCGGGCGCGGCCTTCGGCCTGGCGCAGCTCCTGCCCCTCCGACACCACCTGCAGCAGGAAGCGCGACAGCGGCATGGCATCGCGCACCTGCGCGGCAAACGCGTCGGTGCCTTGCTCGCGCACATAGCTGTCCGGGTCGTGCTCGGCAGGCAGGAACAGGAAGCGGATGGTCTTGTTGTCCGCCACGTATGGCAGGCAGGCCTCCAGGGCCCGGCGCGCCGCGCGGCGGCCCGCGGCGTCTCCGTCGAACGAGAACACCACGGCGTCGGTCTGCCGCAACAGCTTTTGCACGTGCACCGCCGTGCAGGCCGTGCCGAGCGTGGCCACGGCGTTGGCAAAACCCAGCTGGGCCAGCGCAACGACATCCATATAGCCTTCGACCACCAAAACGTAGCCGGTTTCCCGGATCGCGTGGCGGGCCTCGAACAGGCCATACAGCTCTGTGCCCTTGCTGAACAGGGGCGTTTCCGGCGAATTCAGGTACTTGGGCTCGCCCTGCCCCATCACCCGCCCGCCAAAGCCGATCACCTGGCCCTTGGTGCTGCGGATGGGAAACATGATGCGGTCCCGGAAGCGGTCGTAGCGCCGCGGCTTGCCATCGGCGTCGCGCTTCTCGGCGCTTTCGATCATCAGGCCGGCCTCCACCAGCGGCCCGGCGATGGCGTCGTCGCGATAGCTGCCGAACACCGACTCCAGCCCCTGCCAGTCGTCGGGGGCATAGCCCAGGCCGAACTGCGCCGCGATCTCGCCGGTCAGGCCGCGGCCCTTGAGGTACTGGATCGCCTGGGGCGCGCTGCGCAGTTGCTTGCGGTAGAACTCGGTGGCGCGGGTCATCGCATCGGACAGCGCCAGCGAGCGCGCCTGCGCTTCGGCGCGCTGGGCCGGCGGCAGCCGGTCGCGCTCCTCGGGCACGGACAGGCCGACCGATTGCGCCAGCTCGCGCACCGCATCGGGGTAGGACTGCCCGGAATATTCCATCAGGAAGCCGATGGCCGAGCCATGCGCCGCGCAACCAAAGCAGTGATAGAACTGCTTGGTCGGCGAGACCGTGAATGACGGCGACTTCTCGTTGTGGAAGGGGCACAGCCCCATGAAGTTGGCGCCGCCCTTCTTCAACTGCACGTACTTGCCCACCACATCGACTATGTCGACACGGTTGAGCAGGTCCTGAATGAAGGATTGCGGAATCACCCGGCTTGTCGTCCTATGGCCGAGCTGCCCGTGGAACCGGGCAGCGGCGATATCTTGTTCATGAAGTGCGTGACCGGCACTGCGCTTTCCGGCCTCTTAACACTACATTGTAGTGCAGACGCAACGGATTGCAGCCAGCGCCGGCGAGAGGGGCCGGCAAAAAGCGCCTTAAATGACACTCGATCGTCCTCACTCGCCAGGCGCCAACTGGCGCCCCGGCCCGCTCAACGCCCCGTCAGCGCGGCCTTGACCAGGCCGGAGACGGCGGTCATGTCGGCACGGCCGGCCAGCTTGGCCTTGAGCACGGCCATGACCTTGCCCATGTCCTGCGGGCCGGCGGCGCCGGTTTCCGTGACCGCGGCCTGCACTTCGGCGGCAACTTCCGCATCCGACAGGGCTGCCGGCATGTAGACCTTGAGCACTTCGATTTCCGCGCTCTCCTTGTCCGCCAAGTCGGTGCGGCCGGCTTGCGTGAACTGGGAAATGGAATCCTTGCGCTGCTTGATCAGCTTTTCGATCACGGCCTGCACGGCGGTGTCGTCGAGTTCGATCCGCTCGTCCACTTCCCGTTGCTTGATGGCGGCCAGCAGCAGGCGGATGGTGCCAAGGCGCTCGGTCTCGCGGGCACGCATGGCGGCCTTCATGTCTTCGGTTACACGGGCTTTGAGGGACATCGCATTATTCCAGGAAAGTGTGGGCGGGACGGTGCCGGCCAGGCGCTGCGCCGGCCGTCGGACCGCCAATGCAAAAACCCGCCGGAGCCTTGCCCACAGCGGGTTTTGATGCGGAACGCGAAGAGTACGCTCAGTACATCTTCTTCGGCAGCATCAGACTGCGGATGCGCTTGTAGTGGCGCTTTTCGGCGGCGGCCTTCTTGCGCTTGCGCTCAGCCGTCGGCTTTTCGTAAAACTCGCGAGCCCGCAATTCAGTCAGCAAGCCGTTTTTCTCGATGGTGCGCTTGAAACGACGCATGGCAACTTCAAACGGCTCGTTTTCTTTAAGGTGGATCGTGGTCATTTTGCTGAAATAAGTAGCAGCTGTTAGCGGTTTTACGAAAGCTACAAGTGTAGCACAACCGCTGTCAAGCCCGTATGGCGGTTTTTTCGTCGCCGTGCCGCTTACGACGCTCAGGCCGTCCCCGCCACCATGGCCCTTACGTTCTCCGCCACGGCCTGGCCGGCGGCCACGCCGGATGCCCACGCCCACTGGAAGTTGTACCCGCCCAGCCAGCCGGTGACGTCGACCACCTCGCCGATGAAGTACAGGTTCGGCACGGTGCGCGCCATCATGGTGGCCGACGACAGCGCCCGCGTATCCACGCCGCCGAGCGTGACCTCGGCCTTGCGATAGCCCTCGGTGCCTGCCGGCACCAGTTGCCAGCTGTTGAGCGCGGCGCCGAGCCGGCGCAGTGCCTTGTCCGGCATGTCGTGCAACGGCTGGGCACCGTTGAGGCCCGCCGCCGCGCACCAGGCGTCCGCCAGGCGGGCCGGCAGGCGCTCGGCCAGCAGGTTGGCCAGGTGCTTGCGGCTGCCGCCCTTTTGCTCGAGCAGCCAGGCGCTGGCGTCATTGCCGTCGAACAGGTCGATGGTAATCGGCGTGCCGGGCCGCCAGAAGCTGGAGATCTGCAGCACGGCCGGGCCGGACAGGCCGCGATGGGTCCACAGCAAGTCCTCGCGGAAGGCGCCGGCCGTCTTGCCGTTGCCTGTCGCGATGTCGACCTCCATTGACACCCCGGCCAGCGGCACGAACGGCGCCCAGCCCTGCCCGTCGAAGGTCAGCGGCACCAGCGCCGGGCGTGTTTCGACCACGCTCAGCCCGAACTGGCGGGCAATGCGGTAGCCGATGTCGGTGGCGCCGATCTTGGGGATGGACAGGCCGCCGGTGGCCACCACCAGCGCGCCTGCGCGTACCGGCCCGCTGGCCGTCATCAGCAGGAAATCGTCGCCTTCGCGCCGGACCTCGTCCACGCCGCAGCCGGTGCGCCAGTGCACATTGCCCGTGCCGCATTCGGCACGCAGCATCTCGATCACCTGCTCGGCGCTGTCGTTGCAGAAGAGCTGCCCGCGGTGCTTCTCATGCCAGTCGATCTCATGCTTGCGCATCAGCGCGAGGAAATCCTGCGGCGTGTAGCGGGCGAGCGCGGAACGGCAGAAGTGCGGGTTAGCCGACAGGAAATTGGCCGGCCCCGCCTGCAGGTTGGTGAAATTGCAGCGCCCGCCACCGGAAATACGGATTTTCTCCGCCACCTTGGTGGCGTGGTCGATCAGCACCACGCTGGCACCGCCCTGCCCTGCCACGGCGGCGCACATCATGCCGGCGGCCCCGGCGCCAAGCACCGCCACATCGAAGCGCCCTGCGCGCGCGCCGGCCTGGCCGGTCTCTGCGGTCTGCTTGCTGCCCATGTCTGTCTTGCCCACTCAATGCCTGCTGAAGAAGCGGCGATTGTAGCGAAAAGCATGGCCAGCGCCGCTGTGCTACCCTGCTGGCCTCATGCCAGGCTGCCGGCCCGATGGTCCGCAGCCCGCACCAACCCCTTGATTTGCCGGCCTCGCTTGATGCCGGCCTTGCCTCTCCCATGCTTGTCCTCGGCATCGAATCCTCCTGCGACGAAACCGGCCTCGCGCTCTACGACACGCAAGCCGGCCTGCTCGCCCACGCCCTGCATTCGCAGATCGCCATGCACCGCGACTACGGCGGCGTAGTGCCTGAACTCGCCTCGCGCGACCATATCCGCCGCGTGCTGCCGCTGTTGCAGCAAGTGCTCGACGAAGCCGGGCGCACCCGCGCCGACATCGGCGCGATCGCCTTTACCCAAGGGCCCGGCCTGGCCGGCGCGTTGCTGGTGGGCGCATCGGTGGCCAATGCCCTGGGCTTCGCGCTCAATGTGCCGATGCTGGGCGTGCACCATCTCGAAGGCCACCTGCTGTCACCGCTGCTGGCGCCCAATCCACCGCCGTTCCCGTTCGTTGCCTTGCTGGTTTCCGGCGGCCACACGCAGTTGATGGAAGTGCGCGGCATCGGCGAGTACGCCTTGCTGGGCGAGACCCTGGACGACGCCGCCGGCGAAGCGTTCGACAAGACCGCCAAGCTGCTCGGCCTGAGCTACCCGGGCGGCCCCGAAGTCTCGCGGCTGGCCGAGTTCGGCGTGCCGGGCACGTACGCCCTGCCGCGTCCGATGCTGCATTCGGGCAACCTCGATTTCTCCTTCGCCGGCCTGAAAACCGCCGTGCTCACGCAAACCCGCAAGCTGGGCAATGTGTGCGAGCAGGACAGGGCCAACCTGGCGCGCTCCTTTGTCGATGCCATCGTCGACGTACTGGCCGCCAAGTCGATGGCCGCGCTCAAGCAGACCGGGCACCGGCGCCTGGTCGTCGCCGGCGGCGTGGGTGCCAACCGGCAGTTGCGCGAGCGGCTGGACCAGCTTGGCGCGCAGAAGAAGATCGCGGTCTATTACCCGGACCTGGCTTTCTGCACGGATAACGGCGCCATGATTGCCTTCGCCGGCGCAATGCGGCTGCAAGCCGCGCCGGAACTGGCCAAGCGCGACTACGGTTACGGCGTGACGCCGCGCTGGGAGCTGTCGGATATCCGGCTGCCGGAGCGCCCCCACGCCTGAAGCCAACGTTTCGATGCCCAGTAAAAAAGCCACCTCGCGGTGGCTTTTTTGACAGGGCCCGGCGGGCTTACTGCGCGCGCTTGTCGCGCTCGATCACGGCATAGGCGCTGTGATTGTGGATGGACTCAAAGTTCTCGGCCTCCAGCACATAGGCCACGATGCGATCGTCCGCATTCAGGCGCATGGCGATATCGCGCACCAGGTCCTCGACGAACTTGGGGTTCTCGTAAGCGCGCTCGGTGACGAACTTCTCGTCCGGGCGCTTGAGCAGGCCCCACAGCTCGCACGAGGCTTCTTCCTCGGCCATGCGCACCAGCGCCTCGACCGGCAGGTCGCCCGCCAGCTCCACGTTCATGGTGATGTGCGAGCGCTGGTTGTGCGCGCCGTACTGCGAGATCTTCTTCGAGCACGGGCACAGGCTGGTGACCGGCACCAGGGCTTTCAGGAAGACCTTGGTGGCGCCGTCGCGCACTTCGCCGATCAACGTGACCTCATAGTCCATCAACGATTGCACGCCCGATACCGGCGCGGTCTTGTTGATGAAATACGGGAAAGTCACCTCGATGCGGCCAGCCTCGGCTTCCAGCTTGACCAGCATCTTGTCGAGGAGAGAGCGGAAGGTCGCCAACTCCAGCGGCTCGCCCTCTTCTTCCAGCAAGGCGACGAAACGCGACATGTGCGTGCCTTTCTGGTCGGCAGGCAGGTGCACGTCGAGATTGAAGGTGCCAACGGTGGCCAGCACGCCGGCCGGCGTCTTCAGCGACAGGGGTAACGCACGCCCTTCACGCCAACCCGCTGGATGGGGATCTGGCGGGTATCGAGGCTCGACTGCACGTCGGGCATCACAAAGGCGGGATTGATGTCATTCATACCGGTTAGGTTTCCTCTACGGTCGCGGCATTTTTCGCAGTCAACCTTGCCGCGCAACGAGTGTGAAACCGCGGGGATGGCAAAGCCGATGCCTTCCCGCAGCTGCGAACACAGAACCTGGGATTCTAAGGGAAATTGCCTTTGGCTGCCCACGAGCGGGGCGATACCCGTACGCGGAGCACGGATTGCCAGGCATCAGGAAAACCGGCGCGCCCGCAAGCCGCGGGCGCGCCGCTGGCTCAGGCCACGCGAGTGGCGACGGCCGGCTTTGCCAGGTTGAAGCGCTCGCGCACCGAGTGCTCGATGCCTTTGGCGTCCAGCCCGCATTGCGACAACAGGAAGGCCGGGTCGCCATGATCGACAAAGCGGTCGGGCAGGCCAAGCTGCAGCACCGGCACGGCGATGCCGGCGGCGGCCAGCGCTTCGAGCACCGCGCTGCCAGCGCCACCCATCACGCAGCCTTCTTCGACGGTGACGAGGTAGTCATGCTCGCTCGCCAGCTTCTTCACCAGCGCTTCGTCCAGCGGCTTGACAAAGCGCATGTTGGCCACCGAGGCGTCGAGCGCCTCGGCCGCGCCCAGCGCCGGATGCAGCATCGAGCCGAACGCCAGGAAGGCCACGCGCTGGCCGGCACGAGCGCCGCCCGTGCGGCGCATCTCGCCCTTGCCCACCGGCAGCGCCGTGAGCGCGGCCTCGGTCGCCACGCCGGTGCCGGCACCGCGCGGGTAACGCACGGCGGTCGGGCAATCCTGCTGGAACGCAGTGGTCAGCAGCTGGCGGCATTCGTTCTCGTCGGCCGGCGTCATCACCATCATGTTGGGGATGCAGCGCAGGAAGGCGATGTCGTAGGCGCCCGCATGGGTGGCACCGTCGGCGCCGACCAGGCCGGCGCGGTCGAGTGCGAACACCACCGGCAGGTTCTGCAGCGCCACGTCGTGGATCAGCTGGTCATAGCCGCGCTGCAGGAACGTGGAGTAGATCGCCAGCACGGGCTTGAGGCCTTCACAGGCCAGCCCGCCCGCGAACGTCACGGCATGCTGCTCCGCGATGCCCACGTCGTAGTAGCGGTTGGGGAAGCGCTTCTCGAACTCGACCATGCCGGAGCCTTCGCGCATGGCCGGCGTCACCGCCACCAGCTTGGGCTCGGCGGCGGCCATGTCGCACAGCCATTCGCCGAACACCTGCGTGTAGGTCTTGCGGGCCGGTTTGGTCGACGGCCGAATGCCTTCGGCCGGGTTGAACTTGCCGGGGCCGTGGTACAGGATCGGGTCGGCCTCGGCCAGCTTGTAGCCCTGGCCCTTCTTGGTGACCACGTGCAGGAACTGCGGGCCGCCGCCCTCGAGGGCGCGCTGGCGGATGTTCTGCAGCGTCGGCACCAGCGATTCGAGATCGTGGCCGTCGATCGGGCCGATGTAGTTGAAACCGAATTCCTCGAACAGCGTCGCCGGCACCATCATGCCCTTGGCATGCTCCTCGAAGCGCTTGGCGAACTCGAGCACCGGCGGGGCCACCGACAGCACGCGCTCGATCCCCTTCTTGGTGGCCGCGTAGAACTTGCCGCTCATCAGCCGCGCGAGGTGGCTGTTGAGCGCGCCCACCGGGGGCGAGATCGACATGTCGTTGTCGTTGAGCACCACCAGCAGCGGCAGGTCCTTGTAGACGCCGGCGTTGTTCATGGCCTCGAAGGCCATGCCGGCGGTCATCGCGCCGTCGCCGATCACGGCAATGGAAACGCGCTTCTCGCCCAGGGTGCGGGCGCCCAGCGCCATGCCCAGCGCAGCCGAGATGGAGGTGGAGGAATGCGCGGTGCCGAAGGTGTCGTATTCGCTTTCCGA
Organism: Cupriavidus sp. D39; assembly: GCF_026627925.1. Classification (NCBI taxonomy): domain Bacteria; kingdom Pseudomonadati; phylum Pseudomonadota; class Betaproteobacteria; order Burkholderiales; family Burkholderiaceae; genus Cupriavidus; species Cupriavidus sp. D39. The sequence goes on from NZ_JAPNLE010000009.1 coordinate 2,155,153, forward strand.
GCGGCGCGGGAAACCCGAGATGCCGCCCCACTGGCGCAGTGTATGCATGCGGTCGCGGCGCCCGGTCAGGATCTTGTGCGGATAGCTTTGGTGCCCCACGTCCCAGACGACCCGGTCGTCCGGCGTATCGAACACATAGTGCAGGGCGATGGTCAGCTCGACCGTGCCAAGGTTGGACGACAGGTGGCCGCCGGTTTGCGACACCGATTCGAGCACGTAGGCGCGGAGTTCGTCGGCCAGCGTCTTGAGCTGGCGGCGGTCCAGCCTGCGAAGGGCTGCGGGGTCGTCAATAGTTTTGAGCAGTGCGTAGGTCATGATGTCCGTTCGGCGGCCGGATTCTTGTGCCCGGTTGTCAGTGTTTCCTGCTTGTCCATTCAATTCGAGCGCAGCACGATGAGATCGGCCAGTTCGCCCAGGCGTCGGGCGCGCGCGCCGAACACCGCCAACGCTTCGTGCGCCGTGGCCCGAAGCTGCTGCGCCAGCTGGCGTGCAGGCTCGAGCCCCATCAGCGACACGTAGGTCGGCTTGTCGTTTGCCGCATCCTTGCCGGCGGTCTTGCCGAGCGTGGCGGTATCTGCGGTCACGTCGAGGATATCGTCCACCACCTGGAACGCCAGGCCCACGGCAGCGGCGTAACGGTCGAGCGCGGCCAGGCCGGCCTCGTCCACCGTACCGCAGTAGGCGCCCATGCGTACGCTGGCACGCAGCAATGCGCCGGTCTTCATGCGGTGCATGCCTTCCAGTTCTTCCAGCGACATGGCCAGGCCGACATGCTGCAGGTCAATCGCCTGCCCGCCCGCCATGCCTACCGAGCCAGAGGCCCGGGCCAGTTCCGCTACCAGGCGCATGCGCGCGGCGGCGTCGAGCGAGGCCAGCGAGGCCGATTCGGCCAGCACCACGAAGGCCTGGGTCTGCAGCGCGTCGCCCACCAGCAGCGCCGTCGCTTCATCATAAGCCTTGTGCACGGTGGGACGGCCACGACGCAAATCGTCATCGTCCATGCAAGGCATATCGTCGTGGACCAGCGAGTAAGCGTGGATCATCTCCACCGCGCTGGCCGCCGCGTCGCAAGCCTCGGGGCCGCGCCCGCCACTTCACCGGCCGCATGCACCAGCAAGGGGCGAACCCGCTTGCCACCGCCGAGCACAGCATACCGCATGGCTTCGTGCAGCGTGCACGGCACTGTTTCCACCGCCGGCAGCCCGGCGTCGAGCGCGGCCTCGGTCCTGGCGCCCGTGGCGCGCATCCAGGCGGCGAAATCGCCGGCTTCAATGGCTTGATGCGATTCGCTCATTCCAGGTCTCCAGCGTCGGCAGACATGGGCTTGAGCACATCGCCATCCAGTACTTTAACCTGTTGTTCCACGCGTTCGAGCATCTGCTGGCAGTACCTGACCAGTTCAGCCCCGCGCTTGTACGCGGCCAAAGAATCTTCCAGCGGCAAGGCGCCGCCCTCCATGCTGGCTACCAGCGCCTCCAGTTCGGCCATGGCGGCCTCGTAGGAGGCGGGCGGCGTGGAGGCGGACCGCTGGTCGGTCGCGGCCGGATCGGTCTGGGCCGGGGAGCTCGTAGTCTTTGGCATTGCGGACATTGAATCTGGGGAAGGTGGGATTTTACGCCAAAGCGGGGCGTTGACCGCATCCATGCAATCAGGGGGCATGGACAGCGTTGCCGGAAAGTGACTTGTGCGCTCGGGTCGTCTTTCCGAATGCGCCCTGAACGACACCTAAATGACGACCCGGGTCGACTTTTTCGCTAAAAAGGCTAAATAATCAGTCCCTTAACTTTTTCGCTCGGGTACAATCCGCGGTTCGTCAGCGCGATCTCCATCCATCGGTCCGGAAGCGGGCCAGGGCGCGGCTGACTGTCTTTCCCATATCGATTTCTTTTTCGATGGTTGGGTTGTTCACTGCTTTCGCCTGTCATAGGGAGTGGGGATAATGTCCAATCTCAGCACCGCGCTGAAACTGGTGCCGGCTGATACGCAGTTGCCCGTAAACGTCTACATCGACGAGGCACTGCATCAACAAGAACTGGAACTGCTGTTCAAGAAGGGCCCGGGCTATGTCGGCCACGAGCTGATGATCCCCGAAACGGGCGATTATCACACGCTGGCTGCCGAGGACGAGGGCCGCATCCTGGTACGGAATGCCGACGGGATCGAGCTCATGTCCAATGTCTGCCGCCACCGGCAGGCCATCATGCTCAATGGCCGCGGCAATGCGAAAAACATTGTCTGCCCCTTGCACCGCTGGACCTACGACCTGAAGGGCGAACTGCTCGGCGCACCGCATTTCGCCGAGCGTCCGTGCGTCCACCTGAACCGCTCGCCGTTGCAGAACTGGAACGGCCTGCTGTTCGAGGGACAGCGCGACGTGCGCGCCGACCTGGCACGCCTGGGCGTGGCCGAAGACCTGAACTTCGAAGGCTACCTGCTCGACCACGTCGAGATCCACGAGTGCAACTACAACTGGAAGACCTTTATCGAGGTCTATCTGGAGGACTACCACGTCGTGCCGTTCCACCCGGGCCTCGGGAGCTTTGTCTCCTGCGATGACCTGAGCTGGGAGTTCGGCGACTGGCACAGCGTCCAGACTGTCGGGTTGCACGCGGGCCTGAAGCGCCCGGGCAGCCCCACGTACCAGAAGTGGCATGAGGCCGTGCTGCGCTTCAACAACGGCGTTCTGCCCAAGTATGGCGCGATCTGGCTCACCTACTACCCCAACATCATGGTGGAGTGGTATCCGAACGTGCTCGTGGTCTCCACCCTGCACCCGCTCGGGCCGAACAAGACGCGCAACGTCGTGGAGTTCTACTACCCCGAGGAAATCGCGCTGTTCGAGCGCGAGTTCGTCGAGGCCGAGCGCGCCGCCTACATGGAAACCTGCGTCGAGGACGACGAGATCGCCGAGCGCATGGACGCCGGGCGCCGGGCGCTGGGAAAACGCGGCGTCAGCGAGACCGGCCCGTACCAGTCGCCCATGGAAGACGGTATGCAGCACTTTCATGAATGGTATCGCCGCGCCATGTCCTTCACGGACTGACCCGCCAGCCAAGGCCCAGCGGCCCGCGGCAGCGACACCGCAGTGACGACGCAAGCAAAACGGACCGCCCAGGCGGTCCGTTTTGCCTTTGGTGCAGTGCACACTCGCTGCTACAATCGCCGCTTCCGGTGTGCGCCCGGCGCCTCGCCGCCTGTCGTGCCGGCCATCCGCCTCATGCGGAGCCTTTCGCGATCCAGCTCCCCGCCAGGAGCCGGCTCGCGCGCTGCCCATTCTTCCTTTCGCCTCACCATGCAATCGCTCTGGATGCTGTTCGCCGCCTTCGCCTTCTCGTTAATGGGGGTGGGCGTCAAGCTGGCATCCGAGATCTATGCCACGGGCGAGATCGTTTTCTACCGCAGCCTGATCGGCGTGATCATCATGTGGACAGTGCTGGCTTCGTCAGGCACCTCGGTGCGTACGCCGCACATGGCCATGCATATCAAGCGCAGCCTGTTCGGCGTGACCGCCCTGCTGCTGTGGTTCACCTCGATCACCATGCTGCCGCTGGCCACGGCAATGACCCTGAACTACATGTCGCCGGTCTGGATCGCGCTGATCCTGGGCGCCGGCGCGGCCTTGACCGGCACCGGCGGCGCCGACCGCAAGCTGATCGGCGCCATCCTGATGTCGTTCGGCGGCGTGATCTGCCTGTTGCAGCCGTCTGTCGGCCATAACCAGCTCACCGGCGGCCTGATCGGCCTGATCTCCGGCATGTTCACTGCGCTGGCCTACGTCGAGGTACGCCAGCTCGGCCAGCTGGGCGAGCCCGAAGGCCGCATCGTGTTCTATTTCTCGGCAGTCGGGATGGTGGTGGGCCTGGCCTGGATGCTGTTCACCGGCCCAAGCGCCCACACCTGGCGTGGCGCGGGCCTGCTGCTGGCCATCGGCATCCTGGCCACCCTCGGCCAGACCGCGATGACGCGCGCCTACAAGCGCGGCAACACACTGCTCACCGCTAACCTGCAGTACGCCGGCATCGTGTTCTCCAGCCTGTGGGGCATGATTGTCTGGCGCGACCAGCTCAACTGGCTGTCCTGGGTCGGCATGGCGCTGATCATCGCCAGCGGTATCGCCACCACGCTCACCCGGGCGCGCGAAGGCTCCAACCGGCAGCCGACCGCCGATACCCCGGTCAAGTCGGCCGAGGCGGAAGTGCACCCCGAGGTGTAGCATCGGGGGTGGCCAACGGTGCTCACCCCGCCGCCCCCGCCTGCCCGTGCCGTTGCAGCGCGACTATCCCAACCCAAGGTTATGCCATGTTCACCACCCTGATCTCCAGCCAGGACCTGCGCGCGCTGCGCGAAGACGGCAGCCGCCACAGCGTCGTGATCGACTGCAGTTTTGACCTGGCCAACCCGGCCGCCGGACGCGAGGCCTATCTTGTGGGCCACCTGCCCGGCGCCTTCTACCTGCACCTGGACAACGAGCTGTCCGGCGAGAAGACCGGCACCAACGGCCGGCACCCGTTACCGGACCCCAACACGCTGACCGCGCGCTTGCGCGTGCTGGGCGTGAGCGAAGACACCCAGGTCATTGCCTACGACGCACAGGGCGGCATGTACGCGGCACGCGCCTGGTGGCTGCTGCGCTGGCTGGGCCACGGCGCGGTGGCCGTGCTGGATGGCGGCAAGAATGCGTGGGTGGCGGCCGGCCTGCCGCTCGAGGCGGACAACACACCTGAGCCCGAAATCCCGGGCAACCTGACGCGCAAGGCCTCGCTGGTCGCCACGGTGGACGCCGACGCCGTGCTGGCGAACCTGGCAAGCCCGACGCGGCTGGTGGTGGACGCCCGCGCGGCGGACCGCTTCCGTGGCGAGAACGAAACGCTGGATCCCGTGGGCGGGCATATCCCCGGCGCGGCCAACCGCTTCTTCAAGGACAACCTGGAGGGGAACGGCAGCTTCAAGGCGGCCGCTGCGTTGCGCCAGGAGTTCGGGCAGGTGCTGGGCAGCAAGCCGGCCAGCGAGGCGATCATGCAGTGCGGCTCGGGCGTGACCGCCTGCCACAACCTGCTGGCACTGGAAGTGGCTGGCATGCCGGGCGCAGCGCTCTACCCGGGCTCGTGGAGCGAGTGGTGCGCCGACCCGGCTCGGCCGGTGGCAAGCGGCGCCTGATGGTGGCGTGATGGTGGCGTGATGGCACCGTGAGAGCGGGCGCCGGTCAGCCTTACTTGGTGGCAGCCGCCACGCCGTGCGCGTGGCCATGACCATGGTCATGCGCTTCGTGCACGCCATTGGTGATGAAGAAGATGGCGCAGATCCCGGTGGCAACCAGCACCACCTGGATGATCGACTCGCGCCAGCGCGGCTTGCGCTGCATCTGCGGCATCAGGTCGCTCACGGCGATATAGACGAAGCTGCTTGAAGCAATCACCAGCACGTACGGAATCCAGCCACTCATCTGGTCGAGCAGGTAATAGCCAACCACCCCGCCGGCGATGGCCGCCAGGCTGGACAGCAGGTTGAAGGCAAAGGCGCGCGCCTTCGAGAACCCAGCGTTGAGCAGCACGATGAAATCGCCAACTTCCTGCGGGATCTCGTGCGCGGCGATGGCCAGCGCGGTGACCAGGCCAATATGCGGATCGGCCAGGAAGGCAGCGGCGATCACGATGCCGTCGGCGAAGTTGTGGAAGGTATCGCCCACCAGGATGGTCATGCCGCTACGGCCCGCTTCCTCGCGGTCATGGCCGTGGTGGTGGTGGTGCCCATCCCCTTCGTGATGGTGAGAGTGGCGCAGCAGCGCGACCTTTTCCAGCAGGAAGAAACCAAGCAGGCCGGCCAGCAGGGTACCGAACAAGGCACGCGGATCGGCGCCGGACTCGAAGGCCTCGGGCAGGGAATGCAGCAGCGCCGTGGCCAGCAGCACCCCCACCGAGAAACTCACCATGCGCTCGACCACGCGGGATGCCACCGTCAGCGACAACAGCGCCGCGCCAAAGATACTGCCCACCCCCGAGATGGTGGCGGCAAGCAGGATATAGACAAGCGTGGAATCGATGATGGGCTCCTGGGATCGGCTTTTCCGCTCGCGGGGAGCAGCATCGATCTCAAACGCAACAGTGTTGCAAGAAACGAAGCCCGCATTGTACGTAGGTTGCAGCCGGTTTTGCAAATCCCGCCGCACAAGTCGACCTTGGCCGCCGGGCCTTGCCGCAAACGCGTGCCAATGCGCGCCCGCGTCAAACCCCGTGCTGCTTTAACCAGGCCAGGCAGCGCTGCCAGCCGTCCTTGGCGTCGGCCTCCCGATAGCTCGGGCGGTAGTCCGCGTTGAAGGCATGGCCGGATTCCGGATAGACCACGAAGGTCGATGCCTTGGCAAAGGGATCGTTCGATGCCGCCAGCGCCGCCCTCATCTTCTCGACCTGCTCCTGGGTGATGCCAGTGTCCTTGCCGCCATAGAGCCCCAGCACCGGCACCTTGAGCTGGCCGGCCAGGTCGATCGGGTTGCGCGGCTTGATCGGGGTCGGCTCGCCCACCAGCTGGCCATACCAGGCCACGCCGGCCTTGATCTGCTGGCTATGCGCGGCGTACAGCCAGGTAATGCGCCCGCCCCAGCAAAAGCCGGTGATGGCCAGCCGGCTGGTATTGCCGCCGTTGCCCTTGGCCCAGGCCACGGCAGCATCGAGATCGCCCATCACCTGCTCGTCGGGCACCTTGGAGATGAGCTTCGCCTGCAGTTCCTGGATCGTGCCGAAGCTGCTGGGGTCGCCCTGGCGCGCGAACAGCTCCGGCGCGATGGCGAGGTAGCCCAGCTTGGCAAAGCGCCGGCAGATGTCGGCGATGTGCTCATGCACGCCGAAGATTTCGCTGACCACCAGCACCACCGGCAAGTTGGTCTTGCCTTCCGGCTGGGCGCAGTACGCCGGCATGTTGAAGCCGCCCGAGGGAATCGTCACCTCGCCGGCGGTGAGGCCGGTGAAATCGGTCTTGATGGCCTGCGCCATCACGGGCAAGGCAGCGGCAGCAAACGCCGAACCCAGCGCCGTCTTGACGAAGGCGCGGCGGTCAAAGGACTGGCTGGGTAAGAGGCTTTCGACTTCTGGCTTCAGCATGCGGTCTCCTGTCAGGCGTGGATGGCGTGGATGGCTTGAATGGCTTGGATTGCGGATCCGGAAGGGGCAAGGCACGCCGGCGCCACCGGCGCCGGGAGATCCGATTCTAAGCAAACATGGCGTGAAACGCACGCGCCCGAAAGGAGGGGCGAGCCTCTGCCCTCCTCCGGCACCCGTTAGCCTGTCAGCCGGTCAGTGCAGCTTGACGCGCGGGCTGGTCTTGCTGCGCAGCCAGTGGGTCACGGTATCCAGCCCCATGCCCACGGCGCCGTGCAGCGCCATGACGTGCATGCGGTACAGGGAGCTGTACATCACGCGCGCCAACAGGCCCTCGATGAACATGGAGCCGCCGATCAAGCCGCCCATCAGGCTGCCGACCGCGCTGAAATGCCCCAACGACACCAGCGACCCCAGGTCCTTGAAGGCAAACGACGGCAGCGGCTTGCCGTCCAGGCGCGCGCGCAGCGCGCCGTAGAGGAACATGGCCTGCTGGTGCGCGGCCTGGGCGCGCGGCGGCACCGCGCCCTGCTTCTCGGGCCAGGGGCAGCTGGCGCAATCGCCGAAGGCGAAGATATCGGGATCGGCCTCGCTTTGCAGCGTGGGCTTGACGATGATCTGCCCCATCCGGCTGACCGGCAGGCCCAGGGTGGACAGCACCGCCGGCGCGGTAATGCCGGCGGCCCACACCGTCAGGTCGGCGTCGATGCGCTTGCCGCTGGCGGTCAACACCGCGTCCTCGGTGACTTCGGTCACGCGCTCGGCGGTGAGGACTTCGATGTCGAGCTTGTGCAGCAGCTTGGTGGTTTCGGTGGACACGCGCTCGGACAGCGCGGGCAGGATGCGCGGGCCGGCCTCGATCACGCGGATGCGCACATCGCGGCGCGGATCCAGCTGATGCAGCCCGTAGGCGCTGAGCACGTGCGCGGTATTGCGCAGCTCGGCGGAGAGCTCGACGCCGGTGGCGCCGGCGCCGATGATGGCAACGTCCACGCGCGGGCGGCTGTCTTCGCCAATGCGCCCGCGCCCGTTCTGGGCACGCACGCAGGCCGAGATCAGCTTGCGGCGGAAACGCTCTGCCTGGTCCACGGTATCGAGCGCGATGGCGTTCTCGGCCGCGCCGGGCACACCGAAGAAATGCGTGACGCAGCCGATCGCCAGCACCAGGGTGTCATAGGGCAGTTCGCGCGCGGGCAAGAGCTCCGTGCCGTCGAGGTCGACGCAGGCCGCCACCGAGATGGTCTTGCGGGTCCGGTCGATGCCGGTCAGCTCGCCTTGCTGGAATTCGAAATGATGCCAGCGCGCCTGCGCGACGTATTCAAGTTGATGGGTGTGGGGATCCATGCTGCCGGCGGCCACTTCATGCAGCAGCGGTTTCCAGATATGCGTGGGGGAGCGGTCCACCAGTACCACCTGCGCGGCCCCGCTCTTGCCGAGCTTGTCGCCCAGCCGGGTGACCAGCTCCAGCCCGCCTGCTCCTCCTCCCACTACGATGATGCGATGCGCCCTTCCCTCTGTGCTCATGATCTACCCAGTGTCGTCGATATTCTTTTGCCGGGGCACGACGCGAGCCAGTGGCCACGGCTTTTCGCCAGTTTGCTGCACAGCAGCACAACTAGCAAGGCGCCATTCACCGATTCAGCGGTCGCTTCATTCGATACCAGGATGCAGGAATATGGGACCGTGGGCAATCCCGGAGCGGCCCGAGGGGCCGCCCCGTGCGCTTAGTGGGCCTCCTCCCAGTTGCTGCCGGTGCCGACTTCGGCCACCAGCGGCACGCGCAGTTCGGCCACATTGCACATCAGTTCCGGCAGCTTGACCTTGACCAGCTCCAGCTCGGCCTGCGGCACTTCAAGCACCAGTTCATCATGCACCTGCATGACTTGGCGCGTGCCCAGGCCATCGCGTTCCAGCCAGCCCTGCACGGCGATCATGGACAGCTTGATCAGGTCGGCGGCGGTGCCCTGCATCGGCGCGTTGATGGCGGCACGCTCGGCGCCCTGGCGGCGCGGGCCGTTGCCGCCGTTGATGTCGGGCAGCCACAGGCGGCGGCCAAACACGGTCTCGACGAAGCCCTGCTCGCGCGCGGTCTGCCGCGTTTCTTCCATGTACCTCGCCACGCCGGGGTAGCGCATGAAATAGCGATCGATGTAGTGCTTGGCGGCCTCGCGCTCGATACCGAGGTTGCCGGCCAGGCCAAAGGCGCTCATGCCGTAGATCAGGCCGAAATTGATGACCTTGGCGTAGCGGCGCTGCTCGCTGCTGACCGCATCCGGCGCCACGCCGAAGATCTCCGCCGCAGTGGCGCGGTGCACGTCCTCGCCCTCGGCGAACGAGCGCATCAGGTTCTCGTCGCCGGAGATATGGGCCATGATGCGCAGCTCGATCTGCGAGTAATCGGCCGACACGATCACGTTGCCCGGTGCGGCGATAAAGGCCTCGCGGATACGGCGGCCTTCTTCGGTGCGCACGGGGATGTTCTGCAGGTTGGGCTCGGTCGAAGCCAGCCGGCCGGTCACCGCGGTGGTTTGCCCATAGCTCGTATGCACGCGTCCGGTGGCCGGGTTGACCATCTTCGGCAGCTTGTCGGTATAGGTGGACTTGAGCTTGGCCAGGCCGCGGTAGTCCAGCAGCAGCTTGGGCAGCGGGTAATCCTCCGCCAGCTTCTGCAGCACCTCTTCGTCGGTGGACGGCGCGCCGCTGGCGGTCTTCTTGACCACCGGCAGCTTCATCTGGCCGAACAGGATCTCGCCGATCTGCTTGGGCGAGCCCAGGTTGAAGGGCTGGCCCGCGGCCTCATAGGCGGCCTGTTCCAGCTCCAGCATGCGCTGGCCAAGCTGCGCGCTCTGCGCGCCCAGGCGCGCGGCGTCGATCAGCACGCCATTGCGCTCGATCTTCTGCAGCACCACCGAGACCGGCATCTCGATCTGCTCGTAGACGTAGTGCACGCCCCGCAAGGCCTCGACCTGCGGGTACATATTGCGGTGCAGGCGCAGCGTGACGTCGGCGTCCTCGGCGGCGTACTCGGTGGCGCGCGCGATGTCGATCTGGTCGAAGCCGATCTGGCTCGCGCCCTTGCCGCACACTTCCTCGTAGCTGATGGTCTTGAGGCCGAGCAGGCGCTCGGCCAGGCTGTCCATGCCATGGTTGCGGTGGGACGCCAGCACGTAGCTCTGCAGCATGGTGTCGTGCACGATGCCGCGCAGGTTCACGCCATGATTGGCAAAGACATGGGCGTCGTACTTCAGGTTCTGACCGACCTTGCCGCGCAACGGGTCTTCCAGCCAGGCGCGCATGCGCGCCAGCACGGCCTCGCGCGTGAGCTGGCCATTGGCTTCCAGCCCCACCACATCCGGGCCGCGATGCGCCACCGGGATATAGCAAGCCTCTCCCGGCTCGATGGACAGCGAGATGCCGACCAGCTGCGCCTGCAGCGGGTCCAGCGAGGTGGTCTCGGTATCGATGGACACCAGCGGCGCGGTTTCGATGCGACGCATCCAGGCCTCCAGCGCCGCCTCGGTCGCCACGGTCTCGTAGCGGATCTGGGCCGGGGCCGGGGCGCTGTCGAACAGGCCGCCCTGGGCCGGGCCCGGATCGGCCGCACCCGCGCCGGCCGCGGCAGGCGCAGCAGCGCTGGCGCGCGCCTGGGCGCGCGGGTTGGGCAGGCTTTCGCCGGTGGCCTCGCGCAGCCAGGTCTTGAAGCCATAGCGCGCGAAGAAGTCGATCAGCTTGTCCTTGTCCTCGCTCCCACCCTTGAGCTGGTGGAAGTCGGCCAGCGAGCTCGTCAGGTCGCAATCGGTCTTGACCGTCACCAGCTCGCGCGCCTTGGGCAGCCACTCCAGCGTATTGCGCAGGTTCTCGCCCACCACGCCCTTGATGCCGGGAGCGCTGGCCATGACATCGTCGAGCGTGCCGTACTCGGCCAGCCATTTGACCGCGGTCTTCGGGCCCACCTTGGGCACGCCGGGCACGTTGTCCACGGCGTCGCCGATCAGCGAGAGATAGTCGACGATGCGATCCGGTGGCACGCCAAACTTGGCGACCACGCCGGGCGGGTCGAGGACTTCGCCGCTCATGGTGTTGACCAGCGTGACATGGTCGTCGACCAGTTGCGCCAGGTCCTTGTCGCCGGTGGAGACCACCGTGCGCATGCCTTCGGTGGTGGCCTGGCGCGCAAGCGTGCCGATCACGTCGTCCGCCTCCACGCCTTCCACCACCACGATGGGCCAGCCCAGCGCGCGCACGGCTTCGTGGATCGGCTCGATCTGCTTGGCCAGGTCCTCGGGCATAGACGGGCGATGCTCCTTGTAGGCCGGATAGAGGTCGTCGCGGAAGGTCTTACCCTTGGCGTCGAACACGCAAGCGCTATACTCTGCCGGGAAATCGCTGCGCAGCTTGCGCAGCATATTGATCATGCCGTAGATTGCCCCTGTGGGCAGGCCCTCACCGTTCCTCAGGTCCGGCAGAGCGTGATACGCACGATACAGATAGCTCGATCCATCGACGAGCAAGAGTGTTTTTGGACTATCCGACATTCACATGGACTCAAAATTGACTGGTGCCGCCGCAGGCGGTGCGAACGCCGCCCCCCTTCCGACGCAGCCGGCGCCGATAACCCGGCGGCGGCCCTCAAGCAGGCCGCGCAAGGCAGTATTACCACCGCGGCCGATATGGACGTGAACGTGACGGTCAGCGCCGCTGCCGATGGCCCGGGAGATACTTCCCCCGCCGCCGGCATCCGCGCCAACCCACGCAAGATGATTCCCAGCCTGCGTGCGCTGGCCGACGAAGACCGCGCGACTGCAAAAAAGCGCGCGCTTCGTGGCAAATGTTCACGATTATGGCAGAGTTCATCGAGGCGACCGAGTACCTTTCCGAGATCCGCCCGGCGGTCTCGATCTACGGCAGCGCGCGCTTGCGCGAGGATTCGCCTTACTACCAGCGCACCATCGAGATCGCCCGCCTGTTCTCCGACGCGGGCTTCGCGGTGATCTCGGGCGGCGGCCCGGGCATCATGGAGGCGGCCAACAAGGGCGCCCACGCGGGCAAGTCTGCCAGCGTCGGCCTGAACATCGAGCTCCCGCACGAGCAGCAAGGCAATCCCTACCAGGACATCGCCATGCGCTTTCGCCACTTCTTCACGCGCAAGGTCACCTTCGTCAAGAATTCGGACGCCTTTATCGTGATGCCGGGCGGTTTCGGCACGCTGGATGAACTGGCCGAGGTGCTGACGCTGGTGCAGACCGGCAAGTCGCGCGCCGTCCCGGTGGTGCTGTTCGGCAGCCGCTTCTGGAAGGGCCTGCTCGACTGGTTCCGCTTCACGCTGTTGCCGATGGGCCTGATCGCCGAGCACGACCTCGACCTGATGAAGATCGTGGATGAGCCGCATGAAGTGCTCGAAGCGGTATATGAGTACTACGAGCAGCGTGGCGGCGACAACCCGATGCCGCCCAAGGAAGAGATGTTCTACCTCTGACCCGGGTCGGCCATGCGGCTTCCTTCCGGGCCCGCCGCCCGTCCCGCAAAGGTGCCCGCCGGGTCACCGCGAGGGGCCCGGTGCGGGCAGGAATTGCTAGAATGGAACCCTGACACACTGCGAAAGCCTGGCGTCGCCGGGCTGCAGCGCCATTTGTGGCGCAGCATGCCCCTGGCCTGCTGCACTGCACAGGAGCCTTCGATGACCTCCCCTCACTCCTGGCCACCGCACGCGCGGCGGCGCCGGAGCCGTTCCGGGCCGCCGCCCGCGCGCTCGGTTTTGCAACCTTGCTGGCGCTTTGCGCCCCCGCCGCGGTAATGGCGCAGCCGAGCACCGAACAGGCAGGCGGCGCCCTGACCCAGCAAGAGCTGAACCAGATCAACGACCGGCCGATCACCACGCCCGCCAAGACCCAGCTGAACCAGCCGCGCGAACCGAGCTTCCAGCTCAATGAGCGGGATGGCACCCAGGTCCGGGAATACAAGAACAAGGGCCAGGCCACCGATATTGAGGTCAAGTCCGGCATGGGCACCAAGTACCAGATGAGCAAGCCGGAAGACAGCTCGCCGAAGATCCGGGACCACGACACAAACCGCGTGCCGTCGGTCAAAGTGTTGCAATTCTGAGTGCCGGCAATCCGGGGCTTGACGTCCCGGGTCCGGCGTCCCGATTTTCGCTTTCTGTTTTCTGCTTGCTGTTTCCTGATTTCCCACGACCCCGCCAGAAGATCACGGCGGGGCCGCGCCGGCGCTTCCGGCATCCATGCCGCGAAAGCCAAGCTCTGCTTGCGCCCGCCGCCATCCGTTTCGATTCACACAAAGAGTATGGCCGTATTCACCACGGTCTCGCCGGACGAGATCGCCAGTTGGCTCCTTGATTACAACCTGGGCGAAATGCGCGACTTGCGCGGCATTGCCTCGGGCATCGAGAACAGTAACTTCTTCCTGACCATGGAGCAGGACGGCGTCACGCGCGAATACGTGCTGACCATCTTCGAGCGCCTGACGTTCGAGCAGCTGCCGTATTACCTGCACCTGATGGCCCACCTGGCCGCGCACGACATCTGCGTGCCAGCGCCTGTCCCGGGCCGCGACGGCGAGATCCTGCGTGCCCTCAAGGGCAAGCCGGCGACCATCGTCACGCGGCTGCCGGGCGGCTCGCAGCTGGCGCCAGGCGTGGGGCATTGCGCGCAAGTGGGCGACATGCTCGCCCGCATGCACCTTGCCGGCCAGAGCTATCCGCGCCAGCAGCCGAACCTGCGCAGCCTGCCGTGGTGGCAGCAGACGGAAGGCGAGATCCTGCCGTTCCTGGATGCCGGCCAGCAAGCGTTGCTGCGCGAGGAACTGGCCCACCAGACCGCGTTCTTCGGCGGCGCGGGTTACGCGGCGCTGCCCGGCGGCCCTTGCCATTGCGACCTGTTCCGCGACAACGCGCTGTTCGAGGATGGCCCGGCCGGGCAGGACAAGCTGGGGGCTTCTTCGATTTCTACTTCGCCGGCAACGACAAGTGGCTGTTCGACCTGGCCGTCACCGTCAACGACTGGTGCATCGACCTGGCCAGCGGCACGCTCGACGCCGAGCGCGCCCAGGCCCTGCTGCGGGCTTATCATGCCGTGAGGCCGCTGGGCCCCATCGAGGCGCAACACTGGCGCGACATGCTGCGCGCCGGCGCACTGCGCTTCTGGATTTCCCGCCTGTGGGACTTCTACCTGCCACGCGAGGCCGACATGCTGCAACCGCATGACCCGACCCACTTTGAACGCATCCTGCGCCGGCGCATCGAAGCCGCCGCGCTGCCCTGGACCTGACCGTCATGCAATTACTGGAAGTCTCCGCCAAGGAAGGTTATGTCTGGTTCCGCCAGGGTGTCTGGCTGTTCCGCAAGAACCCGCTCGCCTTCCTGATGCTGTTGTTTGTCTACCTGATCGCCGCGCAACTGGCCGTGTTCGTGCCGTTGATCGGCATCATCGCGCTGCTGGTGGTCACCCCGGGCCTGTCGGTCGGCATCATGACCGCCTGCCGCGAGGTGATCCTGAACAAGCGCGTGCTGCCCACCGTGTTATTGGCGGGATTCCGCGGCAACGGCAAGCAAGCCAGCCGCAACCTACTCGTGCTGGGCGGCATCTATGCCGGCCTGGTCTTCGTGCTGAGCCTGATCGCTGGCAGCCTGGTGGACATCAGCACGCTGGTGCCTATCCTGCTCAAGGAAGAAGCACCGTCGGCGGAATCCGTGCGGCAGCTGTACTTCGCGCTGATGATCGGCGCGGCGCTGTACACGCCCATCGCCATGCTGTTCTGGTTTGCGCCGTTGCTCACCGCGTGGCACAACGTGCCGCCGGTCAAGGCGCTGTTCTTCAGCTGGACCGCGTGCTGGCGCAACCGTGGCGCGTTCCTGGCCTATGGCGTGGTGTTCGCGGTCTTGCTGGTGGCGGTACCTTTTTTCCTCGAGGCGCTGTTCGGCGCATTGGGGGCTGAGGCGGTGCTGTCCTTCCTGGTCACACCGTACTCCCTGCTGATGCTGGCGATCATGTATTGCTCGTTCTACGCCACCTACCGCGGCTGCTTCAATGTGGTTCCGGAAGAAGCCACCGGCAAGACGGACGTGGCAGCCTGAAGACCTGACGGCTGGCGCCGGCCCGGGCGCAGCCGACCGCCGTCACGCGGCCGGCAGGCCGAACAGCCGGGCCGCGTTGCGGTCCGGCGCCTCGCACAGCGGCCCCAGCCACTCCCACACCTTGCGCTGCATGCCGGCATAGCCGGCCTCGGCCTCGTGGTTGGTCCACGGCCAGTCCGATCCCCACAGCAAGCCTTGCTCGCCCAGGCAGTGGTGCCAGCCGGTCACCACGCCTGCCAGGTCCGCCGCCACGCGATACGGCGCGCTCAGCTTGACGTAGACCTCCTCTGCCCGCGCCAGTGCGCGGCGCAGGCCAGCATCGGCGCGTCTGCCTGCACCCCGGACGCGGGCTTGCCGAAATGATCCAGCACCAGCGCAATCGGCACTGACGGCAGCCAGGCCTGCAGCTCAAACAGCCGGCCCGGGTCGGTATGCAGCTCCAGGTGCCAGCCCAGCGCGTGGGCCGCCTCCAGCAACGCAGGCCAGCGCGCGTCGCGCCATGACGCGTCGTTGTGCCGCCCCACCATGTTCCAGCGCAGCCCGCGCACGCCCAAGCCATGCAGCCGCGCCAGCTCGCCAACGGATGCCTCCGGGCCAACAACGCAAACGCCTCGCAGCGCCGGCGAAGCCGCCAGTGCCGCCTCCAGCTCGCTGTTGTCGCTGCCGAAAAACTCGGCTGCACCACCACGCCCGCGCGCACGCCATGCGCCCCGGAGATGGCTTGCCACTGCGCCAGGCTGGCGCCGTAGGCGGGCCGGTAGCGCGCTCCGCCCACGGCGGGGGCATCTGCGGAAAACACATGGAAATGGGTATCGATCTGGAACATGTTCTGGCCCAAGGAGCGGCGCATGCCGCCATGAATGGTAGCGCCGGTCCATTCTGTGCCGGCCAGGCGCCCGGCGGTTGACACCAGTGCCCCTCCATTCTATGCTCTAGTCCTATAGATGACTAGAGTCCTCGGCAATGCACAGCCGCCGGGGCACGCACGAAGGACACGAATGCCCGACCGTTCCGCCCTGCCCGACCCGACGGGCGCCGGCCTCGACGCCTCGCCAGCCAGCCTGGCGGCGCCCCGCTGGGCCCGCATCGCGACCGCGCTCAAAGGCCGCATCCTGGCCGGCGAATGGGCCTCCGGCACCGCCATTGCGGCCGAGAGCGCGCTGGCCGAGCACTACGGCGTGGCGCTGGGCACCATGCGCGCTGCCATCCAGGCACTGGTGGACGAAGGCCTGCTGGAACGCGTGCATGGCCGCGGCACCTTTGTGCGCGGCGCGCTCACCGGCGCCACCATGGCGCGGTTTTTCCGTTTCGGCGATGCCGGCTCGGAGATCCCCGAGTCGCGCATCGTGTCGCTGCGCACGCTGGCCGCGCCGGCGGATGTGGCGGTGCAACTGGGGCTGGCGGCGGGCACGCCGGTGCTGCGTGTACTGCGCCAGCGCGGCTGGGAAGGCCAGGTCCGCCTGCTCGAGACCATCTGGCTGCCGGCGGCGCTGTTCAGCGCGCTGGCCACGCTCAAGCCGGCCGAGTTCGCGCCCCTGCTCTACCCGATGTATGCCGAGCGTTGCGGCGTCACCGTCGGCCGTGCCGTCGACGACTTGCGCTTCACCCGGCTGGGCGCACGCGAGGCCGCCCAGCTCAGCTTGCCGGAGGGCCATCCCGCGCTGGCGGTCAGCCGCGTGGCATTCGACCTCGCGGGCCGGCGCGTGGAGTTCCGCCAGACGCTGGGCAATGCCGACGATTTCCACTATCGCGCCGAGGTTCGCTGAACCGCGCGAGAGCGCGCCGCCGCGAAGTGCGGGCCGGCGCAGCACCCAGACCTGCACATCCCGAGGAGACCCATGCGATTCCCGATCCGTCTTTGCGCCAGCGCCCTGTGCTGGCTCGCCGCTGGCACCAGTGGCCTTGCGCACGCCCAGGCCTGGCCCGCCGCCAAGCCCATCCGGCTGGTGGTCACCTACGCGCCTGGCGGCGGCGCCGACACCATGGCCCGCATGATCTCGCCGCGCCTGGGCCAGGAACTGGGCCAGACCATCGTGGTGGACAACCGGCCCGGCGCGGGCGGCCAGATTGGCACGGACCTGGTCGCCAAGTCGGCGCCGGATGGCTATACGGTGCTGCTCGATGCCGCCTCGTTTGCCGCCAATCCCTCGCTCTACAAGCGGCTACCCTACGACCCGGTCAAGTCCTTCGCCCCGGTCTCGGTGCTGGCGCTCTATCCCAACATGCTGGTGGTGAACCCGCGGTTCCCGGCCAAGACCACGCAGGAGCTGATCGCGATGGCGCGCGCCAAGCCGGGCAGCATCGCCTATGCGTCGTCCGGCAACGGCTCGGCCCAGCACCTGGCGGGCGCGCTGTTCGCGCAGCGCATGAAGCTGGACCTGCTGCATGTGCCGTATAAAGGTGGCGGCCCGGCCATGGCCGATGTGATTGCGGGGCAGGTGCCGGTGTTCTTTGCCAATACGGCCTCCGGCCTGCAGCATGTGCGCGCCGGCAAGCTGCGCGTGCTCGGCGTGACCGGCGCCAAGCGCACGGCCATCCTGCCGGACACGCCGACGCTGGCCGAGGCAGGCGTGCCGCACTATGAGGTCTACGAATGGAATGGCGTGTTCTTGCCGGCGGGCACGCCGCCGGAGATTGTCAAACGCCTGTCGGATGCGATCCGCAAAGTCATCAACCTGCCGGAGAACCGCGAGCGCGTGACCAGCCTGGGCGGGGAGATCGTGGCCGGCACGCCGGCCGAGGCGGCGAGGTTCATCCAGGCCCAGACCACCGAATGGGCCAAAGTGATCAAGGAAGGCAACATCCAGCTGGACTAGCCACCTCCCTGGTTGCTTAGCCGATCATCCGATCAGTCGATCGGGTCCAGCTTGGCGACCGACAGCATCAGCCATTTGGCGCCGTGGCGCTTGAACTTGATGTTGGCGCGGGCGGCCTCGCCCTCGCCTTCCAGCCCGGCGATCACGCCTTCGCCAAACTTGTTGTGGAACACGCTCTGGCCGATGCGCAAGCCCGCGCCGGCCTGGCGCTTGGCGTCGGCGTAGCCGTTGCCGGTGTCCATGCCGCCGGTGGGCTGGGTGCCCGAGTAGGGGACGTCCTCCGGCCGCTTGAACCAGTCGCGGCCCCAGCCGCCCTCGTTCTGCTGGCGGCGCTGCGAACCACCACCGCCACCGCCATAGGCCTGCGCAGGCGGCATCAGCCACTTGAGCGATTCCTCCGGCAGCTCCTCGAAAAAGCGCGAGCGCACGTGGTAGCGCATCTGCCCGTGCAGCACGCGGCTTTGCGCAAACGAGAGATAGAGCCGCTCGCGCGCACGCGTGATCGCCACGTACATCAGGCGGCGTTCTTCCTCCAGCCCGTCGGCTTCGGTGGCGCTGTTCTCGTGCGGGAACAGCCCTTCTTCCAGCCCGGTGATGAAGACCGCATTGAACTCCAGCCCCTTGGCCGCGTGCACCGTCATCATCTGCACGGCGTCCTGGCCGGCCTGCGCCTGGTTGTCGCCGGCTTCCAGCGACGCATGGGTGAGGAAGGCCACCAGCGGGGTCATCACCGCCGGCAGCGCCTCGGGGTCCAGCACCTGCTGGGCCTGGTCGCCCTCGGCCAGCGCGGGCAGCGGCTGCGCGCCATCGCGCCCGACGGGAATCGCGCTGGCCAGCGCGTCCAGGCCAAATCCTTCTTCCATCACGAACGCCTGCGCGGCCGTCACCAGTTCCTGCAAGTTCTCGATGCGATCCTGACCTTCTTTTTCAGCGCGATAGTGCGTGATCAGGCCGCTGGTGTTGGTCACGTACTCGACCGTTTCCGGCAGCGTCATGCGGCGCGTCTCGGCGCGCATCTGCTCGATCAGCCGCACAAAGGCGCCCAGCGTGCTGCCGGCCTTGCCGGGCACGAAGGCCACGGCTTCGGCCAGCGAGCAGTTGTACTGGCGCGCCGCATCCTGCAGGGATTCCAGCGAGCGCGCGCCAATGCCGCGCGTGGGGAAATTCACCACGCGGCCGAAGGCGGCGTCGTTGCGCGGGTTTTCCAGCAACTGCAGGTAGGCCAGCGCGTGCTTGACTTCGGCACGCTCGAAAAAGCGCAGGCCGCCGTACACGCGATAGGAAATGCTCGCCGAGAACAGCGCGTGCTCGATCACCCGCGACTGCGCATTGCTGCGGTAGAGGATGGCGATTTCCGAGCGGCTCATGCCCTGCGCGATCAGGTCGCGGATTTCCTCGACGATCCAGCCGGCTTCCTGGCCGTCGGTGCCGGCCTGGTACACCCGCACCGGCTCGCCGTGCCCGGCATCGGTGCGCAGGTTCTTGCCCAGGCGGCGCGAATTGTGCGCGATCAGGTGGTTGGCCGAATCCAGGATGTGGCCGTGGGAGCGGTAGTTCTGCTCCAGCTTGATCATGTGGCGCACGCGGAATTCGTGCTCGAAGTCGCGCATGTTGCCGACATTGGCGCCGCGGAACGCGTAGATGCTCTGGTCGTCGTCGCCCACCGCGAACACCGCGGCGGGATTCTGCGTGCCGAAGCCAGCCAGCATCTTGAGCCACTGGTACTGCAGCACGTTGGTGTCCTGGAACTCGTCCACCAGCACATGGCGAAAGCGGTGCTGGTAGTGCTGGCGGATCGCGTCGTTGTAGCGCAGCAGCTCGTAGCAGCGCAGCAGCAGCTCGGCGAAATCGACCACGCCTTCGCGCTGGCACTGCACGTCGTAGGCGGCGTAGAGGTCGACGAAGCGGCGGTTGAAGTCGTCGTTGGCCTCCACGTCGGCCGGGCGCAGGCCTTGCTCCTTGGCGTTGTTGATGAAGTACTGCAGGTTCTTGGCCGGGTACTTCTCGTCGTCGACGTTGAGCGACTTGAGCAGGCGCTTGAGCGCGGAGAGCTGGTCCTGGCTGTCGAGGATGGCGAAGGTCTGCGGCAGGCCGGCGTCGCGGTAATGCGCGCGCAGCAGGCGGTTGCACAGCCCGTGGAAGGTGCCGATCCACATGCCGCGCGTGTTGATCGGCAGCATCGACGTCAGCCGCGTCATCATCTCCTTGGCGGCCTTGTTGGTAAAGGTCACCGCCAGCAGGCCGGCGGGCGACACCCGGCCGTTCTGGATCAGCCACGCGATGCGGGTGGTCAGCACGCGCGTCTTGCCGCTGCCCGCGCCAGCCAGGATCAGCGCCGGCTCGTCAGGCAAAGTGACGGCGGCTAGTTGTTCAGCATTGAGATTGGCAAGCAGGTCGGACATCGGGGAGGCCTTGTGGAGTGCCCGAATTATACCGGGGCGCCCCTCGTGCCCGTGCGGCCCCTGCTTAGCAGACACGGGGATCGTCCGGCGACGGGTTGGAAAAGCCACAAAACAAGGGCGGATCCCCTCGCGAGAGGTAAGCCGCGCACTTTCAGGCAGGGCAAAGCGCCGGCAAAATGACGCCGCGACGCCGGCTGCGGGCCGAAATCGCGCACCCTCCACCCGCCTCCCCTATAATTTGACGTTTTCCCGGCGCGTTGCCCCTGCCCGCCTGGCCCGCAGAATCCGACGTAATCATCGACATCCGAGCATGACCGCCCAAGACCAGTCCCTTGCCAAGAGCTTCGAACCCGCCGCCATTGAGGCCAAGTGGGGCCCCGAGTGGGAGAAGCGCGGCATCGCGAAGCCGACCCTCGACCCGGACCGTCCGGACTTCTGCATCCAGCTGCCCCCACCCAATGTGACCGGCACGCTGCACATGGGCCATGCCTTCAACCAGACCATCATGGACGGCCTGGCCCGCCACGCCCGCATGAGCGGCGCCAACACCCTCTGGGTGCCGGGCACCGACCACGCCGGCATCGCCACCCAAATCGTGGTGGAGCGCCAGCTGGAAACGCAGGGCGTGTCGCGCCATGAGCTCGGCCGCGAGAAGTTCACCGAGAAGGTGTGGGCCTGGAAGGAGGAGTCCGGCTCGACCATCACGCGCCAGATCCGCCGCATGGGCGCCTCGATCGACTGGAGCCATGAGTACTTCACGATGTCGCCGGAGATGTCCAAGGCGGTCACCGAAGTCTTCGTGCGCCTGTTTGAGCAGGGCCTGATCTACCGCGGCAAGCGCCTGGTGAACTGGGACCCGGTGCTGGGCACCGCGGTGTCCGACCTGGAAGTGGACAACGTCGAGGAAGAAGGCTCGATGTGGCACATCCGCTATCCGCTGGCCGAGGCCGATACCGTGCACGGCCTGACCCACCTGACGGTGGCCACCACCCGCCCCGAGACCATGCTGGGCGACGTGGCCGTGATGGTGCACCCGGAAGACGAGCGCTATGCCCACCTGATCGGCAAGTTCGTGCGCCTGCCGCTCACCGGCCGTGATATCCCGGTGATCGCCGACGACTACGTCGACCGCGAATTCGGCACGGGCGTGGTCAAGGTCACGCCGGCCCACGATTTCAACGACTATGCGGTTGGCCAGCGCCACAAGCTGCCGCAGCTGTCCATCCTGACGCTCGACGCCAAGATCGTCGCCGACGCGCCCGCGGCCTATGCCGGCCTGGACCGTTTCGAGGCGCGCACGCGCATCGTGGCGGATCTCGAAGCGCAGGGCCTGCTGGCCGAGGTCAAGAAGCACAAGCTGATGACGCCGCGCAGCGAGCGCACCGGCAGCGCCATCGAGCCGATGCTGACCGACCAGTGGTTCGTCGCCATGAGCAAGCCGGCGCCGGAAGGCACGTTCCACCCGGGCCGCTCGATCGCCGAAGTGGCGCTGGATGCCGTGCAGAGCGGCGAGATCAAGCTGATCCCCGATAACTGGAACAGCACCTACAACCAGTGGCTGGAGAACATCCAGGACTGGTGCATCTCGCGCCAGCTGTGGTGGGGCCACCAGATCCCGGCCTGGTACGACGAGGCCGGCAAGTGCTTTGTCGCCCGCACCGAGGAAGAGGCCCGGGCCCAGGCGCGCGCGGCCGGCAGCACCGGGCCGCTGCGCCGCGAGGACGACGTGCTCGACACCTGGTTCTCGTCGGCGCTGGTGCCGTTCTCGTCGCTGGGCTGGCCAGCCGAGACGCCGGAGTTGCAACATTTTCTGCCGTCGTCTGCACTTGTTACCGGTTACGACATCATTTTCTTCTGGGTGGCACGCATGGTCATGATGACCAAGCATTTCACCGGAAAGGTGCCGTTCCACACCGTGTACGTGCACGGCCTGG
Source organism: Cupriavidus sp. D39 (assembly GCF_026627925.1). Taxonomy (NCBI): domain Bacteria; kingdom Pseudomonadati; phylum Pseudomonadota; class Betaproteobacteria; order Burkholderiales; family Burkholderiaceae; genus Cupriavidus; species Cupriavidus sp. D39. The sequence goes on from NZ_JAPNLE010000009.1 coordinate 2,177,485, forward strand.
TGCGGGATTCGGAAGGCAAGAAGATGAGCAAGTCCGAGGGCAACACCCTGGACCCGGTCGACCTGATCGACGGCATCGACCTCGACACCCTGCTCAAGAAACGCACCACCGGCCTGCGCCGTCCCAAGGACGCGCCCAAGATCGAGAAGAAGACGAAGAAGGAATTCCCCGAGGGCATTCCCGCGTTTGGTGCGGATGCATTGCGCTTCACCTTCGCCTCGCTGGCCACGCTGGGCCGCAATATCAACTTCGACACCGGCCGCTGCGAAGGCTATCGCAATTTCTGCAACAAGCTGTGGAACGCCACGCGCTTCGTGCTGATGAACACCGAAGGGCACGACTGCGGCATGGGCCCGTGCACCAATGACTGCGGCCCCGACGGCTACCTGCACTTCTCGCAGCCGGACCGCTGGATCGTGTCGCTGCTGCAGCGCGTCGAGGCCGAAGTGGAGAAAGGCTTTGCCGAGTACCGCTTCGACAATATCGCCAGCGCCATCTACAAGTTCGTCTGGGACGAATACTGCGACTGGTACCTGGAACTGGCCAAGGTCCAGATCCAGAATGGCACGCCCGCGCAGCAGCGCGCCACCCGCCGCACGCTGTTGCGTGTGCTGGAAACGGTACTGCGCCTGGCCCACCCGATCATCCCCTTCATCACCGAGGAGCTGTGGCAGAAGGTAGCGCCGCTGGCCGGCCGCGCCAAGGGCGACGGCAGCGAGACGCTGGCACTGCAGGCCTACCCGCTGCCCGCCATGGCCAAGATCGACGAGGCCGCCGAGCAATGGACCGCGCAGCTCAAGGCCGTGGTCGATACCTGCCGCAACCTGCGCGGGGAAATGAACATCTCGCCGGCCCAGCGCATCCCGCTGTACGCCGAAGGCGACAGCGCGTTCCTGACGTCGGCCCAGGCCTATGTGCAGGCGCTGGCGAAACTTTCCGAGGTCAAGGTGTTCGAAGATCAGAATACCCTGATGGCTGAAGGTGCCGGCGCGCCGGTGGCCATCGTCGACGGCAACCACCTGTTGCTCAAGATCGAAATCGACGTGGCCGCGGAACGCGTGCGCCTGTCCAAGGAAGTAGAGCGCATCAGCGCCGAAATCGGGAAATGCCGCGGCAAGCTCTCCAACGAGAGCTTCGTCGCCAAGGCCCCCGCTGTTGTCGCGCAAGAAACCCAGCGTCTGTCGGACTTCGAACAGACCCTGGTCAAGCTGCAGGATCAACTACAGCGAATGCCGGCATGAGCTTTGCATCACCAGCAGGGTTTTGTACACCGCAATGATAAGGAAAACCTGATATGGAAACCCGCGTCACCAAGGCTGTCTTCCCGGTAGCCGGTCTCGGCACTCGTTTTTTGCCGGCTACCAAGGCAAGCCCGAAGGAAATGCTGCCGGTGGTCGACAAACCCCTGATCCAGTACGCCGTGGAAGAAGCCATGGCTGCCGGCATCACCGAGATGATCTTCGTGACCGGCCGCTCCAAGCGGGCCATCGAGGATCACTTCGACAAGGCCTACGAACTCGAGGCGGAACTCGAAGCCAAGAACAAGCAGGATCTGCTCTCCCTGGTGCGTTCGATCAAGCCGTCGCATGTGGAGTGCTTCTATGTGCGCCAGCCCGAGGCGCTCGGCCTCGGCCACGCCGTGCTGTGCGCGGAAAAGCTGGTGGGCGACGCGCCGTTCGCCGTGATGCTGGCCGATGACTTGGTGGATGGCGAGCCGCCGGTCATGAAGCAGATGGTGGACCTGTACGGCCACTACAACTGCTCGGTGCTGGGCGTGGAAGAGATCGCGCCGGAGCAAAGCCGTTCCTACGGCGTGGTGGATGGCCGCGAGTGGGAGGAAGGCGTGATCAAGGTGTCGGACATTGTCGAGAAGCCCGCACCCGAGGACGCACCGTCCAACCTGGGCGTGGTTGGCCGCTACATCCTGACCCCGCGCATCTTCGACCATATCCGCAACCTCAAGCCGGGCGCGGGCGGCGAGTTCCAGCTCACCGATGCGATCCAGTCCCTGCTCAGCCAGGAGCAGGTGCTGGCCTACCGCTACAAGGGCGTGCGCTACGACTGCGGCAGCAAGCTGGGCTACCTGAAGGCCACCGTGGAGTTTGCGCTCAAGCACCCGGAGGTGATGGACGAATTCGGCACCTACCTGCGCGCGCACCGACAACATCTGAAGGACTGAAGCACAAAAAAGCCGCGCAAACGCGGCTTCAGCTTGCTAACAAAAGTCGATCTACGTTGTCGCGCTCCCTCTCCCGCAAGCGGGAGAGGGCGGGAGTCACTACGAAGTGCACGCCCTCACTCTGTGCGAGCGCCCGCCCTCTCCCCGGCCCCTCTCCCACAAGTGGGAGAGGGGAGCAAACCGGCGGCAAGATCAACCAATTGTGGTAGCCGTGATTTGCGCCCCCAGGCGGAAATCACCCACGCGCGATGCGAAGCGAGCCGTCAAGGTTTGAATCTCCCGTTATGCGGCGCCTCGTCGGCAAGCCAAAAGAGCGGAAAAGAGGGACCCATGTCTGAGCATCGCCCTAAGGCGATGTGAGTTTGGGTCCCGGCCGCTCTTTTGGCTTGCCGACGAGGAGGCTTTCGCCGCATCCGGGTCGCCTTCTTTGCCTACTTTCTTGGCGAGACAAGAAAGTAGGTCGCCTCCCGCAGGGGAGGTGAAACTGCCTTTGACTTTGACGTTAAGCCGTTGAATTTGCATTGAAGCAGCGCGGATGGCGAACAAGTCCGCATTCGCGTGCCAACGAACGCGGCTTTTTTCATTGGCGGGGCGACCCCCACAGTACTGACGCCGGCTTTAACGCCGGCGCATATAGAACACGAACACCTTGTCCACTTCCTGGTGCGACAGCAGCTCGTTGCCGGTCTGCTTGGCAAACGCCTGGAAATCCCGCGTGGCGCCGGGATCGGTGGCGAGAATCTTGAGAACATCGCCGCTGGGCATGTCGGCCAGCGCCTTCTTGGTACGCAGGATCGGCAGCGGGCAGTTCAGGCCGCGCGCATCCACTTCTTTCTGGAACTCCATTCCTCTCTTCCTTGGTTCTGGTCGCGCAGGGCCGCCATGGCCGTTGGGACCATGCCTGTCGCTGTCGCACCCATGACTGATGACTATCGCCGGTATTGTAGCGAAATGCCCGGTTGCCCCAGGCCATCGCGCCGGCGCGGGTCAGGAATGTCCTCGCCGGTCTGGCGATCGAAGAAGCGCACCGGATGGCCACGCGAGGCAAGCCAGTCCGCCACCGCAAAGCCCGTGCCCGCCGACCAGATGCGCATGTCCTCGGGCGCCACCAGCTTGTAGTCGACCAGTTCTTCCGACAACGCGATCGTGCCGCTCGCCTGCACATGGTAGGCGATGATCAGCTCGTTCTTGCGCATGAACTCGTACACGCCGATCAGCGATACCGAGTGCGCGTCCAGGTTGGTTTCTTCCTTCAGCTCCCGCGCCACGCCCTGCTCCGGCGTCTCGTCGCGCTCCATGAAGCCGGTCACCAGCGCGAACATTTTTTCTGGCCACGCGGCGTTGCGCGCCAGCAGCAGCTTGCCTTCATATTCCACCACCGCGGCCAGCACGGGCAGCGGGTTGTTCCAGTGGACAAAGCCGCACTCTGGCTGGATGCAAGCATCGCGCTCGCGGCCGGAATGCGGCAGCAATTCCAGCGGCGAACCACATTGCGGACAATATCGGTAGACGGCCATGCGGGAGCTCCTGTCTTTGTAGTCTTGTTATGTTGTCATTTTATAAGCGCGGCGGCGTTCACGCGCCGCAGGCCGCGCGCATATCCGCAGCCAGCGCCTCGACGGTTTCCGGCTGCAGGTCCCACGAGCACATGAAGCGGCAGCCACCGGCACCGATAAAGGTATAAAAGCGCCAGCCCTTGGCACGCAGCGCCTCGATGGCCGGCAACGGCAGCTCGGCAAAGACGGCGTTGGACTCGGTCGGAAACATGATGCGCACGCCAGGGATGCTGGCGATGCGCTGGTGCAGCAACTGCGCCATGGCATTTGCATGGCGGGCGTTGCCGAGCCACACATCGTTCTCGAGCAGGCCCAGCCAGGGCGCCGAGATAAAGCGCATCTTGGAAGCCAGTTGCCCGGCCTGCTTGACACGGTACGCAAAGTCCTCGGCCAGCTTGCGGTCGAAAAACACCACCGCCTCGCCAACCGGCAGGCCGTTCTTGGTGCCGCCAAAGCACAGCACGTCCACCCCCGCGCGCCAGGTGATCTCCGACGGATGCACGCCGAGTGACGCCACCGCATTGGCAAAGCGCGCGCCGTCCATATGCACCCGCAACTGGCGGCGCTTGGCGATGGCAGCAATGGCACGCACCTCTTCCACCGTGTACACGGTGCCAACCTCGGTCGACTGCGTCAGCGACACCACCTTGGGCTTGGGATAGTGAATGTCCGAGCGGCGCGTCACCAGCGCTTCCACCGCATCGGGCGTGAGCTTGCCGTTGGCGCCCGGCGCGGTCAGCAGCTTGGAGCCGTTGGAGAAAAACTCCGGGCCGCCACACTCGTCGGTCTCGATATGCGCCAGTTCATGGCAGATCACCGAATGGTAGGACTGGCACAGCGCGGACAGCGCCAGCGAGTTCGCCGCGGTGCCGTTGAAGACGAAGAACACTTCGCAATCGGTCTGGAACAGGTCGCGGATCCGGTCGCAGACTTTTTGCGTCCACGAATCGTCGCCATAGGCCTGCTCGTGGCCGCTGCCGTTGGCTTCGAGGAAATACTTGAGCGATTCCGGACAGAAGCCGGCGTAGTTGTCGGAGGCGAAATGCTGCATCGGGAGATCCGTGGCGGTGGCGAGACGCGTGCCGTGGGCGTCGGGGCTTGTGGCCTTTGGCCCGGGGCGGGTTTTGGTCTGAGGCTGTCTGTTGCGTAGCCGCTTACTTCTTGTCAGCCCACAGCTGGCCGCCGGTGGACCAGTTCTCGCGCTTGATGTCGGTGATGATGATATCCACGGCCGAGGCCGAGCAGCCTAGCGTCTCGCAGGTGACGCGGGTGACTTCCTCGACCAGCTTGCGCTTTTGCTCGATGGTGCGGCCTTCGAAAAGTTCTACGTGGTAAGTCGGCATGGCTTGTTTCCTGTTTCCTGTTGTCGTTTTGGTTTTCGTTGTCCGTGGCGGATTGCCCTGGCGATGCGCGGATGGATCTGCCAGCACCCGTTAAGGTCAATCGCGGTACGAAGCATCGATTCTATCGAGTTTGCGCAACAGCGACGGCCATTCCAGTTCGCCCTCGACGGCGCCGCCGTCGTCAAGCTGCTCGGAAGCCCGTTGCGCCAGCGCGTGCGGCGGCTGCACGACCTGCCCGCCGGCCTGCGCGCCAAGCTGGATCTCGCAGGCCTTGATGAGCGTCGCCATCAGCACGTAGGCCTCGGCCACGGTCCGGCCCACGGTCAGCGTGCCATGGTTGCGCAGCAGCATGGCGGGATGCTGGCCGAGCGACGCGGTTAGCCGCGCGCCCTCGGCAGGCGTGAACGCCAGGCCTTCGTAGTCGTGATAGGCCAGCCGGCCATAGAAGCGCAAGGCGTGCTGCGAGAGCGCCAGCAGGCCGCAGGCCTGGGCCGATACCGACACGCCGGCGCTGTTGTGCAGGTGCATCACGCACACCGCATCGGGGCGTGCGGCATGCACCGCGCCATGCAGCGCGAAGCCGGTGACGTTGACCGCATGCGTGCTGTCGCCCACCACCTCGCCGCGGCCATTGATCTTGACCAGGTCGCTGGCGCGGATCTCGTCGAAGGCAAAGCCGAACGGGTTGATCAGGAAGTGATCGGGCTCATCCGGCACGGCGGCCGAGATATGCGTGTAGATGAGGTCGTCCCAACCCTGCAAGGCGCACAGGCGGTAAGCCGCCGCCAGGTCGAGGCGCATGCGCGACTCGGCTTGCGTGACGGGGTGAATGGGGCCCGCGGCACGGGCGGGCTGCAAGGCAAAGGACATGTTCGGCTCCTGCGCCGCGCGTGTCTCGCGCGCCGGTTCAGCCTACCGGCGCCGGGGGCGGCAAAGGCGATACTGTAGCGCAAGGCAGGAGCGGCGTCAGGACGTGCCCGCGTGCCGTGGAAGGGCCGGGTTATCCGCGCTGTTGCCGGCTCATCCAGGCGAAGATCGCGCCACCCAGCAACAGGGCCGCCACCGCGCAGCCAAGCGAGGCGGCAAAGCCGCCGGTGCGCGCCACCAGCGCCGTGGCCAGAGGCGGCCCGACGATCTGGCCGAGGCCGTAGCTGGCGGTCATCAGGCCCATCAGGCGCTGCGCCTGCGCGCCCCACAGCCGCCGCGCCTCGCGCATGGCGAACGACACCAGGGCATTGAACGGCAATCCGGCCAGCATGCTGCTGAGCGCGAACCCCGCCACCGTTGGCCAGACCACCGCGATGGCCACGCCAATTGCCTGCATCACATAGGTAAAGGCCAGCAGGCGGCGATTGTCGCGCTCCGTGCTGACGCGCGAGGCGACGAAGGCGCCAATGGTCACCCCCACGCCGAAGATGGGCCAGAACAGGTCGGCCCACAGCGAGCCCGGCATGGCCTGGCGCGCGATCACCGGCAGGAAGGTGGCGGTGATGATGTAGCCGAATCCCGCCAGGCCGTAGGCAAACGTCAGCAGCCAGGTCTCGCGGCTGAGCCGCGGCGCCGCTTGCACCGGCGCGGCCGGGTCGGCAGCGTGCACGCCGCGCGGCGCGGGCGTGAAGACATGCCAGACCGCGCCGACCAGCAGCACCGCCAGCGCGCCGAAGGCCAGCCAGCCCCAACTGGCGCGCCAGCCGGCGCTCACCATGGTAAAGACGGAAACACCCGTGACGACGATGCCGATGCCCGGCCCGCAAAGATCACGCCGCCCAGCGGCGCCCGGCCCAGTTCGGCCAGCCGGTGCATGCACCAGGCCGAGCCGTAGACCATGACCATCGCGCTGGCCACGCCGGCCGCCGCGCGCGCGAGGCCCCAGGCCGCCATGCCGCCGGGCGCGGCCATGCCAAGCGTCAGCACGACGGTGGCCACCATGCCAATCCGGACCATGCGCGCCGGGTCGGGCCGGATGAACAGGCAGGCAGCGGCGCCGGCGAAGTAGCCCAGGTAGTTCAGCGTGGCCAGCCAGCCGCCCTCGCCCAGCGTGACGCTGCCGTCGTGCAGCAGCATGGGCAGCAGCGGCGTAAAGGCGAAGCGGCCAACGCCCATTGCCACGCCCAGCGCCACCAGCCCCGCCAGGGCCACGGCCCAGACGCCGGGCTGTGCCTGCGCCGGCGCGGCGGCGTCGCGGGACGACAGTGTGGATGTGGATTTCATAGGCGCATGCTACGCTCGGATCCGCGAACCGAAAAATGAATAATTGAGAACTCAATCATCTTTTCCCGAGATGATTGTTTGTTCGTCATCACTTCGCCATCCGTTCGCCGTCACTTCATCATCACACCCTGCAAGGGGACCGCAATGGACCTGGCTTCCCTGGAAATCTTCCGCTCCGTGGTGGAGGAAGGCGGCATCACCCGCGCCGCCACCCGCCTGCACCGCGTGCAGTCCAATGTCACCACCCGCATCCGCCAGCTGGAGGCCTCGCTCGGCGTCGAGCTGTTCCTGCGTGACGGCAAGCGCATGGTGCTGACTCCGGCCGGCCAGACCTTGTTCGACTACGCCCGGCGCGTGCTGGACCTGGCCGAGGAAGCCCGCCAGGCGGTGCTGCCGGCCAAGCCGCAAGGCCGGCTGTGCATCGCCTCGATGGAGAGCACGGCGGCCAGCCGCTTGCCCGCCGTGCTGGCCGCCTATCACCAGGCGTGGCCGGACGTACAGCTAGAGCTGGTGACCTGCCCCACGCGCCAGGCTTTGCAGGCGCTGGCGCGCTTCGAGGTGGACTGTGCCTTCGTGGCGCAGCCGCTGGACGACCCGGCGCTGGCGTCGCTGCCGGCGTTCGAGGAAGAGCTGGTGCTGATCGCGCGCGAGCGCCATGCCCCCATCCACAGTGCGGCCGACCTGGAAACCCGCACCATGCTGTCGTTCGAGTCCGGATGCAATTACCGCGGTCGGCTCGAAGCCTGGTTTGGCGCCAGCGGCAGCCCGCCGCGCCGGGTGCTGGAGCTGGGCTCGTATCACGCCATCATTGCCTGCGCCGCAGCCGGCATTGGCGTGGCGATTGTGCCGCGCTCGGTACTTGGGCTGTACCGCGACCTGCCCAAGATCAGCCTCCATGACCTCGGTCCGGCGGGCCAGGTCACCACGCTGCTGGCCTGGCATCCGGCCATGGCCAACACCGCGCTGGGCGCGTTGGCCAACACATTCAGGGTGGCCCCGTCCGGGCTGGCAGCGGCGGCCTGAGTCCCATCGGCTGGTGCCGCGCCAGCAAGATGTGCCCGGTCGCCTACACTGGAAGTGGCGCCGCGTTTGCACTCCACGTGCCGGCGTCACTGTCATGAAGCATGTCCCGATGCTCCCGCGATGGCTTGCCGCGGCCTTCTGGCTGGCCCTCGTTGCCTTGGTGGCAACACCGCTGGTCCCCGCCACGCCCGCCAATGCGCAGGCGAGCGCGCCCACGTCCGCCGGCGCCATCCCCCCGTCTTCGTCATTCCGCTCAAAGGCGCGATCGGCCCGGCCAGCGCCAGCTTTATCGAGCGTGGCATGGCCCGCGCGCGCGATGCCGGCGCGCAGCTGATCGTGCTGGAAATGGACACCCCGGGCGGGCTGGACCTGTCGATGCGCGAGATCATCCAGGGCATCCTGGCCTCACCGGTACCGGTGGCGAGCTATGTCTATCCGGGCGGCGCGCGCGCGGCCAGCGCCGGCACCTACATCCTCTACGCGAGCCATATCGCCGCGATGGCGCCCGGCACCAACCTGGGCGCCGCCAGCCCGGTGCAGATCGGCATCGGCGGGCCGCAGAAGCCGGAGGCGACCCCGGCCTCGGCCCCTGCCGGCACGCCGCCGCAGGACACCATGGAGCGCAAGCAGATGCACGACGCCTCGGCCTATATCCGCGGCCTGGCGCAATTGCGCGGGCGCAATGCCGAGTGGGGCGAACGCGCGGTGCGCGAGGCGGTCAGCCTGTCGGCGAGCGAGGCGGTCGAGCAGAAGGTCGCGGACCTGATCGCGCCCGACCTGCCCGCACTGCTGCGCGCCGTGGACGGCAAGCACATCCAGGCCGCCGGCGTGGACCGCGTGCTGCGCACGGCGCACGCGCCGGTGCAGGTGCTGGAGCCCGACTGGCGCGACAGCTTCCTGGAGGTCATCACCGATCCCAGCGTGGCCCTGATCCTGATGATGGCCGGCATCTACGGCCTGATCTTCGAGTTCTCCACGCCGGGCATGGTGGTGCCCGGCATTGGCGGCGCGATCTGCCTGCTGCTGGCGCTGTTCGCGCTGCATATGCTGCCCGTCAGCTACGCGGGCCTGGGGCTGATCGCACTGGGCATCGGCTGCATGGTGGCTGAGCTATACCTGCCCACCTTTGGCGCGCTGGGCGTGGGCGGCATCATCGCCTTTATCTTCGGGGCGGTGATGCTGATCGATACGAATGTGCCCGGCTTCGGCATTCCGCTATGGCTGATCGGCAGCCTGGCGCTGGCCAGCGCGGTGTTCCTGTTCGCCGTCTGGTCGCTGCTCTGGCGCGCGCGGCGCATGCCCGCGATCAACGGCGGCGACGCGATGATCGGCACGCCTGGCGTGATCCTGGACGATCTCCAGGAAGACGGCTGGGCCGAGGTGCGCGGCGAGCGCTGGCGGGTACATAGCGCGCGGCCGCTGGCGCGCGGCGAACCGGTGCTGGTCATCGGGCGCAATGGGCTGCTGCTCGAAGTGCGCGCCCTCCACGCGTCTGGAACGACAGCCGGCCCGATTCCCCCATCCACCCAAGGAGCATGATCATGGCATTTGGATTCAGCGCAGGCGGTCTGGTCTTCATCATTGCCCTGCTCATCGTTTCCTCCATCCGCGTGCTGCGCGAATATGAGCGCGGCGTGGTGTTCATGCTAGGACGCTTCTGGAAGGTGAAAGGGCCGGGGCTGGTGATCCTGATCCCGGCGGTGCAGCAGATGGTGCGCGTGGACTTGCGCACGGTGGTGATGGACGTGCCGCCCCAGGACGTGATCTCGCGCGACAACGTGTCGGTGAAGGTGAATGCGGTGGTGTATTTCCGCGTGATCGACCCGGAGCGCGCCATCATCCAGGTGGCGAACTTCCTCGAGGCCACCAGCCAGCTGGCGCAGACCACGTTGCGCTCGGTGCTGGGCAAGCATGAGCTCGACGAGATGCTGGCCGAGCGCGAGCAACTCAATATCGACATCCAGAAAGCGCTCGATGCCCAGACCGATAGCTGGGGCATCAAGGTCTCCAACGTGGAGATCAAGCACGTCGACCTCAACGAAACCATGATCCGCGCCATCGCGCGCCAGGCCGAAGCCGAGCGCGAGCGGCGCGCCAAGGTGATCCATGCCGAGGGCGAGCTGCAGGCATCGGTGAAGCTGCTGGAAGCCGCGCAGATGCTGGCAAGGGAGCCGCAGGCGATGCAACTGCGTTATCTGCAGACGCTGACGCAGATTGCCGGGGACAAGAGCTCGACCATCGTGTTTCCGCTGCCGATCGATATCCTGACGCTGATCGGGAAGCTCAGCCGGCAGTAGACATAGAAAAAGGCGCCGAAGCGCCTTTCTTGATCCAGCAGCAGGGAGACTCAAATTCCCGGCCGATGGTTTTGGCCCAGCATCAGACCTTGCTCGCGACCCACTCGCCGACACCTGCCAGTGCCTGCGGCAGGTTGGCCGGCTCGGTGCCGCCAGCTTGCGCCATGTCCGGACGGCCACCGCCCTTGCCGCCGACCTGCTGCGCGACAAAGTTGACCAGCTCGCCGGCCTTGACCTTGGAGGTAGCATCGGCGGTCACGCCGGCGATCAGGCTGACCTTGCCGTCAGCCACGGTGCCCAGCACGATGGCCGCGGTACCCAGCTTGTCTTTCAGCTTGTCCATGGTCTCGCGCAGCGTCTTGACGTCGGCACCGTCGAGCTGGGCGGCCAGCACCTTGATGCCCTTGACGTCGATGGCTTGCGCCGCCAGCTCGTCGCCTTGCGAGGCGGCCAGCTTGCTCTTGAGGCGTTCCAGTTCCTTCTCCAGCGCGCGCACCTGCTCCTGCACCTGCCCGATACGGGGCACCAGTTCGGACGGCTGCGCCTTGAGCGCGGCGGCGGCTTCGTTCAGCTTGGCGTCCAGCGCTTGCAGGTAGTGCAGCGCGTTGTCGCCGGTGATGGCTTCGACGCGGCGAATGCCCGCTGCCACGCCGCCTTCCATCACGATCTTGAACACGCCGATATCGCCGGTGCGGGTCACGTGGGTGCCGCCGCACAGTTCCTTGGAGCTGCCGATCGACAGCACGCGCACGTCGTCGGCGTACTTCTCGCCGAACAGCGCCATGGCGCCGCTCTTGACGGCGTCGTCGAACGGCATGACTTCAGCGCCGGTGGCTGCGTTCTGCAGGATCTCGGCGTTGACGATTTCCTCGACGCGACGGATCTGCTCGTCGGTCATCGGCGCGTTGTGCGAGAAGTCGAAGCGGGTCTTGTCGGCGTCGACCAGCGAGCCCTTCTGCTGCACGTGGCTGCCCAGCACTTCACGCAGTGCCTTGTGCATCAGGTGGGTGGCCGAGTGGTTGCGCACGGTGCGCGCGCGGCGTTGCGCATCCACCTGCGCGGTGACGCTGTCGCCCACCTCGAGCGCGCCGCCAGCCAGGGTGCCCTGGTGGCCGAACACATCGGCCTGCACCTTGGTGGTATCGACCACGGCGAACACGGCGCTGCCGCTCTTGAGCTCGCCCTGGTCGCCGGCCTGGCCGCCGGACTCGGCGTAGAACGGCGTGTTATCCAGCACGATCACGCCGGTCTGGCCGGGCTGCATGGTATCGACGGACGCGCCGTCCACATACAGCGCGGCGATCTTCGCGCCGTCCACGCCCAGCTTCTCGTAGCCGTGGAAGGTGGTCTTGTCGCCCTTGTACTCCAGGCCGGCCGCCATCTTGAACTTGCCGGCGGCACGAGGCCTGCTCGCGCTGGCGATTCATGGCCGCGTCGAAAGCGGCCTCGTCGACGCTGATTTCCTGCTCGCGGCACACGTCCTGCGTCAGGTCGAGCGGGAAGCCGAAGGTGTCGTGCAGCTTGAAGGCGAGTTCGCCGTCGAGCACCTTGCCGCCCTTGAGCTTGATGTCGGCCAGCGCGCCCTCGAGGATGGACATGCCGTTCTCGATGGTCTCGAAGAAGCGTTCTTCCTCGGCCTTGAGCACTTCCACCACGCGCGACTCGGCCTCGGCCAGCTCCGGATAGGCTTCGCCCATCTGCGCCACCAGGTCGGCCACCAGCTTGTGGAAGAACGGCGTCTTCTGGCCCAGCTTGTAGCCGTGGCGGATGGCACGGCGGATGATACGGCGCAGCACGTAGCCGCGGCCTTCATTGCCGGGGATCACGCCGTCGACAATCAGGAAGGCGCAGGCGCGAATATGGTCGGCGATGACCTTGAGCGAATTCTGGTTGAGGTTGTCGGTATGGGTCTCGCGCGCAGCACCCTTGATCAGTGCCTGGAACAGGTCGATCTCATAGTTGCTGTGCACGTGCTGCAGCACCGCGGCGATGCGCTCCAGGCCCATGCCGGTGTCGACGCAGGGCTTGGGCAGGCGCGGCATGTTGCCTTGCTCGTCCCGGTTGAACTGCATGAACACCAGGTTCCAGATCTCGATGTAGCGGTCGCCGTCTTCCTCGGGAGAACCCGGGGGCCGCCCCACACTTCGGGTCCGTGGTCGTAGAAAATCTCCGAGCACGGGCCGCAGGGGCCGGTGTCGGCCATCTGCCAGAAGTTGTCCGAGGCGTAGCGCGCGCCCTTGTTGTCGCCGATGCGCACGATGCGCTCGGGCGGCACGCCGACTTCCTTGGCCCAGATGTCATAAGCCTCATCGTCTTCCGCGTATACCGTGACCCACAGCTTCTCGGCGGGCAGCTGATAGACCTTGGTCAGCAGCTCCCACGCGTACTGGATCGCCTCGCGCTTGAAATAGTCGCCAAACGAGAAGTTGCCGAGCATTTCAAAGAAGGTGTGGTGACGCGCTGTGTAACCCACGTTCTCCAGGTCGTTGTGCTTGCCGCCGGCGCGCACCGAGCGCTGCGAGGACGTTGCGCGGGTGTAGGGGCGCTTGTCGGTGCCCAGGAACACGTCCTTGAACTGCACCATGCCGGAATTGGTAAACAGCAACGTCGGATCGTTCCCCGGCACCAGGCTGGACGAGCGGACCACGGTATGGCCCTTCGATTCGAAGTACTGCAGGAACTTGCTGCGGATGTCGGAGACTTTCATGTTCTGGGCAGGGCGTCCCACGGCGTGGCAGGGCGCTGTCGGTCAAGATGGATTTGCAAACCATTGATTATACGGGGAAGCCTGACGGCGCGGCAGTCCGCCGGGGATTCGTCGCGCGCCGCCTGCAACACCGCGCCCCGCCGCGATCCGGGCCGGCCGCGATGTGCTCCCGGCGGCTTGCCGGTGGTAAAGTGCTGCCTGTCCCCGCCGGACGCCCCCGAGCCTGGTTTCGCGCCAGCCTCCGATTGCCCCGCAAGCCGCCACCCAGACCAGACGGCGGGGCCGCCCGGCCTTCCCTCGCCCACCTTGCCGGATCCGCCTGACACCCCATGGGAGCTTTAAGCCACCTCCGCGTCCTCGACCTGACCCGTGTTCTCGCCGGGCCATGGTGCGCCCAGAACCTTGCCGACTTCGGCGCCGACGTGATCAAGATCGAGCGCCCCGGCGCCGGCGACGACACCCGCACCTGGGGCCCGCCCTGGCTGCAGGACGGCGAAGGCCGCGATACCGCGGAAGCCGCCTACTACCTGGCCGCCAACCGCAACAAGCGCTCCGTCACCTGCGATATCAGCACGCCCGAAGGCCAGGAGCTGGTGCGCGCGCTGGCCGCCCAGAGCGATGTGGTGCTGGAAAACTACAAGGTCGGCCAGTTGAAGAAGTACGGGCTGGACTACGACTCGCTCAAGGCAATCAAGCCCGGCCTGATCTATTGCTCGGTGACCGGTTTCGGCCAGACCGGCCCCTACGCGGCGCGCCCGGGCTACGATTTCATCATCCAGGGCATGGGCGGCTTCATGAGCCTGACCGGCGAGCGCGACGACCTGCCCGGCGGCGGCCCGCAGAAGGCCGGCGTGGCCATCTCCGATCTGATGACCGGCCAGTACGCCACCATTGCCGTGCTGGCCGCCCTGGCCCACCGCGAGCGCACCGGCGAAGGCCAGTACATCGACATGGCCCTGCTCGACGTGCAGGTGGCCATGCTGGCCAACATGAACACCAACTACCTGGCCAGCGGCGTGGCGCCCAAGCGCTGGGGCAACGCCCATCCCAATATCGTCCCCTACCAGACCTTCCAGGCCGCCGACGGCTGGATCATCGTGGCGGTGGGCAACGACGGCCAGTTCCGCAAGTTCGTCGATGCCGGCGGCCGGCCCGAGCTGTCGGCCGACCCGCGCTTTGCCACCAACCCGCAGCGGGTTGCGCATCGAGACGTGCTGGTGCCGATCCTGGCCGAGATGGTCAAGCCACGCACCCGCGCCCAGTGGATCCTGGACCTGGAAGCCGCCGGCGTGCCGTGCGGCCCGATCAATACGCTGGACGACGTGTTCGAGGATGCCCAGGTCAAGGCCCGCGGCCTGCGCGTGGACCTGCCGCACCCCAGCGCCGGCGAGGTCAAGCTGGTGGGCAGCCCGATCAAGATGAGCGCGACGCCGCCCGAGGCCGTGCGCCACCCGCCGCTGCTGGGCGAACACACCGACGCGGTGCTCGGCGGCATGCTGGGCTACACGCCGGAGCAGATCGCCGCGCTGCGCGCCAAGGGCGTGCTGTAAGGCGCTTGCCGCCTGTGCCCGTAGGGGCGGCGCGCGGGCGGCAAGCTGAACTTTGTAGTGGTAGTTGTTTGCCTTAGCCGTTGCCGTAGCGAAAAAGCAAGAACCCTGACCCCGCGTGCGCCGGCGTACGGCGCATGCCCAACCACAAGAGGAGTTTGGATGCTGACCGACGCCCTGCTGGCCTTCCTGCACTACGCCTTCATCTTCCTGCTGATCACCTTGATGACCGCCGAAGCGCTCGTGCTGCGCCCGGGCATCACGCCGCCCGTGCTCAAGCGCCTGTCGGTCTACGACCTGCTCTACTTCCTCACTGCCATGGCGGTGCTGGCAACCGGCCTGCTGCGGCTGTTCTACGGCGCCAAGGGCGCCCAGTTCTACCTGCACAACCCGTGGTTCCACGCCAAGATCACCGTGTTCGTGGTGATCGCCTTGTGCTCGCTGCCACCCACCTTCGCCATCCAGCGCTGGCGCCGCCAGGTGCGCAGCCTGCCGGACTTCGTGCCAATGCCCGCCGAGCTGAAGTCCGCGCGGCGCTGGGTCATGATCCAGGCCCACCTGCTGATCCTGCTGCCGCTGTGCGCGGTGATGATGGCGCGCGGCATCGGCATGAAATAGGCCGCAGAGCCTTCGCCGCCAGGCGGCCCAAGGGCGCCTGGCGCGCCCAGATTCCCAATCCAACCCGACGCATCTTCATGCTCAAGAAAAACTCGCCGCGGCGTTGCTCGCCGCTGCCCTGCCCGCCATCGGCACCTTTGCCGCCTTTAGCACCTCGCCTGCCGCCGCAGCCGCCCCTACCCGACCAAGCCGCTCAAGTTCGTCGTGCCCTACCCGGCCGGCGGCCCGCTGGACACCGTGGCGCGCGCCATCGGCGACAAGCTCAAGGACAGCCTGGGCCAGCCCGTGGTGGTGGAAAACCGCCCGGGCGCCGGCGGCAATATTGGCGCCGACTACGTGGCCAAGCAGCCCGCGGACGGCTACACCATCGTGATGGGCGCCGTGGCCACCCACGCCATCAACCCCAGCCTATTCGCCAAGATGCCGTACGACCCGGTGAAGGACTTCAGCCCGATCACGCTGGTGGCCGACGTGCCCAACGTGCTGGTCATGCACCCCGGCAAGGCCGCCGAGCTGCATATCAACAATGTGCGGGAGCTGGTGGAATACGCGCGCAAGAACCCCGGCAAGCTGGACTACGCCTCGGGCGGCAACGGCAGCGCGGGACATTTGTCGGGCGAGCTGTTCAAGAGCATGGCCAAGGTCAGCATGGTCCACATTCCCTACAACGGCGCCTCGCCCGCGCAGCTGTCGGTGCTGTCGGGCCAGACCGACATGATCTTCGACAACCTGGCCTCGGCCTCGGCCAACATCAAGGCCGGCAAGCTCAAGGCCTTCGCCGTCACCACCGCCACCCGCGCCGCCGCCCTGCCCGAGCTGCCCACCATTGCCGAAGCCGGCAAGGGGCTCGGCCTGGAAGGCTTCGACATCTCCACCTGGTTCGGCGTGTTCGCCCCGGCCAACACCCCGAAAGAGATCGTCGACCGCCTCAACCACGAGATCGTCGCCATTCTCAAGACCGACGACATGAAGGCCAAGCTCGCCCGCATCGGCGCCCAGCCGGCACCAACCACGCCGGACCAGTTCGCAGCGCTGGTGCACCGCGAGCTGAAGAAGTACGCGCAGATCGTCAAGGTGTCGGGCGCCAAGGTGGACTAAACCACCAAACCTGCACAAGATCGGTTCAATCCGTGTGACCCGCCCCAAGGCGGGGAACACACCAGCGCGATGCGCAGCGAGCCGTGAAGGTTTTCAACTCCCGTTATGGGGCGCCTCGTCGGCAGGCAAAATGAGCGGAAAAGAGGGGGCCATGTCTGAGCATCGCCTTAAGGCGATGTGAGTTTGGCCACCGGCCGCTCTTTTTGCCTGCCGACGAGGAGTCTTTCGCCCCATCCGGGTCGCCTTCTTTGCCTACTTTCTTGGCGAGACAAGAAAGTAGGTCGCCTCCCCGCAGGGGAGGTGAAACTGCCTTTGACTTTAAGCAGTTGCAGTTAAGCCCTTGAAGTTGAAGCTGATTTTGCAGTTGCAGCCACCAGATCAAGCACCCCCTCCCGCGGCAACAACAATCCCACCTGAATAATCCGCGGCCCATCCATCCGCATCACTGTCAGCTTCAGCCCGGCAATTTCCACCGCATCACCCTCCACCGGCGGTGTTGTAAAAGCCTCCTGCATAACACCTTCCAGCGTCCGCGCCGCCTCGGCAGGACTCAACTCCCGCGTCCCATAAAGCCCCGCCACATCCCGCAACGTAGCCTCCCCGGACAGCAGGAAATCATGGCTAGCCTTGCCCCAGGCAGGCGCCGGCCCAGGCCGATGAAACAACAGCGCCAACATCGGCACGCTGGTCCCCGGCGCCAGGATCGACACCACATCCCCAGCCCGCAGCACAGTCTGCTCGGGCGCAGCCAGCGCCTCGTCCCGCACCACAGTCAGCAGCCGGCAGCGCGGCGGCAGTTCAAGCTGGTCGGCGCGCAGGTTTTCCGCAGGCGAATCGGCCTCGACCCGGAACTGCATCACCTCCAGCGCCGGCGCATGGGTGCCCTGCAGCCGCGCACGTGCCAAGGGCTCCGGATAGGCAGGACGCAGCACACGCGCCAGCCGGGCGGCCAGCGGCACGGTGGTGCCTTGCAGCAGCAAGCTGGCCAGCACCACCGCAAAGGCAATGCGGAACAGCAGCCCGGACTCCGGCAGCCCTTGCAGCATCGGGAACAGCGCCAGCACGATCGGCACCGCCCCGCGCAGTCCCATCCAGGCCACAAAGCCCTTCTCCCGGGCGCTGAAGCGAAACGGCAGCAACGCCAGCCAGACTGCCGCCGGGCGCGCCACCAGCATCAGGAATGCCGCCACCGCCACTGCCGGCAGCGCCACCTCCCAGATCCGGTGCGGCGCCACCAGCAGGCCAAGCAGCAGGAACATCACGGACTGCGACAACCAGGCCATGCCGTCCATCGCCCGCATGGTGTCGGGGCCGACCGCACGGTCGCGGTTGCCCACCAGGATGCCGGTCAGGTAGACGGCCAGGAAGCCGCTGCCGCCCGCCGTCTGCACAATGGCGAATACCATGGCGCCGCCCGAGCACAGCAGGATGGCCTGCAGGCCTTCGGCCACGCGGATGCGCTCCATCACGTTGGCCATGCAGTAGCCCAGGCCCAGGCCGAGCAATCCGCCTACCCCGAACTGCACCACCAGGCGCCACAAGAGCGCGCCGGGGCTCAGCCCCGCGGGCGCAGCGATCCAGTCGATCAGGGTGAGGGTCAGGAAGATGGCCATCGGGTCGTTGATGCCGGATTCGATCTCCAGCACGCTCGCCACCCGCTCCTTGAGCCGGATGCCGCTGGTATTGAGCAGCGAGAACACCGCCGCGGCATCGGTCGAGCCGACGATGGCGCCCAGCAGCAGGCCCAGTTTCCAGTCGATCTCCAGCACCCAGGCGGCAAACAGGCCCACCAGGCCGGTCGTCACCAGCACGCCTACGGTCGCCAGCGACAGCGAGGGTTTCAGCGCCACCCGGAACGTGGTGAGCCGGGTGCGCAGGCCGCCATCGAGCAGGATCACCGCCAGCGCCAGGTTGCCGACCAGGAAGCTCAGCCAGGTATTGGAGAAGCGGATGCCACCGGGGCCATCCACGCCGGCCAGCATGCCGACCGATAGAAACACAAGCAGGAAGGGCACGCCCACGCGCGCCGAGAAGGCGCCCACCACAATGCCCAGCGACATCACGACGGCGCCGATCAGGATGACATGGTCAATGCTTTCCAAAGCGGCTTTCCCTTTCCTTTTCAATGCCGTGCCGCACCGGCCGCAGGTTGCGAACGCGTCGGCAACGGCAGTGCAGCCGTTGATGATAGCGCAGCCCCATGACCACTCAGCCGCGCAGGATGTGAAAGCGGCACCCGGCAACGGTGCAAGCGGCCCCTGGATGTCTCCTAGGGAGATACCCGCACATTGACCATTTTTGCAGACATCTGAAAGGTAGCTGAAAGGTCTTCCCCTTAATTTCCACCCTGCCAGCGGCGGGACGATTGCTCGCGCGTTTTTGACGCATCGCAACATCCGTAGCCGCACGGATTTCAAGCAGTTTTTTCGAGGAGAATCATTTTGCGCATTCGTAGCCAAAAGGACTTTGCCTCCGGCCTGATGTTCATCCTGGTCGGATTCAGCTTTTCCTGGGTCGCACGCGGGTATTCCATGGGTACTGCCGCGAAGATGGGCCCGGGGTATTTCCCGTTCTGGCTCGGCATCGTGCTCGCCTTGCTGGGCGCGCTGGTGCTGTGGAGTTCCCTGTCCGCCAACAAGGAAGAAGACCAACTCGCACGCTGGGACATCAAGACCCTGCTGTGGATCCTGGGTTCGGTGGTGCTGTTCGGCCTGATGCTAAAGCCGCTCGGCATGGTGCTGTCGGTGCTGGTACTGGTGCTGGTGTCGTCGATGGCCAGCCATGAATTCAGCTGGAAGGGTGCCGTTGTCAACGCCATCGTCCTGGTGATCATCAGCCTGGGCGCCTTCGTCTACGGTATCAATCTTCAGATGCCGGTGTGGCCGGCATTCTTGGCAGGATAAGGAGACGGCCATATGGAACTACTAGCCAACCTGGGCCTCGGCTTCTCGACCGCCCTGACCCTGCAAAACCTGGCATACGCCTTCCTGGGCTGCGTGCTGGGTACCTTGATCGGCGTGCTGCCGGGCCTGGGGCCTCTGGCCACCATCGCCATGCTGCTGCCGGTGACCTACACGCTGCCGCCGGTGGCCGCGCTGATCATGCTGGCCGGTATTTACTACGGCGCCCAGTACGGTGGCTCCACCACCGCCATCCTGGTCAACCTGCCGGGTGAATCGTCGTCGGTGGTGACTACCATCGATGGCTATCAGATGGCCAGGCGAGGGCGAGCGGGGTGGCGTTAGCCACCGCCGGCCTAGGCTCGTTCTTCGCCGGCTGTGTGGCAACCCTGATCCTGGCCGCGTTCGCAGCGCCGCTGTCGGAACTGGCGTTCAAGTTCGGCCCCGCCGAGTACTTCTCGCTGATGGTGCTGGGCCTGATCGGCGCCGTGGTGCTGGCTTCGGGGTCGCTGGTCAAGGCCATCGCCATGATCGTGCTGGGCCTGCTGCTGGGCCTGGTGGGTACCGACGTGAACTCGGGCGCCGCGCGCTTCTCCTTCGATGTGCCGGAACTGACCGACGGCCTGAATTTCGTCTCGGTCGCCATGGGTGTCTTCGGCTTCGCGGAAATCATCGCGAACCTGGAGCAGAAGGATGCCCGCGAAACCTTCACGGACCACATCACCAACCTGTTCCCGACCAAGGAAGACTTCAAGCGCATGATCCCGGCAGTGCTTCGCGGCACGTTCCTGGGCTCCGCGCTGGGCATCCTGCCGGGCGGCGGTGCGGCGCTGGCTTCGTTTGCAGCCTACTCGCTGGAAAAGAAGACCTCGAAGTTCTCGCATGAGTTCGGCAAGGGCGCCATCGAAGGCGTGGCAGGCCCGGAATCGGCCAACAACGCCGCCGCGCAGACCTCATTCATCCCGCTGCTGACGCTGGGCATTCCGCCCAATGCCGTGATGGCGCTGATGGTGGGCGCGATGACCATCCACAACATCCAGCCGGGCCCGCAGGTCATGACCAGCAACCCCGCGCTGTTCTGGGGCCTGATCGCCTCGATGTGGATCGGCAACTTCATGCTGATCATCCTGAACCTGCCGCTGATCGGGATCTGGGTCAAGCTGCTCAAGGTGCCTTACCGCTACTTGTACCCGGCCATCCTGGTGTTCTGCTGCATCGGCGTGTACTCGGTCCAGAACACCACGTTCGACGTGTTCCAGACCGCTGCCTTCGGCGTGATCGGCTACCTGTTCATCAAGCTCAAGTGCGAGCCGGCGCCGTTGCTGCTGGGCTTCGTGCTGGGACCGATGATGGAAGAGAACTTCCGCCGCTCCCTGCTGCTGTCGCGCGGCGAGTTCAGCGTGTTCCTGACCCGCCCGCTGTCGCTCGGCCTGCTGATCGCAGCCGCCGTGCTGGTCCTGATCGTGGCGCTGCCGTCGATCAAGAACAAGCGCGAAGAAGCTTTCCAGGAAGAATAAGACAGCCAGTCCCGCGGCCGGTATCCGTGCCGGCCGCGGGCGACGCTGCCACAGAAGACCCTCAAGGTGCCGCAAGGCACCTTTTTATGCCTTGTCCGCAGCGGCGCGCAAAGGCCAGCGGACCGCCCGTGCGCCTGGCAGGGTAAGGCTCGCCCCCGAGGGCTGCATCAAGAACCAGGCAGATCGAACAGGCCCGCGCACGCGTCCCGCACGGCCGCAGTGATGTGGCGGCGCGCCTGATCGCGACGCTCCAGCATGCCGATGGTGCGCAGCACCGGCGCGCCGCCCACTTCCAGCGGCAGGATGCGCAGGGCCTCGTCCTCCAGCCAGCGCGCGCGCGCCAGCAACGGCACCACGGTCACGCCCACCTGCTGGCGCACCAGCTCGACGAGCGCCTCGATCGAGTTCAGCTCGAGGAACTCATTGACGCGCAGATGCGCGCGGCGCAGCGCCCGTTCCACCAGCATGCCGGTGCGCTGGCCGCGGTCGAAGCGCAGGAAAGGGTTAGCCGCCAGCGCCTCGCGCGCGTTCGCGCCCGGGCTGTCGCGCCCGGCAATCGCCACCAGCGGCTCCTGGTAGAGCGGTGTCCACACCAATGTGCCGGGCAGGCGGCCCGCCCCTTCCACCAGCATCGCCGCGTCGAGCTCGCCGGCTTCCACCTGCACCGCCAGCTCGATCGACTTGGCGCCGACCAGGCGCACGTCCAGCGCCGGGTATTCGCGCTTCATGCGCGCCACCACATGCGACAGGCCGCCCATCACCGAAACCACCGCGCCCACGGCTACCGCGCCTGCCATCGCGTCCGGCGCTTCCGGGGGCAGGCGCATCTCGTCGTAGAGCGCGAGCATGCGGCGCGCCTGTGGCAACAGCTCGCGGCCGCCGGCATTGAGCGCCACCACCCGGCCGCCGCGGTCGAACAGCTCGCGGCGCAACTCCATCTCGAGCGCCCGCATCTGCAAGCTGACCGCGGCCTGCGTCAGGGCCACCCGCGCGGAGGCGGCGGCAAAGGAGCCGTGGTCGGCCACGGCAACGAAGGTGCGCAGGAAACGGATGGTGCTCATGGGAAGGCGGTCATGGCGTGCGGCTTAGCGTGCGGCTTGGCGAGGCTTATCCGGCACGCCGATGCTTAAGAAAATCTTGAGTCATAAGAAAGAAATATTAGCTTTCATTATGATGGCCCGCACGGAATAATTGATCAGCGGCACCGCCTGGCAGCATCCGCGGCGGGGTGTGTTGCCCGAGGGCCGGCCCCGGCCTGCGTTTGCCTTGCTTGCCCCGATCCGGAGATCACCATGAAACACTGGCTGCGCCTGTTTGGCACGAGCCTTGCCACGGGACTTGCGCTGAGCGCCGTCCCGGCACTCGCCGACACCTACCCTAACAAGCCGATCCGCCTGATCGTGCCGTTCCCGGCCAGCGGCGCCACCGACTTGCTGGCTCGTGCCATCGCGCAGAAAGTGGGCACCAACATGGGCCAGCAGATCGTGGTCGACAACCGGCCCGGCGCGGGCGGCGCCATCGGCTCCGACATGGCCGCCAAGGCCCCGGCCGACGGCTACACGCTGTTGATCGCCACCACCAGCACGCACTCGATCGGGCCGTACATCAACACCCGCCTGCCGTACAACACCGAGACCGACTTCACGCCGATCGGCCAGGTAGCCATCGCCACCAACGTGCTGGTGGTGCCGAACAGCCTGCCGGTGAAGAACGTCAAGGAGCTGATCGACTACGCCAAGAAGCATCCGGGCGAGCTGAACTACGCATCCAGCGGCAACGGCACCGTGGTGCACCTGACCGCCGAAGCCTTCAAGGCGCAGGCCGGCGTGTTCATCACGCACATCCCGTATCGCGGCACCGCGCTGGCCGTGCCCGACCTGATCTCCAACAAGGTGCAGATCCTGTTCGACAGCATCGTCTCGGGCCTGCCGCACGTGAAGGACGGCAAGCTCAAGGCGCTGGCCGTGACCAGCCTGAAGCGCTCGCCGCTGGCACCCGAGATCCCGACCGCCAGCGAGTCCGGCCTGCCTGGCTTCGAGTCCGATACCTGGTTCGGCATCTATGGCCCCAAGCAGATGCCGGCAGAGCTGGTGAACCGCCTCAACGCCGAGTTCAACAAGGCCATCCAGGCGCCCGACGTGAAGGAACGCCTTGGCAAACTGGGCGCGGAACCCGTTGGCGGCACGCCGGCCCAGTTCGCCGCGATGGTGAAAAAGGACAGCGCGCGCTGGGGTAAGCTGATCAAGGATCGCAAGATCACCGTGGAATAACGACGACGAAGCCCTAGCGGCTTCCGGCGCGCGCCCCTTTCCCTCTTTCCCGCTTTCCCGCCCGGGACGGGGCGCCAGAACAAGCACGAACGCTGGCAAGCCGGCGGCAACATTGCCGCCAAGCGCAGCCAGCGCATCGAACCGAGGCAAGCATGCAGAACTTCAACTGGACCAATCCCTACCCTTCCGTGCGCATCCCGCTGTTCGCGCGCAACGTGGTGTCCACCTCGCACCCGCTGGCGGCGCAGGCCGGCCTGCGCATGCTGCTCAAGGGCGGCAACGCGGTCGATGCAGCCATCGCCGCGGCGGCAGCCATCACCATCGTCGAGCCGGTCTCGTGCGGCCTGGGCAGCGACGCTTTCGCGATCCTGTGGGACGGCAAGGAAATGCACGGCCTGAACGCTTCGGGCGTGGCGCCGGCTGCATGGAGCCCGGAGTACTTCAAGAACAAGTACGGCACGGACGCCAATGGCATCGCCAAGCGCCCCGTGCGCGGCTGGGACGCCGTCACCGTGCCGGGCGTGATCGCCGGCTGGGCCGCGCTGCATGAGCGCTTTGGCAAGCTGCCCTTCGCCGAACTGATGGAACCCGCCGTCGAGATCGCCGAGCGCGGCTACGCCGTGCCGCCGGTGGTGGCGCACAAGTGGGCCGCTGCCGTGCCGGAACTGAAGGACCAGCCCGGCTACGCCGAGGCCTTCATGCCCAATGGCCGCGCGCCCAACGTGGGCGAGAAGTTCACGCTCAAGGCCGCCGCCGACACGCTGCGCAAGATCGGCGCCACCAATGGCCGCGCCTACTACGACGGCGAGATCGCCGAGAAGATCGTTGCCTTCAGCCAGGAATGCGGCGGCGCCATGACGGCCGACGACCTGCGCAACTACAAGCCGGATTGGGTCAAGCCGATCAGCAAGTCCTATCGCGGCTATGCGGTGCACGAGATCCCGCCGAACGGCCAGGGCATCGCCGCGCTGGTGGCGCTGGGCATCCTCGACCAGTTCGACATGGCCTCGCTGCCGGTGGATTCGGTCGAGTCGCAGCACCTGCAGATCGAGGCGATGAAGCTGGCCTTTGCCGACCTCTATCGCTACGTGGCCGACCCGGGCAGCATGGAAGTCACGCCCGAGCAGATGCTGGATGACGCCTACCTGAAGTCGCGCGCGAAGCTGATCGACATGGAGCGCGCCACGCATTTCGACTTCGGCATGCCCAAGGTCGGCGGCACCATCTACCTGAGCGCCGCCGACGAGAACGGCATGATGATCTCGTTCATCCAGTCGAACTACATGGGCTTCGGCTCCGGCGTGGTCGTGCCGGGCACCGGCATCAGCCTGCAGAACCGCGGCGTGGGCTTCTCGATGGACCCGAAATCCCCCAACGTGGTGGCCGGCGGCAAGCGCCCCTTCCACACCATCATCCCGGCCTTCCTGACCAAGGACGGCCAGCCGGTGATGAGCTTCGGCGTGATGGGCGGCGACATGCAGCCGCAGGGCCACCTGCAGACCGTGGTGCGCATGGTGGACTACAACCAGCAGCCGCAAGCCGCCTGCTGCGCGCCGCGCTGGAAGGTCAACCGCGACTTCACGCTGGATGTGGAGTCCACCATGGATCCCGCCGTGGTGGCTGGCCTGAAGGCACGCGGCCACCAGCTCAAGTCGGTCGACGACCCGTACATGGATTTCGGCTCGGGGCAGTTTATCTGGCGCCTGTCGGATGATGCCGAGCATGGCTACGTGGCCGCCAGCGACAGCCGCCGCGATGGGCAGGCCGTAGGGTTTTGAATGCCCGTAGGTAGGACTGGGAGCGCCCGCCGCAACGTGGGCGCTTTTTTGAGAGACCAGGGGCATTGGACGAGGCCGGCAGGATGCGCCAAAGCCGTCTGGAATGACGACGGCTGGGAGAGGGGAGCCAACCGGCGGCAAGATCAACCAATTGTGGTAGCCGTGATTTGCGCCCCCAGGCGGAAATCACCCGTGCGCGATGCGAAGCGAGCCGTCAAGGTTTGAATCTCCCGTTATGCGGCGCCTCGTCGGCAAGCCAAAAGAGCGGAAAAGAGGGACCCATGTCTGAGCATCGCCCTAAGGCGATGTGAGTTTGGGTCCCGGCCGCTCTTTTGGCTTGTCGACGAGGGTCTTTCGCCGCATCCGGGTCGCCTTCTTTGCCTACTTTCTTGGCGAGACAAGAAAGTAGGTCGCCTCCCCGCAGGGGAGGTGAAACTGCCTTTGACTTTAAGCTTTTGAGCTTTTGAGCTTTTGAGCTTTTGAGCTTTTGACCTTTTGACCTTCTGACGTCAAGCAGGCCAACGCCACGGAGCAACCCGACCCAAACTGTCAGCAACTGGCCTGCCCGCCATCCCGGCGAGTGTGCATGGTGTACGCAGCGAGGAGACTTACACTGATGTCTTTGCCTCCACGACAACTGCCATGACCACCTACGCTTACCGCCTGCTCAACGTCTTCGCCGAATCCACCTTCGGCGGCAATCCCCTGTGCGTGTTCGAGGATGCGCGCGGGCTGGACACGGCCACCATGCAGGCCCTGGCGCTGCAGTTCAACCTGTCCGAGACCACCTTCATCCTGCCGTCCGAACAGGCCAGCGCGCACGTCCGGATTTTCACGACGGGCTACGAGATGCGCTTCGCAGGCCATCCGACGCTGGGCACCGCGCATGTGGTACGCGAACTGGCCGCTACCGGCGACGCGCTCACGCTGGAGTTCAAGGCGGGCGTGGTGCCGGTGACCGCGCAGGGCGATGTGTGGACGTTCACCGCGCCGCATGCCGGCGAGCCCAAGACCGCGCCAGCCGGCCTGCCCGACGCGCAGATGGCATCGCTGCTCGGGCTTGCCGAGAGCGACCTGCTGGCTGCGCCGATCTGGGTCGACACCGGCGCCGACCAGTTGCTGGTGGCGCTCAACAGCGTAGACGCCGTGCGCCGCGCGCAGCCCGATGGCGCGCGCCTGGACGCCTGGCCGCAAAGCAGCCTGGGCCGCAAGACGGCCTACGTCTTCGCCTTCGACCCGACCCGGCCGGGCCAGGTGGTGTCGCGCTATTTCTTCACCAAGCAAGGCGGCGGCGTGGCCGAGGATCCGGGCACCGGCTCGGCCTGCGCCAACCTGGGCGGCTGGCTGATTGCCAACGGCCACGCGCTGCCCGCCGCGTACCAGATCTCGCAAGGCGAGGCGGTTGGCCGGCCTTGCACGCTGCATCTGGAGGTCACCGCGGATCGGGCGATCCGCGTGGGCGGGCGCGTGATCGAGCTGGGACGGGGCACCATCAACCTGTAACGCGGAGCGGATCGGGCCGGCGCGACAAAGCGCGCGCTACTGCGTTACAGTGAGCGTCTGCCCGGTCCTCCCAACGCTCCAACGCGCGCCCCACACGCGCCAACCGCCATGACCACGCCGCACACCCTGACCACGCTGGCCGAACTGGAGGCCTACTACGCCGAAGCCGGCGAAGCCTCGCTCGCCAAGGAAGTCGACTATCTGCACCCGCACTACCGCGCCTTCGTCGAGGCCGCCCCGCTCTGCCTGCTATCCACGGTGAGCGGCGAGTACGCCGAGTGCTCGCCGCGCGGCGATGCGCCGGGCTTTGTGCAGGTGCTGGATGAGCGCACCCTGCTGCTGCCGGATCGCCGGGGCAACAACCGCCTGGACAGCCTGCGCAACATCATTGCCGACCCGCGCGTGGGCTTGCTGTTCCTGATCCCCGGCGTGAACGAGACCATTCGCGTGGCCGGCGCCGCCCAGGTTTCGGTGGACCCGGCGCTGATCGCACGCTGCATCGTGGATGGCAAGGCGCCGGCCACGGTGCTGGTGATCTCGATCCAGTCGGTGTTCTTCCAATGCGCCCGCGCGCTGGTGCGCTCCAAGCTATGGGACCCGCAGACGCAGGTGGCGCGCAGCAGCCTGCCGAGCAACGGCACCATCCTCACCGCCGTGAGCCAAGCCCCCTTCGACGGTGTCGCCTACGACGCGTCGCAGCCCGCGCGGATGCAGCAAACCCTGTATTGATCCCATGTACACGCCATCCCACTTTGCCAGCACCGAAAGCGACGCCATCGACGAGGTCATGCGCCGCTACCCCTTTGCCACGCTGATCGGCAACGACGCCGATGGCCTGCCGTTCGCCACCCACCTGCCGGTGGTAGCCCAGCGCAGCGGCGACGCCTGGCAGATCGAAGGCCATATGGCGCGCGCCAACCCGCACTGGCGCTGGCTGGAGCAGACGCCAAGCGCCCTGCTGGTGTTCCAGGGGCCGCACGGCTATGTGTCGCCCGCGCTATACGAGCAAAAGCTGTCGGTACCGACCTGGAACTACGTCGCCGTGCACGTGTACGCCGAGATCGCCACCCTCCATGACGCCGACGCCAAGGATGCGCTGCTCAAGCGGCTGATCGCGCAGAACGAGCCGGGCTATGCCGCGCAATGGCGTGAGCTGCCGGAGGATTTCCAGCAGAAGATGCTGGGGGCGATCGTGGGCCTGCGCATCGTGCCGACGCGCATCGAAGCCAAGTTCAAGCTCAGCCAGAACCGCCCGGCGGGCGACCGCGCCCGCATTCTCGCAGCCCAGCAGGAAGGCAGCCCGATCGAGCGCGACATGGCGCAGTGGATGGCGCGCATGACGGGCGCCTGAAGCCGGCCTCAAACCCAGCCCGCGCCGCGCTCAGGCGCGCGGCAGCCACTCGGGCGCGTGCGTGCCCAGCGGCACGGATGGCAGCGCCCAGTGCGCGGGCGTCTCGGACAGGCGCCCCGCATGCGACACCACGCGCAACTCGCCAAAACCAGACGGCAACGTCACCAGCAGATCTTGCACATCCTCGAAGCGCTGGTCCGGTGCCTGCAATCCGCCTTCCACCCGGCCCAGGCCGCGCAGCCACTGGCCAACCTGCGCCAGCGACACCCGCACATGCCAGCTGCCGCCCTCGGCCGCGCGGCGATGCAGGCCAGCCATGGCGCCAAGCGCCAGCAGGTAGCCGGCGGCATGATCCAGCACTTGTGCCGGCAGCGGCAGCGGCTCCTCGCTGCCAGCCGCGAGCGCTTCCGCGTGGTTGAAGCCGCTTGCGGTCTGCACCAGCGAATCGAAGCCGCGCTTGGCCGCCCACGGCCCCACGTGGCCGTAGGCGCTTAACGTCACATAGACAATGCCCGGGCGCGCGCGGGCCACCGCCTCGGGCCCCACGCCCAGCTCCGCCAGCCCCTGCGGGCGATAGCCCTGCACCAGCACGTCGGCGCCATGCAGCAGCTTGTGCAGGGCGCGCTTGTCGTCGGGGTCGCGCAGGTCGAGCTGGCAGGCGCGCTTGCCGCGCCCGGTGTCGATCACCAGCGGGGCGATGCTGGGGAGGTGGGCGGCGCTCACCTGCAGCACATCGGCGCCATGCACGGCCAGCGTGCGCCCTGCTACCGGCCCGGCGATGACGCGGGTGAAGTCGAGCACGCGCACGCCGGAAAGGGGCGCGCACCGGCTACGGGGAGCGCCGCAAGCGGCTGCGGCGGCGCTTGCCCGATGCGCTCGATGGTGAGCGGCGGCAACGCTTGCAATGCCTGCCCCTGGGGATGGCGGTCCCATTCGTCGAAGCTGCGCAGGGCGGCCACGACCAGGCCGGCCTCGGAAGCTGTGGCCTCGAACGCCTCGGCGTCCCATTTCTGCAAGGCCGAGCGCACCGCGGCGAGATCGTGCGCGCAGCCCAGGATGCGCAGCACGCCGTCCCGGTGATGCGGAAAATTGGCATGCACGCGCACCCAGCGGCCGTCGCCGCAGCGATACAGTCCGGACAGCTTGTCGCGAAACTCCGGCGCCGGCTCGCCGCCAACGCGCAGGTAGCGCTCGCTGCGGAACTCGGCCACGGCGTGGCGCATGTCGACGGCCACATCCTGCCAGCGCCGGCTGCGCTGCTGCCACAGCATGGCGGCCGCCAGCGCCGACGCGCCCAGGCTGGCCTGGGCGGCCATGCCCACCGCAAACGACGACGGCAGCGCCGGATCGGTGCCGCTGAGCTGCAGCCGGTCCAGGGCGGCGGCCGGCAGCCCGGCGGCCTGCCAGAGGCCGGCTACGGCCTCGAACGGGGTTGGGCGGGCGGGATCGGAAAGGCTGGAGGTCGGGGTTGGCGTCGGCATGGCGGCAAGGCTCCACAGGGCGGGTGCGCTCTCTCCATCCTAGGCCGCGCCAGCTGTTTTTGCCCCCGCGCGCGCAGTTTGCACGACTCTGGTCCCCGGCACGGTAAAATCACCCGATCCGGCATTCCGCCATGCAATCGAGCAGCGCGGCAGGCTGCGCGCCAAATTCCGGCCGCCGCCCCGCCTCCTGACTTAACCGCCCACCGGCGCCACCATGAGCAACGACCCCAAAGCCAACGACAGCACGCCCGCCGCATCCAATTTCCTGCGCAGCATCATCGACCAGGACCTCGCCGCCGGCACCTACGCCGGGCGCCAGGATGCCCAGGGCGAGCCGTTGCCCCCCGTCATCACCCGCTTCCCGCCGGAACCCAACGGCTACCTGCATATCGGCCACGCCAAGAGCATCTGCGTGAACTTCGGCATGGCGCTCGATTTCGGTGGCCGCTGCCACCTGCGCTTCGATGACACCAACCCGGTCAAGGAAGACACCGAATACGTCGACTCCATCATCGACGCGGTGCACTGGCTCGGCTTTAGCTGGGACAGCACGGCCAAGGACGGCAGCAAGCAGCCCCACCTGTATTACGCCAGCGACTACTTCGACCAGCTCTACGCCTTCGCCGAAAAGCTGATCGAGCGCGGCGTCGCCTACGTGGACAGCCAGAGCGCCGAGCAGATCGCCGCCAACCGCGGCGACTTCTCCCGCGCGGGCACGCCCTCGCCGTTCCGCGACCGCAGCGTCGAGGAAAACCTGCAGCTGTTCCGCGAAATGCGCGACGACAAGTACGCCGACGGCGAGCACGTGCTGCGCGCCAAGATCGACATGAACGCGCCGAACATCGTGATGCGCGACCCGGTGATCTACCGGATCCGCCACGCGCATCACCACCGCACGGGCGACAAGTGGTGCATCTACCCGATGTACGACTTCACCCACTGCATCTCGGACGCGCTGGAAAACATCACGCATTCGCTGTGCACGCTGGAGTTCGAGAACAACCGCCCGCTGTACGACTGGGTGCTGGCCCAGCTGCGCGAATGCGGCGTGTTCAGCGACCCGCTGCCGCACCAGTATGAATTCGCCCGCCTGAACCTGACCTACGCCATCACCAGCAAGCGCCGCCTGCTCCAACTGGTGAACGAAAACCGCGTGGATGGCTGGGACGATCCGCGCATGCCCACCATCGTGGGCGTGCGCCGCCGTGGCTTTACGCCGGAATCGATCCAGTTGTTCTGCGACCGCATCGGCGTGGCCAAGTCCGATAGCTGGATCGACATGAGCACGCTGGAAGGCGCCGTGCGCGACGACCTCGATGCGCGCGCCGCGCGCGGCGCGGCCGTGCTGGATCCGCTCAAGCTGATCCTCGACAACTACCCCGAAGGCCAGAGCGAAGACTGCACCGCGCCCGTGCATCCGAAAAAGCCGGAGCTGGGCATGCGCGTCTTCCCGCTGACGCGCGAGCTGTGGATCGAGCGCGACGACTTCAGCGAAGCACCGCCCAAGGGCTACTTCCGCCTGTTCGCGCCCAAGGACGGCACCCCGGGCAGCAAGGTACGCCTGCGCCACGGCTACGTGATCGAGTGCACGGGTGTGGACCGCGACGCCGACGGCAAGGTCATCGCCGTGTATGCCAACTACCTGCCCGAGACCAGGAGCGGCACGCCTGGCGCGGACAGCGTCAAAGTCAAGGGCAATATCCATTGGGTCAGCGCGGCGCATGCGTATGAAGCCGAAGTGCGGCTGTATGACCGCCTCTTCAACGACCCGAACCCGGACGCCGGCGGCAAGAACTTCCTCGACGCGCTGAACCCGGCCTCCAAGAAGATCGTCACCGCCTACCTGGAACCCGGCCTGGCGCAAGCCGCTCCGGAGGATCGCTTCCAGTTCGAGCGCCAGGGTTATTTCGTGGCCGACCGCGTGGATTCGAAGCCCGGCAAGCCGGTGTTCAACCGCATCGTCGGGCTGCGCGACAGCTGGGGGAAGTAAGCCCATGCAAACCGTAACCTTCCCGCTGGAGGGCGAGCATATCGCCCTGAACGACCTGCTCAAGGTGGCGGGCGTGTGCGACAGCGGCGGCGCCGGCAAGGCGCTGGTGGCGGCCGGCGAAGTCTCGGTCGACGGCGCGGTGGAATCGCGCAAGACCGCCAAGATCCGCGCCGGCCAGGTCGTCAGCGTGGCCGGCGTGAAAATCCGCGTGGTGGCGGCCTGAGGCCGACCCGTTCGCAAGCATGCCCGGCGGCCGGCCAGTCCGGTCGCCGGGCGTTTTCCTCAAGCAAAGGAAATAACAATGCCGATCGCATTCTGGTGTGTGCTGCTGACAGGGATCCTGCCCGTTGCGACGGTGGGCATCGCCAAGGCGAGCGGAAGCGCCTACGACAATCACGACCCGCGCGGCTGGCTGGAAAAGCAGGCCGGACGGGCGCGGCGCGCCGACATGGCCCACCGCAATCACTTCGAGGCCTTCCCCTTCTTCGCCGCGGCCGTGCTGTGCGCCACGCACCTGCAAGCGCCGGGCGCCCGCATCGACGAGCTGGCGCTGGTCTTCATCGCCGCGCGCATCCTGTACACCGTGTGCTACCTGGCCGATCGCGCCACCTTGCGCACGCTGTGCTGGACCATCGGTTTCCTGTCGGTGATCGGTATCTTCCTGTTGCCGGTGTTCGTGCACTGAGGCCACGCATCATGCGGCTTTCGACGGCTGTCATTTGCGCGCTCTGCCTGCTGGCGCCGGGCCTGTCCGGCACGGCGCGGGCGGAGCCCGTCAACTTCACGGTGGACCCAACGCACACCACGGTGTACTTCGCCGCCAGCCACTTCGAGCGGACCTCGGTACGCGGGCGCTTTGGCAAGATCGATGGCCGCATCAGCTATGACGAAGCCAGCGGCAGCGGCGCGATCGACTTCACGGTCGATGCCGACACGGTCGATTCCGGCAACCGCACGCTGGACGGCATCCTGCGCTCGGCCCAGTTCCTCGATGCCCAGAGTTTCCCCGTGGTCCGGCTGCGCGCGAATCGCTTCGTGCGGGACGGCGACCGGCTGGTGGCCGTGGAAGGCGAGCTGACCCTGCACGGCGTCACGCAGCCGCTGCGGCTGGAAGCCGAGCGCTTCAGCTGCGGCGAGACCTCCCTGTTCGGCATCAAGCGCCATGTGTGCGGCGGAGACTTCCGCGCCGTGCTGTCGCGCAGCGCCTTTGGCATGACGCGCTTCCTGCCGGAAGTGGGCGATACCGTGGTTCTGACCCTGTCGGTGGAGGCCACGCCGGCGCTGCCGGCGCTGGAGTGACAGCTACGCCACGAACGCGTCCGGCATCGTCATCCATGTCGGCCCGGCGACACCTGAAAATTCGAATTCTTCTGTAGAATCAGCGGTTTGCATTTTCCGGCCGGCCCGTTTCCGGCCTCCGCCTGAACGGGGAACCCGAAAATAATGATCACGATTCAAGTTGGGGATGTGGTGGCCGCCTCGCTGGCCGCCGCGGGCGCTTGCCTGATCTGCAGCATCCCGATGGCCTTCCTGCGCAATTTTCCGGCGTGGGCTTTGCGCACCTATGGCCGCCGCGCGCTGCTGGTGCCGCTGATGATCCTGCCGGTGGGCAGCTGGCTGGCCAGCCTGGCCCTGTCGGGGCAGATCGACAGTCCCGCCGGCCACGCCATGGTGATTGCCATCGCTTTTCTTTGCCTGACGCTGGCGTCGGCCCTGCTGCGCTACTACCTGAGCGATTACCGAAAATCCCGCTGAGCCGCCGCCAGGCCATCCATGAGCACGCCCCTGCGCTTTGACATCGAGGCCGGCGCCGAAACGCTGGCCGCCGACCGCATCGACCCCGGCAACGGCGCGAGCTGCCTGCTGCTGCACGGCGCCGGCACCAGCCACAGTGCGCGCTGGCTGGCATTGCGCCAGGCGCTCGCCGCGCACGGCGTGGGCAGCGTCGCCATCGATTTTTCCGGCCACGGCGAGAGCTCGGCGCGCACGCCCAACTCGCTGGCCAAGCGCCTGCGCGAGGCCCAGGCGGCGCTAGCCCACCTGGATGGCACCGCCCCCAGAGCCGTGATCGGCATCAGCATGAGCGGGGAAATCGCCGTGCGGCTGGCCGCCGATCCGAGCAACCACATCGGGCGGCTGCTGACGCTGGTGGGTGCCGCCTATGACCCGGCCGCGTTCGAGCTCCCCTTCGGCCCGGCCTTTACGGCCGTGCTGCGCACCCCGGCAGCTGGCGCGCCTCGCTCGCCTTCGATCTCATTGCCCAGTTCCGCGGCCGCCTGACGCTGGTACGCGGCGCCAACGACGCAGTCATCCCGCCGGGCATTGCCGATACGCTTGCCCGGCGCGCAACCCTGGCCGAACGCGTGGAGATAGTCGACCTGCCGGATACCGGCCACTTGCTGGGCGATGCCTGGCAAAACCAGCCCGGCTTTGCCGACAGGCTGAGCGCGATCACACTGCGCGCCGTGGCCCCTGAGAGGCCAGCGCGAGATTGCCGCGCCCGATTCACGTATGATGCGGCCTTTCGCTTCTCGCAGCCTTTGCCGCCCCCGCTTCCTTCATGGCTCTTAAATCCACCATCTTCAAGGCCGAACTGTCCGTATCCGACATGGATCGGCCCTATTACGGCAGCCACGCCCTGACCATTGCCAAGCACCCGTCGGAAAACGACGCGCGCATGATGGTGCGGCTGCTGGCCTTTGCCTGCGAAGCCAGCGAAACCCTGGCCTTCACCCGCGGCCTGGATGAGCCCGACGAGCCGGACCTGTGGGAAAAGACCCTGACCGGCGACATCGCGCACTGGATCGAGCTGGGCCAGCCCGACGAATCGCGCCTGAAGCGCGCCGCGGCCCGTGCCGATCGCGTCACCGTGTTCACCTACAATGGTGCAAGCGCGCGTGAATGGTGGAAGGGCATGGCCGGCAAGGCGGGCAAGCTGCGCAACGTGACCATTTACAATGTGCCGGCCGAGGCGGTGGAAGCACTTGCCGCCCTGGCGCAGCGCGCCATGCGGCTGTCGGTCACGATCCAGGATAGCGAGATCTGGGTCAGCGACGACGACCACAACGTCCGCATCACGCTCGAAGTCCTGCAACAGCCAGCGGGCTGAGCCATTTCCGTTTCACCAATCCGCCCGGTGCGGCCGGCTCGCCGCCAGCCTCACCGAACCCGTGACCCTCGCTGATACAGCACAAGGAAGCCATCCATGAATACCACTCCCTCCGGCCTGCAATTTGAAGACACCGTCACCGGCGAAGGCGCCGAAGCCACGGCAGGCAAGCATGTCACGGTGCATTACACCGGCTGGCTCTACGAGAACGAACAAGCCGGCCGCAAGTTCGACTCGAGCAAGGACCGCAACGACCCCTTCGTGTTCCCGCTGGGCGCCGGCCACGTCATCCGCGGCTGGGATGAAGGCGTGCAAGGCATGAAGGTTGGCGGCACCCGCCGCCTGGTGATCCCGGCCGAGCTGGGCTACGGCGCGCGCGGCGCGGGCGGCGTGATTCCGCCGAACGCCACGCTGCTGTTCGAAGTGGAACTGCTGGCAGTCTGATCGCCTGGCCGCCGCCCGCCAGCGGCGGCCAGCGACATCCCGTCCCGCACCTTGCGCGGATGGGGCAAAGAGGGCGCCCGTGGGCGCCCTCTTTGCATTCCGCTGCGGCCAGGCCGCGATCAGAAGCTGATCGCGGCGTTGCCCACGTCGACCCGCACCTTGTCGCGGTCCAGCAGGCGGGCAGCATGGCGGGCGTAGTCCTGGGCCCACGCCGCATCGCCGCTAAAGCGCTGCTCGCCGGAGAACTTCGCCACGCTGAGGATCTTGTCGATCACCAGCACCTTGCCTACCGGACTGGAGGCCTGGCAATCGAGCTCGGCGTATTCGCGGTCGAACCAGCGCCAGCCAGCATCCTCGGTGACCGCCGCCAACTCTGCGTCGCCAATGGTGAAGCCAAATTCCTTGCCGGTACCGAAAACTACCGTGAGCGTGCGCGCCATAGCCTGTTCTCCTGGTTGATGCGCCATTGTAAAGACATAGCAGGCGATACCGCCACCTTGCCCCGCAGATAGTGTCAGTCCGCGAGGTTAGCCCCAGCGTCACCCAGGTAACTCGCAGCGCGGCGCCAGCACGGCCTGCGCTACCTCGGCGCCGGGCTGCTGCGCGAAGGCTACCCAGGCCAGCTTGCTCGGGTCGGCCCCGGCCGGCAGCGGCACGCTGCCCGACCAGGCCAGCCCCTCGGGCGGCACGGCGAAGGGCCCCAGCCATAACCGCACCACACGCTCGTGATGCAAGGTGGCGCCCTGGTTCTCGCCGGCCTTCACCGCCGACACCAGCCCGTCCTCGACCAGCGCGGCATAGGCCTGCAATGGCCCGGAGCGGGCTGCGGGCGTCACGTTCAGCGCGACCTGCACCTGTGCCGCGGAGAGCGCCTGCCAGCCCAGCCGGAGCGAGGCGCCAGGCGCTTGCGCATTGATCTCGGCGACGCGCGCCGCGACCTCGCCTGCGTCTTGCCAGCGGCGCTGCTCGCGCGCGCCGACAAACACCTCGGGCGTATATACCGTATGACTGCCGACGGCGCGCGCCAGCATGCGCTGGCGCGCGGTAGACACCGGGCTGGCAAAGCGGTCGCGCCAGCCAAGGCTGTCCCAGTAGTCGACGTGCAGCGCCAGCGCCAGTGCCTGTGAAGCCGGCAGTCGAGCGGCCTGCGTGCCAAGCCAGCGATCGGCCGGCGGGCAGCTGTTGCAGCCCTCCGAGGTGTAGAGCTCGATCAGCGCGAGCCGCTGGGGCGGGCTGTCGTGCAGGCACGCGGCCGGCACGGCGCCGGCCGCCGCGCGCACCGGGCCGGCCAGCGCGGCGAGCATCAGCACCGGCGCCCAGCGCAGCGGCCAGGACCTGGGCTTGCAGGATTGCCGGGAGGGATTGCGCGGCCCGGCATCCCGGTACATGTTGGCAGCGGCCTGCGCCGATTGTTCGAGATGGGTGTGCATGCTGGACCTCCGAAGGCTGCCTGACCGTTGTCAGTCGCACACAACCTGCCGGACCTTACAGACATTTCTGCGTGCCATGTGGTTTCCATGCCGCCTGCCGCGCAGCTTTGGATTATGCTTGCATCATGGCCATCACCCGACAAGATCTCGAAACAGATCGGCTGCGTGCTTCTCTTTGCAGCACGCCAGTGGCTTCCTCGCTACTTCCCGAAGAAGCTTTCGAACGTTCCCTGCGCGCTACGCTGGACCAGCGGCCGGATACGCCCGGGCTGGCCGGCGATGTCCTGCTGTTCGGCTATGGCTCGCTGATCTGGAACCCGATGGTGATTCACACGGATCGCCAGCTGGCTAGCGTGCATGGCTACCACCGCGGCTTCTACCTGTACTCGCGCATCAACCGCGGCACCTGGGACGACCCGGGCCTGGTGCTCGCGCTAGACCGCGGCGGTTCGTGCCACGGCGTCGTCTTCCGCATCCCCCATCACATGATCGAGCAGGAATTCCGCCTGCTGTGGCGCCGCGAGATGCTGACCGGCGCCTACCATCCGCGCTGGCTCAACGTGAAGATGGCCGGCAGCCCGCGGCAGCGCGCGCTGGCCTTCGTGATGAACCGTCAGCACGAGGCCTATGCCGGGCGCCTGCCGGACGACCGCGTGGTCGCCTGCCTGCGCCACGCCTGCGGCCTGTATGGCCCGGCCCGCGAATACCTGCAGCAAACGCTGCTCGGGCTTGCCACCAACGGGGTCGACGATCCCTACCTGGGACGGCTCTGGCGCCGGCTGCAGGATACGGATGCCACGGCCGCACAGGCTGTCAGCGAAACCGCCTGACCCAGGAACGACCAGCATGCCACGCCCTGCTGCCCGCCCCCGCCGACTGGTGCTTGCCGAAGTGCTGGGGCTGACCGGATTGCTGATGGGCGGCGCGCTGCTGGCCGGCCCCGGTGGATCGACGCTGGCCGCGCGCCCTGCCGGCAGCGGCCCGGCCCAGTCTTCGCCGCGCTCGCACGGGCAAGGCGCCGCCGGCTCCGCCGCGCCGGCGCACGATAGCGTTGGCGGGCTCGACCGCAATCTGCTTGCCGCGGCAACGCTGGGAGACCTCGAGCTGGTCAAGCGCTTGCTGGCTTCCGGCGCTTCCGCCCAGGCCGCCGACGAACGTGGCCGCAGCGCCTTGCTGGTGGCGGTCTACAGCCGCCACGCCGAGGTCGCCAAGGCACTGGTGGCGGCAGGCGCCGATGTCAACCGCAAGGACATGGAATCCAACAGCCCATTCCTGCTGGCCGCGTCCACCGGGCAGCTTGAGCTGGTGCAGCTGTCGCTGGCGCATGGCGCCGACATCAACAGCACGGACAGCTACGACAACACCGCCCTGATCGCCGCGTGCGAGCATGGCAATACCGAAGTGGTAAAGGTCTTGTTGAAAGCCGGCGTGGCGGTCGACCATATCAACCGCCAGGGCTGGACCGCTTTGCTGGAGACCATCGTCATGGGCGATGGCAGCGCGCGGTATGAAGACACGGTGCAGTTGCTGCTGGACGCGGGCGCGGACGCCAACCTCGCCGACCGGGATGGCACCACCCCGACCCGGCACGCGCGCGAGCGCAGCTACAAGACCATGGTGAAGATGCTGGTGCGCGTGCGCGGGCACTGACGCGGGCACGGATGTGCCCGCGCGCGTCCCGCTGTTGCAACGCTACCCGGCCAGGCCGCTCAGGCCGTTCATGCCGCCGCCGGCTTCGACTCCGCGCTGCGCGCGTTCTCGCTTTCCTGCAGCGCGCGCCACATCACCTTGCCCGTGCCCGACTTGGGCAGCGCGTCGACAAACTCCACCACGCGCGGGTACTTGTAGGCCGCCATGTTTTCCTTGGCCCACTCGATGATTTCCTCGGGCGTGGTCTTGCCCTTGGCATGCGTCTTGAGCACCACCACCGCCTTGACGGTTTCGCCCCGATACGCATCGCGCGTGCCGATGATGCAGGCTTCCTGCACGTCGGGATGCTTGTACAGCAGGTTCTCCACCTCGGCGGGCCACACCTTGAACCCCGACGCGTTGATCATGCGCTTGAGCCGGTCGGTGATGAAGTAGTAGCCCTCTTCGTCCATGCGGCCCAGGTCGCCGGTGCGGAAGAAGGTCTTGCCATCGAACTCGATGAAGGCATCGCGCGTGGCATCCGGCTTGCCCCAGTAGCCCTTGAACACCTGCGGGCCGCACACGATGATCTCGCCGATCTCATTGACCGCCACTTCCTTGAGCGTGACCGGGTCGATCACGCGTGCGTCGGTATTGAAGGTGGGCACGCCCAGGCACTGCAGCTTGGGCCGGTCGCCCGGATTGCTGTGGGTCGGCGCCATGGTTTCGGACAAGCCATAGCCTTCGATGTAGTTGAGGCCGAACTGCTGCTTCAGACGCTCCGCCACCGCCTGCGGCATGGCCGCGCCGCCGCCGCCGATATAGCGCAGGCTCGACAGGTCGAACTGGTCCAGGTTCGGGCTGCCCAGGAAGTCGATCACCATGGTCGGGATGTTGGTCCAGTGCGTGACCTGGAAGCGCGAGATCAGGCGGCCCGCGACTTCCCGGTCCCAGCGCGGCAGCATCACCACGGTGGCACCGCTGTAGATCGGGCCGTTCATGCCGTACTGCATGCCGGTCACGTGGAACAGCGGCAGCACCGCCAGGATCGTCGATTCCGCGCCGCTGCCGCTCCAGGTGCCGCCACCGATCACGTTGTGCATGACGGAACGGTGGGTGTGGATGCAGCCCTTGGGAAAGCCGGTGGTACCCGAGGTGTAGGGCATCACCGCCATATCGTCCGGGCCCGCGGTATGCGGGCCAGGCACCAGTTGCGCGGCCAGCGCCTCGGTCCACGGGGTGGCGCCGGCCGGCAGCGGATGCTGCGCGGTCAGCCAGGCACCGGGGGCGTCTTCGGGGTTCTCGTAGCTGGCCGGCAGCGCGTCGCTGTATTGCGTGACCAGCAGGTGCTGCAGGCGCTGCAGGCGCTGCTCGGGCGGCAGCTCATTGTTGGCTTGCTCGGCGCCCATGGCCAGATCCGCGCTGCAGATCGCCACGCTGGCCTGCGCGTCGGTGATGTAGTGCTTGAATTCCTCGGCCCGGTTCATCGGGTTGACCGGCACGACCACGGCATCCGCGCGCAGGATCGCGTAGTACGCAATGATGAATTGCGGGCAGTTCTGCATATACAGCAGCACCCGGTCGCCCTTCTTCACGCCGGCCTTTTGCTGCAGCCAGCCCGCCATGGCGCTGGCCTGGGCTTCCAGCGCCCGGAAGGTGATGGCGTTGCCGAAATAGCGGATGGCCGCCTTGTCGGCGTAGCGATGGGCGGAGACCACCAGGTTGTACCAGAGCGAGGTCTCCGGCAACACGATCTCGGTAGGCATGCGCTTGGGCCAGAACTGGAAATGCGGGCGCGCGGGCTGGGGGTCTGCATAAAGGTCTCCTATGCGGTCTATCCGACCTAATCTTGGGATGCGAGGCGAGGAATGAATCTGGTGAAGCTGGCAATCGGTCAAGCAATATAACCGAACGACCGTTCTTTTTTCAATCCATCCTTACCCTTGCCCGTGCCTGTGCTCTTGCGTGCGCCGGCTTCGATGCCGCATTGTCAAGGTTGCATTCGGCGGGATAGCCCCAATATAAGGCGCATGACGTCATTGCCCGGGCGGAGCCTTTCGCGCGGGCGTCCCACACTCCGAGGCCAAGCCATGAGCGACGTAACCCTGCAGAATTTTGACGCCGACGTGATCGAGACGTCGCGCCATATCCCGGTGCTGGTGGATTTCTGGGCGCCGTGGTGCGGCCCTTGCCGCACCTTGGGGCCGATGCTGGAAAAGCTTGAGGGCGAGGCGGCCGGCAAATGGCGGCTGACCAAGGTGAACGTGGATGAGAACCAGGAGCTGGCCTCGCATTTCGGCGTGCGCAGCATTCCCCACGTGGTGGCGTTTGCCGACGGCCAGGCGGTGGACCAGTTCACCGGCGTGCTGCCGGAATCCGGGCTGCGCGAGTTTATTGCCCGCGTGATGCCCGACCCGGGCAAGGTGGCACTGCGCGCTGCCCGCGACGCCGCCGCCGCGGGCGACCGCGAGGCGGCCAGGTCGGCGTTCCAGGCGGCGCTGGCGTTCGACCCCGGCTTTGACGCGGCTCGCCTCGAATATATCGGCTTCCTGCTGGACGAAGACGCACTGGACCAGGCCCAGTCGGAGTTCGGCATGCTGTCCCCGAATGCGGCCGAGGAGGACGGCTACGCAGCGCTCTGCACCCGGATCGAAGCCATGCGCGGTGCGTCGGACCTGCCGGACGCGGCCACCCTGGCGGCCCGCATCGCCGAAGCGCCCGGCGACCTGCAGGCGCGGCTGGACCTGGCGCGCGCGCTGATCGCGCACCGGCAATATGAGTCGGCGCTGGAGCAACTGCTGGCCATCGCGCGCACGGACCGCACCTTCGAGGACGATATCGGCCGCACGGCCATGCTGTCGGTATTCAAGCTGATGAGCGATCAGCCCGACGTGGTGTCGCGCTATCGCCGGCTGCTGGCCTCGGCGCTCAATTAAACTGGCGGATGCATGCGGCGGGCCAGGCCCGCCGTTTTATCCGCCCAGCCAACTCCCCGTTCCGCCGTGACTGCCTCCCCGCCCCGCCTGATCGACTTCCAGACCGACCACGAACCGCTGCCCAGCCACGACCGTCCGCACCCCGACCGGCTGGTCGCCGGCAACCCGGACCGCACCACCTGGACGCACTACAGCGCCAGCCAGGGCGACTTCGATTGCGGCATCTGGGCCTGCGAGCCGGGCGCGTGGCGCATTGCGTTTCCGGCCGGCAAGGAGGAGTTCTTCCATGTCATCAGCGGCCGCCTGCGTATCAGCGACGACGCGGGCAACGCCCGTGAGTTCGGCCCCGGCGACGCCTGCGTGATCCCGGCCGGCTTCACCGGCCTGTTCGAGGTGATCGAGCCGGTGCGCAAGCACTTTGTCGTGCTGGACCGGGCTGCCGCCGACGCCATCTAGGCCGCCTGCTCCGCCGGCGCCTCGATCAGGCTGAAGCCGTTTTCGCGCATGTGGTTGACCATCATCGCGTCCATCGCCTTCACGTGCTGGTCGAACCAGCCGGGCAGCTCCGACAAGAGCCGCCGGCCCAGCGCCAGGTCGCCCTCGGCCACCTTGTCGCGCACCGCGCCGGCCACCGCCAGCACCTGCTCGTGCTCGCCGCGATGGCAATGCTGCGGACCGAAGGCCATCGCCTCCATCCACGCTTGCTCCTGGCCGAAATGATGGCGGGTATGGTCGATCCATTCGTCCAGGGCCGCCAGGAAGCCAGCGTCGTCGGCGCGCGTGGCAGCGTCCAGCAACTGTACGAACTCGGCGTGGGTCGCATCGGTGACCGGCTCGCCCAACAGCAGGTCAGGGGCCAGTGTGGCGGTGCTCGGAGAAGAGGAATCGGTCATATAGGGGGACAAAATCAGGCAAACCGCAAGGATACCGAATCCGCGGCGGCGCGGCCTGATCCAGAACAAAGCGGGGCGCCGCCAGGGCTGCCGGCGCTCGCAGGGTATGCTCAAGGCTGGCTCTTTCATTGCACCAGGCTGATCCCTGGCTTCCCATGCCCCGACTGCTCTTCTTCTGCGGCCATGCCGGCACCGGCAAGACCACCCTGGCCCACCGCCTGATCGGCCCGCTGATGCAGGCCACCGGCGAGCCGTTCTGCCTGCTCGACAAGGACACGCTCTATGGCGGCTACAGCGCCGCGGCAATGGGCGCGCTGACCGGCGACCCGAACGACCGCGACAGCCCGACCTACCTCAAGCACCTGCGCAACGCCGAATACCATGGCCTGCTGGATACCGCGCGGGAAAACCTCGCCCTGGGCATCAGCGTGATCGTGGTGGGCCCGCTATCGCGCGAGGTGCGCGACCACCTGCTGCACGATCCCGAATGGCTGCGCGTGTCCGCCGGCACCATCGTGCGCACCCTGTGGGTGCACCTGCCCGAAGACGAGGCCCGCGCGCGCATCGTCAAGCGCGCCAATCCCAACGATGCCTACAAGCTGGCGCACTGGGACGACTACCGCACCCGACGCTTCATGCCCGAGCCGGCACAGCACCCCGAGTTGACCTACTTCGACAATACGGCGCCGAACGACGCCGCTGTGGACGCCCTGCTCGCCACGCTCGCGGCGTAGCGATAGCGATGTGCCCGGGCGCTCATTCCGGTGTGGGGATGGCGTCCGGCGCCGTGAGCGCG
Organism: Cupriavidus sp. D39; assembly: GCF_026627925.1. Classification (NCBI taxonomy): domain Bacteria; kingdom Pseudomonadati; phylum Pseudomonadota; class Betaproteobacteria; order Burkholderiales; family Burkholderiaceae; genus Cupriavidus; species Cupriavidus sp. D39. The sequence goes on from NZ_JAPNLE010000009.1 coordinate 2,220,091, forward strand.
GCCAGCACGCTTGACGCCGCCACCATCCCGAACACCGCGGTGACCGCCACCGACGAGCCAAAGCCGGCGCAGGCCAGCCCCTGCGGGCCGGCCGGCGGCTCGGTCGACGCGCCTGGCGCGGCTTCCGGGGCCTCGTCGATCTCGCAGGACTGCTGCTCGGGCTCCGGATAGCGCAGCGGCTCGTCGGAGAAGACCGCGTCGATGCCGAACTTGCGCTTGGGGTTGCGCGGCCAGCCCCAGTCCTTGCGCAGGGTAGAGCGCACCTTGGCCAGCAGCGGATCCTGCACGGTGCGGGAAAAATCGACCACGCGGATGCGGGTCGGGTCAAGCTGGCCGCCGGCGCCGCCGCAGGTGATGATGCGCCGGCCTACGCGGCGCGCCCAGCCCAGCATGGCGATCTTGACCTTGACCGAGTCGATCGCATCGATGATGTAGTCGTGCCCGTCGAGCAGTTCGACCAGGTTCTCCGGGGTCACGAAATCGTCCACCTCCGTCACCCGGCAGCGCGGGTTGATCTGCACCATGCGCTCCGCCATGGCCTGCACCTTGGCGCGGCCATAGGCATCGCCCAGCGCGTGGATCTGGCGGTTGGTGTTGGATACCGCGATATGGTCGAGATCGATCAGCGTGACACGGCCGACCGCATTGCGCGCCAGCGCCTCGGCCGCCCAGCTGCCCACCCCGCCGATGCCGACCACGCAAACGCTGGCCGCCTCCAGCCGCGCCAGGCCCGCCGCGCCATACAGGCGCGCCACGCCACCGAAGCGCCGGTGGTAGTCGTCATCCTCCGGGCTCTCGTGGGTAAGGGCCGGCGGCAGTTGCGCCAGCTCCGGTTCCGGCTGGGTGGAAGTTGCGGGGACGAGGTTGCTCATTTCTACGCTCGAAGCTGGCTGAATTGGAGGACACTGCGGGGAAAAGCGCGCGTTGCCGCACCTTGTCAGCCAAGCGCCGACAGGGAAACGGGGCGCGCAACTATACAATACCCACAGCAGTGGTTCGACCGCCGCATTGTCTCGCAGAGAGCTCGCGGCTGCCGGCGCCAATCAGGAAACCGATCCCATGCCCCTGCGCCGCAAGGCTGTTCTCTGGAGTGTACTGACGCCGCTGGTGCTCATCGCGGCGCTGGTCGTGATCATTCTGACCTTCGACTGGAGCCGGCTCAAGCCATGGCTGAACCAACGGGTTACCGACGCCATCGGCCGGCCTTTCGCCGTGAACGGCGACCTCACCCTGACCTGGCGCAGCGCCGAGGGCGAGACCGGCTGGCACACCTGGGTTCCCTGGCCGCGCCTTTCGGCGCGGGATATCACCATCGGCAACCCGGAATGGGCACACGAGGCCAACTTTGCCACCGTGCGCGAGCTGATCTTCGTGCTGCGCCCGCTACCCCTCCTCTCCCACCAGATCTCGATCCCCACCATCACCGTCGACAGCCCCGCGGTCTGGCTGGAGCGGCTGGCCGACCAGCGCAACAACTGGACCTTCGCCACGCCCGCGGGCAAAGCGCCCTCGCAGTGGCGGCTCGACATCGGCGAGATCTCGCTGGCGCGCGGGGACCTGGCGCTGAACGACCAAGCAATGAAGATTGAGCTGCAGGCGCGCCTGGACACCATCGGCGACGCCGCCCTCTATGACAAGACCCGCGACGGCGCCCTGATCGCGCCGCCGGCATCCGGCTCGGCCGGCGCGGGCGCATCGGGCCCGGCCAGCGCGGCCGGCCAGCCCGGCGGCACAAGCGCCGCCGGCAACGCCGGCCAGCGCTATGGCATCCGCTGGAAGGCCACGGGACGCTACAACCAGGCCACCATCAACGCCACCGGCAAGGCCGGCACGGTGTTGAGCCTGCGCGACACCCAGGATCCCTTCCCCTGCAGGCCGATGTGCGGGTGGGCAATACCCGCGCGGTCGTGGAAGGCACGCTGACCAACCCCGCCCACCTGGGCGCGCTGGACATGCACCTGCAGCTGTCGGGCGACAGTATGGCCAAGCTGTACGCACTGACCGGCATCGTGCTGCCGAGCACCCCGCCCTACGAGACCCGTGGCCGGCTCGTTGCCACATTGCGCAAGGGCGCGTCCGTGTACCGCTACGACAAGTTTTCCGGGCGCGTCGGCGGCAGCGACCTGAACGGCTCGCTCACCTACACGCAGCGCCAGCCGCGCCCCATGCTGTCGGGCGAACTGGAATCGAACCAGCTGCGCTTCGAGGACCTGGCCCCGCTGATTGGTGCGAACGCCAAGCCCGGGCAGGCGGCCCCCGACAGCACAGTGCGCCAGCCCGCCGACAAGGCGCTGCCGGTGGCGCCGTTCCGCACCGAGCGCTGGGACAGCATCGACGCCGACGTGAAGTTCACCGGCAAGCGCATCATCCGTACCGTCGACCTGCCGATCACCGACCTCGTCACCCATCTCAAGCTCGAGGATGGCGTGCTGACGCTGGACCCGCTGAATTTTGGCGTGGCCGGCGGCAACCTGATGTCTTCCCTGCAGCTCAATGGCAAGCGCGAGCCGCTGGCGGCGACCATCGACATGAAGGCACGCCACCTCAAGCTCAATCAGCTGTTCCCGAAATTCGAGACGATGCGCGCCAGCGTCGGCGAGGTCAACGGCAGTGCCAAGCTGAGCGCCACCGGCAACTCGGTGGCGGCCTTGCTAGGCTCGTCCAATGGCGAAGCCAAGCTGCTGGTGGAAAACGGCACGGTCAGCAAGTTCCTGCTGGAGGCGATGGGCCTGAATGTGGGCAGCGTGGTGATCTCCAAGCTGTTCGGCGACAAGCCGGTGCAGATCAATTGCGGCGTCAGCGACTTCAGCTTCACCAAAGGCGTGGCGCGCTCGCGCGTCTTCGTCATCGATACCCACGACGCCGTGATCGACACCAGCGGCGCCATCGACCTTGCCAGCGAGCGGCTTGCGCTCACCGTACGGCCGGATTCCAAGGGCCTGCGCATCTTCTCGCTGCGCTCGCCGCTTTATGTAGGCGGCACGCTGAAAAAACCCTCGGTCAGCCCGGACATCGGCGTGCTGGCATTGCGCACCGGCGGCGTGGTGGCACTGGCGCTGGCAGCGCCGGTGGCCACGGCAGTCTTGCCCTTGATCGATCTCTCCACGGCCCCCGACAGCCAGTGCGGCAAGCTGCTGGCGGAGATTCGCACGCGCCCGACCGCCCCGCCGCCCGGGCAGACCTACCGCGACCCGAAGACCGGCAAGACCAACCAGGCGGCCGGCCCCGCACCGTCGCCCGACGCGCAATCCGCGCCTGCGGCCGCGGCGCCGGTCAAGCCCGCTGAACCGTCGCGCCCCGCCACACCCGAGCGGCCGGCGCCGGGCAGCTCGCTCTATCAGGGCGGCTGAAAAGACGGCTGAACACCACCGCGCCAGCCCGGCAGCAACCCGCGGCGTTGCCTGTTTGCGACACTGATCCTTTCGACGACGCAATTTCGCAACACTTTGGTGCATTGCAACGCAAGCCATCGTTGTGTATCGCCCACGTTCGATCGCATAATTAAACAGCCATTTACAACGAAGTTTTCAATACGTGGCATGAAGCGGATGTCCGGCTCCGATGCATTTCGAGGCTGGCGTCCTTCTCAGGGTGCGGTCTCGGCCGCACTTGTTTTTCCCGATTTTCCCTTCCAGCCCCCGCCCCTGCATGACGCCGCTACACGCCACCGTCCCGCCGATCAGCTGCCTGATCGCGCTAACGGTGTGCAATCACGTAGCCTTCAATGCCAGCCGCGTCGTGGTTTCGCTGTTCGCCCTCTCGCTCAAAGCCTCGACCGTCACGCTCGGCATCCTGATGTCGCTCTATGCGCTGCTGCCGATGCTGCTCGCGATCCATGCGGGCAAGCGCATCGACGAGATCGGGCCGCGCAAGCCGATGACCGCGGGCTCGCTGATGGTAGTCGCGGGCACGCTGCTGCCGGCGGTGTGGCCGGGCATCGCGGCGCTCTATCTTTCCTGTGCGCTGATCGGCGTCGGCTTCATGCTGGTGCAGGTCGCCATGCAACTGCTGATCGGACAGATTTCCACCGATGGCACGCGGCTGCGCAACTACACGCTGCACGCGCTGGGATTGTCGTTCTCCGGCACGCTGGGCCCGGTGGTGATGGGCTATGTGATCGAGCACGCTGGCTACCGGCCTGCTTTCTTCGTGCTGGTGGCGGTGGCCGCGGCCGGGCTGATCGGCCTGCATTTCGTGCGCGGGCGGCTGCCGGCGCAGGGCGGGCGGGCGGCGCGCAGCGCGATCGTGGACGGCACCCGCAACTCCACCCTCGGTTTGCTTGCCCACCCGGAACTGCGCGCGGTCTTTATCGCCAGCGCGGTCCTGTCGGCGGCCTGGGACCTGCACGCCTTCCTCATTCCCATCCAGGGCACCCGGGTCGGACTCTCGCCGTCGTCGATCGGCTGGGTGCTGGGCGCCTTTGCCATTGCCACCTTCGCCATCCGCGTGGCGATGCCGCTGGTCTCGCGCCGGCTCTCGGAGTGGAAGGTGATCCGGGTCGCGCTGCTGGTCGGGGCGGTGGCCTACCTGCTCTACCCCTTCGTGACCGAATTCTGGCTGATGTGCTGCCTGGCGTTCCTGCTGGGCCTGGCGCTCGGCAGCGCCCAGCCCAATGTCATGAACATCCTGCACACGGCCTCGCCCACCGGGCGCGCCGGCGAGGCGCTGGGATTGCGCTCGGCCGTGCTCAATACCAGCCAGGTGGTGTGGCCGCTGACCTTTGGCGTGGTCGGCACGGCGCTTGGCATGCTGCCGATTTTCCTGTCTATGGCAGGGGCAATGGGCGTGGCCGGCTATTACTCGCGCGGCCAGACCCGCAAGCTGCCCCAGCCGCCGGCCTGAGGCGCCCACGGCATCGCGCATGAGTTGCGTGCGCGCAAATGCGGTCTGCTGCGCTTTCGCTATACTCAAATCAGACAGGCCGCCGGCGCCATGCATGCTTGCCCCGCGCGCGGCCTGCTGACTCGATACCTGATCCGACATGACCCAACTCGCCGACCTCCGCCGCACCTACGTACTCGGATCGCTGTCCGAATCCGATGTGGCGTCCGATCCCATCAGCCAGTTCCAGCGCTGGTTCGATGAAGCCATCCACGCCAAGCTCCCGGAACCCAATGCCATGACGCTGGCCACCGTCGACGCCGACGGCCAGCCTTCGGCACGCATCGTGCTGCTAAAGGGCATGGACGCCCAGGGCTTTACGTTTTTCACCAACTATGAAAGCCGCAAGGGCCTGGACCTTGCCGCCAACCCGCGCGCGGCGCTGCTGTTCCACTGGGTGCAGCTGGAGCGCCAGATACGCGTGGAAGGACACGTTGAAAAAGTGACCGATAGCGAGAGCGATGCTTACTATGCGTCGCGCCCGCTGGGCTCGCGCCTCGGGGCGTGGGCCTCGGAGCAGAGCCGCGAGGTAGCGGACCGCACGGTGCTGGAGCAGCGCGAAGCGGATTTCCGCGCCAAGTTCGGCGATAACCCGCCGCGCCCGGCGCACTGGGGCGGCTACCGGCTGGTGCCGACCCGCATCGAGTTCTGGCAGGGACGCCCGTCGCGCCTGCACGACCGGATCGCCTACCGCCTGGCGCCGGATGGCAGCTGGCAGATCGTGCGCCTGTCGCCCTGAGTACCGTGAGCGCGGTGCCGCCGGCCGCCGAGGCCGCGCACTGCACAATATTAGGAATTGTCGTAAAGTAAGTCAGGGTCGCTTTCCAGTCTTGCAAGGAAGCGGCCATCAGGAGCAGGCCCCGCCTGCCCTGTGCTGTAGTTCGAGGAGTGTGCCGCAACCATCAGGAGGGAGGCCGCATGTTTTTCAAGCAAGCACTGGACAAGCAACTGGACCACTGGATCGCCGATCTGCGCGACCGCGCCAATCTCCCCGTGAGGTTGCGGCTATGGAACGGCAACGAGTATCCGCTCGGCCGTTTCGAACATCCTTCGGTGACCCTGACCGTACGCGAGGCGGGCGCCCTGCCCCTGTTGCTCACGCCCAGCCTGGACAACCTCGGCGAGGCCTATGTCCAGGAGAAGATCGACCTGGACGGCAAGCTCAGCGATATCATCGCCGTGGCTTACCGCTTCTCGGCTGCCGCCAGCGCGCAAGCCGGCGGCGCACTGGCACGCGTGGCCCAGCATTTCGCCCACACCAAGGCAGCGGACAAGGCCTCGATCCAGTATCACTACGACGTATCCAACGAGTTCTACCGGCTCTGGCTGGACCCGGGCATGGTGTACTCCTGCGCCTACTTCGAGCATGGCAATGAAGACCTTGCCACGGCCCAGCGCAAGAAGATCGACCACATCCTGACCAAGATCCGGCTGCAGCCCGGACAGACCTTGCTCGACATCGGCTGCGGCTGGGGCGCGCTGGTGATCCGTGCGGCGCAGAAGTTCGGCGCGCGCTGCGTCGGCATCACGCTGTCGCAGAACCAGTTCGACCTGGCGACGGAACGCGTCAGGCAGGCGGGCCTGTCCGACCGCATCGAGATCCGCCTGCAGGATTACCGCGACACCGCCGGCACCTTCGACCGCATCACCAGCGTCGGCATGTTCGAGCACGTCGGCAAGAACAACCTCGCCGCCTATTTCGGCCGCATGCGCGAGCTGCTGGCCGATGATGGCTTTGCCATGAACCACGGCATCACATCGCCGGACCCCGACAGCGGCGCCACGCCCATGGACGGCTCCGAGTTCATGGATCGATACGTGTTCCCGCAGGGCGAGCTGCCGCACATCGGCATGGTGCTCAACACCCTGCAACGCGGCGGCCTGGAGGCCACCGATGTGGAGCTGATGCGCGGTCACTACCGGCGCACGCTGCAGCATTGGGCGGACAACTTCGAAGCGCAGGGTGATACCATCCGCGCCATGGTGGGCGAAAAGAAATACCGCATCTGGCGCGTCTACCTGGCAGGCTGCGGCCATGCCTTCGATACCGACCAGATGTCGATCTACCAGGTGGTTTGCCACAAGGCCGGACTCTCGTCGCAGAGCTTGCCCTGGTCGCGCCGCTACATCTACGACAAATCGCTTGACTGAAAATCGGCTTGACTGAAGACCTGTTCGGCGGCTTGCTGGAGCCGCCAGGGGTGGCCGCTGCCGGCAATGCCGCACCGCTTGCCGGAGCCACCCCGACCGAAGCCGCTGCCACCAAGCCGTCGCGCGGCAAGACCGTACTGGCGCCGCCCCGGACCCCGCCCTGCTCGCGCTGGCGCAACGCCTGCCGGCCGGGCTGCATCTCGGCACATCGTCATGGTCCTATGGCGGCTGGAACGGGCTGGTCTACCAGGGCGAGTACACCGACAGCCTGCTCTCGCGCAAAGGCCTGGCCGCCTATTCGCAGCATCCCTTGCTGCGCGCCGCCGGCATCGATCGCGGGTTCTACGCGCCGATCCCGCTTGCCGACTACGTTGCCTACGCCGCCCAGGTGCCGGCGCATTTCCGCTTCCTGGTCAAGGCGCCCGCCAGCGTGTGCGATCCGTGGCTGCGCACCTCCGAAGGCGCCGGCCGGCTGGCCAACGCCAGCTTCCTCGATGCCGAGATCGCCGCGCGCGATTTTGTCGCGCCTGCCACTGCGGGCCTTGGCGCCAAATGCGGGCCGCTGCTGTTCCAGCTCTCCCCGCTAGGCGCGATGGCCGCCGACAGTGCCGGCTTCCTGTCGAGGCTCGACGCCTTCCTCGGCGCCCTGCCGCCGCTCGACGCCGCCGCCACGCCCGATGCCCGCTACGCGGTGGAACTGCGCGATGCCGCCTTGCTCACGCCGCGCTTCATCAAGCTGCTGCGCGCACGCGGCGTGCGCTTCTGCCTGTCCGCGCGCGAACGCATGCCGCCGGCCGAACGACAATTGCCCGCACAGGCATTGATGGATGAGGGTGCACCAGGCCCCCTGGTGCTGCGGTGGATGCTGCATGCGGGCTTTGCCTACGAGCAGGCCGAATCCCGCTACGCGCCGTTTGACCGGCTGATCGACGAAGACCCGCATACCCGCGCGGTGATCGCCGAGCAGGTGGTGCGCACGCTGCGCGCGGGCCAGCCCGCCTACGTGATCGTCAGCAACAAGGCGGAAGGCTCCGCGCCGTTGACTTGCGTACGGCTGGCCGAGGCCATTGCCGAGCAGTTGGAAGCGAGCTGAGCGCAGGCCCGGCGCGTCAACGATTCAGGTGATGCGCGAACTTCTGCCGGAACTTGGCCAGCTTGGGTGAAATCACGAACGAGCAATAGCCCTGGTTCGGGTGGTTCTGGAAGTAGTTCTGATGGCTCTCCTCCGCGCGCCAGTAAGGTTGCGTGGGCTCGACCTGCGTCACCAGCGGCGCATCGTAGAGCTTGTGCTCCGCCACCTCTCGCATCACATACTCGGCCATGGCGCGCTGCGGCTCCGTGTTGGTGAAGATCACCGAGCGATACTGCGTGCCGACATCGTTGCCTTGCCGGTTGAGGGTGGTGGGATCGTGGATGGCAAAGAAGATCTCGAGGATCTCGCGGAACTTGATCACCGTGGGATCGAAGGTCACGCGCACCACTTCGGCGTGCCCGGTGTCGCCGCCGCACACCTGCTCGTAAGTCGGATGGTTCACGTGGCCGCCGGTATAGCCCGACTCCACGGCCCGTACGCCCTTGACTTGCTGGTACACCGCTTCCAGGCACCAAAAACAACCACCACCCAGCGTGGCTACCTCATGCTCGTTGTCCATCTTGATCTCTCCGGCTCGTGACAATAGGTAGCATACTCGTTCGGCACCCGTCCCGCCGCCGGAGTCTGTCGTGGCCGCCGCGCAGCGCAGCCGCTCCGGCTAGCGGATCGGCAAGGCGACCGGGCGGATCGGTGCGGCGTCGGCCCCGCGGAACTTCAATGAGGCGCCGATAAAGGCGAACTGGTAGACGCGGTCTCGCGACAACGCCTCCAGGTTCACCAGCTCGATGATCGGTGCGCCCTGCTGTGCCAGCAGATAGGTGTGTACCGGGATGTAATTGTCGGGCACCTCCGCCGGGAACGTCTCGAAGCTCAGGTTATCGGCCCCCACCACCATGGCGCCCCCTTCCTCGACCAGGAACCTGGCCGCATCCAGGCCCAGGCCCGGCGGGTTGGCCATATAGGCCTGGGCGTTTTCATAGTGCTGCATGCGCCCGGTGCGGATCAGCACCACGTCGCCCTGCTGTAGCCCCACGCCCTGCTTGTCCAGCGCCTCGCGCAGGTCCTGCCGGGTCACGCGGTAATTGTCAGGCAGCATGTCCAGCCCCTTGGCCGCGGCCACGTCGATCAGCACGCCGCGGGCGACGATCGGCGGCAGCTTCTCCGCGCCGGTCACTTTCCAGCCGCGATCGCCCAGGTGCTCGGCGGCGGAGTATCCGTTCCAGATCTTGCCGTTCAGGCCAAAGTGGTTCAGCGCATCGATATGGGTGCCCATGTGCGCGTACATGGAAACCGCCGAGCCGCTGTAGCTGACATGCCGGTTCATCGCCTCGCCCACCTGCATGGAGTCTGCCACCAGGTTGCCGTGCGGGGTATGGGTCATCCACATCTGGTACGGCGGATCGCCGGCGGCCTGCCAGCTCGGCATGCCGATGAAATAGTCCACCGCCAGGTCGTAGGCCTGCGTGCCGGAAACCCGCGCCATGATGGCCGCGCGCGAGGCTGGGGTAATGAGGTTGAGGCGGCCGATCTCATCCTTGGGACCCCAGGGGCTGACGCCCACCTGGGGTGCTGCGCCGGCGGCAGCGCTCAGCAGCGCGAACAGCAGCGGCATGGAAAAGGCGGCCAGGCGGCGCGTGGCGCTGGCGGCAGGGGTGAGGCGTTGGAACATGGGGACTCCTGACTGGATTGGCGTTTTCCACAGCAACGTGGAAGGCATGCTGCCATCCTATTAGGCATCCGCTGGTAGATAATCTGCGAATTCGGACAAACATATTCAACTGACAGGAAAATATATGGATCTGCTCGCGGCGATGCGCACCTTCCGGCGCGTGGTGGAACGCGATAGCTTCAGCCAGGCCGCAGCCGATCTCGGGCAGTCGACCGCCGCGGTCAGCAAGCAAGTGCGCCAGCTGGAGGCACGCCTGGGCGCGCTGCTGATCCAGCGCACCACGCGCCGCATGCGCCTGTCGGAAACCGGCCGCACCTACTTCGCCGAATGCTGCCGCCTGCTCGACGAGCTGGATGCGCTGGAACGCGCAACAACCGCCGGCACGGACGAGATCAGCGGCCGCCTGCGCGTGAACGCGCCGCTGTCGTTCGGGCTAAAGGTGCTTTCGCCCTTGCTGGTGAGCTTCATGGCGCGCTACCCGCAGGTGCAGGTGGAGCTGACCCTGGACGACCGTTTGCTGGACGTGGTGTCGGAGGGCTTCGACGTCTCGCTGCGCATCCGCTCGGCATTGACGGACTCGTCCCTCATCGCACGGCGGCTGGGTGAGGTAGAGCAAACCATCTGCGCCGCCCCCGCCTACCTGGCGGCGCGCGGCACGCCGCGCACCGTCGAGGACCTGCGCGGCCACGACTGCCTGGCCTACCAGCTGGCCGACTATCCCGGCAGCTGGCACCTGGAGGGGCCGCAAGGCACCACCAGCATCGAGGTACCGGCGCGCTTCTCGGCCAACAACAGCCTGCTGCTCAGCGATATGCTGCTGGCCGGGCTGGGCATCGGCGCGCTGCCCTCGTTTATCGCGCTGCCGTTGCTTGCGCGTGGCGAGCTGGTCAGGGTACTGCCGGAGCATGCGCTGGCCGGCCGGAGCATCTACGCGCTCTATGCCAGCCACCGGCACCTGCAACGGAAGGTGGGCGCGTTCGTGGCGTTCCTGGCCGAGGCTCTGCAGGGCCGGCAGGATGCCGCGCAGGGAGATGGCCGGCCGCACGCTAGCTCAACGACGCCGCCACCATCGCCCGCAACTGGGGCTTGAGCACCTTGCCAAGCGCGCTTTTGGGCAGGCTATCCACCAGCACAACCCGCTGCGGCAGCTTGAACCGCGCAATCGACAGCGCCAGCGTTTCACGCAGCGCCTCCGGCGCAAACGCGGCACGATCCGCGCCAGAGGCAGGGACCACGACGGCAACCGGCACCTCGCCCCAGCGCGCGTCTGGCAGCCCCACCACCGCGCATTCCAGCACACCGGGCAGGCCCAGCAGCGCGTTCTCGATCTCGGCCGGATAGATGTTCTCCCCGCCCGAGATGATCATGTCCTTGCTGCGGCCAACCACCTCGATGCAGCCATCGGCATTGCGATGCGCAAGGTCACCCGAGCGGAACCAGCCATCGCGGAAATCCGCATGGTCCGGCTGCCGCCAGTAGCCCCGCATCAGGTTGGCGCCCGCGAGCCAGAGCTCTCCCACTTCGCCATCGGCCACCTCCAAGCCTTGCGCATCGGCCAGGCGTACTTGCACCTCCGGCTGGGGCCAGCCGGCATAGCCAGGCCGCGCCATGGCCTGGTCCAGGCGCAGCACGACCGATACCGGGCCGGTCTCGGTGGCGCCGTAGACTTGCCCCAGCGGAATGCCGCGCGCGTGGAAGGCATCGATGTACGCGCGGGGAATGGGCGAGGAGCCAGCCATCACGCCGCGCAGCGAAGTGAGATCCGCGCTTGGCCAGCTGGGATGCTCGAGCACGGCGCGCAGCGTGGCCGGCACCATCAGCGACAAGGTGGCCCGCGTCTGCGCGCATGCGTCAAGCCAGCCCTGCGGAGCGAAGCGCTGGTGCAGCGTCACCTGCGCCCCGGCCAGCAATGCCGGCAGCGTCTGGATGCACAGGCCGCCCACATGGAACAACGGCAGCACGGACAGGATATGGTCGTCCCGCGTCATGCCATGTGCCCACCAGCTCGCGCGCGCGTTGGCCAGCAAGCCGGCCTGCGTATGCAGCGCGCCCTTGGGATGGCCGGTGGAGCCAGAGGTGTAGACCAGCAGCAGCGGCGCCTCGTCGGGCGGCTGCGATGGCCGCGGCAGGGGCGTGTCCAGCGGCGCCGGCCGGTCGATCAGGCTATCGATCGGCGCCTGCGCGGCGGGCTCCGGCAAGGCGGCTGCCACCGCCGCCGCGGCCTGCGCATGCGGCGCATCGTGGAACAGCACGCGAATGCCTGCATGCGCGGCAATGGCGCTCAGCTCCGGCACCGCCAGCCGAAAGTTCAGCGGCACGAAGATGGCCCCGAGCCTTGCGCACGCAAACAGCATGGCGATCTGCAGATCGTGGTTCAGGCACAGCGTGGCCACGCGGTCACCCGGCTGCACGCCCCAGGTGCCGGCCAGATGCGCGCAGACGCGTTCCACGCGGCGCCACAGCTTGCCGTAGCCGATGGTGTAGCCGAGGCTATGCAGCGCCGGGCGCAGCGGTTCGGCGCCGGCATGCGCATGCAGCGTGCGCAGCAGCGCGCCCGGCTCCGGCGTGCCGGTGAACAGCCGGTTGGCGCGCTCGCTCATTCGTCGCGCTCGCCCGACTCGTAAAGGGTCTCGCGGCCCATGCGGTCCAGGATCAGCTCGGCGGTCCAGGGCAGCATCAGCGCGCCGCAGCGCGAATCGCGATAGAGCCGCTCCAGCGGCAGGTCCTTGAGCATCGACTGCCCGCCGCAGGTGCGGATCGCCAGCCGGGCGATATCGTTGGCGCCTTCCATCACGCTGTAGTGCGCGGCGTACAGGCGCATGCGCGCATCCTTGGACGGACTGGCGCAGGCTTCATGAATCACGCGCCAGAAGATCGAGCGCATGTTCTCCAGCTGGATGCGCATCTGCGCCACCGCGATCTGCTTGGTGGGATACATGCGGCGCTTCACCGGTGGCTGGCCCGGCACTTCGCCGCGCAGGTACTGCACGGTGAAGTCGTACGCGGCCTGCGCCACGCCGAGATAGGTCGGCGAGAGCGTGAAGAACATCGCCGGCCAGGTCTGTGCGGCCTTGTAGTACACGCCGCGTGGCATCAGCTGCTCCTGGTCGGCGACGAACACATCCTTGAGCAGCAGCGTGCGCGACACCGTGCCACGCATGCCCATCGGATCCCACTCCCCGGTCACGGTGAGGCCGTCTGCATTGCCCGGCACCGCGATGTAGAGCGTGTCGCGCATATCGGGCGAATGGTCCGCGCACTCCTCCGTGCAGAGGATCCCGTAGTAATCCGCCGCGCCCGACAGCGAGGCAAAGATCTTGCGGCCGTTGAGCACCCAGCCGCCTTCCACCTTGCGTGCGCTGGTGCCGAACGGCGCGCGCCCGGCGGCGGCGGCCGAGCCCTCCGAGAAGGGCTGGGCGTAGATCGCGCCGTCCCTGACCACGCGCGCGAAATGCAGTTCGCGCCGGGCCTCGTGCTCGGCGCGCTGCTCAGGCGTCATGGCGATGCCGTCGGACAGCATGCCGGTCCACATGGTGGAGCAGATATGCATGTTGTAGGTCAGCGCGGTGGCGCCGCAGAAGCGGCCGATCTCCGCGCCCACCATGCAGTACGTGGCGAAGTCAGCGCCCTCGCCGCCGAACTCGCGCGGCACGCACAAGGCCAGCAGGCCGGCCTCGCGCAGATCATCGTAGTTGGCAAAGGGGAAGCTGGCCTCGCGGTCCCACTGTGCCGCGCGCGGGGCAAAGCGCTCGCGGCCGAGCCGGTTGGCGAGCGTCAGCAGGCGCTCTTGCGCCTCGGTGAAATCGGCGCTGCCGACGGCGGGGATGAAATCCAGTGGCATGTTGGTGTCTCCCGGGCATCGGCCACACGCGTGGCGATGCCTCGATGTTTTTGTGGATTCAGTGCAGCGGGAAATGCCGCCCCAGGAAGCCGAGCACGGCGGCATTGAAATCCGCCGGGCGCTCCATGCAAGCCAGGTGGCCCACCGCGGGCTGGCACAGGTACTCGGCGCCGGCGATCTTCTGCGCCATGCGCTCCATCACGGCGGGCGCCGCGTTGGCGTCGTGCTCGCCGGCCAGCGCCAGCACCGGCACCGTGATGCGCGCCAGCACTTCGCGCCGGTCGAAACGCACCAGCGCCTGCAGGGCGGCGCGATAGGTGCCGGGTGGCACGGCCGCCATCACGCTGGCGGCGAACGCCACCGCGTCGGGCCTCGGCCTGCGGCGCGACCATGGCGCGCACCAACCCGCCCGCCATCTGCGCCATGGTCTTGCCGGCATCGAGCGGCGCCGTGCGCGCGGCGACGAAATCGCGCTGCCACTGGCCATCGGTCTTGCCGAATGCAGGCGACGTGCCGGACAGCACCATGCCGTCGATCAGTCCCGGCATGGCAGCGTAGGCTTCCTGCGCGACCATGCCGCCCATGCTGTGGCCTAGCAACACGACACGCCGGCCGGCGTCGCGCTCGGCCTGCAGCACCGGCCGCAAGGCTTGCGCCAGCCCGGCGAAATCGTACGGCTCGATCATGGCGCTGTCGCCGTAGCCGGGCATGTCCCAGGCCACCGCGCGATAGCCCGCCTGCGCCAGCGCATCGAGCTGCGCCGGCCACGCGGCCTTGCCGCCGCCGATGCCATGCAGCATCACCACTGCCACGGGGCCGGTGCCCCGTGCGATGGTGGACATGCCATTGGCATGGGTCTGGGTCATGCCAGGGTTCATGTTTTCGTTCATGCGCTAGCCTTGTTGTTTGTCTGGGCCACGTCGGGCGTGGCCGGGCCGGCGAGCCGGCCCGCGTCCACCTCGCTCACGCCGTCGAGCATGATCGTGCAGTTGCGCAGCGGCAGGTCGAAGTGGCCCAGCGTGTGGCGGCCGGCTACCTCGTTGGCGCCGGTGGAATAGAGGAAGTTGCCGGCAAAGGCGCGCAGCTCCGTGCCATTGCTGTCGCGCTTGTCGTAGAAGGCCATGGCATCCCAGCGCGCCTGCGGGTTCATGCCCCAGCCTACATGCGAGACCGCGTAGGCGTCGCGCGTGCCTTCGCGGTCGGCCCACGCTGCGTAGTAGCCGCGCATCATGTCCGCGTCCATGCCCTGCCCTTCGATCCCGACCATGTAGTCGTCCTCGATATGGCACACGATGGTGTCGCGCAGGTAGGTCTTGAAGGTCAGGTTGACGTCTCCCGGTGCGAGCACCAGCGTGCCGTTGACCTGACCGCCGGCGGGGAAGGCCAGGCACAGGCCGCCCGGCCAGTGGGCGACCTGGCCCGGCTTGTTGCAGTAGCCCCAGACGCCGCCGACGCGTGCGCTTGCGAGCCCGACGCGCAGCTCGGTGCCGGCGGCCGAATGCACGCGCATCTCGCGCGCGCCGCGCAGCCGCTTCATGGCCGCGCGCACGGTGCCCTCCAGCGCGGGATCGGGCAGGCAGCGCTCGAGGATTTCGGGATGTTCGTTGCTGACCATCAGCAGGCGCGGCACGATGCCGTCGGCGCCTTTGAGGATCAGCGGGAGTTCGGGCGCATGCAGCAGGCCCTCCACGGTGCAATCGATCACCAGGTGGCAGCGCTGCAAGGCGGCCACTACCGGGGCGAGTTGCTGCAAGGCATCGCTGGCGCCGGTGGAACGCACGGGCGCGGGCGCAGCAAGCGCCGGGGACGGCACCCGGATGCGCACGGGCGTGGCGCCCAGCGCTTGCACCGCCAGTTCCGCCAACTCCACATTGACGCGTCGGGATTGGGACTCCGTTACAATCCCAACCACTTCCTGGGCGGACAGGGCGCACAGTTCAAGGGTGCGCCGAAAAGCCGCCAGCCAGCGGTGCTCGATTTGCTCGATGAGCATAGGTCTCCTCCTGGTGCGATCTGCCGCGGTCCTGGCAGGGTCCCGGGGAGGTGGCCTTGGTGCGCCAGCCCACCGATGCCTCCCGCCGGACGCATTAGCTTTGTGCTTGTGATTCTTGTCGCTGGCGCAAATAATATATGAAATTTCATGGATCCCAGTGGAGCCCGCGCTATGGGCATGCCTGAGGCCAAGCCAAGCATCATCGGCAAGGCCGCTTCTCCCGATTTCGATACGCTGCACTTCCGGCGCACGCTGTCCCAGTTCGCCACCGGCGTGACAGTGATCACCACCCGCGCGGGCCTCGGCTCGCCGCCGGGCGCGCCGTTCGTGGGCATTACCGCCAGCTCGTTCAACTCGGTATCGCTCGATCCGCCGCTGGTGCTGTGGAGCATGGCCACGCGCGCCAACAGCCTGCCGATGTTCCGCGACGGCTCGCACTACATCATCAATGTGCTGTCGGCCTCGCAACTGGACCTGTGCCAGCGCTTCGCCACGCTCAAGGGCGACCGCTTCGCCGGCGTCGACTACCGCCTGTCCGAGAACGGCCTGCCGATCCTGGCCAACGCGCTGGCCTGGTTCGAATGCCACAACCGCAGCCGCTACGACGAGGGCGACCACGTCATCTTCGTGGGCGAGGTGGAGCGCTGCGGCGTGCACGACGATGCGGGCAACCCGCTGGTGTTCCACGACGGCCGCTTTGCCACCACCGATCCGCTGACGGACTGACGTCCGGGCACGCAGCAGCCATGACGGATTCACCCAAACCCGCTCCGGTGGCCTCAGACGCTTTTGTAGACGGCTACCTGCCCTACCTGCTGGCGCGGGCCAGCCATCTTGTGTCGGGCGAGTTCCACCGGCAGGTCGAGGCGGCCGGGTTCTCCGTGCCCGAATGGCGCGTGCTGGCCACGCTGGCCGACCGACCCGACTGCACCATCGGCGCGCTGGCCGATATCACGCTCACCAAGCAGCCCACGCTGACCAAGCTGATCGACCGCATGGCCGCCGACGGCCTCGTCACGCGGCGCAACGGCGCCCAGGACCGCCGCCATGCGCTGGTGTCGATCACCGCACGCGGGCGCACCCGCGCCCGCGCGCTGCTCGACCAGGCCGCCGCCCACGAGCAGCAGGTGCTGGACGACTTCGGCGCGCTGCAGGCCGACCAGCTCAAGGACACCTTGCGCCGCCTGATCGCGCTGCGCTCGCCGCGCTGAGCCCCGAACGCGCTCAGGCCCGCGGCTCGCCCTTGATGACCGCCAGCGGCGAGCCATCCGTCTTGATCCTCTGCAGCACGATGTTCGAGCGGATATCCATCACGCCCGGCGTGCGGTAGAGCCGGTTGACGATGAAATCGGAGTAGTGCTTCAGGTTGCGCGCCTGCACGGTCAGGATGTAGTTGCTGTCGCCGGTGATGATGTAGGCCGACACCACTTCAGGCCAGGATTGCACCGCTGCGTTGAAGGTGTCGTGCCAGCCCTCGGTTTCGGGGCGCATCGACACCTGCACGATCGCCTCCAGCTCCAGGCCAAGCCGCTCGGCGTCGAACCACGCCCGGTAGCCGCCGATCACCCCGTCCTCCTCCAGCAAACGCACCCGCCGCAGGCAGGCCGAAGGCGATAGCGCCACGCGGTCGGCCAGGTCCTGGTTGCTGATGCGCCCGTTCTCCTGGAGGCAGGTCAGGATGCGCAAATCGATGGGATCGAGGTTCATTTCGCAGATTCTTCCATGATTCTCTTCACAAATGAAATTCTATGCGAAAACCATGTGAATCCACTGACCATTTCGCAAGCCTCTTGCCCGTAATATTGACTATCATGCCGTCATCTGCTCCCCGATGAGCCTTGGAACGCCGCCCCCAGGCGTCAACCCCCGATGACGAACCGCCCCACCCCCGACACTCCGCGCCAGCTCTGGGACATCAGCCCCGCGCTCTCGCCCGACACGCCGGTATGGCCGGGCGATACGCCGTTCCAGCACGAGCGCAACTGGCAGATCGACGCGCACTGCCCGGTCAATGTCGGGCGCATCACCTTGTCGCCCCACACCGGCGCCCATGCTGATGCGCCGCTGCACTACGCCGCCGACGGCGCGCCCATCGGCGCGGTGGACCTGGCGCCCTACCTCGGCCCGTGCCGGGTGATCCATTGCATCGGCGCGGCCCCGCTGGTCGAGCCTCGCCACATTGAACATGCCCTGGCAGGCACGCCGCCGCGCGTGCTGCTGCGCACTTACCGGCAAGCACCGCTGGCAACGTGGGACCCGGATTTCTGCGCGGTCGCGCCGCAGACCATCGCCTTGCTCGCCGAGCACGGCGTCATGCTGGTCGGCATCGATACGCCCTCGCTGGACCCGCAGGAATCCAAGACCATGGACGCGCACAACATGGTGCGCCGGCATCGCCTGGCCATCCTCGAAGGCCTGGTGCTCGACGCCGTGGCCGAGGCCGACTACGAACTGATTGCCCTGCCGCTGCGCTTTGCCGGACTCGACGCGAGCCCGGTGCGCGCGGTGCTGCGCAGCCTGACCTGAACGACCCGAACCGCCCAACCTCCCCCAGGAAACCTCTCACACATGACCGCACTGACTCGCGAGCAATGCCTCGCCCTCGACCAGCAAGATCCGCTGCGCCGCCTGCGCGACCAGTTCGCGCTCCCGCAAGGCGTGATCTACCTCGACGGCAACTCGCTGGGCGCGCGCCCGCGCAGCGCCGCGGCACGTGCCGCCGAAGTGGTGAGCGAAGAATGGGGCACGGGCCTGATCCGCAGCTGGAACACGGCCGGCTGGTTTGAACTGCCCCAGCGCTTGGGCAATATGCTGGCGCCGCTGATCGGCGCCGGCGAGGACGAAGTCGTGGTGACCGACACCACCTCCGCCAACCTGTTCAAGGTGCTGGCGGCAGCGCTGCGCGTGCAGCAGACCCGCGACCCGAAGCGCAAGGTGATCGTATCGGAGGCCAGCAACTTCCCCACCGACCTCTACATCGCACAGGGGCTGGCCGACCTGCTGCAGCAAGGCTACTCGCTGCGCCTGGTGAATGCGCCCGAGGAGATCGATGCTGCGGTCGACGCCGACACCGCCGTGTTGATGCTGACCCACGTCAACTACAAGACCGGCGAGATGCTCGACATGGCCGGCGTGACCGAGATGGCCCACGCCCGCGGCGCGCTCACGGTGTGGGACCTGGCCCACTCGGCCGGCGCCGTGCCCGTGGCGCTCAACGCATCGGGCGCGGACTACGCGGTCGGCTGCACTTACAAGTACCTCAACGGCGGCCCCGGCTCGCCTGCCTTCCTGTGGGTCGCGCCCTGCTGCGCGACGCCTTCTGGCAACCGCTGTCGGGTTGGTGGGGCCATGCCGCGCCGTTCGCGATGGAACCCGGCTACCGCCCGCGTGAAGGCGTGGCGCGTTTCCTGTGCGGCACCCAGCCCATCGCCTCGCTGGCCATGGTCGAATGCGGGCTCGATATCTACGCCCAGACCGACATGGCCACGCTGCGCGCCAAGTCGCTGATGCTGACAGACCTCTTTATCGCGCTGGTGGAAGCACGCTGCGCCGCGCACCCGCTCGAACTGGTGACCCCGCGCACCCATGCGCGCCGCGGCAGCCATGTGAGCTTTGCCCATCCGGACGGCTTTGCCGTGGTGCAGGCCCTGATCGAGCGCGGCGTGATCGGCGACTACCGCGAGCCACGCATTGCGCGCTTTGGCTTTACGCCGCTGTACACCAGCTTCACCGAAGTCTGGGATGCCGTGGAAATCCTGCGCGACGTGCTCGACAGCGGCACCTACAAGGCCGAGCGTCACCAGACCCGCGGCCTGGTGACCTGAGCAGGAGCACGCCATGAGCAACCACAAGGGATGCCCGATGTCGGGCGCGGGCGCCAGCGATGGCGGCGATGCCAGCTGGCACGACGCCCAGATGGATTTCGCCAAGGACATGAGCTACGGCGACTACCTGGCGCTGGACCAGATTCTCAACGCGCAGCATCCGCTCTCGCCCGAGCACAACGAGATGCTGTTCATCGTGCAGCATCAGACCAGCGAGCTGTGGATGAAGCTGGCGCTGCACGAGCTGCGCGCCGCGCGCGAATGCGTGCGCCAGGACCAGTTGCCGCCAGCCTTCAAGATGCTCACGCGGGTCTCGCGCATCATGGAGCAGCTGGTGCAGGCGTGGAGCGTGCTGGCCACGATGACGCCGCCGGAATACTCGGCGATGCGGCCCTACCTGGGGATGTCTTCGGGCTTCCAGTCCTTCCAGTACCGCGAGATCGAGTTCATTCTCGGCAACAAGAACGCGGCCATGCTGCGCCCGCATGCGCACCAGCCGCAGCACCTGGCGCTGGTGGAAGAAGCCCTGCGCACGCCGTCGCTGTATGACGAAGCGATTCGCCTGATGGCGCGGCGCGGCTTTGCCATCGATGCGGCCTGCATCGAGCGGGACTGGACCCTGCCGGCCGGCGAGAACGCCTCGGTGGAAGCGGCCTGGCTGGAGGTCTATCGCCGGCCCGAGGCGCACTGGGAACTGTATGAACTGGGCGAGAAGTTCGTCGACCTGGAAGATGCCTTCCGGCAGTGGCGTTTTCGCCACGTCACCACCGTGGAACGCGTGATCGGCTTCAAGCGCGGCACCGGCGGCACCGAAGGCGTCAGCTACCTGCGCAAGATGCTCGACGTGGTGCTGTTCCCCGAGCTGTGGAAGCTGCGCACCGATCTGTAAGCGACAGCGTTGGCGAGGCGGTGCCGCCTCGCCAACTTCAGAGCGCCGGGTCCGACAGCCGTGCCGCCAGCGCGCGCAAGGCCGGCGCGAGCTTGTCGTGGAACACCGCCTCCGCCACCGAGCCATAGGATGCACTGCAGCTCAGCATGTGCAGCTCCTTTTCCCCCACCGGACGGAATGCCACCGCGCACGCGTGGATGGCCGGGTGCCAGTCGCGGAACGACGCCGCATAGCCCAGGGTAGACGCCTGCGCCACCGTGGCGCGCATGGCCGCCTCCTGGGTTTTCCACTGCTCGGGATAGGCCAGGGCAAATTCCGCCAGCACGCGTTCGCGCTTGGCCGCCGGCAAGGCAGCCAGGTAGGCGCGGCCCATCGAACTCGACACCAGCGAGAGCCGCGACCCCACTCCCAGCCCCAGCATCACCCCCGCATCGTTGCGGATCGACTCGAGATAGATCACCTCCATGCGCTCGCGCTTGCCCAGCGATACCGACACGCCGTAAGCCTGGGCGAACGCCAGCATATGCGGGCGCGCCAGCGTCACCACATTGGAAGCGGACAGGTAGGAATAGCCCAGCGCCAGCACGCCGGCATCGAGCGCGTACTTGCCCAGGCTATCGTCATAGCGCAGGTAGCCCAGTTGCACCAGCGTGCCGGCCAGCCGGCTCACGGTGGCTTTGGGAAAACCCGTGCGGCGCACGAAATCCTGGTTGCCCAGCATCGACTCGCCGGTGCGGAAGCAACGCAGCAGTTCAAGGCCGCGCGCCAGCGCGGTAACAAAATTAGGATCGCTTTCGCGCGGTGTGACGCTGGCGGCATCCGCCGCAGGCGTGGCTTGCGATTCAGTGGCCAAAAGTGATCTCCGCGGTTGGGATGAAGGCAGATGAACGCGGCGCGCCCTATTGCACGGACCGCGCATTGCGATATACTACATCATCGGAACATAGTTCCGCAATGCGGAACCGCGAAAGCACTTCGGCGGACCGCGGAATACGCCGATACTTGCTGAATTCAGGGTTGGCCCGCGAGGCCACCCATCCCGACCTGCACTAGACCTGCACTACCGAAGGAGACCTACATGGCTGCCAACGCCGAATTCCACTGGGCTGACCCGCTGTTGCTGGACGACCAGCTGAGCGCCGACGAGCGCATGGTGCGCGACGCCGCCCTGGCCTATTGCCAGGACAAGCTCGCCCCGCGCGTGCTGCAATCGTTCCGCAATGAGAAGACCGACATCGAGATCTTCCGCGAAATGGGCGAGCTCGGCCTGCTGGGCCCGACCATTCCCGAGGAATACGGCGGCCCGGGCCTGAACTACGTGGCCTACGGCCTGATCGCGCGTGAAGTGGAGCGGGTGGATTCGGGCTATCGCTCGATGATGAGCGTGCAGTCGTCGCTGGTGATGGTGCCGATCCACGAATTCGGCACCGAAGCGCAAAAGCAGAAATACCTGCCCAAGCTGGCCACCGGCGAATGGATCGGCTGCTTCGGCCTGACCGAGCCGAACCACGGCTCCGACCCGGGCTCCATGATCACGCGCGCCAAGAAGGTGGCGGGTGGCTATGAGCTGTCCGGCGCCAAGATGTGGATCACCAACTCGCCGATCGCCGACGTGTTCGTGGTGTGGGGCAAGCTGGTCGGCGACGACGGCAAGGAAGCCATCCGCGGCTTCATCCTGGAAAAGGGCTGGAAGGGCCTGTCGGCACCTGCCATCCACGGCAAGGTCGGCCTGCGCACCTCGATCACCGGCGAAATCGTCATGGACCAGGTGTTCGTGCCGGAAGAGAACCTGATGCCGGGCGTATCCGGCCTGAAGGGTCCCTTCACCTGCCTGAACTCGGCCCGCTACGGCATCGCCTGGGGCGCCCTGGGCGCCGCCGAGTTCTGCTGGCATACCGCCCGCCAGTACACGCTGGACCGCAAGCAGTTCGGCCGCCCGCTGGCCGCCAACCAGCTGATCCAGAAGAAGCTGGCCGACATGCAGACCGAGATCACGCTGGGCCTGCAAGGTTGCCTGCGCCTGGGGCGCATGAAGGACGAAGGCACCGCCGCGGTGGAAATCACGTCGATCATGAAGCGCAATTCCTGCGGCAAGTCGCTGGACATCGCCCGCGTGGCGCGCGACATGCTCGGCGGCAACGGCATCTCGGACGAGTTCGGCGTGATCCGTCACGTGGTCAACCTCGAAGTGGTCAACACCTACGAAGGCACCCATGACATCCACGCGCTGATCCTGGGCCGCGCCCAGACCGGCATCCAGGCGTTCTTCTAAAGCGCCGCGGTCCGCAGACCGGGCTCTCCCGCTCTCCCGCTAGAAATAAAAAGGCCCGGCTGCAAAGCCGGGCCAAGCACACTACCAAGGAGAGACGACGGGCGAGCCCATCGTTGTACAACACCGGTACGCCGGCCCGGCGCTACGCGCTCCGGCCGGCCTTCTGCTTTTCAGCTTACTTGTTGGGTTGCGGCGTCAGCCGCAGGTAGGGCCGAACGGCCTTGTATCCCTTCGGAAATTTCTGCTTTATCACGTCCTCGTCCTTCAGCGAGGGCACAATCACCACATCCTCGCCGTCCTGCCAGTTGCCCGGCGTGGCAACGCTATGGTTGTCGGTGAGTTGCAGCGAATCGATCACCCGCAGGATCTCGTTGAAATTGCGCCCGGTGCTGGCCGGGTAGGTGATGATCAGCCGGACCTGTTTTTCGGGTCGATCACAAACAGCGAGCGAACCATCAGGGTCTGGTTGGCATTGGGGTGAATCATGTCGTACAGCTCGGAAACCTTGCGGTCGCCATCGGCGATGATGGGGAAATTGACCGTGGTACCCTGGGTCGCGTTGATGTCCTTGATCCACTCGCGATGGGATTCGACAGGATCGACCGACAGCGCGATGACCTTGACATTGCGTTTGGCAAAATCGCCCTTGAGCTTCGCCGTCAAACCCAGTTCGGTCGTGCACACCGGCGTGAAATCGGCCGGGTGTGAAAACAATACGCCCCAGCTCTCGCCAAGCCATTGATGAAAGCGAATCGGGCCTTCACTGGAATCCTGCTCGAAATCGGGTGCGATGTCGCCAAGACGTAGTGTCATAAGTGTGTCCTCAAAGGGCAAATTCGGGTTGAACCAGTGTAGTGAGATTGCGATCCAACCCAAACGAATATAAAGTCACTACAAAATCACCTTTTTGTATCAAGACCTTTGTCCTGCGTCACTGTCCTACACGCTGTGTCGGACTCGTGGTGTTGAAACCACGGCGATTCCCCGCATATGCTAGTAAAGAGGGCGAGAAGCTGCCCGACAACGTGCGAGGAAGGCAAAATGTCACAATCCGAAACCACCGCCCGCAAACAGGAGAAACTGATGAGCGATGTCAAGACCGTTTTGTCCGATGCCGAAGAACTGCTTAAGCAAGCGGCCTCGACCACCGGCGAGAAAGCTGCCGAACTGCGCGAGCGCGGCATGGGCCTGCTGAAACAAGCCAAGGAGAAGGCCCAAGACCTCCAGGACGCCGTGGTCACCAAGAGCAAGGCGGCTGCACGTGCCACCGACGACTACGTCCATGACCATCCGTGGCGCGCTGTCGGCGTTGCCGCCGGCGTTGGCCTGCTGATCGGCCTGTTGCTGAACCGCAAGTAATTCGCCAGGCATGCCGCCTCGCGCATGAACCCAAACGCCTTGCACCTGGGCCGCCACCCGTCGCGGCGCGGTGCCGGGCAACGCCCCGCCGGCGGTCAAGCACCGCTGGCGGGGCGTCCCGTCTGCAGCAGGTGCAGCGCTTCGCCGCTGCACGCCTTCGCCGGAATTGCATGAGCGACCCCACCTCTTCCCCCAAGTTTATGGATGCCCTGCGCAGCCTGGCAGGATCATTGGTGGCGATGGTGCAGACGCGCCTTGAACTGGCCAGTGTCGAACTCGCGGAGGAACGCTCCCGGCTGATGAAGATGGCCTTGCTGGCCTGTTTCGGCCTGGTGTTCTTTGGCCTGGCCATGGTGACGCTGACCGTACTGATCGCCATCGTGTTCTGGGACACCTACCGCTGGCAGGCCCTGGGCGTGCTGGTGGCGGTCTACCTGGCCGCCTGCGCGATCTGCCTCGCGGTTGCCCGCCATCTGGTGCGCAATGCCCCGCCCCTGTTCGAAGCCACGCTGGCCGAGATCGATAAAGACCGGGAGATCCTGCGCCGATGAGCACACCGCACACACCAGGCGAGCCGGCCGATCACGCGGCCGGCACCGCATCCACCTCCAACGCGCCTCGCTCGCACCAGCGCCCCGTGCGTTTCTCGCGCGAGGTGCGCCTGCCCTTGCCATTCGCAAGGAGCTGCTGATCACGCGCGCCGCGCTGGAGCGCTACGACTGCGCCCAGGCGCTCCATCACGTCCGAGGCAGCGCGACCCGCCTCGGCCGATTCAGCACCTGGCTGCCGCGCATGACCCGGCCCGCCTCCTGGCTCAAGCTGCTCGGACTGGCCAAGGACTACCCAATGCTCAGCACGGCCGTGTCCCTGGCGCTGCCGTTGCTGCGCAAGACCCCGGTGCTGCGCTGGACCTGGAAGCTGTCCAAGTTCGGCGCACTGGCCGCAGCCGGCTACTGGGCCTACGAGACTTTCCAGAAGAGCTCCGTCCAGGCTGCCCGCAAGCCCCCTTCCGACACCGTCGACACCGGGTTCCGCGACCCGCTGGTGCGTTAGCACCGCGTTTTCGCCATGCATGGCCGCCACCTGCGCCGGCCTTGCCTACCGAGGCCTGCCATACGGCAATGAAGGCAATGAGCGCCACGCGCCGCGGCGAGCCGCCGTACGCCACCATGGCGGCGCGCGCTCCAACGCTTTTTCGACGCAAGGTGACAGCGCAATGACCCAACGAGCGGATATGCAGCAAAAGTCGTTCTACCTGCTGCTGGCAGTAGTCTCGGTAGCTTTTTGCTTCGTCCTGTGGCCTTTCTCCGGCGCCGTGTTCTGGGGCGCCATCCTGGCCATCATCTTCACGCCGTCCAACAACTGGCTGACCCGTCGCATGGGCGGCCGGCGCAACCTGGCCTCGCTGACCACGCTGACGCTGTGCCTGCTGATCGTGGTGCTGCCGCTGATCTTTGTCACCGGCGCCCTGATCCAGGAAGGCAGCACCGTCTACCAGCAGATCAAGTCCGGCCAGATCAATTTCGGCGCCTACTTCCAGCAAGCCGTGCACGCCCTGCCGCCGTCGGTGACAAGAGTGCTGGACCGCTTCGGGCTGACCGATATCAGCGACCTGCAGCAAAAGCTCACCACGGGGGCTACCCAGGCCAGCCAGATCATCGCCACGCAGGCATTGAGCATCGGGCAGAACACGTTCCAGTTCATGGTCAGCTTTGGCGTGATGCTGTACCTGCTGTTCTTCCTGTTGCGCGATGGCCCGCAGATTTCCAAGCTCATCATGCGGGCGATCCCGCTGAGCGAGCCGCACAAGCAGCACCTGCTGCGCAAGTTCACCACCGTGGCCCGCGCCACCGTCAAGGGCAACATCGCCGTGGCTGCGGTGCAGGGCGCACTGGGCGGCCTGATCTTCTGGTTCCTCGGCATCCAGGGCTCGCTGCTGTGGGGCGTGCTGATGGGCTTCCTGTCGCTGCTGCCGGCGGTCGGCGCGGCGCTGATCTGGGGACCGGTGGCGATCTACTTCCTGCTGACCGGCGACGTGGGCAAGGGCTCCATCCTGATCGGCTTCTGCGCGGTGGTGATCGGCGCGGTGGACAACGTGCTGCGCCCCATCCTGGTCGGCAAGGACACCCGCATGCCCGACTGGGTGGTGCTGATCTCCACGCTGGGCGGCATGGCGCTGTTCGGGCTGAGCGGCTTCGTCATCGGCCCGCTGATCGCCGCGCTGTTTATCGCCAGCTGGGACCTGTCCACGTCCACGCGCGAAGAAATCGAGCGCCGGGATGCCGCCCAGGACAAGGAGCCAAAGCCACCTGCGCCCCCGAAGGCAAAACCGGGCAAGCCGCGCGTACGGATTGAGCCCTGCCGCTGCTTGCCGGGACCGAACACACCAAGGAGTGAGCATTGCGTCAAGACAACCCAGCATCCGGTGCAACGGCGCCGGCAAAGGTAAAGCACTACAGCGTGCGCGAGCTGTTCCGCAAGCCGGACCGTTCGCAGTTCTCGATCTCGCCGGATGGCCGCCACCTGTCCTTCCTCGCCCGGCACCAAGGCCGCCAGAACGTCTTCGTGCAGGCCATCGACGCCGATGGCAACCTGCTGGGCGAAGCCCGGCCGCTGACCCGCGAGAGCGAGCGCGACCTGCCCTTCCACACCTGGAAGGGCAACGCGCACATCCTGTATGCGAAGGACTTTGGCGGCGACGAGAACTTCCACGTGCTGTCGGTGCCGATCGACGGCGGCGAGCCCGTCGACCTCACCCCGTACCCGGGCGTGCGCGCGGAGATCATCGACGATCTCGAGGACGATGACCGCCATATCCTGCTGTCGCACAACAAGCGCGACCCGGAGGTATTCGACGTGCTGCGCGTCGACGTCGTCACGGGCGAGTCCGTGCAGATCGCGGAGAACCCCGGCAACGTGATGAGCTGGGGCACCGACCACGCTGGCCGCCTGCGGGTGGCAAGCGCCAGCGACGGCGTGAACACCACCCTGCTCTACCGCGATACCGAGGACGAGCCCTTCCGCCCGATCCTGACCACCGACTTCCGCGAGACGGTCTCGCCGCTGTTCTTCACCTTCGACGACAAGCAGCTGTACGTGCAGTCGAATCGCGGCCGCGACAAGACGGCGATCTTCGAGTTCGATCCGCAGACGGCCCGGGAAGGCCGCCTGGTCTTCGAGCACGACGAGGTGGATGTCGGCGGCCTGTCCCACTCGCGGCGTCGCCGCGTGCTGACCGCCGCCTGGTACACCGACTGGAAGACGCACCGCCATTTCTTCGACGCCCACGCCGAGCAGATCCATGCCGACCTGGAGCGGCAACTGCCGGGCTACGAGCACCACGTCACCAGCATCACGCGCGACGAGACCCGTATGATCGTCTCCGCGTCGAGCGACAAGACCACCGGCACGCGCTACCTGTACGACAGCGGCACAAAAAACTGGTCACGCTCGGCAAGGTGCAACCCTGGCTGGATGAAGCCGACATGGCCGGCATGCAGCCGATCCGCTTCACCTCGCGCGACGGCCTGCAGATCCACGGCTACCTGACGCTGCCGGTGGCCAGCGCGGGAGAGCCTGCACCGCAGGGCCTGCCTCTAGTGGTCAACCCGCACGGCGGCCCGTGGACGCGCGACGTATGGGGCTTCAACCCCGAGGTGCAACTGCTCGCCAATCGCGGCTACGCGGTGCTGCAGATCAACTTCCGCGGCTCCACCGGCTATGGCCGCGCGTTCTGGGAGGCGAGCTTCAAGCAGTGGGGCAAGACGATGCAGCACGATATCGACGACGGCGTCGACTGGCTCGTCGCGCAAGGCATCGTGGACCCCAGGCGCATCGCGATCTACGGAGCAAGCTATGGCGGCTATGCGACGCTGGCAGGCGTGGCCTTCACGCCGGACCGCTATGCCGCGGCCATCGACTATGTCGGCGTATCGAACCTGTTCACGCTGCTGGAGACGATTCCCGCGTACTGGAAGCCGATGCTCGACATGCTGTACGAGATGGTCGGCAACCCCAACGTCGAAGCCGAGCGCCAGGCCCTGCACGATGCCTCGCCGGTGTTCTTCGCCGACAGGATCCGCACGCCGCTGCTGGTGGCGCAAGGCGCCAACGATCCGCGCGTCAAGCAGGCAGAGAGCGACCAGATCGTACAGGCGCTACGCTCGCGCGGCGTGGATGTGGAATACCTGCTCAAGGAAAACGAGGGCCACGGCTTCCACAACGAGGAAAACACCTTCGACTTCTACGAAGCCATGGAGGCGTTTCTCGCCAGGCACCTGGCCAAGAAGGGTTGATCCAGGGGGTGATCCGCGCCGAAATACTACGAAAGCCACGCGCGGGGCATGAAACAAAAAAGGCGTAGCGGTTGCCCGCTACGCCTTCTCGCAATGCTGGTGGGTCGTGCGTGACTCGAACACGCGACCAACGGATTAAAAGTCCGCTGCTCTACCGACTGAGCTAACGACCCGGAAAAACTGAAGCCGCGATTATAGGAATATCTTGGCGCTAAAGTCAACCTTTGAACGCGAACTACTCGTGCTAGATCATGCGCTCAAGCCGCCATATCTGGTAGCGGAAGCCCAGCACCGCGCCAACCAGGATGCCGGCCAGCGCGATAAAGGAGCCAATCGCCAGCGTGGATACGCCTGACAAGCCCTGCCCGATGGTGCAGCCCAGCGCGGTCACGCCGCCCGCGCCCATCAGGATGCCGCCCACCAGATGGTTGCCAACGTCCTCGGCGCTGCCAAAGCCTTCCCAGCGGAAGGTGCGGGTCGCCAGCGCATACGCGGCGGCACCCGCCACCACGCCCAACACGCTGACGATGCCGATGGTCAGCACCTTGCTCTTGTCGCTGAACATCATCAGCCAGTCGAGGGTGTAGGCGTAGGGGGCGACGAAGCTCAGGCTCTCCATGCGGCCGCTGTTGCTGGCGACGAACAGTTCGTCGAGCGTATTGGGATCTTCGGCGACATAGCCCAGGTGCCCGGATACATACCACATGGCCACGATGATCAGGCCCACGGCCAAGCCGCCCAGCAGGTTATCGAAGGTACGGAAGCCGCGTCCGGCCAGCGCCCAGATCACCAGCGCCCCGCCCAGCACCAGCGCGATGCCCAGCTGCAGGGTGGCGCGCGCCATGCCGCTGGCCTGCGCCAGCACGGAGGGCAGGTCCTGCGTGGTGGGCAGCGTGAGGGCCACGGCATCGACGGTGTTCACGCGAATCACGCCAAACAGGCCGCGCAGCGTCATATAGGCCGACAGCCCCAGGAAGGCGAACACCACCAGCGACTTCAGGTTGCCGGCGCCGATGCGCACCAGCGTCTTGCTGCCGCAGCCCGAGGCCAGCACCATGCCGAAGCCGAACATCAGCCCACCCACCAGGGCCGAGAGCCAGCTGAGCTTGCTGGCGGCATAGATGGTCTTGGTGGGATCGATGTAGCCGCCCGCGGCCAGCGCGGCGGTGCCGATCATGGCCACGCCGATGGCCAGCCCCCACATGCGCATGCGGGTCCAGTCGCCCATGTTGACGATGTCGGAGACCGCGCCCATGGTGCAGAAGTGCGTGCGCTGGAGCACAGCCCCAAAGGCGAAGGTCAGGATGAAGGTGCTCGCCAGTACGGTACGGCTGAGCGCGGCAATATCGATTTCGGGCATGGGTGTCCGGCGGGGGAAGCGCAACGGGTGGGTGCGCGCAAGCGCGCTTGTGGCAACGGCAACCGTCAGGCGGCGCCCTGGTAGCGGGTGGGATCGGGCACGCCGGCGGCCTCGAAGCCCGCGCGGCGGATGCGGCAGGAGTCGCACACGCCACAGGCACGGCCGTCGTCGTCGGCCTTGTAGCACGACACCGTCATGCCGTAGTCCACCCCGAGCTTGACCCCAGCGCGGATGATCTCGCCCTTGGTCATGTCGATAATGGGCGCGTGCACACGGATGCGTTCGCCTTCCACGCCGGCCTTGGTGGCCAGGTTGGCAAGCGCCTCGTAGGCGGACACATACTCGGGCCGGCAATCCGGATAGCCGGAGTAGTCGACCGCGTTGGCGCCGAAGAACAGGTCGCGGCCGCCAATGGCCTCGGCCCAGCCCAGGGCCAGCGACAGCATGATGGTATTGCGGGCCGGCACGTAGGTGACCGGAATGCCGCCAACGGCGCCGTCGGTGGGCACCTCAAGGCTATCGTCGGTCAGCGCGGAGCCGCCGAAGCGGCGCAGGTCGAGGTCGATGATCTCGTGGCGCACCGCGCCCAGGGCGGCGGCCACGCGCTTGGCGGCTTCCAGTTCCGAGGAGTGGCGCTGGCCGTAGCGCATCGACAGCGCATAGGTCTCGAAGTCCTGCGCATTGGCCATGGCAAGGACGGTGGCGGAGTCCAGGCCGCCGGAAAGCAGGACGATAGCGCGTTTTTTCATGATGGCAGGGCGCGGCGCCTGGCGGCGCCACGCAAAATTCGAGGCGAATCGCGTATTTTAGCGCGGCCAGGACAAAGGGCCCGCGAAAAGCGGGCCCTTTGTCTTCTGCCTACCACCTGGGCCGCGTGCCAGCGCCCGCCCTCCCGGGCGTCTACTTCAGCGTCTTGAGGCGATTGCTCGCCGCCTGCGCGCCCTCGGTGCCGGGGTATTTGGACACCACCTGCTCCAGGGTCTTGCGGGCCGCGGGCTTCTGGCCCGATTCGATCTGGTTGTTGGCGATGGCGATCAGCGCATCCGGCACCTTGGGATGATCCGGATAGGCCTGCACCATGTTCTGCAGCACCGAGGTCGAGCCGCGGTAGTCCCGCTGCGCGTACAGCGAGTTACCTAGCCAGTACTGCGCCAGCGGCACGTACGGGCTTTGCGGGTACTTCTTGATGAAAGCCGAGAATACGTTGCCCGCGCCCTTGAAGTCCCCGGTCTGGAACTGCTTGAGCGCGGCGTCATACTCGGTCTTCTCGCCCGGTTGCGACAGCCCTTCGCGACCATCCACGGTGACCTGCTGCGGCTCGAATTTCTTCAGGCGCGCATCCAGGTCAGCGTAGTAGTCTTTCTGCTGCTTTTGCAGCGTCGTCACCTCGTTCTGCAGCATCTCGTTCTGGCCGCGCAGCCGCGCCACTTCCTGGCGCAGGCCCTCGAGCTGGTTCTGCATCTCGAGCTGCGCGCGGCTGTTCTGGTCGATACGCTGCGATGCGGTCGCCTGGAAACCGTTGAACTGGTCGCGCATGTTCACGATGGCTTTGCGCGCCTCGTCATCGTCGAACACGCCGGCCCGCGCCTGCGCCAACGGCAACAGGCTGGCGCAGGACATCGCAGTAAGCAATACCAACTTGGAGACGCGTGCTTTCATGAGATGGCTATCCGCAGATTAGTACGTGATGTCCGCGCGGCGGTTTTCTGCCCAGGCGGCTTCGTCGTGGCCGGTTGCCTTGGGCTTTTCCTTGCCCAGGCTGACGGCTTCCATCTGGCTTTCCGGCACGCCCAGCGAGGACAGCGAGCGGCGCACGGCTTCGGCGCGCTTCTGGCCCAGGGCCAGGTTGTATTCGCTGGTACCGCGCTCGTCGGTGTTGCCCTGGATCAGGATGCGGCGGCCCTTGTTGGCGCCCAGGTACTTGGAGTGCTCCGACAGCATGCCCTGGTAGTCAGGCTTGACGCTATAGCTGTCGAAGTCGAAGTACACGCTGCGCTTGGCCAGCGGGCTGTTCGGATCGTTCAGCGGATCGCGCGAGACGTCCACCGGCGCCACGGCGCGAGCGTCGGTCGAAGGCGTGCCCTTGCCGGCACCGGCGTTGGCGGTATCGTCCAGCTTGACGCCGGAGCTGCAAGCGCCGAGGGCCAGCAGAGCGGCGACGGCAAGGGTTTTGGTCATCATATTGGTCATGGCTAGGAACTCCTCGTTTATTGCATGAATGGTCCCCAGGACGGCTCGCGAACCTCGCCGGACTGGAGCGACAAAACCTGCCGGGTACGCCCGTCAGTGGACACTGCCGCCAACACCGAGCGACCTCCCACCCGGGTGGCATAAAGAATGTACTTGCCGTTGGCGGCGAAGCTTGGCGCTTCGTCGTTGGCGGTGTCGGTCAGCGACGTGACATCGCCGTTGCCGAGGTCCATCAACTGCAGCTTGAAGCCGCCGCTGCGGGTGATATAGGCCAGTTGCTTGCCGTCCGGGGAAATGCGCGGGCTCACGTTGTAGCTGCCCTTGAAGGTGACGCGCTGAGCTGCGCCGCCCTCTTCGCCGCCGGCCGGCATGCGGTAGATCTGCGGCGCGCCGCCGCGATCGCTGGTGAAGTAGATGCTGCGGCCGTCCGGCGCGTATTGCGGCTCGGTGTCGATGGCGCTGCTGCGTGTCAGGCGCTTGAGCCCGGAGCCATCGGCGCCGACCTGGTAGATCTGGGTATTGCCGTCGCGCGACAGCGCCACCGCCAGGCGCTGGCCATCCGGCGACCACGAAGGCGCGCTGTTGTTGCCCTTCTGGTTCGACACCAGCGTGCGCTTGCCGGTCGCCAGGTCGTGCACGTAGACCACCGGCTTCTTGGCCTCGAAGGACACGTAGGCAACCTTGCTGCCGTCAGGGGACCACGAAGGCGAGATGATCGGCTCGTTGCTGGTCAGCGCCACCTGGGAGTTCTGGCCGTCGGAGTCCGAGATCAGCAGCTGGAAGCGCCCGCCCACCCGCGAGACATAGGACAGCCGCGTGGCAAACACGCCGCGCTCGCCCAGCAGCTTCTCGTAGATGTAGTCGGCGATCTTGTGGCCGGTCACGCGCAGCTGGTTCCCGCTGACGGTGAAGGCCAGGCCACCCAGGCTGGTGCCCTTGACGGTGTCGTAGAGGCGGAAGCGCACGTCGTACTGGCCGTTGCCGGTGGGTGTCACGCTGCCGGCCACGAAGGCATCGGCGCCGCGCGCCTTCCAGCTGCCAAGGTCGGCATTGGCGGACTCCGCCACGGTGGCGCCGCCCGGGTCGACATTGCGGAAGCGGCCGCTGCGCTGCAGGTCGCTGCGGATGATCGCCGTGAGATTTTGGGGGGCCTGTGCTTCGCCCTGGAAGTTGGCCGTGGCGATCGGGAGCTGGCTGGCGCCAACGCCGGTGATTTCAACGTTCAATTGCGCCTGCGCGCTGCCGGCCGAACAGGCCAGAACCACTGCCAGCCCGGCAAACAGGGCGTGCGCGCGGGTGCTGTGCCGCCGCGCGGCCAGCCAAAGGGGGCCCAAAGCTTTCGCATGCTGCTCCTCAGTCGAGATCAATATTCATATCGAACGCGGCCGGCAAAGCTGGAGCCATGGTACGGGCAGGCAGACTGAAGGCATGTCGCATGCCTGTATCGGGTGCCCCGGGCACATTTGCCGGCTGCGTCAGGCAACCTGTCATCGTAGCGGTGGGACTACCGAGCATCGACGTAGGTTGCAATATGTTGCAATTCGAATTATCCCGCGCCGTTGCCATCACCGCACCCCTTAATCCTTAGGTTTGAAGGTGATGGTGAAGCTGGCCGGTGCCTTGCCGTTTTCGTCGCGGGGCAGCGGGTCCGAGCGCTCCACCGCGCGCAGCACGGCGTTGTCCCAGCCCGAATTGCCGCTGGACCTGGACAGCCGCGCGGACATCAGCGAGCCGTCCGGCGCCAGCTGAACGGACACCACCGCGGCCGGATTGCCAGGCACGTCTTCGGTGAACACGATATTCGGCTTGACGCGGCGACGCACGCGATCCGGGTAGCCGGGCGAGGCCTTGCCGCCGGAACCGGCGCCACTGCCTGCGCTGCTGCCGACACCACCGGCGCCGCCGACTGCCGCCCCGCCACCCGCCAGGGCCTGCAGGCGTGCCAGCTCGCTGTGGCGCTGGGCATTGGCAGCGGCATCGTGCTTGGCCTTGGCATCTGCGTCGGCCTTGGCTTTCGCGTTGGCGGCGGCCTTGGCTTCGGCGTTGGCCTTGGCCTTGGCGTCCGCGCTTGCTTTCGCCTTCGCGTCTGCCTCGGCACGCGCCTTGGCATCGGCCTCGGCGCGGCTCTTCGCCTCGGCGCGGGCCTTGGCGTCGGCTTCCTTGCGCTCGCGCTCAGCCTGCTCCTTGCGCTGCTCCTGCAAGGCGGCCTGCTTGCGCGCGTCTTCCTTGCGCTGGGCTTCCTTCTTCAGGTCGTCCTTCTTCTGTTCTTCGCGGCGCTGCTCTTCGCGGCGCAAGTCGTCCTTGCGCTGGGCGTCCTTGCGGGCGGCCTCCTTGCGGGCGGCTTCCTGCCTGTCGGCTTCCTGGCGCGCGCGCAGGTCGGCCTGCTGGCGCGCCTCTTCGCGGGCGGCGGCCTCGGCCTGGCGGCGCTTTTGCTGCTGGAGGGCGATCTCGGCGTCCTCTTCCGCACGGGACCTCACCGCTGGCGCGGGGGTGCGGGCCGGGCTTGTACGATAGGCTGGGGTTCGGGCGGCGGCGGGGGCGGGCGCGGGGCGGTAGTTGCCGGGACCTCATCCCAGAGCTCGGCTTCGGCGCCGACCGGGGTGCTGCTCTGCCAGTGCACACCGAAATACAGCACGATGCCCAGCAACAAATGCATGAAAACCGCGAGCAGGAAGGAACGCAGGGTTCCCCGCTCCGGGGCCGGCTGATAAGGATAGGCGGCGGTCTTCATCGCGTGGGGCGCTGCTTACTTGGGCTTGACCATCAGGCCGACGCGCTTCACGCCGTCGGCCTTGAGCACCGACATGACGTCGAGCACGGCCTCGTACCTGACCGAGCGGTCGGCGGCGATCACCACCGGCTGGTCGGGATTCTCGTTCTGGCGCTGATGCACGAAGTCGATCAGGCCCTGCTTGTCGAGCTTGCGCTCGAAGCTGTTGCCAGCGTTATCCTTGCCGCGCGCGGTCAGTGCGCCGTCCTCATGCACGGTCACGACGATGGGAGGCGCCTTTTGCTGCTGGGTGGCGTTGGCCACGCTGGGCAGGTCAACCACGGCGGGGTTCACGATCGGTGCTGCCACCATGAAAATGACGAGCAGCACCAGCATCACGTCGATGTAAGGCACGACGTTGATGTCGGCACTGGCCCGGCGGCGCGAGCCGCCACGGCGCTGTATCGCTGCCATTGCTGGTTCTCCTTGACCGAAGACGTTGGTGGCTTCGGCGCTTTAGCGGGTCTGCCGTTGCAGGATGTTCAGGAACTCTTCCATGAAGCTCTCGAAGCGGATGGCCAGGCGATCGACTTCGGTAGCGTAGCGGTTGTAGGCAATGACCGCCGGAATCGCCGCGAACAGGCCGATGGCGGTGGCGACCAGCGCCTCCGCAATGCCGGGCGCCACTGCGGCAAGCGTTGCCTGCTGCACATTGGACAAACCGCGGAAGGCGTTCATGATCCCCCATACCGTGCCGAACAAGCCGATGTACGGGCTGACCGAACCCACCGAGGCCAGGAACGGAAGATGCGATTCCATCACATCCATCTCGCGCTGGTAGGCCGCGCGCATGGCACGACGGGCGGCGTCGAGCAGCGCGCCGGCGTCGTTGTTGCGCTCGCGCGCTTTCAGGTATTCGCCCATGCCGGACTCGAAGATCCGTTCCAGCGCGCCCGTGTTGTGACGGTTGTTGGCTGCGCTCTGGTAGAGGGCCTGCAGATCACCGCCAGCCCAGAAGTCGCGCTCGAAACCCTCGGTCTGGGTGCGCGCGGCGCGCAGGGAGAAATGCTTGCGGAAGATATATGTCCACGAGAACAGGGACATCACCAGCAGCAGGGCCATGACGGCCTGTGCCAGCACACTGGCGTGCAGCACCAGCGAAATGATCGACAGGTCTTGCGTGACGGTCACGGGATTCATCGAGCGGTCTTGATGGTTGCAAGGACGGGAGCGGGAATGGGAGTCGGGCGAAATGTGCTGCGATCAACACACCCGACCCGGATGGCGCCAGTAGCCAGCAATTGCTCGCCACGCCAGGCTTCCTGGGCGAATTGGACCGACGCCGGGCCAACCCGTTCAATCTGTGTCCGGATCTCAAGCAGGTCGTCCAGACGGGCGGGGGCATTGTAGTCCACCGCCGTGCTTCTGACGATGAAGACGACGCCGGACTCATCGGCCAGCGCTTGCTGTTCGATGCCAAGCGAGCGCAGCCACTCGGTACGGGCGCGCTCGAAGAATTTGAGGTAATTGGCGTAGAACACCACGCCGCCCGCGTCGGTGTCTTCCCAATACACCCGCAAGGCCCACACATTGTTGCTCATGGCCGCGATTGTAGCGGAGAGCCGGCCCGACCCGGTGTAAACCCTTGTCCGACATTACAACACTTACATTGCCTGACAGACAAGGCATTGACTTTCGGCCCCGGGGCCCACCACACCGTCTTGCAGCGAGCCAGCGCCTCGCGTTAAACTGCCGCCAACCATTCCATCTTGCGCGACTGGCGAAGTCAGTGGGCACTACCACGAGGAAGCGCAAAGTTCTCTGGCGCGATGTTTCAAGCGCCTGCCGCTCGCCTGGGCAGCGAATGGGAAGCAGGGTGCGCCCTGCGCCGGATAGCTAACGCGTCCGACGCCGGTCGCCTGTGCCTTCCCCGCGCGCCCTACCCCGAAGCCATTCGGAATTCCCCTTTTTCAGACGAGTTTTCGCCATGTTCGAACGCAGCCGCTATACGATCGACCAGATCGACCCTGAGATTTTCGCCGCCATCCAGAAGGAAGACCAGCGCCAGGAAGAACACATCGAGCTGATCGCCTCGGAAAACTACACCTCGCCGGCCGTGATGGCCGCGCAAGGCTCGCAACTGACCAACAAGTATGCCGAGGGCTATCCCGGCAAGCGCTACTACGGTGGCTGCGAGTACGTCGACGTCGTCGAGCAGCTCGCCATCGACCGCGTCAAGCAACTGTTCGGCGCCGAAGCCGCCAACGTGCAGCCCAACTCCGGCTCGCAAGCCAACCAGGGCGTGTTCTTTGCCGCGCTGAAGCCGGGCGACACCATCATGGGCATGAGCCTGGCCGAAGGCGGCCACCTGACCCACGGCATGGCCCTCAACATGAGCGGCAAGTGGTTCAACGTCGTCAGCTACGGCCTGGACGCCAACGAAGACATCGACTACGACGCGCTGGAAAAGCTGGCCCAGGAAAAGAAGCCCAAGCTGATCATCGCCGGCGCCTCCGCCTTCGCCCTGCGCATCGACTTCGAACGCATCGCCAAGGTAGCCAAGTCCATCGGCGCCTTGTTCATGGTCGACATGGCCCACTACGCCGGCCTGATCGCCGCCGGCGAGTATCCCAACCCGGTACCCCACGCCGACTTCGTCACCACCACCACCCACAAGAGCCTGCGCGGCCCGCGCGGCGGCGTGATCCTGATGAAGGCCGAGCATGAGAAGGCCATCAACTCGGCCATCTTCCCCGGCATCCAGGGTGGCCCCCTGATGCACGTGATCGCCGGCAAGGCAGTCGCGTTCAAGGAAGCCCTGTCGCCCGAGTTCAAGGCCTACCAGCAACAAGTGGTCAAGAACGCCCGCGT
Organism: Cupriavidus sp. D39; assembly: GCF_026627925.1. NCBI lineage: Bacteria > Pseudomonadati > Pseudomonadota > Betaproteobacteria > Burkholderiales > Burkholderiaceae > Cupriavidus > Cupriavidus sp. D39. Next base: position 2,257,489 of record NZ_JAPNLE010000009.1, read on the forward strand.
GCTGGCCGAGACCCTGATCGAGCGCGGCCTGCGCATCGTCTCCGGCCGCACCGAAAGCCACGTGATGCTGGTCGACCTGCGCGCCATGCAGATCACCGGCAAGGAAGCCGAAAAGGTCCTGGGCGAGGCACACATCACCGTCAACAAGAACGCCATCCCCAACGACCCGGAAAAGCCGTTCGTCACCTCGGGCATCCGCCTGGGCTCGCCGGCCATGACCACCCGCGGCTTCAAGGAAGAAGAAGCCCGCCTGGTGGCCAACCTGGTCGCCGACGTGCTGGAAAACCCGCACGACCTGGCCAACATCGCCAGCGTGCGCGAGCAAGTGGCGGCCCTGACCAAGCGTTTCCCGGTCTACGGCTAAAGCCCCCTGCGCCACCCGCCCATGCGCGGGTGGCCGGCAGCCCGCCGCGGCCCGCCAGCGCCGCCGGCGGGCCTTGCCAACCCGGCCCGGCGCGACACAGAATGACAAGACGCTGCACGCGCAGCACGCGCCCCGGCTCAAACTTCGAGGTGGTCAGGCATGAAATGCCCCTTTGCGCCCATTCCAACACCCAGGTCCTGGACACGCGCATGTCGGAAGAAGGCGATACCGTGCGCCGCCGCCGCCGCTGCGAATCCTGCGACCGACGCTTCACCACCTATGAGCGGATCGAGCTGTTCTTCCCCGCCATCGTCAAGAAAAACGGCTCGCGCGCGGACTACACCCGTGACAAGCTGAAGGACTCGATGCGCCTGGCACTGCGCAAGCGCCCGGTCTCGGCTGAAGCCATCGACGCCTCCATCACCCGCATCGAAGAGAAACTGCTCGCCCTCGGCGAGAAGGAAATCCCCAGCAGCCAGGTCGGGGAACTGGTCATGCGCGAGCTGCGCCGGCTCGACAAGATTGCGTATATCCGGTTTGCTTCGGTGTATCGGAGCTTTGAGGACGTGTCGGAATTCCGCGACGTGCTGGATGAGTTTTCGGCGTCCACCCCGCGAAAGGGGTAGCAAAAGTTACTAAAACGTAATTAAATCAATTCCGCCAGCATCCTGGGCTGCCACTCCAACAAGAAGAACAAGCCCGGACAGAGCAAACAGAAGAAATAGCGAAGTTTTTTTCGGACGAGGGTCAAAATGGGTCAGTCTTGCTGCCGGGGGCAGCCGGCTATGCCATGCTTGGCGCGCCGGCGGCGTTCGCCCGCATCGCTTGCGCGCGCGGCATTTCAAGCGAGATCGCGCCATCGGGCGGCGTCAGGTCATGCCCTCCTGTTCGTCAATCCCTGCAGGAATCACCCTGCAAGATTGCCTCGTTCCCCACTGAACTTCCGGGCCTGACTTCCCGCATTGCCGCCATTCGGCCCGCGCGCGTCGAGAAAGGACTCACCCTGATCGAGCTACTAGTCGCGCTGAGTATTCTGGCGATCCTGGCGGCAGCCGCGACTCCAAGCTTTACCTCGTTCCTGCAACGAGCCCGGCTGCGAACCGAATCGAGCGCACTGGTTTCCGATATGGAACTGGCCCGCAGCGAAGCCGCACGGCGCAACACGCGAGTGACCATATGCCCGACGACCGACGGCTCCACCTGCACCAGCAGCTGGAGCAACCGCCGCATCGTTTTCGTCGACCTCAACACGGATGGCAGCTGGAATTCCGCGACCGAAGAGCTGCTGCGCGTCAGCGACACACCCAGCGCGAACCTCGCATACACAGCCAGCGGCTTCGCCAACCCGGGCATCATCCGCTTCAATAGCTACGGTACGCCGGACGCATTTGCGAACTGGAAGCTCTGCACCAGCCCAGCCAGTGCCAACGGCAATGCCGTGTCGCTATCGGGAAGCGGCCGCCCCATTGTCCAGTCAGTTGCCTGCCCCTGAGCCATGGCACGCCACCCACTCCAGCCTCGCCTCCCCGTTCAGCCAACCAGGCGCCTGGCTGGCTTCACCCTGATAGAGGCCCTGGTCTCGATCGTAGTAATGTCGATCGGGGTGTTGGCACTGGCGCGACTCCAGGCCCAGACCCTGGTCGACGGCAGAAGCGCCTCCATGCGCAACATTGCCACCATGTTGGCATACAACCTCGCCGACCAGGTCAGGAGCAACGAAGCCGCTCAAGCCGCGGGATACTACAATCTTCCTGGCGCAACTCCCACGGCGGCGTGCTACAGCACTGCGGGCTGCACCCCGCAGCAGATGGCGGTCACGAGCTACAAGGTCTGGCTCGACGAAGCGGGCTCCGCGCTGCCCGGCGGCTACGGCACCGTCTGCATCGACTCGACTCCGGGCGATGGAACACCCTCGAATCCCCAGTGCGACAATGCGCCCAACGCACCCTACGCTATCAAGATCTGGTGGCAGGACGACCTGACGCACAGCGGTACGGCAAGCACTACCGCGCCCCCCCAATGTCCCTCTTTGTGACGACATTAGTGCCATGAACGAAAATCGCTCAGGCAAGGTGCGCGTTCCTGCGGGCTTCACGCTGGTCGAATTGATGGTCTCATTGATCATCAGCATGCTATTGATCATTGCCATCGCGTCGCTCTATCTCGGCCAACTGAGGTCCTACGATACCCAGTCAGATTTGTCTCTGGTCCAGGAGAGCGCGCGCGCCATCGGCCAAATGCTTCAACGCGACGCCCGCCAGGCAGGCTACACCGACTATGCCACCCTGAACCGCTTCGGCTCCGCCACCAATATCATCGATGCGGTAAATGACCAGGGCACGAACAGTAGCGATACGCTGTCCTTCCGTTTCTACGGTTCGTCCACGCCGGGCGCGGCAACCGCGGACGGGTCAATCGTCGATTGCACAGGCACCGCGGCCCAGAACGCGACGCTGATCTTCGAGACCTACTCCGTGGTAACCGACGCGACCACCGGCGAACCGTGGCTGCAGTGCAGCGTCAACGGCAACGCCAGTGCGCATGTTCCAGGGGGTCGAGCGATTGCAGGTGTTGTTCGGCGAGGATACCGATGGTGACCTCTCCATCGACCGCTACGTGGCGCCGGGCGTCGCGAATATGGCGAACGTCAGGGCCGCGCTGATTTCGGTCGTGATACGCGGGACCACCCGTTCGAACGTGACGGCCGCATCCGCAACCGTGAATCACTTTGGCACGGTATACGCGCCTGGCGACGTCGCTCCCAGCAATGATACCGGCAGCGTATCGGTGGTGCCTGCGGACGGTCGTCTGCGCAAGCACTTTACCTATTACGTGGCCCTGCGCAATCGATTGAACTAAGGTCAGGCAGATGACGCTGCAAGCCACGAAACGTTGGAACCGAATGACGCAACTTCCTGCGGCCAGGCAGGCAGGCGTGTCACTGGTAGTGGTGTTGCTCTTCCTCGTCATATTGACGCTGGTCGGCGTGTCATCCAGTCTGCTAAGCACGTCCGGCGAACGCATGGCCCGCAACTCGCGCGACCAGAATATCGCTTTGCAGGCCGCGGAAGCTGCGTTGCGCGATGCCCGGATAGATATCACCACGACGCGTGGCATCGCCGGCGCCACCGGTGCCACCGCGACTTGCGACTACACGGGGTTCAAAGGGTTCTGCACGCCGGCCACGGCCGGTCAGCCCGTATGGAACCTGTATATCGAGGACGACAACCGGTCCGTCACGCTGGGAGCGATCACGAAGACTCAAGGCGTGAATCCCGTGGCTGGCGTAGCCAAGCAACCGCACTACCTGATCGAACCAATCCCCGATAGTAGCCCTGGCAGCATGAAGGCTGGCCCAATCAACTATGTCTACCGCATTTCGGCTATCGGCTATGGCGCCAATGCCAACACCAAGGTCCTGATCCAGGAAATCTTCCGACCATAGCGACCCGGCTGGAGCAGCAGCAGGAATCGCCCGGCCGCGCCAGCAAAATGCAAGAGCACGAAACAGAGACAGAGACAGATATGCCAACTCGTACTCGTTCCAGCCTGATCTTCCTATGCCAGACCTTCATGGTCACGCTCTCGCTGACACTGGCCGTTCTATCGGCGAGCGCGGCACAGCTCAACCTGGCGAGCGTACCGCTCTATGCCGGCGGCAATGTGCCTCCGATCGTGATGATCGACCTATCGAAAGACCACGCCCTGTACCAGAAGGCATACAACGACTATTCCGACGTGAATGGCGACGGCAAGATCGACACCACCTATGATGATTCGATCGATTACGCTGGCTATTTCGATTCGTTCAAGTGCTACACCTACAGCACTACCCAGCATGCCTTCGTACCGGCCTCGACCATTGCGACGGCAACCCCCAAGAATCACTATTGCCCGGCGTCGACCGCCTGGAGCGGCAACTTCCTGAACTGGTCCAGCATGACCCGCATGGATGCGGTCAGGAAGATCCTCTACGGCGGCTACCGGTCTACCGACACAAGCACCAGCACCATCCTCGAACGTACGTTCCTGCCGATGGACGCGCACTCCTGGGCGAAGTACTACAACGGGTCCGACCTGCCGAAGCTCACGCCGTACACGTACGGCACAGGACAGCAGGTAGAACAGACCGCACCAACGTTCTCTTCCTCCAGCACCTTCAATCTGGCCTCGGGAACGCCCAGCGTAACCATCAGCACCTCGAACCAATTCGAGATTGGCGACCAGATGCTGCTGGTACCCGCTAGCGCGCCTGCCAACACGCAGATGATCGGTTGGGTGACCAAGGTAGCGAACGGCACTAGTTCCACCAAGCCGTCGACCATCACCGTGAATATCGACAGCCGTTCAGTTTCCGGGACGAGCAAGAGCTACAGCAGTTGGACAGTATCCAACCTCAGCCGCGTGGGGCTAACGCTGTGCAACACAACTCCCAACGACTCGAGCGCCGCCAACAGATACTCCCAAAGCAATAATGCCCCACCGGAAATTCGTGCGGCGAGGGGAAACTATGCCTTGTGGGGCGCCAGTGAGCGCTGGCAGTGCAATTGGGCGTCGGAACACAGCGCGACCCAGGGCGCCAACCTTTCCAACGGGAACCTTCCCGCACTCTCTGGCCTGAATGCCTCGGCGGAGAATCCGCCGCAATCCACCCGCGGGGTCGGCACGGACGGAGAGGCCGCGGGAAAATACTACGCCCGCGTGCAGGTCTGCATAGCCGGCCTGATTGGCAACGACAACTGCCGCGCCTATAACAGCGCCCAGAAGCCGATCGGTTTGTTGCACACATACAGTGGCATCAGCGGATCAATGCTCTTCGGTCTGATGACCGGCACGTACGACCGGAATATCTCCGGCGGCGTACTAAGACGCAACGCGCAGGATTTCAATACGGAAATCAATTCGACGGATGGCACCTTCAACACATCCGTCAAAGGCATCGTCTGGAATATCAATCACCTGCGGATCTCCGGGTACAGCTATAACGACGGCACGTACTTCGATCAGACAGACAGTACCAAATCTGACAACTGCAACTTCCAGCAGACCGGCATCGCCCTCTCCGGCGGCAAAAACGCACAGGGACAGCCAGCGCAGCAAGGCAATTGCTCGACATGGGGCAATCCGATGGCGGAAGTGTTTATGGAGTCGCTGCGATATTTCGGCGGGGCATCCGCCGACGCGACATTTTCCGTGGCGCCGGCTACGCGCGACCAGGCTCTGGGGCTGACGACGGAGACCTGGAAGGATCCCCTGACAACCGCCAACTACTGCACGCCGCTAAATACTTTGGTATTCAATGCAAGTGTCTCTTCCTATGACGGCGACCAGCTAAGCGGCTTCAGCAGTCTTGGCACGACGACGACAGCGCCCAGTTGGACAGACCAGGTCGGCACCGGAGAGAAGGTGGACGGCAATAGCTGGTTCGCAGGCTCCAACGGGACCGTGACGGACAACCTGTGCTCCGCCAAGGTCATCGGCAAGCTCAGCCAGGTTCTCGGCCTATGCCCGGAAAGCCCCTCCCAGCAAGGCACCTTCAATATCGCGGGCGCAGCCTACTACGCTCACACCAACCGCATACGTCCAGCGACCAATGTGGTTAGCATCGCGGCGCCGTCCAACGACACTACGTCCCTTAGGGTAACTTCCTACGGGGTGCAACTGGCGACCAATACGCCACGCGTCACGGTGAACGTGGGGGGAAGAATGTAACTCTGATGCCGGCCTACAGGCTTGGCAGCGGAGCCACATCGAGCACCGGGCAGATCGTAGACTTCAAGATTATTTCGCAGGATTCGTCGAGCGGAAAGTTCTACGTCAACTGGGAAGACTCGATTGCCGGGGGGACTACGACCAGGACGTATGGGGCATTCTGAGCTACACCGTCAGTGGAAACACAATCTCGGTATCCACCCAGGTCATTACTGCCAGTTCCGCCAACCCCCAAGGCTTTGGCTACGTGATTTCCGGCACGGACAAGGACGGTCCCCATTTCCATTCTGGCGCCTACAGCTTTGTCTATAACGATCCGACTTCGGTCTCCATCACGCCCACGGGCCTGGCGTATATCAACACCAGTGGCGGCTGCCAGAACTGCCTCCCAAGCAACGTCCAGACCACTGCCAGCTATACCGCCACGGGCAACTCCGCAGCCCAATTCCTGGATCCCCTGCTCTATGCCGCCAAATGGGGCGCTTTCAAGGATCAAAACGCGTCTGGCACCCCCGACCTGGTCGCCGAATGGGACAACTATGACGCGAACGGCAATCCGGGCGCGGACGGCATTCCCGACAATTATTTCTACGTAACCAACCCGGCCAATCTGCAGAATGCGCTCAACAACGCGTTCCTCAATATCCTGCAGACCTCGTCGGCTGCCTCGGTCGCCACCAATTCGTCTTCGCTGAACACGGGTTCGGTCGTATATCAGGCGCAGTTCAACGGCGCCAACTGGTCCGGGCAACTGTTGGCGCTGAGTGTCGATGCGAACGGCAATATCAACACGACTTCGCCGAACTGGGACGCCCGCTCTCAACTTGCCGCCCAGAGCAAGACCCCCGGCAGCAGGAACATCTTGACGTTCGACGCGACAGCCACAGCCAGGGAGGGATTCCATTCCGGTGGCCTGGAACTGGGGTCGTCGGGGTGCCCGTGGCCTACCAGACCACGCTGAACCAGGCTGACAGCAAAGGCAGTCAGCGGCTCGACCGGCTGCGCGGCGACCACTCGAACGAAGGCAACACCTTCCGGGCGCGCCCCTGACGTCGACCACCAACTGGGCCCTTGGCGATATCGTCAACTCCAGCCCGCAGTACGTGGGCCCTCCGAGCGCTGGCTATCCTGACGCCGACTACGCCACCTTCGTCAGCACCTACAAGAGCCGCAGCCCCATGCTCTATGTGGGTGCGAACGATGGCATGCTGCACGCGATCCGAGCCGACAAAGGTACCGAGAGCTTCGCCTACATCCCCTCCCCGTTTTTCTCAAGCACTGCCTCCGGTATTCCGGCCACGCTTCCGGCGCTGACCAACCGCGCCTACGCGCACAAATACTACGTCGACGGCACGCCCGTCACTGGGGACGCGAAAGTCAACGGCAACTGGGCCACGGTGCTGGTGAGCAGCCTGGGGGCAGGCGGGGCTGGCATCTTCGCACTCGACGTGACAAACCCCGACAACATCACGGAGGCTACGGCGAGCCAGGCGGTCTTGTGGGAGTTCACCAATCAGGTCGACGCTGATCTTGGCTACACCTTCGGCCAGCCGTCCATCGTCAAGTTGGCAAACGGCAAGTGGGCTGCAATCTTCGGCAATGGATATAACAGCACAGCCGTCAACGCGAACGCGGACGGCAGCGCCTACCTCTATGTCGTATTCCTCGACCGCCAGGCCGGCAGCCAGAGCTGGGTCGCGGGCACGGACTACCTGAAGATTCCCACCGGCACGGGTTCCAAGACCAACCCGAACGGCCTGTCGCAACCCACTGCGGCGGATGTCAATCAGGACGGCATCACTGACTACATTTATGCGGGCGACCTGCTGGGCGACCTGTGGAAATTCGACGTAAGCAATACCAACCCGACAAAATGGGGCGTGCCGAGCCCGCAAACAGGTACCCAGCCACGGACACCGCTATTCATCGCCACGAACAGCAGCAACCAAGCGCAGCCCATTACGTCGCCGGTGGACATCACGCGCAATCCGGCCGGCGGTTTCCTGGTCTTGTTCGGAACTGGCCGCTACCTCGACACCTCGGACCCGAGCGACCAGACTGTCCAGTCGTTTTATGGAATCTGGGACCAGAATCTTGCTGTGGTAACTACCGTTCCACGCTCGGCGTTGGTACAGCAGAGCATCCTGCAGCAGGTCACCAGCAAAGGGTACATGTATCGGATGGTGAGCCAGAACCCCGTGATCTACGGAAATGGCAGTTCCCAGAAAGGCTGGTATATGGACCTTGTCTACCCCGCCAACAATCCGCAAGGAGAACGCGTAGCATATGGCCCGTCGGTGAGAGGAGACCGGATCATCTTCACGACGCTGATCCCGTCCACCGCGCAATGCCAAAATGGGGGCACCAGCTGGCTGATGGAATTGCAGGCGCTGAGCGGAGGCCATCTGGTCAACATTTCCCCCTTCGATGTCAACGGCGACCGCAACTTCACCAGCGCGGACTACTTGCCAGATCCCCAGACACAGATATCCGTCCCGGTCGGAGGCCGTGGCTCGACAGTCGGTATCACGCCGGCGCCTACCGTGACCAAATGCGGGCCCGGCAGGGAATGCAAGATCTCGTCGGGTTCCAGCGCCAATCTCGAAACCATCTCGGAGAGTGCGGCGAATCCGAGCGGGCGCCTCGCCTGGCGCGAGATCTTGCACTAGCCGCGAGCATCTAGCATGAAGGCATCTCAAATGACTATCCAGCCCCGACGTCACAGCGGTTTCACGCTTATGGAACTGATAGTGGCCATGACAATCACCGCGATTCTCGCGTCGGTCGCCTACCCGCTCTACACCAACTATGTGTTGAAAGCCCGGCGCACCGAGGGGAAATCCGCGTTGATGCGGGTACAGGGGGCCCTGGAGCGGTATTACACTGTCAACAACGGATACACCACCGACCCAGCGGCCCTCCAGCTGCCCACATGCACAGGTAGCCCGACCTCCACCTTTTCGGCGGATTCCTGTTCAACCAGCGCCTACACCATCACGATCAGTCCCGGTACCGGCGGCATCGCCACGTCTTATGCCATCACGGCGACGCCGGTAAAAGCGGACGCCACTTGCGGCAACCTGAAGTTGGATCAGACCAATGTAAAGAGCTATTCGGGTACTGGCACGACCAACGACTGCTGGTAGAACGTCCTGGCGGCACAGGCAGGTTATCGCGCCAGTTAACTATCAACCGCGCTGGCGATCGCCCCTGGAGTTCAGGTCTTCGCGATTCGTGCCTGCTTGGCCGGCAACCCCGCCATCGGAAATCGCTCCTCGCGAGCGCAGACGCTATTCCGGAAATATCGTACTGAATTGCCCTCCCAGCGCAGGGCTCCCGCCAGGTACAGGCGCGCCCACACTCAGCCTACGTCTGCCACCTCACCTTTAGCAATTCGCCCACGCATTCTCTACAGTCTGGAACATTTCCAGGCCGCCGTTCTGGCTATCCTCGGGCACCACGTCTCCCATGCGAGGGCCATGTCAATATCAGCAAGAACGCCTCTCCATCCCACGCCCGAGAGAGGACGACACGGCTACGTCCTGACCGAGTCCCTGACCGCCCTCGCGGTCCTCGGCATCGGCCTGCTGCCCCTCGCCACGCTCGCTCCGGTTGCACTAGGTGCCTTGCGCCAATATGAAGCCGTCGGACAGGCCACGCGTGCCGCAGGCGAACTGGCGGAGATGGGGGATCCCAGCCTGGCCTTGTTACCGCTGCATGCCGGCAGCATCAGTCGGCATCAACTGCAGTTGTGCCGGTCCATCGCTTCCGCCGGCAGCGAACAAACCCTGCCCGGGTGCGCGCCGGGATCAAGGCTCGCCGTCGTCGGCTCGCTGCCGCAGCCCCCAAGTCATGTGGGGGCACGGGCGGACAGGCTTCGCTTCGCGCGGTCGCGCTGTGGATAGGGCCATGAACGCGAATGCCACGCGCGGCAAGCCGGCCAAAGGCGGTTTCGGCTACGGGCACGCCCAAGGCTTCTCGCTCGTCGAGTTGATGCTCGGGCTGGTGCTGGGTCTACTCGTGAGCGCGCTGGCGGCTTCGGCATTTCATACAGTGCAACTCGCTTACCGCGCCGCCGTTGACCTCGTGCTGCTGGAAGAACGCGGCCAGCGGGCGCTCGCCATCCTCACTCACCTGATCCGGCATAGCGGCTGGCAGCCGGTCGGTCAGGCCTTGCCGGCCGATGCGCCACCGGCGCTGTCAGGGCGCGACGATTGCGGCCAGCCGGGCGTTGCCGCGCTGCCTACCTGCGCTCGCGGTGGCGTCAATGGCAGCGATGCGCTGCTGGTGCGCTTCAGCGGCAGCGGGCGCGCACAGGATCCGACGCTGCCGGACCAGACCATGATCGATTGCAGCGGGTATGCGTTGCCGGCGATGAGCGTTGGTGGCCAGCCGGATGGTGTCGCGCGTGCTTATGCCGGGGCCAACTTGCTCTACGTGGCGATCGGCGCGGATGGCGAGCCACAATTGTTGTGCCGCTATGCCAGCCGGCGCGACGGGCGGGTGCAGGAGGAAGCTGGACTACTGGCGCCCTGGTGCGCGGCGTGGAGACCATGCAGCTGCGATACGGCATCGATACCGATGGCGATGGCAAGGCCGATGCGTTCCTGCGCGCCGAGGAACTGCGCGCCAGGGGCGACGCGGCCTGGCGCGAGGTACTGGTGGTGCAGGTGGCACTGGTCCTGCGTGGTGAGCGCCCACTGGCGCTGGCAGCAGCGCCGGCCGTGCTCACCTTGTTCCCACCGGGCGCACATGGCGGCGCCGGCCTCCATGCCGACGACCTCGTCTTCTCGCCGCGTGACCGGCCTGCCTTGATACGCCGGGTCTTCTCGGCATCCGTGCGCTTGCGCAATGCCCGGCCCTGCACGGAAACACTATGCTGAGCGCCGCGGCTGCGCCTTGCCTGCTGCGCCGCAAGCGGGCCAAAGGGAGCACCACGCTCCTGCTGACGGCCACGATGCTGCTGCTTGTGGCCGCCACAACCCTGGCTGGCCTGCAATTTTGCTCGCCAGCCGGCAAGTGACCACTTACCAGCTCGAGCAGGAGATCGCCATTCGCGCAGCGGAGGCGGCATTGCTCGACGCGGAAGCGGAGCTGATGGCGGCGCTCAGCAATGGCGCGTCCGGGGTGGATGCCCGCCTTGCTGCGTGGCCACCGCCGGGCCAATGCGGCACTGGCCCGCAGCGGGGGCTTTGCCGGCCTGCCCCGAACATGCCGCCGCCATGGGTGGGTTGGCTCGATTCGCGCCGTGCGGATGAGGCCACCGGCATCGCGATGGGCACGTTCAGCGGCGTTACCCTGCCCGCGTTGCCCCCGGAGCGGCTGGCGCGGGAACCATGCCGCGATACGTTGCCGAGTTGCTGCACGAGCGCCCTCCTGGCGAATGGCTGGGATCCGGCTACGCGTCGGGCACGGGATCGCGGCCGCGTTTTCGCATAACGGCGCTGGGCATGGGGCGCGACGCGGCGGTACGCCGCTTGCTGCAAAGCGAGTTCCAGCCATGACGCGCACCGCCCGGTTCCACTACTCGCTGACTGCGCTCGCCGCCGGCCTGCTGCTTGCTGGCACGGCACAGGGCGCGGGGAGCACACCACCTCTCCTGGTACCACCTCCCGCGTGGATGCCTGGCTGGCCGGGCCACGCCGAGTTCGTCGTTCAGCACGGCGCGCGCGCTGCGCTGGTCTGGCTGGGCACGCGCGACGGCCTGCTGCATGCGTTCGACGCCAGGTCCGGCGAGGAAGTACTCGCTTACCGACCGCGTGCATTGCTCAAACGGGGCGCCGCGCCCTGCCCCTATCCCGAGGCGGCGGATGTCTCGCTCGAATCCGGTCGCTGGCGCACTGTGCTGCTGTGTGGCCTCCCGGCTCCCGCTACCGGCGCGCACGCAAGCGTCTTCGTCCTCGACATCACCAATGCCGCAGCGCAGCCGCCACTGGAGGCCCTCTGGGAAGCCAATGCATCCGACGCGCTGCCGCTGGCGCCGTCAGGACCCGTGCGCGCATTGGCGCTATCCACGCTTGAGGGGCCTAGCTGGTATGCCATGGTGATGCTCGCCAGCGCACACGGGCGCAAGACCCGGCCTGGCGAGCCGCAACGCGATCCGCCATGGCGGCCCGCCGGCATCGCCATGCTGCCGCTCGGCAAACCCGCGGGCGCCTTGGCAAGGACCCCACGCGATACTGCGGCTTCACCTGCCCGCCAGCGGTTGCCGGAACGGCGAGCCCAGCCCGGCCCTGCTGGCCGCGAGCATCCTGCCCGACGCTGCCGGCGTGGCTTTGGCGGCTTATGCGGTGGATGCCGCCGGTGGGCTTTGGCGCTTCGACCTGCGCGGCGCGCCGCCATGGCACGATGGCGACCGGCGGGTGCGTTGCATTCACCGCGCAGAGAATCCAGTGCCCTTGCCGGCGCCATCCGCCAGCGCAGACGCGATCGTGCCGCCTGTCCTCATCAGCGGTTCCGGTGGCCATCTGGTGGTGTACGGCCACGGCGAACGCATCACTGCCGTATTCGACAGCACAGCCCTTTCAAGCACAGGTAATACCGACCGCAGCGCCGCGCTCATCGCGGCCCAACCCCACGGGGGCGGCGTGGTGCTGCGCCGGCAGCCTCACAAGCGGGCTACGCAAGGCGGGGCCGCATCCACCGCTGGCTGGCACTTGCCTCTTCCCAATCCCGGCGAGCGCCTGGACCGGTTTCTCCCCGCCGACCCGGGATACCTCGGCTTTGTCACCCGGACGCCCGACGCGCGCCAGCGCGCGTACCTGATCCACGCGCTGAGCGGCGAATCCACTACCAGTGCGCAGGCGGGCGGCCCCTCGCCCACGTAGCAACCGGACTCGGCGCGAGCGCCAGGGCGGCAGTGGTTCTCCAACGCACGGCACTGCCGCCGGAGCGATCCGCGCAACCAGGGACCACCTCGCGCGAGGCCGTTGCGCTCACGCTCTGGTCACTGGAGGAAGGAAGCGCCGTGCCACTCAACCGCACCATCGCGAGCCGCCGCACCGGCCGCCTGAGCTGGCGCGAGCTGATCCGCGCCGGCCCGCCATGAGGCCCCGATATTCCCGATCGATCCGCTGCGACAAGCCACGTCCTTCCGTCCGCAATGGCGGACGCGCCCCGGAGACACGTTCATGACACCCTGCCCTCGCCCGGGCGGCTTCACCCTGCTCGAGTTGCTGATCACGCTGACTGTCTCCGCGATCCTCATGGCGATGGTGATGCCTGCCTGGCACCAGCACATGGCACGCGGCTGGCGCGCCGAGGCGCGCAGCGCACTGATCGGCGTGATGCTGGACCTGGAGCGCCACGCGCTCGCCACCATGAGCTTCGCCGCCCAGCCGGGCGGCGCCACGGTGGGCCGGCAAGTGGCCGCAGCCGGTGCCCGCCCAAGCGGCGCGCCCGCGTCATTGGATCAACGCCAGCGCCTGCCCGGGCAGCGGGCTGGCGCATTGCGTGGAGCTGCGTGCCGTGCCGCTGACGCCGGATGCGTCATGCGGCACGCTGATACTGCGCAGTACCGGCGAGTGGCTCGCGCAGCCCGCCTTTGCCGCGGAGCCGGTGCCGCTGCCCCAGGCGTGCTGAGGCGGCCATGCGTCGGATCTGGCACCCGCACTGGCGCCGGCATTCGCGTCGCGGCGCAACGCTTGCCGAGCTGCTGACCTGCGTGGCCGTGCTGGCCATCCTGGCAGCGCTGGCTTTCCCGTCCTGGCAGCGCTTGCAAGCGCGCCAGCAGGTGATGCTGGCGGCAGACCGCCTGGCCGGCTCGCTGGCGGTGGCACGCTCCGCCGCCGTGGCCCGGCGATCCGACGTGATACTGACGCCCTTGCCGGGTGCCTCGTCGCTGGATCATGGCTGGCGGCTGGCACTGGCGCCAGGGGGCGAGCCTGGCCAGGACAATGCCGGCTTGCTTGCGGTCGTCGAACTGCGCAACGCCTGCCTGCGCATTGCCCTGCGCTCCACCACGCAAGGCAGCAATACGCTGCGCATGACAGCTGTGGGATACTCTCGCTCAGAGCAAGGCGGGTTCCTCGCTGCCACCTTCACCGTTTCCTGCCAGGGCGAACAGCGGCAGCTAAGGCTCGGTGCTCACGGCCGCGTCCGTCTGTGCACGCCGGGGCAGGATGCCGATTGCGGCGACCTTGCACAGTCCGCGCCGCCCTGACACCAGAAGACTGAAACCGTATCCAACGCATCAACTCACCGCCCGCGCGGCAGGAAGCACCAGGCCTCATGTTCTCCGATACCGACCACGCAGCCATGGCACAGGCTCTCGCGCTCGCCGAGCGTGGCATGTACACCACCACGCCCAACCCGCGCGTTGGCTGCGTTTTGTCCAAGGACGGCAAGATCATCGGCCAGGGCTTCACCCAACCCGCCGGGCAGGATCACGCCGAGATCCAGGCGCTCAAGGATGCCGCGGCGCGCGGGAACGATCCCAAGGGTGCCACGGCCTTTGTCACGCTCGAGCCCTGCAGCCATTTTGGCCGGACGCCGCCCTGCGCGGACGCGCTGGTGCGCGCCGGCATCGCGCGCGTGGTGGCGGCCATGGAAGACCCGAACCCGACGGTTTCCGGCCGTGGCTTGCAGCGGCTGCGCGAAGCCGGCGTGGACGTGCGCTGCGGCTTGCTCGAAAAAGAAGCACGCGAGCTCAACATCGGCTTTGTCAATCGGATGACGCGCGGCCTGCCCTGGGTGCGTGTCAAGGTGGCTGCCTCGCTCGACGGCGGCACCGCGCTGCACGACGGCAGCAGCCAGTGGATTACCGGCCAGGCGGCGCGCGACGACGGCCACGCCTGGCGTGCGCGCGCCAGCGCCATCCTGACCGGCATCGGCACCGTGCGAGACGACAACCCGCAGCTCAATGTGCGTGCCGTTGACACGCCGCGCCAGCCACAGCGCGTGGTGGTGGATTCCCGGCTGGAGATTCCCCTGGACGCGCGCCTGCTGACGCCGGACACCGGGGACTTTGCCAAGCCGGTGCTGGTGTTCTGCGCCTTTGACGATACGGCGCGCCGGCGCGCCCTGGAAGCCCGCGGCGCGGAAGTGGTGGTGCTGCCCAATCCGCACGGCAAGGTGGAATTGCGCCACATGCTGGAAGAGCTCGGCCGGCGCGGCGTCAACGAGCTGCACGTGGAAGCCGGCTTCAAGCTCAACGGATCGCTGATCCGCGAGCATTGCGCCGACGAGCTGCTGATCTACCTGGCGCCCAAGCTGCTGGGCGACGCGCAAGGCATGTTCCAGTTGCCGCCCCTGGCGCGGCTGCAGGACGCCGCGGCCTTCCGCTGGCACGACGTGCGCATGATCGGCGAAGACCTGCGCCTGATCGCGCGCCGCGCCGATCACGTCTGATCACCTGCCGGTAAAAACGAATCGGCTCCACACCTGCTAGCATGCGTGTTTTCCCATCGCATCACGCATCGATCATGTTCACTGGCATTGTCGCGGCCGTCGGCCGCATCGAAACCGTTTCCCCGCTGGGCGCCAGCGAAGCCGCAGCCGATGCCGGTGTGCGCCTGCGCATCCGTGCCAGCGGGCTGGACCTGTCCGATGTCATCCTTGGCGACAGCATCGCCATCCAGGGTGCCTGCATGACGGTCATCGCGCTGGACGGCGACGCCTTCGACGTCGATGTCTCCCGCGAATCGCTCGACAAGACCGCTGGCCTGGACAAACCCGGCCGGGTCAACCTGGAGAAGGCGCTGACCCTGGTCGACCGCCTCGGCGGCCACCTGGTCTCGGGCCATGTCGACGGGCTTGGCGAAGTCACGCACTTCGCGCCGGTGGGCGAGTCCCATGAACTGCGCGTGCGCGCCCGCGCGAGCTGGGACGCTACCTGGCCTACAAGGGGTCGGTGGTGGTCAACGGCGTGTCGCTGACGGTCAACAAGGTCATCGACGACGAAGACGGCTGCACGTTCTCGATCAACCTGATCCCCCACACCATCGAAGTCACCACGCTGCAGGATCTGAAGCCCGGCGCGCGCGTGAACCTGGAGATCGACCTGATCGCGCGGTACGTGGAGCGCATGTTGAGCGCCCCGAAACCCGCCTGACACGCGTCCTTTCAGCACCCCGCCGCCTGGCAAGGCCACCTGACTTGCCGCCGCCCACCGTCACACGGAGGGCCTTCGGCATTGGCCCGGCAGGCGCCGCGCGCCCTGCGGCGCCCGGTTGACGTACAATATTGGGCCAGACCGCTGCCGCAGCCAGCCGGTATACCGCAAAAGCGCGCAAAAGTGCGTCAAAGCGGGTATCGGCCAGATTGCACCGGCAGCCGGCCAGCAAGCCATCCCGCCCGAAATTCAGCCAGAATTCCAGCCCAAACTTCAGCCAGCTTCCCAGCCTGCAAGCCATGACAATCGCCCGTACAGAAGAAATCATTGCCGAAATCCGTGCCGGCCGCATGGTCATCCTGGTTGACGAGGAAGACCGCGAGAACGAGGGCGACCTGGTCCTGGCCGCCGATTTCGTCACACCGGAGGCGATCAACTTCATGGCCAAGTACGGCCGTGGCCTCATCTGCCTGACACTGACCGCCGAACGCTGCCGCCAGCTCGAGCTGCAGCCCATGGTCAGCCGCAATGGCACGGTGCACGGCACCAACTTCACGGTGTCAATCGAAGCGGCGGAGGGCGTCACGACCGGCATCTCGGCGGCCGACCGGGCCCGCACCGTGCAAGCCGCGGTGGCCAAGGATGCCCGTGCAGCCGACCTGGTCCAGCCCGGCCACATCTTCCCGTTGACGGCCCAACCCGGCGGCGTGCTGATTCGCGCGGGCCATACCGAAGCCGGTTGCGACCTGGGCGCCCTGGCTGGCCTGACGCCGGCCGCCGTGATCTGCGAGATCATGAAGGACGATGGCACCATGGCGCGCCTGCCGGACCTGATCGAGTTCGCGCAAGAGCATCACATCAAGATCGGCACCATTGCCGACCTGATCCACTACCGCAGCCGCACCGAGAGCATCATCGAGCGCGCCGGCGAGCGCACCATGCAAACGCCGTATGGCACGTTCCACAGCATCATCTATCGCGACAAGCCGAGCGGCCGCGCCCACCTGGCGCTGGTCAAGGGCAACCCCCAGGCCGATCGTGAAACGCTGGTGCGCGTGCATGAGCCGCTTTCCACGCTGGACCTGCTGGAAGTGTCGCGTACCACGCACTCCTGGAGCGTGCCCGCCGCGCTCGAGGCCATTGCGCAGTCCGAGCATGGCGTGATGGTGTTGCTGAACTGCGGCGACACGGCCGAACAGCTGTTCACGCAGTTCTCGGCGCTCGACGCGCCGCAAAACCGCCCGCGCGTGAAGCCGGACCTGCGCACCTACGGCACCGGCGCCCAGATCCTCAAGGATCTCGGCGTGGGCAAGATGCGCGTGCTGGCATCTCCGCTGAAAATGCCGAGCATGACCGGCTATGACCTTGAAGTGACTGGCTACCAGCCCATGAGCGGCGGCCAGGCTAACTGAACTACCGGATACACGGCAGCCGCGAACCTGTCGCTGGCCGCCACCCGAACCCAGGAGAATAAAGATGGATCACGGTTTCTACCCCAGCAACCTCGAAGGTGAAGGCCTGCGCATCGGCATCGTGCAAGCGCGCTTCAACGAGCCGGTTTGCGCCGAGCTGCTTGAAGCCTGCGTCGCCGAGCTGGAAAAGCTGGGCATCGAAGGCGAGGACACCCTGGTGGTGACCGTGCCGGGCGCGCTCGAAGTGCCGCTGGCGTTGCAAAAGATGGCTGAAAGCGGCCAGTTCGATGCGCTGGTCGCGCTGGGCGCGGTCGTGCGCGGCGAGACCTATCACTTCGAGCTGGTCTCGAATGAATCGGGCGCCGGCATCAGCCGCGTCGGCCTGGACTTCAATGTGCCCATCGCCAACGGCATCCTGACCGTCGACACCGACGCCCAGGCCCATGCCCGCACCCGCGAGAAGGGCCGCGACTGCGCTCGCGCCGCGGTGGAAATGGCCAACCTGGTCTCCGCGCTGGATTCGCTGCGCAGCCAGGAAGCGGATGAAGACGAGGACGACGATGAGTGACACGCCCGAAAGCAGCAACCCCGCCGGCAAGCCGGCGGACGACGCCGGCACCAAGCCCGTCGCCAAGACCGAGCCCAAGGCAGCGCCCAAGAGCGCGCGCCGCCGCTCGCGCGAGCTCGCCCTGCAGGGCCTCTACCAGTGGCTGCTGAACCGCAACGATACCGATGCGATCCAGGCCCACCTGCACGACGCCCAAGGCTTCAACAAGGCTGACCGCGAGCACTTCGATGCACTGCTCAATGGCGCCATCCGCGAAGAAACCCGGCTAACGGGCGCCTTCGAGCCGTTCCTGGACCGCCCCGTGAGCGAGCTGTCGCCGGTCGAGCGTGCGGCCCTGCTGATCGGCAGCTACGAGTTGATCCACTGCGTGGACATCCCGTACAAGGTTGTCATCAACGAAGCCGTGGAACTGACCAAGACCTTCGGCGGCGTGGAAGGCTACAAGTACGTCAACGGCGTGCTGGACAAGCTGGCCGCCAAGGTGCGCGCGCCGGAACTGGCCGCCCGACGCTGAACGGCGGCAACCGGCGCCGTTCACGGTGCCATGCTTGCCGTACCGACACCCGCTCCGGCGGGTGTTTTTACTTGTACTGCCCCCAACTCCGTCCAAATTCATTCAACCCAGCCCACCAAGCTTATTCCCACCATGGACCTGCAGCGCCTCGCCACCGCCTCCCGCCTTGCCAATATCGACGCCTTCCACGTGATGGAGCTGGCCAAGCAGGCCGCCGAACTCGAGCGCGCCGGGCGCCACATCATCCACATGGGGATCGGCGAGCCCGACTTCACCGCCGCCGAGCCCGTGGTGCGGGCCGCCGAGGCCGCCATGCGCCGCGGCGTGACCCAGTACACCAGCGCGCTGGGCATCGCACCGTTGCGCGAGGCCATCGCCGGCTATTACAAGACCATGTACGGGATCGACATCCCGGCGCGCCGCGTGGTGGTCACCGCCGGTGCCTCGGCCGCGCTGCTGCTGGCCTGCGCCGTGCTGGTGGAGATCGGCGCGGAAGTGCTGATGCCCGACCCCAGCTACCCCTGCAACCGGCATTTCGTCGCCGCTTTCGACGGCCGCGCGAAGATGATCCCGAGCGGCCCGGCCCAGCGCTTCCAGCTCACGGCCGAGCAGGTGGAGACCCACTGGGGCGAACAGACCCGTGGCGTGCTGCTGGCGTCGCCTTCCAACCCCACCGGCACATCGATCCTGCCGGACGAGCTGGCGCGCATCCTGAAGGCCGTGCGGGCCCGCCAGGGCTTTGCCATCGTCGACGAGATCTACCAGGGCCTGTCGTACGACGCGCCGCCGGTATCGGCGCTGAGCCTGGACGACGACGTGATCACCGTCAACAGCTTCTCCAAGTACTTCAATATGACCGGCTGGCGCCTGGGCTGGCTGGTGGTGCCGGACGAACTGGTGGGCGCCTTCGAGAAAGTGGCGCAGAACCTCTTCATCTGCGCCTCGGCCGTTGCCCAGCACGCTGCGCTGGCCTGCTTCTCCCCCGAGGCGCTGGCGATCTACGATGCGCGCAAGGCGGAGTTCCACCGCCGCCGCGATGCCGTCGTGCCGGCGCTGGAGTCGCTCGGCCTGCGGGTGCCGGTCAAGCCGGATGGCGCCTTCTACGTCTATGCGGACTGCCGTGGCGTCAACCACCCGGCCGCGGGCGATGCCGACAGCCTGACGCAGGCCATGCTGCACGATGCCGGTGTGGTGCTGGTGCCGGGCCAGGACTTTGGCCCCTTCACGGCGAGCGACTACATCCGGATTTCCTACGCGACCTCGATGGAGAACATCGAGGAGGCCATGGCCCGCCTGGGCAAGTTCTTCGCCTGAACGCCAGCCAGAGCCGTCGCTGCAACGAAAAAAGCACCCGGAAGGGTGCTTTTTTCTGCGCTGCCCGAGATGTGAAGATCCCTGGATCAGGCGCTTTTCGGAACGTTGCCTGCCGCTTCCAGTTTATCGCCGGCCGTGCCGTGATGATGCTCGGCCTGAGCCTTGGCATCCGCCGTCACTTCCGGCTTGGCCGACACCGGCTCAGCCGCGACGCTGCGCACGCCCGGCAGCTGGCGCAGGCGGGCGCGCTCTGCCAGCACCTTGGCGCCATAGCCGCCATCGGTGTTGGTGGTCGCCGCACCCACGTAATACTTCAGGCCGCCTTCCAGCGAACCGGCGCGGGCGATGCAGTCCTTGAGCACCAGCGCGCCGATCTTGATGTTGGCGTACGGGTTCAGCGCGGCTGCTACGCCGCCCACGGCCTCGTACTTGTCCTGGTGGACCTTGGTCATCACCTGCATCAGGCCCTGGGCACCCACGCCGCTCTCCGCGTACGGATTGAAGCTGGACTCGATCGCGATCACGCCCAGGATCAGCAACGGATCGATACCGACCTCGCGCCCCGTCAGGTACGCGGCCTTCACCAGTTGCGCGGTAGCCTGCGCCGCCACGCGATACTTGCGAGCGATGTACTCAGCCACCACAGCCTGCTCGCGCGCGCTGCCCAGCGTGGCCGGATTGCGCGCGTCAAGCGCCACGCGCTGTGCCGGGATCTGCGCGGCCAGGTGGGCAACGGAGGGTACCTTGCCGGCGGGCTGCTGGCCCCAGTCGTCCGTGCCGGACACGGTCGGCAAGCCTGCGGGCTTGGACTGCGTGGACTGCGCCATCGTCAGGCCCAGCTTGGCCGCGGCCACATCGGCCGTGGACGCGGGCACTGCGGCTTCCATCAACACCGCGGGCGCTTCCTCGCCGGCCAGCGCACCGGCCAGGGCCGTACGCCATTCCTGGCTGACAGACAGCGATACCGCAGCGACTACAGACATGACCCCGAGACTGTTCAGGGCATATTTCAATGTTGCGCGACCGCTCCGTAAAGCGCGGCCAGCGACCGGATGCGCAAGGCGGACCTGCAATGCCCGACTCACTCCGGGTACCGGGTGTCTGAAACGGACCTGCAATGCCCGCCCGACTCCGGGAAGATGAAGGGTTTTCCAACCACTCATACTTACCTCCATCCGCTGCCCGCTTCGTGCCGCGCTGCTGCGCCGCACGCCCGTTGACCGCGTATTCAAGTAAGGATGCCGCGCCGCCTAGCAAAGACGTCCAGCACCTGTTGGTGGGCGCTCCCCATGCGCCCAACGAGAAACAGGGTAGGCTCTTGGGGGAGCCTGCCCTGCCGCGAACTACTCAAAGCACCCGGCCACGGCCGGGGCGATCGATCGAATCCGTCCTGCTCAGACGCATCCGTTCATATGATCAGATATGGATATTTCCCCACTAATCCCCTTGACAGGGCAGAAGAAAATGTGCTGCACCGCAACACTCCAACGAGCAGAACCGGATTGTAGGAACCCTTTTATACATCGTCAAGAATAACGTTTAGATAAAACAAAGCTTTTGGTTATATGTAACAAGGGTCTTTGACGCACTTTCATGCCCCCTCGATTGGGTAAATCTCAGTACTGGCAAAGCATAGAGGCCATCCCTACCGACCAAGGCAGAGTCAAAAAATTTACAATTTGGAGATGCAAATTGGGACGATTTTTTTGTGTCCCATCACTTTCATGTGAATATTGCTTCACACCACTTGCATGGACAGGTGCGCTAACGTGCCTGCGCCTCAATCGAATAAATCATGAAATACAACGACTTGCGCGATTTCCTGGGCCAACTGGAAGGCCTTGGCGAGCTGAAACGGATCGGTGCGCCGGTGTCGCCCAACCTCGAAATGACCGAAATCTGCGACAGGCTGTTGCGAGCCGGCGGACCGGCCGTCGTGTTCGAAAACCCGAGCGATCCGCATCGGCCTGGTCAGACTTATAGCGTGCCCGTACTGGCCAATCTGTTCGGCACGACACGAAGAGTGGCCCTCGGCATGGGCGTGGAAAGCCTGGCCGACCTGCGCGACATCGGCCGCGTCTTGTCGGCGCTCAAGGAACCCGAGCCGCCCCGCGGCCTGCGCGAAGCGGGCAAGCTGTTCACCTTGGCCAAGTCGGTGTGGGACATGGCGCCCAAGCGCGTCAGCAGCCCGGCCTGCCAGGAGGTGGTCTGGGAAGGCAACGACGTGGACCTGGCGCGCCTGCCGATCCAGACCTGCTGGCCGGAAGACGCTGCGCCGCTGATCACCTGGGGCCTGGTGATCACCAAAGGCCCGCACAAGAAGCGCCAGAACCTGGGCATCTACCGCCAGCAGGTCATCAGCCGCAACCAGGTGATCATGCGCTGGCTGGCGCATCGCGGCGGCGCGCTGGATTTCCGCGAGCACGCGCTGGCCAACCCCGGCAAGCCGTTCCCGATTGCGGTCGCGCTGGGCGCGGACCCCGCCACCATCCTTGGCGCCGTCACGCCGGTGCCGGACACCTTGTCGGAATACCAGTTTGCCGGCCTGCTGCGCGGCAGCCGCACGGCGCTGGCGGGCTGTATCACGCCGACGCTGTCCGAGCTGAGCGTGCCGGCCTCGGCCGAATTCGTGCTGGAGGGCCATATCCAGCCCGACCCGGATCACCCCACGGGCTACCAGCACGCGCTGGAAGGCCCGTATGGCGACCACACTGGCTATTACAACGAGCAGGACTGGTTCCCCGTCTTCACCATCGACCGCATCACCATGCGGCGCGACCCGATCTACCACTCCACCTACACCGGCAAGCCGCCCGATGAGCCGGCCGTGCTTGGCGTGGCGCTCAACGAAGTCTTCGTGCCGCTGCTGCAAAAGCAGTTCCCCGAGATCACCGACTTCTACCTGCCGCCGGAGGGCTGCAGCTACCGCATGGCCGTGGTGCGCATGAAGAAGCAGTACGCCGGCCACGCCAAGCGCGTGATGTTCGGCGTCTGGAGCTTCCTGCGCCAGTTCATGTATACGAAGTTCATCGTGGTGGTGGACGACGATGTCGACGTGCGCGACTGGAAGGAAGTGATCTGGGCCATCACCACCCGCGTCGACCCCGCGCGCGATACCGTGCTGGTGGAGAACACGCCGATCGACTACCTCGACTTCGCCTCGCCGGTATCCGGGCTGGGCTCGAAGATGGGCATCGACGCGACCGACAAATGGCCTGGCGAAACCACCCGCGAATGGGGTCGCCCGATCCAGATGGATGCCGCCGTCAAGGCACGCGTCGATGGCATGTGGGACTCCCTGTTCGAGGCCCGGGCCAAGGCGTGAAGGCGGGCGGCATGTAAGATCACGTTCGCCGGGGCGGCGATGCATGGCGTTGCTCGGCCCCAACTCGTATCGCCAGGTATCGCACAGCATCGCATCGCAACCCATCCGCACGTCCGCGCAGACTGACCCGGGGAGGAGATGGTCTCTAGGTAGCGTGAACGTGCCGATAGGTGCATAATCGTGCACGCCCAGCGTGCGCTCTTAAGCCGCCATACGGAACACAAAGGGAACACAAAGGCCGCTGCCAATGCTGCTAGCCCATACGATCGAACTTGTGACCAGCCAGCGCGAAGTCGATTACTTCGTGAGGGCGGCTGGGTGCGCGCGTTTCGTATGGAACTGGGCGTTGGCAGAATGGAACCGCCAACGCGCAGCCGGCGGTAAGCCGAGCGCAATGGCGCTGAAGAAATCCTTTAACGCCATCAAGTATCAGCGGTACCCGTGGATGACCGACATCCATCGTGACGCGCACGCCCAACCATTTGCTAATCTATCAAAGGCCTGGTCGAAGTTCTTCTCTGACATTAAGTCGGGGATAAAAGCGCATGCCCCCAGGTTCAAGAAGAAAGGTCAATGCAAGGACGGATTCTACGTCGCCAACGATAAGGTAAGGTTTGACGGACAGTCGGTTGTGCTGCCATTGATTGGGCGGGTTGCCATGCGGGAGTCGCTGCGGTTCCCCGGGCGAGTAATCGGCGCCGCCGTGAGCCGACGCGCTGATCGTTGGTTCATCTCGGTCCAGGTAGAGGTGGCGGATGAAGTGGCGTTCGTCCCGCGCACCGGCAATGGCGTGGTTGGCGTGGACCTTGGGATCAAATCGGCCGTCACACTTTCGACGGGGGAAGCGTTCGAGGGCCCAAAGCCGTTGAAAGCAGCCCTACGGCGCCTGCGGATTCGGTCTCGACGCCTTTCCCGGAAGGTTGAGATGGCGAAGCCAGGGCGCGCGGCATTCAGCCGAGGTTTCATTGGGCCGCTACGTCCGAACGCCAAACCACGGCCGGCGCGGTCTTCCGGACAGATCGACAGTGCTGCACGGCTGGCGCGCCTGCACGCCCGCATCGCTAATATCAGGCAGGATTTCCTGCACAAGACAACCACTAGGCTATGCCGCGAAAACCAAGCGATTGGCCTGGAGGATCTCAACGTCGGCGGTATGCTCAAGAATGAGCGTCTTGCACGCTCACTATCGGACATGGGGTTGAGTGAGTTTCGCCGGCAAATGGAATACAAGGCGAAGAGATACGGCACGCACCTTGTGTTTGCCGAACGCTGGTTTCCGTCGAGTAAGCTGATGTCCTGCTGTGGCCATAAACTCGACAGGCTTGCGCTTAGTGAGCGTCGCGTCGTGTGCCCGGCCTGCGGCATTAGTCATGACCGCGATCACAACGCAGCGATCAACCTTGAACGGCTCGCAACCGAAACTGCGCTACCCGTGGCGAGTGATTCGGCAACGAATCGCACTGCGAGAGGCATGTCGCCAATCGCAGGCGGGAAAGTTACGTCCGTCAGAGACGAGGTCGGCCAGCAAGGAGCCTCGGGGCGGGAAGGAAACGGCGCACACATTTGCGCACGTTTTACATAGCAGACATGACCACCCTTGAAGAAGGAAAATTGATGTGGACGCCGTCGCCGGCGTTTCGCGACGGCAGCCGCATCGCGCACTTTATGCGCTGGCTGGAAAGCGAGCGCGGCCTCGCCTTCGCAGACTATGCCGCGCTATGGCAGTGGTCGGTGACGGACCTGGAGGCCTTCTGGGACGCCATCCGCGCCTACTTCGACGTGCGCTTCGACACACCGCCCGCGCGCGTGCTCGGCAATGCCTCCATGCCCGGCGCGCGCTGGTTCGAGGGCGCGAGCCTGAACTATGTGCAGCAGGTTTTCCGCCATGCCGGCAGCGGCGCGGCGCGGCAGCGTGCGGCCATCCGCTACGCCGGCGAATCCGTTGAGGTCACGGACCTCAGCTGGGACGCGCTCGAACAGCAGGTCGCTTCGCTGGCGCACGCCCTGCGCGAAATGGGCGTGAGCCGCGGCGATCGCGTGGCGGGCTACCTGCCGAATATTCCCGCCACTGTCGTCGCCTTCCTCGCCACCGCCAGCCTGTGCGCGATCTGGTCGGGCTGCGCACCGGACATGGGCCAGGTCGCGGTGATAGACCGTTTCCGCCAGATCGAGCCCAAGGTGCTGATCGCGGTCGACGGCTACCACTATGGCGGCAAGGCTTACGACCGCGCACCGGTGCTGGCCGACCTCGCCGCCGCCCTGCCCTCGCTGACGGACCTGGTGCTGGTGCCGGCTGGAAATGCCGATGCCGGCACGATCCCGCTTCCGCCCGGCCTGCGCCGCCACGCGTGGCAAGACGTGCTGGCGCATCGGGTGCCGCTGGCGATCGAGCCGGTGCCGTTCGACCACCCCCTGTGGATCGTCTACTCCTCCGGCACCACCGGCATGCCCAAGCCCATCGTGCACGGCCACGGCGGCATCGTCATCGAGCAGCTCAAGCTGATGGCGTTCCACAACAACCTCGGGCCGGACGATGTCTTCCACTGGTACAGCAGCAGCGGCTGGATCATGTGGAACGCCCAGGTGGCGGGACTGTTGCTGGGCGCCACCATCGCGCTCTACGACGGCAACCCCGCCTGGCCCGATGCCGGCGTGCTGTGGCGTTTCGTGGACGACGCCGGCGTCACCGCCTTCGGTGCCGGCGCGGCGTTCTTCACCAGTTGCGTGAAGGCAGGCATCGAACCCGCCCGCCTGGCCGACCTTTCCCGGCTGCACGCGCTCGGCTCGACCGGCTCGCCGCTGCCGGCCGAAGCCTATGACTGGATCTACCGCCACGTGGGCGCGGACATCTGGCTTGCGCCGATGAGCGGCGGCACCGACTTCGCCGGCTCGTTCGTGGCAGGCTGCCCGATCCTGCCGGTCTACTCGGGCGAGATGCAGTGCCGCTGCCTGGGTGCGAAAGTCGAAGCCTTCGACGAAGCGGGCAACGCGCTGGTGGGCGAAGTGGGCGAGCTGGTCTGCACGGCGCCCATGCCGTCGATGCCGCTGTTCCTCTGGGGCGACACGGACGGGCAGCGTTACCGTGACAGCTACTTCGACACCTATCCCGGCGTGTGGCGCCACGGCGACTGGATCAAGATCACCGCGCACGGTGGCGCCATCATCTACGGCCGCTCGGACGCAACCATCAACCGCCACGGCATCCGCATGGGCACCAGCGAGCTGTACCGCGTGGTGGAGGACCTGCCGGAAGTGCTCGACAGCATGGTGGTGGACCTTGAATACCTGGGGCGCGATTCGTACATGCCGCTGTTCGTGGTGCTGCGCGAGGGCATGGTCCTGGACGATGCATTGCGCGACACCATGCGCGCGCGCATCCGCAGCGCGCTGTCCTCACGCCATGTGCCCAACGAGATCCTGCAGGTGCCCGGCGTGCCGCGCACGCTGTCGGGCAAGAAGATGGAAGTGCCCATCAAGAAGCTGCTGCTGGGCCACCCGCCCGACAAGATCGCCAACCGCGACGCCATGGCCAACCCGGGAACGCTGGACTGGTACTTCGCCTACGCCGAGCGCTTTATCGCGGCGCGCGCCAGCGAATCCGCGGCGGTGTGAAACGAACAAGGGCGCACCGCGGCGCAAAACGCCGCGGTGCGCCCTCTTCCATCTCCTGGCAAGAAGGTCAGAACTCCACTTCGAGTTCGCTGATTTCGTCGGGCTCCTTCTTCGCCGCGGCAATCCATTCCTGCAACTCCGGCATGGCGAGTATCTGCTTGCAGTACTCCACCGGCGCCGGATCCAGCATGACGCCGTAGGTCACGAAGCGCGTCACCACCGGCGCGTACATCGCATCGGCCATGGTGCGCGTCGCACCAAACAGGTAGGGGCCGCCGTATTGCGTCAGGCACTCGGTCCAGATCTGCGTGATACGGTCGATGTCGGCTTGCGCGCGCGACCACACCTTGAAGCCAGGAAAATGCCCCTTCAGGTTCATTGGCAATGCCGCGCGCATGGCGGCGAAGCCCGAGTGCATCTCGCCGCAGATGGCGCGGCAATGCGCGCGCGCGGCGCGATCATCCGGCAGCAGTCCGGCCTTGGGGCGGACCTCGTTGAGATACTCGGCGATGGCCAGCGTGTCCCACACTGTCACGCCCTGATGCAGCAGGCGTGGAACGAGGATCGAAGGCGACAGCAGCAGGATTTCCGCGCGCGCCGCGGCGTCGTCGGGGGGCACCAGCACCTCCTCGAATTCCAGCCCCGCGAAGCGCACCAGCAGCCAGCCGCGCAGCGACCACGATGAATACGTCTTACTGCTGATGGTGAGTGTCGTCCTTGCCATCCCGCCTCCTTGCCACCTGGAAAAGCCGTTGCATGGCGGGCGAACCCCGTCTTCTGTGTGCCAGCAGACGGTGCGCCCGTGCCTCTCGCTGCAGTGTCGCGCTATGCGTTGTGTGCTTTATGCTAGCTGCTTCTACTATGAATTTGTACTACATCATGGCGGGAACATTAGTCCTGCTTTCGCTTACCTTGACGGGATGCAAAGGCATGCGCCGAGCCTGAAACCGATGTGCATCGGGTACGCCATTTCATGGTCCGGACGTGCTGCGGCCAAGGCAGCACTGGCACGGTGCGCCGCGCGGCACCAGCATGAGGCAGATGTACTGGCGAAGATCCGCGTGCGTCGTTCGCGCGCGCCGCTTGCGCCGCATACGAACCAGAACAGGTCACCCCGTTCCGCTATACGGGCAGGCCCGCAAGCCTCATGCCAACTGGAGCGGCCGTGGCACGCATATTGCGGCTGATGAGGTCAACGCATAAAAGGGGCGAGCCATGCTGTATCAGGTGTACCAGACTTATGCGGATCTCATGCAGCCCGCCTGCTGCGTGGCCGACATGGTGTCGAGCACCCTTGCCGCCAACCCGCGCCTGGCAGGCTGCGAGCCGATGCGCGCCACGCGCGCGGCCTGCGACGTGCTGGCGCTGAGCCGGTTGACGCATCATCGCCCGCCCTTCGCCATCGACAGCGTGATGGTGAACGGCACACCGGTACAGGTCACGGAGGAAGTGACCGCGAGCACGCCGTTCTGCTCACTGCTGCACTTTCGCAAGCACGGCGTCTCGGGCCAGCCGCGCGTGCTGCTGGTGGCGCCGATGTCGGGCCACTTTGCCACGCTGCTGCGTGGCACCGTGCAGACCATGCTGCGCGATCACGATGTCTATATCACCGACTGGCACAACCCGCGCGACATCTCGCTGGCGCATGGCCGCTTCGGCTTTGACGAGTACGTCTACCACCTGATGGATTTCCTGCGCGCGCTTGGCGGCGGCACGCACCTGATGGCGGTATGCCAGCCCACCGTGGCCGCGCTCGCCGCCGTGGCGTTGATGGCCGAGGATAGCGATCCGGCACAGCCGCCGAGCCTAATCCTGATGGCCGGCCCCATCGACGCGCGCATCAACCCGACCAAGGTCAATGAGCTCGCCACCAGCCAGCCGATCGAATGGTTCGAGCGCTCGCTCACCAGCTACGTGCCGTTTCGCTTTGCCGGCGCGATGCGTCGCGTGTATCCCGGCTTCATGCAGCTGATTGCCTTCATGAGCATGAACAGCGAGCGCCACCAGCAGGCCTTCCGCGACCTCTATGATCTGCGTGCCAACGGCCAGCATGATCGCGCGGATGCCATCCAGGTGTTTTACGAAGAGTACTTCGCCACCATGGACCTGACCGCTGAGTTCTATCTGGAGACTGTGAGCATGGTGTTCCAGGAATTCCTGCTGGCACAGGGCCTGCTCGACGTCGGCAGGCGCCGCGTGAACCCGCACGCGATCCACCGCACGGCACTCCTCACGGTGGAGGGCGAGCGCGACGATATCTGCGCCATCGGGCAGACCATGGCCGCGCAGGAACTGTGCGGCAGCCTGCGGCCCTATATGCGCATGCACCACGTGCAAACCGGCGTGGGGCATTACGGCGTGTTCAATGGCAAGCGCTGGGATTCGCAGGTTTATCCGCTAGTGCGCAACGCCGTCCATATGAACGCGTAATGTTGAGCACGTAAGGCCGAACGCACAAGGCCGCGCGGCGCGGATTAAGCGGCGTCGTGGTCCGCCGGCCACGGCGTCACCGCCGGCACCGCGCACGGGCCCTCGACTTCGACGGTGCCAAAATCCGCTGGCCCCACGATCTCCAGGTACTCCATATCCGGCGAGTAGTCGAACAGGAAATGCGTGATGCCGGGGCGCTGGTGCACACAATCGCCGGTCGCCACCAGCGTCTCCTTGTCCTCGTACATAAAGCGCGCCCAGCCCTTGAGCATCAGCACCACATGGAACTGCGCCTCGTGCCGGTGCCAGCCTGTGCCTTGCTCGGGCGGCTGGTTGGCCTTGACCAGTTGCACCAGCAACTTGCCGCCGGTGGCCTCGGCGATGCCCAGGTCGCGATACAGGAAGAAATCGCGCAAACCCTGGTCGACGAAGGCGGTGTCTTGCGGGCGCACGTGGGAGAACTTCGTGGGAGAGGCGTCCGTGGCAGCATCGCCGGCGGACGCGGTGGACTTGCTGAGGGACTCGGCCATGACAAGCTCCTTTCGCTGGGGAAACGCTCTGCGCTGCGACGCAACATTCACGCCAGCGCCCGGCCTGCCCACGGCAGCGCCGGAAGCGGCGAGAACCGATCCGAATGTGGCGCGCCGATCGCTGCGCAAGGCGCACGCCGGATGATCGCCCGACGCTTCTGCACTCGTCGAGGGCGCTGGCGGGCACCGGGCCGGTGCCGCGGCACGGCGCGTTGACGGCTATCATGCAGCGATGTCCACTCCCGCCGTAACTTGCATGCCGCCTCTCAATTCTATGCATTTCCAAGGCCAGGAACTGATCCGGGTCGGAGACGATTCGAGTTTCTTGCTGCTCGCCCCGGAGTTTGGCGCCCGCCTGGTGCGCTGGGTGCATCGCGGCGAGGACATCCTTTACTGGCCGGAGAACGCCGACTGGTCCCAGCTGGCCCGCGTGCGAGGCGGCAACCCAATCTTGTTCCCCTTTATTGCCAGGCACTTCGTCGACGGCGTGCCCGGCGCATGGAAAGACGCCAGCGGCACCGTGCGGGCGTTGCCGGTCCACGGCTTCGCACGCGACCTGCCCTTCGCGGTCACGCAGTTTGAGGCGGGACGCAGCCTGACCATGACGTTGCAAGCTTCGGACGCAACGCGCGCGGCCTACCCCTTCGAGTTCCTGTTCGAGGTCACCTACCGGCTGCTCGACGACGGCCTCGAAGCCACGTTGCGCACGAGCAATGCCGGCGAGCAGGCGCTGCCTTACTACGCTGGCCATCATTTCTACTTCCCGCTTGCCCACCAGGCGCGCGCCGCTTCCACGCTGGCCATGCCGGCCGCGCAACGGATGCGCCAGCGCCCCGACGGCTCGCTGGAGTCGAACGGCCAAGGCGCTGAGACCTATCGGCTCGATGACCCACGCCTGCAAGACACATTTCACGTACTGCAGGCACAGGCTGTAGCGCCGCGCATCAGCGCGCTGGCCACGCCGCCCGATGCCACCGCCCCGCATGGCCGCAAGCTGGTGATCGAGCTGGATACGCCGGGCAGCACGCCGTGGTTCGCGGTCACCACCTGGTCGGAGCGCGCCGACTCCGACTTCTATTGCGTGGAACCCTGGCTCGGCCTGCCCAACGCCATCCACCACGGCACCGGCTTGCGCTGGCTCGCGCCAGGCCAGGAAGAAGCGGCGGTCTGCTGGCTGCGGCTGGATCCATAGGGGGCAAGCGCGCTATCGAGTTTTCCCGGACGCTTCGGCAGAGCGCGGCTCGGTCACGCGGGAGCCGCGCCGGACAGTGGACAAGCCATTTCCCGACGCGATCCTCGATGCAGGCCCCATTCGCGGTAGATGCCCACTAGGCGCTGGGCGTTCTGTCTATCAGAACTTGGTGGCCTGCATCCTGAAGCTTGGCGTGGCGGTTCGACCTGTGGCTCGCAGCTCCCCCGGCCCCCCTGGGGCCACCTGCGATCCCATCCACTATAATCGCGCGGTCGCGACGGGGGTTCCGCCGCTATTGAGAGTCAAGCAGAGTTTATGACGTTTCGAGCAACGAAGCTGGCTACCTTTGCCAGCGCCCTGGTTCTGGCATTTCCAATTCTTCTTCTCTGTGTGCCACGTGGTTCAGGGATCTTTCTGGCCGCGGTGGCAGTGCTAGCGTTATGCGGCGGCCACCGAATGGCCAAGACCTAGGGGACATACCGTGATCTGCTCAATCCCTTGAGCCTGGCCATTCTGGCCCTGATGGTCGTCTACCTGGGATCAAAGCTGTACTTCGGCGTACCGTGGAACGTCATCGACAACCCGTCAAGAATTCTACTTGCCCTACTGGCCTGCGTGGTGTTCATGCGCACGGTCCCGGATCCCACTGCAATCTGGCGTGGGATCACCATCGCACTGGTAGCTAGTCTCGCAATCGTCGCCATTCAGCACTACACGCTAGGCGAAGAACGACCGTCCGCGTGGACACAGGCCATTGCGTTCGCCAACATGGTCGCCGCGCTTGGTTTAGTCGGCTTTGCTCGACCGGGCACCAGTCGTTGCGCGCACGGGTTGGCTTGGGTGAACCTTGTGCTTGCAGCGATGATCCTGTTCTTGAACGGGACACGAGGGGCAACGCTCGCCATGCTTCTCACCGCGCTTCCGCTGCTCTTTGTCCGGTACCGCGGACTGAGCGCTGCAAGGTTCTTTGCTGCAATAGCGCTTTTTGCAGCGTTGGGCGTTGGCGCCTATCTGATTCCGGGCGGTCCTGTAGCGCAGAAAATTGATCAGGTGCGCAACGAGGTCGGGCAGTTCGAGAAAGGGGATGTGGAAACATCCGTCGGCGCGCGTCTGGAGGTATGGAGAATCGCGGCAAAGTCGATCACCACGCACCCTTGGATGGGCGTAGGAGTGGGGCAGTTTGCCCGAATCCTGCATGCATCTGACTTCTGCAAGAGCACCAAGTCCGCGGCCTGCAATCTGGAGCACGCACACAACGACGTGGTGGAGGCTGCCGCAACCACCGGCCTACCCGGCATGCTCGCGCTGCTGGGTATATTCCTTATTCCTGCAGTCCTGTTTCTGCGGACGTTGCGCGCATGCCGCAGCAATGACAACGCGCTCGGCGTCAGCCTCAGTGGGGCTGGCCTTGGCGTCGTGATGGCAAGTTTGATCAGCGGCCTAACGCAAGTGACGATGGCGCATCAGGCGAACATCGTCTTCTACGCCGGCATTATTGGGCTGTTGCTCGGTCTAGCCGGGGTGCAAGCAAAGCTTCCCCGCGCCGCCAAGGCAAATGCCTGAGGAAGCCCTGTTCAACGACTTGCCAATCAACGGCCGGACGCGGAAACATGAAAGGCATCGGAAACCATGCTAAAATCCGCCTCCAGCAAGCCTTAGCGGGCGTCGTATAATGGCCATTACCTTAGCTTCCCAAGCCGCAACGGCCTGACCAAACCCACTGTTCATGCGGGTTTCATACGCGAGTTCTCGCAGCTGACCATCTTTCCCCACCAAATCTGCGTGTCTTGGCGCGATGCAAGTTTCGGCGCCACCTTGTTCTGAAGAAAGCTAATATCCTACCGATCGCTGTATAACCGGTGTTCAGACGCTGAATCGCAAAGATCCCGTGCTGCCACTTTCGCTAGGTCGGGCTGAGCGCCATGGTTTCGAATACTACCGGCATGGCACGTTATCGCTCTATGCGGCATTCAACACGAGAACGGGTGAAGTGCTTGGCAAGACGGCTGCGCGGCACACCTCTGCAGAGTTCGTCGCGTTTCTGACTGACATCGTGGCCAATCAGCCCCCGTGCCAATATGACGTGCGTCACCTATCCCTGATAGATTAGTGAGCAACGAGGTAGGTATGACCGTCAACAACTCATCCAAGGCAACGATGGCCGCCGTCAAGAATGTGTCCGATCCGGGCGCAACGCAAGGAGCCCGTAGGGCGACTGAAGAGGCGCCCGGATCGGCGACGCTGGCGTCAGCGTCCGGCACCGATTCAGAGGTCGTTGCTCGCGCTCGGCGCAGGCAATTTTCCAACGCCGACAAGCGCCGCATACTGGAGGCGGCTGACCGCTGCACCAAGCCCGGAGAGATCGGCGCGCTGATGCGCCATGAAGGCGTGTACTCGTCATCCTTGAGCACGTGGCGGCGCCAGCGCGAGGCTGCCGAACTGGCTGCCCTTGCCCCACAAAAGCGCGGACCCAAATTCGACGAGACTCGGGCCGAGGCGCGGCACATCGCGCAGCTCACGCGCGAGCGCGATAATCTCAGGAGGCGACTCGACAAGGCGCTGCTGGTGATCGACGTCCAAAAAAACTTGCAGCCTTGCTGGGCAATCCGATCGACGACGACACCGACAAGCCGTAATGGCGGCTGTGCAAGAGCTCACTCCGGCCCTGGGCGCGAGCGCGGCCTGCCATGCCCTGGGCGTGCCGCGCGGCACGCCTGCCCGGCAGCGGGCCCACCTGCGTCGCATGGCCTTCATCGGTCCACTGCCACGGTCCACTGCCCGGCCCCGGCCACCGTTGGCTCTGGATGCCCTGGAAAACCAGGTGCTGCTGGACACCCTTAACAGCGAGCGCTTCGCCGACACCGCGCCGGCGGCGATACACGCCACGTTGCTCGACGAGGGCCGCTACCTGGGCTCGGTGCGCACCATGTACCGGTTGCTCGCGGCCAATGGCGGCTCGCGCGAGCGACGCAACCAGCTTGTCCATCCGGCCTACGTCAAGCCTGAGTTGCTGGCGCGCGCGCCTAACCAGGTGTGGTCGTGGGACATCACCAAACTCAAAGGGCCAGCCAGGTGGACGTGCTTCCACCTCTACGTCATCCTGGACATCTTCAGCCGCCATGTCGTGGGCTGGTTGATCGCCGGGCGCGAGAGCGCGGAGCTCGCTGAACAGCTCATCGCCGACAGCGTGGCACGCCACGATATCGCCCCCGGCGTGCTCACGCTTCATGCCGATCGCGGTGCCAGCATGCGCTCTAAACCGGTGGCCGCGTTGCTGGTCGACCTGGACATCACCAAAAGCCACAGCCGGCCTCACGTATCTGACGATAATCCCTTCTCGGAGTCGCAGTTCAAGACGATGAAGTACCGCCCGGACTTCCCCGCGCGCTTCGGCTGCATTGAGGATGCGCGCGCCCACTGCCAGGCATTCTTCGCCTGGTACAACACCGTGCATCGGCACTCGGGCATCGGATTCATGACGCCGCACAGCGTTCATTATGGGCTCGCCCAGGAGTTGCACCTCACCCGTCAGGCAGCACTCGACACAGCATTCCGGGCGTCCCCAAACAGATTTAAAGGGCGTCGCCCTGAACCACCGCGGCTGCCCACAGCAGTCTGGATCAACCCGCCCCCATCGGAGGCCATTACCCCAAACACACCACAGTCCGGCACAGTAAATTCATGAAGCCAGGTGACGCAAAGTCATTGACACGTTCCGCAGCCTCGCGGTAAAGAGATCCATGTCATTGCCGACAACCTCTCCGCCCACAGGAGCAAGCTGGTTGAAGCATTCTTGGCCGACCACACCAACGTGCATATGCATTTCAGTCCAACGTATTCGTCATGAATCAATCAGGTGGAACTGAGGTTCGCCAAGATCGAGCGAGATGTCATCGCCCGCGGCATCTTTACCTCTGTGAGCGATCTCAAACGAAAGCTCATGCGCTATTTACCGCCACTACAACAAACAGCCCAAACCTGTGAAGCGGAAGAACTTCGATTCCGCTCGTCGAATTACTCCCAGATCAAACGTTACGGCCCACTAGTAGCATCGAGCAAGGCCACAACAACGCGTTAGCGGCCTAGATAAACGGCTGTAATCTCCTCGCGATTGTGGCCCAACTCGGCAGACACTTGGAGCCGTGCTGCACGATCCACGGCCCGCTGCTGCGGCGTGAACTGTGCTGACACTGGACCACCCGCGGCAGGAGCAAGCCAGCCGGTGAGCTGGTGGTAACGCTGCTGGGCATACTCATGCCGAAGGCCATGTAACTTCGACATGCCAGCCCTCTCGACAGCCCAGACATAGCGGTGGAGCTGGTCGACGTACTTGAGATTCTTCGGGATCATGGAGCCACTTCCACAGAGCGCTACCGCACGCGCAAGCACAGCCCGCTGATGCTCATTCGTGACAGGCACAGCACGTGCCCGGCCGCCCTTACACCAGGTTGGCTTGAGCTGTATCTCCCGTACTACATCCGGCGTAAGGCCTGTCAGCGCATACCTCGGCTGAAACTTGAGGCACTCCTCTCGGCGCAACCCAAAGGCCTGCTGCAACTCGACAGAACAGCGCAGACGTTCATCGGTAATTTTCTCGATATCACCCGACGCCAGCACCAGTGCCTTAGAAACGTTGGTCACATACCTGCGCCTGCCAATGCCCAGCTCGGCATTCGTACGCGGAACACAATTCCGCTTGCCGACCTTCTCTGCCCACCACCGTACATGTGACATACGGTTCTTCATGGTGCCCAGAGCAATGCCGGAGGCCTGCCAACGATTGACCAGCGCGGCAACATGCTTTGGCTTCAACCCGGTAGCAGGAAGCATTCGGAAGCCCATGTCCTTGAGGTCATGAGCCACCTGCGCGAGCACTTCCCTGCGGGCCGCCTGGGTCGCATACGAGCCATCCCGATTGCGGTCAACCATACGCATCAGGTCCACAAAAATATCCAGCTTCACTAGATTCCTCACTTGGTCAGTGTTAACGGCGGCTGGCTAAACCAGCCCTGGCACCGGAACCCTCGGGTAGCGGTACGGGATACAGGGAACAGCTACGGCACCACCAGCGGGCCTGTGCGTCCCGTCAGGCACACACAGACGTTCTGGCGACAACATGCCGGGACTACGTGAGGTGGAGCGCTACAACAGCATCGATGTCCGGGGCTGATGCGGCAAGTAACCGCATTGCTCCAGCCACATCGCGCCCGGGCCAGTCGAACCTTCTTCGTACCATCGTCATCGATGTCCAGCTTCACGAACTGACCATCGCACTAGGTACAGGCTGTCCCTACGTCCACCTTCATCACCTTCCCCAACTGACAACGGTTGGGTTCCGTTCGTTGGATGTCTGCTTTGAGAGTGCAGACGAACTCGCCAGATACAGTCCGGCCATGCTCAGGCTGTCCTGAGAGCATCACTAGGGAGAAGGGCATGAAACCCCTTATCAACGCTTCCGAATAACGGCCACAGCGAAAAGGCAAGAGTGGACGTGAGTACAAGGGCATGCAAAACCCTTCGGCTACGATTCAGGAAAGTTGCGGAGGAAGGTAGAAGACAGGAAAACGGGAGGGATACCCGCAGCGACGCTACGGGGATCATTGCAGGCAGGGGATGAGAGCTGGACGGACTTAGACAGCCCGCCCGGATGGCCCAAAAAATGGATAGACGGTGACCAAGGGAAGCGCTTACGGTGCCAAAGCGCCCAAGCCCATGAACCGCATCCTGTCGTGGCGCGCCGCGCCGATGTCGATGTCAATGCCGCTAAAGCGGCGATAAGTGCTGACAGAATAATCTGTAGAATTCAATTTGACAAGGTTGCCGGCGCTTCATGGCCCCTCACCTTAATTCAGGCGAGCTTCTTGAGCTGCCATGCGCTACGCCCCATAGCACAGTTGACTTGTCCGATGCCCCCTTGATCAACGAAACCATCTCCCACGGCCGAGGCTACCACTGTCGCGCCCAGGAAAACGGTTCATCCGACTTTCGTGTGGGTCAGCGCAGCCGGATGTAGGTTGAGACCACCGCAGTGGAAGTAGACGGCGATCTTAAAGTGGTCCGGATTGCGATAGCCGCAGGCTCGCTTCTGGACAGTGGCGATCTTGGAATTCAACCCCTCGGCAACGGCATTGGTGATGCGATGTTTGAAGTAGGTCAGCACATTCGGCAAGTGGCAGGCGATCAGCCGGGCGGCGTCAATCATCGGCGCCAGCCGGCTATGGGTCGCCCAGAAGTACCAGCGCCTCCAGAAGCGTGTGGCCCAGCCGGTGGTGCGGTAATTCCACAGCCCCCGCAGCGCCTCCTTCAAGGCCCAGGCTCGAGCTGTTTTCAGCTCCATCGTCCTCAGTGCATTGAAGCGTTCCCTGGACGGCTCCAGCATGTTCTCCGGGTTGGTCAGCCACAGGTATTTGCTGCGAGCAAGGGTGTCGTCTCCGGCTTTCAGCAACGCCTTGTGCTCCTGCTTTCTGACTTTGTCCACCGCCTCAATGACATGGCGCATGATGTGGAAGCGGTCAAAGACCATCTTCTCGTCTGCGCCAGGCACATTGGCCTGGCAGGCGTTGATGTAGGCCGGCCACATGTCCAGGCTGATTGCGTCAATGGCCTCGCGATCCGCCACCGGGAAGGCCTCGAAGTAAGCGGCCAAGCTGGCCTGCTTGCGCTCTTCTCCGATGTATTCCACCGTCGCTTCTTCCAGATCGCACACCAGCGTCATATAGCGATGTCCCTTGGCGATTGCCTTTTCATCCACGCCCATCAGCCGGGGCAT
Organism: Cupriavidus sp. D39; assembly: GCF_026627925.1. NCBI lineage: Bacteria > Pseudomonadati > Pseudomonadota > Betaproteobacteria > Burkholderiales > Burkholderiaceae > Cupriavidus > Cupriavidus sp. D39. The sequence continues at coordinate 2,295,282 of NZ_JAPNLE010000009.1, forward strand.
CTCGTTGGCTTTCGCCGCCCGCCCCCTCAATACAGCTCTTTCCATCACGTGCCAGGCAGTCCCACGTAATGCGCAAGATCTCCGCGGCTCGCTTGACATTCGTTGCCAGCAATATGTCGATGGCCAGCGCTTCAAACAGATGCGTAAACCGACTCCCAGCCTCCGCCCACGGCATCCTCACTTGCCTCACGCCATGCTCCGGACACGACACTCGCGGAGGCCGCGCGTGCAGATACGTCAGGAACTGGCAGCTATCCAGGTGTCGCCACACCCGTTCTCCAAGGTGGTCATAGACCCACCCCTTTCAAAGTGATTAGACGACACGTCCAGCCTTGATGACACGGGCGGTAGAAACATGCCGCCGTGCTACGCATCCGGCCACATAGCCGTTCTTCTTCGGCGCTTTCGGTCCCCGCGTATGTTTGCGCATCGCGCGGGGATCAACGTGCGTCGCCATCTTGATCAACTCGCGACCGAGCTGAGCTGGGGTGAGGAGGTCATAGGCCTGCCACACCTCGGGCGGCACCGCGATCATCATGCCGGCATAAGTTGCCCGGATTTCGCTGGCGAGGTAATACGGTGAGAGCTCGATGTCGCTGGTATCCAGCTCATGCCGGATTCTCATCGCAGTCGCAATCACGCTCAGTACGTTATACGCGAGCGCCGCCACGCCGAAGGCCAGCAGCGCCGCGCGCGGTTGGCTCAACGAACGAATCTCACTGTTGAGCACCGATTCCAGCCGCTGAAACATATTCCCTATGCTCCAGCGTCGCCGGTATAGCCGGGCGACGGCCTCGGCCGTCAGATGGGCGGACGGGACATTGGTCAGCAGGCGGATGACGGTGTCACCATCCTCGGTGGCGCCATCCAGATGCAGCTCGATGCGCCGCAGCACCAGCGGCGCGTTCGATTCATCTGGGATGCTGACCGCTTGCTCGTACACGATGCCGGTTTCGACCCGGCCCATTTCGCGTAACGGATCCAGCTCGCTGGGGCTCGGATTGCGGCCGTGCTCCCGCACGATGAAGGCGCTGCCGCGACGCTGCCACCCGGCAAGAATCGCCCGGGTGCTGAAGTTGCGATCGGCGATCCACAGTTCGGCCGGCTGGGCCGATGCGAGCAGGGTTTCCATGATGGCCCGCTCCTGGGCGTGCGCATCTTCACAGGGCACCAGATCGACGATCATCGCCGTGCCCGGGTCATAGACGACCAATGACTGCCCTGGCAAGGCCGCGGGCACGCCCACGGCCAAGACGGCTAAGCCGATCGTCATAGCGATGCTCCCAGACTACAGTGTGAGATATAGGGATATAACTCCTGCCTGACCGCGTGGACGCGGCTCGACAGAAACAGTGGATCTGCCAGGCTGAATTCAAAGCGCAGCACCTGGTTGCGGATCCGGCGCCAGTGGCAGGGCAGCGCGCCTCTGCCCTGCCAGTAGGCGGTACAGGCGGCCACGCACTGTACGGCTGCCTGGTAGTGGGCCAGCTGGCCCTCCTGGTATTGCAGGTAGGCCGCCACCAGCCGCTGCAGTTGCAGCGCGGCAGCCTGCTGGGGAGCAGGAAGGCGAAACGGCCGCTGCGCCAGGGTGGCCCCTAGGGCGTGGTACGGCGCGGCCGTCCGGGCGAGATCGCCGGCGTGGCGTGCCGTTTGCCAGAGGACAAACATGCCGCTCATGGTGAGAGTGTGCTCCGGTTCGGCGCCGGCAAGGGGATGCCGACGCCGACATAGCATAGCCAACCTCGCCCGGAATGTCACGATTAGTGTGTGGCCGATTAGTGTGCACCCTCCCACAGTAGGGGCCATGAAAACGATCCTACGCCGTCGCTTTGGCAAGCGCATTCGTGAACTTCGCCAAGCCACCGGCCTGTCCCAGGAAGCCTTTGCCGATCATGTGGGCTTTGCCCGCACCTACATGAGCCGGATTGAGACCGGCGCTGCCAACCCGTCGCTGGACGCGATCGAAGCGCTGGCCACGGCGCTGCGGATCAGCGTGGCGGAACTCTTCAGCACACTTTGAGCGCGGTGATCTGCGATCCTTGGGTCCCTAACAGGCTGCTGAAACAAACGATGAAGCTTTCCCTGTGCGGTTTTTGTGCCCCGCATTTTTCACAGTCCGGAAGCTGCGCGTCACTTCATCACCTTTTTCAGTGATTGGGGGCCGGTTTCCGGCCCCATTGCCGCGATTACTGCAACTGCGGACGGATTCGTCCCAGCGAGCGCATGCGCACGAGGTTGTAGGTGGCCATGCTCAGGACAAACCACTGGTCGACCTTCTTCAGGCTGCGCGCCATCACCTGACGCATGCGCCCCACTGTATTGACCCAGCCGAAGCCCTACTCGATCAGCTTGCGCGTTTGCTGCGAGATGACATAACCCTCGCTGCGAGCAATGGCATCAGGAACGGTCCGAGCGTAGTCCCGAGGTGTTTTGTGCCACGTGCGGCGTCACCTTCATCTCCAGGCATGCGTGAATGTGTTGATTTGCATCCAAATCTGACCCAGGTAACGCTGGTTTTTGCATCGAATGTTGACCCACGTATAGAACACTGTCCTGCTCGGGAACCCTAGACAGACCAGCGGGTCCGTCTACTGACATTTAGGCGGCGCAAGATGGAAGTCCTGTTTCTGGACCAAAACAAGTGGATCGAACTCGCCCGCGTGCGAGCAGGTGTGGTGACCACGGGTCCAGCGTACATTGCCTACGCAGAACTCCACGAGGCCGTCGACAAAGGCCGAGTCATTGCCCCGTTGACGGTCTCTCATATCCTGGAGACATCCAAGCGCAACGACCAAACAAGTCGTACGCACGTCGTCGAGGTACAGTCCGCCCTTAGTAAGGGCTGGGTCTTCAGAAGTCGTGAAGCCCGAATTCTGATCGAGATGCGGAACGCGTTGCACTCCATATTCGAGGAGTCCCCGGTTCAGTTTGACTTAAACTGGGCCATCGCTCCAAGTTTCATGCAAGCGTTCGAGACTTTCGACACGCTCGTGGCTTCGCATACCGAGGCTACTACATCTCGCTTCCTGAATGAGCACGTTGATCCGAAGCGTCAATACATCGACTACATGCTCGATCAGGACGACCAGCGCCGTCGAACGGCCCATGCCGCATTCTCCGCTGAATCGGACGCGCTTCTTGCCAGAATCGAACAACGTCGCGCGCTCATGAGAGGCGCAACAATCGATTTGCGCTGGCGAGCATATGCGGCTCTGCTCTTCTACGATCATCAAGGCTATGTTGCCCACATGCTCGAGGTCATTGGGCATACCGTAGATGAAATGAAGCAGCTCGGACCGGAGGCAATTGTGACGTTCATCCGAAACGTTCCAACTTTGAACGTGGAGGCTGCGTTAGCCACTCGCCTGGAGGCGCAGACCGGTTCTCTGGAGCCGAATGACATTCGCGACATGCAGTCCTTCTGCGCCACCATTCCATACGCAAACCGTCTGGTTGCGGAGAAAAGTTTCATTTCCCTGGCACGGCAAGCCAAGCTGGATGCCAGTTATCAAGCTGGCTTGTACACGAACCTGACAGACATCAGTGGCGTGTACAAATGACGCGTACCACTCAGACAAATGGAGACTCAAGAGTCTGGTTGCGAAAGTAACGCCAGCGTACCCAGCAAGCCGAGTGGCAGTGGATACACTTTTCAATGCAGCAGCCAGCACGGGCGCTTGCACTTGCCGGGGAATCCCGCGTAGAATCGCGGTTTCGCGGGCGTCGTATAATGGCCATTACCTTAGCTTCCCAAGCTAAAGACGTGGGTTCGATTCCCATCGCCCGCTCCACCTCAGATTGAGACGAGCCGCCTTCGCCACTGGTCGCATGCCCGATCAGGATTCGCCCGGCGGCTTTTTTGTTGCCATGCTCCCCCAAGACCCGAGTTCCGACCCGACGCCAGCCGACGACGCTGACAACGCGCCCGCCAAGGCTGCCGACGGCAGCGACGTGGCGCATCCGCGCCGTATCCGTTCCTTCGTGCGCCGCGCGGGGCGAACCTCCACCGGCCAGCAGCGTGCCATCGATGACCTGGGGCCGCGCTTTATCCTGCCCTACGCACCGCAACCGCTCGACTGGGAGGCCACGTTTGGCCGCGCCGCGCCGGCGATCCTCGAGATCGGGTTCGGCATGGGCGAGACCACCGCGCATATCGCGCAACTGCGCCCCCAGGACAACTTCCTGGGCTGCGAGGTGCATGAACCCGGCGTGGGCGCCCTGCTCAAGCTGCTGGGCGAGCGCGAGATCGGCAATGTGCGGATCATGTCGCATGACGCCGTTGAGGTCATCGCGCACATGCTGACGCAATCCTGCCTGGACGGCGTGCATATTTTCTTCCCCGACCCGTGGCACAAGAAGCGCCACAACAAGCGGCGCCTGGTGCAGCCGCCGCTGGTCAAGCTGCTGGCCGACCGCCTCAAGCCGGGCGGCTACCTGCACTGCGCGACCGACTGGGAAGAATATGCTCACCAGATGGTGGAAGTGTTGTCGGGCGAGCCCACCCTGGCCAACACCTCGGACGCCGCCGACGGCTTTGCGCCGCGGCCGGACTACCGCCCGGTGACCAAGTTCGAACGCCGCGGCGTGCGGCTGGGGCATGGCGTGTGGGACGTGGTGTTCCGCAAGCGGGCCTGAAGGCGAAGGCCGCGCCGAGAGACGGCGCACAATAAAAAAGCGTGGCCTGGAGCCACGCTTTTTTATTCCTGCGACAGTCGCCGGTGCTACCTATTGCGACTACCGCGACCGCCTTCAAGCATGCCAGGCGATCAGCCCCGAGTACGCGGTCGCCAGCACAACGATGCCGAAGATGATCCGGTACCAGGCAAAGGGCTTGAAGTCATGGGTGGCGACAAAGCGCAGCAGCCAGCGCACGCACAGGAAGGCGGACAGGAAGGCGAAGACGAAGCCGATGCCGAAGATGCCCAGGTCGTCGGCGGACAGCAGCGCGCGGGACTTGTACAGCTCGTAGACGGTGGCGCCGAAGATCACCGGGATCGCCAGGAAGAAGGAGAACTCGGTGGCCACCTGGCGCGACAGCCCGAACAGCATGCCGCCGATAATGGTGGCGCCGGAACGCGAGGTGCCCGGGATCAGCGCGAAACACTGCGCCAGCCCGACCTTGATCGCATCGCGCCAGTGCAGGTCGTCGACCGACTCGATGCGCGGTGCGCCGGCCTTGGCGGCCTCCAGCAGCGCGTTGCCTTGCGGGTGGGAGACCTGGCCGCGATGGCTTTCGCGCCATTCGGCCCACAAGATCACCACACCGCCGATGATAAACGCGGTGGCCACGGTGATCGGGTTGAACAAGTGGGCCTTGATCCACTTGCCGAATACGAGCGCCAGCACGATCGCCGGCACGGTGGCCACGATCACATTGATGGCAAAGCGCCGGGCCTTTTCATCGGTGGCCAGTCCGCCCACCACGGTGACGATGCGGTGGCGGAACTCCCAGCAAACCGCCAGGATGGCGCCGAACTGGATCACGATCTCGAAGATCTTGCCTTTTTCATCATTGAAGTCGAGCAGCTGGCCGGCGAGGATCAGGTGGCCGGTGCTGGAGATGGGCAGGAACTCGGTCAGTCCTTCGACGATGCCGAGGATCACGGCTTTCAGGGCGAGGGCAATATCCATGCTGATTGGAATGAGTGGAATGCTGAATGGAGGAGCAAAGGAAAAGCCAGGAACAGGCCGAGGACAAGCGAGCAAAAAGGAAACGAGCAACCGTCAACCCTATGCCATCAGCCACGCACCAGGCGCCAGGAATCACGACTATCCGCCACGACCATGACACCGGAGTGGCTGTGCAAAGCGCATGCCTGCGCGTGGCGCGTCATCAAGGACGATTGATCTTGACGTTGATCCCGTTGGGCAAAACGGTGATTGTACCGGGTTCGACACTGGCGCCGGCGAGGCGCAGCTCGTCGGGACGGAAGGTGTAGAGCGGATAGCCCTGCAACAACTGCTCCGCAAGGATGCCGCCGAGCGCATTGAGCTGGCGCGTGAATTGAGGCGGCAGGCCTTTGACGTCGAACTGCTGGACCTGCGGATCCTGCAGCACCACCGCGCGGCTGGCCGGATCGTAGCGCAGACCGCTGTCCAGCGCGAAGCGGCCTGCCAGCGGCTCGCCGAAGAACAGGCGGTTGTTTACGGTGGCGTCGAACTGCACGTTGACCCGGTTGCGGCTGGGATCGAGCGTGAGCTGCGGGTTGGCGAGCTGGATGTCGAACAGCTCCATGTAGCGCTTGTTGAACGGAAACTTGCGCTCCAGGGCCGATTGCAGCTGACTCTGTGAGAAGGTGTAATCGTTGCCCATCATGCCGCAGGCAGCCAGTGCCGCGGCCAGCGCGGCGGTGCCGCTTGCTGCCAGCCAACGCCGGCGAGTGATCATGACCATCTGTTTGTTCCTTGCGGGTTCAGCCGGCGCGGCCAGGCGCGGTGGCAACCTCGAGTTGCGTCAGCCAGGCCAGCGCATGCCCGCGGGTTTCGCCGCACATGTCGGCAGAGGGCTTGAGCCCGGCGCAAAATGCCGGCCGCGTGGGCTCGCCAAAAATCGCGCAGCGCCGGTCGGGCAGCAACTGCACACAGGGTACGCCGGCCGGCTTGCCGCCGGGCATGCCGGGAATCGGCGAGGTGATGGAGGGCGCGGTGCAACAAGCGCCACAATCGGGCCGGCAGGAGAGTTCAGACTGATGGGACATGGCAAAGGTTCAGGCGCGGACGACGCCCGGCAGCCCGTATTGTGCCCCAAGCCGTTCGGCCCTCCCCGCGCTTGACCGCCGGATTCCGCTCCACTACATTACTGACCCAAGAGTTATTAATTAGCAAATCTCGCGGCGCGCCCGCCCGCAGAGGTGCGCAGCGCCCCAGTGAAAAATCCTCCAGGCCAGAATCAGGAATCCGCGAACACCAAACGCTGGGCTCGCCGCAAGGCAGCGCGCCCACAGGAACTGGTGGCTGCCGCGCTCGATCTATTCGTCGAACGCGGCTATGCGGCCACCCGGCTGGAAGATGTCGCTGCCGCGGCTGGCGTGTCCAAGGGCACGGTGTATTTGTACTTCGCTAATAAGGAGGAGCTGTTCAAGACGGTGGTGCGCGAAAACCTGGTGCCGACCCTGACCAGGGGCATCGACCTGGTGGAGAACTACCAGGGCTCGACGCCGGAGTTGCTCAGGGAACTGCTGCGCGGCTGGTGGGGTCTGGTCGGGGCAACGCCGGTAGCCGGCCTGACCAAGCTGATCATGGCCGAATCCAGCCATTTTCCTGACATTGCCCAGTTCTACCATGAGGAAGTGGTGCTGCCGGGAGATGAGTTGTTCGCGCGCGTGCTCAAGCGCGGTGTGGCGCGTGGCGAGCTGCGAGACATGCCGGCCAACCCGACCACAACGCTGATCTGCGCGCCGCTGATGTTCCTGATGCTGTGGCAGCGTGCGTTCAGCGCGTCGTCGCGCATCGAGATCGACCCCGAGGCGTTCCTCGACAACCTGCTCCAGATGTTGCTGTTCGGCCTGACCACCGGCGCGGCGCGCGATACGCCGCTGCCACCTAAGGTCGGCCCCTACGTCTGGGAACAGATACAACAAGAAGCCCTGGCACAAGCGCAGGGGCAGCAGGCCGCGCGGGAGACCCCGGCGCAGCCGCCGGAGACAGCATGACCCGACGCAAGAAAATCCTGATCGCCGCGGTCGCCACCATCGCGGTGATTGCCGTGCTGAGCGCCGCTGCCGCCGTGCGCAAGGCGAGCAACGGCAAGCACGGCGCTGCCCCGGCTGCCGGGGCGCCCGAGTTGGTGGAGTTCCTGCAATCCGACCTGGTCGATGCCGCTACGCAAGACTTGCGCGTGTCGCTGCCGCTCTCGGGCGGGCTGCGGGCGCTCAACCAGGCCTCGGTCAAGGCCAAGGTCTCAGGCGAGGTGCAGCAGGTGCTGGTGCGCGAGGGCGAAGCCGTGCGCGCTGGCCAGGTCATCGTGCGCATCGATGCGACCGAGTACCAGGCCAAGGTGGCGCAGGCGCGCGGGCAGATGCTGGCGGCGCGCGGCCAGTACGAGAATTCCAGGCAGACCTTCGAGCGCAACCGCGACCTTGTGGCCAAGGGCTTTATCTCCAAGACCGCCTTCGACAGCTTCCAGAGCAACCTGGACGTGGCGCACGCCAATCTCGACGCCGCCCAAGGCGGCCTTGAAGTCGCGCAGAAAGCGCTCGCCGACACCATCGTCAAATCGCCGCTGGATGGCCTGGTGGCCGCACGCGCGGTGCAGCCGGGCGAGAAGGTCTCGCCCGACACGCGCCTGATCGACGTGGTCGACCTGCGCGCGCTGGAACTCGAGGCGCCGATCCCCATGGCGGATGTGGCTCGCGCTGCCATCGGCCAGGCGGTGCAACTCGATGTGGAAGGCAGCGGCCGCTTCGAGGGCAAGCTGGTGCGCATCAACCCGGCGGTAAGCCAGGGCACGCGCAGCATCACGGTCTATGTGCGGGTGGACAATCCCGAGGCGCGCCTGCGCGCGGGCATGTTCGCCCAGGGCGCGCTGGTGCTCGGCCACCACGCCGGCGTGGTGGCGGTGCCGGCCACGGCGGTGCGCAGCGATGGCGAGCGCGCCTTCGTCTACAGCGTGGAGAATGACGTGCTGGCGGAACGCCAGGTCCAGCTTGGCATCCGCGACGATGCGAGCGGGCTGGTGGAAATCACCAGCGGGCTGGCCGCCGGTGCCAAGGTGGTGCGCAACAACCTCGGCACCCTTCGCGCGGGCAGCCGCGTCAAGCTGATCAAGGCGTAGGAGCCCCCGCCCATGTGGTTCACCCGCCTGTCCATCCACAACCCGGTGCTGGCCACCATGATGATGATGGCCTTCATCGTGATCGGCCTGTTCTCCTACCAGCGCCTGCCGGTTGACCAGTTCCCGGACATCACCTTCCCCATCGTCGTGGTGCAGACCGAGTACCCCGGCGCCGCGCCGGAATCGGTGGAGTCCGACGTCACCCGCAAGATCGAGGAAATCGTCAATACCATCTCCGGCATCGACGAGATCTTCTCGCACTCCTACCAGGGCACCTCGGTGGTGGTGATCAAGTTCGATCTCTCCGTCGATGTGGGCCAGGCCGCGCAGGACGTGCGCGACAAGATCGCGCTGATCCGCCCGCAGTTCCGCGACGAGGTGAAAGACCCGCGCGTGCTGCGCTACGACCCGTCGGACGCGCCGGTGTTCTACCTGTCCGTGTCGAACGCGCCGGGCGCGCAGCGCACGCAGCGCGAGCTGACCACCATCGCCGACCAGATCGTGCGCAAGCGGCTGGAGACCGTGCGCGGCGTGGGCGCCATCAGCCTCGTTGGCGGCACCAAGCGCGAGGTCGAGATCCGCATCCGCCCCGCCCAGCTGGAGGCGCTCGGCATCGGCGTGAACCAGGTGATGGACGCCATCCGCAACGAGAACCAGGAACTGCCCGCGGGCGAGCTGCGCTCCACCTCCACCGAGACGGTGGTGCAGATCAAGGGCCGCGTCATCACGCCGGATGCCTTCCGCCACATCATCGTGGCGCGCCGCGCGGGCCAGCCGGTCACGCTGGAGCAGGTCGCCGACGTGCGCGACGGCGAGGAGGAGCAGGAAAGCCTGGCGATGCTGGACGGCAAGCGTGCGCTGTTCCTGGCGGTGGTGAAGGCACAGGGCCAGAACACGGTCGACACCGTCGATGGCCTGATCAAGATGACCGACGAGGTGCGCAAGCTGGTGCCCGCAGGCGTGCAACTCGCCGTGGTCAACGACGCGGCACGCGGCATCCGCAGCAGCGTCAAGGAAGTCCGCTCCACCCTGCTCGAAGGCGCCTTCCTGACGGTGGCCATCGTCTTCCTGTTCCTCGGCTCATGGCGCAGCACGGTCATCACGGGGCTGACCTTGCCGATCGCGCTGATCGGCACGTTCGGCGTGATGTATATGTTCGGCTTCACGCTCAACGTGATCACGCTGATGGCGCTGTCGCTGTGCGTGGGCCTGTTGATCGACGACGCCATCGTGGTGCGCGAGAACATCGTGCGGCACAACCTGATGGGCAAGGACCATCGCACGGCGGCGCTCGACGGCACCAACGAGATCGGGCTGGCGGTGCTGGCCACCACCTTCTCCATCGTGGCCGTGTTCCTGCCGGTGGGCTTCATGGGCGGCATCATCGGCCGCTTCTTCCACCAGTTCGGCGTGACGGTGGTGGCGGCGGTGCTGATCTCCATGTTCGTCTCGTTCACCCTGGACCCGATGCTGTCCTCGGTCTGGCACGACCCCGACCTGCACGGCACCGGCAACAAGAAAAGCCTGTACGGCCGCACCGTGGGCCGCATGCTGGACTGGTTCTCGGCGCGCATGGATGCGCTCGGCCACGGCTATGGCTCGATGCTGGGCTGGGCGCTCAAGCACCGGCTGGCCACCGCCATCATCGCGGCGGTGACGTTCTTCGGCAGCTTTGCGCTGGTGCCGCTGATCGGCACCGAGTTCGTGCCTGCCGCCGACCTCGGCGAAACGCAGGTGGGCTTCACCACGCCGGTGGGCACATCGCTTGCAGTTACCGAAGCCAAGGTCAGGCAGGTGCAGGCCGCGCTCAAGGCCTTCCCCGAGGTGGCCTACACCTACGCAACCATCAATTCGGGCAATACCTCCGGGCGCAACAACGCGCTGGTGTCGGTGCGCCTGACCGAGCGCCGCGCGCGCAAGCTCACCACCACGCAGCTCAACCCGATGATCCGCGAGCGCATGGCCAGCATCGCCGGCATTACGCTGACCATGGTCGGCATGCCGGACGGTGCCGGCGGCCAGAAGGCACTGCAGGTCTCGATCCAGGGCGACGACCTGGAAACACTGCGGCGCCTGTCGCTGGAAGCCAGCCGGCGCATGGCCGCGGTGCGCGGCCTGACCGACCTCGACTCCAGCATGAAGGACGACCGCCCCACGGTGGAAGTGCGCATCCGCCGCGAGCTGGCGTCCGACCTGGGCGTGGGCATCGTGCAGATCGGCAACGCGCTGCGCCCGTTGCTGGCCGGCGACGCCATCAGCTCATGGCGCGCGCCCGACGACCAGAACTATGACGTACGCGTGCGCCTGCCCAAGGACGCCCGCACCGGCATGGCCGACCTGAGCGCGCTGATGATCGCCAGCAGCCAGAACAACACGGATGGCTCGCCGCGCATGGTGCCGCTGCGCCAAATCGCGGAACTGATCCCGACCACCGGCGCCAACCAGATCAGCCGGCGCGACCTCTCCCGCGAAGTGGAGCTGACCGCCAATACCGCGGGCCGCTCGCAGGGCGAGGTGGCACGCGAAGTCAAGGCGGCGCTGGACGGGATGAACTGGCCTGCCGGCTACAAGTACCGCTTCGGCGGCTCCACCAAGTCGATGAACGAATCGTTCGGCTTCGCGGTGTCGGCGCTGGCGCTGGCGGTGATCTTCATCTACATGATCCTGGCCTCGCAGTTCGCCAGCTTCTTCCAGCCGATCGCCATCATGACCTCGCTGCCGCTCACGCTGGTGGGCGTGTTCGCGGCGCTGCTGCTGTTCCGCTCCACGCTGAACATGTTCTCCATCATCGGCTTCATCATGCTGATGGGGCTGGTGACCAAGAACGCCATCCTGCTGGTGGATTTCGCCAACCAGGCCCGGCGCGGCGCCGACGGACAGCCGCCGATGTCGCGCGAGGCCGCGCTGATCGCAGCCGCGCGCGTGCGGCTGCGGCCGATCCTGATGACCACGCTGGCCATGATCTTCGGCATGGTGCCGCTGGCCTTCAGCCTGGGCGAAGGCGCCGAGCAACGCGCACCGATGGGCCAGACGGTGATCGGCGGCATCATCACCTCGTCGATCCTGACCCTGGTGGTAGTGCCGGTGATCTATACGTACCTCGACGACTTCAGCGCGTGGCTGGGCCGCAAGTGGCGCGGCAAGCAAGCCGTGGCGACTCCCGCCACCGCGCCCGAAGCCGGCGACACAGCGGCGCACAAGCCAGCAAGCGCGGAATGAGGCAAGCCGCCCCAAAAGCCCTGAGAAGGCCGGGAGTCAGCCCGGAATGGCGCAGCCATGGCCGGACTGCGGCATCGAGGCCACAACCTGGGCGACGCGCTTGGGCAAGTGTCTTGGCGCGGGGTTAAAATGTTAGGTTTGACGGATTTCCCCGGCCCCTGGCACCGCGCGGCCGGAACTCTGAACTGATTAGCGGTTGGCATTGGAAGGAATGGCAAGATGGACCTCGAGAAAGCCCGATTCAATATGATCGAACAGCAAATCCGCCCCTGGGATGTGCTGGATCAGGAAATCCTGGACCTGCTGGCGGTAGTCAAGCGGGAACAGTTCGTGCCGCAGGCCTACGCCGCGCTGGCCTTCGTCGACATGGAAATCCCGCTGCCGGGCGGCCAGAACATGCTGGCCCCGCGCGTGGAAGCCCGCATCCTGCAGGACCTGGCCGTGCGCAAGCATGAGCAAGTGCTGGAAATCGGCGCCGGCTCCGGCTACATGGCCGCCCTGCTCGCTCACCGCGCGCGCCACGTGCTGACCGTGGACATCCTGCCGGAGCTGGCAGAGCTGGCCCGCAAAAACCTGGCCGACGCGGGCGTAACCAATGTCGACGTGGCCCAAGGCAATGCCGCCACCGGCTGGGCCGCGAGCGCCCCGTACGACGTGATCTGCATTTCCGGCGCGCTGCCCTCGGTGCCCGCGTCCATCCTGTCGCAAGTCAAGGTTGGCGGGCGCATCGCCGCCTTCGTCGGCGCGCTGCCGGCCATGGAAGCGCAGATCATCACGCGCGTCAGCGAGACCGAGTACAAGACCCTCAACCTGTTCGAGACCGCCGTCACGCCGCTGATGGGCGCCGAGCAGCCGTCGCGCTTCCAATTCTGAGCGGGAAACAAGACATGCAGGTAATCAACGCCCCCGAACTGATGCACTGGCTGGCGGATGCCAGCCGGCCGCAGCCGGTGTTGCTCGACGTACGCGAAGGCTGGGAGGTGCAGACCTGCGCCATGCCCGGCATCACGCATATCCCGATGGGCCAGATCCCGGCACGCGCCGGCGAGCTCGACGAAGACGCCGACATTGTCTGCATCTGCCATCACGGCGCGCGCAGCATGCAGGTGGCAAGCTTCCTCGAGCGTCAAGGCTTTGCCAAGGTCTATAACCTGACGGGCGGCGTCCACGCGTGGGCCGAGCAGGTCGACCCGGCAATGCCGAAGTACTGAGCACCACGATCACGAACAGCACTACCAGCATCACCAGCATCACCAGCACCAATCTCAAGGCGCCGGCTTCCCGCGGCGCCAATTCCCTTGAACGCTGATCGTTAGAAACGTTAGCCGCGCGCCCGGTGCCCGGCAGACTGGAGATGTCATGAGGTTTGCGCTTTTCCCTGCGCGGGGCGTGCCCAAGACGCGCCTGGCACTGACGGGTTCCCTGCTTGCGCTGCTGCACCTGCCGGCCGCGCATGGCGCCGACCTGCTCCAGGTCTACCGCGATGCACAGGCCAACGACGCGCAGTTCGCCAGCGCGCGCGCGCAACTGGTGGCCAGCCAGGAAAAGCTGCCCCAGGGGCGTTCGGGCTTGCTGCCGCAAATCAATGGCACGGTCGGCGCCACGCGGACCAAGATCGAGCAATCGGCACCCATCTCCGGCGACCGCTTTATCAACGGCAACAACTGGGCACTGCAACTCACCCAGCCGCTGTTCCGCTGGGACCGCTGGGAAACCTACAAGCAAGGCGAGCTGGCGGCGCTGGCCGGCGAGGTAACCTTCAGCCAGGCGCAGCTCGACCTGATCACCCGCACCTCCCAGGCTTACTTCGACGTGCTGGCCGCGCAGGACAACCTCTACCTCGCCGGCGCGCAGAAGAAGGCCATCGGCGAGCAACTCGCACAGGCCAAGCGCAACTTCGAAGTGGGCACGGCGACCATCACCGACGCCAACGATGCGCAGGCCCGCTACGACCTCGCCACCTCGACCGAGATCGCAGCGCAGAGCGACCTGGAAATCCGGCGCGCCAACCTGCAGCAGATCACCAGCAAGCCGGTTGACGAACTACTGGGATTGCGCACTGCCGCCACGCTTCCCGGTCCGCAGCCGGCCGATGTGAACACCTGGGCCAGCCAGGCGGAGAACACCAATCCGCAAGTCGGCCTGGCCCGCTACAACCTCGACACCGCGCAACGCGAGTACAACAAGGCGCGGGCCGGCCACCTGCCCTCCGTCGACCTGGTGGCCTCGTACGGTTTCAACAAGCTCCACCGGTAGCGCGGTCCAGACCGTCAACATCAGCAACCGCTACAACAGCGCCCAGATCGGCGTACAGCTCAACGTGCCGATCTACAGCGGCGGCCAGATCCAGTCGCGCGTGCGTGAAACCGCGGCGCTGGCCGACAAGGCCGCCAGCGACCTCGAGTTTGCACGCCGCACCGCCGCCCAGAACGCGCGGCAAACCTACTCCGGCGTGTCCAACGGCCTCGCCCAGGTCAAGGCCCTGGAAGCCGCCGAGCACTCCGCCCAGAGCGCGGTGGAATCCAACCAGCTCGGCTACGAAGTCGGCGTGCGCATCAACATCGACGTGCTGAACGCCGAAGCGCAGTTGTTCTCCACCCGCCGCGACCTGGCCAAGGCGCGCTACGACACCATCATGAACGGGCTGCGCCTGAAGGCCGCTACCGGCGCGCTGACCGAGGACGATGTGGTGCAGATCAACACGCTGCTGACCTCAAGCCCGGGCTCGATGTACAAGCTGCCGGAGAAGGTCAAGCTTGGCACGGCATCGCCGGCAGGCACGCCAGCCGTAAAGCGCCCTGCCACACGCAAGGAAGCCATTGCCGGAGCGCCCGCGCCGCGCAGCTGAACGCGGAACACCAAGCACCGATCGGCAATCGGTATCGGCCGAAAACCAAAACGCCGCGGCTTCGACCGCGTCCAGCTTGCGGACAAACCTGCGATGTGGCCGGTTTGCTCCCCTCTCCTACTTGTGGGAGAGGGGCCGGGGAGAGGGCGGGCGCTCGTTACGCCGTCGTGCTGGATAAAACAATTGGCTCCGCTTCCGGTGGCTCCTAGCCAAACCGCCCCTCTCCCCATGAGGGGAGAGGGAGTGACAGCCGTCGTCATTGCGAACGGCATTGGCGCGTCCGGTCGGCTTCGGCCAATGCCAATGCCAATGCCAATGCCCCTGGTTTGTCATTAATCTCGCCGCGGCTTCGACGGCGGCGTTTTGCTTGCTGGCTTAGCCTGGCTCAGTTAGCCCTTGTACGCGACTCCACGTTGAGCAACTGCCAGCGAATAGCCGAAGCGTCCGCCGGCGGGTTCTCCACCCGCGTCTCGCGCACCCGCAGGGTGTACGCCACGCCCGGCTCGAAATCCAACCCCTCGATCGGGCCATACCAGAGCGTCCATGGCGCATTGGGGTTGTCGCGCACGCGATAGCAGGTCTGCCGGCCCATGCCCGAGCACTCCACCCGCTGCGAATCCACGTACACCGTCTTCTCCACGCCGCCGGCGGCCGCCTGCGCATCCATCTTCGCGCCGCGCCGGCCCACGCCCTCCCGCTCGACGAACTGCAGCAGATCCCCGTCAACGGTCTTCCAGATGATCTGCCGCCCCGTCGAGCCGGCCGACGGCTGCGTGCCCACGGTGGTAAACGGCGACTGCATCGCCTTGAGCAGCGCACTCTCCAGCTCCCCGCTCGGCGCAATGCAAGCCATGCGGGTTCCCGCCAGCCTGTCGAATCGCATGCCCGTCGCCGTCTTGCCATAGCCACCGGTAAAGCGATTGCAGCCGCTGTAGCCGCTCACCGTGCCCTGCGCGGAATCGATCCCGCCATTGAACTCAAAAATGATCGGCTGGCCATTGTCGCCATGCGGAATGGATTTCAGCGTGCCATCGGCCTGCTGCCAGCGCACCAGCTCCCAGCGGCTGGGGCCGCCGGTCTGGGCCTGGTTCAGGCTGACGCCCGCACCCGGCGAATCCGGCGCGGGCGAGGTGGCACAGGCGCCCAGGGCGGCGGCGAGCACCGCCGCCGCCGCGGCCCGCGCTGCGAGCGCGCCGGGTGAAAGACGGGCTGGACGGATAGGACGAATCATTCTCGGCATCTGGAAGCTCCTGGTAGGCGGCGCGCGGCTTGATCGGCCCGCACCGCTCGGCGGCAGCTCGCAGGCCCGGTAGGACCGCGAGTCTGGCCCTCACGCGGGATAGTTTAACAACTGCGGGGGGCGGGGGACATCGGGCGGGGGCCTACAAGTTCCGCAGGCGGCGGCAACGAAAAAATACGTCGCTGCCGTACAGAACTGCCTAGTTCGCGTTGCCGAGCACCTGCCCCAGCGCAGCCATCGTGCGCGCCGTAGCTCCCCGGTGAAGCACCGCGAACTCGCGCGCGTTGCCGCGCATGGCTTCCAGCCCGGGCGCGTCGCCCAGTATCGTTGCCGCCGCGCGCATCAGTGCATCCGCATCCGCCACGCGCTGGCAGGCGCCAGCAGCGATGGCGTCTTCGGTGGCCTGCGCAAAGTTGAAGGTATGCGGCCCGCTCAGCACGGGCGTGCCTGCGGCGCAGGCCTCGATCAGGTTCTGGCCGCCCAGCGGCAACAGGCTGCCACCGATAAAGGCGATATCCGAGGCGGCGAAGTACATCGCCATCTCGCCCATGGAGTCGCCCAGCAGCACGTCCGCCGTGACCGGCTCGGGCAGGCCCGCCTGCTCCCAAGCGGCGGCGTCGCCGAACGCGCTACGGCGCTGCAGGGTGAAGCCGGCACGCGTGACCATCGCCGCCACTTCATCGAAGCGCTGCGGATGGCGTGGCACCAGCAGCAAGGCAGGGCGCGGCACATCGGCGCCAAGTGCCCGCCAACGCGCGAACGCCTCCAGCAACAGCGATTCCTCGCCATCGCGCGTGCTGGTAGCGGCAAACACGGTGCGCTTACCGAATCCCTGGCGCAGCACGCGACCACGCCGCAGGCCTTCTTCGGGCAGCTGCATATCGAATTTAAGGTTGCCGGTCACCTGCACCGAGGGCAGCCCGAGGGCACGGAAGCGCTCGGCATCGCCCTGCGTCTGCGCCAGCACCGCGGTGAAGTCGCGATACATCGCGGTGGCGGCGCGGCCAAAGCGCGCGGTGCGTCGGAAGCTGCGTGGCGACAATCGGGCATTGACCAGCAGCAAGGGCACACCAGCCACACGGGCGCCGCGCACAAGGTTGGGCCATACCTCGGTCTCCATCAGCATGCCGGCATCCGGACGGAAATAGCGCAGGAAGCGTTGCACCAGCCAGGACAAGTCGTACGGCAGGTAGCACTGCAGCACGCGCGGCTCGGCGCCATACAGCTGCGCGCCGGTCTGCCGCCCGGTGGGCGTCATATGCGTGAGCAGCAGGCGATGGGTTGGATACCGCGCCAGCAGCGCGTCGATCAACGGCTGGGCGGCACGGGTCTCGCCTACCGATACGGCATGGACCCACAGCCAGGGACCGGCCGACGGCAGGGCGCCGTAGGCGCCAAGGCGCTCGCCCACGTGCTGCACGTAGCCGGGCTCCTTGCGGGCGCGCCACACCAGGCGCAGCAGCGCGACCGGCAGCGCCACCAGCCATAGCAGGTTATACAGGACGCGCAGCATCAGTTCCCCTGCCCGCGCACGCGCCGGGCGGCGGCGTAGACTTCATCGACCGACGGCACGATGCCGTCGTCGCCCACATTGGCGATGCGCTCCGACCAGTAGCCTTCGGTCTTCCAGCGCCACGTCGCGGTGTAGATCTCCACCGTGGGCCGGCACAGCGCCGCGGCGATATGGACCAAACCCGTGTCGACACCAATCACCACCTCGGCGCGATTGATCAGGCCAAAACCCTGCATCACCGTGAAGCGCGGCAGCACCTGCGCCCGCGGCACGCCGGCGGCGAGCTCCTCCGCCGCGCGCCGCTCCGCGTCGTTGCCCCAGGGCAGCAGCATGGTCAGGCCTTCGTCCACCAGCCGGCGGCCGAGGTCGTGCCAGCTCGCCAGCGGCCACTTCTTCTTCGCGCCGGCGGTGGCGTGAAAGCACACCGCATAGCGCGTTGGCAAGCCAGACCATAGCGGGTCGTCCACATGCAGCGTGCGCGCCCCGGACCCAAAGAACTGCGGCGGCTCCGGCGGCGTGCCGCCAGTCAGCGCCGCGCCCAGCAGGCGGGAACGCCGCACGGAGTGGGTCTGGCGCGGCACCGTCACCGGCTCGGTATAAAACAGCCGCGCGGCCGGCTCGTAGCCGGAGCCTTGGGTGGCATTGGCCAGCCCGATCACCGGCGCACCGGCCCGCCGGTTGGCCACGCGGGCCACCACGGCAGTCTTGAGCAGGCCCTGTGTCTCGATCACGGCGTCATAAGCGTCTTCCCGCAGGGCACGCTTGAACGCACCGATCTCCCGCCAGGTAGCAGCCTGGTAGAAGCGCTTGCGCCAGCGACGCAGCGCGAACGGAATCACCCGCCGCACTTCGGGCAGCAAGCGCACGAGATCGACGTAGCCCTCCTCCACCACCCAGTCGATCTCGCAATCCGGCCAGCGCGCGCGCAGGTCGTGCACCAGCGGCATGTTATGCACCACGTCGCCTAGCGACGAGACCTTGACCACCAGGATGCGCGGCCGCGCGGGCAGCGCATGCGGGGTCAAGGATTTAGCCGAGTCATCCGCTTCATCCGATTTGTCAGATTTGCCCGATTTACCGGTTAGGGGCGCAGTCAACGGCATCCGCTCAGAACGGCAGTTGCGCGTCCGGCTTTTCCGCCAGGATCACGCGTTTGAATTCCGCCTGGATGCGTGCCAGCGCGGCATCGTTGTCGGCCTCGAAGCGCATCACCACCACCGGCGTGGTATTGGACGGACGCGCCAGGCCAAAGCCGTCGGGGTACTCCACGCGCACGCCATCGATGGTGATGACTTCGCGCGCGCCGTCGAACTTTGCATTGGCGCGGATCTTGTCGAGCAGCGTGAAGGCTTCGCCCTCGGCGCACTTGAGCTGCAGTTCGGGCGTGCAGTTTGAGTTCGGCAAGGCATTGAGCACCGCGCTTGCGTCTGCATGCTTCGACAGGATCTCCAGCAGGCGCGCACCGGTGTACAGGCCGTCGTCAAAGCCATACCAGCGATCCTTGAAGAACACGTGGCCGCTCATCTCGCCGGCGATCGGCGCGCCGGTCTCCTTGAGCTTGGCCTTGACCAGCGAATGGCCGGTCTTCCACATCAGCGGCTCGCCGCCATGCTCGCGGATCCACGGCGCCAGCTTGCCGGTGCACTTCACGTCGTAGATGATCTGCTGGCCGGGATTGCGCGACAGGATCTCCTCCGCAAACAGCATCAGCTGGCGGTCGGGGAAGATCACCTGGCCGTCCTTCGTCACCACGCCCAGGCGGTCGCCGTCGCCGTCGAAGGCCAGGCCCAGCTCGCAGTCGGTGTCGCGCAGGCACTGCATCAGGTCCTGCAGGTTTTCCACATGGGCCGGATCGGGATGGTGGTTGGGGAAGTTGCCATCCACCTCGCAGAACAACTCCGTCACCTCGCAGCCAAGCGCGCGGAAGAGGTCGCCCACGAAGGCACCCGCCACGCCATTGCCGGCATCCAGCGCGATCTTCATCGGGCGCGCCAGCTTGATGTCGCCGACGATGCGGTCCAGGTACTGCTGGCGGATGTCAACCTGCTGGTAGCCGCCCGCGCCGCTGGCGAACTTGCCGGCGTCGATGCGCTGGCGCAGCGACTGGATCTGCTCGCCGTAGATGGCCTTGCCGGCCAGCACCATCTTGAAGCCGTTGTAGTCGGGCGGGTTATGGCTGCCGGTCACCATGATACCGGAGGTGGCACGGCGCCCTGCCAGCTCGACATTGGTGCCGAAGTACACCATCGGCGTGGCCACCATGCCGAGATCGATCACGTCCATGCCCGCGGCGCGCAGGCCCTCGACCAGGCCGCCCAGCAGGTCCGGCCCCGACAGGCGCCCGTCGCGCCCGACCACCACGGCGCGCTCGCCTTGCTCTGCTGCGGCGGCGCCAAAGACAAGCCGATCGCACGCGCCACGTCACGCGTCAGGGTCTTGTCGACGATGCCACGGATATCGTAGGCCTTGAAAATGGAAGGATCAGCTTGCATGGGTCATCCTGTGTGTAGGCGGTAGAACCAGTCGACGTTGCCAGCCGCGAATTCCGGCCAGGGCCGAGTCGGCGGGCAAATGCGCCAAAGACCGTATTTTGCCGGATTGCGAGTGGTGCGCCAGTTATAATCGACTGGCTTTGCTGGAAAATGGCGCTGCAAGCCAGCCTGGATGTGGATCGTTCCCCACCTGAGCGGGGTGCCCGGGTCCCCGTCCATTGGCTGGGGACGGGCCAGCCGGACAGCCTTGCCGCCGGCCCACCCGCTGGCTCATCGGCCGTACTGAAATGCCCTGGTAGCCTGTTCCTGTAGCCCGCCCTCGCGCTTTTTTGCCCCAGTGCCTTCGCCCCTGCCCTCCCACCGCCCGCGTATCGCCTTCCTGATCACGAACTCCGAGATCGGCGGGGCGCAGACGCACGTCGCCGATCTGCTGTGCGCCCTGCGCGGCAGGATCGAGCCCGTGCTGCTGGCTGGGGGCGACGGGCCCCTGCTGGACGTCGCCCGGGCCGCCGGCGCCCGCACTATACGCCTGGCGCTGCTCGACAACGCCCTCTCGCCGCTGCGCGCGCTGGCCGCGCTCAGGGAACTGCTCAAGGCCCTCCGGGAAACCGCGCCCGACCTGATCCATGCGCACAGCGCCAAAGCTGGCGCGCTAGGCCGGGTGGCAGGCTGGCTGCTTGGCATCCCGGTGGTCTACACGGTGCATGGCTTTGCCTTCAAGGCCGCCGCCCCGGCTCGCCAGCGCCTCATCTCGCGCTGCATGGAGTGGCTGCTGGCGCCGCTGACCGCCCGCCTGATCTGTGTGGCGCAGGGCGAACGCGCGCTGGCCGCGGCGCTGCCGATCCCCGCCGCGCGGGTCAGCGTGATCCGCAACGGCATCGCCGACGGCGGCGCGCTGGCCACGCCCGGCGCACCGCTGCGGCGCATTGTCATGGTGGCGCGCCTGGCCGCCCCGAAGCGCGCCGACCTACTGATCCGGGCCTTTGCCCGCGCCGCCCTGCCCGATTGCGAGCTGGTGCTGGCAGGCGTTGGCCCCCAAATGGCCACCCTGCAAGCCTTGGCCGATACGATGGCACCAGGCCGGGTAAGGTTTGCCGGCCCGGTCGCTGACGTCCCCGCCCTGCTGGCTTCGGCCCAGGCCTTCGCGCTGGCATCCGACCATGAGGGCTTTCCGCTCTCGGTGCTGGAGGCCATGCGCGCCGGCCTGCCGATTGTCGCCAGCGATCTTCCTGGCATCCGAGAACAACTGGAAGGCGGCGCCAGCGGGCTGCTGGTCGCAGGCGATGCCGAACACGCCTGGGCTGCCGCGCTGGCACGGCTGGCAGATGACCCCACCCTGCGCGAGGCCCTGGGACGCAATGCCCGGACACGCTGGGCAAGCGAGTTTGGCCTGGCGCCCATGGCCGAAGCCACCTGGGCGATCTACCAGCAAGCGCTGGCGTGCAAGCCAGGCGCCCCCGCGCGGCGGCCAGCACTGGAGCGCGCGGACAATGAACAAGAGCCACAGCGTCGCCCGCCCGGCCCAGCTGACCCGCCCCCAGGGCTCCGAAACCGTCCGCCGCGCCAGCCGCATGCTGGCCTGGGCGCTGCTGGGCCTGCTGCTCTTCGGCCTCAACATCGTACTGGCCGAGTTCGCCCATCACGCCGGCTTGGTCACTTACGTCTTCACCCGCACCCTGCTTTGGTCGGTGCTGCCGTATCTGTTCGCCTTCGTGCTGCTGCACCGCTCGCTGCACCTGCCCGCCATGGAAGGCAACAGCCTGGTCGGCTTGGCCACCACGCTGCCCTTTGCCGCGCTGCTCTTCGTCTTCGCCGCCTTCCACCTCGAATATTCCCGCGGCGCGCTGCTGCTCAGCTACCTCACTACGCTGGGCTGGATCTGGTTCGGCTACCGGCGCTTCGTACGCAACTACGTGCCCGTGTTCGGCTATACCGATGCCGCCACTCTCGCGCAACTGGAGCAGATCCTCGCCATGCCCGGCGCAGCGCCAGCCAGCCCCACGCGCTTCCAGGCCATCAGTTCGCTTGACGAAGCCGTGCATTGCGACGGCCTGATGCTGGACCGCAACGCCACCGCCGACCCCGAGCGCACCCGCGTGCTGGCCCAGTTCAAGCTCAGCCACGTACGCATGTATTCGGTAGAACGGATCGGCGAGATGCTGACCGGCCGCGTCGGGCTGGCGCACATCGACGAGAACTTCCTCGATGACTATGCCGCGCACTATTTCTACAGCTTCGCCAAACGTCTGATCGACATCGCTGCAGTACTCTGCCTGGCGCCGCTGGCGCTGCCGCTGGGCCTGGCCGTAGCCGTCGCGATCCGCATGGAGTCCAGCGGCCCCGCGCTGTTCCGCCAGGGGCGGGTTGGCCTGTTCGGCAAGCCCTTCACCATGTTCAAGTTCCGCAGCATGGCGTTCGACGCCGGCGCGCCCGCGCAATTCGCCGCCCGCCGCGATCCGCGCGTGACCCGCGTGGGCCGCGTCATCCGCAAGTACCGGCTCGATGAAATCCCGCAACTGTGGAACGTGCTGGCAGGCGACATGAGCCTGATCGGCCCGCGGCCCGAGCAGGTGCCGATGGTGGACGAGTTTGCCCATACGATTCCTTACTACCCGTACCGTCACCTGGTGCGCCCCGGTCTGTCCGGTTGGGCCCAGGTCCAGCAGGGCTACGTGGGCACGCATGAAGAAACCGTGACCAAGCTCAGCTACGACCTGTACTACGTCAAGCATTGTTCGTTTGCGCTGGACTTGCTGATCGGGGTGAAGACGTTGCGGACGTTGTTGACGGGGTATGGGGCGCGTTGATGAACCGGACGCCGGGGGAAGCGCTGCCGCAGCCGATGCGGATCATGCTCCTCAGCACAGGCCTGCGCCTTGGTGGCGCCGAGCAGCAGGTAGCCGCACTGGCCCGGCATTTCATCGCGCTCGGTCATGCAGTAGCCGTAGTCAGCCTGACGCCGGATTGCGACGTCGAGCTGCCTGAAGCCGCAACCGTCCTGCGCCTGGACATGCGCAAGACACCATGGTCGATGGCGAGCACGCTATGGCAAATGCGCGCATTCCTGCGAGCCTGGCAACCCGACATCCTCCATGCGCACATGGTCCACGCCAATCTCTTCGCCCGTGCCCTGACCCGGATAACGCGCACGCCACCGGTGATTTGCACCGCCCACAGCTACCGGGAAGGCGGCAGGCTGCGCATGCTTGCGTACCGGCTGACCGACCGCTGGGCAAGTCTCACGACCCATGTCAGCGCGGACGGCCGCCAGGGCATGATCGACGCCGGCGCAGCGCCCCTGATCGCATCGTCGTGGTACCGAATGGCATCGAGCTCGATCGCTTTCACCCCTCGCCCGAGCTCCGCCTGGCTACCAGGCAAAGCCTCGGTGCCACCGAGGCATCGATCCTCATCCTCAATGTCGGCAGGCTTGTGCCCGAAAAGGCGCAGGACCTGCTGCTGGACGCATTCAGCCGCCTGCAATCCGAAGAGAGGGTCGAAGCCCGCTTGCTGATTGCCGGAGAGGGCTCCGAGCGCGAAGCGCTCGCCGCCACGATCGAACGGCTCGGCCTGGGCGAGAGCGCCACGCTACTGGGCATGCGGCGGGATATTGCCGCCTTGCTCAATGCCGCAGATTTATTTGTGCTCTCTTCGGAAATAGAAGGCATGCCGCTGGTTATTGCCGAAGCCCTGGCATGTGGCTGCCCGGTCGTCTCCACCGACGCGCCCGGCGTTGCCGGCTTGCTGGGCGATGCAGGACAGATCGTGCCAAGAAACAATGGAGCCGCGCTGGCCGCCGCGATGCGGGCGGCGCTGCGCGCCGGGCTTGGCTCCCCCTCGGAGCAGGCCGCGCGCCGGGATCGCATCGCCTTGCGATTCGGCATCGATGCGGTCGCACGGCAATGGCTATCCTGCTACACGCGGCTGGCCAGGCGAGCCACCGCCGAGCGCGTGGAGTTGGCCTGATGCGGCGTCTAGTTGCCGGAAATCTCCTGTGGATGCTAGCCGAGCGCGGCATCCAGGTGGCCGCGGGGATCGGCATCGTCGCCATGCTGGCACGCGCGCTGGGGCCCGAAGGGTTCGCGCACTTCCAGTACGCCCAGGCCGTGGTCCTGATCGCCGCGTCGGTAGCGTTGATCTGCGGTGGCGAGGTGGTCGTGCCACGGCTGGTGGCGACGCCGTCGACGCATGAGCAGCACAAGCTGCTCACGCATGCGTTTTCGCTGCGTGTCGGTGGTGCAATCCTCGGCTACTTGCTGATGTGCGGCTTCCTGCTGCTGCGCCAGCCCGCGCCGGACACGTGGGCCGCAGCCTTGTTGCTTGGCATCGCCATTCTGCTCAGGGAACCCTCCGGCGTGGTGATTGCCTGGCTGCAGGCGCATACCAACAATCGCCCCAATACGCTCTTCAGCCTGATATCGCTCTCCGCCAAGGGCGGCCTGGTGGCCATCCTCTTTGCAGCAGGCGTGCACAGTGTTCCATCCTTCGCCAGTGCATTTGCCATCGAGGCCATCATCCTTGCCGGCCTGCTGGCCACCTACTACTTCAACCGGGTGGAACCCTGTCGCGTGCAATACGACATCCAGTTCACGCGTGAGCTGATGACGAACGGCGCGCTGTTCTGGGTCAGCTTCATGCTGATGATGGGCGCGCGCCGGATCGACCAGTTGGTGCTGCAGCCCTCGGTGCCGCTTGCCGAGTTCGGCGCTTATGCAGCGTGCATGCAGATACTCGACAACTACACGGTTGTGGCGACCATCCTGGCCGCGGGGGTTGCGCCTATCTATGTCTACGGTAAGCCCGCTTTTGTGGCAGCTCGTGCAAACATCGCGCGCATTGCGATCGGCATGAGCGCGATCGGGCTATGCGGGGCGGTGCTGATCGCCGCCGGCGCGCCGTGGATCGTGCAGTTGCTATATGGCCACGCCTTTGTATCGTCCGCCGCCTTGCTGCAAACCGCAGCCCTGTCCTCGACGTTGATCTTTGCCGACGTCGGCCTGACCTTGCTTCCCGTCTATCTGCGCCGGCCCGACTGGATCGCCATCAAGTGGGGCGTGGTCCTGGCGGTCACGCTCGCATTCGACCTGGCGGTGGTGCCCAAGTATGGGGCATGGGGAGCCGTCGGCGGCTATACATTGGGCAATGCCGTTGCCGTGGCGTTTGGCATCTGCCTGTGGTGGCGCAGCAGAAAAACACACTCCCTGGCGGCCGCATGAAGCCATTACCTACGCTTTGCTTCCTGACCGGCACGCTGAATGCCTTCGCTGGCGCCGAGCGGATGACAGCTGTCATCGCCAATGCGTTCGCGGAGCGCGGCTATCCGGTGCTGATCCTCAGCCTGTGGGATGAGCACAGCTGCTTTACGCTCCATCCTGACGTCGTTCACGAAGCGCTGTTTGCGCAACGGCCGTCGTTCAAACGAGCCTATCTCGCGACGATCGGTGGAATCAGGCGCTTTGTGAAACAACGACATGTCGATGTGCTGATTGAAGTCGACACCATGCTCACCTTGTTCACCCTTCCCGCCACCCTGGGCCTCAAGGTTCGCCGGATCGCGTGGGAGCATTGCCATTTTGACGAAGACCTGGGCAAGCCGGCACGGCGCCTTGCCCGGCGGCTGGCGGCAAGATTCAATGAAGCCGTGGTGGTGTTGACGGAGCGCGACCGGCAGCGGTGGGTGGAGGCGCTGGCGCCACGGCAGCCCGTCATCATGATTCCAAACCCATTGCCCTTCGCATTCCCGCCGAAGGCGTCCGAGCGAATGAGCAAGACGGTTCTGGCCGTCGGCCGGCTCACGCATGCCAAGGGCTTCGACATACTGCTGCACGCCTGGGAGAAGGTAGCCGCATCGCAACCGGACTGGCGTCTCGTTATCGTGGGAGAGGGAAGAGCGCAACGCGCTTGAGGCACTGATACGTGATCTGGGTATCTCCGGATCCGTAGATATGCCTGGCTTGCACCGGAACATAGAGCAAGCCTACCGGCAAGCCGCGCTCTTTTGCTTAAGCTCGCGCTATGAAGGCTTCGCGCTGACACTCATCGAGGCAATGGCGTTCGGCCTGCCGATCGTATCCTCGGATTGTGAAACCGGCCCCCGAGAGCTCGTTCGGAATGGCCGCAATGGACTGCTTGTGCCCAAGGAAGATCCGGCGGCCCTGGCAACTGCGCTTCTCCGCCTGGTCTCCGACGAGCAACTGTGCGGGGAGCTCGCCAACGAAGCCAGGAACTCGGCCAGCGCCATGTCCATCGCGCCAGTCACGGATCGCTGGCAACGCCTGCTCTGACAGCCCAGACCGTATCCCCTGACGAATTGCCCTGCAGTGGCCGCAGTGTTCGTCGACTCGCCGCCCGGCCAACGGCTTGGTTCGGCGGTGGCACCCAGGCTGCTGGGAGGGGCAAGAAACCGTTCATGCTACAATGTGTATACATAATAGTGTGCTTCACCCCCATCATTCTCGCTGCGCAGATGCCGGTCACTTCCCCCACAACGTCAGACACCCAGTACCTCTCGCTAACGAGTTTTGTTGCGAAATATTTCAAGCTTCTGCTGGTAAGCGCCATTGTCGGCGCCCTGGTCGCTGTTGGCATTTCGTTCGTTCAGCATCCGCGCTGGACAGCGAAGATGACGGTGCAAATCGGCCAGGTTGCCGGCGCCGACTCGGTGGTGCCAGGCGTAGGCGCCGCGCCGACCAATCTGATCGAGTCCCAGTTGACCGCGGTTGAGCGGTATGGCTTGTCGAGCTTCAAGTTCGACGTACTCAAGGCCATGGGACTGCCCCTGCCCAACACGCAGAATCCGGACTCCGACCTGATTTTCGACTCGCTGCGCGCTGCACCATCGAAAAGCCTGGATCTCATCAATGTGCAAGCGTCTGGGTACTCCCCCGAGAAGGCTGCGCAGACACTGCGCGCGGCTTTCAGCGAGCTGCGCAAGGAACACGACAAGGCGTTCATCCCGACGATTGAGCGCATGAAGGCAGAGCTGAAGGACACGTCCGACAGGCTTGTCGCGATGCAGAAAGAATACGATTCCGCCTACGGCTCGCTTAAGCAGGCCAGCAATCAGGCAAAAGGCCAACCAGCCGCACACGATGTCTTCCTGGCAAACGTGGTGGCAACCATCAGTGTTGAATCGCGATCCCTGAATCTGCGCAAGGCGCAATTGGAAGAAGCATTGGCCTCGCTGCGCACCTATCCGACTCGCGTCCTGGGCGACGTCTATGTCGCCGATCGCCCCAGCACGCCGGGCAAGCTGCTGTATTCGGCCGGCGGCGCGTTCATTGGCCTGATCGCCGGCATCCTGATTGCGTTGTTCTGGAATCTGCGCCGCCGTTGACTGACACGGGCCGAGGCTCCTCGGCCTGTTTGCATTCACCCCGAATGCAACACCTGGGCATCAGTACACTGCGAAACGCAGGCCCGGACCCAGGGCAGCCCTTCGATGACTCGCAGTCTTGTAATGGCGTAGGACTGGTTTAGCGAGTCTGCCATGGGTCGCGAACACGTATGGCAGATCGGCTGGCCGCCGTATCTAGATCCGCTGATAACCCTCACTCAACTGTTTGTGTATCACCTGCGCACACAGTCGCTCCTGCGGGTCCGTGGAAAAACGATCGTCGGTGTGATTGAAGCATGCCGACTCGACCAGTTGAAAGTGCGGAAAAGCGGTGAACAGCCGACCATAGTCGAGTTTGTATGAAGTCACGGCAGCGCAATGGGCATAGGGCCGCGCTGTGGGCACATCTGGCATGAAATCCGTGATTCCGATCCAGCCGCCATCGCGAAGGCAGCGGTCGGCCTCGGCCACTACGCGTGAAATGTGCTCCCGATCCACTAGGTAGAGGCAGAACCCGAACAGGATGAAATCGAGGGAGCGATCCGGAAACTCGAGTTTGTCGGCCGTTCCCACGCGGAGATCTAGCTCGGGGAATAGCTGCAGGCCCTTCGAAACTGCCTCGCCTGAAGGGTCGATACCCACTCCCTGACAATTCGTAGCGCGACAAATGGATGCGAGATTGACGCCGGACGAACTCCCGACCTCCAGGATCCTATCTCCAGGCTTGATGTACTTGCTGTACAGCGCGGCGGCGGAGCTTAGTTCGTCGGCTAAACGTTTGTCCGAGTAGAACTCCCGATTGCGCCGGAAATAGCGATCGCCTTCTCCACCGGTTAGGAAAATGTCTCTTTGTCTCGCGGCCATAGGGAAGTCTCCAACTTGGTCGTGTGAAGGCAAATATCAGAACTGCCGAGCGGCAACACCTCATATAGCCTGAGGCAGACATGTACATGGGTACCAGAATTAGACTAACAGATAGCGCCTGCCGAAGGAAGTCCCTCACTACGTGTGCGCTGAACCCTTCTTGTCTCCAACCAGCATTCTGCTGTGCCTCGATCCCTCCAGTCGCAAACCCGCGGCCACCGGCTAGCGCAGAGGTTGCGGCTTTCTTCCTAGTGCAAACAAGGAAATGATCAGCCGTCGATTCTCCACAGCCCTCGAGACAATGGCCGAGAATGCAGCAACGCCAACAATGATCAGCAAGGAGACGATTACACTCGCGCCCAGCGAATCCTGAATATATGGCTGAAGAAATCCAAACAAAAAAAGAATTGGTGCGTGGACAATGTAAAGCGTATAGGAATACCTAGCAGCCGAGCGGGCAAAGATTGGGATCGAAACCCTTCCTTGCAAAACCAGAGCGAGAATAAAGCAGAACCCCAGGCCCATGGCTATATTAAAACTGGCGATGAGAGACAGACTATCGGCAACGGGATCATGAGCATAACTAGCGCTGACGAAACGGACTCCCAGCAATAAGGCAACTGAAAAACAAGCCGCCGCCGCCCGCAACAGATTTATGGAGAATGAGAAAAGGCGATTGTGCAGAACGGCCAATAGGTATCCAGCCCACCAGACCGGCAGATAATAGAGAAACGCCTCATTGTTCATGCCAAGCCAGATAACGGCACCGGCAAATGGCAGGGACAGCACTTTCCACCAACCTCTGGGTACTGCCAGAATTGCTGCGAGAAAGTAGTACCACACCTCGATGGAGAGACTCCATAAAGGTCCATTCGCGCTGGGCGTGTCGGTCACAAAGCCGTTCAGCATCAACGCAGCACCGTACAACTGTGTTGGATCGCTAGCTAGTAAAGGCCGTCCGTGCAAGAGTATGGCTTGGAGCTGGAAGAAATGCGTTGGTTCCGCTCGGGAAAAACAGCGGTGCGAGCTTATACAGGCAAACGATAAAAGCTAAGGAAAAAAACAGTGGCGGCTAAATTCTAATGACCCTGTCGACGAGATACTTCACCAACAAAAATCTGCCGCCGTGTCGCCCAATATTGCTGGACACCGATTTCCCAATCAAGAACCCGCTCATGACAAAGAAGATCATGACCGCGCTTTGGGCTAACAATCCCATCACCGGGTTCAGCTTGTCGTAGGCCGGCGCAATCAGGATCTGATTTGCGTGCCCAATAACCACAGCAAACGCCGACATGCCGCGAAGCGAGTCCAATTGTTCCGATTGAGCGTTTGTAAGTGGCCGAAAAGTCCTCTTGAATTCGAATGCCTGATGCGGACGGGTCCGCAGGCTCCTGCCAAACTACGAAAAAACGGCGACAACCGTCCGATAGATAATGCGCAGATCAAGCCAGAGGGACCGACCATGCACATACTCAACACAATAACGCAGCTTGGCCGGCATCACCTCCTCGACGTACGTGCGCTCAGGATCCTGGCTTTCGCCTAGCAAAGCATTCTCGTCTCTGTACTCGATGGATGCCAGGTCCGTTATCCCCGGCCTCACGCTCAAGACAGTCTCGCGAATACCCTCTGGATAAAGAGCCACATACTTAGGCACTTCGGGCCGCGGCCCCACCAGGCTCATACTGCCGATAAACACGTCGATCAGCTGCGCCAGTTCGTCCAGCTTGTACTTGCGCAGGAAGGCACCACTTCTCGTGATTCGCCGATCCGCACCCACGGTGATCAAGGGTCCCCTGCCCTCTCCCGAGGTCACCATGGTCCGGAATTTATGAATGCGGAACGTGCGGCCGTGCAAGCCCACTCTCTCCTGTCGGAAAAAGACCGGGCCAGCCGATTCTCGCTTGATAACGATGGCAATCACGGCGAATACCGGCGCCAGCAAGAGCAGCCCCGCCGCACTGGCGACGAGGTCGAAGAGCCTTTTGATCAGCATCAGTTGAACGCGTCCCGGACGGACTTGATCACCCGCTCCACATCTTCGTCACGCATGCGCGTGTACAGCGGCAAAGTGAGCGTGCGCTCGTAGATACGTTGGCTGACGGGGAACATTTCCGGAGTCAGGTGATACTGGTCGCGCCAGTAGGGCTGAAGATGAAGCGGAATGTAGTGGACGCTACAGCCAATACCCTGCTTGAACAGATGGTCGATCAGAGCGTCCCGGCTACACGGTGCACCGTCGGCCAACTGAATCACGTACAAATGCCATGAATGAATATCGCCGGTTTGTGCGTGCGGCGGCAGGACCAGCGGCAGGTCGGCCAACGCCTCGTCGTAGCGGGCAGCGATGACGGCACGGCGCTGATGGAAAGCGTTTGCTTTCTTCAACTGATGGATACCGATCGCCGAGGCGACGTCGGTCATGTTGTACTTGAAACCCGGCGCGACGATTT
Source organism: Cupriavidus sp. D39 (assembly GCF_026627925.1). Taxonomy (NCBI): domain Bacteria; kingdom Pseudomonadati; phylum Pseudomonadota; class Betaproteobacteria; order Burkholderiales; family Burkholderiaceae; genus Cupriavidus; species Cupriavidus sp. D39. Next base: position 2,326,023 of record NZ_JAPNLE010000009.1, read on the forward strand.
CGTAGTACCAGCTTGGAGCCGTCGACACGAAACGGTCAAAAGCATCCCGGCTGATGCCGTGCAGCCGCATGATCTTGGCACGCTTGGCAATCTCCGGGTCGCGCGTCACCACCATGCCGCCTTCGCCGGTCGTGATCGTCTTGTTGGCGTAGAAACTGAACACGGTGGCATCGGTGTCCAGGGTTCCTACCAACTGGCCATCGCTCGTGGCGGGCAGGGCGTGGGCTGCGTCTTCGATGACACGTAAGTCATGCTTCCTGGCGATGGCGATAATGCGCCCCATATCCGCGGCGCGGCCGCCAAAATGCACAGGCATGATCGCGCGCGTGCGCGGCGTGATTGCCTTTTCGATGGCGTCCGTATCAATGCAGAGCGTGTCCGCGCTTACGTCGACAAATACCGGGTCCGCGCCCAGATAGCGGATCACTTCCGCCGTGGCGGTGAATGTGTGGGTGGTGGTAATCACTTCGTCACCCGGGCCAACGCCCACCGCCTCCAGCGCGAGGTGCAGGCCCGCCGTGGCGGAATTCACGGCGATGGCTTCTACGCCACCGCCCAGGAACGCTGCGAAGTCAGCTTCGAACTGCTTGGTCTTCGGGCCGGTGGTAACCCAGCCCGAACGCAGCGTCGCCACGACTTCGGCGATCTCTTCTTCGCCGATTTCCGGCTGTGCAAATGGAAGAAAACTACTATTCATGGTGAAGCCATCCTTTGGCTTAGATGCATCAATTAGGGGGCGACAAGCTAGTCCGCACGGCGGCGCGCGCCTGACACTTCTGGTGCCAGCGCCTGTACATGCCGACGATCTATCCGCCGGCGCCGGACTGCGCGATCCTGCGCAGTTCCGCGAGCCGGTCGGGGTCAAAATAGGTGTTGTCGAGACCGCTGCTTTGAACGAACTCGATATCGTATTTCTCGGTGGTGCCGACGATCCGGCCCGGATTGCCCACGACGACGGAATGGTCCGGTATCTCTCCGCGGACTACGCTGCCAGCGCCGATCACACAGCCCTTGCCTATTCGCGTGCCCGGCAGAATGATCGCGCCGCTCCCTACAAAAGTAAAGTCTCCGATCACGACCGGCGCCTGGATGAATCCAGTACGCTGGGGCGTCGGTGTGGAAATGAAATGCCTTCCGAGCAGGCGTATCGAGACGTGGCTGCTGTGGGACAGGACCGCATTCAGCGAGCTGATCTGTACCCCTCGCCAATCTCCACACCGCCACTGGCATCAATCAGGCAATGCGGGCCGATCCAGCAATGGTCCCCAATGACAAGGTCACGCTCGCTCAGGATCTTGGCGCTGGAACTCACACGGGTGAAACGCAGGAACCGCCCCTCGCGCCGTGAAAAGTAGCCATAGATCATGAATGGGCGCAACAGCATGCCTAGCAGGTTCAACACGGCCGAGATCGCGTAGCCGGCGGGAGAAAGGTAGAGTCTACGGAACATGGCCTATTCCTCAACGCAGCGTTTCAGCAAAGCGCACGAATGCGTCGTGCTGCACGTACTGGTCGAAACGCGGCGCGAGCGAAGCGGAATTCGCCTTGCAGGTTTCGAGCAGCGCGGGATCACCCGCAAGCGCTTCGATCGCGGCGGCGAGTGAATCCGCATCGCCCGGCACGTACTGCCGCCCGAGCTGATGACTGGCAATCAGACGCTGGATCTCACGCTCCAGCGAATTGACAGTGGCAACGCCGGCCGCCAGATAATCATAAAATTTGATCGGCATCGACACCGTCGAATGCGCGAGATAGGTGCTCAGCCCGATATCGCAGTACTTGTACATCAGGTTGAGATCGTCCGGGTCCAGTCGCCCCAGGTAGACCACATTGCCACCAGGCTCGGCGCAGGCGGATTCGAGCAGGGCGCGCTGCGGCCCCTCGCCGGCGAACAGGAACTTCACTGGCTTGCCGCGCAGCCGCTCCGAACGCGCAGCCTTGAGAATCGACTCCATGTCATAACCGGCGCCCAGGGTGCCTGCGTAGATCACCCAGACTTCACCGGGCTTCTTGTCGGCCAGGCCCAGCTTGCGCAGCACGCCGCCGTTCTCGTTCGCCATTGCCGCGCGCATGGCGGCAACGTCCACGCCCCAGTAAGACACGGCGGAAGGCACTGCTGGCGCCGAGCGCACGCCGACGTCGCGGTAGTCCTCCGACACGCCCACGATTCCGTCGCATGCGCGGAGGATAGCCGCCCGCCTGAGGTACAACGGCGCCAGCAGCACGCGGTCGAACGCCCTGAGCGGCTTGGGCAGGATCATGGCAAAGACTTCCGGCCAGATGTCGATAATGTCCGCGACGAGCTTGGCCCCGATGCTGCGCGCCGTCTCGACAATGTATTTGCCGTAGAAAATCGAGGGCTCGGCCAAGACGATCATATCGGCCTTGTCCTGGGGATTGGCCTGCACGCGTTGCGCGAGATTTCGTGCAAAGGTGCGTTCGCTGCGGATTCGAGCCACCGAGACGTGGCTGCTGTACGGTGTCGTCGGCACGATCCGTACATTGACCCCCGTCTCCAGGCGCTGCTCGCTATATCCCTCGCTGCGGAACTTCTTGGAGCGGTGCTCGAAATTCGAGAGCCACCAGGTCACCTCGTGACCGGCACGGGCAAATGCCTCGGCGAGCATTGAGCTGCGATATTCCCGCCACGCTTCGCCCGGCAGGCTGCCATAGGGATTAACGATCCATACTTTCATGATTGAACGTGTTTAGTCGACGTCGACACCGACGCCGCACCGCGGGAGAGACCGATTACCACAATCAGATAGATAAAGGTCATCGGAAAATAATCCAATATTCTATTGACAAAGAAATTGAACAAGAAAATCAGCAAACATCCCCGCAAGAACACAGCTTCCGGCGTCCGCTGGCTTTTCGAGGAAAAATAGATCTTCAGGTTGACGAGCACAAAAAGCAGGGTAAGCGGTATGCCGAAGGATGCCAGGTAACTGACGTACTGGCTGTCGGCAGCCCGGTACACCGTTGAGCCCATATGCCCCCACAACATGGAGGCGGGTTCCTCGACATAGCCGACCAGGAGGTTCAGGTGATCGGCGATCCGCCCGCCCGTGATCCCGGCTGTCACGTCATAGTCCACCAGGCCTACGAAGTTGAGCACAGCGAGAATCTTGTGAACCAGGAAGGAGGGCTTTCCCTCGGCTTCCGCTTGCAGCACGAAGAAGCCTGCAGCGGCCAGTGCCGGCACGAAACACATGAGCAGGAAGCCAAGTCTCTTGTTCTTTATCTCCACCAGCAGAACAATGCAGGCCATCGTCATCAGCGAAAAGACGGAATTTGTGGCCACTGCGCCAAGTGCCAACACCAGCTTCTCGGCGATCTCGGCCGGCCACCGGCGCGCAAGTGTATCGACGTAAAGATAAGAAATGCAGCAAAGCAAACCAAATGAGCTCGGATTGCCGACACCGCCGGAAACGGCCCCTCCCGTCCACAGGTCGATGCCGAGATAGCGCAGCACGAAACCCACAAGGCACTGCGCCAGGATAATGTTCTTGACCAGCTTGAGCGCCGACAGGATTCCCTGCTCGCTCATCCTTGCCGAGAACAGCACCGGCAGGAAAATCAGCGCATTGAGGAACAGCGCGGTCGGCTGGTCATAGCCGGCAGCCACCGCCAAGCCATAGCTGATGCCGCACAGGGCCAGCAACGGCACCAGCAGAAGGTCATCCTGATAACGGTCCGAGACGCGGAACGGCAAAAGGCACAGCGTGAATAGGCTGAACGCGCACAGTTTGGCGATGGCAATAAACGCGGGTACATCATCCACGTCGCCATCCTTGAAGTTGGTAAAGTAGTACAGGTAGTAGATCGAGAAGATGCCTACGATCGCGACGGCCTGGACCCACTGGTAGAATCGGGGTTCGCGTGACGTGTTCATGCCAGCCTCTTGGACTTCACGACTGCCGGTGCCCCGACCGCGATTGAATATTCCGGTAACGACCTGGTCACCACGGAGTTGGCCCCAATCACGCATCCACGTCCAATCCTCACTCCCGGCATGATCGCCACATTCACCCCGATCCAGCAATCATCGCCGATCTCAACCGGCTTGTCCTCAAAGCCGGCGGGACGCTCGTGTAGCGGCAGCGCCGCGTACTTGGCCTCCTGCTCGCGTATTGGCAGCTCGGGCCATGCGGCAAAGATATGCGCCCCCGAGGAGACAAAGACATTAGGGGCGAAAATGCATCCGCGGCCGATGGAGATCGTTCCATTCAGCGCACAGCGGCGCTGAATGGTGGTGCCCTCGCCAACGAGGACGCGCCCCTCGGACTCGATTTCAACGCCGTGCGAAAGCCAGGTGCCGCGCGCCATCTCGAGCCGCCCTTCACCGCCAAGGTTGACGATGACATCCCGGGATATCCTCGTGCCGCGCCCGAGCTTGACTTGCGACAGCGACGCCAGGAACGTGGCGCGCGGGTCGACCCGCACGCCATCCCGCAGGAAGTGGATGGCCACCAACCAGCGCCACAGGAAGGATCTTTTCAGTAATCTGATCATCATTTCGTATTCCCTCCTACCCGCGCCGCGACAAAGCCAAAGCAGAAAGAGAGGGCAGCAAGCGTCAAGGTGAGAACCGACAAGCGCATCAGCAGCGGCATCAAGGGATAGCGCGACGTCACGGCCCACACCAGCAGGGAACCCAGCAGAACAGCAATCTGGCAGGCAAACAGAACTCTCGTCTTTCCGGAAATCACGAAGTAGTTGGCCCAGAAATCGGAAGCGCGGAAAGCGGCCGCCGTCAGGAACAGCGGAATATAGGGCATCACGCCCAGATACTGTGGGAAGTAAGCTTCAATGCCCCAACGGATTATCAGGTATCCCGGCACGGCGAGTATGCCCAGCACGAGCAGGAATCCCAGCGAGGTTTTGCCGGTACGGTCCCGCACTGCCTGCGCCCCGTCGTGGTAGATCTGCGCCGCCAGGCTCGGGAACAGGTTTGCATTGACCGTGACCTGGAAGGTGGATGCCATCGATAGCAGCGTCCAGGCAAAGCGAACTCCGCGAACGCAGGCTTTGCCAGTGCATCCGCGGCAAGCCAGCGATCGGAATTCTGCATCAGGAACGCCAGGATGACGCTGACGAACAGCGCTCCCGCCGCCCGCCACTCGGAGTGGCGGAAATGGTGCAGCGCCAACACCGGCAAACGGAGAGATGCCCTCCCATAGCGAACACCGGCGCGCACTGCCACGATACCAATCATGCCGGCCGTTGCCAGGATCTCCGCGACGAGGATCGACTCGCCGCTTCCAATCTCGACTGCTGCCAGAAGCCCGGCCACCGAGACTACGCAACTACGCGAGAACAGCGTGACGGAGAATTCGGCCTGTAGCAGCCGGCTCTTGCTTTCCGTCGAGACAATGCCAAACAACTGATTGGTCAGCCCGTGCACCGCAGCCAGCGCGAGCAAGATGCCGGCCCCACCGGCAAGCGACATTCCGGTCGCGCTGAGCCCGAACAACGGCACCGCGCAAAGTACGGTGACCAGCGTCACCTCGCACATCATGATCATGCCGCGCGTCACTCGCCCGGCTGCGAACAGGTACGGGAGATCGCGCTGCATCAGCAGATACAGTCCGAAGGCATTGACCATGGCAAGCGAAGCCGAGATCAGCAGCCCGATGCTCAACGTCCCGAATTCGGGGACCGCCAGCAATTTAGCGTAGGCAAGCATGCGGCCCATCATCAAGATGGCCGCAAAGCCGTTCAAGCAGGTTGTCCCGAGGTTTCTCTTGTAGCTCATGGATGATCGCGGTTGCGCTTCCCTCCGCGAGTGACCATGGCCTTGCTCAGATCGGATGGGAGATGTCGCCTGAAATGCAGATTGGTTAAACCATCAAGCTCAGGTCCTGCTCACGGCGCTGATCGTGCATGACGCCGTAGTCGAACATGGCAAACTGCAATTGCAGGAGCAATCTCGCTTGGTGAACCGGGGTTCGACCCTTGTGGATGCACAGGGTATTCTCGGCAAAACCTGTCCCCGCCTCGCCGCAGATCTCCTTGATCTCGCTACGGTCGTAGGTCTGGTCGATCTCCGCATCCGTGTAGCGGCGTACCTTGAATTCATCGAAGCGCTGCGTTACCGGCGGTCGCCGATGCGAGCCTGCCACGGCCACGTGCGCGCCGTCGCCCGGCTCCACGTCCGTCAGGTAGAAGAAGAACTTGAAGAAACGGAAGCAGTCGACGTCCCGGTGATAAAGATGCGCATGCTTGAATCGATCCTCCTCGCGCGCCTTCACGGGGAACGTCCACCACAGGTTGGAGCCGACAAATGCCGGCACCGAACCGATATAACGCGCGGCAATCCATTCCAGCAGAGGGTCGTGGCGCAGCGCATCGATCGCGGCGCACTGTTGCTGCGTATTGAAGTACTGCGCGACCAGGATTGGTTTACCCAGGACAGCTTCCGCTGCCACGCGCTGCTCGGCATGAAAACCGCGAGCCGGATCTCGGTCGGCGAAGCACGCAGAGTTGTTGGCAAACTGCCGGATCTGCGCCACCATTTCACTTGGAATCTTCAATCCGAATGCAAGGCCATCGGCATCCAGGGTCCGCACAAACTGCTCTTTGTCGATGCCCTTGAAGACGCTCTGCTCCAGGCGCGCCTCGCGCTCGGCAAGAAAGCGCCGCAGGCCCGGGCCTTGCAGCAGTCCGCGGGTACGACTGACGGTATCGCGAGCGAAACCGAACCGGGCCGGCACGCGCATCAACGTGTAGCCAGGCTGACTCATCAAGCTCTTGGTCAAGATTCGAATTCGACTCATAGTGCCTCCACCTCTCGGACTCTTCGGGCCTGCATTATCTGTCGCCAATCGGCATCCGCTCTCGGATCGCGTCCAAATAGCGGAACACGCCGCGCCGTTGTAGTGGGCGATACTCTTCCGGGATGGCCTTCTGCGCCTCCCTCAACTCTTCCCAGCGCCTCTCGCGCAGCAGCGTCAGTACTCGATTCTCACCAGCGGCGTCGGACGCCACCTCAGCATCATCCGCTTCCACACGGCGGGTCAGGAGCAATCGCTCGAGCCGGGTGGCATCAGGTTCGGGATTGTAGACATACTGCGTGGTCGTCCTGGCACGGATGTCGTTCACGTACTGGTTGAAACGGAAATTGAACGTGTAGGCGAAGCGCAAGACCTGCCGTGCGATATCGTCCGGGTTCTGCCTGCCGACCAGCGATAGGTTGTCAACGTCCTCGGGGCCATACAGGCGGATCTGGAAGCCAGCCGTCTGGTAGATCGACGTGCCCAGTGCGATAACCTGCTTGCCCAGGGCTCCAGCCTCGAAGGCAGCGCTGCCGCCGTTCACCACCACGGCGTCCGCCTGCGCGATCAGCCCCAAGGTATTGGCGCGCTCCCTGCTCCCAATGATATGCACGCCGCGACGGCGCGCCCACTCCGTGTACATGCGCTCGGCGAGGCTGCCGTCCCTGAGACCGATCGTCTCGCCCCAGTTCGGGTGGCAGCGCAGGATGCAACTAGCCGGGTCGACCTCGATATGGTCGAACAGGAAGTCCAGGGCGGCGATCTGGTTAGGCCAGTTGGTCCGCCAGTCGGGATGGCCATCGAACTCGTTGAGGCTGCTGGGCGTGATCAGCAACTTCAGGCCATTGCTCTGCGCCGGCCATTCCAGGTCCTCGGCGTTGCGATTGTAGGCCCGCCATTCGAGCGTGTTCGTGCGCAAGAACCGCGCGGCCAGCAGCGAGGCGACAGACCGTGCCTGGGCCTCGGTGAGAGGCTTGTCCTTGTACTCTCCGACCACGCGCCCGACTTCGCCCAGCGCCAGGCAATTCTGGTCCGGGATCAGCAACAGGCCATCGCCAAACCAAGTACGTTCCACCGAAATAAAGGGAATGCCCTTGGCCTTGGCTGCCTCCAGCAACGCACGCGGACCTTCCATACGACCGTTGAAGCAGACAATGCCGTCCAGCCGGCGATCCTCGATCCAGCGGCAGGCGGCGGCGAACGCCTCCCCAGCACCCGTGGCAAGCCTTTGGTGCAGCGCGCGGAATTCCTCGGTCTTCTTGTCGGCCTGGCTCTCCGTACGCAAGATGGTGCAGGCACCGGAGAAGCCCCACTGTTGCGCGGCGTCGCCCGCTTGCGCAGCGCCAGCGGGATCGCGATAGCGACGCATGGAGTCAACCGAGTCGGCGGCGAACGACCGCATGCCGCCCATCGTGCATTTCACGCACTCCTTGGCCGAACTCGAGTTATCTCGCAATTCGCGGGTATAGCACTCCGACAGCGCGCTGTCGCAGCTGAGATAGAACACCTCATGCCCACGGGACTTCATCATCGAGGAGAGGAAGTAGACGTGTTCTACGTGTGGGCGATAGGCGTAGATGCTGGCGAAACCGAGACGCATATAGTAATAGTTATGGGGTCAAACGAGGCAAAGAGACTCAGGCGAGCAGATCCCACTCAAGTGGCGTACCGCGGCTCACATCCTGCTTCACTGCCCGGCCGAGCACCTGGTCTAGGTGCTTGGGCGCCAGGCCAAAGCCCGGGCGGATCGCCCGCACGCTGGAGGCGTCCAGCACCTCGCCGGCCTTGAGGTCGCGCGTGATGTAGAGCGACCGGCGGAACACCAGGGACTTCTTCTCGGCATCAGTCGGGCCATAGCTGACGCCGCCCAGCCCCTGCCAGGCGCGGCGGGTTTCCACCACAAGCGCCTGGAATTCAGCGGGTTCGAGCGAGAAGGACGAATCCACGCCACCGTCGGCACGGTCCAGCGTGAAGTGCTTTTCGATCACGGTTGCGCCCATCGCGATGCTGGCCACCGATACGCCAAGGCCCATCGTATGGTCGGACAAGCCCACTTCGCAGCCAAACAGGTCGCGCATGTGGGGAATCGTGCGGACATTAGTGTTTTCGGGAGATGCTGGATAGGTGCTGGTGCACTTCAGAAGGATCAGGTCCTTGCATCCTGCCTCACGCGCGGCACGCACGCTTTGATCGAGTTCCGCGATGCTGGCCATGCCGATCGAGATGATCATCGGCTTGCCGGTACGCGCGACCTTCCGAATCAGGGGAATATCGGTATTCTCAAACGATGCGATCTTATAGACAGCTACGTCAAGTCCTTCCAGGAAGTCGACGGCGCTGTCGTCGAACGGCGTGCTAAACGGGATCATGCCGTGCCCGCGCGCTCGCTCGAAGATCGCTGCATGCCACTCCCAGGGCGTATGCGCTTCATCGTACAGCTCGTACAGCGACTTGCCGTTCCACACGCTCTTCGGATCGGAAATGAAGAACTCCCGCTCGCGAATATCCAGCGTCATGGTGTCCGCGGTATAGGTCTGGATCTTCAGTGCGTGCGCACCCGACGCCGCGGCGGCATCGACAATCTCCAGTGCGCGATCGACCGACTGGTTGTGATTCCCGGACATTTCCGCGATCAGGAATGGCTCGTGTTCGCGGCCGACCAGGCGACCGCCGATATTGATCGTCATTTCAATACTCCTTCGGGCGAGAAACACAGGTCGCGCAGCGACTGCCGGTCACTCTCCCATTGATTGCTGAATTTGGCCAGGCAGACAATGTCCTGGCGCTGGCCTTGTTTCAGGTAATGCTCGACCAGCCGGCCCTCTTCGCGGAAGCCAAGCTTGCGATGCAGGGCCAGCGATGCTTGATTGAAAGCAAACGCCTCCGAGCTCAGCTTGTACATACCGAGCGTGTCGAAGGCATAAGCCAGCGCCAGATAGCCCAACGCCGAGCCAGTACCCTTGGGCAGGCCCTGCTCGCCCAGATAGAAACCCCAGGTGCAACGCAGGTGCTCGCGGCTGATGCCGGTGAACGAGCTAAACCCAACCGGCACCCCGCGTAGTGCAAATACCGCAAACAGCGCGCTCGGGTGTTGCAGCGCCGAAGCGAACCAGCGTTCATGCTCCTCAGGCGCAATCATGTGGTCCGTGTACATATTGCTGCGCACGTGGTCGCTGTTGCGCCAGGCCAGCAGGATGTCCTTGTCGCCAGGGCGGATCGGACGCAATTCGCAGTCGTCGAGCCTATGCATCACAGCGCCTCCTGATAGATTAGGTCAGCCACAGTCGCTGGTACGCGCCGGGCCAGCCCCAGGGTGCGGCTCGACAAAGCGAGGCGCCCGGCATCGTCCACCATCAAGGCAGTCGCCGCTTGCGCCACCATCTCCGGCGTCACCGTGGCGACGTCGCCCAGGTTGACGATATATCCCGCGGCAGCCAGGTCGTGGGCCGATCTGCGCTGGTTGTCAGCCAGCACGATGGCGATGGTCGGCAACCCGAGGAAGCAGCGCTCCCAAGTCGCAGATCCACAAGCGCCGATGGCCAGGTCTGCGCTCGCCATCAACTCGGCCATATTGTCGACCTGCACGTGCAGACGCGCATTTGGCGTGTTCTCGCACAACGCCCTCACCTGATCGCGGTGCGGTGCGCCCGCGCCGAGGACAACGTCGATCGCAACACCAGCCTTGGCGATGTCCCGCAATCCGCGCAGCGCGGTGCTGGTTGCGTTGTCCTGGTCCATGCCGCCCATGAACAGCAGGATGCGTCGAACCGGCCCCTTGCCACGGCGCAAGGCCTGCCCGGCCACCGCGAACTCGGGGCGCAGCAGGGCATAGCCAGGGCCCAGCAGGCACGTGCAGTGCGGCGGAACCAGTTGGCATAACGTTGATCCAGATCGCTATAGTAATTCTGGTCGAGCAGCAGGTCGCAGTCGTGGCGGCGATCGGCCAGGTCGTCGATTGCCATGATGCGAGGCACCTGCCCGCGCAGCGGCTGCTCCCATCGCCAGTCGAGACCATAATGATCCACCACCAGCCATTGAGGCGCCCACTCCGCCAGCACCGCTGCGCTTTGCGTCATGTCTTCCTCCCAGGACGCGCCGAGCCAGGCACTGTGGGCGAGATCCCCCGCCGCGGAGCGGGCAGGCTCCGCCACAGGTAGCACGTGGCACGAGTATCCGCGCCTTGCGATCAGCGCTTGTGCGCCACCCGGATGCGTGCGGGTGATGAAGCGAACCTCAGCCCCGCGCTCGCGCAAGGTATCCGCCAGCGTCAGGCAACGCATCACGTGGCCCGACCCGATCTGAACGGAAGCATCGGCGCGAATCGCAACCTTCATGACGTTCAGCGTACCTTGAACAAGGGTTCAAGCGGAGCGCACTTCAGCATTTGCTCGAGGCCGCCGTCGCGTACTGCCTGAACCATCATCGGCAGGGTGTGGTCGTAGGCCGCGAACAGCCGGCTAATATCGGCATCCGAATGGCTGTACCCCATGTTGTGGGTACCAAAAGTCAGGACGCCCTGCGCCAGCATTTCCTGCATGAACAGCGTCTTCAGATGCCACATGGGATAGCGCGCCGTGTCCTTGATCAGCAGGAAGCTCCAGCTCGGATGGCCCGACACGGAAAGGAAGTCGTCCGCGCCCAGCGCCGCAATGCGCTCGCGCAGGCCGTCAATCACCACTTGCCCCTGGCGAGCCAGGGTGGCGGTAACTGGTTCGCGTTCCAGCTTCTTCATGGTGGCGAGCGCCGCTGCCAGCGATAGCGTTTCACCGCCAAAGGTGAAGGAAAAGAAGATCTCCTCCATCAGTTGCATGACATCGGCCCGGCCCGCGACCGCCGAAACCGGATAGCCGTTGGCCAGGCCCTTGCCGAAGGTAGCCAGGTCCGGGGTGACGCCAAACAGCTGCTGGGCGCCGCCATTGGCGTAGCGGAAGCCGGTGATGGTTTCATCAAACACCAGCAGTGCGCCGTGCTTATGCGCCAGGTCCTTGACCGCCTGCAGGAAGCCCGGAGCCGGCTCGACCACGTTCATCGGCTCGAGGATCACCGCGGCGACCTGGTCGGGGTACGCCCTGAAAATGGCATCGAGACTGTCGATGTCGTTGTAAGCCCAGGCGTGCGACAGATCGCGCGTGGCCTGCGGCACGCCGCGGTTGCGCGCGGTGGTGCCGATGTACCAGTCCTGCCAGCCGTGATAACCGCAGACCGCGACGTGATCGCGGCCGGTGAAAGCGCGGGCCACCCGCACGGCACCGGCGGTCGCATCGGAGCCGTTCTTGCCGAATCGGACCTTTTCGGCGCAAGGCACCATCGACACCAACTGCTCTGCCACTTCCATTTCGAGCCGGTGCGGCAGCGAGAAGATGATGCCGTCCTCAAGCTGGGCCTTGACCGCGGCATCCACGTCGGGGTCACAATATCCAAGCGTCAGCGCAGCGAGAGCGCCGATCATGTCGAGGTACTCGTTGCCGTCGACGTCCCACACGTGACTGCCGCGGCCGCGCTCGATGAAGTACGGCGACACGCCGAACGGGTACTGCGTACGGCTCTTGCTGAATGTTTGCGAACCAAGCGGGATGGTGCGCAGGGCGCGTTCAAGCAGGGCTTCAGACTGTTGATATCGTTGCGACATGATGTTCACACCCTTCGAGGTAATAGTTCGTCTTGCACAAGAGATTTCACATAGCCTGCATTCCGGAGTTGGCCGGCGTTGATCTCGATCAGTTCTGGCTGCTGCGCCAGCAGACGCAGCACGTCGGCCATCAGGAATTCAGGATTATCGCGAAACAGGGCCGCATACACGGCCGAGACAAACTCAAGGTCGGACGGCTCATCGACCGTCCAGCGCAGCGCGGAGAGATCGCTATCGCGCTTGAGGCAACCCAGCTTGAAGCGCTCTGGGTGCTGATAAATGAATGACGTCACATGTTCGCGCTGGGACGCAAGGCTGGCCTCCTGCCAGATCGTCTCCAGCACGCTGAACCGGAACACTTCGGCATCCAGGCCATCCGGATAGGTAGGCTCCAGCACGTTGCTGGCGTAGTCGTAGTCACCGTCGCGATAGAAATCGATCACGGCGTCAATGACTTCAGGGTCGGCCAGCGGGCAGTCGGCGGTCAGCCGGACCACGTGCTGCGGCCGGATATCCTTCACCGCCGAATAGAAGCGGTCCAGCACATCGTCGAGACTACCGCGGAACACCTCCACGCCTGCCTCGACACAGCGTGCCGCGAGTTCGTCATCCGAGGGGCTGTCGCTGGTCACCACCATCAGCCGATCGATGTTGCGGGCGCGCCGCAAACGCTCTATCTGGCGCAGGATCATCGGCTCGCCGAGCAAGGGCTTCAACACCTTGCCTGGCAGGCGGGTCGAACTTGAACGGGCTTGTAGCAATGCCATCACGGTCATCGGAACTCCTTCTGCAACGCGGGCCAATTGGATGGCGTGATTGCCGGCAACGATTCCATATTGCAGGCGGTGAAATCGAAAGCGATGTGCGCGGCACTGCGGTGCCAGGCGGTTGCGATCTGCTCAAGTTGCCCCACGTCGAGCACCCCGACCACAACGTGGTCGATCACGCCTTGTTGCCGCAGGAAGGCCAGGCTGCCTTCGAGCTGGCTCATGCCTGCCTGCGCGCAAACCGCCTTGAAACGGGCAAAGCCCGGCGCGAGGGTGTGCAGGAAGGCTGGCAACTCATCGGCGAGCAGCACGCCCTGCAGGAAGACCGAGCGGGTATGGATCTCCACGCCCGCCTGCTTCAGTCTGGTGAGTTCCCCGCTGCTAGCAAAGGACTGATCGAGGACGTTGAGCGGCAACTGCATGGCATCGATGTGGTAACGCTTCGTCGCCTCGCGAGCCTCGGCGACGCTATAGACCGATACGCCGAGCCGCTCGATCACCCCTTCGGCTTTCAGTTCCAGCAGCGCGGCATACAAGTCCTGTCCGCCTTCGCCAAGCAGGTCGCAGGCATGATGCACTAACAGGCCGTCCAGGCGTTCGACGCCCAGATTGCTCAGGGACCCGTGTACGCCCTGCACCACGCGCCGGATGGCTGCGGCGTCCACGCCCGCCTGGCCGGCCGGCAGGGTCTTGGTATAGAGCTGGAAAGCGTGCGCCTCGCGGCCGCGGCGGCCCAGTACGCGCTCGCTCTCGCCGTATGCAGCCGCGGTGTCCAGCACCTTCAGCCCAAGCTCGCGCGCCCGGTGCAGGATACGCATCACCTCGTCCTCGGCGACCTGGCCTGCAGTGTTGGTGATGCCATAGGGCAGACCAAACTGCACCGTTCCCAGTGCCAGCTTCATGCAAGTATCCCGCGCAGCGTGGAGGTCACGAATTCCTGCTGCTGATCGGACAGGCCCGGATACATGGGCAGGCTGATCGCCCCTGCGTAGTAAGCCTCCGCATTCGGGAATGCGCCCGGCTGGAACCCAAGAGCGCGATAGTACGGCTGCGTATGCACCGGAATGTAGTGCACGTTGACGTGGATGCCGGCAGCACGCATGGCGTCGAACACCGCCTTGCGGCGCGTGGTGTCACTCAGCACGACCGGGTACAGGTGCAGGCCTGACAAGCCATCGGGATGCTGGAAAGGCACGGTAAGCGCGGCACCTTCCAGAAGTTCATCGTAGCGGCGAGCCAACTGGTGACGCCGCGCTACGAATGCATCCAGGCGTGTCATCTGGCTGACGCCGAGAGCCGCCTGCATATCGGTCATGCGGTAGTTGTAGCCAAGCGCGACCTGCTGGTAATACCAGGCGCCGTCCGCGGGGTCCGTCATCTCGGCTTGGTCGCGCGTGATACCGTGCGAGCGAGCCTTTTGCATGGCCTGCGCCAGATCGCTCCGGCGCGTGATACACATGCCCCCTTCGGCAGTCGTGATGACCTTGACGGGATGGAAGCTGAAGACAGTGATATCAGCAAAGTCGCCGCATCCGATCGGTTTGCCAAGATAGCGGCCACCGATGGCATGCGAGGCATCCTCGATGATGGCAAAGCCGTATACGTCGCCCAGCGCGCGGATTGCCCGCATATCGCATGACTGTCCGGCGAAAGCTACCGGGATGACAACCTTGGGCAAGGCGTTGCGCTGGGCTGCGAGCTTGAGCTTGCTTTCCAATGCAACGGCGCACATGTTGTAGGTGCGCTTGTCGATGTCGACGAAACCGACATCGGCACCGCAGTAGCGCGCGCAATTGGCCGACGCGACAAAGGTATTCGGGGTGGTCCAAACGGTGTCCCCCGGTCCCACGCCAAGCGCCATGCACGCGATGTGAAGCGCGGATGTCGCGCTATTCACCGCAACCGCGTGCTCGGCACCGACATAGGTCGCTATCGCCGATTCGAACGCCGGCACGGCCGGCCCCTGCGTCAGGAAGTCGGACTCCAGGACCGCCACTACCGCCTGGATATCTTCCGCCGAAATATCTTGCCGGCCGTATGGAATCATGCCATCGCCTTGGCGTTGAACTCGCGGATGTCCTGCGGGCTCAGGAAATGGGGATTGTTGCCAGAGTTATATTCAAAGCCCTGACTGACCTGTTCGCCCCGCTCCCCGATCGCATTGACCGTGTAGTCGATATCCGAGTGGTGGAACTTGATCGTCGGACGCAAGACATAGTGGTCCGAGAATTCCAGCGTGAGATGGGAATCGTCGGACGGGCACATGATCTCGTGGAGCTTCTCGCCCGGGCGAATGCCGATCACGCGGGTCGCTACACCAGGCGCGACTGCCTCGGCCAGATCCGTGATGCGGATCGACGGGATCTTGGGCACGAAGATTTCCCTCCGTGCATGCGCTCGAAGTTCTTCAGCACGAAATCAACCCCGTCTTGCAGGCTGATCCAGAAGCGAGTCATTTCGGCGTGCGTGATCGGCAGTTCCTTCTCGCCCTTCGCCAGCAACTGCTCGAAGAACGGCACAACCGAGCCACGGGAACCGACCACGTTCCCGTAGCGAACCACGGCGAACGAAGTCTGGTTGGCGCCCACCATGTTGTTGGCCGCGACAAACAACTTGTCGGACGCCAGCTTGGTCGCGCCGTAGAGGTTGATCGGATTGGCGGCCTTGTCGGTCGACAGCGCGATCACCTTGTGGACATTGTTGGCGATCGCCGCATTGATGACGTTCTCGGCGCCATGAATATTGGTCTTGATGCACTCCAGCGGGTTGTACTCCGCTGCGGGAACTTGCTTGAGCGCGGCAGCGTGGATGACATAGTCAATGCCACGCATGGCCTGGGACAGGCGGTCGCCATCGCGAACGTCGCCGATGAAATAGCGCATGGGCGGCGCATCGATGTCCTGCTGCATTTCGAACTGCTTGAGTTCGTCGCGCGAGTAGATCACAAGACGTTTCGGCTTGTAACGGGCAAGAATCGTTCGTGCGTACTTCTTGCCAAACGAGCCCGTACCGCCCGTGATCAAAATAGACTTGTTGTTGAACATTGCGAATCTCTTCTGAAATATGAGCGGAGCTGCTTATACAAAGCGCTTGAAGTAATCGACCGTCTTGCTCAGGCCGTCGCGGAAATGAACCGACGGATTCCAGCCGATCATCTCTTCGGCCAGACGGGTGTCGGGTTGGCGTTGCGCGGGATCGTCGGCCGGCAAAGGCTTGAACTCGATGGTGGAGCGGGAGCCAGTCAGCTCAATGACATGGGTAGCCAGCTCGAGCATCGTCATCTCGTGCGGGTTGCCCAGGTTCATCGGGCCGGTAAAACCCTTGGGGGTGTTCATCAGCGCGACCATGCCCTCGATCAGGTCGTCGACGAAGCAGAACGAGCGCGTCTGCTTGCCTTCCCCGAACACGGTGATCGGCTCACCGCGCAACGCCTGCATGATGAAGTTCGACACCACGCGGCCGTCGTTCTGGTGCATCCTCGGACCATAGGTATTGAAGATCCGGGCAACCTTGATCTCCAGTCCGTGCTGGCGGTGATAGTCGAAGAACAGGGTTTCCGCGCAGCGCTTGCCTTCGTCGTAGCACGAGCGGATGCCGATGGGATTCACGTTGCCCCAATAGGCCTCGGGCTGCGGGTGCACAACCGGATCGCCATAGACCTCGCTGGTCGAGGCCTGGAAGATCTTGGCGCCGACCCGCTTGGCCAGGCCAAGCATGTTGATGGCGCCGTGCACCGACGTCTTCGTGGTCTGCACCGGATCGTGCTGATAGTGAACGGGCGACGCCGGGCAGGCCAGGTTGTAGATCTGGTCGACTTCCACGAACAGCGGGAAGGTTACGTCGTGGCGAATGAACTCGAAACGAGGATGGCTGAGCAGATGTTCGATATTCTGCTTGGCGCCCGTGAAGAGATTATCGACGCACAGCACTTCATTGCCCTGCTCGATGAGGCGATCGCACAGATGCGAGCCGAGAAAGCCGGCGCCGCCGGTCACCAGAATACGCTGGCGGGAATTGTAATTTCGCATGTTCAATGTTCTATGAGCGGCCGATACCGAAATACTCGAAGCCTTGTTTCTTCATCGCCGACGGATCAAAAAGGTTACGACCGTCAAAAATGAGCGGGGTCTTCATCTCACGGCGCATCGCTTCAAAGTCGGGGCTCCGGAAAGCCTTCCACTCCGTCACAATGACCAACGCATCCACGTCCGCCAGCGCCCCTTCCGGCTGATCGACAAAATGCAGATGCGCCAGGGCGCCTTGCTTGTCGGCCAGGTCTTGCGTCAGCACGCGGCGGGCCTCATCCATTGCAACGGGATCGTGCGCACGCACGATCGCACCGCGCGCCAGAAGCTCCTGGATGATGACGCGGCTCGGCGCTTCGCGCATGTCGTCGGTTTCCGGCTTGAATGCCAGCCCCCAGACAGCAAAACGCTTGCCGGCAAGGTCGTTGCCGAAGCGAGCGAGAACCTTGTCTACCAGAACGCGCTTTTGCGCCTGGTTGACCTTCTCGACTGCGTCCAACACGTATGTCGACTGGCCGTATTGTGCCGCGGTCTTCGCCAGCGCCTGCACGTCCTTTGGAAAACAGGAGCCGCCGTATCCGATCCCCGCATAAAGGAAGCTATAGCCAATCCGCGGATCGGAGCCGATTCCCTGGCGCACCAGCTCGATATCGGCACCTACCCTATCGGCAAGGTTCGCCAGCTCGTTCATGAAGCTGATGCGCGTGGCAAGCATGGCGTTGGCGGCATACTTCGTGAACTCCGCCGAGCGCACATCCATGAAGTACATGCGCTCATGGTTGCGGTTGAACGGCGCATACAGAGTCCGCATCATCGCCTTTGCCTTTTCGCCGGCTTCGTCCGATGAGACACCAACTACGATCCGGTCGGGACGCATGAAGTCTTCAACCGCGGCGCCCTCCTTGAGGAACTCCGGATTGGAGACCACTGCGCATTCAAGATGGGCGGAGCCACGCTTGCTCAGTTCATCCGCCACCGCCGCTTTCACCTTATCCGCAGTGCCGACGGGAACGGTGGACTTGTCGACGATCACCTTGAACGAGTCCATGTGACGACCGATGTTCCGGGCGGCCTCGATCACGTACTTCAGGTCGGCCGAGCCGTCTTCGTCCGGCGGCGTGCCGACGGCGATAAACTGGATATCGCCGTGCGCAACGCTGGCGGCAATATCGGTCGAAAACTTCAGCCGGCCCGCGGCCCGATTTCGATCAATCAGCGCCTTGAGGCCGGGCTCATAGATAGGCACGCCGCCGTTGTTCAGCAAATCGATTTTCTTTGCATCAACATCAACGCAAAAGACGTTGTTGCCCAACTCAGCAAGGCAAGTGCCCGTCACAAGACCGACATAGCCGGTACCGATAATAGTAATTCTCATTTCTCAAGCCAATATTTGCATATTCAAGCGATTGTTGGGGAGCACACCTGACTCCGTCGCCATAACCACACGTCCCCGAAATAGTCGGTAGCGGCACAAAACTTCTCATCGCAAAATACAGACACCTTCCGATGCTCAATCGGGTATTGACGCCTCATGACTCGATCGGAATGCTTACACCGGACGCACATGCGAACTGCACGCCGGATAGGGAAGATGGGGAGGAAAGAGACTACCGTGCGCCCGCCCTGCCTGCGGGATCTGGCGGGCAACCCTTGTACAGCTTGAATCCCCTAGCCGACACCGTCTGACCGAGACCACTCCATCGGAGCGAATCCATTGCTGCCTGGGCGCCGCAAGATCAAGATCGGCACTCCGGGAGAGCGGCCGCGCCGGAGCGCAAAATTGAGTTGCGCATCCACCACTTTCCCGCCTACTGGCCCGGGATACAAACCACCTGCATTTTGCCATATTTTCATGGGCTTGAGCCGCTGCGGCGGGCTGACTGGCAGGTACCGCGAACGACGCTCCTGGTTCGCGCCAGTTCCGCCGCAGACCATCCCGAGATGTTTTCGATGGGAACATTGATGCGTACTCAGCGCAAAAGACGGATACGCGGCGCCGGCTCTTCATGCAAATGGTCCTTGATGTCGCGGTCCGGGCGAAATCCTGAAACGCATTCGAGAAGAATCGTCCGGATGGCTTCGCAGTCATTGGAGTCAGAAGCATCAATCAGGCACCTCATCTTCTCATCGAGCTGTTCGCGACTCAGGAAGGATTCATCTGCTTTCATGATGCGCGGGTGCCCGGTGCCGCTCACGGTATCTCCGATCAACAACTCCTCGTACAGCTTTTCCCCGGGGCGCAGGCCGGTGAACTGGATTTCGATGTCACCGTCCGGATTCGCCTCGTCTTTTACCTGAAATCCGCTCAGGTGGATCATGCGCCGTGCCAAGTCGACAATCTTGACCGGCTGCCCCATGTCGAGCACGAACACTTCGCCATCGCCGCCCATTGCACCCGCCTGGATGACGAGTTGAGCGGCCTCGGGAATGGTCATGAAATACCTAATGATATCCGGGTGGGTCACCGTCACGGGCCCCCCTGCGGCGATCTGCGTCCTGAACAGAGGCACCACCGAGCCGCTCGATCCGAGCACGTTGCCAAAGCGGACGATGCTGAACCGGGTCCGCACGTTCGGATCCTGGGCGAACGCCTGGAGGCACAATTCCGCCATCCGCTTGCTCGCCCCCATCACATTGGTCGGGCGAACGGCCTTGTCGGTGGAGATCAACACGAACGCCTCGACGTTGGCACGGATCGCTGCCTCCGCGGTGATCCGGGTACCGACCGTGTTGTTCAATATGCCCTCGGTCATATTGAATTCGACAATGGGCACGTGCTTGTAGGCGGCCGCATGGTAGATGGTCTGCACCCCATAGCGCGACATGATGCCGAAGACCCGCTCGCCGTTCTGCACCGAGCCGAGTACAGGAATCAGTTCTATTGGGAGTTCCTTCTCTGCGACGGTCTGCTGCAGTTCGTACTCAAGCGCGTACAAGGCAAATTCGGACTGCTCATACAAGACAAGGCGCGCGGGCTTGTTCTTGATGATTTGCCGGCAAAGCTCGGAGCCGATGGATCCACCGGCACCCGTGACCATGACGCTCTTGCCCGCAATGTTCTCCATCAACAGCTTCATGTTCGGGGCAACCACGTCGCGCCCTAGCAGCTCATCGATCTCCACCTCGCGCACGTCATCCAGGCGCACCTCGCCGGAAACCATCTCCGCCATGCCGGGCACGGCCGCACCTCAACAGCCAGTGGCTCGAGCGCATTCACGATTTCGATGCGACGGCTACGGGAAGCGGAAGGAATTGCGATCAGTACCTGATGGATCGCAAGGCGCCTTACCAGTTCGGGCAGCTCATCGGCTCCGTGGACCTTGATGCCCGCGATGCTGAGCCCGCGCTTCTTTATGTCGTCATCCACGAATGCCATTGGCTCGTAGTCCGAGCCCACACCCAAGGCAACGGCAAGCTGCCGCCCGGCATCGCCGGCACCATATATTATGACCTTCTGGCTGTGGCGGCCAAAGGAAGGCAACATCCTGAACGCCGCCCGCACAAAGAACCTGCTGCACACGATATAGACGATGGCCAGGAGCCAGTAGATCAGGAGCGCACCGCGCGGGACATTGGACAGGCCCAGGAAGAAGATCAGCGAACCAAACATCCCGATCGAAATGGTGACCGCGACAACAATGGTCAGGATGGCCCGGTCCTCCATGTACCTTACCACCGAGCGGTACAAGCCCAGTTTGATAAAAACCGGGATGGCCACGAAGGACGTGACGAAATACAGGCTGATCGGATACTGCGAACTGACAGCCCAATGATCCGTCCGCAAACCGACTGCCGACCAGAGGGAAAGCGGCAGCAGGAAGAAGTCGAGCACCAGCATCAGAAGAATTTTCTTCTGGCGCGACATCTCGGAAATTTTCTTAAGCAGCATCATTGAGTTTTGGTTTAGTCGTCATATTGGACCGCCACCTTCTTTACCGAAATCAAACCAGGGCAAAAAGCTCATCGACCGGGCGCGTTCTAAGGGAACAGTTCCGCCTCGGCAAGGGAAACGCCGCGCCTATCCTTGTCCGACTGGATCACTGCTCCCTGGAGCGGCCACGCAATGCCGAGTTGCGGATCGTTCCAGGCAATGGTGCGCTCGTCAGCCTGATTCCAATATTCGGACACTTTATAGAGAACTTCCGCCTCGTCCGACAGCACAAGAAACCCATGCGCAAACCCCGGAGGTATCCAGAGTTGCCGATGGCTTTCGCCTGAAAGCTGGATACTCGTCCATTGCCCGAAACGAGGTGATTGCCGGCGCAAATCCACGGCCACATCGAAAACGTCGCCCGACACAACCCGAATCAGTTTGCCCTGTGGACTACCCAATTGGTAATGCAATCCACGCAGCACATTTTTTACGGACCGACTGTGATTGTCCTGAACAAATGTACAGGAGTAGCCGGTAGCAAGCGCAAAACTCCGCGCATTGAAGCTCTCAAAAAAGAACCCACGCTCGTCCCCAAAGACTTTTGGCTCGAGGATCAGAACCTCCGGCAATGCGGTCGGAGTCGCCTTCAAATTCATGACCGGCCTACCCCTTTGCCAGCGGCAACATGCTCCGCAGTTGCTCGCCACGGATCTTCGCGAGAACACTCGGCGCGCTTGGATCGAAAGCCAGAGAGATAGCTTTGCGCACAATGGCTTGCTCAAGCAAGAACCTGATCCAGCAAGTGATGCACGCCCTTGCGCCAATCCGGCAGATAAATGCCGAAGGTCTGGCGTATCTTGGTCGTATCCAGCCGCGCATTGGCCGGGCGCTGCGCGGGCAACGGGTAGTCACATGCAGCGATTTCCTCAATCCGATCCGGATTTGTCTTGAGCGCTGCGCCATGCGCGGCGGCGTAACGCAAAACTTCGCTGGCGTAGCCATGCCAGCTGGTTTCACCAGCAGCGGCCAAGTGATAGATGCCAGTGGCGAACGCACTGCCGTCGCCATGGAGCCACGCGCGCGCGACGATCTGTGCCGTTACATCGGCAATGAGCGCGGCACCGGTGGGCGCACCAAACCGATCTCCAACCACCCGCAGCACCGCTTGCGTGGAGCCGAGCCGTAGCATCCTTTTGGCAAAATTGTTGCCATGGATACCCGCCACCCAGGACGTGCGAAGTATCAGCGCCGTGGGCGCTACTTCGGCTATGGCCTGTTCGCCTGCCAGCTTGCTCTTACCGTAGACGGAAATGGGATTGACCGCATCCGTTTCCGCATAAGGCGACGTTTGGCAACCGTCGAAAACACAGTCTGTCGAATAATGCACCAGCAGGCTACCGAGCGCTCGCGCCTCCTCGGCAAGGATGCCCACGGCAGTGGCATTTACCGCATAAGCGTTCTCAATGTCTGTCTCGGCGTTGTCCATGCCAGTATAAGCTGCGGCATTGACGATCACATCGGGGCGATGCTCCCGCAAGACGCGACGAATTTCCTCGGGGCGAGACAGATCGCATGCGCCTCGGTCAAGCGCCACGACCTGCCCAAGGGGGCTCAGGGAGCGCCGCAGTTCGAAGCCGACCTGGCCGTTGCTTCCTGTTACAAGAAGGGTGGGAATGCGAGGTGCCTTATCCGGCATTAGGTTCATCCCGTCCCATTCGATACAGACCAGACATCACATTGGAAACCCATGACTGGTTCTCCAGATACCACTGAACTGTCTTGCGCAAGCCTGTCTCAAAGGTCTCTTTGCAGGTCCAACCGAGTTCCACCTGGAGCTTTCGCGAATCGACGGCATAGCGTCGGTCATGACCGGGACGGTCGGCGACAAAGGTAATCTGCTGCCGGTACGAGCCCGTCTCCTTCGGTCGAAGCTCGTCCAGCAGATCGCATAGCGTGCGTACTACGTCGAGGTTCGTCCTGGTATTACTGCCACCGACGTTATAGGTTTCCCCACTTGGCCCTTAGCCAGCACAGTGCGAACGGCCGCGCAGTGATCGCCAACGTAAAGCCAATCCCGCACGTTCAGGCCGTCGCCATACACCGGCAGCGGCTCGCCGGCCAGCGCCTTCAACAGAACGAGCGGGATCAGCTTCTCTGGAAAATGATAGGGGCCGTAGTTGTTTGAACAGTTGGTCGTGAGGACCGGAAGGCCATAGGTGTGGTAATAAGCACGCACCAGATGGGCAGCCGCGGCCTTGGATGCAGAATACGGGCTGTTTGGCGCGTATGCCGTGCTTTCCGTGAAAGCTGGGTCACACGGCTGCAGTGAACCAAATACCTCATCCGTGGAGACATGCAGAAAGCGGAATACGTCGCGCTCAGAACCATTCAGACCGTTCCAGTACGCCCGCGCAGCCTCAAGCAAAGTGAAGGTACCAACGACATTGGTCTGGATAAATCCACTCGGCCCTTCGATCGAGCGATCGACATGGCTCTCAGCCGCGAAATGGACCACCGCGCGTGGCCGATACTCGGCGAAAAGGCGATCCAGCGCAGCACGATCACAAATATCGGTTTGCGAGAAAATATGCCTCTTAATACACTTTAACGAAGCAAGAGATTCCAGATTACCAGCGTATGTCAGCTTGTCGACGTTGACGACCGCGTCCGCGCCGTCCTCGCGCAGCCAGTCTAGAACGAAATTGGCGCCGATGAAACCGGCGCCACCTGTGACAAGTATGTGGGACAAAACCAGTGCTCCCTGCCTATCTAATATATTTTTGAGAACCCGGCGAGTGCCAAGCCTCCGCCTGGTCCAATTTGGATGGCGCAGTGTTAAGTATCTGCAGAAGTGGCGGTATTCTATCCGACGGCGACCATCGTCTTAAGCTGCGGACCCATCTTTTTGTAGCCTGTTGTAACGTCCCAATGCTACCCATTGCAATGTAAGTGCATTTCCAAGAATAGAAATCCCTTTCACCATCTCAATGTCCACATACGTTTTTTGTGACCAATAATCATCATTATGCCATCGGCGATCTCCAGGGATGTGCTGGCTCCCTCGAAGAACTTGCCTTCCAACACCTGCCCGCCGACAGCCAGCTCCGCTTCGTAGGCGACCTGGTCAACCGCGGTCCCGCCTCCGCGCGCACGCTGCGCACCGTCCGCGCGCTCGGCGAACGCGCCGAGTCCGTACTCGGCAACCACGACATCCACCTGCTGGCCGTGGCCGCCCGCGTGCGTAAAGGCAGCCGCAACGACACCCTGGCAGATATCCTGGAAGCCCCAGATTGCGCTGAATTGATCACATGGCTAAGGCATCGGCCGCTGGCCATCCACGAAAACGGCTTCCTGCTCGTGCATGCAGGCGTGCTGCCGCAGTGGACCGCCGAGCAGGTGATGACGCTGGCGGGGAAGTCGAGAGCGAACTGCGTGGCCCAGGCTGGAAGGCGTTCCTGGCCGACATCTTCGGCAACGCTGCAGACCGCTGGGACCCCGCCTTGCGCGGCATCGCGCGCCATCGTGTCGTGGTCAACGCCCTCACCCGCCTGCGCTTTTGCAACGCCGACGGCGTGATGGATCTCAAGACCAAGGATGGCCCCGGCAGCATGCCGGCCGGCTTCATGCCCTGGTTCGATGTGCCCGGACGGCGCACCGAAGACACTACGGTGGTGTGCGGGCATTGGTCCACGCTCGGGCTGGTGATGCGCCCCAACCTGATGGCGCTGGATACCGGGTGTGTCTGGGGCGGCAAGCTCACTGCTGCCCGCCTGACGCCGGATCCGGCTGAGCGCGCGCTGATCCAGGTGGAATGCCCGCAGTACTGCGATCCGCTAGCTTGAGCCGGTCAGGCAGCCGGCGCGGGAGAATCGGCGCTCTCGCCGGCTGTGCTGAAGGACGGTTCATTCGCGCGCCCTTCGTTGACGCGCACCGCGAGCTCCACTGCGTGCTGTTGCGCGCCCTGGCTCAGATGGCTCACTACCGCGCGAGCGGCCTCGGCCAGGTCGCGCCGGCTGGCGCTGGTGGCGGTGAGGGCTGGCGCAAAGCATAGCCTGGCGGTGATCGGCGGCGCCCGCAAAATAGCGTCAAGGCACTGCAGCAGCGTCAAATCCCCGATGTAAGCCGGCGCCAGCACAGGCTGCCCCGTCGCTGCGTCCAGGTAAGCCAGCCCGACCGGCTGCACCGGCAGCCCGCCGGAAATCGGCGCTTGCATCAGGTTGGCATGAAACGGCAGCACGCTGCTACCGTCCGTGGTTGTCCCCTCGGGAAACACACAAACCAAATCGCCCTGCAGCATCACATCGGTAATCGCATGCAGCACGCGATGCGCGTCCCGCTTGCGCGCGCGCTCGATAAAGATGGTGCCGGTCTGCCCGCATAGCCAGCCGATCACCGGCCAGTCGCGGATCTCGGATTTGGCGACGAAGCGCACGGGATGCCAGCTATTGATGACATAGATATCCAGCCATGAAATATGGTTGGACACCACCATCGCGCCATGCGGCATGGCTTGGCCCGGCTGCAGCCCTTGCACCTCGAGCGTCACCCCGCAGATCCACAGCAGCCGGCGCGACCAGCGCCGGATATGCCATTGCCGCGACTCGACGCCGAGCCAGGGGAATAGCACCGCGCAGGTCACGAGGCCGCGCAGCAGGTGGAGGATCAGGGCGGTCTTGCGCAGCCAGATCATGCCTGCCTCGCTGGCGTGGGTGCCTGAACCATCTTGTCGGACTTCCCTCGGCCCGGCATGGCGCTCAGTGCAGTTCGTAGACGACGTGGCCGCCGACCAGCGTGGTGCGCACGCGGCCACGCATGTCGTAGCCGAGCCACGGCGAGTTCTTGCCCTGGCTCTTGAGCGCGCGCCGCTCCACCTTCCACTCCTGCTCGGGATGGAAGATGCAGATATCGGCCGCGCTGCCGGTGCTCAGCGTGCCAGCCGCCAGGCCCAGCACGCGGGCGGGCTCCGCCGTGATGCGGGCGAGCGCCTTGCCCAGCGGCACCTTGTGCTCCTCGGCCCAGCGCAGCGTCAGCGGCAGCAGCAGTTCCAGCCCGGTGGCGCCGGGCGAGGCTTCGGCGAAGGGCAGCAGCTTTTCGTCGTCGTCCACGGGGGTGTGGTCCGAGCACAGGGCATCGATGGTGCCATCGGCCAGTCCCGCCACGATGGCGTCGCGATCGCGCGCGCTGCGCAGCGGCGGCGAGAAGCGCATCTGCGAGTTGAAGTAGCCGATGTCCATATCGGTCAACGACACGTGGTGGATATTGACGTCGCAGGTGACCTTGAGGCCTTCGCGCTTGGCCTGGCGTACCAGCTCGATGCCGGCGGCCGAGGACAGCCGGCACAGGTGCACGCGCGCGCCGGAGCTGCGCATCAGCTCGAAAATGGTATGCAGGCGCACGGTCTCGGCGATCACCGACATCCCGGACAGGCCCAGGCGCGAAGCCACGGCGCCGCTGGCGGCCACGCCGCCACCGAGGTACGGGTCTTCCGGGCGCAGCCAGACCGTGAAACCGAAGGTCTGCGCATACTGCAGCGCGCGCAGCAGCACCTGGGTGTTGCGGATCGGCGCTTCGGCCTGCGAGAAGCCGATGCAGCCGGCCTCGGTCAGTTGCGACATCTCGGTCAGCGTCTCGCCGTTGAGGCCCAGCGTGAGCGCGCCCAGCGGATAGACGTGCGTCTGGTTGAGCGTGCGGGCGCGGTACTTGAGCATCTCGACCAGGCCGGGCTCGTCCAGCACGGGGTCGGTGTCGGGCGGGCAGACCAGGCTGGTCACGCCGCCGGCGGTGGCTGCCGCCACTTCGGATTCGAGCGTGGCCTTGTACTCGTAGCCGGGCTCGCGCAGCCGCGCGGAGAGGTCAACCAGGCCGGGGCAGACGATCAGCCCGGCCGCGTCGATGGTCTTGTTGGCATGGAAGTCCGCCGGCGCGCTGCCCACGCCGACGATCTTGCCGGCGGCAATGTAGAGGTCTTGCTGTGCATCGACGTTCGCGGCCGGGTCGATCAGGCGTCCGCCCTTGATGTGGATCTTCATATCGTGTCGCTTGGCTTGTATTCGGTTGTTCTGGCTTGGACGCTATCGTCCGCTATCACGCTGTCAGTCGTGGTTTCCGGCCACGATGCCCATCACGGCCATGCGTACCGCAATGCCGAAGGTCACCTGGTTGAGGATCACGGACTGCGGCCCGTCGGCCACGGCGGAGTCGATCTCCACGCCGCGGTTCATCGGGCCCGGGTGCATCACGATGGCATCGGGCTTGGCCAGCGCCAGGCGCTCGGGCGTGAGGCCATAGGCCTTGAAGTATTCCTGCGCCGAGGGCAGCAGCGCGCCGCTCATGCGCTCGTTCTGCAGGCGCAGCATGATCACCACGTCCACGCCCTTGAGTCCCTCTTCCATATTGTGGAAGACGCGCACGCCCATCTGCTCGAGCCCCGAGGGCAGCAACGTGCGCGGGCCGATGGCGCGCACTTCGGGCACGCCCAGCGTGGTCAGCGCGTGGATGTCGGAGCGCGCCACGCGGGAGTGCAGGATGTCACCCACGATGGCGACCGTGAGATTGGTGAAATCCTTCTTGTAGTGGCGGATCGTGTACATGTCGAGCAGCCCCTGGGTGGGGTGCGCGTGGCGGCCGTCGCCGGCGTTGATGACATGCACGTGGGGCGCGACGTGCTCGGCGATCAGGTAGGGCGCGCCGGAGCTGGCGTGGCGCACCACGAACATGTCGGCCGACATCGCCGACAGGTTGTTGATGGTGTCGAGCAGCGACTCGCCCTTGCTGGTGGACGAGGCGTTGATGTTCAGGTTGAGCACGTCCGCCGACAACCGCTTGGCGGCAATCTCGAAGGTGGTGCGGGTGCGCGTGGAGTTCTCGAAGAACAGGTTGAACACGCTTTTGCCGCGCAACAGCGGCACCTTCTTCACTTCGCGGTCCGAGTCGGACAGCGAGACAAACTGGCTGGCAGTGTCGAGGATGTGCGCGACCATCTCGCGCGACAAGCCCTCGATCGAAAGCAGGTGCTTGAGCTCGCCGTTCTTGGTCAGTTGCGGGTTGCGGAACGTCTTGATCATGGCAGGTAGAAAGGGCCGGGCGGTGGCGTTGACTGGTCTGGGCAGGTTTGGATCGTGCTGGCCGGCGTGCCCTTGTGGGCGCGCTGGCCGTTGGGCTGGGCAGGCTTAGTTGCCGGTGGCCTCGTTGGCGAAGGCAAAGCGCATGTCGGAGCCGGTGCCCTCAAACGACAGCACCAGCGTGGTGCCGGGCGGCAGCTCCACGTGCGCGGCGGCAATGTCGGCAGCCGCCGGCAGTTCGCGGCCACCGCGATCGACCAGCACGGCCAGCGCCACGCGGGCCGGGCGGCCATAGTCGAACAGCTCGTTGACGGCGGCGCGGATGGTGCGCCCGGTGGCCAGCACATCGTCGATCAGCAGGATCTTGCGGTCTTGCACGTCAAACGGCAGCGTGGTCGGCTGGGCCTGGCTGTGCAGGCCCTTCTTGGCATAGTCGTCGCGGTGGAAAGCAACGTTGATGACCCCATGCGCCGCAAGTTGCAGGTCGGCAGCGAGCCGCTCGGCAATCCAGGCGCCGCCGGAATAGATGCCGGCGACCGACCATTGCGCGCGTTCGGCTTCAGGCAGCGCAGCCTGCACCTGGTCACGCAGCGTACGGTAGAGCGCCTCGGCGTCGAGAGAGGAAGTCTGGGTCATAGCGGATGCTGGTCGAAGTACTGTTGCAGGATGATGCTGGCGGCCTCGGCGTCAAGCGCGCCCTTGCGGGCGCCGGCCATCTCGGCGGCGATCGACGTGTAGCTTTCGTCCACCCAGGCCACCGGCAGGCCGAAGCGGCCGTTCAACTGGTTGCCAAAGCGGCGTGCGAGCCGCATCGACGGCTGCTGGGTGCCGTCCGGATTGGTGGGCATGCCCACCACCAGTTGCACCGGCGCCCATTCATCGATGAGCGCGGTCACCGCCTCGAAGCGGCCTTCCACGGTGATATTGGGGATGATGACGAGCGCACGGGCCTCGCGCGTGACAAAGTTGCCAAGCGCAACGCCGATCTTCTTTTCGCCGTAATCGAAGGCCAGGACGGTGCCGTCGGTGGGCAACTGGCGCGGCGCTGGCGTCGCTCCGTCCTCAGGCATGCCCAGCCTCGCCCGAGAGCATGGTGAAGTCGATGCCCAACAGGCGTATGGCGGCGGCAAAGCGTTCCTCGGGAGGCACGCTGAAGATGATTTCGGGATCGGCCTGGACGGTCAGCCAGCCATTGCGGCTGAGTTCTTCCTCAAGCTGCCCCGCGCCCCAGCCGGCATAGCCGAGCGTGAGCAGGAAGCGTTGCGGGCCGCTGCCGTTGGCCACGGCCTCCAGCACGTCCTTGGAGGTGGTCATCTCGAGTCCGCCGGGCACGGCCAGCGACGAGACATAGATGCCAACCGGATCATGCAGCACGAAACCGCGCTCGGTCTGCACCGGCCCGCCGAAATAGACAGGCTGCTGCGCCACCGGCTGGATCTCCAGCTTGAGGTCGATCTTGTCGAACAGGGTGGCCATATCGATGTCGATAGGCCGATTGATCACCAGGCCCAGCGCGCCGCGGTCGTTGTGCTCGCACAAGTAGACAACGGAACCCGAAAAAGTCGGGTCTGCCATGCCGGGCATGGCAATCAGGAACTGATTGGTGAGATTGATTGGGGCTTCCAGCGTCGCCATTCCTGCATTTTATCAAATCGTTGCCATCCGTCCGGAAAAGATTCGCGGATGCCGCACTGCAGCATCCCGGCGCTTGCCCGGTGCGCTTGCTTGCTGGCCTCTTTGCCAGCTTCTTTGCTCGCTTGCTGCCGCCTGCTTATTCCTTGCGCGTCAGGGCGACCAGGTCTTCGGGCGTGAGCCAGCGCCAGTCTCCCAGCGCCAGGGTCGGCTCCAGCACCAGCCCGCCGATGGCGCTGCGGTGCAGGGCTTCCACATGGTTGCCCGCGGCTGCCACCATGCGCTTGACCTGGTGGTACTTGCCCTCGGTCAGGCTGAGACGCAGGCTACGCTCGCCGGTAGCCTCGCAGGCGGCCGCCGCGATCGGGGCCGGCTCGTCCTCCAGCTGCACGCCCGCCACCAGGGCATCGACCTGCGCTTGGGTGACCGGCTCGGCGGTCGTCACCTCGTAGACCTTGGGCACCTTCTTCTTGGGCGAGGTCTGGGCGTGGATGAACTGGCCGTCGTCCGAGAGCAGCAGCAGGCCGGTGGTGTCCTGGTCCAGCCGCCCGACCGCCTGCACCTCGCGCTGGCGCAGCGGCACCGGCAGCAGGTTGTACACGCTGGGATGGTGGCGCGGGCGCTGCGAGCACTCGTAGCCCACCGGCTTGTTCAGGAGGATGTAGGCCTTGGTGTGGCCGATCCATTCCTCGCCGTCCACGGTCAGGCGCAGGCCGTCGACCTCGAACCTGGCGCCCGGATCCTCGCACAGGGTACCGTCGACCTCCACCAGGCCGGCCCCGATCAGGTCACCGCAATAGCGGCGGGTGCCGAAGCCTTGGGATTGGAGGATGCGGTCGAGTGTCATGGCCATGGCTTGATTCTTGATATCTGGATTACTGGATTGCTGGAATGCGGGTTGGCTTGTGCGGCGCTGCGGGCAACGCTGGCCGGCATGCGGGGCCAGCCAGCGCGCGCGGCGCATGCCTGACGCTATGGTAGGGTAACAGGCTTCGTCAGCCCAACTTCCGGAGCGCCCGATCTTGCCCCCATCCCGCGCCGATGCCCGCCAGCCCTATCGGATCGACCGGCAGTTCGAGCGCGGCCTGGTCTGGTTCCGGCGCGACCTGCGCGCCGACGATCACGCGGCGCTGCATTATGCCCTCAAGCACTGTCGCCAGGTACGGTGCGTCTTCGTATTCGACCGCGAGATCCTGGATCCGCTGCTGGCGCGGGGCCTGGCGGCCGACCGCCGGGTGGAGTTCATCCTGGCCTCGCTAGCTCCGCTGGACGAAGCGCTGCGCGCGGCCGGCGGCGGCCTGATCGTGCTGCATGGCCATGCGCGCGCATCCCTTCCCGAGCTGGCCGCCGAGCTCGGCGCCACCGCCGTGTTCGCCAACCACGACTACGAGCCCGCCGCAATGGCCCGCGACGCCGAGGTGAGGCAAGCGCTGGCGGACCAGTCCTGCGCCTTCTTCAGCTTCAAGGACCAGGTGATTTTTGAGCGGGACGAGATCCTGACCGGCCAGGGCAAGCCCTTCTCGGTCTTCACCCCCTACAAGAACGCCTGGCTCAAGGCCCTGCTCCCGTTCGACCTCAAGCCCTACCCGGTCGAGCCCTATCTCAGGTCGCTGGCCGCCCCGCCCAAGGCTTACGTGCGCCCGCTGCCCACGCTGGAGGCACTGGGCTTCGTCCCCTCCAACCTGGCCGAGATCGCCATGCCCGCCGGCAGCGCCGGCGCCCACGCGCTGTTCGACGAGTTCTGCGACCGCATGGGCGACTACACGCGCCGGCGCGACTTCCCCGCCCTGCGCGGCCCGAGCTACCTGTCGGTACACCTGCGCTTCGGCACCCTGTCGATCCGCACGCTCGCCCGCACCGCCCACGCCGCCACGCTGCGCGGCGGCGCGGACAGCGCCGGCGCCGCCACCTGGCTGTCGGAACTGATCTGGCGCGATTTCTACTTCATGATCCTGCACCACCACCCCCGGGTCGCCGAAGGTCATGCCTTCCACCCCGCCTACGATGCCATCCGCTGGATCGACGGCGACACCGGCGAGCGCTACTTCCAGGCCTGGTGCGACGCCGAGACCGGCTACCCGCTGGTCGATGCCGCCATGCTGCAGATCCGGCAAAGCGGTTACATGCACAACCGGCTGCGCATGGTGGTAGCGAGCTTCCTGGTGAAGGATCTCGGCGTGGACTGGCGGCGCGGCGAGCAGTACTTCAGCGACCAGCTCAACGACTTCGACTTCTCCGCCAACAACGGCGGCTGGCAGTGGGCAGCCTCCACTGGCTGCGACGCGCAGCCCTACTTCCGGATCTTCAATCCGACCACGCAGTCGGAGAAATTCGACCCGCAGGGGCGCTTCATCCGCAAGTACCTGCCGCAACTCGCGCGCTTGCCGGACAAGTACATACATGCACCGTGGACAGCCTCAGAGGACGTGTTACTAGCATCCGGGGTCAAGCTAGGCGAAAACTATCCGCGACCGATAGTCCAGCATGATGTCGCGCGCAAGGAGACGCTGGCGCGGTATGCCTCGGTGGTGGAGAAGGCAAATCAGCGGCAACTGAACGAAGCCGACGGATAGGCCAGCGCAGCCGCCATGACGACGGCTGTCTCTCCCTCTCCCCTCAGGGGGAGAGGGGTGGCTTAGCTAGGAGCCACTTGAAGCGAAGCCCGTGGTGTTGTCCAGCACGCAGGCGTAACGAGCGCCCGCCCTCTCCCCGGCCCCTCTCCCACAAGTGGGAGAGGGGAGCAACCAACGGCATTGGCGAAGCCGACGGATGGGCCAACACCGCGCGCCATGACGACGGCTGTCTCTCGCTCTCCCTTCAGTGGGCGAGGGAAGCAAAACCCTCAAGCCGCCAAAATCGCGCTCTCCCGATAATGCCGCTGCGCCTCCTCCGGCCTCTCAGTCTCCTCAAACATCTTGGCCAGCGCCAGATGCGCCCGGACCCGCAGCCTGCGCTGCGCATCCACATCCGCATACCTCAACGCCCGCTCAAAACTAGACTGCGCCTTGCCCCATAGCTTCTCGCCAAGGCAAAGCACACCCAGCGCAAAGTACAGGTCCGCATCGACCGGATGCTGCGTCAGCCATTTTTCGGCCTGCTGGATCTGCGGCAGCGCTCGTCCAGGCTCGGCGCATTCGGCATAGCGCAAGACCAGCCGGCTGTCCCAGTTGACCTTGAGCGCGTCTTCCACGATCTTGCGGGCCTCCTCCTGCCGGCCGAGCGCCGCGAAGTAGCGCGCTGCGGGCTCGGCAATGCGGGCCGCGCGCCGTTCGTCGGTCGAGAGCGAGCGCCAGAAATCATGCAGCGCGTCGATGTCGTTCCGGCGTTCTTCAAGCAGGGCCTCGCAGGCCAGCTGCTTGAGGCGCAGCGCCAGCACAGGATGCAGGGCGTTGCGCTTTTCCAGCGAGCGCGCCAGGCGCAGGACTTCGGTCCAGTTCTTCAGGTGCTGGTGGGCACGCAGCGCGATGCGCTGCACATGGATCTGGCGCGCGCCCTGGGCCTGCAACTGCGCGATGGTTTCCAGCGCGCCTTCGGCGTCGCGGGCGTCGACCAGCAACTCAGCCATCGACACCAGCCGGGCCTGCTCGCGCTCGGGATCGGTCACCTGCGCCATCCAGGCGTCGCGCCGCTCGGTTTCCTGCATGCGGTGCGCCGCGCGGGCACCGATCAGCGCCGCGGTCTGGGCTTGCTCGGGCCAGGCCTGGGCCTCGCGCGCGGTGCGCTCGGCACGGGCAAAGCGGCCGGCGAACAGGTTCTCGATGGACTCGCGCAAGGCCGCCTGCGCGCGGCTCATGCGGCTGCGCTCACGGTAAGCCGCAGCGCGCGCCGGCATCTCGGACAGATGGCGCATGGTGCTGAGGATGGTCCAGACCACGAAGAACGCCAGCAACAGCAGGGCCAGCCCGAGGTTCAGCGACAGCTCGACCCGGTAAGGCGGGTAGAACAGGACCAGGTTGCTCTGGTTGAATTGCGTAAACAGCGCGAGCCCGACCGCGCCACCAAACAGGATAGCTACCCAGAAAAGAAGCCGCATGTGCTACTCCTTCTTGAGCGCTTGCAGCGCGCCGAGGCTTTCCGCCATGGTGGGCAACTGCACCGTCACCGCGCCCGCCTGGGCCTGCTTGAGCAGGGTCAGCACGGCCTGCACGCGGCGCGACTTGGTGTCGCAATAGCGCCCGATCATGGCTTGCGCGGCCGCCAGGTCATTGCGGAACACCGGCTCGTTGCGCGACAGCAGCGCCAGGCGCGCATTGAGCAGGCGCAGCTTGACGTTCTCGCGCAGGAACCAGCCCTGGTCGCCGGTCAGCAGCAGAGCCTGGGCATCGTCCACGCGGCGGATGCGGATGACTTGCATCAGCTCGTCGCGCACACTGCCCCACAGGCGGCCAAACCAGTTGCCGATCGCGTTGCCGGCCGGCACTGCCTCTTCCTTGGCGGCATTCCTGCCGGCCTTGGCGCCGGCTGGCTTGGCGGGCTTGTCGACGGCCTCGGCCTTCGCGTCCGTCTTGCGCGCATCGGCCTCACTGCGCTCGAGCATGCGCTCGCTCGACAGCAGCGGCAGCGTATCGATCTGGTTGATGGCTTCGTCGAGCTTGATGGCGGCACCGGTCAGGTCCGTATCCGGCACGGCCTTCATGCGCGCCACGTCGCGCGCAATGGCCCGGCGCAGCAGGTTGTATTGCGGCTTGTCGGTGCGCGCGAGGCGGGTGTCGGCGCTTTGCAGCGCGGCCAGCGCCACCTGCACGTTGCCCGTCAGCTGGAGTTGCTGGCCGGCGTTGGTGAGCAGTTGCTGGATCTCGGCGATCTCCCAGTCGTCGCGGTTGCGCATCAGGTCCTGGTAGACCTGCTCCAGCGCGGATTGCTTGTCGCGCGCCTCGCCCACCTGGCCGTCCAGCGCGCCGACCTTGGCCTGCAGTTCCTTGACGGTGTCCTGCGCATTGCGCGAGAGCACCCGGGTTTCCTGCACCAGTGCATCGTTGCTCTGCTGGCGCCGCGCCAGCTCCTGGATCAGGTGGTCCACGCGCTGCTGCAGCCACCAGAAGCCGCCGCCTATGGCGAGGACCAGCAGGAACAGCAGCAACCACCACGGATTGACGCGGGGCGCGCCGCGCACGGGCAGCGGGGCGCCAGCCGCGGGAGGCGGGCTGGAGGCGGGAGGAGCGGTATTGTCTTGCGTCACGCGATCGACCTTCGTTGACGTTGCGGGCGGTGGGTTGACTTGTGGTGCTGCCGGGGGCGGCGGCACCGTGGCGACCGGGGCAGGCACAGGCACGGGCGTGGCGGCAGCCGGCGGCGGCGCGACAGGCATCGGCGCCGGCGGGCCGGCATGCGCCTGCGCCCACTGGCGGCAAGCCGCCAGCAGGCCTTCGTCTCCGGGTGCCGCGCGCAGCAGGTGCGAGAACCCGAGGGCCAAGGCCTGTTCGGCGATTCTCGCATGGGGCGCGATGCACTGCACCTGGCGCAGGCAGGCAAGCTCTTGCGGGCTCAGGGCCTGGCGCGCCATCTCATCGAGATTGCGCACGGCTTCGGAACTGGTCAGCAGCCAGGCCTGCGGCGCCGCGCCCGGCTTGAGCGCGTCGCGCACGGCTTGCCATTGCATGCTGCCGGGCGTGGGGACCGAGCGCTGGTAGGCCTCGACCGCCTGCACCTCGGCGCCGGCGGCGCGCAGGCGCTCGGCCAGCCAGTCTCGCCCGCCGTTGCCACGGATGATCAGGACCTGGCGGCCGTCGAGCGCGCCGGCGTCAAGCTGGGCTTCAAGCTGTTGCCACAGGGCCTCGGAATCGAAGCGCGCGGCGGCGCCATCGCCACCGTTGGCGGCATCGCCGTTGTCTGCCTCATGGCCGGTCGTACAACCGGCCGGGGCGATCACGCGGTAGTTGGGCGCGACAATCCCGCGCTCGGCCAGCGCAGCCACGCTGGCGGGGCCAACCACGGCTGCCGCTACGGATGCCGGCCACTGCGGCGCGGGCTTGTCCTGCACCTGGGCCAGTGCGTCGAGCGCAAAGGCCACGGCATTGGGACTGACGAAGACCACCAGCGCGAAGTCCGGCAGTTGCGCCAGCGCCGCGCGCAAGGGAGCATCGTCAGCCACGGGGCCGATTGCCAGCAGGGGAAAGCCAAGCACGTCCAGGCCGGCGGCCGACAGGGCCTCGGTAAGTTGCCGGGACTGCCCGGCGGGTCGTGTTACAACGACGGTCGGGCGGGGCATGGGCCGGTCTCAGGCAGGGGCTTGATGGGACGCCGGATCCACCAGCGCCGTGAGAATGTCGGCCGCGCCCTGCCCCAACAGGTCCTGGGCAACGGCCTTGCCAAGCGCTTCGGCCTGGCTGGATGCATCGGCGCCTTCCACCACGGCGGCAGACTGGGCCCGCACGCAGCGGCTGCCATCGGGCAGCGCCACGAAGGCATCGATGTGCAGTTGCGTGCCGTCCCAACGCGCATGTGCGGCAAGCGGCACCTGACACGAACCACCCAGCATGCGCGACACGGCGCGCTCGGCAGTCACGGCCAGCGCGCTGGGCTCATGGTTCAGCGGCGCCAGCCACGCGGCCAGCTCGGGCCGGCCGGACGGAATCTCGATGCCCAGCGCGCCCTGGCCGGCTGCCGGCAGCGAGCTGACGGGATCCAGCACGGCACGGATACGATCAGCCAGGCCCAGGCGCTTGAGCCCGGCGGCGGCCAGGATGATGGCGCCGTAGTCGCCACGATCGAGCTTGGCCAGCCGGGTATCCAGGTTGCCGCGCAGCGGCTGGATCACCAGGTGGGGGTAGCGGGTACGCAGCGCGGCCTCCCGCCGCAGGCTGGAGGTGCCGACCACGGTCCCGGCGGGCATTTCGTCCAGCGAGGCGAAGCGGCTTGAGACCAGCGCATCGCGCGGGTCCTCGCGCTCCATGATGGCGGTCAGGGCAAACCCTTCAGGTAACTCCATCGGCACATCCTTGAGGGAATGCACGGCGAGGTCGGCGCGGCCTTCGGCCATCGCGATCTCAAGCTCCTTGACGAAGAGGCCCTTGCCGCCAACCTTGGACAAAGTACGGTCTAGAATCTGATCTCCGCGCGTCGTCATTCCGAGAATGGACACATCGCACGCGGGATAGTATTGTTGCAATGCAGCACGCACATGCTCGGCCTGCCACATAGCCAAACGGCTTTCACGGGAGGCGATGACTAGCTTGCGCGGCGCAGCGCCGGAGGAAGACGGGGAGACGGATGCTTGCATCCGCCAATGTTAGCACGCACCCCAAGCCGCTCCGGGCCAATAGACAACACACAATAGATAAGAAACGACAGGAGATTGCATGACGCAGCAAGCTGCGCGCCCCGCCGGCCGGCGCAAGCCAACCGCCAGCCGGGCAGACGCCCCCGACACCGCAATGGCTTCCGCCTCGATTCCCGCGACCGCCCCATCCGCCAAGACCACCCGCACCAGGCGCGCCGCCGCGGCGAAGCCTGAAGCGGCGCCCGCCGCGACCCCGGCCAGCGCCCCGGCCCGCCGCGCCAGCGACAAGGACGTGCCCCTGCGCGAAGACATCCGCTTCCTGGGCCGGCTGCTGGGCGACTGCGTGAGGGAGCAGGAAGGCGAAGCCGCCTTCGAAGTGGTCGAGACCATCCGCCAGACCGCGGTGCGTTTCCGCCGCGAGAACGACCGTGCTGCCGGGGCCGAACTGGATCGGCTGCTCAAGCGCCTGTCGCGCGACCAGACCAACTCGGTGGTGCGCGCCTTCAGCTACTTCTCGCACCTGGCCAATATTGCCGAGGACCAGCACCACAACCGCCGCCGGCGCGTGCACGCGCTGGCCGGCTCGCCGCCGCAGCCGGGCAGCCTGGCGCACGCGCTGCAGGCCATCGACGCGGCCGGCGTGACCGGCAAGACCTTGCGCAAGTTCTTCGATGAAGCGCTGATCGTGCCAGTGCTCACCGCCCATCCGACCGAAGTCCAGCGCAAGAGCATTCTCGACGCCGAGCGCGAGATCGCCCGCCTGCTGGCCGAGCGCGACCTGCCGATGACCGCGCGCGAGCGCGATCACAACACCGCGCTGCTGCGTGCCCGTGTCACCACGCTGTGGCAGACCCGCATGCTGCGCAACACGCGGCTGATGGTGGTCGACGAGATCGAGAACGCGCTGTCCTATTACCGTACCTGCTTCCTGCGCGGCATCCCGCTGCTGATGAGCGAGCTGGAGGAAGACATCGCCGCGGTGTTCCCCACCACCCGCAAGAGCAAGTCCGCGCCGGCCGCGCAGACCCAGCTCGCGCCCTTCTTCCAGATGGGCTCGTGGATCGGCGGCGACCGCGACGGCAATCCCAACGTCACCGCCGACACGCTGGAACAAGCCGCGAGCAAGCAGTCGTCGCTGATCCTGGAGTGGTACCTGGACGAGGTGCACGCGCTCGGCGCCGAGCTCTCGATGTCGAGCCTGATGGTGGAAGCCAGCCCGGAACTGCTGGCGCTGGCCGAAGCCTCACCCGACCATTCCGAACACCGCGCCGACGAGCCCTACCGCCGCGCCCTGATCGGCATCTATGCGCGCCTGGCGGCAACCTGCCTGGCCGTGACCGGCCAGGCCGCGCCGCGCCACCCGGTGGCCAACGCGGCGCCGTACGCCGATGCGCAATCCTTCGGCGCCGACGTGCAGGTGGTCATCGACTCGCTGCGCGCCCACCACGGCGAGGCGCTCGCGCGCACCCGCATCGACGCGCTGGCCAAGGCCATCGCCGTGTTCGGCTTCCACCTGGCCTCGATCGACATGCGCCAGGTCTCCGACGTACACGAAGCGGTGATCGCCGAGCTCTTTGCCGCCGCCGGCGTGGAGGCCAACTACGCGGCCCTGCCGGAAGCCCGCAAGCTGGAACTGCTGCTGGCCGAGTTGCGCCAGCCGCGCCTGCTGACCCTGCCGTGGCATATCTACTCCGAGCAAACCCGCAGCGAACTGGCCATCCTGAACATGGCGCGCGAGCTGCGCGCCCGCTATGGCTCGCGCGTGGCCCGCAATTACATCATCTCGCACACCGAGACGCTCTCCGACCTGGTCGAGGTGATGCTGCTGCAAAAGGAGGCCGGCATGCTGCGCGGCACGCTGGGCAGCAAGTCGGACCCGGCGCGCCCGGAACTGATGGTGATCCCGCTGTTCGAGACCATCGAGGATCTGCGCAACGCCGCCGGCATCATGCAATCGCTGCTGGAGCTGCCGGGCTTTGCCTCGGTGATCGCCCACCACGGCGGCGAGCAGGAAGTGATGCTGGGCTACTCCGACTCCAACAAGGACGGCGGCTTCCTTACCTCCAACTGGGAGCTGTACAAGGCTGAACTGGCGCTGGTGCAGGTGTTCGAGGCGCGCCGCGTGAAGCTGCGCCTGTTCCACGGCCGCGGCGGCACGGTTGGCCGCGGCGGCGGCCCGACCTACCAGGCCATCCTGTCGCAGCCGCCGGGCACGGTCAACGGCCAGATCCGCCTGACCGAGCAGGGCGAAATCATCAACAGCAAGTTCGCCAACGCCGAGATCGGCCGGCGCAACCTGGAAACGGTGATTGCCGCCACGCTGGAAGCCTCGCTGCTGCCGACGCAGAACGCGCCGAAGGACCTGGAGACGTTCGAGGGCGTGATGCAGCAGCTCTCGGATCGCGCGTTCACCTCGTATCGTCACCTGGTGTACGACACGCCTGGCTTCAAGGATTACTTCTTCGCCACCACGCCGATCACCGAAATCGCCGACCTCAACCTGGGTTCGCGCCCGGCATCGCGCAAGCTGATGGACAAGAAGCAGCGCCGCATCGAAGACCTGCGCGCGATTCCCTGGGGCTTTTCCTGGGGCCAGTGCCGCCTGCTGCTGCCGGGCTGGTACGGCTTTGGCAGCGCGGTCAAGGCGCTGCTGGACGAGGCGCAGGACGAAAAATCGCACAAGGCGGCCGTGGCCACGCTGCGCCGCATGGTCAAGACCTGGCCGTTCTTCTCCACGCTGCTGTCCAATATGGACATGGTGCTGGCCAAGACCGACCTCGCCGTGGCCTCGCGCTACGCGCAGTTGTGCGAAGACGCCGCGCTGCGCAAGACGGTGTTCGCGCGGATCAGCGCCGAGTGGCACCTGACGTGCGAGATGCTGGCCCTGATCACCGGCCGCCAGGAACGCCTCGCCGACAACCCGCTGCTGGCGCGCTCCATCAAGAACCGCTTCGCCTACCTGGATCCGCTCAACCACTTGCAGGTGGAATTGCTCAAGCGCTACCGCTCGGGCAAGGATGGCGACGATATCCGCGTGCGGCGTGGCATTCACCTGACCATCAACGGGGTGGCTGCAGGCTTGCGCAACAGCGGCTGACGCTGGCAGTGCAAAATCCGCCATGGTGGCTGGCACCATGGCGGGAGAACCCGCCCGGCCGATGGGCCGGACGGCGCAGAGTGTTGCTCGCTAACTGTCCATATTGGCCGGCCCGGCGGAAACGGTAGTCATGCCGGGCATCCGGCTTCAGCCCACGAACGCACCCGGCACCGGGTCTTCGCCGAGGACCGAGAGCAGGATGGCCCAATGCATCGCCTCATCTCCCAAGATGCTGCCAGCCGCCTTGGTCAACTCGCGGTTATGGAAATTCGGCAACACGCCCAGGTAGGCCGCGGTGGCCCCTTTCTCCAGCCCCGCGGCAAAGCGCAGCACATCGGCCTGCGTCTTGAGCTGGTCGGTCGGGAAGCTGTACTCGGCCGGCTTCTTCGCCATGACCGGACTGCCGCCCAGCTTGGACACCGTGCCCGCCAACACTTGCGCGTGCGCCTTGTGATGCGTCTGGAACTTGACCGCGGTATCCAGCACCGGCTTTTGCAGCAGGCCGCTTTCCGCGCCCACCTGATAAGCCGCGATGGCCTGGTACTCCAGCCCTAGGGCCACGTTGAGAATCGCGATGTCGTCCTTGGTGCTGCCGGACTGGACCTGCGCCCAGGCGGGCATCGACTCGCCCAGGCTCATCACCGCCAGCGATCCCAGCGCGAATAGCCCGGGGACTTTGAGCAGGCCGCGCCGGCGCGCGTCCGGTGCAACGAGGATGCGGCTGTTCGTGTCCTCGGCGGCCTGACACTCCGTCTGCGCGCGCCTCGACTGCATGCGTTCCATGGTGTTCTCCTGTAGTGACGTAGATGGCGCCTTGCCGGGGCTGCGTTGGGCTGCAGCGCGGCGGCAATGGCGGCGCCTGTCCCATCTACGCGCCGGTCTGCCGATCGGATGCAGCGAACAGCGTGATGCCGCACGCATGCCAGGCCCAAGCCATGCCTATAATCCGGACACGTCACTTGCCTCTATTGCCTCTGCCTACCACGGATCCGCAACGGTGCCCTCCTCCGCCGACTCTTCCTTTGCCCCCAGGCCGGCCGACGCCGACCGGCTAGCGGCGTTGCTGCAGGGCGCGGCAATGGGCGACCGGCAGGCCTTGCGCCAGCTCTATGATCAAACCGCGACGAAACTGTTTGGGCTCGCGCTGCGTATCACCAACAGGCACGATTGGGCGGAGGATGTGGTGCAAGAGAGTTTCGTCAGCATCTGGCATCACGCCGGCGATTACCGGCCGCACCTGGCGGCCCCGATGACCTGGATGACCGCCATCGTGCGCAACCGGGCGCTGGACTGCCTGCGCCGGCAGGCGGCCGCGCGTGCCAGCCAGACGGTGGAACTGGACGACACACTCGGCGAGTGGCTGGCCGACGACGCGGCCGGCCCGGCGGAACTGGCGCTGGCCAGCCAGGAGGCGCGGGCGCTGAACCAGTGCCTGCAGCGGCTTGAGCAACCGCAGCGGCAAGCGATCTCGCTGGCTTACCTGAAGGACATGAGCCACAGCGAGTTGTCCGAGCAATTGCAGGTGCCGCTCGGCACCATCAAGTCATGGATACGGCGCGGGCTGGAACGCCTGCGCACGTGCCTGGAAAGCCTGTCATGAACCTCGGCCGCCACCCCGACCTGATCGACCGCCTCGCCGCGCAATACGCGCTGGGCGTGTTGCGCGGGGGCGCGCGCCGCCGGCTGGAGACGCTGGCGCGCGAGGAACCCGCGATCCGCGCCGCCATCAGCCACTGGCAGGCCCGGCTGGCCGGCCTTGCCGAGCTCCAGCCCGCCTCGGCGCCGGTGGAGAAGGTGTGGTGCGGCATCGAGCAGCGGCTGGGCTGGCAGGCCATGGATAAGGCAAACGCCGCCGGCACTACCGGCGCGGCACCCGCGGGCTGGTGGCAACGCTTGTGGGCTGCCCCCGGCTTCTGGCGCGGCGCCACCATGGCAACAGCGGTGCTGGCAGCCGTCGCAATCGGCCTGAACGTGCGGATGGCCCGCCAGCTGGACACGGCCCCACTGGTCAACGCAGTGGCGGTGCTCAACGACGATCATGCCCAGGCCGCCGTACTTGTGACGTGGGATGCACGCTCGCAGGCACTCACGCTGCGCCGCCTGGATCACTTGCCGCTGAACGACGCGCAGGCGCTGCAGCTTTGGGCGCTGCCGGCCGGCGGCAAGCCGCAGTCGCTGGGCGTGATCGGGCACCAGCGCCACTTGCGCCTGGCGGTTGCCCAGACTCTGGGCAAGGTGCCGGCACTGGCGATCAGCGTGGAGCCGCGCGGTGGCTCGCCCGATCCCAACGGCCCCACCGGGCCAGTGGTATTCAAGGGCCAGGTCATCGACAACACCTTATAGGCAAGGCTGGGAGGCCCGCCGACGCCCGCTAGCGTCTGCGAGGCGCCCGGCAGCGATATAATCGCGGTTTCCCCGATTTTTCTCGTTCGCCCCGCGGCCTGCCGCCGGCTTGCGAGCTAACCCAGCCTTACCGCCCATGACCTCCCAACTTGCCAAGAAAGGCGAAGCCTGGTCCGCCCGCTTCTCCGAACCGATGTCCGACCTGGTGAAGCGCT
The DNA here is from genome assembly GCF_026627925.1 of Cupriavidus sp. D39. NCBI lineage: Bacteria > Pseudomonadati > Pseudomonadota > Betaproteobacteria > Burkholderiales > Burkholderiaceae > Cupriavidus > Cupriavidus sp. D39. Next base: position 2,368,661 of record NZ_JAPNLE010000009.1, read on the forward strand.
ACACCGCTTCGGTGTTCTTCGACAAGCGCCTGGCTCTCTTCGACATCCAGGGTTCGCTGGCGCACGCCGCCATGCTGGCCAAGCAGGGAATCATCGCCGAGGCCGACCGCGCCGAGATCGAGCGCGGCATGACGCAGATCCGTGGCGAGATCGAGGCCGGCGGCTTCGAGTGGAAGCTCGACCTGGAAGATGTCCACCTGAATATCGAAGCACGCCTGACCGCGCTGGTCGGCGACGCCGGCAAGCGCCTGCACACCGGCCGCTCGCGCAACGACCAGGTCGCGACAGATATCCGCCTGTGGCTGCGCAGCGAGATCGACACCATCATCGGCCTGCTGGGCGCGCTGCGTGGCGCGCTGCTGGATCTGGCCGAGAAGAATGCCGATACCATCCTGCCGGGCTTCACCCACCTGCAGGTGGCACAGCCGGTCACCTTCGGCCATCACCTCCTGGCCTACGTGGAAATGTTCACGCGCGATGCCGAGCGCATGGCCGACTGCCGCCGCCGCGTCAACCGCCTGCCGCTGGGCGCCGCCGCGCTCGCCGGCACCAGCTACCCGATCGATCGTGAGTTCGTGGCGCAGCAGCTGGGCTTCGACGGCGTATGCCGCAACTCGCTGGACGCCGTCTCCGACCGCGACTTCGCCATCGAGTTCTGCGCCGCCGCCGCGCTGGTGATGACCCACATCTCGCGCTTCTCCGAGGAACTGGTGATCTGGATGAGCCCGCGCGTGGGCTTCATCGACATCGCCGACCGCTTCTGCACCGGCAGCTCGATCATGCCGCAGAAGAAGAACCCCGACGTGCCCGAGCTGGCGCGCGGCAAGACCGGCCGCGTCAACGGCCACCTGATCGGCCTGCTGACCCTGATGAAGGGCCAGCCGCTGGCCTACAACAAGGACAACCAGGAAGACAAGGAGCCGCTGTTCGACACGGTCGACACCGTGGCCGACACGCTGCGCATCTTCGCCGACATGGTGCCGGGCATTTCGGTCAAGCCGGATGCCATGCGTGCCGCCGCGCTGCAAGGCTATGCCACCGCCACCGACCTGGCCGATTACCTGGTCAAGCACGGCCTGCCCTTCCGCGATGCCCACGAAGCCGTGGCCCACGCGGTGCGCGCCTGCGACGACCGCCGCTGCGACCTGGCCGACCTCACCGTGGCCGAGCTGCGTGAAGTCACCGGCCTGGGCGACAAGGCCGCGCTGATCGGTGACGACGTGCACGCGGTGCTGACGCTGGAAGGCTCGGTCGCGGCACGCAACCATATCGGCGGCACCGCGCCGGCGCAGGTTCGCGCGGCCATTGCCGCGGCGCGCGCCACGCTTTAATCGCAAGCTCCGGATTAAATGCAGCGCAGCATGCCAATGTAAGTTTCACGTAAGTTTGTTTTGCGAGAAAGCCGCCAGGGCGCATCCCTGGCGGCTTTTTTATTTACTTCCTGCTTTTTTGATTTTTGCGCAATGCGGTAGGTATTAGCCCCAAGCGCCGAAGCATTTTGTTGCAGATAAACTAATTGCCGCAAAAACAGGGGAGACAACCCATGTATTACTTGCTTGGTCTGTCACGACAGATCGACAGGTTGAATCAGCACACGGGCAGGCTTGCAAACATCATGATCCTGCTGTCGTGCCTGATCAGCGCAGGCAACGCCCTGCTGCGTTACGGCTTCAACCTTAGCGACAACTGGCCGCTCGAGCTGCAGTGGTACATGTTCGCCATCGCGGTGATGTTCGGCGCCTCCTACACCTTCCAGCGCAACGAGCATGTGCGCGTGGACCTGATCTACGGCAACGTATCGGAGCGCGCGCAACACTGGATCGACATCTTCGGGATCATCTTCTTCCTGCTGCCTTCGTGCGTGCTGTTTGCCTGGCTGTCATGGGATTCTCTGTTCCTGCCCTCGTGGCGCATCCTTGAGCAATCCGGTAACTCCGGCGGCCTGCCGCGTTACCCGATCAAGCTGGTGGTGCCCCTCGGCTTTGTCCTGCTGGGTCTGCAGGGCGTGTCCGAGCTGATCAAGCGCATTGCCGCCCTCAAGGGCCTGGTGCGCATCGAATCGAAATACGAGAGGCCGGTGCAATGATTCCATTGGAATATATGCCGCCGCTGATGTTCGGCGGCCTGGTGGTATTCATGCTGATCGGTTTTCCGGTCGCATTTTCGCTGTCCGCGGTGGGCCTTGCCTTCGGCATCCTGGCCATCCAGTTTGGCTACTTCCCGGTCAGCTTCCTGCAGGCGGTGCCCAGCCGCGTGTTCGGCAGCGTGCTGGCCAACGAACTGCTGCTCGCCATCCCGTTCTTCACCTTCATGGGGGCGATACTGGAGAAATGCGGGCTGGCCGAGGACATGCTGGACTCCATGGGCCAGTTGTTCGGCCCGGTGCGCGGCGGCCTGGGCTATTCGGTGATCATCGTGGGCTTCATCCTTGGTGCCATTACCGGCACCGTGGCGGCGCAGGTGATCGCGATGGCGATGATCTCGCTGCCGGTGATGATGCGCTACCGCTACAACATGAAGTACGCCACGGGCGTGCTGGCGGCGTCGGGCACCATCACGCAGCTGGTGCCGCCATCGCTGGTGCTGGTGGTGCTGGCCGACCAGCTCAAGACGCCGATGGGCAGCGCCGACGTGGGCAGCATGTACCTGGGCGCCTGGGGCCCGTCGGTGATCCAGATCGCGCTGTTCGCGCTCTATACCTTCGTGCTGGCCCGCGTCAAGCCTGACTGGCTGCCGCCGGTGCCGGTGGAGGAGCGCACGCTGCGCGGCTGGCCGCTGTGGCGCAAGTGCCTGCGCGGCATCATTCCCTGCGCGGTGCTGATCTTCCTGGTGCTGGGCACCATCATGCTGGGCATCGCCACGCCGACCGAGTCCGGCGCCATGGGCGCGGTCGGCGCGCTGGTGCTGGCGGTGCTGCGCGACCCCGGCTTCGGCAAGCTCGACCGCACCGTCTACCGCATCGGCCTTGCCGCCACGGGCGTGGCCATCATCGCCGGCACCGTCGCGTTCGGCTCGCATGCCTTCCGCATTCCGCTGGCGGTGGTCTACCTTGTGATCACGTGGCTGCTGCTGCGCGCCGGGCAACTGACCGAGCTGCGCGGGCTGATCATCGAGGCTTACCAGTCCACGGCCCGCATCACCGCCATGGTGGTGTTCATCCTGATCGGCTCCACCTGCTTCTCGGTGGTGTTCCAGGGCGTGGATGGCGGTGCCTGGGTGGAGCACATGTTCACCTCGCTGCCCGGCGGCTGGATCGGCTTCCTGCTGGTGGTCAACCTGTTCATCTTCTTCCTCGCCTTCTTCCTGGACTTCTTCGAGATCGCGTTCATCGTGGTCCCGATGCTCGCCCCCGTGGCGGTCAAGGTGCTGGCGCCGGTGGTCGCCGACTCGATGGGCGGCAATCCGGAAGCGGCAGCCACCGCGGCGCTGGTGTGGTTCGGCGTGATGCTGTGCGTGAACATGCAGACCTCCTTCATGCACCCGCCCTTCGGCTTCGCGCTGTTCTACCTGCGCGGCATTGCGCCCAAGGAAGTGAAGAGCTCCGACATCTACTGGGGCGCGCTGCCCTGGGTTGGCCTGCAGCTGATCATGGTCGCGCTGGTGATGTTCTGGCCGGGCATGGTGACGATGTTCCTCGACAAGGGCTCGTTGCACCATACCAATGCGGCGGAGGTCACGATTCCGCTGGGGGTGAGAGCCCGGGCGGAGCGGCCTCGGTGCCAGCGCCTGGCGGGCGCAGTGGCGGTGGCACGCTGGAGCTGCCTTCGGCGCCAGCAGAGAGCGAACCCGCTACGCCGCAGTTTGAGTTCGACAAGAAGAAGTAGCAGGGACGACGGCCGGCGGCTCTGGTTGCATTGAAAAAGGCCTCGGAACCCGAGGCCTTTTTCCGTTTTCCGTGGTTGCTCCGGACGTCAAGGCAGCAGCAGAATAGCGCCCGTGGTCGCGCGCGCCTCGGCCACCCGATGCGCCTCGGCAACCTGGTCCAGCGGGAAGCGCGCGCCAATGGCCGCCCGGATCGCGCCCTGCCCGATCGCCTGGAACACGTCCGCCGCGTTGGCGCGGAACGTCAGCGGATCGGCGTTGTGCGGGAACACCGACGGTCGCGTCAGGAACAGGCAACCCTTCTTGCCGAGCAGTTCCGGCTCGAACGCCGGCACCGGGCCCGAGGCTGCGCCATAGAGCGCCACCAGCCCGAATGGCGCCGCGCAGTCCAGCGAGCCCATGAAGGTATGCTTGCCCACCGAGTCATAGACCACGCGCGCCTTGCGCCCGTCCGTGGCAGCAATCACCTGCTCCACCCAGTCCGCCTGCGAATAGTTGATGGCGACATCGCACCCCGCCGCGCGGGCCACTTCGCACTTCTCGGCCGAGCCGGCGGTACCGATCACGGTGGCGCCGAGCGCCTTGGCCCAGCTGCTGAGGATCTGCCCTACGCCGCCCGCGGCGGCGTGCACCAGTACGATGTCGCCGGCTTGCACGCGATGCGTCTTGCGCACAAGGTATTGGGCGGTCATGGCCTTGAAGAAGATGGCCGCGGCGGTGAGGTCGTCAATGCTGTCGGGTAGCTTGACCAGCTTGTCGGCGGGCACATTGCGCCGGCTGGCATAGGCACCGATGCCCGCGTGCATGTAGACCACGCGATCGCCTTCGCGCAGGCCGGTCACGCCCTCGCCCACCGCTTCGACCACGCCGGCGGCCTCATGGCCCAGCCCGGTCGGCGACGGCAGCGGGTACTTGCCCGAGCGCTGGTAGACGTCGATGTAGTTGAAGCCGATGGCGGTCTGGCGCAACTGGACCTGACCGGCCGCCGGCGCGGGCAGCTCGGCACTCACCAGGCGCATCACTTCGGGGCCGCCGAACTCCGTCAATTCCACCACTCGTGCTGATGTCATTTCCACTCCGTCGAGGTTGCATAGATTTGTGAGCGCCACTCTATCGCAATCTCGCGCGACGCGTCGGCCGTGCGCAAGGCATGGGCGAGCGCAGAAAAAGGCCTCGCACGCGCGAGGCCCTTTTTCCTGCCGCCAGCCTGCGTTACTTCACGCAGTCGACGAAATACGCCTTGCCGCCACCTTCGACCTCTTCCTCGACCAGGCCGTGGATGTCGGTCTCGAAGCCAGGGAACAGCTTGTTGAACTCGCGCGCGAACTTGAGGTACTGCACGATGATGCGGTTGAAGCGCTCGCCCGGGATCAGCAGCGGAATGCCCGGCGGGTACGGCGTGAGCAGGATGGCGGTGACGCGGCCTTCCAGCTCGTCAACGGCCACGCGCTCGATTTCGCGGTGCGCCATCATGGCCCATGCGTCCGACGGCTTCATCGCCGGTTCCATGTCGGACAGGTACATCTCGGTGGTCACGCGGGCCACGTCGTTGGCCTTGTAGACGCTGTGGATCGCATCGCACAGGTCGCGCAGGCCGAGCTTCTCGTACTGCGGATGCTTGCCGACGAACTCCGGCAGCACGCGCCACAGCGGCTGGTTCTGATCGTAGTCGTCCTTGAACTGCTGCAGCTCGGTCACCAGCGAGTTCCAGCGGCCCTTGGTGATGCCGATGGTAAACATGATGAAGAACGAGTACAGCCCGGTCTTCTCGATGATGATGCCGTGCTCGGCCAGGTACTTGGTGACGATGGCCGCGGGGATGCCGCGGTCGCTGAACTCGCCGTCCACGTCCAGGCCCGGGGTGATGATGGTGGCCTTGATCGGGTCGAGCAGGTTGAAGCCATCGGCCAGGTCGCCGAAGCCGTGCCAGCGCTCGTTGGCCTTGAGCATCCACTCTTCGCGGTCGCCGATATCGTCCTCGACCAGCGCCTCGGGGCCCCACACCTTGAACCACCAGTCGCCGTTGTTGCCGGCATCGTAGTCGCCTTCCACCTTGCGCATGGCGCGGCGGAAGTCCATCGCTTCCTGGATGCTTTCTTCCACCAGCGCGGTGCCGCCCGGGGCTTCCATCATCGCCGCCGCCACGTCGCACGAGGCGATGATCGAGTACTGCGGGCTGGTGGACGTGTGCATCAGGTACGCCTCGTTGAACCGGTAGCGGTCCAGCTTGCGCGTGTCCGAATCCTGCACGAGGATCTGCGAGGCCTGCGACAAGCCGGCCAGCAGCTTGTGCGTGGATTGCGTGGCGAACACCAGCGCGTCCTTGCTGCGCGGGCGGTCTTTGCCGATCGCGTGCATGTTGTGATAGAAATCGTGGAATGCCGCGTGCGGCAGCCAGGCTTCATCGAAATGCAGCGTGTCGATCTCCGTGGCCAGCATCTCCTTGATCTGCTCGGCGTTGTACAGCACGCCGTCGTAGGTGCCCTGCGTGATGGTCAGGATGCGCGGCTTCTGGTTCTTGGCCTGGCTGGCGAACGGGTGCGCCGCAATCTTGCGGCGGATGGTCTCGGGATCGAACTCGCTCTTCGGGATCGGGCCGATGATGCCGTAGTGATTGCGCGTGGGCATCAGGAACACGGGGATCGCGCCCGTCATCATGATCGCGTGCAGGATCGACTTGTGGCAGTTGCGGTCCACCACCACGATGTCGCCCGGCGCCACGTTGGCATGCCACACCATCTTGTTCGAGGTGGACGTGCCGTTGGTGACGAAATACATGTGGTCGGAGTTGAAGATGCGCGCGGCGTTGCGCTCCGAGGCCGCCACCGGGCCGGTGTGGTCGAGCAGCTGGCCGAGTTCATCGACGGCGTTGCAGACGTCGGCGCGCAGCATGTTCTCGCCGAAGAACTGGTGGAACACCTGGCCGACCGGGCTCTTCAGGAACGCCACGCCGCCGGAGTGGCCGGGGCAGTGCCACGAGTAGGAGCTGTCCTGCGCGTAGGCGATCAGCGCCTTGAAGAACGGCGGCGCCAGCGAATCCAGGTAGACCCGGGCTTCACGGATGATGTGGCGCGCGACGAATTCCGGCGTGTCCTCGAACATGTGGATGAAGCCGTGCAGCTCGCGCAGGATATCGTTGGGGATATGCCGCGAGGTACGCGTCTCGCCGTACAGGAAGATGGGCAGGTCGGTGTTGCGGCGGCGCACTTCGTTGACGAAGGCGCGCAGCTTCTCGATGGCCGCCGCTTCGGGCCGGTCGTCTTCGCTGACGAACTCGTCGTCGTCGATCGACACGATGAACGAGGAGGCGCGGCTGGACTGCTGGGCGAAGGAGGTCAGGTCGCCATAGCTGGTCAGGCCCATCACCTCCATGCCTTCTTGCTCGATGGCCTGCGCCAGCGCGCGGATGCCCGAGCCGGAAATGTTCTCGGAGCGGAAGTCTTCATCGATGATGATGACGGGGAAGCGGAATTTCATGTGGCATCCTTGGACGGCAAGAAGGACTTGAGCCACATGGCCCGGGGACTCATCCCCTGGGTCGGCATGTGGCTCGACGTTCAGGCTTGGCGCGCGGCCCTGGGGTTCCCCGTAACGCCGCAACGCGCGCATTGTATGCGATCAGGTCTTCGGCAGTGTGACACCCTGCTGGCCCTGGTACTTGCCACCGCGATCGCGGTAGGAAGTCTCGCAGATTTCGTCGCTCTCGAAGAACAGCACCTGGGCGCAGCCTTCCCCAGCGTAGATCTTGGCAGGCAGCGGCGTGGTGTTGGAAAACTCCAGCGTCACGTAGCCTTCCCACTCCGGCTCGAACGGCGTCACGTTGACGATGATGCCGCAGCGCGCATAGGTGCTCTTGCCCAGGCAGATGGTCAGCACGCTGCGCGGGATGCGGAAATACTCCATCGTGCGGGCCAGCGCGAAGGAGTTCGGCGGGATGATGCAGACATCGCCCTTGAAGTCGACAAAGGACTTCTCGTCGAAGTTCTTCGGATCGACGATGGTGCTGTTGATATTGGTGAAGATCTTGAATTCGTCGGCGCAGCGGATGTCGTAGCCGTAGCTCGAGGTGCCGTACGAAACGATCTTGCGGCCGTCTTCCTCCCGTACCTGGCCGGGCTCGAAGGGCTCGATCATGCCGTGCTGTTCCGCCATGCGGCGGATCCACTTATCGGATTTGATGCTCATAGGGGTATCGGGATGAACAAATGAGGGCAGGCTCGGGCGCGGTCCATGCTGACCGGGAACGCTGCTCGCATTTGCTCACAGGCGCGCCGGACCTGCCGGGGCCTTGCGATGGGCCGCATTGTACAACCAAAATCCGGCATCCCCGCCGAAATGGCAGGCCTGCGCCAGGACAGGCGATCCGCCGCGTGGCTTCAGGCCGTGGCTGGCTCGGGCAACTGGTGGCGGAAGCGTTCGCGGCCGGTATAGAGCAGGAAGTGCCGCCCGGTGCACCGGGCAAAGAGAGCCAGGTTGACGCGCTGGGCCATCTGGTAGCCCATCTGCGTGACACCCGAGCGCGACAGCAGGAAGGGGATGCCCATCTGGGCGCCCTTGATCACCATCTCCGAGGTCAGCCGCCCGGTGGTGTAGAAGACCTTGTCGGCGCCGCTCATGCCTTCCAGCCACATCAGGCCCGCGATGGCATCCACGGCGTTGTGCCGGCCCACATCCTCGATGAACATCAGCAGCTCGCGCCCGCGGAACAGCGCGCAGCCATGCACGGAGCCGGCCTGCTTGTAGACCGACTGCTGCAGCCGGATGGTATCGACGATGCCGTAGAGCGTTTCCTGGTCCAGGGTAGCGTCGAGCGGCAACCGGATGTTGTCGACTTCGTCCAGCAGCGAGCCAAACACGGTGCCCTGGCCGCAGCCGGTGGTCACCACCCGGCGCGCCGTGCGCTCCTCGATGCGGTCCACGCCCGTGCGGGTCGTGACGGCGGCGGATTCGGTCTCCCAGTCGACCTGGATCGCGGCGATATCCTCGACCGACTCGACCAGGCGCTGGTTGCGCAGGTAACCCAGCACCAGGGCCTCGGGGGCCCCTCCCAGCGTCATCAGCGTTACCAGCTCGCGCTTGTCGAGGTAGACCGTCAGCGGGCGCTCGCCGGGCAGGAAGGCCTGCCGCACGCGCCCCTGCTCGTCGACCACCTCGACCTCTTCGATCAGGGGGACGGACGCGTGGGTCATTTCGGGGCGCAAGGGCATGGGATGGAGAAGGTGAATGGCGGCCGCGCACCGGACGCCGCCGGCCCGCGCTGTCCCGTCCGTCAGGACTTGGCGATCACGCCGCAGGCGATGCGGCCGCCGGAGTTGCCGGTGGGCTGGGTCTTGTAGTCGTCCGGATCCTTGTGGACGACCACGGCGCGGCCCACCACGCTGGTGGGGCCGGGGGCCACGGTCACGCCGGTCAGCTCGAAGCTGGCCTGGGCGCGCCCGGTGGCGTCGGCCTTGAGGTTGTTGATATCGCCGGCATGGTGGTCGGGCATCGACATCGAGCCGTGCGGCTTTCCGGTCGGGTTGAAGTGGCCGCCCGCGCTCATGGCGTCGGGGGCCGAGCAGTCGCCCTTCTCGTGCACGTGGAAGCCGTGCTCGGTATTGGGCGGCAGGCCCGTGACGTCAGCCTTGACCAGCACCGTGGCGCCACGTTGGGTGAAGGTGATGTTGCCCTGCGTCGCGGTGCCGCTCTTGGACGCCAGCGCGGCGACCGCGGTATCGGAACTGCCCATCCCCATACCCCCGCAGCCGGCCAGAGTGCCTGCCAGGGTGCCCGCTACCGCCAGACCGAAAAGTACACGTACATGCTTCATGCCGAACCTCCTCTCACGGTGATGTCCGGGGCGATTGTACCGCTCCCGTGCCCGGCGCTGCGGCCGGTTTGTGATCCGAAGGCGCGGCGATCGGTGCGGTGGAAGGCCCCCGCAATGCTTGCGGCGCCTTGCGCGGCCGGCGCTTGCGCCACGAACGGGCCCGGATCGACGCACGGCGCACCCGTGGCAGCTTCTGGCACCTCCTTGCCTTTGGCTTTCATGTCGCTGTAGTAGCGCGCCGCCACCTTGTCTTGCGCTCGGCAAAGCTGATAAGCGGCCACCTTGTCGGCCCAGCCGGCGCGCGCCTTGGCCTCGTCGGCTTTGAGCTTTTGCGCCTCGCTGGGCGGCGGCAGCTTGGCCAGGGCGCCCGTGGTGCCAAGGGCCAGGGCGAGCACCAGCAAGATGCGGTTCATGGATCGGGCTCCTCGTTGGGGATTGGCCGTGCGCGCTCAGACTTCGCCCGGGCTGGCCTGGCCGCCGGCGCGCCCGCCGGGTTCTGGCTCGGCCGCGCGCTGCACCGGGATCTTGCCGGACTTGATATCGTCGTACCAGAGTTCGTGGTGCTCCTTGGCCCAGGCTTCGTCGACCCAGCCGTCGCGCATGGCGCGGTAGGCCCCTTCCATGCCGATGGTGCCCATGTAGATATGGCCGCAGGCCATGGCGATCATCAGCACTGCCGCTATGCCATGGATCACGTTGGCGATCTGCATGGTGGCGCGATAGAAATCCATGCCGGGCACGATCATGTCGAGCACCCAGCCGGAGGCGGACAGGATCAGGCCGAACAGCACCAGCCCGCCCCAGAACCAGGCCTTCTCGCCGGCATTGAAGCGCCCGCTGGGCACGTGCTTGCCGGAAACCAGCCCGCCCAGCTTGGTGATCCACTGCCAGTCCTCGCGGGCGGGCAGGTTGTCTCGCACGAAGAGTACAAAGCCGACTATCACCGCCAGGGTGAAGACCGGCCCGACGATGTTGTGCACGTTCTTCAGCAGGTAGGTCAGCCAGCCGAACAGCGTGTGGCCCATCAGCGGCAACAGGAAATGCTTGCCGAACAACATGACGATGCCCGACACCGCCAGCGTCACGAAGGCGATCGCCATGGTCCAGTGCGCCATGCGCTCCAGCGGCGTAAAACGCTGGATCATGCGCCCGGTGCGCGGTGTCTTGAGGGCAATGGTGCCGCGCCAGAAAAGAAGGCCAGGATCGCGGCAGGCACCAGCACCACCAGCCAGCCGCCCCAGACCGTGATCACGCCGTTGCGAAACAGCCGCCACTGCTGGCCGGTGCGCTGGATCAGCACGCCGGCTTCCTTGGCGGGCAGGCTGCTGTAGTGCGCCTGGTCGGAATTGGCTTCGCGCCAGACCGGCGCGTTATTGCCGGGCTGCGACTGCGTGCGCGCCTGCTGGGACTGCGCCTCGGCGGCGATGTCGCGGCGCGGCACGTTGAAGATGTTCTCCGAGGCAATGCCCGCAAAGGGCTGCGCCGGATGCGTGGCCGGATTGTTGGCATCGGCGGGCGCGCCGGCGGCCTGTGCGGCGGATGCGCCGCCCGGGGCCGGCGCTTGGGCCTGGGCGGCCCCGAGCGGCGCCAGCAAGGCCAGCGCGCAGGCCACTCCGGCCAGGTAGCGGAACCAGCCAGGATTGAGCGTCGGCTTCATATGCCCTCCATCGGGTCGGCCAGGGTTGGCCCCGGGGTGCGCGGCGCCGGGGTCATGGCGTGCGGTTGTATTCGTTCTGTTTCTGGTTGCGCTCGCGGATCTGGTTCTGCCAGCTGGTCTTGTCGCCTGGCGTCCAGCCCTTGGCTACGAAGGGATCGCCCGGCGCGCCCTCGTAGGCCGGCGCGACGGCTTTCTTGTGCGCCGCGGTGGCTGTCTGCGGGCGTTCGCCGCAAGCGGCCAGCGCGGTGCTGCCGGCGGCCAGCAGGATCAGCAGCAGGCGGGTCATGATGGTTGCGCTCCGGAAGCGGGCGGCGCGGCGGCCGGCGCCGCGGGCGCAGCCGTGGCGCCTTGCGCGGCTCCCTTGTTGCCGTAGGCCGTGCCCCAGCCGAACACATCGCCGCCCTTGCCGCGCTTGATCACGCGGTTGCGCAGGATGTCGGCAATCACGTCGCCGTCGCCGCCCAGCAGCGCCTTGGTCGAGCACATTTCCGCGCACAGCGGCAACTTGCCTTCGGCCAGCCGGTTGCGGCCGTATTTCTCGAACTCTTCCTCGCTGCCGTGTTTCTCCGGGCCGCCTGCGCAGAAGGTGCACTTGTCCATCTTGCCGCGCACGCCGAAGGTCCCGGCGCTGGGGAACTGGGGCGCGCCGAACGGGCAGGCGTAGGAGCAGTAGCCGCAGCCGATGCAGACGTCCTTGTCGTGCAGCACCACGCCGTCTTCGGTGCGGTAGAAGCAGTCGACCGGGCAAACCGCCATGCAGGGCGCGTCCGAGCAATGCATGCAGGCCACCGAGATCGATTTCTCGGCGCCGACGATGCCGTCGTTGATGGTCACCACGCGGCGCCGGTTGACGCCCCACGGCACCTCGTGCTCGTTCTTGCAGGCGGTGACGCAGCTATTGCACTCGATGCATCGCTCGGCGTCACAGATGAATTTCATGCGTGCCATGGTCGTTCCTTGCCCTTGATCTCACACTGTCTCTGCATCAGGTCTGCATCAGGCGAACCGCTCGATCTGGCAGATCGTGGTCTTGGTTTCCTGCATCATCGTCACCGCGTCATAGCCGTAGGTGGTGGCCGTGTTGACGGCCTCGCCGCGCACGATCGGCATCGCGCCCTCCGGGTAGTAATCCTTGAGGTCCTTGCCCTGCCACCAGCCCGAGAAGTGGAACGGGATAAAGGCGGTATCCACGCCAACGCGCTCGGTCACCAGGGCGCGCACCTTGATGTGCGCGCCGGTGGGCGTCCTGACCCAGCAGAAGTCGCCGTTGCGGATGCCGCGCTCGGAGGCCGCACGCGGGTTGATCTCGACGAAGTTCTCCTGCTGCAACTCGGCCAGCCACGGGTTGGACCGCGTTTCCTCGCCCCCGCCCTCGTATTCGACCAGGCGGCCAGAGGTGAGGATGATCGGGAATTTCTCGTAGAGCTTGTTCTCGATGTTGCGTTGCTGCAGCGACTTGTATAGCGTGGGCAACCGCCAGAACGCCATCTTGTCGTCGTGCGTGGGGTACTTCGCAACCATGTCGGGCCGGGTGGAATACAGCGGCTCGCGGTGCTGCGGGATCGGGTCGGGGAAGTTCCACACCACGGCACGGGCCTTGGCATTGCCAAAGGGATGGCAGCCATGGTTCTTCATCACCACGCGCTGGATGCCGCCGGACAAGTCCGTCTTCCAGTTCTTGCCGTCGGCCTTCTGCTTCTCGGCGTCCGTCAGCTCATCCCACCAGCCCAGCTTTTTCAGCAGCATGTGATCGAACTCGGGATAGCCGGTGGTAATATCCGCGCCCTTCGAGTACGAACCGTCCTCGGCCAGCAGGCTGACCCCGTCACGCTCCACGCCGAAGTTGGCGCGGAAGTTGCCGCCGCCGTCCATCACGTGGCGGCTGGTGTCGTACAGGTTGGGCGAGCCCGGGTGCTTGAGTTCCGGCGTGCCATAGCACGGCCACGGCAGGCCGAAGTAATCGCCTGTCAGGTCGTAGCCGGTCAACGGATCCTTGCCGCCGAGGCAGCGCAGCGTGCGCACGTCGAACTTCTCCATATTGCGCATATGGGACTTGAGCCGCTCGGGAGATTGCCCGGTGTAGCCGATGGTCCAGTTGCTGGCGTTGATCTCGCGCAGGATGGACTCGGGCTCGGGCTCCATCCAGGTACGGCCCGCGCGCTTGACCTCCAGCAGCTTGTAGTTCTTCGACAGCTCCTTGCCAAAGCCCAGGCGCTCCGCGAAGGCCTGCATGATGGTGTGGTCCGGCATCGATTCGAACAGCGGCTCGATCACCTTCTCTCGCCATTGCAGCGAGCGGTTGGAAGCCGTGCAGGTGCCGGAGGTCTCGAACTGCGTGCAGGCCGGCAGCAGGTAGACCGCGCGCTTCGGGTTGATGGTGTCGCCCTGCGGCGGCGGCATGTTGGCCATTGCCGCGGTGGCCGACGGATAAGGGTCGATCACCACCAGCAGGTCGAGCTTGTCCAGCGCCTTCTTCATCTCCAGGCCGCGCGTCTGCGAGTTGGGCGCGTGGCCCCAGAAGAACACGCCGCGGACGTTGTTGTCCTGGTCGATCAGCTCAGGCTTCTCGGTAACGATATCGATCCAGCGCGACACCGTGGTGCCGGACTTTTCCATCATCGCCTGAGAGGCGTATTGCTTCTTGATCCATTCGTAGTCGACACCCCACACCGCGGCATAGTGCTTCCACGCGCCGGTGGCGAGGCCGTAGTAGCCTGGCAGCGAGTCAGGGTTGGGGCCCACGTCGGTAGCGCCCTGCACGTTGTCGTGGCCGCGGAAGATGTTGGCGCCGCCGCCCGACACGCCAATATTGCCCAGCGCCAGCTGCACGATGCAGGAGGCGCGCACGATGGCGTTGCCGATGGTGTGCTGGGTCTGGCCCATGCACCACACCAGCGTGCTGGGGCGGTTCTTGGCCATGATCTCGGCGACCATGTAGACCTCGGCCTCGGGCACGCCGCAGACTTCCTCCACCTTGTCCGGCGTCCACTTGGCGAGAACCTCCTCCTTGACCTTGTCGATGCCGTAGACGCGGTCGTTCAGGAACTTCTGGTCTTCCCAGCCGTTCTTGAAGATGTGGTACAGCATGCCGAACAGGAAGGCGATATCGGTGCCCGAGCGGACCCGGACGTAATGGTCGGATTTGGCTGCCGTGCGGGTGTAACGCGGATCGACCACGATCACCTTGCAGCCGTTTTCCTTGGCATGCAGCAGGTGCAGCATCGAAACCGGGTGCGCCTCGGCCGCGTTGGAGCCGATATACAGCGCCGCGCGGGCGTTCTGCATATCGTTGTACGAGTTGGTCATCGCACCGTAGCCCCAGGTATTGGCCACGCCGGCCACCGTGGTGGAGTGGCAGATACGTGCCTGGTGGTCGGTGTTGTTGGTGCCGAAGAACGACACCCACTTGCGCAGCAGGTAGGAGCCCTCATTGCTGTGCTTGGAGGAGCCGACGAAGAACATCGAATCCGGGCCTGTCTGCTGGCGGATCTCCTTCATCCTGGAGGTGATCTCGTCGAGCGCCTGGTCCCAGCTGATGCGCTGGTACTTGCCGTTTACCAGCTTCATCGGGTACTTCAGGCGGTACTCGCCGTGGCCGTGCTCGCGCAGCGCGGCGCCCTTGGCGCAGTGCGCGCCCATGTTGATCGGCGAATCGAAGACCGGCTCCTGGCGGATCCACACGCCGTTCTGCACCACCGCATCCACCGCGCAGCCCACCGAACAATGGCCGCAGACGGTGCGGCGCACCACGATATTGTTCTTGCCCTCGCCGCCGCTCGCGGCGCTCCCTGCATCTGCGGCATCCGCCCGGCGTAATAGCATCAACTGCGAGGCCGCCAGCCCCGCGCCGACCCCGATACCGGAACGCTTGAGGAAGCTGCGGCGGTCCATGGTGGGCATCGCGCCGGCCAGGCCGGCGGCCAGGCGCTCGGAGAGCCGGCCGGTGGCATGCCCGGCCACCGTGCTAGCCAGTTGCGAAGATGCGCTACCCTGCGCCGCGCGTTTGCGGGTCAAGATCATGTATCACCCCTGGATGGAAACGAGGTCAAGCGAGGCGCGCGGCAGGCGCGACGCGGCTCACACCAGCGTTGTCCGGTAGTACTTGCGAATATGTTCGGTAACCCGGTAGCCGTCGTTGTCGCTGGGCGTGACATCCGGAATGGCCGAGGTTATGGCCGCATTGGGCACGGCGGGACCGCGCGAGGTCAGCGCGGCGGCGGCGCCGGCAGCGGCAACGACACCTGCGCCGGCAAGGAAAGTACGGCGTGCGACCCTGTGCTGCTCGTCCTTCATGGGAACTCCTTGGCAAAGAGAGACCAGTTGCCAAACAAGTTATGTAGTCTTTTGCTTATATTAGATTGATATGTGTCGAAAGACCATGCCATGCGCGGGTTTCTACTGACGCCGGCGCTTGAAAAGTGCCATGCATGGAACGTTTGGAACAAGGCCTGAGACGGATTGCGCGCCCGCTTCCGGCCATCTGCGTTGAAGGCTCAATGCATATCAAGCGCGATCGCCTCTACCGCCATGAAGGCTTTCAGCAAAACGGCCACCTGTACGTAAAAACGGGCTTGCGGATGGGCCGCCATGGCATCGCATAGCGTGTCCACCCATGGCTGCAGATGGCGCGAAAAGAAGTGCTGCTGCTCGGCAAGATTGGCAATGCCCGCATCCTCGCCCGCGACCAGGAAGCGCATCACCTCGCACAGCGTGGCGATATGGTCCTCGGTCTCGCTGACATTGTCCTGGCGCACCAGGCCATAGCGCGCCAGGTCGTCGCGCAGCGCCACCACAGGGCGTTCGTTGAGGAAGCCGGTCTGGTAGTAGGAGCCGTAGAGAAGGACTTCCGGCTTGCCCACGCCGATGAACAATTGCTGGTACTCATCGGCAGTCTCGGCGGCCGTGGCGATCGATGCTGCATCGCACAAACCATTCCAGGCTTCGCCCAGCGTGGTCGCGGCGTCTTCGCCAATGGCACGGTTGGCGGCGATATGGTGCAGCAGCGCGGCATCAGGCGCGCGATACAACAGGGTGGCCAGCAGGCCGTACAGGTCCGCGCGGGCGGTGTCCTCGGCATTGGCCGTGGCTTCGGTAACCCGGGGAATCAGCTGGATAGGCTGGAAATCTGTCATTTCGTGATGGTTCTCAAGGGTACCGGAAGATCGGAGTTCCGGATTCGGTCGGCGCAAGCTGCCTTGCCGCGCACGCGGCAAGGCAGCTTGCGTCCCACAGGGCTTGGCTACTGCACGGCGGTGCCGCTGGAGGCGCCGCTGCTCCTTTCCATCATATCCACCACGCGGCAATCGCCGCACATCTTCAGGCGCTCGGCGGCCTCGCCGGCAAACGCCGGGTGGTCCGCCAGACGGGCCAGCATGGCATGCACCATCTGGGCGGTGCCAAACGGCTTGGCGCAGCGGATGCAATGGAAGGGCTGGGTCTCGGCCAGCGTCACGGTGCGGCGCGCGTCTTCGCCGGTGAGCAGCCGCGGCACCAGGGTGATGGCATCTTCCGGGCAGGTGGTCTCGCACAGGCCGCACTGTACGCAGTTGCGCTCCAGGAAGCCAAGCACCGGACGCTCGGGGTTATCGCGCAGGGCCTGCGAGGGACAAGCACCGACGCAGGCCATGCACAGGGTGCAGCGCCCGGTATCCACCGCCACCGCGCCCAGCGGCGCGCCGGCCGGCAGCGGCACGCTGGCCTGCGGGCGCGGCGCGTTGCGCACCAGGTGATCCAGCGCGAAATCCAGCGTCTCGCGCTTGGCAGCCGCGGCGTGAAAGGCCGCCGGGGGAACGCTGCGCGGCCGGCGCCGGGCGCGCTCAATGGCGCCAGTTGCGCGTCCAGCGTGGCGGCATCGGGGCCATCCACCAGCGACAGGTATTCGCCATCGTAGCCAAGCCCTGCCAGGATGGCCTGCCCCACTGCCATCTGCCCGGCCAGCGCCGTGCGATATTGCGGCGCTTCTCCGCCCGTGAGCATCACGGCGACGCGGCTGGCGCCCCAGCAAATGGCCGACAGCCACAGCTCGAGTCCGCTCGCGGCCGGGTGGAACAGGCCAACTGGAATCACATTGGGCGGCACGCCGCGCGCCTGGCCCGCGCGCGCGGCGCGGCCCAGCGCCAGGATGGGCGCATTGCCGTATTCCTCGCCGTGCAGCAGCAGCACCGCATCGCGGCCGCCCGCCGCGCGGTAGGCCGAGACCAGGGTGCGCAGGCGCTCGCCGAGGTAGTCCGGCTTGGGATAGGCGTAGCTGATGGCGCCGGTCGGGCACACCGTGGTGCAGGCGCCGCAGCCCATGCATAGGTTGGGCGTGACCTCGATACGGCCGCGCCCGTCATGCCACTGCGAGCGGATCGCCTGGGTGGAGCAGATATCGATGCAGGCCGTGCAGCCGGTGATCTTATTGCGGCCGTGCGCGCAGATCTTCTCCTTGTACTGGAAGAACTTCGGCTTCTCGAACTCGCCCACAATCTGGACCAGGGCCAATGCCTGCGAGTGCTGGTGCAGCGCATCCGCGCCGGCGTACAGGTAGCCCTGCGGCGGCGAGTGCATGGTGAAGGCCGGCGTATCGGCCAGGTCGAAAATCAGGTCGAAGCGCTCGGTGGCGGTCTTGAGCGGGCGCTCGAAATCGATCGCGGCGGCCGCACCGCAAGCCTTCACGCAGGCGCGGTGGGAGCGGCAGCGGTCCAGGTCGATCTGGTAGCTGAAATCGATGGCGTCTTCGGGGCAGGCTTCGATGCAGGCGTTGCAGCGTGTGCAGAGATCGAGATCGATCGGATTGCCGCGCCCGGCGCCGCTCTCCCAGCTTGCCTCGAAGGCGCCGAGCCAGCCGCCCAGCTTGACCAATTTGCCGCTGTGCACCGGGAAGGCCCGTGAGGCAGGCGGGGTGGCTGCACCCATGGCCTCGCCGGCGCCGCTCAGCAGCACCGACACGTCCAGGCCGGATTCGGCGAGCTTGCCAGCCCAGGTCATGGCGCGCGAAGCAGGCCCGAGGATCAGCACGGCGCCGCCCGAGTGGTAGTCCACCACGGGTACCGGCTCCGGATCGGGCAGCGCGGCGGCGGCCAGCAGCGCGGCGATCTTGGCGTTGACGGTCTTGGGATCGCGGCGCGCTCCCTGCGACCAGCCGCCGGTTTCCCGGATATTGACGAAACGCACCGGCGCCGTCATGGCCCCATCGGCCTGGCGCCGGGCAGCCACCTCGGTAAACAGTGCGCGCTCCTGCGTACAGGCCACGATGACGTCGTCCGTGCCGTCGAGCGCGGCGGTAAAGTCGCCGATCTCGCGGCGGCACAGCAGATGGTGGACCTTGAGCGGTGGGCTGGTGCCTTCTGCCGGGGTCGAACCCTTACCCGACAAGGCCGCCCCGTCAAGCGGCATGGTGTCGTTGCAATTGCAAATCAGCGTCGGCATGGCGAATGCGGCTGGCCGGCCTGGATGCCCCTTTTTAAGGAGTCTTGCGGCTGGCGAATTGTGGGGGAAGCCCATTGTAGGCCCCCGCGCCGGCAGCGGCTACGCGTGTTTGCCTGGGGCCGAATCGTCAGGCTGGCGCGCCATGCCGGGTAAATCGGGATCGGCGGCAACTGGCGCGTGCGGCTGCATTTCAGGCGGCACGGCGTGCGAGGACTCCAGCGCCGCGGGCTGGTCCGAGGTTGCCTGCTCCGCCTGCTGCACCGCCGCGGCGGGCGCATCCACCGCCTGTGCTGCCGCGCGCGCGGCAGCCAGTTCGTCGTCGGTCGGCGCGAACAGGCCCAGCGTCTCGGACTGGCGCATGCGCCGCAGCACGTCTAGGGGAATCGGGTCGGGCTTGCCGTAGTCGTCGATATAGGTGTCGAGCCCGTCCATCACATTGAAATGCGGATCGGCAAACAGGGTCTTGAGCGCGGCGCGCTTGACCGTTTCGTCTACGCCGCGCGCCACGAAGCGCGCAATACTGTCGCCCGGCTGCAGCAAGGCGGCGTCGGCGAGCGTGGGAAGTGGCTCCGCCGGCGGGGCTGGTTCCGCCTGCCGCTGGACAACGGGCACTGGCGGATCGGCCGGCACGGGTGGCGCCGGCTCGGGCGCAAGCGGCTGCCCTTCGCGCGCCGCGGCCTTGCGGCGGGACCAGCGCGACAGGAAGGAAGCATCGCTCATATCGGACCTACCTGCATCAGTTGCGCGCCCGGTCCTGCGGCGCCTTGAACGATTCCGGGCGGCGGCGTTTCTTGGGTTCGGGGCGGTAGTGCTGCGCCACGTAGGCTTGCAGCCACTCAAGCTGCTCAGGGGCTAGCGGCACGTTCTCGACGGTTTCGCCGGCATCGAGCCAGCGTCCGGCCTCGTTGTAGGACAGTGTCACCGTCACCGGCACCGGCAGCGGTTTGCCGTCGCTGGACGTGGGCACGGCAGCCTGTCCGCCCTCCTCTGCCATGCGCCACAGCACGAACCAGCAGGGCGCGGTCGAAGTGAGGTTGAGGTAATAGCCCTCGGCCTCGTCGCGGAACAGCGTGACGGCGTAGCCCGGGTACAGCCAGCGCGCGCCGTGTTCGTCCTGCGCCAGGCAGTGGGGCACGGCACCGAACTCGCCAAGATCCGGCAGCACGGCATCGAGCTCCCATTTCCAGGGCTGCCAGCGGCTGGCCAGCGGCACGCGGCGCATCACCACGGCCATGGTCACGCCGGGCCGCCCGGCGGGCACGGCCTCGGGGGCCGGGTTGCCTGCAGCGAAGTCGGCTGGCGTGTCCATGGGGATCAGGTGTTTTGCACCACGATGCTGGGGAACTTGCTGGTCATGTCGCGGGCGCGGTCGGCCACCTTGACAGCCACCTTGCGCGCCATGGCCCGGTACAGCTCGGCGATCGGGCTGTCGGGGTCGGACACCACGGTGGGGCGGCCGGAGTCGGCCTGCTCACGAATGGAGCGGTTCAGCGGCATGCTGCCCAGCAGGTCCACGCCGTAGTCCTCGCACATCTTCTCGCCACCGCCTTCGCCGAAGATATGCTCGACGTGGCCGCAGCTCGGGCAGCAGTAGACGGCCATGTTTTCGACGAGGCCGAGGATAGGGATGCCCACCTTCTCGAACATCTTCAGGCCCTTCTTGGCATCCAGCAGGGCGATGTCTTGCGGCGTAGTGACGATTACGGCACCTGTCACCGGCACTTTCTGCGACAGCGTCAACTGGATGTCGCCGGTGCCCGGGGGCATGTCGACGATCAGGTAGTCGAGATCGTGCCAGTTGGTCTGGCGCAGCAACTGCTCCAGCGCCGAGGTCACCATCGGGCCGCGCCACACCATCGGGTTGTCCTGCTCGATCAGGAAGCCGATCGAGTTGGCTTGCAGGCCGTGGCCTTCGAGTGGCTCCATGGTCTGGCCGTCGGACGACTCCGGGCGGCCATCGATGCCCAGCATCATGGGCAGGCTGGGGCCGTAGATGTCGGCGTCGAGCATGCCCACGCGGGCGCCCTCGGCGGACAGCGCCAGCGCCAGGTTGACGGCGGTGGTGGACTTGCCCACCCCGCCCTTGCCCGACGCCACGGCGATCACGTTCTTGACGCCCGGCAGCAGCTTGACGCCGCGCTGCACCGCGTGGGCCACGATTTTCATGCTGACGGCCACGCTGGCATTGGTCACACCGGGCAACTGGCGCAGCGCATCCACCACCTGCTTGCGGATCGGTTCCAGCTGGCTCTTGCCGGGATAACCCAGCTCCACTTCCAGCGACACATCGCCGCCTTCGACCCGCACATTGCGAGCCGAACGGGTGGACACCAGATCCCGGCCCGTGTTGGGGTCGATCACGGTGCGCAGGACTTCGGTAACCTGGTCGACGGTGAGGCTCAAGACAATCTCCGCTACTGAATATGGGAATATGGGGAAGGCGCGTACTGTATCAAAGTATGAGCGAAGTGCAGCGCAAGGGTAGCGCGAGGGTGGCAAGCCCATGGTCCGCACGTGGAATTACACGCACTTACAACTGTCACAGCAACAGGCTTGTGCACCCGGCATCATCTCCTTATTGTAGTGCGCCAGGAACGCAAGCCCGGCGAATACGGTCCAGGGCCTTGTATTCACGTGTCTTCCGCGTTATTTCTAGTGGTATTGCACGCACCACTTCCAAACAGCCAAAAAAATTCGTCCTGAAGGAGAAAGCATGAAACTCAAGCTTGTCAGCCTTGCCGTTGTGGCCACCCTTGCCGCCGGCTGCGCCACGGAACAAGGCACCCAGACCGCGGTCGGCACCGGCGTGGGCGCTGCAGTGGGCGCCGGCCTGGGCAACCTGATCGGCGGCAATACCACCGGCACGCTCGTCGGCGCGGCGGTTGGCGGGGCCCTGGGCGGGGCCACGGGTTACAACTGGAATGCGATCCGCGGCAAGCTGAGCAAGGACACCGCGGGCACGGGCACGCAGATCACCGAGCAGCCGGACGGCTCGCTCAAGCTGAACATCCCGAGCCAGGTGACCTTCGATACAGACAGCGCCAGCATCAAGCCGTCGTTCCGCTCGGTGCTGGACCAGGTCTCGCAGACCCTTGCCCAGCAACAAGACGTCTCCGCCACCGTGGTGGGCCATACCGACAGCACCGGCAACCCGAACTACAACATGCAGCTGTCCCAGCGCCGTGCCCAGAGCGTCGCGACCTACCTGGGTGACCGAGGCGTTGCCCGGCCCCGCCTGGCAGCTGAAGGACGAGGCCAGACCCAGCCGGTCGCGGACAACGCCACCGAGGCCGGACGCACACAAAATCGCCGGGTCGAAATTTATTTGAAACCAATTCAGAGATGATGCGGTCATAGAAATAGGTACCGCTTGTCACCGTTGCTGGCTCGCGATGGGTGGCTGACCTCCCGGGCGGTACCTGATTTCTCCTCCTTTTCCGTTGTGGAAAGCTGCGCCGGCTCTGACCGGCGCTTTTTTTGTCCCCAGCTTATTGAGTGCATTTTGCGTCACTAAACACCAGCCAAAGCCCTCTCTTCGCGCCACGCCCCTGCGCAGTGCACGCGCTCGCCGCCCCGCTTGTTAGAATAGCCCTCTCACGGTGCCCGCCCGACTTTGGCGGCGACACCCCCGCCTTACCGTCCAACCCCTCCTGACCGGCAATTTTTCCATGACCGCACGTCGCATCCTCGTTACTTCTGCCCTGCCCTACGCCAACGGCCAGATCCATATCGGCCACCTGGTGGAGTACATCCAGACCGACATCTGGGTGCGCTTCCAGCGCATGATGGCGAACGAGGTCTACTACGTCGGCGCGGACGACACGCACGGCACCCCGGTGATGCTGCGGGCCGAGAAGGAAGGCATTACGCCCAAGGAACTGATCGATCGCGTGTGGACCGAGCACAAGCGCGATTTCGACAGCTTCATGGTGTCGTTCGACAACTACTACAGCACCGACTCCGAGGAGAACAAGCAGCTCTCCGAGAAGATCTACCTGGCGCTGAAGGCCGAGGACCTGATCGCCGAGCGCGAGGTCGAGCAGTTCTACGACCCGGTCAAGAACATGTTCCTGCCGGACCGCTTCATCAAGGGCGAGTGCCCGAAGTGCGGCGCCAAGGACCAGTACGGTGACTCGTGCGAAGTCTGCGGCACGACCTACGTGCCCACCGACCTGAAAAACCCGTACTCGGTGGTGTCCGGCGCCACGCCGGTGCGCAAGTCCTCCGCGCACTACTTCTTCAAGCTGTCCGACCCGCGCTGCGAAACCTTCCTGCGCGAGTGGGTGGCCGACCTGGCCCAGCCGGAGGCGGCCAACAAGATGCAGGAATGGCTGGGCGCCGAAGGCGAGGCCTCCACCCTGTCTGACTGGGATATCTCGCGCGATGCGCCCTACTTCGGCTTCGAGATTCCCGGCGCGCCCGGCAAGTATTTCTATGTGTGGCTGGATGCGCCGATCGGCTACTACGCCAGCTTCAAGAACCTGGCCGAGAAGAAGGGCATCGACTTCGACGCCTGGGTGGGCCCGCACTCCACCGCCGAGCAGTACCACTTCATCGGCAAGGACATCCTGTACTTCCACACGCTGTTCTGGCCGGCGATGCTGCGCTTCTCGGGCTATCGCACGCCCACCAACGTGTTCGCGCACGGCTTCCTGACGGTGGACGGCGCCAAGATGAGCAAGTCGCGCGGCACCTTCATCACCGCGCAGAGCTATATCGACACCGGCATGAACCCGGAATGGCTGCGCTACTACTTCGCCGCCAAGCTCAACGCCAGCATGGAAGACCTCGACCTGAACCTCGACGACTTCATCGCGCGCGTGAACAGCGACCTGATCGGCAAGTACGTCAACATTGCCAGCCGCGCCGCCGGCTTCCTCGTCAAGCGCTTCGACGGCGTGGTGGACGAGGCCGCGCTGGCCCATCCGCTGCTCAAGCAGCTGCGCGAAGCCGCGCCGCAGGTGGCGCAGTTCTATGAAGGCCGCGAGTACAGCAAGGCGCTGCGCCTGGTGATGGAGCTCACGGACTCGGTGAACGCCTTCGTCGACACGGAGAAGCCGTGGGAGCTGGCACGCGACGAAAGCAAGCGCGCGGCCCTGCACGCGGCCTGCTCGGTCTCGCTGGAAGCCTTCCGCCTGCTCACCGTCTACCTCAAGCCGGTGGTGCCGCAGATGGCCGCCGGCGTGGAGCGCTTCCTCAATGTGGAGCCGATGGACTGGCGCGCGATCGACAAGCAACTGTCGGCTTCGCGCCCGGTGCAGCCGTATTCGCACCTGATGGCGCGCGTGGATGCCAAGCAGGTCGACGCGCTGCTGGCCGCCAACCGCGACTCGCTGCAGGCCACCGCGCCCGCCGGTGAAGCGGATGCCGGCGCGGCATCGATCGAGCCCATCGCCGACACCATCACCATTGACGACTTCTCCAAGATCGACCTGCGTGTCGCCAAGATCGTGGACTGCCAGAAGGTGGAAGGCTCGAGCAAGCTTCTGCAGCTCACGCTGGACCTGGGCGAAGGCAAGACCCGCAATGTCTTCTCCGGCATCCAGTCGGCCTACACGCCGGAACAGCTGGTGGGCAAGCTCACCGTGATGGTGGCCAACCTGGCCCCGCGCAAGATGAAGTTCGGGTTGTCCGAGGGCATGGTGCTGGCCGCATCGGCAGCGGATGAGAAGGCCACGCCGGGACTCTGGATCCTGGAGCCGCACGAAGGCGCGGTGCCGGGCATGCGCATCGGCTAAGCGCATCGCCTAAGCGCATCGGCAGTCGCGGCGGCGGCGGTGGCAACCGCAACCGCCGCCGCCGGCTAACCGCCCTGCAGCTTCTCGTCGCTGCGCGAGGTGTGCGTCACCTTGCCGTCGGCGTTGAAATGCACGTTGAAGAACGCCTTCTCCTGCGAGCTTTCCCACCAGCGGTATCCCCACACCTCTTCCTTCTTGAGCGCGAAAGCTTCCACCTTGGTGGGCTTGCCTACCAGGCGGCGGATATCGTCGCGGCTCATGCCAGCGCGCACGCGCGCGAAGTTCTCCGCGGTCAGCACCTGCTGGATGGCGCGCACCGTGCCGTCGGCGCCGATCGTCACCATCCAGGTGGTGGCGCCCTCCGGGCCGCGCGGGTACTCCAGGCGACGGCCACCGTCCTCTTCTTCCCAGGTGATCTCCGGGCGCCCGGCCTGGCGGCGCACGTCTTCCTCGCTGGACTCGCCCACCACGATGCCCTTGAAGAGCTGGCTGTCGGGCTTGACCGAGTTCCAGGTGGCGCGCGCGGTGTCTCCCGCCTTCTTCATGGCTTCGTCGACCTTTTGCTGGTCGCACCCGAACAGGGCGAGCACGGAGGAAATCAGTCCCATGGCGGCAAGGCGTCGATAAGACGCGGCAGTGGCGGAGGTGGGGGCACGCAAATCAAGGCGCTGCGCGCCTCAGGGCCGCGCAGGCGCGGGCGCGTCCGAGGCGGCGCCAGGCTTGCTGCCTGGCGCTGCGTCCGTTGCAATGCTGTCGGTATCCTGGCTGGCATCGGTCTGGCTCCTCGCGGTTCCGGCGCGGTTGGACGCGCCCGTGAACAAATTACCCCAACTGTCGAAGCGGCGGTTGAACAGCACCGAAAGCCCGTTGATCGAGCCGCCCTTGGCAATCAGCGACCAGCGCCGCGAGAATGCCCAGGTCAGCTTGACCACATTGCTGGCGCTGGTCAGGCTCTGCTCGTAGCCCACCGAGATCTTCTCGGTCACGGCCTTGCCCACGCTGACCACCTGCTGGTCGTTAAGGCCGGCCGTGCTGGGCCCGATCGAAAACTCGTCGATGCCCAGATGCTGCACGATCCCCTTGCCCGCGCGCCCGCCCAGCATGCCCAGCGCGGCACCGCCCAGGGCCCCGGCGCTGAGTTGCTGCTGCTGTCCGGCCGCGGCGCCTTCCGCGCCGTAGCCGAACATCAGCCATGACAGCTTATCCTCCTCCGGCATATTCGGCTCGGACACCAGCTTGACGCGCGGCAGGCGTACCGTGCCGGTCACCTCCACCCCCGCCGCCACTTCCTGGTTGCGGCGCATGGCGCGGATATTGAGGTTGGGATTGTCCACCGGCCCGTTGAAATTGACGATGCCGCGCTCGATGTTGAGCTTGCGCCCGAACGCTTCATAGGTGCCGTCGGTCACGCGGATGGTGCCGGTGGCGCGCAGCGGCGTCAGCGGCGCGCTGCGCACGCCAAGCTGCCCGCCCAGGCGCAGGTCCGCGCCAGCGCCGCGGAAGCGGAAATTGTCGCCAAGGTCGAGCGTGAGGTCGATCAGCGGGCTGAAGCGGCTGGCCGGCTTGGCCTCCGGCACCGGCGTGGCCGCGGTCTTGATCTCGCGCTGGTCGCGCCGGCGCACCACCACCACGTCGTCGCCCAGCTCCGGGGCGCCGGCCTTGGGCAGGTCGAACAAGCCGCGATCCACGCGGAACTTGCCGCGGATCACGATCTGCCGGTTCTCATTGGCAATGCTGGCATCGCCGGAAATGATCAGCGTGCGCTCGGGGCTGGCAAAGAGCTGGAGCTTGTCGGCCACGATCTTGCCGGTCAGGTTGGGATCGGTGTCGCCCAGCTTCACATTGCCGGTGGCCACGATCTTGCCGTCGCCGCCACGGAACTCCACCTGCTTCAGCTCGATGGTGTTCTGGTCGAGCACCACGTGCACGATGCCATCGGTCAGCCGGATGCCCTCGTCGTACAGCGTAATGGCGATGCCGGTACCGTCGATCGTGCCGGTAACGAGGGGCTGCCCGACGGTGCCCGCCAGCTGCAGGACTGCCGCCAGCTTGCCATCGAACGCGTATTGCGGGCCGCTCAGCGCCTCCAGCGACTTGATCTTCGGCACATCCAGCGCGACCTTGCCCGCCAGCGTGGACGCCGGCGTCACCGTCATCAGGCCCTGCTCCTGGATCAGCCCGGCGGACGCATCGACCACCACCTTGCCGACCCGCGCGGCCTCGATGCCGCCCCTCAGGTTGATGCGGCTGCCGGCAAACTCGGCGCGCAGCACGGATTCGCCCAGGCCCAGTGTGGTGTAGCCCCGCCCGGCGCTCACCGAGACGTCGCCGCTGCGCCGGCGCAGCTCGGCAAAGCCTGAGGCGGTCTCGGCCAGCGTGATGTTCCAGCGGCCGTCCAGCACCAGGTCCGAGCGCACCGGCGGCGCTTCGCCGGTCAAGGCCTCGGCCAGGCGCAGCACGTTGGCCATCTGCAGGCCATCCAGGTTGCCCTGGGTGCGGATACGGCCGTGGTCGAAATCGAAGCTATCCACAGTCACGCGGGCGCGCTCGAACTGCAGGCCGGCCGCGCCGAGGCGCACGCGCTGGTCCGCCACCTGCAGCTGCGTCGGCGCGATCAGCCGCACGTTGACCGTGCCGCGCTCCTCCAGGGTGAGGATGGTGCCCTTCCAGCCGGCCGCCCCCTGCCAGGCGCCCTGCCCCGACAAGGCGAGTTGCATCGGCTTGTCGTGCAACGCGCCGGCCGCCTTCAGGTCGAAGGTGTGGCTGGCCTGGGTGCCGCTGAGCGTGGCATCGAGCGTGCGCAGCGTGGCGACCGGGCCGCGATAGTCGCGGGCGTTCAGTTTCAGCGCGAGCGTGCCGTTCAGCCCCCGCGCAACTCGGCGCTGCCGCTGGCGCTGGCCACGTGGTGCGGGCCGACCACCAGCGACTTCGCGTCATAGCTGGCCACGATCTCGGGCCGCGCCAGCGTGCCTGTGATGTCCGCGTCGAGCTTGAGCACGCCGGCCACGCCGAACTTGAGCCGGTCGAGCTGGGGCGCGTCCACGTGCAGCTTCAGGCGGTCGCCGCGCGCGCCAAAGCTGCCATTGAGCTGGGCCTGGTTGCCCGCCATCTCGAGCGTGGCCTGGCTCGGCAGCAAGCGCTCGCCGTCCAGGCGCAGCTTGCCCTCGCCACGCATCGGCAGCCCCGCATAGACGCTGTCGCGCACCGCGAAGTCCAGCGCCACGCGCGGCCCAGGCGCTAGCGTGCCGCTGGTGGTGAAGTCCGCATTGATGCGGCCCGCCGCCACCTCGGCGACGCGCGCCGGGTCGAAATTCGTCAGCTTGCCCTTGAAGGTGAAGGGCTGCTCGTCCTTGAGCGACAGTTTGCCGTCGGCGTTCAGCGTGCCTGCGCCGATGCCGGCGCGCAGCGAGGTCACCGTGACCGCCTCGCCGTCCATGTGCGCGTCGGCGAAAAGCTTGTACTCGCCGCCGGCCAGATCCAGCGCCACGCTCTGGCGGCCGGGCTCCATCCGCAAGCTCACCGGCCCGGACAGGCGCACGCGCTTCAGGCTGCCATAGAGGGCCTGCGGGTCGAGGTTGCGCACGTCGAGGTCGAAGCCGCCGCGGCTATCGCGCAGCGCGCCGCCGCCGCGGATCTCGCCGCCGCCAGCCAGCGCCACGTGCAGGTCGCGCACCATCTGCGCCGCCTCGCTGACCTCGATATGCGCCTGCACCGATTCCACCGGCAGGCGCTCGGCGTCGAGCTTGCCGGCTTCGTGGTTGATGATGCGCACGTCGCCCGCCACGCGCAGGGGCGCTCTGTCGTGGGCGCTGCCAGGCTTGGCAGCGGGCGCGGAGGCGGGGGTGGCAACTGCCGCTGCCGATGCCGCCGGGGCGCTGGCCGCCGCGGCCGGCGCCGGCGCGGCCGCGCCATCCACCGGGCGCAACTCAGCCTGCACGGAGAGATTGGCGCGCGGCGCCGACGGGCTGAACAAGCGCGGATTGATGTGCTCGCCGTTGACCAGCACATGGGTGAACGGGACCTTGCCAAACGGCGTCAGGTCCGCCTCGGCACGGCCGCGCAGGCGATCGCCGCTGGCTTCGGCTTGCGCGCGCAGGGCGGCAA
This sequence comes from Cupriavidus sp. D39, assembly GCF_026627925.1. Taxonomy (NCBI): domain Bacteria; kingdom Pseudomonadati; phylum Pseudomonadota; class Betaproteobacteria; order Burkholderiales; family Burkholderiaceae; genus Cupriavidus; species Cupriavidus sp. D39. The sequence goes on from NZ_JAPNLE010000009.1 coordinate 2,397,201, forward strand.
GCGAGCCGCTCACATGGGCGCTGATGCTGAAGGATTCCTTCTGCCAGCTGCCCTCCAGCAACGCGGCGCCGTTCAGCGCAAACGGCGCCTGGCCGGCGATCTGCGCATTGGCGGCCAGCTTGCCGTATGGCGTGACCAGCCGCTCCACGCTGACGCGGTGGCGTTGCCCGTCGGAATGCAGCGAGCCCGCCAGGTCGCTGAACACCATCTCGCTGGGCGTGGCCGGCGGCCCTTGGAGCCAGGCCAGGCGGTCCAGCGTGAGCGTATCCACGTCCACCGCCAATGGCAGGTCGAGCGATTTGGGCAAGGTGGCGGGCGCGCTGTCAGGCGGCGACGGCGGCAAGCGCAGCGTGACGGCGCCAACGCGCAGCGAGCTGACATGCAAGCGGGTCGGCGACCAGTTGAAGGACCAGTTGCCATCGACACGGTCGACCGTCACGCGCGTCCCGCCGCTGGCAAACACCACATCGCGCAGCCGCAGGCCGTGGGCCACCGTGCCGCCTTCCAGTTTGCCTGACAAAGCGCCTGCGGACAGGCGCGTGGCCAGCGACCATAGCTGGCGCGTGCCGGCTTCCGTACGCAAGGCCAGCACCGCCGCCGCAACCCCCGCCAGCACCAGCGCCAGCAGCACCACCGCGCACCACGCCAGCCAGCGCCCGAAGCGCATGCGGCGCGGCCGCGCCGGCCCGGGCGGAACATCGCCGGGAGCGGGAACGGGAGGCATGTCGGGAATGCTCATGCGGCAAATGCCCTGCAGCTGCGTTGATTGAGGTCGCCGTGCTGGCGGCCGGGCCGCATCGCCGTGGTCGGAACGATCATCAGAACGCGACTCCCAGCGAGATATGCGGGCGGAACTGCTTCGCCTGGATGCCGTAGCCCACGTCGAGCTGCACCGGCCCCACCGGGCTGCGCCAGCGCGCGCCAACGCCCACGCCGTTGTAGAGCTTGACGCCAGTCAGGTTGTCGGTGGCCGTGCCCACGTCCCAGAAGATCGCGGCGCCCCAGTCATGCAGGAACCAGTACTGGTATTCCAGGCTCGCGGTGCCGAGGTACTTGGCCGGCAGCACGCTGGCGCCGTTGCGGGTGCCGATCGACTGATAGCCGTAGCCCCGGATCGAATCCGTGCCGCCCGCCCTGAAGCGCAGCGAGGCCGGGACCTTGGTGACGTCGCCGTTGGTGATGTCCGCGCCCAGCTCCAGCCGGGCCACCACCAGGTCGCGCTTGCCCACCGGCACATACTGGCGGATACGCCCGTACAGGCGGAAGAAGGTTTCGTCGCTCAGCATGTGCTTGGCGGCCACGCCCACCTGCGTGCTGATGACGTTGCCGCGACGCGGGAACACCGGGTTGTCCACGTCGCGCCGCGTCCAGGCAAAGGCGGGCACCAGCGCCCGGCTGAGCTGGCTGTCCTGCCCGAAGGGCTGGAGCTTGTCGTAGTAATAGTCCAGCGACCTGGTGGTGTCGTACTTCTCGCGCGAGCGGGAGCGCTTCAGGCCCGTGCGCAGGCTGGTCAGGTCGGTGCTTTCCAGGTCGATGGTGCGTTCGTAGCTAGCATAGGCGCTATTGCGGTACGTCTTGCTATCCGGCGGCATCGCGATCTCGCCGAACGCGTACTGGCGCTTTTGCTCGATGCGCGCCTGCGAATCGAACACCCAGGCACGGTTGAACAGGTTGTAGTAAGCGTAGCGCCCTTCGACCTGGGCACCGGTATCGGTGGTGTAGCCCACGCCCGACGAGAGCCGATGGACGGGATACTCGCGCACCCGGACATACACGGGCACAGTCACCTTGTCGGCGTTCATGTCGACTTTTGGCTCGGCGCTGATGGCGGTGCTCGCTTCGGTGACCTTGCCCTCGGCCGTCGTTTCCTGCTCGCCAAGGTCGATCTGCACATTGGAGAAGTACGGCTGGTTCTGGATGGCGCGCTGGAATTCCAGCAAGCGCTCCACGCGGTACGGCTCGCCCTCATACAGCGGATTGACGTTGCGGATGATCTGCTCGGGATAGCGCCGCAGCCCGCTAATCTTCAGCGCCCCCATGCTGTAGGCCGGGCCGCTGGCAAAGCGCGCGCTCAGGTCCGCCGCGTGCTCGTCCGGCTCGATGCGGGCTTGCGAGCCGGTCAGGCGGGCGCCATAGTAGGTATGGCTCTGCAGCGCCACCAGCGCATCTTCCTTGGCCTTGTCCCAGTCCGCCTGGCGAAACGGCGCGCCCACCGGCAGATCCCACTTGGCCCGGATTTCGGCAATCTGCTCCGGCGACTGGCTGGCGGCCGGGCCGCTCACGCCCACGTCCACCGCACGAATCACCGTGCGCGCGCCCGGATCCACCGTGATGTGCACGGTGCGCTCGTCGCCGCTGCCGTCCACCTTGGTGGTGGTCTGCGGATCGAAATAGCCTTCGGTGGAGGTGAACTGGCGGACCTGCTCGCCAACCGTCTCGACCATGTAGTTGAACTGGTCGGGCGAGATATCGTCGCGGGTACGGTAGCGCGACAGGTCCAGATGGTCCTGCAGGATTTCCTTGATCGGCTTGGGCGCATCCACCTCGACTTTATAAGCGGCGGCGGCGGACCCCGCGGATAGCGCCAGGGCCGCCAGCAGCGGGCGCACCAGGCAGCGCAGCACGGCCGGCGCCACCGGCAGTCCGCCGGCAGGGGCGGCAAGGCCGGCGAGCATGGTGCGCGGGTTCCCTGGATCCATCCTCATCGATTGGTGCACGTCACGCAAAGTCGATATTTGACCACACCCGCGCGGCCAGCCTGTCCGGCGCCGCCAAAAAGACCGCCGCAACCGTCACCACAGCCGCCACCACAACCGTCGCCGAACGCCAGGGCACGGGATGGAAACGGCAGAATCGCGCGCAATCCCGTTGCCAGGCCCGCCGATACGGTAAAATCCTCGCTGTTTGTTAATTTCACCCTGTTTCCCGCCATGGCTGCCTACGAATCGGATATCACCCAGTTCCTGAAGTCGCTCAAGGACGAGCGCCCTTCCCTGGAAGCGGAACAACGCCAGGGCCGCGCCCTGCTGTGGGACAAGAGCCCGATCAACCTCGAAGAACGTGCCCGTGCCGACGCCTCGCGCGTGGCGCAAAAGCCGTACGTCTACTCGCTGGACTAAAGCCGCACCCGCCCCACCCGAGCGAGCGAGCGCCCCTAGATGAACCAGAGCGAGCAGGACAAGCTCAAGCCAGCAATCGAGCTGCCCAGCGTGACGCCCGAGCGGGATTCCACGCCGGCCGCCGTCGACGGCATGGCGTTCGCGCGCCTGTACGGCGAGCCCCTGTTCAAACTGCCGCAGGACCTGTACATCCCGCCGGATGCGCTGGAGATCTTCCTGGAAGCGTTCGAAGGGCCGCTGGATCTGTTGCTTTACCTGATCCGCAGGCAGAACTTCAACGTCCTCGATATTCCGATGGCGCAAGTGACGCGCCAGTACCTCACGTATATCGAGCAGATCCGCAAGAGCAATCTTGAGCTGGCCGCCGAGTACCTGCTGATGGCCGCCATGCTGATCGAGATCAAGTCGCGGATGCTGCTGCCGGTGAAAAAATCCGACAGCGACGACGAAGAAGAGGATCCCCGCGCCGAACTGGTCCGCCGCCTGCTCGAATACGAGCAGATGAAGCTGGCGGCCATGCGCATCGACCAGGTGCCGCAGCTCGGGCGCGATTTCCTGCACTCCCAGGTCTACATCGAGCAGAGCATTGCGCCGCGCTTTCCCGATGTGGAAGTGGTCGACCTGCAAGCCGCGTGGGCCGACGTGATCAAGCGCGCCAAGCTCAACCAGCACCACAAGATCTCGCGCGAGGAACTCTCCGTACGCGAGCACATGAGCCACATCCTGCGCCGCCTGCAGCATTCCCGCTTCATGGAGTTCAGCGAACTCTTCGAAGACGCGGTGCGCTCCGGCAAGGGCGTGCCGGTGGTGGTGGTCAACTTCATCGCCATGCTTGAGCTATCGCGCGAAGCCCTGGTAGAGATCACCCAGGCCGAACCCTTCGCGCCGATTTATGTGCGATTGGCGTACATTCCCAGCTAAGCCGCACCAATAGCGCCGCCCGCCTCGGGCCGCATGCTCTACAATCCGCCGACAATCGGCGCCACCTAGAGCACCGGACCGGCCTCCCGGCGCACATCGCCCCGGGGCACTCCTACCACGACCAGCACACCAACTTCATGAAAGTCATTTCCTCCATTCACGAGTTGCGGGACCAGTTGCGCGGACAGAACCGGGCGGCCTTCGTGCCGACCATGGGCAACCTGCATGAAGGCCACCTGTCGCTGATGCGCCTGGCGCGTCAGCACGGTGACCCGGTGGTCGCGTCGATCTTCGTCAACCGGCTGCAGTTCGGTCCCAATGAGGATTTCGACAAGTACCCGCGCACGCTGCAGGACGACATCGAGAAGCTGCAAAAGGAAGGCGTCTACGTGCTGTTTGCGCCCACCGAGCGCGACATGTACCCGGAGCCGCAGGAATACCGCGTGGAGCCGCCGCACGACCTGGGCGACATCCTGGAAGGCGAATTCCGACCCGGCTTCTTCAAGGGCGTGTGCACGGTAGTGATGAAGCTGCTGTCGTGCGCGCAACCGCGCGTCGCCGTGTTCGGCAAGAAGGACTACCAGCAACTGATGATCGTGCGCCGCATGGTCCACCAGTTCGCGCTGCCGATCGACATCATCCCCGCCGAAACCGTGCGCGCCGAAGACGGCCTAGCCCTGTCCTCGCGCAACCGCTACCTCACGCCCGACGAACGCACCGAAGCCCCGGTGCTCTACAAGACGCTGCACGAAGTCCGCGACACCGTACTGGCCGCCAACAGCGCCAGCGCCGACCTCCCCGCCATCGAAGCCAGCGCCAAAGCCGCCCTGCAAGCCCGCGGCTGGCAACCCGACTACGTATCCATCCGCAAGCGCGTAGACCTGCAGGCACCCACCCGCGAAGAATACGTAGCAGGTGAACCGCTGGTCATCCTGACCGCAGCAAAACTCGGCGCGACAAGGCTGATCGACAACCTGGAAATCTGACGAAATCGAGGCCTGAACGACCCAGGCCTCGAAATGTCACCCCTGTCACCCATGTGAGTGAACTCGCATGGCGCCGCCTACCGATCGGTGTAGCCGTGATTCCCGCCCCCAAGGCGGAAATCACCCAAGCGCGATGCGAAGCGAGCCGTGAAGGTTTACCTAGGCCGTATGGGGCGCCTCGGGATTCGGCGAAAAGAGCGGAAAAGAGGGACCCATGTTTGAGTATCGCCTTAAGGCGATGCGAGTTTGGGTCCCGGCCGCTCTTTTCGCTGCAGTTGCAGTTGCCTTTGACGTTAAGCCGTTGAATTTGAAGCTGATTCTGCAGTTGCAGTTGCAGCCAACCAGCAATCAAACCTCAACCACCTCCTCCCGCCCCACCTCAACCTTAACCCCCTTAGCCCTCTCCATCGTCCGCACCACATGCCGCCGATGCCCCCGCCTGCGCTTCCACCAAATCAAAACCCCAGTAACACCAAACATCAACGGCACCAAACCAAACACCGAAATAAACGCCCGCCCCACCAATCCAAACGCTTCCCCGGTATGCAACGGATACATCCAGTTAAGGAAAGTATCCCCAGCCGGCGCATCCATCGGATCGCGAACCCCAAGCCGCTTACCCGTGTGCGCATCCAGCCAGAGCCGGGTCGCGCCACTGCCCTGGCGGACCTCGTCAGGTTGCCGCAACCGCACCTCAAACGGATCTCCCGCCTTGCGCGGAAAGCTGACCCGCGTCACCAGCGCCGCGGGATAAAGCGCCTGGGCAGCGCTCACGGCCTGCGCAGCACCTAGCAACGGCGTACCAGCAGGCGCCGCAGCCGATGCCGGCTTGCCAGGCGGCGATACCGTCATCACGCCAGCCACCATCGGCGTCACCCACTTGGGTAAATCCAGGTACCAGCCCGAAAACGCCATCGTAGCCAGCACCGGCGCCGCGAAAATGCCTGCCGTGCGATGCAGCGAATAATTGAAGCGCGACCACGAGCCTCCATGGCTGATGCGAAACGCATTGAGCACCGCGCGCGGCTTGAGCTTGGGCCACCACAGCACAACCCCGCCGATCACCAGCACCAGCAGCAGCATCCCGGTGATGCCCAGGATCGTCCGGCCGGTCTCGCCAGAGAGCAGGTAGTGGTGCAACTGGAACAAGGTCGGCAACAGCAGTGGGCGCGACAGGCCGGGCTCGCCCCAGACCCGTTCACCCTTCACCGTCAATGTGACGGGATCGACCATTACCTGGCGCGAGCGCCCGGCGTTGGGCGTGCCCTTGAGCGGGTACCAGGCAATAAACACCTCATGCGGCGCGGACGGCAGCATCAGCAACGTGGGGCGGCCATAGTGCGGGTCGGCCTGCAGGCGGTCAGTGACCGCTTGCACCGTGGCCGTCGCCACCGGCATGGGGACTTCCGCCGAGGCTGTCAGCAGCTCCGGGTTGAGCATGGCATCCAGCTCGTCGCGCCAGGCAATCACGGTGCCGGTCAGGCCCAACATGACAAACAGCAGGCCCAGCCACAAGCCGAGGTACAGGTGAATCTTGACGAAAACAACGCGCAGGCGGCCGGTGACCATGGGAAGCGGGGAGCAGATTGGGGGGTTGGGGGATTGTGGGGTTACGTTTTCGGACCCTATGCCAGCGTGCGCTTAATACGCCACACTACCAAGATGAGAATGCGAAAGATTCGCGATTCTAACAGGCAGGGCTTGCCCATGCGTGACAAGCGCACGACCGTGGCTGGGCTCGCCTGGATTGCGGCAGAATGTCGATCGTGCCCATTGCCGGCCCCGGACTCCCGCCCTGAAGATGCCCCATTCGATCGAATTGCTCCCTGCCGGCCCCCACGATGCCGCGCTGATTGCCGACCTGCACACGCAAAGCTGGCGCCATGCCTACCGCGGGCTGTTGCCGGCGGATTACCTTGAGCAGGAGGCGCCCGTCCAGCGCCGGCAAGCCTGGCAGGCTCGCCTTGTGGAGGGCGCCGAAGGGCCGCTGGAAGTCACGCTCGTGCGCGTGGACGGCACGCCGGCCGGCTTTGCCTGCCTGCAACCCGAGGCCAAGCCGCAATATGGCGTGTACCTAGATAACCTGCATGTGCTGCCGGGATGGCACGGACTGGGGCTTGGCAAGCGCCTCTTCGCCCATTGCGCGCGGCGTGCCGCCAGCGGCTGGCCAGGGCAGCCCCTTTTCCTCTATGTACTGGAAGGCAACACCCAGGCGCGCGAATTCTATCGGCGCCTGGACGGCCTGGAGAGCGAGGTGTTCGACGACCAGTTTCCCGGCGCCGATCTGATCGTGGCCGTGCGCCGCGTGAGCTGGCCGTCGGTGGATGCCCTGCTCAGGCGGCTGGACGCCTAGCCAGCGCCGGCTGCTCCAGCCAGCCAATGATCGGCTGCCACTGCTCCCAGTCCCGCGCCACGCGTGACGGCGCCACATCCCACAGCGTCAGGCCGTGCGCGGCAAGCTGCACGTAGTTCTGGGTATCGCGCAGGAAGCCAAGCACCGGCAGCCCCAGCTCCGCGACAAAGCGCTGCAGCTGCTCGGCCGCGCGGGTGCGCAGGTCGACCCGCATGCCGATCACACCCACCTCCACCTCGCCGTGGCGCACGCGCTTGTCGTCGGCGAGCCGGGTAAGGAAGTCCTGGGTGGCGAGGATATCGAACAAGGACGGTTGCAGCGGCACCACTACGCGGTGGGCCAATTTCATCACATCGTTGAAGCGCCAGCCGTGCAGGCCGGCCGGGGTGTCCAGCACCACGTGGGAGGTGCCTTTGGGCGGGCGCGCGATCTGGTCGGCGCTGATGTCCCAGGTGCGGATGGCCGGCGCCGAGGCCGGGCGCAAGCCCAGCCAGGCCCGTGATGACTGCTGCCGGTCCGTGTCGCCCAGCATCACGGCGTGGCCGGTGCTGGCGAAGTAGCCCGCCAGGTTGGTGGCCAGCGTGGTCTTGCCTACGCCGCCTTTGGGATTGGCGATCATGACTACGGGCATGGTTGTCTCCGCAATGGCTTTCCATGGCGGCGCTGCCGGCGGGCGCGCCGCTCCGGGTTCCGCCATGGCCCTGCCATTTGTCGCGACCGGGCCCTGGCGGAGCGGGCCCGCCTGCGAGTTTAGCAGTTGCCGCGTGTCGGCGGCTGGGGCGGCTGGGCGGCTATGACGCCTGCCATGACGCCTGCAGCGGCGCCAGCAAGGCATCCATGTCCAGGTGCGCGACGAGCGTATCGGCCAGGCGCTCGAGCGAGGCCTCGCGCAGCGCGGCCAGGTCGACGCCTTCGGCCCGCGCCAGCCCGGCCCAGCGCAGCAGCGCGCCGCAAGCCTCGGGCTGGTCGAACAGGCCGTGCACGTACGAGGCCAGCACCTGCCCGTCCTCCGATTGCGCGCCGTCCGGGCGCTCGCCTTCCAGCCATAGTGCCGGGCGCGCCAGCGCGGGGCCGGTGGTCACGCCCATATGGATTTCGTAGCCTTGCACGGCGGCATCGTCTAGCGCCAGCCGGCCGCTCACCACGCGCAGCTGCTTGTGCGGCGCCAGCACGGTGTCGTAGTCCAGCAGGCCAAAGCCCTCGCTGCTGCCGGGCGCGCCCTCGTTGCCGGCCGGGTCGTCCACCCGCCCCCCAGCATCTGCATGCCGCCGCAAACGCCGATGACCTTGCCGCCGTAGCGCAGGTGGCGCAGCAGGGCCGGCTCCCAGCCATTGGCGCGCAGGAAAGCCAGGTCGGCGCGCACGCTCTTGCTGCCCGGCAGCACGATCAGGTCCGCCGGCGGGATCGGCATGCCGGGGCCGATAAAGCGCAGGTCCACCTGCGGATGCGCGCGCAGCGCATCGAAATCCGTGTGATTGGAAATGCGCGGCAGTACCGGCACGATCACCCGCAGCAACTCGCCTCGCTTGGCCGCCTGCGCGCCGATGATGGCGTCCTCGGCATCCAGGTGCAGGCCGTGCAGGTAGGGCAGCACGCCCAGCACGGGCTTGCCGGTGCGCGCCTCCATCCAGTCCAGCCCGGGCTGCAGCAGCGCGATATCGCCGCGGAAGCGGTTGATGATGAAGCCCGTGATGCGCGCGCGCTCCGACTCCGACAGGCAGTCCAGCGTGCCCACCAGGTGGGCGAACACGCCACCGCGATCGATGTCGGCCACCAGCACCACCGGGCAGTCCACCGCTTCGGCAAAGCCCATATTGGCGATGTCGCGGTCGCGCAGGTTGATTTCCGCCGGACTGCCAGCGCCTTCCACCATCACCACCTCGTAGGCGCTCGACAGGCGCTGGTGCGAGGCCAGCACGGCCTGCATCGCCACCGGCTTGTAGGCGTGATAGGCACGCGCGTCCAGGTCCAGCCGCGCCTGGCCGTGGATGATGATTTGCGCGCCGGTATCGCTGCTGGGCTTGAGCAGCACCGGGTTCATATCGGTGTGCGGCGCCAGCCCGGCGGCAGCAGCCTGCAGGGCCTGGGCGCGTCCGATCTCGCCGCCGTCGGCGGTGACCGCACTGTTGAGCGCCATATTCTGCGGCTTGAACGGGACCACGCGTACGCCAGCGCGCGCCAGCACCCGGCACAGGCCGGCTACCAGGGTGCTCTTGCCCGCGTCGGAGGTGGTGCCCTGCACCATCAAGGTACCGCGCAAGCCACCCGGCGGTGCCGCGCCAACGGCTTCAGGAAGATTTTTGCATCGTGGGATTATCGCATCGGCGCCCCGCGGCACAGCCTGCGCGCTGGCTATTGCGGGCGTGCGATCCATGGATGCGCCCGCTACAATACCCGGATGACCCCGGTCAACGCTTCCGCCACCGCCACCGCCACCGAGCCCGCCAGCGCAGCCAGCCATGCGCCGGCCAGCGAACGCTCGCCCCAGGCCGCAGCCGTGCCGCACGCCGCTGCCAACCCCGGCCGCGCGCGCCAGCTCACGCTGGTGCTGGGCGGCGCGCGCTCCGGCAAGAGCCACTTTGCCGAGCAGATGGCCACCGACCATGCCGCTGCCACCGGCGGCCCCGTTACCTATATCGCAACCGCGCGCCACGACCAGGACAGCGCCGACGAAGAGATGGAGGTGCGCATCGCGCTGCACCGCGCCCGGCGCCCGGCCGAGTGGGGCCTGGTCGAGGCGCCGCTGCATCTGGCGGATGCGCTATATGCCCACGCCACCCACGATGGCTGCATCCTGGTCGACTGCGTCACGCTGTGGCTCAACAACCTGCTGTTCCTCGATGCGCGCAGTTATCCCGAGCATGGCCTGGTAACGCCGCCGGCCGCCTTCACCGAGGAAATCGACGCGCTGCTGTCAGCGCTGCCCACCCTGCCCGGCCATGTGATCCTGGTCTCCAACGAAATCGGCTTCGGCGTGGTGCCGATGGGCGCCATCACCCGCTTCTATGTCGACGAGCTGGGCCGCCTGAACCAGAAGCTGGCCGCCGCCGCGGACCGCGTGCGCCTGCTGGTGGCCGGCATCCCTGTCAGCGTGAAAGGCGCCGGCCCGGCGTGATGTCTTCGCTGTCGTGGCTGTCTTCATGGTGGCCGTTTCCCCTATTCAGCTGGCAGGCCTGCGTGGCCGCTGCCGTGGCCGGCGTGTTGCTGGACCAATGGCTGGGCGAGCCGCGCCGCTGGCATCCGCTGGTTGGCTTCGGCCGCCTTGCGGCTGCACTTGAACGCCGCCTGAACCACGGCGGCGCGCCGCTGCGCCAGCGGCTCACCGGCCTGGCCGCCTGGGCGCTGATGGTGCTGGTGCCGGCTGCGCTGGCCGCCCTGCTGGTGCACGCTGCCGCGCAGCTCAGCGCGGTGCTGGCGTGGCTGCTGCAAGCGCTGGCACTCTACGCGGCACTGGGCGCGCGCAGCCTGGCCCAGCATATCGCGCCGATCGCCACGGCGCTAGCGCAAGGCAATCTTGCCGAGGCGCGCCAGTTGACAGCACGCATCGTCTCGCGCGACACCACCGACGCGGATACCGAAGCGCTGGCCCGCGCCGCCTGCGAATCGGCGCTGGAGAATGGCAACGACGCCATCTTCGGCGCCTTGTTCTGGTTCCTGGTGGGCGGCGCGCCGGTTGTGATCGCCTATCGCCTTGCCAACACGCTGGACGCGATGTGGGGCTACCGCACGCCGCGCCTCGTGTATTTCGGCTGGGCGGCTGCGCGGCTTGACGACGTGCTCAACCTGGCGCCCGCCCGCCTGACCGCGCTCTCGTACGCGCTGCTCGGGCGCACCGCCCAGGCGCTGCGCTGCTGGCGCGCGCAGGCGCCAGCGTGGTCCAGCCCCAACGCGGGCCCGGTCATGGCGGCCGGCGCCGGCGCCGTCGGCGTGGCGCTGGGCGGCCCCGCCCGCTACCACGGCGAGTGGGAGCAGCGTCCGCCGCTGGGCATGGGGCACGCGCCCGGCGCGGCCGATGTGCACGCCTGCCTGCGCCTGGTTCAACGCACGCTGTGGCTATGGCTGGCCGCCGCCGGCGCCAGCGCCGCTCTCCTCCACTACGGCATCGCATGAGTACTCCGATCCGCCACGGCGGCGACCTGCTCGCCGCCGCGCGCCGCCATGGCCGCCCCGTCGAAGACTGGCTCGATCTTTCCACCGGCATCAACCCGGACGGCTACCCCGTGCCCGCCCTGCCCGCCGACGCGTGGCTGCGGCTGCCGCAGGACGACGACGGTCTGGCGGAACTAGCCGCGCAGGCCTACGGCGCACCGCGCGCCCTGCCGGTGGCCGGCTCGCAGGCCGCCATCCGCACCTTGCCGCAACTGCTCAAGCCCGGACGCGTTGGCGTGGCGGTGCAGGGATACAGCGAATACGCACCCGCCTTCGCGCGCGCAGGGCATGAGGTAGTGCCGCTCGCGGAGACGGATTTCGTCCGTGCGGACCTGGCCGCGCAACTTGACCACCTTGTGGTGGTGAACCCGAACAACCCAACCGGGCGCACCCTCGCGCAGGCCACGCTGCGGGCATGGCACGCGGATCTCGCCGCCCGCGGCGGCACGCTGCTGCTTGACGAAGCCTTCATGGATTGCACGCCCGAGCGCTCGCTGGCCGCGCTGGCGGATCGCCCCGGCCTGGTGGTGCTGCGCTCGCTAGGCAAGTTCTACGGCCTGGCCGGCGTGCGCTGCGGCTTTGTGCTGGCCGAGCCCGCGTTGCTGGCCGCGCTGGCCGAGCAGCTCGGGCACTGGACCGTGGCCGGCCCGGCGCGCGCGGTGGCGCGCCTGGCCCTGGCCGATCGCGCCTGGCAGGCAGCAGCACGTGAACGCCTGCAACAAGCCGGCATCCGGCTCGCGACGCTGCTGCGCAAGCACGGCCTGACGCCCGTGGGGCGCCCCTTGTTCAGCTGGGTGCCGAATGCCGATGCGGCGCGCCTGCACGAGGCCCTGGCGCGGCAAGGCGTGTGGACGCGGCTGTTCGACGCGCCGGCGGGCATCCCTGGCGTATTGCCGAGCCTGCGCCTGGGTTTGCCACCAGCGCAGGAGTCAGCATGGCAACGGCTCGATGCGGCACTGGCCCAAGCCCAGGCAACAATGCGCTCCGACACAAGCCCCTTTCCAGCTAAACCCGATGACGCCTACCTCGTTCACTGCCCGTGCCCTGCTGGTCCTCACCACACTGCTGGGCAGCGGCCTTTGCAGCCAAGCCGGCGCCGCCGTTTCGGTGGTTGACGACGCCGGCCAGACGGTCACGCTGGACCAGCCCGCACGCCGCGTGATCTCGCTCGCGCCGCACGTCACCGAAATGCTCTACGCCGCCGGCGGCGGCGCGCGCATCGTCGGCACCGTCAGCTACAGCGACTACCCGCCGCAAGCACGCGACATCCCGCGAGTCGGCGACAACAAGGCACTGGATCTCGAACGCATCGCGGCGCTCAAGCCAGACCTGATCGTCGTGTGGCGCCACGGCAATGCGCAGAAGCAAACCGACCGCCTGCGCGCGCTCGGCCTGCCGCTGTTCTACAGCGAGCCGCGCAAGCTCGAAGGCATCCCCAGCAATATCGAGAGAATGGGCGTGCTGCTCGGCACCGAGCCCACCGCCAACAGCGCCGCCAACAGCTTCCGCCAGCAGATCGACAAGCTGCGCCAGACCTACGCGGCGCGCCCGCCGGTGACCGTGTTCTACCAGGTATGGCAGCAACCGCTGATGACACTCAGCGGCCAGCACCTGATCAGCGACGTGCTCGCGCTATGCGGCGGGCGCAACCTCTTCGCCAACGAAGCGCTGCTGGTGCCCACGGTATCGGTGGAAGCCGTGGTAGCCGGCAACCCGGAAGTGATGATGACCGCCAGCATGGGCGCAACCCGCTCCGACCGCCCGCTGCCCGACTTCGCCATGTGGGAACGCTGGAAACAGGTAACGGCCGTGTCGCGCGGCAACCTCTACGCCATCGACGGCGACCTGGTCAACCGGGCAGGCCCACGCATCGCGCAAGGCGCGGAAGTCGTGTGCAAGGACTTGGACAACGCGCGGCGGAAACGGCCGGCGCAGTAGGCGTAAGAAAGGTCAAGGGTCAGGCCTGAGATCTCGTACTTGACGAACGCCCGCCCTCTCCCCGGCCCCTCTCCCGCAAGCGGGAGAGGGGAGCCAACCAGCGGGAGCAGAAACGACATCGTCAGACAACAATTCGGTGTAGCCGTGATACCCGCCCGAGGGGCGGGCATCACCCAAGCGCGATGCGAAGCGAGCCGTGAAGGTGTGCCAAGGCCGTATGGGGCGCCTCGGGATTCGGCGAAAAGAGCGGAAAAGAGGGACCCATGTCTGAGTATCGCCTTAAGGCGATGCGAGTTTGGGTCCCGGCCGCTCTTTTCGTCGAATCCCGAGGGGTGTCGCCCCATCCTGCGCGCCTTTTTGCCTACTTTTTTGGCAAGACAAAAAAGTAGGTCGCCGCCCCGCAGGGGTGGTGAAACTGCTTTTGACTTTAAGCAGTTGCAGTTGCAGTTGCGGGCAGTCATCACCCAACGCCCTCAACCTCAAACCCGATTCCACCACCGCAACCGCGGCCCCCCCACCCAGCGTAAACCGACAACTCGCCCCAAAGCCAAGATCCCACCCCAGCGTAGTAGCCAGCGGCACGCCAAGCCAATGCGCAGCCAGCATACGCATCGGCCCCGCATGAGCAACAACCCACAGCCGGTCCGGGGCATCCACCGGCAAGGCATCCGCCCAAGCCGCCACACGCGCCATGGCCTCCGCTACAGTCTCGCCCCCATGGGGCCGCGCATGCAACAGATCGGCAGCCCACGCATCCAGCTCGGCGCGCGGCACCGCGTCCCAGGCGTGGCCTTCCCACCGGCCAAAATCGAGTTCGCGCAACTGGGCATCGGCTTGCGGCACCACCCCCAAATCCCGCGCCAGTAAATCAGCCGTAGCGCGAGCCCGCGCCATCGTGCTGCAAACAATGCGTTGCGGCGCGAGGCCATCGAGTGCCAGCAACATGCGAGCAGGCTCGGGCAATACGGGCTGAGCCAACGGCAGGTCAAGCGCGCCGTAGCAGATCCCCTGCGCAACCTCAGGCGCCGCGTGGCGGATCAGGACCAGGTCCATGCCGCCGCCACGAGATAGATCAACAACTCGGCCAGTTGCTGCGCCATGCCAAGGCAGTCGCCCGTGTAACCGCCAATGCGGCGAACAAAGTAGCGCCCCAGCAAAAAGCGCAGCACCACCAACGCAACGATCACCACAGCGGCAAACAGCGGCGACACCAGCAACAGGGGCAACGCGCCGCAAAGCAGCGTGAAACCCAGTCCGATGCCGGACAGCCGCTGCGCCACCGGCTTGGCCTTGCCCTCGGCGCGTACATAGTCCAGCGTGGCAAGATAGCTCACCGCCATAGCGCGGCTGGCCGCATGCGCAGCCACCAGCACCAGCAGCAACTCCACGATGCCGCTATGCGCGGCAATCGCCACCAGCAGTTGCCACTTCAGCAGCAGCGCCACCACCAGCGCGATGGCACCGAAGGCGCCGATGCGCGAGTCGTGCATGATGCGCAGCACATCCTCGCGCCGGTAGCCGCCGCCGAAAGCATCCACGCAGTCGGCCAGGCCGTCTTCGTGGAAAGCGCCGGTAGCCAGCAGCGTCACGGCCATGCCCAGCAGCAAGGCCACGCCCGGCGGCCACCATTGCAGCGCGCCCCAGCTAGCCAGCGCGCCAAGCACGCCGACCAGCAAGCCCACCAGCGGGAAATAGCGCGCCGCCGCATTCAGGTAGTGCGGCGCAAAGCCGACCCAGCGCGGCACCGGCACCCGCGTGAAGTAGCCGACGGCGGTCAGGAAGTAGCGAAGTTCGTCGAGCATGGGCCGGGTGGGTTGGGCGAAGTAGCCGGAGCGCTACCGCAGTCTACGCCGACGCGGTGCTGACGCCGGCGGCGCCGAAGGTGGCCATCTCGCGCAGGAAGGCCGCGGCCGATGCCACCAGCGGATAGGCCAGCGCGGCGCCGGTGCCTTCGCCCAGGCGCAGGTCCAGTGCCAGCAGCGGCTGCGCGCCGAAGTGTTCCAGCAAGCGCCGGTGGCCGTGCTCGTGCGAGCAATGCGAGAACACGCAGTACGCGAGCACCTCGGGCGCGAGACGCTGCGCCGCCAGCAGCGCGGCCGACGCGATAAAGCCATCAACCAGGATCACCATGCGGCTGGCGGCCGCGGCCAGGAACGCGCCAGTCATCATGGCGATCTCGAAGCCGCCGAAGGCGGCCAGTACGTCGAGCGGTTCCACGGCGTCGGCGTGCAGCGCCAGCGCCTGCGCCAGCACCGCGCGCTTGCGCGCCAGGCCCGCGTCGTCCAGGCCGGTGCCGCGGCCGATGCAATCCTCAATCGGTGTATCGGTAAGCCGGCTCACCAGGCACACGGCCGACGAGGTATTGGCAATGCCCATCTCGCCGAAGCCGATCACGTTGCTGCCCAGCTGGCCGTGGCGCAGCACGCGCGCCATGCCGGCGGTGAGCGCCGCCTGCACCTGCTCCGCGCTCATGGCGCGCTCAAAGGCAAAATTGCGCGTGCCTGCCGCGATGCGGCAGTTGACCAGCCCGGGCGCGGACGGCAGCGGCGCGCGCACGCCCGCGTCCACCACCTCCAGCGCCAGCCCGTGCAGGCGCGAGAACACATTGATGGCGGCGCCGCCGGCCAGGAAGTTGAGCACCATCTGCGCCGTGACCTCGGCCGGATAGGCGCTCACGCCGGCATCGGCCACGCCATGGTCGCCAGCGAACACGATCACCGCGGGACGCTTGAGCTCAGGCGTGCCGCTGCCGGTGATCAGGCCGATCTGCAAGGCCAGGTCCTCGAGCCGGCCGAGCGCGCCGAGCGGCTTGGTCTTGGCATCGATGGCGGCTTGCAGGGTCGAGCGCAAGGAGACGTCTAGCGGGGCAATGGCGGGCAACTGCATGGTGTTTCTTGGTGATTCTTGATGAAGATTCGCTGGAACAAGCATAGACGTTTTACATCTCGACGCCACGTTGGGCCTTGATGCCTTGCTGGAAGGCATGCTTGACCGGCGTCATGTCCGTCACGGTATCCGCCGCCTCGATCAGCGCGGGCGGTGCGCCGCGGCCGGTGATGACCACGTGCTGCATCGGCGGGCGGGCGCGCAGGTCGGCGATGACGGTGTCCACATCGAGGTAGTGCAGCTTGAGCGCGATATTGAGCTCGTCCAGCAGGACCAGTCCGATCGACGGGTCGCGCAGCAGCGAGGCGCGCCACCTCCCACGCGGCCTGGGCCTTGGCCACGTCGCGCGCGCGGTCCTGGGTTTCCCAGGTGTAGCCCTCGCCCATCACGTGGAAGGCGCATTGCTCCGGAAAGCGCCGCAGGAACAGTTCCTCGCCGCTGGGAATCGCGCCCTTGATGAATTGCACCACGCCGGCCTGCATGCCATGGCCTAGCGCACGCACCACCATGCCAAAGCCGGAGCTGGACTTGCCCTTGCCGTTGCCGGTGGTGATGACGATCACGCCGCGCTCGTCCTGCGCAGCGGCAATCTTGGCATCCACGACATCCTTCTTGCGCACCATGCGCGCCTTGTGGCGGTCGTCGCGGGCGGCGTCTTCCGACGTGGAAGTCTCAAAGGCTTTGGGTTCAGTCATGTTGGGTTCCGTCTGGTTCGGGGGAATGCGCCCCATCGGCAATCAGCGCGGTATGGCGGCCGTCGCTCACGCTGACAATGGGCGTGCGCAGCGCGTGCGAGCAATGCGCGGGGGTCAGGACCTGCGCCGCCAGGCCGTGCAGGCAGAGGCCATCCTCTGCCAGCAGCAAAGCATGGGTCGCGTAGCGCCGCGCCAGGTTAAGGTCATGCAGGATCACCACGATGGCATGGCGGCCCGCGCGTGCCAGCCGGGCCAGGGTTTCCAGCACCATGATCTGGTGGCGCAGGTCAAGGTGGGCGGCGGGTTCGTCCAGCATCAACAGCGGCGCCTGTTGCGCGAGCGTGGCGGCCAGCGAAACGCGCTGGCGCTCGCCGCCGGACAGGGTCAGCACATCGCGCCCGGCCAGCGCATCGAGATCCATCTCGCGCATCACCGCGGCGACCACCGCGTCGTCCTCGCGGCCGGCCCAGCCCCAGCCTGACAGATGGGGGTGACGGCCTACCGCCACGGCGTCGCGCACCGACATGGAGAAGGTGTCGTGCACCGCCTGCGGCAGGTAGGCGCGGCGCAATGCCAGGGCAGCGGGCGGCGTCTCCAGCGGCGCGCGGCCATCCAGCAGCACCACGCCGCCGTCCGGCTTGCGCAGGCCGGCCAGCACCGACATCAGCGTGGATTTGCCGACGCCGTTCGGGCCCACGATGCACCACAGCTCGCCCGCCTGCATGGACAGGCTCAGCCCATCTAGCAATGAGCGTGCGCCGGCGCGCAGCTGCAAGGACTGCAGCACCAGTGGCGGACAGGGGGTGACGGGTTCGTTCCAGGTCGGCATAGGGATCAGCGCGGCCTGCGCAGCAGCAAGAAGAGGAAGGTCGGCACGCCCAGCAGCGCCGTGATCACGCCCACCGGCAGCTGCGCGGGCGCAATCACCGTGCGCGCCACCAGGTCGGCGGCCATCAGCAGCGTGCCACCGAGCAAGGCGGACGCAGGCAGCATCAAGCGCTGGTCGTTGCCCCAGGCAAGGCGCACCAGGTGCGGCACCACCAGCCCGACAAAGCCGATCGAGCCGGCCGAGGTAATGGCCACCGCGATGGCCAGCGAGGCCAGCACGAACACCGACATGCGCACCACGCCGACGCGCACGCCCAGCGCCTGCGCCACGGTCTCGCCCATCAGCATGGCATTGAGCGAGCGCGCCATCGGCATGGCCAGCAGCACGGCCAGCGCCAGCGCGCCCAGCGCCAGCCCGTAGCTGGCGGTGCCGCCCAGGTCGCCGGTCAGCCAGAACAACATGCCGCGCAAGCGGGCCTCGGGCGCCACGCTCAGGATCAGGGTGATCAACGCGCCCCAGCCCGCGGCCAGGATCACGCCTGTAAGAAGCAGGCGTGAGCCGGCCTCATGATGGCCGCCCTGCACCTGCGGATGCAGCAGGTCGCGCCGCGCCAGCGTGGCCACCAGCACCATCGAGAACAGCGCGCCGCCGGCCGCGCCGGCCTGCACCGTCCACAGCGGCCACATCATCAGCATGGCGGTGAGCGCGCCGGTGGCCGCGCCACCCGACACGCCCAGCACATAGGGCTCGGCCAGCGGGTTGCGCAGCAGCACCTGCATCAGCGCGCCGGTCAGGGCCAGCAGGCCGCCGCAGGCGAACGCGGCCGCCGCGCGGAGCAGCCGCAGCTCGCGCACGATGGCGCCAGCGGTATTGTCGGCGCCGCCGGACAGCGCCTGCCAGACCTGCGCGCCCGACAGCGACACGCTGCCCACCGCCAGCGACAGCAGGAACACCGCCACGCCGGCGGCGGCAAGCATCAGCCAGACCGCTAGCGCGCGGCGCATGTCAGGCAGCCACCATCATTTCTGACGCCAGCCCAGCGTGACAAAGCCGGCGCGTCCCTGCGTGTTGAAGGGATAGGCGAGCTGGTAGTTCTTGTCGAACAGGTTTTCCACACGGGCGGCAACGAACCATTGCTTGTCGATGTTATAGCGGGCATTGAGGTTGACGATACCGTATCCGCCCAGCGTGCGCGAGCCGCTGTCCATGCGCGTCGAGGAGATGATCCACTCGCCGCCCAGGCGGAAGTCGCCAAACTGGCGGCCCACGTCGAATGCGGCATGGCGGCGCGCGCGGCGCAGCAGCTGCGTATTGCTCTGCTCGTCCACCGGGTTCTGGAAGGTGATGCTGGCGCCCACGTCGGTGCCCATCAGCTTGGCGCGCCACGAGGCTTCGATGCCCTGCACCTTGGCCTTGTTGACATTCTGCGCCAGGAACAAGCCATTGGGCTGCAGCGCCGAGGTGATCAGGTTGTCGTAGCGGGTCTGGAATGCGGTCACGCGCAGCAGCCCGGCGGCGTCGGTGTTGTACTGCGCGCCCAGCTCGAACGACTTGGCGCGCTCGGGCTGGATGCCGGGCTGGCCAAAGCCCGGGAAGTACAGTTCGTTGAATGTCGGCGCGCGGAACGCATTGCTGGCGTTGGCGATCAGCTTCAGCGCGTTGGTCACGTTATAGCCGTAGCCGGCGAAGTAGCTGGCCTTGTTGCCGAAGTCCGAGTAGTGGTCGTTGCGGACATTGAGCTGCAGCTGGTGCTTGCCGAGGCGGCCGTCGTAGCCGCCGAACACCGAGGTGATATTGCGCGTGGGCGCCGTGTAGGAGCTCGAGTCAAGCTCCTGCTGCGCGTGCTCGGCGCCGAACAACACGGTATGCGAGGGAGCCAGCGCGTACTCGTTCTGCCAGGTGTACTGGCGGTTGCGCGTGTTGAAACGGCTATTGAACACGCCGTTCAAGGTGTTCTCGCTGCGGTCCTCGCTCTGGGCCACCTTGAAATGCGTGGTCCAGTCCCGGGTAATCTTGCCGTTAGCAAAGGCGGATACCGTGTACAGCTCGCTGTTCATCCACCAGACATCGGTGGGCTTGCCGGTCGTGCTGTCGTAGGAGAGCTTGCTCTTGGAGTAGTACGCGGTGACGCCGGCATCCCAGTCGCTGGTGAAGCGATGCTTGACCTGGCCCGATACGCTCTTGTTGTCGTAGGGGTTGTCGTTGGGGTTGGCCTTGGGCTGCTGCTTGGTGTTGATGGCCGAGAAGCCGTCGGTCTTGATGGCCGAGCCCGTGATATTGAACGACGTATCGCCGATCTGGCCGCCGTAGCCCACCGTGCCCTGGCGCGTATTGTTGCTGCCGTACTCGATCTGCGCGTTGGCCGCCGGAGCCTGGCCCGCGCCGCTCTTGGTGAAGATCTGCACCACGCCGCCGATCGCATCCGAGCCGTACAGCGCGGAGACGTTGCCGCGCACGATTTCGATATGGTCGATCTGGTCGGGCAGGATGTTCGACAACTGGGCCGTGCCGCTGCTGGCCGACGAAACCCGCACGCCGTCGATCAGGATCAGCGTCTGGTTGCTGTTGGCCCCGCGCATGAACAGGGTGGTATTGGCGCCCAGGCCGCCATTGGCGGCAAACTCCACGCCGGCTTGCGTGCGCAGGAGCGAGCGCAGGTCGATGGCCTGCGAGTTGATGATGTCCTGCTGGGTCACCACCGTGGTGTGCGGCAGTGCCTCGGTCAGCGGCTGGGCAGTGCGGTTGGCGCTGACCACCACCGGCGCGAGCTGCGCGTCGGCGGCCGGCTGTACGGCGGAAGCTTCGCTGGCCTGGGCCATCGCGGCGCCGGGCGCGCACACGGCGAGCAAAGCGATCAGGGTCGCGGGCAGTTGCCGGGAATGGATAGCGGGGGCGGTCTGGCGCGCCGGCGATGCCGGACGGCTCGACTTGTAAGACGATGAGCGCATGATGCGGATTGTGGGAGAGAGCTGCCTGGTCCGTTCCCCCGCGGACCGTCTGGCGACGAAGCGCGCCGCTGGCTTGCGCGGCAAGAAGCAGCGGGAGGGCGGCGCACTCTCGTTCAGGCCGGTATCCGGGCTGGCGACACCAGTCCGACCGCCTTCCCGAACCTTGCGGTTCAGTGGCTGAGTGGTCGGCCTTGCGATCTTGCGATCGCGGTCGCTTACCGTTGCGGGGGCAGCACAGGTTGGCACGGCCCTGCCCTGGCGGCGACGGCTGGCTCCCTGTTTCCCGTTGAACTGCAACCCTGTAGTGAATAGGATTACGAGCACCTGGAACGTGCGCGAGTGTAGGCAGTTTCAAGCCCAGCGTCAATGGCGCGGAAAAAACGCAGGAAAGCGCCTGAAAACAGGCATAAAGCCGGCGCCACGGATGCCGTTAAGCGACGATGCATGCAACTTCGGCGCGCAGGCCCGGTCACACACGTCTGCGTTCGCCGTCCGCACGATAGCGCTTGGGCTAAAATCCCAAAACCCGAGACCCTAGATATGACAGGCTCTATGCTCACCGAACTCGAACAACTCGCCGCCAAGATCGGGCGTGTGCTGCACCATGCCGATACCCTGGCGGCGGAGAACCAGCGCCTGCGGGAGGAGATCGAACGCCTGCAGGCCGAGGCCAGCCAGCTGCGCGGCGACCGCGAAGCCATGGCCGCCGACCGCGAGCTGCTCAATATCAAGATCGAGGAAGCGCAGCTGCGCATCCAGTCGATCCTGGACAAGCTGCCCACCGCCAGCGACGCCCGCCAGCTCGACCTGCTGGGCGAAGGCGAGGCCGCCAGCCGCGCCGAACAAAAGGCACCTGGAGAAAACGCATGAGCAATAAGCAAGTCGAAGTGAACATTGCCGGCCAGTCCTACCGGTTCGCCATTGCCCCCGACAACGAGGCCGCGCTGCTGGAAGCCGTGGCACTGGTAGACGACCAGATGACCCGGCTCAAGGGCGGGGTATCCGCCAAGGGCTTGGAACGCGTTGCCGTGATGGCCGCCATCAGCATCGCCTCGGACCTGCTCTCGCTCAAGCGCAAGCAGCAGGAGGACGGCGCGATTCCCGTTGATGCCGTGCGTGCACGCATTCGCGAGCTGAACGAACGCGCGGACGAAGCCCTGCGCCAATACGCGCATGTGGGCACCAATTCGCCCGTACCGCGCAGCTGAACGCTTAGCCTCTCGCCGGCGGTGTACCGCACGGCACAGTCGCGCAGCGCCATGGTAGCGATATCGGCTCGATGTGCCCCACATGCCGCGCGCGTCAGCAAAATGTAACGATACGCAAAGACGGGCTTGGTATGGAAAGCCTCGCGGTGTATAGTGGAGCCAAGCCGCACCAAGCCACATAGTTGCGGTACCTTAGGTCGGGTTATCGCGCCTGACCGCCGTTTTCATCCCATCCAAGTTAGAAACGGCAAACGTCTGACAGCCTTGCCAAAGCAGCATGTTTGGCAGTGCAAAAGAGTCAGACGTTTGACAGTTTCCCTGCCTGGTTCGTCAGGATCATATTCCTTGAACCGATAAGCATTTGTTGGTGCGGGATTATGCCGTGTGGGCGAGCGCGTCGCTTGATTCATAGTTTCAGTTTGGACTCCCTGAATCAGTGATGTACCCGAAATGCGGCTTCCGCAGCCACTCTGAACCTCACTTGGGTTCAGGATGCCGATCCAGCGGCCGAGGCGGGGACCCCTCTAAAGGCGGTGGTTATTCGACCACCGCCTTTTCCTTTTGTGGCGCGCATTCGCGCGTCACCTCCGCAGCGCCCCCTTCCGTTTTTCCTCCACGGCCCACATCCGTCAGACGGTTTTCTTTTGGCCGTGCTTGCTGCACCATATCGCTGTCGCCAACGTCACGCCCGCCCCTGCCCGCCCATGAGCCGATCCACGCAAGCCAATGCCGCCGCGCGCGCCCGCCAGTACTGGCTGATGAAGTCGGAACCCGACGAGGCCAGCATCGATATGCTGGCCGAGCGCGGCACCTTGCCATGGACCGGCGTGCGCAACTACCAGGCCCGCAACTTCATGCGCGACGGCATGCGCATCGGCGATGGCGTGCTGTTTTATCACTCCTCCTGCCCGCAACCCGGCATTGCCGGCCTGGCCGAGGTCAGCTCGCAGCCCTACCCCGATCCCACCCAGTTCGACCCCAAGAGCGATTACTACGACGCTGCCGCCAAGCCAGATGCGCCGCGCTGGATGCTGGTTGACGTGCGCTTTGTCGGCAAGGGCCCGCTGATCTCGCTGGCCGACCTGCGCGCGCACGAGGAACTGGCCGACATGGTCGTGCTACGCCGCGGCAACCGGCTGTCGATCACGCCGGTGACCCCGGCCGAATGGCGTTTCATCACCACGCGGCTGATGCGATAGCCAGGCACCGACGGCCACATCAGCGGCATGACACAATGGCTGCCGACTACATAACTACAACACCAACAAGGTCGATTCCGCTTCATGAGCTTTTCCCTGATTCCCGGGCTGTTGATGCTCGGCGCCTTTACCGGCTTCTGCGCCGGCTTGCTTGGCGTGGGCGGCGGCATGCTGATGGTGCCCTTCCTCACGCTGCTGTTCACCGCCCTGGCCTTCCCCCAGGAGGCCATCGTCCATATGGCCATCGCCACCTCCATGGCGACCATCCTGTTTACTTCGCTGTCGTCGGTACGCGCCCACCACAAGCGCGGCATGGTGCGCTGGAAGCTGGTATTCGCGCTGGCGCCCGGCATCCTGATCGGCGGCATGATCGGCGGCGGCAAGGTCTTCGCGGCGCTCAAGACCAGCTGGCTGTCCCTGCTGTTCGCCATATTCGTCGGCTTTTCGGCATGGCAGATGCTGCGTAACCGCAAGCCCGCCCCGCACCGGCAACTCCCGGGCACGCCGGGCATGCTGGGCGCGGGCGGCGTGATCGGCTTCCTGTCCAGCCTGGTGGGCGCCGGCGGCGGCTTTGTCTCGGTGCCGTTCATGACCTGGTGCAATGTGCCCATCCACAACGCCGTGGCCACCTCGGCCGCGCTGGGGTTTCCCATCGCGGTAGCGAGCGTGATCGGCTATGTATGGAGCGGGCTGGGCCAGACCGGGCTGCCGGCCGGCTCGCTCGGCTACATCTACCTGCCGGCGCTGGCGGTGATCGCGCTGGCCAGCGTGCTGACCGCGCCGCTGGGCGCGCGCACCGCGCACCGCATGGATGTCGGGCAGTTGAAGAAGGTCTTCGCCTGCCTGCTGTTCAGCCTGTCGGCCTATATGCTGTGGAAGGCCTGGCACGCGTTCTGAAGGACCACGGCATCCGAAGATACAAGTAGATACAAGGTCGCACGCCACGTAGCGGAACGATCACCTGGGGAGCGCGTCTGATACCCATCGTCTTGAAAGGGAAAATGCAATGAAACATCTGCTTGCCGCCACGCTGCTCGGTACCACCGCCATGGTTGCCTCCGCCCAGGGCGGTGGCCCGACCCACGACCCGGCCCCTGCCGGCGTGCTGTCGCTGTCCGCCCAGGCCGCCACCGAAGTGCCGACCGACGTGGTCCACCTGACGCTCGCAGCCGAGCAGGAAGGCGCGGAACCGGGCGCGATCTCCTCGGCGCTGTCGGCCAAGACGGCAGATGTGATTGCACAGGCCAAGCGTACCAATGGCGTGCAGGCGCAATCGGGCGGCTTCACCATCTATCCGTCCAACGACAAGAACGGGCGCATCAGCACCTGGCGCGGCCGCGCCGAGGTGATTCTGGAATCGCGCGATTTCACGGCCGTGTCCAAGCTCGCGGGCCAGCTCGCCAGCCAGATGCAGGTGCAGAACATCAGCTTCTCGCTCTCGCGCGAAGCCCGCCTGGCCGCCGAGGCCAAGCTGACCGAACAGGCCGTGGCGTCGTTCCGCGACAAGGCGCAGGCCACCACCAAGCTGTTCGGCTACGGCAGCTACACCATCCGTGAAGTGCAGGTGGGCGAGGTGGGCGCAGTGCAGCCGATGCCGCGCATGTATGCGGCCAAGGCCATGATGGCCGATTCCGCGCCGGTGCCGGTCGAGGGCGGCAAGGCCCAGGTCACCGTGACGGTGAACGGCTCGGTGCAGATGCTCAAGTAAGCGCTGTCCAAAGCCACAGGCATAAAGACACCAGGCACAAGGCACAGAACAAGGCCCCTGTCGCGCAAGCGGCAGGGGCCTTGTCTTTGATGCATAAGCCATCGAGGAGCGGCGGTGCTTACAGCTCCCCGAACTGCTGGCGCAGCACGTTCTTCTGCACCTTGCCCATGGTGTTGCGCGGCAGCTCATCGACCAGGTGCACGCGCTTGGGCACCTTGAAATTGGCGATGCGGCCCTTGAGCCCGCCGATCAGGCCCAGCGCGTCGAGCGAGGCGCCGGGCTTGCCGACCACCACCGCCACCACGGCCTCGCCGAAATCGGCATGCGGCACGCCGATCACGGCGCTTTCCGCCACGCCCGGCATCTCGTCGATAAAGCTCTCGATCTCCTTCGGGTAGACGTTGTAGCCACCGGAGATGATCAGGTCCTTGCTGCGGCCAACGATGGTCAGGTAGTCGTCGGGCACCTTGCGCTCGCCGGCCTGGCTGACGATGGCGCCGCCAAAGCGGCCTACGTCGCCGGTCTTGAACCAGCCGTCGGCGGTGAACTCCTCCTGCGTCTTCTCCGGCATGCGCCAGTAACCCTTGAACACGTTCGGGCCGCGCACTTTCACATTGCCGATCTCGCCGGCCGCGCAAGGCTTGCCGTCGCCATCCACCACGCGCACCGACACACCCGGCAGCGCCTTGCCGACGGTGCCGCCGATACGCTCGCCGTCCTGCGCTTCGTACGGGTTGGAGACCAGCATCACGGTCTCGCTCATGCCGTAGCGCTCCAGGATGGTGTGCCCGGTGCGCTCGCGGAACGCATCGAAGGTTTCCATTAGCAGCGGCGCGGAGCCGGACACGAACAGGCGCATGCGGCGGCAGGTGTCGTCATCAAAGCGCGGCTCCTGCACCATGCGCACGTAATACGTGGGCACGCCCATCATCACGGTGCAACGCGGCAGGAATTTCAGGATCTGCGCCATGTCGAGCTTGGGCGCCCAGATCATCTTGGCGCCGGCCAGCAGCGCCCCGTGCGACGCCACGAACAAGCCATGCACGTGGAAGATCGGCAGCATGTGCAGCAGCACGTCATCGCTGCGCCAGCCCCAGTATGCATGCAGCGTCTTGGCGTTGGACGCCAGGTTGCCGTGCGTGAGCATGGCGCCCTTGCTGCGCCCCGTGGTGCCCGAGGTGTAGAGGATGGCGGCAAGCTCGTCGGCGCCGCGCGCCACCGTGGTGAAGGCGTCGGGCTGCGCGGCAGCGCGGGACAACAGCGAGCCGGAGCGGTCGTCGTCCAGCGTGAAGACGTGCTTGGTGCCGTGGCGGAACGCTACCTTGGAGACCCAGCCGAAGTTGGCGCTGCTGCACACCACCACCGCCGGCTCCGCGTTGCCCACGAAGTAGTCGATCTCGGCTTCCTGGTAGGCGGTATTGAGCGGCAGGTAGATGTAGCCGGCACGCAGCGTGGCGAGGTACAGGAACAGCGCCTCGGGCGATTTTTCCACCTGCACCGCCACGCGCGCGCTTTCGGGCAGCTTGAGCGCGGCCAGCAGGTTGGCCATCTTGGCGGTGGCGCGGTCGAGGTCGTCCCAACTGTAGTAGAGGCCGTCGTGGGTTTCAATGCAGCAGGCACTGCGGTCCGCCGGGAAGCGGGATTCGAAGAGGGCGAACAGGTTGGCGTTCATATTGCGGAAGATAAAAAACGGAATCGGCAATAGCATGGGCAATCCGCATGGGCAATCCGATCGACAGCCGGCAATGATACCTAAAGCTACTGCCCGTGCTATTGCCCAGTAAAGCGCGGCGGCCGGCGGGCCAGGAATGCGGCCACGCCTTCGGCATGGTCGGCGCTGTCGCCATAGCGGAAGTGCGCGTCGAGCTCCGCCGCTGTGAGCGGCGCTGGCGCGCTCGCCAGGCGGCGGATGCTCTCCTTGTTGATGCGGGCGGCCAGCGGCGCGCCGGCCACGATGCGCTTCACGGCCGCGGCGACTTCGTCACCAAGTGGCGCGGCCGGCACCACGCGCGTCAACAGCCCCTTCTCGCGCGCCTCGGCGGCGTCGAACACCCGGCCCTCCAGCAGGATCTCCAGCGTCACCGCGCGGCCCGCCAGGGCCAGCAGCCCGGTCAGCTCGCCAGGCGCCATGGGAAAGCCGAGCCGGTTGATCGGCACGCCAAAGCGGCTATCGTCGGCGGCGATGCGCAGGTCGCAATGGCAGGCGATCTCCAGCCCGCCGCCTACGCAAACCCCTTCGATCATGGCCAGCGTGGGATGCAGGCAGCCCGCGATGGCGGCCAGCGCGGGCGCAATCACCGCTTCGTGGTAACGGCGCAGCGCGGCGGCGTCGCCCCGTTGCTCGGGAAACTCGGCAATGTCGGCGCCCGCGGCAAGTTGCCATCGGCGCCGCGCAGCACCACGCAGCGCAGCGAGGGATCGTCGGACAGGTCCGCAAAACCCCGCGCCAGCGCGCGCCACATCGCCACCGAGATGGCATTGAGCTTGCCCGCGTTGGACAGCGTGACCGTGGCCACGTCACCCTCACGCGCGAACGCCACCGTGCCGCTCATGCCTGCGCTCCACGCTGATGGGAAACTTCGGGAATCATGTGGCTATCCTCCATCAGTCGATCTTGGCGCCGGACTGCTGCACCACCGTAGCCCAGCGCTTGATCTCGGCGCGCTGGAACTGTGCGAACTGCTCTTGTGTGAAGGCCGGCGTGTCGGAGCCGTTGGCAATCCAGATCTGTTTCATCTCCGGCGTGTTGAGTGCTTTCTCCACCTCGGTGTAAAGCCTGTCGACGATGTCCTTGGGCGTGTTCTTCGGCACCCACATCGCGTACCAGGTGGAAACCTCGTAGTTGGGCACCCCGGCCTCGGCGGCGGTGGGCACGTTCGGGAACGCAGCCGAGCGCTTGGTCGATGCCACCGCCAGCGCCTTGATGCGGCCGGCGCGGATGTGCTGGGCAGAAGAGCCGAGCCCATCGAAATCCATGTCCACCTGGCCCGCGATCAGGTCGGACAGCGCAGGGCCCGCCCCTTGTACGGGATATGCGTGATGAAGGTCTTGGTCTGCAGCTTGAACAGCTCGCCCGCCAGATGGTGGGAGGAGCCGTTGCCGGCCGAGGCGTAGTTCAGCTTGCCGGGATTCTTCTTGGCGTAGTCGATCAGCTCGCCCAGCGTGTTGGCGGTGACCTTGGCCGGGTTCACCACGATCACCTGCGGCGGCTGCGCGATCACCGTGATGGGGATGAAATCCTTCTCGATGTCGTAGTCGAGCTTCTTGTAGAACGACGGTGCGATGGCGTGGTGCGCGCCGCCGATGAACACGGTATAGCCGTCCGGCGCGGCCTTGGACGCGATGCTGGCGCCCACGGTGCCGCCGGCGCCGCCGCGGTTATCGATCACGAACTGCTTGCCGATCTGCTTGGAAAGCTGCGCGGTCAGCGGGCGGGCGAAGGCATCGGTGCCACCGCCGGCCGGGAACGGCACGATCACGGTGATCGGCTTGGACGGCCAGGTGTCGGCCTGCGCCACGGGGGCTACCGCGCCCAAACCCGCGCCCAGCGCGCAAGCCAGCCCTGCCAGTTGAAACTGACGACGATTCATGACTCTGTCTCCTCTCTCTCTGTTCTGCTGCGGAAAGTCAAAATGAAGAACGGCTGGCATGGCCCGGAGAACGCGGCCCGCGGCCTTGTCTTTTACCTGACCAGGGTTACAACAGCTTGCTCACCGCGCGGCTCATGCGCGGGGATCCGTTGCCAAGGCGCACCAGATTGTCATCGAGCGCTTCGGGCACGTAAAGATAATTCACCATCATGCCGCACGACTGCGCGCGCCCTTGCGCGACAGATCGGCGGCCCAGTTCAGCCGCTCCACGCAGGCGCCATTGCCCAGGTGAAAGCGCGCCACCGGATCGGCCGGCAGCGCCTGCTGGCGCTCGCGCACCAGATAATGCGCGGCCAGCGCCAGCGCGGTGTCGCGCACCATCGCGTCCCCGGAATCGGCAGGCAGCGCGGCCAGCCAGCCGGCGCCGTCGGCGGGCGGCGTGCCGTGGCGCTCGCGCCAGCGCGCCAGGCGCTTGTCGCCCAGCACCTTGGCCACCGACTCGCCATCGCGCTTGCGCAGCCAGTCGGCAAACCCGGGAATGGGCGAGAGCGTGGCGAACTGCTTGAGCTTGGGAAACTCGCGCTGCAATTCCCCGATCACGCGCTTGAGCAGGAAGTTGCCGAAGCTCACGCCGCGCAGGCCTGCCTGCGTATTGGAGATGGAATAGAAGATCGCCCACTTCACGCGGCGCAGGTCTTCCAGCGGCGCGGCTTCGTCCAGCAGCGCGTGGACGTTGGCGGCCATCTCGGGCACGAAGGCCACCTCGACAAAGATCAGCGGCTCGCGCGGCATGCGCGGGTGGAAGAACGCATAGCAGCGGCGATCGGAATCGAGCCGGTTGCGCAGATCCGCCCAGGACGCGATCTCGTGCACGGCCTCGTAGCGGATCAGCTTTTCCAGCAGCGAGGCGGGCGAGTCCCAGGTGATGGGCTGCAATTCCAGCAGGCCCACGTCGAACCAGTTGGAGAACAACGCCTCCAGATCGTCGTCGAGCGGGCGCAGGCCCGGCACGCGCTTGTGCCAGCGCAGCATGTCCGCACGCAGGCCGATCAGGAAATGCAAGCCGCAGACGCTCGCGCCCTGCTGCCCGTGTAGGGCAGCCAGCCGCTTGAAAAAACGGATGCGCGCGTTGGACATGGCCTGTGGCAGGCCGGACGCGGATCTGGCCGCCTTTCCGTCCATGCCATCCTTGCCGTCCTTGCCCTGGTCATCCGCTTGCACGCTGCCGCTGGCCGCGACTTCGGCCAGCACGCCGAGCATGGCCTGGCGCGCGTCATCGCCCGCGGCTTCGTACTCGGCCCGCCAGGTTTGCGCGGCGGTATTGGCGGCGCTGTCGGTCAGGCGCGCGTCGAAGCACTGGCGCAGCTGCTCGCGCTGCCGGCGCAGCACGCGAGCCGGGAGCGCCACGGCCTTGGCGTGCGCCTTGGCATCCGCAGTCGCATTCGGCTTGGCCTTGCCATCGCCCTTACGGCCCCACCACCGGCCGAAGCGCGACAACAGGGTGTCCGCCAACGGCTCATGGCCGCTAAGGGGAGCGCTGACTTTCTGTTCGGTGTTGCTGAGGGAATCCATGGGCGTACCTGCTCTTGGCTGTCTTCTTGGCTGTCTGTTAGCTGCTATCGGTCCATCGGTCCATCGGACTATCGGACTATCGGTTAGTGGATGATTTGCCTGCCAGGTGCAGGCGGGCCTGCTGTGTGCCGGGGGCGGATCGCCGCCATCGACAACGTCGCCGGCCTCGGCCATCTCCGCGGCGTCCAGCGCCCTGAGCGCGCCGCGCTGGCGTAGCAAGTGCGTCTTCATCAGGGTTTCGGCGCCCTCCGGGTCATGCGCCTTGAGCGCGGAGAACACCGACAGATGCTCGGCGCAGGATTCGCGGATGCGGCCTGGCAGCTTCAGGCTCTTGTGGCGCGACAGCCGCAGCACCTTGCGCAGGTCGCTGATCAGGCCGGACAGCCAGCGATTGCCGGCGAGCCGCTGGATGGCTTCGTGGATCTGGTAGTTGGTCTCGTAGTAGGCGTCGATATTGCCGGCTTGCGCATACTGCGTCAGGTCGGCGTGCAGGCTTTCGAGCGCGTCCAGGTCCTCGGCGGTGGCGTTGCGCGCGGCCTCATAGGCGCAGCGCCCTTCCAGCAGCGCCATCAGCGGGAAGATCTCGTCGAGGTCCTGCTCGGACAGCGCGTTGACGAAGCAGCCGCGGCGCGGCTCCAGCCGCACCAGGCCTTCGGCGGCCAGCACCTTGAGCGCCTCGCGCATCGGCGTGCGCGAGATCCCCATCGACTCGGCCACCGCGGCTTCGTCGATCCAGGCGCCGGGCATCAGCGCGTGCTCGTCGATCATGGTGCGCAGGCGCTCCGCGACTTCAAGGTACAGGGCCTGCTGGATGATGCGCATGGTGCCTCCGGACGGAAATGCAATGGCAATGGCATCGGGGTGGCGGATGAAGCGATGGAATGTGTCTTGCCAGGCCCAATAATTCATAATTATGAATAACGGCGACGCGAAGACAAGACAATTCGATGTTGCGCAGCCGCATGCGCTGCATGCACCAGGAAGGTAAAATTGGGCCGCGACGCCCCTGGACAGTGACGGTTAAGTACCCTGACTAGCCCGCCTCGCCAGCGCCGGCGCGGCTCCGGCACAGGCTGTGCAGCCGCCGTACCAGCCAGCGCTCGCCCTGGCACTCTCGCTGACGCGCCGCAGCACGCAGCCTCGGGCGTGAATTGCCACGGTGGCCACGCCAGTCTCGAACGCCATTGCGCTAGCGCGCTGAAAAAACCACCTGCAAATCCGTCGGCATCATCGTAAAGACAAAGGCCTCCCCACTGGCCCCGATCCCGGCGCATGCCTGACATCAAAGTTCTGGCAGACCATCGAAATCGCCGCCTTGGCCTCCAGCAACGCGAGATTGCGTCCCGGACACAAGCGCGGTCCCGAGCCGAACGGCACGAAGCCGCTGCGATGCTGGGCCGCCGCCGCGCCCTGCAGCCAGCGCTCCGGCCGGAACTCCCGGGCAGCGGGGAAGTTGCGCTCCTGCAGCGCGTTGGGCCGGTTCAACAGCACGACCAGCGTCCCGCGCGGCACCCGCACGCCGCCGACAGCCACATCGACGTTGGGTTCGAGGAAGAGGAGCGGCGCGACCGGCTTGAGCCGCAGCGATTCATGCGCGACCGCCTCCACATACACGAGCCTGGCGGCATCCCGTATGTCCTGCAAGACCTCTGCCTGCCCCAGCACCGCCCCAACTTCCTCCTGCATCCTGTGCTGCACCTCCGGGTGGCTGCACATGAAATGCATCATCCAGGCGATGGTGTTGGCGGTCGTATCCTCGCCCGCTACCAGCATGGTGAAGATGTTTGCGAACAGCTCCTCATCGTCCAGCGACGCCTGGCCCGCGGCCTGGGCAACCAGCATCGCCTCCAGGAAGTTGGTCGGATGCGCGGCGAGCTCCGGGCTCTGCGCCAGCCGCTGGCGTGCCGCGGCGATGAACTCGCCGATGGTTTGGCGGATCGCCACCATGGCACGGTCGAACGAGCGGTCCGCCGGCAGCCTGAGGTAGTGCCAGTACGGAAATGGCGCATTGATGCGCCGGTTCACCATCGGCAAGATCTGTTCTAGATGCTTTTGGATAGCCTCGCCTTCGCGCTCCAGCGTATTCATGTCGTAGCCGAAGGCCAGGGCGGTCGTCACGTCAACGGTGTACCGCATCAGGTCATGCTGCACATCCACATGCCGTCTTTGCGCGGCCGCCTTTTGCCATCGCCGCTTCAGCCTCAGTGTGACGCTGGACAGCATTGGAAAGAAATCGCGCAGCCGGTGCGCGTCGAGCGCCTGCGCGACCGGCCGGCGCTGCCTGCGCCACACCTCGCCCTCGGCGGCGAACACGCCGAGCGCGCCCAACTCCAGCGCCACCGCCTCGAGCGCGCCGATACGGCGATAGGTCTCGGGCCGGTCATGGAGGATCTTGTCGATCAACTCCCCTTGCGCGACCACCAGGGCCAGCCGGTTCATCAGGCGGATGCTGTACAGGGGACCGAACGCCTCGCACCATTGCTCGAAGACCAGGTGCATCCGCCGCTGCTCCCATTGCAACTGCAACGCGCTGCCTAGCAAGGGCAGCCCCTTCGGCCCGGGAAGCTCCGCGAGCGAGCGCAGGCCAGGGCTCGGCGGCGACGCTGGCGACGCCGCATCCCGCTCTGCCTGCAGGCGCTGCCACGCGAGCACGTCATCGCGCTCCACCCTGACCTCGCCGTCTTCGACGAAGGCGGTGAACCGCTTCAGGCAGACCTCGGGCCGCTCGGCCGCGCTTCCGGAACCGCAGTCGAAGCGCCAGCCGTGCCCACGGCATGTCAGCGTGCCGTTTTCGATGGCGCCTTCCGCCAGCAGCGTGCCCCGGTGGGGGCAGTGCCCCTGGTAGACCACGGCGCCGCCGCCATGTCCGATCACGACGAGATCCACCCCGTCCACACTGGCCGGCAGCGCAACGTCGTCGCGCAGGTCCGCCGTGGCAGCGACGCGTACCCGCTTCGGGGAAGCCTCGGCTCCAGCCGCCTCACGTGCCATTTCCACCGCTGTCGTTCATGGGCAGCCCCTCTTGGCGAATAGGGGCGGGATGTGTCAAACGGCCCGCCTGACGGGAAGAATACACACCGCCAGCGGTCCTGCCCAAGCGCCGTTGATGCCCATGCCGAAGCCGCCATGCCGATACCGCGCGGCCATCACATACCAGCCATCCACACCACCGTGCCCGACCTCTCGCGAGGAATATCGGCAGGCTGTGCCCCAGGCGCTATGGCTCCAGCCCCGCTGGGCCTGTGCGGCCGAACCAACGCGGAATGTACGGGATCGCCTCATGCAGCGTGCCCAGTACCCGGAAACTGAATCCGGTCACGGCCGGCGAAGGCGGCTTGATATCGGGCACCACGACCACCTGTGCGCCCGAGCGGTTCGCGGCCGTTGCGCCGTTCTCGCTGTCCTCAAACGCCAGGCACGCCTGCGGCGCCACGCCGAGGCGCTCGGCGGCCAGCTGGTAGAGCGCCGGGTCGGGCTTGCCGCGGCGCACCTCATCGCCACCCGAGACGCAAGTAAAGAAATCCAGCACACCCACGCGCCCGAGCCGGTCCTTGATCTCCTCGACGCGGGACGACGATGCCACCGCGCAGGGAATGCCGGCATGGCGCAGCGCCATCAGCAGTTCCTTGGCGCCGGGCTTCAGCGGAAACCTCGGCCCCGTGACCGGCGCATGCAATTGCGCGCCCGCCATCGCCTGCACCTGGCGAAAGGCACGCTCATCGCCAAGCAGGGAAACCAGCAGCGCGTTGGACTCCGGCGCGGCCTTGCCGATGACCTGCACATAATCGCTGGCCGCCAGCGCAATGCCGAGCGCGCGCGCGGCGCCGATCCACGCTTGCATGATGGCGCGCTCGGAGTCGATCAGCAGGCCATCCATATCGAAGATGGCGGCGGTGAACATCGTCATCTGCGCCAGCTTTAACGAACCGGTGCCTGCGCCGTCTGTCCGTGACGGTACGCCCAGACCACCATGGCGATGCCGGCCAGGATCATCGGCAGGCTCAGCCACTGGCCCATGGAGAAGTTCAGCGCCAGCAGGCCCAGGAAGTTATCCGGCTCGCGCGCGAACTCGGCAAGGAAACGGAAGCCGCCGTAGCCGATCAGGAACACGCCCGAGACAGCGCCCATGGGGCGCGGCTTCCTGGCGAACAGCCACAGGATGATGAACAGCGCCACGCCTTCGCCGGCAAATTGATAGAGCTGGGAAGGATGGCGGGGAATGTTGTCGCCGGCCTGCGGGAAGATCATGCCCCACGGCAGGTCGGTGGGCCGGCCCCACAGCTCGCCGTTGATGAAGTTGCCGATGCGCCCGGCCGCCAGCCCGCAGGGGATCATCGGCGCGATGAAGTCGGTGACCTCCATCCAGTGCCGCCCGCGCAGCTTGCCGAACAGCCACATCGCCACGATCACGCCCAAGAAGCCACCGTGGAAGGCCATGCCGCCCTCCCACACCTTGAAGATCTCGAGCGGATGGCTCAGGTAGTAATCGGCCTTGTAGAACAACACATAGCCCAGCCGCCCGCCCAGGATCACGCCCAGCACGCCGAAGAACAGCATGTCGTCCAGGTCCTTGACCGTCCAGCCCTGGGCCGCGATGTGCGGCTGGCGGATGCGCAGGCGCCCGAACCACAGGAACATGATGAACCCGGCGAGGTACATCAGCCCGTACCAGCGGATGGCGAGCGGGCCGAGATGAATCGCAACCGGATCGAATTGGGGATGAATCAGCATGTTTGCCGTGGTTTGGGTTGTAAGAAGAATTGCACGCGCCAGCTTGGCGTCCGGTGCGGCATCAGGGTCAGGATTCAGGCTGCGTCCGTCAGGTGCCTCGCCGCAGCGGCCGCGCCCGGCGCCGTGGCCAGTTTTATGCCAGCCTTTTGCGTCAGCGTCATGGCAGCGGCCAGCGCGCCGGCGATCTCGATGAACGATCTCAGCACGGGGCTCACGCTGTCGGCACCGGCCTCCCGCCACACCAGCCCGGTCTCGATATCGGGCCCGGCGTCGCGCAGCGGCAGGTAGGACACACCGGTACGGCGAAGGTTGCAAAGCGAGGCCGGTACCAGCGCCACGCCCATGCCGGCGGACACCAGGCTGACGATGGTCTGCATCTGGATGGCCTCCTGGGCGATCACCGGCGTGAGGCCTTCGCGCGCATAACAGCCCGTAATGATGTCATAAAACGCCGGCGCGCTTCGCCGGGGAAGATGATAAGCGGCTCGTGCGCCGCATCCTTTAGCGAAACGCCCTCCTCCCCCGCCTTCGCGCCGCCCGGGCACCAGCCTTCCGGCACGGCCAGCACCAGCGGCTCGCGCACCAGCGGCAGGTAGGCCACGCCATGCGGCATGGCCGGTAGTTGCGGGCGGATCACCAGCCCGGCGTCGATGCCGCCGTCCATCAGGGCCTCCAGCTGGATATCGCTGGTGGCCTCGCGCAGTTGCAGTTGCACATTGGGATGGCGTGCCCGGAAGCTGCGCAGCAGGTCGGGCAGGATGCCGTAGTCGGCCGTGCTGACGAAGGCCAGCGACAGCGTGCCGGCCTCCCCGCGCGCCAGCCGCTGGGCCAGGCCCGGCAGTGCTGCGGCGTCGGCCAGCACGCGGCGCACCTCGGGCAACCATTGCTGGCCAGCCGGAGTGAGCGCCACCGAACGCCGCGTGCGGGCGAACAGTTGCACGCCGATCTCCTCCTCCAGCGCCTGGATCTGCTGGGACAGCGGCGGCTGCGTCATGGTGAGACGCTGCGCGGCGCGGCCAAAATGTAACTCCTCCGCCACGGTAACGAAGTAGCGCAACTGGCGCAGGTCCACAGGCGCTCCTGATATGTTTTTCGACTCAATAGAGGTTGAATAATATATTTGACACGATAAAAGGCAAGCGGCATGCTCTCGTCCACAACATGGCAAGAGCCTGCCCGGTCCTCGGAACCCCTGAGGCGCCCCGCGCAGGCCGGCACACTTCCCCCGGAGATTCCCATGGCATACAACAAACGCTCGCAGCACATCACGCAAGGCGTGGCGCGCTCCCCCAACCGCTCGATGTACTACGCGCTGGGCTACAAGAAGGAAGACTTCGACAAGCCGATGGTGGGCATCGCCAACGGCCACTCCACCATCACGCCGTGCAACTCCGGCCTGCAACGCCTGGCCGACGCCGCGGTTGCCGCCATCAAGGCCTCCGACGCCAACCCGCAGATCTTCGGCACCCCGACCATCTCGGACGGCATGTCGATGGGCACGGAAGGCATGAAGTACTCGCTGATCTCCCGCGAAGTCATTGCCGACTGCATCGAGACCGCGGCCCAGGGCCAGTGGATGGACGGCGTGGTCGTGATCGGCGGCTGCGACAAGAACATGCCGGGCGGCATGATCGCGCTGGCGCGCACCAACGTGCCGGGCATCTATGTGTACGGCGGCACCATCAAGCCGGGCAACTGGAAGGGCAAGGACCTGACCATCGTGTCGTCGTTCGAGGCCGTGGGCGAATTCACCGCTGGCCGCATGAGCCAGGAAGACTTCGAAGGCGTCGAGAAGAACGCCTGCCCGTCGTCGGGCTCGTGCGGTGGCATGTACACCGCCAACACCATGAGCTCCTCGTTCGAGGCGCTGGGCATGTCGCTGCTGTACTCGTCGACCATGGCCAACCCGGACCAGGAAAAGGTCGACAGCGCCGCCGAATCGGCACGCGTGCTGGTCGAGGCCATCAAGAAGGACATCAAGCCGCGCGACATCATCACGCGCAAGTCCATCGAGAACGCGGTTGCGCTGATCATGGCCACCGGCGGCTCCACCAACGCCGTGCTGCACTACCTGGCGATCGCCCACTCGGCCGAAGTCGAATGGTCCATCGACGACTTCGAGCGCATCCGCCGCAAGGTGCCGGTGATCTGCAACCTGAAGCCGTCGGGCCAGTACGTGGCGACCGACCTGCACCGCGCGGGCGGCATTCCCCAGGTCATGAAGATCCTGCTCAAGGCCGGCCTGATGCACGGCGATTGCCTGACCATCACCGGCCGCACCCTGGCCGAGGAACTGGAAAACGTGCCCGACACCCCGCGCGCCGACCAGGACGTGATCATGCCGATCGAAAAGGCACTCTACAAGGAAGGCCACCTGGCCATCCTGAAGGGCAACCTGGCACCGGAAGGCGCCGTCGCCAAGATCACCGGCCTGAAGAACCCGGTCATCACCGGCCCAGCCCGCGTGTTCGAGGACGAGCAAAGCGCCATGGACGCCATCCTGGCCGACAAGATCAATGCCGGCGACATCCTGGTGCTGCGCTACCTGGGCCCCAAGGGCGGCCCCGGCATGCCTGAAATGCTCGCCCCCACCTCTGCCATCATCGGCAAGGGCCTGGGCGAATCGGTCGGCTTCATCACCGACGGCCGCTTCTCCGGCGGCACCTGGGGCATGGTGGTCGGCCACGTCGCGCCGGAAGCGCATGTGGGCGGCAACATCGCGCTGGTGCAGGAAGGCGACTCCGTCACCATCGACGCGCACAAGCTGCTGCTGGAACTCAACGTGAGCGAAGAAGAGCTGGCCAAGCGCCGCGCCGCCTGGAAGCAGCCGGCACCGCGCTACACCCGTGGCGTGCTGGCGAAGTTCGCCAAGCTGGCTTCGACCGCCAGCAAGGGCGCTGTGACGGACTGAGGCCTGGCTTTAGTGCCGGAATGAAAAAGCCCGCGAGCGATCGCGGGCTTTTTCTATGGTGCGGGGGAGGTTCAATCTCCCGCCGGTTTGCTCCCCTCTCCCGCCTGCGGGAGAGGGGTTGGGGGAGAGGGCGGGCGCTCGTTACTGCGTCGCGCCGTCAAAAACCACGGGCTCCGCTTCCGGTGGCTCCTAGCTAAGCCCCCTCTCCCCGGCCCTCTCCCCCTGAGGGGAGAGGGAGTGAAAGCCTTCGTCATGGCACGCGGCTTTGGCCTGTTCTTCGGCTTCGTTCGGTGCCTCGGGTCTTTACATCCCGCCCGGATCCCGCTCGATTTCTTCGAGCGTGGCGTCCAGCCATTCCACCAGCCTTGCCTCCATCGCCTGCGTCAGTTCCGCCGCCAGTTGCGCGGTCAGCGGGGCCAGGCGCGATTGCAGCGTGGCTTCGGTATGGGCCTCCACCACCTGCGGCCATTCGGTGCGAAACCGCATCATCACGCGGGTCAGCAGCTCGCTGCGCATGGCGCGCAACTCGTCCGCGCTGGGCGGCGGGCTGGCGTGGTGCGTGGCGTGCGAGACCGAGTAGGCGCCATCCTGGGTGGACGGGGTTGGCTGGTGCAGCGCGGGGATCTCGGGCGCGGGAATGCCGTCGCCGGTCTCACGGGGCATGACGACATGGGTGACCGGGCCGGGCCAGGCCATGTCATGCGCGGGCTGGGCATGGCCTGGGCCGCCAGCGCCGGAATCCGACCACCCCGCGGCTTGCGTCGCCCCCGGCGCATCCGGCGCCGGTTGCTTGGCGCCGTCGGTGGGCAGGTCGATCACCTCCGTCAGCAGCGGAATGCTGTCGTTGGGCCCGATGCGCGGGATCACGCGCGAGGTGGTGCGTTCGGTCATGCGGCGTCCCCTTGCCCTGGGTTGACTGGCCTGCCTGGCCGGCCTGGGCGATATCGTGGTGCGCCAGCGGATAGCCGCGCTCGCGGTACAGGCGAAAGCGCTCGCGCCCGGCGGCGCGATCGTCGGCGTCGCTGCCGACCACCTCGATCATGCGCTCGAAGCTGGCGAACTGCGCCGGCGGCTCGGCGCTGAGGTTGATCAGCAGCTGATGGTGCGGGGCCTGGTCCAGCGTGGCCGCCAGCACGATCGGCGTCACCTCGGCGTTCGGGCTGTCCACGCCGCAATGCGGCAGGAAATCCAGCGCGGAGAACGTCCACAAGCGCGCATCGAGCTGCGCCAGCTGTTCCGGCGCGCCATGCACCACCAGTTTCTGGCCGGCGCCATACGCCTTGCGGATCAGCCTGCAAGCGTAGCCGAGCTTGTCGGGCACGTTGCTGTGGAAATCGATACGCGTCATGGTTGAAAGCAATCCTGTGAGAATGAAGCTAAACAGGGACGGACCCGCGCAGATGCCGGCGCCGGCCCGTCCCTGCGGTCAAGCATCAAGCTTAACCATCAAGCTTCAGCCAGCGCGGTCCATCAGGAACTGCGCCAAGAGGGGCACCGGGCGGCCGGTAGCGCCCTTGGCGGCGCCGCTCTTCCAGGCGGTGCCGGCGATGTCCAGGTGAGCCCAGTCGTACTTCTCGGCATAGCGCGCCAGGAAACAAGCGGCGGTCACGCTGCCGGCCGGGCGGCCACCGATATTGGCCATATCGGCAAAGCTGGACTTGAGCTGATCCTGGTAGTCATCGTCCAGCGGCATGCGCCAGGCGGTGTCCATGGCCTTGCGGCCGGCTTGCAGCAGCTGGTCCGCGAGGCCGTCGTTGCGCGCGTACAGGCCGCTGTTGACGTGGCCCAGCGCGATGATGCAGGCGCCGGTCAGGGTTGCCACGTCCACCACGGCGGCCGGCTTGAAGCGCTCGACATAGGTCAGCGCGTCGCACAGGACCAGGCGGCCTTCGGCGTCGGTGTTGAGGATCTCGATGGTCTGGCCGGACATGCTGGTGACCACGTCGCCCGGCTTGGTGGCGTTGCCGCTGGGCATGTTCTCGCAGGTGGGGACCACCGCGATCACGTTGAGCTTGAGGCCCATCTCGGCCACGGCCTGCAGCGTGCCCAGCACCGAGGCGGCGCCGCACATGTCGTACTTCATCTCGTCCATGCCCTCGCCGGGCTTGAGCGAGATGCCGCCGGTATCGAAGGTGATGCCCTTGCCCACCAGCACCACCGGCGCCTGCTTGGCCGAGGCGCCGTCGTAGCGCAGCACGATGAACTGGGGCGGCTCGATCGCGCCCTTGGTGACCGCCAGGAAGGCGCCCATCTTGAGGGCCTCGATCTGCTTGCGGCCCAGCACTTCCACCTTGAGCTTGTGGCGCTTGGCGATGCCACGCGCGGCATTGGCCAGGTAGGTCGGCGTGCAGATGTTGGACGGCAGGTTGCCCAGGTCCTTGGTGAGCTCCATGCCGTTGGCGATGGCCGCGCCGCGGACCACGGCCTGGGCAGCAGCCTTGGCGTCGGCCGCGTCGACGGTGAGCACCACCTTGCGCAGGCCGGCGGGCTTGTCGGCGCTGTTGCTGTTGCCGTTGCCCTTGGCATTGGCGCGCTTGAGGCCCGGATGGCGCTCCTGCAGGCGGTAGCCGGCTTCGCGGATCAGGGTGACGGTGGTGATCAGGCGCCAGGCCAGGTCGCGAGCGTTGCCGGCCTGCTGGGGCGCCTGCTGCTGGGCGAGGCACCACAGCACATTGGCGGCGCGCGTGCCGGACAAGGCACGCAGCGCGGTGCGCACGGCCTCGGCGAACGCCTTGTCGCCGAACTCGGCTTCCTTGCCGAAGCCCACCAGCAGCACCCGGGCGGCGCCCACGCCGGCCACTTCGTGCAGCATCAGCTGGGTACCGCGCTTGCCTTCGAAATCACCCAGCTTGACGAGCCGGGATACCAAACCCTTGGTTGCTACGTCGAGTGCCTTGGCCACACCGGCCAGGCTCTGTCCTTCAAACAGGCCCACCACCAGACAATCGGTCTTGGTTGCCAGGAAACCATTTTGGCCCGCTTTGCTCCAATCCAAGGCTTTTGTGCTAAATTCCATCGCGCTTCCTTCCAGGGGCTTGTCCACCACGAAAGCTCCTATTATCCGCGATTTGCTGCCGCCGGTCCGCTATGCTGCTAGCAAAGCCTCTCCGGCGCCGACATCGCCCGCGCCGGCCGGCAGCCCGGAACCGACTCCGCATGATCTTTCAACAAGCCTTGCGTCGCGAGCTCGCATACACCGCCGGCGCGGTGTTCCTGGTCATGCTGACCTTCATGCTGACCTCGCTCGTAATCCGTATTCTCGGCATGGCCGCCAATGGCCAGGCCAGCCCCAATGACGTCCTGATGCTGATCGGCCTGGCCACCATCGGCTACCTGTCGATCCTGCTGTCCGCCACCCTGTTCATTTCCACCCTGATCGTGCTCACGCGCTGGTACAAGGACTCGGAGATGGTGGTGTGGTTCTCGGCCGGCATCTCGCTGCGCGACCTGGTCAAGCCGGTGCTGCAGTTCGCCACGCCCTTCATCATCATGTCGCTGCTGCTGGGCATGTTCGCCTGGCCGTGGGCCAACCAGCAAAGCGCCCTGTTCCGCGACCGCTTCGAGCAGCGCGGCGTGCTGTCCATGATCGCCGCCGGCCGCTTCATCGAGCCGGCCAAGGGCAACTACGTGCTCTTCATCGAAGGCATCGACGCCGACATGAAGCACGCGCGCAATGTCTTTGTGGCCAACGCCGAAGCCGACAAGATCGGCGTGGCGCTGGCCCACCAGGGCCAGTTCCAGACCATGCCCAACGGCGACCGCATGGTGGTGATGGAAAACGGCCGCCGCTATGCCGGCACGCCCGGCAAGATCGACTACCGCATCATCGAGTTCGACCAGTACGCGGTCAAGGTGGACAACAAACCACCCGAGACGGAAGCCAACCTGCCGACCAAGAGCCGCGACACCATCGACCTGCTGCGCAGCCCCACCAACGAGAACCTGGGCGAGTTGCTGTGGCGCCTGTCGCTGCCGCTGCTGGCCTTCAACTTTGTGCTGATCGCCATCCCGCTTGCCTACGTCAACCCGCGCCTGGGCCGCTACACGCCCCTGGTCTTCGCGGTGCTGATCTACCTGACCTACAGTAACGTGATCAACCTTTCGCAGGCCTGGGTGCGCTCCGGCTCCATCCCGTTCTCGATGGCCTGGTGGCCGTTCCACCTGATTGCCCTGCTGGGCGCGGTGCTGCTGTTCCGCTACCGCCAGAACCGCAGCCTGGGTGGCTGGCGCGCGGTCTTCGGCCTGCCCCGCAAGGGCGGCAACCGGGGGAGCCAGGCATGACCGTTTTGCGTGTCTACGAGCGTTATTTCGGGCGGCTGATCTACGGCGTCTTCGCCTTCATCCTGTTTGCGGTGCTGGCGCTGTTCGTGTTCTTCGACATGCTCAGCGAGCTGGAGAGCGTGGCCGGCCGCTACACCTCGCTGGTGGCGTTCTTCCACGTCATCCTGCAGGCGCCCACCCGCATCTATGAGGTGCTGCCGATCGCCGTGCTGATCAGCGCCATCTATGTGTTCTCGCAACTGGCCAGCCAGTCCGAGTACACCATTTTCCGGGTGGCCGGCCTGAATACGCGCCAGGCGCTGTTCTCGCTGTTCAAGCTGGCGATTCCGCTGGCCATCGCCACGTTTATCTTCGGCGAGTTCATCGGCCCCAAGGCCGAGCAGTACGCGCAGAAGGTCAAGCTCGAAGCGCTGGGCGCCACGGTTTCCGCAGGCTTTCGCTCCGGCGTGTGGGTCAAGGACCGCGACCGCGATGCCTCCAAGGGCCATGAGGTCACGCGCTTCGTCAACGTGGCCGGCCTGCGGCCCGACCAGAGCATCATCGGCGTCACCATTTATGAGTTCGACGACCAATATCGCCTGAGCGTGATCCGCGTGGCCAAGGAAGGCCGCTACCAGGGCAGCCAGTCCTGGCAGCTCACCGGCGTGACCGAAACCCACTTCCTGGAGCTGCCAAGGGGCGAACCCGGCAAGGCGGACGCCCTGGCGCCATCCTTCCGCGGCGAACAGCAAAGCGTGCCCGCCATGACCATGCGCTCCGAGCTGACGCCGCAGATCCTGTCGGTGCTGCTGGTGGAGCCTGAGCGCATGTCCACGCTGGACCTGTTCCGCTATATCCGCCACCTGCGCGACAACAAGCAAGATACCCAGCGCTACGAGATCGCCTTCTGGAAGAAAGTGATCTACCCGCTGACCCTGTTCGTGATGGTGGCGCTGGCCCTGCCCTTCGCCTACCTGCACGCGCGGGCCGGCGCGGTGGGCGTGAAGGTGTTCGGCGGCATCATGCTGGGGCTGTCCTTCCACTTGTCGAACACGCTGTTCTCCCATGTGGGGCTGCTGCATACCTGGCCGCCGATCGTCTCGGCGCTGATCCCCGGCACGCTGTACCTGCTGGTAGCGCTTGGCGCGTTGCGCTGGGTGGACCGGCATTAAGCGCTAAGGTTCGAGGATGAACACCTCTCCCCTCCCCGCCAGGCCATGGTGCTGTTCGGCCATGGCGCGCGCGACGCGCGCTGGCGCGAGCCGTTCGACCGGCTGCACGCCAGGCTGACGGCCGCCCTGCCGGATTGCGCGGTGCGCATGGCCTTCCTGGAACTGATGACGCCTTCGCTGCCGGATACGCTGGCCGAGCTGGCCGCGGCTGGCGTTGGGGACATCAATGTGGTACCGGCTTTCTTCGGCCAGGGCGGGCATCTGCGGCGGGATCTGCCGGCGTTGCTGGATGATTGCCGGGCCAAGCTTCCCAGTGTGACGATCCGCTGCGCGGCGGCTGTGGGCGAGGATGACAGCGTGCTGGATGCGATTGCAGCTTATTGCGTGGGGACGCTCGGCAGCGCGGAACAGCGCTCCTGAGACATCGAACGAAGCCGACGGGATGCGCCAAAACCGCGCGCCATGACGCCGGCTTTCACCCCTCTCCCACTGCGTGGGAGAGGGAGCAAACCAGCGCCGCACGAACGCAAGTAGCACCCCAAAGAAAAAGCCGGGCAACGCAACGTTGCCCGGCTTTTTCTTTGGCGCCTTAGCCTTGACTTCAGGCCGCCCGGGTTACCCCAAACGCATCCTCACCATCCACATCCTTCGGCACCATCTCGCTAGCCCGCGAGGCGAGCGCGTCGCCGATCATCAGCAAGCTGGGA
Organism: Cupriavidus sp. D39; assembly: GCF_026627925.1. NCBI lineage: Bacteria > Pseudomonadati > Pseudomonadota > Betaproteobacteria > Burkholderiales > Burkholderiaceae > Cupriavidus > Cupriavidus sp. D39. The sequence goes on from NZ_JAPNLE010000009.1 coordinate 2,441,083, forward strand.
TGCACCGGATTGATCCAGGCCGCCGCCTCGCCCGCCGCCATCTGCCGCAGCGTGAACTGGCGGCTGCGCTGGTGCGCCGAAGTAGCGGCCTCGACCACCCAGGCGGGTGTAGAGGCCGGCTTGCCGTGCGCGATCAGTTGCGCTGCGATGGATGCCGCCTGGTCGCGGCCCATGTAATACACCACCGTATCGGCCTTCACATTGGCCTCCACGTCGATCGTGTCAGCCGCTTTGGATTGCGTCGCAAAGGCCACGCTGCGCGACACGCCGCGCTTGGTGAGCGGCTTGCGGATAGCGGAGGCCGCCGCTAGCGCGGCGGTGATGCCCGGCACGATCTCGTACTCGATGCCAGCTTCTTCCAGCGCCTGCAGTTCCTCGTCGGCGCGGCCGAACAGCATCGGATCCCCACCCTTCAAGCGCACCACGCGCTCGAACTTGCTGGCCTGGTCGACGATCTGGCGGTTGATGAACAGCTGCGCGGTAGAGCGCTGGCCACAGCGCTTGCCCACCTCGATCAATTGCGCCTGCGGGCACCATGCCAGCATCTCGGGCGAGACCAGCGCGTCGTGCAGCACCACCTGGGCTTCGCCCAAAGCCGTGCGCCGCGCACCGTAATGAGGTCCGCGGCACCGGGACCTGCCCCGATCAGGTAGACCTTGCCCATGCCATGCTCCTTCGCGTTCGCTTGATCGACTTGTCTATGCACTCGCCTTAGGCGAACGCACGGATCATGCCAGCGGCCACGGTGTGGTTGGTAGCTTCATCGATCAGCACAAAAGCGCCGGTCGCCGGGTTGTCGCCATAGTTATCGCAGACGATGGGCTTTTGCAGCGAGATCTGCACCGAGCCGATATCGTTCAGGCCGATTTCGTGGCGGTCCGTCTCATGCAACAGCGTATGCACGTCCAGCACGCGATCCACCGACGACACGCGCGCGAACACGCTGGCCGTGGTGTGCTTGAGCACATATTTGCGGGCCGGATTGAGCGATTCGTCATCGAACCAGCACAGGTCGGCGGTCAGCTTCTTGGCCGAAACGCTGTCCGCGGCGGCAGCCACGAACATATCACCGCGTGACACATCCACGTCTTCCGACAAACGCACCGTCACGGTCTCGCCCACGCTGGCCGATTCGGCCACGCCGTTGGGGGTCAGCACTTCCGCCACCAGCGCATCGCGGTTGGCCGGCAGCACGCGCAGCTTCTGGCCCACGCGCACGGTGCCTGCCTCGACCCGGCCGGCATAGCCGCGGAAATCGTCAGCCTGGGCGCCGTCCTGGCGGATCACCAGCTGCACCGGGAAACGCAGCGCGGCGTCGCCTTCGGGAGCGGGTTCTTCCACCGGCAGGGCTTCCAGCAGCGGCAGCAGGGGCTCGCCCTGGTACCACGGCATGGCCTGGCTGGCGTTGACGATATTGTCGCCACGCAGCGCCGACACCGGCACGTAGCGCACGTCCTTCAGGCCCAGCTGGCTGGCCAGCTCGGTGTAGGCGGCGCGGATCTGGTTGAAGCGCTCTTCGCTGAACTCGACCAGGTCCATCTTGTTGATGGCCACGATCACGTGTTGCAGTTCCAGCAGCTTCAGGATGGCGGAGTGGCGCTTGGTCTGCGCCAGCAGCTCGGCACGGCCGTCGGTCACGGTCACGCGGGTGGCGTCGACCAGCACGATGGCGGCATGCGCGGTGGACGCGCCCGTCACCATGTTGCGGGTGTACTGCTCATGCCCCGGCGTGTCCGCGATGATGAACTTGCGGCGCGCAGTGGAGAAGTAGCGATAAGCCACGTCGATGGTGATGCCCTGCTCGCGCTCGGCTTCCAGGCCATCGGTCAGCAGCGAGAAATCGATCTGCTCGCCGGCGGTACGCTTGTTCTTGGCGTTGGTCAGCGCGGTCAGCTGATCGGACAGCACAGCCTTGCTGTCATACAGCAGGCGGCCAATCAGCGTGCTCTTGCCATCGTCGACCGAACCCGCAGTGATGAAACGCAGCAGGCCTTGGTGTGATGCTTGTTTGGTCATTTCAAATCCTTTCTTCATCCATCTCGCAGCGCTCGCTCCGGCGCATAGGCGGGAGGCAGCGCTAGGCGCGTGAGGGCGACGTGTACATTGGTACACGAGCACTCTCGCAACGACGCGATGTGCCCGCCTATGCGTCCGGTTAGAAGTAGCCTTCTTTCTTGCGGCGTTCCATGGACGCTTCGCTGGTCTGGTCGTCCATCCGCGTAGCACCGCGCTCGGTGATCTCGGTCACGGCCGTCTCGGCAATGATCTCGATCGGCGAGGCCGCCGTGCTGGCCACCGGGCAGGTGCAGCTGATGTCGCCAACGGTACGGAAGCGCACCGAGATCACTTCGCTGACGTCGCCGTCCTGCTTGGGCGTGATCGGCGTGACCGGCACCAGCAGGCCGTTCTTCTTCACCACTTCGCGCTGGTGTGCGAAGTAGATCGGGGGCAGTTCGAGTTCTTCACGGGCGATGTACTGCCACACGTCCAGCTCGGTCCAGTTGGAGATCGGGAACACGCGCATCTGCTCGCCGGCCGCCATGCGGGCGTTGTACAGGCTCCACAGTTCCGGGCGCTGGGCCTTCGGGTCCCATTGGCCGAACTCGTCGCGGAAGGAGAAGATGCGTTCCTTGGCACGCGCCTTTTCTTCGTCGCGGCGGGCGCCGCCCATCAGCGCGTCGTACTTGTTGGCTTCGATGGTTTCCAGCAGGGTCACGGCTTGCGCGGCGTTGCGCGAGTCGGTTTCCTTGCGCAGGCGCACGGTGCCGCGCTTGATGGAATCTTCCACATGGCCCACCACCAGGCGCGCGCCAAGCTCGGCCACGCGCTGGTCACGGAAGCTGATCACTTCCGGGTAATTGTGGCCGGTGTCGATATGCACCAGCGGGAACGGCAGTTCGGTCTTGCGCTCGCCCAGGCGGAAGGCCTTGAGCGCCAGGTGCAGCATGACGATGGAGTCCTTGCCGCCCGAGAACAGCAGGGCCGGGTTGCGGCACTCCGCCACCACCTCGCGGATGATGTAGATCGATTCCGCCTCGAGCTTGTCGAGGTGATCGTTTTGCACTTGCAGCAGGTGCGCCACTTCCGGCGCGCCAGTCAGTTCGTTCATGATGCCCATTTCGTCTGGCCTCAATGCTTGATGTTCTGTTCGTGAAGCCCGCACTCTTTCGAGTCCTTGCTCTCCCACCACCACCGTCCGGCGCGCACATCCTCGCCCGCGCGCACGGCACGCGTACAAGGCTCGCAGCCGATGCTGGGGTAGCCCTTGGCATGCAGCGCGTTAACCGGCACGTTATGTCGCTTCAAATAAGCCCAGACCTCAGCCTCCGACCAGTCGGCGAGCGGGTTGAACTTGGGAATGCCGCGCGCTTCGTCGATTTCCTCGAACGGCAGCTCCGAGCGCGTCACCGCCTGCTCGCGGCGCTGGCCGCTCAGCCAGGCGTCGGCGTGGGACAGCGCGCGGTTCAGCGGCTCCACCTTGCGGATGCCGCAGCAGCTCTTGCGCAGGTCCACGCTGTCGTAGAACGCGTTCAGCCCATGGTTCTTCAGGTAGTTCTCGACGGCCTCGGGGTCCGGCGTGAAGCGCTCGATGTCATAGCCGTAATGCGCCTTGACTTCATCCAGCACTGCCAGCGTTTCCGCATGCAGGCGGCCGGTTTGCAACGTGAACACGCGGATGCCGGCGCGCACCTGCTCGGTGCCGCGCAGGATGGCGTCCGTCACCACCATGTCTTCCGCCGCCAGGCTGGAAGCAAAGCGGGCCCGGAAGAAGCGGCCGGCGATTGTCGCCAGGCGCTGGCCCAGCTCACGCTCCTTGGCCTCCAGATCCGCCACGCTGCCGGTGTACTCCGGCGCGGTCCACAGCGCCGGGGGACGCAGTGACGAGACCGGAGCCTCGATGATTGCAATCTCGCTCATGCCGTTTCCTTGCCCAGCGCTTCGGCGCGGTTGCGGCGGAACAGCGGCAGCGGCTCATCCACCGATGCCTGGTAGGCCACGGTGAACTCGGTGAAGCCCTTGATGGCGTCCTCGATGTTCTTGTCCGCGCGCACCGCGAAGGTGTCGAAGCCGCAGCGCTTCATGAAGTTCAGCTGGTCGCGCAGCACGTCGCCGATGGCGCGCAGCTGGCCGGACCAGTTGTAGCGGGTGCGCAGCAGGTAGGCGGTGGAGAAGCCACGGCCATCGCGGAACACGGGGAAATCCACCGCGACCACGGCCACGCTGGCAAACGCGGCCTGCGCGTCGGCCGGCTCGTCTTCCGGCGCCAGCCAGATGCCGGTGATGTCGGCAGCGCGGCCGGCCAAAACGCCGTCCTTGTGCGCCAGCCAGGCGGTCAGCGGGAACAGCACCGCATCCTTGCCTTGTGCGGCGGCGACGATTTGTTCGTCGGTCAGGGCCGCGCCCTCGGCACCGCGCAGCACCGTCCATGCATCGTCGATGATGACCGGAACCGGGTTGGCGCCTTCGCCGCGTTGCAGTTGAATAATCTTTGCCATGTCGTTATCTCCGGTGCTCAGGCTTCGGCGCGTTCGCGCTGCTTGTCGGCGTAGACGCGTTCCTTGAACGGGGCAATGCCGATACGGCCCAGCACGTCGATGAAGCGTTCGTCGTCATGGCGGTTAGCCACATAGGTGTCGATGATGCGCGACACCACGTCCGGCATTTCGTCCGCCTTGAACGACGGGCCGATCACCTTGCCGATGGCGCTCTTGTTGCCTTGCGCGCCGCCCAGCGTGACCTGGTACCACTCCTCGCCGTCCTTATCCACGCCCAGCACGCCGATGTTGCCAACGTGGTGGTGGCCGCAAGCGTTGATGCAGCCCGAGATGTTCAGCGAGATCTCGCCCAGGTCGTGCACGTAGTCCAGGTTGTCGAAACGCTCCTGGATGGCCTGCGCGATGGGGATCGACTTGGCATTGGCCAGCGAGCAGAAATCGCCGCCCGGGCAGGCGATGATGTCGGTCAGCAGGCCGATGTTGGCGGTAGCCAGGCCGCCCTTCTTGGCCTCTTGCCACAGCGCGTACAGGTCGCGCTTCTTCACGTCCGGCAGCACCAGGTTCTGCTCGTGCGCCACGCGCAGCTCGCCGTAGCCGTAGCGGTCGGCCAGGTCGGCGACCAGGTCGATCTGTGCATCGGTAGCGTCGCCCGGGGGCGAGGCAATGCCCGGCTTGGTCGACAGCGTGATCGCGGCGTAGCCCGGCACCTTGTGCGCATGCACGCTGCGGCTCACCCAGCGGGCGAAGGCCTTGTCTTCCAGCAGGTGCTTTTCATACGAGGCGTCGGTGTCCGGCAGCTTGTCATAGGCGGGGGCGCGAAGTATTGCGCCACGCGGTCGAACTCAGCCTGCGTGATGGTGGCGGGACCATCCTTGCTGTGCTGCCACTCTTCCTCGACTTCCTGCGCGAACTTCTCCGCGCCGATGGCCTTCACCAGGATCTTGATGCGGGCCTTGTACTTGTTGTCGCGACGGCCATAGCGGTTGTACACGCGAATGGCCGACTCCACGTACGACAGCAGGTGCTGCCACGGCAGGTCTTCCTTGATCACCGAACCCAGGATCGGGGTGCGGCCCAGGCCGCCGCCGGCCAGGATGCGCAGGCGCGTTTCGCCCTCGGCGTTGCGGTACGCGTAGATGCCGATATCGTGCATCTGCACCACGGCGCGGTCATCGGCCGAAGCCGAGATGGCGATCTTGAACTTGCGCGGCAGGAACGCGAATTCCGGCTGGAACGTGCTCCACTGGCGCAGCAGCTCAGCCAGCACGCGCGGGTCCACGGACTCATCGGGCGTGACGCCGGCGAAGTGGTCGGTGGTGATGTTGCGCACGCAGTTGCCGGACGTCTGGATGCCGTGCATCTCGACGCTGGCCAGGTCGGCCAGCACGTCGGGCACGCGCTCCAGCTCCATCCAGTTGTACTGGATGTTCTGGCGGGTGGAGAAGTGGCCATAGCCGCGGTCATACTCGCGCGCGATATGGGCCAGCATGCGCATTTGCTTGGACGACAGCAGGCCGTACGGAATCGCCACGCGCAGCATGTAGGCATGGCGCTGCATGTACAGGCCGTTCTGCAAGCGCAGCGGCAGGAATTCTTCCTCGGACAGCTCGTCGGACAGGCGGCGGCGCACCTGGTCACGGAACTGGGCTACGCGTTCGTTGACGATGCGCTGGTCGTATTGGTCGTACTGATACATGGTGTGGGTCCGTTCAGTATTCGTTAAATTCAGGAGACGAGCTTGATGGCTACCAGCGTCAGCGTGGTAGCCAGCGCGGCACGCACCAGCCGCTCGGGCAGCGCCCGCGACAGTTGCGCGCCCAGCCAGATGCCGGGGATCGAGCCCACCAGCAAGGCCAGCAAGAGGGTCCAGTTCACCGTGCCGAGCCACACATGGCCCAGGCCGGCAAGCGCCGTCAGCGGGACGGCGTAGGCGATATCGGTGCCCGCCACTTCGGCAGGCTTCATGCGGGGATACAGCAGCAGGATCAGGGTGGCGCCAACCGCACCGGCGCCGATCGACGACACCGTCACCAGCACGCCGATCACGGCGCCCACCACGATGGTGGCAATGGTCTGGGCGCGGCCTTCCAGCTGGAACTGGGGATTGCGGGACAGCCAGGCCAGCAGCTGCCTGCGGAACAGCAGCGACAATACCGTCAGGATCACCGACACGCCGATGGTCATGCGGATGGCATGCAGCCACTGCGCGTTAAGCTCACCGGCGCTCTTGAGCACCAGGATGGCCACCACCGCGGCCGGCAGGCTGCCGATGCACAGGCGGCGCACCACCTGCCACTGCACATGGCCGTGGGCGCGGTGCGCCAGCGTGCCAAAGCCCTTGGTGATAGCGGCGAAAGCGAGGTCGGTGCCAACCGCCGTGGCCGGCGAAAAGCCGAACAGCAAGGTCAGCAGCGGCGTCATGAGCGAACCCCCGCCTACCCCGGTCAGACCGACGAGGACGCCTACTAGCAGACCGGAAACGGTATAGGCAAGAGACATTGGGGTTCACCAGGCCGTTAAGCGCCCGTTGCTGCCTAAAAGTGAGGCAAGCACACGGAGGTTCCGACCGTTCATTAACAAAGTTCGAGAATCGTAATAAACTGCCCTCATATCTCAAACTAATAAGAAGTTGTTTGTTTATACGAACCTAGGTATATGAACCTGCATCAGTTCCGCTTTGTGCGCGAAGCAGTACGTCAGAACTACAACCTGACCGAAGCCGCTAAAGCGCTCTACACATCACAACCCGGTGTCTCCAAGGCAATCATCGAGCTGGAAGAAGAGCTCGGCGTGGACATCTTTACCCGCCACGGCAAGCGCATCCGCAGCCTGACGGAGCCCGGCCGCCGCATCCTGGAGTCGGTGGAGAAGATCCTGCAAGAAGTGGAAAGCCTGAAACGCGTGGGCAAGGACTACGCCGCCCAGGACCAGGGCAACTTCACCATCGCCACCACCCACACGCAGGCGCGCTACGCCCTGCCCCGGGTGATTGCGGAGTTTACCAAGCGCTACCCCAAGGTGCGCCTCTCCATACAACAGGGCAATCCCACCCAGATCGCCGACATGGTACTGCACGACCACGCCGACATCGGGATCGCCACGGAAGGCATCTCGGCCGACAAGAATTTGATCTCCCTGCCCGGCTACCAATGGCAGCATGTGATCGTCATGCCGCCCGACCACCCCCTGCTGGAAAAGAAGCACCTGGCGCTGGAAGACCTGATGGGTTACCCACTCATCACTTATGATCCCAACTTCGCCGGCCGCCCCAAGATCGACAAAGCCTTCGAGCTGCGCCACCTCAAGCCCGACATCATCCTGGAAGCCATCGACGCCGACGTCATCAAGACCTACGTAGAGATCGGCCTGGGCGTGGGCATCGTCGCCGGCGTAGCCTTTGACGCCGAGCGCGACCGCAACCTGCGCGGCATACCAGCCGGCCACCTGTTCGGCACCAATGTGACGCACCTGGCCGTGAAGCAAGGCGCCTACCTGCGCAGCTTTGTGTATACCTTTATTGAGCTGTTCTCGCCGACGCTGAACCGCAAGCTGGTAGAACAAGCCATGTCGGGCGACCACGAAGCCTACGAACTCTGACGCACTACCCCTACCCAATCCTGCGCGGCTGACCAATATAGAGACAGACAGCCACCTGCCGCGCCATGCCAGCCCCGCCACGGCGCCCCGGATGCAACCGGCGCGCGGCAGGGACGGATCACCTTGAATGGCCAACTCCGGTTGACCAGACTTATCAGCACAACCCAGCACCACCTCATTGGCTGCCCCAGGCAGCCAGAAAGACCATATGACCGAGCAAGCCACCATCCACTGGACCGAAGACGGCGAAGAACGCAGCGCAAACTGGCACTCAGAAGCCGGCGCGCCCCGCCCAAGCGCGTCGTCATCGCTGACGACACCACCACCGGCGACACCGCCTACCGCCTCGCCTGCGAAGGCACCGCCATGCTCTGGCGCGGCGACTTCCAGAACGCCCGCCAGCTGCTGCAAGCCCTGGCCCGCCGCGCCGACAAGCCCAAGAAGGCCGCCAAAGCCTCCAAGGTGCCCAAGGCCAAGCCCACCCCCACGGAAGCCTTCCACCTGCACCGCCAGGCCCAGTCCCAGCGCGCCCGCACGCTCTCCATGCTGCTGCTGCCCTTCGACGCCGACCACCTCGTCCCCCTGCGCCGCTCGCCCGACGTGCGCGAAGCCTGCTTCGAAGCCTACGGCGAAGTCGACGCCCCCTACGTGGCCTCCATGCGCGAACTCCTCGGCCTGATCGGCGCCCACGAGTGGCGTAAAAAAGGCGTGGAAATCCCCGCCCTGGCCGAGCGCATCCACCCCTACTACGGCGTGTTCTCCCCCGTGCGCGGCGAATACATCGACCTGGTCGCCAAGGCCCAGCTACCCGCCGGCGCCCTCAACCTGGCATTCGACATCGGCACCGGCACCGGCGTGCTCGCCGCCCTGCTCGCCCAGCGCGGCGTCAAGCGCGTCATCGCCACCGACATGGACCCGCGCGCGCTCGCCTGCGCCAGCGACAACATCCACCGCCTGAAGGCCGCCGCCCAGGTGGAAGTGGTAGAAGCCGACCTCTTCCCCGAAGGCCGCGCCCCGCTGGTGGTGTGCAACCCGCCGTGGGTACCGGCACGCCCGAACTCGCCGATTGAACGTGCGGTGTATGACCCGGACTGCCAGATGCTCAAGAGCTTTATCGCCGGGCTGGCGGATCACCTGGAGCCCAAGGGCGAAGGCTGGCTGCTGCTGTCTGATCTGGCTGAACACCTGGGCCTGCGTACGCGGGATCAGTTGCTGGGCTGGATTGATGAGGCTGGGCTGAAGGTGCTGGGGCGGTTGGAGGTGAAGCCGAACCATCCGAAGGCTACGGATATGACTGACCCGCTGCATGCTGCGCGCGCGGCTGAGGTGACTTCGTTGTGGCGGTTGGGCATCAAGTAAGCTGGCGTTGATCGCTAGCTATAGGTAAGTAGCAAGACCAGGCGGCACTCGCCGCCTGGTCTGAAGACAACCAGAGCCTCTAACGTTGCGCTCTGTTGTCTCCCCTCTCCCGCCTGCGGGAGAGGGGCGGGGAGAGGGCGGGAGCTAGCAAGAGCGACGCCTCTCACCCTTCCAAAAGCCCCCTCCTCCCCCAAACCTCAAAGCAACCCCTGCACCCGATTCAAAGCCGCATCCAACTGCTGCTTCAACGGTGTCAGCAAGCAATGCAACCCGTGGTTGTCTTCCACATCCTCACTGTCGTAATCCAGTAGTCTTAGAACGGCGCCTAGGCCAGCGCTTACCCGTAGCAGGTCGGCGCAGCTTTCCTGCGCGATGCCTTGGGCGTCGTTGCGCAGGGCGTCTAGTTGGTAGGCTAGTTCCTGGACGCTTAGTTTTGTGGGGGTGTCGGCTGGGAAGGTGATGCGGATGAGGTCGGCTAGTAGGTCGGACTGCCGGGAGAGTGTGAGCGTGCGCTCGAGATACTGCGAGGGGATGGACGGGGCGGTGTGAGCGGAGGAGTTGGACATAGCGGTTCCATAGAAGATTTAGCCGCGTGCGGCGGCTGGTGGCCTATGTTTTCGCAGGTTTCCACTCCTGGTCACCTTTGTTTGAGGTGACTGGAGGATTGTCGAGGAGGTTTGGGGCGATGTCAATCAGCGGGGACTACGCAGTGGAGTGCGTCAGCAGGGGGTGTCAGGATTTTTGTGTGCAAGGCTAAAAACCTGCCTGCCGGGCAGGCTGCCCGGCAGGCAGGCCTTTGATCCTATCTCAGCGATGGGGTTGTGTGAAGCGATCCTCGTAGAGGATCGCGAACTGGTTCATGGCGGCTTTCCAGTCGTGCGTGGCGCTGCCCCACTTGCCGGTGATGTTGCGCAAGGCTAGCCACAGCAGTTTGGTGGCCGCTTCATCGCTCGGGAAGTGCCCGCGGGTCTTGATAATCTTACGCAGTTGCGCGTTGATGCTCTCGATGGCATTCGTGGTGTAGATGATCTTGCGGATGGCCGGCGGGAACGCAAAGAATGGAATCACCCGGTCCCAGGCGCGATGCCAGGAGGCTGCAATCGGTGGGTAGCGCTTGCCCCAGTCGCTTTGCTCGAAGGCCAACAGCGCCGCCTCGGCGGCCTCAACCGTGGCAGCCGTGTAGACAGGCTTGAGCGCGGCCGCCACCACACGGCGGTCCTTCCAGCTCGCGTAGTCCAGGCTGCCGCGTATCAGATGCACGACACAAGTCTGCAGTGTCGTGCTCGGGAACACCGCGTTCAGGGCCTGCTCCATGCCCTTCAAGCCGTCGGTCACCGCGATCAGGATGTCTTGGGTGCCTCGCGTCTTCAGGTCGTTGAACACCTTCATCCAGAACTTTGCCCCTTCGGTGGTCTCGATCCACAGGCCCAGGATGTCACGCGTGCCATCGGGCAGCACGCCCAGCGCCAGATAGACCGCCTTGCTGCGCACGACGCCATCCTCGCGCATCTTGACCCGCAGCGCGTCGAAGAACACGACCGGGTACATGACCTCCAATGGACGGGCCTGCCAGGCGGTGACTTCCTCCATGACCGCATCCGTTACCGAGCTGATGAACGCGGGCGACACCTCAGTGCCATACTGCTCGACCAGGAACGCCTGGATCTCGCGTACCGTCATGCCGCGCGCATACATGGCGATGATCTTGTCGTCAAAGCCAGTAAAACGCCGGTCGTGCTTGGGAATCAGGATGGGCGCGAAGCTGCCGTCGCGGTCGCGCGGGATCGCCAGCCGCAAGGGTCCCGTGTCCGTAAGCACGGTCTTGGCGCTGGAGCCATTGCGCTGGTTGGTTGCATCCTCGGGCGCTCGGCACCCGCCGGGTAGCCCAGGTGATGGCCCAGCTCCGCGCCCATCGCCCGCTCGATCAGGGCCTTCTTGAACGCCATGGCGGCGTCTTGCACCGCCTCAGCAGTCATCGGACCTTTAACGAACTGATCGATCAGCTCCTTAGGGATGGTCGGAAGGTCCCTGGGTATGGCCTTTGGTTTGCGTGGCATTACATGCTCCTTGTCGACATGTTATGCCCTGCACACAAAATCCCGTACAGGCCCCGTCAGCACCAGCGTTGGCTACAAGGGCATCCACTGGCGGGCCCGACGGAGTTCGAATCGATCGCTCGCCGGACCCACGACGATGGCTTCCATGAACAGATTTAGAACGAAACGCTGACGTCCGAGTTCGGCCAGAAGCGGTCCATCGGTCGTGGGCGTAGGACAGCGGACGTTAGGTGCTGCTCTCGTCTTGCAGTTGACTACCCGGTAATCTATAAATTGATGTTGATGCGTGGCGCAGCACAACGTGGCGGTCATGCATCAGACTTGGGACCTGTGCGGAGACAAGACCCCGATTGGTCACCGTGCGAGCTGCGTCGGGAGATTGTGATGAGCCGTCGAGAAATTTTCGGGCGCGCCCTGGCGATTCTGGCCTTGGGCGTCGCCAGTCACCTATCCCTGGCGCAGGTGCCGCCCGATCTTGACGAAAAGCTCAAGGCGCTGGAACGAGTCGTTGACCCGTCGAGCACCGCCGCCCTATATGTGCCGCTGTTGAAGGCACAGTCTTATTCGGGAGTGCGTGTCTCGCGGGATCTGAACTACGGGCCGGCAGACAGCCAGAGGCTGGACCTGTTCGTACCCGCGACTGCGCTCCAGTCGCCGCGTGCCGTGCTGATCTTCGTGCATGGCGGCGGCTTCGTGCGCGGTGACAAACATGCGTCCGACAGCCCCTTCTACGACAACGTGATGCTATGGGCCGCGAGCCGCGGACTGATCGGCGTCAATCTCAATCACCGGATGGCACCGCAGAACTCTTGGCCAGCGGGCACCGAAGATCTGGGTCTGGCAGTGCGCTGGGTTCAGGAGAACATCGCCGCGCAGGGCGGCGACCCGAAGCGGGTCTTTCTCGTGGGTCACTCGTCCGGCGCGGTGCTCGTGGCCTCCTATGTCGCCCACCCACAGTTCTATGGACCGGTTGGCGTAGGACTGGCTGGCGCGGCGTTTCTCTCGGCGACCATCTTCGACCCCGCTACCGCCGAGATTAGCCCGGCGCTCAAGGCATATTTCGGCGACGACGTCAGCCGGTACGCGGAACGCTCGTCAGTGCCCGGACTTCAGCAGACACCGTTGCCACTCATGGTGGCAACCGCGGAACTCGATCCCGTCGCCGTGGAGCTCCAGGCGCTGCAGCTCCAGGACGCGCTCTGCAAAGCCAACCGCTGTCCAGCATTCACACGCTTCCCGGGACAGAACCACTTCTCTGAGGTTTTTTCGATCAACAGCCCCGACGATACAGTGGGCACGGGAATACTTGCGTTCATTCGCGGCGTTCGATAGCGCATGCCCCGGATGGCGATGCAGCCCACTCAGTTGGCGAAGGAAGACCCTGATTGAATCCTGTCACGATTGGCTATTCGTGACCGGTACGCAACGGGCAATGTCCAGGATGCGTTTGCCACGCCGCGTCGAACGTCAGCTTTCCGAGAGTCCATATGGCCGCAATGGGTCGATAACGGCCGTCCGCTCGCCTCAATGCAAACGTCATCCCATCGGCCAAGGCACCCCTCCCAAGATCAGCGTGACTTCCCGACAACACAGCGATTGTGGAAATGGGCGGATCGATCAGTAGAAGCCAAATAGCCATTCACCACTCGGCTGGCGAACAGCAATGTATCGTTGACGCGCGCTTTCTTCGCTTTGCGGGGATACGTAGTCGGCGAAGAATTCAAGTGCATTCGCCGATTTCCGTTTCCATCCGGCTATCCGCAGTGGAGTCAGGCACCCTGACTTGTGATATCGCATCGAATCGGCAGGCTTCATGTAGTAACTAAACGAAGAATCCGGATCTATATAGCGATTCATTCGGTTCCGGTCTGCACCGCAAGCCGCCAGTGCCACGACATTCTCGATTGCAGGCCTGGCATCGGCAATCATCCGATTGATTTCCTGCGCTTGAGCGGCAGTCATTGCGCCGGAGGTTCGTTGCCGAGTTTCCTCTGGAACGTACACCATGGTGCCTGCGGATTGACTTGCATAGCCGCCGGTAGGTCTTGCGCCCAGAGTCGCGTTAATTGTGCCGAGAGCCTGATTTACCGCCGCCAGTCCATTCATGTCTTGGCAGCCGGCTAGAAGGAGTGTCAGGGAGAGCCCAAGAACTCCCGCGATCGCTTGCTTCCTCGCGTCCATGCTTACCTCCTGCCGAGAGCCTTAGAGATTTTTTGATCGGTCTTATATTGGCTCAACGCATAGGCTGACCAGATTGCGGCTGGAATCCAGCCGATCAGCGTGAGTTGGAGAAGCAAGCAGATGATGCCAGCGAACGGGCGGCCGATCGTGAAGAATTGAAACCAGGGTAGGAAGATCGCAAGGAAGAGGCGCAACTTTTATATCCGATGGCAGGTTTAGGGATCCGCGCGCCTGTTTGGCACGACACGGCAATTCGTTGTATCGGCAGAAGCATGCGGTCCTGAACCCCCAAGAAGTTGGGGGTGGGCTTCAATGCACGCCTGCGAATCCCGAGCATCACTGGCCCGCAGGCGGAGAAAAATAAAAACCCCTGCCTCCCCTCCGATGAGGGGTTCAGCGTACACAGCCATCGTCCGTTAAAGCCGCGAAAGCCAAGCATCCGAAGCCGACCCGGGCGGAGCTCACGCTGACCAGCTTCGACATCGCGCGGGTTGTAGCCATCTCCCCTGCTGAGTAATGAACGAAAGCACCACATCAGCCAGGGGGAATTGCGCCCGGAGATACCAATAACCAAGGGAATGGAATGACAAGCTGTACAAACTGCGGCACCAGCACCCCAGCCGGCGCGCGCTTCTGCAAAACATGCGGAACGCCAGTCAAAGCCCAAGCATCGGCGGGAGCCGCTGCAGGCTGCAGCGGCTGCGGCGCTGAACTGATAGCCGGCGCAAAATTCTGCAGGAAATGCGGGACACGGCCGACGACTGTGGAAATAGGACTTGCAGACGATGCTTCGCAACATTCGATTACGCTAGTACCAGAGGCCGTGGCACCCGCCGAGGTGGTGGCCGAGCCTGCGCAGGTGGAGGCGCCACTAGTCCGCGATATAACACCAGATGCAGACCAGTTGCCTGTAGTAGAACCGGCCGAAACCATCGTCGCCCAGGAGGTCGAGCCTGAGCACATTCCTCAACCCATCGCTCCCAAGCCTGGCAACATCGAAACACCAGCCCAGGTATCGCGTCCAACAGTGGGGCAAGGTACCAACACCTCGACATCCCAAAGCGCGACAGCGCCCGCACCACGACAATCGTCGAAAGTATTGATCGCCGCCGGCATCGCCGCCGTAGTTGCTGTCGCCGGAGGAGGCCTGTTCTGGTGGTACAGCGGCAAGCAACCCACCCCGCCGGTCGACCAAGCGACGCAGGTGCAAGCCTCCCAGCCAGCATCGCCGCCTGAAACCACGATGGCAACCCAGCCGAGCGAACCCGCCCAGCCCGTCCAGCCCCCGGAACCCCCGACGCAGCCAGCACAGCCCGAGCCAAGCGCACCCGTGGCGGCCACCCTGCCCCCCGCCCCCGCGCCCGCACCGGAACCGCCCTCGCTCGCCACCACGGCGCCGGCCCTCCCCACGCCTATGCCACCGGCCAAACCCGCCAAGCCAGTAGCCCAAATCGATCCCATGGAAGCCAAGGTCGACGAGCTGCTGCGCAAGGCCAAGGGCCACATCGCCAAAGGCCAATACGATAAAGCCATCGCCACAGCCGAAAGCGTCCTGGCCATCGACGCCGGCAACCGCGCAGCCAAGACCTTGATCAGCAACGCCAAATCCAGGCAGATGGAAGCGCTGCGCTCCAACACCTCTCTCGAATAACTACCTGCAAATCATGAAACTCCAGAAGACGATTCTAGTGGCGGCCCTTGGCGCGCTGCTAGCCAGCGGCTGCGCCACCCAGGGCGGCCAGAGCGCCATCAGCAGTGAGACGGTCCTGCGCTGCGCGGCGCTTGGCGCGGGCGGTGCCATCGTCGGCGGGCTGCTCGGCGGCACCAAGGGCGCCGTGGGTGGCGCGGCCGCAGGCCTGGCTGCATGCGCGGTGATCGAGGTTGCCACGCGGCAGACCAAGACCGCGGCGGAGGTAGACCGCGAGTACATGGTGAGCAACCGCAATCGCCTGCCGCGCACGGCCGAGGTGAATGCGTACAACACCGTTGTGACGCCCAGTGGTGCGGTGAAGGCTGGCGAGGCAATCAAGCTGCAGTCGACGATCCGCGCCGTGTCTGGCACCAATGAGCAGGTTCAGGAGGTAAAGGAGATCCTGACCGTTTATGCGCCGTCCGGGGAGGAGTTCAAGCGTGGCGAGAAGATCGTCAGCTCGGCGCCGGGCAGTGGCGAGTTTGACAACAGCTTCACGCTGAAGCTGCCGGCCGGCGCGCCGCAGGGCACGTATCGCCTGAAGAGCCAGGTGGTGCTGAATGGCAAGCCTGGCATCACCCGGGAAAACCAGCTGCAGCTGGCGCAGGTGGGCGACACGCTCACCGTTGCCATGCTGGATCACTGAGTCGATCACTGCGTTGATTAATCAGGCAACCGCAGAACCAATAACAATACGGATAAATGAAGTTCATGACGACAAACGAAAAAGCTGCAGCGCCTTCCTACGCGCTGCTTCGGGCGGCCGAGGCGATTACCAACTGGCGCGCATTGGCAATGTGCGGCATGGCGGGCGTGGCAACGCTGATCGCGGGCATGCTCACCACTTATACGATCGCGCATAGCTTCTTCCTGGGGCTGTTGCTTGGCCTGGTCACGCTGGGGGTGATGCTGGTGGGGTACTCCGCCGTGGGCATCACGCTGATGCGGCAGGCGCAGGGGCACACCATCGGCTTTGTGGATGCGGTGCTGCAGGCGGTGTTCACCGCGCACCGGTTCCTTGGCGTTGGCATCTTGCTGCTGCTGGGCTACCTGGCGGTGCTGCTGGGTGCGCTGCTGATCTTCCTGCTGTGCAAGATCCCGGGCCTGGGGCCGCTGTTGTACGCGTTTGCGTTTCCGCTGGTGGCGGTGGTCATCGGCGCGACGTTCGCGGGCCTGGGGTACGTGGGCTACCCGCTGGCCGCGCCTGCTATCTGGGAGGGCAATACGGCGGTGCAGACGGTGGCGCGGCTGATGCAGATCAGCCGTCACCGGCTGCTGCAGGTGATCGTGAACATGTTCCTGCTGCTGGTGCTGGTGGCGGTGCTGTCGTTCGTGGTCTTTGGCATCCTGGGTTATGGCGCCGTGATGTCGGCGTCGCTGTCTAGCGCGGTGGGTGCCAGCCCCATGAGCTCGCTGTTGGCGATGTTCCCTGACTTCAATCCGTTCGGTCGCGGCTACGGTGGCGGCGGATTTGGCGGCGGCTATAACCGCGGTGACATGGCTGCCTTGCAGGATGGCATGGCCTACGCCAAGTCATTTGGCTTTGGTGCAGGCTTGCTGCTGACGATTGCCTTGGTGATCCCGTTCCTGACCTTTATCAACGGCACCTGCCTGATCTATCTGCAGACCGTCAACGGCATGGACTTCTCGGATTCGGAGGCGATGCTGAAGGAGCGCATGGCGCAGGCAAAGCGCCAGGCCGAGCAGGCGCGAGACCGTGCCGCGGAGCGCATGCGCGAGGCCAAGGCATCGCCGCAGGCCAAGCCTGCGGTGCCGGCGCTTGCGCAGGTTGCAGCGCCCGCAGCGGTGGCATCGGCCTGCGGCAGCTGCCATGCGCCCATGGCGGCGGATGACCTGTTCTGCGGCGAGTGCGGGGCAAAGCGGCCGGCTTGATGGCACGGCGGCGTTAGGACGGCATTAGGGCGAGCAGGTGAGGAGGCGGACGCAATGTCCACCTCCTCACCTACGACACCGTCCAATAAAATCCCAATCAAATCTGCGCTACCCCACCGTCCACGTAAAGCTCGATACCCGAGATAAAGGCACTGTCGTCCGAGGCGAGGAATACCGCGGCCTTGGCGAGGTCGTCTCCCGTGGCCAGGCGGCCCGCCGGTGTAGCGTCAATCATCGCGGCCTTGTGCTCCGGCGTCACCAGGGTGTCCAGGCCGGGAGTCTGGGTGTGGCCCGGGGCGAGTGAGTTCACGCGGATATGGCGTGGCTTCAGATCGTTTGTCCAGCTGCGGGCGAACGAGCGTATTGCAGCCTTGGTGGCGTTGTAGACCGAGAAATCGGCGTAGCCCTTGAACGAGGCAATGGATCCGGTCAGGATGACCGAGCCGCCGTCTACCAGCAGCGGTAGCGCCTTTTGCACTGTGAACAGCGTGCCGCGTACATTCACGTCGAAGGTCTTGTCGAAGTGCTGCTCCGTGATCTCCCCGAACGTACCGAATTCATAGACGCCTGCGTTGGCAAACAGCACGTCCAGGCGCCCTGCTTCTTCCTTGATCTGCGCGTAGATGCGGTCGAGGTCGTCCAGATTTGCCACGTCGCCGCGAATCGCGACTGCGCCGTGCCCGATTTCGCTGACGGCCTGATCGAGTTCGACCTGACGGCGCCCGGTGATGAAGACGCGCGCGCCTTCCGATGCGAACCGCTTGGCGGTGGCCAGGCCGATGCCTGCGCTGGCTCCGGTGATCAACGCGACTTTGCCTTCGAGCTTGTTAGCCATGATGGTTCTCCAGATCGAGTCCCTCGGGCTTTGGTGGTGCTGGCCGGAGGGGCTTCGTTAAGTGGTGCCGGTATTGGTTGCCACGGATAGAGCGTAATAACGAGGCCTGCCTGCCGGTAGCCATCTGGCGGGACTAACAGCTATTCCAGATTCGAATTGATGGTGCTCAGGGCGATATGGGGCCGTACCGCGTGCGTCGGTCTGCCGCGCTCTGCCAGCTAGAATGGGCAAGTGCGCGCGCTGCGTCCCGGACGGGCGCAGGGCGCGCACTTGCCCTGGCTTGACCCTTACAGGAGCTATCGGGAATGACCCCAGACGAACGTGCCATCCGCGACGTAGTCGACACCTGGTTCGCCGCCAGCAAGGCCGGCGATATCGCCACCGTCCTGGACCTGATGACGGACGACGTGATCTTCATGGTCGCCGGCCAGCCGCCCTTCGGCAAGAAGGCGTTCGCGGCGGCGTCGGAAGGCATGAAGAACGTCAAGATCGAGGGCGCCTACGACATCCAGGAAATCCAGGTCCTCGGCGACTGGGCTTATCTGCGCAACCATATCCGGATGACCATCACGCCGCCTGGCGGTAGCCCCGCCGTGCGCCGCTCCGGCTATACGTTGACGATCCTGCGCAAGGACGCCGACGGGCGTTGGCGGCTTGCGCGGGATGCGAATCTGCTGGCGGCGGAAACTGCAGCGACGCCGTCATGATGGCGTCGCCGGGTGAACTGCAGGGACAAGACAGTCGTTGTGCAGTGCACCAGGCAAGCCACGCTGCTACCGCGCATGGCGTTCCCGCCCTATATCGCCAATAATGGTCTAACTGCCATTGCCGGACGAGGGCGACCATGCTTTACAGTCCCGATGCCATTCGTACAGTCGCCCTGCTGGGGCACGCGGGGTGCGGCAAGACCTCGCTGGTCGAGGCGTTGCTGCACAAGGGAGGCGCGCTGCACATGCCCGGCAGCGTCGAGCGCGGCACCACGGTGTGCGATTTCGATCCCTTGGAGCGCAAATATCGCCACTCGCTCGCCACGGCGGCTGCCCACCTCCACTATCACGACACCCGTATCTACCTGCTCGACACGCCCGGCTATCCGGATTTCGCCGGCCTGTCGATAAGCGCCCTGGCGGCGGTGGAGACGGCCGCCATCGTCATCAACGCGCAGGCCGGCATCGAGATGACAACTCGGCGCATGATGGCCTGGGCGCAGGCGCGCAAGCTGTGCCGGATGATCGTGGTCAACGGCATCGACAAGGAAAAGGTGGATCTGCCCAAGCTGGTGGCGGACCTCCAGGAGGCGTTCGGCAAGGAGTGCTTGCCGATCAACCTGCCGGCGGGGCGGGCTGGCGAGGTTGTCGATTGCTTTTTCAACCCGGCGGGCGAGGCGGATTTCCTGTCGGTGGCTTCGGCGCACGAGGCGCTGGTCGATCAGGTGGTGGAGATCGATCCCAAGCTGATGGAGCTTTATCTTGAGCAGGGCGAGCAGATTGCGCCGGAGCAATTGCACGCGCCGTTCGAGCGGGCGCTGCGCGAGGGGCACCTGGTGCCGATCTGCTTCACATCGGCGACCAGCGGCACGGGCGTTCCGGAACTGCTCGACGTGATCGTGCGGTTGCTGCCTAACCCGGCCGAGGGCAATCCGCCGCTGTTCTACCGTGAAGCGGGCGAGCGCCAGGAAACGGTTCGCGCCGAGCCGGTGCCCGACAAGCATGTGCTGGCCCATGTCTTCAAGATCACGATGGACCCGTATCTGGGGAGGATGGCGGTGTTCCGCATCCACCAGGGCACGGTCACGCGTGACAGCCAGCTTTTTATCGGCAACGCCCGCCAGCCCTTCAAGGTCGCGCATCTGCTGATGCTGCAGGGCAAGGAGCGCGTTGAAGTGCCGCAGGCCGGACCCGGCGACATCTGCGCCGTGGCGAAGATCGACGAGATCGCCTTCGATGCCGTGCTGCATGATGCCAGCGAGGATGCTCACATCCACCTGGCCCCGCTCGACTTTCCCACGCCGATCTATGGCCTGGCGATCGAACCATCGCGCCGCGGCCACGAGCAGCGCCTGGCTGAGGTGCTGCAGAAGCTGAGCGCGGAAGACCCCTGCCTGCGCATCGAGCATCCGGCCGGCACCAATGAGACCGTTGTGCTTGGCCTGGGCGAGCTGCAGCTGCGCTGCGCGCTGGAGCGCCTGACGGAGCAGTACAAGCTGGAGGTGGTGACGCGGCCGCCGAAGATTGCTTATCGCGAGACCATTGGCGGCAAGGCCGAGGGGCATCATCGCCACAAGAAGCAGACGGGGGTGCCGGCCAGTTCGGCGAGGTGCAGCTGCGCGTTGAGCCGCTGCCACGCGGCACCGGCTTTGAGTTTGTCGATGCGGTCAAGGGCGGCGCGATTCCGGGCCAGTTCATTCCCGCTGTGGAAAAGGGTATCCGCCAGGTCCTGGAGAGTGGGCCGCTGGCGGGCTTTCCGATGCAGGACGTGCGCGTCACCGTGTACGACGGCAAGAGCCATTCGGTCGATTCGAAGGAAGTGGCGTTCGCGGCCGCGGGGCGCAAGGCCTTTATCGAGGCCGTGCTCAAGGCGCGGCCGAGCGTGCTGGAGCCGATCGTGGATATCGAGGTGACGATGCCCGAAGCGGCAATGGGCGACATCATCAGCGACCTCTCCGCCAAGCGCGGCCAAGTGCGTGGCACGCGTACCGCGGCAGGCAACAGCGTTCTCGTGACAGGACAGGTGCCGCTGTCGGAGCTCAACGACTATCAGTCGCGCCTGAACAGCATCACTGGCGGTCATGGCAACTACACGATCCAGCTCAGTCACTACGAAGCCGTGCCGCCCGCACAACAGCAGCAGATGGCGTCGCAGCACAAGGCGCATGGGGACAGCGCGGACTGATGGGATGCCTGGATGCGGGGGTGCCGGGTTGCGAATGGCGATGAAGACCGCTGGACTTGTGCTATGGCTCGGCGCTCTTCTGCCTTCCCCTGCCCTTGCGGCTCTGCAGGATCAGTTTCTGTATTTCCCTGTCAAGGCGGAGTTGCCAGAGCTGGTTGCTGGCGGGCTAAGGGCCTGGCCGTCTTCGCAAGACTTCAAGGGGTTGGTTGCCGAGCCCGCCGGGCCGGTGCGTGCCACTGCGATTGTTTTCCATGGCAATGCCGGACATGCCGGCAACCGTAAGGCTTACGCCGCAGCGCTGGCGCCCTTGGGCCTGCGCGTGATTCTCGCCGAGTACCCCGGCTACGGACCGCGCCCGGGACCGTTGGGCGAAGCCAGCCTTGTGGCGGATGCAGAGCAGATCATCGCGCAGGCCTATTGCCAATATGGCGCGCCGCTGCTCGTGATCGGCGAATCGCTGGGGGCCGGCGTTGCGGCCGCGGCCGGAGCGCGCCAGCGGGACAAGACAGCAGGCCTGATGCTGATCACGCCATGGGACACGCTGCAGCATGTTGCCGGCTACCACTATCCCTGGCTGCCGGTGTCGTGGCTGCTGCGGGACCGCTACGACAGCGCGGCCCACCTGGCGTTGTTCGACCGGCCCGTGGTCGTGGTAGTTGCCGAGCGCGACAGCATCGTCCCGGCGCGCTTTGGCGTGGCATTGCATAAGGGGCTGGTAGCGCCTCGGCAATTGCGCGTAGTGCCTGGTGCCGAGCACAACGATTGGTTCGAGCGAGTGGACGATGGCTGGTGGCGCGATGCCCTTCGCTTCTTGCTCAAGGGTTCGGATTGAGTCGCGGCCGCCCCGACTTCCAATGCATGTCGACCGCAACAACTTGTGATCGACACGATGCCTGGCAACAAGACCCTTCGCGCATGGGCAAGCACCACCTCCCCCACCAGAAGCATGGCGCGCGCGGAGCCGAATTCCGTCATGCGCTGAAGCTTGCATTCGAACCCACACCGGGTTCGGTTCATATTTCCTCGTGCGCGGATCCATGTGGCTGCAGCGCCTTGCCCCCGACGGCGAAACTTCTGTCCCATCTTCGTGTCGTTTACTTGCACAACGCGCAACCCGCAATGACATAGGACGATCGACCGATGACTATTGCAATCCTCATCGCCCACCCCTGGTTCGGCACATGGGTGGCGGCCCTGATCGCCGTCGTCGTCGCGCTGCTGGCGCATCGCCTCGGCGGGCTGCTGCTGATGCGTATTACCCGGCCCGCCCCAGTGCTGCATGTGATGGTGAGGAAAGCGCGCGCCCCGGCTGAGGTGGTCTTGCCCTGCTGGCGCTGCAGACAGTCTGGCAGGCAGCGCCAGACAATCTACCCTGGATCGACAGCGTGCGCCATCTCAACGGCCTGTTAATCATTGCCGCAACCACCTGGCTTGTGGTGCGCATCATTGCCGGCTTTGCGCAGGGTATATTGGATCGGCACCCCGTGGACGTGGAAGACAACATGAATGCGCGGCGCATCCACACGCAAACACGCGTTCTCTCGCGCACTGCGATGACGCTAGCCGTGGTGATGGGTGCGGCGATGCTGCTCATGACCTTTCCGGGGGCGCGACAAGTCGGCGCCAGCCTGTTGGCCTCGGCAGGCGTGGTTGGCCTGATCGCTGGCTTGGCAGCCAAGCCCGTGTTCAGCAACCTGATCGCCGGGCTGCAACTCGCCCTGACGCAGCCTATCCGGCTCGATGACGTACTCATCGTCGAAGGTGAGTGGGGTCGCGTGGAAGAGATTACCGGCACGTACGTCGTGCTCCGGATATGGGACGAGCGTCGTCTCATCATCCCGCTGCAGTACTTCATCGAGAAGCCCTTCCAGAACTGGACCCGCAACAATGCCCAGATCATGGGGTCCGTGTTCTTCCACGTCGACTACGGTATGCCGCTGGCTGCGCTGCGCACGGAACTAGAGCGCATCGTGCGCGCAGCGCCACAGTGGGACCAGCGCTTCTTCAATCTGGTGGTCACCGAAGCCACGGAGCGGACGATGCAGATACGCGTACTGTGCACCGCGGCCTCGTCTGGCCAGGCATGGGACCTGCGCTGCATCGTGCGCGAAGGGCTGATCGACTTCATGCAGCGCGAATTCCCGCAGTTCCTGCCACGGCTGCGCATTGACGACGACGGTGGCGCGCCGCCGGGAAACACGCCGTCGCCCGCCTGAGCCGCCGAAGCGCTCCCACTTCCAGCATGAGCAGATCCTTGCCGGCCTGCTGCGCCTGACCTATACATGTAGCAAATTCGGCCTCACCTTCCCTCACTAGCTGTGACCACAGCACCGCAATCGTGCGCAAGTGCTCATGTTCGGCCGCTGGTCAAGGAGCGCGCGTCATGAATGCAGCCCATCTATTTGCCAGCCTTGCCCTCTTCGGCATGACGATTGTGGCGCCCCTCAACGCACACGCAGAGGGCGTTCCCATTGCGCCTGGCGCCCAAAGTGCCGGACAATTCGGTACGGTGCGCTTTCCGACCTCTTGCACGCCGGCAGCGCAAGGCCGGTTCGAGCGTGCGGTGGCAATCCTGCACTCCTTCGATTACTCGAGGACGGTCCCTGCGTTCAAGGCCGTGTTGGAAGCCGATCCTCAATGTGCCATCGCTTACTGGGGAATCGCCATCGCCCAGCGGCCCAACCCGCTGGTCGGTCCCTACGATGAAGCAACCCTGAAACGCGGATTGGAAGCGGTGCGGCAAGGGCTCGCCCTTGGTCCTAAAACTGAGCGTGAGAGTGATTGGTTGCGGGCCATTGAGTGGTTTTACAAGGACTACGACAAGGTCAGCCAGCCGGACAGGACACTTGCCTACGAACAGGCGATGGGCCGACTGTCAGCGAAGTACCCGCAGGACACCGAAGCCGCTATCTTCTACGCACTGGCGCTGAATGAAGCGGCGTTGCACAGCGACAAGACCTACGCCAAGCAACGCAAGGCGGGCGCGATTCTCGAGCGGATTTACAGTAGTCAGCCGAATCACCCGGGCATTGCTCACTATTTGATTCACAGCTATGACTGCACCGCGCTGGCGCAGCGTGGGCTGCCATTTGCGCAAAAATATGCGGCTATCGCGCCGGACGCACCGCACGCCCTGCATATGCCCTCACATACGTACTCGATGCTTGGCATGTGGGCCGAGTCGGTCCAATCGAACGAGCGTGCGCTCGATGTCATGGTCCAGGTCGCTGCGAAGGCATGGCCGGGGGCGACGCATCCTGGTGCGCCGCACTCATGGGACTTCATGGAATACGCATATCTGCAGATGGGCCAGGACAAGCATGCGGTCGAAGTACGAGACCAGGCGGGGGTCGTGCGTAAGTTTCCCATCGACCCGCTAACAGTACAAACCGCCCTTGCCGCCATACCGGCGCGATATGCGCTCGAGCGCGGTGCCTGGAAAGAAGCAGCGGCACTTGAGCCCAGAGGTAGCCGCTTCCCGCAGGCGGAGGCAATCACCTATTTTGCCCGCGCACTTGGGTCCGCACGCAGCGGCGATGCTGCGGGCGCCCAGGCAAACATCGACAAGCTGAGGGAATTGCGCTCCTTGCTCGAAAAGGCCAATCAACCTTATTGGGTGGCCCAGACCGAGGCGCAGATCCTGGCCACGTCCGCGTGGGCAGCCCTTGCCGAAGGGAAAGATCAGGAGGCCCTCTCCCTCATGGGCAAGGCAGCCAATCTCGAGGACGCGAGTGAGAAGGACGTTGCCATGGAGAATCGTCTCTATCCGATGCGGGAATTGCTGGGCGAGTTGCTCATCGAATTGAAGCAACCGAAGGCTGCCTCCAGGGAGTTCGAAGCGTCCCTGCGATCTGCCCCGAATAGATTGCGCAGCCTATACGGTGCTGCGAAAGCGGCGCACATGGCCAAGGACGATGTCACTGCCGCCCGGTACTTCGATAAGCTTGTCATCCTGACGGCGGACGCGGACACGGAACGGCCTGAAATCCAGGAAGCACGACACTACAGAGAGAAGGCGAAATCGGCAAGCATCAACTAGAACAAGACGACGCCCTGAGATGGCGAGACAGACGGAATCCCAGCCAGTCCCGGCCGGCCGGCGGTCGCATCCAGATACTGGTAACCGCCGGATGCCTCCCCCGGGCGAGGCCTCAAGGCGCTGCAAGCCGGCTACCCCCGGACGCGGCTTGATTCCGCCACTAAAGCGTGGCGCAAGCCTGACTGCCAGGCCTATCCTCGATATTCGGCCACACCAATGCCTCGAATTGATCAGGCGGAACCGGCTCGGAATACAAGAATCCCTGGGCAAAATCACAACCCACCTTGATGAGAAAATCGCGTTGCTCTGTCGTCTCCACCCCCTCGGCAATGACTTTGATTCCCAGTTTGTGAGCTAGCATGACCATTGCCTCGCAAAGCGCCTGATTGTCGCCGTCAAAGCCGAGGTTCTGTACGAATGAACGGTCGATCTTGAGGTAGTCGATGTCAAAGCGCTTGAGATAGGCCAGGGACGAGTAACCGGTGCCGAAGTCGTCGATCGAGATCCGAATCCCCGCATCACGGAAGGTCAGCAGTTTCTCGTTCAGTTCGGCGTCCAGTAACAGCCCCTCGGTGATTTCAATCGCAACGCTCTGCCCCGGCATCCCTTCCCGAATGAGATATTCGGACCATTGAATACAAACCAGGCTTTCCTGGCGAATCTGCATCGGTGACATGTTGACACTGATCTGGAAGCACGGATGGAATCGGCCGCGCCATTGACGGGCCTGGTGCACGGCCTCTTTGAACACCCAATCCCCTATCGGAACGATGAGCCCGGTGTCTTCGGTCAACGGAATGAAATCCAGCGGGCTGATCGTGCCGCGTTCGGGGTGCTGCCAGCGGATCAGTGCCTCGGCCTTGTAGATTTCCCCAGTCGCCAGGTCGACGATGGGCTGGTAGTAGACCCGGAACTGTCCGCCAGGCAAGGCGGCACGTAGATCGCTGGTGAGACGCAGGCGCTTTTCCGCCGCCACCCGCAAGTCGGGCGTGAAGTGGCTGAAGCGGTTGCGCCCGGCGTTCTTGGCCGCATACATGGCCTGGTCGGCATTCTTGAAAAGGACATCAAGCTCGCTGGCGTCGTCGGGGAAAAGCGTGACGCCGACGCTGGCGGAAATGAAGGCCTCATCCGCACCGAGCTTGAAAGGTTCGGCCAGCTTGTGAATGATGGTCTTGGCGATCCGTTCAATGCTTTCGGTGTCGTCCAGGTTAGGCAGGATGACGGTGAACTCGTCGCCGCCAAGACGAGCGACAATGTCCGATTCGCGCACGCACGAAATGATTCGCCTGGCGGCCTCGATCAGCAGGATGTCGCCTGTGTCGTGTCCCAAGGAGTCATTGACCTCTTTGAACCGATCCAGGTCAATCAGCATCAAGGCCATGCGCTGCCGTGAGCGATGCGATATCCTGGCTTCATGCTCGAGACGGCTATGAAACATCTGGCGATTCGGAAGATGGGTCAGCGCATCGAAATTGGCCTGTTTCCAGATCGTCGCCTCGAATGCCATCCGATCCGATAAATCACGACCGACAGCCAGCACCGAGTTCACGCTGCCAGACTGGTCAATCTCTGGCGTCAGGCGGATATGGGTGCAATGTTCCTGTCCGTCCCTGCTGACCCATCTCAACTCAAGTTGCGCACTTCTTCCACTTGAAATGGTTTCGGCTATTTTCTTCTCGTAGATCAGCGCGTTGGCGCCGCCGAGGATCTCTGAGGGCCGCTTGCCCAGCGATTCGTCGAGGCTGCACCCCGCCGAGGCACAGAAAGCGGGATTGGCGTATGTGCGGCGGAGGTCCCGGCCGTAGCGGGTGATCGTGTCCGGAGAGTTCTCAATCAACGTTCGCGACTCCTGCTCCCTGGTGACGAGTTCCGCTGTTCGCTCGATGACAGTCTGCTCAAGGGAGGCGTTGATCTCGTTGATCTTCTGGATCTTCTGCTTGATCGCCGCACTCATTCGTTCAAAACGCTGCGCGAGCCTGCCTAGTTCATCCTTGCCGCCTGCACCGGTGTGCTCTTGCGCAAGCGCCTCTTCCTCGGCTCCTGCATCGTTGCCAGTATCGTGCATCTTTCGCACCAGTTCCTTGAGCGGTGCCGAAATGCTGTGGGATATGAAGTAGGCCAGGAAGATCGAAAGCAGGAACCCCGAGATGCCAACCAGAACGATCTCGTTGCGCGCGGACTGAGCCTCTGCGGTCAGCTTCTTCTCCGGGATTGTGCTGACCACGACCCATGTCGTGCCGGGAATCCTTGTGTACGCGGCAAGGTAGCGCCCTCCGCGCTTGCCCTCGAAGTCGACGAAACCACCCTGCGCCTCATTTGGTGCGTTGTTAGCGATCTTGTTGATCAGGCCAGGTTCGGCCGTCCCGCCTGTGTTCGTGGAGGTGCCGTCGGCACGGACTATCACCTTGGTGTTGCTGGCATCGAGCACGTAGATTTCCGTTCCACTCCCCAAGGCGACGTCATTGAGAATCGTCGAGAAGTGCTCGGGGCGAATTTCCAGAACCAGATTGCCGATCTGCAGATTGTTGCTCTTGCCGATGATGGCACGCACCATCCCGAGGTTTTGTTGTCCAACGCCGTTGTCGTAACTGCCCCAGTAAGGGCGGCCATTATGATCGGGAGCCTGCTTGACCAGGCGCATGACACCCCGAGTCAGTTGCGCGAACGCCTGGGTGTCCATGATCCGGTTGTGCTTGTCGAGCAGATATTTCTGGTTGATGAAGTCAGCCGATCCGTAGTGCTGCAGGAGCAGCCGGGTCATCTCCTGGCGCGCCTCGCTCTGCTCCTTTGCACTGCCGTTTGCGACGCTTGTCAGCGCGCCCTGGACTCGGTCAGAGAGTACAAGGAGGCTGCTTTCCGTCTCGATCTGCTCCATCCGCAACAAGATGTTCTTGGATACCTGCTTGACCACCTCTTTCGAGAATATCTCCGCTTTCTCCTTGATCGCTGCGGTCGACTCCACATACGATATGTAGCCCGAAACAAGTATCGGTATCAGAGAAAGCAGGATGAACGCGGTCATCAGCCGGTAACGAATTTCGACACGGCGCAGCAGGTCCAGCGAGAGGTATGCGAAAGCGCTTCGCAGCGAGCCTATGATGGATCTCATTTGTAATGCATCTTGGCTTCATTCTTGACGGACTCGTCGAGGAGTCTTGCGGCCTGTCTGGGCGTGATTTTCCTGATCAGCACATCCTGCATCAATCGATGAAGCCGCTCGATTGAGTTGGAGGGTAGAACCGAATAGTACGGGCTGGCGGTCACGGGATAGCGACTGACCAGGTTGGTGTAGTCCACAATCTTCTGATCGCTCACAAGCGTTCCCGCGACCTGCTTGAATTGGGGGATGTTCTGGCGTTTTCTTTGGATAATGGAGAATCCCTCCCCGGTGATGAATTCGAGAAAACGCATTGCTGCGGCCTTGTTGGGCGTCTCACCCACCGCAAACCCGGTTTCGCTGCCGATCACAGGCACCACCCGTTTGCCGGGCGCATTCCAGGGCGGAATAAACACGCCAACCTCGAAGGGGTTGCCGTGCAGCAAAAGGCCGGCTGCCCAGCTGCCGTGAAAGGCCATCGCGACCTTGCCCTCCTTGAACAGCCGTATGCCTTCATCGTAGTCCGTGGCCATGAATGCTTCTTGTACGAAACCACGTTGCGCCATCAGCAAAATCCTGACAAAGATATCGGCTACCTGGGGCGTGTTCAAATCCAGCGTGCCATCGCCGATTTTCTGCTTCCAGGCTGGCTCGCGAGCCACCACATTGTTGGCAAAGCCAAAGCTGAAGGGACCGTTGCCAAGCATGTTCGGGAAGCCGCCGTTCCACATGATGGGTGTAAAGGCCGCAAGCTTGAGTTGCTCGCAAACCATCAGGAATTCGTGGAAATTGGCCGGCAGTTCCTTGATCCCGGCCTTCGCGAACATGTCCTTGTTGTAGTAGATCAGCGTCGTGGCCACTCCGCCGGATATGCCAAAACGCCTGGATTGCCGGCTGGTCCAGTCCGCCTTGAGCGGGGCGAGCATGTTGTTCCATGCCGATGTGGCGCCCACGTCTGCCAGGATGCCTTGATCGGCCAATTCCGCCGCATAGGCGTTCGGGTTGACGCTCACCAGATCCGGCAAGTTGCCAGAGGCGATCCGGGGCTTGATATTTTCTTCGACCGAATTGCCAATCATGAACTGCACATTCACGCGTATGTCCGGATTGCGCTTGCTGAATTCGGCAGCAATCTGGAGCATCTCCTCCGGCCAGTCTGGAGCCCATATCAACGCTGTAATGGAGGTCTTTGCCGGTACGGTCGCGCTCGAAGAAGCGTTGTCTTGTTGTTGACAGCCACACAAAGACAAAAGAATGAGGCTGACGAGGCCAGCTAGCAGGGAGGCAAAGTTGATTCGTCGCGCCTGGAGATTCACTTTTCGGTTCCGGGATGGATTGGCCGTGCTTAGCAGGCACTTTTGACGCGCCAGGAATCGAACCGTTGGAACTTGAACTGACTGCCAAACACAACATAGGTGCGCAGCCAACCCACATCGGGAAACGCTGACGACGGCTGGGGCGCATGTGTTTGGCCATGACGGCGGATTAGGCGAATTGAACGGGGCGGTGCCTACACAGCATATCGACAACAATCGCAAATACTTTACCGGGCAAACGTGAATTTCCTCGCCATGACGAGGGGTTGCCGACATCAATGTGTGTCCCGGGCCCGTTGTAGATCTCTCCATGCGGCGACCATGCACTGGATGGCGACGCGCCGACGACACGTGATGGCAAGTCGCGGTTTATACGTCAGAGCAGCAAAGCATGGATTGGAGTTGAGCCAAGGCATCGTCGCCCGGGCCGGCAATGAGACGGTCGCTGCAGGGCGCACCGACCGGCAGCGGGCAAGCGCCCGGCCTGTTCTCCGCCTGAGGGAAATCAGGTGGCCCGTCCTAAGAAGGCGATGCCATATTCGGATGACCGAAACGCCGCCTGGCGGCAACCGTCATAGCGGCACCGCCCGGTGGCCGCGCCGGCCCGCATTGCACGGGCCGGGCGCCAGCCCGGGGAGCGGCCTCTTTGCGTCAATACCGAACGCGACTTGCGCTGACCAGAGGCAACGCTTGCGTCGCCTGTCCGTCGACCGTGGCGCCGGCGAAGATAAAACTCGGCGAAAGATTGGTGTTGATGTCCGCGGGGAAGTTGAGCGCGGGCTTCGACACCGCGTCGAGCGTCGCGATCTGCGCGGCGGTGAGCTTGATGTCCAGCGCACTCAAGTTGGCCCGCAGTTGATCGATACGCCGGGCGCCGACGAGCGTCGAGGCCACGCCGCGCCGGTTGTGAACCCATGCTAGGGCGACCGCGGCGGGGCTCACCTGAAGTTCGGCCGCGACCGCTCCCAGCACGTCGATCACCGGAAACTCCTCGTCGCCCGGCATGCCGACAAGCGCCGCACGGTCGGACGTCACGGCTTTTATGTTTTCCCGTGTGTATTTGCCCGACAACCATCCGTTCTTCAGCGGACTCCACGGCATGACACCGATGCCGAATTCTTCGGCCATCGGTATCAGATCGCCTTCGGCCGTTCGCTCCAGCAGCGAATACTCCACTTGCATCGCAATGATCCGGTTCCAGCCGCGAAACTGCGCCACGGTCTGCGCTTGCGCGACCTTCCAGGCCGGTGTGTCGGAGATCCCGATGTAGCGGATCTTGCCGGAGGCGACCAGGTCGTCGAGCGCGCGCATCGTCTCGTCGATCGGCGTGTTCCTATCCCAGTTGTGAATCCAGTAAAGGTCTAGGTAATCAGTCTGCAGGCGGCGTAGCGACGCTTCACATTGCTCGACCATCGCCTTGCGTCCGGCACCTCCGCCATTCGGATCGCCAACATGCAGGTTGCCGACAAACTTCGTCGCAATGACGCTGCGATGGCGGCGGTCCTTGCGCGCCGCAAAGAAGTCCCCGATGATTTTTTCCGAGTGCCCTAGCGTATAGATGTTGGCCGTATCAATGAAATTTCCGCCGCGCTCCAGGTACTCTGAAAGCATGGCCTCGGATTCGGCGGGGCTCGCGCCCCAACCCCAGTCTTCGCCGAAGGTCATCGTCCCGAGACAGAAAGGGCTAACGCGCAGACCAGAGGATCCGAGTGTGACGTATGCATCAAGCGACATAAGGTTTCTCCTGGAAAATGAGCCGGTTGGCTAGCTTCAATGAGACCATCGCGCGAGTGCGGCGCGGTAGACCGAAACTTGCAGGCTCTTGCACAATCCTGTCAGATTGGGTAGGTTCGGGCAGACCCGCTTGCCTTTCATGGGCGGCCAGGATACGTTTGAGCCATGGATTCGCTCGCTGAACTTCGCACCCTGATTGGCCGCTATGCCGTCGACGACCTGACGGCAACGGGCCTGCCCGGGGTCCTCCTGTCGGTGTCGAACACGCGGACGCAGTCGACGCATCGCGTCTACGAGCCGGTATTCGCCCTGGTCGTCCAGGGAGCAAAGCGCGCGTCCCTCGGCGACAGGCTCCTCGAATATCACGCCGGACAATGCCTGGTCGTGACCGTCGATCTCCCGATGTGCGGACACGTGATCAAAGCGAGCGCGAAAGAGCCGTTTCTGGCAGTGGGCCTGACGTTGAAGCCCGCGGCCATCGCTTCGTTGTTGCTGGACACCGCTTCGGAAGCGCCAGCCATGGCAAACCCGTTCGGCGCGGCTGTCAGCGATGCGACGCCCGAACTGCTTGACTCGTTTGCGCGACTGCTGCGGCTGTTGGAGCATCCGGAAGACGCGCCCGTCCTCGCGCCGATGATCGAGCGCGAGATCTTGTGGCGGATACTCACGGGAAGCCAGGGCGCGCTACTGCGCCAGATCGGTCTTGCCGACAGCCGTCTGTCGCACGTCGGACGCGCGATTCGCTGGATCCGTATGCATTATGCAGAGATGCTGCGCACGGAAGAGCTCGCGGAACTGGCTGCGATGAGCGTGTCCTCGTTCCATCGACACTTTCGCGCCGTCACCGCCATGAGCCCGCTGCAGTATCAGAAGCAGATCAGGCTCCAGGAAGCCCGCTCACAACTGCTGACCACGTCAAAGGACGTCGCCAGCGTGGGACTTAGCGTTGGCTATGACAGCGCCTCGCAATTCAGTCGTGAGTACAGCCGGCTATTTGGCAGGCCGCCGGGGCGGGATGCGCAGAGGCTGCGAGCATCGGCCATGCAGGAATGCGGCGCAACTGCGCGATCGTGAGCGACTTCAGCTTCACGATGCTGGTGTCCAGTACTCGCGCTTCAATTGGCGCAATATGGCACGCCCCCGCTTTCACGTTGTCATGCTTTCGCATCGCAGGAGAGGCCCGTCACTAGCGTCTTTACCATCGCGCTCAAGCGGACTCGGTACGGCTGCGCTGCAGTGTCGCCCGTGTGAAGCGTTCCGATTCCTGCTGCTACGAGCATATCAGCGGCCCCGTCCTGCCCAATCCCCGCCTCCTTGAGAAGCGTAGCGAGCACTGCTCGGATTTGCCGGTCAAGGGTCTCGAACGCTTGCGTCGCCAGCGCCTCCTTCGACGCGGTCAATTCGGCGATATGCGGCGACTGCGAGACAAGCCGATGCGTTTGGCCGATATAGCAGTCGAGCACCTCTACGATCCGCTCGGTTGGTGGCGTGACGTCGCTTGCGATTTGTTCGGCGTTTGAAAGCGTGCTCGCACAAAGCCGGTCAGCGATCGCAGCGAAAAGCGCGGCCTTTGAATCGAAAGAAAGATAAACCGTGCCTTTGGCGATACCGGCCTGCCGTGCGATATCGTCAATGGAGGTTCGCTTGACGCCATAGCGCAGGAACAGAATCAACGCCGAGTCGAGGATCCGGTCACGTTTGTCGCCGCCGGTAACGGTCGTGTCAGGCTGCATTTGGGAAGGACTTGCGCGGACCGACGAGGATTTCGGAGACACTGAGATCATGAGGCTGGGTGACGGCGTATAGCACAGCGCCGGCAATGTCATCGGGTGACGCGAAGATTGCCGAAGCATGGGATTGAAGTGCCTCCAGCATTGTGTCCGAGAGTACATCACCCTTCTTGAACTCGGTTGAGATGCCGACCGATTTGAACATGCCATTGACGAATTCAGGCGGAAAGTGCCGCCCGAAGTTGGTTGCCACCGCACCTGGCATGATGGTCACCGTGCGTATCGGTTCGTCCGCGAGTTCCTGGCGTAACGCCCGGCAGACGGAATTGGCCGCCGCCTTCGTCGCTCCATAGACGTGATAGGCGTTGCCTTCACCCGCGTACGAGGAAATGGTCACGATATGCCCCTTGCTTGCGGTCTCACGCATCGCGCGGATCGCGGCCTGGCTGCCGACGAGCATGGCGATCACGTTCGTCTCGAACATCGCCTGCCAGGCCGACGTCCTGCCGTCCGCAATGGTGCCGGGATGGTGGACGCCTGCCGCATTGACCATGATGTCGAGGCGCCCGGTCCGCCTGGCCGCCTCAGCGACGAAAGCTTGCAGCGCGCCGTGATCGTTCAGATCGAAGGCACCGATGCTTGCTTTGCCGCCGGCGTCCTCGATCGTCCGGGCGACCTCCTGCAGACGCTCTACACCGCGCCCGGCGATGAAGACGTGGCTACCCTCGCCTGCGAGGCGACGCGCGATCGCTTTACCAATGCCGGATGACGCACCTGTAATCACCGCGGTCTTGCCCAGAAGGGAGTTCATCGGATGCTCCACGTTGTCCGAAATGAACATTATTCCAATCTGGTCATTTGGTCAAACCGATTTCGCAGCACCCGTCGCGGAGCGGTTGGCGCGGATGCACGGAGCACCCGCGCCGACCAGCCGTCTGCCCTTTGGTCCGCTGCTAGCGCTCAGGCGGCGTACGACCCGAACTCGATATTGTGCAGGATGTCCTTGCGGGTTGGCGACCAGCCCAGCAGACGGCGTGTCTTATCTGATGACATGCGCTTGTTCAACGAGAGGCTCACGCCGACCGGGCCGCCGGCAGCGTACATCTCCTCGAACCGGAGACTCGCTGTGCGATCGCCGGCGCCGATCATGCGGCTGACGGCCGCGGCGAGCTCCCGCTGGCTGACTTCACCTGCTACGCCGTGCAGCACTGCGCCAGCGGGCGCGCCCTCGACCGCGAGACAATACAGTTCGGCTAGATCATCCACATGAACATATCCCTGCAGCGTGCCGCCTGCCCCGAGGTGGGGCGCGACGCCTTGAGCGCGTGCCATGCGGATGAGGGCGGGCAGGTCGTAGCTGCCGCCGTTTCCATAAACGAGGCCCGGACGCATCACGATGCCCCGGATCCCCGAGGCGTTTGCCACTTCCTTCTCCGTCTCGACGCGCGCGCCCATGGCTGCGCCGAGCATTTCGACCAGCAGTGGCGGCACATTTGCCGATGCAGGCGCGAAGACCGCGGGCGGCAACGGCAGGCGCACATCTTCATCGAATACGTCGCGCGTCGCCTCGCCGCCATTGACGATGCCAAGGACCGCCGAGCCGCTGGTGAAGATCAGGGTCTTGCCCGATCCCTCGACAACGCCAAGCATGGCGCGAATCGCGTCCCGATCCTGCGCGAACGTTTCGGCGCTGCCCGCCAGTGAGCCGATGCTTGCCGTACTGACGATGGTATCGACTCCGCTGGCCGCTCTGATCAGGCTCGCGTTGTCGGTGAAGTCGCCGGCAACAGGGGTGATTCCGGCGAGGCGAAGCCGCCCGGCGGATTCTTCCGATCGCGCGAGGCCGAAGACCTCGTGTCTACGTTTGACGAGCGCCTTGGCGGCGGCACCACCGATATAGCCGGTCGCTCCGGTCACGAGAATCTTCATTGCGTTTCTCCTTGACGAGTCGGCGTTCTTTCCTGATGTTTCATGTTCATATCCAATGAGTCTGAGCGTTAGAAGCCGCCGTCCGGATCCGGCGAATCGTTGAATTGAGCCCGCTTCGCGCGCAGCTCGAAGTCCCGGTGCCGACCCTATGCACGGCCGCGTCCGATTTTGCGGGTGCGGATGCCCTGGGTGACCCGTCTCGATGGCGAAGACGCGTGCGGGGACCGGCTGCACACGTCTGCGAGTGCTTTCAGCCTTGGAGCCCCATTTTTCCAGTGGCCATTGCCGCGAGGCGAACCACGAGCGTTCGGGGAACAAAGCGCGACATCCAGGTGGCCGCTCGCACGCTTGTCCGCCCTGGGTAGGCGACCGCTTTCCTTCGATCGAAGGCCTTGAGTGTTTTTTGGACAACCGATTCCGAGCTGTCCATGTCCTTGGGCGACACCTCGGTCGACACCCCATCAAAGAAGCTCGTTGCCGTGGGTCCTGGGCAAGCTGCCATCACATGAACGCCCGTGCCGGCAAGCTCATATTGCAGCGCTTCGCTGAAGAAAAGGACGAACGCCTTGGTAGCGGCGTAGGTGCCCATGTAAGGGAGCGGCTGAAAGCTTGCATTGGACGCAAGATTGATGATGCCGCCCTTGCCCCGCTTTGTCATTGCGCTGCCAAGCTGGTGGGTAAGCGCGACCAGCGCCTGGACGTTGACCTGGATCTCCGACTGTACCTTCTTGAAATCCTGCGAGAGGAAGCTGCCGGTCAGGCCAAGCCCCGCATTGTTGACCAGCAGGTCGACCTGAATGCCGCGGTGCTCAAGTTCCTCACCGATCTGAATGGCGGCGTAGGGATTGGCCAGGTCGGCGCTGAGCGGGACGCATTGGACGCTGTACCTGGCGGTAAGGTCTTGCGCCAGGGCGTGCAAAGCGTCACCAGAGCGCGCTACCAGCACCAGGTTCATGCCGCGTGCGGCAAGTGTCTCGGCGAAGACCTTCCCTAGCCCTTTCGATGCCCCTGTAATCAAAGCGGTCGAGCCACGATAAACAAACATTCTTTACCCCTTGTGTAAGGATGAACTTGCATTAGCCTCGCCGACGCGTTGATCCCGGCCTGGATTGCCGGTCACGTTGCCTGGCTGGCGACGGCGGTCGGCGGCGTTCATGCAAGGCTGACGGCGTCCCGTGCCCTGTCGGGAACGTTCGCACGCGCTTCATGGGGATTCGATCGCCGATTGCTGATGTGGCACATTGTGCAAGGTCCGGCGCGCTTTGATAATTGGCCCACCGGTTGAATCATCTTCAAAAAGAACGGAAATATCGTGGAGAAACTCGGTGACATCCGGCTTTTTGTTGAAACGGCAAACCCGGGCGGGCTGTCCGCTGCAGGACGCAAGCTGGGACACTCTCCTGCGGCGGCGAGCGCACGTATTCTCAACCCACATCCAACGATCAATCGACTTTGGGCTATGTTCCCAAAGCTCAGCCCGCAGCAGTCTCCAGCGCCGCTTCGTATTGCCCCAGGCAGGCCAGGCCATTCAGCCGTGCGCGCTGCAGCAGCGCCCGTTGCGCTTGCGCCGCGTTAGCGGCTTCGCCGTGCCAGGCCAGCAGAGGCGGCTCCTGCAAGGCGCGCCCGTAGGAGAAGGCCAGCCGCCAGGGCTGCGGGGCGAGACGGTTCATGGCATCGAGATTGGCGGTGGCCTCGGTGGGCGTTTGGCCGCCGGACAGGAAGAAGATGCCCGGCACCGCCGCCGGCACCGTGCGCTTGAGCACCTGGACGGTCTGCATGGCAACCTCGGCCGGCGCCGCGTGCCCGGCCTCCTTGCCGGGGAGCACCATGCTGGGTTTCAGCAGCATGTGTTCGAGCACCACCGCATGCCGGTGCAAGGCATGAAAGACTTCGTGCAGCACGGCCTCGGTGACCTCGGCGCAACGCGCCATGGAGTGCGCGCCATCCATAAGCACCTCGGGCTCGACGATGGGCACCACGCCCGTCTCCTGGCAGATCGCGGCATAGCGTGCCAGCGCCTGCGCATTGGCCTGGATGGC
This sequence comes from Cupriavidus sp. D39, assembly GCF_026627925.1. Taxonomy (NCBI): domain Bacteria; kingdom Pseudomonadati; phylum Pseudomonadota; class Betaproteobacteria; order Burkholderiales; family Burkholderiaceae; genus Cupriavidus; species Cupriavidus sp. D39. The sequence continues at coordinate 2,477,967 of NZ_JAPNLE010000009.1, forward strand.
AAGCCGGCCAGGCAGTTGGTCGGACACGTTGTACACCGCGCGCCACTTGGCAAGCGCGCGCCCTGCTGGCGATAGCCGGCAAGCCGCTTGGCCAGCCCGTCGAGGCCTTCGGTGATCTCGTCGCCGGGAGCATGGGCGAGCGCGAGCTTGCCCTTGTCCACCTTGATGCCGGGCACGATGCCATGGCGCGCAGCCAGTTCTGGCAGCGGCGTGCCATCGTCGGCGCGCTGGCCCAGCGTTTCCTCGTACAGGATCACGCCGCTGATGAATTCACCAAGACCTGGTGTCGACAGGAGCAGGTTGCGCCACGCCCGGCGGCTCTCCTCGCTCGATTCCACCCCGATGCGCTCGAACCGTTTGGCGATCGTCGGGCCGCTCTCGTCGGCGGCCAGCAGACCTTTTCCCGCTTGAACCAGGGCGTCCACGGTGGCTTGCAGCTCACTTCGTGTGTCCATGATGTTGCTCCGCGAAGATGACATGGGAACAAGCATTAGCTCGCACACGCAATCGCGCAAGCGAGCCGGGGGCGCGTGGCCGGTGCTTATGGTGGCCGCCCGAACGCCTCGCGCAGCTTGCCCTTGGCCTGCTCGAGCGTGGCGCGGGGCTCCCTGGGCAGGTTACGGCCGGCGCGATTGATGTAGAAGTTGAGCATCGACATCGCCGACTGGAAAGCCGTGCCCTTGCGGCGCCGGCTGCTCAGGGCGGACCGCTTGAGCGAGGCGGCGATCTCCTCGGGGCTGTCCGAGGCGAAGAGATGCGGTTCGAGGTCCAGTGCATTGCTGCGCACGGTCACATCCTGCGACCAGCGCCGCACGGTCCCGGCGCTAGTACCGGCGCGGCCCTTTGCCGGCCGGCGAGTGGATTTCGTGGCGGCCATCTCTGGTCCTCCCACAGTTTCATCGGCATGCATCAAGCCTGGGCAACTTTTCGCCGTCTTGGCCGCTCCGGGGGCTGCAAGACGCGGTACCGCCAGCGGCATGCCCTATCGGCGAGGCCGCCACGACAAGAGCCGAACCGTGCCGAATGGCGTCGATGTGCGTATAAGCTGGCATGAGGGCATAAGGGCACTAGTGCACTGTCGATAACAGCACCACATCGACGTGGCAGTGACCGTGCTGGCGGGTCACCCCGTGCTAGGATAAAAGCCTTCCAGCAGCCACCCCAGGCCCATGACCACCCTCTACGCGACCCTCGGCGTGCAATCGGATGCCACCCTGGACGAGATCAAGCGCGCCTACCGCCGCGCCGCGATGAAGTGGCACCCCGACCGCAACCTTGGCCGCGAGGCGGAGGCGCACGGGGCATTCCAGGAAATCCGCGATGCCTACGCCATTCTTTCCGATGCCGTGCAGCGCCAGATCTACGACGAAGTATTCGAGCGGGAGATGCGGCGCTGCCAGGCCGAGCGCGAGGCGCAGGAAGAACAGGAGCGCGAGGCCCAGCGCGTCGCGCAGGAACACTACGAGAAGATGGTCGCCATCGCGATGCGCTTTGCCGACGACGGCCACAACCGCGACGTCATCTTCGGCGTGCTGCTCGGCCGGGACTGCGACGTGGAACTGGCGGCACGCATCGCGGACAGCGCATGGGCCTTTGAGGCGTCGCGGCGGGCAAGCGCGCCGGCCGCAGACGGGCCTGACACCGAGGCTGCCCCGACGCCCGGCGGGGCTGCGGCGTCAAACCCCGACGAGGCGACGCGGCCCAGGCGTCACCCCGGCGCCTTCGATTCGTTCTGGCACGGCTTGTTCGGCATCCGCTCGTAGCGGAGGGAGGGGGACATGCCGAGGCCGAAGAATCCGAGCCTGTGCCCGGCTGGCGAACGCCAAGGCCAAGACCAAGACATTGGCTATGGCACTCGGCGCTATGGGCATCCAAGTCAATCCCCTCTCACTCGGCGGCACTCTGTATCCGGCAGGCAGCGAATCACCCAGCCATCATCGCCATCATCTGTGCATTGAAGCCATTGACCATGTCGTGTTCACCGGGACCGGGGTTGCCGCGGAACAGCTTGGCGCCTTCAACCAGAATCTCATCTGCATCGGTTCCGAGGACAGCGATCGTTTCGTCGATGAACGCTTCAAGCGGCATCGCTTGTTCGGCTTCGCGGCTGTTCATGAGGTCCGTGCGCACCCAAGGCGGTGCGATCTCGAGTACGCGAACCGTCGTGTCCCGTAGCATGAAGCGCTGCGAGAGGATGTATGAATGAAGCGCCGCCTTGGTCGACGAGTACACGGCAGTCACAGCCAACGGCACGAAAGCCAGCACCGAGCTGGTATAGGCGACGACAGCATCATTCCGGGTCTTGAGGTGATCGATCAACGCGGACGTCATGCGGATCGGCCCCATGAGGTTGGTCGTGATGGTGGACACCATCAGCGCGTCATCGATCTGGCCACCCGCCTGGTCCGGCTGCATGACACCGGCGTTATTGATCAGCACGTTGAGATCGGGATAGTCCGCGATCAACTGCGCCGCTACCCACTCGATGCTGGCGGGATCGGTGATGTCGAGCTCGACCGCGGCGATGCCAGGGTTCACAGCCACCACCTCGTCCAGGTGGCTACGCCGGCGGCCGCCGACGATGACCTTGTTGCCCCGTTTGTGGAGCGCCTCGGCTAGCCCGCGGCCAATGCCCGAACCGCCGCCCGTGATGAAGATCGTGTTTCCGGTGAGTTTCATGATCGTTTCCTTGCTGATGCTTCAGTGATTGACGCTTGCGTGCTCAGGCCGGGAACCGGTCGCCGAACATCGGCAGGCCGCTCACGGATTGCGCCTGGGTCGCTTCGTCCTGAAGGACGTCCCAGTGCTCGGCGAGTTTGCCGTCTTCAAAACGGATGACGTCGACTGCAATCCACGCGGCGGGTCTGCCCATTCCCGAAAAGCGGCCATGCGCGATGACATAGTCACCCTCGGCCAGGATCAGCTGGTTCTCATAGCGCAAGGTATCGGGCAGCGTGCGGATCAGATCGAACAGGCCTGCGCGTCCCGGCGCGATATGTGCGCTGTGCTGAATGTAGCGATCGGACCAGAAGTGCTCTGCTGCAACGTAGTCGCGCTTGTTGAACAGGGTGTCGAATGCTTCCAGCACAAGCGCCTTGTTCTGTTCAGGGGTTGTCTTCGTCATGTTGCGTTCCTCTTTGAAGAGCCGAGCGGCGACGCGGTCAGGCGTCGGGTAGACGTTGTGTCCGTGCTGCGTGGACGTTTGAGTCAAGTGGGTTATACTTAACACAATGGTGACTGACATTGTCATGTGATGGATTGTGGTGACTCCCCCGGCAATGTCAATGGTGATCGACATTGTATTTTCGATGGGGCTTATTGGGCCGTTGGCGGCCGAAGAGAGGGGAATGGGTGTTTCCAAGCAGCAGGCGATTGAAAACCGGCACGCGATCGTGGCAGCCGCCGAGAAGCTGTTTCGCGAGCGCGGCGTCGATGCGGTCGGGCTCGCCGAGCTGATGAAGGCGGCGGGCTTCACGCAGGGCGGTTTCTACAACCACTTCAAATCAAAGGACGCGCTGGTCGCCGCGGTGATGGACAAGGCCATGGAGGACGGTGGAGACGCGTTTGCCTCGATAATCGAAGCCGCCAGATCAGCTGACGCCGACCCGATCAAGCAACAGATTCAGTGGTATCTATCCCCCGAGCATCGCGCGAGTATCGATGCGGGTTGTCCCTTGTCGGGTTTTGTAGGCGACGCCCGCCGGCTGGGCGAAGCGGCGCGCGACGCTTACGCAGAAGGTCTCGCGGGGAATCTCGAACGATTCACCAGAGTCATCGAAGAGACGGATGGGATCAAAGAAGGTAGCCGCAGGAAGGCGATCACGCTGTTCAGCCAAATGGTTGGCACGTTGCTGCTTTCGCGTGCGGTTGCCGACATTGACCCGGCGCTCGCGGATGAAATTCTTGATGAGGGCCGCCAGCATCTCCTCACTACCGTGGATGCGCAACCCGCAATCCGATCACGTGGCCACTCGCGCCGAGGGTAGCGCAATGTCCGTTCGGGCTTGGAGAGCGGCCATTGGGTCGCTGCCCAAAGCCGGCGCCTATTGGCCAGGAAGGGACCTCGGCCAAGCCCACCAGGACAAACATGCTATCTCGCAAGCGCATCTTGCACTCCAATTCAGCATTTTCGGGCGAACGTGAGAGTCACGGATTTCCTCTCACCTCGTTCCTGTCCAAAAATCGTCAGGCGTTCTCGCTCTCGCTGGAGACATCGAACTTTCCGCTACGCCTCCCATCGCCGGACATCGCTACGCGATCGATTTCTCGCTGCTCAATGCTGCGTTCCGGCGGCGCCGACGGACCGGTTCGATCCCAGCCAGCGAGAGTACGGACTGATTCTGCGGATGGGCCAGGCTGCTTGCCGGGAGCAGCCTCAACGCCAGAGTTCAGCTCGCGACCAGGAGACGCCGATACTCCGGTAAGGTCGCGTCCCGCGACGATCCGTGCGCCGTCCACAAAGGCACTCGGCACGGGTACGTAGAAGTCGTAGCCATATTTGTCGCCTGGATGCGCGCTGTTTTTGGGCTCCGCCGTCTGGGCGAAGCCAGCCGCCAAGGCAGCGGAAAAAGTACCTGCGACTAGCACAGTCCTCAAAAAGTATTGCTTGTTCATGATGCTCTCCATTCAGCTTTGAATCCGCCTTTGGGGGCGGCAATAAGTCCGTTCAATGCCATCCGCCGCTCGATCGACAGCACGTCGACGTCGCCCGGGCACCATCTGCCGAAAAGAAACATCTCCCGCGGCGAGACTTGTCGTCTCCGATCATCGTGTCCTCCTGCCTGTCATGTGCAGTACCGGCGGACCACCAGGAATATTCCCTCTCCCACATTGGGTCAGAGCGCCGGCGTAACGAGGGAGAGCCGCAGAGGATTTGGAGCAACCGGATCAGGTATCTATCTTCGACCGTGTCCACGATCGCCGGAAAGCGCGATCGTGTGTCCTCCCCACGCGCGTGCCGCTCATGTCGAGTACCCGTTCAGCCTCCGCCATACAGCGCGTTCAAGCGCTCCATCGTGCCATCCTTCTTCGCGCGGATCAGCGCTTGACGAACCTCTTCGCCGGTCTTGCCCATCGGAACCGGGCTGCTCGTCATCGGCATCGTGGCCTGCCCTGCGGCCGGGGCCACCTGCGACCCCGTGGTGCCGCTTTCGTCGGGTCCGGCAGCGACGTCCATGTCGCAGGCATACGCGTGCGCAGCCCCCAGTGTGAGGGTGATGGCAGCAATCAGACTGAGATGTTTCATGACAATCTCCAATGCGGTTCAATCAGCAAACCAAAGTGCTACTTCGTAAGTGTGGCGCCTTGGTACGTCGCGTCGCACGAGTTGCAGGGATCTCCTGGATCCTTGTCAACCGTCCGGCGTGCACTGGTTAAACCACAGCAACGTCCGTCTTATTCCCGAAAGAAATTGGGGAATAAGGAGGCCGGTTCCGCGGTTTACCCATGCAGAGCGTCATGCTGCGCAGTCAAGTCGACCGCGGGCATCACTCGCTCGAACATCCAAGGAGTACTGCCATGAAATCGAATTCGCTGATTCGCCTTTTCGTCCTGCGCATGCGCGGTTCGCTCATCGTGAGCGCCGCGTTGATGGCAACTTCGCTTTGTGTACACGCGCAAACGTCGCCGGCACCCGCCACGCATCAAGTCACTCGCGCAGAGGTGCTGCACGAACTCGAAGAATTGGAGTCGGTCGGTTACAACCCTTCCCAAGGCGACAATGGTGACTACCCCGCCGATCTTCAAGCGGCGGAACGAAAGCTGGAAGCCAAGCATCAAGCGGAAAAGGACGCGCTAATGGGTGGAAACCAGGCAGCAAAAACCGCTGAAAGCCAGCCCGCGCAAACGAAGCAGGTGCCTTGATTACGCGCACAGGTCCCACACGGCCTCTCGAAAGAAGATACGGCTGGCGGGGCAGTTGAACGGTTTCTTGTGGCGTACCAATCCAGATCGGATGGAATCATGAAGCGCGACCAGTTCAGGTTCTGGAACGCCGTTGGAATCATTACCATCGGCATTCTCTTTTACTACCTATTGGTGAACTAATGTCCATGGAAGCAAATTTGAGGGTGGGCATAGTGCCGATCATTCGACTATATGTACGTTTCTTCCTTCCGGGAATCCGTTTCACGTCCACCACGCGTGCGTTGCCGCGAAAACGCCGTCGATCCCGCATACGTGGCCCGCTCGCCCAACTCGGTTTCGATCAGCAGTATCCGATTGTACTTCGCCACACGATCCGAGCGGCAGAGTGAGCCAGTCTTGATTTGGGTGGCCGAAGTCCCTACCGCGATATCGGCAATCGTTGTGTCTTCCGTCTCGCCGGAGCGATGGGATACGACCGCCGTGTATCCTGCCGCAGCAGCCATCGAGATAGCTGCCAAGGTCTCGGTGAGGGTTCCGATCTGATTCGGCTTGATCAGGATGGAGTTGGCGATCCCTTCCTTGATGCCTCTCTCCAGGATGGCGGTATTGGTGACGAACAGGTCGTCGCCCACTAGCTGAATGCGTTCTCCAAGCGTCTGCGTCAGCAGCTTCCATCCTGCCCAGTCGTCTTCTGCCATGCCATCCTCGATCGTGACGATGGGGTAGCTTTTCGCCAGTGTGGCGAGATAGTCGCAGAAGCCGTTGGCGTCGAAGCGCTTGCCTTCGGAGGCCAGGCTATATACCCCGTTTTCGTAGAGTTCCGAACTGGCGACGTCCAGCCCAAGTGCGATATCGGGGCCAACCCGATAGCCGGCGAGCTCGATTGCGCTGATGATCGCTTCTAGCGCAGCCTCATTGGAGGGGAGATCAGGAGCGAACCCGCCCTCGTCACCCACGGCGGTAGAGAGGCCGCGTTTTCGCAGTACGCTCTTGAGCGAGTGAAATACCTCTGCGCCCCATCGGATCGCCTCGGCAAATGACGTGGCGCCTACCGGCAAGATCATGAACTCTTGTATGTCGACGTTGTTGTCCGCGTGGGCGCCTCCGTTGATCACATTCATTATCGGTACTGGCAGCATGAAGCGGTCGGCCGTCGAGATGCGTCTGTACAAGGGCACCCGCTGGGATGCAGCCGCTGCCCTGGCGGTGGCGAGCGACACCGCTAAGAGCGCATTCGCGCCCATGCGGGATTTCGTCTCCGTACCGTCCGCTTGCAGGAGCAAACCATCCACGGCCGCCTGGTCCGCCGCGTCGCAACCGACCAGCGTTGCGCTCAGGTCTTCGCTGACGTGTTTGACGGCCTGCCGCACGCCCTTGCCGCCGTAGCGAGCTGGGTCATTGTCCCGGAGTTCCAGCGCTTCCCGGCTGCCGGTGGAGGCGCCCGAGGGTGCGGCCGCATATCCGCAGGCGCCATCGGCCAGTGTCACCTCTGCGGCCACCGTGGGATTGCCACGGGAGTCCAATACCTCGAAGCCTCGAATGGATCGGATGACGGTCATGATGCATGCCTCAAATAGTGATGTCGTGGGTGCCGAGGGTTGTCAGGCGGCTGGCTGGCCGAGCGTTGCGATGCGAAGCAGGTTAGTCGTGCCAGGCGTGCCGAAGGGCATGCCCGCAGAGATCACGATGACCTGCCCCGAAGTGGCAAAGCCCTCGCTCTCGGCTGTGTCGCAAGCGTAGGTCGTCATTTCGGTCACGCTTTCCACCTCATGGATGACGACCGCATGCACGCCCCAGACGAGAGCCATGGCGCGCGCAGCATGTAGATTGGGGGTCATGCCGATGATGGGAGCCTCGGGACGCTCGCGAGACATGCGCATGGCGGAATAGCCTGAGCTTGTGTAAGCCACGGTGGTGGCTACGTGGAGAAGCCCGGCAACGCGGCGCATTGCGCTGCCGATGGCGTTGGCGATGTCCGGCTCCGGCGGGGTCTGCGATGCCTCCATGACCTCCCTGTAGTACGGGTCCGCCTCCGTCTGCACAATGATGCTGTTCATCATCTGCACGGCTTCGACGGGGTATTTGCCGGAAGCGGATTCCGCGGAGAGCATGACGGCGTCGGCGCCATCGTAGATGGCCGTGGCCACGTCGGAAGCTTCGGCGCGCGTCGGTACGGGCGAGCTCACCATGGATTCCAGCATCTGCGTGGCGACAATGACGGGCTTGCCCGCCTTGCGGCAAGCCTGCACGATGCGCTTCTGAATGGATGGCACCTGCTCGGCGGGCATTTCGACCCCAAGATCGCCGCGGGCGACCATCACCGCGTCGGTTTCGGCGACGATGGCATGCAACTCCGCGATGGCCGCCGGCTTCTCCAGCTTGGCGACGATGCTGGCCCGGTTTCCGACAATCTGCTTGATCTCGCGAATATCCTCCGCGCGCTGGACAAAGGACAAGGCGATCCAGTCGACTCCGAGCGACAAGCCATAGTCCAGGTCTTCGCGGTCCTTCGCGGTCAAGGCCGACAGCGGCAGCACGACGCCTGGCACGTTGACGCCCTTGCGGTCGGACAGCACCCCACCGTCGATCACTTCGGTCTCGGCATGGTCCGGCCCGAATGCCTTTACCCGGAGGCGAAGCTTCCCATCATCGAGCAACAGGTCGGTCTCCGCTTTCAGCGCCGCAAAGATCTCGGGATGGGGCAGCGCAACCCGGCTCGCGTCGCCCGGACGGTCCTTGCCCATATCAAGCCGGAACGTCTGGCCTTGCACGAGCGTAACGGGACCGTTCCCAAACTGGCCCACGCGCAACTTTGGCCCTTGCAGGTCCAGCAAGATGCCGATTGGCCGTCCCAGCTCCGTCTCCAGATCCCTGATGAGGTTGAGGCGTGCCTTGTGGTCGGCATGCGTGCCATGGCTGAAGTTCAGCCGGAAAACGTCGGCGCCGGCCATGAACAGGCGGCGAAGGCTTGCCGCATCGCTGCTGGCCGGTCCGACGGTGGCGACAATCTTGGCATTTCGAGTGCGGCGCATGATCTAGCATCCTTTTCCGGCCGGGCTGGTAATCAGCATGGCGCGAAAATCGTTGACGTTGGTAAGAGTGGGGCCCGTGACGATGGCGTCGCCAAGCGCCTCGAAGAAAGTGTGGCCGTCGTTGTTGGAGAGGAAGGCGTGCGGCGCCATCTCTGCCTGCCAGGCTCGCGAAAGCGTCGTGGGGTCGGCATATGCCCCTGCGATCTCTTCTATGCCATCCACGCCATCCGTATCGGCTGCCAGTGCGAAGACACCGGGGTGGCCGTCCAGCGCAATGGCCAGAGAAAGCAGGAATTCCACATTGCGCCCGCCGCGGCCATTGCCCTTCACCGTGACGGTGGTCTCGCCCCCTGACAGGAGCACGCACGGCAGTTGGAATGGCGCGGTCCCCTGCGCGGCCTGAAAGGCGATGCCGGCCATCACCTTGCCCACGTCGGCAGCCTCGCCTTCGATGCGGTCCCCCAGTACATAGGGCCGGATGCCCGCGGCCGCCGCTGCCTGCGCCGCGGCGGCAAGGGAGATTGCTGGCGTCGCGATCATGTGCACCTCGCTGTGCGCGAGGCGTTCATCGCCAGGCTTGATGGACTCCCCGCCGCCGGACACCAGGAGACGCTCTGCGCTGGCCGGGAGCAGGATCCCGTAGCGCCGGACGATATCCAGCGCGTCCTGGCACGTCGTCGCGTCGCATACCGTTGGCCCGGAAGCGATATTGGCCGGATCGTCGCCGGGTACGTCTGAAATCAACAGCGTCACCACGCGAGCCGGATGGCACGCCGCGGCAAGCCTTCCACCTTTAATGCTGGATAGATGCCGCCGCACGCAGTTCATCTCCGAGATGGTCGCGCCGCTGGCCAGGAGCGCCTGGTTGACGGCGCGCTTCTCGTCCAGGCTGATGCCGGCAAGCGGAAGGCTAAGCAGTGAGGAGCCCCCGCCGGAAATCAGGCAGATGACCAGATCGTCTTCGGACAGTCCCGAGATCATGTCCAGCATGCGAACCGCGGCGCGCTGGCCAGCCGCGTCGGGCACCGGATGCGCGGCTTCGACCACTTCGATGCGCGAGGTCGGCGCGGCGTGGCCGTACCGCGTCACGACCAGGCCGGCCAATGGGCCTGGCCAAGCGCGTTCCAGCGCCCGCGCCATGCTGGCGGCTGCCTTGCCGGCCCCGACGACGATGGTGCGACCGACCGGCGGCTCGGGTAATGCGCACGCTAGGCAGTCCTGCGGGTCCGCTGCGGATACGGCAGTCCGGAAGAGCGACTCCAGGAATGCCTTGGGGTTTTCAATGATGGCGTGTTTCACGATGCGTTACCTGTTTCCGTTCCGGCTTCAAGCGCTCTTGCGGGCGTCGGCTGCATAGTTGGGCTGCAACGGCACCAGCGGGATCGATTCCTGGGCGACACCCTCATAGAGTTCCTCCAGGTCTTCGGGGTCGACTTCGCCATTGAGCACGCGCTGGACACGGTCCTCATCGAGTGCGCCGACCCACTTGGCAATCGCCATGGTCGCAACCGCGTTGCCGATGGTGTTGGTAATGGCGCGCGCCTCCGACATGAAACGGTCCACGCCAAGCAAGAGCACCATGCCGGCCACCGGAATCTTCCCCAGCGACGCGAGCGTTGCGGCCAGGGTGATGAAGCCCGAGCCGGTGATGCCCGCGGAGCCCTTCGACGTCAGCAGCAGCACGCCGAGCACGACGAACTGGTCGGTGAGGGTCAAGGGCGTGTTGGTGGCTTGTGCGATAAAGATTGCGGCCATGGTGTAGTAGATGCACTGGCCATCGGGGTTGAAGGTAAGCCCCGCCGGCACCACCAGCCCAACGACGGGCTTCGACACGCCAACGTTTTCCAGCTTGCGCATCAACTGCGGGATGACGGATTCCGACGAGCTCGTACCCAGCACGGTCAGGATTTCGTCCTTGATGTACTTCAGGAACTTCAGCAAGCTGAACCCGCAGGCGCGGCAGATTGCACCCAGGACGATCAGCACGAACAGCGCGCAGGTCCCATACATGGTGGCAACCAGCTTGCCCAGCGACGCGATGGAGCCAAATCCGTATTTGCCTACCGTGAAGGACATCGCACCGAACGCGGCGATCGGCGCGAAGCGCATGATCATGCCGACGACCGCGAACATGGCGTTGGCGAACGAGTCCAGCGCGGCGACGAAGGGCTTGCCGCGTTCGCCCAGGTGTGCCAGCGCCACGCCCATGAATACCGAGAACACGAGGATCTGCAGGATGTGTTCTTGGCGAGCGCATCGACGATGCTCATCGGCACGAGGCTGAGCAGGAAGTCCATGATGCCTTCGTGCTTCACCTGTGCCGTATAGGCGGCAATGCTCTTCGTGTCGAGCGTCGCCGGGTCGACGTTCATGCCATGCCCAGGCTGAACCACATTGACGACGATCACGCCGAGCAGCAGCGCGAACGTCGACAGCACTTCGAAGTACAGCAGCGCACGCCAGCCCACCCTGCCGAGATCCTTGATGCTTTCCATCTTGGCGATGCCGAGCACAACGGTCGCAAAGATGATGGGTGCAAACACCATCTTGATGAGGCGAATGAAGATATCGCCAAGTGGTTTGAGCTCGCTGCCGATATGGGGCATGAAGATACCCAGCAGGATGCCCGCCGCCACGGCAATGGGCACCTGAACATACAGTGAGCCTATGAGTCGCCTTTTCATGATGTCTCCTGTGGCGACGCACTTGCAGCGCAGCCTGTCTTGCCTTCATCAACCGGATGCGGCCGACGCTCGCGCGACGGCCGTGCCTCTTGGTCAGTCCATGCTGACGTGCGCTTCCTTGACGAGCTTGCCGAAGCGGGTGACTTCGTCCTTGATCTGGGCCGTCATCTGGGCCGGGGTGTTGCCGACCGGCTCTGCGCCGATGGCAGCGAATTGCTTCTTCACATCGGGGAGTGCCAGGGCCTTGGCGATTTCAGTGCTAAGCCTGTTCACGATCTCAGGCGGCGTTCCGGTAGGGGCAAGGATGCCGAACCAGGAGGCGATGTCGAAGCCGGGCAAGCCGGATTCGGCAAGGGTAGGCACATCCGGCAGTGCGGAAGAGCGCTTGGCCGTTGCGACCGCCAGCGGCTTGAGCTTGCCGGCCTTGATGTAAGGCAGCGCGGACGACGCGGTGTCAAACATCATCGATACCTGGCCGCCCATCAGGTCAGTGATGGCCGGGGCGCTCCCCTTGTAGGGAACGTGGACGATGTTGGTGCCGGTCTGTGCCTTGAATTGCTCGCCGATGAGGTGATGGGCCGTGCCGTTGCCATTGGACGCGTAGGTCAGCTTTCCGGGGTTGGCCTTGGCATAGGCGACCAACTCCTGCACGTTCTTGGCCGGGAAGCTCGGGCTGACGACGAGCACGTTCGGCACGATGGCAACGACGGAGACCGGCGTCAGATCCTTTTGGAAGTCGTAGGAGAGCTTTCTGTAGACGTTCGGTGCGATGGTGTGGTGAACCGCACCCATGAGCAATGTGTAGCCATCTGGCGCGGACTTCGCGACGGCGTCCGCGCCGATGGTTGCACCAGCGCCCGGCCGGTTTTCGATGATGACGGGCTGGCCTAGCGCCTGCGTGAGCTTTTGTCCCACGGTGCGGGCAAGAACGTCGGTGGTGCCCCCGGGGGAAACGGGACAATGAGGCGAATGGGCTTGGTGGGATATGCCTGGGCGAAAGCGGTGCCGGCGCCGAGAGCGAGGGCGAACGCAGCCACCGCAGTCCGGATAACGGATTGCATGCCTGTCTCCTGATGGCATTCTTGATTGGCCGGCCCACTCAGGGCCGGCTCGGTACGGGGCACCTGTGCCGGTGCTAGCCCGCCAGTTGTTTGATGCGGCGCGGCGAGCCGCGCTTCCTGCTCAGCCTCAGGCCGCCTTCTTGACCTGGTTGGCCAGCGCCTTGCAGATGGCTTCGGTGACCGACGCGGTGGTTGCGTTGCCGCCCAGATCCGGGGTGAAGACGCCGTCCGCGGTGATCTGCTCGATGGCTGCCATCAGGCGGTCCGCCGCGGGCTTCTCACCCAGATGCTCAAGCATCATGGCCGCGGTCCAGAAGGTGGCGATGGGATTCGCCACACCCTTGCCCGTGATGTCGAAGGCGGAGCCGTGGATCGGCTCGAACATGGAAGGGAACAGGCGCTCCGGGTTCAGGTTGGCGGTCGGCGCGATGCCGAGGCTGCCGGAAAGTGCCGCTGCCAGGTCGGACAGGATGTCGGCGTGCAGGTTGGTCGCGACCACCACGTCCAGCGTATGGGGCTTCAACACCATGCGCGTCGTCACGGCGTCGACCAGTTCGCGGTCAACCTTGACGTCCGGATAGTCCTTGGCGACTTCGTAGAAGATCTCGTCCCACATCACCATGCCGAAGCGCTGCGCGTTCGACTTGGTCACCAGGGTAAGGTGCTTGCGGGGGCGCTTTTGCGCGAGCTCAAATGCGAAGCGGTGGATCCGTTCGACACCGGCGCGCGTGAAGACAGCGGTTTCCGTGCCGGTCTCGATGGGCAGGCCACGGTGGGTACGGCCGCCGTTGCCCGCGTATTCGCCTTCCGAGTTCTCGCGGATGATGACCCAGTCGATGTCCTTGCCATTGGCCAGCGGGCTCTTCACCCCTGGCAGTACGCGTGCGGGGCGTACGTTGGCGTACTGGTCGAAGCCCTGGGCGATGGGTAGGCGCAGGCCCCACAGCGACACGTGGTCGGGCACGTTCAGTGCGCCGACGGCACCAAAGAAGATAGCGTCGAACTGCTTCAGGCGTTCAAGCCCGCCTTCGGGAATGTAGTAGCCTTTTTCCAGGTAGTAGTCGGAGCTCCACGGGAAATGCTCGACACTCAGCTTGAAGCCGCCATCTTGCCCCGCCAGGGTCTCCAGCACTTGCAAACCGGCAGAGATGACTTCCGGGCCGATGCCATCGCCAGGGATGGCTGCAATCTTGTATTCACGCATAGCGTTGCTCCTCTCATTGTTTTCCACACACCGAAGGCCGCTTTCAACCGCCAGGTATGCCGGCGCCTTCTGTGACCTAACTATCGTTGAAAACCAAGGGAGTAAGATGAACTGATTTTCAAACTAATATTAACTTGGGGTTGAAGATGGGACATCCTTCGGAACTTGCCTTCTTCGCTGGCCTGGCCAAGGCGGGCAGCCTGTCAGCGGCCGCGCGTGAGCAAGACGTCACACCTGCAGCCATCAGTAAACGGCTCGCTCAAATGGAGAAGCGGCTTGGGGTGCGGTTGCTGAACCGGACGACGCGGCGCATCGGCCTGACGGCCGAGGGAGAGGTCTACCTCGAGCACGCCCGGCGCCTGCTCGCGGAGATCGAGGATCTCGACCAACTGATCTCCAGCAGCCATGTGGCGCCGCGTGGGACGTTGCGAGTCAACGCTCCGCTGGGATTCGGGCGAACTTACATCGCGCCTGCGATATCCGATTTCGCCAAACGGTTTCCACAGATGGAGGTGCAGCTACATCTGACGGACAGGCCAATGAACCTGGGGGATGAAGGATTCGACATCGGGATACGGTTCGGCGAGATTCCGGATACACGCCTGATGGCGCGGAAGATTGCCGACAACCGGCGCCTGGTCTGCGCCGCGCCCTCGTATCTGAAAGCACACGGCACGCCGGTCACGCCACACGATCTGACGCAGCATCAATGCATCGTGCTGCGCCAGAATGACTCCGCATATGGCATCTGGCGCTTCGTCAAAGGCAAGAAGACGGAAACGGTGAAGGTACGCGGCGCTCTGAGCAGCAATGATGGCGAAGTCACGCTGACGTGGGGCCTTGCCGGGCAAGGGATCTTGCAACGCGCGGAGTGGGACCTTGCCAAGTACCTCCGAAGTGGCCGCCTGGTCTTGCTGCTCGAAGACTATGCCTTGCCACCAGCCGACATCTTTGCCGTCTTCCCGGAGCGGCTGAACATGTCGGCCAAGGTCCGGGCGTTCCTCGACTTCCTGGTTGCGCACTTTGAAGGGAAACTGCTTAGGGCACGTGGGGGTACCTCTTCCTGGTAGACGGCCGGCCACGCGCAGTCATCCGGACAGCCTACGGCCGCCCCAGCAGACCTCCATGTCAGATGTGGGCGAGCACATTGATCAGTTTGCCGAATGGGTCGCGAACATAGAAGCGTCGCACGGCCCACGGCTCGTCGACCGGGCCGTACTCGATGGGAATGCCTGCCGACTTCACGCGCTCTAGTGCGGCGGCAATATCGTCCACTTCGATCGATAGATCAGGCGTTGGCGTGTCCGATCCTCCTTGCGAAGCGAAACTGATCTGCACGTCCATCCTTTCCGAAGACCCGTAGGTGGCAATCCAGCCATGATCCATCAGCAGATCGAGGCCAAATACGCCCTGGTAAAAGCGCTTCGCGTCGTCTACGGCTTGCGTGTTGATATTTGCAACGATTCGTTTGACCTTCATTGCGACCTCACCTGAATCACCGTGTGGAGGGAAATATAGCGGGACGCTACCATACGGCTTCGACCGGTCGCGGCCGGTCGTCTGTGCCCAAGTGGAAGCCGGACAGGGATGACAATCCAAGCAAGATACGATCAGAGCTGTCGCTGTGGAAACCAGTAGTGGACGGGTGCGCCTGCCGGAAAAAATGGCGAGGATTCATGCAGCGCGAGATCGTGCCAGCCGTCGGACGGGTTAGCCATCGCATGCGCAGCAAACGCAGCCAGCGCTGCGTCCCTCATATGGTCAACTACGCCGGATAGATCGGGGTTCTCAGCAAACTTCCTTGCCGCCTCGCATACCTTTAACAGCGCCTTCGGATGGGCTTCGCTGATAGCTGCATCAGGCCAGCTCCCGGCCACCTTCCTTGCGATGAGGATGCCTTGTGCCAGGCAGGCGCCCCGCAGCGAATTGACATGCGCGACCGTGCCATTGTGCCCGCCCGCGGCACGCACCAGCTTGCGCACCTCGCTATCTGCCCGACGATCTTCTGAGGAAACCCAGAAAAGTGGCGCATCGATGCCCACGGCAGCCGGTGGTTCCTCCTTGAGGACATCCGTGACTGCCGTGAAGGCCTCCTCGGCATCACTAGCGATGCCGCCTACACAACTTGTTGAGGCACGGTCAAAGGTGACGACACACCATCCGAATGCCTTCTTTCCTCCTGGATCGAAGCCGACAAGTTTCATGGGCACTTAGCTCCTCTGACTGAGAGGGAGCATGGTAGACCATTACCGAAGCTGGTGATTGCGGATGAGCATTTTGAGTGGCTCGCACAAATGGCTCCCCATCGATTCGCCCACACCTCGCAACAGTGAATTGCAAACCGAGGGTTTTCCCTTGGCGGGACGTTGGCGTAGATTACTTACTCCAATCGGCCTTGCCAAGGAAGCGAACGTCATGCGACTCACACCCGAAACCCTGCTCCCGACCCAACACGTGACGACGGAAGACGTCGTCACGGCTATCCGTCACCAGGACATCGTCGAGGCCTACACGGCAACGAGCGCTTCGCAACGCGTCGCCGTGCTCCACATGCTCTATCCGCGCACCGACGCCCGCACGCATCGCAGCCTCGACGCGCTGGTCAACACGCTGCACGTGCATGGCCTGCACCAGGTCGCGGACCTGGTGGAGAAAGAAGCGCATTACCTGGTGTTCAAGGACCCCGCCAAGGCCTGGAAGGCGCTGCACGAGATCCGCCATGACTCGCTCGCGATCGGCGTGCACCTCTATTACAAGGGGCGGTCCGGCGCGGCGGCCGAGGCTGCGCTGGATGTGGATGCGCATCGCGCGGGCTAATGGGTTGTTGCCCTTGTCGCCAGTCCAGCGAATATCCTCTGGCAATCTTCAGGCAACAGCGCGCCCACCGTGCGCCAGACGCACGGCGAGGGTAAAGGCGGAAGGGGAAAAGCGGCTCGCTCTGCCGCTTTAGTCCGGCTTGACTACGGGCGCCACTGCGTCCGGCTGCACGCCGGGGCTTTGCCACGCGGCGCCCTGGCCAGCTGTGGCGGCAGTGCCGCTTACCGAGTAAAGCGCGCCGGGCGCGTTGCGGGTCTTCTGGAAATCCGCGAGCGACTCGCCGCGCATGGCGGCGTAGATATGCAGATTGGAGACGCCGCTGACCGCGCCGAGCTTCTCCAGCAGGAAGAAGATCACGCCGTAGTGGATCATCCCGCGCCAGTCGCGCTGTGAGATGAGGTCGCGCTCCTGCGCGGTGAGTCCGGCTTCGTCGTACGTGGCGGCGGGATCGGCCAGGAAGCGGACGCGGAAGTCCGGCTGCACCAGCTGATGCAGGTAGCGGTTGATGCGGTAGGCCCGCACGCTGGTTTCCAGCGTGAAGGGATACGTGCCTTCCAGCGCTTCGATGCCGCGCAACTGGTGCCCGATATGCTCGCGCTGGCGCTCGGCGCGCGCCGCCACGCGCTCGGGGTCCGCGCAGGCTTGGTTCTCGTAGACGGCCACGGCGATGCCGGTCATGGAGGGCAGGTAGTAGTCGCGATGGATGCAGCGGACGGCGTTGGACATAGCGCCGCGCATGACCATCCACATCACCACCTCGGCGCTCTCGAAGCCGCCCAGCTTGGCGTAGTCGGCGTGGGTGAGTTCCAGCAGCGCCTCGGGGTCGGATTCGAACAGATCCAGGAAGCGGTGATCCCACGCGGTGTTGTTGAAGCCGGCGCGTTCGCCATGCACCTGGTGCGAGAGCCCGCCGGTGGCCACGATGGCCACGCGCAGGTCTTCCGGGTAGCTCTCGATGGCGCGGCGCAGCCCCTGCCCCAGCTTGTAGCAGCGGCGCGCGGACGGCGCCGGGAACTGGAGCACGCCGACTTGCAGCGGCACGATCCTGACAGGCCAGCCATCGCCGTGCGGCAGCAGGACCGACAAGGGCGAGAAGCAGCCGTGGTCGAGCGCCTTGTCCTGGAAGAAGGACATGTCGAACTCATCGGCCATCAGCGATGCGCCGATGTGCCTGGACAAACCAACATGGCCACCGATGGCGGGCAGCGAGCGCGGACCGCCGCCTTCATCGGCCGCGGCGTAGGACTCGCCGATCCCGAGCGCGAATGCCGAGTAGTGGTCGAAGAAGAAGGATGTCACGTGATCGTTGTAGACCATGACGAGGACATCCGGCCTGGCTTTGGCCAACCATTCGCTGACCGGCGCGTACGCGGCAAAGATCGGAGCCCAGGCGGGATCCTGCTGCTTGCCCGCATCCAGCGCGAAGCCGATGGTGGGCGTGTGGGATGACGCGATGGCGCCGATGATAGTGGCCATGTTAAAGACTCAGGCGGGTACGGCGCGTTGCTGCACCTTGGTGGAAATGATCGATATCGCGGCCATGGCCGCGGGGACGGCAAGGATGGCAATGACCGCGCTGAAGCCCCAGCCCAGGCTGAGCAGCACGCCGCCAGCCATGGACCCGGTGATGCTGCCGAAGCGGCCGATGCCCAGCATCCAGCTCACGCCGGTGGCGCGCACCGGGGTGGGATAGCACCCGGGGGCGAAGGCGTTCAGGCCGGTCTGTGCGCCGCTCATGCAAAAGCCCGCCATCAGCACGTAGAAGGCAAACAGCGTGGAGCTCACATTGCCCGAGGCCAGCAGGAGAATCCATGCTGCGCCGCAAGCGTAGGCAAGCGCGATGACCTTGTTGGCGGCGCGGCGGTCCATGTAGAACCCGACCACGAGTGCCCCAACGGTCCCGCCCAGCTGGAAGAGCGCGGTGAGGTTGGCGGCGCGCTCGATCGGCAGCCCTGCGTCCTTGATCAGGGTCGGCAGCCAGCCGCTGAGCAGGTAGATCACCAGCAAGCCCATGAAGTAAGTGAGCCAGAGGGACAGTGTGATCCCACGGTAGCCGGGCGACAAGAGCGTGCGCACGGGTTGCGAGGTGGGCACCGGCGGCTCGCTGATGGTGAACTCGGTATTGTCCGCAATGTTGCCCCCGCACACGCGGCGCAGGGTACGGGCGATCTTCTCCGGGGCCGCTTTGCGCACGACCATGAAGCGCACGGATTCCGGAATCAGCAGCATGTAGACCGGCAGGCAGATCAGCGGCAGCGCGCCGCCCACCATCAGCACTGTGCGCCAGCCATAGTGCGGCAACAGCGCAGCGGCGCCGAAACCGACCAATGCGGAGCCCAGGTTGAAGCCGGTGAACATGGCGGCCAGCAGCGTGCTGCGGGAGCGTTCCGGCACGTATTCCGAGAGCAGCGTGGTGGTGCTGGGCATGGCCGCGCCCAGGCCAAGGCCCGTGAGGAAGCGCAGCAGCGACAGCGTCACGATGCCGTCGGAAAACGCGCTCAGCAGGTTGAACGAACCGAACAGCGCGATGGAGCCGATCAGCAGCTTCTTGCGGCCAAAGCGGTCGGAGAGCGGGCCGACCAGCAGCGCGCCGATGGCAAGGCCGAGCGGCGCGGCGCTCATCACGACGCCGAAGCTGGCACGGGAGATGCCCCACTCGCGCGTGATGTCCGGGGCGAGGAAGCCCATGATGGCGACATCCATGCCGTCGGTGGCTACGATCAGGAAGCATAAGCCGAGCAGCAGCCACTGGTAGCTCGACATTTTTCTATCATTGATGTGGGCTCGGATATCGAGCCGGGGCCGTGCAGTCATGCCGTCTCCTGGTGAACCCGAACGCGGGCTCTTATCGTTCATCTGACTAATGGCCAGAATCGCCATGCTGGGCGTGGGCGCCAGCGCAACGTTCATGGCAAGGCTAGTCTACGATCCGGGCGGTCTGCATGTATTGCTTTCGGCTGGCGGGGCGTTGCCATCTGCTTATCGATGCACGGATGGCTAGCGCCGCGGCACCGGCTGCGGCGTGGACTTCAGCGCCAGGCCGCGCTGCAGGTGCGCAGCTCGGCAAGCAGCGCGTCGGCGCCGGGCGAGAGCCGAGCGCCCGCGCGGGTCGTGATGCCGATGGGGCGGCTCGCGCCGGGTATGGGGAGATCGAGCACGCAGAGCGATCCCTGCTCGATCTCATAATGAAGCTGGTGGGCAGACAAGGCAGTGATCATCTCGCCGCGCAGCAGCAGGCCGCGCAATAAAGCCAGGTCTCCGGTTTCCACGAAGGGTTGCGGCAAGGGCCGTCCCTGTTGCACAAAGTAGCCGTCCAGCGCCTCGCGCAGCGGTGAGCGGGCACGGGAGAGCACCCACGGGTAGGCCTCGACATCGCGCGGGGTGAGCCGCCGCCTGGATGCCAGCGGATGGTCGGCACTGGCAATCAGCGCCATCCGGTCCTCGAACAGCGGCTCCATCGCCAGACCCTGGGCGGAGCCCGGCCGCAAGGCGCCAAGGATCAGGTCGATGCGCCCGCTGAGCAGCCCCGCGGTCAGTTCCTCATAAGGACTCTCGAGCGAGCGAAAGCGCAAGCGCGGGTGGCGCGCGTGCAGCCCGGCGATGGCGGCCGGCAGCAGTTGGGTGCGGCCGAGCGGCAGCGCGCCCACCGTGACCACGCCCTCCAGCACCCCGCTCAGTGCGGCCACGTCGGCCTTGATATGGCGCAGTTCCGCCAGCACGCGCTCGAACCGCACCATCCAGCGGTCGCCCGCGTCCGTGGGAATCATGCCGCGCGCGGTGCGCAGAAACGGGGCTGCCCCAGTATCTCCTCCAGCCGCGCCACCGCCTGGCTGACGGCGGATTGCGAAATGCCAAGCACCGCGCCCACGCTGGGCATGTGGTGTGCCTCGGCCAGCATGGTGGCGACTTCCAGCCGGCGCTCGTTGTAGAGCGATTCGAGGCTGGCGACAGCGCCGCCATGCCGGCTGCGCAGGCGCATGGCTTCGTCCCGGACCTCTCTGAGGATGGCGTCGATCTGCTGCACGCGGAGCAGCACTTCTTCTCCGGCGCGGGTCAGCAGCATGCCCCGCCCTTTGCGCTCGAAGAGCTCTACCTCCAGGCTGCTCTCCAACGCGCTGACCGAGCGCGCGATCGCTGACGACGCGCGGTGCAGCGTCTCCGTTGCGCGCCGCACGCCGCCTGCGGCAGCCACGCCGGCAAACACATAAAGGTGATGCAAGCTGATCGGGGGAGATCCATCGGGTGCCTGAGTTTCGCCTTCGTTGTGCTTTCGGTTCGCCAAGCCAATAAGAAGATTGGAACACTGGCCGGGTCAGAAGGCAACCCGCCGCAATGGCTTAGCGCCAATACTCGCCCATCATCGACGTACGCGGATCGTGTTCCATGAATGACCTCATCGCTTCGGATCTCATGCCGGTACCGTGCATCCTGATGCGTGGCGGCACGTCTCGCGGCCCCTTCTTTCTCGCCGCGGATCTGCCTGCGCAAACCCCTGCGCGGGACCGCGTGCTGCTGGCCGCCATGGGCTCGCCGGATCCGCGGCAGATCGACGGCCTGGGTGGCGCGCATCCGTTGACCAGCAAGATTGGCATCGTGGGGCGCGGCGTGCCGGGCGAGGCCGATCTGGAGTTTCTTTTGCGCAGCTCCAGCCCAGGACGGATACGGTGGACACCACGCCCAACTGCGGCAACATGCTGGCCGCCGTGCTGCCGTTCGCGGTGGAGCGCGGCTTGCTCAAGCCTTCCGGCGATGTCACCCGTGCCCGGGTGCTCACCCGGAATACCGGGATGGTGTGCGACATCACCATGCAGACGCCGGGCGGCAAGCCGCACTACGCAGGCGATGCACGCATCGATGGCGTGCCCGGTACGGCCGCGCCCATCGTGATCGATTTCCTGGATACGGCGGGGTCCGTCTGCCCTGCCCTGCTTCCCAGCGGCAATGCGCTGGACCGGTTGACGGTCAGCGACGCTGCCACCGGCAAGACGATCACCGTGGACGCGACGCTCATCGACAACGGCATGCCGATGGTGCTGTTGCGCGCCAGCGATCTCGGGCGCTCCGGCTATGAAAGCGTGCAAGCCCTGAACGAAGACGCGCCGCTGAAGGCCACGCTGGAGGCGCTGCGCCTGGAAGCAGGACATCGCATGGGACTGGGCGACGTCACCGCCAAGAGCTATCCCAAGATGTGCCTGATCGCCCCGCCGCGTGCCGGCGGCAGCGTTGCCACACGCTGCTTCATTCCGCACGTTTGCCACGACGCCATCGGCGTGCTGGCGGCCGTGACGGTGGGCACCGCTTGCGTCCTGCCCCAAACGGTAGCGCAAGGCATCGCCGACATCTCCGGCAGCGGCCCAGTCCATGCCATCAGCGTTGAACACCCCACCGGCGAATTCACCGTCGAGCTGGAAATCGATCCCACGCGGCCGAACACCATCGCGCGCAGCGCGCTGGTTCGCACCGCCCGACCCATCATGCGCGGCGAGGTCATGATCCCCGCCGCTGCATGGCCTGCAAACTGAACGTACACGCTTAGCACACGTCATTATGATCATCGATTGCCACGGGCATTTCACTACCGCGCCGAAGGCGCTGGAAGACTGGCGCAAGCAGCAGATCGCCAACCTTGCCTCGCCCAGCCTCGGCCCCTCTGCGTCAGATCTGCATATCAGCGACGATGAGCTGGTCGAAGCCATCTCCTCCAACCAGCTGCGGATGATGCGGGAGCGCGGCTCCGATCTCACCATCTTCTCGCCACGCGCATCGTTCATGGCGCACCACATCGGCAACTTCGAAACCAGTGCCACGTGGTCGAGCCTGTGCAACGCGTTGTGCTACCGGGTCGCGGAACTGTTCCCGGATCACTTCGTGGGTGCGGCCATGCTGCCGCAGTCGCCGGGCGTGGACACGCGCACGTGCCTCGCTGAACTCGAGCGTTGCATCGTCGAATACGGGTTCGTGGGCGTGAACCTGAACCCCGATCCTTCGGGCGGCCATTGGACCTCGCCGCCGCTGTCGGACCCGTACTGGTATCCCATCTACGAGATGCTGGCCGCGTATGACGTGCCGGCGATGATCCATGTCAGCACCAGCTGCAATGCGTGCTTTCACACGACCGGCGCGCACTACCTGAACGCGGATACCACGGCCTTCATGCAATGCCTGACCAGCGATCTGTTCAAGCGGTTTCCCACGCTGAAGTTCGTGATTCCGCACGGGGGCGGCGCGGTGCCTTATCACTGGGGGCGCTTCCGTGGCCTGGCGCAGGAGCTGAAGCTCCCTGAGCTTGAGGCGCATCTGCTCGGCAACATCTTCTTCGATACGTGCGTGTATCACCAGCCCGGCATCGACCTGCTCACCCGCGTGATCCCCGTCGACAACATCCTGTTTGCCTCCGAGATGATCGGCGCGGTACGCGGCATCGATCCGCGCACCGGCCACCACTATGACGATACGCGCCGCTACGTGGACCAGGCGGGCCCGCTCACGCCGCAGGAGCGCCACAAGATCTTCGAGGGCAACGCCCGCCGCGTGTATCCCCGCCTGGACGCCCGGCTCAGGGCCCGCGGACTCTGACACTGAGAACATAAGGAGACTGTAGTGAATCCCTCTCAAACCCAGCTTGGCGTGGTCCGGCGCCATATCGAACGGGCGCATCCCGAAACGGTGGCACGCCTGTCTCGCTTCGGCGTGGCGACCGTGCACGAAGCGATGGGCCGCCTTGGCCTGATGAAGCCGACCATGCGCGCGGTGTATGCCGGCGCGGCCACGTGCGGCCCGGCCGTCACGGTACTGCTGCAGCCCGGCGACAACTGGATGCTGCATGTGGCGGCCGAGATGATCCAGCCCGGCGACGTGGTGGTCGCCGCCTGCACGTCGGACAGCACGGACGGCTTCTTCGGCGACCTGCTGGCCACGTCCTACCGGGCGCGCGGCGCCAAGGGCCTGGTCATCGATGGCGGCGTGCGCGACGTCAAGGACCTGACCGCGATGGACTTCCCCGTATTCAGCCGCGCCGTGCACGCCAAAGGCTGCTCGCGCGCCACGCTGGGCTCGGTCAACGTGCCGGTGGTGTGCGCGGGCGCCTTCGTCAATCCGGGCGACGTGGTGATCGCCGACGACGACGGCGTGGTGGTGGTGCCCGCGGCCTGCGCCATGGCCGTGGCCGAGGCTGCCGAAGCGCGCACGGCCAACGAAGCCGCAAAACGGGAGCGCTTCGCCGCCGGCGAGCTGGGACTCGATATGTACAACCTGCGCGACGCCCTGGCCCGCGCCGGACTGCAGTACCTGGATTGAGCCAACCACCCGCAACCCGCGGGCTCTGACAAGAAGAAAGGAGGAGTCAACATGAGAAAGCTGCGCCCCTTAGCGCTTGCCTTGTTTTGCACGCTGCCGGCTTGGGCCTCGGCCCAGTCCGTCACGCTGTACGGCGTGGTCGATACCGGTGTCGAGTACGTGAATCACATCGGTGCCGCCAGCAACAGCGTCACGCGCATGCCGAACCTGAGCGGCACGGTGCCGTCGCGCTGGGGCCTGCGTGGCACCGAGGACCTTGGCGGCGGGTTGAAAGCGAACTTCGCACTGGAGTCCGGCTTCGGGCCGGATACGGGGGCGTCCAACCAGGGGGACGGCTGTTCGGACGCCAGGCATGGGTGGGGCTGAGCAACAACTGGGGCCAGATCAGCTTCGGCCGCCAGTACACCATGCTGTTCTGGGCGATGCTGGACTCCGACATCCTGGGGCCGAACGCCTATGGCTCCAGCTCGCTGGACAACTACTTCCCCAACGCCCGCGCCGACAACGCCGTTGCCTACAAGGGCAAGTTTGGCGGGCTGACGGTGGGCGCCACGTACAGCTTTGGCCGCGACACGGTCAACGCGGGGCCGAGCCCTTCCGGCACCAACTGCGCCGGCGAGAATGCCGCTGACAGCAAGGCTTGCCGTGAGTGGTCCGCCCTGCTGCAGTACGAAACCAACTGGTGGTCCGTCTCCGCCGCGTACGACTCGCTGCGCGGCGGGCCCGGCGCATTCGGCGGGCTGACCAACAGCAACTTGAAGGATGACCGCCTGGTCCTGGGTGGTTACGTGCTCGCCGGCAACGCCAAGGCGGGCCTGGGCTGGGTCGCCCGTCGCAACGAGGCGCTGACGGCGTCGCGCAGCAACCTGTATTACGGCGGCGTGTCCTACGATGTCACGCCCACGGTGAATGTCGCGGGCGAGCTGTATTACCTGAAGTACCGCAACAGCGCGGACAAGGCATGGCTGGGTGCCCTGCGCGCCAGCTACGCGTTCTCCAAGCGGACCTCGGTGTATGCCACGGCCGGCTATCTCGCCAACGGTGGGCAATCGGCGCTGTCGGTGAGCAGTGCGGGCACGGGTACGGCACCTGCTCCGGGCGGTAAGCAGTTGGGTTCGATGGTTGGCATCAAGCATATCTTCTGATGCTTAGTGCCCCCGCGCTGCGCCGGGGGCATCCACGATCTCCACCGTCAGCCCGGATGACCGCTCTGAACAGGGTGAGCGGTCTCGTTGCGCATCCATTGGCTAAACGCCAGGATGCGAGGGTCCTGGCTGCTGCGCTCCGGATAGACGAGATGATAGGCATACTCAGGCGCTATGCTGACGCCAATCTCGAATAGCCGCACCAACCGGCCCTGGGACAGGTCATTGGCAATCATGGGCAGTTCCACCAGGCCAATCGCGGCGCCGTCGATCACGGCCTGCACGACATGGCTCGAATCGGAAAACGCAACGCACCGGCTGTCGTCAAAATCATCGACGCCGGCGGCGGCCATCCACATGCGCCAGTCGGGCCAGACCATGCCGTCGACCGGGCAGTCGACATAGCACAGCGTGTGGCCGAACAAGTCTTGCGGTGTTTGCAGCCTGAAACCGGCCTCGCGCAGTTTCGGGCTGCAGATCGGGACGACGACGGTGTCGAACAGCCGGTCCGAGCGCGCTCCCTCAACGGATCCGGCGCCAAAGCGGATCGCGATATCGATATCGTCCACGTCGAAATCCCGTACCTGATCGGAAATATCGAATATGAGTTCCAGCGTGGGGTTCGCCGCCCTGAACCGTGCAAGCCTGGGCAGCAGCCAGTTGGTGGCGAACACCGCGCCTAGCGAGACGCGCAGATGTGCCGGCCCCCGCGCCATTCTCCGGGCCCGGCTGGTGGCTCGCTGCAGGGTGTCGAGCGCGTCGGCAGCCGCCTCGAACAGTACGGCGCCGGCCGGCGTCAGCTGGATGCTGCGGCTGGTGCGCGCGAACAGGGTAATGCCCAGCTGGTCCTCGATCTCCTTGATCTGGTAGCTGACCGCCGCCGGCGTCAACCCCACCTCCTGCGCCGCGCGCGTGAAGTTCAGGTGCCGCCCGGCCGCCTCGAAGGTCCTCAGTGCTCGTGTTCCCGGCAGCATTCGCCTCATCGATCTTCAAGCCGTATTTAATGATCCGGCAAGAAATACTCGTTTCTCAAAGCCCGGTCAATAGCAGATAGTTGCGGCAATCCATGCGCATGGGTGCGGGACGCGCCCCTCGCCAAGCCCGTTCCACGCAACTACCCGAGTGAAGCCTGTCCATGTCAGCTAGCCAGTCTTCTTCTATCGTTCAACGCAATGGCCTGCCGGCTACCATCGAAGCGTTGGCACCTCTCGCCTTGGCGGGCTATGCGCACTTCACCGCGATGCAGGTGCGTGGAGGCCGGGTCCGTGGCTTGGATCTCCACCTCGAGCGGCTGAGCGTGGCCTCGATGGCGCTGTTCGGTCGCGCATTGGCCGACGATCAGGTGCGCGCCTATCTGCGCGCGGCGCTGGCGTGCGCGCCAGCGGACGTCTCGCTGGTAGCCACGGTGTACTCGCCGGCGGGTGAGTTCACCGTGGCCGGCGCGGATGTCGAGCCGGAAGTACTGGTCCGTACCGGGCCGCCCGCGTCCGGCCCAAGGGGCCCGCTAGCATTGGCGACTGTCGCCCACGAACGGGTGCTGCCAGCCCTGAAGCAGGTTGGCGAAGTGGCCAAGACGTATTTCCTCCGTCAGTCCGTCGGGCAAGGTTTCGACGATGCCGCTTTCGTTGACCGTCAGGGGCGCCTGAGCGAGGGAACGATCTGGAACCTGGTCTTCTGGGACGGCGAAACGGTAGTGTGGCCCGAGGCCGAGATGCTGGCCGGCACGACCATGGGCATCGTCCGCCGGCAACTGGATCTCCTCGGTTTCCGTCAGCGCGTGCAGCCCGTGACGCCCGCCGACCTGCCTGGCCTGGCCGGGGCGGCGGTGATGAACTCCTGGACGCCGGGGGTGACGGTAAGCCGGATCGGTTCCGTGGCCATCCCTGAGACGCCGAGCTTCCTGGCGCTGCTTCACCGGGCCTATCAGATGGAAGAACCTGTCTTGCCGTAAGAGCCGGCGGTGGCCGCACGCTCACTGCATGCGCTTGGGCAATGCCGCCACCAACGCATCGACGGCGAGACGGACCTTGCGCGGCAAGTTGGCAAGATCGTGGTGACGGTTTGATGGAACGCCGTCGCCGATGATTGCCCATTGTCGCGGATTGCGGTTGAATGACGCCGTTGAGGTCTACGTCGCCCGCCGTGGCAGTGGCTTGTGGTCAGCACGCGAGCATTGCCTCGGACCAGCTTACCTGCGGGAGGGCTGACAGTTGACGTCCTCCCCGTCCTAAAGGACGGGGATTCCTACTACTAGCGATGCACGTCCGCATCGGAGAATGTTTAGCGCGGCATTGGTATCGCGATCATGTACAACTCCGCAGCTGCTGCAAGTCCACTCTCTTATTCGCAAGCCTGCGATACCTTTCGGCCGCGTTGTGCTGTCATTGGAACCGCACGACGAGCAGGCTTGGGTAGAACCGCTTTCGTTCACTTCTTCGAACGTGGCGCCGTGCGCAATCGCTTTGTAACGGAGCTTGTCTCGGAAGGACGACCAGGACGCGTCATAGACGCTCTTTGCCATCCTGGTTCTGGCAAGTTTAGAGGCGGACACATTGCCAACCGCGATGTAATCGAACCGGCGCACTATATCGAGCGCAAGTTTGTGCTGAAAATCGGCGCGCGCGTTCGCGACTTTGGCGTGCAGCTTCGCGATATGCCGCTTGTGCTTGCGAGCGCGCTGCGCTTTTGCCAACTTCCCGGCTGCGCGGCGGCCGAATCGGTCATTGGGCAGTTTCTCGCCCGTCGAGAGGGCCGCGAAGTCCTTCAGC
The DNA here is from genome assembly GCF_026627925.1 of Cupriavidus sp. D39. Lineage (NCBI taxonomy): Bacteria > Pseudomonadati > Pseudomonadota > Betaproteobacteria > Burkholderiales > Burkholderiaceae > Cupriavidus > Cupriavidus sp. D39. Next base: position 2,505,839 of record NZ_JAPNLE010000009.1, read on the forward strand.
CCGAGGTCAATGCCAACGCCGCTTTGCATCGCGCGAGCGGGAACATCGGCGACTTCGATGGTGATATTGAGGAACCAGTTGCCGCGTGTGTCCTGTGCGAAGTTGGTCCCATCCTTGATCTTCCCTTCGGGAAGCGGGCGGCTGCTGAATACGCGGAACGTGTTGCCTGCGAAGCGGAAAGCGTCGCCCTCACGCTTGAGTTCGCGCCCCTTGAGCGGCACCCATCCAAGGCTCTTACGACCGCGATAACGCAGGTATGGCCGTTTGAACTGGCTGCGCGACTTCGCGTATTGCTCGCATGTCGCGTTGACCGTTCCCGAGTGGATTCCGAGTTCTTTGCTGCTACCCGTCGTCAGACCATTGAGGTCGAATCCAGTTGGCCATTTCTTGTCCCACTTGAGCGCGTGCTTCTGTGCGTCGTTGCAGAAGTTCCAGACATGGTTAACCGCGCGGCTCTGCTTGTTCAGCAAGCCGTTCAACGACTTCACGCGGTAACGGCACACCTTGATCAACGCTTCCTTTTCAACGCTTTTTCCAGGGAAAACACAAGTTACCTTCAATCAGGAGACATTGCAACTTTGAGCAATTCCAGATCGTTCCGGCGCTTTGAGAGGACGCCTTCGGCGTCCGCGCTATCCATCCCCGCCCTGAAGGGCGAGGTTTCCCGCGCAAACTGATGAAACCTGATGAACCGCTCACACCCCCGGGGCAACCGGATCGTCGCCCCGTGCTGGTCTGGGACGCGCCGACAAGACTGTTCCACTGGCTGGCGGTGGTGCTGGTAGTGGGGGCTTATGCGACCTGGCGGCTGAACTGGATGGACTGGCATATCCGGATCGGCGAAACACTGCTCGCGCTGGTGCTTTTCCGCTTGCTTTGGGGCTGCTTCGGCAGCGAAACCGCGCGGTTCCACAGCTTTATGGCCTCGCCCGCCGCCGCGTTGCACCATCTGCGGCACGTGCTGCGCCGCGAGGCCGACCTCCAAGTCGGCCACAACCCGGCGGGCGGGTGGATGGTGTTGTTGCTGCTCGCCTTGATGCTGGGCGAGACGCTCAGCGGGCTCTACATCAACAACGACATCGCGGACAAAGGGCCGCTAACCGAATGGGTTCCCGCATCGGTCGCCAATGCGATCACCGCGCTGCACACGATCCTGTGGGACGCGCTGCTGGCAGCGGTGGCGTTGCACGTGCTGGCCATCGCGCTATACGCGGCGGCCAAGGGTCACAACCTGCTGCTTCCCATGCTGACCGGCCGCAAACAGTTGCCGGCGCGCATCGCCGCACCGCGGCTGGCGTCCGCGATGCTGGCGCTGCTTCTGCTGGGGGTTGGCGCCGCCGCGGCGGCGCTTCTCTCGGCGTATCTCTGAGCTGATCTGAGCCCAAGCGCGGCGTCAGTTGCTCTTCGGTGGCAGCACCTGGCCGCGGATCTCGCCGGCGGGATGATCCTTGGTGTGCACGTTGATGTACATTTCGCCAGCAAGGAACTCCTGCGCGTCAGCTGGGGCGAGCGTGGCCTGGCCCTTGAAGGGACTGGTGACCGCGCCACCCTTCCCGGAGAGCCAGACTTTCACCCCAGCGTTCTTGCCGGCTGTGGCGGGCCCGTGGAAGTGCGCCATGGTGGCCTCGCTGGGCAAACCGCTAACCGTGACCGTCCAGGTGACAATCCGTGTGCTGGGGTCGTAGGTGAGGTCGGCGGAACCGCTGCCCTTGGTCTCGACAGGAGGCACCTCCTGCGCGCCGCTGAGCGGCACGGTAAACGAGAGGGGCGCCGCATGCGCCAAGGTCATTGCCCCCGCCAGGGCGAGGCCGGAGAGCCACACAAAGGGCCACCGCGATATCGAAACACACATTTGATTGTCTCCTGTCCGGTTTTGCATTGCCAAAACAGCGGCCGCTTGCAGTTGTTGCATGGCGGCGAACGTACCCGATGCCAGCGCTACCCGGCTGCCGGCACGAGTCCGAAAAAGGATAGACCGGGCCGTCTATCAAATCCAGGACTGTCGTTGGCAACCAAGTTGGCGCAATCGGCTAGCGCTTAGCCCGCTTTGCGGAAGGTCTTGGAACGCTTAACGCGAATCATGAAAAATCAGGCCCACGGCATGCCGGCGGCCGCTGCGGATCCGGCTCACCCCGTGTCGCATGGTGACCTTGCGGGTACCGCCGCGTTTGCTGGCGTCCGGGCGCTGGTTGACGGTGAATACCACGGCGTCTCCCTGGCGCAGCGTCACCACGTCCGCGCGTTGCCGGCCCGGCGAGTTCTCGGTCATGACGAACTCGCCGCCAGTGAAAGAGGTCCCTGGCTCAGACAACAGGATCGCTACCTGCAGCGGGAAGACGTGGTCGCCGTACAGATCCTGGTGCAGGCAGTTGTAGTCGCCCACGCTATATTCGAGAATCAGCGGTGTGGGACGTGTCTGCCCGGCCTGGTGGCAGCGAGCCAGGAAGGCGTCCAGCGCATCCGGGTACTGCACGTCGATGCCAAGTTGTCGATTCCAACGGTTGGCGATGGGAGCCAGGCGCGGATAGAGCGCATGGCGCAGGTTGTCCAGGAGCGGTGGAAGCGGATAGGCGAAATACTTGTACTCACCCCGGCCGAAGCCGTGGCGAGCCATCGCGATGCGGGTGCGGAAGCGGTCTTCCTGGGGATACAGGGCGCAGAGTTGCTCGCACTGCGCCTTGCTCAGCAAGGTCGGCAGGACCGCGTTGCCATAGCGGTCAAGCGACTGCTCGACCGCTCCCCAGTCCAGCTTGGCTGCCACATCCACGACGGCGTTTGCGATCCGGGCATTCATTGGGTGCGTTCCTTCGCGAGCAGCGTGCGCTTGCGCTCCACGCCCCAGCGATACCCGGAGATCGAGCCGTCACTGCGAACGACGCGATGGCAAGGAATGGCGATGGCAAACACATTGGCAGCGCAGGCACCGCCGACGGCCCTCACGGCCGCGGGGGCGTCCAGGCCCGCGGCAGCTTCACTGTAGCTTCGGGTCTGTCCTGCAGGGATGGCGCACAGCGCCTTCCACACGTTTTGTTGGAAGGGCGTTCCACCGATATCCAGGGCGATGACGCCTTCGGCGACATCTTTGTCGATGAAGTCAATCACCTGACGCAAGTCACGATCGAGGGATTCGGCGTCCTCCTCTCTCTCAACTTGCGGGAAGGCGTTGCTGAGCTGAGCGCACAGCCCTTCGGCATCGGAACCGAGAAAGATCGCGCACAGGCCATGCTGACTGCGTCCGACGAGGACCAACCCCTCGACGCTCTGGCCGATGGCGTAGCGCACGGGGCCGGCGATCTCGCTGCCGGGCGCGCGGTAGTTTTACTGGAAGAGGGAAAGCGGGTTGGATTTCATGGTCATTCACCTGGTGTGCCAAGAGGTGTAACCAGTTTAGAAAGCAAGAGGCGAATCGGAACTCCGCTCCTTGCGGTTGAATTCTTGCGCAAGCGAGGGCCTTCAGACTGCTGACAAAGCGGAAACCACAGGAAGCGAAGCCAATGGTTTTTTCCAGCACGCAGGCGTAACGAACGCCCGCCCTCTCCCCCAGCCCCTCTCCCGCGCGCGGGAGAGGGGAGCACGACAACGCAGATCCGGCTTTGTCAGCAAGCTGAAGGGCCCTCGCAAGCGAGGGCCCTTTTGCGCTATGAAGAGACTATCCCGCGAGGCACGATGCCCTGGTCCGGATCACGCCTTAGCCTTAAGCAGTAGCCGCATCGGCTTCGTACTTCTCGGCATAGCTTGCGTTGGACTTGGCCAGGAGATCAAGCTGCCGCAGCGCCAGCATCCCTTGGCAAACGTCCCGGAATTCAATCGCAAGAGTCGGAGTTTTTCTTCGCCCTCCCCTCGTACATTGGAGGCCTACCTGTTGAGCGAGACCGGCCCGATCCGGCTCGCCTGAGGAGATTTTCATGCAATTGCGTTTGAGCCACCTCGATTCCCCGTTGGGGAAATGCTGCTCGTCACCGACGCGCAGCAGACGATTCGTGCCCTGGACTTCGCCGACCACCGGGCCCATCTCCTGCGCGGCCTGCGTGCACATTACGGCACCTTCGAACTGGGCGAGACCCCCGCACCGGCTACCATTACCGACGCGCTGGCCCGATATTTTTCGGGCAAACTGGATGCGTTGGACGGGTTGGCGACCCAGACGGCCGGCACGGACCTGCAACGCCAGGTCTGGGCTGCCCTGCGCCTCATCCCGGCCGGCTCTACCACCAGCTACGGCAAACTGGCCAAGGCAATGGGATTGGCCGACCCACGTGCGGCCATTGATATCGGTGCCGCCACCGGTGCCAACCCGATTGCTATCGTGGTGCCATGCCACCGCGTGATTGCCAGCAACGGCGAGCTCAAGGGTTACGCCTGGGGCCTGCACCGCAAGCGCTGGTTGCTCGAACACGAGAAGGCGATCGGGCCGTATCCCGTCGCCCCGCAAACCGCCACCCTGCCAGGATTCTGATCTTGCCGACCACAGTGATTGCCACCGACCTGTCGCCCGAGGCGTACAGCCAGGCCGCAGAATTCCTGTCTGGACTGGACTCCGACTGGGCGCGCCACGTCGCCGCCACCGGCCCGTGCCGCCACGCCGCGAAACCCGCGCGTGAGCCCTTTGAGGCGCTGGTGCGCGCTATCGCCTACCAGCAACTGCACGCCAAGGCGGGCGACGCCATCCTGGCGCGCCTGCTGGCGCTGTATCCGGACGTGGCCTTCCCCGCTGCGCAACAGTTGCTGGCCACCGATCCCGAACTACAGCGCGCCTGCGGTTTCTCGGCAACCAAGCTCGCCACCCTGCGCGGCATTGCCCAGGCCACCGTGGATGGCATCGTGCCCACCCGGACCGAGGCGTTGCATTTGCCCGATGACGCGCTGATCGAACGCCTGGTCTCGCTGCGCGGCGTGGGCCGCTGGACGGTGGAGATGCTCCTGATCTACACCTTGGAGCGCTCGGACATCCTGCCGGTGGACGATTTCGGCGTGCGCGAGGGCTACCGGCGGCTCAAGGGCCTGGAGAAGGCGCCTACGCCGCGCCACATGCGCGAGATTGGCGAGGCCTGGCGTCCTTATCGGACCGTCGCGGCCTGGTATCTGTGGCGCATCCCCACACGATGACAATTCAATCGCAAGAATCGGAGTTCTTGCGATTGAATTCAGCCTTACCCTGACTTCGTCATCAAGCATGCAAAGGAATTCGCCATGAGTTCGACACATCAGACGCGTCGGGCCTACGCAACCGACGACTTGCGCTGGCAAGCGGTCCAGGCCCGCGACCCCAACGCCGACGGGCAATTTGTGTATGCCGTGCGCACCACCGGCGTGTATTGCCGGCCGAGCTCGTCAGCCCGTCTGCCCAAGCGCGAGAACGTTGCGTTCTTCGACACCGCCGAAGCCGCCGAGGCGGCGGGCTATCGCGCCAGCCGCCGCGCCAAGGGCGACCAGACCCGTGCGGCCGCCGAGCGCGCCGACCTGGTGGCCCGGGCCTGCCGCCTGATTGAAGCCGCCGAGACGCCGCCCAACCTGGACGAACTGGCCGCACAGGCCGGCATGAGCCCGTTCCACTTCCATCGCGTGTTCAAGGCCGAAACCGGACTCACCCCGAAAGCCTATGCCTCGGCCAATCGCGCCAGGAAGCTGCGCGAAGAACTCAACGTGCCCAACGCGTCGGTCACGGATGCGATCTATGGCGCGGGCTTCAACTCCAACAGCCGTTTCTATGAAGCATCCGAGCACTTGCTCGGCATGCACGCCCGCGACTACCGCGCCGGCGGCGTAGGCGCGGTGATCCGCTTTGCGGTCGGCCAGTGCTCGCTGGGAGCGATTCTGGTCGCACAGAGCCAGCGCGGCATCTGCGCCATCCTGCTCGGTGACGATCCCGACCTGCTGGTGCGCGACCTCCAGAACCAGTTTCCCAAGGCACAACTGGTCGGCTGCGACGCTGGCTTCGAACAGTTGGTGGCACAGGTGGTGGGCTTCATCGAGGCGCCCTCCATTGGCCTGAACCTGCCGCTGGACGTACGCGGCACCGCCTTCCAGGAACGCGTCTGGCAGGCGCTGCGCGAGATCCCGCCCGGGATCACCGTGAGCTATGCCCAGATCGCCGAGCGCATCGGCGCGCCAAAGGCCGTGCGGGCCGTGGCGCAGGCCTGCGGCGCCAACCACATCGCCGTCGCCATACCCTGCCACCGCGTGGTCCGGCGCGACGGCGACATTTCGGGCTACCGCTGGGGCGTGGAGCGCAAGCGCGAGCTGCTGCAGCGCGAAGCCAAGACCTGAAGGCTGGTTCTCGAATGCACACCGCAACCCACATCATCGACCGCCTGGACTGGTCCGGCATCGCTGCGCAACTGGACATGGAAGGCTACGCCGTGCTGCCCGGGCTGCTTACGCCGGAACAGGCGCGCGCCCTAGGCCAGCGTGTCGGCCATTCCGAAGGTGTCCGCCGAGTGTCCTTGGCCTCTGGCGACCTGGGCCGCGGCGACTTCTTCTATTTCGCGGAGCGCTTGCCTTCGCCGCTTGCGACATGGCGAGAGGCGTTCTATCGCCATCTCGCCCCGATCGCCAACAGATGGAACGAGGCACTGGATGCCGCCTATCGCTATCCGGCGGAACTGGATGATTTTCTCGAACGCAACCGCCAGGCGGGGCAGACGCGGACGCAATCCAACCTGAGCCGGCTGCGCGAGGACGACTACCTGGCTTTGCACCAGCGCGACGAAGGCGAGCATGTGTTTCCGCTGCAACTGGTTGCCTTGCTCGGCGAACCCGGCACGGACTTCACCGGCGGCGAGTTTGTCATGACCGAGCAGCGCCCGCGCATGCAGTCGCGGCCCATGGTGCTACCGCTGAAGCTCGGCGATGCGGCGATCATCTCCACCGCCCAACGCCCATGCAAAGGCAGCAAGGGCTACTACCGCGTCAACTGAAGCACGCCATCAGCCGCGTACGCGGCGGTGAGCGCCTCGGCCTGGAACTGTCGCTCCACGATGCCCCATGACGCGGTCATGAAGCGCTTCGCCATGACCAAAACGACCTGGACCTTGATGGGCCGCGATGGCCAGCCATACCAGAGCGCGGTACCCGGCACGCTCGGCGGTCACCGCGGGGGCAAGCTCTACGGCCGCTTTGACTGCAGGGCCGCGCTGCAGGCCATCGTCCGCGGCGGCTACGCCAGGCGCCGTGTGTTCTTCCTCGACGAAGACACCGCCATCGCCGCAGGCTACCGGCCCTGCGCCGTGTGCCTGCCCGAGGCATATGCCGCCTGGAAGGCGAACCGGCCCGCCGGCGCCGCCAGGAAACGATCGACAAAGACCATGACCGCTCAAGCCGCGCTCTTGCAGGATCCTGACCAACACGCTGCTAACAAGCAGGCATCACCCGGCGCCCCGGACGCGCGCATCGCCGCACTGGATTGGCGCCGCATCGAGGAGACCCTGACGCGCGACGGCTACGCAATACTGCCCACGCTCCTGACGCCCGATCAATGTCGAGAGGTGGCGGGCTATTTCACACAGGAGGAGCGATTCCGCAGCCGTATCGTGATGGAGCGCTACGCGTTCGGGCGCGGCGAGTACAAGTACTTTTCCTATCCGTTGCCCGACCTGGTGGCAGCGCTTCGCACAGCGCTATACCCGCACCTGGCGCCGGTCGCCAACCGCTGGCACGCGGCCATGCGCATGGATGAGCGATTCCCCGCCACGCACGCCGAGTTTCGCGGCGTCTGCCATCGCGCCGGACAGCAACGCCCAACGCCACTGCTGCTGCGTTACCGCGAGACGGACTATTGTTGCCTGCACCAGGACCTGTACGGTGAGCACGTCTTCCCGTTCCAGGCAGTCTTCCTACTCGACGAGCCAGGCCGTGACTTCGATGGGGGCGAGCTGCTGCTAACGGAAAGCGACCCGAAGAAGCCGGGTCGCGCTGAAGTCGTGCCGCTGCGCCAGGGACAGGCCGTGGTGTTCGCGGTCAACAGCCGGCCGGTGCGGTCGACCCGGGGCTTCTACCGGGTCAACTTGCGCCACGGCGTCAGTCAATTGCAAAGGGGACAGCGCCATACCTTGGGCATCATCTTCCACGACGCCAGGTAGGCGCCAGTTGCCACGCACTCGAAGCCTGCACTGAGCCACTTGCGAATGTGGCCTTGGGGCGCACATTTGACCAATGGGAACTTCCCGGACTATGTTCTATTGTTGGCGGAGAAGAGGGCCACGGAAGGAGTCATAGAGGCACTTCGACGACGACGAGGGCCACGCACGCGCCACGGTGCTTGAACCCCGCTAATTGCAGCTAATTGCAACTACATGGAGGACCGAGGAACCTATGTCAAAGACAACCAAGAAGCAGTACCTGAAGGCACTCAACCGGCACCTGAAGAAGGAATCGGCAGGCAGGTTCGATACGGTGTTTGTGTGCTATCCGGTCGGCTCAAAACCGAAGAACGCGACTGGCGTGACAGCAAGTGCGCCCGCCGACGCACACATCCTCGCGGTCATGGATGCTGTCCAGGCTCGGGTGTTTGCCAAGTTCGAGGCTTCGGCAAAGCCCGGATAGGCAGAGGGTTCGGCGACGGCAGGCCGCGCAGGCGCACTGCAAGCGCCTGGCGTGGCCCTAGGCGGCGTCCTGGTCGAGACCGGAACCCGCCGCCCCAGGCATGACGCCTAGGCCTTCGCCGGACGCCCGGTCTTGATGGCTTCGACTTTTGAGACCGCAGTCAGAAATTGCTTTGGCGATGTCGCGGCAAGAAGCAGCAATCCCGCTCGCAGGATCTCGCTCTTCTTGATGTGCACACCCGCGTCCAGGCATCGCTGCTTGAGCTCGGCGATTTTCGCGTAGTCGGACTTTGGCATCGTGAAGCTGTCGCGCAGCACCTTTTCCTTCTTGGCACCCTGCGCTTTTTTCGGCACTGCCTTTTTCGGCACCGCCTTGTTCGGCACGGCGGCCTCGGCGTGAGCCTCCAGCTTCGTTGGCTTGCTCTTTGCAGCCTTCGTCACTGCCTTCTTGCTATCCGAGCCCCGCGGCGCTTTCTTCTTAGGGGCGGATGCGTTGCTATCGGCTACATACCCGCTCGTCGGAAAATGAAATGCCTCTTTCGTTGGCGGCTTGATGATCGGTGAATTCACGGCAAATCTCAAATCAAAAAACAGGATAAACAGTATATACCGTTTAGTGCCGTTTTCCTGCACCGCGTGAGTTCGAGTTCGCAAGTGCGGTGCTGCCAGATCGCGTGGACCCACTTACCGCTCTGGCCATGTCTCGCCAATGCTGCGGCGACGGGTATCAGGCGGCGCTTCAAGCCACCGCCGTCGCGCATGAGGATCGCCTCGATTACTTGCTAGTGGCGTCGACGGGGGTCCCGGATTCGCTGCCGGCCGCGGTGCCACGCCCGGGTCGGCGCACGGCTCTCAGCCTACCGCTGCTTCCGCCTCCGCAGAAGAACTGATCGCCGCCATCGGCCTCGAGCCCCGACACGCCGACGCCAGGCGGCATCTCGATGCTCTCCAGGACCTTTCCCGTTCGCGGGTCGACGTGCCTCAACTCGCTCTGGTCACCTTCCCAGGTGCCGTGCCAGAGCTCTCCTTCGATCCAGGTGACCCCGGTGACGAAACGGTTGGACTCGATGGTGCGAAGAATCGCCCCGGTTTGGGGATCGACCTGATGGATCTTGCGCTCCCGATGTTGCCCCACCCAGAGGGTGCCTTCGGCCCACGCGAGTCCCGAGTCGTTGCCGCCGCCGGGCGCCGGAATCGTGGCGACCACGAGGCCGGTCTTCGGATCGATCTTCTGGATGCGATCCTCGGCGATCTGAAACAGGTGCTGGCCGTCGAAGGCCGTTCCTGCGTGCGCGGCGACATCCATCGAGCGCAGCGTCTTCCCGCTCGCCGGATCCAGGGCAATCAGCTTGTCGCCGGCAGCAAACCAGACTTGCTGACCGTCATACGTGACCCCATGCACGCTGTCGACACCCGGAAAGGGTCCATACTCACGGATGATTTCGGCCGCTGATCGTTTCATGTCTCCATCCTCGTCGCTCGGTAGTGAAGTGCATTCTAGTCACCCGGCAATGGCGCGGGGAGTAACAAGGTCGTCGCGAATCCCGGCACGGGCGGGGTCATCCAGCGACGCGCCCGCCCGCGACCGAACGACTGCACCTTGCCTGCTGCCGCAAGCGCGTCGAGTGCCCGCTGCACGGTGCGCTGGCTGGCGCCAAGCGCCACCGCCAGGGCCGAGCTAGACCACGACTCACCGTCGGCGACGAAAGCGAGCACCGCCGCATGCGCTTCTTCGACGGGCCGCGCCAGCACCACGACCTCGCGGGCGCCGTGCGGCACCAGCGCAAACCCTTGCTTCGTCGCGCTGACGCCGGCCAGCGTCCCAAGCACCGTGCGCAGCCGCCCGACTTCGACGCGCAACCGCGCGCGATGCGATTCATCGGCGTGCTTCGCGCGAAATGCACGCGCGACGAGCGTGTCCCTCGGCACGTCTGCGGGCCACGCCTCGCCAAGCGCGCGTGCGAGCGCGAACAACACCGGACGCCTTGCCAGCGAGACCACGGTACGCGCGTCACGCACGACGTGACGGCACGCGTCCACGACGAGCGCCTTCGACGCCAGTAACGCTTCCACTTCATCGAGCAGGAGGAGCCGCTCCTCACCACGCGCAATCAGGCGCGCCGCGGGCGTGGCGAGGACAAGGGATGCGCTTTCGACCTCCGCCGTCAGTGCAGGGATACCTGCGTCGCGCGCGGCGCGCTCGGCCCGGGCGAGCGCAGCGCGTGCCGTCTTCGTGTGCAGGCGCCGCATCGCGATCCCCGCAACGACCAGCTCGTGGGCGGCCCTCGACGCGGGCGGAAAAGGCGTGGGGTCAAGCTCGGCGAGCGTCAGCTCGGCCTCGTCGAGATGCCCGATCAGGAGGAGGCGCCGGGCCTCGAGAAACCGCGCATGCGCGGCGTTCACCCGGTCGCCGTGCTCCTCCAGCGTCGCCCGCGCTGCGTCGAGCGCCTTCGCCGGCCAGCCCAGGTCGCGCGAGACGAGCGCGATCTCGGCCTCGGCGACGACACACCGCGCGCGGGCAACGGCTTCTTTGTGGCCGAAGGCTCGCGCCGCACTTCGCACGAGCGCCCTTGCTCTCACGAGATCGCCGAGCTGGGCCATCGCGATGCCGCGCAGGGCGAGCGCAGGCGCGTCGTCGCGCAAGGCGACGCGGTTCAGTGCCCCGAGGGGGTCACCCGCCGCGAGCGCGCGCCGCAGCCGTGATCAGCGAATCCATCTGAATCCCAATCCCGCCACACTTGTCACTCCCACCGTTCGGATGCCCGGCACTAATCTATCACGACGACCAACCCGTACGTCGTATCGAGAACGGAGCGAACGACGAAGGACACCCAACGGAGGAAAGCATCATGACGAAACACCTGAGCGCGACACGTGAAGAGTGGCTGGCAGCCCGGCTCGCGCTGCTCGAGGCGGAGAAAGACCTGACGCGGCGCAGCGACGAGCTGGCACGGCGACGTCAGGCGCTGCCATGGGTCCGGGTCGACAAAGCGTACCGGTTCGAGACCGACGAGGGCAGCGCCTCGCTGGCGGACCTCTTCCGAGGGCGCTCGCAACTCCTCGTCTACCACTTCATGTTCGGGCCCGACTACACGGCGGGGTGCCCCTCCTGCTCGGCGATCGCGGACGGGTTCGACGGCTTCGTCGTCCACCTGGCGAACCACGACGTCACGCTAGCGGCGGTGTCGCGCGCGCCGCTCGCGAAGCTGCAGGCGTACAAGCGGCGCATGGGGTGGACGTTTCCCTGGGCGTCCTCTTTCGGCAGCGACTTCAACTTCGATGCCAACGTCTCCTTCACCGAGGCGCAACAGCGCGAAGGGAGCGTCGAATATAACTACAAGCGCGGCGGCCACGCGATGGACGCGACACCGGCGCCGGAGCCCGTCGCCCGGTTCGCGGCCACATGCGGGACCGACGCGCCCACGTACTCGCGCGACCGGCCGGGCCTGAGCACGTTCGTGCTCGAGGACGGCGTCGTCTACCACACCTATTCCACCTATGCGCGCGGCGTGGACGGCCTTTGGGGCATGTACCAGTGGCTCGACCGCGCCCCCAAGGGGCGCAACGAAACGGGCATCTGGTGGCGCCGCCACGACGAGTACGGCGAGTACGGCGAGCGCTGAGCCAGGTCGTGGGCAACGCTGGCGCAACCGGGGGACGGGAAGTCCCGCGACGCATGGTTTCCGGGCGAGCTACCCAGCGCGCCTTCTTCGGCGTCTCGGCGCTGCTCTTCGCCGCCAGCGCGGCGGTGACGATCGCCTGGCGCGCGTCCATGCCGGCGATGGGCGAGATGCCGATGCCCGGCGGCTGGACGATGTCGATGGCGTGGACGCGGATGTGCGGACAGACGTGGCCCGGCGTTGCGGCGTCGTTCCTCGGCATGTGGGTCGTGATGATGGTGGCGATGATGCTGCCATCCCTGGTGCCCATGTTGGGGCGCTACCGCCAGGCCGTCGGCACGACAGGCGGGACGCGCCTGGGCCGGCTGACCGCGCTGGTTGGCGTGGGGTACTTCTTCGTGTGGACCGCGTTCGGCATGGCCGCCTTTGTGCTGGGCGTCGCGCTGGCGGCGCTCGAGATGCAGTTGCCCGCGCTGGCGCGCGCCGTGCCGATCGCGGCCGGTGTGGTCGTGCTGATCGCCGGCACGCTCCAGTTCACCGCCTGGAAGGCACACCACCTTGCCTGCTGCCGGGAGGCGCCTGAGCGCGGGTGTACCTTGCCGGCTGACACCGGCACGGCCTGGCGACACGGCCTGCGCCTCGGCCTGCACTGCAGCTACGCCTGTGCCGGGCTGACGGCGATCCTCCTCGTCATCGGGGTCATGGACCTGCGCGCGATGGCTGTCGTGACGGCAGCCATCGCCGTCGAACGTCTCGCACCGGCCGGCGAGCGCGCCGCGCGCGCCATCGGCGCCGTGGTCGTCGGGGCAGGGTTGATCCTGATCGCGCGAGCAGCCGGGCTCGGATGAAATGGGCGCGCGTTTGTCAAGGAATCGCCCATGCCATTGCACGCCGCGCTGGCGCTGGCGAGCTTCTGGCCAAGCATGGAACATGCTGGCCATGTTGCCGACGATGCTGTTGCGCTGGCCCCGGCACCGCTGAGGCCAGCGCGTGGCGCGCGCCCGCCCCATGGACGCGCGTACACTAAGGCTTGCCTTCTCCGCTGATATGGCTGCACCCCGCGGCTCGCCTTATCCAGCACCTGCCGTGCGCTGCATACCGCACACCGCTTATCACGCCCCGTCTTTCACGTCCCTTTACCAGGCGGCAACCGGCCTCTCCCGCCGGCTTATTCCCCCGCTGGTTCGCCGTCGATCGGGTATGGCAGTGACCTGCTATGGCTGGCCTAAGTCTTGGGCATCAGACTTGGCACTGCCCCTGCGGTAGAGCAACCATCCCGGGAGAATGCCGTGAACACATTGGCCAGCCGATCCTTGCCTGCCGGCCCCAGCAAAGTGCCCGAGGTGACGGCGTTTTTCTGGATCATCAAGATGATGTCCACTACCGTAGGCGAGACGGGCGCCCATTATCTGAACGTCAACCTCGGGCTAGGCCTCGTGAACACCTCGGCCTTGACGGGCCTGTTGCTTGCCATCGCCTTGTTCTTCCAGGTACGGGCAAAAGGCTATGCGCCTTCGCTCTACTGGATCGCCGTGCTGTTCATCAGTGTATTTGGCACGTTGATCACCGACAACCTGGGCGACCAGCTGGGCGTGCCGCTACCGGTCTCGACCGCGGTGTTTTGCGTGGCCCTGATCGCCACCTTCATCGTCTGGTACGGACGAGAGAAGACCCTCTCCATCCGCGCCATCGATACGGTCGGGCGCGAACTGTTCTACTGGACCGCCATCCTGTTCACCTTTGCTCTGGGTACGGCAGCCGGCGACTGGGTGACCCAGGGGCTGGGCCTGGGTTACGGCAATTGCGCACTGCTGTTTGGCGGGCTGATTGCCGTCACTGCCGTGGCTCGCTATGCGTTCCGGATAAATGCGGTTGCCTGCTTTTGGGTGGCCTATGTCCTTACCCGCCCGTTTGGCGCGTCATGCGGCGATCTCCTGTCTCAATCGGGCAGCCATGGCGGCCTGGGCCTCGGGACTGCAGGCATGAGCGCGATTTTCCTTGTGGTCATTGTCGGCCTTGTCCTCTACCTGTCGCTTGCGCAGAAGCGGCTTATGAACTTTTGAAGTTCTGAAGTTTTTTTTAGTTTTGAAGTTTTGAACGCCTGATTCCAACCATCGATCGAACTGTCGAACAGGAGCAAGAACCATGAATGGAAGTCCCATGAACCCAACCATCGTAGAACGGAGCCTGAGCAAGGTTCCCGAAATCACGCTGATGTTCTGGCTTGTCAAGATCGCGGCAACCACGCTCGGGGAAACAGGCGGTGATGCCTTGTCGATGTCGATGAACCTGGGCTACCTCGTCAGTACCGCCATCTTTGCCGTGATCTTCCTGATCGCGGTATCGGCCCAGATTTCCGCCAAGCGCTTTCAGCCCGTGTTGTACTGGGTGACGATCGTCGCCACCACGACCGTGGGCACGACCCTGGCCGATTTTGCCGACCGGTCCCTTGGCATTGGCTATGCCGGCGGCACCGCGGTGCTATCTGCACTGCTGATGCTCTCATTGGCGATCTGGTACAGGACGCTCGGCACGGTATCGGTCGACACCGTGAAAGCGCCAAAGGCGGAGATGTTCTATTGGGTGACGATCATGTTCTCCCAGACTCTTGGCACCGCGCTCGGAGACTGGACGGCGGACACGGCCGGGTTGGGCTACGTGGGCGGGATGATGGTCTTCGGTGCGCTGCTGGCAACGCTGGTTGCGGCCTACTACTGGACGAAGATCTCCCGCACGTTGCTCTTCTGGGCGGCCTTTATCTTCACGCGCCCGCTCGGCGCCGTAGTGGGCGATTTCCTCGACAAGCCGCTGCATTCCGGCGGCTTGGCGATGAGCCGCTTTTCCGCCTCGGCCGCGCTGATGACGCTCATGGTGGCGTGCATCCTGTTCTCCCCGCAACGTGCGGCGGCTCGCGCAAACCACTGACCCTGCACGCGCCGCCCGGCGCTATGATGTGAAAGGCTGGGGATGCCGGTGAGCTTGCTGCCTGCCGGTATGGTTCCCGCCAAGACGCGGCGCCTTGTCCATGGGAGGGTAAATGCGGGTACTGCTGGTCGAAGACGACCCGATGATCGGGCAAGCGATCCAGGATGCACTGAAAGACGCATCCTACGCCGCCGACTGGGTCAGGAACGGACAAGGCGCCCTGGATGCGCTCGCCTGCCAGGACTACGACACCGTGTTGCTCGATCTCGGTTTGCCAGGCAAAAGCGGCCTGGCGGTGCTCGCTTCGGTCCGCGCCCGGGGCAACCCCGTGCCGGTGCTGATCATCACGGCGCAAGACGGCTTGGAGGACCGCATTCGCGGCCTGGACGCGGGCGCCGACGACTACGTGCTCAAGCCGTTCGAGATGGCCGAATTGCTCGCCCGCATGCGCGCCGTCTCGCGGCGCAAGGGCGGCGTGGCAACACCGGTGCTGAGCAACGGCATCGTCTCGCTGGATCCAGCCACCAAGCTGGCAACGGCCCATGGCGGCGAAGCGGTGCAACTCACCAATCGGGAGTTCGCCCTGCTGCAAGCCTTGCTGGTCCGGCCTGGGGCCATTCTCTCCCGTACCGAACTTGAGGAGCGCATCTACGGTTGGGGGAGGAAGTGGAGAGCAACGCCGTTGAATTCCTGATTCATGCCTTGCGCAAGAAACTGGGAAGCGCTGCGATCAAGAATGTCAGGGGAATAGGATGGATGGTCACCAAAGAGGATGGAAGGGGCTAAAGGATTCCATCCGGATCCGCCTCTCGCTCTGGCTATCGCTCGCCATCCTGGTGGTGGCGCTCGTGGCTGGGGTGTTTTCCTTCGTCGCTGCATTCCAGGAGGCCAACGAACTGCAAGACGATATGTTGCGCCAGGTCTCGGTGCTGTTCGACCGCCAGCATCTGCCGGTGCCGCACCTCGGAGATAGTGGCAGGCTGCCGAACAGCGACGAAGAGGCGCGGGTCGTCGTCCAGTACCTTGCGCCGGGCACCGGCAAGAGCGGCGGCACAGATAGCGGGCTGCCGCTGGCGTTGCCAGCCACGGCGACAGACGGGATCCAGACCCTCGACATCAACGGTGAGCCATATCGTGTCGTGGTGAGAACGCTCGCCACCGGCGAGCGCATCGTCGTCGCGCAGGAAACTGGATTTCGTGACGAGATCGCCCGGGATGGCGCGCTGCGCACCGTTCTTCCCTTCCTGATTCTCGTGCCCATCCTGCTTCTGATCGTCGCCGACCTGGTGCGCAAGATGTTCATGCCGATCGCCGCCTTGTCGGAGGAGATCGATCAGCGCGGCGAGCAGGAGTTGCATCCGCTACCGCAGGAGCACCTGCCCGCGGAAATTCGCCCTTTCGTGGTGGCCATCAACCGTCTGCTTGGCCGCGTTTCCGAGTCGATGGACGCCCAGCGCCGCTTTGTAGCCGACGCGGCGCATGAACTGCGCTCGCCGCTGACCGCGCTCTCCCTGCAGGCGGAACGGCTTGCAGGCACTGAAATGTCGGAGACTGCAAGGATGCGGCTCGTGGCGCTGCGCCGTGGCATCGAGCGAGGCCGCGGCTTGCTGGAGCAGATGCTGAGCCTGGCCCGGGTGCAATCCTCGACACCCGTGCCGACGGCGCTGGTGTCCGTGCGGGCAGTGTATCGACGCGTGCTGGAAGACCTCATGCCGCTGGCGCAGGCCAAGGACATCGATATTGGCGTGGATGGCGAGTCCGACGCGCAGGTTCTGGCCAACGAGATGGACCTGTTCACCATCGTGAAGAACCTGGTCGACAACGCGATTCGCTATACGCCAGAGGGGGACAGGTCGACCTGTCCGTGCAAACCCAGGAGGGCAAGGCGATCTTGCAGATCAAGGACACCGGATCCGGTGTTGCACCGGAAGAACGAAGCCGGGTATTTGATCCGTTCTACCGCGTGCTTGGCAATGAGGCGATGGGGTCCGGTCTTGGCCTGACCATCGTGCGGACCATCACGGACCGCATCGGCGCGCAGATCTGTATTGGCTACGCCAACGAGCAAGCACGAAAAGGGCTAAGCGTAACCGTGCTGATTCCGGGGGCTAGCGCGTGAGCTGGCCGAGGCCGGCGGACAAGGGGCGGATGACATGCGCATTCTGGTCATTGAAGACGACAGAAAGATCGGCTCGTTTGTCGGCAAGGCGCTGCAGCAAGCTGGCTTCGCGGTCAACTACGCCGAGGATGGCGCGAGCGGGCTGAATCTGGCGCTCACCGTACCGTATGACGCCGCCATTGTTGACATCATGCTTCCCGGCTTGGACGGTCTGTCGCTCATCGAGGCAATGCGCCGGCAAAAGGTGACCACTCCGGTCATCATCCTCAGTGCCAAGCGCTCCGTCGACGACCGCGTCAAGGGCCTCCAGGCAGGAGGCGACGACTACCTGACGAAACCGTTTGCGCTGGCCGAACTGCTCGCGCGCGTCCACGCGTTGATCCGTCGTGCCGCCGGGGCCACCGAGCCGGCCCGGCTGATCGTGGCTGAACTGGTTCTTGACCTGTCGAGCCGCGAAGTGACCCGAAACGGGCAAAAGATCGATCTGCAACCGCGTGAGCTGTCCCTGCTCGAGTACCTGATGCGCAGTGTCAACCGTCCGGTGTCCAAGATGATGATCCTCCAGCACGTCTGGGACTATAGCTTTGATCCCCAGACCAACGTCGTCGACGTCCTGGTCTGCCGCCTGCGCAATAAGCTCGATCGCGGCTTTCCCGTGAAGATGATTCACACCGTCCGGGGAGTGGGATATGTTCTCAAGGGCCCTTGACTTCTTCCGCAGGGGGCTTGGCGCTCGCATTGCGCTTTGGTACTCGGCATTCTTCATCCTCAGCACCGTTTCGCTTTTTGTGCTTGCCTATTTCCTGCTGGCTTCCTCCCTGCGCCAGCGGGACCTGGACAGCATTGAGCAAAGGCTTCACCAGCTGGCTGCCGAGTACCAGGCAGAGGATCTCGCCGGGCTCAGGAAGGAACTCGCGCTTGAAACGCGGCTGCGCAAGACAAAGCCCTTTTTCATTCGCATCGCCGGTCCCGCCAATGCCACGGTCTTCCTGGAGATCCCCGATCAGTGGGCGCAGTACGACCTGACCCGCCTCGAACACGTGCCCCAGGCTGCCCCGGGCGACCTGATCCGGCTGCCCGCAAAAGACGACGAGGCCATGTTGGAAATCGCCAGCATGCGCCTGCCCGACGGGGGCAACTGCAAGTCGGCAAGAGCACGGAAGAGCGCGACAGCGTACTCGAGCGCTTTGGATGGATCGTCGCGGGCGTCATGATCCCGATGGTGATCGTCGGCGTGCTCGGTGGGGCTATCCTCGCGCGGCGTGCCTTGCGGCCGATTCGCCAGCTCATCCAGACGGTGCATGCGATTGAGTCAGGGGCAATGCAAGCGCGGGTGTCGCTGCGCGAGAGCGGCGACGAACTGGACGAACTCGGGGCGCTGTTCAACGGCATGCTGGACAAGATCGCAACCCTGATCCAGGGCATGCGCGACGCGCTCGACAACGTCGCCCATGATTTGCGTACGCCGCTGGCGCGCCTGCGCGGCATCGCGGAAATCGCCCTTCGCTCGGAGCGCGAGCCGGCCATTTGCCGGGACGCGCTGGCGGACTGCGTGGAGGAGTCGGACCAATTGCTGCAGATGCTCAACACCCTGATGGACATTGCCGAGGCGGAAACCGGGATGCTCAAATTGCACCTGGAGCCCGTAAGCATCCCGACCCTGCTGGCCGATGCGGTTGACCTCTATCAGCAGGTGGCCGAAGAAAAGGCGATCACGGTGTCGGTCATTGCGCCGCAGCCGATCTGGATGACGGCTGACCGTAGCCGCCTTCGCCAGGTCCTGGCGAACCTGCTCGATAACGCGATCAAGTACACCCCGGCAGGTGGGCGAATCGAGATGGAAGCCCACGCGCTACAGCATGCGATGGTAATCCGCGTCACGGACAGCGGCATCGGCATGACGCCCGACGAACTGCCGCACATCTGGGACCGTCTCTACCGCGGGGACCATAGCCGCTCGCAGCGCGGCCTGGGGCTGGGACTGAGCCTGGTGAAGGCTGTGGTCGCCGCGCACCAAGGCCGGGTGGAGGCTTCGAGCGAGCCAGGGATGGGTTCCGCCTTCACGCTCACGTTTCCTCTCGGCGGCAGTGATGGCAGCCTGCTTCTTTCCGGCGATCCGGCGAGCCTTGCCAAGCTGTAATGTTGCGGCAAGGCACCAGCAAGATTCGGCGACCACTATGGCCTCTGTAGGGTAACGCAAACGATTCACCCAAGAGGTATGAGGTATCGATGAACGGGAAGCCAACTATAAGTCTGGTACTCGGCACGCTCACATTGGGGGTGTGCTGCTTGCCACCGCCGGCGCGGCTGATCACGGGAAAACGCCCTCCCCGCCTATCAGTCCAGCATCCAGGTGCCGGACCAGGAAAAGGGAGAGCGGGGAGAAGCGGCCAGGCTCGTCGGCCTGGCCAGGATCGACGCGACCCGGGCCACCTCGGCCGCCTTGGCCAAGGTATCCGGGTCGGTGCTCAAGGTTGCCCTTGACAACGAGAACGGCAACCTCGTGTACAGCGTGGAGATCAAGACGGCCAGCAATGAGGTCAAGGATGTGAAGGTGGACGCCGGCAACGGCGCGGTCTTGCATGTTGCCGCGCCCGGCGATGAAGGGGAAGATGAGGATTAGCCTGCCGCCGATGCGAAAAGTAGCACGACCATTGCGCCGATCCTGGTGCTTTGGCTGCCCGGAACGAGCGCCCTTGCCATGGATATCGCACGTTTGATTCAAGACTACGGCTACCTCGCGGTCGCCGCGGGAACCTTTTTGGAAGGGGAAACCATTCTCGTCATGGCGGGCGTTGCCGCGAATCGGGGCCATCTTGCGTTGCCGACCGTGATCGTGATCGGCACGCTGGCAAGCTTCTTGGGCGATCAGCTTTACTTCTATGTCGGTCGACGATATGGGACAGCACTGCTGGCGCGATTTCCGTCCATGCAATCACGCGCGGCACGCGCCAGCGCGTTGCTGCACAGGCATCACCTTCCACTGATCCTGTCCATCCGATTCCTGTATGGCCTGCGCATCGCCGGGCCGATCGCGATCGGGATGAGCGCCGTTCCATGGTTCCGCTTCCTGGTTCTCAACTTGACGGGCGCCGTCGTCTGGGCGGTAGCCATCGCCGGGGCGGGCTATGGCTTCGGACAGGGCCTGGGGTATCTGCTGGGGAATTTCGATAGTGACGAGGCCTGGGGGCTAGCCGCGATCTTGCTCTGCGGAGCGCTGTGGTGGCTATTCGCGCGGTACCGATCTCCTGCGAAGCCAGGGAAGTAGCAACGGAAGTAGCAACGCCCGTGACTCCCTGAGGATAACGGATAGGCCGCGGAATCGGCGGCAATCCGCGGCAACCGTTTGCGCGCGCATTGAGCACGTGCGTCGGCGTTGATCAGGAAAGGAACCACCATGCGGCACAGAGTCAGGCACTACCCGCGCTCAGCTGCCGTGGCCGCCGTGATGTGGGCAACCTGGATCGGCAACACGCCAACGGTATGCGCCCCAGCCATGGCCACGGAACGACCGGCCGTACCCGAGAAGAATCCACCAGGCGACATCCCCGACAACCAGGTCTTCGTGACCTATACGTCGCCGTTGGGCTTCTCGCTCAGGGTGCCGGAGGGTTGGGCGCGCACGGATCGCCGCGATGGGACAGCCTTTGCGGACAAATACAACGCAGTTTCCATCGCCGTGGCCACCGCTACCGCAGCGCCAGCCGCCGATCACGAGGCCGCGAACCTGCTCAAGGCCGGGCGCGCGGTCAAGATAGAGGCCATCAGGAACGTGGCGCTTCGATCCGGACCGGCGCTCTTGATCGTGTACAGCTCGAACTCCGAGCCGAACCCGGTCACGAACAAGTCGTTGCGCCTGGAGAGCCGTCGCTACCTGATCTACCGCAGCGGCAAGTTAGCCACCCTCGACCTCGCTGCGCCGCTCGGAGCCGACAATGCCGACCAATGGAATCTCATGTCAAATTCATTCCAGTGGCGCTGAACCGCGGCCGCTGGAGGCGTTTGAACTCTATCGTTTCTATCATGGCGGCGACGCCGAGACGGCGGCATTGCGCGGCGTCTCGCTGCGACTCCACGCGGGGGAACTGGTCGCCCTGATGGGGCCGTCGGGCAGTGGAAAGTCCACGCTTCTGGCCTGCCTCGCCGGGCTCGACGAACCGGATGGCGGGCATGTGGAGGTCATGGGGTGCCGTATGTCGCGGCGGCCCGAAGCCGTGCGCGCCGCCTTGCGGGCGCGGCACATCGGCATCCTGATGCAGGCGGGAAACCTGTTTGAACACCTGACGGTGGAGGCCAACATGCGGCTCGCGATGTCACTGTCGAAACAGTCCGATCCGCGCAGGGTCGATCTCCTGCTGGAGACGATGGACCTTACCGGGCAACGCCGGGCGCACCCCTCGCAATTGTCGGGCGGTGAAGCGGCGCGCGCGGGGCTGGCGGTTGCCTTGTCGTCGCACCCCAGGGTACTGCTGGCGGACGAGCCTACCGCGGAAGTGGACGCGACCACCGAGGCCGTGGTCCTGACCCACTTGCTGGAGCGATGCCGCGCAGGGGTCGCGGTCTTGATCGCGACGCATAGCACGGCGCTGGCGGCACACGCCGATCGTCTGCTCGGCATGCGGGATGGGCGTATCGCCGATGCCTGACACCCTGATCGAGGCCCAATCGGTTTGCCGGCACTACCAGCAAGGCGGAGCATCCATCGCCGCGGTCGTCTCGGCGACGTTCCGCCTGTGCGGGAAAGACCGGGTCGCGCTTGTGGGCAGGTCCGGAAGCGGCAAGTCCACCTTGATCCACCTCATGGCCGGACTCGACGTGCCAACGAGCGGCATGCTCCGATGGCCCGCGCTAGGCGCTGCCGGAACCCTCCTGCCGGGGAAGATCTCGCTGGTGTTCCAGACGCCGAGCTTGCTGGAGCCGTTGACGGTCAGTGAGAACGTCGCCCTGCCGCTGCTGATGGCCAAAGTGCAAGGCGACATCGGCAGCGCGGTGGCGGATGCGCTCGCCACCTTTGGCCTTGCGGATCTGGCCAGCAAACTGCCCGAGGCGCTTTCCGGCGGGCAGATGCAATGTGTCGCCATGGCGCGGGCGATAGCCGGCAAGCCAAGCGTGATCCTGGCCGACGAACCGACTGGCCAGCTTGATCAGCCGACCGGCCGTGCCTTGCTCGATGCCTTGCTTGCCCACCTGAGCGGTACTGCAACGGCGCTCGTCATTGCCACCCATGATCCGGCGGTCGCCGCGCGCATGGATACGATCTGGCACATGCAGCACGGCACGCTAAGCGGCACGGGCAGCACGGCAGGGTGCGTATGATCGCGCTCTGGCTTTTGGGCTGATTGAGGAGCGCAAGGGCCGCCTGGCGGGCGCTGCAGCGGGCGTTGCGCTCACCGTGGCGTTGTTGGCCTCGCTTGGCGCATTCCTGGCGCAGAGCACCGCTTCCATGACCCGGCGTGCGATCGCGGGCGTGCCGGTTGACTGGCAGGTGCAACTGGTCCCCGGGACGACCGTCCAGGAGCTTGCCGCAGCCATCGGCGAGACAACGCCGGTTTCGCTGTTGCAACCGGTCGGCTATGCCGATGTAGACGGCTTCGACGCCCATACCGGCGCTACCGTGCAGACCACCGGCAAGGGCAACGTGCTTGGCCTGCCTGCGGCCTATTTCCGCGATGCGCCGGCGCAGTTCCGCATGCTGCTCGGCAGCCCGGATGGCGTCCTGGTTGCACAGCAAACGGCGGCCAACTTGCATGTGACGGTCGGCGACACGGTGACCATCCATCGGGCCGGCCTGGCGCCGGCCGACATCAGGGTCGCCGGGATTGTCGACCTGCCGCATGCCGATTCGATGTTGCAGCCTGTCGGCGTTCCGGCTGGGGTGGCACCGCAAGCACCGCCGGATAACGTCCTGTTGATGCCCATCAACGAGTGGCACCGCGTCTTTGGCCCGCAGGCGGCGATCAGGCCGGATTCGGTCCGTACTCAATTGCATGTCAGGCTCTTGCATGACCGGCTTCCTGGCGATCCGCAGGCAGCCTTTGCAGCGGTGCACGGCGCGGCACGGAATCTCGAGGCGCGCATCGCGGGCAATGGGATCATGGCCGACAATCTGGCGGCGCGGCTTGACGCGGTCCGCAGTGACGCGCTTTACGCCAGCGTTCTGTTTCTGTTCCTCGGCGCGCCGGGGGCGATCCTGGCGGCCTTTCTGACCGTGGCGGTGGTGGCATCGGGCGCAGGCCGGCGCCGGCGCGATCAGGCGCTGTTGCGGATTCGTGGAGCATCGCGCGCGCAAATCCTCAAGCTGGCGGCAGTCGAAGCGGCGTGCGTCGGCGTTGGCGGCACCACCGCCGGACTGTTCCTTGCCACACTCCTGTCCGAGGCGCAGCTCGATGCCGGGATCTTCGCCACTTCGGCCATCGGCTGGATCGCGGCTGCCGCCGGGGTGGGACTTCTCCTTGCCCCAGCCGCCATGCTCGCGATGGCATGGATCGATGCCAGCCGGATGACCGTCGCGGCCGCGCGCATGGCGATCGGCCTTGAGCGCCGCCGGCTGTGGCAGCGCGGCGGCTTCGATTTCATTCTCCTTGCCCTGTCCGCCATCATCTTCTGGAGCACCTGGCGCACCGGCTATCAAGTTGTGCTGGCGCCCGAGGGCACCCTTTCTCCTCGGTCGATTACACGGCCTTCCTCGCACCGGTTCTGCTGTGGCTGGGCCTTGGACTGCTGACGGTCAGGTTGTGCCTCGCCGGCCTGGATCGGGGCCGTGAACGCCTGGCCAAGTGGCTGGCTCCCCTGGCCGGGTCGCTGGCAGGCATCGTTGCCGCTGCTCTGTGCCGTCAGCGCAGGCGAATGACGCAGGGCATCGCCTTGGTGGCACTGGCTTTCGCTTTCGCGACGTCGACCGCCGTCTTCAACACGACCTACAACGCGCAGGCGCGCATTGACGCAGAACTCACGAACGGTGCCGACGTGACGGTCACCGGTACCTCGCAGACGCCCGCATCAACCAGGCTACAGAAGCTCGCTGCCCTGCCCGGCGTGAGGGCTGCGCAGGCGATGCAGCACCGGTTTGCCTACGTCGGCATGGACCTGCAGGACCTATACGGGATAGACGCCGCGCGCATTGGCGAAGCGACGAGAATGTCCAATGCGTTCTTCGAGGGTGGGAATGCGAAAGGCACGCTCGATCTGCTCGCGCGAACCCCCGACGGTATTCTAGTGTCGGAAGAAACCGTCAAGGATTTCCAGCTGCATCTCGGCGATCA
Source organism: Cupriavidus sp. D39 (assembly GCF_026627925.1). Lineage (NCBI taxonomy): Bacteria > Pseudomonadati > Pseudomonadota > Betaproteobacteria > Burkholderiales > Burkholderiaceae > Cupriavidus > Cupriavidus sp. D39. The sequence goes on from NZ_JAPNLE010000009.1 coordinate 2,530,305, forward strand.
GATCAACTTGCGGATGCAGAGCGCAAAGGATCATCAATATCACGTCGTGCCCTTCCACTTCATCGGCGTCGCCCGGGAATTTCCAACCGCGCCTCGCGATTCCTTCCTGGTGGCCAATGCGCGTTACGTCGCCCAGAAAACCCACACCGATGCGGCCGAGATGGTGTTATTGAAGACGCCCACTCCCGCGCAAGTTGCGATGGCTGCACGGGCCGTCGTCGCCGCGTTACCGGGGGTCAAGGTGACCGACGTTGACCAGGCTCGACGCGTCATCGGATCCAGCCTCACGGCGGTGGACCTCGCCGGGCTGACGCGGCTGGAACTCGGTTTCGCCGTTCTCATGGTGGCCGGCGCAACCGGCCTTGTTCTCGCCCTGGGCCTGGCCGACCGGCGGCGCACCTTCGCGATTCTGTCTGCCCTTGGTGCGACACCTGCGCAGCTTGGCGCATTTCTCTGGAGCGAGGCGCTCCTGCTCTTTGTAGCGGGGACCAGCATCGGAACACTGACCGGCTTTGCGCTTGCCTGGATGCTGGTCAAGCTGTTGACGGGCGTGTTCGATCCCCTCCCGAGTTTCTGAGCGCGCCGTGGCTCTACCTGGGTGCGCTGGTTGCCGTGGCCTTGGCCTCGGTCGTGTTAGCCGTGACGGCCGCGCTCAGGCAGACGCATGTCCCCGCGGTGCAACGGATGCGCGAGCTATGACAAGAAGCGGCCTATCCCGCATTGGCGGAAGCCGGAATCGTCAATGCTCGCATCCCGGTTGCAGAACTTACGGATTGTCACGACTTGAGGGTCAACGGCAGCTCCGAGGATACCGTTCTTGCTCATAAGCGCGGCGTATCGCCGAGCCGTTGATTCATTCTCAAGGAGTTCTAGCCATGAAAAAACTTTTCGCTGCTCTCGCGTCCGCCGCGCTCGTCACCACCGTCTTCGCACAGACTGGTGTTCCTGCTTCCGCGGCCCATCCGCAATCCGAGCCGACCAAGAGCCAGGCAAAGGCCGACAAGGAAAAGAACGTCGCACAGGCAAAGGCCGACAAGAAGAAGGTGGAGGCGCAGAGCGATGCGGCTAAGGCGCAGGCCAGCGCCAACAAGGAGAAGGTGGGAGCCCAGGCCGATGCTAACAAGGCAGCCGCTGAGGCTCAGGTGGACAACGCGAAGGCCGTGTCGACCAAGGGCGCCCCCGACAAGGCGACCAAGGCGCAAATGAAGGCAAGCAAGGACAAGAACGTCGCGCAAGCAAAGGCCCACAAGACGAAGGTCGAGGCAAGCAATGATGCAGACAAGGCGCAGGCCAAGGCAGACAAGGCGAAGGTCGATGCACAAGCCGACGCCGACAAGGCTGCAGCCGGTGCCAAAGTGGATAAGACCAAGAAGCAATAAATAGCTCCTGCCCGATGGACGGGAGGGTACGTTGCCCGGCCGAAAGGCCATGGTGACAACGGCTCGGGTGCGGGAGCTTTGCGAAGAGGCAGGCTAGCCGAAAGGCAAGCTTGGTCTCTTCGTCTTTTTGCAGGGCTGCATTGCTGCCTCGCAAGCCGAACAGCGCAGTAACTTCACTGAGGTCGAAATGGAAAACACGAGCCAACAACCCAATCGCCTGCATCCGCTGATCGCCACCGCAGCGGGCGCCGTCATCGTCGCAAGCCTGATCGGTGTGGCCGCGATGACGGGGCTCCTGCCTACGGTTCACGGCAACGACGCGACGCCTTTGGCACCGCAGGCCCTCCCGGCCGCGATGGCATCCGGCATGGCGCCCGCTTACGGCACGATGCAACCGGCAGCCCCGGCCGTCGCCCGCCCGCGCATCCATACGGTTTCCCATGCTACCCATGCCGAACGTGCCGCCTCGCCCGGCTGGCAACAGCATGTAGCCATCAACAGTAACGTGGGCACGGTCGAATCCATCACGCCCATCACACAGCAGGGCCAGGCCAGCGGGCTGGGCGCGGTGGGTGGCGCGGTGGCTGGCGGCCTGCTCGGGCACCAGATCGGCGGGGGCAACGGCCGAACGGTGGCAACCGTCCTGGGCGCCCTTGGCGGCGGGGTCGCCGGCAATATGGTCGAGCAGCGTGTACGCAGCGACACCGAGTACCAGGTACGCGTGCGCATGGAAGACGGCTCAAGCCGTGTCGTCACCTACCATCAGCAGCCCGATGTGGGGGTGGGCCAGCGGGTGCGCGTTGAAAATGGCGGAATCACCGGTACCGTGTGAGGTTCCGTGTGAGGTCTTGGCCGATGCTCTCTGTCAAGGCGCCATCGGCCGGGCCCTGATCCCCCGTCGCCGAGCGCCTTGTACAGGGCAACCTGGCTGCTCGGGCCTCGCCCGTCACGAGCCGCCTCAGGTTCCTCGCCCACGCCCCGCCGCCCTTAGGCACTCACGATATAACTCAACCGTTTCGCGTCCAAGGTTTGTCAGCGAGAAATTCGCCTTCACCCAGCGACGCCCGCGGCGTCCCATCTGCGCCGCGCCGACCGGGTCCACGGCAAGCCGGGCCATCGCCTCGGCCAAAGCACCGGCATCGCGCGGTGGCACCAGAATGCCGTGTTCACCATCGACAAAGGTCTCCGGGATACCGTCCACGGCTGTGGCAATCACCGGTTTGCCGCAGCTCATTGCCTCGAGGATGACCAGGCCCAGCGCTTCGGTGCCAACGGGCGGATGCACCAGCACATCGATGCCCTGCATCAGCGTCGAGATGTCGTATTCGAACGGGCGGAAGTGCATGCGTCCGGACAGGCCCAAGGCATCTGCCTGCTGGCGCAATTGCGGGATCAGTTCGCCATCGCCGACGCACAAGAAATGGGACTTCGGACATCGCGCAAGAACCTGTGCTGAGGCTTGGATGAAGTAGAACTGTCCTTTGCCGTCAGGTCGTCCTGCGCCTCCGAAGAGTGCGTATATCCATGCATCCTGCGGCAGTCCCAGGGCAACCCGAATCCGATAACGCTGCATGGCAACGGCGCGGAAAGTGCTCGGTGTCGATCCCGCAATAGATACGCCTGAGCTTCAGCGTGCGGTCAGGATCTACAAGCAGCAGGGATGCCCGCACCGCGTCGGATACCGCGATCACGCTGGAGTACGCGGCAAGATATCGACGCGTTCTTTCCTTGATCCGAGTCATCAGATGGCGCGTAACAACGACCACCGCGGTGCGGCCCGATAGCATCCATGCCATGATTGCCACCCAATAATCACGCCCGTGGTGCGCGTGGATGACATGCACCCGCTCTTCCCGGATATATTGCGCCAGGATTGCGGGCCAGAGGATGCGGTTGGCTGCCAGGACCCGGACCTTGATGCCCCGCATTCCTTTGGCCGCGGCCCTCCACCGGGCGGCAGCAGGAATTGCCAGCGTTACCTCGCAACCTTGTAGTTCCAGGGCCTTGCAGAGGGAAAGCGTATGCGAATCTATCCCTCCCCCGTCGAAACGGGAGTTAAGGACAAGCACGCGTAGCCGCGAGCTGGACGAGGCCGCGTAGGGGTCAGCGTGGAGTTCAACGCTTGCTTCAGCATGAATCATGGTCCTTTGACTCCATGCCTCGGCGGTCTTCATAGGCGGTGACAAGTTTCTGCAAGAATTGGCCAGGATGCGTGGAACGCGAGACCGGCACCCTCGGAAGCTCGAACAGGTTACGGCCGGCAACGGCGCGGCCGCGGTTCGTGGTGACAGCGGTGTGGAAACCAGCCTCGCGCACGAGATCCGCAGTGACGTTGTCGAACCGCCCGAAGGGATAGCAGAAGTGTCGAACCTGCACGCCCAGCGCCGCCTCCAGGTCGTGCCTGGAACCTTCGATCTGGTCGCGAGCGACGACGCTGTTCACCGATGTCAGGTCGACGTGGGTACGCGTATGGGCGCCCACCTCCATCCCTGCGCGGCTCCACTCGCGCAGTTCAGCGACCGTCATCAGTGGCTTTTCTGGGACGCCGATCTCGGCGTCCCAGCGGTTGGTGTGTCCGGCCAAGCTGCTGACCGCATAGCAAGTTGCGGTAAAGTTGCAACGCAGCAATACCGGTAGCGCGTGCTGCAGATTGTTGCGATAGCCGTCATCCAGCGTAATGCCAACGACCCTGCCGGCCCGTTCGCCCCGCAGGTAAGGCAACAGATCCCTTAAGGCGAGCCCTTGGAAGCCCAGCAATCTGAGCATTCGCATCTGCCACGCAAAGGCGCGTGGCGCGACAACGAGGCCACGCATTGGTGTGCCTCGCGGCGGCGGCGCCTCGATCTGGTGATACATCAGTATGGGGATATGCGACGTCATGCCTGGTCTCGCTTTTTCCGGCTAGTGACACCGTCAGGCTTGCGTTTGGAGCGTGGAGCCGGGAAGATCCTCAGCACCCGGCCTTTGTTCATCATACTCTGGAGAACTTAGCGCAGCCTTAGATGAGGATGAAAGGCCACAATATCACGGATACAGGCGCTCCGCAGGAGTGGCCCCGCAGTCCCATACGCGGCGTCCGTATGTCGTCCGTATGGAGTTCCTTGCCGGGCGGCGGCATCACGCCTGACGCCGAGTACTAGATCGCCTGCCGTCCCGGCTTCTTCCCGTCTCCATACTTGCATGCTCGCCGCTATAGGTCGTGGCACTCGGACTGAAAAAATAGGGAAACGCCCCATTCAAATTATCTTGCACGGGATGACCGTCTCCTCGTCAACTTCATAGACGGCGCACATACGGTGGTAGCCATCCGCGATCACGACCTTGCCATGCATCTCATCTCTCAGAAGAAGAATCGGGGAGAGGCTTTCACCCTTAGAGATCTTTTTTCTCTCGGCCTTGACCTGTGCATTGCTGGCGCTCTTCAATGGAAGTTCGCAGGCTCTGAAAATGTCCACGGTCTTGAATTTCACGACCGGGGCGGCTCTGAACCTAGCCATCATCTTGCTCACCTTATCCCGGCTGTGGAGGATGGTCAGGTAGGACTCAGCGGCAGGATAGTCCTGCTCCTCCACGTCGGAGAGCCACTTGATATCCGGTAACGCGTCTTTGCTCATCTTGATTGCCCTGGTTGTCGGCTGTCAAAGAAAACTAGTGCACAAATAGCGCGATCAGGATGATGATCGGAATTGGCACCCCAAGAGAAGAAGAAGCGAGCGCATCGTGTACTCCTAAACAGGTCTCTGTCTCGCTCAAACCGGTCCATCGCGCCACCTGCCTGGTCGCGTACGACTTGTCCTCCGGGGTTAGCCCTCCCGATCGAACATCGTGCAGGAAAATGGCAGTCATTTCGGCACGTGGTGCCGCTTCGGCATTGGTTGTTGAGGGCAGGTCGGAGCGCCACAGCATATCCCCGAAGTAAGATGTGATGTCATGGTGGACTCCGGTTCAGGAAACGACGTGGGCAGACACCTAACCCTGCGACTCACTGCCGCACGATTCATGCCAAGCATGATTCTCGTGATTGAACCGGCCGAGAGCAACGTGGCCGAGGTTTCGAAGCACGCTCGCCGCTCCGCGCAGGCGGGTCATTCCTGCAAGTTCGGTAGAAATATCCACATTGCATATCCACATTGCCTATGGTTGACCCTTCCTGAACGACAGCGTGTCGGGCCGCCCGCTTTTCCGGGCGCAGCGAATTACCGTACGGGAGGTGCGCCCAAACTTCATGTGGTGACACGGGAGCCCACGTACTTGCTAAACTTGTCCATGACCTGCCCCCTCAATTGTGGCTCTGGGCCTCTGGTTTAACCCACCTTCTATGAGGGCGAGGGTGTTTCTTTAGGGCGGGGTTTTGATGCTTCTAGCTGCTTGCGCGGCTGGGCGGCTTTGATGGTTGACGGGCTGGACGTGTTTTGGCGCTTCTAGCTGCTGGCGCGGCTGGGCGGCTTTGATGGTTGATGGGCTGGACGTGTTTTTGCGCTTCTAGCTGCTGTCGCGGCTGTACGGTGTTGCCGTTTTAGAACGTGTGAGATGTCACTTTTCTTTACTCGTAAAGAAAAGTAACCAAAAAGCGATCCTTGCAGGAGGCTGGCTTATTGGGGTTACGTAGCCCGGTGGTTTCGTCGTCAGGCCCCGGGTTCTAATGGCCTCATGCCGTTACCGGTTTGAATGGCCACGATACTGCGGATGACGTTGGTTTCGTGGTGAGGCCGCCGGTAGTAGCATCCCTGCCCATTCGCCCATCTGCCGGTACCGGCTCGAAGCATCACGATATATCACACCGCGATGGTTTCGTGGTGGGGCGGGCGCGGTGGTAATCTCCGCGGAATTATTTTTTCGGTGCCACCGCGCCCACGACGGAAACGGGACGCCTGCAACTTCGTGGCCGCCCACGCCGCGAGCGACAGACGGCATGAAACAAGTGGTGGTGGCTACCGGTGGGGGCCACCACGAAACCCTGGGCATTGGCAGCGTCGTGATGATCTAAACTGGTAACGGCACGAGGTCATTAGCACCCGGGGCCGTACGACGAAACCATTGGGGTCCCCAATGACGCCACGCCAGCCTCCTGCAAGGATCGCTTTCTTTGGTTACTTTTCTTTACGAGCGAGTAAAGAAAAGTGACATCTCACACGTTCTAAAACGGCAACACCGCCCAGCCGCGACAGCAGCTAGAAGCATGAAAACCCCGCCCACAAGAGACACCCCCGCGTCAGCGGGCCACAAGCAATACACATCGCACACTTCCCCCAGCCTACAATTCCTGCTCAACAGACTGTGCGAACGAATCAGCAGAACGGGACACTAGGAGGCCGGCGCAGAACTCTGCGAGGGAGCGCTTCCCTCTTCGCGGCTGTGGCGCCACGAAGCGATGAACGTGTTCAATTCGCTGAGATCCGCGGGCTTGACAAGATAGTGGTCGAAACCCGCGTCGCGTGACCGATGCCGGTGCTCCGCCTGCCCATATCCGCTGAGGGCGACCAATAGCACATGCCGGTGTTCCGGCATCGAGCGGATCCGATGCGCAACCTCGTAGCCATCCATACCAGGCAACCCGATATCGAGCAGTACCACGTCGGGCCGAAAACTTCGCACGTAGCTTAGTGCCGTCTCTCCGTCTTCCGCGACTTGTACCTCGTGCCCATAAAGGCTGAGCAGCGCCGCGCTGCTTTGCGCCCCGTCTGCGTTGTCGTCGACCACCAGGATGCGTTGGGATGGCACCTCGACCGTATCGCTTCGATCGCCTTCCGATGGTCGATCTGCCGGCGTTCCCTGGGGCAGCACCGGAAGCCGCACAACGAACTTGCTGCCGCGGCCCCGGCCTTCGCTCGAAGCCCGTACGGAGCCCTGGTGCAACTCGACCAGGCGCTTGACCAGCGCCAGGCCAAGCCCGAGACCAGCGGAGCGCCGGTCAAGCGATGGCTCCGCCTGCACGAAGATCCGGAAGATGTTGGGAATGAACGCGGCCTCCATACCGATGCCGCTATCGATGACGGTCAGCACAGCCTCTTCGCCTTGCCGCTCCAGAACAAGTTGAACCTCGCCCTGCGCAGGTGTGTACTTGATCGCATTGCCCAGCAGGTTATTCACGATCTGCTCAAGCCGCATGACGTCGCCGTTCACGACCAGTGGTTCGTCCGGTATCGAGAGCGTCAGCCGATGCTGGCGCGCCGCGGCATTTGCGCGCAGCGACTCAGCGGCGTGCCGCACGGCGACCCCGAGATCGACACGCCTGGACCTGAGTGAAATGATGCCGCGAGTGATTCGCGAAACATCCAGCAGATCGTCCACGAGCCCGATTTCGTGCTCAAGTTGCCGGTGGACTGCCGCTTGCGCCGATTTGATGGTCGCCTCATCGGCGACGCCGCTTTTCCAGATCTGGAAACCATTGCGAATCGCCGCCAGGGGATTGCGCAGTTCGTGGGCCAGCATGGCGAGAAATTCATCCTTCTGCCGATCGGCATCCTCAAGCCGTGCCATATCGTCGCGCTGTTGCGTGACGTCCTGAATGGTAAGCAGAATGAGCGCCTGCGCCGGCCAGGCAATGCGCAGCGCATTCACGCGCATCGTGCGCACCCCGACGCGCGGAAACAAATGCGTGATCTGATAGTCGCGAACGACGCGCCGCTGCGGAAGAATGTCCTCGAGCAATTCGCGCAAGGCGGGGATATCCCATTGCCCATCGCCAATCGCGTAGAACCGCGTGCCGACCGTCGTCTCGGCCGTGGTTGAAAAGTTCCGGTACAACGCGGAGTTCGCCCGCACGATGCGCAGTTCGGCGTCCAGCACCACAACCGGATCTGCGATGGTCTCGATGATGGCCTCGGCATAGTCCCGCGCCCGGGTCATCTCTTCATGCAGTGCCTTCAGTTCGCGCACGCGGTAGCGCAATTCGTCGTTGGTGGTGGAAAGCTCTTCGTTGATGGACTGGAGCTCCTCCTTCGCAGTCTCCAGCTCTTCGTTCGTGCTGCGAAACTCCTCATTGCTGGATAGCAGCTCCTCCTCGCTCGACTTCAGCTCCTCCCGCGCGCTTTCATGCTCCTCGAGTGTCGCCCGAAGCCGCTCCCGAGTGGCATTGAGCTCTGCGGTGAGCCGCGCGATCTGCCCGTCTTTGTCACCAGGGGAATGCACAGCCTTCTGGCCAATGCCCTTTTGCAAGGCCTCTAGCATCCAGGCCTTGAACGGTCCGGGCGCGGCAGCAGGCATGAGCGCAGATCGCGGCTGCACATCTCCGAAGAAAACCAGAAACCATTTTCCGTCAGTACCGGCGATTTGCACGGGATGCACCTCCAGGCTGGTCTCCGATGCCGCGCCCCCGGCTGCGTCCAAACCCGACTTTCGAACTGCTACGCCTTCCTGAAGGACCTGCTTGACCGCTTCAGTCACCGCCAGGAACACTTCAGGCTTGGCGAGCCGCTGGAGATTGCTGCTCGGCGGCCCGTCGGGATTGACGAGCCACGCGCTCGTGTCCCCGCGATACTCGACGATATTCAGGTCCTCGTCGCACAGGACGGACGGGGGCGCGTAGCGCGCCAGCGCCTTGCGGTCTGCCTCCTGGCGCAGCCGCGCCCCGCTTGTGGGTTCCCGCTTGTCGGCTGTCATCTGCGCCACGCCCTCGGACGACTCCGGCGTGGCGACCCCGCTAGATGCGCCGCTGCGCAGGCGATCCGGGCGCGGCTTCCTGATATACAGCCTGGCGCGCTTGTTCTCCAGGACACCAAAATACTCGGAGAACGCGCCTACCGTCTCCGATGGGCCTAGCATCAGCACGCCTTCGGCGCGCAGCGCATAGTGAAATACCGGAATCACATTGCGCTGCAGGACCGGGTCAAGGTAAATCAGCAGGTTGCGGCAACTCACCAGATCCATGCGGGAGAACGGCGGATCGGCGGCAATGTTATGGCGCGCGAAGGTGCAGAGATCGCGCAGTGACTTGTCGATCCGGTAGTGATCGCCGTCGCGCACAAAGAAGCGCTTCAGGCGCTCGGCGCTGACGTTGCGAGCGATGTTCTCGATATAGCGTCCCGCCCGCGCGGTCTCCAGGGCGTCCAGGCTCACGTCGGTCCCGAAGATCTGAATGGGGGTGCTGGCGACGCGCTCTCCCAGATACTCAACAAGACACATGGCGACGGAATACACCTCCTCGCCGCTTGCGCAGCCCGGGACCCATATCCGTATGGGTACGTTTGCGTTTCGCTCACCCAGGATACGCGGGAAAACGGTCTGGACCAGTGCCTCGAATGCGTCAGGATCGCGGAAGAACTCGGTCACGCGGATCAGCAGATCCCGTCCGAGTGCAAGTGACTCGGCCGGATCGGATTCCAGTGCCTGACTGTAGTCCGCCAGCGAGGAAATCTGCCGCAGCGCCATTCGCCGCGAAAGCCTGCGCTCCACCGTGCCGCGCTTGTAGTGGGTGAAGTCGATGCCGCAAGCGTTGTAAAGCAGCCGGAACACGTGTCGCAACCCACGGCCGGCAGGATGCTCCGGCCGGCTGTCGTCAGGATCGCTCCCCGACGAGACGTGCGGCTGATCCGCGATTCGCTTGATCTCTTCCGCGATCTCCCGTGGGGACATGACGAAATCGACACAACCGGTGCCAATGGCCGCATTCGGCATGCTTGCGAATCTTGCGGATTGCTCATCCTGCGCGAATGTGATGCCGCCTTCGCGCTGGATCGCACGCAGGCCAAGTGCGCCATCCGATCCGCTGCCTGACAGGACTACGCCGATGGCGTGCGCCCCTGGTCTGTGGCCAGCGAATCAAACAAGTCATCTACGGGCATAGGCGGACCCAGCGCGGCTTCTCGCGGCAGGAGGCGAATGCGTCGTTGGTCCACCAGCATGCGGGCGTTCGGCGGAATGACGTACACGTGGCCCGCGTCGATCGACATCCCCTCGCTCCCCTCCAGGACCACCATGTCGGTGTGAGAGGAGAGGATCTCGGGCAAAAGACTATGCCGGGAGGGATCGAGATGCTGCACCACCAGAAACGCCGCGCCGCCCGCAGCGGACATCGCCACGAGGAGTTCGGAAATCGCCTCAAGGCCCCCTGCGGATGCGCCAATGCCAACTATTGGAAAGGAGGGGGATGAGGTGTCCGGATTTGTTAGGGATGTATCACTCACAGAGTGGGTACCGGATAAACAGGCGGGGGTTGTGATTTTCGGTTTAGAACCGGGTGCGTTTGTGCGATCCTTAAGTCATACCACAAAGATCATCTCAATTTCACGAAACGTCAGTCCGGTGCTGGGCCGAATATATCGCTCGACAGATCATGCTCGAACTCCGCGGGCCAAAAATTACCCGCATCCCCCGCGTACCGCATGCTCATCCTCGTGGTTTTCAATTCAACAGTCACTATCCGCGGCGTTCGCTCGGCACCTGCGCCAACGCCTTCGATCGCGCTCACGTCAAAGTCGTCCGCAATAAAGCCGTACCGCCGGCACACGACGCTGAAGACCGTGCGCTCGTGCGAAGGGAATCCGCGATAGAACACTTGGGTCATAGACCTCTCCCGACGCCATTGACCACCTGCGGGGCACGGTGGTAGCGCAGAATCTCCGGTCCCCGGCCAGGCTCCCGCCCCTTTGGTGCCCTGCTCCACAAGGCACGGTGTGTGATGGACTAGACTATTTATGATAGTGCCAAGCGACGTCCGCAGTGTTGGAAAGGGTTGGCCTTGCCTTGACACCAGCGCTGGCACGCACGACTGCACGTTGGTCCTGCCGAGGATCAAGAAGCGCATCTCGAGGTGATACCCGTGGACATCCATAGTGCGAGTCAAGCCCCAGTACCGCTGGAGTCGGTGTTGTGTACCGAGGAGCTAGGGAGGCGGCCGTCGCGGGCGCCCGAATACCAGGCCGAAAACCAGGCGCTCCTCGCCCTGGTGCAGGAGTTGACCCACTCGCCGGGTAGTGTTCTGCAAAGGCTGGTGGATATCGCGCTGGACTTGTGCAGGGCACACTCCGCGGGCATCAGCCTCTTGGAAGAAGCTGGGCCCCCTGGCGGACTGAACCCGAAAGGAAATCATTTCCGCTGGTACGCTGTCGCCGGACAATGGGCGCCGCTCGTCTGGAACACGACCACGCCGCGTGACTTTGGCCCCTGCGGCACTGTGCTCGATCTAGACGCCGCATTGCTATTCGCCCATCCCCATCGCTATTACACCCAGTTCGCAGACGTTCGTCCCTTGCTGGTTGAAGGACTATTGGTTCCCTTTCATGTCGATGGTCAAGCTGTCGGCACTGTCTGGGCTGTCGCGCATGATGAGACGCGCAAGTTCGATCGTGAAGACAAGCGACTGCTCGAGAGCCTGGCAACATTCGCCTCGGCGGCATATCAGGTTCGGCTGGCCAACCAGCGCCTGGAGGCGGAAATTGCCGAGCGCAGGCACGCCGAACAGGCATTGATGGACGCCGACCGCCGCAGGAGCGAGTTTCTGGCGCAACTGGCCCACGAACTACGCAACCCTCTCGCGCCGATCCGTAACGCGGTGGAGATTCTGCGACGAGCAGGGGGCGATGAGCAAAAGGTGAGACCAATCACCGAGATGCTGCAGCGTCAAATCTCGCAGATAGTGCGCCTCGTTGACGACTTGCTGGATGTGAGCCGCATCAGCCGCGGCAAGTTCGAGCTCCGCAGCGAAGCCGTCGAACTGGCATCGGTCGTCAATCATGCGGTGGAGGCCTGCCGCCCCGCCATCGAACATGCGAAGCACAAACTGATCGTCGCGCTGCCGGCGCTGCCCCTGTACCTTGATGCGGATGCCACCAGATTAGTGGAAGTCGTGGCCAATCTTCTAAGCAATGCCTTTCCAACGGCGGCCAGATCTGGCTCACGGTCGAGCAAGATGGCGAGGAGGCCATTGTCCGGGTACGCGACAACGGCATTGGCATCGCCAGCGACACGCTGCCCACCATCTTTGACATGTTCATGCAAGCCGATACGTCACTGGAGCGCCGGCAGAGCGGTCTTGGCCTCGGCCTGACGCTGGTAAAGAGCCTGGTGGAACTGCACGGGGGCACGGTGCAAGCTTGCAGTGGCGGCATTGGGCAAGGCAGCGAGTTCATTGTGCGCCTGCCAATCAGGGTCGCCGCGCCGCCGAAGCAGGCGATGGTACCAGCCATCGGCGAACAGGCAACTACCGTGCCGCGCCGCATCCTGGTTGTCGATGACAACAAGGATTCGGCGGAATCTCTCGCCATATTGCTGAGGCTGACCGGCCACGAGGCGCACACAGCCTTTGATGGCGATGAAGCAGTAGAGAGAGCGGCGGCGCTACGGCCGGACGTGGTGCTGCTCGATATCGGCCTACCGGTCATCAGCGGTTATGACGCGGCTCGCCAGATTCGCGCGCAGCCGTGGGGCAAGCACATGGTGTTGGTAGCCATGACCGGTTGGGGTCATGACGAAGATCGGCAAAAGTCCCGCGAAGCCGGCTTCAACGCGCACCTCGTCAAGCCGGTGGAGCATGCCGTCCTTGCTCAACTATTGGCTGAGTCGCCTGCCGCCTGAGTCACTCGGACGATTTTGGTCAATCGATCCGACAAGCTTGCGCAGTGCGGCATTTCTTACAAGACGATGGCCATCTTGACCGCCCTGCCTTACCAGCGGTTATGCGCCTGCGAATCGTTTACCTGTTGGTGTCGCCGGGCGACCCGATGGAGCCCGCCTGGGAATTGACGGGAGGTATCTTGCTGATGGAAGCGGTGCGAAGTGGCATGGAACGTGCACCTCTTTGCCGGCGCTTACCCGCATCCTGCAGTTCGGCGCTTTCAAGACCGAGGCAACAACATGGACAAGTCGAAGATTCCGGCAGGCCAGCGCCAAGCGCTGGGCGCACTGATGGATGACCACCGCGCCGTCAAGAAGCTCTTCAAGTCGTTTGAGCAGAGCAAATCCAATAAGGAATCGATTGCCGGTGAAACCTGCAATCAGCTCGCAATGCACGCCCGGATCGAGGAGGAGATTTTCTATCCAGCACTCCGGGGCGTTTCCGACGACCTCGATGCCCTCCTCGACGAGGCGAAGGTGGAACATGGCGTAGCCAAGGACCTCATCGCGGCAATAAGAAGAGCCGCAGATAGCGACCGCCTGGAAGCGACTTACAAGGTCCTCACGGAGTACGTGGGACATCATGTAGAGGAGGAAGAGGGGGATATGTTCGAGGCCGTCATCAAGCAAAATGTTGACCTCCGCGAGGTGGCCACGAGAATGGCAACGCTAAAGGAAGAACTCCTGGCGCTTGCAGCGTAATTCCCCGTTTTTTTCGAGGCTCTTTTCCGAGGCTTCAGGGGCCGCAGCTTTCTGGTAGTTGCTGGCTCTTTTTTCTGGCGGGCGAAGCCAGCGCTCATCCTGGCAGGAGACGAAGATGTTGAGTCCTCATGAAATCGCCGCATTGATGCATGTCGATAGCACTCAGGACTGCCTTGAACTGAACCCCACCGACTTAGATGTCTTGGTCAACCGGAAATTCGTCCGGTTGGAGCTGCTATCAGAAGGCCGGGTGCGCCTATCCCTGACCAGCCGCGGCCGCGAAGTTCTCAACGCTATCAGCAAGAGTCGCTGACCAGCGATCTGCTTCGGCTATGTCTTCATCATCTTCCCGTGCCGCGCACTTCGATCGCACAACAGCAACGTTGGAGGGTGCATGCCCTATGTCCGCCTAGAAGACGAAAACACAGATTTCCTGCAAGCATCCGACCACCTTGGCAGGCGCAGTGCGCGGCGAATCGGTATTCTGGTGTTCGATGGGTTCTCGCTGCTCGGCGCAGGACTTGTCGCGGAAATCTTCCATGCTGCCAACAAGATATCCCGATCAGGCCCAGGCGATGATTGCTTCTACGACGTTCGCTTCCTGTCCTCGCACGGCGGCAACATCGCCTGCTCTTCGTCCGTCCTGGTTTGGACCGATGAACTGGAGGCCCGCCACGACATCGGCTTCGATGTCCTCTTCATCGCCGGCGGGGTGAAGGCGCACAACGCCGCTGGCGACGAGCGTCTGCATTGCTGGCTCGGCGCCGTCTACCCCAAGACCGCCGGGCTCATGGAGAGCGCCGACGGCCACGCCTTGCTGGCCGCCGCGGGCATTCTCCAGAATCATGAAGAGCCGCAGCGCGCCCGTGCTCGCGTGATGTCTTCACCCGGCGAGCCCGCTAGCCACGGCAAGTCGTTGAAAAGCGCGCTGGCGATCATCAAGAATGATCTGGGGCATGACGTCGCGCGCGTCGTAGCTGAACGCCTGACTCCGACCTGGAGCGCCGAACTGGTCCCGGGGCGAAACGAGTCCCTCAGCGTAGGCGACAAGATGCGCAAGGCGGCGCGATGGCTGCAGGAGAACTGCGAACGCTCGATCTCTGTTGCCGATGCTGCCCGGATTGCCGCCATGAGCGAGCGCCACTTCCTGCGCTGCTTTAAGCTAGCGATGGGCATTCTCCCCTCCGATTACCTGCTGCGCATAAGGCTCGACATGGCGAGCCGCCTGCTCGCCGAAACCGAATTGCCGGTCGACAAGATCGCGCGCCGCAGTGGCTTGAGCAACGGCGACCGATTGGCCAAGATATTTCGAAAACGGATGTCGATCTCGCCGATCGAGTTCCGACTGCACAGTCGCAGCACACTGTAAGGGCAGTAGTCGCGGGTCGGCCGGCCACGCAGTGCGCATGCGTCGCGCCGTCTCGACCGTGCGGAATTTGCCAACCGGGAAGCCGGTGCCTCAACTGGCCGCCATTGCCTTGCCAGATGTGGCCGCGGTGGACGGTACCAGAAACTGTGCGCAAAGCAGGCTGCCAAGGCCCATCAGCGCGATGACCCATCCCATCGGCCAGGGCGTGCCGTCCGCGAACAGGCCGACCAGCGCCGAGCCCAGGATGCCGGTGCCATACTGGATCGCGCCGATCAGGGCGGACACCGCGCCGGCGCGTTCCGGGAAGCTGCCGAGCGCACCGGCGATCGAATTGGCGACGATGAGCCCGGTCGCCGAGACGAACAGGAAGAGCGGGATCACAAGGCCCATCAGCCCGCCCCACCCCGTCCATGCGTCGACCGCCAGCAGCATGCCCGCGAGCGCCGCTCCGATGGTGCCGGCCCGCATCAGGCGATCGCTGCCGAGCCGGGCAACCAGCCTGGCGTTGACCTGGTTCGTGATCATGATGCCGATGATGCCCGCGCCGAACAGCAGGCCATAGTGTTGCGGCGATACCTGGTGATAGCTGATGTAGGCGAACGGCGTGCCGGCGATATACGCATAAAGGCCGCCGTAGAAGAACCCGCCTGCGCCTGCGTAGCCGAGCACCCGGCGGTGACGCAGCAGTGCGGCGTAGTCGGCCAGCGCGTGCCGCAGGGGTGCGCGATTGCGGCGCGCCGGCGGCAAGGTTTCGGGCAGAGCGCCCAGCACCGCGAGCGTCGCCAGGCCAACGCCCACCAGCGTCCAGAAAATCGCCCGCCACGACGCGACATGCAGGATTTGCCCGCCCACGCTCGGCCCCAGCAGCGGCGCGATGGCCATCACCGTCATCAACGTGGACATCATCTGGGCCGCGCGGTGGCCGGTGTAGAGATCGCGCACCATCGCACGGGCAATCACGACACTGGCGCAGGCACCCACGGCCTGCAGCGCGCGCCAGCCGACCAGCATGCTCGCGTCGGTCGACAGCGCGCAGCCGGCCGAGCCGATGATGAACAGGACCAGCCCGATGGAGATCGGCAAGCGGCGACCGTACCGGTCACCGACAGGCCCCCACAGAAGCTGGCCCAGGCTGAAGCCGACCAGATACCCGGAAATCGTCAGCTCCACAGTACCGGCATCCGCGTGCAGCGCCACGGCCATCGTGGGCAGCGCAGGCAGGTACAGGTCCGTCGAGATCGAGGCAAAGGCCATCAAGGTGCTCAGGATTGCCAGGATCCGCAGGCTGTGCGCGTTCGCGGCCTGCCGTACGGCAGCGCTGGTGCCAGGCGATATCGCGCCTTGGGGCGCATCGCCGAGGCAAGGTTCCCGGCCCGGCAGAGGGTTGATCGTTCATCGAAATGGCTCAAGACGTTTTCCAGGCGAACGGCAACCTGCCGGTGCCCGAGCGTCGGGGACCGGCAGGCTGGTGCCACAGGAAAGCAGGTAGGTTAGCGGTCGACGCGCTGCTGCAGGTGGGCTGGGTAGCGATCGCCCACAACCGTGATCAGCCGAAGCGCGGCTTCGATGGCCAACAGGTCGTCAGCCGACAGGTCGAGCGCGGCCGCGCCGACGTTCTCTTCCAGCCGATGCAGCTTGGTGGTGCCCGGAATCGGCACGATCCACGGCTTCTGCGCAAGCAGCCAGGCGAGCGCAACCTGCGCCCGGGTGGCGCCCTTGCCGTCGGCGATCTTGCCAAGCACCTCGACCAGGGCTGCATTGGCCTTGCGGTTCTCCTCGGAGAAGCGCGGCACGACATTGCGGAAATCGGTCTTGTCGAACGAGGTGTTCGCGTCGATCGCGCCGGTCAGGAACCCCTTGCCCAGCGGACTGAACGGCACAAAGCCGATGCCCAGTTCCTCGAGGGTCGGCAGCACCGTCTCCTCCGGCTCGCGCCACCACAGCGAATACTCGCTCTGCAGCGCTGCCACCGGCTGCACGGCGTGGGCACGGCGGATCGACTGCGCTCCCGCTTCGGACATCCCGAAGTGCTTGACCTTGCCTTCCCGGATCAGATCCTTGACGGTGCCAGCCACGTCCTCTACCGGCACGGCCGGATCGATGCGATGCTGGTAGAACAGGTCGATGCGATCGGTCTTCAGGCGCTTGAGCGAAGCCTCGGCAACCGCGCGGATGCGCTCTGGCCTGCTGTCCAGGCCGTTGGCCGAGTTACCGTCCTTGAAGCCAAACTTGGTAGCGATCACCACCTGGTCGCGAAACGGCGCAAGCGCCTCGCCGAGGAGCGTCTCGTTGACAAACGGGCCATAGGCCTCGGCGCTGTCGAAGAACGTGACGCCTCGCTCGAATGCAGCGCGAATCAGCTTGATGCCTTCGGATGTCTCGGTGGCCGGGCCGTAACCAAAGCTCAAGCCCATGCAGCCCAGGCCGATCGCCGACACTTCGAGGCCACTGTTTCCAAGCTTGCGTTTTTGCATGATCAATCTCCTTAAGCAGCGTCGGCCTCAAACGGCGCGACGACCTTCGATCGGATATCCGGGATCCGTGTAGCCCGGCGATGACGCGTGGCCGGGAGCAACCAGGCTGTCGACGAACTTCTCGTCGTCCGAGCCGAGCTGCAGCTTCAGGGCTTCGACGTAGCTATCCCAATGCGCCTGCGTCCGAGGCCCTGCGATGGTGGCGCTAACGAGCCGGTTCCTGAGCACCCAGGCCAAGGCGAAGGCGATCGAGGTCGTGCCACGCGCGGCGGCGTGGGCAGCGAGCTTTTGCGCGATCGCCAGGGACTCCGGCCGCCATTCCGTTTGCTGGATGCGCTTGTCGCCGCGGCCTGCGCGCGAGTCGGCCGGCGGCGCGGCATCCGCGGCATATTTCCCGGTCAGCACGCCCCGGGCCAGCGGGCTATACGAAACGACGCCGACACCGTAGTGTGCGGCCGCGGGCAATTGCTCGACCTCCGCGGTGCGGTCGACCAGGTTATAGAGCGGCTCACTGGCGACCGGCCGGTCGATGCCCAGTTGATCAGCGAGACGCACGATCTCGGCGATGCGCCACCCGCGGAAGTTCGATATGCCGAAGTATCGGATCTTGCCCTGGCGGATCAGATCGCCAATGGCACGCACGCCTTCTTCCAGCGGCGCATCGACCAAGGCGCGGTGGAAGTACAGGATGTCGATATAGTCGGTGCCAAGACGCTTGAGACTGGCTTCCACCGACTGGACAATCCACTTGCGCGATTGCCCCTGCTCGTTCGGCCCCTGCGACGTCGGATACCCGAACTTGGTCGCCACCACCCAGTTGTCGCGGCGCTCGGCGATGGCGCGCCCGACGATCTCTTCCGAACGGCCGCCGTGGTAGACGTCGGCGGTATCGATGAAATTGATGCCCTGGTCGAACGCCTTGTCGATGATGCGCTTCGAGGTGACCTCATCGGTCTCCCCGCCGAACATCATTGCGCCCAGGCACAAGGGCGAAACCTTCAGGGCGCTGCGCCCCAGATATCGGTAATCCATCCTACCTCTCCGCGCAGGCAGTGCCTGCGGTTTATCAGGCTACAAACTCTTATCGCACCGTGTAGCCGCCGTCGACCGCGAGCGCGTGTCCGATGACGAAACTGGCGCCGGGGCTGCAAAGCCAGAGCACCGCGCAGGCGATCTCCTCCGGCCGGCCCAGCCGCCCGATCGGCTGCTCCTTCATCAGTTCCTTCATGGCTTCGGGTTCGCTGGCCAGCATGTCCGCGACCATCGGCGTGTCGATGATCCCCGGGCACACCGCGTTGATGCGGATACCCCTGGCGGCATACTCGAGCGCCGCGCTCTTGGTCATTCCAAGCACGCCATGCTTGGATGCGTGATAGACGGCGCGGCCGGCAATGCCCACCAGCCCGCCGAGCGACGAGCAGTTGACGATCGCACCGCTTGCCTGCTCCCGCATGTGGCGCAACTCGTACTTCATGCAGTTCCAGACGCCGCGCAGATTGATCGCGTTCACGCGATCGAATTCTTCGCCGCTTGCATCGGCGGTTTCCGCGACAGGGCTATTTACGCCCGCGTTGTTGAATGCCGCATCCAGGCGGCCGAAGGTAGACACGGTCAGATCGACCATTGCCTTGACTTGCGCCTCATCGGCCACGTCGCATTGCACGGCAATGGCTTCGTGGCCTGCTGCGACGAGTTGTGCGGCAGCCAGCCGGGCCGACGCTTCGTTCACATCGGCCAGGACGACAGCCGCGCCAGCTTGCGCGAATGCCTGCGCGGTGGCCCGGCCCATGCCAGAGCCGGCGCCGGTGACAAGCGCGACCTTGCCTTCGAAAGAGTGGTCCATCCCTGCCTCGCCTTGAGCGTTTAGTCAGGTGAGATGATAGGGACGTACCGTCTATCGAAAAAGCCCGGAAAGCCGCAAGCCTTTATGAAGTGGACTCATGAATGCCGGCGCCGCCTACGTACGGTCGCGAAGCGCATCGATGACGAGTGCCATCGCTCGCGAGGATTGCCGCCGGCTGGCGTAGTAAGCGTGCAGGCCCGGAAACGTGGGACACCAGTCTTCAAGTATCCAGACGAGACGGCCTGCCGCGACGTGTGCCTGCGCCAGATCCGCGGGGACATACGCAAGACCATATCCGGATAACGCGGCATCCAGCATCTGATACGTACCGTTGAAGGCAAGCTGGCCCTCTACCCGCACCTGCACTTCACGCTTGCCTTTCTTCAGCTCCCATGCGTAGAACCCACCAAGCGTCGGCAGACGCAGGTTAATGCAGTTGTGCGTGGTCAGGTCCTGTGGCGTCTTTGGCGGCGGCCGCTCTTCCAGATAGGCAGGCGAGCCAACGATGGCCATGCGCATATCGGGCGCGATGCGCACCGCGATCATGTCCTTTGCCACCTGATCGCCGTTGCGCACACCGATGTCATAGCGATCCGCAACGATATCGGAGAGCCCGTAATCCGTGATGATTTCCACCTTGATCTCAGGATACTTCCGAAGCACCTTGGACAGCCTGGGCCACAGGATGGTCTTGGTGGCGTAGTCGGTGGCTGTGATGCGAATGGTGCCCGTGGGTTTATCCCCAAGCTCGGTCACCGCTGTCAGCTCGGCTTCGATCTCCTCGAAGCGGGGGGCCACCGTCTGCAGAAGGCGCTCCCCGGCCTCGGTCGGGGAAACGCTGCGCGTGGTGCGGGTCAGGAGCCGCAGGCCAAGCCTGGTCTCGAGCGCGCGGACCGTGTGGCTCAACGCGGATTGCGACACCCCCAGTTGCGCAGCCGCGCGGGTGAAGCTGCGCTCGCGCGCGACGGCAATGAAGGCAAGCAGGTCGTTAAAGTTTTCGCGCGGCATTGATGAACCCATCTCATAGGTGTTTGCGGATTCTAGCGTCTAGTCACACGCCAGCGCGATGGTTAGATTTGCAGGGTGCACGTTGGCTTACGTGACAAGCATCGAAGCCCCGCACTGCGGCAGCAGGCTTCGGTAACGGGCTTCTTCCCCCAATGCCACATCCACGCGGAGAGACTCGGATGATGCGGCTCCTCACCCTGGCAGCTTCGCTTGCCATGCTGGCCTCGGCTTGCGCCTGTGCAGCGCCCCGGATAGGGGGCACCTCGCATTCAGTCTGGCTCCAGGCCCTTTGCCTTCAACATCGCCCTCGCCGCGTCGGATCCGGGCAGTGAACGTGCGTGCAAAGCACAGCTACGCCGCACCGATTACCCTCCCTCGCCAGCGCATTGATGTCGGCGACTTCCAGCACCGGCTGCGGCGCACCCCGCCGTGCGGCATTCAGCATGGCCAGCCCGATGATTTCGGTGGTCAGCACGCTGCGCGGGAACAGCGCCCGCAACAGCGGCAGCAGCGGCGCGGCCACGGTATAGAAAACGCGATAGGCAGCCGTCTTCGAGCGCACACCATGCAACGGCTGGATGATGCCGGGCCGGAACAGGTAGACCGCCTTGAAGGGCAGCCGCAGCAGCGCATTCTCGGTGCGGCCCTTGACCCGCGCCCACATGCTGCGCCCGCCCTCGGTGCTGTCCGTGCTGGCGCCCGAGACGTAGATGAAGGTCATGCCGGGCTGCAGGCGGACAAGCGTTTCGGCAGCGGCCAGCGTGAAGCCGTAGGTGATGTGGGTGTAGTCCGCCTCGTTCATGCCGGCGGACGACACGCCGAGGCAAAAGAAGCACGCGTCAAAGCCGCGCAAGCGGGATTCGACCGCGCTGAAGTTCGTCATGTCCGTGTGGACCAGATCAAGGAGCTTTGGATGGTACTGCTCCAGAGCGCTGCGCCCCACGGTCTGCACCAGTTTCACGTCGTCGGCGCGCAGGCACTCGCGCAGCACGCCCTGGCCAACCATGCCGGTGGCGCCAAACAGAAGGACTTTCATGCGATGGTGCCCTCCTTGGGCAGGGAGTCACGCGTTGCCTCCGGCGCGACCTGAGCGGGGCCGCGCGCGCCTGGCGCCGGCCCAGCCAGCATAGCGCACGGCGCCGCTGCCCGGCCGACAGTGAGCGGGCGGCGCGCGCAGTGAGACGAATATAATATCCGGCTCCTCCCTTGCTCCGCATCCGCCCCATGAAAAAAGCCGCTTTGTTCACCGTGGCGCTGGCCTTGCACGCGGCCGCTCAGGCTGCTGGCGACGCGCAGGCCGGCAAGGGTGTGTTCGCCTCGAAGTGTGCCTCGTGCCATAGCGTGGGGCCCTCGGCACGCGCCGCGTTTGGCCCGCAGCTCAATGGGATCTTCGGCAGGGTCGCCGGCGGCACGACCGACTACAAGTACTCCCCTGAGATGAAGAGATCGGGCGTCGTGTGGTCCGAGACAACGTTGAGCGCGTTTATCCGGTCACCCAGCAAGGTGGTGCCCGGCACCAGGATGCGCTTCTGGGGGATCAGCAACGAGCGGCAGATCGCGGACCTGCTGGCCTACCTGCATGCGCACCAGTAGCTTTGGCGACAGAAAGATTCAAACGCTCCTTAACCGATAGAATAGGTGCCAGCGCCACATGGCGTCCCCACAGATCTGATCCGGAGTTGGCATGGAACCCCTCTCATTCGAGTTTGTTACCGTCGAGGAAGCGAGGCTGATCCTGGATGGCGCCGTGCCCACGGAGGGCGAGCCCGACTGGACTGGCATGCGGCTACCGGAATCCGCGGAAGCGAAAACCCTCTCGCCCACCGCGCTCAAATGGCTGGCTGTGCTGCCGCCAGAGGCACGCCCGCTGGAGCTGTGCCGCACCTATCCGCGCATCGGCAACCAGCTGGCAGCGCTCTGCGCTAACCCAGCCGCGCTTTCGGACTTCCTGGCCGACCTGCTGATCGACAAGCGCGGCGGGCGCCAGGGGTTTCCCGACGGCATCGCGCTTGAACTATCGAAACTGCAGGAACACCTTCTGCGCACGATGGAGCCGTAACGGGGTAACGGCAGGGATTCAGCTTCCGGCTTAGCGGGCCTTTCCCGGCGTGCAGTCTTCCACCATGCCGGAGATGCGGCTGGCGCTCATCACGGGGTGCCATTCCCCGGAGCTGCGGATCTCGACATCGGTGCCTTCGGCAGCGCGGCGCAAGCTGATCAGGTGGAAGAACCTGTATTCATCCGCGTCAGCACGCCCGACCCGGATATCGACCTTGCCGGGTTCCGGATACGCGGTCACGGTGGCATCGTCGCCCAGCCGCTGCTTCAGGCACAGCACCAGGTCGCCTGTGCTGGCCTTGGAGTGCACGCGCTTCGGATCCATCGCCTGAATGGCATTCGCGGTAACGCCGCCCGAACACGCCGACAGCCATTGCGCAGCCATCGCGACAACCAGCAATACCCGTACCCGACCTTTTGACATTCCCGTTCCTTGGCTAGATGAGTCGGGTGATGTTACATCAAGTGAATTCGGATGCTGTTGCTCGCGCCGGGTCGAAACACCGGGTCGAAGCGCCGGGTCGAAACCCAAAAGCAAAAGGCCTGCACGGATGCAGGCCTTTTGCGTTCAATCTTGGTGCCCAGGAGAGGACTCGAACCTCCACAGTGTTGCCACCGCTAGGACCTGAACCTAGTGCGTCTACCAATTTCGCCACCTGGGCTAGGTGAGGCTGCGAATTCTACCCAACGTAACGAAATTTGCAAGTGCTGGCCGCACTGAATCAGAAGAAAAGCACAATTTTCCGCGAGCCCCGCCTGTTGCAGGCCCCGCGGGGGTCCGTCAGTTCAGGGAAATGGTTCTGCGACCGCAAAGATTCTCATTCATCACACGGCGCCCGGCAAACGGCCCGCCGGATTGCCCACCCCTCCCAGCCTCGCGAAATTTTTTCTAGCATGCCTCCATACCCTGTCGATTTCGCCCCCTCCCGTTCGTCGTCCCCATGACGGCGCGCGTCAGGCTCGCCGCTTCGCAGGTAATCCCAAAGGAGATCGGACATGCATTACATCGATGGATTTGTTGTCGCCGTGCCAACGGCCAAGCGCGACATCTACCGCCAGTACGCCGAGGCCGCCGCCGTGGTGTTCAAGGATCATGGCGCGCTGGGGCTGGTCGAATGCTGGGGCGACGATGTGCCCGAGGGCAAGCTCACCTCGTTCCCGATGGCCGTCAAACTGGAGAAGGACGAGACCGTGGTCTTCTCCTGGATCACCTGGCCATCGCGCAAGGTCCGGGACGAGGGCATGAAGGCCACGATGGAGGACCCCAGGCTGCAGAGCCAGGGGCCGATGCCGTTCGACGGCAAGCGGATGATCTTTGGCGGTTTTGAGATGATCGTCAACGCTTAGCGGCTTGATGGCCGCGCGTGGTTGACTTGGCCCGGGGCTTCCGGGCTGGGTGCGTTTTGGCTGGAGGGGCATCCTCCCAAGGCTCACCGCGACAATGCCGGCTTGTAACCGCGAGAGCCACGATTCAAACCCAGGCTGTCCCCCATCGACGTCTTCATCGCACTATTGCGGAGCGCTGAACCCATGCCAACAAGCGTCATGCGGGGCCGGCTGACAGACTGGCGACTGCTGTCCTGACACCGGTTAGCCGGCCCCGCCCAGGCAGATCCAAACCGCTTATATCAGCGGAACAGTCTTTCTAACTCACGTTCCCCCCGCGCGCCGAGATCCTGAGCGGCGCCTGGACGTTCCTGGAGCCTCAGCCTGTGAATTGAGCGGCCTTCCCACAAACGATCAGGCGGCTAGAATGATCCCGCGCCCTCCTTGGCCCCGCGTGGGAGGGGCCTGACGAGAGAGGCCGAACCATGCCCAGGCACAACCCAGCGCTGCATCGTAGCCAGAAGGCCCCTATGGCACCGGGGCGCCGGCGGCTGCTCATGCTTGGCGCAATACTGCTGCTGGCCGCGCTAGGGTGGGCGGTGGCGATCGTGCTCAAGCCCGCCATCCAGCGTACGATCGTCATCACGACCGGGGCGAACAAGGGTATCTATCGCGGATTTGCACAGCGCTATGCGCCCATCCTGGAGCGCGACGGCATCAAGCTGGATATCCGCAGTTCCTCCGGTTCGATCGAGAACTATGAGCGGCTGAGGGATCCAGACAGCGAATACGAAGTGGGCTTTATCCAATCGGGGACCGCCAGTCCGCAGGAAACAGACGGCCTGCAGACCATCGCTGCCATCTCCTATGAACCGATCTGGGTGTTCTATCGCGGCGACGCCACCGTGGACCGGCTGGCACAGTTGCGCGGCAAGAGGGTTGCCATCGGGATTCCCGGCAGCGGCCTGCTCAACGTCTCCCGGGTATTGCTCGCATATAGCGGCATCTCAGCCAGCAATACCACGCTGCTGGAAATGAATGCAATGCAGGCATATCAGGGCCTCGAAGATGGCCAACTGGACGCGGCCTTCTTCATCGGCAGGCCAGATGCCGAGATGCAGCAAACGCTGCTGAACAGCAATCTGAGGCTGATGAATTTTGCCCAGGCCGATGCCCTGGTACAAAAATTCCCCTCTCTGTCCAAGATCATCTTCCCGCGCGCCTCGACCAGCATCGTCAACGATCTTCCCCAGGCCGATGTCACGCTGCTGGCCGCCACGGCCTTGCTCGTATCCAAGGACACCCTGCACCCTGCCCTGGTCTACCTGCTGCTGGAAGCCGCCAAATCCGTCCACGGCGGCGATGATTACTTCACGCCGCTCGGCACGTTTCCCAACCTGAACACCAGTGAATTTCCCGTTTCCGACGAAAGCACGCGCTACTTCAAATCGGGCCGCCCCTTCCTGCAGCGCTACCTGCCGTTCTGGCTTGCCAGCTTTATCGAACGGCGCCTGCTGATCCTGCTGCCCTTCATGGCGTTGCTGCTGGGCTTGCTGCAGGCCTTGCCGCGCATGGCGGAGGCGAGGATAAAGAACCGGCTCGTGGTCTGGTACCGCGAAATCAAGGCGCTGGAAGACGAGATATGGACAAGCCACCAGCCGACCCCGGGGCAGATTGCGCAATGGCGCGATGAAATCGAGAACATCGATGCGCATGCCAGCCAGATACGGATTCCGGAGCGCTATTTCCAGGATGTCTATGCCCTCAAGCAGGCGATCGGCGTCGTACGGGAGCGGATTTCCCAGGCGGCGGGAAAGGTGGAGGAATAGCCGGGCGGCTTAAGCACCAGGCTACTCCGGCCCCGTGGTTCTTCAAGCGGAAGCCACCCATCCGAACAGACGGCACCGCCCCATGCCGCTGCCCAGCAGAAACAGCGCAGCGACGCCAAAGTTCGAGATTAGAACCATGAGCGTGGCATCCAGCGGATGGAAGAGCGAGAGCGCGGCCGCTGTCATGGCCGCGACCGCGAGGCTGGCCATCATGGCAATCGGTGCCGCCGCGAGCCGCGCTACATAGCGCAGCATGATCAACATCACCAGCGACAACGGTATGCTCACCACGGCCATTGTTGCAAAGCAGCGTGCTGTCTCGCCAAGGTTGATGCCGTCCGGACCGATGCTTACCCAATCCGTTAGGCAGCCGTATCCGATCGTGGAAACCCAGACGAGGATTGCCGGGGCGGGCAACAGCAGCCATCGCCGGGATCTGCCTGGAACACTGGCAACAAACGCCGCCGCCGTCGCCAGCACGCCCGTTGCCAATGCCCCGGCAATGCCGAGCACAAACGCGGGTTGACCAAGTTTGGTCACCAGGTCCGGCCGCACGCCATGGCCAATGGCCACAAGTCCTAGCATCAGCGCAGCAAACAGCAGCCAGCACGCGGCACGCACAAGGGGCGGGCGAAGCCGCCGCACGGGCTGCGCACTTTCAACCAGGGAGTCGATCAAGTCCGAGGTCGGCATCATTCTTCGTTACCTCGCGGATTGATTAGTTTGCGTAGCGTCTTCAGAGCCCGATGGGTTGCCACTTTCAACGCGGCGACCGACGCTCCGCTCGCCGCGGACGCCTCTTTCAAAGACATCTCCTCAAGCTTCAGCATCTGGAGCGCTTCGCGCTGCGCAACCGGTAGCCGTTCTATGGCTTCTCGCAGCGCGCGCGCATCCACCGCGTCTTCCTGCCGGTTCGCGCCTGGGTCCACACAGGTTTCGTGCTCGGATTCAAACGGCATCTCGTGACTTCCGGTGCGTCCTTTTCTGCGCAGGCCATCGACGATACGCCGGTTGGCGATGGCGACCAGCCACGGGCCAAAGGGCCGGGCAGGATCATAGGTATGGCGTACCGCATGCACCGTCAGCAGGATGTCCTGGACCGCGTCCTCGATGTCGCCGCGGTTGTGCATCTGGCGCGCAGCCAGCGCGCGCAGATGGGGCGTGATTGCCTCCAGGAGGCGGCGGTATGCGCTCCGGTCGCCGCATTGCGCCCTCGCCATCTCCGTGGACCAATCCGGCTTGCCGTCGGCACGTGTTGCCGGCGGTTCTGGCTGGATATCGGGCGCGGGAGATTTCCCGGCCTTTTTCACGAGGCTGAGGGCCGGGCCGCGGCGTTGTGGATGGAATGGCATGGTGGAATTTTGCGTCCCAGGCTGGATTCTGTCGCGCTAAATTTTTTTCATGCGGTGCGTAACCTTTTATCCCGCCGCACCGAATCTCATCACACGACCCCAAGCCTTGGGGCCGCAAAGCCTAGGAGGGTGAATGATGAACAAGCATGTATTGGCTGCCTCGTCGCTGTCGACCGCAATTGGCCTCGCGCTAGCCATGCAGGCCATGCCAGCGCAGGCGCAAGCCATGAAGGACATGAGTGGCATGCCGCAGGTCGTCAAGGACAACATGGCCAGGATGGAGAAGGGCAAGCTCGAGAAATGCTATGGGATCAACGCCGCGGCCAAGAACGATTGCGCTGAAGGCGCGCATTCCTGTGCCGGGCAATCCACCCAGGCGCGCGATACGAAGTCGTTCGTGCTATTGCCCGCAGGCGACTGCAGCAAGATCCAGGGCGGCAAGCTGAAGGCCACTTGAACCTGGATCAACCCATGCAAGCAACAGCCGCCGCGCCGCAACGCGCGTGCGGCCCGATCCCGGCGCGCGCCGGGATCGGGCTGCGCTTCAAGCACCATCAGGCGGTCGTCGACGAGCGTCCGGCGGTGGCATGGTTCGAGGTGCATACCGAGAACTATATGAGCGCAGGCACCGCGCTACGCTACCTCGACGCGATTCGCGGCGACTACCCCATCTCGCTGCACGGGGTCGGCCTGTCGCTGGGCAGCGCCGACGGCCTGGACGCGTCCCACCTGGCACGCGTTCAGCGCGTTGTCGAACGGATCGAGCCCGCCTTGGTGTCGGAGCATCTGTCGTGGAGCGTTGCAAACGGAATCTATCTTGGCGACTTGCTGCCCCTTCCCATGACCGAGGAGGCGCTGGCCGTCGTGTGCCGCCATGTCGACCAGGTCCAGGCTGAACTCGGGCGGCGCATTCTGGTCGAGAACCCGTCGACCTACCTGCGCTTTTGCCACTCGACCATTCCCGAGTGGGAGTTCCTGGCGGAGCTCGCGCGTCGCACGGGCTGCGGCCTCTTGTGCGACGTCAACAACATCTATGTCAGCGCCTGCAATCACGGCTGGGATACCCAGGCTTATCTGGCGGCGCTGCCGCCGGATGCGGTGGGCGAGATCCACCTGGCCGGCCACAGCGTCCGGCAGCTGGAGCAGGGGCGAACCATACGCATCGATGATCACGGCTCGCGAGTTGCCGCGGAAGTCTGGGCGCTCTACGGGCAAGCGCTAGCGCGGTTCGGGCCGACGCCTACGCTGATTGAATGGGACACCAATATACCGGCCCTCGGCGTGTTGATGAGTGAGGCCGCCCTTGCCGAAGCCGCATTGAAGGGCCAACGACATGATGCAGACTAGCCCCACGCTCCTCGAGCTTCAGCAAGCATTCGCCCAGAACCTGCTTTGCGGCGGCGGTGACCTGTCAGCCTATGTGATTCCTGGCGGCCTGGAACCGGAGGCCCGGTTGAACATATATCGCAACACGGCCACCAGTGTGTTCGTCACGGCACTGAAGCTGTCGTACCCCGCTGTTCAGGCTCTGGTCGGTGAAGAATTCTTCGAGGGGGCTGCCCGGCTGTTCCTCGAGAGCTCGCCACCACGGAGCGCGTGGCTCGATGCGTATGGCGCGGCATTCCCGGACTTTCTCGCCGAACTGCCCGAGGCAGCGACACTTCCCTATCTGCCGGACACAGCCCGCCTCGAATGGGTCGTCAACACAGTGCTGCATGCCAGGGAGGCGAATCCGCTAGCGTTGGCCTCGCTTGCCCGGCTCACGCAAGCGGAGATGGGCTGCGTGTGTTTTGAGCCGCACCCTGCGGTAAGACTGCTGCGTTCCTCGTTCCCCGTGGACGATATCTGGCATGCCGTGCTTGCCGGAGACGATGGCGCACTCGGGAAGATGGATCCCGCCAGCGGGCCAGTCAGCCTGCTCCTGCGTCGAAGCGAGTCCGGCGTTGAGGTTGAACGGCTGGACGCGTGCCAATGGCGCTTCGCGGCAGCCCTGTTTGAAGGGCAACCGCTGCATGCCTGCCTTGACGCGGCATCCCCGGCCGCGGCGCCCGGCTTGCTCGCCAGGCTGTTGGCTGCGGGATGCTTTGCCGGGATCCGGCTAACAGGGGACTCGCTCACATCGAAGTCCGATACCCTTTCCCTTTGCTCATGACTAATGCTACGCAGTCGCCCCACACCCGCTCCAGGCCGATACAACGCGCACTGCGTGCCGTCGCGTGGCTCGAGCGTGTTCCCTACTCCGCCTTGGCCATCCCCCTGCGCCTTGCCGTGGCCACGGTCTTCTGGAATTCAGCAATGACCAAGCTGGCAAACTGGGATACAGCGATCGAACTGTTCCGGGAGGAGTACCGGCTTCCACTCTTGCCGCCGGAGCTAGCCGCATACATGGCGGTATCGATCGAACTGAGTACGCCTGTGCTACTCGTCCTTGGGCTGGCGACTCGCCCTGTGGCGCTGCTCCTGCTCGGCATGACCGCCGTCATTGAAGTGTTTGTCTACCCGCTGGCGTGGCCCACGCACATTCAGTGGGCAGCCATGCTGCTTGTGCTGCTTTGCCGGGGGGCAGGCAACTGGTCGCTGGATCACTGGCTCTGGCGGCGATCAGGCCGCTAGCTTGAGAGGAACTCGCTCCAGGCAAAGACAAGGTGCTAGAATAATCAATCCATCCGGCTGGATTGATTATGTCCGAAGCAAACAGGCGCCCCAAGAACCCCGAACTGATCCGAATCCAATGCCTGTCCGTGGTGCGGGACCTGCTGGTTTCCCAAGGCCCCGAGTCGGTGACGCTCGACCTGGTGGCGCAACGTGCCGGCGTGACCAAAGGCGGGTTGCAGTATCACTACCGCAGCAAGAATGCCCTGCTTGAAGCGCTGAGAGACCAGCTCTTCGAGGAATTCGAAAAGGCCTATCAGCGCGCGCTGTCTGGCGAGGCCGATCGCCCTGGCAAACACGCCCGCGCCTACATCAAGACGTGTTTCGACGATACGGCCGCCAACAACGCGATCGGGACTCAGCGTGCCATCGCCATGCTGGCCTTGACGCTCCCTCCTGCCGCCAGAAATGGAGCGAGCGCATGACGGACGCCCTCAAGCATGACCTCGCTGGCACCGCTGCTGAAGACCAGCTCCTCATCTGCCGGCTGGCGGGAGATGGCATGTGGTTTGCGGAGATGTTCGAGGTCTATGACGTCGATGGGCCACGCAAGGCGCGCCTGCTCGCCCTGTTGCTGGACATGTGCGACAGGGCCACCTCCTGATCAGGCTTGACAGACCAAACACACAAAACAGACCACATTGACTTGGCGCGTTTGCCACGCGCCTACGGCGAAATCCATGCCCCCATCCTCTCCCTGCACCATCAGCAACACCAAGCTCTCGCGCAGCGCCGTCGTCGAGATTCTTGCCCAACGTCCGGCGCAACTGCGTTTCGAGCAATGCGGCTTCGACGATGAAGACTTGAGTGGGCTGGACTTTTCGTCCGCGGAATTCCTGATGTGCACCTTTGCCGGTGCGCAGCTGAAAAGGGCGAAGCTCGTCGAGTCGAAGTGGATGCGCTGCAAGGCCGCCGGCGCCGACTTCACCCTGGTCGACGCAGGGGAAGCGCGATTCTGCAACAGCGACCTGAACAACACGCAATGGGACCGCGCGCGGCTGGCCAGCGCAATCTTCACGGAAACAAAGCTGACCGGCGCCCGGTTCCGCGAATCCGCCACCCTGGGCCTGGTGTTCCACAACACCCTGCTCGTCGGCTGCGACCTGCGCGGCTTGTCGTTCCGCAAGCAACGCCTCGAGCAGCTCGACTTGTCCGATGCCGACCTCGCCGGCTGCGACTTCCGGGATGCCCTGTTCGAGGGCCGCAGCCTGCGCGGCGCCAACCTCAAGCAGGCCCGCTTCGATGGCGCGGACCTGCGCCTGGCCGAGCTCGGCGGACTGAACCTCATGACCGCCGCGGCTTCATTCAAGGGCGCCATCATCTCTGTGGGACAAGCCGCGGAAATTGTCGGGCAAGCAGGTATCCGCGTCAGCTGAGCAACGTCGACGCGATGTGCGCGGCAAACCCGGACTGCCCCGGAGAGCACCGACCTGGTGGCGATGCTACCTTCGCGACTGGTTCGCGGCACCACCGCGCTGCAGGTTGTCGAGCCACCGGTTGATGTGATCACCCTCGGCGTACTGCGGTCACCTTGCCGTCCTTGACGTCCAGCGTGCGGCGCTGCGGATTGTAGTCCATGGTGCCCGGCATATGCTGGCCTTCCCGGTCACCAAAGCGCCAGGCGCAGCCATTGAGCAACGCGGCGGCATTGGCCTCGCTTTTGCCGATCAGGGCTTCATCGCCAAGCTTGTCGGCCTGGCAACCCTCCGGCGTGCCGCGCCCTCCCTGCGGGCCCGGGTTGGGCACGGCACTGGCGGGGGCTGGGCGGCGCATCCAGCCATGAGCGTTGCGAACACGATCGCGCCCGCCGAGACATGCCGGGTCCATGCGCTTTGCTGTTTTGGCATTCGATTCCCTGATAGAGAGGTGAAAAAAGACAAGTTTAGAACAGAAAGGCGCCGCCAGAGCCCCTTGGTGCGCATGCCGCAACCCTGCCTTGGCTCGTCCTTAGCTCGTCTTCTTCGCGGCGGCGCCTTGCGCCTCTGCCCACAGGCGCTCTTCCTGCGCCCGCAGCTCAGGCGTGAGTTCGGCACCGAAATCGTCGAGCTCGAACAGCGGGCGAATCTCGATCTCGGAGTCGCCTTCCATGGGGTTGGGGCAGCGCTTGACCCATTCGACGGCCTCTTCCATGGACTTGACTTGCCACAGCCAGTACCCGGCGACGAGCTCCTTGGTCTCCGCGAACGGTCCATCGATCACGGACCGCTGGCTGCCGGAGAATCGCACCCGCTTGCCCTTGGCGCTTGGCCGCAAGCCCTCGCCCGCGAGCATCACGCCGGCCTTGACTAGTTCTTCATTGAAGTTGCCCATTGCGGTGAGCAGCTCCGTGCTGGGCATCTTGCCGGCTTCCGACTGGGTCGTAGCCTTAACCATCACCATGACACGCATCGTCGTTTCTCCTTGAGTGGGTTGTTGGAACCGCACGCCCTGAAACCAGATCAGGCTCGACGGGCGGCTCTGATACTACGACGAATCGGGATACCGGAAATCGACACGACCCTTAAAATATCTGGCGCGAGGCACGCCTGCCTGGCTTGAGTCGGCCGCGAGACCTGGTAATCACATCCGAGCGCGCTTCTTTAAGTCTCGCTTAAGACTCGGCACGTAGACTGCCATCACACAAGACAACCCGGATAGGAGCTGCCATGACCCCCCAAGAGATGCAAGCACTGGAAGGCTTCCTGACCCAACTCACGCAGGCCAGGGCCGGTGCCAAGGACCCCCAGGCGGAAGCCCTCATCGCCGACGCCGTCGCCAGGCAGCCGGATGCTGCCTACCTGCTGGTCCAGCGCGCCATGCTGCTTGACCACGCGCTGGCGACAGCCAAGGCGCAGATCTCCACGCTGCAGAGCCAGTTGCAGGCGGCGCAGGCCAACGGCGCCAATCACTTCCTCGACCCGGAAAACGCCTGGGGCAACAGCGCCAACCGCATGGCACCCAGCCCCGTCATGCCGGCGCCGATGAACGCACCGGTCGCCGTACCGCAAGCAGTGCAGGCACCCCAGCCTGCCCCCGCGCAGCCGTCCCGGCCTGGATTCCTGAGTGGCGGCCTGGGAAGCACCCTGGGCGGCATTGCCACGACAGCAGCCGGCGTAGCCGGCGGCGCGCTCCTGTTCCAGGGCATCGAGAACATGTTCCATCGCAACGGCAGTGGCAATGGCGCAAGCGGCTTCCTGGGACAGCCAGGTGCAGGGGCGCAGCCAACGGAGACGGTCGTCAACAACTACTACGGCAATGACGACCGCTCGCCGCTGGGCTCACCGGATGCGGCATTGGACAACGGCCTTCTGGATGACGGATCGGGCAATGACGACTTCCTGAACGACGATGCCTGGAACGCCTAGCGCGTTCGGGGGCTTGCCAGGCGTGCATGGCAGCGGCCTGGCAGCCCCATCGATCTGATTGTGCTTCGGCACCCAGGTGGAGATGACGCCGGCAACGGCGATACACTCTGGCACTACGCACACATCCTGGGAACCCGATCCATGCCACAACTTCGCTTGCTCTATCCCGCCATCGAACCCTATGAAACCGGCACGCTCGATGTCGGCGACGGCCACGTGGTCTACTACGAACGCGTTGGCACGCCTGGCGCCAAGCCGGCGGTCTTCCTGCACGGCGGTCCCGGTGGCGGCATATCGGCCGATCACCGTCGCCTGTTCGATCCGGCGCGCTACGACGTCATGCTGTTCGACCAGCGCGGCTGCGGCCGCTCCACGCCCCACGCGGGGCTGGAGGCCAACACCACGTGGCACCTGGTGGACGACATCGAGCGCCTGCGCAAGCTGGCCAACGTAGAACGCTGGCTGGTCTTTGGCGGCTCCTGGGGCTCCACGCTTGCGCTGGCCTATGCGCAGAAACATCCGGAGCGCACCAGCGAACTGGTGCTGCGCGGGGTCTATACCGTGTCCCAGGCGGAACTGAATTGGTACTACCAGCACGGCGTCTCGGAGATCTTCCCCGAGAAATGGGCCCGCTTCCAGGCACCCATCCCGCAAGCCGAACGCGGCAACATGATGGCGGCCTACCGCAAGGTGCTGACCGGCGGCGATACCGAAAAGCAGCTGGAAGCCGCCCGCGCATGGAGCGTGTGGGAAGGTGAGACCATCACCCTGCTGCCCGACCCGGCCAACACCGCCAAGCATGACGACGAACATTTCGCGCTGGCGTTTGCGCGGCTGGAGAACCACTACTTCACCCATGGCGCCTGGCTGGAAGACGGCCAGTTGCTGCGCGACGCGCATCGCCTTGCCGGCATCCCCGGCGTGATCGTGCACGGCCGCTACGACATGCCCTGCCCAGCGCGGTATGCCTATGCGCTGCACCAGGCGTGGCCGGACTCCGACCTGCACCTGATAGAAGGCGCCGGGCACGCGTGGACCGAGCCCGGCATCATGGATCAGTTGATTGCCGCTACCGACCGGTTTGCGCAGGCGCAATGATCGTCCTGGTGCCGCCAGCCTTGGGGGGGCACAGCGCCGAAACGGACTTTTGATGGCCGGCGGTTGGGATCTTGAACACCCGTGTCCTAGACTTGAAGACCGCATTGCCACCACCCGGCTGCGCATTGGCCGGCGGATGGCAAAGCGGCATTCAAGGCTCTCACCGACAGGGTGCACCATGGAATTCCTGAACTCCGGCAAAGTTCTCCCCGCAGGGCTGCCATTCTCCGAAGCCGTGCGCGTTGGCGATATGTTCTACCTCTCTGGACAGCTGGGCATCGTCCACGGCAGCACCCGCCTGGTGCCCGGCGGCATTCGCGAAGAAGCCAAGCAGGCGCTGATGAACATCCGCATCACGCTGGAAGCGCATGGCCTGTCGCTCAAGCATGTCGCCAAATGCACCATCTTTCTGGCCGACATCAGCGAATGGCAGGCGTTCAACGAGGTCTACAAGGAATTCTTCCAGGCGCCGTATCCGGCGCGCAGTGCGCTTGGGGCGAATGGGCTGGCGCTTGGGGCCAGGGTGGAGGTGGAGTGTATTGCGGTGTTTAGTGGCTGAGCTGGTGGCATGTGGCCGCGAGCGGCCACTCCCCCGCTTGCGGGACAGTGACGCGGCTCGCCTCTATCGATCTGCCTTAGAGCATGCCCTGCACGCGATTCAAAGCTTCGTCCAACTGCTGCTTCAACGGCGTCAGCAGACGGTGCAGCCCGTGGCTGTCCTCCACGTCGTCGCTATCAAAATCCAGCAGTCTCAGAACAGCACCGAGTCCCGCGCTGACGCGCAGCAGGTCGGCGCAGCTTTCTTGCGCGATGCTTTGCGCACGGCTACGAAGTTCCTCGAGTTGGTAGGCTAGTTCCTGGACGCCGAGCTTGGTGGGCGTGTCGGCTGGGAAGGTCAGGCGGATTAGTTCGGCAAGGAGGGAGGATTGCCGGGAGATGGCGAGCGAGCGCTCGATTTGCTGCGGGAGGTTCTCTGAAACGTTGTGAGCAATGGAAGTAGGCATAGCGATCTCAAACGAAAATTGAGCCGCAAAGGGCGGCGATCCGTCTGTGACTTTTTGCGAGTTCCCACGCTCGGCCACCCTTGTTTGGGGTGACGTGGTAGATTCTCGGCCAGTCAACGGTGGAAGTCAATCGACCCGGCGGAGCAAGGAGTCGCCAGTGCGTCGCAGCTTTCGCGTTCACCCCCTCGATACTTGTTCGCTTCTAGCCCCGCTGACGCGGGGAGTGTCGCTTGTGGGCGGGGTTTTGATGCTTTTAGCTGCTGTCGCGGCTGGGCGGGGTTGGCCGTTTTAGAACGTGTGAGATGTCACTTTTCTTTACTCGCCCGTAAAGAAAAGTAACCAAAAGAAAGCGATCCTTGCAGGAGGCTGGCGTGGCGTCATTGGGGACCCCAATGGTTTCGTCGTACGGCCCCGGGTTCTAATGACCTCGTGCCGTTACCAGTTTAGATCATCACGACGCTGCCAGTGCCCAGGGTTTCGTGGTGGCCCCCACCGGTAGCCACCACCACTTGTTCCATGCCGTCTGTCGCTCGCGGCGCGGGCGGCCACGAAGTTGCAAGCGTCCCGTTTCCGTCGTGGGCGCGGTGGCACCGAAAAAATAATTCCGCGGAGATTACCACCGCGCCCACCCCACCACGAAACCATCACGGCGTGATATATCGTGATGCTTCGAGCCGGTAACGGCAGATGGGCGAATGGGCAGGGATGCTACTACCGGGGGCCTCACCACGAAACCAACGTCATCCGCAGTATCGTGGCCATTCAAACCGGTAACGGCACGAGTCCATTAAAACCCGGGGCCCGACGACGAAACCGCCGGGCTACGTAACCCCAATAAGCCAGCCTCCTGCAAGGATCGCTCTTTTGGTTACTTTTCTTTACGAGGAGTAAAGAAAAGTGACATCTCACACGTTCTAAAACGGCCAACACCGTACAGCCGCGCCAGCAGCTAGAAGCATCAAAACCCCGCCCACAAGAGACCCCCCGCGTCAGCGGGGCTAGAAACTCATACACATCTCGCACATCAGCGGCTTGCGCAGCCCGATCGCCAAGGGGAACCCCGGAAATTGCTGCATTCCCCTTGTCATCCCCCTACCCCTGAATAAACTCAAGCAAATCCTGATTGATCAAATCGGGATTGGTAGTACACATCCCATGCGGCAGCCCCTTATAAACCTTAAGCGTGCCCTTCTTCACCAACTCGGCAGACAGCAAAGCCGAATCCGCAATCGGCACGATCTGGTCATCATCCCCATGCAGGATCAGCACCGGCACATCGATCCTCTTCAGGTCTTCCGTAAAGTCCGTTTCCGAGAACGCCTTGATGCAATCGTAGTGCGCCTTGATGCCGCCCATCATGCCCTGGCGCCACCAGTTCTCCATGATGCCTTCGGATGGCTTTACGCCTTCGCGGTTGTAACCGTAGAAGGGGAACGGCACGTCCTTGTAGAACTGCGCCCGGTTGGCGGCGAGCTGCGCGCGAAAGCCATCAAACACCTCTAGCGGCAAGCCACCCGGATTGCTGGCGCTCTTGACCATGATCGGCGGCACTGCGCCGATCAGCACCGCCTTGGCTACGCGTCCGGCGCCGTGCCTGGCCACGTAGCGCGCCACCTCTCCACCGCCCGTGGAATGGCCGATGTGCACGGCGTTCTTCAGGTCCAGGTGGGCAGCCAGCGCGGCTACGTCCGCGGCGTAGGTGTCCATCTCATTGCCGGTTGCCGTCTGGGTGGAGCGGCCATGGCCACGGCGGTCGTGTGCGATCACCCGGTAGCCCTTGGACAGGAAGAACAGCATCTGTGCATCCCAGTCGTCCGCGCTGAGCGGCCAGCCGTGATGGAACACGATGGGCTGGCCTGTGCCCCAATCCTTGTAGAAAATGTGCGTGCCGTCCTGTGTAGTGATCGTACTCATGGAATGATCTCCTTGCGGGTGGGAGTGGGCCCTGCCGGGTTACTGCATCGCTTGAAAGAAAGCCAGCGTCCGCGCATTGGCGGCCTTGGCTGCGTCGGCGTTGTAGTGCACGCCATCGTTGCGCGCGAAGGCGTGCATGCAGCCGGGGTACGTATGGATGTCTACTTTGGGGCGGTCGCGCAGGGCTTCCATGATTGTTGCGCGCGCTTCCGGCGGCACGAATTCGTCTTCTTCCGCAATGTGCATCAGCAGCGGCACTGACAGCTTGCCGGCTTCGGCCAGGTGCTTGTCGATGCCAACGCCGTAGTAAGACACCGCCGCATCTGCGTTGGTGCGCACGGCAGTCAGGAATGCCAGCAGCCCGCCGAGGCAATAGCCGACGGTGCCTACGCCGCCGCTCACACCCGGCTCTTTGCGTGCGGCCTGGATGGTGGCATCGAGGTCTGCCACGCCCTTGTCAACGTCGAACGCGGTGTAGAGTGCCAGCGCCTTTTTCCATTCGGCCTCGGTCTTGTCGGTCAGCTCCACATTGGGTTCTTGCCGCCAGTACAGGTCGGGGCAGATGGCGACGAAGCCCTGGCTGGCAAAGTCGTCGCAGGTCTGCCGCATGTCCGCGTTGATGCCAAAGATTTCCTGGATCACGACAATGGCGGTGCCACGTGCGTTGGCGGATGGCGTGGCCAGATAGGCGGCAAAGCTGCCGTCGGCCACGTCGATGGTAATGCGCTTGCCCATGGAGAGTCTCCTTTGCATTGGTGTGCCTGCTGTACCACCGTACAGTTATAGGCGAAATCGTTGGCGACGAAAGACCAGCTTGCGTGCGCGTAGGTGGGGCCATTGATCTCATGGGCGGCGTACGTTTCTGAGCCAATAGATTGCCGCAAAGTAGAATTCGCAAATGGCAACGGGGACCCGCGGTAGTCGCCGTCACTCAATCGTCACGTCGTTGGCCGCATGTTTGCACCAGGAGACATTTCAAAATGGAATCCTTCGATGACGACCTTATCCACTTCGAGGCGCACGGCGCCGCGCCGCTGCCGGCCACCGGCAATGCAGGCTTCGTGGACAATGACGGTGCCCGAATCTGGTACGCCACGTACGGGGCCGGCACGCCCGTGATCCTGCTGCATGGGGGTCTCGGCCATAGCGGCAATTGGGGCTATCAGGTTCCGGCGCTGGTCAGCGCCGGCTATCGCGCCGTGCTCATTGACAGCCGCGGACATGGCCGCAGCACGCGCGATGCACGACCCTTCACCTATGAGTTGATGGCGTCCGACGTGCTGGCCGTGATGGACGCCTTGCACATCGATAAGGCCGCCATTGTGGGTTGGAGCGACGGTGCATGCATCGCCTTGATCCTCGGCATGACAGCCCCTGAGCGCGTCGCGGGGGTGTTCTTCTTTGGCTGCAACATGGACCCCAGCGGCACAAAGAAGATCTCGCCGGGTGCGATCATCAACCGATGCTTTGCCCGGCACGCCATGGACTATGCGCAGCTGTCAGCCACGCCGGACGAGTTCAATGCGTTCGTGGGCGCGGTCAGCGAGATGATGAAGACCCAGCCCAATTACGCGGCGCGCGCGCTGGCTGATATCCGTGTGCCGGTAGCCATCGTGCAGAGCGAGCATGATGAGTTCATCAAACGCGAACATGCCGAATACCTGGCGCGGAGCATCCCCGGGGCGGAGTTGGTCCTGCTGCCGGGGGTGAGCCATTTCGCGCCGCTGCAGAGGCCGGCGTTGTTCAACGAGGCTGTGCGGGATTTTCTTGGGAAGGTCGCTTCTTGAACAAGCGGACGTGAGGGCTGCGTCCGCTTGTCGAGAATCGGCGCCCCCTCAATCCCCCTCAATCCCCCTTGAACCCTGAAGCCTTGATCACCGGCGTCCAGCGCGCGGCAAGCGCGTTCGCATACCTGGCAACCTCATCCGGCGCACCACCAGGCAACAGGTCATACCCCGTGCGCCCCAGCTTCTCCCGGACATCCGGCATGGCCAGGACCTTGCGCACGGACTCGTACCATTGCGCGGCCACGTCGGGCGCGGTGCCCGCGCGCACGTACAGCAGGTAACGCGACGAGGTCACCAGGTTTGGAAATCCGGATTCTGCAAACGTGGGCACGTTGGGCAGCGCGTCGGCGCGCTTGTCGCCGGCCACTGCCAGCACGCGGAGCTTGCCCGCGCGGTGGTATTCCATGAAAGTGGTGGTTGCGTCCATGCCGGCCGATATCTGGTTGCCCATCAGGTCCGTGACAAGGGGTCCGCCCCCGCGGTAGGGCACCAGCGTGCTGCCCGTATGGGACTGTGCGACGAACTCCACCGCCAGGAAATGGAGCAGCGTACCAACCGTACTGATGCCAATGGAATGCTCGGAAGGCCGGGCCTTGGCCGCCTGGACAAAATCGGCCAGTGTCTTGATCGGCGAACTTGCACTCACCGCCAGCCCGAACTGAACGCCGGCCACGTCGGTAATCGCCTTGAAATCGGTGACGGGATTGAAGCGCATGTTGTTGTAGATCAGCGGGCCGATGAACATCGGATCCACTGGCGCCAGCAGCACGGCGTTGCCGTCGGCGGGCGCGTTCTTCAGGACTTCCGCCGCCACGCGGGTGCCGGCGCCGGGACGGTTGTCGACGATTACCGTGTGGCCCATCGCGTCCTTGAGTTTCTCCGCCAGCAAGCGTCCCATGAAATCGGCCGGCCCGCCCGCCGGGAACGGCACGATGATGCGCGAGACGGTCTGGCCCCAGGCCGCGCGCGAGATCACGCTGCCGGTACACAGGACGGCGGCGGTACCGGCCAGCATGGCCCGGCGCGAGAGGCGCACGGCGTCGAGAGGGTTGTGGTCGTTCATGCGTTGCTCCTGGTTTGTTTGCGGGGATTACCGGGCGGTGAATGGGGTGAAGTGCGCTGCGTCTTCGATGACCTGGCCTGCTTGCAGCAGCAGGTCTTCCCTGAAGCGCCAGGCCATCAGTTGCACGCCAACAGGGATGCCGCCGGCCATGCCTGTGGGTACCGAGAGCCCCGGCATGCCGAGCATGGCTGTGGCGAGCAGGGGGCTCTGGGCATCGAGCAGCGCGTGTGTTTGTTCCAGCGTGCCGATGTCCGCGTCTTGCGCGCAGGGGCGCTGCCATGACACCGGCATCAGCACCAGCGGATAGTCGTGCAGGAAGACCGACCAGTTGCGCGCCAGTGTCTGGCGCCGCGCCAGCGCATCGAGAAAGCCATCGCGGCTGGTTGGCGCCATGCCCTCGATCATGTTGCGCTGGCTGCGCCACATGGCTTCGTCGCCGTGGTGTTCCACGCCCGCGATGATGTTGCGGCGGCTGTCGTCCGTGATCAGCGTGCGCCATAGCGCCGCGGCTTCGAGGAAATCGGGCAAGGCGGCGTCTTCCACCGCGTAGCCGGCTTGCTGTAGCCATTGCGCGGCACTGTCCAGCGCCTGGCTGACCGCAGGATCGATGGGGATGCCCGGGCAATGCTTGAAGAGCGCCACTCGGATCGGGCCCACGGGTGGCGGCAACTCCAACGGCGCCGGTACCCACGCTGGATCGCGCGCGTCGTAGCGGGCCATGGCGTGATAGCCGAGCCGCAGGTCGGCCATGCTGCGGGCCATGGCGCCCTGCACCGACATCAGTTGCGGCGTGATGCTGCGCTCGGCGCTTGCGCTGGGGTTGTAGGCGGGCACGCGGCCTACCGTCGGCCGCAGGCCGGGCACGCCGCACGCATAGGCCGGATAGCGGATGGAGCCGCCGATGTCGTTGCCATGGGCTAGCGCGCCCATGCCGCAAGCCACCGCGGCAGCGGCGCCGCCACTGGAGCCGCCGGGCGTGATATCCGCATCCCAGGGGTTGAGCGTGCGGCCGTGCAGGCCGTTGTCCGTGAACCAGCGCGACGAGTAGGTGGCCGTATTGCTGCGGCCGACGATGATGGCGCCGGCATGGCGCCAGTGCGCCACCTCGGGCGCATCTTCGCGCGCGATGTTGTCCTTGAGCGGGATCACGCCGTTGGTGGTGGCGTGTCCCGCCTGGTCCACGTTGATCTTGATGGTGACCGGCACGCCGTGCAGCGGGCCGAGCTGGGCGCCGCTCGCGACCAGCTGGTCGGCCGCATCGGCACTCCCCAGCGCTTCCTCGGCCAGCACCTCTGCCAGCGCGTTGATGCGCGGGTTGAGTTGTGCGATGCGTGCAAGCACGCTGGCCGTGGCCTCGCGGCACGAGATGTCGCGGCTGCGCACGGCGGCGGCGATGTCGACGGCGCTCCAGCGCCACAGCGTTTCGGGGGTGTTCACGTTGGGACTCCAGGAATTTCGGGCAAAAGGATCCCGCCCCCATGCAAAGCGGGAGTTCGGCGAGGCGGACGGTGGGTGCCGGCGGGCAAAGCCCGCGCGACGGCGGGTTAGTCGCTCGGGTGCATCAGCAGGCTTCCCCGGTCGACGCGTGATTCGGCCTCAAGGGCGAGGGCTTCGGCGTGCTCCATATGCTCGTGCATGAGCGCGCGCGCACGGTCGGCATCGCGCGCGCGGAAGGCGTCCATCAGGCCCGAGTGGCTGTGGATGATTTCGTCGTCGAAGCGGTCGAAGCTCTCCTGCGCGTTGCGCACGACAATCACGCGGCGAATGATGTCGTTGAGCAGGCGGCAGAACAGCGCCAGCATGGGGCTGCTGCACGCATCGGTCAGCCGGTCGTGAAACAGCAGGTCCGCTTCGCGCCGCTCGTTCCAGTCCGCGCTGCCGCCGTGCGCCGGATGGCTCAGGCCGATCAGCGCATCGAGATCGGCCAGGTCGGCGTCGGTCAGGCGCAGTGCCACGTTGGCAGCCAGCTCGGGCTCCACCGCGCGCCGCAAGGCGTAGAGCGTGGCGATATCGACCGGCTGGAAGTAGAGGAAGTTGGAGACGGCTTCCAGGCAGCGGTCGTACGAAGGCTGCGCCAGCGTGGCGCCGCCGTTGGGCCCGGTGCTGACGGTGACCAGGCCCTGCACCTGCAAGGCGGCCAGCGCCTCGCGCACGGTCCCGCGCGCCACGCCCATCTGCTCGATGAGCGCGGCCTCCTGCGGCAGCTTGTCCCCCACCTTCTGGTGCGTCTGGACGATCCAGCGCTTGATGTCGGTGACCACCTGGTCGGAGCGCTTCACGCGCCTGGTGCCCGATATCTTGGGCTTGGGATCCTTTGACATCACTTGCAGCCTATTTATGATCATAATTATCATGATTATGATCGGCTGGCTGGTTCTTCCAATACGGGTATTCCCTGCGGCGTGGCCCAGCGCCTACAGGTCCTGCGCCCCGCAGGCCCGCTCGGCACCCGCAGTCGCCTGCGCATTGCCAACCAGGGCCAGCAACCCACGCTATAGAGCGTGGTGGATTTCGTGCTTGAGGCTGGGATCGGCTGCGGACATGGTGGCTCGGAGTCCGCCTGAAGGGCGTGGGCTGTTGTGCCGGAGGGAGGATTGCGGCGGCGAGCCCTACGGCGGATGGCGCAGCTATCATTTGCCTGGTGCCCAAATGACGGCAAGCAAAAAAATGAACCGTGAGATCACCGACGCAGCCACGCTGCGGGACGCGCTATCAGAGTTGGGAGCGGATGACATCGATCACCATGGTCGCGCGCTGTCCGCGCATCTGCTCGGAACCTATGCGCTTCTTGGCGCCTGGGGCAATCCCCACTTCGTCGCGTTAGCTGGGGCGTTCCACAGCATCTATGGCACGGAAGAGTTCGCGGCCAAGGCACAGCCGCTTTCGCGCCGCGGGACGATTGCTGGCCTGATAGGGACCGAGGCGGAGAACCTTGCCTACTCCTTCTGCATCGCCGACCGGAGAGCGCTATACAACGTGCCGATCGAGGGCCCATTTCACATTGTTGCGCCAGAGCATGGGCATCGGGTTGCCATCAGCAGAGGCACCTATGCAGCGCTGTTGGAAATCGAGGTGGCCAATATTGTCGAGCAAGCCGCAAACCAGAAGGGCGTTTCTCAAGCCGTGGTTCAATTCTGGCTGCGCGCATTTGAGTCACGGCGGCCGTTTCTTTCGAGTGGCGCCGTTGCGGCTTATCGGGTGGTACTAGCTGATTACGAGGTTCGTGGGGTGTAGAAAAGCCCGCGCCAGCCAGGGACGTCCCCCGGCACCAATGCACTCCATAGACAAGCCTGCCATGCCAGAGACCCTGAAAATCCGGAAAGCAACCAAGGCAGATGCCCCGGCGCTTTGCTCTGCCGAGCGGACAACAGCCGCCACCCCGGCCTGCTTGTATCGCGGCAACATGAGTTCCATGAATCCGCATTCGAGCAAAAGATCGAAGCCCTATCGACAAAGGGCTCCTATCTCGTAGCCGAGGTCAACGGGGAGCCGGTTGGCCACGCGCTGCTGGAGCCGTTGGGACTGGAATCCGTTGCGCACGTCTTCACGCTGACGATCGTCGTCCATCCCGGGCACCTTGGCCTTGGGATCGGAAC
Source organism: Cupriavidus sp. D39 (assembly GCF_026627925.1). Classification (NCBI taxonomy): domain Bacteria; kingdom Pseudomonadati; phylum Pseudomonadota; class Betaproteobacteria; order Burkholderiales; family Burkholderiaceae; genus Cupriavidus; species Cupriavidus sp. D39. The sequence continues at coordinate 2,573,656 of NZ_JAPNLE010000009.1, forward strand.
CGCGCTGATGGCGGCACTGCTGGCATGGGCGGATCGCACACTGGCCGTCGAAAAGATAGAACTGCGCGTGCGCGAGACCAATAGGCGGGCTCGCATTCTCTATGCGCGTTTTGGCTTTGTTCAGGAGGGACGTTTCGAGAAGCGGATACGTCTGCCCGATGGGTCATATCTGGCCGATATCTCCATGGCCAGATTTCCTCAGCCTGAATAGAGGCCAATTGGCGCCCCCGAAAGCGAAGCTGGAGACACCCGACGCCGGCCACCACGCGCCCAACTGGCTGCCACGCGTTGGTGACTCGCCCGGCACCGCCTACACTTCGCGACACCAGCCGGCGTTTCATCGCAGCGACCTGCCCACCGCACAGGTGTGCGCCGAACATGAGCACCATCGCGTTTCCGACAAGACTCTGACAAGACTGGAAGCCCACCATGCTCACCGGAATCCTCCACCACACGCCCCTCCGGGTCTGGGCCTTGCTCGCGGGCCTGATCGCGCTCGGCCTCTCGCAAACCGTCCCCAGGCGGATGACGCCGGCCCGCGCCACGGCAGTGCCCATCGCCATGGCACTGGTCTCGCTGGGCGGTGTCATCTCGGCCTTCTCGCGGCAGCCGCTCGCGCTGCTTGGATGGGGAGTCGGCGTGGCTGCCGCCATGACGCTGGCCAATGCCATCGGCTCGTGGAACGGCATTCGCTGGCTGGAGGCGGATCGCCGCCTGATGGTGCCCGGCAGCTGGGTGCCGCCGGGGTTGATCCTCTGCCTGTTCATCACCCGCTTTGCCGTGAACGTTGCCATGGTGGTGAACGCCGGCTTGCTGTGGCATGGTGGCGTAGCGATGCTGATCGGCTTTATCTACGGTGCCGTTAGCGGTATCTTTCTGTCACGCAGCCTGGTCACCTGGAGGCTGACCCGGCAGGCTATGCCCAACAGCGTGCCGGGCTGATCACTCAGGCCGCCACGGAAGCCAGCAACCGCTGTCCCGAACCACGTCCAGGCCTGCAGTCATGAACGCACTCGAGAAGTTTCAGCTGTTTATCGCGGCCCCGTCGGTGCTGGCATTCGCCTTGATCGAGGCCATCATCCTGTCGCGCCGCCAGCGTTACGACTGGCGGGCGTTCGGGGTGTCGGCGCTGGACCTGGTGGCGCGCATTGCGGTGGGGATTGCCTTGCCGCTATCGATCGCGGCGCCACTGGTGCGCCTGGCTTTCGAGCACCGCTTGATGACGATCCATCCCAGCGGCTGGATCGCGCTGCCGCTGCTCTTTATCGGGCAGGAGTTCTGCTACTACTGGTATCACCGTGCGGCGCACAGGGTGCGATGGTTCTGGAGCAACCACGCGGTGCACCACTCGCCGAACCAGCTGAACCTGTCGGCTGCGTTTCGCATCGGGATTCTCGGCAAGCTGACGGGCACGGCGCTGTTCTTTGCGCCGCTGGCGTGGATCGGCTTCGAGCCGCGGATTGTGTTTGCCGTGTTGTCGCTGAACCTGCTTTATCAGTTCTGGATACATGCGACGTGGATTCCGCGGCTGGGCTGGCTGGAGGGGATCATCAATACGCCGTCGGCGCACCGGGTGCATCACGCGTCCAACCTTGAGTATCTGGATGCGAACTATGGCGGTGTGCTGGTGGTGTTCGATCGCTTGTTTGGCACCTACGTGAAGGAGCGCGCAGACCTGCCCTGCCGGTATGGCCTGGTGCATCCGATCGAGAGCGTGAATCCGCTGCGGATCGAGTTCACGCAGTGGGTGCATCTGTTGCGCGACCTGGCCGGGGCGCGCAGCCTGCGCGCGTTCCTCGGGTACTTGTTCATGCCGCCGGGCTGGGCGCCGCATGGCGAGGGCAATACCACGGCGGAACTACGCGCGCGGCGCCCGCAGGCCGAGATGTCGCGGGGGTTGCCGGTGGCTGACATCCGGCCACAGCGCATCACGCGCTATCCCGCTAAGGAACTGGCCTGGCTGTGGCGCGAACTGCGGATTGGCGTGCCGGTGGCGTTCGGCGCCGCCGGCTTCTTCACCATCTTGTTCCGCGAGCCGTTTGGCGCGAGCCTGGCCTATTCCCTCTGCATCACGGTGATGATCCAGCTCCTGATAAAGGTGGGCCGCTATGGACTGCTGCGCTGGCTGCCGGATCACTCGGCAGGGGCCACTCCCGGCGCGCCCGCCACGCAGCGGCGCTGGCCGGACTGGAAGTGGATGGCCCCGTGGATTGTCGTGTCGGGCGTGGCGGGCTACTTCGGCGGGCATGCGATCGGCGACGTGCTGACCGGCGGCCGTGGCGCGCCGGCGGATCTGGCGCAGAATCCGCGCGCCCTGCTGCTGAGCATGACGGTGGTGCTGGTGCTGGCATTCGCCATCTCCTACTTCCACTATGCACGCGGCCGCCTGGCGGCGGCGGAGGCACGCACGCAGGCGGCCATGCGCAGCGCCGCGGAGAATCAGCTGCGGCTGCTGGAGTCGCAACTGGAGCCGCACATGCTGTTCAATACGCTGGGCAACCTGCGCGTGATGATCGGGCAGGACCCACAGCGCGCGCAGGTGATGCTGAACCAGGTGATCTCGTTCTTGCGCGCCACGCTGCAGGCGTCGCGCTCCGGCTCGCATCCGCTGTCTTGTGAGTTCGATCGCATCGCGGACTATCTGGCGTTGATGCAGGTGCGCATGGGCGCGCGGCTGCAGATCGAGCTCGATCTGCCCGCCGGCCTGGCCAGCCTGCCTGTGCCGCCGCTGCTGCTGCAACCCTTGGTGGAGAACGCCATCAAGCACGGGCTGGAACCCATCGTCGCGGGCGGCTGGATCAAGGTGACGGCGCGCCGCGAAAGCGGCATGTTGGTGCTCGGCGTGCGCGACACCGGCGTGGGCTTGAGCGAGTTGCCGCCCGGCTCGGATTGCTTTGGCACATCGCAGGTGCGCGAGCGGCTCGCCCAGCTCTATGGCAAAGCGGCGAGCTTCCAGTTGCTGGCTGCCGGCGATGACGACGGCGGCACGCTGGCCACCGTGCGCCTTCCGCTATCCTGACTGACTGCTGCCCACCCTGCCCGATATCGCCTCCATGCAAACCACTGCCCTGATCGCCGAAGATGAAGCTTTGCTCGCCGCGGACCTCCAGGCGGAGCTGGCCCGCTTGTGGCCGGCGCTGAACATCGTCGCGACCGTAGGCGACGGCGAGGCCGCCGTGGCGCAGGCGCTCGCGCTGCAGCCTGATCTGCTGTTCCTGGATATCCGCATGCCGGGCATGAGCGGACTGGAGGCGGCGCAGACCCTTGCCGAGGATTGGCCCGACCCGGCCAAGCCGTTCCCCCTGATCGTCTTCGTGACGGCTTACGACAAATACGCCTTGCACGCGTTCGAGCATGCAGCCGTCGACTACGTGCTGAAGCCCGTGCAGGCCGACCGCCTGGCAAAACCTGCGCGCGCCTGCAAGCCACGTTGCAGCAGCGTGCGGCCCCCAGGCCGCACCGCCATCGCTGGACGCCACCATGGATCAATTGCGCGCGCTGCTTGGCGTCGGGATGCCCACGGCGCTCGCCGCGCCGGCCGCCAGCCCGTTGCAGGTGATCCAGGCGAGCGCCGGCAATACCATCACGATGGTGCCGATCGGCGAGGTGCTGTATTTCGAGGCCGCGGACAAGTATGTGCGGGTGGTCACCGCGCAACGCGAGCACCTGATTCGCATGTCGCTGCGGGAGCTGCAGATGCGGATCGATCCGGCGTGCTTCTGGCAGGTCCACCGCAGCACCATCGTGCGCTGCACGGCCATTGCCAGCGCGCTGCGCGATGACAGCGGCAAGCTCACCCTGACCTTGCGCGACCGGCCGGAAAAGCTGGGCGTCAGCCGGCTTTATGCGGACGCGTTCAAGGGGATGTAGGTGCCATGCCGCCGTAGCCGCATCTGCGCCCGTTCTACAGCCGCCCCCTATGTTCGTTCCCGCACTGACCGAAGGACAAGGTAGTGCATAGATAGAGCCACTTTGCCCAGCAAGTCACATGACTGCGCCTCATCGCATCGAGAGCGGGGCGCTTGGAGCGACAGATGGCACATCTTCCTGATAGTCCCGGCGACGAACACGAAAGCGAAATCACGCTGGTGCTCAATATGGAGCCCGAGGTATTCATGGGGGTGCGCGATGAATTTCTCGCACGCCTTCACGCGGTACTCGGGGTGGAACCTGGCGCCATCGAGATCACCAGCATCCGGCACGGTTGCACCAAGGTATCGCTAAAGAGCAGCAGCAAGATCGCCGCCAGGATCCTGGCGCTGGCGAACGCGTCCGCGCTGGCCGAGCAGGAGGAGTCGGAATTCCGCATCTGCTTTCGCGTGCGCTCCGGTCACTTCAGCGAGCACGAGGTGCTGATCCGGCGCGACGGGCGCGAATTCACGTGGCTCCATCTGTCGGACGTGCACTTTGAAACCGCTGCGAACGCCCATGCGGGCAGCCAGGACCGCGTGAAGAAGGCGTTCCTGGACGATCTCGAATCCGTCCTTGACGATGACGATCTCAAGCCGGATGCCGTCTTTGTCACCGGCGACATATCCAAGACCGGGACGCCCGCGGAGTTTGACAAGTCCTTTGATTTCTTCACGCAATTGCGGGATAAGCTACCCAACAAGGGGGCTCGCTTCCTGTTTGTCCCGGGCAATCACGATGTCGACCGGGGCGTCGTCAAACGCTTCACCCGGGAAGAGGAAAGCGCCAAATCCCGGCTCACCGGCAACGAGGCGATCATCGACTACCTCACCTCCCCGGCCTGCAAGGACGATCGCGATCGCGTGTTTGCCAGGCTGGAGAACTATTTCGTTTTCCTTGGCAAATGCCAGGCGCTGGGCCAGCCCGCCGTCAATCACGGGTACTTCTACACCGACAAATGGCAGCACAGCGGCATCACCGTTGGCGTAGCAGGCATGAACTCGGCCTGGCGCTGCAGCTCTGACGGGGATCGCGACAACCTGATACTTGGCGTGCCGCAGATCGACGCCAGCATCGACGGGCTGGCCGGCGCGGATCTGCGCATCTTGCTGCTGCATCATCCCGCGGAGTCGGACTGGTTTATCCGCGACGACATTCTTTACCAACGGGCAAAGCTGGGATCGTTCGATTTCGTGCTTCGCGGGCATGAGCACGATCCGCACGGCGCGTCCCTGCGGCAACTGGATGCGGATCCGAATTTCCGCTTCGCCGCCGGTGCGCTATACACGCACGAGAAGTACCCAAAGAGCTTCAACGCTGTGCGGGTGAACCTGGATCACGGATCCGCACGCCTGTTTTACTGGCGCCTGTCGACGGGAAAAATGGAATGGGTGCGGGACGTGGATTTCCACAGGGATGGCAGCATCCAGTTTCCGCTCGGCCAGAAGATCAAGGCGCGCCTGGCGGCGCGGGCTTGACCGCATCCACAGGCGTGGCGGGCGCTTGCGCGCCACGCCCGCCCTCCCTTGCCCGGCCACATCTTGTACGGCGCGGCTCACGGCAGCCTGCAGCGCTGGCCTGCTATCGGCCAGCGCGCTCCCCTTCAGGCTGGCCCGATGGGCGTGAACGGCGAGCAGCTTGCATGCCAGGCGCATCTGGAGATCATGTGCTCCGGCGATAACCCGATACCAGCAAGGCTATCCCCTCCCGTATGATCCTGCGCTGGTGTCTGGGTGTCACCGACTTCTTGCGCAGCGTGTTGGCGCCGCACCATCATTTCCGGCCGGATTTATGCCCGCCCGCGCACACTGCGCGGCGTTGGGCCGTGGCATGCCGCGTGCGTAGTGAAGGGGAGCGCCGAGCCCGGCGCTCCTCCACCACAACCCACTCAGGAGAGAACCATGTCCACCCTATCCATCGGGAACCTGCCCCGTCTCAGCGAACTTGAGCAGGCCGCCCGGATTGCCGTGACCGGCGGCACCGGCGTCTACCCCATGCCCATGATCATCCGCAGGGAGCCCGGCTATGGCGAGTTTCCGAAGCTGCCCGAGATGCCAGGAATGCCAGCGATGCCAGAAATGCCCGCGGTCCTGCGGCCGTTCCCGTGCGGCTCGCCGATCTATCACGGGCCAATGATGGGGCCCGACTCCGGCGAGCCCAAGGTCATTCCGCTATGACCTTTTCCCCGTTGCCCCCTTCAACCCCACAAGATCCAAGGCCGCATAGATGCCGAACCCCGCTTTCAAGGAGCACGCCATGCACAACAAATCTGCCAATGCCGCCATCACCGCCGCCGCCGCGCTTGCGGCCGCTTTGCTCGCCGGTGCCGCCCAAGCCGCCACCCCACAAGACCGCGCCCTCTACGGTGACCGTGACGGTGACCGTTACGGCTACAATTTCCATGTCGGCAAAGTCGACCCGTACACCGACGGCGGCCGCACCGCCAAGTTCGACTCGTTCGGCGAAGGCGCACGCCAGGTCGACCCGTACACCGATGGTGGCCGCACCATCGCCGGGATGGACCGCAGCGGCGTATCGTCCGATCCGGCGCGCAACTTCGACGTCTACACCGACGGCGCCAGGGCCTGAGTGCCGGCCAGCGAGCGAAAGCACGCATCGCCGTGCTTTCGCTCGATCAGGCTCAGGATTTCAGCACGGGCGGTTCCAGGTTCCACAGCTTGCTGTCGCTGGTGGACACCGCCACGGCGCCTTCCCGGATCGCGCTGCGGATATCGTCCTTGTTGCAGACGAACCCCGAGGTCACGATGGGCGGCGGCGCCTTGCGGTCCTGGGTGGAAAGATGCGCGAACCGCCAGGAATTTTGCGAGTATCAGCGGGCGAACGCGGCCCCAATTGCGCGACTTGCGAAGCGGCAAGCTGCAGGTTCCGCGTCATGGGCCCGATCCCGGCGCTCAATGCGGAATTGGAAAATGCGTCAAGGAACAAGCCTCCCAGCGCGAGCCACCAGATAAAGCCGGCTCTGCCTTTTATGCCCGGGCATGCATCAATAATGTCAAGAAGAGGAATCCCAGCGGCAAGCGCGCTTTTTCCCGCCTCTATCAGTACGATGTATGACGGTCTGTCGGCAGGCGCATGACCTGAATTTCCGGTCCAGTACGGGTTTCGCAGGAACTTGCTACATTGCTGACTGCTGGCAAAAAGGCGGCCTCACATTGCCGCCTCGCTCACCTCGCACCGACAGACCAAGGAGACATCAAATGCACGCCGCACTTCAACTTCGTTCGCAAATCAAGAGCAGCGGTGAACTCGAGCTGTCGCTAGACAGCATCGACACGCCGCACCCCGGCCCGGATGAAGTGCTCATCCGCATTGAAGCCTCTCCCCTCAACCCGTCCGATCTCGGCCTGCTGTTCGGCGCGGCCGACATGCGCACGGCCAAGGCCAGCGGCACGGCCGACCGCCCGGTGGTCACCGCGCGTGTGCCCGAGGGCGCGATGCGCAGCATGGCGGGACGCATGGATGCATCCATGCCGGTAGGCAATGAGGGCGCGGGCGTGGTCGTCGAGGCAGGCTCGTCCGCCGCGGCGCAAGCGTTGCTCGGCAAGACCGTGGCGGCCGTTGGCGGCGCGATGTACTCGCAGTACCGCTGCATTCCCGCGGACCAGTGCCTGGTCCTGCCCGAGGGCGCCACGCCCGCCGATGGCGCGTCGTCATTCGTCAATCCGCTTACCGCGCTGGGCATGGTCGAGACCATGCGGCGTGAAGGACATAGCGCGCTGGTGCACACCGCCGCGGCCTCCAACCTGGGCCAGATGCTCAACCAGATCTGCCTCAAGGATGGCATCAAGCTGGTGAACATCGTGCGCAAGCAAGAGCAGGCAGACCTGCTCAAGGCACAAGGCGCGGTCTATGTTTGCAACGCCGCATCGCCCACGTTCATGCAGGACCTCACCGAGGCGCTCGTCGCCACCGGCGCCACGATCGCGTTCGACGCCACGGGCGGCGGCAAGCTCGCCGGCCAGATCCTCACCTGCATGGAAGCGGCCTTGAACAAGACGGCCCGCGAATACAGCCGCTATGGCTCCACCACCCACAAGCAGGTCTACCTCTATGGCGGCCTGGACACCAGCCCGACCGAGTTCAACCGCAACTTCGGCATGGCGTGGGGCATGGGCGGCTGGCTGGTGTTTCCGTTCCTGCAGAAGCTCGGGCGCGAGCGGGCGGACGAACTGAAGCAACGCGTGGTGGCAGAGCTGAAAACCACCTTTGCCAGCCACTACTCGAAGGAGATCTCGCTGGCCGAGGTGCTGAACCTGGATATGATCGCGGCCTACAACAAGCGCGCGACGGGGGAGAAGTACCTGATCAACCCGAACAAGGGCCTGGCCGGGTAAATCATCCCGGGGCGCCTGGCGCGCCCACGGTGCCAAGAATCAGCCGTTGCGCCGCAGCCAGCGGCGCGGCGCTGCCGGCCGGCAATGGGTGAGCGCGTTCCAGCTCCGCGGCGTTGTGGAAGCTCACCCAGGTGCTGCCTTGGCCGTCATCGCGCACCAGCACGCGCAAGGGCAAATCCAGCGCAACGCTCGGTGCCGCGAGCATCAACGGCGTTCCCCCTTTGGGGTTGCCGAAAATCAGCACCTGCGTGGGCGGCATCGCCAGCCCGGCATTGCGGGCGGCCTCGGCATGGTCGATCCGCGCGAAGATCGTCATGCCTTTGTCCTTGAAGGCCGCGAGCAGGCGCTCCACGGTCGTCTGAAAATCGTAACGGCTGGGGAAGGTTTCCATGACGTTGCCTTGTTGGTTGCCTGAATCACTGTATATCCCCGCCTCTCGCCTGCCGCGTATAACCTCGGACAGGGCCTTGAATGAAGTGCGCGATCAGGACCCCGGCATGAGGCGGAGCGCATCATTCATCACAGCAAGCCGGGCGGCATACGTTTTTTGCTCCGACACATAGCCTTCATAAATGCGATTGATTTACATTTACAATTAGCTGTATCGCGCCCCAGTGGCAACAATCAGGTAACGGTGCCCCGGGGCAGAGCGGTTCGCTCACCTGCCGGCGTCATAGTTCCGATCGAACGTCGCTTAAATCACGCAAGCCATGCCGCCGACTCCTGACCAATCCGCCTTGTCCGCCATGCCCGCCCTGCCCGCCAACCCGCGGCTTGCCCCGCCGGCAATGCCGCGCCTGGCCTACCTGGGCGCCGGCGCCCTGGTCGCGGTTGGCTACATGGATCCCGGCAACTGGGCCACGGCCATCTCCGGCGGCGCCAGGTACGGCTATAGCCTGCTGGCGGTCATTGCGGCGTCCAGTCTCGTCGCCATGCTTCTGCAGTGGATTGCCGCGCGCGTCGGCGTGGTCACCGGGCGCGACCTGGCGCAACTCAGCCGGGAACGGTTCTCCCGGCCCGTGGTGCTCACCCTGTGGGTGGGCAGCGAGATCGCCATCATTGCCTGCGACGTGGCCGAGGTGGTCGGCTGCGCCGTGGCGCTGCAACTGCTGCTGCACGTGAACCTGTGGGTCGGCGTGCTGATCTCGGCGGTGGCCACCGTGGCCATGCTGGCCGTGCACCGCGAAGGGCGGCGCACGCTGGAAGCGCTGGTCGGCACGCTGATCCTGCTGGTGGCGCTGTGCTTCGTCGCACAGTTGGCGATGGCGCAGCCGGACTGGGCGGCGGTCGCCGACGGCTTCGTCCCCACGCCGGAACTCGTGCGCGATGCGGGCATGCTATGGCTCGCCGCCGGCATCGTGGGCGCCACCGTGATGCCGCACAACCTTTACCTGCACGCCTCACTGGTACGCAAGCACAGCCCTGGCACCGTGCAAGGACAGCCGCCTTCGTCCACCGCACCGGCACTGGTGCAGGCGCTGCGCGGGGTCAGCATGGACACCTTCGGCTCGCTCACCTTCGCCTTCCTGATCAATGCCGCGCTGCTGATCGTGGCGGCGGCGGTGTTCCACGCCAGCGGCATGACCCAAGTGGCCGACCTGGCCGACGCGCATCGCTTGCTCGACCCCTTGCTGCATTCCCGATGGGCCAGCTTGTTGTTCGCCGCCGCGCTGCTCGCCTGCGGCCTCAACTCGACCCTCACCGGCACGCTCGCCGGGCAGGCGGTGATGGAGGGCTTCCTCAACCTGCGCATGTCGCGCATGCGCCGCGCGCTGCTGACGCGCGGCCTGGCGATCGTGCCCGCCCTGGTGGCAGTCGGCGTCTTCGGCCAGCATGGCTCGGCGGAACTGCTGGTGGCCAGCCAGGTGGTGCTCAGCATCAGCCTGCCGCTTGCCGTGCTGCCGCTGATCGGGTTCGCCTCCCGCGCCGACCTCATGGGCGCGTGGCGCGTGCGCGGCCTGCCGCTGGCGCTGGCGTGGCTGAGCGCGCTCGCCATCCTGTTGCTGAACTGCGCGTTGCTGTGGCAGAGCGTGATGGCGTGATGCCGCGCGCTAGACACCAAGCGCCGGGACGATCGCGGTCCCCCTCCACCTGTCTTGAAATGAACCCCGTTGCGGCCTAGCTTAAAGCTATCGGCGAGGGGAGCGGCCAGGTTGCAGTGGGAGATGAGCATGCCAAGTCCAAAGGAAGTCGCGCAAGCCACATACGATGCGTATCGCCGGGGCGATATCGACACCATCATGGGGTTCATGGCTGAGAAGGTCGACTGGAAACTGGTCGGTCCACCCAAGCTCATGCGCTATGCCGGGCAGCGCGAGACGCACCCGGAGATTCGTCGGGTGTTCGACCAAATGGCGGAGGACGACACCATACAAGTATTCCAGGAGCGCGAGTTCATCGAGGCGGGCGACGAACTCGTCGTACTGGGCTTCGTGAAAGGGTACACAGTGCCAGCGGGCAAGTCCTTCGAAACCGAATGGGCGCATGTCTTCACGATCCGCAACGGCAAGATTACGCGCTGGCGCGGCTTCTACGATACAGCTACCCGATGCTGCTAGCGCGCTAGCGTGCTGGCGCGGTGTTGCGCCGCCATGACCGGCGCAGGGTAGCGCGGGCGTCCGATTTACAATCGAGGAATTCAGCACCGGATCGAATGTCCAGAGGGGATTCTTTTGCTTAAGGTTTGGGGGCGGCGCAGTTCATTCAACGTGCAAAAGGTGCTGTGGCTGATCGGCGAGCTCGATCTTGCGCACACGCACATACCGGCCGGCGGCAGTTTCGGCATCAACGAAACGCCTGGCTTCCTGGCCATGAATCCGCATGGCAAGGTGCCTGTCATCGACGATGGCTGCACGGTCGTCTGGGGTTCGCACAGCATCTTGCGATGCCTTGCCGCCCGCCATGGCCGCCCCGGTTTCTGGGACGAAGATGCCGGCAGGCGCTCCGCGAGCGGCCGCCGCTTCCCTATGTGGAGGCATGGTACGAGCGGCTCAAGCAACGTCCCGCCTATCGCGAGCACGTGATGGTTCCGTTCGATGAATTGCGCGGGCGGCTCGACTACTGATTGACCGATCGCGCGCCAAACCAAAAACAAGAAGCACAGAGGAGACTACCCATGCCCCACCCGTTGATCCGCATCACCCTGCTGTCCGCCGCCCTTCTGCTCGCCTCCATCTCCGCCCTCCCCGCCCATGCCGACATCCGCGTGGGCATCGACGTTTCCACCACCGGCCCCGCCGCCTCCATCGGCATCCCGTCCAAGAACACCGTGATGATGTGGCCGCAAACCCTCGGCGGCCAGCGCGCGCAGTACGTGATCCTGGACGATGGCTCCGACCCGGCAGCGGCCGTGCGCAATGTGCGCAAGCTGATCTCCGAGGAGAAGGTGGATGTGGTGGTGGGCCCCAACATCACGCCCACCGCCATCGCCGCGCTGGATGCCGTGGCGGAAGGTGAGACGCCGATGGTGGCGCTGGCGGCATCGGCCGCGATCATCGAGCCGCAGTCGGACCCCAAGCGGCGCTGGGCGTTCAAGATGCCGCAAAACGATTCGCATATGGCCACGGTGCTCACCGAGTACATGGGCAACCATGGCGTGAAGACGGTGGGCTTCATCGGCTTCAGCGATGCTTACGGCGAGAGCTGGTGGCGCGAGTTCTCCAAGCTGGCGGACGTGCGCAAGCTCAAGGTGGTGGCCAACGAGCGTTTCTCGCGCAACGACACTTCGGTGACCGGGCAGGTGCTCAAGCTGATGGCGGCCACCCCGGATGCGATCCTGATCGCCGGCGCGGGCACGCCGTCGGTATTGCCGCAGAAGACCCTGGCCGAGCGCGGCTACAAGGGGAAGGTCTACCAGACGCACGGCATCGCCACCTGGGATTTCCTGCGGGTGGGCGGCAAGGATGTCGAGGGCACGCTGTTCCCGACCGGGCCGGTGGTGGTGGCGCGGCAACTGCCGGACAACCACCCGGTGAAGAAGGTGGCGATGGATTTTGTGACACGCTATGAAGCGAAGTACGGCGTGGACAGCATCACGCAATTCGCCGGCGATGCCTGGGGCGCCTGGATGCTGCTGGACGACGCCGCGCGCCGTGCCGGCAAGAGCGGCGCGCAGCCGGGCACGCGCGAGTTCCGCCACGCCATGCGCGATGCGCTGGAGACGACCACCAACCTGACCATTCCCAATGGCGTGATGAACCTGAGCGCGAAGGACCATCAAGGCTTCGACCAGCGCTCACGCGTGATGGGTGTGATCCGCGACGGCAAGTTTGCCTACGCGTCCGACAAGTAAGGAAGCTTTGACATGAGCAATACGAGCAATACGAGCGGTATGAACGTTATGACGATTGGCTTTATCGGCCTTGGCGCCATGGGCACGCCGATGGTGCGCCGCCTGCTCGCCGGCGGCCACGCCGTGCGCGCCTTTGTACGCCGCCCCGAAGCCGCCGACATGGCCCGCGCGCTTGGCGCCGTGCCCTGCACAACACCGGCGGAGGCCGCGCGCGGCGCTGCGGTGGTGTTCACCAACGTCACGTCATCGGAAGACGTGCAGGCCGTGCTGCTGGGCGAGCACGGCGTGATCGAAGGCGCGACGCCAGGCACCATCTGCATCGACCACAGCACCATCTCACCCATCGTCACCCGGGAGATCGCCACACGGCTGGCCGAGCGCGGCATCGAAGCGCTGGACTGCCCCGTCTCGGGCGGCACCGTGGGCGCCGAGGCCGCAAGCCTCACCATCATGGTGGGCGGCAAGGCCGAGATGCTGGAACGCGTGCGGCCCCTGCTCGCGCTGCTGGGCAAGACCATCACCCATATCGGCGACCACGGCGCGGGCCAGGTCGCCAAGCTGTGCAACCAGATCGCGCAGGTGGTCAATATCGAAGGCATCGCCGAAGCCATGCGCTTCGCGCAGGCGCAGCAGGTCGACAGCGGCCGCGTGCTGCAAGCCATGGCCACCGGCATGGCCGGCAGCCGCATGCTCGACATGATGGGGCCGAAGATGGTGGCGCACGACTTTGCCCCCGGCATCGAGGCGCGCCTGCACGACAAGGATTTCGGGCTGGCCGCCCAGATCGCGCAGCAGCTCGGGCTGGAACTCCCGGCCATGCAAGCCACCTCGCGCCAGCTCGCCACGCTGATGGACAAGGGCTGGGGCAAGGACGATACGTCGTCGTTGTTGCGGGTGCTGGAGGGCTGAGGGGCTAAGCCACCCCCATCATCCGCCGCACGGCAAGCAGCAACGGGCTGTCCCGGTCGGCGAAATCATCCATCACGTTGAAGTGGTGCCTGCCGGGCATCGGCACATGCGCCGAGCCCGGTGCCGCCGCGTTGGCGGGCCAGCCGGCGCGCAGCAGGTCCGTCTGCCGGTGGTATTCCTCCGGTTCCAGGCCGCCCACGGCGGTTACCAGCAGGGCATCCGTGGCCGGAGGCAGGAAGGCCGGCGAGAGCCGGTCCACATCCCCTTCCGACAGCTTCAGGTCCACCTGCAGGAAGTCCGCGCGGCGCAGCGGCTCCAGGTCGTGCAGGCCGCTCACCGAGACCACGCCCTTGACCAGGTCGGCCGGCAGGTCGCTGCCCACCCGCTGCCACAGCGTGGTGAGCATCATCGCGGCCATCTGGCCGCCGACCGAATGCCCGGCCACGAAGATGCGCGACTTGTCATGGCCAAGCCGGTCCGCCTCGCGGTACAGCCACGCCACGCTGCGCACCGCCTGCAGCAGGATGGTTTCCACGCTCACCGCCGGGCACAAGGAGTAATTGGTCACCGCCACCGAGACGCTGCAGTGGGGCAGCGCGTTGGCCACCAGGCTGTGGTCGCGCTTGTCCAGCGCGCGCCAGTAGCCGCCGTGCAGGAACACCAGCAGCGGCGGCGCCTGGCCGGCAACGGCGCCAGGTTCGGCGGGGAAGTAATCGAGCCGCTCGTCCGCGTCGTGCGGGCCGGGCTCGGCGCCGGCATAGCTCAGGTCCTCCAGCCAGCCGGCGCGCTCGCGCACCTGCCGGGACATCTGCGCCCAGCGCGCCATGTGGACGACGTTGTCCGGCACCTGGGCGCGGCTGTTGTACTGGACCGCGAAGTAGGCGGGATCCTCCGACGGCAACTGGGCAAGGCTGGCAAGGGACGGCAGGGCTGGCATGGTGCTCCGGCATGAAGGGGAAAAGCCGGGCGGCGGCGCGGCTGCGATAATGCTATGCGAGTTCGCACACCGCCAGGTATCGACAGAATCCCGGATATAGCAACACCAGCACATCACCGTCGCACCGCCCATGGTCGTCAAACGCCATCTGCGCGCCGGCCAGGACCAGCAGCAAGGTCCGCCCGCCGGCGCCTCGCCCAGCACCCTGCCGCCCTGCCCCCTGTGCGGGCGCGCGATGGTGCCCGGCCCCAGCACCGACCTGCACCATCCCGTGCCGCGCAGCCAGGGCGGGCGCGCCGCCGTGGCCATGCACCGGGTCTGCCACCAAAAGATCCACTCGGTCTTCACGGAAACCGAGCTCGCCCAGGCCTACCACGACTGGCAACGCCTGCGCGGCCACCCCGCCATGGCGGACTTCATCCGCTGGATCGCCCGCAAGCCGCCTGAATACTACGATCGGAGCCGCGCCACGCGGGCCAGGCGAGCCCGGTCGGGAGGCCCTGGCCGGGGCTAGTTGTGACCGGGCGGAATTTGCGGCATAATTCCCGGCTCAGCACCATGCTGGCACGCCGGTTCGTCGGCAAATCAGCCAGCATCCACTCAGCCCGGGTGGTGAAACAGGTAGACGCAGGGGACTCAAAATCCCCCGACGAAAGTCGTGTCGGTTCGAGTCCGACCCCGGGCACCATCAACTTAGGCGCAAAGCCTTATCCCATAAGCCTTTCAGGGCAGTTCAGTCGTGTTTCTGTGGTAACTTCAGTGGTAAGTTGCCCATGCTAATTCAACACGGCGTCATCTCCATCACCTTGAAATACTGCTATCTCCGCTCTGGGGTCTACTACTTCCAGCGGCCCATCCCACGCGACCTCCAGACGCACTACGGTAAGAAGCTGATGAAGGCCAATCTCCGCACGTCTGACATGGCTACGGCGGCGCGAACGATTGACCGCATGAACAAGCAGCTTGAAGCCGATTGGGCGATGCTCCGCGCTGACCCCAGCTCCTCGCTTAAGGCCACGAGGAAACACGCTGAAGCGTTCCTAGCGTCTTGGGGTGTCGCCCCCACTGGGGAGCGCGATGAGACCACCGAGGCTGCCATCGCGCTCCTACATGACTACCTAGACGGAAAGCGCGAAGCTCACGCAGAAGGCGACGAGAAAACGTACCGGACCGCGAACGGAGCCGAATACCTCACTCCGGTCGAGAGCACCGCCATGCAGATGCTCGCTGGCACTCTCAAGCCCACCCTTAGCGATATGCTGGACCTCTACCTAGAGACCCACCAGAAGCGGGGAGATGAGAAGTTTGAGGCCTACGCCAAACGGGCTTTTGGGGGACTACTGGCGGCAGTCGGAGATAAGGCCATCGATGATCTGACGCGCGACGATGCGCGCTTGTACATCGCCAAGCAGCTGGAAAAGGGAAACAAGACCACCACAGTTCGCAGACGCCTGAACACCTTCAAAGCGGCCATGACCATCTATATCCGCGAAAAGGAGATACATCGGGCCAACCCTTTCGAGGCCATCCGAATTGCGGCTGAAGGGTCTGACGCTGAGGGCCGGGAGCCATTCACAGCGGTGGAACTGGCTACGCTGGCGAAGAAATGCAAGGACCATGACGATGACATGCGGTGGCTTCTTGCAATTCTTGCAGATACTGGTGCGCGGCTTTCGGAGATTGCTGGGCTCACGCTCGCGGAGATTGATCTGAAGGCCGAAGTTCCGCACATCGTGCTTGAGAAGCAGCCTTGGCGCGGCCTAAAGAATGACTGGAGCGTTCGCGCAGTCCCTCTTTTGGGTCTCGCCCTGTGGGGAGCACGGCGCGCGATTGAATCCGCAAAGCCCGGGCAGCGCTTTGCCTTCCCCCGCTACACCTCAGAAGCTGGCTGCCGAGCTGAGTCAGCATCCGCAGGCCTTGCCAAGTGGCTCCGCACGAATGGGCTTGATCACACCGTACATGAACTGCGCCATACCATGGCCGACCGCCTACGGGAGGTGAATTGTCCTGAGGAGGTACGCCACTCTATAGGCATCTCCTTATACAGAAGTCATGAGTCCTCAGCCCGTAGCGCCAGGATCATGAACGCAGCATCCATGGTTCGCTGCATGCCGATCCAGATCGTTTTGGCGCCGGGCTCGCCATCACTCTTGCGGCCCAGGAAACCACCCAGTGACGCGATCAAGCGAATCATTTGATTGAGCGTGACGGGCGTCTTTGGACGCGCCTTCTTCGCGAGTAGATACGCGCCTCGTATCTCATCGGCATCAAAAAATAGCGACGCGTCCAGGTCAGGGCAGGTTCTGCCCAAACGCATCAGCCGGGCAACGCGCCACGCCACGACCATGTAAAACACCAGAGCCCGTTCCACGCGGTCCATGTGGGATAACTGTAAAGCTTCCACCTTGCACCCGTTCTTCAGGACATTGAAGAACATTTCAATCTCCCACCGGGCTCGATACCAATCGATCAGCTCGACGACGGCATCTGTATCTTGCGCCTCCCGGTTGGTCAGCAGTCGCCACACGACAGGGGTAACGCCTGCCGGGGCGCCGATCTCCTGGGCCACAATGCAGGTGACGGCGGGCCCCGTCTTACCCGGCAGCTTCACGCGTTGCGCACGTAACTCCTGCTTGACCTCGCGCGCCTTCTGGCCTGCGCGCCCCGGCAGGATGAAGCCGATCTCCCCCAGAGCTTCGCTGGCGTCTACCGTGTCCCACAGCTTGCCTGTCTCACCAAGGCTGCGGTTGTGTTGGGAACGTATCAGCCAGTCTGCAGGATTGCCGAGCTCATTAGCACGCTCCATCATCGCAGCGATATCGCCTTCCCGATCCGCCACGTAGACCAGGCGAGTCTCAGGCAACATCGCGGCCTGTTCTGCAACGCGTTCGTAGCTTTCAGTCCACCGTACGCTCTCTGTAATACCAACCCGCTGCCCGTTTGCATCCAGCGGCTCCCGGGCCCACATCCAGGCGTCGATCACACCGAGTGGTTCCCGATCCGGCGTCACAGCATAGGTCGGATGGAGATACATCCCCTCTGCGCTTCGTAGCTCAAGGGCCCGAGCCCATCGATCTCCTGGCCGTTAAAGTTCAGCTCGGTCGTGTCTGCAATGCACAGCACCACCGGGAATTGCCGCGCCCGCCCTGCCGTGCGCTCCCAATGCGGCTGCATCATGTCTGTCCACTCGACTTCCTCGTTGCCGAAAAATCGATAGGCAGCGATGGTCTCTGCCCAGTCCTCGCATGCGCCCGGAATGCTCGCAGTCGGCCTCGCAGCCAGTCGCTTCAGCAGCCCCTTCGCCCGTCGGTCCCGCCTTGGATCGCCAAGATCCAGCACCTCAAATTCTTCGTCCACCCATGCCCCCGACTCGTCGTTCATTCGCGCTCGAAAATCTAGGAGTAAACGCGAGTCCGCGCGAGTTTACAACCCCTCCCGCCCAAGTCCCATCAAATTCTGGCCGCACTGCGCCCGGTCAGGACGCTGGACTTCTGTATAAGGAGATGCTCTATAGGGGGTGGGCGACACGCGGGGAAGCGGCTAAATATGGGAAAGGATATTCGCTGTTAGTTAAGCGGCAGTGGCTTGCCAAGGTGACAAGTGGCACCCAGTAGAAAAACTCGGAGAGGGGCGATGAAAGCGATTGGCCGCGCAGCATTTGTACTGGTATTTCTTGTAGGCGTGATTGCGGTGGGGCTCCTCGCTATCAAGGGGGTTGCTTGGGCTGCCACTACTTGGCTCCCTGCCCTGATAAAAGCAGGGTGGCTAGTGCTCGCGGTGGACGTACTGATTCTCCTCCCGCTGTCCATCTTCAAGCGCTTGCGTGGATTCACTGGCGGCGGCATCTTCGCGTCGTCCTACCTATTCGGCCTCATTACATTCTTGATGGGTTTCGTAACCACTTGGATGCTCTGGGGGAAATGGGCGGTAATCGTCGGCATCCTGATGTTCGGTGGGGCCGTGGTCCCATTTGCGCTGCTAGCCGCCTTGTTCGATGGGATGTGGGGCCTGTTCGCTACGCTTCTGAGCCTCTGCGCCCTAACGTTCGGCGCAAAACTGGTAGCGGTGATGCTGTGGGAGTCACGCCCAGCCCCTGACACTATTGACGCTTAGGCAATAACGCGATTGGGGCCGCACTAAGGTCCCAGCAGCCGCAGAGCAGCGGGAAGCACAGTGCATGTCTTTCCCTTGTGGAACGCTAGGCCCGAACGGCGAATATCAAGTCTACTCCCGGGGCTTCATCAAGCCCCCTCCCGCTTGCTACGGTCACACCCTCTGTCACGCAGGGGAGTCATGCCCACGGTTCGAAAGCGCAACAGCGGACGTTTCCAGGCCATTGTCCGTATCAAGCCGCACCCCGACTATTCCAGAATGTTTGATAGCGAAAGCGACGCAAAGGCGTGGGCCGCTGAGCTGTCTGAGCAATTGCAGGCTGTACGCAAGGAGCGGAAGATACGCGCCTCCCGGTCCCTGACTCTGGGCGACGCTCTAGCAAAGTATGCTGAGGAAGTCTCATCAGAGAAAAAGAGCGCATACCATGAGCGCAAGCTCATCAGGGTGTGGCGCGCGCACCCACTGGCCGCTCGGCCGCTGAGCGAAATTCGCGGCGTAGACCTCGCGCGGCACAAACAGACTCGACTGAAGGCCGGAAGGGGCGGAAATACCATCCGGCTGGAACTGGCTATTATCTCGCACCTGTACACCGTAGCCAGGACGGATTGGGGTCTGGACTATCTGGTCAATCCCGTAAAGACCATGCGAATGCCAAAGCTGCCGAAGGGCCGAGACCGCAGGCTGAGAAGTGGGGAGCTGGAACGGCTGCTCCAGCATTGCAAGGGAAACGGTGATACAGCCCTTGCCGCCGCTATGGAGTTGGCAGTGGAAACGGCCATGCGCAGGAGCGAGCTGGCGGGTCTCGTGTGGTCTGTTATTGATCTGAAGGACCGCACGGCATACCTCGCAGATACAAAGAACTCAACGTCACGCACGGTCCCGCTCTCCCTGCGTGCTATGGCCGTGCTCGAATCACTTGAGAGGAAGAAGGAACGCGTTCTAGGACTAAAGCCTGACACCATTTCCCATCGCTTCAGCGCGGCCTGTAACGCCTGCGGCATTGAAGGCCTACGATTCCATGACCTCCGGCACGAAGCAGTCTCGCGGCTATTTGAAAAGGGCTTCAGCATGGTGGAGGTGGCAACCATCACCGGACACCAGACAATGCAAATGCTCAAGCGATACACGCATTTGGACCCGAGGACGCTGCTGGACCGCCTGGGGTAGCTCAGCTAGACCACCCAACTCTGCCTTTAGTTGCGCTCTTTTAGTCGTTAGCGGGCTGGGGGAGCCCCAGCTTGTGATAGAAAAAAGCGCGCAGTTTCATCTGAAGTTCATCCAATACTTCCTGCGGTGCAACTTCCCCTTCGTAGGGGGACAGCGCTTGCTCAACTATCGCCCTGATGTGAAGCCCATCAGCCCGCGCATAGTGGCGAGAAAGCAGGCCAAGGAAGCGAGCTTGATATGCCTTACGCGCAGACGCATCTGGCACCTCCGCGCCGGAGCCAAATGGCGGCAGAACGTGTGCATCAAAATGTGGGTTCCGTATCTCTGCCGGATTCCCCTCCCGAGTGGGGTCGACCAAGTATGCTAGCTGAAATTCTTCGCCAGCAAAGCTATCAGACAAACGAATCAGAAATGGAATGCTTCCAAAAAACTGAACGATACCATCAACGCAGCCGCCCGTTGAATAGACACCGACGAAGTGATCGAACTCTCCAATACTCGGTACCGAGAAGTTCTCGTCAGTCGTAGCCCATCGCACATAGCTGCATGCTTTTCCCCTTCCTTGCAACACAAAATTCCTAACGCTATCAAACGCTGACGACAGAGCCACCTCCGTCATCTCCTCCCCCAGTAGATTGAAGGCCGATTTCAATGCACCGCGGAAGAAATCGTCGCCTCCCAGGCCAGACCGAAGCCTGAATCGCTCGGAGCAATACGTTTCCTTCACGACCCTTTTCCCGGTCAACTCACTCGGTACAATCGAATGGGAGGGATACCTCTCCCGCAGTTGAGCCAGCGCCCATCCCAGTTGCCTTTCATCACCAAGAGCGATATCTACATCGAAGACGTCGCCATCCACTGTCGGGGCGGAAAGTATCGGTCGTGCGATTTGCGGAACACCACCCGGCTGAAGATGGTATTTGTTTCCATTGCTGCCTTCGATATTCCTAAGAATAGGCCCACTCTCCCCTCTACCCATCTCCTTATACAGAAGTCCAGCGTCCTGACCGGGCGCAGTGCGGCCAGAATTTGATGGGACTTGGGCGGGAGGGGTTGTAAACTCGCGCGGACTCGCGTTTACTCCTAGATTTTCGAGCGCGAATGAACGACGAGTCGGGGGCATGGGTGGACGAAGAATTTGAGGTGCTGGATCTTGGCGATCCAAGGCGGGACCGACGGGCGAAGGGGCTGCTGAAGCGACTGGCTGCGAGGCCGACTGCGAGCATTCCGGGCGCATGCGAGGACTGGGCAGAGACCATCGCTGCCTATCGATTTTTCGGCAACGAGGAAGTCGAGTGGACAGACATGATGCAGCCGCATTGGGAGCGCACGGCAGGGCGGGCGCGGCAATTCCCGGTGGTGCTGTGCATTGCAGACACGACCGAGCTGAACTTTAACGGCCAGGAGATCGATGGGCTCGGGCCCTTGAGCTACGAAGCGCAGAGGGGGATGTATCTCCATCCGACCTATGCTGTGACGCCGGATCGGGAACCACTCGGTGTGATCGACGCCTGGATGTGGGCCCGGGAGCCGCTGGATGCAAACGGGCAGCGGGTTGGTATTACAGAGAGCGTACGGTGGACTGAAAGCTACGAACGCGTTGCAGAACAGGCCGCGATGTTGCCTGAGACTCGCCTGGTCTACGTGGCGGATCGGGAAGGCGATATCGCTGCGATGATGGAGCGTGCTAATGAGCTCGGCAATCCTGCAGACTGGCTGATACGTTCCCAACACAACCGCAGCCTTGGTGAGACAGGCAAGCTGTGGGACACGGTAGACGCCAGCGAAGCTCTGGGGGAGATCGGCTTCATCCTGCCGGGGCGCGCAGGCCAGAAGGCGCGCGAGGTCAAGCAGGAGTTACGTGCGCAACGCGTGAAGCTGCCGGGTAAGACGGGGCCCGCCGTCACCTGCATTGTGGCCCAGGAGATCGGCGCCCCGGCAGGCGTTACCCCTGTCGTGTGGCGACTGCTGACCAACCGGGAGGCGCAAGATACAGATGCCGTCGTCGAGCTGATCGATTGGTATCGAGCCCGGTGGGAGATTGAAATGTTCTTCAATGTCCTGAAGAACGGGTGCAAGGTGGAAGCTTTACAGTTATCCCACATGGACCGCGTGGAACGGGCTCTGGTGTTTTACATGGTCGTGGCGTGGCGCGTTGCCCGGCTGATGCGTTTGGGCAGAACCTGCCCTGACCTGGACGCGTCGCTATTTTTTGATGCCGATGAGATACGAGGCGCGTATCTACTCGCGAAGAAGGCGCGTCCAAAGACGCCCGTCACGCTCAATCAAATGATTCGCTTGATCGCGTCACTGGGTGGTTTCCTGGGCCGCAAGAGTGATGGCGAGCCCGGCGCCAAAACGATCTGGATCGGCATGCAGCGAACCATGGATGCTGCGTTCATGATCCTGGCGCTACGGGCTGAGGACTCATGACTTCTGTATAAGGAGATGCCCTCTACCACCTCGGGTCCCAAGCAGGTTTCTTATCTCCCGCAGCCCCTTCTCCAGAGCAACGTCAATAGTCCTACCGAACAAGTCCTGTACCGGGTCAGACGATATGCGCTTCGATGTCCAGCGCGCCCCAAGAAAGTTCTGCAGGATGTGTTCACCCGCTGCTTCGTCAAAATCTTCGAGGCTGTATATGCACCTATTCATGTTCCTTTTCGCCAAGTTCGCGCCAACATTGCCGACAGCGGATACGTTGCTTTAGCCCGTACCCAATGGCTAGCTTACCTTACGACCCCCACTTATGGAACTGAGAGACAAACTATAGGTATATAGGAGAGACTGGCTAGCGATTGCCTGAGCAGTGGAACTATTACTGGTACTCACGCTCAGCCACAAAGCAGTGACAGCCAGCAGCGTCACCAGTGGCCTCCCCAAAGATGCCTGAGCATTGACAACTGGATAGCCTGCTGATTACCTCACTCTACAGTTACCAGTCCTTCCAGCCCTGTATGTAGCTTGAACATTGCCAACATTGCAGCCTCGGCTTCATCAGCCAAGTCTTCCCTGACAACCAGCGCATCGTGAACCGGAAGAGCGACTACCCCCTTGTCGCGGAGCGCTAGCAGGATGTCAACGATGATATTGCTCTCCACGCGCATCGCCTCCATGCCCGCCCTACGATAGAAGTAATCAGCGATTGGGGTATTGTGGTCTTCAATGGCTTTGCAGACACGCGACATGCTCATGCCATCTGGCAATGGGCTGGAAATGTCTTCCAGGCGATTGAACCTGCTCCCCACATGGGTCATAGCTCCGAAGACTTGCTTCACCAAGGAGCGATGCTTTAACAGGCTAGGAACAGCATAGGCATCGCCAATGAATGGCATGCCAGCCATCCCGTAGATGATGCGTGGTCCCATCTGCGAGAAGTCCAGCATTATTGTATCCATGCCATCAATGAGGATGTCCCGCCTCTCCCGCTTCCCCATTTGCTGCCAAAACCCGCCACCCAATCTCCCCCGTGGTCAAAGCGGCCATTGTTGAACACGCGGTGCATCATGCGGTCCTGAGGGTTCACGCCGGGGATGTCTTGAGCTAGCTCGATGTCGGCCTGAGAGAGCCATACATTGAGGGCTGCAATCTGGCTGCGGAGGGCAATGGTCTCCTCAGTGTCTTCATAGCGCACAAGCATGCCCTTCCCTTGGACCTTCTCCGACCTGAGGACAATGACCTCCTCCAGACCATCCGTACCGAAGTCGGAGAACTGTAGGTCCAGATGGGAGGCCCGCTCCAGGAGCCGCTTGGATGCCCTGAAGGTGGTCTGCTTGATAGATGCGCCCCGATACTTGCAGACATCCCCCAAGCGAACCTCCAACAGACCACACCCATCCAGCAGGTCCATGACCATCGGGAGCTTGTCACCCATGACCGAAGAGCGGTAACGACACCTACGGCCCAGCACGGTCTTTGATCGTGATGCGGTGAGCCACTCTCCAGGCTTCGTCAGGTTCCGCAGCAGCGCATCACAGAGAAGCGCTTCCGCTTGCCGCTCAAAAACATCTTGGTCAGCGGCACGCCGCGCCCGTGTGCGGGGCATTACTGCTGCCTCATGCTTCTCCATCTCGGAAACAATCGCCCCAACGAACTCCGACAGGTCCGCCAACCTAGCAATCCGGTGGGGATTGAACCAGCGGTCTCCCAGCCCCTTCTTTTTCTTCTGGATCATCTAAACTCCTAGCGATTACTGTGCGTGCCTTGGCCCCTTCAGCGAGGTCAGCTTCTTGTCCTTCGCCAGTTCCCTCATCAGTTCCCTGCCGACTGCCGTAACGAATACCACAGCACGCCCATTCACATCTCTGGACTCGAACCAGCGGCGGTCTCCAGCGCGGGCCTTGCGTGGGACATACTTCCCCTGCCTGCGAATCAGATAGCCGAGGTCATGGAGGTCCCGGCTTACGGCAATCGCATTGATCCCATTGAGGGTCTTGGCGAAGTCGATAAGGGGCACTGGCGGCTCTGGGTTCACGGGCGCATCCCAGTCAATCCAAGCAGGGCCGGAGGACTCCCGGACCTTGCGGGCCGCAGCGGGGCTAGCAGCATTCGGGTTATTCAGGCCCGCAAGGGTGGCGGCGGCCTTGGCTTCGGTCAGTTGGTCTTTTCCCTCCCACGGCGGCAGGGATTCATCTTTAATGGTGGTGTTCATGGGTCTTGTGGAAAGGAATAGGAGCCCGCGAAGGGCTCAGGAAAGCAGCCAGCCGCACTCAGGCCCAAGGCTTCACAATGCCAGCGCTGTAGCCCAACGCCTCCGCCAGCCAGGCTGAGTCCGCAGCCTCAGGGACCAGAGCAAGAAACTCAGGCTCCAAGCCGGGGCATCCATACCAGCCGCTAGTGTTCAGAGAAGTTGCACAGTCCGCAGCACTTGGAAATAGCCAGTACCAAGAGCTATCGCCTTCAGCGGTGCGGATGAGTCCTGACACGGCAACAACACCGCGAAGCTCTGCCATCGTCCGAAAGTGTTGGGGGCCATGCCCTGTGACTAGCTCACCATCAGCAAAACGCACGTGGCCGTATTCCGAGCGCGCAATGGCGCCCATGAGCGCATCCAGTGCGCCCTGTTTGGGTTCATTCATAGGTAACCTGTGAGAGGGTAAAGAAAGGAAAGGGCCAGCGCAAACCGGGGAGGCCCAAAGGGGGATTACTGCGAAGTGCGGGAGGCTTCCCGGATGCCCTGCACGAACGCGCTGGGTCCCGCCATCATCAAAGACCGAAGCTTATTTCTTCGTGTGTCCTCCACGCGGTTCCCTTCGGAATTCACGTAGGTGACCTTAAGCGCATCCCTGAAACCCTGCGCATCGCCCTCAGCGAGCTTCCAGAGGGCTGTCTTGAACTGAGCGGGATTCCCTGTCTGATAGGCAACATCCGCCAAGGCAGCACGCTGGCCCTCGCTCATGTTCGCCCACATGCCAGGCTTAATGGCATCCACGGACTGCTGTGCGAGGGACTCATAGCGCGGTTTGGTGACCCGCAGGAGGCGAGCGGCTTGCTCAGGGGTAATCTGCACAGTGCCAGCCTTGATGCCATCCAGCTTCTCCACGGGAATCCCAGCACGCCTGAAGTCCTCCGCAACGGTGGCCGCGTTGGCATTCAGGTTGTACCCGTAGCCGATGTTGTTCCCGGCTTTCGGGTTCGGGTCAGCCGTGGCTTTGAGTACCAGCCCTTCGCCCATCGCAGTGAGGGCTGCGAAGTGTTCGCCCTCAGCCACAAAGGAGGCAGCTTGATTCACCTGAATCTTCGAGCCCTGTCCGGTAAGGCGGGACCCGGCGAGGCCGGTAAAATCGGGCCTGTCCATAGGGAAGAGAACCCGCCGCGCGTTCGCAACAGAGAATGCCTTCTCCCGGACCTGCTCCATCTGCGCCGTGGTGGTCTCATTGATTTGCCTGAGGCTCCTGGCCTTGGCGATTACATCAGAGCTTTCGGCTAGGTCCTGCGCGGTTGCAGTACCTGCACTCAGCTTCTGCTTGAGGGCGCTGAGAGATGATCGCTCGGTGTCGCTTAGTACCTTCTGGGCTGCATGCTGGGAAATGATTTGGTCAAAGGTCACATCCTCCAGCTTGTGGATAGGATTGCCATTCACGAAGGCTCGGAGCTGGTACTGTCCATCCTTGCCATGGACGAGGCCCACGGACTGAATGGGGTCACGCTGACCGGTGATGAATCCGCCAACGGCGTCCATAGCGCCATGAATCAAGCCGTCATTGGGAACCATGCCGTATTTCACCTGCGCCTTCTTCACGTAGGCCGTAACGGCTTCGGCAACATCCGCGCTGGCCCGGCCCTCAGGCACCTCCACATTGATGCGGTTGGCCTGGTCATAGACGAAGGCAGAGCGGACACGATTGACGATATACCTATCGGCCTGCTCGGGGGTGGCATTTGGATTCCGCAGGTAGTACCGTTGAAGATCAAGCTGTGCCCAATTGGTTACAGCATTCTCGTTCACTGCCGCCCCCTTCCAAAGCGCTCGGCTACCCAGCCTGTAATAGGCCAGTGCTGCCAACCTTCGGTGGTCAGGTTTGCGACTGTCTTGGCTGTCTGTGCTTTCCATTCAGGGTTGCTGGTGAGTTCCTTGGCGGCCTTGACCGCTTCGGCGGAGACAGACCGATATGCATTACCCACTGCGGTCTGCGCGTCGATGCCGCCTTGCCTGTCCTTCACATAGGAGCCGTACACCGAATCGGCCTTTTCATCGAAATACAAGGCGCGAACTTGGTCCGGCATGCCAGCATAGAGCGCGGCTGCAAGCATGAACTGGCTGGATGGCTTGCCGTCCTTGGGCGGTACAGCATTAACCGTACCGTCAATCATGCCCTTCAGACGTGAGTTAGCAATGTCGCTCCGGCCAGACCGCCCGGTAATGTCCACAATCGAGTGGATTGCCTGGCGCACTTCAGGGGCTTGTGAAAAGTCCCCGCTCTGCTGCGCAGACGCGGCCCGAATTAGTAGATCAGTATCAGGGCCTGTGGCGGTATCGATGGCTGCCTGAGCGTGTTCTTTGGTAAGCCCCCATGCTGTACCGTTACCGACAGCTAAGACGGACTGCGTGGTTACCTTCGCCTTCTCTGCCAGCTCTTGGTCACGCCGCCACGCGGACAGCGCAGCGTTCGCATCATGGAACTGATTGAGGGGGCCGATGCGGCTCACGTAGGATTCGATAGATGGAGCATTGCCAGACTTGGCCGCTTCTTCATCCGCTACGGACTGCTTGAAGAAGTCAACCTGCTGACCCTGCTGAATCCGCTTGTTCTGCTGACTGACCGCCTGTTCCCGCGCCGATGCAATGTGCGCCTTCAGCTTCGGATTCATATCAGCCATCGTCAGGCCCGTTGCGGGGTCCTTGTGATTCGTGAAGATGTCGAACAGCTCAGGCTGACCGCCCGCCTTGGACGAATTCATCTGAGCTTGCTGGAAGACCATCTCCGCAACCTCCGCGCGGGTCTGTAGGCCCATCTGCTTGCGCACGGGCTCTACGTCATTGACCAGCGCTTGATACTGTTGCTCAGGTGTCTTCGAGGGAGCCATTGCGGAGCCCACGAGGGACGATAGAGTCTGCGTGGCGTTCTCCTTCAGGCGCTGAAGTTGCACCTGGCGGAAGTCACTCCGGACGCTAGCGGCGGTCGCAGCGATGGACTTAGCAACAGCCTCACGGATGGCCGGGTCAGTGATGCCCTGCGTTTGCTCGCGGGTGTGCTGGGCGAGGAAGGCTTCGGGGTTGAAGTCCTCCGCGTTCTTGCCCTGCTCGTACTGGCCCAGGATGTCATTGCTGATCTGGTTACCAATCTTCGCACCGACAGCCTGGCGGTAGCCCGCTGAGAACGTAGGGGCAAACGCTGGGTCTACCTTCTGGTCCTCAGGGAGCGGTGGAACCTGAATAGGGCCGTGCTCAATGGGGCCAAGGGTGTCCGCTAGCTGCCCCTGCGCGGTGCCCGCCTTGAAAGCTGCATCAGCTTCCTTGGCTCCCTGCACCTGTACGTACTGCTCAAGGGCAGGGTTGAAGCTCTTCAGGCCGGTGATGAGACCGTTCAAGGTCTGGTCCTGAATGGGCGCCGCAAAGGTGTCTACCGGGCGCGCTTGGGGTGTCGAAAAGACTTGGCGCTGGGCGGCGCTAGCGGGGCCTTGGTGGCGTTCAGTGATGGACCGAGGAAGTTGCTGGGGGTCAGGCATAGGATAGCGAATAGTGGAAAAAGAAAGAGCCCGCTAAGGGCTCAGAATCACGAAGAAACAGATAGGCTCATGCAGAAGCATAAACATGGGAGAGGCAGCACAAGCACCGCCTCGCACCTCAGGTAGAACCCTTCACTGCTGCGCTCTTGGCCTGGTCGACCTTGGCTTGTTGACTTACGTATGTCCCCGCGATTTGCAACCCAGCCCCGATGAGGCTCGGCTGCTGAACTTGGGACTGGCGGCTTACGGCTGTCGCATAGCCGCTACGGGCTGCTTGAGCGAGTTGCTTTTGGGCGGCTTGGGAGTTGCCCTGAATGGCTGCAATGTCTTGCCCAGCGCTGAAGTTGGCCTCATTGGTTACGCGGTCGTTACTGCCACCCGTGGTTCCAGACTCGTTCGCTAACGCTTGAAGATGACCGGTCTCAATCATGGCTTGGCGCGCGCGCTCAGACATCTGATCCTTCGCCTGTGTGTCCTGCTCGACCTGCTGATTGCGGGTCTGGACCACGTTGTCATCGTAGGCCGCTTGAATTGCGTTGGTCTGCTTTCGTGCTGACTCACCTTGAATGGCCAAGCCCGCAATCGCAGTAGCAGCGGCAACAATGGTTACCGGCTCACACATTCGAGGGGCTCCGATGGAACAGCCAGAAGGCCTCGCCAGGCTTGCCGAACCCAGAGCACACGTCGCCAATGGTGAAACCCAAGTGCTTGAGCCATTCAACGGTGGCCGTGTTGTGCTCGCTAACGGCATTGCAGAGCATGCTGTAGCGGCCCTCAATACTGCTCAGCCAAGCTCGGGGATGTTCCAACATGAGGCGCGGGTGTCGCTCCACCTCAGGGGCACACAGCATCCAGACCGTCCCCAGCGTGCCATTGCGGCCCACACCGATGATCCCGATTACCTCTCCGTCCTTGAGGCAGGACCAAGATTCATCGGAGAGCCTGACGCCATCTAGGAGGCGGTCAACGATTGGCCGGTCACTGACCCGGGCGAGTTCATCAAGGTCACTAGCGCGAAGCCGAGGGGCCAGTGCTGCGGCGTCTTCTGGAGTTGCTGGGCGGTACTTGAGACCGTCCGGAGTGGGCTCAGGGGGCCACGATGGCGAGGGCTTGCCTCGCTTTGCGCGATGGTTGGTAGCTGACATGGGTTTAACTGGAGGATGAAAGGGAAGCCGCAGGGATGGCAGATGCCACCTCCACGGACCTGACCGGCAGGGAGTGTCTATCCCCCAGTGGCGCTGAATTGGTCAGATGGGAAGCGCCAGGAAATGCGTACGGGCGGTAATTCAGCGCACGAATTCATGTGCTGCCCAAATTTGCCCTATTGCGAGAGGGAGGTTTTAGAGGCCATTTCCCCGCTAGCCCTTATTGGGCAAGGCTTTATGGGTGCCAGAAACACAAAAGCGCCAACCGATGACCGGAAGGCGCTTTGTAGGGAGACTGCTGGGGCCGCTTGGGGGCCTAGAGCGAGGGTGGGTTTTAGCCTTCGACGGAGGCAGTGACCAGCCAGCGGCGCAGGATGAGCATTTCCCAGCTACCCTTTTCTTCCCCTGCACACGCTTCGAACAGGCGCGGGGTACGGTCGCGGGTTACATAGTCAGGGCAGATGTGCAAGGCACGCTTGCCGATGCGGAGGAAGAAGCTGCGGGAGCCGTCGATGGACAGCGAGAAGGGAACGCGGGAGATGCTGAGGATGGACATGCGGGACCTTTGCAGGTATTGGGGCTTGCGGGATGCTCGCCACAC
The DNA here is from genome assembly GCF_026627925.1 of Cupriavidus sp. D39. Classification (NCBI taxonomy): domain Bacteria; kingdom Pseudomonadati; phylum Pseudomonadota; class Betaproteobacteria; order Burkholderiales; family Burkholderiaceae; genus Cupriavidus; species Cupriavidus sp. D39. The sequence goes on from NZ_JAPNLE010000009.1 coordinate 2,603,252, forward strand.
AGGGAAGCCATGATAATAACCCAATGGGTTACAGGTCAACTAGTTTCTTCTCGGGGTGCCTGCCCAGCTTCAGAAGCAGCAATTCCCACACAGCAAGGGGAATCCCGCGATGGTTCTCTGAATCCTTCGGGAGGACCCACTTGTGAACAGTTAGCTTGGATACGTGGACAAGCGCTGCGAAGTCCTCGCGGCTCAAGCCGGAATCGTTCAGCAATGCGCGTACTTCTTCAGGGGTGGGCTGCTTGAGTTCAGTCATGGGGGCCTAGCGTGGTCAGTAATGAGTGACTGAAGTTTACGCGCTCCCGGTTGAAGCCGTAAATGTAGGTGAGCTATACAAGGCTAATGGGGGGTACAAAAAAACTTTGCGTCTCCTATAGTCTGGACTTCGGCATGGCTGAATCGACCGAAGTTAGGTAGCCAAAAACGAACAGCAGCATTCCTTAGGGGTTGCAATGGCTCTTGAATACCGGAACTTGGATGACGTGACGCGCCAGCTGATGGCTGCTGAGGTAGCCGAGGACTTGAGAGGAAATAAGCTCTATTTCAGTCCTAGGCTGAGTCCAGTTGGCCGCGCTGGCTGGGCTGAGCTATTCGCGGAGGCGATTAACGCGAACCACGATGACTGGCTAGCGCAGGAGATTTACAGGCGCCGCTTTCTGAACGAAACGGAGGAGCGGCACTACCCCGCCACCGGAACGGTGTCCGTAGCAAAGGTCCCTTCCAATGCCCATGAGGTACTGGCTGAAGGGGAGTTCAATCGGTTCTATATGCGGGGCATCTGCCTACGTGCGATAGACATCAATACCCGCCCAGTAGCGTTCCGAGCGCGCTATTCGGAGAAGCCTCGATCAGAATCCGAGAGGCTCATCGGACAGGCGTTTGAGCCAAATGCTCTACTTGCTGCGCTTCGAGCTGAGCCCTATGTTGACAAAGCGCTCGGCATGCCCCTGGCCCGAATTCCGGATTGTCGATTTACTTACCGGCCTAAGTGCCCATTTGAAGCCATGGGAGGGAGGCGGAGAGATTCCCTCCCCAAAACGCTGGGTCACGCTGCGCTGGATACGGCCGTCTCCCGAATCCGCATGATGGTCGGCCTGCCGGTGTCGAACTCTCGCGCCAACGCCGATACAGCTTCCCCTTGAGCTAGCATGCGGCTAACTTCCCCCGCTGCTCATTGGTCTGCGCTAATGGCTTAATATGGTCTCCCTACAGATTTCTCCGGAGCCCATAAGTGGAAGCAGACAGCCCAGTCTCGGTTCGCCAGAATCCCCCAACTGCCCAGCGTATTTTTTCAGCTTTGCTAAGCGCACGCGCGGCTATGGGCGTGCTGCTGACTGTCAGCGGCTATTTTGTTGGGACCATGTACTATTCGCGGTACCTGGCGCGCTTCCACTTGGACAACCAACTATTTCCCCTGGACGCATCCGGCAATTTCGTCATGGGAGCTGTTGCCGTTTTCAGGCTGAGTACGCACATCCTGCATTCACTCAATACGCACCCGTTTCTGTCGCTGCTTGGGGCGCTTGGTTCAGTTCTGTACATAATGTGCTTGGCCGCCATATTCAGCACCAAGCCGCGCACAAGCCTGGCGCCAGAAAAGAGCAGCAAGATGCGTCAACAGATGCGCGACCTTTGGGCAACAAAGCATTGGCTTCGAGCTGGTGCAAAGGGGGCACTGATTGCAGGCTTCACTGTCTACGCCACTTTCGTCTTCTTGCTGGCAGTTATTTTCGTTATCGCAGTCCCTGCCATCATTGGTCAAACCGCTGCCGACCTCGCGTATGACGAAGCGGTAAAGGCGTATGCCGGAGGCTGCGAGAAGCCCGGGAAGGCCGTTTGCCTCCGTTTGGACCAGGACAATAAGCCAGCGGTTGAGGGTTTTCTCATTGCCGCGTCGCCCGATCAAATTGCCCTCTATAGCTCCGGAACTGTCAGCGTCGTCCCCATGAAGGGGAACAGGCTCGTATCGTTAGGATTGGCTCCCAAGCGCTAGCCCCCCAGCATCCGCTCCCTCAGCCTGCCTCAGATATTGATATAGGGTCTCCCTGCTGATGCCTAGGTCACGCGCAATAGCGGCCTTCTTATCGCCCGCTGCAGCCCGCTGCTTCAGAGTGGCGACTTGCTCAAGGTTCAATGCGGCCTTGCGGCCCTTGTACACCCCTTTCTCCCTAGCGATGGCGATACCCTCACGCTGGCGCTCACGGATCAAAGACCGCTCGAATTGAGCAAAGCCGCCAAGCATGGTCATCATCAGGGTAGCCATAGGGTCATCGCTCTGGCCGCTGAAGGTGAGCCGCTCTTTCACAAACTCCACGCTCACATGCTTAGCGGTCAGCTCACGGACCATGCGCAGGAGGTCTTCAGTGTTCCGCGCCAGGCGGTCCATCGAATGCACCACCAGCGTATCGCCTTCCCGCACGTAATCTAATGCCGCTTGGAGCTGGGGCCGCTGGATATCCTTGCCGCTGGCCTTGTCCGTGAAGGTCTTGTCCACTGCCACGCCTTCCAACTGGCGGTCCGTGTTCTGGTCTACCGTGCTCACCCGCACATAGGCAACCCGCTTACCTGCGCTCATGTCCCTGCTCCCATCCCAGAAGTGTCAGAATGGACTCTAAGACCCATTACTGATTATGTCAAGAAAATCCAAATAAGGCCCTAACCTGACAGATGCGGCGGGATGATCCTGACGTCCAGTTGGCGTACACCTCAGCCTGACATTCTAAAGGAGGGCACCAAAACGGCGGAGTATCGCAGACAATACTTCCTTGCCCAATCAACCTGAATCAAGCATGGCGACCATAAATGACAATGGGCACGTTATTGCGCACTGCCCCACTTGTAACGGGGCACTAACCGCGTTCTTGATAGGGGACCCTATGCGCGGAGAGTTCGGGCAAATCTTCCGCGCCGCTGAAGGGGGCAGGAGATATACAGGCTCGCTCGATGCTCAGGATGCGGCGCTGGCGCGCTCATTACGCTAATGGGCTACGCGGATCACCGTGGCTACGTTGACTTAGTTGATTTCTACCCAGAGGCGGAAAACCGCTCAACCCTTCCTGAGGGAGTTCCAACGGGAATCGTCAAAGAATTCAGGGAAGGCGAAGAGTGCGCTGAGGCCGGATGCTACCGCGCGGCTGCGGCACTGTTCCGCTCGGTGCTAGATAAAACTCTCCGCGCAAATGGGTACAAGCTGAAGAAGGGCACGCCACTGGAGCAGCAAATTGATCTAGCCGCGTCAGACGGAGTGATCACTGCCGCGCGTCGCAAGCGTGCGCACGATGAAATCCGGACACTAGGAAACTACGTCCTTCACGAGGAGTGGCGTGAGGTTTCCAAAGCCGAGGTTGAGACTGCGCGGCAGTATGCGGCACACCTATTGCACGACTTTTACGATGATCGAGAAACGGTACTGACAGTGCTGCGCTCCAAGCAGCGCGTTGCAGATGATGACCAGCCAGTGGACGTCGATGAAGAAGCAAACGGCGAATAACGGGAGTCGCCAGGCTAACTCAGCGGCCAGCTAGAGGGTACGCGCACGGGCGTCTAATGGGCTGCACGTGTCTGAATGGCGCGGGTGCATACGCTGGCGCGCGAGGGGGCACGGGGGGAAAGCCAGGGTGTGGCTTTATCAGATACCCTCTCGGATTTTTGGGGAATTTTATTTGCCCTCCTCAACTCCATACAGTACAGTCAATTACCCCTCAAGGGTAACTACCAAAAATCAACCATACCTGATATGGTTATTATATTAACCTTACTTTCGAAAATTTAACTCTCAGGGGAAAACCTGTGGTTCAAAGCTTCGCAGATCACTTCGGAATTCCAGTGGAAGTCTTTGATGCCACGGGCGCATTTGATCCAGTGTTAAGTGTCGATACGCGCCTCTTCATTGATCCAAGCCACTTACGCCATACGAATGTACCCGAACTGGCACCCAGCTACGAGCGAGTTTCTGCCCATTTCGGGAACGTCTTACGTGTCATAGCTGGAATCAACAAGAAGGGGGATGCCTTGTGGCGCGCTGCGGACAAGATGCTAACTTTTCCCGAGGTCAACGGTCTTTGCATTGGGTACGCAAAGAACAGCACGGGCGGCAGCGGCATGGGACCCAAGCTTCGAGGCCAACTTTGGGGACAATACATGAAATTGTTCAGGCTGGCGTAAAGGACCCGGCTCTGTTTGAACTCGTGGGCGCCTTTGAGGAAAATATCGGACCTGATCGTATTAGCGACATGATCGCACGGATTATTATTCAGGACCTTATCGCCTTCACTCAACGCGTTTGCAGCGACTGTGGCATCCCAATGGAGGCACTTCCAGTCGTCAGGGGTGAACCGAAGGAAGACATGCCGAGGAATCCCTTAACTGGTACTGCAGTGATACTGGTTCCGAGAAATGTCTTACGCGACCTCCCTGTAGCAGAAGAGTTTGGCGACATCTATTGGATCACACAGCAAAATGATCAACTACGGAAGGAGATGAATCAGATTTTGGGTGATTCATGGGGCAAGGCCACGGTCACTGAGATGAAGTATGCCCTGCGCAAGTCCTTCATCAGCCAGCCAGACGCTCTTCGTGAGGTTATTGAGGCGTACCTAAAGGGGCAGAGAGATCACTACGATTTCGAAGAAGACCGCTCGGGCGAAGTCGCTTGGTATAGAGCTTCACGGCAGGTTGTAGACAACGTCCCCCTCCCGTTGAAACTCTCCGAGCAGCCCCCGCTGGACGAAGTTGAAGGAGTGGTTTTAACTATCTGCAATCACTTCAAGAAGCTCCTTGAGGACAACCAACTCTGCAAGCTTCTCTATGACAAGAATGGGCAGCGCAAGCATGAATCAGCAGCCCAACTTCTGTTCTTCGGCGTTGCCTCAGCCTACTGCCGCGCAAACAACTTGGACCTCTCGCCCGAAAGCGACGGGGGACGAGGGCCGGTGGACTTCAAGGTAAGCCGAGGGTTCGAAGGAAAAGTGCTGGTCGAGATAAAGCTGACGAGCAACTCACAGCTCGTGCACGGATTCGAGCGGCAACTCCCGATTTATCAGCAGGCGGAAAAATGCAACTCGCGGGGTATATCTTGTCATCGACAATGGAGGGGCATCCGATGCCAGGATTGGTGGATTCAGGAATAAGATCATCGACGCGGAGGGGAAAGCGCCAAAGGTCATCTTCGTGGATGGCGTCCCAAGACCCTCCGCAAGCAAGGCTGACTTCTAGAAAATCATGCCCAGTGGAGGTGGCGCCTACCGCCAAATGGGAAAGGACTATTGAGTGGGATATACAGCGGAAGATTCTGCACGGTTCGTGCATGAGTGTGGGCATACCCTAGTCGGGCTTAGCGACCTCATAGAGCGGTGCGTTATCCAAGCACGTGGGCAAACCGTGCCTGTAATTGAACATTTGCAACACGGGGCAGGCCGCCGCCTGCAAGTCATGGCTCGGGCGTTGACTAACATTTTTCGCCTGTTCCCGCCCGACATACAACACCCGATGAAAAAGGATGATCTGGAGGATGTCCAGATCAATCTGCATGCTTACTTCATTAATCTCTATGGAGTGTTCGAGAACTTCGCGTGGGCGTTCGTCCACCGCCACGGGCTGGACGCTCAACTAGACATCCGTGATGTCGGGCTGTTTCACAGGAAGACGAGGAAATTCCTCCCGCAGAAACTTGCGGAGTATGTAGTCTCTGCCCCCACGGCGCGCTGGAGGGATGAGTATCTAAAGACGTATAGGGATGCCTTAGCCCATCAGGTTCCACTTTACGTTCCACCGAGCGTCTTCACACCAGAGGAAGGCGAGTTGTTTCAACGTCTGTTCAACGACGAGATGGCGCTTCTCCAAGCTCATGAGTTTGCCAAGGCTGATGAGATGTCCGCGCGGCGGCTTGCACTTGGGAAGCCAAGCTTCGTCTTCGTTCCTGCATTTTCGAATATGAACCAACAGCGTCCCGTCTATCTCCACCCGCAGCTCATCAGCGACAGCATGACCGTGATGGAATGCGGGCAGGTTTTCTTTGATCACTGGCACCAGCACGCCTGATTGGGGCTGCTGAGTCGAGTTCGTGGTAACCTCTGTGGTAACTTTTCAACCCGCCACAGCGCGCGATCAGTCCCCATAAGGCTTTCCGGCCAGCGCCCTAAGTTCGAAAGTCCGACCCCGGGCACCACTGCATTTCCCAAGAAAAACAAGTAGATACGATACGGCCGTCCGTAGGGGAATGGGTTGCAGTTGCGGCAGTCCGTGGCCGCATCGGTGGCATCCCGGCTCGGCAAATGACTCAACCGGGCAAGACGAATTCCGCTTTGAGCGTGTGCAGCAATTCAAAAGTGTTCAGCACCTGAACGCCAAAGTGCCGACAGACGTTAGGAATTAGGAATTTCCTCTTAACGTCCGGATTGAATGCCTCATGGGTAACAACCGCCGCACCGGTCACCATGGCTTTCGCGATCAACCACGGGTCAGCACCGGACAGAAAATCTTCCAAGGCGCCCACCTTCATGCGAGGGGACTGGGCAGCAACTTGCGCAGCGACCGTAGCGAACGCCTCTTGTGTCGGCGCATCGGTTATCGGAACAAAGATTCCTGCGTGATCGGCCGCCCAGTCCCTCAGTTCGTCGTAACCACGCAACAGTTCATCCGCGATCATTGTGATGCTGCCAATTTCCCGCGTCTGATTCTTGTGCAAGATCCACTGCCAGTAGCCTGGACAGATGGCCATATGGTAGTAGCGGTTCTTCGCCTCAATGAGCGTATTGGAGTCAAGCAGGTACCTCATTCGGCCAGAGTCTCCGCATAGTTCCGTATTTTCGCTGGCTGCATGCCCAACAACTTGCCGGCATCACGAAGAAGTAATCGACCGCTCATCGTCTCTGCCAATACAGCCCGGCTGAAACGTGGACTATTCTTGGCGCCGGCGTTGCGATAAAAGCTCCCGCCGGATTTCTCCCTCTGGCGGAAGGCCTCCAGTTCCTGAAGGTAGTATTCGGAATAGTCTTCTCGACTGATATAACCGAGGTCGGCAGCGCGCCGCACGATTACTAACTTGCTGACATGAAATCGAGTAGCCAATTCCGGCAGATTCAGATGCCACTCTTCGCGACTTAGCCAATGCCGGCGGAACTCCAGCTCCGGCACCAGGAACTCGCCAGCAACTGCATTGCAGAAAGTCTCTTCTCGTCGGATATTCGCGTGCGAAACATTCGAGACACCACTGCTGCCTATCCACACATGGGCCAGTTCGTGGATCAAAGTAAAGAGGCGCGCCGCAGGTGCGTCGGCACTGTTTATGAATATGGTTCGTCAGAAAAATGTGTGGGTTGACGGAGGCTCAGGAAGATTGCCAAGTGCATGATATAGCGCGATTTCCGTCGCCCTGAAGGTTCGGAATCCGTACGATTTTCTCATGGTGACTTTGGCCTTGTTGTTCAGACCCTCGATGATGCCGCTGGAGAACTGCTTGCGCGCATGGAAGTAGTTGAGGATCAGCTCACGGTGGGCACGCACGGTGCGGGCGAACTTCTTCATTGGCTCGATGCGCGAGCGCATCACCTGAGTACACCACTGGTCGAGGAATTTTCCGGCCCAGACCGGTGAGATGTAATCCCAGAGCTGCTGGAATTCCTCTTTGAGCAGCCAGGCCCGCACGGTGCGCAGGTTGTACTGCAACAAGTCACGCATGCGCAGTCGCTGTCTGTCGGTCAGGTTTTCCGGACGTTTGAGCAGGCACCAGCGGGACTTCTTGAGCACCGGCTCGTATCCATCGCGGACCATGCGGCGTGATTCGTCAGCGCGGACCTCATCGATGGCCTTATTCATCTTCGCAACGATGTGGAAACGGTCCAGGATATTCAGCGCATTGGGGCAATGCAGCGCTATCATCTCAAGGTAGGGCTTCCACATGTCCGAGCAGACGAACTCAACCTTCTCACAAAGCTGTTTTTCGATCATGGCGAAGAACTTCGCGAAGCTTTCTTTCGTGCGCTCCTGCCCAACCCATAGCAGACGGGTGCAGCCAGCCTCGATCTGGTAGACCAGTGTGAGGTACTTGTGTCCACGACCATACTGGATTTCGTCGACGCCAAAGGCACGGATCGTACCGAGTTCGCGATGGCACAGCCCCCAGTCGACCACCCACTCCACAGCGTTGAAGACTTTCTCCCAACTGGTGCGGAAGCTTTGTGCCGTCTCCTTCCACGACAGCTTGCGTGCCCACTGCGCCAGGAGTCGGGTAGCAGCGGCGCATTACTGCGCCGCTGCCCCTAAGAACCGGACAGGCGAGTTTCCCCGCATCCGGCTCAAGCCATTCCGATCAGCACCATGGGCTGGCACCGGGCAATCCGGCAGAGCGTTTCGAGGTTCGACGACGGGCGAAATAATCGTGCCATTCCGGGTCGAACGGATTAGCGGACGCGCGAATCTTGATGTGGCGGGTGATCGCCACCGTCGATGCACTGAAGAGTCTAAGACCAAAGATTTTGCCCCTGGCTGCGCTCATCGTGGCGAAGTTCCACTGCCGGCTTCCGTCCGTGGGGAAGTACCTATCTTTAACCCAACGTGCTCCTTTATTGGGGTGCCTGCGCATTGCCCAATTCCAGAGCAGGCGCCAGATGTGGTGGTCGATCGATGTGAACACTGCTTTCGCCACGATGTGACGGTGGTACATGGCCCATCCCCGAATAACTGGGTTGAGTTGCCGTATCAACATCTCCTGCGTGGCGCTCGCATTGTCCTTGATGATCTCTCGGACCTTGCTCAGCAGCGACTTGATGCTCTTATTCGCTGGCTTGATCAGCAACTGGAGCCGTACTTGCGTACGTTCTGCCCGAGAAAATCGAATCCCTCCGATATGTGCGTAATCCGCGTCTTCTCCTCCGACAGTTCCAGCCCGCGCGCCGCCATAAAACGACGGATAGCGGGGAGAACTTTGGTTTCGAGAACTTCCTTCGACGCACAGGTCGCGACAAAATCGTCAGCGTACCGGATGACGTGAACCTTGAGCTTGAGTCTTCGGCGCGCGCCTGCCGACAATCCGACACTTGCGTAGATGGCCGCCTCCAACCCGTCCAACGCCATATTCGCGATCACGGGTGAGATGATGCCCCCTGGGGTGTACCCGCCCGCGTCTCAAACAAAGATCCCTCATCGATGTACCCGGCCTCCAGCCATTTGCGCAGAACCGTCCTATCCATCGGTATGTGCTCCAGAACCCAGGAATGACTGAAACTGTCGAAGCAGCCTCGGATGTCACCCTCTAGAATCCACTCCGCCGAACTACGTAATGACAGAGCGTTGAAACACTGTTCGATGGCATCGGCGGTCGAGCGTTCAGGCCGGAAGCCATAGGAGTTCAAGTCCGCCAGGGTTTCCGCAACAGGTTCCAGCGCGAGCTTCCACAAAGCCTGCATCGCCCGGTCCCGCATGCAAGGAATTCCCAACGGACGCCGTTTCCCATTGCTCTTGGGTATGTAGATGCGCCGCAACGGCATCGCTCGATAGCCGCGATGCCGCAGCGACAACATCCCTTTCCATCTGGCCGCCGGGGATTTCCAAATCCTCCCGTCCACCCCCGGCGTTCTCTTACCTCGATTCTCCGTCACTCGCTTCACGGCCAACATCTTGCCGCTATGCGAGCGGGTCAACAGACGTTGCAAGACTTTCACCTTGCCCCATCGGCCTTCCCGAACTCCCTTGGCGATACGCATCTGAAGCCGCTTCACTTCCGCCTCGATGTGGGACCAGTCCACCTGATCCCACATTTCCGCGGCAGGCGAGGACGCACCATCGCCCGGCACATTCGTGTCGTTCGCTGTCATCTGCTTTCCCTCGTACAACGGTTTTTTCAAGATTCTCTCGCCATGAATGACCATGCGGAAGTCTGCCCGCTTTCGCGTAGGATGATGTTGTCTTGCGACGCAATCCCTATCCGCCAGATTACCCAGCGGCCTTCGCTTCTTCCGCAATCCTCTGCCCGCACCACTCACAGTCTTCCTTACGGTTGACCTGCCCAACCGGGCAGCGATACGGGTTTACCGTGTTCCGCGTAATTCGCACGAACGGGTTAGGTTCCGCTTTTCCACCGGTAGCGCTTTCGTCCGTGCTGCCCCATGCCGTAGAGAGCAGACCCGCTACATTCCCGTTTTGGGTAGGGCCTGTCAGTGTCTTTGGCCCGTTGCTTATGACGGTGTTTATCAGCGATTCAGATTCCTTAACCTTACCGTCCAGCCTAGCGCCCCCTCCGCATTGACACTTGCAGAGGAACGTCGATCTCACGATCTCCGTTTGGCTATCGCCGGGCTACATTGTCTCGGTGGCTTCACACTCAGCCGTTGCCAGCCACGCATGCACCGATAGACTACGGGCGACGGAACGCCCGGTTTCCTCCCGTCAGACTTCGACGGTAAAACAACGAACTACGCGACTTTCACGTCGCACACAGCATGTAAGCCCGCGTGAGCGTGTGCTTGCCATCGGCCCACGGCAGGGCTTCGACCTTGACGCCACAGTCACGACAATCGACGCGCCGCATGGTATAGAGCAAGAACACGGCAAAACCCCAGACCGGAATAAACTCGAACCTGCGCTGTGCGAGCGTGTCGTAACCCCGCGCAGGCTGGCTACAGCATGAACAGATCGGCTTCGAGCCCTTGCGCGGCCGTACGTCGATCTCGATGGACTGGGTTGCCTCGCACAGCCGCGCACCTTCATAAACGAAACCGGGAATATGATGACAGGCATTCAGCAGGCGGGTCAGCAACATGGTTAGCAGGGTCAGAAGCGACAAGGGCAAAGCCGCTATTGTCGCCCCGGATCTCGATGCACTGGCGCGCTACGTCCCGGACCTTAAGGACTGGCCCGCTTCATGGCGCTTCGACAACGAGGATATCCCGCCTGGCCAGGCGATCGTAGAAGTGTTCACGCCTTTCCTGCAACACCTGCTCGCACAGGGATATGCGCGCAAGACGTTGTACCGCCACCGCGATAACCTCTGGATACTCGGCGGCCATCTCATTGAAGTCCGTTACGAAGACAAGCATGCAGCCGCGATGGATGCCAATGCGCTCGTTCTCAGCCAGATCCATGAATACGGTGGTCCCTTGATAACTCGGCATCTTAGTGAAGATGCCCAGAGCTCTTTCGACGCGACCTGCAAGAAGCTCTATCGCTTCCTTTGTCCCTCGTAAATCGCCTCAAACTACCCACAGATTCCCCCGACGAGCCATGAATATAACTGGCGCCAAGGAGTCGCTTACAGCGAAGCCGCGGAATTCGCCAACGTCGAGCTTGCGGCGAGTGTGGGTTCCGACTATGCCGCTTCGCATGACGAGGATGCCGAGGATGCCGAGTGCCTCCGCAGAACGCACTAGCCTACGAAAGTACTCGTCCCCGCTTTGACTTCGGTCATCGTGATCCACGCCAAGCCTTTTCCGCATGTCATCGACGACTTCACTGACCAGCGACTTCACCGTGAATCGACCGACAAAATCCAGCTTTTCGCGCTCTTGATCGTTCAAATAGTCGAGGTACCAGACTTGTTTGCGCAACACATCTCGAATTGTATCGAGCAAATCAATACTGGGCCGCGGTGGAGGATTGCCCCCACCGTTCGCAGATCCGGCAAAGGCAAGCTCTTCCTCGGTTGGCGCAAGTAGAAACAAGAAGCCAAAAGGTACGTGCGCAACGGAGGCCCACTACTGAGCTTGCTTGAACGTCGGCAAGCTATCCCCGGCTTCCCATGCAACCACCTGGTCTGGCTTAACGGACAATCCCTGTGCGAGTGCATGCTGAGTTAGCCCGGCGCGTTCCCGCGACCAACTCAACAGAGCAGGATTGATGTGTGCATGGGTGATCATAGGAGCGATGTTAAGCGACCTGCAGCCGGCTGTCATCCGTCTCCAAGCTTGCTTAACTTCGCCGCACGGTGGTCACCTGCGGCGACGCATCGTTGAGCGCCAACCAAGGCTCCTCGCCATCAGCGGTGTGATTCATGGTTGTACGTCGATACGAGGACGTCTGCAAGGCAGGTCCCCGCGGAGGATCTCGCATGGATGCCATCGCGCCCTTCTTCGTCTGTGCGGCGACTACGTATAGAAAAACTCAACCCGCTCCCCTGCCCCCTCCATCGACTGGCCAAACGTAATCCAGCCATGCCCTCTCAGCGCGACCTCATCGCGGCGCAGGATGATTTCGTCATCGCCGTCGATGGCGATATGCGTGCCATTGGCGCTTCGGTCGATCAGCATGTATTTTCCTGCCCGGAACTCGATGGTTGCGTGGAACCGCGAAGTCTGCGGATCCGCCACGACGATCGTCATCGCGGCGTCGCGCCCTATCGTGACCGGCGGCGACGCGCCGTTCATCCGGACCTCCTTCTCCCGATACCGTAGCGTGAGCAGCGCGGGGCGGCTCGCGCGCGGGTTCACTTCGGCGAGGATGGTCATGTCGGCGTTCTGCTGCCATATCGCTTCGAACAACTCCACGGGTTCGGCTTTGCCGCGCACCTGTATCGGGTAGAGGTAGCGCATCGCCTTGCGCAGCCTGGGCGGCAGATGCGCCACGGCGTCCTTGCTGGTGATGATCTGTCCTTGCGATGCGAGCTTGGCGAGGCGCGCGGCAAGGTTGACCGTGTCGCCGAACACATCGCCCGATGCGTCGCGCAGGATCGGGCCGTGGTGAAAGCCAATATGGATCGACATGGGAAGACCGGATACCGGTGGCAACGCGGCAATCGCCATTTGCATTTCGAGTGCAGCCTGCATTGCATTTTCGGCGGAGGGGAAGACCGCCATGACTTCGTCCCCGATGGTCTTCACCACCCGGCCTCGCTGCGCCGACGAGCAGGATTTCATCAGGGCGATGCATTGCCCGATGGCGCCGAAGGCGGCCGCATTGCCGGCCTTCTCATACAGCTTGGTGCTGTTGCTGATGTCCGCGAACAGCACGGACCCGTCTGAGTCGGACACCGCAGGCATCGATTCCCGGTCCATATGCGTCTCAACCTGTTTGCTCACCGCGCGCCTCGCGTGGCGCTCTGCACTGATGGTAGTACGCGGCCGAACGCTTAAAGGAATGTTTCCGCGATATCGATCGATGAGCGCTGGCCGAGTGCGTCGAAATTTGCCGAGAGCCAGGCTTCGGCCCGCTCGCGCCCTAGCGTGAACAGGCCGCGCAGGAAGTCCCAATCCGCGTTGAACTTGCTGGACGCGCCCAGTCGCGCCATCTCGGCTTCGGCATCGATGCTGTGGATCAGCATGCGGCGGTAGCGTGCCGGATCGAGCGCGCCTTCGTCGATCAGCCGGGTGATGAATTCGATGGCGCGCATCTCGCGCATCAACGAGGAGTTAAAGCTGAGCGTGTTGATGCGGTCCAGGATTTCGCGTGCGGTGACAGGCACCTGGGGAATATGGATCGGGTTGAGGCGGATGATCAGCACATCGCGGCTGTCGGTCTCATAGATCAGCGGATAGATCGGCGGGTTGCCCATGTAGCCGCCGTCCCAGTAATACTCGCCGTCGATCTCCACGGCCTGGAAGAGCGAGGGCAGGCAGGCCGAGGCCATCACGGCCTTGGCGCAAACCTCGCCGGTGCTGAACACGCGGATGCGCCCGCGCAGCACATTGGTCGCGCACAGGAACAGCTTGACGCTCTTGCTGTGCTGCAACACCTCGAAATCGATGGTCTCGTCCAGGATGTTCTGCAGCGGGTTGAGGTTGCACGGGTTGAGCTGGTAGGGCGAAAAGAAGCGGGTGAGATGGTCGAACATCATCCACGCTGGCGACATCTCCATATGGCCACCGCCGCCCATCAACCTGTCCAGCCAGGTGGGTTGCAAGGGACTCAGCCTGGCGCACTCGGACACCTTTCGCCAGCACGTCTCCAGTGCCTGCCGCGCGCCCTGCGGCCCACCGCTTGCGAGGCCATAGGCAAGCACGGTGGCATTGACGGCGCCGGCGCTGGTGCCACTGATGCCGTCGATGCCGATGCGCTTGTCTTCCAGCAGCCGGTCCAGCACGCCCCAACTGAATGCCCCGTGGGTGCCGCCGCCTTGCAGCGCGATATTGATGCGGCGGATCGCGGGGGTTGTGTGGCTTGCATGGCGGCCTCCAGTTTGAGTGCCTTGGTGCTTCTACTGCCCTTGCGTGCCGGGGAGCGGCGCTGGCTGGGCGAGCCGCCACGCCAGGTTGCGCCGGGCGCTGGCTTCACAGCGAGCGTGGAACACCTCCGTATGGTAGATGCGGGGGCGCGCCAGCAAGGCATGCAAAAAGCACGGGCGCGGGCGTCGTAGCCGGCATCGTCCAGCCCGGGCTGCTCGGCCCGCAGCTTCGCCTCGTTCTGGAGAAACCGTGCCAGGCTTCCGCCCATGTCCGCCAGGTCGATATCGACGGTGAAGCGGGCACCGGCGTCCGCAGGCGCGGCGTCGTGTGTGGTCGCCATGATCATCTCGGCGACGTGGGCCACTGTGGCGATGCGGCCGCCGGCGTGGTGCGCAAGCCACGCGACACTGCGCGGCTCGTTGTCTGCCGCGCCGGGGACATAGATCACGTCGTGGCACCACAGCGCCAGCTCCACGGTGTCGGGATCAGGTATCTGCGCGCGTGCCCAGTCCAAATGGCGCAGGCAGCGGCGAATATGATCGAGCGTGTGATAGTGACGCACCGGCTCGGCGTAGTGACGTGCCAGGCCGGCATAAACGGCTTCGGCGTGCGTGCCGCCGCAGCGCGACCACAGCGCCAGGAAGCGAGCTTGCGTATCCATTGCCGTCTCCTTCGTGCCAGGGGCGCGGCCCGATCGTCCATGCTGGCCATCATTCAACTACCCCTATCGCAGCGTAGTGCATACGGGAGAACAACTGGCGCATTGCCTGGTTTCACAGTCCATGTGCAGTTTAGGATACAAGAGACTGATCAGGTACAAGTCGCCGCCCGTACGCAAAGCGCAAAGGCGCCGATGACAGGTTGACGCTGGGCCGATGCCGGCATTGTCCTGCATTGGCCCAGCGCACACCTCTGGTATGGTGCGCAGTCCGCCGTCCGCCGCCTAGCCGCATGCCCCCTTCCCTTCTTGCTTCCTTCCTGCCTGCGTCCTGGCTTGCCCCGCTAGAGGGCGCCATGCCGATGGACCTGTCCTGGTTGTTGCCATCGATCTTCACACTGGCGGAATGGGCGATCCGCCTGGCCATGCTGGTCTACGTGCCGCAGCGCCGCGCGCCCGCGGCGGCGCGCACCTGGTTGCTGCTGATCTTCTTCCTGCCTTGGGTGGGACTGGTGCTGTATGCGCTGTTCGGCCGCATCTACTATCCCAAGTCGCGCCGGCTGAAGCTGGCCCGGATCAACCAGGGCATCGCAAGCGTACGGGACCGGGTGGCGCGCTTCGCGCCATTGCAGCCGCTGCCTGCCGCGGTTGCCGCCGATGCGGCCGGCCTGATCGAGCGGCTAGGCTCGTACTCGCCGATGCGGGGCAATGCCGTGGCGCTGCTCGACAACTATGCCGCGACCGTAGCGGCGATGATTGCCGATATCGACGCCGCCAGGCGCCAGGTCCATCTGCTGGTCTATATCTACGCTGCGGATGCCACGGCCGGCGCCTTCACCGACGCCCTGCTGCGGGCGAGTGCGCGGGGCGTGCGCTGCCGGTTGCTGGTGGACGCGCTAGGTGCCCGCTCTGGCTGGCGCGCGTTTGCAGGCAAGCTGCGCGAGGGCGGCGTGGAGGTGGTGCAGGCCCTGCCGATGCGCTCGCTGATGGCGGTGCTCAAAGGCAAGAGCGCGCGCTTCGACCTGCGCAATCACCGCAAGATCCTGGTGGTGGACGGCAGCATTGGCTATATCGGCTCACAGAACGTGATCGATGCCGAGTCGATGCCGGGATTGCCCAATGAAGAACTGGTGGCGCGCGTGACGGGGCCGGTGGTGGCGGAGCTGCAAGCAGTCTTCCTGGCCGACCGCTACCTGGAAACCGGCGACAGCAACTTCGACATCGACAGCTTCCCGCCCATGGCCGAGCAAGGCCCGCACATCGCGCAGATGCTGCCCAGCGGGCCCGGCTACGGCACGCAGAATGCGCAGATGGCGCTGATCAGCATGGTCCACCGCGCGCGCAGCGAAGTGGTCATCACCACGCCCTACTTCGTGCCGGACGAAGCCTTCCTGCAAGCGCTGCACCTGGCCTGCTACCGTGGCGTGGCGGTACACCTGGTGTTGTCGCAACGGATCGACCAGCGCTTCACGCAGGCCGCGCAGGAGGCTTACTTCGGCGTGCTGCTGGACTCGGGGGTGCAGATCCACCTGTACCGCCCCGCCTTCCTGCACGCCAAGCACGTCACCATCGACGATGAGGTCGCCATGGTGGGCTCGACCAATATGGATATCCGCTCGTTCGCGCTCAACGCGGAAGCCGCGCTGGTGATCTATGACCGCGATGTGGTGGCGCGCATGCGGCAGATCCAGCAGCGCTACCTGGCCAACAGCGAACAGGTGGTGCGCGCGGTGTGGCAGCGCCGCCCGCTGCATACGCGCACCTGGCAGAACCTTTGCCGGCTGGCGGATTCGCTGCTGTAGATGGCCGTAGATGGCTATAGATGTGACAACGCGACCCGTGCTGCCATTGGCAACACGGGTCGCGTGAGGTGCTTCCTGCCTTTCCTGGTTTCCCTGCCCGGGCTTAACGTGCTTCCACGTAGCCCAGCATCGTTTCCAGCATCGTCTTCAGCGTGGGCTGGATGCGCGTGGCCAGCGCTTCGTCATAGGCGAAGGGATAGGTCTCGCTCATGTAGGCCGACTGCGTCAGCTCCAGCTGCACGGCTTGCAC
Organism: Cupriavidus sp. D39; assembly: GCF_026627925.1. Lineage (NCBI taxonomy): Bacteria > Pseudomonadati > Pseudomonadota > Betaproteobacteria > Burkholderiales > Burkholderiaceae > Cupriavidus > Cupriavidus sp. D39. The sequence goes on from NZ_JAPNLE010000009.1 coordinate 2,620,052, forward strand.
GCCCTGCGCCGGCGCGCCGTACTGGCGCGTGATATAGCCGCCCTTGAAGCGCCCGTTGAGCACGGAGGTGTAGCCCGGCAAGGCGCCGGCGATATCCAGCAGCTGGTTGGCCAGCGCGGCGTCGCAGCTCGCGCCGTTGGCGGTGCCCAGGTTGAAGTCGGTCAGCTTGCCTTCGAAAAGCGCGGCAGCACCGAGCGGATCGAGTGGGCGTCCCACAGCGCCACGGTGCCGTGCTCGGCGCGCAAGCGGGCCAGCTCCTCGGCGAGCGCGCCGTGGTACGGGCGCCAGATGGCGTCGCGGCGCGCGGCGATTTCATCGTCGGCGGGCAGGCTGCTGGCGTCGGCGTAGATCGGCGTCTTGTCGAAGGTATCGACCGGGCACAGGCCGGTGGTGTCCTGGCCGGGGTAGAGATTGGCGTTGTCGGGCGGGCGGTTCAGGTCCACCACGTAGCGCGAGTGGGTTGCCACCAGGATGGAGGCGCCGAGCTCGCGCGCGAAATCGTACAAGCGTTCAAGATGCCAGTCGGTATCGGGCACGGTGCGTGCCTCGGCGGTCAGCCGGTCGGACACGGAGGCCGGCAGGTGGGTGCCCACGTGCGGCATCGACACCAGCATCGGGCGCGTGCCGCGATGCAGGGTGAAAGCGGGAGTATCGGTCGAGAAGGGCATGTTTTCTTGTTTGCAACTTTGCAACGAAAAGGCGCTGTGCTCAGCAATGCGGACCTGAAGCTTGTAGCGTCAAGCATCAGGCCGCATGGTGCGCCGGGTTTTAGTCGGACAGCAGGCTTGCGCGCGCAGCGGCAAAGCGCTTGCCAGCGTCGGCCTGCAAGGCGTGCGTACCATGCTGCACGCGCGTGCGGCCCGCCGTGCGGACTTCCGCTAGTGTCTCATGCCCATGGTTGGTGAACACATGGACCGCCAGGGCCTGGCTGCCGGACAAGCCCGAGAGCGCGGGATGCGCGCCGTCCAGCACGACGAAATCTGCCTGCTGCCCGACGGCAATCGCGCCAATCTCCCGGCCCGACGCACGCGCACCGCCGAAAGCGGCATCGAGGTAAAGGCGATCCGCCACCTGCTTGTGCGCGTCGGACGCCAGCACATTGCGTTTTTGCAGCGCCAGCCGCTGGCCGTACTCGAACAGCCGCAGCTCTTCCACCACGCTGACGCTCGCGTGGCTGTCCGAGCCGATGCCCCAGACGCCGCCCTGCCCCAGGTACGGCGCGGCATCGAACACGCCATCGCCCAGGTTGGCCTCGGTGGTCGGGCAGATGCCGGCCACCGCGCCGCTGTGCGCCAGGCGCCGGCGTTCATCCCAGTCCAGGTGCGTGGCATGCACCAGGCACCAGCGCGCATCCACCTCGGCATGGTCGAGCAGCCACGCCACGGGCCGCGTGCCGGTGAGGGTGATGCACTCGTCCACCTCGCGCTGCTGCTCGGCGATATGGATGTGCACGGGCGCCTTTGCGTCCAGCGCGTGCAGGCCCGCCACGGCGTCGGCGAGGCTTTGCGGCGGCACCGCGCGCAGCGAATGCGGCGCCAGGCCCAGCCGCGCCTGGCCGTGGCATTGCGGGGCCAGGCGCCCGAGCAACGCGAGCATGGCGCTGGTCTCATGCAGGAAGCGGCGCTGATCGGGCACCGCGGGCTTGTTGCCGAAGCCGGCCGTCTGGTACAGCACCGGCAGCAGCGTGATGCCGATGCCGGCGGTCTGCGCGGCGCGCAGCAGGCGCAGCGACATCTCGGCAGGGTCGGCGTAAGGCTTGCCGTCCGTGTCGTGATGCACGTAATGGAATTCGCAAACGCTGGTGTAGCCCGCGCGCAGCATCTCGATATAGAGCTGCGTGGCGATGGCTTCCAGCGTATCGGGCGAGAGCCTTAGCGCGAAGCGGTACATCAGCTTGCGCCAGCTCCAGAAGGAATCGCTCTCCTGGCCGTCGGCCAGTGTCTCGTTGCGGTATTCGGTCAGCCCGGCAAAGCCGCGCTGGAACGCGTGCGAGTGCAGGTTGGGCATGCCCGGCAAGAGCGGCCCGGCGGCGCGCGGCACGCCCTGCACGGGTAACGCGCCGGCCTGCACCGTGGTGAATGCGCCGGCGTCGTCCCAGGCCAGCAGCACATTGCTGGCCCAGCCCGTGGGCAGCAAGGCCTGCGCGGCAAACAGGCTTCCGGCGCTCATGGCTGCGCTCCTTGCGCTTGCGTGGCGGCGGGATAGACCTTGCCCTGGCGCACCACGGCGGCGGCGGGATTGCGCCCGAACCAGTAGGCCAGCTCGGCCGGCGAATCGACGTTCCACAGCACGAAATCGGCGGCGCGCCCGGCGGCCAGCAGGCCGTGCCGGTCGGCCGCGCCCAGCGCGCGCGCGGCGTGCGTGGTGACGCCTGCCAGCACTTCCGGCACGGTCAGCCTGAACAGGGTGCACGCCATATTCATCATCAGCAGCAGCGAAGTGACGGGTGACGTACCGGGATTGTGATCGGTGGAGATCGCCATCGGCACGCCATGCCGGCGCAGCAGGTCGATCGGCGGCAGGTTGGTGTCACGCAGGAAATAATAGGCGCCCGGCAGCAGGACCGCCACCGTGCCGGACTCGGCCATGGCGGCGACGCCGGCCTCGTCCAGATGCTCCAGGTGGTCGGCCGACAGCGCGCGGTAGCGCGCGGCCAGCGCGGTGCCGCCCAGGTTGCTGAGCTGCTCGGCGTGCAGCTTGACGCGCAGGCCGTGGCGTTGCGCGGCCTGGAACACGCGCTCGGTCTGCGCCAGGCTGAAGCCGACGGATTCGCAGAAGGCGTCCACCGCATCGACCAGCCCTTCCTCGGCCAGCGCAGGCATCATGGTGTCGCACACCAGCGCGATGTACTCGTCGGCGCGGCCCGCGTATTCCGGCGGCAGCGCGTGCGCGCCGAGGAAGGTGGTGTGCACCGTCACGCCGAAGGCCTCGCCCAGGCGGCGCGCCACCCGCAGTTGCTTGCGCTCGCTGGCGAGGTCCAGGCCGTAGCCGGACTTGATCTCCAGCGCGGTCACGCCCTCGGCCAGCAGCGGCGCGAGGCGCGCGGCGGCCAGCGCGAACAGCGTGTCTTCGTCGGCAGTACGCGTTGCGCGCACGGTGGAGACGATGCCGCCGCCGGCGCGGGCGATTTCCTCGTAGCCGGCGCCGGCCAGGCGCATGGCGAATTCATCGGCGCGCTGGCCGCCGTACACCAGGTGGGTGTGGCAGTCGACCAGGCCCGGCGTGATCCAGGCGTTGCCGGCATCGTGGTGCGCCAGCGCGATGTATGCCTGCGGCAGTTCGGCCTGCGTGCCGAGCCAGACGATGCGGCCTTGCTGCACGACCAAGGCGGCGTCGCGGATGACCTTGGCGGGATCGCCGTCGGGCAGCAGGTGGCAGCGATGCCAGACGCCATCGGCGCACGAAGAGTTGACGGCGGCCTGCGCCGGATTCAAGTTCATTACGGGTTCTCCAACTCCAGTTCCAGGGTGACGCATAGGCAAAGCGCGGGCTCCGACATCGCCTGCAGGCGATAGGGCACCGCTACGCCTTCGGCGAACAACATGCCGTCGTCGCTGGCCAGCACGGCTTGCCCGCTTTGACCGGCAACGCCGTGGCGCCATGCACCCTCGACCACCAACAACAGCACAACGTGCGCACCGGGCGCGATCGTGAATTCGTCGCGCGCCGCCACAACACTCGCGCGGCAGCGGCCACGGCGCGTCATCACGTTGAAGTCGCGCGTGGTGCCATCCAGCAGGGTTGCCTGCACGCCGCGCTCGCCGGCAAAGGCGAATGGCTCGCCCACGGTATCGAGGCGATGATCGAAGCTGCCATTGTCGGCCTGCAGGCGCACGCCCGCGCCTTCCAGCAGCACGATCTGGCGATCGATGCCGGGGAAGGCGGAGAACGGGCCGTCGGCGGCGATGTCGGCCACGCTCACGCGCCACAGGAACGCGTCCATGCCGGCGCCCGGCGGCCACGCCGCGATCTCGCGCGTGATGCCGCCGCCGTTCTTCCAGGGCTGCGCGGCCAGCGCGCCGAGCGAGAAGCGTTCGACGCCGTTCATGCGCCTGCCGCCTTCGGCACCATCGGCAGGTTCAAGCCCTTCTCGTGCGCGCAGTCGATGGCGCTTTCGTAGCCGGCATCGGCGTGGCGCATCACGCCGGTGGCCGGGTCGTTCCACAGCACCCGCTCGATGCGCTTGGCCGCGGCATCGGTGCCGTCGCAAACAATCACCACCCCCGCATGCTGCGAGAAGCCCATGCCCACGCCGCCACCGTGATGCAGGCTGACCCACGTGGCGCCGCCGGCGGTATTGAGCAGCGCGTTGAGCAGGGGCCAGTCGGACACCGCATCCGAGCCGTCGCGCATGGCTTCGGTCTCGCGGTTGGGGCTGGCGACCGAGCCGCAATCCAGGTGGTCGCGGCCGATCACAATGGGGGCCTTCAGCTCGCCGTTCTTCACCATCTCGTTGAAGGCCAGGCCGGCGCGGTGGCGCTCGTCCAGCCCCACCCAGCAGATGCGCGCTGGCAGGCCCTGGAAGGCGATGCGGTCGCGCGCCATGTCGAGCCAGCGGTGCAGGTGCGCGTCCTCGGGGAACAGCTCCTTCATCTTGGCATCGGTCTTGTAGATGTCCTCGGGGTCTCCCGACAGCGCGACCCAGCGGAACGGGCCCTTGCCGCGGCAGAACAGCGGGCGGATATACGCCGGCACAAACCCCGGGAAGTCGAAGGCATTGGCCACGCCCTCGTCAAAGGCGACCTGACGGATGTTGTTGCCGTAGTCCAGCGTGGGCACGCCCATCTGCTGGAAGGCCAGCATGGCCTGCACGTGCTTGACGATGGAGGTCCTGGCAGCGGCTTCGACCGATTTCCGATCCGCCGCGCGCGCGGCTTCCCACTGCGCCACGGTCCAGCCCGCGGGCAGGTAGCCGTTGACCAGGTCGTGCGCCGAGGTCTGGTCGGTGACGATGTCCGGGCGCATGCCACCGGCCTGCGCGCGCTTGACCAGCTCCGGCATGATCTCGGCGGCGTTGCCGAGCAGGCCAACCGAGATGGCCTGCTTGTTGCGCGTGGCCTCTTCGATCATGGCCAGCGCTTCATCGATGGTGGTGGCCTTCTTGTCGACGTAGCGCGTGCGCAGGCGGAAGTCGATGCGCGACTCCTGGCATTCGATCGCCAGCACGCAGGCGCCGGCCAGCACGCCGGCCAGCGTCTGCGCACCGCCCATGCCGCCCAGGCCGGCGGTGAGGATCCACTTGCCGGTGAGATCGTTGTTGTAGTGCTGACGGCCGGCTTCGACAAAGGTTTCGAAGGTGCCCTGCACGATGCCCTGCGTGCCGATATAGATCCACGAGCCGGCGGTCATCTGGCCGTACATCATCAGGCCGGCGCGATCCAGCTCGTTGAACTTGTCCCAGGTGGCCCAGTGCGGCACCAGGTTGGAATTGGCGATCAGCACGCGCGGCGCGTCGGCGTGGGTGCGGAACACGCCCACCGGCTTGCCGGATTGCACCAGCAGCGATTCTTCCTCGCCCAGATTGCGCAGGCTCTCGAGGATGGCGTCGAAGCATTCCCAGTTGCGCGCCGCCTTGCCGATGCCGCCGTACACCACCAGGTCCTGCGGGCGCTCGGCCACGTCGGGATCCAGGTTGTTCTGGAGCATGCGGTAGGCGGCTTCGATCAGCCAGTTCTTGCAGTGCAGCTCGGTGCCGCGCGGGGCGCGGATTTCGCGCTGGCCACGCGGTTCGACTGCCTTTGTGAATTGGTGTTCGTTGGCGTTCATGTCTGGTTCTCCTGCGTGTTGGGTTCAACCCGCGCTGCGGTGATTTTTAGTGCGTCGCATCTGGTGGCGCCCGCCCTCTCCTCGGCCCCTCTCCCACAAGTGGGAGAGGGGAGCAAACCGGCGGCATTAGCCGAAGCCGGCCTCCCCTCATGGGGAGAGGGGCGGTTCGGCTAGGCGCCACTTGAAGCGAAGCCAATGGTTTTGTCCAGCACGGCCGGCTTAGACCACGCCCACCTGCGACGGCAACATCTGCCGCACGGCCTCCGGCCAGCCGGCGCCCGCATCGCCCTGTTGCACCCACTGCTTCATCGCTTCGATATCCGGCGCGAAGTAGCGGTCGCCCTCCACGAAGGCCACGCGCTCGCGGATGCGCGCAATCTCGGACTCGATCAGCGGCGAGGACTCCAGCGGGCGATGGAACTCGATGCCCTGCGCGGCGGCCATGGCTTCGATGCCGACCACCACGGCGGTGTTCTCCGCCATATCGCCCAGGCGGCGCGCACCAAAGGTGGCCATCGACACATGGTCCTCCTGGTTGGCCGAGGTCGGCAAGCTGTCCACGCTGGCGGGATGCGCCAGCGACTTGTTCTCGGAAGCCAGCGCCGCTGCGGTGACCTGCGCGATCATGAAGCCCGAATGCAGGCCGCCGTCGCGCACCAGGAACGGCGGCAGGCCGGACAGGCCGGTATCGAGCAGCAGCGCTAGGCGGCGCTCGGAGATCGCGCCGATCTCGGCGATGGCCAGCGCGATGATGTCGGCGGCAAACGCCACCGGCTCGGCGTGGAAGTTGCCGCCCGAGATCACGTCGCCCTGCTCCGGGAACACCAGCGGATTGTCGGACGCGGCATTGGCTTCGATCTGCAGCACGCGCGCGGCGTGTTGCAGGTTGTCCAGGCAGGCGCCCATCACCTGCGGCTGGCAGCGGATGGAGTACGGGTCCTGCACGCGGCCGCAGCTCACGTGCGAATCCACGATCCGGCTGCCATCCAGCAGCGCGCGCACGGCGCCGGCCACGGCAATCTGACCGGCCTGGCCGCGTGCGGCATGGATGCGCGCGTCGAAGGGTTTCACCGAGCCCTTGATGGCTTCCAGCGACAACGCGCCCGCCACGAGGCCAGCGGCAAAGATGTCCTCAGCGGCGAACAGGCCGGCCAGCGCCAGCGCGGTGGAAACCTGCGTGCCGTTGAGCAACGCCAGCCCTTCCTTGGGGCCCAGCGTGAACGGCGCCAGCCCGGCGTGAGCCAGACCCTCGGCCGCCGGACGGCGCACACCGTCGATCATCACCTCGCCTACGCCGATCAGCGTGCACGACATATGCGCCAGCGGCGCGAGGTCGCCCGACGCGCCCACCGAGCCCTTGGCCGGAATGCACGGCGTGACGCCGGAGTTGGCCAGCGCCAGCAGCGCCTCGATGATCTCCGGGCGAATGCCCGAATGGCCGCGCGCCAGGCTCACGGCCTTGATCGCCAGGATCAGCCGCACGGTGTCGGCGGCAAGGTCGGCACCGGTGCCCACGCTGTGCGACAGCACCAGGTTGCGCTGCAGCTCGGCCAGCTTGTCGTGCGGGATGCGTGTTTGCGCCAGCTTGCCAAAGCCGGTGTTGATGCCGTAGACCACGGCATCGGCGTCGATGATGTCCTGCACGGTGGCCTGGGACGCGCGCACGCCGGCCCAGGCGGATTCGTCCATCGCCAGGCGCACTTCGCCGCGATGGATGCGGCGCAGGTCGGCCAGCGTGACGGCGCCGGGCTGCAAGGTCAGCAGCGGGCGGGAAGTTTGGTTGGCTTGGGTGGCGCTCATTTGTATGTCCCTGTCTATACAGCCGGGTTCGTAAGGTGGCTGGTGGATCTGAAAAAACTAACGGCCCATGGCTGGTTCAGCCGAAGGCCGGATTGCCATCGGCGCGGAATCGGCTGCCTAGGCGGTAACGGTTGCCTGGGTGCAGGCAACGTACAAAGGTAACGGGGGTGCCGCCCGTCCAGGTGCGGCGGGTCAGCAGCAGGCACGGCTGGGTAGCCGGCATTTCCAATTGGGTAGCCTGCTCCGCCGTGGCGGAGATGGCGTCGACCACATGCTCGATCTGGTCGTAAGGCACGTGGCGCAGCAGGTATTCGCCAGGTTTGACCGCATCGGCGGCGGCGAAATCCTGGTTGATGAAGTCCGGCGCCACGCGCGGGTTCACATAGCGGTCTTCGAGCTGCACCGGCACGCCGTCCTCACGGTGCACGCATACGGAGTGGAACACCGATTCGCCGGTGCGCAGGTCCAGCGCTGCGGCTACCTCGATGGAGGCAGCCACGCGTTCCACCACCATGACGTCGCAGGCGTAGTCGTGGCCGCGCATGCGGATCTCGTCCTGCAGGTTGACCACGTTGAGCAGCGTCGATTGCGGCTTGTGTTCCGCCACGAACGTGCCCACGCCCGCCACGCGCACCACCCTGCCCTGCTCGGCCAGCTCGCGCAGCGCGCGGTTCACCGTCATGCGCGACACGCCAAAACGGGTCACCAGCTCCTGCTCGGACGGCACGCGGTCACCCGGCTGCCATGCGCGGCTCTGGATATTGCGCGCGATGTACTCCTTGACCTGCTGGTAAAGCGCGGCGGGAGTGGCATCGGGAACGCCCCGGCGGTTGGCGGTGGCAGCTTTCATGGGCTCAGTGCTCGGCGGCGGCCATGGCCTCGGCGCGGATTTCCTCGGTCAGTACCGCCTTCAGTTCGGAGAACTCCGGCGAGGTCTTGATGGTGTAGTGGCGTGGGTGCGGGAAGTCAACATCGATGGTGCGCTTGATGCGGCCCGGCCGCGCCGAGAACACGGCAACGCGGTTGGCCATGAAGATCGCCTCGTCGATATCGTGCGTGACGAACAGCACGGTCTTGCGCGCGGCCTCCCAGATGCCCAGCAGCAGTTCCTGCATCAGCACGCGGGTCTGGTTGTCCAGCGCGCCAAAGGGCTCGTCCAGCAGCAGGATCTTGGGATCGTTGGCCAGCGCCCGGGCAATCGCCGTGCGCTGCTGCATGCCGCCCGAGAGCTGCTTGGGGAAATGCTGCTCGAAGCCGCGCAGGCCCACGCGCTGGATAAAGAAGTCGCTGCGCTCGCGCTGGTCGGCCTCGCTCATGCCGCGCTCGCGCAGGCCAAAGCGCACGTTCTGCTCGATGGTCAGCCATGGGAACAGCGTGTAGGATTGGAACACCATGCCGCGCTCCGCGCCCGGACCGGTGACTTCCTGGCCGTCGAGCAGCACGCGCCCGGTGGTGGGCGTATCCAGCCCGGCGACGATGCGCAGCAGCGTGGACTTGCCGCAGCCCGACGGGCCGAGGATGGTGACGAAGTCGTTGTCCGCCACTTCGAAATCGGTCGGCTGCAAAGCCAGGGTCTGGCCGCCGCGCGGATTGACGAAGGTCCGCGAGACCTGCTGGATGGACAGCGCGCTCATTTGATCGAACTCCACGGGAACAGGCGCTGGTTGGCCAGCTTGAATGCCAGGTCGGAGACCAGGCCGATGCAACCGATCACGATGATGCCGAAGATGATCTGCCCGGTGTTGAGCAGCGCCTGGCTGTCGGTGATCATGTGGCCGATGCCGGAGGACGAGCCGATCAGCTCGGCCACGATGACGTAGGTCCAGGCCCAGCCCAGCACCAGGCGCAGGATCTCGGCGATCTCGGGCGCGGCGCCCGGGATCAGCACGCGCCGCACGATGCCGCTGCTGTTGGCGCCCAGCGTGTAGGCCGCCTCCACCAGGTCGCGCCGCGCGCCGCCCACCGTCACCGCCACCATCAGCACGATCTGGAAGAACGAGCCGATAAAGATCACCAGCACCTTCTGCGCCTCGCCGATGCCCGCCCACAGGATCAGCAGCGGGATAAAGGCCGACGCCGGCAGGTAGCGGCAGAACGAGACGAAGGGCTCGAAGAACGCCTCCGCCGCCTTGTACGCGCCCATGAAGATGCCCAGCGGCACGGCCAGCGCGGCGGCCAGCACGAAGCCGCCCAGCACGCGCCATACCGTCATGCCGACATCGCCGATGAAGTTGTACTCGGTAAACAGCAGCACGCCTTCATGGGCCATGGTCATCGGGTCGGCCAGGAAGGTGCGCGGCACCATGCCACCCAGGGTCACCGCCGCCCACACGGCGAAAAACACCACGAAGAACGACGAACCCAGCACCCAGCGCGCGCTGGGTGACCGGCGCCAGCGGCGCCAGCCAGGGATGCCGGCGCGCGGGCGCCCGAGTCGCCGCGGCGGGGCGGGCTTTGTAGCTGGATTCGCGGCGGGCGAACCAATGTGAACCTGCGTCATGGCACCAACCTCGTTACTTGATGAAGCGCGCGTCGTACAGCGCCGTTACGTCCGGCACCTGGCGGATCACGCCGATCTCCAGCAGCACCTGCGCCGCTTCCTTGCTGAAGCTGGCCAGCTCGCCGCCGAAGAACTTGCGGTTGGCGTCACGATCCTGCCAGCGCAGATAGGCGGAGGACTTGGCGAACTGCTCGCCGCTTTGCTTGACCGCCGCGCCCATGATGTCGTTGGCCTTGGCCGGGTCCTGCTTGATCATGTCGAGCGCTTCGAAGTAGCTATCGACCAGCGCTTGCGCGGCCTTGGGATTGTCCTTGAGCCACTTCGGCGCGCAGCCCAGCGTATCCATCACCATCGGGTAGTCCAGCGTGGTGGCCAGGATCTTGCCCTTGTCCGGGTTCTGGCGCACGGACGACAGATACGGCTCATACGTCATGGCAGCATCGTTCTGGCCCGAGACGAAGGCCTGCGCGGCGGCTTGCGGCGACAGCGTGGTGGTCTTCACGTCCTTCAAGCTCATGCCGTTCTTCTTGAGCATCCAGGCCAGGCCGAAGTAAGGCGCGGTGCCGGGCGCATCCACGCCGATGGTCTTGCCCTTGAGGTCGGCAAAGCCCTTGACGTCGCCGCGCACGGCCAGGCCGTCGGCACCGTAGGACTTATCGAGCTGCACGATCTGGGTGATAGGCACGCCGTTGGCGTTCCAGGCCACATGGGTCTCGACCGTGGTGGCGGCGCACTGGATGGCGCCGGAAGCGAGTGCCAGGTGACGATCCTTCTGCGGAATCATCTTGATGTCGACGTCGACACCGTGCTTCTTGAAGATGCCGGCTTTGTCGGCCAGCGTCAGCGGCGCGAAACCGGTCCAGCCGCTCATGCCCAGCGTGACCTGCGTGGCTTGCGCTTGCGCGGTGCCTGCGGCACCCAGCGTGGCGACGACTGCTGCAACGGCGACGGCTAGCGACTTACCGCTACGGATACGAAATCCCATCTTGCTGGCTCCTTTGGTGTGATGCGAACGGGGCCGCGCCAGCGTTGGCGGCGGCCGGATCGCCCGGCTCAGGCGGCGCCGTACTTGCAGCGCCGGTCATTTGCCAGGCAATTTAGCAACCCTGTATATACAAGTCAATGCAGTAGTTAACCCGAGGCGAAGCGCGGAACTGGCGTTGCCGGCACTTACGTACCGCCGAGCCTGGAACAACGGGAAACAGGCACGTTACGCGATTGGGCCAGGTGCTCGCCAATGGCCGCCGATGCCCACTGAGGGCGCATCCGGCACATGCCGCTTTCGCCTCTGCGCACCAGATCTGCGCATCGCTAGGCCGGCTACATCACTTGCTGTCTATACAGGATCGAGCGGCAACACTAACGCAAACGGCGTGCCACCGCACCGTGGAGGGATGAGGAAAGAAAGCGCTCCTGGCAGACGCCGGGAGCAGCTGAATTCAGGCGTCGAAAAAGGACGCCACGGTGGGATAGCGCAGCCGCAGGCGCAGCTCGCGTTTGAGACGGGCGTTCTCCAGCCGGCGCGATTCGCTCATGAAGCTGAGCAGGGTCGGCTCAACGGCCTCGCGCAACTGCGCGCGGGCGAGGCGCGGCGGCCGGGGCAGCCCGCGGCGGTCGGCCACCAGGTCGAAGTAGTCGGCCATGCGCATTTCCGAATCGTCGCTGGCGTGCACCACCCGCTGCGCGCGGCCGCGGAACAGCGACGCCACCATGGTGCGGGCCAGGTCCAGCGCATGGATGTGGTTGGTATAGACATCGTCCTGCGGCGCCAGCGCCGGCGTGCCCTTGGCCAGGCGGGCCAGCGGCAGCCGGTCTTCGGCATAGATGCCGGGGATGCGCACGATGGAAGCACGCCAGCCGGCATGGCGCCCAAAGTCCCGCACGGCCTGCTCGGCCGCCACGCGGCGCCGGGCGCGCGCGGTTTGCGGGCGCACCGCCTGCGATTCCGCCAGCCTGGCGCCGCCGCGATCGCCATATACGCCCGAGGTGCTGGCGTAGACAAACGCTGGCGCCGCGGCACTTCGGCCGGACCTGCCGTTGCCCCGGTCGGGTAGAATAGCGGGCTTGGCAAACCATCCGCCAGGCCGTGCGGCGCAGCGCCGCCAGGCACCACGCCGCAAAGCGCGCAGCAGCGCCAGCGTGCGGGGATCGCCCTCGCCGCGGGACGGCGGCGGCGCCAGGTGCAGCACCCTGTCGGCCAGCCCGGCCAGGCGCGCCAGCGTGGCGGGCCGGTCCAGGTCGGCCACCAGCGGCACGGCGCCGTTGTCCCGCAGCGCCGTGCGGCGGGACGGCTGCGAAGTGATGGCAAAGACGCGCCAGCGCGTCGATAGAATACGCAGGCAACGCGTGCCCACATCCCCACAGCCAACGATGAGTAGGCGCGGGCGACCCAGGCGGCGTCGCGACAGATTTTTGCTCATAGAGTGATTATGGCTTATCAAGTTACCGTCATGCCCAGCGGCCGCACGTTCGAAGCGGCCGCGGATGAAACTCATCCTTACCGCGGCCCTGCGCCACAGCATTGGCCTGCCCTACGGCTGCAAGAACGGCGCATGCGGATCCTGCAAGGGCCGTGTCACCGCTGGCGGCATCGAGCAGGGCGATCACGCACTTTCCGCGCTGTCCACGCAGGAAAAGACCGAGGGCCGCGCGCTGTTCTGCTGCGCTAAGCCCACCTCGGACATCACCATCGAATGCCGCGAGGTGCAAGGCGCTGGCGACATCCCGATCAAGAAGGTGCCGTGCCGCGTCGCCACGCTGGAACGCGTGGCCGACGACGTCGTCGTTGCGCGCCTGCAGTTGCCCGCCACCGAGCGCATGCAGTTCCTGGCCGGCCAGTATGTCGAGTTCCTGCTGCGCGACGGCAAGCGCCGCAGCTACTCCATCGCCACGCCGCCGCACCAGGAAGGCCCGATCGAGCTGCACATCCGCCATATGCCCGGCGGCACCTTCACCGACTACGTGTTCGGCGCCAGGGACGGCCAGCCGGCCATGAAGGAGCGCGACATCCTGCGCTTCGAAGGCCCGCTCGGCAGCTTCTTCCTGCGTGAAGACTCCGACAAGCCCATCATCCTGCTGGCCTCCGGCACCGGCTTCGCGCCGATCAAGGCCATCGTGGAGCATGCGGTCTACACCGGCATCACCCGCCCGATGACGCTGTACTGGGGCGGCCGCCGCCCGCGCGATCTGTATATGCACGCGCTGTGCGAGCAGTGGGCGCGCGAGCTGCCCAACTTCCGCTACGTGCCGGTGGTCTCCAACGCCCACGACAGCGACGACTGGGGCGGGCGCACCGGCTTTGTCCACGAGGCCGTGATGGAGGACCATCCCGACCTGTCCGGCTTCGAGGTCTACGCCTGCGGCGCGCCGGTGATGATCAATGCCGCGCGCAAGGACTTTTCCCTGCGTTGCGACCTGCACGAGGATGCCTTCTTCGCCGACTCGTTCACGTCGGAAGCGGACATGCATCCGGCAGGTTCGGTACCGCCGGCACCGGCGGCCTGAGCGCCACCCGGTCCGTTCCTACGCGACAACAATGCCCGGCCCCGCCAAAATTCGTTTTGACAGCCGGGCGCCTGGGCCTTATATTGGCCGCCATGAACTACGCTATCAACCGACGCAGCTACCGTACGTTGCTCCCCACCGGGGTGCCTCGCGGCTGACCGTCCATAGCTTCTGTTCAGGTCAACAAGCCACGGGCAATCCCCGTGGCTTTTTGTTTTTCTGCTCTCCTCCCCCTGTTTCACGCCGACCCCTGGAGTCCGCCATGGCATTTGCTGAGTACCCCGTCCAATCCCTGATGTACATCACCAACCGGCCCGAGCTCGTCTTTACCGAAGGCAAGGGCTCGTGGCTCACGGACCATAACGGCAAGCGATACCTGGACTTCGTGCAAGGCTGGGCGGTCAACTGCCTGGGGCACTCCAACCAGGCCATGATCGATGCGCTGGTGGCACAGTCGCAAAAGCTGTTCAACCCGAGCCCGGCGTTCTACAACGAACCCATGCTCAAGCTGGCCAAGCAGCTCACCGACGCCAGCTGCTTCGACAAGGTGTTCTTCGCCAACAGCGGCGCGGAAGCCAACGAAGGCGCGATCAAGCTGGCGCGCAAATGGGGCCGCAAGCACAAGCACGGCGCGTTCGAGATCATCACCATGGACCACAGCTTCCACGGCCGCACGCTCGCCACCATGAGCGCGTCGGGCAAGGCCGGCTGGGACACCATCTTCGCGCCGCAGGTGCCGGGCTTCCCCAAGGCCGAGCTGAACGACCTGGCCTCGGTCGAGAAGCTGATCAACGACAAGACCGTGGCCATCATGCTGGAGCCGGTGCAGGGCGAAGGCGGCGTGATCCCCGCCTCGCGCGAATTCATGCAAGGCCTGCGCAAGCTGGCCGACCAGCACAAGCTGCTGTTCATCGTCGACGAAGTGCAGACCGGCTGCGGGCGCTGCGGCACCATGTTCGCCTATGAGCTGTCGGGCGTGGAGCCGGACATCATGACGCTGGGCAAGGGCATTGGCGGCGGCGTGCCGCTGGCAGCCCTGCTGTGCAAGGCCGAAGTCGCCAGCTTTGAAGCCGGCGACCAGGGCGGCACCTACAACGGCAACCCGGTGATGACGGCCGTCGGCAGCGCCGTGATCTCGCAGCTGACCGCGCCCGGCTTCCTGCAAAGCGTGCAAGAAAAAGGCGCCTACCTGCGCGAGCAGCTGCTGGCGCTGTCGTCGGAGTTCGGCCTGGGCGGCGAACGCGGCGAAGGCCTGCTGCGCGCGCTGGTGCTGAGCAAGGACATCGGCCCGCAACTGGTGGAGGAAGCACGCGACATGCAGCCGCAAGGCCTGCTGCTGAATTCGCCGCGCCCCAACCTGCTGCGCTTCATGCCCGCGCTGAACGTGACCACGGAAGAGATCGACCTGATGATCGGCAATCTGCGCACGCTGCTGAAGAAGCTGGCCTGATAGCGGTCCGCTCGCAATAAAAAAAGCCTGGTGCAAGAACGCACCGGGCTTTTTCTTTGATGCGGCGAAAGACCCTCGCCGCATAACGGGAGATTCAAACCTTCACGGCTACACCGAATGGTTCTCCATTCCCGTCGGTTTGCTCCCCTCTCCCACTTGTGGGAGAGGGGCCGGGGAGAGGGCGGGCGCTCGACAAGCCATCGGATCGCAAGAACCACGGGCTCCGTGTCAAGTGGCTCCTAGCTAAGCCACCCCTCTCCCCCTGAGGAGAGAGGAGAGACAGCCGTCGTCATAGCGAGTGGTCTTGGCCCATACGGCGGCTTCGGCCAACGCATCGAAGGCCTTATCCAGGCAATCTCACTCGCCCAGGTACGCCGCCCTCACCTTCGGATCGTCCAGCATCTGCTTGGCGTCGCCGCTCATGGTGACCAGGCCCGATTCCATCACGTAGCCGCGGTGCGCGGCCTGCAGCGCCAGCCGCGCGTTCTGCTCGACCAGCAGCACCGTCACGCCCAGCGCGGAGACGTCGCGCACCACCTCGAAGATCTTCGCCACCATGATCGGCGACAGGCCCATCGAGGGCTCGTCCAGCAGCAGCAGCTTGGGCTGGCTCATCAGCGCGCGCGCCATGGCCAGCATCTGCTGCTCGCCGCCCGACATGGTGCCGGCCAGCTGGTTGGCACGCTCCTTCAGGCGCGGGAAGATGCCGAACATGCGATCGATGTCGGCCTTGATGCCGGCCTCGTCGATCCGCGTGTAGGCGCCCATCTGCAGGTTCTCGGTGATGGTCATGCGCGCGAACACGCCGCGGCCCTCCGGCACCATGGCCAGCCCCTGCTTGAGCAGCGTGTAGCTGGGCACGCCCTTGATGGACTTGCCCATGTACTCCACGTCACCGCCAGCCCAGCCCTGCAGGCCGGTGATGGCCTTCATGGTGGTGGTCTTGCCGGCGCCATTGGCGCCGATCAGCGTGACCAGCTCGCCCTCGCGGATCTCGAGGTCGATGCCCTTGACCGCCTGGATGCCGCCGTACGCGACCTTCAGGCCCGAAATCTTCAGTAGTGTGTCTTTCATTGTGTCTTTCCCCGTCAGTGCGCCGGGGTACCGAGGTAAGCCTCGATCACCGCTGGATTGCTCTGGACTTCATGCGGCAGGCCTTGCGCGATGACCTTGCCATAGTCAAGCACGGTCAGGCGGTTGCACAGGCCCATCACCAGCTTCACGTCGTGCTCGATCAGCAGGATGGTCTTGCCATCGCTGCGGATCTTGTCGAGCAGGCCGCGCAGCTCCACTTTCTCGGTGGCGTTCATGCCGGCGGCGGGTTCGTCCAGCGCCAGCAGCTTGGGCTCGGTGGCCAGCGCCCGCGCGATTTCCAGGCGGCGCTGGTGGCCGTACGACAGGTTGCGCGAGGTGAAGTGGGCGTACTTGCCAATGCCCACGTACTCGAGCAGGTCGTGCGCCCAGTCTTCCACCGAGTGTTCTTCACGCCGGACCGAAGGCGGGCGGAACACCGCACCTAACAGGCCAGCCTTGGTACGCACGTGCCGGCCCACCATCACGTTCTCCAGCGCGGTCATTTCGCCAAACAGGCGGATGTTCTGGAAGGTGCGGGCGATGCCGGCCTTGGCGACTTCGTGCACGGCGGTCGGCTGGTAGGCCTTCCCACCCAGCACGAACTCGCCGGAGTCCGGCGTGTACAGGCCGGTGATGACGTTGAAGAAGGTGGTCTTGCCGGCCCCGTTGGGACCAATCAGGCCATAGATTTCACCCGGCTGGATTTGCAGGCCCACATCGGACAGCGCCTGCAGGCCGCCGAATCGCTTGTTGACCCCCTGTACCGACAGGAGGAGATTCTCGTTGCTCATGATGTCCTCCTGGTCAGAAACGGCCAACGCTGCCCGGGCGGCGGATCACCGGCCGGTCTTCCTTGCGCGGCGACGGCCACAGGCCTGCCGGGCGATACAGCATCACGCCAACCAGGGCCAGCCCGAACAGCAGCTGGCGCAGCACTTCGGCATCGACGATGGTATGGCCGAAGATCATGTTCTGCGCCGGCTCCGCCACGGCACGCAGCAGTTCCTGGAAACCCACCAGCAGGACACCGCCGAGTATCACGCCGGGAATGTGGCCCATGCCGCCAAGCACCACGATGGCGAGAATGTAGATGGACTCCCACAGCACGAACGACTCGGGCGAGACAAAGCCCTGGAAGGCGCCAAACACGGCACCCGACGCACCACCAAACGACGCGCCCATGGCGAAGGCCAGCAGCTTGATGTTGCGGGTGTTGATGCCCATCGCCTTGGCGGCGATCTCGTCTTCGCGGATGGCCACGAAGGCGCGGCCGATGCGCGAGTCTCTGCAGCCGCAGGCAGATGAACACGATGGCGATCACCAGCACCACCAGCAGGTAGTAGTACATGAACACCGGCGTGAACTTCAGCCCGAAGATCTCGTGCGTCTTGGAGAAATTGAAGCCGAAGATGTGGACCGGGTCCACCGCGGTGATCCCCTTGGGACCGTTGGTGATGTTGAGCGGGCGGTCGAGGTTGTTCAGGAAGATCCGGATGATCTCGCCGAAGCCCAGGGTCACGATGGCGAGGTAATCGCCACGCAGCTTGAGCGTAGGCGCACCCAGCAACACGCCGAACGTGGCGGCCACGAGAATCGCCAGCGGCAGCACGAACCACATGGACAGGTGCAGGCCATTCGGGAAAAGCTGGTGGATCCACTCGAACTGGTTGGCCAGGTGGGGCGAGCCCAGCAAGGCCATCATGTACGCGCCGACGGCATAGAAGGCGATGTAGCCCAGGTCGAGCAGGCCGGCAAAGCCCACCACGATGTTCAGGCCAAGCGCCAGCATGATGTAGATCAGTGCGAAGTCCAGCACGCGCACCCAGTAGTTGCCGCCCAGCGTCTGCACCAGGAACGGCGCGCACAGGGCGATGACCAGGAAGCCAAGCAACGCGGCCATGGTCTTGGCTGGCGTCTTGGTCAGCGGCGCAGCCTGCGCCGCCGAGGATGGAATCGGGGTGTTCATGGATTCTCTCTCCTTAGGCGCGTTCGGAAACCCGCTCGCCCATGATGCCGGACGGACGGAAGACAAGGACGGTGATCAGCACGATAAAGGCGAACACGTCTTGGTAGTTGGAGCCAAATATGCCACCCGTGAGATCGCCGATGTAGCCGGCGCCCAGGGCTTCGATCAAGCCCAGCAGCATGCCGCCGACCATGGCGCCCGCCAGGTTGCCGATGCCGCCCAGCACCGCGGCGGTGAACGCCTTCAGGCCCGGGATGAAGCCCATGTAGAAGTGGGCATTGCCGTAGTTGGTGGCCATCATCACGCCGGCCAGCGCGGCCAGCGCGGCGCCGATCATGAAGGTGGCCGAGATGACGAAGTTCGGGTTCACGCCCATCAGCCCCGCTACCTTCTGGTTCTCGGCGGTGGCGCGCATCGCGCGGCCGAGCTTGGTGCGGTTGACCAGGGTCAGCAGGCCCGCCATCACCATCAGCGCCATGCCGATGATGACGATTTCCTTGCCCGTGATGGTGGCGCCGGTCGAGCCGATATCGATCGGCGACGAGGGCAGCAGCTGCGGGAAGGTCAGCGGGTTGCGCGACCAGATCAGCATGCCCATCGTCTGGAGGATGATGGACACGCCGATGGCGGTGATCAGCGGGGCCAGCCGCGGCGCGTTGCGCAACGGCCGGTAGGCCACCCGCTCGATGGTGTAGGCCAGCACGGCGCAGACCGGCATGGCGATCAGCGTGGCGATCACCAGCGTGAGCCACTCCGGCAAGCCGGGGAAGAATTTCTGCAAGCCAAGTATGGCTGACAGGGCGGTCAGGGCGCCGATCATCAGCACGTCGCCGTGGGCGAAGTTGATGATCCCGAGAATGCCGTAGACCATGGTGTAGCCGAGTGCGATCAGCGCATAGATGCTGCCGAGCACCAGACCGTTCACGATCTGCTGGATAAGGATATCCATGAAAACTCCTTGCTTCCGTCCAAATTCCCTCGGCATGGTGTGGATGCCGGGGGGACGTTGATATGTTGGGTGGTTTGGTAGTGTCGTTTTCTGCTGGTAAGCGGCCTGCCTACTCCACCCATGGTAAGGATGCTGCATGTATGGCAAGGCTAAAAAACGGCACCGCAACATACTCGCGGTGCCGTTCGGATGGGCCGGTAAGCCCCGGATTACATCTTCACGACGTCAAGGACGGTCTTCTTCTTGTCCTTGTACTCGTACAAGGTGATGGTGCCTTCCTTCATGTCGCCCTTTTCATCGAAGGCGATGTTGCCGATCAGGCCCTTGTAGTTGGTCTTGGGCATCTCGGCCAGGATGGCCGCCGGCTCGGTCGAGTTGGCGCGCTTCATGGCGTCAACGACGACCATGACGGCGTCATAGGTGAACGGTGCGTAGATCTGCACCGGCGCATTGAAGCGAGCCTGGTAGCGCTTGTCGAAATCGGCGCCCTGCTCCATCTTGGACAGTGCCAGACCGGCTTCCGAGCAGATGATGTTGGACACGGCATCGCCGGCCAGCTCAGCCACCTTGTCGGTACAGACGCCATCGCCGCCAACGATCTTGGAGCTGATGCCGAGTTCCTTGGCCTGCTTGGCGAACGGGCCGCCGGTGGCGTCCATGCCGCCGTACATGATCACGTCCGGCTTCTTGCCCTTGATCTTGGTCAGAATGGCCTTGAAGTCGGTGGCCTTGTCGTTGGTGGCTTCACGCGCCACCACGTTCACGCCGGACGCCTTGGCGGTCTTCTCGAACTCGTCGGCCAGGCCCTTGCCGTAGGCGGTGGCATCGTCGACGATGGCCACGGTCTTGGCGTGCAGGCTCTTGGTGGCGTAGTTGGCCAGTGCCGGGCCTTGCTGGGCGTCGGTGGCCACCACGCGGAACGTGGTCTTGAAGCCTTGCTTGGTGTAGTCGGGGTTGGTCGACGACGGCGAGATCTGCACGATGCCGGCATCGCTATAGATCTTGGAGGCCGGAATCGATACGCCCGAGTTCAGGTGGCCAACCACTGCCACGACCTTGGCGTCCACCAGCTTCTGCGCCACGGCGGTGCCCGTCTTCGGGTCGCCCGCGTCGTCTTCGCCGACCAGCTCCAGCTTGATCTTCTTGCCGTTGATCTCCAGGCCGGTCTTGTTGACTTCTTCCACGGCCAGGCGGGCGCCGTTTTCGTTGTCCTTGCCAAGGTGAGCGATACCGCCGGTCAGCGGTGCAGCATGGCCGATCTTGACTACGACATCGCCACTGCCTGCTGCCGGCGCGGTCGCCGCGGCAGGTGCCGATGCTGCCGCATCAGCGGGCTTTTCTTCTTTCTTGCCGCAAGCAGTAACCAGCGCCACTGCGGCTGCGATCGGCAGAATCTTGGCAAACGTGATTTGCATGAGTGATCTCCTAGGATTCACATGATCAGGGTAAACCAACGCCCCCCGGACGTTTCCCCTGAACCGCCATAGTTTAGTTTCAATTTGAAACGCGCGAATTGTATTCCCTTTTTAAACGGATGCAATATGCGACGCAACAACCTGAAGGATTAACCCACCAAATGAGCTAGGGAATTTCCCCAATGCGCGCATTGGGGCAATTCCCGCCTACATGGAGGCTAGCCGTTGATACTAACAAGATTCGTGCCTACCGCGTGCCACAGGGCAGCTTTGATGCTTGCAAGTCACTCCGGCGGGCCGCGTATTAAATAGGTGTTTCATTTAATATCAACCAGCTCATTCAAATACGAGGAACGGGTGCACCGGCACCATAATAGGGAAATCCCCAATTACAGGGATTTCCCTTATTTGTCTTTTTGGACAGACAGGTATAAGGCCGTTCGCACCGGGCTTGTGCATTATCCAAGGGATGGCAGGCAATATAGGGTGCTATATCTTGGTGCAACCCTGGCGAGAGAATGGTGCGCAACGGCGTGCAACCGGTGCGACGGAGGGGTGCCTGCCGAGCGCAAACGGCAGCGCAAGCGGCAGCGCAAAAAGCAACGGCCCGCGAGAGCGGGCCGTCTTGCCAGACAATCAGGTGTGGATCACGCTGATCAGGCGGGCGTGACCTGTTGCAGGCCGCGCGGCAAGGGAAACGACATCTTCTCCTCGATCCCGTCCAGCGCGCGCACGTTGCGCGCACCCAGCAGGTGCAGGCGCGCGACGATGGCCTGTGCCAGCGCCTCGGGGGCGGAGGCGCCGGCGGTCAGGCCGATGCGGCGCTTGCCCGCGATCCATTCCGGCTGGAGCTGATCGGGCGAATCAATCATGTAGGCCGGCACGCCCAGGCGCTGCGCGAGCTCGCGCAAGCGGTTGGAGTTGGAGCTGTTGGGGCTGCCCACCACGATCACCACCTCAACCTGCGGTGCCATGAACTTCACGGCATCCTGGCGGTTCTGGGTGGCATAGCAGATGTCCTGCTTCTTGGGCTCGCGGATCAGCGGGAAGCGCGCCTTGAGCGCGGCGACGATCTCCAGCGTTTCGTCCACCGAGAGCGTGGTCTGGGTCACGAATGCCAAGCGCTCGGGATCAGCCACGTGCAGCTTGGCGACATCCGCGGAGGACTCGACCAGCAGCATGCCGCCTTCAGCCTGCCCCATGGTGCCCTCGACTTCAGGATGGCCCTTGTGCCCGATCATGATGATCTCGCAGCCCTCGGTGCGCATCTTGCCGACTTCCACGTGCACCTTGGTCACCAGCGGGCAGGTGGCATCGAACACGTTCAGGCCGCGCACGGCGGCATCGGCGCGCACTTCCTTGGAGACGCCGTGCGCACTGAAGATCACAGTCGACCCGGGCGGCACTTCCTCGAGCTCCTGCACGAAGACCGCGCCCTTGCGGCGCAGGTCTTCCACCACATAGGCGTTGTGGACGATTTCGTGGCGCACGTAGATCGGCGCGCCGTAGCGTGCAAGGGCGCGCTCGACGATCTCGATGGCGCGATCCACGCCGGCGCAAAGCCGCGCGGCTGCGCCATCAGGATCTCGGCATCGGGGGCTGTGGTGGGTTCAGACATGCAAGGATTCGACTCATGGGTGCCGGCACGAGGCCGGCCGGTGGTCTGCTTAGAGAATGCCGATCAGTTGGACATCGAACAGGATGGTCTGTCCGGCCAGCGGGTGGTTGAAATCGAACAGCGCCGACGTCGTGCCGATCTCCTTGAGCACACCGGCGTACTTACCGCCGCCGGGCGCATTGAACTCAACCAGGTCGCCCGGGGCGTAGTCCTCTTCAAATGAAGAGTTCTCGCGCAGCGTCGCCAGCGAAACCCGTTGCAGCAGCTCGGGATTGCGCGGGCCGAAGGCGTGCTCCGGCGCCAGCCGGTAAGTCATGCGCTCGCCCTCCGGCATCCCCAGCAGCGCCTGCTCCAGTGTAGGCGCGAACTGGCCTTGTCCGAGCAGCAGCGTGGCGGGCTTCTCCGCGAAGGTACTGACGATCTCAGTGCCGTTCTCCATGGAGATGCTGTAGTGAAGGGTCAGGAAGGAGTCCGCCTGCACGGTCTTGCGGCCATCCACGGTGCCGTCCCCGTCCTTCGGGCCGGAAGCAAAAGTTTGCAAAGTCATAGGTGCTCAACCAGTCAACAACCCGTATTGTAAGCGACTCGACCGAGCGCCGCCTTCTCCGCGGTGCCATTGTTCCGAGGGGATCGTGCCATGCGCATTACCGATTGGCCCAGCAATGAGCGGCCACGCGAGAAACTGCTCAGCGGCGGGGCCGCTACGCTCTCAGATGCCGAACTGCTCGCCGTTTCCTGCGCGTGGGCGTGGCGGGTAAGAGTGCCGTTGACATCGCCCGGGAGCTGCTGAATGATTTCGGCACGCTCAGCGGCCTGTTTGCGGCCGACGCGACGCAACTGGCCCGCGTCAAGGGCGTTGGCGGCGCCAAGTACGCGCAGTTGCAGGCGGCCCGTGAGCTGACGCGGCGAGCGCTGGGCGAACAGCTGCAACTGCCCGGGGCACTGGATTCCCCACGGCGGTGCGCGACTATCTGCGCCTGTCACTGGCGGGGCTGGCCCACGAAGTGTTCCTGTGCCTGTTCCTGGACGCCCGCAACCGCCTGCTGGCCAGCGAGGAGCTGTTTCGCGGCACACTGACCCAGACCAGCGTCTATCCTCGAGAAGTAGCACGAAAGGCACTTGCACATAACGCCGCGGCGGTCATCGTCGCGCACAACCACCCGTCCGGCAACACCACGCCCAGCGCCGCGGATCTCGCCATGACCCGCGCGTTGACCCGCTCCCTGGCCCTGATCGACGTGCAAGTTCTTGACCATTTCATCGTCGCAGGTAGTAACATCCACTCCTTCGCCGAACACGGCCAGCTGTGATGCAAGATGCGATGCGCGTTGTGATGCGCACCGCACGGATGCACACCCCTGAATGGTAAACGAGAGAAGGCATTGATTCACTAGTGCTTTCCGTTCTATAATGTTCGTTTGCTGAAGTCTCAACCGCTGCAGTCCGGGCCAGCGCGCCTTTTGTTGATCTGTTGCGAACATTGT
Source organism: Cupriavidus sp. D39 (assembly GCF_026627925.1). NCBI lineage: Bacteria > Pseudomonadati > Pseudomonadota > Betaproteobacteria > Burkholderiales > Burkholderiaceae > Cupriavidus > Cupriavidus sp. D39. The sequence continues at coordinate 2,643,578 of NZ_JAPNLE010000009.1, forward strand.
CCACGTAGAAGAGTTAGGAGTGCTTCATGGCACGCGTCTGTCAAGTGACCGGGAAAGCGCCGATGGTCGGCAACAACGTTTCCCACGCAAACAACAAGACCAAGCGTCGTTTTCTGCCCAACCTGCAGAATCGTCGTTTCTTTGTTGAATCGGAAAACCGCTGGGTGAGCCTGCGCGTCTCGAACGCCGGCCTGCGCCTGATCGACAAGAAAGGCATCGACACCGTGCTCGTGGATCTGCGCGCACGTGGCGAAGTCTAATTAGGAGCACATCATGGCCAGCAAAGGCGGACGCGATAAAATCAAGTTGGAGTCGACTGCAGGTACGGGTCACTTCTACACGACCACCAAAAACAAGCGCACGATGCCGGAAAAGATGGAGATCATGAAGTTCGATCCCGTCGCCCGCAAGCACGTGTCGTACAAGGAAACCAAGATCAAGTAATTGATCCTGTCTTCCTCATGCCGATCGCGCGGCATGTCGGTAGAAACCCCGCCCAGGCGGGGTTTTTGCTTTTCGGGCCGCAAACGCCGCATTGCGCAGCCGACGCCTCTCGACGCCCTGCCCCACGCTGCTTGCTTGCCCACGCGAGCCCGCTGGCGGTGTACACTTTCCAGCTTTCCTGCCTCCCGACCGCGTGCCGCGCGCGTCTCTCGCACCATGAACTTCGATGTCGCCATTGTCGGCAGCGGACTGGCCGGTCTGACGGTCGCGCTGCAACTGGCCGACACCCATCGGGTTGTCATCATTTGCAAACGTGCCATGACGCAAGGCGCCAGCGACTGGGCCCAGGGCGGCATTGCCGCTGTCCTGGACTCGGGCGACAGCCACGATGAGCACACGCAGGACACCTTGGTGGCGGGCGCCGGCCTTTGCGATGACAGCGCCACGCGCTACATCGTCGAGCATGGGCGCGAAGCCATCCAGTGGCTGATCGACCGCGGCGTGCCGTTCACCCGCGACGACCAGGCGGAACTCGGCTACCACCTGACGCGCGAAGGCGGGCATAGCCGCCGGCGCATCATCCACGCGGCGGACGCCACCGGCCATGCCGTCGTGTCCACCCTGAGCGAGCAGGCGCGCCAGCATCCCAATATCACGATCATCGAGGACCACTTCGCGGTGGACCTGATCACTTCGCGCAAGCTTGGCCTGCCGGGCAACCGCTGCTACGGCCTCTACGTGCTGGACGACGCCAGCGGCGAAGTGCAAACCATTACCGCAACCCACACCGTGCTGGCGACAGGTGGCGCGGGCAAGGTCTATCTCTACACCACCAACCCCGACACGGCCACCGGCGACGGCATCGCCATGGCCTGGCGCGCGGGCTGCCGGGTGTCGAACATGGAATTCATCCAGTTCCACCCGACCTGCCTGTATCACCCCTACGCCAAGTCCTTCCTGATCTCGGAAGCCGTACGTGGCGAAGGCGGCCTGCTGAAGCTGCCCGATGGCACCCGCTTCATGCCGGAACATGACGAGCGCGCCGAACTGGCTCCGCGCGACGTGGTGGCGCGCGCGATCGACTTCGAAATGAAGAAGCGTGGCCTGGATTACGTGCACCTGGACATCAGCCACCAGCCCGAGTCCTTCCTGCGCGAGCATTTCCCGACCATCCATGCACGCTGCCTGGAACTCGGCATCGACATCGCCCGCGAACCCATCCCGGTGGTGCCGGCGGCGCACTATACCTGCGGCGGCGTGGTGACCGACACCGCTGGCCGCACCGATCTGTCCAACCTCTATGCGGTGGGCGAGACCGGTTGCACCGGCCTGCATGGCGCCAACCGGCTGGCCTCCAATTCGCTGCTCGAATGCATGGTGATCGGGCGCGCCGCGGCCCTCGACATTGCCGGGCAGGACAAGGCTGGGCAACCGGACATCGCGCTGCCCCAGTGGGATGAAAGCCGCGTGGCGGATGCCGACGAGGAAGTCGTCGTCTCGCACAACTGGGACGAGTTGCGCCGCATGATGTGGAACTACGTGGGCATCGTGCGCACCAGCAAGCGGCTCGAGCGCGCCCAGCACCGCATCACCCTGTTGCGCGAGGAGATCGCGGAGTACTACGCCAACTTCCGGGTCACCCGCGACCTGCTGGAGCTGCGTAACCTGGTGGAAGTCGCCTCGTTGATCGTGGATAGCGCGTATTCGCGCCATGAGAGCCGCGGCTTGCACTTCAGCCGCGACTATCCGGAGACGTTGCCGAAGGCGCTGCCAACGGTCATGCAGCCGGAGTTCAAGCGGGAACGGGCCAAGTAAGCCTCGCTGGCCTCTCGCCATAAAAAAGCGCGCCTTGGCGCGCTTTTTATGCTCCGGGCCGATCTTGCCTACTCGATGATCCGCAACGAATAATCCGTCGCGCGCACATCCTTGGTCAGCGCCCCTACCGAGATCCGGTCCACCCCGGTTTCGGCGAAAGCACGGATGGTGTCTGCATTGACGCCACCCGAGACTTCCAGCAAGGCACGCCCTGCATTGATACGCACGGCATCGCCCATCATCGCCTCGGTAAAGTTGTCGATCAGGATCGACTTCGCGCCAGCCGCCAATGCCTCTTCCAGTTCGGCCAGGCTTTCCACCTCGACCTGGACCGACACACCCGCATCCAGCGCGGCCGCTGCCTGCATGGCAGCGGTGATGCTGCCGGCCGCCGCGATATGGTTTTCCTTGATCAGGATGCCGTCGTACAACGCCAGGCGCTGGTTGTCGCCACCACCGACCCTGACCGCGTACTTCTGCGCCAGGCGCAGGCCCGGCAATGTCTTGCGGGTATCCAGCACGCGCGCCCGGGTGCCTTCGACCAGGTCGGCATAGCGGCGCGTGGCGGTTGCTACGCCGGACAACAACTGCAGGAAATTCAGCGACGGCCGCTCCCCGGTCAACAGCGAGCGGGCCGGGCCAGTGATCTCGCAGACCACCGAGTCCGGCGCCATGCGAGCGCCTTCGGCCTGCTGCCAGTCGACCTGAAGGGCAGGATCGACCGCGCGCATGCACGCCTCGAACCACGGCTGGCCGCACAGCACGGCTTGCTCGCGCACGATCACGCGCGCCCGCGCCGGCTTGCCGGCGGGCACCAGCATGCCGGTCAGGTCGCCGCTGCCGACATCTTCGGCAATAGCTGCGCTGACATTGGCCTGGAGCGCCTCGGCGAGCGCCGGGCCATAGCTGTCGAAAATAGCGTTCACGCTCGAATTCACGGAATTCACGTTTGGATTGCTGCTCATGCCGGGCCGATTCCCTTGAACAAGGCCTGCTCGCTGGCCAGGTCGGCCTTGGGCCGCACATTGGCCTTCTGCTGCGCGGCGAAGTCGAGCATGCGGTCGATGCAGGTCACGGCTTGGCGGCCAATATCCGCGTCGACATGGATTTCGTTATGACCGTTCTCCAGCACTTCGGCCAGGTTGGTCAGTGCGTTCATCGCCATCCAGGGGCAGTGCGCGCAACTCTTGCAGGTGGCGCTGTTGCCGGCGGTGGGGGCTTCGATGAAACGCTTGTCGGGCGCTGCCAGGCGCATCTTGTGCAGGATGCCATTGTCGGTCGCGACAATGAACTCGCGGGCGTCCAGTTCCTTTACCGCGGCGATCAGCTGCGAAGTCGAGCCCACCACGTCGGCCTGCTCGACCACATTGGCCGGCGACTCCGGATGCACCAGGATCTTGGCGTTGGGAAACTCGCGGCGCAGCAGGTCCAGCTCGATGCCCTTGAACTCGTCATGCACCAGGCAGGAACCCTGCCACAAGAGCATGTCGGCGCCGGTCTGCTTCTGGATATAGCCGCCCAGGTGCTTGTCCGGCGCCCACAGGATCTTCTCGCCACGCGCGTGCAGGTGCTCGACGATCTTCAGGCCGATGCTGGAGGTCACCATCCAGTCGGCGCGCGCCTTCACGGCGGCGCTGGTGTTGGCATAGACCACCACCGTGCGATCGGGATGCGCATCGCAGAACGCGGCGAATTCGTCGGACGGGCAGCCCAGGTCTAGCGAGCAGGTTGCGTCGAGGTCGGGCATCAGCACGGTCTTTTCCGGGCTGAGGATCTTGGCGGTCTCACCCATGAAGCGAACCCCGGCCACCACCAGCGTCTTGGCCGGATGATCACGGCCAAAGCGCGCCATCTCCAGCGAGTCCGACACGCAGCCGCCGGTTTCCTCGGCCAGGTCCTGCAGGTCGGAGTCGACGTAATAGTGCGCTACAAGCACCGCATTACGTTGCTTCAGCAGAGTCTTGATGCGCGCTTTGAGCGCCGTGCGCTCCTGTGCCGACAGCACGGGAGGCACTTTGGCCCAGGCGTGGGCGACACAGCTGCCGCCTTCGGGGGACTCCGTCGAGAGGTTCGGCTTCTCGAACTCGACGGCTTTGATCGTTTGGGGGTCATCTCCGATACTCCTCTTGGACAGCGCGCCTCGGATACCGCTTGGTATCCCGCTATCGCCGCTGGCCCTGATATTGGGGGAGTTTAGCGAAAACAAAAGCCCCGCCAGTGGCGGGGCTTTTGGGCGAGCTAAATTGTATCAGGCCACGCCAGCTCGGGCATCAGCCCGCATCAGGCATAACGGCGCAGGCGCAGCGAGAAATCGTGCAGTGCCTGGATGCCGCTGGCCTCGGCGCGGTGGCACCAGGCCTGCAGCTGCGCCAGCAGCTGTTCGCGCGTCAGGTTGGAGCGGCCCCAGATCGCGGCCAGCTCGCGGCGCATTTCCACGAAGGTATGCAGCGATTTGTTCTGCTCCACGATGCTGGCCAGTTGCTGGCGCTGCGGATCGGCCAGCTTGGCTTCTTCGCGGTGGAACCACTTGCGAGCGGGCTTGAAGCTGCTGTACTCGGCCACACGGGCCTCCTTCAGCTTTTCCAGTTCCTGCTTGTAGGCGCTCTTGACCGCCTTGGCATAGCGCGCCATCACGTCATAGCGATTGGCAATGATGGCTTCCAGCGTGTTGTGGTCAACCGGGCGGGCATCCACCAGGCGAGCCTTGGGCGGGGTCTTCTTGACCTTGGCCAGGCCGACAGCCTGCATGGCGCGGATGTAGCCCCAGCCGATGTCGAACTCGTACCACTTGATCGAGAACTTGGCCGACGTCGGGTAGGTGTGATGGTTGTTGTGCAGTTCTTCGCCGCCGATGATGATGCCCCACGGCGAAACATTGGTCGAAGCGTCCTCGCAATCGTAATTGCGATAGCCCCACCAGTGGCCCAGGCCATTGATGATGCCGGCGGCGTGGATCGGGATCCACAGCATCTGCACGGCCCATACGCTCAGGCCGATCACACCGAACAGGGCGACGTCGACGATCAGCATCAGGCCAACGCCTTGCCAGCCAAAGCGCGAGTAGACATTGCGCTCGACCCAGTCGTCCGGCGTACCATGACCGAACTTGGTGATGGTCTCCTTGTTCTTGGATTCGGCGCGATACAGCTCCGCGCCTTCCAGCAGCACCTTCCGGATGCCGCGGGTCTGCGGGCTGTGGGGATCGTCTTCGGTCTCGCACTTGGCGTGGTGCTTGCGGTGAATGGCGGTCCACTCTTTGGTGACCATGCCGGTGGTCAGCCACAGCCAACCACGGAAGAAATGCGAAACGATAGGGTGCAGATCCAGCGACCGGTGCGCCATGCAGCGGTGCAGGTAGATGGTCACGCCCGCGATGGTGATGTGCGTCACCACGAGGGTGTAGATCACGATCTCCCACCAGGACCAGTTGGCGAGGCCATTAGCGGCCCAGTCAAGAATAGTGTCGAACAAACTGTTCTCCGTCGATTAAACAGGGGCATTCAGTGCGGCGCGACAAGGCGAGCCGCAAACAAGGTGCAGAAAAAGGCCTGCAAATTCAATGATTGCGTCATATGGCGCCTGCCTGAAACCCCGGCACTCGCCGGAGCCCCCAAGGCATGCGCGTCTGGCGCCTTGGGCAAAACTGCTGCCTGCGGCGGGACTGGACACGAGCCGCTGCAATCTGGCGGCTGTCTGGTGGGGGCGGGAGGTCGAACAAAGTCATCCGAACGAAACGCGCCTTTCGAATGAACCCGCAACTACCTAGGATTCTACCGGAACCGCATCGAGCGGACATCCGCTTTTTCCCTCAGTTTGATGTTAAGCAACACGGATTGTTCCATAAGGTGGCCTAAACGCCCCGTGAACACTCACGACGCGGCGCCAGTCATGGCACCCGGCAGCCCAATATGCGCTGCTTGAGCCTCTTTTGTGGATTCGTCACTGCCGTCGACTCCCGCTTTCCCCAGCACGCGCACCTCGCGCTGCGGATACGGGATCGAGATGCCATGTTCCCTGAACTTCCGCCATATCGCCCGGTTCATCGCCGATTGCACGCCGAGCTTACCGTTCTGCGGGTCGGCGATATAACCAGCCAGCTCATATTCGATGCCATTGTCGCCGAACAGCACCAGAAATGCCGACGGCCCCGGCTGTGCCAGCAATCTCGGGATGCCTTGAGCGGCCTCGACCAGCAAGGCCAGCACCATTTCCGGATCCGCCGCGTAATCGGCCTGAACACGGGTTGCAACGCGCACATTGGTGTTGGAGAACGAGTGGTTCTGTACCGCCTGCGCCACCAGTTGCTCGTTCGGCACCAGGGTTTCGCCATCGCCGTTGCGCACCACGGTGTAGCGCGTGCGGATCTGCGAAACGATCCCCGTGTATTTATCGACCGTGATCTGGTCGCCCAGCTTGACCGAGCGGTCGAGCAGGATGATGAAACCGGAGATGTAGTTGCTAGCGATCTTTTGCAAGCCCAGCCCCAGGCCAACGCCCAGCGCGCCGCCAAACACGGACAGCACGGTGAGGTCGATGCCGACCAGCGACGGGCTCAGCAACAGGGAAACGAGTAGTAGCAGCGCCTTGGAGATCCGGGACAGGACCACTTTCAGGTTGCTGTCCAGCCCGCTCGAGCGCATCAGCCGCTCCTCCAGCCACGAACCGAACCACATGGCCACCAGCACGGTGACCAGGATCCACACCACGGCCACCAGCGTGTCTGCCAGGCTGATCTTCTGCTTGCCGCCCAGTGAAAAGCGGATGCCGTCCATCCAGTGCACCACATCCCACAGCAAACCCAGCACATAAAGCGCCATCGCCGCCCAAACCAGGGTAGTCAGCACTTTTTCGACCAGCAGCAGCATGCCGTGCAGCTGACCATTGCCCGACATCACGCGACGCAAGATGTAGAAGGCGAAATAGAGGAAGGTAATGCCGGAAAGAGGCACCAATGCGAGCCGTAGCACGCTGATGGACATCATCGGCGCCAGCCCGAAGCGCGCGCCCATCACCAGCAGCCAGCCGAACAACGGGAACATGGCGCGCTCCAGGCTGGCCGCGGCGAAGCGCAGGGAGAAGCTGGATCCGGCGTAGCGGGCTTCGAGGCGCTTGACGATCAATCTCGCCAATGGCCAGGCCACAGCCAGGCAGGCAGCAAGGACCGCCAGCTGCCAGATGAAGCCGGGGCCACCCGCGTCGCGGATCAGGTCATCGAGCATCTTGCCAAAAGCCGGATGCGCAACTTGGAGTTCGTTCAGGGAAGTGGGATTCATGCTTTGCCATGGCTGGCAGGGACCATCCGGTCAGGATCAGCGGCCCCTGGCAAGGTAAGCGGGACACTGCATGACGTCACTGCATGCCCCGCGACCAAAAAGTCAGCCATTCTAGCCGCCCTGCTCCGCGCGGCGCAGGATTGGCGCTGGGCCTGCCGGGCAACCTGGTCCCTTTTCCATGCGCGGATCGCTGTCAGCCGCACCTTCCCCGGCAATCCGGCATGCGACGCCACGGCTCGGCAATGCGTTGCAGCCGATCTCGCAGGTCCGCCCCCGGATGCAAGGGGCCACATAACAGGTCGACGCAATAGTCGATCACCCGTGCCCGCCCGGGCGGGTTCAGCATGCCGTGGTCAAGACCAGCGACGGTCTCGATCTGCAACTGCGAGAAGCCGGCAAGGCCAGCCAGCGTTGGCCCGAAGAAGCGCGCCAGCTCGAAAGGCCCGGGATCGTCCGGCCCGAACAGCAGGCGCAGGACCGTGCCGCGTGCGTCGAGCGTCCGGAGCAAGTCCTCGATTTCCCACTGCTCGTGCGCGGCAGGCTTGGGAAGGACCGATGCCGCGTTGATGCCGGGCGTGCCCTCTTCTGCCGTGGGTGCGCTGCGGCCATGGATCAGCCAGCGGGGCCGTGTGAACGGCTCCCGGCGCAACAAGCGCTGCAGGTTGACCAGCACGGCGCCCACCACGCCCGGGTGCGCGCCCGCGGCATGCAGGCTGACATTGGCGCCATAGCTCACGCCGAAGGCCACCACCTCGCGATGGCCGTGGGCAAGCAACCAGTCGCAGGCGGTGATGGCATCGCGGTATCCGTCCGGATCGGCCGGCACGGCCGCGATGGCCTGCGCGCCAACGGATGCGTCCCCGATGCCCCGCACATCGATGCGAAACGAGGCAACCCCGCGCGCCGCCAGCCGGCGCGCCAGCATGACGCCGCAACGGCCGGCACCGACGTGATGCGTGCCGCCGGAATTGTTGATCAGCACGGCCGGCCGCTCGATGCGCGCCCCGAGCGGCTCGCACAACATGCCAAACAGGCCCTGGCCAAAACGCACGGGCGTTTCCATCCATTCGCCGGAGCACAGGCAAGAGGCCTCTGCAGCCACCATCGCCCCGCCCCCTGGGCCAGGCTCGCCAGCCGGTGCCGCTGGCGCCATATCGGCAATCCAGCCTGCCACCGCCGCGAAGGTCGCCTCCGGCGGGGTGCCATGCAGCGGATCCTGCAACCAGTCGATCACCTCGGGGAAAGGCACCACCCGCACCTGCGCGCCCAGCGTGCCGTAGTGGTGCGCCAGCGGGTCAACCTGGGGCTCCCCGCCTGCGACCAGGATTCTCGGGGCGGGCGCGCGTGGCGCATCGAGCAAGTCGAGGCCGCCAAGGCCATCGACCACCGCGCCTGAGAAATGGATGCCAAGGATGTCGATGCCCGCTTGCTGGCCAGTGCCAGGCGCAGGCCCGGACTCCACCGCGCGGCCAGCAAGCGAGCGCCAGGTCTGTGCGATCATCTTCATCTCCCGCACCAGCATCCTGCCGCTCGCCACGGGCGCAAGCAGCGCCAGCGCATCGACGCGCAGCCCGGCCACGCGGCGCTCGGCAGCCAGCGCCGCCAGCGAGGCGCCGCCGCGCACGCCCAGCAGCACGAGTTCCTGGGCACCGGACATGCGCCTGAGCAACTTGCCAGCGGCGCCGATCCCGGCAAGCCAGGCGTCGATGCAGGACGCGCCCGGCGCCGGCGCGCCGGCATGGTCAGGGTCGGCGGAGTCACCGGTGCCTGGATAGTCGAACCTGAGCACAGGCACGCCCTGGGCCGCAAGCCGCTCCGCTAGCCGCGCCAGGCCGGCATGCGTCCACAAGGCTTCGTGCCCGATCGCATTGCACAGCAGCACCGCGCGCTGTCCCTGGGCCGGGTGGTACCAGCCAAAACATCCGTCGAAGTGCAGCGGCGTCATGGCGCAAACGCCTTGCGCCTGGCCTGCCGTGCGCCCCCGCAGCAACGCCCAGGCGCTCGCAACGCGCCTGCAACTGGCCGCGATCGATCTTGCCGTTCACGTTCATGGGAAGGCCGTCGAGGCAGACGATGCGATCCGGTTGCGCGTAGACCGGCAGGCTCTGCCTGCAAGCCAGCCGGATCCGCGCCATGCGCGCGCCGAGCTCGCCCAGCGCTGCGTCGCCCGATGCCTGCACAAAGGCGATCAGCCCTATCGGCTTGCCGGCGTCATCCAGTGGCCACGCCAGCACGGCGCACTGCGCGCTGCCGCTGGCAGCCTGCACGACCTGCTCGATCTCCTGCAATTCCACGCGGTTGCCGCGAATCTTCACCTGCATGTCGATGCGGCCGTGGTAAAGCAACCCATCGGGCGATTCGGCCACGGCATCGCCGGTGCGATACCAGCGGCTGCACGCCCGCCCGGGATAGGTGCGTGTGAAGAAGCGCTGCGCGTCGAGCGGGTTGGCGCGCAGATAGCCCTTGGCAAGCTGCGCGCCGCCGATCAGCAGTTCGCCCTGCGCGCCGGGCGGCACCGGCGCAAGCGCGTCGTCGACAATCATCAGCTCGACCCCGGCATATGGCTTGCCGAGCGGCACCGCGGGACGCGACGCATCGGCAAGAAAAGTCTCGGTCAGCTCAAAGGTGAGCATGATCACCGTCGCCTCGGTGGGTCCGTAGCCGTTGACGATGCGCGTGTTCGGCGCCGCCCGCGACCACGCCCGCGCCAGCGTCTTGGGCAAGGCCTCGCCCCCCATCAAGGTCATCCGCACGCTGGGAAACGCGCCGGGCGTCAACTTGCGGAACTGCTGCATCAACGCCAGTACGGAGGGCACGCTGGCCCAGTGGGTAATCCCGTGTTCACGGATAAAGCCGGCCAGGTAGAGCGGATCTTGCAGAGATGGCACATACAGGCAGCCTCCGTTCGCCCAGCAAACGTGCATGTCATGCACCGAGAAATCGAAGGTGAGATCGGCGAACTGGCTAAAGCGCGCGCCAGGCTCGCATGGAAAGCGCCGCATCTGCGCGCTGACATAGGCCGCAGCGCTGGCGTGCGGGATCATGACGCCCTTGGGCGGCCCGCTGGTGCCGGAGGTAAAGATCAGGTAGGCGAGGTCATCGCCTGAAACGGTCACGGGCGGCCCAGGCGGGTCATGCACAAGGGCGCCGGCGGCAACGGGGCGAAACGCGCGCCGCCTCCCGGACACCCGGTTGCCGGCAGCGACTCGGGATCCATCAAGAGAATGCGCAGATACGGCGGCAGCAACGGCATCAACGCAACAAGCTGCGCTGCGCATGCGCGATCGACCACCATCACGCGCGCGCCTGAGCGCTGGACGATGGCGGCGTTGCGTGCCGGGGGAAATTTGGGGTGCAACGGCACGTAGGCCATGCCGGCGGCGAGCACGCCGAGCAGGCCGGCGTACGCGCAGACGCTGCGGTGCGCGAACAGGATGCAGTTGCGGCTCCCGTCGCCTGAATGCGCCGCCAGCGCGGCACTCACGCGGCCCGCGCGCGCGCGCAGTTCCTCATAAGCGTAAAAGCGTCCGTCGACCCACAAGGCGTGGTCGCGGGGCTGCCGTGCAGCCGTCTCGAAGAAGAAAGAATGCAACATCCCGCCTCCCGACCGAGCGCGTCGCCCCCTTTACGGGACCGGCGCGCCCTGGAACCCCATCCGAACAGTGTGCGGCGCCGATCCACCTTGCGCGGTCGCGCGCCGTTGTACTTGCCTGGCGCGCGTTGTCTTGCCAACTTAGCCTGCATTGCCCGACAAGACAAGTTACGACGCCTTTAATGTATTGAACTTAAGAGCTTGTTCCATTGGTGCGAATGGGCGATGCAAATGGAGGCGGACTGCGCTCTACGATGGCGGCAATCATTTGTCCGGGAGCGGGTGCGCACCGGCCAGCCCCGTGCTGGCACCATTCGCGACTGGGTTTCCCCGAGCCGGCGCGCGCCTTCACGGGCCTGCCCGCGCGCCACAAAGTATGAGGAGTCGCCCAGAAGGCTTAGTCCATCAAGACCCGCGTATCAACACATAGCGGCCATACTGCCGACGTACAGCGTCCTCGCGGCGCGCGCGCAGGCCGAGCGGCGCAGGCGAATTGCATGCCTGCCCGGGATGGCGGGTGGCAAAAGAAGGGGGACGGGAAAGGCGGCTGGGACCGGACGGCCCCAGCGCGGGAAATTCGCCAGTCGGCCGGCGCCACGGGGATGCTTCCCCTGGCGCGGCCGCCTGGTGGATCCGGCTTTAGCTGACGCGCTCCAGCACGGCGGCGAAGAAGCCGTCGGTCTGGTGCAGGTGCGGGTAGAGCGCCAACATCTCGGCATCCTCCGGCAAGCCGGGCACCGTGATTTTTTGCTCGGCCAGCACCTGTGCGGCGGGCACCAGGCGGAAGGCCGGGTGCGAGGCCAGGAAACCACGCACGATGCCTTCGTTCTCGGCCTCCAGCACGCTGCACGTTGCGTAGACCACGCGCCCGCCCACCTTCACTAGGCGCGCGGCGGATTCGAGAATGGCCGCCTGCTTGACGGTCAGCTCCAGCACCGATTGCGGCGACTGGCGCCACTTCAGGTCCGGATTGCGCCGCAACGTGCCCAGGCCGCTGCAAGGCGCATCCACCAGCACGCGGTCGATCTTGCCGGCCAGGCGCTTGATCTTGGCGTCGTGCTCGGAGTCGATCAGCACGGGGTGCACGTTGGACAACCCGCTGCGCGCCAGGCGCGGCTTGAGGTTGGACAAGCGCTTCTCGGACACGTCGAACGCATAGAGGCGGCCGGTGGAGCGCATCAGCGCGCCCAGGGCGAGCGTCTTGCCACCCGCGCCCGCGCAAAAATCGACCACCATCTCGCCGCGCTTGGGCGCGACCAGGTTGCACAGCAGCTGGCTGCCTTCATCCTGCACTTCGACCAGCCCGTTGACGAACACCGGCAGCTGGTTGAGCGCCGGCTTGCCGGCCAGGCGGATGCCGGACGGCGCCATCGGCGTCACCTCGGCCTTCAGCCCCGCGGTGGTCAGCTCGGCCAGCGCGGCCTCCTGCGTGGTCTTGACCAGGTTGGCACGCAGGTCCAGCGGCGCCGGGCGCAGCCGAGGCATCGCCCAGCGCTTCGACAAAGGCTTCATCGTGGCGCGCGGCCAGTTGGTCGAACAGCCATTCGGGCAGGTTGGCGCGCACGCGCGGCGCCAGGCTGGAACGCTCGATCGTGGTCAGCCGATCGAGCCATTCGCCCTCTTCTGGCAACAGGAACGGCGTCAGCACGTCGCGGCCCAGCGTGGCGGCCAGGCCCAGCAGGGCCAGGCGGCGCTGCGAAGCACCCGTGCCGCTGGCGGCGAACTGCGCAAACTCCACGCGCCGGCGCAGCACGGCAAACACGGCTTCCGCGATGATGCCGCGCTCGCGATGACCCAGCTTGGGGTTTTCGCGGAAGTAGTAGCTCACCACCACGTCGGACGGGCGCGTGAACATCAGCACCTTGCCCAGCAGGCGGTCGATGTGCTGGATATGGACGGCATGCAGGCCGCCATGGGGCCCGCGGCCTTGCTGCGGGGCCTGGCTGTCGTGCGCGTCGCGCGAGCGGGCCTGGCGAATGGGCGTGCCCTTGTGATCCTTGTTCTTGTTGCGAACGGGCTGACGCGCCCCTGCGGTATTGCGGCTCATGACTGCACCTCCGTAGCGGCAGCAAAGGCCGTAAACAGCTGGGATTCGGGTGGTTCGACCCGGACTACGCCGGCATGCACGCGCAGCCGGCCTTCGACAAACCAGCGCACAGCGCGCGGGTAGATAACGTGTTCGCACGGCAACAGGCGCGTGGCCAGGCTCTCGGGCGTGTCGTCCGGCAGCACGTCAAGCGCGGCCTGGACGATAACGGGGCCGTGATCGAGCTCGGGCGTGACGAAATGCACGCTGGCGCCGTGGACCTTGACGCCCGCCTCGATGGCTTGCCGGTGTGTATGCAGCCCCGGAAAGCACGGCAGCAGCGACGGATGGATATTCAGCATGCGCCCGGCATACTTGTCGACAAAGCCCGGCGTCAGGATGCGCATGAAGCCGGCCAGGACCACCAGGTCCGGCGCGAAAGCGTCGATGGCATCAGCGAGCGCCGCGTCAAAAGTGGCGCGGTCATCATATAACTTGTGGTCCACCACGCCGGTAGCCACGCCGTGGTCGGCGGCAAATTTCAGACCTTCGGCGTCTGGCCGGTTGGACAAGACCGCCGCTACGCGCGCCGGCCAGCCTTCGGCGGCACAGGCGCTGACGATGGCTTCCATATTGGAGCCCCGCCCGGAAATCAGGATAACGATATTTTTCATCGCGCAATTCTACCAAGCCGGGGCCAGTACACGACCAAAGCGAGCGCATTAGGCACTTAAAACACGCGAAACCCTCGCCGCAGCGCCATTTCGCATGGCCTATACGCAACGTGAACTCACGCCCGATGGATTGTGACGCCTCGCCCGCTCTGCTAGAGTGGCTGCTATCGTCCACGCGCAGTCCGTTAACACGGCTTTAAGTGACAACAAGGACGAACTGGGAAATTAGACGGGAAATCGCATGTCGAACGCTGCACCGACCTTGTTGGTGGTCGATGATCATCCTATGGCCTTGTCTGGCACCACCGCGTTTTTGGCGGAAGTGATGCCCGACGTCGCCGTCCACGCCGCGGGGAGCGCCAAAGAGGCGTTGAATACCCTGCAGCAAGGACTCAGGCCTGACATCGTGCTGCTGGATATCTGGCTGACCGACGGTACCGGCTTCGACGCCATGCAGGCGCTCAAGACACTGGTACCTTCCGCTCGCTTTATTTTTATGTCGGCCGAGGCCACGCCCGAAATCGTGGGCCGCGCGCGCGCGCTCGCCGCCTGTGGCTTCGTCGGCAAGCACCTGGACGCCAACGCATTCACCGCCGCCGTGCGCAAGGTGCTGGCAGGCGACACCTCCTTCCCCTCGGACGAAGCGCTCAGTGGCCGTGCCCAATCGTTCGGGCCGGCGCACGGCATCCCGGTCACCCCGGCGGAACTGGGGCTGACCCCGCGCCAGGGCTCGGTGCTGGCGCTGGTGCTGGAAGGCCTGCCCAACAAGGTCATCGCGCGGCGGCTCGGCCTGACGGAAAACACCGTCAAGGAACACGTCTCGGCCATCTTGCAGCGGCTCGGCGTGCGCACCCGCATGCAGGTCATGTCGCGCATGGAGCGATTCCGCCTGCGCCAGTAACGCGCATTGGCAACGCCAGCCGATCAACCGTGCAGGCGACAAATAAAAAATGGGCCAGCGCGTCATGCGCCGGCCCATTTTTTAGGCATGCGCGGCTCAGGCGGGCCGCAGCCAGCGCCGGAGCAGCAGCCTGAGCGCGGCCGGATCGACCGGCTTGGGCAGCACGAAGTAGCCAGCCTCCTCGGCCGCCGCCAGCGCGGCGGATTTCAGGTCGCCCGACAAGAGCGCACTGCGCGCCTGCGGCTGGGTGTTCTGCCAGCGCTCCAGCAGGTCCAGGCCATTCTCGCTGCCGGGCAGGCGCAAGTCGCAGAAGATGATGTCCGGCTTGAGTCCCTGGAGGAACAGGCGATCGGCATCCGCGCCGTGCGCGGCGCAGGCAACCTCGATGCCCCACGCTTCCATCAGCGCGATCCACGCCTTGCGGATCTGGGTATCGTCGTCGACCACCAGCACGGTGCCGCGCAGGTGGTCGGGCTTGGCGTCCTCTGCCTGCGCATTGGCCCGCACGGTACGGATGGTGGCCACGGTCTCGGCCGCCACCGGCGCCAGCGAGAACCAGAACACCGAACCCCGGCCCGGCACGGAACGCACGCCATAGGTGCCGCGCATCAGCCGCACGCATTCCTTGAAGATCGCCAGCCCCAACCCCAGGCCCTGTGAGGGTCGCGCTGCGGGTTATGCACCTGGTAATACGGCGAGAAGATGTCCGGCAGATGCTCGGGCGTAATCCCGGCCCCGGTGTCCCACACTTCCACGCGGATATGCTTGCGGCGCTCGCGCGCGGTCACCAGCACGCCCCCGCGCCGGGTGTAGCGCAGGGCGTTCTGCACGAGATTGAACAGCGCGCGGCGCAGCAGCACGGGCTCGGCCATGGCGTACAGCTCTTCGGGCACGCGCGGTGTCAGGGTCAGGCCGCTCTCGCGCGCGTCGGCGGCGAACTGGCTCATGACCTCGCTGATCAGGTGGCTCAGCTCACACGGCTCCAACGTGGGCAGCACTTTGCGGCCCTCGAGCTTGGACAGATCCAGCAGCGAACGGAACAGCAGGTCGATGGTCTGGGTGCCGGCGGCCACCTGCTCCACCAGCGGATGGAGCGAGGACGACTTGTTGCGGGCGCGCAGCGCCTCCACCAGCATCACCAGCGCATGCACCGGCTGGCGCAGGTCATGGCTCGCGGCGGCCAGGAAGCGCGACTTTTCCTCGCTGGCATGCAGCGCCCTCTCCTTTTCCTCCTGGAATTGCTTGGCCAGCCTGCGGCTGTCGCTTTCCAGCTGGATGGCCCGCACCAGCGTGCGCTGCAGGTTCAGGGCATGGCGCGTGAGCATGATGGCGTAGACCACCAGCAGCAACTGCACATAGGTGCCATGTCCCGGGAACGCGTACTCGGCCAGCAGGATATTGGGCACCAGGATCGGGATGCCGGCATAGACCAGGTTGGACGGCACCGGTGACTGCGCGGTGACGCCGCCCGCCAGCACGCCAAGCGCCAGCAGGTACAACACGCTGGAGAAGACGGTGGAGCCGGTGTAGAGATGCAGCAGCGCGGAGCTGCCCCAGGTCAGCCCGGTCAGGAAGGCCATCGCCCGCATATTGGCCCACCATTTGCGCGTGTGCGCCGAACGGCTCATGGTGGCGCAATCGCGCAGGTAGCCGAAGTAGAACCAGCTGGTGGCCGCGGTCAGCACCAGCATGACGCCGCACCAGCCCACCAGGGCGCTGTGATCGGCGGCCGACCAGAAGGCGATCGCGGTCAATGCCGGAAGCACCACCGAGGCGACGATGGCGGTGGGGGAGACGCGATGGATGGTCGCCAGCAGCTTGGCCCGCGTTTCGGTATCGAGCGGAGGCCCTGGCGGCGGCAGGATTCGGTTTAGCAGCGCGTTCAAGGGAGGGCTGGGGGCAGCGAGTGCGATCCGCCATATCATGCCGCCTTTTGGGGCACAACGCCACGTCAATGGGTCGATCCGTGCACAAAAACGCCAGTGCCGGCATGCCCGCCACCGCCGCCAGGCCAAACTTGTCCACCATTCGCCTTATAATGCTCGCTTTACCCAAACGCTTGTTGCCGTCCTCGTGAAAGTCTTCCGTGGCCTGCCCAACGCCGAAAGCCGGGCGCCCTGCGCCCTCACCATCGGCAATTTTGACGGTGTGCACCGCGGCCACCAGTCGCTGCTCGCCCGCGCGCGCGCCGCGGCGGATGCACGCGGGCTGCCGCTATGCGTGATGACATTCGAGCCGCATCCGCGCGAATTCTTCACGCCGGACAAGGCGCCAAGGCGCATTGCACTACTGCGCGACAAGCTGGAAAGCCTGCGCCGCAACGGTGTCGACCGCGTGGTCGTTGAGCACTTCAACGCACACTTCGCCGCGCAATCCCCACAAGCGTTTGTCGAGAACGTGCTCTGGCACGGCCTGCATACGCGCTGGCTGCTGGTCGGCGACGACTTCCGCTTCGGTGCCAGGCGCGCCGGCGATTTCGCCTATCTGCAACAGGCTGGCGTCCAGTTCGGCTTCGACGTGGAGCAGATGGGCTCGGTCTCCGAAGGCGGCGTGCGCATCTCCAGCTCCGCCGTGCGGCAGGCGCTGGGCGATGGCGATCTCGAACACGCGCGCCGCCTGCTTGGCCATGGCTATGCCATCAGCGGGCATGTGGTCCACGGCCGCAAGCTCGGGCGCGACCTGGGCTTTCCCACCATCAACCTGCGCATCTCGCACAAGCGGCCGGCTGTCAACGGCATCTTCGTGGTGCAGGTGCATGGGCTGGCCGAGCACGCCATACCAGGCGTGGCCAGCATCGGCGTGCGCCCGACCATTGAAGATGCCGGCCGGGTGCTGCTGGAAGTGCACCTGTTCGACTTCAAGCAGAACGTCTACGGCAAGCTGGTGCGGGTCGAGTTCATGAAGAAGCTGCGCGACGAAGCCCGTTTCGACGGGCTGGAGGCGCTGACCGCCGCCATTGCCAAGGACAGCGCGGACGCTCGCGCCTTCTTCGGCCTGACTGTGCCGGGCTCGCCCGAGGGCACGCCCCCGGCAGCGGGCAGCCGCGACTTCGCCACCTCCGCCACCGACCGAATTAGCTAGCGCCCCGTTCCCGCGCGGCGGGACCCGGGTCGCTACCCCAACCCGAAGCCAGGCCGCGGCACCCTCCGCAGCCGGTCCACGCCGTACCGCGCGCCCGCACCCAGCCGAGCTAGTGCCGCGCGCCAACTGAATTGCCCCGAGAATCGACATGTCCAACGACAAACGCGCCAAGCCCGAAAAAGCAAGTACCCGGTCAACCTGCTCGAGACCCCCTTCCCGATGCGCGGCGACCTGCCCAAGCGCGAGCCGCTGTGGGTCAAGCAATGGCAGGACAAGCAGCTCTACAAGAAGATCCGGGCCGCTCGCAAGGGCGCCAAGAAGTTCATCCTGCACGATGGCCCCCCGTACGCCAATGGCGACATCCACATCGGCCACGCGGTCAACAAGGTCCTCAAGGACATGATCGTCAAGGCGCGCGGCCTGACCGGGCTGGACGCCGTCTATGTGCCGGGCTGGGACTGCCACGGCATGCCGATCGAGATCCAGATCGAAAAGCAGTTCGGCAAGGGCCTGCCGGTGCAGGAAGTGCAATCGCGCGCCCGTGCCTATGCCACCGAGCAGATCGCCCGCCAGAAGCTGGACTTCGAGCGCCTGGGCGTGCTGGGTGACTGGGAACACCCCTACCTGACCATGAACTACAGCAACGAAGCCGACGAGCTGCGCGCGCTGGGCAAGATCATGGAAAAGGGCTACGTGTTCCGTGGCCTGAAGCCGGTGAACTGGTGCTTCGACTGCGGCTCGGCGCTGGCCGAGGCCGAGGTCGAGTACAAGGACAAGACCGATCTTTCCATCGACGTGGGCTTCCCCTTCGCCGAGACCGACAAGCTGGCTCACGCCTTCAAGGTGCCGGCCGAGCAACTCGCCGCCAAACCCGGCTGGATCGTGATCTGGACCACCACGCCGTGGACCATCCCGTCCAACCAGGCGCTCAACGTGCACCCGGAGGTCGAGTACGCGCTGGTCGATACCCCGCGCGGCTTCCTGCTGCTGGCCACCGAGCGCGTCGAAGAACAGCTCAAGATCTACGAACTGGAAGGCAAGGTGCTGGCCACCACCACCGGCGCGGCGCTGTCGGAAATCCGCTTCCACCACCCGCTGTCCAAGATGGACGCGGGCTACGACCGCCTGTCGCCGGTCTACCTGGGCGACTACGTCACCACCGACACCGGCACCGGCATCGTGCACTCGGCGCCGGCCTACGGCGTGGAGGATTTCCAGTCGTGCAAGGCGCACGGCATGAACGACAGGGACATCATCAGCCCGGTCATGGGCGACGGCGTCTATGCCAGCACGCTGCCGCTGTTCGGCGGCCAGAAGATCTGGGATGCCAACCCCAAGATCGTCGAAGTGCTGAAGGCCTCGGGCAACCTGTTCAAGCTCGCACAAGTACACCCACAGCTATATGCACTGCTGGCGTCACAAGACGCCGATCATCTACCGTGCCACCTCGCAATGGTTCGCGGGCATGGACGTGGATCCGGTCAATGACGACGGCAGCAACGGCCCGACCCTGCGCGAAACCGCGCTCGCCGGCATCGAGGCAACCGAGTTCTACCCGGCCTGGGGCAAGCAGCGCCTGCACAACATGATCGCCAACCGGCCCGACTGGACCCTGTCGCGCCAGCGCCAGTGGGGCGTGCCGATGGCCTTCTTCCTGCACAAGGAAACCGGCGCGCTGCACCCGCGCACACCGGAGCTGCTGGAGGAGATTGCCAAGCGCGTGGAAGCGCACGGCATCGAAGCCTGGCAGACGCTGGATCCCAAGGAACTGCTGGGCTCCGATGCCGCCCTGTATGAAAAGAACCGCGACACGCTCGACGTCTGGTTCGACTCCGGCACCACGCACTGGACCGTGATCCGCGGCTCCCACCGCGAAGACCTGTACGACGCGTCGGCCGACCTGCCCGACGGCCGCCTGGCGGACCTGTACCTGGAAGGCTCTGACCAGCATCGCGGCTGGTTCCATTCGTCGCTGCTGACCGCGTCGATGCTGTACGGCAAGCCGCCCTACAAGGCGCTGCTGACGCACGGCTTCACGGTCGACGGCGAAGGCCGCAAGATGTCGAAGTCGGTCGGCAACACGGTGTCGCCACAGGACGTGTCGAACAAGATGGGCGCCGAGATCATCCGCCTGTGGGTGGCCTCGACCGATTACTCCGGCGAGCTGTCGATCTCCGACGAAATCCTCAAGCGCGTGGTGGAAGGCTATCGCCGCATCCGCAACACGCTACGCTTCCTGCTGGCCAACCTGGCCGACTACGACCACGCGCAGCATGCGCTGCCGGCGTCGGAATGGCTGGAAATCGACCGCTACGCCGTCGCCCTGACCGGCCGCCTGCAACAGGAAATCCTGTCGCACTACGACGGCTACGAGTTCCACCCTGTGGTCGCCAAGCTGCAGACCTTCTGCTCGGAAGACCTGGGCGGCTTCTACCTGGACGTGCTGAAGGACCGCCTCTACACCACCGCGGCCAACTCGAAAGAGCGCCGCGCCGCGCAGAACGCGGTGTACCACATCACGCAGGCCATGCTGCACTGGATGGCGCCGTTCCTGTCGTTCACGGCGGAAGAGGCATGGCAGATCTTCGGCCATGGCACCGAGCACACCGACACCATCTTCACCAGCACCTACTACGAGGTGCCGGCGATCGACCAGGCCGACGACCTGCTGCAGAAGTGGCACGTGATCCGCGAAGCCCGCGCCGAAGTCACTAAGCAGCTCGAAGCGGTGCGCGTGGACGGCGAGATCGGTTCCTCGCTGCAAGCCGAAGTCACCATCCAGGCCGGTGGCCCGGTGCTGGCCGCGCTGCAGAGCCTGTCCGACGACCTGCGTTTCGTGCTGCTGACCTCCGCCGCCAAGGTAACGCCGGCGCCGGAAGGCGGCGACCTGCTGGTCACGGTGACGCCCTCGGTACACGCCAAGTGCGAGCGCTGCTGGCACTACCGCGCCGACGTCGGCCGCGACCCGGCCCATCCCACCCTCTGCGGCCGCTGCGACAGCAACCTGTTCGGCGCCGGTGAACACAGGAGCCATGCCTGATGGCCGCTACCACCACGCGCACCGTGCGCGGCACCAAACGCGCCAGCAGCAAGGGCTCGAAGGGCAGCAACGCCACGCCACTGCTGTGGATGGCGTTCGCCCTGCTGGTGATCGTGCTCGACCAGTTCTTCAAGATCGTCATCGTGCGGACCTTCGCCTACGGCGAATCCCGCCCGGTGACCCGCTTCTTCAACCTGGTGCTGGTCTATAACAAGGGCGCCGCCTTCAGCTTCCTGGCAGACGCCGGCGGCTGGCAGCGCTGGTTCTTCACCGGCCTGGGCGTGCTGGTGGGGCTGTTCATCATCTGGATGCTGTACCGCCATACCGGGCAGCGCCTGTTCTGCTTCGCGATCTCGCTGATCCTTGGCGGCGCCATTGGCAATGTGGTGGACCGCGTGGTGTACGGCCATGTCGTCGATTTCCTCGACTTCTACGTGCGCAACTACCACTGGCCGGCGTTCAACGTGGCGGACTGCGCCATCACCGTGGGCGCCGTGCTGCTGATCGTCGACGAACTGCGGCGCGTTCGCCGGCATTGAGGCCGCACCAACGTTCCAGCTGCACCCGCTTCATGCGGGCGTCAAGCCGCTGACAAACCTGATGCACAAGCCGAAGCCGCCAAACAGGCCAAAGCCGCGCATCGTGACGACGTCCTTCGCTCCCTCTCCCCTCAGGGGGAGAGGGGCTTAGCTAGGAGCCACTTGAAGCGAAGCCTTCGGTTTTGTCCAGCACGCAGGCGGCATTTGAAGCGCCCGCCCTCTCCCCGGCCCCTCTCCCACAAGTGGGAGAGGGGAGCAAACCAGCGGTAGAGTCAAAGCATCACTCGGTGTAGCCGTGATTTCCGCCCCCAGGCGGAAATCACCCACGCGCGATGCGCAGCGAGCCGTAAAGGTTTGAATCTCCCGTTATGCGGCGCCTCGTCGGCAAGCCAAAAGAGCGGAAAAGAGGGACCCATGTCTGAGCATCGCCCTAAGGCGATGTGAGTTTGGGTCCCGGCCGCTCTTTGGCTTGCCGACGAGGAGTCTTTCGCCGCATCCGGGTCGCCTTCTTTGCCTACTTTCTTGGCGAGACAAGAAAGTAGGTCGCCTCCCCGCAGGGGAGGTGAAACTGCCTTTGACCTTAAGCCGTTGAGCTGAAGCAGCGCCGATGGAGACGCTCGAAGCGCGTGGCGGCGCCCGCCAACGCACTCGCGGGCAAGCCGGTATTATTGATGACTCTCCGGCGCGGGAGTTGCAGACCTTGCTGGCTGCCGCAACTGCCGGACAACAACCTTCAAGCGAAGAGCATATCCATGGATCTGCGAGGCAAGCATCTCGTCCTTGGCCTGACCGGCGGCATCGCCTGCTACAAATCGGCCGAGCTGGTCCGCCTGCTGACCAAGGCCGGCGCCACCGTGCAGGTGGTCATGACCGAAGGCGCCACCCAGTTCATCACGCCGGTGACCATGCAGGCACTCTCCGGGCGCACGGTCTTCACCTCCCAATGGGACGCGCGCGTGGGCAACAACATGGCCCATATCGATCTCTCGCGCGAAGCCGATGCCATCGTGGTCGCGCCCGCCTCCACCGATTTCCTCGCCAAGCTGACGCATGGCCTGTGCGACGACCTGCTGACCACCCTGTGCATCGCTCGCAACTGCCCGTTGCTGGTGGCGCCGGCCATGAACCTGCAGATGTGGTCGGCCCCCGCCACCCAGCGCAACGCCGCCCAGCTGCGCAAGGACGGCGTGACCCTGCTGGGCCCCGGCAGCGGCGACCAGGCGTGCGGCGAAGTCGGCGACGGCCGCATGCTGGAGCCGTTGGAGCTGCTTGCGGATATCATCGCGTTCTTCCAGCCCAAGCCGCTGGCCGGGCGCCGCGTGGTGATCACGGCCGGCCCCACCTTTGAAGCCATCGACCCGGTGCGCGGCATTACCAACCGCTCCTCCGGCAAGATGGGCTTTGCCATCGCGCGCGCGGCCCGCGAGGCCGGCGCCGACGTGGTGCTGGTGGCTGGCCCGACGGCCCAGCCCACGCCGCGCGGCGTTGCCCGAACCGATGTGGAAAGCGCGCAGCAGATGCACGACGCGGTAATGGCGGGCTTGCCCGGCGCCGATGTGTTCATCGCCGTGGCGGCCGTGGCCGACTGGCGTCCCGCCGAAGTGGCCAGCCAGAAGCTGAAGAAGGCCAACGATAGCGACACGCCGACGCTGCAGTTCGTGCAGAACCCCGACATCCTCGCCGCCGTGGCCGCAAAGCCGGACGCACCCTATTGCGTTGGCTTTGCCGCCGAGAGCGAAAAGCTCGAGCAATACGGCGAGCAAAAGCGCCAGCGCAAGAACGTGCCGCTGCTGGTGGGCAATATCGGCCACCACACCTTCGGCATGGACGACAACGAGATCGTGCTGTTTGATGCCCACGGCATGACCCGCCTGCCGCGCGCCGACAAGCTGACGCTGGCGCGCGACCTGGTAGCGGCCATCGCCCAGCGCCTGCCCGCGCGCCGTTAAGCCTGCATGAATGCCCGGCATCCTCGATCCTCACCCGGCCCCAACCCTGAACATGTCCGCAAGCAAACCCAAAGTGCGCCTCTCGGTGCTCGACCAGAGCCCGGTCATCGCCGGCCATCACGCACGCGATGCGCTGGCCGCCACCGTGGAGCTGGCGCAGGCCGCGGATGCGCTGGGCTACACCCGCTACTGGTGCGCCGAGCATCACGGGCTGCGCGGCGTGTGCAATCCGGCGCCGGAAGTCATGCTGGCCCGCCTGGGCAGCGTGACCAAGCGCATCCGGCTGGGCTCGGGCGGCGTGATGCTGCCCTACTACAGCCCCTTCAAGGTAGCGGAGCAGTTCCGCATGCTGGAGGCCCTGTTCCCGGGCCGCATCGATCTTGGCGTGGGGCGCGCGCCGGGCGGCGACATGCGCACCGCGCAGGCGGTGGCCATGGGCCAGTACAACCGGGGCGACCAGTTCGCGGAGCAAGTGCAAGACCTGTCCTGGCTGTTCCGTGGCGAGGTGCCGCCGGGCCATATCGCCGAGGGCGTGGTGCTGCAGCCCGAGATCGATACCCGGCCCGAGCTGTGGGTGCTGGGCTCCAGCGACTACGGCGGCGCCCTGGCGGCACGCCTGGGGCTGCGCTTTGCCTTTGCCCACTTTATCAATCCGCATGTGGGGCATGCCGTCGCGCAGCAATACCGCCGCGATTTCGAGACGGGCTATGACGAGCGGCCCTACAGCGCGGCGGCCATCTTCGTGATCTGCGCCGATACCGAGGCCGAGGCGGCAGAGCTGGAGCGCGCCGTGGACCTGCGCCGGCTGCAGATGGCCTATGGCGTCAACGCACCGATCCCCTCGCTCGCCCAGGCCGCGCAGCACGAGCTCGGCGAGCGCGACCGGCTGATCGTCGAGCGCGAGCGCCCGCGCACCATCTGCGGCACGCCCGAGCAGGTGGCGCAGCGCATGCTGGCCCTGCGCGAGCGCTTCCTTGCCGACGAACTGGTGGTGCTGAGCGTGGCCGCCAGCTACGCGGCGCGGCTGCGCACCTACGAGCTGCTGGCGCAGGCGTTCGACCTGTCGGGCGACTAAGGGGCAACCAAGCTCGGCTATCATCTCGGGTTGCCAACGTTTTTAGTTTTTCCGGGACCGACCAGCCATGACATTCGAAGCCAACCCCACCGTCGAAATCAAGGTGCTTGACGCACGCCTGCACGAATGGGGCCTGCCGGCTTACCAGAGCGATATGGCGGCGGCGATCGACCTGCACGCCTGCCTGGACGCCGCCCTCACCATCGAGCCGGGCACGCCGGCGCAACTGGTGCCTGCCGGCATCTCCGTGCACATGGGCAACCCCTACATGGCGG